>NZ_SHLG01000001.1:0-3702500 GCF_004217425.1 Streptomyces sp. CNZ301
GGAGTGGAGAGGAAAGACGCCGGCGCTCCGCGCCGGAAGCGAGCTACGCGGAAGGGCCAGACCTTTCCGGTTCACCTCAGACAGCCTTTGGCGTCCATACACACCAGAGGCCATTCCGTCCTGTCCGTCGGACTCCGGGGGCCCTCAAGAGGCAGGAAGCAGGACTCCCCGTTTGGCGTCCGGACCCGGGGCATCCCCGCCGGAAATTGGGGCTTGCGCTCTTGACCGAACAGCCCGTTACAACACGGGCGCACTGATCAACGACTATGACCAGGAGGGCACTTGTAATGTCTGTCGACCTCAACTCGCCTGAGCCAAGGCGCAGATACGAACTGCGCACCAGGAGTGTCGATCTCAGCGTCGACGCGCACACCGTGGAGCGCCTCCGGGCGTGGCTCTGGCTATGGGCCCGGGTCTGGGCCCGAACAGGGCTGACACTGCTCGGGATCGCTGTCGCGGCGGGCTGGCTCCCACGCTGAGGCCATTTACCCGCGGGGCCCCTGCCGCTCAAGGCGGCAGGGGCCCCACGCCATTGCCGAGGTCAGTGCGCGGCGCCCATTCGCCGGCACAGGGGTGGTGCTGGAGGGGCTGGAGACTGCTGCGTGTTGGGTTGGGAGGGTTTACGCGCCGGGAGTTTCCCGGCGCTGTGGGGCCGGCTGGAGGCTGCGGTCAGCAGAGTGCGGATGGTCGAGGCGAACTTGGGGCCGGGGAGAGGCAGTTCCATGCTGGGTTCGCGGAGGTAGCCGACGGCTACGGCGGTGGGCATGTATTCCATGAGGTTGATGACCTGGGCTGATCGGGGTCGGGTCACCTGTTTGGCTAGGTGGCGCAGAACGCGCATGAGCGTGGTCGTCGGGACTTCGTCGATGCGTTCTGGGTGCGCTGGGGCTTGGGTGGGAGGTCGAGGCTGGACGTCGTCGGTTTGGCAGTGCCACCAGCGGGCGGTGTCGTCCTCACCCAGAGAGAGATGGTGAAGGTAGAGGCAGTAGGCGGCAGCGGGGTGGCCGGCGCCGGCGGCGTACTGCCACCAGAAGCGGGCGCCGTCGTCGGTGTCGGTCAGCTGCAGGACGCAGGCGAGGATGAGCGCGCTGCGGGGTTCGGGTACTTGGTCGGTGACGAAGGCGGTGACCACGGTGGCCGGGGCGTGCGTGACGAGGGTCTCGCACAGCGCGCGTAGTTCTTCGGCCGCAGCGGTGTTGGGTGTCTCTTCCGCGCTGTCTGGTGGGGCGGCCGGTCGGGTTCGGGGCGCATCCTCGCTGGACGGAACGACGTCACGGGGCACGGCCCGGTCACGGACCAGCAGCGCCCTGGACAGGATCTCTTCAAGAGGTGTCATGCGGTTGGCCCTCCGGACTGGGACGGGTAGATGACGCTCTCCAGGTAGCGGATGGCGTGGCGTTCGTCGGAGCGTACGGCGGCCAGCGGCACGCCGAGGAGTTGGGAGGTCCTCTGGTCGGTGAGGCCGCACAGGTGACGGAGGACCATGACGTCGAGCTGGGCGTCGGGCAGCTTGCTGATCGCTTTGAACAGCTCCAAGCTCTCGGTCAGCTGCGTCATGCGGCCGGTGTGAGACGTCTGGCTGCGCAGTGCGACGGTGTCGAATACGGAGTTCTCGAGTTCGGGCAGGCCGTCCCTGTGCGTCGCCTTGGCCATGACGGTGGTGCGGAAGATGTTCCACGCGTAGCGGCGGATGTCGGGGCTGGCCAGGCCGTCGTTCCAGGAGAGCCACAGGGCGGCGAAGGCTTCTTCCACCGCGGCGTCGCGTGCGTCATCGAGGAGGAACGTTTGGGCGTAGTAGCGGTAGTCGTTCTCGACCATCTGACGCAAGGCGCCGTGTGCCAGGGGCGGGGGCTGTGTGGTCGTCACAACGGCCTTGTCTGTGGAGCGTTCGATCCATTCTTTGGTCTTCCTGGCGTCGAGGGCGGCCTGTCGCCATAGCCGGTAGAGGGGCCAGTCGGGCATGTTCAGCTCGGTGGACAGGCGGTGGAGGACCTCCCACCGCGGGTAGTGGCCGACACCGCGTAGCAGTTCGGACAGCTTGGACTTGGCCATCCAGACGTGATCGCTGAGATCGCTGAGGGTGCGGCCGCTGGAGAGGTAGCTGTTGCGGGTCGGGACCAGCCAGGCCCGGTGGGAGCTGCTCACGCGGTTCGCGATCGGGCCGAGTTTGCGGCCTGGGCGCGCTGGTGCGTGGCGGGGGTTCGGCGCCGGTGACTCGTAGGGGGTTGTCATACGGCGCTGTCCTCCTTATCGGGCACCGCGGTCACGCGGTGCCCGGAGGCTCGTTCGGTGGTGCGTGAGCGTGCCGCACGCACGATCTGCTGCACGGTCAGGCCCAGGACCGGGGCGGCGGTGATGAGGGCCGCGTGGCCCAGCGCCGCCATTCCCATGCTCCAGCCGAACACCACCACCGCGATCATCAACGCTGTACCGGCTATGAGCTTGGTGTTCATCGATCTCCTTCGTGTCGTGCCGCAGCCATCCGGAAGACCACGCCTGGTAGGCCCCTTCAACGAGCGGGTGCCGAACCGCTGTTGGTGGGAGAACTCAGCATTAACCGACACGGGGGTGCTACGCCACGTGATCAAGGAATCACGGAACATTAGCTGTCGTGGAGTGCTCGATGTGCGTCCGGGGATGACCGTTCCAGGGCATGTAGAGCAAGGTCGAGCAGCCCGGTGGGGGGAAGTTCCCGGTTCTCCTTGCAATCTCTCGGGGTAGCCCGTCATATGGAGGCAGGACACCTTGGTGTCGGCCTTCCATCCGGAAGGGGCCCGCCCCGTGCCGAGAATGAAGGGGTGCGCGCCACAGGGTTCCCGCCTGGCCGGCGTTGGAGGCCAGGCGGGAACAGGGCGTCCCGCAGGACGGCGACGACCGTAACCCACAGGACTGACAGCGTCTCAGGTCCTTCCGTCGCAGTCGGGGCGTGCTGCCCGCCAGAACCGTGCCGGCCTTCACGGTCTCCGACATCAAGTCGGCCACGATCCGCCGTGATCAGTTCGCGTGCCGGTTTCGGTCAGACAGCCGCCTTATAGCGTCAAAGGTGCCGTTTCGCCTGCGTTGCCTCCCACTTGAGCAATAGACAGGAAGGGCGCGGTCACGCTGGCCGGAGTGGCGTGCGGAGGCAGGGGGAGGGGCCGGATGCTGACGATGGACGTAGCGGTCCTGCTGGCGATCATTGTCTTTGTGCGGCTGCGACGCCGTACCGAGGCCAGAAGTCGCTTCGATGAGAAGCTCACCGTCGTCATCGTCTGGGTACTGGGCATCCTGATCGCGCCGACCGATCTCGGGCACGGCCTCCTCCGGGTGACCGGCCAACTGATCGAAGGCGTCTCCCAGGTGAAGCTGTAGCTCGAGTGCGGGGCCCCGCTCCGGCTCTCCTCACCGCCCGTACGGGACGGGCGGATCGGACAACCGGTCAGGCTCCGATACCGATGCCGGAGACGTAGGCGTAGGCCACGTACTCGGAAGCGATCTCCGCGATGATGTCGCCCCACGCCTGGTCGAGTTGGGCGTCGTCGCCGGCGGCCCAGGCATGGGTGATGGTGGCCCAGTCCCGGATCCGGATGGAGCGCTGCGGGACGTCCCGCTGGCGCTGTACCGGCACATCGGTCTGGTTGACGGGGTAGATCTCCACGCGGGTGCCGCGGCCCTCCTGCTGGAGACGCTTCGTCAACGCGCCGGAGCGGGCCATGTTGTGGGCCCTGATCTCGCGGTAGGCGCGCTCGATCTTCTCCCTCGAGCCCTTGCTGGGCTTGGCCTTGCCCTGCTGCCAGCGGCGCAGGGTGCCCGGCCGGACGCCGGCCTGCCGCAGGGCCTGGCGGCCGGCGTCGTTGTCGAGGTAGTGCAGCCGGGCGCCCAGGCCGCGCGGGGTGGTGATGGGGGACTTGATGCCGGTCTCCCGCACGATGCGCTCCAGCTCGGCGGCGAGGGCGGCGGAGCCGGGGATGCCGCGGGCGCCGTGTTTGGCGTACCAGCCCCATTCTTCGCGGGCGCTCACTGGCCTTCACCTCCGAGGAGGTACTGGTGCTTGGGCTTCATCTCGGACAGGTCCCTTCCTTCCGTGAACACCGCGCGCCAGTCGCCGGCCAGGTGCAGCTCGTCCGTGCCGGTGACCTCTACGACCGTGAGGCCGGCCTTGTACGCCCGGTGGGCCTTGAGCCACAGGTTCGCGAAGGCCTGCGAGCGCAGGATGTGCATCCAGTCCGGCCGGCGGATCTCCCGGTTGTACGTGGACTCCCCCATGGTCGAGATGAACTTGGAGTACGCCGCCTTCAGGTACTCCGTCGTCACCTCGTCGCCGGCCTCGATCGCCTCCCGGCGCACCAGGGCGAGCGTGCGGCGCAGCTTCTCCAGCACGTTCTCGGTCGCGCCGGACGTCCACGACTCATGGATGACAGGGGCCTCGCACAGGCCGTCCCGGGCGCAGCGCTGGAGCAAGCGGAGGGTGGGTTCGGTGACCCAGACGTCGCCGGCCTTACGGCGGTCCCCCAGTGGCGAGGGCAGATCGTCGTGCTCCCAGGCGGGTGGGGTGATCAGGTGGATGCCGGCGCGCTTGGGGTCGTGCGTTCCGCTGGTGTCGTGGGTGAGCTGTCCGATCGGCAGGTGCGTCTTGAACGCCGCGAGGTAGGCGGCGTTCGCGTCCAGCGCCGTGACCTCCCGGGGCGTGGCGTCCGTGCGCAGTGGCATGTTCTTCCAGTTCAGCCGTCCTTCCCAGACGGCATCGGCGCCGGACTTCTGGCCCGTCTTCTTCAGCAGGTCATTCACCGGCGGGAAGGAGCTGTGTTCGTAGCGGCCGCCCTTGCGGGTGTGGTCGAACCAGCCCATCACATCGGGCACTGCCCGCTTGACCAGCGCGTTGGTGGCGGCGTCCGCGTCCCCGCCGGCAGCCTCCAGCGCGGCGGTGACGGTGGAGCGGATCTGGTCGGCCACGTCCGCGTCGACCGACCCGGACCGTGAAGCGGCAGGACGCGCCGTGGGAAGCGTTGTCGCGGGCGGGGACGCTGCCGCCGGGGGGTGGTTGGGCCCCGACGAGGCCGACCCGGGCGCAGACGGCTGCACAGGGGCTTGTGCGGGCGCCTGGGCCGGTGCGGGGCCGTCGAGGAAGCGGGCGCGCAGGAAGTCGGGCCACAGCCGGATCGTGGGACCGCTGGTGGCAGTGCCGAAGTCGCTTTCGGCAACGGCAAGTTGAGCCGTGTCGCCGTCGCGCTCCAAGCGCAGCACGACGTCCGCGGACAGTCGTCCGATGACGGCGGGGTCGTCGGTATCGACGGCCGCCAGCACCGGCACCTGATGTTCGCGGGCGAGGCGCACCAGGTCGCGCGTCACCGCGGGCAGAGCATTGCCTGACAGCGGCACAGCTGGGTCGGCGGCCGCCTGGAGGCGGTCGACCACCAGCAGGGCCAGGTCCTCCACGTCCGCGATGGTGCCTGCGATCGCGGTGGTGTCCAAGTCCTCGCCATCGTCGACCCAGAGCGGTGCCTGGCGGGCTTCATCGAGGGCTGCGTGCACCTCGGCGGGCGCATCGAGCGACCCGGCGCGCAGTAGCTGGTAGTTGACGCCCGCGTGAGCGGCGGCGACGCGGCACGAGACATCCGTGGCGCTCGGGCCCGAGGCCGCATACAGAACGGTACGGCCGTGCATGACAGCCGCGTCCCGGGCCGCGGACGCCGCCAGCAGGGAGCCGCCGACGCCAGGGGCCGCGGCGACAAGGGCGAGGCGGCCGGGCAGGAGACCACCCGTCGCCTCATCCAGCGCAGGCAGCCCGTAGGACAGCGGAGCCCGGTCGGTGCTCGCGAGCGAATCGAGAGCAGCCGCAGGCCCGGTCAACGTCCGCGGACGGCGGGCCGGGCGCGAGACCTGCGCCGACGGGCACGAGATACCAACCGACGGACCGGGTGTCGGGACCGGCGCCATGGGGATCACGTCGACGTCAACGGGGAGCAGCACCGCAACATCCCGGGTGCGCTTACGCAGCCGCTGCGGAGCACCGCTGGCCGCCTGAGTCACCAAGCTGCCCAGTGTCTGTCGAGCCTGGGTGAGCCCATGGGAAGGCCAGGACTCCAGCACCGCACGCTGCTCCTCAGTGAGCGCATCCAACGGGGTCAGCACAGCCCGCACGAGCATGTCACCGGACTCCCGCGTGATGACGACCGGAGCGCCTGCATCGAGCAGCTGGAAGAGAGCCTTACGAGCGGCCTCCGTCCCGTACAGACCCGTCTCACTATGCGCGGCCACGCGGCGACCCCCTCACAACTCCACCTCACACTTGCGCATGTAAGCCAATTACAGAAAACCTATCAAGAAGTGCGGCATCTGCGCGTTGGACTAGGGGTTTCTCTTGTGGGATGACTTGCCTTCATGCCAGGCGTCATGATCGGAGGGAAGCCTTCATTTGTAGCTGTCCTCGTGAGCTGGAGAGAGGGCCAGGAAGGTGCGCGGGTGTGCGTGGGTTCAACACGTCGGGTGCGGCATCGTGAAGGTATGTCTGTGTTTCAAGCTCGTGCGTGGCAAAGACTTTGATCCTGGAGAAAGAGCAACATGTACTGGAAGGCGGCGGGTTCGTCGTCGAGCCCGCTCTGTGGTGCGTGGTGGAGTCGGGGGCACGCGGGGTTGCATCACACTCCGGCGCAGGCACTGAAGGCTGGCGGCAGCCTGCCTCCGGTTATCGTGTGGCTACGGTGGCCGGATGGCGACGCATTCGGTGCGTTGCGGCAGATGCTGGTGCTGCCGCACTGTCCGGAGCGGTTCCTTGCAGGCACGGTGCAGGAAGAATGGTGCGGCCTGCCGGCCCATCACGACGGGCGCCATGGGTTCGAGTTCGGCCCTCCGCTCACGGACGCGGATATCACCCTGTGCTGATTGCCGGTAGTCCCAGCCAGCCCACACCCGCAAGCAGGCCCTACGCGCCAGCAACCCGCGGCCTATCCAGCCAGAGACTCGGCTAGCTCTTCGCTGATTTGCTAGCACCGCAGCATGGGCAAGGAAGGCCCCTGCGGGCTCACCCTGCTGGGGCGTCAGCGCGATGTTTGAGGCGGGCTCCCTCCTGTCGAGCGGAGTTCGCTCAATAGCTCTCGGGCTGCAGTCGTGAAGGGATGATCTGGTCCCAGACTGCGTTCACGCCGGACGAGGACGTCGGACATCAGCTCTACCGCTGATGACACGCGGCCAAGTGCCACTTGTATCCGGGCAAGGAGTTGTCTCGCAGAAAGCGTGATCGGGTAGTCGGGTCCGAACCTGCGCTGGTACTCCTCGGCAACCAGGCGGATTTCCTCGTCGGCCTCGTCAAGGCGGCCCAACACGTAGAGCGCCCATGCATGGTTGTGTCTGGCTCCCAAGGTGACGGTGTGCGCGGGGCCGAGGTGTTGGGCGCATTCTTCGGGCAGGGACAGCGGTGTGCAGGGGGCTTCGGCGGCGAGTTCAGCAGCGGGCAGGAGCGCCAAGAGACTTGAGCGGGATCGCAGGGTCAGCGGGTGCCCAGGCCCCAGCACGGATTCCCTCGCGGCTGCGATGGAGCGGAGGAGAGTGAGGGCTTCGTCGCGTCTGCCGAGGTTGTTGAGTACGAGTTGGAGCCCGTGACCGGTGTTCAGCGTGTCGGGGTCGGTGGCTCCGAGTGTGCGTTCCTGGGTGGTGTGGACGCGGCGAAGCAGCCCTTCTGCTTCACCGTAACGTCCGAGTCGGAAGAGTGCTCGACCGGTTCTGGACTCTGCGGCCAAGATGAGGCGGTGGTCGGGTCCGAGAGTGGGCTCTGCGACGGCTGTCGCGTCACGGAGGGTCTCCCAGGCGGAGAGGTAATCGCCAGTGCGGTGCAGGGCAGTGGCCAGACGTGTGGTTAGGGCCAATACGTCGGCTGTGAGGTGAGGTTCCGTGAGGCGTCGTAGCAGGACGAGCGTGTGCGGGGCGAGGAGTTGCAGTTCGGGATTGTGAGGTCCAGCATCCGGGGTTTCAGGAACCGCAGCATCGAGTAATTGAGCCGCTGTCGAATTGAAAGTGGCGAGTTGATCGGCAGGTGTGGCTGCGGCGACGCTGTCGAGCAGAATGCGGTGGCTTTGGGCGCAGGGTAGACCGACGTCCACGAGCTCGGTCAGTGAGTGGTCAAGGAGGGCTCTGAATGCTGTTTCTGATCGGGCGGGAGGCAGAACGCTGCTGATGTCGGAATTGTTGAGTACTGCGAGCGGCAATGGTTCGGGGGCCAGGCGTGCCAGGAGTCTGAGGAGGGCTGCTGCTTCGGGTAGGCCGTGAGTCTCGAATGCGTCGAGGGTGAGTTGCCAGGTCCGTCCGACGAGGTGTCGGGGGCTGTCATGGGCGAAGGGGTCTGCTCCTTGGTCGATGAGATCGATGTGTCCCTCGTCTAGGTGGTGTCCGTACGTCTCCATGCTCCAAGGGTCGATGACTTGGTGGGAGAGGAAGCCGCCGGCCAAGGTGAGGGCGAGAGGTAGGCGTCCGAGGCGGTCTGCTATGTGAGCGGCCTGCTCGAGGGTGCCGCTGTGGGGAGCGAGGTCGTGTAGGACGCGTGCGGCGTCTTCGCGAGGTAGTACGCCGATGTGCTGGAGTTGCGCTCCTGGCCACCAGCGGGCTGCTGCGCGGCGGGTGGTGACGACGACGGTTCCTTGAGGACTGGTGCGTAGCCAGCTGCCGTCTTTAAGGATGGTGGGGTCGTCAACGTTGTCGAGGACGAGCAGCCACGGCGTTGAGGAGTGGTCGAGGTATCCCCATGCCAAGTCGGCGGCGGGGCGTAGTCCGTTGCGTGCGGCGACCAGTTCGCCGTCTTGCGCTCCGCGGTCGGCTGCGACCGCGAGCATGCCGGCGCGGAGGCTCGCGCGGTCGGAGGCGTGAACCCAGAGCCCGATCCGCCCGGCCTCGGCGGTGGCGTAGTGGAAGAGTGCGTGTGCGACTGCTGTCTTGCCGCATCCGCCCATGCCGTGGAGCACAAAGACCTCATTGTGCTGGCTGGAGATGATGCTGTCCTGGAGGCGCTCGAGTACGGCCTCGCGGTCGCGCAGAACTATTGGTGCACGACCGACTGTGGGACGGCGGACGGAGTCGGGACCGGGTGGGGCTTCTTCACGGCCGTAGTGGTGATGCTCGTTGATGTACTGGTCGCCGCTTGCTTGGTAGACACGTCCGTCATCCTCGGCGTGTCCGTCCATCCCATTTGTCATCGGTCCTGAATGTGCTGGTCACGTCCGGCCTGGTAGATGCGCGCATGCCCGGAAGCCGTAGCGCGCTGGGCAACCGTTGGTGTCGCTGCCGTGCCTGCCGGGTCGAGCGCCTTGAGGAGTCGGCGCAGGTCAGGAACTGCTTCAGGCTTGGCGGCGAACAGGCGCTTGAACCAGTTCTGCCACTGCGCACGCACTTCATTCAGGGTCGCTTGATCATCATTCGTTTGGCCGATCAATACGTCTTCTCTGCTGATTTCTAATTCAGCAGAGACAATTTCCACTCGTTCTGGTTGTATTCGTTGCCAGAGTCGAGTCAGCTCCTCCCGCGCATGAGGCCATGCCTCCGTCGTCATCACAGTGACCAAAGTGACCCCAGCGGCCTGTGCGAGTGCCGTGACCTCAGAGCTCATCGCTCCCCCAATCAGCTATTTTACTGATTGCCCAACTTGCTAGCAGTAGGTCAGATAAGTACGCAATGCCTTGCGCCAAACAGTTGAATTAGCTGTACAATATTGACACTCTCCCCGGGTCCCACGCAACGAGTTGTCACTCTTCTCACACACCAGAGCCGAGCAACTGTGCTCAAGGCATATACCGATTCGAGTTCTGCTTGTGTCAGGCATGGCCCTTATTTCGCCCCGCTGCTACGGTGCCGTTGTCTTGTCGTGACCTACCTAAGGGGGAACGGCTGTGGCCAGGCCGTGGGAAGCGGATCCGACAACAGGCTTCAAGAAACGATGGGGAAAGTCACCTCAAGAACTAGGGGTGACAACTGATACCCCCGAATGCCCCGAAATCTGGGAGCTCGAGAACGGGGACATCGCCATTATCGGCAGGGACCTCACCGATTCACTCAGCAGAAAACTTCCGGATGGGGTATCCATCGGATCCGACGAGCGACTCGTGGTGATCCCAAGGAAGATGATGATCTCAGCAAAGAGAGATATTCCGCATGTTTGACTCGTTCCCAGGTGGCCACTACGAGTTCCTTGAGCGTGAGCGCTATCACGAAGATTTTCGCCATCAGCTCCGGAGCGGAATCCGGCACCTGGAAAAACTTGAACGCGGCCAGCACTTCCGGGAGCAAGGCTTCCCGAGTTGGGAAGCCTTCGCGGCTGGAGATTGGGAAAGGTCGCTCATGCTGATCGAGAAAAAGCGCGATATCTACAAACAACAGCTGCAGGATACGGCGGACAGCAACATCACAAACCGACGCCTGCGTGTTGTGGAAATTCCCGTAACACCGTACGTGCAATGGGAATTGCACGTCCTCCGCCTGCGTGTCGAGCTGGGTGACCAGATCAGAGTCCTTGACGCTGCATCCATCAAGGACATCGAATTAAATCGGACCGTTCCCGAAATTGTCATCCTCGGCGATTCGGTTATGTATGAGGTGCGCTACGATCAAGACGGGAGCCCAGCGGGGGCTAATCGCTATACCGACCTGGACCTGATTGAGGAAACTCTGGATGGCTTCGACACGCTTTACGACCGCGGAGAGGCCTTCAAAGATTTCTTTGATCGGGAAATTTCTCCGCTCACTCCTCCACTCGTAGATAGATAGTGGGCCACCTCAGCTGAGCAAATTCCTGATCTTCCCCGCGGTCTCCAGAGCCTCACCAAGCGGCATCCCTCACATCAGGTGCGAACTTGAAGGACCGGGGTAACGCCATGTCAGTCGACAGCCGCAGGTCCGGGCGCTCCTTGCAGAGCCCTCCCTCGGATGACTGCCAGGCGAACCTGCACGAAGGAAATGCCTGAGTGCGATTCTGTGAGTGGCCTACGAGATTGCTTGGCAGCAGTAGCGCCCGCGTGCTGTGTACACGCCTGGGCGAGGCGACGTTGTGCATTCGGCAAACACCAAGCAGGACTCCGTCGCCTTCGATGCGGCAGTCGCGGGGGTCTTCCAGCTCCCATGCAGGCGAGACGACGAGCACAACGCAGACGCAGGCCTGCTTGATGGTTGTCTCCCCCCACGGTGGCCTTGGCGCCCGGTTAACTCTCGTCGGAGGACCGTGCAGGTTAGTGACAGTGGATAGCACCCGATAAAAGATCCTCAGGCGCCCAGAAGGCCGGCCCATCCTCGCCGAAGTCGGCACGATCGCAGCCCGATGCCGAGGAAGCGGTTGCTCCAAGAGCGGATCAGGGCCCTGTATTCCTGGCACGGACGCCATGCGCGCCGTCCATGGGCGGATTGTGACTGACTGGGTGTTCGCTGTGCCAGTTGGTGGGCACGCTCGTGAGATCTTCTCTCCCATATTTGTTGCTCGTCGAACGGCTCGATACGAGTGAGGAGGGGCCGTGAACGGAGGAACGGGTGAGAATGTCGAGTCTGCTGAGCTGCTTGCGGCGGACAGGCTGCGGGGCAGGGCTGCGGACATGTTCGTGGAAGTGCAGCGAGCTGACGGGAAGGCTACGGTGCTGTGCGGCGTGGCCGGAGGAGTATTGGCTGTCTATGTGGCGATGCTGCCGAGACTGACTGAAATCGCCGGGCTCACGGCTGCGTTGGCGGTGGCATCTGCTCTCCTGGGCTTGGCGCTCATCGCCGCTCTGGTGGCTATCCGTCCCGTGCTGCCCCGTAACCACACGCTTACGGGCCTGGAAGCTACGTGCTCCGACGCTGCTGCGACGGATGTCGTCGCGGTTCTTCGCGCTCTGGGGCCACAGGAGCAACTGCGCATGGAGGCAAGCCGGTTGGCGGCTTTGAGCACTCTGGCTCGCAAGAAGTTCCGCGCGATCAAGGCAGCGGTCGACCTCACTGCCGCTGCTCTTCTGGTGGCCGGATTTGCGTCGTTGATCACCTACGTTACCCGTTGAGATTATCTAATGTGTGATGGAAGCCACATCTCCGGGGGAAGCATGTATCAGCCGCATATCGCCGTCATGGGTCAGCACCGGTGGTCACAGCTGCGCGACATGGCGCCAGTACGGGTGCGTCCGGCTAGAAGCGTGCTCCTGCGGCAGGGAGATCCCGGCACCCATGTGATCCTTTTGGATTCGGGGTCGACTCTGGTGACGCTGACAGGGCCAGATGGACAACGGACGCTGCTGGCAGTTCGCGGAGCGGGCGAGTTGCTGGGTGAGTTAGCCGTCCTGGACACCCAGCCTCGTACGGCGTCCGTCATCGCTGCTGAAACCTGTCGTGTGCACATTATTCCGGGTCCTGACTTCCTCGCGTTCGTGGAGCAGCACGATCTAGTGACTCCGTTGCTGCGTCATGCGATTGCGCGCGTACGCGAGGGGGAAGCGGTACGGCTCGAGCTTGCCACAGCTCCGGTGCCCGCGCGTCTCGCGGCCGCACTAGGGCGTCTTGTCTCCGCGGCTAGTGCAGCGAGTTCGGAGGTCTCAGTGCGGCTAACGCAGGCAGAGCTTTCGCAGATGATCGGGGCGTCCCGAAACGCTGTCGGAGATGCGCTAAGGGTATGGCGTGAGCAGGGCTGGCTTTCCACGGAGGCGAGTGGAGGGCTCCTCGTCCGGGACATCGGGTCCATTCAGACGCATGCAGGAAATCGGACGTGACGGACCGCACCGTGGTGGTGCCCAGTGCTGGGCACCACCTCTCCTCGGGGCGGGTCAGCATGGGGCCTCACCTCGACGTTCCTGTCTGAAAGGCCGGTGCCTCCGTGGAATCTTCCGTCCCCTCTGATGCGCTCGATGTACCGCCGGAGCATGCGCTCTTTGTGGTCGATATGAAGGGCTACAGCCAGATTCCCGAGGCGAGAATGGCCCCGGCGCGTTTGGATCTGGATGACATCCTGGTCACCGTCTTCGACCAGAGCGGGCTGAAAGACATCGAAGCTGTCAAGGACACCGGCGATGGCGGCATCTTCGTGTTGCCTACCCGGCACCTGGCGCGTCTGGTCGACCCCCTGCTCGGACATCTGGATGCTGCTCTGGCCCGATACGACCGGATGCGGTTGGCCAGCGCGCCGACGATTCGGTTGCGGGCAAGTGTGCACGTCGGACCGCTGTCGCCGTCGAGTCACCGGGGTGACGCCATCAACGAGGCGTGCCGGCTGGTCGAGAGTCAGGCCGTGCGGCAAGCGATGACCGCCGCAGTGGAAAGTGGCGTTTTTCTGGCGGCTGTTGTCTCAGAGACCGCGTTCCGCCGCACGGTGCATGCAGGGCGCACACCACGCCTCGATGGGCATCAGTTCCTGCTGGCCACAGCTCGCGTGGAAGGGAAACAGGACTTCGAGGAAGCATGCAGGCTGCTGGTCCCTGGTGTGACTCCCACGGTGCTCAGTACCTACCTCACGGCCGCCGAGCGCGAGATAGCGAGTCCGTCACGGCGCTCCGCAGGACAGAGGGACACGGGGAGCAACGGCGACGGGGAATCACAAGGCGTGGTGAAGCAGAAGGCCAAGGCGAGTGGTCATGCACGAATTGTGCAGGTCGGTCGTGATCAGAACACCATCCGTCCGGAGGGGAAATGACGGTGCGTGAAGAGACGAGGGTGAATCAGCAGGCCGAGGCTTCTGACAACGCCAGGGTGAACCAGGTCAGCGGCGACTACGAGGAACATCATCACCAGTACGTGCGGGGTTGGGAGTACCTGGGCGGGGTCCAGGTAGACAAGCTGGAGATGGACCTCGTGGAGCGGGCCTTCTTCGACGCATCGGTCAGCGAGCTACGGCGGGGGCAGGTGGCCGAGGCGGCAGGCATGTTGCGCCGTGAAGCCGTGCAGCCGTGCAACGTGCTTGTTCTCCTCGGTGAGGCAGGTTCAGGACGGCGCGCTGCGGCGCTGCGTGTACTGCATGAGGCGCGAGTGCCACGAGAGCAGGTCCAATGGCTGCTGCTGGACTGGGACAGCCCACGTGCGGAGCAGATCCCGCACACCCCGAGGCACGCGTTCGTCCTGGACCTTACGAACTACAGCTCTTTGCCTGAGGAGTTCTACACAGGGCTCTCCAACTACCGGAAGGACGCTGAAGCGTCTGAAGCCATCTTGATCATTCTGGCGACTCCGGGTACATGGAGCCCGGGACATCTCATCAACGTGCCGAGCGTGGCTCTACGGCGTCCTCCAGCGGAGCGGGTTGCCAAGGCTCATCTGCGGTATCTGGCTGCTGACAGGGTGAATTGGCTGGACGAGGCTCCCCTTCAGGGGCTGCTGACTGAGGGGACGCATGCCCGCGACGCAGCTCGCTTGGCCGAGCTTGTCGCCGGCGCTGACGAGAACGGCAAAGACACGGTCAGGCAGGAGTTCACTGGCTGGAAGGAGCATCTGCGGGGCTGGTTCGACAAGCACTGCAGTGCAGAAGACCTGCACGAGCGGTCACTTCTGGTGGCTGCGGCCTTGCTGGAGGGAGCGCCGGCCGATGTCGTGATGGATGCCGCTGACCAGCTCTTCAGGGCGGTCGGGGGCGTCTTGCCGCCGGGGGGTGCGTTGGCCGGCCGGGACCTGTCTGTGCGGCTGAGCACCATCAAGGCGTCGCGAGTGGGCGAGAAGATCTCGCTGGAGGCCGAGCGCCATGGGCTGGCCGAGGCCGTCTTGACGCACGTGTGGGAGCAGCGGCCCCAGCTGAGGAACGTGCTGCTGGAGTGGGCATCGAGGATCAGCGCTGCGAACGGGATTGCTGTGCGTCATCTGCGTCGCATCGCGGACGCTCTTGTTCAGCTGTCCTTGCTGCCGGGCGGCACGAAGGTGTCGTCGGTGGCAAGTAACTGGATCGACATGGGTCGTGTCGAGCACCGGCAGTTGGCCTTGGAAATCCTGGAGACGATGGCTCTCCACCCCGTCATAGGTGTCCGCGTCCGCAAGCAGTTGTACGACTGGGCGCACCAAGCCGGTACCAGCGAGGCGCTGGCGACGGCAGTGGCGGAGCTGTGTGCCGGCAGGCTGGGAGAAAGGTATCCCCGTGTTGCCTTGACCCGGCTGCGGCTGCTCGCATCACGAGGGGATGGCCGGGCTCGAGAGGCAGTGGCAGAGGCGGTACGCACGTTGGCCAGTGCTCCGGAGCAGCGTCTCTTGCTTCTGTCGGAGATTGTCGAGTGGTCCGAATCGGACGAGCTGGCCATGCGTCAGGCCGGAGCAAGCACCTTCCTGGCGCTGACTGATGTCACAAGCGACAAGCTGCTCCCGATTCCCCCGACAGCGGATGATGCGGCTGAAGACCCGGCCGATGCGCAGACTGGTCGGCTCTTCATACGCGGCTGGCGCGCGGCGATGTCGGAACCCGGTACAGCTGAGGCAGCCCATGAACACCTGGCGGCCTGGCTGGATTCGGACAAGCTATCCGACGAGCAGGTCCTGCCCCTGGCCACAACAGTGCTCCGCGGGCTCGTTGGCAGAACAACAGTCTCCAACGTGCTGGTGAGTTCTGCTGACGGCCCCGACCTCGGGCGGAGCCGGCGCCGGAAGCTACTTGATCAGTTGTTCGGCGGCCAGACGGCCTTCCCGGGCGAATCCCACGCGGTGCCTGAGCCTGACGGCCAAGGCGCCTCACGGGCGGCGTGAACATCCTGCTGTGGCGCGGTAAGGCTGCCCGCCAGCAAGCAGTCGACGCTGACGCAACACATCCGCTCACCCTGAATGGCGAGCGGATGGCCAGCCACATCTCCAGCGTGTTCTTCACCGTGAACCTCCGCGGTGCGTGGCGCCTGGAAGAGGACGAGGCAAACGCCTATCCCAACCTCGCAGGGCTCCTCCGTCATCACCTACGCCGCGCTGTAGGCCAGGTCCTGGAGAGTCATTCCGTTCTGCGTCTCGACGCTGCTCAGGACGCAGCCCATACAGCTGTGAGTCGGTGGACTCCCCCAGTAGCCGGACTAAAGATCACCGTTTCCGTTCAGCTGACCGCTTCATCTCAAGACCGGGACCTGGCCGAAGAACACGCACGTCGTCAACAGGCCAGCGAGCTCGAGCACGAAGACGAGCTGCGTCACCTGGCACATCTGCAGCGCATACTCGCCGATCCTGACGTGCGCCGAGTGTGGTGGATGGCTCAGTTCCCCGACCGACACAGTGAAATCCCCCAGCTGAAGACAGCGTTGGAGGATCTACCCCTCCCCCAGACCTCTGGGGATGGCGACATCCGCAGTGACATCAGGCGCTTCACCGACCGGCTCATCAATGTCCTGCAGACACCTCAGCAGCGCGAAGTCTTCCTCGAGGCGCTCACCCGGACCCTCCACACGCTCGGCCATCACAGCCTGGGAGCCACGGCCGCCCGATGGCATTCCTCAGACGAACCCCGGAGCACACCGGAATGAACCAGCACACCACCCGATGGCTTCTGGCCCCTCGGCTGCAGTTACGCACTCGCAGGCTCATGATCCAGCACGGGCTGACAATGCCGTACGGGACCGCATGGGCGCTGATCACTTTGCACAACGACCCGCACGACACCTATTGCGTCAGCGAGTGGGCTAGGGAGAACTCCTACGACACACCGGGCGTGCATTATGACCAATGGCATGACATCAGCCGTGCAGAACAGCACCGTCGCTGCCAGTGGTTACACCGCCATGGCCGCTCCCCCTTCCAACTCCTACGCCTCGACACCGACCTCATCAAGAGCACAGGAATCCATGTCCTCGATTGGGGCTCCCGCGCCCCTTGATTACCTTTGGCGCGATCAGCTCTCGCCAACACCCCTAGCTTTCACGCCAGCCCGGGACTCACAATCACTTCCATCCCGAGGACCGTCGAGGTACAGAGGTGAGCAGTTGAGACGGCTTCAGGGCGCGGTCGGGTGTCCATGCCGAAGGGGCGCGGCGATGAAGCAGGAAAACGAGGCGTTAGCCGGTACCACACAAGCGACCGTCTGAGTACTGGTCTCCTTGCTCGCTTGCGCCTTGGTGCGGGTGCATACAACGAACGGTGGAACTGCCGATCATGGAGTGACACCGGATGACTGATGTTGTGAACGGGGCCGAGGCCGCCGAGGAGCCCGCCAAGCCGTCGGAGCCTGCGGCTGGGGCGGTGGATGAGCAACTGGTAGGGATGCTGGTCGATCGGGCCCGTGCTCGCCTTCGAAGGCCGGTCTCCGCAGCCCGCCGCTGACCAACAGCCCCAGATCAACCGTTCGTTGGACACGCCCAATTGAGAACGCACACACTCCACGCGTGCCGCGGTCGCCGCGCCGTCGAGGGCACGGACGTGGTACCCGGTGTGGAGGCCGTGGCAGCGCTCGACGCGAAGCCCGGGCCGTCAACCGTTTCCTGCGCAGGCTGCCAGGGGTGTGGGCGCCGTCAGGCAGCGGTTGGCACCGATCGTGCGACGACAGGCACCCGGCTCGTTCTAGGGACTCGGCCACAGCGTGAGACGGTCGGCGACCCAGTCCCACACCTCGGCCTGCGCGCTCCTGTCCCATCCGCGGGGATCGAGGTCCGGCGCCCGATCATGGAGCCACTCTGCTGTGGCTTCGGGGTCCGTCACGGAGACGGAGAGCAGCCTCCATGGCGACCCGGGCCACAGCTCGACGCACACCACAGGACGGCCGGGCCGGAAGGCGACGAAGTCGTCCTCCCGGTGGTGGCGGCGTGTGCCGACATACAACATCCCCGAAATCCAGACGCCCCGGTGAGCGACTCCGCGCAGGGCACGCCACCAGTCATGCTCGACCCTCACGTGCCGTACCGCGGCGAACGGCATGCGCGCGTCCCCGTGCCGCGCCGCCGCTTTCTCCCACCAGGGCAGTCGAACGACCAGATCATTGCCTTCGACGAGTAGCCGTACCATCGCGCGCCCGTTTCCCACTCCGTGGCGATTCTGGCCATCAATCGGGTTCCCGCCGAGACCGGCTTCACTCCCGCCCCGTTTCACCGCGCGACGGTTGCGAGGTCGCCCCGTACTCGGTTCCTGTTCGCTCCGTGTGACAGTCGAGCGACGGAAAGCCATCACCTCTGGCCCCGGCACTCGTAGTCCTTAACCCCTGATGCATCGACATCGATCAAGCCCTCGCCCATGCTTAGTGCCGCAGGCGGAGAGCAGTCAGTCGCGAGAGGTTTCTGACCTCTTGGGAGTGCGCCCAGAGATGAAGCTGCTCTTGAAGGGAGGAAGTCAGGCCGGCCAGACCGTGGCGTGGGCGTCGATGGTGGGTTGCAGAGTCGCTTCGATTACTGACTCGGAACGCAGATGAGTGCCTCGCTGGTAGTCCTCGTCGCGCACCATCTGCGAGAAGGCGTGGCGGGAGGGGTAGGAGACGAGCAGGACCGCGTCCCAGTCCTGTCCGGCTTCAGCGACCACGGGGGTGGAGCCGGTTCCGTAGTAGATGATCGTTGCGCCGACTCGCTCCGCGTGAGGGCGGAAGTGGCGGAGGTAGTTCGCGTACCCCTGTTCGCCCCCTTCGGTGAAGCGAAGCAGGTTCAGCATCACGATGGGTTGATCCGGGTCTTCCTCGAGGAAACGCTTCAGGTCCTTGCCTGTTGGGTCGACTGCCATCTCAGCTCCCGTCTGCCTCTTGCGTCGTTACCGGTGCGGGTGTCGGCACGGTGGTGGCACCTACCGAAGCACAGGAGACTGTGTCCCGGTACTTGGCCATGACTCCGGTCGTGTATCGGGGTGGTGGCGGTGTCCAGTGGTTCATCCGCTCTTCCACTTCGTGTTCTGTCAGGTGGGCTGAGAGCTTGCGTGCGGTCAGATCGACCGTTATCTGGTCTCCGTTGCGCAACGCGGCGAGGGGGCCTCCGTCGGCTGCTTCTGGTGCAACGTGGCCGACCATGAGTCCGCGGGTTGCGCCGGAGAAGCGGCCGTCGGTCACCAGGGCGACGGAGCTGCCTAATCCGTGGCCGACAAGTGCGGCGGTGACGCCGAGCATTTCGCGCATGCCGGGGCCGCCGCATGGGCCTTCGTAGCGGATCACCAGGACGTCGCCAGCCTGGATCCTCCCGTCCTGCACAGCGGTCATGGCGTCTTCTTCGGAGTCGAAGACCGCTGCTGGGCCGGTCATTTGAGCTGTGACAGTGGCTGAGGCCTTCACGACAGCACCGGCGGGCGCCAGATTTCCCTTGAGGACCAGCAGGCCACCCGTGTCACTCAAGGGCCGGTCGCAGGGCAGAACGACCCGTTGTCCCTCTGCCTCCTGAGCGTGGCAGAGCTCGGCCTTGAGGGAGTGGCCAGTGACGGTGAGTGCGTTGTCGGCGAGGTGTCCGGCGTCGGCCAGCACCTTGCCGACGAGACGTGTGCCTCCGGCACGGTCGAGATCTACGGCTGTGTAGCGGCCACTTGGTCGTAGGTCTGCGATGACGGGGGTGCCTGCGCTGATGGTGTCGAAGTCGTCCATGCTCAAGGGAATGCCTGCCTCCTGCGCGATCGCGAGCAGGTGCAGTACGAGGTTCGTCGAACCACCGGTGGCCACGGCTGCGGTGATGGCGTTTCGGACGGCATCCGGCGTGAGGATCTGCCGTGGTGTCAGCCCTTGGTTCACCAGTTTCATGACGAGGGCTCCGGCGTCTTTGCATACCGCCGCCTTGCGAGGATCGGAGGCGGGGGGATCCATGGAGCCGAACGGGCTGAGCCCGAGGAATTCCATGGCCATGGCCATGGTGTTGGCGGTGTAGTGCCCTGCGCAGGCTCCGGCACCTGGGCAGGCTGCGCGCTCGAGCTCCTCCAGGCCGCTGTCGTCCAGTTCGCCGGCTGCGTTGCGGCCTACTGCCTCGAAGACGTCTTGCAGCGTTACCTCGCTGCCGCGGAAGTTGCCGGGAAGCATGGTGCCGGAATAGAGGATCAGTCCGGGGATGCCGAGCCGGACGTGGGCCAGGGCAGCGGCTGGGATGGTCTTGTCGCAGCCGGCAAGAGTGACCAGGCCGTCCAAGGCGTGGCCGCGGCCTACCAGTTCGATGGAGTCAGCGATCACTTCGCGGCTGACCAGCGAGGTTCGCATGCCCTCGGTGCCCATGGTGATGACATCGGAGATGGCTACGGTGTTGATCTCCATCGGTGTGCCGCCGGCAGCTCGGATTCCTGCCATGACCGCTTCGGCGAGACGGCGGTGGTTGAGGTTGCAGGGCATGGTGCCGATCCAGCTGTGCGCCACTCCGATGACTGGTTTGGCCAGGTCTTCGGTAGACAGGCCTATGGCTCGCAACGCTGCGCGTGCCGGAGCGCGGTCACGGCCGCTCAGGAACGGGTTCATGGGTCACGTCCCCCTGCTCTGGTGCAGGACTGCTCTTCAGTCCCGGCTTTAGGTCGAGGATCCTGGCCGCAAGCCATAGCACGTGGGGTGCTGTTCACTGGTACTGGTTCGCGGGCTGTGGGTACGTCAAATCCGTACTCCACATAGCAATTATGGGAATCTTGCAGCTTGTGAAGTTGCATCTACTGATGCTTGTAACCCTATGGGTCAGTCCCCCATGGCAACAGAATCCATGATGAGAAGCCACCTTTGGGCGTAGGGCGCCTACCCTCAAAGGTGTATATCTGTGCGTCCGATGTCCGTTTATTTTCATGCCAGTTGACCGGTAGCGTCGCAGTGAACGCTAAGGGATAGACTTTTCTTTGGGAGTGTCAAAAGTGCTGTCTGGTTCCGGTGCAGGAAATGTACACGTCGGCATCATTGGCGGTAGTGGCCTATATGACATCGAGGCATTGACCGACGTGCGCCCGGTGCATGTGCCCACCCCGTACGGTGATCCGAGCGATTCCTTGATGGTGGGCTCGCTGGGTGGTGTGTCGGTGGCATTCCTGCCCCGGCACGGCCGTGCCCATCAGTTCACTCCGACGCATGTCCCGGCCCGAGCGAACATCTACGCACTCAAGAGCCTCGGCGTTCGCCAAGTGATCAGCGTGAGTGCGGTCGGAAGCCTGCGCGAGGACTTCAAGCCGGGCGATCTGGTCGTTCCTGACCAGATCGTGGACCGCACGAATCGACGTGCCACGACGTTCTTTGAGGAGAACCTGGTCGTGCACGTGCCATTCGGTGAGCCGTTCTGCGGAAGGCTGCGCCCGCTGCTTGCTTCGGCAAGCCGGCGTGCGACTTCTGCGGATCTGCACGAGGCCGGCACCTACTGCTGCATGGAGGGACCCCAGTTCTCCACCCGGGCGGAGTCGGAGCTGTACCGGTCCTGGGGTATGGACATCATCGGCATGACGGCGCTCCCTGAGGCAAAGCTGGCGCGCGAGGCGGAGCTTTGCTACGCCGGTCTCGCGCTGGTCACCGACTACGACTGCTGGCGAGTGGGATTCGATGATGTGAGTGCCGGTGGAGTGGCAGCGGTGATGAAGCAGAACAGCGCTGCTGCTAAGGCCACGCTGGTGTCCCTGCTGGAGTCTCTGGACGTCGAGGCAGAGTGTGCATGCCAGGAGGCTCTTGCCGATTCCATCATCACTCCCCTCGACGCAGTGCCGCCCATCACTCGTGATCGAAACGAGCTGCTCATCGGCAAGTACTGCACCAGCAGTACTCCGACAGAGCGTCCGGTGACCGACACGCAGCCGGTGTGAGTGAACCGGCCGCACCATGGCGGCCGGGTCCACTCGTTCGACGTGGCGGCGGCTGTGATTCACGGCCGCCGCCAGCGTCTCCCCTCGCGTGCGAGCAGCTCGTCTGCCTCGGCGGGGCCCCAGGTTCCTGCGCGGTAGGGCGCCGGCCTGCCCAGGGCCTCCCAGTACTCCTCGATCGGGTCGAGGATCTTCCACGAGAGCTCGATCTCTTCGGTGCGGGGGAAGAGTCCGGGGTCGCCGAGCAGGACGTCGAGGATGAGTCGTTCATATGCCTCCGGGCTGGGCTGAGGGAAGGTCTCTCCGTAGGAGAAGTCCATCGTCACGTCCCGGATATTCATGGACGGGCCGGGCACTTTGGAACCGAAGCGCGCGGTGATGCCCTCGTCCGGCTGGACGCGGATCACGATGGCGTTCCCGCCCAGTTGTTCGGTGGCGGCGGTGTCGAAGGGTGAGTGGGCGCTCCGGAAGATGACCGCGATCTCGGTGAGGCGTCGGCTGAGGCGCTTTCCTGTCCGCAGGTAGAAGGGGACTCCCGCCCATCGGCGGTTGTCCAAGTGCAGTTTGATTGCCGCGTAGGTGTCGGTCCTGGAGTGGGAGTGGATGCCCTCTTCTTCCAGGTAGCCGCGCACTCTGCGACCATCCTGCCTGCCTGCTGTGTACTGGCCGCGCACAGTGTGCTTGCTCAGTTCGCCAGGCAGGTGGACTGCGTTGAGTACCTTGAGCTTCTCGGTGACCAGGGAGTCGGTGTCGAAAGCGGCAGGCTCCTCCATCGCGGTCAGAGCAAGGAGTTGGAGCAAATGGTTCTGGATCACGTCCCGAGCTGATCCGGTGCCGTCGTAGTAGCTGGCGCGGCCGCCGACGCCGGCGTCCTCGGCCATGGTGATCTGTACGTGGTCGACGTAGCGGCGGTTCCAGATGGGTTCGAACATCACGTTGGCGAAACGCAGCGCGAGGATGTTCTGGACGGTCTCCTTGGCCAGGTAGTGGTCGATGCGGAAGATCTGCTCGGGGGCGAAGGCCTCCGCTACGACTGCGTTCAGCTCCCGCGCGGATGTGATGTCGTGGCCGAAGGGTTTTTCGATCACGACGCGCCGCCATGCTCCATGTTCCTGGTTCGTCAGGCGGTGTCGGTTGAGCTGCTGGATGGCCCTGGGGAAGACGGTGGGCGGCAGGGCCAGGTAGAAGGCGAAGTTGCCGCCAGGGCCGTGGAGTTGGCCGTCTGCCGCCATGAGAGCTTTGAGCGTCTCGAAGGCGTTGTCGTCTTCGAGGTCTCCCTGGACGAAGCGCATGTTCTGAACGAGCTGCGCCCAGACCTCCTCGCGGAAGGGGGTACGGGCGTTGTCTTCAGCAGCCTCGCGCAGTTGCCGGGCGATGTCTTCGCCCGGTTTCTGGCAGCGGGCGAACCCGATGAGTGAGAAGTGCGCCGGTAACAGACCCCGGTTGGCCAGGTCGTAGACCGCAGGTATCAGTTTCCGGCATGACAGGTCGCCGGTGACACCAAAGATGACCAGGCCCGAGGGCTCGGTGAGGGGCAAGTGCCTGCGAGCCAGTACATCAGGAGGTGGGTGTGGTGAGGTGATTGACGGTGACAGCACTGGTGTCGGCCTCCGGGATGAGACAGCGTCACGCTCAGCCGGAGGCCGACAGCAGGGAGAAAACCTGCTCGGGAGCCAGGCGTGCCTGTCCCTGCAGTCCGGGGATCGCTGTCACCACGGCGTACCCGGCCACGACGGCATCACTGCCCAGGATCAACTCTCTGGCCGCGGCAAGCGTTCCGCCGGTGGCCAGGACGTCATCAACCACCAGGACTCGCTCGCCCGGAACCAGGGTGTCTTTCTGCAGCTCCAGGGTGGCGGTGCCGTACTCGAGCGCGTAATCCGCTCGATGCACGGGGCCGGGAAGCTTGTTCGTCTTCCGGGCCAGTGCGAGCGGTCGGTCGCTGACTATCGCCACGGCGGTCCCGAGTATGAACCCCCGTGCCTCGACGGCGAGGACCTGGTCGAACTCTCCTTGGAATGCGCCCGTGAACGCTTCCGCCACTCTCCGCACGAGAGAGGGCTGTCCGAAGACCGGGGTGAGGTCCTGGAACTGGATTCCCGGCTTGGGAAAGTCGGGGAACAGCCGGATCTTGGCCTCGAGGGCGTCGGTGAGTGCTGTGGTCTTAAGCATCGCTCTTCTCCGTCTCAGGCTGTGCGTTGGGGCTGTTTCACTGGGCCAGGTAGCCGCCGTCGACCGGCAGAACCGTGCCGGTGATGAAGGAGGCATCATCGGAGGCCAGGAAGCAGATCGCCGCCGCGACCTCCTCCGGTTCGCCAAGTCGTCCAAGGGGGTGCTGTTGTTCGATCCTGGTCAGGTACTGCGTGCCGCCCGGTTCCTGAGGCAGACGCCTTACTCGTTCGGTCCTGATGGTTCCGGGTGCGACCGCGTTCACGCGGATGCCGTGCTCGGCCCACTCGACCGCCAGGTGCATCGTCAGCCCGGAGGCCACGAACTTGGCCGGGCCGTATGTGCTCTGGCCCTTCTGGCCGGCCAGGCCGGAGATTGAGGACAGGCAGATGATCGACCCATGTTCGGCCGGCAGCATGGCTTCGATGGCGTACTTGCAGGTCAGGAACATGCCGCGGCCGTCGATGGCCATCACGTGATCCCAGTCTTCTGCGGTGGCTTCGGTGATCTCCTGCAGCGGGAGCACGCCCGCGTTGGCCACCAGCACGTCCAGCCCGCCGTGGGCGTCCACCGCAGTATCGATCATGCGTCTGGCGTCGGCAGGATCGGAGACATCGCCAACCACTGTGCTGACCTCGGTACCGCTGGCGGTGAGTTCAGCGCCAAGGTGTGTCAGCGCTTCCTCCTCCACGTCGCTGATCACCAGGCGGGCACCCTCACGTGCAAAGCGTTCGGCCGTAGCTCTGCCGATGCCGTAGGCGCCTCCGGTGACCAGACAAGACTTTCCCGCCAGCCGTTCTGCGGAACTGTTCATGGAATCTCCTGGGGTATCGAGCTCGTGTGGCGCTGCGCCGTTTGGTACTGCGGGGCGAGACGTTGCCTCCTCGCGTCGCGTGCGAGGGCCCGCTCGAGCCAGAAACCGGCGATCTGGCAGGTCACGATCGACATCAGCACGAGGGCGGCCAGGAACTCGGCGTTGATGATTCCGGCGCTGTAGGTGACGGTGGCGAGCAGTACGCCGACGGTTCCGCGGGCGTTCAGGGCTACGGCCAGCCGGGCGGAGAAGGTGCGCCCCTCGCCTGAAGCCATTCCGGCCAGCCACACGCTGCCGCCTTTGACGGCGCAGGCAAGCGTCAGGAACCAGGCGAAGAAGATTGGGTCGAACTGCCGCGTGAGGTCGAGCCGGAGGCCAACGAGTGCGAAGTAGACCGGTATGAAGAAGGCCAGAGAGAAGTGTTTGATCGCCTCCCAGGCGTGCAGTGCTCGCCCCTCTGCCTGAAGGTCGCTGTTTCCGGCGTCGCCTCGGGCCGCGCAGAGTCCGGCCATCAGTGCACCGAAGACGGGGTTGATGCCTACTGCGGCACAGCCGGCGACGCCCGCGAACAGGAAGACCAGGCGGAATGCTGTGGGGCTCTGCCGCTCGACGGCGTTCCAGCGGTGACCGACCAGCCAGTGGTAGAACCGGGGGCCCCATAGTGCGCACACGCCGAAGAACAGCAGGGTGGCGATGATGTAGTACGCCATCGTCGGAAGCGCCTCGTGCGTATGTGCCAGTGCCCACAGTCCTGTTGCTTCGGAGGACTGGGCCGCAGCCAGGCCGAGGACCACTGCCAGCACGATGTAGAGGACTGCGTCTTCGGCGACGGCGACCATGAGCACAATCCGCGCGAACGCTGTGTCTTGGATCCCCAGATCCATCACGATCCTGGAGATCACGGGGATCGCGGCCACCGCAGTGGCGATCCCGAAGACCAGCGCCAGGGACAGCGCTGTTCCGTTCGGCCCGGAGAAGTCCCGGTAGTCGACCATGCGCACGATCAACACTCCGGCGGCGAATGGCAGTACCAGTCCTGCAGCGGCGATGACGGCAGCAGTGCGTCGTTCCCGTGCTTGGGTCCGCACCCGCAGCTCTGAACCGGCCAGGAACATCATGAGCAGCAGCCCGATCTGGTACACCACGTCGAGTCCCGCAGCGACTGGGCCTGAAGTGGGAAAGAGCTCGGCGGTGGTTCCGGGCGCAAGTGCCCCCAGCGCTGTGGGGCCCAGTAGCAATCCTCCGACTACCTCACCGATCACTGATGGTTGCCGGAGTCGGATGAAGAGTCGCCCCATCAGGTGGGCGACGAGAACGATGATCATCAGTACGGCCAGCAGGTGTGCGACGTCGGCCGCTGACAGCGACATCCGTTCCTCCGGAATTCGATGACTGGGATAACGAATTCCAGAACATAATTCCCTGTGCGTACTTAACACCACTCTATTTCTGACACAACAGAGGTGCACATTCATCCTGGGGGAACTGCACCAAAGTAGCAGCATTCGGTGTGACTCTTGGTCGATGCGGCCTATTTATTTTTCAGGATAGAAACCGGGAAGAGTCTTGCGGCCGATATTCTCAATTCAAAGGAGCCGCTTGTGATTGTCCTTTTTTGTGGAGACATCGTTGGTGAGCGTGCGTCGGCTCGGCTTGCGGAGAGCCTGCCGGCGCTGCGTCGTGATCACCGGGTCGATCTTGTGGTGGCCAATGCTGAGAACTGCGCTCCGAACGGGCTCGGCATGGGCGCCAAGCAGGTGGATGCGTTGCTGGAAGCCGGGGTCGATGTTCTTACGGGTGGCAACCATTCCTGGGACAGCGAAGAGTCCGTCGAGCTGCTCGCACTCCCCCAGGTTGTCCGACCGGAAAACCTCCACGCAGGGGTGCCGGGGCGAGGCAGCGTTCAGGTTGAGGTGCACGGCGAGTTGGTCACCGTGCTGAACTTGGCGGATCACTGTGCGATGAAGTCGGTGAAGGCGACAGCGGGCAAGTTCCGTCCTGCGTATGAAGCGTGGTGCGCGGCTCCCAAGGCAGGAACGGTGATCGTCGACTACCACGGTGATCACGTGTTGGAGAAGCAGATCTTCGCGCATGCGGTGGACGGACAGGCCGCGGCGGTTCTCGGTAGTCACACGCACGAGGCCACGGGGCCGCTGCATATCCTGCCGGGAGGCACCGGGTTCGTTGCCGAGGTCGGCATGACGGGCCCGGGCGACGGAGTTCAGGGGTTCGCGCCGGCGAACCTCGTGTCCGGTCTTCGCGAGACGGGAAATCCCTTCTCCGCTCCGCTGCCTTCGGTCAGCCTCGGTCCGCTGGTGCTGGGGGCCGTGCTGCTGGAAATCCGCCACGAGCGCGCCGTGCGGCTGGAGCGGGTCTCCTGGCCGACGAGCGAGGAGCAGGCATCATGACCCAGAACGCTCTCCCTCTGGACCAGACAGCGGGGCCGTTCATGCCAGGGTGCGAAGTCCTCGACCTTTCGTTGCTGCTTGCCGAGGACTTGCCCTGCCACTGGGCGACACACCAGCCGTTCCAGCACAAGGTCTGGCACTGGTTCTCCACCCTCAAGGACAGCGCCGGTGCGGTCTACAACCGCAGTGGCGCACCGTATTCCACACGGTGGATGGCCATCGATGAACATACAGGCACCCACTTCGACGCTCCCAGTCACTTCGTTCCCCCACCCGATTCCGGACTCCCCGGC
The DNA here is from genome assembly GCF_004217425.1 of Streptomyces sp. CNZ301. Lineage (NCBI taxonomy): Bacteria > Bacillati > Actinomycetota > Actinomycetes > Kitasatosporales > Streptomycetaceae > Streptomyces > Streptomyces sp. CNZ301. Next base: position 27,231 of record NZ_SHLG01000001.1, read on the forward strand.
GCAGCGCCGGAAGGGGATACCACAGCGGAGAAGGTTCCGGTTTCCCAGCTCATGGGGCCGGCAGCGGTCATCGATGTCGTGGAGCTGACTGACCAGAGCGCTGAGGCTGGGGTCAGTCCCGGCATCGATCCTGAGCACATCGCTGCCTGGGAGGAGCGCCACGGCCGGCTGGATCCGTCGAACATCGTGCTGTTTCACACCGGTTGGGATCGGCTCTATCGGCGGGGTCCCGAAGGCAGCGCCTATCTGCACGATGTCATCGTGACCGGCCAGGCTCCGGGATGGCCAGCTCCCACTGTGGCAGCAATGGAACTCCTGCTGGATCGAGGGGTGCGCTGCGCCGGGATCGATGCGCCCTCCATCGGCCAGGCTCACGACCCGGTTCCTGTGCATGTGCTCGGTCTGAGTTCGGGCGCGGTGTACATCGAATGCCTCACCGGGCTGGAGCAGTTGCCGTCTCGGGGCGCTTGGTTCTGCTTCCTGCCGCTGAAGGTCGAAGGCGGTACTGGGGCGCCCGGCAGGGCTGTTGCTCTGCACAGCCGGCCCGGCTCGGTGTAGCCGTCGGGCCCTTCGGAGCTGATCGAAATTCTGCGCTGGTCTTTCTCTGAGTATTCGGCCTTGTCAGACGCCCCTGGGCGGGGTGTGACGAAGGGCTGTTGAGCGCTTCCCATCTGGCACTACTTCCAAGGAGTCTTCTCATGCGTCGTCTTCTCTGGCTGTCTGGCGCTGCCCTGCTCACCGTGGTGAGCGCTGCTGCTCCAGCGTCCGCGGTCTCAGCGTCCCCGTCCTCGGTGATCACATGCGCAGGAAGCGTCAAAGAGACCTACTCGCCCGGACTGACCGTCAAGAAGCGACCCACCAAGGTCTCCGCGCACAGCACTCTGTCCTGCAACGGCGGGCCGGTGCGCAGCGTTACGTTCTCCTCCAGCTACACCGTCGAGGCCAGTTGCCTGGTCAACCAGCTCATCACGGTGGGCTCGACCCAGTTCCACTGGGACAAGGGGCCGAAGAGCTCCGCGACCTTCACCTACGCGGTGGGCAGGCCCGCAGGGCAGACTGTGGCAGCCGGCGTGGGCTCGGTGACTGGTGGACAGTTCAACGGATACAGCGCAAGCCGGTTCCTGGCCTCTCCTTCCGCTGACGCGGTGAAGTGCCTGGGTGAGGGGATCTCCTCGGCGAGCGGGATGGATCAGGTCACGCTTGTCGCGCAGCCGTAATCGCGCTGCCGGTCCTCAAGGGGACGTCAAATGCGGTTGCCGCAAAGCCTGCAGGCTTTGCGGCAACCGCATTTCCCTCGCGACGGGGATAGCGACTGCCTGTCACTTGCCCAGGCAGTCATCCACATTGACGGCCCCTAGACGCTGACGTGCTGTGGCGCGGTGGCGGCTGCGATGAGCTGTCGTGCCGTCACGTGAGCTGTCTTGGCCGCCTCGAGGACGTTGCCCAGGGCGTGTGTGGCGATGGCGCCTTCGTAGATCAGCAGCAACTGGTCGACGAGATGTTCAGGCTCTGACGCCTCGGTCGCCTTGGCGAGCTCGAGCATCCGCTCACGCAGCGTCTGCTTGTATGAGGTGATCATGATTCGGAGCTGGTGTTCTTTGCCGGCGAGTTCGGCCGTGGCGTAGCTGAAGAAGCATCCGCGGAAACGGGAGGGGTCCGATGCCCACTGCTGCAGGGCGTCGAAGACAGCAAGGAGCTGCGCGTTGGGGGCTTCCCCCGCGTCGTTGATGCATCCTTCGAGCGTCACCTCCCAGCGCACCTGGCGTCCGTCGAGGTAGGCCATGAGGGTTCCGGTGTCCAAGGTGGTCACGGGATTCACCTTTCATAGAGAGTGTTGTCGTTCCCACGAGGGGGTCTCGTGGGTGAGTTACGCGGTGGGGCGATGTGCGCCTAACAGCGGGGCCTGCTCGGGTTCTTCGCGAGTACTGAGGTGTGGGATGACTTCCGCAGTGGTCTGCTGCGTGTGCTGTGCGGGGCGGGTGCGCCTGTGCTTGATCGCGTGTCCGGCATTGATGCCGTAGCCGAAGTCCTTGATGGCCTGGAGTACATTTCGGGCGATGAGCTGAGTGAGATCTCCCATGTGATTTCCTCCTGCGCTCGAGTGGGAAGTGATCGCGGTGCTGCGCTTGTGTGGCGGCTTGCCTTGCGATGTCTCAGGTGCGCGGGAGGAGTTGCCGGGTGAGTGCTGCGGTCAGCAGCAGTAGGGCTGCAGTTGCGGCAAGGCTCAGTTGCATGCCGTACGTGCTGAACTCCTGTGCGCTGTCGTGTTGTTGAGTGGCGAGCAGAGAGCCGAAGACAGCGACGGCGAAGGCGCCGCCTGTCTGGCGTACGGCGTTGAGCAGTCCTGAAGCGGTGCCGGCGCGGTGGCTGGGGACGCTGTCCATGAGCAGCGCGGTCAGTGCGGGGACGCTGAGAGCGCTGATGCCGAAGGGGACCAGGAGGAGCAGGACGAGCCACAAAGGCGTGTCAGGGCTGAGTGTGAGCAGGGCAGCCAATGCCAGGGCCAAAATCACCTGTCCCCAGGCGATCACTGGTCGGCGGCCGTAGCGGTGGGCAAGGCGTGGTGAGAGCAGGTTCACCACTGTGATCGCCAAGGCTGTGGGTACGAACATCAGCCCTGCGGTCGTTGCCGACATATCGCGAAGCTGCTGGTAATAGAGGCTGAGCAGGAAAATCGTGCCGTAGTAGCCGGCGTTGACCGCGAAGCCGACAACGAGGGGAACGGCCACCTGTCGTTTGCGGAGTATCTCCAGCGGCACCATGGGTGAGTGGTGCCTGGCCTCCACCACCCGGAAGATCACACCTGCGGTTATCGCTGCTGCAAAGGCTGTCGGCACCTGCCAGGCCGTCCACCCCACCCGTCCTCCCTCGATCACGGCGAAGGCCATGGCCGCCAGCGCGAGGACGGCCGTCAGCTGGCCGATGAGGTCGAATGGCGTGGAGAGCCTGGACGAGGGGGTGACACGGACGAGAAGGATAAGGATCAGCGCGCCCACAGGCAGATTGAGAAGGAAGACTGCGCGCCAGCTGGCCACTTCAGTCAGTACTCCGCCGAGCACCGGCCCGAGAGCCATGGCGACGGAGCCTCCCACTGACCAGAGGGCTATCGCCCGGGCGCGGCGCTGGGGTTCGTCGTAGGCCTGGCGTATTAAGGCGAGCGAGGCAGGCATGACGACAGCCGCGGCAGCACCTTGAACGGCTCGTGCTGTGATGAGTGCGCCGATCCCTGGTGCCAGGGCACAGCCGAGGGAGGCGAGGGTGAAGAGGCCGACGCCCCAGGCGTAGGCACGTCGAGCGCCGTACCGGTCGGCGAGAGCGCCTGCGGTGAGCATGAGGCCGGCGACCATGAGTGTGTAGGCATCGACGACCCACTGCAGTCCCGTGATCCCACCGTGCAGATCCGAACGGATCGCGGGGAGGGCGACGTTGACGCCGGAGACATCAACGGTGATGACGAGGAATCCCAGCAGCGCTGCGGTGAGCGCGAGGGCGGGTGTCCGCGGAGGATGTTCCGGGCTCGCGGATATCCCTGTGGAGACAGAGGAGGGGGACGCAGACATGAGCTGATAGACCTCCTGGCGACTGCTGCCGGATGAGGTGGTGTCACGCGATATGGGTGGGCGTTCCTGGCCTCGTCGGAGCATCCGTTGAAGGCGGATGGCCTCTAGGGCTTGTGTGCGGCCGTGTCGTTGTCAGGCCGCGTGGGAGGCAGGCACGCGGGCTAGTTGAGGAAGCGCAGAAGTTCTTCGGCGGTGCCGCGGGGGTTGTCCTCGGTGAGGAAGTGGCCGGCTGCAGGGACCGTTGCACGCTGAGCCCCGGGGATGGCAGCGGCGAGCCGGTCGCCGACGGAGGGATCGAGCCATGCGTCTTGCTCCCCCCACAGCACCAGTGTCGGGGTGGTGATCTGATCGAGTCGGTCCACTACATCGCTGGTGTCTTTGAAACTGACGCTTGCGACTTGGTCGACCCAGCGATGCTGTCCGGCCGTTCCCTCCCACGGGGCAAGGTAGGCGTGCGCAGCGGCCTCGCTCATCGGACGGTGTGTGGTGGTGCGGAAGCGTGCAGCGATGATGTCGGCGAAGACGTCGGAGGGCATGGTGCGATAGGCCTCTTCGTGGCGCTGCTGATGATCTGTGAAGGGCGTGTTCCACGGGCCCAGGACGGCAGCGTCCAGCAGAGCGAGGCGACGAGCGGGAACTTTGTGGATCAGATGGGTGCGTAGCACGACTCCGCCGCCGATGTCGTGCCCGACCAGGCTGGGTTCCTCAAGGCCCCAGTATTCGGTGAGTTCGGCCAGGGTGCTGGCCTGACGGGCGATCGAGGGTGCCACGTCCGGATTCAGGCGGGAGTCTCCGAACCCGAGTAGGTCCCAGACGTATACGGAGTGGCTCTCCGCCAGGAGTGGAACGACCTCACGCCACAGGTAGGACCAGGCTGGGGTGCCGTGGACTAGCACCACAGGTGGGCCTTGCCCGAAGACGTCGGTAGCGACTTCGCCACCCGAGACGCGGACCCGGTGGGAGAGCCTCCAGGTCTCGGCTTTGGTGCGTGCAGGCATGCCGACTCACTCCCGCCTAAGAGGTACAGTGGTGTTTCTCCGGTTACTGTAGCAGAGGAGTAAGGCTTGAACATACCTTTTTCCGATTACACTCTGGGAGCCGGTGTTGCGACAGCATTGGTGAACACCTCGGCACTGGTCCGAAGAAGCACAGGTGAGGCCCTCACGGACCCTGCTTCCCTGGCGCAGTTCCTCGCTGAGCACGGCCTGAGCCTCGACGCCTTGTCGGAGGGTCGTGAGGCCACCGAGGAGGATCTCGATCAGGTGTACGCACTCCGTCAGGAGGTCCGGGGCGTACTTGAGGCAACCAGTGAAGATCACCTGGTGGAGGGAGCGACTGCGCTGGTGATGCGTGCTGGTACCGGGCCCGTCCTGCGACGTGATGCGGATGATCACTGGCAGTGGCACGTCACCACGTCACCGGAAGCCTCACTCGCCGACGAGCTCGCGGTTCTCATGGGTACAGGCTTGCTCGGAGTCCTGCGCACTCTGAGCCACGAGCGCTTCCGTCACTGCGCTTCTGAGACGTGTGACGGCATGTTTGTCGATACCAGCCGCGCTGGCCGCCGCCGGTACTGCATGCCGGAGCTGTGCGGCAATCGCCTCAACGTCGCCAACCACCGGGCACGTCAACTGGCGGGCGGCGAGGGAGTATCCAGCAGACATGCAGGGTGAGGGGGGTCTGCTGGTGGAGTCGGCTTCATTGCGGAGTACCTCCGGGATGAAGCGTGTGGGGACACTCCTGGGAGGTGATCCCGCCCAAGACAGTCCCCCAGGTCTGCGTCAGCTGTGTGTAGGGGCGGACATTCGTATGAGTACAGATCCCTTGGAGTGCTGACGTCTCCCCTGCCGCCACAAGGCTCACCGCTAGCACCGTCACCGCCATCGGGTCGACCTTGGCCAGCAGCTCTCTGCGCTGCGCAGCCCGGGTACTCAAGACGTGAACGCTGGGAACCCACGAGCTGTACCAGTGCTCAGAGACCTGGCCCCCCAACCTGCTCGCCGCCCGCACTGTGGCGTCGTCTTTCAGGAGAAGAACCAGAAGGTGCGTGATATCGACAATTGCCTGGAGAGAGGAAGAGGAGTCGCTGACAGCGCGAGTGACGGTTGCACGTGTCACTTCGCACCCCTGGGCGCACACAGCCCCAGCCAGAGCTTTCTTGGTGGAGAAATGGAAGGTTAGGGCCCCCATGGTCACTCCCGCCGAGGACGTGATACGCGTGAGAGCCGTCCCCTCGTACCCCCGTCTGGCGAACTCCACGGCCCCTGCTCGTATCACACGGCGCCGTGTCTGTTCGGCTCGTGTCTGACTCATATGCGCTTCCAGACGCTCAGTCCCTCCCCAATCGGATTACCGCCATCGACACGGGCCGGGACGCGGACGGTTCCGGCTCCCGCCGGTGCAGTGGACACACCAAGGCGGGAGCCGGCTGTATCTCATGTTTCATTGCCGCTTCAAAGGTTGGCCAGCTCCGACTGGATTGCCTCTGCCTCGATCTCAACCAGCAACGCCGGATTCGCCAGTGCCGAGACCTCCACGAATGTCGTGGCGGGCCGGATTTCGCTGAACACCTCGGCGTGTGCCCGGGCAACGTCCTCGAAGTCCTGGATGTCGGTCAGGTACACGCGAGTGCGAATCACATCGGCCACGCCGGAGCCCGCTTCACCCAAGGCGTCGGCGATGCGCTTCAGCACCTCAGACGCCTGCTTACCCGCGTCGTCGCCCCCCACCGGCCCGTCCGGTGCAGACGCCGTCGTGCCGGAGACGTGGATGAAAGGGCCCACGCGAACAGCGCGGGAGAACCCGACCACGGCCTCGAACGGTGAGCCGGAAGGGAACAGCTTTCGCTCAGAACTCATGAGAATGATACTCCCAAACAAGACGAGAAAGATCCATTTACATTTGTGAGGTGGAATCCATTAGCGATAGCTTCATCATTGATGTTCGTCGCCTGCGGATCCTCGAGGAGTTGCGTAATCGGGGGACGGTCGCCGCGGTGGCGGATGCATTACACCTGACTCCGTCTGCGGTATCTCAGCAAATCGCCCGGATATCACGTGATCTTGGCGATGTTCCCTTGGTTACCCGACATGGGCGCCGAGTGCGCCTTACCGCTCAAGCCAATCTCCTTCTGAAGCATGGCGCGGTGATGCGACGACAGATCGAACGCGCCCGGGCTGACTTGCATGCGCATGACCCGGGACACACCGGACATGTATCGGTTGGCGGTTTTGCTTCCGCAATCATGAGCCTTATTGCCCCTGCCCTTGGAAACCTGACTCGTACGCGACCGGAGCTGAGCATCACTGTCCGGGAAGTTGAACCGCCCGACTCCTTTACCCAGCTTGAATGCGGGGAACTCGACCTCACCGTCACGGCTGCCCATCGAGGCGAACCCTCTGGTGCTGACCCTCGTTTCGAGCGAGTTGACCTGCTCGTCGATCCACTCGTTGCCGCACTGCCCGTGGGACACCCAGCGGCCGCGTCTTGTGCCGTCGATCTCGCCGTGCTGGCGGACGATGCGTGGATCATCGGTGCCGATAACGGTCCCTGCTCGGATGCCGAGTTCGCGGCGTGCGCGGCTGCCGGTTTCAGTCCCCTGGTGCGTCACCGGGTGAATGACTGGACTGCCGCACTCGCGATCGTGGCTGCTGGCGCAGGGGTGGCTCTGGTACCTCACATCGCTATCACTCCTCCCCCGCTCGGTGTGCTGTTGCGGCCGCTGGCCTCCCCGCCGGCAGGCCGCGTCCTGTACGCGGCGCTGCGGGGGGGCTCCCTGCAGATGCCCAGCTACCAGTCCGTTCTTGACGTGCTGTGTGCTCGGGCGCGCGAACTCGAGGGGAAACATACGAAGGTGACGGGTTACGGCAGGACTGCCGATGTAACAGGCACGGGCGTCAGCCAGCCGAGGTGAGAGAACTCTCTGCCGCTCACAGCACTGCGGAAGGCCTCCGACAGGGCCTCGAAGACGGGCCTCCTGGCGGGATAGCTGTGATCCTCGATAGAGGCTGCCGGGACGAGTTCACTGGCCGTCCCGGTGAGGAAAACCTCGTCGGCTGACATCAAGTCCCCTACCTCGACGGGCCCTTCACGCGCCGGGATGCCCAATTGACGTGCCAGGGTGAGCACCGTGTCTCGGGTGATTCCCGCCAAGAGGCTCTCTGAGAGCCAGGGGGTCAACAGGGTCCCGTCCGCGACGAGGAAGACGTTGGAGACTGTCGCTTCAGCTACCCGCCCTGATTCGGGGTCGAGTTGGACCGCATCGTCGAAGCCGGCCTGGACGGCTGCAGTCTTGGCAAGAGCCGAGGTGACGTAGGTGCCCACTGCCTTTGCCCGCGGCGGGAAGGATGCCGGCAGAGGGCGGCGCCATGGTGAGACCGTAAGGCGCACCCCGGGAGTCGCGGCAGGGGTGCGGTCTGCGCTGGAGGGCATGGGCCATACCTCGATGCCCAGAGTGAAGGGCACGCGGCTCAGGTCAATGCTGAGGTAGGGATCAGCAGCGAACAGCCCGGGGCGCACATAGCAGTCTCCCTGGGTGCTCTTCGCCGCCGCTGCAAGAGCCGTTTGGCGCAGGCGGTCCAGGTCGTAGCCATGGTTGATTCCCAGGAGCTGAGCCGAGTTCAGGAGCCTGGTCAGGTGTTCCTCGAGACGGAAGAGCACGGGTCCGTCTGGGGAGGAATAGCACCGGATGCCCTCGAAGACTGCTGTTCCGTGCTGGACGCTGCTGCTTCCGAACGGAATGCCCCTGCGGGGAGAGCTCTCCCCCTGGTAGGGGCCGTCCCAGACGGTGAGTGCGGACTCGGGCGGTTTCATTCTTCTCATCGCCTCTCTTCACAGCGCTGCGAGCACAGCACGTGTCATGTCGGCAGTGGTGGCAGTGCCGCCGAGGTCAAAGGTGCGCACTCCACGGCGCAAGGCTTCATCGACCGCGCGGTCGACGGCGTCAGCGGCAGAGTTCATCCCGAGGCTGTGGCGCAGCATGAGAGCCACCGAGAGGATCATCCCCAGCGGGTTGACCCGGTCGTGACCGGCGATGTCTGGGGCAGAGCCGTGGACGGGCTCGAAGAGTCCTCCGCGCACCCCCTCCGGCAGGGGGGCTCCGGGCAGGGAGGCGCTGGATAGCAGTCCGATGGAGCCCGCGACTGCTGCCGTTTCATCGCTGAGGATGTCCCCGAACATGTTCTCGGTGAGGATCACGTGGAAGGCCTTTGGCTCCGTGATGAGCCGCATGGCTGCTGTATCCACCAGCAGGTGCTCCACAGGTATCTGGGGGTACTCGCGGTCGGCCAGGTTCTGCACCACCTCTCGCCACAGGCGGGAGGTGTCCAGGACGTTCGCCTTGTCGACGGATGTCACGTGGGCTCCGCAGCCCTTTTGCGCGGCCAGTTCGAAGGCGACCCTGGCGACTCGTTCGATCTCCTGAGCGGTGTAGGTGCATGTATCAAAGGCGTGCTGTGCGGCGCGACCGCGTTGCCCGAAGTACAGTCCGCCGGTCAGTTCCCGGACCACGGTGAGATCGACGTCTTTGAGTCGGTCCGGCTTGAGCGGTCCGGCGTCGTGGAGAGCGGTAGCAGGCCGGACAGGGCGCAGGTTGGCGTACAGGCCCAGGTCCGCGCGCAGTTCCAGCACGCCCTGCTCTGGCCGGGGAGCCTTGGAGTCGGTCTGCGTGGTTCCGGTGCCTACGGCGCCAAGCAGGATCGCGTCGGCTTTCTCGCATGCGGTCAGTGTCGCGGCGGGGAGGGGACGGCCGGTTTCCTCGATTGCTGCGGCCCCGATCGGGTACTCCGCGATATCGAAATTCCCTATGGCCTGCAGTACTTGGAGTGCTGCGGCCATGACCTCGGGACCGACGCCGTCCCCGGGGAGAGCCACGACGCGGTGAGTTGTGCTCATAGCTCCTCCGGTGAGGCGAGCCGTCCCAGCGCTGCGGTGGCGGCGGCGACAGGCGGTGATACCAGGTGCGTGCGGCCTCGGTCGCCTTGCCGCCCTTCAAAGTTGCGGTTCGAGGTGGAGGCGCTGCGCTGCAGGGGGTCGAGGCGGTCAGGGTTGACGCCGATGCACATCGAGCATCCGGCCGTGCGCCATTCCGCACCTGCGGAGAGGAACACTTCGTCAAGTCCTTCGGCCTCGGCATCCAGCCGAACCCGCGCTGAGCCCGGTACGACCAGGGCTCGGACACCGGGGGCGACCTTCCGGCTCCGAAGCACCTCGGCGGCAGCACGGAGGTCTTCGAGGCGACCGTTGGTGCATGAGCCTATGAAGACGGTGTCGATCGGTATGTTCCGCAATGGGGTGCCGGGGGTCAGGTCCATGTATGCCAAGGCGGCTTCGGCTGCGGCACGTTCGCCGGCATCGGTGAGGGAGGACGGGTCCGGGACAGAGTCGCTGAGAGGGCATCCCTGCCCGGGGTTGGTGCCCCAGGTGACATAGGGGCTCAGTGCCGTGGCGTCGATGTGGACTTCCTTGTCGAAGACCGCGTCGTCGTCTGTTCGCAGTGTCCGCCAGTGCTCCAGGGCGGCGTCCCAAGCGCTGCCTTGTGGGGCGAAGTGACGCCCCTGCAGGTAGGAGAATGTGCTGTCGTCCGGTGCGATGAGTCCTGCGCGTGCTCCCGCTTCTATGGACATGTTGCATACCGTCATGCGGGATTCCACTGACAGCGAGCGGATCGCCTCACCGCGGTATTCGATGACGTATCCCTGCCCGCCTCCAGTGCCGATCTTGGCGATGACGGCGAGTACGAGGTCCTTTGCCGTCACCCCCGTGGGCAGCGCTCCGGACACGTTGACCGCCATAGTCCGAAACGGCCTCACCGCCAGCGTCTGGGTGGCGAGAACGTGCTCGACTTCGCTGGTGCCGATACCGAACGCCAGCGCGCCGAGGGCGCCGTGAGTGCTGGTGTGGCTGTCTCCGCAGACGATCGTCATGCCGGGCTGGGTGAGACCCAGTTGAGGGCCTATGACGTGCACGATGCCTTGGTTGTCGTGGTTGAGGTCATAGAGTTCGACCCCGAACTCTGCGCAGTTGTCCTGCAACGCCTGCATCTGGGCACGGGAGACGGGGTCGGAGATGAGCTGGCGGCTTCGGCTGGCCCAGTCGGTTGGCACATTGTGGTCGGTAGTGGCGACGGTCAGCTCTGGCCTTCGCACGCCGCGCCCGGCCGCCCGCAGTCCGTCGAAGGCCTGCGGGCTTGTCATCTCATGCATCAAGTGCAAGTCGATATAGATCAGGTCAGGTAAATCATCGGCCTGATCAACGATATGCTCCTGCCATATTTTCTCAGCTAATGTGTTCCCCATGACAGGCCAGGCTACATCGATACTTCTTGCCGATGAAGAATCGGTTGCACCCTGTGAGGAATTCTATCCTGGAGGGTAATGCACGTACGACCAAAGTGACATGGCGCATAACCGTCCGGTACACCTTCGAATGCGTCTATCGCTGGGTACAGGGAGGGCATTCCAAGGGCGACACTCGGAGGGTGACTACTTACTCCGGAAAGAAGCCTTCCGATCAGGTTCCTTCACGTCCCAGTATGCCCATTCACAAGTATCGCGGGTATCGGCCGTTCACCCTGCCTGACCGTACCTGGCCGGACCGGAGCCCGCAGCGGGCGCCGATTTGGTGCAGCGTCGATCTGAGGGACGGCAATCAGGCGTTGATAGATCCCATGGATCTGGAACGCAAACGTGAAATGTATGACCTACTGGTCAAACTCGGGTTCAAGGAGATCGAGCTCGGGTTTCCTATGGCCTCTCGCGCGGATCTTGAATTCACGCGGGATGTCATCGAGGGAGACGCCATACCTGATGACGTGACGATCCAAGTGATGTCGCCGATTCGGGACGGGATGATCGAAGACACCGTCAGGGCCGTCAAGGGCGCTCCGCGTGCCATTGTGCAGATCTTCAATCCCACCTCGGTGACGCAGCGTCGTGCTGTCTTCGGAATGTCCCGGGCCCAAGTGAAGACATTGGCTCTGCGTGGAGCCGAGACGGCACTGAAGCTGCGGGACTCACTGCCGGGGACTGAGGTCTTCCTGCAGTACGGAACCGAGTCGTTCACGCAGACGGAGCCGGAGTTCGCGCTTGAGGTGCACAACGCGGTACTCGACCTGTGGCGCCCGGAGCCTGAGGAACAGGTCCGCATCGTCCTGCCGGCTTCAGTGGAGTGTTACCCCCCTCACGAGTTCGCTGATCGCATCGAGTGGATGCACCGCAACCTCGCCTATCGGGACGCGATCACTCTCACCCTGCACACCCACAACGACCGTGGCAGCGCGGTGGCAGCGACCGAACTAGCCCTGCTGGCCGGCGCCGACCGGGTGGAGGGAACACTTTTCGGCAACGGTGAACGCGCAGGCAACGTCTGTCTGATCACGCTGGCGATGAACCTCTTCTCCCAGGGGATCGACCCCCAACTCGACTTGAGCAACCTCGATGAGGCCCGCCGTGTCACCGAACACTGCAATCGTCTCCCCGTCTCCCCGCGTCACCCCTGGGTGGGGGACTTCGTCTACACCTCATTCGCGGGATCTCATCAGGACGCCATCGCCAAGGGCCTGCACGCGATGGAGGAGAGCGGCTCTCAGGTATGGGACGTTCCCTATCTGCCCGTTGATCCTCGTGATGTTGGGCGTGACTACCAGGCCCTGATCCGCATCAACGGGCAGTCGGGCAAGGGCGGGATCGCTCACCTCATGCGCACCGAACACGACTTCAATCTGCCGCGTCGACTGCAGATTGAGTTCGCGGCGGTAGTGCAAGCACAGACCGAAGGGAGCGGCGAGGTGACCTCTTCGGACCTGCTGGCCTGGTTCTCGCAGGAGTACCTCCGCGAGGGTGATGTCCTGCAGGGAACCCCTGACAAGCCAGCGAACGCCGTTCTTAACGATCTTCTCCGCCCGCATGGGCAGGAGGGTGTCGTGCGTGAGACGCAGTTCCAGACCTCGTCGGCCGAGGAGGCCGATCGGTGGGTGGCCTACGCGGAGACCGCCGTCGGTACGATCACGCGATGGGGGGTGGGGGTGGGCACCTCGAAGGCGGAGAGTCTCGAGCGCTGTCTGCGTTCAGCCGCACGGCGGCTGCTGGAGGTGGCATCGGCATGACGCCCACGCCGATCTCTCGACACACCGGAGCAGCAGTGCCTCTGCGACGCCGTGATGTCGACACCGACCAGATCATCCCCGCCGAGTTCTGCAAGCGGCTTGGCCGTACCGGCTACTCGGATGCGCTGTTCCACCGCTGGCGGCAAGAGCAGGATTTCGTTCTCAATCGTGAGGAGTTCACCGGAGCGACGGTCCTGGTCGCCGGCCCGGACTTCGGCATCGGATCATCCCGTGAGCATGCGGTGTGGGCGTTACGCGACTTCGGGTTCCAGGCTGTGGTCGCGCCGGGGTTCGGTGACATCTTCCGCGCCAATGCAACCAAGAATCAGCTGTTGACCGCCCGAGTCTCCGAGGCAGCGGTGGAGAGGCTGTGGACCCTCATCGAGGCTGCTCCGACCAGTCCGGTGACCGTTGACCTGATGCATCGTGTCGTGACTGCCGGCGATATCAAGACCACTTTCGAGGTCGACGACTACAGCCGCTGGCAGTTGATCAACGGTCTCGATGACATACACGTCACGCTGCGCCGCAGCGGATCCATCGAGGCATACGAACACCGGCGCCATCGCTGGATGCCTCGGGTCGCAGGACACGAGTGATGCCCGGTGCTGGAACTGATGGTGAGGGCGGAGGCTGCTGCCTCCGCCCTCACTGGGGGTCTGCGCCCTTGCCTGTTCACGATCGACCGCTGTCGGCCCCGGCAGGCAACAGTCGCATAGCCACTGCTTTGTTGATGGCGTTCATCCGGGACCGCACGTCAAGCTTCAGATAGATATTGGTCAGGTGACGCTTGACCGTGCCTTCGGATATGAAGAGCCGAGCGGCAATCTGAGCATTGCTCAGCCCTTGGGCCACGAGCCCCAGGACCTCTAGTTCACGAGTGGACAAGGGCCCATCCGCGGGGCGTTCGAGTCGGCTCATGGTTTCCTTGGCCACCGACAGGACAACGCGGTCTGAGTTCTGTCGGACAGCCCGGATCGCCGCCAGGAGCTCCTCGCGGGTGGAGCTTTTCGAGATGTACGCCTGTGCTCCGGTTGCCAGCAGCTTGCTCATAGTTCGCGCATCGTCGTGCATGGTCAAGATGGCGACGCTGGGAGGGGACTGGGCATGCAGGATCTGTTTCAGTGTCTCTTCCGGGCCTGGTCCGGGCATCTCCACGTCCAGCAGCACCACGTCAGGGTTCTCTCGCCGGACGATGGTGACCGCGAGGTCACCATCTTCGGCCTGGCCGACGACGTGGAGATCGCTCTGTGTCTCGCAGATCTCCACCACCCCTTCCCGGAAGAGGGTGTGGTCGTCGGCGATCACCAGCCGGGTCGACGTGCTCTCCCCCGTCATCGCCGGGCTGCCATCGGGACAGTGACATCGACCCGGGTTCCGCCGGACGGTCCGGGGGCCATGGTGAAAGACCCGCCCAGCAATGCTGCCCGCTCGAACATGGATTGCAGCCCCAGGCCTGCGGTCTCATCCTCCGATGCGCTTCGGCTGCCTTCGGGGCCGGAGCCGTCGTCCTCGACCGCAGCGACCATGGTCTCTCCCCCGGCTTGGAGGCGGATCGTGATGTCGTCCGCCCCGGAGTGTGTCAGCGCGTTGCCTACGGCCTCTCGCAGGATGAGAAACACCTCAGGGTCGAACCGCTCGGGCGTATCGGCGAGGGTGGAGCCGGCTGCAGGCGACTTTGCTGCGGGGACAGTCTCGACAAGGGGGCTGTCGGTCCGCGGCGTGCGCACCCGCGCAGCTAGCACTCTGGTCATTTGTAATGCTTGCCGGAGGGCTTCGGTGGCGTCGCTCCGTTTGCTCTGTGCCTTCTCAGGATGGTCCTCACAGGCGTAGTAGTCGCTCATCTCCAGGCAGTTCAGCCCGACAGCTATCGAGTGCGCCACCCAGTCGTGCAACTCACGGCTCAGTGCCTGTCGTTCAGCCCACCGCAGGTCATGGGGATGACTCCGTGTGTCCGATTCGCGAGAGGGCTCCTCCTCAAATGGTTCCGCTCTCCTCATGTTCCGTGCCCGCTCATGTAAGTAGTCACCAGCAGCTACCGACATACAAATCACGTTCCTCGAGTCGCACACCTCATAACCGCCCTGCCGTATCGGCGGAGCGGGCTGTGCGGGAGGCGACAAGGTCGACGCTCCCCTTTGTGCTCTCCTCCAGCGATTGCAGCCACGTGACACGGTGTGACCTGCGCACCTGTGCCAGTCGTAGACGAATCTGCAGTGTGTGCATTGTGTTGGCCTGAGGGACCAATACGGGCTTCGCGCCTTCTACAGGACCTCGGCCGGATCGGTCCTCCCTCCCCAGTGACCCCCTTGCGTGGCGGAGCTTCGGTGACGCTCCCCAGCCCATGCGCCGGCTGGCCTCCTGGGGCAGCAGCCACGCAACCAGTGGCGTAACAAAAATAGCGCTCTTTTTGTAAAATGGACAGACCTGCAGCTCAACAAGCTGACAGAGGGCTCAAGTTCAAGGGCTTCCGCGAGGTGAGCAGCGTCTCCTCGTGGTGTGCCGGTAGGCCAGTGAGCGTCTTCACCAACGGGCGGCGGGCCAGCGATGAAGCAGCTGCCCCCTCACAAGCCACGTCCTGGGCTGATGCGAGGGGAGGTATCCACTAAGGCGCAGTGCGCGGTGCGACCTTCGCTCGATGTGGGTCTCGGGGCTTTGAGGGACGCTGCGAGCATGACGAATGCGATGAAGAGCAACAGCAGGGTTGCCGTCATCACCGGCGCCCGCCAGGGAATCGGACGACGAATAGCCGAAGTGTTCGCCGAGCACGGCTACTCCCTCGCCTTGGTCGACCAGGAGTTTCCCAAGGAGACGCTGGAGAACATCACGGCAGAGGCGGCGATGGGGATCGTTGCTGACGTATCCGATGCCTCACAGGTCGACGCCGCCAGGACACAGGTTCTTGACCGCTTCGGTCAGGTCGATGTGCTGGTCAACAACGCCGGAGTGAATCTGATCGCTGCGGCCGAAGCCACCGCGGCGGAACAGTGGCGGCGGGTTCTCGAGGTGAATCTCACTGGTCCCTTCCTGCTCAGCCAGGCGTTCGGTGCCGCCATCATGCAGACGGGCTCGCAGGGGGCGATCGTCAACGTCGCGTCCATCGCGGGGATGGGGGGCATTCCTGATCGCGTTGCCTACAACGCGAGCAAGCATGGCCTTCTCGGGCTCACCCGCACGTTGGCGCTGGAGTGGGGAGCACGGGGCGTACGTGTCAACGCCGTCTGTCCGGGCTTCGTCAAGACGGAGATGGATGAAGCGGACCTGGCTTCGGGCGCCTACACCGAATCCGACATCCTCGACCGGGTTCCGCTGGCCCGGTTCGCGATACCTGACGATGTGGCTGAGGCAGTCGCTTTCCTCGCAGACACCCAGCGAAGTGCCTTTATCAACGGTGCGGCCCTTCCCGTCGACGGCGGGTGGCTGGCCGATGCCGGCTGGCGGGCTCTGCGCCTGAGCAAGCGCGGCGCGTCAGCGGTCAGCGATGCCCGCCATGCCGCCTAAGGCGGAGGAACAGCAGCAGCTGTCCTGTCTGTCCGATCGACCGTCAGCTACCGGCAGACAGCCTCTCTCCTCTCATTTCTTCGTTCCCCGGGAGCCGTTCATGGCATCTGTCCTGTTCACCTCGGAATCCGTGACCGAGGGTCACCCTGACAAGATCGCTGACCAGATCAGCGACACCATCCTCGACGCGCTGCTCAAGGAAGACCCGCACTCGCGGGTCGCCGTCGAGACTCTGATCACCACCGGCCTCGTGCACGTTGCGGGTGAGGTGACGACCAAGGCCTATGCCCCGATCTCCTCGCTGGTGCGCAACAAGATCCTCGAGATCGGCTACGACTCCTCGAAGAAGGGCTTCGACGGCGCCTCCTGCGGCGTCTCCGAGTCCATCGGCGCGCAGTCCCCGGACATCGCGCAGGGCGTCGACACCGCCTACGAGAACCGTGTCGAGGGCGACGAGGACGAGCTCGACAAGCAGGGCGCCGGCGACCAGGGCCTGATGTTCGGCTACGCCTGTGACGAGACCGCCGAGTACATGCCGCTGCCGGTGCAGCTGGCGCACCGGCTCTCCGAGCGCCTCTCCGACGTCCGGAAGAACGGCACGATCCCCTACCTGCGCCCTGACGGCAAGACGCAGGTCACCATCGAGTACGAGGGCGACAAGGCCGTCCGCCTCGACACCGTCGTGGTCTCCTCGCAGCACGCCGCGGACATCGACCTCGACTCGCTGCTCGCCCCGGACATCCGCGAGTACGTCGTGGAGCCGGAGCTCAAGCGCCTCGTCGACGAGGACGGCGTGAAGCTCGACACCAGCGGGTACCGGCTGCTGGTCAACCCCACCGGCCGCTTCGAGATCGGCGGCCCGATGGGCGACGCCGGCCTGACCGGCCGCAAGATCATCGTCGACACCTACGGCGGTATGGCCCGCCACGGTGGCGGTGCCTTCTCCGGCAAGGACCCCTCCAAGGTCGACCGGTCCGCGGCGTACGCGATGCGCTGGGTCGCCAAGAACGTCGTGGCGGCCGAACTCGCCACCCGTTGCGAGGTCCAGGTCGCCTACGCGATCGGCAAGGCCGAGCCGGTGGGCGTCTTCGTCGAGACCTTCGGCACCGCGGCCGTCGACGTGGAGAAGATCGAGCAGGCGATCGGAGAGGTCTTCGACCTCCGCCCGGCCGCGATCATCCGCGACCTGGACCTGCTGCGTCCGATCTACGCCCAGACCGCGGCGTACGGCCACTTCGGCCGTGAACTCCCGGACTTCACATGGGAGCGCACCGACCGCGTGGACGCGCTGCGCAAGGCCGCCGGGCTGTAACCGGCACGCTCGCGCACGGACTCACGGGCCCGGCCTCCCCTCACGGGGCGGCCGGGCCTCGTCGTGCGCGGGCGCGCGGGATTGAGAATGCGGGGGCTGCGGCTTCATAGGCCCCTGCCCGTGCGGAAGTCGGGTTGCCTCGCTACCGGTCCTGCAGGTGCGCTGGGCAGAGACACGTCTGTCCGTGCCCGTTGGGCGGGCACGGACAGATGTGAGAGGGCATCAGGCCTGCGGAATCTTCAGGACCCAGTAATGCGCGGTTTCGTTGTTCAGATAGGACTGGTCGGCATTGCACTCGACGACTGTCACGCGCCGTTCGGCAGCAAGAGCATCGAGATGCTTCTCGAAGTCGGTGTCATCGATGTATCGCCTGCTAGTGCTGAGGAGGACGAGCCCCCCGGGCCGCGTCACACGCAGCAGCCCCTCCAGTGCCACAGGCTGTACGTGCCCTGTCGTGAAGACTCCTAGACTTACTGTGACATCGAAGGTGTCTGCAGCGAACTCATGCAGGCCCAGGTTGAGATCAACGCCGCTGGCCAGCAGGCGGTAAGCGCCCGTCTTGGCAGCCTGCGTGACCATCTCGTGGTTGAGGTCGAGCCCGTCCAGCACAGTCACTCCGCGCTCGATCAGCAACGGACCTGCTAGCCCTGTGCCGCATCCGGCATCGAGAGCGACAATCTCCTTGCTGCGCAGGTGTTGTGGCACTACCCGGGTGAAGAGGTCGGCGAGCATGCCCGGCCCCTGGTAACCGAGGTTTTGGGCATCTTTCTCATATGTGGTGGCCCAGTCGCCGTAGTACGCACTCAGCAGCGTCGTACTGCCGTCGAGCTGGTGAGACCGATCTACGATCTCGTAGCTGTCACTCATGTGGCCTCCAACAGCGAGGGCTTAGGGGGCTTTGGATGAGGTGAGCGCAACGGAAAACCTGCCAGGCAAAAGGGGCCGGCGTGCGCCCTCGAGTCGTGCTGCGCCGGGCGTGGGCTGCAGGCGTTCTGCAGCCCACGCCCGGACGCGGTGTCAGGTCAGGCTCAGCGTCAGGTTTGTGCCCTGCCCCACGTCATACTTCTCCAGGAAGCTGCCCTGGTTGAGGCCGAAAGCGACCTTGCCGCGGCTGTTGGTGTAGACGAGCGGTTCGCCCACCGGCACCTCGCCGAAGGTCGCGTAGTACGGGATCTCTACGGACAGACCGTCCGAGGAGGACAGCCGGAAGGACTTGCCTTCCAGCACTCCCCCGCCGGAGACGGCTCCGAGCGGGATGTTGGTCCAGACGTTGCCGAAGGCCTTGTCGATGCGCACGACTTCACCCTGCACTGAGCCGTCGTCGAGCCGGATCGGTGCGGTGGTCGGCAGCTTCACCAGGTTTGCCGGGTCCAGCTTGGGGCCCACCGCGGAGGGCGCTACGCCGGCGGCGAGGTGGGCAGCGCATGCCACGACGACATCCTTGCCGTACCAGGTCGGCGTGACCGGCTGGTTCATCACCTCCGGCGAAGTCACCTCATATACCTCGACCGCCGGCACTTCCTCAAGGGCCCAGGTCAGCAACCCGTTGTTGGGTGCAACGATAAGCTGACCCTTTTCGTTGCGGACCACGACCGTACGGGTCGAGGTTCCGGTCTCGGGGTAGACGTAGGCACAAATGATTGCGTGGGCAGGGAAGGAATCAGGAACGTCCTGCAGGAACAGCCCTCCCTCACGCACATCGAATGGTGTGACCTGGTGAGTGATATCGACGATATCGACCCCGGGGGCGATGCTGTGCATGAGCCCCTTGCCCAGGGCGTGCGCCTCATCGTGGGAACCGATGTCTGACAGATAAGCGATGATGGGTTTCTCCACCGATCCGACCTTCCGTTTTTCGACTGGATTTTCCTCATCATTGTTCGAAGACCCTGAGCGATGCAATTCATAGATGGTGACAAGGGAAGGTGCAACCTTAGGCACACTCCCCTGCCTTCTGGCGGAAGTTGTTCTCGAGCGGGTTCCTGTTCTTCGCGTCAGGACGGAACTCCTGCTCCGCAACGCGAAGTAGCAACTACATGCGGGTACCGTTGTCTGGGCGGGCCAGAGGGTCGCATGGTGCTTCTGAGCAGTGTCTAAACGGATCCATGTCTTCTGGGCGACCCAGCTCATTTTCTGAGCTCAAGGTCCCATTGACGCATGCCAGTTGAACGTGTACGACCTTTTCTTGTTCGGCGCAAGTCGGCAGTCACCGAGCCCTCCTGAAGTGCGCAAACGTGAGCTCCTGTAGGTTTGGCCACATTCCATCAGCGTTTCCTGAACCCACCCGGTGGGACCCTGCGCTGCAACGGCACCGACTGGACTTATCCGCGCACATCTACCACGCTGCAGTTGCGGCTCTAGGGCCCGGAAATCCTCTGCCAGGAGCGGAGTTGCAATTCTTCAAATGCTGATGGGGAGATTAAATGAGTATCGATGGTGTGGACGGAATGTCCGGTAAGTTGGCTGTGGTGACGGGGGGCACCAAGGGAATTGGGCTGGCCTTCAGTCGCAGGCTCGTCAAGACGGGACACAAGGTTGTCGCCCTGTATCGCCACGACCAGGAGGCGGCTGAGGCAGCGCGCGCCGAACTGGGCGGATCCTGCGTGATTCTCCAGGCGGATGTGGCAGACCCCGGGGACGTAGCAAACCTCGCTCAACGGGTCTTGGCTGAGCACGGGCCGCCGAGGATTCTTGTGAACAACGCCGGCCGGAACATCGACCAGCCGTTGAGCGAGATGTCGGACGCCAACTGGCGAGCGGTGATCGACACCAACCTCTCCGGTCCGTTCTACACGGCACGTGCGTTCGCTCAGCCCATGCTCGATGCGGGTGGTGGCTCCATCGTGAACGTGGGTGCGACCACGGGGATCCGACCCAGGTTCAACGGTGTCAACTACTGCTCAAGCAAGGCAGGTCTCTTGCACCTGACAAAGTGTCTGGCGCTGGAACTGGCACCCAGTATCCGGGTGAACTGTCTCATTCCTGGGATGATCGACACCGAGGACATGCAGATGCGCGTGCGGAACGCGGCGCCCGAGCACCGTAAGAGCATGCTGACAAGCATCCCGCAGGACCGGATCGGCACTCCTGAGGAGATGGCGGCTGCGCTGGAGTTCCTGGTCGGCGACGGAGCTCAGTACATCACCGGGCAGAAGCTGATTGTCGACGGCGGTCAGTTCATGTGGTGAAGGGTGCTCCGCAGACGCAACGTTGATACGGGGACCCGGGAGGATCAGTCTCTGCACGGATGGGGTTCTGGACCCATCGCTCTCCGCAGGCCTCCTGAGTCCTCGTCAACGAACACGCACCGCCCCCTGCCTTGCGCTGTTGTGTGCGCGCCAACGCCTGCGCAGAAAGGCGACCCCGGTCCACAGACAGAGGGCAGGTGTCTTGCCGCGGCGATTTCTCTTTGCATCAGCTCATACCCCCATGTGACCACATGGGGGTACGGATGAGATCGCTCGGGCGCCAAGTCTCTATGCATGCCATCTCGCTAGGGCCGCAGGGGATTCCCGTCCGGTGCTAGCGATACGGAGTCGGTGTGGATTGGTTGGCATTGCCCAGGCGGCTCCGCCGGAGCCCGCCCTTTGTCTCTGGCGCGCGTGTACTGGTCACGGGTGTGAGTGCTCGTGGCGTTCTCCTCCAGGGCATGACCCCTCGGGTGAATCTGTCCGGCAGTCGATCCCGGATAAGGGCGTCGCGGGATCGCTTTGACGCGAAGGCCCGGCGTGTGGCTCTTCGGGTCAGTTCTGGGCGACGACGTGCGTGGTGAAGGTGGTCTGCCCGTTCTGCGTTCCGTTGATTTCTGTGTGTGAGATGCCCGGTTGAGGCCTCTCCAACGGTGAGGCTTCGATCCAGCAGGGCGCGTCGAGTTCCGTGTAGCGGGTGAAGCGGGTGCGGCAGGTGACGGGTGTGGCCGGCTCGGGACCGGACATGTACTGGAGCGCCTGGTCGACGGCCTCGAGGAGGACCATGCCCGGGATGTGGTCGTGTGCGTGATCGAAGAGGACAGGGTGAGCGGTGTCGACACGCAGTTGCCAGCATCGCGGGCCGGAAGCGGGTGAGAGCACTACGTCGTCGTAATGAGGGCGGCCGACAAGGTCGGCACAGACGGGGTCAGCGGGAGGAGGCGCGTGCGCGGTGACTTGCTGGGCATCGCGGTGAGCACCGCGCAGTCGCTCATATATGGCGGGAGGGTGAGCGGTGTACTTGATGGAGACGGCCCCCAGGGGTTCGCCCTCCCGGGTGGCTTGGATGTGCGCGGCCAGACGGGCCGATCCCCTCCAGCGCCGTTGAACCGGTGCAAGGTGCGTGACGGTCAACTCCACCACTGCGGGCTCCTCTTGCAAGGCGTGTAACGCAGTGGGGGCTATGACGGAGCAGCAGTATTCCCAGCCCAGCCGATAGTCGAGGGGGATGTGGTAAGCGGTGTGGGAGAGCAGGGCGAGTGTCTGGCGAGCGGTCTCGATGAACAGCAGTGAGCTGTAGGCCTCCGGACGAGGGCGGTAGAAGCGGTGCGAGCTCGGCCACACCGCGGCTACACGGTGGGTGTCGGTGCCGAGTCGGTGCCAGTCGGTGATCAGCACTTCCTCCGGCTCGCTCTTGCGAACCAGGGTGCCAGGCAGGGCGGTGCCCTCAGGCCTGGTGAGGTGCTGTGCGGTGCCGTTCGGAGCGAGCATGAGAGTCCCCTTCTTTCGAGACGCCGCGTGCAAAAATTGCGACACGTACTGGAAGAAGCGCAGGCCACATGCCGTAACATAGAGAGCGTTCTTTTTTTTGTCGAGTGCGATCGAGCGAGAATCTGGATGACAAGGCGGAATCAGGACAGGGGCCTGCCCAAGCAGGACAGAGCGGTGCGGACGCGTGCTGCCATCGTGCGGGCGGCGGCAGAGGTGTTCGCGGAGCAGGGCTTCGCCGGAGCTACGGTCACGGACATCACCAAGCGAGCAGGGCTGACGCTGGGCGCGATGTACTTCCACTTCAAGTCCAAGGAGGCGCTGGCTCGGGAGATCGTGCTGAGCCAACCTGACCGTGTCGCTCCTCGGCTTGATTCAACGGGGCTGCAGCAGGCGGTGGATATTACGTTGACATGGGCTCATCAGCTTCTGGAGGATCCGGTCCTACTGGCGGGCGCCCGGCTGGTCATGGATCAGGAAGCATTCGTGGCCCGGGAGGAGAACTCCCATCAGCAGTGGTCAAAAATCCTGGAGCGGGAGCTGCGCGCTGCCCAGCAACAGGGGGAAGTGCTCGAGAACGCCGATGTGAAGGCTCTGGCTGCTCTGGTGGTCAATGCCTGCACCGGCGCACAGATGCACGCGCAGATGACGTCCGGCCGACGTGACCTTCCGGAACGTGTAGCGGAAATGTGGCGGTGTCTGTTGCCCGCCATCGCAACACCCGCCGCAGCGGCAAGACTGGACGTGAGCAAGACCCGGGGAAAGACCGCGAGGTCTGCACGCTCGCGACAGCGGACGGGAGGGGCGCAGTGACGAGAGCGAATACTGCGGTTACGAGCCGCAGCTTGCGGAGGTCGGCTTGTTGGCCACTGCAGGCGGGAATTCCACCATGCGTTGCTGACCGGTTCTTACCCGTTCACCACCACTTATGTGCCGGTTCATAGGGTGAACCGGCAGGGGGGAACAATGGTGCTGACAAGGAGAACTGAGGGACTGCTCAGCGAAAAGACTGTGATGATCACTGGCGCCTCGAGTGGGATCGGCGCGGCAGCCGCCCGATTCTTCGCGGCTGAGGGAGCCAATGTGGTGCTGATGGCTCGCCGCAAGGACAAGCTCCGGGTGCTTTCCGGTGAGATCAGCCTGACAGGTGGTCAGGCCACTGTCGTGGTGGGGGATGTGACCCGGCCCGAGGACGTCGAGAGAGCGGTGGCCGCGGCGATGGAGGACTTCGGCGGGCTCGACGCGGCGTTCAACAACGCAGGGCAAGGGACGTTGGGCCGGCGGCTGCACGAGACCGATCAGGCCGATTACGACCGGATCATGGAAGTGAACGTGGGGGGCGTGTGGAACTGCCTGCGCGCTCAGATCCGCGTCATGCTCAGGCAGGGCAGTGGCGGAGCGATCGTGAACACTTCCAGCACGGCTGGCCTCTTCGCCACCGGGGCCCTGGCACCTTATGTGGCTTCCAAGCATGCTGTGCTGGGGCTGACGAAGAGCGCCGCGGCGGAGTACGGCGACGAAGGAATCCGTGTCAATGCCCTCGTCGTGGGGGCGACGCGGACCGAGATGATCGAGAACGTACTGGAGTCTTCACCGGTCGAGGAAAGCGATCTGGTCGCCCGTGCCATACAGACCCGCCTGGCGTATCCGGAGGAGGTAGCGCGTATTGCTGCATGGCTGTGCAGCGATCACGCATCCTTCATCACAGGCGGTGCGGTGCCGGTGGACGGGGGCTGCACCGCCGTCTGATCACGCGACCGTGGTGGATGGGGCTGATTCCTTGCGGCAGGACTCTCTCCCTTACCAGTTTTCCGGCTCTTTCCTTCCCCGCGCCAGCGCGGGGAAGGAAAGAGCCGTCATTTCGTTGACGGCGGACCGGCTGGCGTGTGTCCAGAGACGTGCGGCGTCCGCTGTCTTTGGTCGGGGTTGCCATCTGGGTGGTGGTGGATCCAGGAGAGGCCGCCGAGGTCGAGGTGGTGGCGTGCGCGGGTGACGGCGACGTAGGACAGGCGTGCTTCGGCAGGATTGATGGGGCCGGGCAGGGGGTTGCCGTCCTCGTCTTTGCGGTCTTCGTCGTCGTGGGGTGGGGGGAAGTCGTCGGCGATGCGGACGGTGGGCCATTCGCGGCCCTTGGCCTTGTGGGCGGTGGAGATAGTGATCTGGGCGCGGTCCTCGTGGGTGAGCTGGTTGATGGCTTGGAGGATGGTGTCGGTGCCGTGTTCGTCGACGAGGTCGACGAGGGAGGCCAGGTCGCGGCCGGCGGGATCTTTCTCGGCGTAGTCCTGCAGTTCGCCCCAGCTCTTGAACAGGAGGAGTTCGGGGTGAGTGGTGGGTTTGCCGGCTTTGAGGTCTCGAGCGGCCAGAGCGAGGGATTGGAGTGCTCCTCCCCCGCCGGCGAGGGCGACGCGGTGACCGGCTGAGAGGTGGCGGAGGACTTCGACCATGGCGCCGACGTTGGTGCGGCACAGTACGGCGGCGGGTCGCTGACCGCTGTCACCGATGGTGGTGGGGATCTCGGAAGTGCCGGTGAGGCGGATGGGAGCTTCGGCGATCGCCAGCCAGCGGTTGGCTTCTGTGGCGAGGTCGGGCCCGAAGCGGAAAGAGCGGGAGAGGTGGAGGTGTTGGCCGTCGAAGCCGGTCATGACGTCGCGGGCGCCGCGCCAGCCGTAGATGGCCTGGGCCGAGTCGCCGACCACCACCAGTTGGGCGTGGCCGCGTTGGGCGTGGACGACGTGTTCGAGGACGGGGTTGGTGTCCTGGGCTTCGTCGAGGAGGAGGAAGTCGGCGGGGATGCGGGGGTCGGTGAGGGCCCAGATTTTCAGGTAGTGGTCGTGGTCGAAGCGGACGATGCCTTCGTCGGGCTGTTGGAGGTCGTCCCAGGCTTTGCGGGCGTAGGGCAGTACCAACTCGGCAAGTTCCGCGCGGTCTTGGGGTGCTTCGATGCCGCGCAGCGCGGGGACGTGGCGGGCTTGGATCTCGCGGTCAGCTGAGTGGCAGAAGCGGGTGACGGTCTGCAGGAGGGTGTGGGAGAGGGCGCGGGTGCTGGCCTCTCGCGTGCCGATGCGGGCGGGTTTGGTGATGCCGAGGTCTGCTCCGGTTTTCCAGCTGGGGATGCGAGGGGCGTTCATGCGGGTTCGGTAGCGGTGGCCGACGGCGGCGTAGGCCATGGCGTGGGCGGTCTTGCACAGCACGTGGCTGGGGAAGGTGCGGGTGGCGGCGGTGGCGATGGCTTTGTTGAAGGCGATGTAGCGGCCGCGGGTGGTCACGCTGTCGGCGAGCAGCGCGAGGGTGGTGGTCTTTCCGGTGCCGGCGCCTGCTTGGAGGGCGAGGTGGTGGCCGTCGCGGAAGGCGTCGATGGCGGCGAGTTGTTCGTCGGTGGGGTCCAGCATGGCGGTGTCGTTCCTCGAGGCAGGCGTGGGCGTGAGCAGGAGACAGCGCTGTGCGGCCTCAGCGCTCTGGGTGGGAGGGGGCGGTCGGGCGTGGGGTGCCGGTCGGCGGGGGCTGCAGGGGTGTGCGGCGCATGGCGGGAAAGTGGCACGCGACACGCCGCGTTCTGGGAGGGCTGGCGGATAAGTCCCTCTCACGCACGCACGGATTCGCTCAATATTTCGATGCGTGGCACGTGTGTTTGAGGTCGCTCACCACTTCGGGGATGTTCTGCCGACGGGGTGGCGGGGCTGGGGGCAGCCGGCGGTGAGCGGTCAGGCGGTGGGAGGCGTGGGCGGGGTGTGGTCCTCGCAGAGGGAGGCGAGGAGGTCGCCGACGGGTACGCCGAGGGCGTGGGCGATGGCGTGCCAGGTGGCCAGAGTGCCTACGGTGCGGCCTTGTTCGATCTCGATGAGGGTGCGCCTGGCCAGACCGGTGCGCTCGGCGAGCTGGTCGTAGGTCCAGCCGTACTCCGCCCGCCTGCGTGCGAGCTCCATGCGGAGAGCTTCGAGGTCAGGGTCGGGCGGAAAGATCGTCACTCAGTTATCGCACGGTGCAGACCCCTGCCCTGTCAGTGCAGACCTCTGCCCTATTTGACGCGTTTTCAGGAGAATCACTGAAGGGCAGGGGTCTGCACTACAGTGCGCGCCGCCCGGCCCTGGAGGTCTGGTCCGTCCACGTCGCGCATGAAGGAGTGCAGAGATCGTTCCGGCCCGTATCCCGCCCCCTGCTCCGCCACCGCCGCGGATCTGGACTGTCCAGGTGCTCCCTTGCTCCGGTGGTCCACGGCTGCGCTGCGGCGTGTGCGGAGTTCTGCCCGTGCCCTGCGGCGGGGTGCGCGAAGAGGTGCTGGCGCACCTTGCCCGTCACGCTCGGGAGAATCCTCTGGCCCGGCATCTGCGTACCTGTCGCTGCCGTGAAGCCGGCTGCACCTGGCATCCGCGACGCCGGGGGTGTGACGGGGAGATCCTCCTGGTTCTCAGCCGCTGCGGGCACGCGTGGCGTCTGGCCGACCTGTGTCACGGCTGCGCCGCGGTCACTCCCCACACAGCTCCTGTCATGGAAGGTCTCGGGGAGACCGCTCCTGGCCCCGGGCCGGTCGAAGGTGTGGTCCCCTCCGGGTGGGCACAGGTGTGGGAGGAGGATGCGCAGGCCTGGTGGCCTGCGCTGTAGGGGTAGTTGAGCTGTTACGGCGCGGGTGAAGGAGTGACGGTGGCCTCCGGGCAGTCGCCGGCGAGGTGTTGCAGCTTGGTTCGCTCTGTTGCGTCGACGGCCAGTTTCCAGCGCAGTTTGGTCTGCACCCAGTCGGTGGCGTACCGGCAGTGTGAGGAAGCGGTGGGGGGAAGCCACTGGGCGGGGTCTTGGTCGCCTTTGGAGCGGTTGGTGCTGAGGGTGACGGCGACGAGTGAGCGTTCGGCTTCCAGGTCGTTCGCGTAGCGTTCCCGCTTGGCCGGGCTCCACCTCGAGGCGCCTGAGTCCCATGCTTCGGCGAGCGGGACGACGTGGTCGATGTCCAGGTCACCGTCGTCGGTGACTGTCTTGCCGTCGTAGTACGACGTCCATTGCCCGCCTGTCAGCCGGCACTCCTCCCCTTGGTCGGGCTTTTTCGTTGCTTCGGACAGGAGGACTTCCTTGCGTGTGTCGCAGCCGTCGTGGTCGGCGTCGACCCACAGTTTGAACTTCTCCCGCTCATAGCCGTCTCGGGATTCCTTCCTGACTGTCAGCTGCTTGACTGCTGCAGTTAAAGGAAGGGATCCGGCGGACGTGGTCGGGGCGTTTGCTGGTGGTTTTTGAGGTTGCGAGTCGCGTGACGCCCCCTCGTTGATTGAGCAAGCGGTGAGCAGCGCGAGGCAGGAAGCGAGGAGGAGACCTAGGCGTCGAGTGATCATGTGGCACTCCCTTTGGCCGGTGCCGGCCTGGTGTGGGTGGACTCGCGACGACGTCTTGGTCCTTCCGTCTGAGCCGGCCGCCGGGGCTCGATCGCTGTGAAGCGGCATGGATGCGATACCCCTTTTGCTTGGGGGAGTTACGCGAGGCAGGCGTTTTTGAGACGCGGTCACATATGCGTGGGTGCCAGGAGGCGTCAGATCTCTTCAGGCGCTGGCCTGGTGGCTCGAGCCGACGTGGGCCCAAGGGTGGTCCGGGTCGGGTTCTCTTGGCGGCCCTCTCCCCCCGTGGCGAACGCAGTCGCCTCATGCCTCACGTTGAGTCTGCTGTCTTGGGAAGCGCCGGAGGTTCGACGGCCGGGCGTTGGGAAAGAAAGCCATTTGTGTGTGTTCCAGCGCATGGTGCGGAGCTGGATTCCGTTACCTGGAATTGACGTGGTGGGATGCGGCCGATCATCATGTTCCTTTCTGGCAGGTGGATATCTGGGAAGGAAATGTCATGGCGCAGCGAGTCGTTACTCTCCTCATCGACGATCTTACGGGCGAGGAGTCGGAGGACGTGACGAATGTGCAGTTCTCCGTCGCCGGTACGGACTTCGAGATCGACCTCAACGACAAGAACCATGATGCGTTCATGAATGCTCTGGCGCCTTACATGAAGAACGGTCGACGTATCAAGCGCAGCCGGAAGGCGGGCAGGGGTTCGGGGCGTGCGCTGGCGGCCAGTGGCGGCACTGAGACCGCGAAGATCCGGGAGTGGGCCAAGGAGCAGGGTTACGAGGTCAACGAGCGGGGCCGGGTTCCTGCAGGTGTGCGTGAGGCATACGAGAAGGCTCACTGACGCACCGTCGTCCGGGGGCGGACAGGCCGGTGCGGAACGTTCGGGGCCCAACAGGCAGGGGGTCCGGCTGGTGTTGGGAACTTGTGCTGTGCTTGTTTCTCCGGCGCGGCCCTGTGGTGGGTGTGCCCGGGGTATCGGGCCGTTGCTGCCCCGGCGTCGGAGTCTTCGCGCTGCGCTGTGGCAGGAAGTCGCGGAGGACGAGGGGCTGTCGGAGGCGCGGTGAAGTCTGCTGCGCCTCCGACAGCTTGTGGTGGCTGCATCCCTGGGACGGGCTTTGCACTGGGGACTGTTCCACCTTGGGTCCGGCTGCACAGGTGGCGTGGCTGAAGTCGATCGAAAAGGCCAGGTCCAAGCTGCACGACCGACCATCTTGGAGAGTCTCGGGCTGCGGCGGCAGGGCGAGCCGGCCCCGGGTGCGGACTGCTGTGAGCGTGGGTGGTGTGCTCGTAGCCGGGTACGCGCCCACCATGATCGTGATCCGCTGTGCGCGGATCCGCTCAAGAGAAATCACTTCGGAGAGGAGTCGACATGTCGTCGAAGCGTCGTCGCAAGAAGAAGGCACGCCGCAAGAACGCGGCCAACCACGGCCGCAAGCCTCAGACTTGAGGGACGGTCCCGCTCCGGCCGGGCCGGAGCCCGGCCGCCCGGGACGATGAACGGCCGCCCACCGAACGGATTCCGAGCGGTGGGCGGCCGTTGCGTGCGGGGCAATGTGCTCAGAGGCGCAACAGTCACGGTCCACCGTCTTTACAACGTTGTAGCGGACGCAGTACACATGCTCTGCCGCCGACAGCGCCCTGGAGGAGAAGTGACCGTACGGAGAGCCGGATCCCGCATCCGTCAGGCAGTGGCAGGGCTGGCCCTGCTCGTCATCGCCACCCTCCTTCCGCAGGCGCTCGGTTCGACCGCCTCCGCCGACCCGCGGCCGTCACCTGCGGACTCCGCTTACGGCCATACCTACGTCAATCCGGTCTCGCGCGGTTTCGCCGACACCTTCGCCGATCCCGCTGTCGTCCGCGGCAAGGACGGCTACTGGTACGCGTTCGGGACCACCGACCCCCTGCGCAGCGGTGAGGGCAAGGCGCACTCGCTGCCCGTCGCGCGCTCGACCGACCTGGTGCACTGGTCGTACGTCACGGATGCGCTCGGCGACCACAACGAACCGGAGTGGGCAGACAAGGACGCGGCCTACTGGGCTCCGGACATCAGCTATCACGACGGCCGCTATTGGCTGTATTTCGTGGCCACACAGACGAAGGTCACCGGAGAACGGGACGACAGCGCCATCGGCGTGGCCACCGCGCCGAGCCCGGCGGGCCCCTGGCAGAGCCACGGTGAGCCGGTGGTTGCGCCCCGGCACGGCAGCGGCGGCGAGGGTGACTTCCTGTGGACGTTCGACCCGGCCCACGTCGTGACCCCGGACGGGCGGCGCTATCTGTATTACGGCTCGTACTACGGCGGCATTGAGGTGACGGAGCTGTCCGGGGACGGCACGCGGACCAGGGGCGAGCCCACGAAGGTCGCGACGGACAACCGATTCGAGGGCGCCTATGTCATCCGGCGGGGCGGCTGGTGGTATCTGTTCGCCTCGTCCGGGGACTGCTGCGCCGGGCCGACGACCGGCTACTCGGTGTTCGTCGGCCGGTCCCGCTCGGTGCGGGGTCCCTTCCTCGATCGGGAAGGCACCCCGCTCACGGCCTCCCGCACGGGCGGGACGATCGCCCTCACACCCAACGGCAACCGATGGGTGGGCACCGGGCACAACGCCGTGGTGAAGGACTTCGCCGGGCAGGACTGGATGGTCTACCACGCCATCGACCGCTCCGACCCGTACCTCGACGAGCCCTTCGGCATCAACCGCCGTCCGATGCTCATCGACCGTCTCGACTGGAGCGGCGGCTGGCCCGCCGTCCGCGGAGGCAAGGGAGCCTCGGCCGACAGGCAGCAGGCGCCCGTCGCCTCCCCGAAGGCAGTCCCGGACAAGGGTGTTCACCGCTCCGACGGCGGACCGGGCAGCGGCGCAAAGGGCACATGGCCGGGGCGCCTGGACCCCTCCCGCAGCGACGAGTTCGACGGCCGTCCCGGTCCCGGATGGCAGTGGGTGCGCGAGCCCGCGGGCCGCGTGGCCGACGGCCGGTACGTGTGGCCCACACAGGACGCCGAACTGCACAAGGACGAGAACACCGCCTCGCTGATGCTGCGGGACGTGCCGCGCGGCGACTTCACCGTGGAGACGAAGCTGACGATCGACCTGGGCGAGCAGAGCGAACGGAACTATCAGCAGGCCGGCCTCGTCGCCTACGCCGGCGACGACAGGTATCTGCGTCTGTCGCATGCCGCCATCTGGAACACCCGGCAGACCGAGTACGGCAAGGAGCAGCCGTACGCCTCAGGCATCGCCTACGGTTCGACCTCCGTCGGTCCGCCTGCTCGCACCACCTGGCTGCGGTTGAAGCACACCACCGCTCCGCGCAGCGGCGAGCACCGTGTCCAGGCTTTCACCAGCCGCGACGGGAAGAAGTGGATCGCGGGCGGCACCTGGACGGTTCCCGCCGAGAAGCGACTGCGCTTCGGCCTGGCCTCGATGGGCGGGGAGGGAGCGACGGCTCAGTTCGACTACTTCCGCCTCTACAAGCGCTGAGCACCGCGGCCGGGCCGCCCCTCGACAGGCATCGCTAGGGCCGGGAGGCACATCGGCACGGCCCGCTTCGCGGTCACCGCGAAGCGGGCCCGTACGTGCATGACACGGCCGCGATGCGGCTACCCCGGAAGGCACAGATCGCGAGCCGGAAGGGGAAGCACTGATGATCTCGGAGACGGTGTCGGTTGCGGTGCCGGGCAGTGTGGAACTGCCGGGCGACATGAATGTGCCCCCGTCCCCGCGTGGTGTGGTGCTGTTCGTGCACGGAAGCGGAAGCTCCCGGCACAGCCCCCGCAACCGCGCGGTCGCCGAGGATCTGCGGCGGCACGGGTGGGCAACTTTGCTGACGGATCTTCTCAGTGAGGAGGAGGAGCGGGCCGACGCTGCGACAGGCCAGTACCGCTTCGACATCTCCCTGCTCGCCGAGCGGACGGTGGCGACGGTCGACTGGCTCGGCAAGTACCCGCGGACCGAGGCGCTGCCGGTGCATCTCTTCGGTGCGAGCACAGGCGCGGCGGCGGCGCTGGCCGCCGCGGCGGAAGGGCACTGTGTTGTGGGTTTGAAATGACGCGGTAAAATGATCTTGGGTGGTTGGGGGGTTTGCAAGTTGGGGGTCGCACAGCCCTCCGCGCCTAATTTGTCCGGATATACGAATCTTTAGGGTTCTGTGCTCCTCCAACACCACTGGTGCGTGCCGCATCGGTCTCATGATTCACTGCGCTTGTCAGCGTGATCTGGATCATCGGCTCCACCCTGTCGGTGCCTCGCACCATCGATGTCGCCCCGGCGGAGGGTGACGACCTTGCCACCGTCCCAAACGAGTTCTGGCTCGCCGAGAAGGCGGTTGCCACCGAGTACGAGCGTCGGCTTCTCCGACTCCTCAACGGCGGCAAAAGCTCAGCGTGGCGTTGGTGAGGTCCGTGCTGCTCAGCGTGGCGTTGGTGATGCGATCACGTCGACAATGTGATCAGGTCGTCAGTGGCGTGATTCTTGCGGACACGGCGGTGTTTGCCTTTCTTCAGGCCTACTGCCTGGGTGAGTCCGCGGCTTTGCCAGCTGTTGTCGTTGAGCTTCGTCAACGCCCAATAGCGGGTCGGGGTCAGCAAGATGATGTTCATGAACGTGGCCGCCGGCGTTCCTACCAGCCACGACCACAGGCGCTGCTTGGTGGTCATGTCAGGTCGGTGGATGAGATACAGCGCGGACTGTCCGTACCGCACGATCCCGTAGGCCAGCAGGTACATGAACGCGGTGCCCGGGTGTTCGTAGCGGCCTCCCAGGGTGAGGACGGTCATCACGAGTGTCCAGACCACGATCAGCGGTGTGATGACGAGTTGGAGGAGCCCGAAGGTGGGTGAGATCAGCTGCTTCGGTGATAGCCGTGTCATGACGAAGGGGAGCATCCACCACCAGGACCGTGCCCAGCGCAGGCGCTGGCGGTAGGTCTTCTTCAGTGTTGTCGGCATGTCCGTGATGACGCCGGCTTCGTTGACTGCCACTACCTCACCGCGCAGCAGGGCTCGGAGCGCGAGCCACCGGTCGTCGCCGGTGCCGCACTCGACGGCGTATTCGTCGAGGTGGTCGTAGAGGATCTCGGAGCGGTACAGCGCCAGTGCTCCGGAGGTGGTTTCCAGTGCTCCGAGCATGGAGCGGGAGGAGCGCATCATGACGCATGATGCGCCGATGTCGATGTCGGCTGCGCGGGAGACCCACGACTCGTCGAAGTTGCGGATGTAGATCATGCCGGTGGTGGCTTGGATCTTCGGGTTGCTCATCGCCCGGAGCTGCTGTTCCAACGCGTCGGGGAAAGGCTCACCGTCGGAGTCGATGGTCAGGATGAACTTGAAGTTCTTGCCCTGCTTGCGCAGTTTGCGGAGCACGGTGACCTGGGCGCCGCGCTTGCCTGTGTTCTCCTGCCGGTGCCAGAAGACCCGGGGGTGCTCGAAGGGCTCGACGGGGTGCTTTTTCGAACCGTCGTCGATGACGTGGATCTCGTCGATGGGATGGGTCTGGCGCAGCAGGGCCCACACCGTGCGGTGCAGGTTGGCTGTTTCCTCTTCGAAGGAGGGGATGATCGCCACCACCGGGCCGTGGGCCACGGGCAGGTGCGTGAAGGAGCGGCCCTTGATGAACGAGATCAGGCAGAGGGCGATAACGAGGACGCCGACCCACCAGTAGGTGGTGAGGACGGCGCTTTGGGATTGATGGTGGACCACCACGGTGGTGGCGGCCAAGGAGGCCACCACCACGGCAGTGACCGCAGCGTATTTCACGCGGTCAGGCATCGACTCAGACCCGCTTCTTCCGGGAGGAGAAGCGGACCACCGTCACTCCGCCCAGGACCAAGACCAGGCTTGCCAGGACGGCCCAGCCCAGGCCGGTTGCCCCTGTGGTAGCCAGCGCCGCTCCTCCGCCGGCGGCGGCCGCAGCCCCGCCGAGGGTTCCACCACTTCCGTACATCGTGTCCTTCTCCTCTTGGTGTGTGAGCGGGTGCGTCAGAGCCGCTCGAGGTTGCCGTGGAGCGGAACGACTCCACGGGTGTCCAGCACGTAGGCGGCTTTCTCCGCCACCTGGTGCAGGTCGAATTCGGCGTGGGGCGTGAGCACCACCACCGCGTCTGCGTTCTTGGCGTCCACCGAGTCCACCGATGCGTGGACCTCGGCGTGCTCCGCAGCCGCATAAGGGTCCACGACGCTCACCCGGGCGCCCTTGGCGCGGAGCAGGTCCACAACAGCCCAGGCCGGGCTCTCACGGACGTCTGCCGTTCCCGGCTTGTAGGCCAGTCCCAGAGCCACGATGTGGGCTCCGTTCAGGGCTATGCCGCGTTCGTTCAGAGCGTCCTGGAGACGGCGCGTCACATAGGCGGGCTGCTGCTCGTTGATGTCCTGCGCCAGCTCCACGAAGCGGAACGACTCGCCCAGCGTGGTCTTGACGTGGTGGCTGAGATACACCGGATCCACGGGCAGGCAGTGCCCGCCGACGCCGGGACCGGGGGTGAACTTCATGAAGCCGAACGGCTTGGTCTCCGCCAGGTCCAACGCATCCCACAGGTCGATGCCGAGTGTATGAGCAAACCGGCTCATCTCGTTGACGAGGGCGATGTTGACATGGCGGAAGGTGTTCTCCAGGACCTTCGCGAGTTCGGCGCTCTCCAGGGATTTCGCCGGGCAGACCACCTCGGTGATCGTTTGGTAGAAGCGCTGCACCTTGGTCGCGCAGTGGTCCGTCAGGCCGGCGACAATCTTGGGGGTGTTGCTGAAGTTCCAGGTCGCGTTGCCAGGGTCGATGCGCTCCGGGCTGAACCCCACCGAGAAGTCCGTGCCCGCCTGTAGGCCGGAGAGGTCCTCCAGGATGGGGATGAGAACCTCACGCGTGGTGCCGGGATGCGTGGTCGACTCCAGGACGACCGTCTGATCCCCGAAGGCCTCGAGCCCGGCAGCTAGCAACCGGGCCGCGTCCTCGATGTAGCTGAGATCCGGCAACCGGTTCTTCAACGGCGTCGGGACGGCGATGACCGCGACGTCCCAGCCCACCAAGTCCGAAGCATCGCCCGTGGGTTCATACGTACCGGCCCTCAGTCCTCTCTCGATCTGGGAGGCAGGGACATCCTCCACATACGAGAAACCGGACTTGAGGCTCAGACAACGGTTCGCGTCCGGCTCATAACCGATGACATGGTGCCCCGCCTCCACAGCAGCCATGGCCAGCGGAAGTCCCACATACCCCTGCCCCATCACGACAACGCGCATGGGCCCCTCTTTCCGTCTAGTGCGACGCACCTGATTGGCGCCCACGCCGACAGATGCTGATCCCACGGCAACTGCCGGTGGACGCCCCCGCGATGGGGCTGAATGAGTCAGTGGAGGTACGCCCGATCGGCGTGCACCGGCCATCACGGGATGACCCACCTCAAGTGCTTGCGGGCGATCCGTGATCAGGAGTCGCTGTCATCGAGCGGAGATCCGTCAGCTTGCCGCCCTGGCTCCATCGAGGGTCGAACCTGCCGTTGCCGTCTCCGCCAGCCGAAGTCGCCGCCTTGCTAGGCGGTCTGATCACCTCGGCACTCGCGGGCCTGCATCCCGCGTTCGATGAACATTCAACCACCCCGTGACCACCGAAAGAGCCATGTGAGTGTCTCGTAAAGACTCCGTGGTTGAACCGCAACATTTGATGCCTGCTGCGCGAACCGCAAGCCTCGCAACTTCCCTGCAGACACAGGCGGTTGGGCTGCCCCTGAGTCATGCCCGCCCCGAGGTGGCTAGAGACCTCTGGCCTCGAAGCCGAGGCCACGTGGGGGCAGGCCGATAGAGAAACAGAAGCCTGGTTACGACCGTCTTCAACCTGAGGTGGTGACGGATGAAGGTTCGGCGGGTGCGATCCGACGCCTACTTCGCGCCCGGACTGAGGGTCGGGCACTCTACGCCGCAGTGCGGACGCTGCACGTACCCACCGAGCCGCTGGCGCGGCTCCGGCACGGGCCCGATCTGCTGTGCAGCACGGCTGAGGCCCGCATGCCCTCGCCACACCAGGATGGGCCCGGAGCACCGACTACGATGAGACCCGTGCGACCGGTCATTGTGCACATCGAGGTGCCCCAGCCGCGGGAAGAGGTCTACGACGTCCTGGACGTCCTTGCGGCGCACGAGGAGTTCACCGACCACATGCTGCGCCAGTGGCAGTACTCCGGCCCCGCGCGCGGTGTCGGCGCCGCGGCCCGCGTCACCGCCGTCATCGCCGGCCGCAGCGAACGCATCGATATCGAAGTCGTCGCGGCGCAGCGCCCGTTGCGGATCACCGAGCGCAACACCGGCGCCGGCGGACGGCGAGTCGCGACCGGCACGTATCTCCTCAACGAGATTCCAGGCGGCGGCACCCGCATCTTCTTCAAGTACTCGTGGCAGACTGCGCCCCTCAGTGAACGCCTGGCCGCTCCCCTGATCAGGAGGCTGCTGCAGCGCGCCAACCACAAGGCCCTCCGACGCCTGGCCGGCCTGCTCGACAACAGCACGCAGTAAGACGTCGTTTCTTATGGTGTGTTCGCTCGTTGAGTGGTGCATGGGTGTTCTGGTTCAGCGGTTGGTGCCGGATGAGTTGTGGGTGTTGTTCCGGCGGGTGGTTCCGGCGACTGTGGTGATACGTCCGCAGGGTGGTGGCCGGGCTCGGGCGGGTGATCGTGAAGTGCTGGCGGCGATCTTGTTTGTGGCGACGACGGGCTGTACGTGGCGGCAGTTGCCGCCGGTGTTCGGCCCGGCCTGGCCCACGGTCTACCGGCGCTTCGCGCAGTGGAGCCGGGAGCGTGTATGGGCTCGCCTTCACCGCGTGGTTCTGGATGAGCTCGGCTCCCAGGGCGAACTGGACTGGTCTCGGTGTGCGATCGACTCCGTCAGTGTCCGGGCCGCAAAAGGGGGCTTCTGACCGGACCGAATCCGACCGACCGTGGCAAGTTGGGATCGAAGATTCACCTGGTCACCGACCGGAACGGAGTGCCGCTGTCGCTGGGAATCTCTGGCGCCAACATGCACGACAGTCTTGGCCTGCCCCCGCTTGTGCGAGGCATCCTGCCCATCCGCTCCCGGCGCGGTCCCCGTCGCAGACGCCCTGACAAGCTGCACGCCGACAAGGGCTACGACTACCTCCACCTGCGCCGATGGCTCCACGAGCGTGGCATCACTGATCGCATCGCCCGCAAGGGCGTCGAACCCTCGCAGCGGCTCGGTCGCTACCGCTGGGTGGTGGAGAGAACGGTGTCCTGGCTGGCCGGCTGCCGACGCCTCCACCGGCGCTACGAACGAAAGCCCGAGCACTTCCTCGCCTTCGTCGGCATAGCCGCAACCCTCATCGGCTACCGCCGACTCACCAAGTGAAACAACGTCTTAGCCGAAAGCGGTAATTCCGTTGCGTGCTGGATCAGTGTCGTCGAGCCTTCCAGCATGGAGCCGACCGAAGCAGCACGGGCATGGCCCGAGGACGGGTTCGGGATCCTTCCCGGGTCCAGCCGGGCGTGCGTGCCCGAGATCGAGG
The DNA here is from genome assembly GCF_004217425.1 of Streptomyces sp. CNZ301. Lineage (NCBI taxonomy): Bacteria > Bacillati > Actinomycetota > Actinomycetes > Kitasatosporales > Streptomycetaceae > Streptomyces > Streptomyces sp. CNZ301. The sequence goes on from NZ_SHLG01000001.1 coordinate 64,198, forward strand.
TGGTGGTCGGGGTGCGGGCGTACGAACGAACTGCTCGGCTATCACGTCCCCGACCGGCGCGAGGGAGGCCTGTTCTACGAGGCAGCCGAGGCGGCCTGGTGCGTGGCCGCCGGCAAGGGGGAGTCGGACCTCACGCCGCTCGACGAGACGCTGCGCGTGATGCGGGCCCTCGACCAGATCCGCGCCGACCTGGGCGTGACGTTCCCCGGCGAGTGACCCCGCGCCTTCCCACCGAGAACCACCGTCCCCCCCACCTCCGAGGAGCGGCACCCTCATGACCACCAATCACATCAAGGGCCGGAGCGTCCTCTTCATCGGCGGCACCGGAGTGATCAGCTCGGCCTGCGTCGCGCGGGCCGCCGAACTCGGCGCCGACGTGCACCTGCTGAACCGGAGCGTCTCCGCCGCGCGGCCCGTTCCCGAGGGCGCCACCGTGATCACGGCCGACGTCCACGACGGTGACGCGGCGCGCGCGGCGCTGGGCGGCCGGGAGTTCGACGTCGTCGTTGACTTCCTGGGCTTCACCAGCGAGCAGGTCTCCCGGTCCGTCGACCTGTTCGCGGGGCGCACCGGCCAGTACGTGTTCATCGCCACGGCCGCCGCCTACCGGAGGCCACCCGCCCGGGTGCCGATCCCCGAGACGGCGCGGCTGCACAACCCGCACTCCGCCTACGCCCGGAACAAGATCGCCTGCGAGGAACTGCTCGCCCGGGCCCGTCAGGAGCACGGCCTGCCCGTCACCGTCGTACGGCCCTCCCACACCTACGACCGCACCGCCGTGCCCTTCGACGGCGGCTGGACGGCGGTGGAGCGGATGCGGCGGGGCAAGGAGGTGATGGTGCACGGCGACGGCACCTCACTGTGGACCCTGACCCACCACACCGACTTCGCGCTGGGCTTCACCGGGCTCCTCGGCAACCCCGCGGCGCTGGGGGAGACCTTCCACATTACCGGCGACGAGGTGCTGAGCTGGGACGACATCTACCGGATCGTGGCCGGCGCCGCCGGTGTGGACGAGCCGCGGCTGGTCCATGTGCCCTCCGACGCGATCGCCGCCGCCGACCCGGCCTGGGGCGAGGACCTGCTGGGCGACAAGGCCCACTCGATGGTTTTCGACACCACCAAGGTCCGTCGGCTGGTGCCCGAGTTCACGGCGTCCGTGCCGTTCACGCAGGGAGCCCGGGAGATCGTCGCCTGGTACGACGAGGACCCCGCCCGGCGGGTCGTGGACACCCGGCGCGAGGCGATCATGGAGCGGCTGATCGAGGCACACCGGCCGCGCTAGTTCTAAGACGTTGTTTCACTTGGTGAGTCGGCGGTAGCCGATGAGGGTTGCGGCTATGCCGACGAAGGCGAGGAAGTGCTCGGGCTTTCGTTCGTAGCGCCGGTGGAGGCGTCGGCAGCCGGCCAGCCAGGACACCGTTCTCTCCACCACCCAGCGGTAGCGACCGAGCCGCTGCGAGGGTTCGACGCCCTTGCGGGCGATGCGATCAGTGATGCCACGCTCGTGGAGCCATCGGCGCAGGTGGAGGTAGTCGTAGCCCTTGTCGGCGTGCAGCTTGTCAGGGCGTCTGCGACGGGGACCGCGCCGGGAGCGGATGGGCAGGATGCCTCGCACAAGCGGGGGCAGGCCAAGACTGTCGTGCATGTTGGCGCCAGAGATTCCCAGCGACAGCGGCACTCCGTTCCGGTCGGTGACCAGGTGAATCTTCGATCCCAACTTGCCACGGTCGGTCGGATTCGGTCCGGTCAGAAGCCCCCTTTTGCGGCCCGGACACTGACGGAGTCGATCGCACACCGAGACCAGTCCAGTTCGCCCTGGGAGCCGAGCTCATCCAGAACCACGCGGTGAAGGCGAGCCCATACACGCTCCCGGCTCCACTGCGCGAAGCGCCGGTAGACCGTGGGCCAGGCCGGGCCGAACACCGGCGGCAACTGCCGCCACGTACAGCCCGTCGTCGCCACAAACAAGATCGCCGCCAGCACTTCACGATCACCCGCCCGAGCCCGGCCACCACCCTGCGGACGTATCACCACAGTCGCCGGAACCACCCGCCGGAACAACACCCACAACTCATCCGGCACCAACCGCTGAACCAGAACACCCATGCACCACTCAACGAGCGAACACACCATAAGAAACGACGTCTAAACCGCAGGCGCGGAGCGGCACAGAGGAAAGAGCCGGCAGGCATGCGGGTCACGGTTGTGGGCAGCGCTGCCTTCGGTTCCGGTGGGCGCTTCCAGACGTGCACCGCCCTCGGACCGACGACGCCCAAGTGGCCTCCCACACGCTCATCGACTGCAGCGCCACCAGCGCCGTCGCGCTCAAGCGGCAGGTCCAGCGGCACGACCGGGGTCAGAAGTGCACCTCAACTAACCATGCGGATCCGGGAGTTCATCGCACCGCGGTGAAAGCGACCAGGTCGCTCAGCTGGCTGCGTCCCACCTCGGAGAACACACTGGCCAGCGCCCCCTCGATACGGTCCAGCTGCTCCTTTGGCAGACGCAGGCTGCGTGCGATACGGCCCGGTGAGCTGCCGCCGTGCCAGGCGATGACCGCCAGCCCTCCCGGACGCAGCACGCGGTGCACCTCCCGCACTCCGGTCTCCAGGTCGGGCCAGATGGCGACGTTGTTGACGCACACGACGCGGTCGGCGCTGCACCCGGCCTCTCCGGTGTCCTGCGCCGTGCCCAGGCCGAGGGCGACCCGCCCCTGACGTACGGCGGCCCGGTTGGTGCGGGTCGCCGCCTGGCACATCTCGGGTGACGGGTCGACACCGCGGATTGCAGCGGCGCCGGTGCGGGCGGCGAGCAGGCGTACCAGGGCGCCGGGCCCGTACCCGATCTCCAGCACGGCGTGGCCGGGCCGCACGTCGAGCAGTTCCAGCACCTCGTCCTGGTTGCTGGTCCACAGCATGAACCTGCCGGCCAGGCGCCCCAGGACGCCGGCGGGGCGGGCGAAGGGCGAGGTGACGGGCCGGTCGAAAGCCCAGGCGCGTGCGTCGTTGTCCATGACGCAACCCTGGCGCTTCAAGTCGGCTTGAAGTCAAATGACGCCCATGGACTTCGTGGAAATCGGCGAAGCGGCCCGGAGGGTCGGCGTGGCCACCTCGGCGCTGCGCTACTACGAGGAGCGGGGCATCGTAACGCCGGCCGCCCGGCACGGGGGCCGGCGCATGTACGGGCCGAGGGAGTTGCAGATGCTGGCATTCGTGCAGTTCATGCGGCATCTGGGACTGAGCCTGGAGGACACCCGTGCCGTCCTGCAGGACTCGGGCGACCAGTGGCGTCAGACCGTGAACGAAACCGTCACCGCGCTGGATGAGCTGATCACGCGGGCCGAGGGGGCGCGGCACTTCCTGCGGCACGCGCTGGAATGCCCAGCTGAACATCCCGTCATGGACTGCCCGTTCATGGTCGAGAACCTCGAGCGCAGCCTCGCGGGTGTCTCCTTCGAGGAACTCGCCGCCGAGCATGGTCATGAAGTGCCCTCACCTGGAAAGGGACTCTTCTGGCCGCCGGTGCGGCGCCCTCACACCAGTACAGAAGGAGAGCACGGCAGGGATGCGTGAGATACGAGTGGACCTCGTCGTCGCCGGCGGGAGCCTGGGAGGTGTGGCGGCGGCGCTGGCCGCGTGCCGCCGCGGGCACCGGGTGTTGCTGATCGAGGAGACCGACTGGCTCGGGGGGCAGCTCACCTCGCAGGCCGTGCCTCCGGACGAGCACCCCTGGATTGAGCAGTTCGGCTGCACGGCCTCCTACCGCCGGCTGCGTGAAGACATCCGCTCCTACTACCGCACCTGGTACCCGCTGACCGAACGCGCCCGCGCCTGGCGTTCCCTCAACCCCGGCGCCGCCCGCGTGTCCGGCCTGTGCCACGAGCCACGCGCCGCGCTGGCCGTCATCGAAGCCTCTCTCGCCCCGCACATGGCGGCGCAGCGGCTGAAAATACTGCTGAACCACCGCGTGACCGCCGCCGTGCGGGACGGGGACTGGGTGGAGGCCCTGCAGGTCGCCGGACCCGACGGCGAGACATTCCCGGTATCCGCCCCGTTCTTCCTCGACGCGACCGAACACGGTGATCTGCTCCCGGCCGCGGGCGCCGAATACGTCATCGGAGCCGAGAGCGCGGACCAGCACGGCGAACCGCATGCGCCGGCCGAGGCGCAGCCCGCCAACATCCAAAGCTTCACCGTCACCTTCGCCCTCTCCCACCACGACGGCGAAGACCACACCATCGACCGCCCCGTCTCCTACGAGCGCTGGCGCGCGTACCAGCCGGACTTCTGGCCGGGCCCGCTGCTCGGCTTCAAGGCGCCCATCCCGAGCACCCTGGAGCCGTACGAGCGGTGGCTGGACCCGAACCCGCCGGGCGACCCGATCGACGAACTCGCCGACCCCGCACGCAACAACGGCGACCGGGAACTGTGGATGTTTCGCCGCATCCTCGCCGCAGGCCTCCACACCCCCGGCTCCTTCAACTCCGACGTCACACTCGTCAACTGGCCCATGAACGACTACTGGCTCGGCCCCATCGTCGAGACTTCGGAGCAGGAAGCCGCCCATCACCTGGGCCAAGCACGGGAATTGAGTTTCTCGCTGCTGCACTGGCTGCAGACCGAAGCACCCCGCAAAGACGGCGGCACCGGCTTCCCCGGCCTCCGCCTACGCGGCGACGTGACAGGAACGGCGGACGGTCTGGCCAAGGCCCCCTATGTACGCGAATCACGCCGCATCCGGGCAGCGCGCACCGTCACCGAGAACCACGTGGCGGCGGATGTGGTGGGGGCCGGCGGCGCCCCGCACTACGAAGATTCCGTGGGCATCGGCTCCTACCGAATCGACCTGCACCCCTCCACCGGCGGCGACAACTACATCGACATCGACAGCGTCCCCTTCGAAATCCCCCTCGGCGCCCTGCTGCCCGTCCGCATGCGCAACCTGCTACCCGCATGCAAAAACGCCGGCACCACACACATCTCCAACGGCTGCCTACGCCTCCACCCCGTCGAATGGAACATCGGCGAGGCATCGTCGCTGCTGGCCGCCTACTGCCTCGAACGCGGCACCGAACCCCATCAAGTCCACGAACAAGCAGCCCTGCGCGAGGAGTTCTGCCGACTGCTCGAGCGCGAGGGCATCCAACGGGAGTGGCCCAACATCCCCGGCCACTGACACGAGATCAGGCACCCCCTGAACAGGAAGCCGCCCCTCCGCTTCAAGCCGTCTGACCGCGTGGGTAGCCTGGCACACGCACACCGGCACGGGGTGCCCCCATACGAGCGGGGCTGAGATCACACCCGTCGAACCTGAACCAGTTAGCGCTGGCGGTGGGATGTCCTCAATGCCATCACACCTGTCATCACCCAGGCCGTCCGCCTCACCGACACCGCGCGGGCCGGACGGCTCAGAGGGACCGGTGGCCGCCATCGGCCCACACCCGTCCTTCGACGCGACCAAGAGCGGGCCCGTCGAAGTGTCGGCGGCGGCGAGGGCGGGGCGCCGACTGACGGGGTCAGGCATCGGTCCGCCGATGTTTCCCACAGCCAGATTGTCCCGTCCAGCCCGGCCGAGAAATCCACGTTGAGGCCCTGGCCGGGCAGAGACAGTCAGGCGGTGGCGAGCAACTTGCCGCGCTGCAGGTCCATGGTTCGCGGTCCGGGCTGATAGCTGTGCAGGGGCCACAGGTGTATCCGCCCCTTGCCATTCCCGACCGCAGCGTACCGGCCGTCTGGTGAGCCGCCGAGGGCGGTGGCTTCGGTGTCCGGGGAGGCCAGGGCTACCGCGCCGTGGAAGGTGGCGATGGTTGGTGAGGGTGTGGTGCGTGCTGGTGTCCTCCGGGGCGCTCAGCGGGTGCAGTCCAGGGCCAGCAGCGATCGACGGTCGCGTATGGCGATCTGGTGGGGGCGCAGGGGCTGCGGGGCGGCTGTCGGGGCTGGGGGGCTCGCCTCCGGGTCCGTATCCGGCAAGGTGGCCCAGCGCGTCGGCGGCCACCAGTTCGGGTGCGCCGTCCGGAGTGACCCCGAGGGCAGCGACTGGGAAGTCGGGGCGGGACCACGCCGCTGAGCAGGTATTCCGCTCGGCGAGGGGGTTGAGGTACTCGGCCAGGCGGTCGTTGGTGCTGAGGGCTGCGGCGTGCAGCAGGGCGGCGTGTTCGGCTGGCTTCCGGTCGGTCGCGGTTAGTTGGGGTGCGGCGCGGTGCCATATGGTGCGGCCGCCCTCGGGGAGGGGTGGACGGTCGTCGGCGATCGCGGCGGTGATCGCGCGGGCCGGGCCGTAGATGAGGTAGCCCGGGTCGGACAGGAGGTGGAGGGCCTGCGGCGTCGGGTGCAACGGTGTCAGCCAGGGGGCTGATCACGGAGGTCGTCTTCGCCCTGGGAGCCCGGGGACGGAGGTGCGCGGGACCTGACCGATGCAGCGTCGAGCGGGGGTCACCGGCACGTCGCTGCCCCCGGCTTCGCGGTTCGCGAAGTCGAGGGCCTGCGCGTCTTGGGCGGGAGTCTGGTGACTCCCGTACAGAAGCCTGTGGCCGGGCTATCCCCGGACGTCTTCCCGGGGCTCGAAGGTCGGACTCTGAGGAGCTATTCTTAAAGGCAAACTCAAGGGAGAAGTCCGGCAGTTCAGCAAGGGGTGCCTCTCCGCACACGCGGGGGTGACTCCCTGTGGCTCAAGGCCCACAAAGCCCACCAGGCGCACCAGGCGTCCTCTCCGCACACGCGGGGGTGACTCTCAACTCCGACCGCATCGTGAGTTTCCAACCGGCGCTCTCCCGCACGCGCGGGAGGCGACGCCGCCTCGCCAGGCGAACGCACTGGGGAAGACGGTTTCCCGTTGGACCCGAAGGACTGAGCCGTGCCCGACCGACCTGAGATTGTCTGCATCTGCGGCTCTACCCGGTTCGTGGACGAGATGAGCGCGGCGAACCGTGATCTGACCTTCGCAGGTGCCATCGTCGTCGCGCCAGGCGTCTTCCCGCGCGCCGAGGACCACGAAGCAGACGAGTTGATCACCAACGAGCAGAAGACCGCGCTGGACGCCCTCCACCTGCGCAAGATCGATCTGGCTGACCGGGTTCTGGTCGTCAACCCAGGCGGGTATGTCGGCGAGTCCACGAGCAGGGAGATCGCATACGCCCATGCCGCAGGCAAGCCAATCTCGTTCACCGATCCCGTCTGACCACAGCCGCACTGGCCTCCGGCGCCGGTGTAAGCGAACGCCACCCGACCCGTCTGTTCCTCCAAACACCTCGGGCAGACCCCGGTCGCCTCCACCACCCTGCCCATGGCCGGCATCGCCACCCGCTGCGGCTTCGGCACCCCCGAAACCCTCCGCCAAGCGTTCATCGACCGATACGGCATCCCACCCTCCCGCTACCGACTCACCCAACCCACCGCACAGCACTCTGCACAGCCGGCCATGTTCGAAGCTCCGCAGGCCGGAGGGCCGACCCCTTGAGGATCACCTTGCCGGCGTGAGCGCTCAGCGACAGGAGCGTGAGGGTCGATGATGTGTGCTCGCAGCACGAGGAGTTCATCGCCTGGAACTACGGGGCCCCAAGTAATCGGCTGCGTGTGACGCACGCAACTTGTTCAGGGTGCAACTATTTTGACGGCGCATCCGTCACACACTTCATTCACTCTCTCTTCATGAATGGAGGCGATGTGCCAAAGATCAGATCCCGCCGGAAACTGGGATGGGTGGCCCTCGGATTCCACTGGACCGCCATGGTGTGCACCGTCGGTTTGTGGACGCCGGTCTTCCTTGCCGCACGCCGCCGCCGCGTCACCGTGATGCACATCCCCGAGGGGCACACCGGCCCCGTGCGCCAGCCCAACGGGTGACATCACCCTTGCTGAACACAGGAACCGATCTGCCGTGAATCGCCGTATCACCGCCGCCGCTCTTGTCGTGCTTGGGCTCGCCGCCTTCACGGCGTGCACCGAAGATCCCGATGCAAAGCCCGCCAACTCGAGGGCGACGCAAAGCACGCCCACCAACGCCCCGACCGGTCCTCCAAGGGCCCCCGCGGGTAAGGACCGCATCGAGTACCTCGCAGCCCTACGCGCCGTTCGACCAACCCTCGTCAGCGACACCGACGAGGCCGTCGAGAACGGCCGCAACCAGTGCAGCGCCTTCACGGGCAACCGCGAAGTGCGGGCCCGCGCAGGAGCGTTTCGGCACATCTGACGTTCGGGTCAGCAAGGCCGAGGCAAGGCGGATCAACAAAGTCGTGCGGACGCACATCTGCCGCAAGGCGTAGCCAGCCGATTTTCGACGCCTGGTAGTCCGTCAGTTTTGTCCGTGTTGTTGCAGCGGTGCGGCACCCGCCTCCGGCGCGGCCGGACTTCACCCATAGCTGCCGGCCTGAACCGGACGGCCGGGAGACGGGTTCCTGGGCCTGATGAGCGGGAACGCGAGCCCCCCGCGAGGTGGGATCATATGTACCAGTTTTGCAACTAGAGAAGTTCGTGCCTGAGTTGACCGTATTCTTAGCATCTGCCGGACGCCGTGAGGGAGTTCGGCTCAACACCAAGGACGCACATGCCCAGAATCCGCACCGCAGCTACCACTGCCGCCCTGGCCTGCTTGGCGGGGCTCGCGATGGTCCCGTCGCAGGCACAGGCCGCTGGCACGGTCTACATCTACAAGGTGTACTACGACAGCCCTGGCAGTGATCGGGGCGGCAGCAGCAGCCTGAACGCCGAGTACGTGCAGATCAAGAACTCCACCGGCTCGTCGTTCCAGATGCAGGGCCACACCCTGAAGGACTCCACAGGACACTCGTACGTCTTCCCCTCCTATCGCATCAGCGCGGGCAAGACCGTGAAGGTGCATACAGGCAAGGGCACCAAGTCCGCCGGCCACCTGTACATGGGCCGCTCCTGGTACGTCTGGAACAACGACAAGGACAAGGCGAGTCTCTACAAGCCCACCGGCGCCCTGCGGGACTCCTGCTCCTACAACTCCACCCGCGCCGACTACAAGATGTGCTGACTGCAGTGCCGGTGGCAGCGGTGCGAAGTTCATACAGGTCGTCACGAGCGGCTTGCCGAAACTACGCACCTTGCCATCGGTAATACACAAACGCCTTCGGGGACGGCCAACCCCAACCAAGGCTTAGCTGTGTCGGATCGTTGGCACATCATCCTCACCGCACACGCTTGTCGTGTAAGCACGCCAGGCATCGCGATGTACACAACTGTGAGAGGGAGCCATGACTACTAATCTGACTAAAGGTGGCAACACGCATCTGGCTACAGGTGTCTGCCGTGTGACCCTTACATCGCGCACAACTGGCATTGACGTTTCTGCCGTTCTCCTCGGCGACAACGGCAGAGTGAGGAACGACGAGGACCTCGTCTTCTACAACCACACGTTCCAGGACGGGGTCACTCTAGATGGGCAAACAATCATCGCGGATCTGGCGGCGGTCCCGCCCGCTGTCGACCACATTGCGGTTGTCGCGAGTATCGATCCTGAACTGCGGGTCACCCACTTCGATGAGGGCAACACCCCCAGTGCGGTCATTGAGTGCGGCAGCTCGCGGATCAATTTCGAGCCCACGCCTCTCACGAATCGGGAGACGGTGGTCGTCCTGATTGAGCTCTATCGACGAGCCGGCGGATGGAAGACACGGGCAGTGGGCCAAGGGTGGGACACAGGATTGGCCGGCCTGGCCGGGGACGTCGGCATCGTGGTGGATGATCCAGGCCCATCCCCGGCGCAGCGAACTCCCTTGGTGCCCCCGCCTCAGCCGCAGCACGCCGTATCTGTCCCGTCACAACCTACCTACGCGCCGAGCATCCCTTCAGTGGTTGCCCCGACCCCGCCTGCGATGATGCCGCACCCTCTCGTCCCTCTGGGCAAGGTCGTCCTCACGAAGGCTGGTCAGGCGACCATCGACATGCGCAAGGAAGACCCAAGCCTCGTCGTGACGGCCACACTTGAGTGGAACGGCGGGAGCGCAGCCCGACGACGGGCCGGCGCTGACCTCGATCTGTATGCCCTCTACGTTCCCGGCAGTCTCGTGACGCCCCATGGAAAGCGTCCGATCAAGTCGGATCAGGTGGTCTACTACCGACAGCTCGGTTCACCGTCGGCGCCGCCCTACATTGCCCTGGACGGCGACTCTCGGGCGCCCGGTCGGGAGACCGTCACAATCCGTCGCCCCGATCTTCAAGGCTACGTCCTCTTGTGTGCCTACAGCGCTGTAGAGAACGGAACCGGATCGTTCAAGTCCTATGGCGCACGCGCAGTCGTCACAGACGGCAGAGGCTCCACCGTGACAGTACCGCTGTTCAACAACCGCAACTTGTCCTACTGGGTAGCAATTGCCTTGATCGACTTCACTGTCCCCGGCGGTGCCCAGATCCGGCACGTGGAGAAGTACAGCGGAAACCATGTCGAGGCCCGTCCCACGCTTTATTCCAATGGGAACTTCAGAATGAGTACGGGAAAAGTCGAGTTCAAGACAAGATAGTCGGCGAGAAATGCGCAGGCCCTCAAGTAGCCGGAAGAGCTTCGACTCCGAGCCGCAGCCCACGTACTCAGGCGGTCTCTGACCCCCGGCCAGCTACCGACGGTTGGCAGGTAAGTGGCCCTCCAATGAGGCATGCCTATTGGCCGACTCGGGTACGGCAAGACGCCTTCTACACGTTCACCTTGTCTTCCGTGGCCACGACGGTTCGGGCGTTCCGGCCCGTACCTGAGGAGTACGCCACCAGCCCTGTCCGACGTGCGAGAAGTATTCGAGATTAGAGGAGTGGATTGTGGGGTTCGGTTTTCGTGTGGGCGTACCAGGGCTCAGCGTTCGGGTTTCAACTCGCGGCGTCAGGACCTCGGTTGGTCCACGGATGGCTCGGGTGAGTGTGGGCAGCGGCGGGACCCGTGTCTCCAGTGGGCTGGGGCCCCTTTACGCATCGAGCAGCCTGGGGGGTGGTCGCAGGAGCACAACGACTCGGCGCTCCACGCAACGTCGATCACTCCCCCCTTCGGCAGCCCAGTTGGCTCGGGCGCAGCGGCAGGCAGAGCGCGCGCAGCAGGAGGCTGAGCGTCATGCTGCGATAGCTCACTTGCGGGCGTTGCGGGAGCGGACGACGAGCGTGCATCTGCAGTCGTTTCCTTACGCTCGTCGGCCCGTGGTGTTGGCGCCTCCAGCTCTGGCGTTGCCGTGGGCGTTGGCGGAGGCGACGGCTTTCCAACTGCAGGGGGTTGGACGGTTTGCTCGGGGTGAGCGGGCTGCGGCTCGGTCGCGTGCCGAGCAGGACGCACCGAGGTTCTTGGCTGATGAGCAGGCGCGCTTGCGTGGCGTGTATGAGGAGCTGTGCACGGGTGCTGAGCAGTGGTGGCAAGCCTTGCGCGGCAATGACGAGGACGTCGTGTGCGAGGCGGTGAACTCGGCTTTCTCCGATAACCCGGCGGCTGGCTGTGCTGTCGGCGTGCAGGGCTCGGTGTTGTCTGTGGTGATGCGGCAGCAGGATCTGGATTCGTTGCCGGCGCAGATGCCGGGCCTCACCCCGAGTGGTCGTCCGACGCTGAAGGCATTGACGAAGCGTGACCGGATGCTGTGGTGGCTGACGGCGATGGGTTCGAACGTCGTGGCCACGCTGAAGGAGGGGTTTGCCACCGCTCCCGGGATCACCGCGATCGATCTGGCAGTGCTTACGCGGATACCAGATACGCAGCGCCTGGGTTTCGTTGTCTACGGCAGGTGGACTCGTCAAGCGATCGAGAACGCTACGTGGCGGGAGCCCGAAGACGCCCTGAGGTTCCTTGATCTGGGGCAGAACGTCGCCTGCTCGGTGACGGTCAACTCATCGGGGAACTACTCGAGCGCCCTGAGGCCGCTGGATCTTGCTGGGCTGTCGGCGCTGCAGGCTCTGCTGGAGAACGCCCAGGATGAAAGCGGCAGTGGCGGCAATTCCCTGGGTGAGCTCGACACCAACCTGGCCCAGGCTTCGGTCGCCGCGCCCGCGACGGGAGCCGACCCTTACCGCCTCCGTCCTTTTGCCGAGTGGAAGAGCCAGACCACTCCCCCACCGCCACAGCCTGTGCCGAACGTCCCCGACAGTGCTCCGACCACCAGGCTCGTCCCGGGACAGAACGTGGTCCTCCCAGACGACGCGTGCCAGGTGCTGACACTGACGTTCAGCTTCGCCGGCGCGGATGCCGACCTCACCCTGCTCCTCCTCAACGCCGACGGCATCGTGCGCGGCGATGAGGACTTCGTCTTCTACAACCAACCTGTTGCCGCCCAGGGTGGAGTGCGCCTACTCGGGAAACACGTCGAGGGCTCACAGGTCGTCGAACAAGCCAGCGTTCACCTGTCCGCGCTGCCTCCAGACGTCTCTCGCGTGGCGGTCTCCATAAACATGGACGTCGACACCGAACTCACCTGCGCTGCCCTGACTGATGCCGCCCTCGCCATCACGACACCCCAAGGCGAAGCCTGGCACTTTCACCCGGCCGCTGAGTCCAACATCCAGGCCATGCTCATGGCCGAGCTGTACCGCCACGCCCTCGAAGGCCGCGAGGTCTGGAAACTCCGCGCCATCGGTCAGGGTTGGGCCGACGGCCTCGATGGGCTCGCCCGAGCTCACGGCGTCAGCATCGCCTGAGATCTCGCGTGGGCCGTCGTTAGCGACACGGAGAGGCGAAGCCGACTGCCTGACAAGCCGACGACATCTCAACGCCCACCACGTCGGCCAGTGAGTCGCGCGAACCCAGCAAGTCCGCCAGCGCCGGCAAGTAGCAGGCACCGCATCCATCAGTAAGGGAGCACCACATGGAAGACGTCCGCGGCGCCATCAACACCATCCTGTACGGGCCGGCCGAGCGGTTCGACGAGGCGCTCGAGGCGATCCGCGCAGCAGGCATCACCGCGCACCGCGACCGCTTCGAGCCCGAGGCGATCTCCGCGTTCCACCACAACGGCAGCGAGCAGCCATCAGCGGACTACGTGCGTCAGTGCGAGGACCGCGTACGGGCCGCTGCCGAAGGCACCGGCTTCTCCGTCAACCGCACCAGCATCTGGGCAAGCAGCGCAGCAACACGGAAGTTGCCATACAACCGGCATACGGGCGAGTGGCTGGAGGAGTTCGTCAACACCGAGACGCCGCTCTGGATACGCGAGGAACAGCTCGCCCGCCTGGCAGAGCGCAAGGCCATCGCAGTGACTGACATCGAGCTGCGGGATCCTCCCGAACTCGACATCCCCAAGAACTGACCGCCTACTCAAGCCGACCCTCGCCAACACCCGCGGCGGACCTCCGCGCATTTCCACCTGCGGCTCATCGTCATCGACGGCTGTCGATGCGTCACATCAGGGCCACACCAACTTCCGGGAGCACCTCATGGACCTCCGTAAGCGGCATGAACCGGACCCCCAGCCCCAGACGTTCAAGGGCTATTCGGCGGTCGCCACGCTCTACCCCGACCGCGTGGAGATCCAACGGAACCAGATCGCGAAACTGGCGGGGCACAAGGACTCCACGACTCTGCTGGTGGATGTCCTTAAGCCTCACGGAAAGGAGCCGACGCGTCTCATCAACGGCTATGTGCACCTAGCCACAGAGGCAGACCCGCCGCACCTGAGGACCCTAACCCTTGACTTGCCGAAGACCTGGACGGGCAACGAGCGCAGCATCCTGTTCACTTGGAATCAGCGGGACACACAGGCGAAGTTCCATGCCGCGGTGCTCGACGCATGGCGTAGGGCTTATCCCGGAAACGAGATTCTGGACTGACAACAGCAGTGAGACCCATGAGCGATACCGAGCGGATCGCGGTGGATCTAGCGGTCCGCTACGAGGAGATGCACGGTCGGCAGGTGATCGACATCGGCCACGGCTGGCCGGTCGGCTTGGGCCCCGAGGTGCAATCATGGGCCATGGAACACCACGGATTCTCGGGTCGGCCCACGTGCGATTTGGTTTCCCGGCACGAGGACGGGAGCATCGCCCGGCTGATCGAGGTGAAGGGCCGAGGCGGGCCAACGTCCATACACCTAGTGGACCGTCAGCGGACGGCAATGCTGGGGCTCAGCCGGGACTGGTGGTTGTACGTAGTGCTCGCCTGCCGGTCGCCGGCGCCCCGGTTGGTGGTAGTGGAGGACCCGGCGCGGCTCCCCTGGCAACTAATCAAGCCTCCGGCTCCTGGTGGTCCGACAGGTCGCGTCGCGGACGAACGCGAGTGGTACGTCATGCCGAACGACGTCCTCGCCGCCGGAGACGAGGTCGCCTACTGACGGGCTCGGCTTTAGCCCGTACCCTTTGCGGCGTTTCTGAAGGTCGATTCTGGCGATTAGCCGTGTTCGTTCACGAGTGTCCGTGGGAACGGCACACAGCAAGTCAGGCAGGGACACGCGGAGGTGGTCCTCCCGAGGTTCGAGCGCAAACGGCAGCGGAAACGGTGACGAGCAGGGTCGCGATGGGAATGGGGACCTGGGGTGGATGACTTCAACGTCGAGCGGGACGAAAGCTGGGAGAACCTGGGACCGGATCTCCCATTGGCATCTCCCGCGGTGCCGTTGCCTCCTCCCCTGCCCAATACCGCGCCCCTCCTGCTCAATACGCACGAGCTCGCTTGGGAAGCGGTTGAGCATCTGGTGGCGGCGCTGGCTCTTGAGGTTGAGCAAGCGAAGGAAGCCCGAGTGTACGGGCGGCCTGGTCAGGGTCAGCAGGGCATCGACGTCGTAGCGTTCTTCGATGGGAAGCCGACGTCGGTGTACCAAGCTAAGCGCTATAAAACCTTCACCGTTGCTAACCTGCGCAAGGCTGTAGCCACTTACGCCAGTGGGCGCCGTCCCTTCAGAGCACGCCGCCTCGTCGTGGTGACCACTGCCAGCGTCGCCGACACCAAGATCGACGAAGCGCTCGCGGTCCTGCGGCAACAGCACAGCGACCTGGTGATCGATCTGTGGGGGCGGCAACAGCTATCAGATATGTTGCACAGAATGCCGAATCTTGTTCGCCGCCTCTTTGGTGCAGCGACCATGGAGGTATTCTGCCGTCCTCTGACCGCCGAGGATCTGCCCCCCGCGAGTGGTGCCGGGCAGCATTCGATTGAGATTGCCAGGCGTGGTTCTGACTGGTCGTCGGTAGACGCGTGTGATCCACTGGTGCTGCGTGTGCACTCCATTTCTGCCTCGCCGGGTGGGCAGCACGACCAATCGACGCCGGAGTTAACGCCGTACATGATGCGCGCGCATGACGCGGAGCTGCGTGATGCGTTGGAACCCGCAGTAGCCGGCCACACCTCAGTGTTCGCTGTGCTGACAGGTGAGTCGACGACGGGAAAAACACGGACCCTATACGAGGCGCTCCTACGGATGGCTCCGCAATGGTCCGTAGCGCGGCCAAGTAGCGCACAGGACTTGGCGGACCTCTTGTCGGGTCCGCCGCTGCCTGCGCGAACGGTGCTGTGGCTGGATGAGGCGCAGCGCTTCTTGGACGGAGAGATGGGCTCCCGGGCTGCCGTGCTGCTGGAGGAGACTCTTAGCCAGGGTCCGGGGCTGCTGGCGGTAGGCACCTTGTGGGCGGAGTACTGGGAGACCTTTGCCACATCATCAGGATCACCTGGGGTCTACGCCCAAGTCCGGCACCTGCTCAGTGGTCCACATACCAAGCGGATCCGAGTCCCGGACCGCCTCACCGCCCGGGAGCAGCAGACATTGCGCGATCTGGCGCGAATTGGCGAGGACACTGATCGTGTGGTGTATGCGCTGGACGCGGGCAGTGATGACGGCCGCGTACTTCAGCGGCTGACGTTCGGCCCGGAGCTGGTGGACGCCTATATGAGCGGAGATCTGTTCCGACCGACGGAATTCGCAGTGCTCACGGCGGCAATTGACGCCCGGCGCCTCGGACACCATGAGCCACTGCCCCTGGCACTGATCACCGCAGGGGCCGATGGTTACCTCGCCGACAGGCAGCGGCCAGGTAATCCTGACTGGGCGAGTACCGCACTGCACGCGGTCTGCGCCGGCGAGCGCCAGGACGGTACCCGCACCGACGTCAACCGTGCGCTGACAGCCATGTACGAGGTCCGGACACGCTCCGGCAGTCCGATGGCTAACTATGCACCGGACGAATACCTTGACCAGCACGCTCGGCTTCACCGCCAGGGATGTCTGGGTCCTGCCGCGCTGTGGGAGGCCTTCGTCGATCACGTCAGTGATCCGCAGAGTCTCACCCGGCTCGCTGAGGCTGCACGGACCCGCGGGCTGTACCAGACGGCAGCTACCCTGTATCGCAGGGCGGTACAGGCGGGCAGTATCCAAGCCGCCCGCCGACTGGTGGGCGGAGCGGTTGACGTGCCTGTGGGCGGGCAGCGTGTCGTCGACTGGGTGGCCCGTCATGTGCCGTTGGACGACCCCCAGCCCCTGGCAGACCTTCTTCGGGAACTGCCGATCTCTGCGCGCGGCATTCTGTTGCGCCGCGGTCTCGTCACCCAGACTGCTCTGAACGATCCGCAAGGCCTCGCCGCGCTACTGCACCAGCTCCGCCAGATGCCTGAAGGAGCAGCAACTCCGGCCTTCCACGACTTGGCTCGCAGAGCCGCCGAGGGAGTCCCGACCACACATCCTGCTGCCGTAGCTTCCCTGTTGCGCGCTATGCGCAACGCTGGCGAGACCGACGCGATACGTACGCTGGCGAGCCGCGCTGCCGCACACGAGCCGCTGGACGATCCCCGGACGGTCGCGGGCTTGTTGAAGGCCCTCCGCAGGGCAGAAGCCCCTTGGGCGGCCTGTGTCCTGCTCGAGCGCATCGATGTTTCGTGCCTTGACCTCACCGAAGCAGGGGCAGTGGCTTCCCTGCTGAACGAACTGCTGATTGCCCCGGCAGCCCACGAGGTCATAACTACGCTGCTGCAACACCTACCGGCCAACTTTCCCGGTCCCGTCACCGCTTTACTCAAAGCACTGCAAACTGCCGACACACAGGCCGCGCGTGCTCTGGCCGAACGCACGGCGGCCAACAGTCCGATCACGGATCCGAAGGCAGTCGCGGACACTTTGCGCCAGCTGAATGAAGCCGGGCAGAAAACAGCGATAAGAGCGCTGTTGTCACGCGATCCTGCCCGCCAGGCTGTCGTGTCATCACCGGTCGACCTGCTTCGCCTGCTACCCGCCTTGAGGCAGGTCCGGGCCTTCGACCCTCTCGACGTCCTCGCACGCCGCATAGCTGAAACGCTGCCCCTCACCGACCCGGCGATTATCGCTGCTGCCCTGCGGACCTTCAGGGAGAACCTCCGTCATCACACCGCCGCCCAAATCCTGCTCGACCGCCGCCCCGACGACAGCGTGCAACTCAATGACCCGAAAGCGCTGAGCATCCTGCTGCGCGAACTGGAACACCTCTTGGCACACGAGACTGTCGGCGCCCTCCTACAGCGCGACCCGATCAGCCAGGTGGATCTCAACCATCCAGCCAGCTTGTATGACCTCATCCACGAACTGCATCGACTCAATGCCCCCGGCACCGCTCGCGACCTGGCACTGCGAGTCGCAACTCACTTTCCCCTGAATGACCCAGCAACGGTGGCACAGCTACTGACAAAGCTTGAGCAAACGGCAATTCCCGAGGTCATCGATCGCGTCATGAGTCGCAACATCGCTGGCCAGGTGAACCGCCGTCGAGTCCGGGGCCTGTCCAAGCTGCTGCGCGCACTTCAGACCCTGGACCACTCTGCCTGCAACCAGCACATCGCCAACTTGCTGCGCGCAAGTTCTACCGCGCTTGTTGTTCCCTACGAGCGCGATGCGGAACGGTTGTACGAACTACACACAGCGCTCGGCATGCCTGGAAGCGACGATTTCCTACACCGACTCGCGAACGCCGGGCTGTTCACGACTTTCCTCCGTCTTGCCCCACCCAGCACTCGCGCCAGCTATCGCTACGGACGAAACCCGGACGGTCGTCCCACCGGTACCTGGGCCTGGCCAGAAGAAGTATCCGAGCAGCTCTGATCGAGAAGCAATCGTCCACCCCAAACAACCGCACCTCAGACCGGAAGCTGCTCCCACAACCAACAGGTCTGAGCGATGTCGGCATGCTCAGGTGTCTTCGCGAATTCATCGATCATGCGGCAGCATGCCTGCCATGGACCGCTGTTGGTCTCAAGCTCCGTACGTGGTCGGCAACGACTGGCATGCCGAGGCCTGACCATGGCAGCCGCCCTGACCTGCTACAAGAGGCTCGCGAAATATTGCCACGTGAGACAACTCCTTAGTGTTACGCGAGGTTGCACGCCTTCCCGTAGTGGCACAGCGGCGACGTCGTAGCTCGTGGCCCTGGTTCGCCTGCAGGGCAGTCCCCTCCAGCAGCAGCGGACCAGACTTCGGCCCACCTACGGCCGATGATCGACCCTTCGGCACCAAGGCCGTGGGGTTGGTCAGCGTCGCACGTTGCTGTCGAGGCGGCTGAAGACCCAGCCAAGCAGCTCTCGGTTGAGTTTTTCGTCGGGGCGTCGGTGAAGGGCGTCTTGGAGATGGAAGGTGACTTTCGCCCAGTTGCGGAAGTTGCCGTGGCAGGCGAGATCGTCGACCCACAGGAGGTCCTCGGGGTCTGCCGGCTCCCAGACGGGGTGGAAACGCGGGATGACGCGCAGCACTTCTTCGGGCCTGAGCGGCTCGAACTGTTGCCAGGTCAGGATGCGGGAGGCGAGTGCGGGCCGGTTGCTGATCTTGCGGTAGCAGTTTTCGGCTCCGATGAAGATGACGGCGACATTGGTGGTGGTCTCCCACAGCGCGCGGAAGTACTCGAATGCTGGCGTGTCGAGTTGTTGGGCTTCGTCGCATACCAGCACGTGGGGCTGTTGGTTGAGGGTCTCGGTGAGGAGGGCGTCTGCAGTGGCGGCTTTGGTGGGTGGGTCGCCGGGGAGTTGGAGTTGGGTGAAGAGGGCGGTGCGGATGGTGGGGAGGCTGCGGGAGGTGAGGTGCAGCCAGATTGTGTGATTGGGGGCTTGGTCGCGGAGGTTGGCTTTGACGGCGAGCGTCTTCCCTAAGCCGTTGGGGCCGTGGACGCACATCATGGCGTTCGCGGAGAGGACGGTGGTGAGGTTGTCTCCTGTCGTCAGACTGGCGGTGGTGGGGACGAGTTGGGCGCCTGGCAGGTTGAGGTAGTGGTCGCTGGGTGTTGTGTTGAGGGTCACGGCTCGCCTTCTGTGGTGGGCGCGTCTGGGTCTTGTTCGACGTTGGATTGCCAAGCGGGCGAGGGGTCAGGTAGGGGGAAGTAGTCCGGGCGCGTGGCCTTGGCGAGGTCGGAGGCGTGTAGTTCGCGTAGTTGCTGTTCTACGTCTTGCGTGGGCAGGGGGTGCTGTTCACGGGGCGGGCCGGGGGTTGTCTGGGGTGCGAAGCGTGCTTTGCGAGCTTTGTCTGCTCGCTTGAGTTGGGCTTTGAGTTCGCTGGCTTCGCGGGCGCGTGCTTGTTGGAGTGCGCGGCGTTTTTCGGGGGCGAGGTCTTCGGTAGCGAAGCCGGGGCCGAGGTAGCGGTCGTCTTTCGCGTCGTAGAGTTCGACGCGGTCGTACTGGTGGGGCACGTATCGCAGGTGGACTTTGTCGCCGCCGCGGCCGTGCATCCAGTCGTCGACGTAGTTGCGTTTGCTCCAGCGGACGCCGTTGGAGGTGATGGTGAGTGGCGTGCCGTGGCGTTCGAGGGTGTAGGTGTGGAGAGCCGCGGGGTCGACGTCGTAGATGGGTGTGGGGTCTGCTTCCCATGCCTGCGCGGGGGTGAGGCCGCCTAGCGCGTCCTTGGTGTATTCGGTGTTCCAGCGGTGGACCCAGTTCAGGAGGTGCGCAATGAAGGCCTCGAGGGAGAGCAGGTCTTCGGCCGGGGGGCGCGCCGGGGGTTTGATGTCTGCTGTGGGTTTCTCGGTGTAGCCGGGCATGCCGCGGAAGAGCATTTTCTTGACGGCTCCGTTGAGAGCTTCGATGGAGCCTTTGAGGTCGGGGCGTCTAGGTGGGAGTTCGACCAGTTCGATGGCGAGGGCGCCGAGCGCGTCGCGAAGGGCGTTGCTGAGGAAGTCTTTGCCGCCGTCGACGCGTACCTTTCGTGGGATGCCGCCAATGGGGCTGTGTGGTGGGTGGCGTAGCAGGGAGTCGCGGAGGGCGACCAGGATGCTGCCGCGGTGGGCCGTTTGTGGTGTGACAGCGAGGCCTGCGATGGCGTCGTGCGCAGCGTCGATGAACCAGGTGATCCAGGGTTTGCGGACGTGTCCGTCGACGTTGACCCACACGCTGGCTTCGACGTGGTCTGCCTCCCAAGCGTCGTTGCGGTGGCCACGTTCGCGGGTGCCGTGGACGTCGAAGCGTCGGCGGGCTGCCTCTCCCCCACGTAGTCCGGCGAGTTGGCCAGCGGTGAGTTCGCGGGTGACGGCGCGGTGGAATGTCGCGAGCGCCGGCAGCGGTGCGTCGTCCTTGTCGCGTTGTTCTCTTAAGTCGCGGTGGGCGGCTGTGACGTTGCCGCACCACTGGGCGAGGACGTCGTGCATGTGGGGGGTGAGGGTGAAGCGGCGGGCCGGTGCGGGGGTGTAGGTGCCGTTGTGGGCTTGGGCGTTGGTGATCCAGCGGTGGATGGTGCGGGGGTGTACTCCGAAGGCTTGGGCCGTGGCGTGGATGAGGGTGTTGGTGAGTTCGTTGTGTTCGCGTAGGTGGAGGAGGCGTCTCACGGCCTGTTCGCGGAGCGTGTCGGTGTTGTGGGGTAGTTGCGGCATTTCCGCTCCGGGGGTGCTGGGGTCAGGCGGGGGCGAGTGTGAGGAGGCCGGCTCCGTAGGGCTTGCCTTTGCCGATGCCGTGGAGAAGGGCGTGGGTGAGGGCTGTGGTGTCGGTGATGGTGGCGTGGCCTTGGAAGGTGGTCAGGCGGTGGAAGGGGGCGCGGTGGTGACGGGGGAAGTGGTGGGGCTGGCTGTCGGTGGTGTGGATGGTGAGTCCTGCTTGGGCGGCTTTTCGTGTCCACCAGGTGAGGGCGTCTGCGCCGGTCAGGGCGGTGATCTTTCCTCGTTGGCGTCGTTGTTCGGGGTGGGTGCGTGGGGGGCTGGGTTGGCTTCGGATGGCGTTGGCGGTGATGCGGTAGTGGACTGCTCGCCCGGGTGTGAGGGCGTGGAACATGGGCGCCAGGGGTTGGGTGTCGGCCGGGCCGTAGAAGGTGGGGAGGGCGGCGAGGTTGGGGGGCTGGTGGGTTTGGATCAGCAGGAGGGGGTTGTGGGGGTCGGGTTCGTAGCGGAAGAGGATGCCGGCGCGTTGGCGGGGGTTGGTGCCCAGGTTGTCGGGTGCGAGGCGCATGAGGGTGCGGTGCAGGCCTGCTCGGTCGGCGAGGTCTGCGCGTACGGCTTTGCTGCGTCGGTTGAGGTGGATGCGGGTGAGCGTCACGGTTTCGGTGGGGGTTGTTAGCACGGGGTGGTTCCGCCTTCGAGGATGTAGTCGGTGAGTTTCTCGAGGGGCTGGGGGCCGGCGTAGAGGGCTGTGGGGAGGTCTTCGGTTGTGCGGTACAGCGGGCGGGAGAGGTGGCTGCGCCGGCTGGGGTGGAAGTTGGTGGGTTCGTCGGCGATGTCGTAGTGGGACAGGGCCCGGGCGGGGGTTGGGGGTTCTTCCCACAGGAAGTCCACGGGGATGGTGTCTTGTCCCGGTGCTGGGGGCTGGCTGGTGGTGAGGGGCACGTGTCGACGTAGGTGGGTGAGGGGGTCGGCGACGGGTGGGCTGAGGACGAGGGGTTCGTCGGGGAGGCATACGCGTCGGCCGAGGTAGGGCGTGTGGTGGGGGTGGATGAGGTGGTCGGCGATGTGGTGCAGCAGGGGTGTGGGGCCGTGTACGGCGACGGTGAAGGCGGCGCCGGTCAGGTAGCAGCGGTGAGTGGTGAAGGTGGATTTCTTGGCGGGTCGGTATTCGCCTGAGCTGGTGCGTAGGCCGGCTTTGTGGGGGCGGCCGCCGCCGGCGGTGTGGAAGTCGGTGTGGAGTCTCCCGGGGCGGTCGATGCGGATGGTGAATTGCAGGTCGGTGTAGCGGGGTGCTCCGGGGAGTTGGTGGTGGGGTTCGAGGGCGGTTTCGCGGGGGCGTCCGGCGGCTGCGGCGAACATGCCGATGAGTGCGGAGCGGGTGGGGTGGGGGGTGGTGGTTCGGTATTGGAAGGTGGCGTGGGTGCCGTAGGAGCTCCACAGGCCTGCTAGGCGAAGGAGGAGGCCGCTCATGCGGCGGCCGCGTTGTGGGCCGGGGCCTGTTGGGTGCTGGCGGCGGTGGTGCTGGTTTCGATGAGTTCGTCGTAGCTGAGGTGGTGATCGCCCAGGTGGGGTGCGGGTTCGTCGTGGGTGCCGGTGTGGCCGTGGGCGATCAGGTGGCGTTTGCCGGTGAGGCGGTTGATGGCGGCGGCGTACTCGCACAGCTGGTTGCGTGCGGGGTCGGTGAAGCCTCCCCTTGGGGCGGCGCGGGTGGGTTCTTCGAAGGCTGCGGCGTAGGAGATGGGGCGCCGGTCGCGGACGGCGTAGTGGACGAGGTAGGGCAGGGTGTGTGGTGCGGTGGCGGTCTTCTTGGCCTGCGGGAGGCTGTAGATGTAGGTGTCGAGGAACAGCCGCATGACCTCGTGGGCGTGGGTGGTGTTCCCGCCTAGGTTGGTGGTGAGTTCGGTGAGGTTGAGGGTGGCGTAGCGGTAGAAGATTCCGTTGGTGAAGAAGGCTGTGTGCAGGTGAGCGGTGCCTCGGGTATCGGGGGTGGCCCAGTCCTCTACGGCGGTGAAGAAGTCGGGCTGGCGGTCGCTGGCGTGGACGGTGACGGCGGGGGCTAGGTCGAGGGCGCTTTCGACGTGGCCGTGGGGGATTTCGGCGAGCATGCGGCCGAAGAGGTTGATGGTGGCGGTGCGCCTGCGGATGATGGCGGCGACGTGCTGGGTGGGCAGCACCGCTGCGGGCGGCTGCTTCTTGTTCCTCTTGGTGGTGCGGTTGAAGTCTGCGGTGTCATCGAGTTCTTCGCTTGCAGTAGCGGCTTCAGCCTTCTCGGCTGCGGCTTGTGCGGCTTTCTGGGCGGCAGCTTCAGCGGCGGCTTCTTCCAGTGCGGGGCGGTGTTTCTCGCACAGGGCGACGAGGTCGTCCAGGGCACTTTGGGGCAGGTAGAGCATGGCTTGAGTGCGCTGGGGCTGTTCCGTGTCGGTCTTGAGGCCTTTGCTGTTTGCGGAGCGCGCGACCTGTGTGGCCGCGAAGTCACCCAACTCCTGTGGCCAGCCGTCTTGTTGCAGGGCTTGACTGACTCGCTGCGGTAGGAGGCGGGTGCGGGCGGCGTGTTCTCCGAGGTCCTCTTCCATGGTGTGGCGAACCGTGCGTTTCCAGCACTGGGGCGAGACATAGGAGCGGGTGGTGTTGCCCCAGCGCATGGTCTTGGGTTCGTCGAAGTCGCCGCGATTGAGGCAGGAAGCGGGAATTTGGTGCAGCAGGTGCAGGTCGAGGTAGCGAGCGTTCACTGGACATCGTCCTCTGCTTGTCGGTCGAGGGTGAGGTAGAAGGCTTCCTGCCAGCGGTATCCGATGGCGTTGCGGTCGTAGTCCCACCAGGCAAGGTCCGCTAGTAGGACGGCCCAGTCGGTGAGTGCGCCAGGGCCCAGGTAGGTGATGAGTCCGGGCAGGCGCGGGTGGAGTTGCTCGTCGTCCAGGCGGACGAAGGTCTCCAGACAGCTGTGCGCCCGGGAGTTGCTGATCAGGCCCCGGGTGAGGGAGTGAGCCAGTGTCGTCCCGAGGTTGGGGCGGGTGTACCAGGAACGCTGAGTGGCGGCAGCGTGGTTGTTGCTGACAGCGGTGGGCTGGGAGGGTCTTGCTTCGGACCCGTTCAGGGCGATGAGTGAGGCGACGGTGTAGTGAGCGCGTTTGCCTGTGTGGCCGGCCTGAAGGGAGGTCAGGTGCCGGTGGAGGCGGGAGCATTCGATGACGGGACGGCCCAGGCCGCTGCTCAAGTCGGCCCGGATACCGGCTTGATGGCACAGGGCGGCAATGTTGGTGACGAAGGTGTCGTAGTGCTTGCGTCGTTGCTCGGTGCTGGCGACGGTCATGCGGCGTCGTGCCTTCCTGGCGTCGCTGGGGTGTGGCATTTCCTCAGGTGGCCGATGGCTTGGGCTACGGCGCGGGCAGCGCTGCGGTGTTGCATGACCGCGGGCGCGGTGGTGTCGCGCAGGCTGGCGATGGCGTCGGCGGTGAAGGCGGGGCCGATGGCCGCGGAGTTTCGGGTGGTCAGGAGACGGTGGAAGGTGGCTTCCGCTCGTCTCCAGTAGGTGGCGCGGGACTGAACGGCCCAGGTACAGGTGCGGTTCAGCCTCTGTGCGCGATCGCTGCCTCTGGTGGCCTGCCAGGCCCGGGCGGCTGCTGTGGTCAGTTCGCGGCCGAGATGTTCTGCGGTGCGGCAGCAGTCGGCGATGTGCTGGGCGAGATCAGGGTCGCCTTCTTGGGACCAGGGCAGGATCGGTGGGGTCAGTGCCGTGTACCAGCAGCGATTTTGTGTCTTGCCGTCCTGGTCGAAGCCGTGGACGCGTACCCGCAGCGTGGAGCGGACCTCGGGGGGAAGGTCGTTGAGGGTGTCGAAGGCGGGCGGGCGCTGGAAGCTGGAGGTCTCGTCGTTGGCGAGGACCAGGCCGTCCAGGTCACGCCACCAGGCGCGGTCCGCGTCGGCGCGTCGAATGGTGCGGCGCCTCGTGATGGGGGCTTGTGGGTTGGTGTCGGTGATGACGTAGGGGTCGGTGGCCGGGAGTTTGGGTTGTTGGGTGGCCCAGGTGATGTAGGCGTCGGTGACCTGTGTGCCGTCGTGGTTGGGGATGAGCAGTAGGGCGTGGCGGGAGCGTCCGGTGAGGAGACCGCCGGGCCAAGTGACGGCTGCGGGTGGGGCTTTCGGGTCGGGCGGAGCGTCGGTTTCCCAGGGGCAGTTGTCGGGCGCGGTGTGAGGGGTGCCGGTGTGTTTGGGGATGCTGGCGAGGAGCGTCTCGAAGAGGGTGCGGCCCAGGGGGTGGAAGGAGACGCTGCTGCGTAGTGGCCCGGCGCTGCCGGTGCCTGATGTGTGCCCGGGGGTGGTAGCGCGGTGTGTGCATTGGCCGGCTGCGCCGTAGTAGTGGTGGATGAGCAGGTGCCAGAAGGCTTCGTGGGTGGGGGCGGGTTGGGGGTCAGCGTCGTGGTGGCGGCTGAGCCAGAGGAGGTTGTTGCCGGCGGGTCGGCCGAAGATCAGGGTGTTGATGCCTGAGGTGTGGGGGCATTCCCTGGTCAGGGTGGGGTCTTGGAGGAAGGGCCGGGTGGGGTGGAAGAGGTCGAAGATGTGGCGGTCGAAGTAGGCGTGGATCGCGTCGGGGTCGAAGCCGGGGTCTTGTTGCAGCAGTGTGCGGCGTTGGTCGTTCCATTCGTCGGCGCTCAGTTCGTCATCGTCGAGGCCGGTGATGCGGGCGACGATCGCGGTGAGGACCCGCAGCAGGGCTGACGCTGCGGGTGGGAGAGGCAGCGCGAGGTCCTCGATGTCGTGCGCGTACAGCAATAGGTCGCGTAGGCCGTAGGACTGGTGATGTCGGCCGGTGCGGGTGGGGATGCACGGCTCGGTGTCGACTGCATAGGTGGGCGGGCTCGGTGGGTGGGGGGCATCAGGCGTAGCCATAGGCATGGGGCGCTCCGCACGGTCGTTGGTGCAGGAACCAGGGCACGGCTGGCAGTTGGGCAGGTCGACGGGCTGACGGCGTGCGGCTACGTAAGCAGCGTCTCGCCAGGTCGGACGAGCATCGATCACACGATCGCGCCGGGAGGGGGCGAGAGCAGGACCTGAGGAAGGCGCGAGGTGTACAGTGCGCGCGCTCCCGGACCACACAGAACCTTGCGAGAGAACAGATCCCCTTCTTCCTGCGGTCCCTTTCGTTGCATCTTCCCCAGCGACTTCATTCAGGCGGGGATGTCACGGGAGGTGCGCCATTGACTGCGCGAAGACAGGCGGGCGCGTCAAAAGGACCTCCCAGGCTCTCTGCAGGCGTGACCGACGCCATCGCTCCAGCTGGTAGTGCCCCACCCCAAGTACCGGTACCGCCCAACCAGGCGAGCCCGCGTGGGCGGACAGCAGCTTCTGGAAGAGCCGCCGAGTGACGCCCATCGGTACCGGCACCTGGTGGACGATGCTCTCGTCCACCAATCCCGTAGCCAGGGTGGCGGTGCACACCCCCAGGCTGCTGGCTACCGGCGGCCAACCATATGCGCGGACGCGGCCACGGGGGACGAGTTCGTATTCATTCCAACGAGCCCTGCACTACTGCCAATTCGCTGCAGTCCCGGGACAGAATTCCCCTTGTCAGGCAAGTACCCAAAACAATCTGCTCCGAAGAAGAAGGGCACGTCACGGAGGGTTTCTCGTTTCTAATCGCGAACACGGGAATGGCCTCTACCTAGCTAGCACGAGACGACGTGCCCGAGCCGGCCACGACCCGCTCCCCTGCACACGTGAGGGTGACGACTCGACCGCGCCCGGCGGCGCCCGGCGGATTGAGGACCTCGTGGCCGTGCTCCCCGCACACGCAGGGGTGACTCGCCCTGCTGCTTGAGTGCGACTGCGCTGGTGGCGTGCTCCCCGCAAACGCGAGGGTGACTCCGTTCTGTGCGCCTCATCGACCACCGCCAGGTCGTGATCCCCGCACCTGCGGGGGTGAGGCAGATTCGATGGCTCGCAGAACGGTATCGCGGCCTTGCACGCACAGGGCGACTCCCGCTGGCGGCTCGCTGGAGCTCACTGCTGACAGAGGGGGCTCAGATGGCTGCGGTGCAGGTGCTGGAAATTGTGAGTCCTGCTGTTCGGTTCCGAACTCGACGCTGCATCCTGCAGATGGCAAAAATCCTCACCAATTGGAACTCCGATGCCTCCAGTTGCGACCTGGAACATCTCGTGCATAGCTAAGGCCGCGGTCGGCGGCGTTGGCAGGTCTGCAACCTTCCAACTGCGTCAGCCTCGCGAGATGGGGCTAGCGACGTCGGCGGTCGCGGTGGAGGAGACCAAGCTCGGTGTCCATGCACAGGGAATGCGGCCCGAAGCGATGCCACGCATCGGGCCCCCCGTTCTCGTGGGGAAGCAGGATCAGGTCGGCCAACAGGGGGTGGTCACGCCAGCCCTCGGGGACGGGGTAGCCGGCACGTCGATTATTGGCGACCCAGGCGGCAGGGACAGGGAGGGTGTGTTGGAGGACCGTGCGTGCAGTACCAGGAGCAGCGAGGGTCTGAGGTAGGGGCTGGTGCCCCTCGGGGTCCAGCGTCAGAGGGCCGGAGGCCTTCCTGTAACAGGGCAGGAGGCGACGCGGGAGTGTTCCCACGCGGGTGACGGCGTGGGCAGTGGTGAGGTATTGGCGGTGCAGGTCTGCGAGGGAGGAGACCTGGCGGGGTGGGGGGATGAGGTGGTTCTCGCTGAGGTGTTGCTCGGCCTGGTCAGTGTGGTGCCGTGTGATCAGGTGCCGTTGTAGTTCTTCGGTCTCCGCGGTGGGTTGGTGGCCGTGGATCGATTCGACCAGGTGAGGTACGTCGTGCGGGAGGGTGACGGCGAGGTGCGGTGAGGCCTCTAGGCAGTCCGCTGTGGCGTGAGTGAGGAAGGCTGGCTCGAGGGTGCGCCAGTTCGCCGGGATTTTCGTGCGGCCTTCAATGGCCGGTCGTAGCACCGTCATGCGTGGGCCCTGGTGCTGGAGCCAGGCAGGTCGGCGTTTGGTGCCGCCGCGCCACAGGTGCTCGAAGCGCCATAGCCGGCCCATGCGTTGGAGCAGGAGCGCCATGGAGGCTAGGTCACTGATGCTCAGATCGAGGTCGATGTTCACGCTAACGTCGAGCATTCTGGTGGTCACGATGACGAGCCGGTGGGGTCGCGAGCCGTCAGGTCCCAGTCGGGAGCGGATCGTGCGCAGCTGTGCTTCTTTGCGGTGGCCTGGTAGGCGGGCGTGCAGGAGGGTCAGTTCGTCTGATTGCAGGTCGAGGGTGTGGCGCAGGTACTGGTAGGTGTCCTGGGTGTCGGCGACTGTGGCGCAGTAGATGGCGGCGCAGCCGCCTTGTGCTGCGAGTGGCGCCATTTCTTGTCTGATGTGGGCGAGTCGTTCGTCGGGGGTGATGGTCCGTTTCAGGTGGCCTAGGGGCTTGTAGGTTGCTGCGGCTGTCGTGAGGTGGGCGGTGCGGCGTTGGGTTTCCGCGTGTGTGTGCCTCACTTCCGGGTCGACTGTGTGCGGTTGTGCCTGGCTGGCGCTGGCGTAAAGCCAGCCGGGATAGGGCGGTGCGTAGTCGCGGGCAGTCAGGTGGCGTCGTCGGTGGCCTGCGCCGGAGAGGTAGGCGGTCACGAGTTCGTTGCTGGAATGGGCTGGGAGTGTGGCCGAGAGGATGACCACGGGGCAGCGCATGGCTCCGAGCCACGTCAGGAGCCGGTGGATCTGGGTTTGGGTGAAGCGTTCGAAGACGTGTGCTTCGTCGATGACGATGGTCTTGCCGGACAGGGCCAGGAGTCGGTGTGTGTTGAACCGAGTGGGCAAGACGGCCATCAGGGCCTGGTCGATCGTGGCGATGGTGAACTGAGCGAGCAAAGCTTGGTCCCAGCCGCGGAGAAACCCATTGGGTGCAGTGGCAGACCTTGGAGGATGAGTGTGCCCGTCTTGGATTTCTGCGCCAGCATCCTGCTGGTCTAGCTCTTCGTCGCCTTCCTCATCGCATGTGGTTCGGCTGAGTGCGCTCAACTGCGCCTCAATATAGGAAGCGTTGAGCCAGCTGTTGCCGTGGACCAGAGACACCGGGACGTGGCGGGGACCGTGCGCGCGTACGTATCGCTCGACTACATCGTAGACGCCGTCGGCCGTGGCAGTTGTGGGCAGCAGAAACCCTGCCCCGTCGCTGCCGCCGTGGCTGGAGAAGATCCGGGCAGCCTCCAGTGCCAGGGTGGTCTTCCCCCCGCCGGTGCCATCGGTGACAACGAGGATGCCCGGGCCCTCCTGGGAGACGATGTCAGGCAGTTGCTTCATCACCGACGCCTGCAGAACGTTAGGGCTCTGAGCGGGAGGATGGACCCTTGCAAAGGGCAACCCGTCGGGGAGAGCTGTCCGCGCCAGCCCCGCCCGCTTCACCAGAGGGCCAGCCGCGGCTTGGGCTCGCGCCCAGTGTTCCGCCGCCCCGTAGGCCGGCATCTGCGCCATGGCCGTCCAGTGGCGATGCTGGCTGACCAGACGGTCAGCGACGATCGTCAGGCCACTCAGCAACACGGCCGCCGGAACCGAGACACGGGTCGGCGCCTCATTAGCTCCGCTCAAGTGCCGCACCAGGGCAAAATAGCGACGCCGAAGGTCCTGCCAAGCTGGCCCACCCAAGCCGGCCCGCACACGCGCACTACTTGCTGTCCCGTGCACGTCGACTTGAGGGAACCGGCCGTGGTGACCTGCCAGAACCTGAGCAATCCGAACGGCCGGACTGGCATTGGTCGTTGCCTCGTACCCTGCCTCGGCAAGCAACTCCAGGCCGCATTCCATGGATGCACGAGCATGCCCGATACGTTGCCATCCGGCAGTGTCAGCCCGCAGTTCCTCACCCACCCGCGCCCAGGGATGAGCTTCCCGCTCTTGAAACGATGACAGCTTCCCCACATCGTGATCTCCAGCGGTGCAGGCCGCCTGGCTCCTCGCCTCCTCCTCCGCCAGACCAAGCCCCTCAGCAATGACGCGTCGTTGCCCAGCGCTGAGAAAGCAGTCCCACAACACCAGAGTCACCGCGGCCGCATCCAGCATGTGAAACAACAGCGGGTAGACGAGCACCTGGGATTCATCGAACTTCCCCCATGGGCTCAGCGGAACACCGCCAAAACGCGCATCCTCGACCACCCCCACGCCCGCTCACCCCTCTCTCTCCCGGCACACCGCAGCGAACTCCCCCCGGCCTACCACGCACCGGTGAAAGCTGCGGGAACAAGAGAGCAGATTCACCCCGACGAGGCCAAACCAGCGCGTACCCGCCGCCAAGTACGACAGAATCTTCGAAGCGCATCGTCTGTCAGGGCCCGGGAAAGTATCCGCAGAACCACCAACCCCGAAGAAGAATTGCACGTCACGGAGGGTGCTCCCCGCACGCGCAGGGGTGACTCCTCGCGCCAGCGGTGACGCACAGGAAGAACTTGGTGCTCCCCGCACGCGCAGGGGTGACTCGAGCACAAGCACGGAGGAGACCACAACTACTACGTGCTCCCCGCACGCGCAGGGGTCTTCGAGCAATGTTGCGGCACCCGCACCACGAGGCCGACGGTGTTACCCCCGGCCAGCAGAATTGCTCTCCGCCAGCACTCAAGTCATCTTTTAGGTGGCCGCTGATTCTTCCAAACGAGTGCTTTGAAGTTTGAGAAACGATAGTCACTGTCGAGATTGGACAGTCTCGACGGAAGTGAGCCGCCGCCGAGGCGAATTGCATCAAGATCTCTGTGCACCTGCTGGCGAATTAGAGTTGCCCGCTCAGGCTTAGCGTTAGCAGCGATCGGATCCTCAAAGCCCTTGATGGAAGCGAGCCCAGTGCCGCGCATGAGCCTGAGGACGTCTTCCCAGATCCTGCTGTACTGGCCGGATGAACTGCCGAGCGCAATGAGTAGACCACCGGGCGTGAGGCTGTTGCTTAGACTTCGGATCTCCTCACGAAACCTCTCGGCTGCAGTCTTATTCGTGAGAAAGTTGCACATGATCACCAGGTCGTAAGCGCTGGGCACGCCAACACCCTCTTCTTGTGCCAATTGCCGCGCAAAGCCGGGGCTGATGTCGTCTTCATCGACCATGACTTCCGACCTATGACGCAAAGCGTGAAGGTGTTTCTGGCGGGGTGAGAACCCGGTCAGTTCTGGGTATTTCACTCCGTATGGGAAAGTGCCCGTTGGGTGCGGTATCCCTGCTCTCTCGACTTGGATGAGTTCGGAGAGGTCATGCAGAAGCCTGCTCCAAGCTGGACCTCTGTCCAGTGCATGCGGCTGTGTCACGGGGGCGAATTCGATCTGCTGCTCTGTTGTCTGAGTCCAAAGCTTCAAGTCATCGTAAAAATCGTGTGCGGCATACAGGCCCGGTGCGGGCCCAGCCCCGACTTCGAGGACCGATAGACCACGGCGGCGGATTGGCAGATGCCCCAAGGTGAACAGCTTCTCCAACACCTGTGTCACACGTCCATACCGGTCGGCCAAGTGAAGGATCATGTACGCGACCACCTGATCCTCACTCTCGAACTCCAGCTCGTCGCAGCGGCCCAGGACCTCCGGCAGTTGAGCTCCCAGCCCGACGGCGCTGGACGCGCGGCTGACAGCGGTGGCACTGATGGCTTGACACAGTGTCGACAAGTGTGGCTCTGTAAGACTCCTTGTCGAGGAGCGCCATTCGCTTAGGTCCGCAGCTTGCGCGCGCTGCCACCGCCCGGCCGTCCACGGCTTATCGCCCGATACACCCACGATCGCCATGCGCCCCCTCCCCGAGTCCGATCGGCAGGCTGCCGACATATCTATTCCCTGGCCCGGCCTAAAGCCTGCGGCCGCCGAGCCGGTCCGCTCATCAGCAAGCCTGTGCGCCGCATAGGGCCCCGTGGATCACACAGTGTAGTGGCCAATGGACTCATTCGGTGCCCTGAAATATTGCTTACCGCCAGCAGGCTCCCGGCGCAGGGGAATACGGGGACTGTGCAGACCGTGCTCCCCGCACGCACAGGGGTGACTCCGGGAGACGTGGCAGCACTATCAGCGCAGGGCCCTCCTTCACGCGCAGGTGACTCCGCGAATCGGCCTATGGTCACGTCCGCTGGAGTGGTGTAGCGACGGCCACACGGCGATCCAGTTGTCAGGCTATGCGGTGAGTTCGGTGGGGAGAGCGGAGTCGTCGCCTTCTCCGTCGATCGGGTGGAGTCGGGCTTTGGCGAGGAACTCGCGGCCCATGTAGCGGCGGGCTTCGGTCCATTCGTCGTTCTGCTCGGCCAGGACGGCGCCGACGAGGCGGATCACTGCCGTGCGGTCGGGGAAGATCCCGACGACGTCGGTGCGGCGGCGGATTTCCTTGTTCAGCCTCTCCTGGGGGTTATTGGACCAGATCTGCTTCCACATCTCGCGGGGGAAGCGGTGAAGGCCAGCAGATCGCTCTGAACCGAGTCGAGGTGTTCGGCGGCTTTGGGAAATTTCACCTCCAGCGCGTCCAGGACGTGCGTCATCTGTGCCCGGACGGCGTCGGTGTCGGGCTGTTCGAAGACCGTTCGCAGCAAGGTCGCCACCCAGGGCTGGGCGGTCTTGGGGACCTGCGAGAGCAGGTTGCGAGCGTAGTGGGTGCGGCATCGCTGCCAGGATGCGCCGGGCAGGGTTGCGCCGATCGCGCTGATCAGGCCGGTGTGGGCGTCGGAGATGATCAGTTGGACGCCCGTCAGGCCGCGGGCGACAAGGGAGCGCAGGAAGGCGAGCCAGCCGGCGCCGTCCTCGGCGGTGGCCACGTCGATGCCCAGGATCTCCCGGTGTCCATCCGCGTTGACGCCGACGGCGACCAGCGCGTGGATGTTGATGATGCGGCCGCCCTCACGGACCTTCTGGGTCAGGGCGTCCACCCACACGAAGGCGTACGGCCCGGCATCCAGTGTCCGGTTGCGGAACGCGGTCACCTGCTCGTCCAGGTGCTTGGCCATCGCCGAGACCTGCGACTTGCTCAGCTGTGTCACGCCGAGGGTCTCGGCGAGTTTCTCCACGCGGCGGGTGGAGACGCCCAGCAGGTAGGCGGTAGCAACCACCGAGATCAGCGCCTGTTCCGCCCGGCGGCGGCGTTCCAGCAGCCACGTGGGGAAGTAACTGCCGTGCCTCAGCTTGGGGATGGCCAGTTCGACCGTGCCGGCCCGGGTGTCCCACTCCCGATTCCGGTACCCGTTGCGCTGGTTGACGCGCTCCTCGCTGACCTGGCCGAACTCGGCCCCGCAGGCCGCGTCGGCTTCTGCGGACATCAGCCCGTCGGCGAACGTTTTGATCATCGCACGGAGCAGGTCCGGACTCGCCGAGGCGAGGTTCTCTTCCGTGAGCGTGTGCAGCGGCACACTGTTGGATGCGGTCATCGTGCTGATCTCCTTCGTGACTCGAACATCTCGAAGACATCTCACGATGCGAAGAGTCAAGCGGCCGCGGCAAGTTGGGTGGGGAAGGCGATGTGTTCGTCGAACACGTGGCGTGTCTGGAGGCAGTGGTAGAGCTGTCCGAGCATGCGGTTGAAGAGGTTGCGTTGGGCGGCTGCGTGCCAGTCGCCGACCTCACGCCTGCGGCGGTAGTGGGCGGCGGCTCCTGGCGAGGCCCGCAGGGCGGAGAAGGTCCATAGATAGCCGGCATGGTTGAGCCGGTCGTTCTTGATCACGCGACGCCCGAGATGATGTTTCTTGCCTGAAGCACGGGTGATAGGTGCTGATCCGGCGTAGGCCTTCAGGCCGGGCGCTGGTGAAGCGGTGAGGGTCATCTCCGATCTCGGCGAGTACCCGTGCGCCGAGCTGATGGCCCAGCCCCGGAAAGCTGAGGAGGATCTCCGCGTCCGGGTGCGTGGGGAAGGTGTCTTCGACCGCCTGAGTGAGATCGGCGACGGCGTCGCAGGCAGCGTCGAGTTGCCTCAGCACCGCCAGCATCTGCCGGCCGAGGGCCTCTTCAACCAAGGGCGGTTGGTGGACGTAGTCGCCGCGGAAGATGTCCCGCAGCCTGTCGGCCTCGGCGTCGATGCCACGAATACCTAATTCCAGGACTCAAGATCGGTCCGACATCTCACAAGCCGTTCGCGGCACCAGCGCGCCGCGCGGGCCTCGCTCTCTGCCAGATCTCCCTGATCGGGACTCATGCAAGAGGTCACCACGCTGCGGGCTCGCACCACGAACGCCAACGAGCTCAAGGGACCATGCGTGGTGGCAGCCATGACGGCCCTCCAGCACCGACTCGCCATGTCGCTGGAGCGTCGGGAGCGTGCGCCACTCTTCGAGCAGGCGTCAACGGCCGGGATCAGCCAAGGCGTCACTGTCCCAACGCTCGAACAGTCCGGCAGCGTCGTCCACGGTCCCGCCAGGCTGTCCACACCGAATTAGGATCAGCCGGTGGCCGTTCTACGTTCGGGCACCACACCGACTACCGGGAGCAAACCCCCGGATCAGGTAGAACCCGTACATCACCTCCAAGGACGCAACCGGGACGCTCCCGGCCGATGTGCAACGTCGACGGGCCCCGTCGGGGGTTAGGGCAAGAGAGACAAAGTACAAGCACTGTTGAGGGCAGTCAGTGCAATCGGCAGTTCAGCACGACCTGCTATTTCACATCCCACTTTGCACTCCTGCATTTTCTCATCACATGCCACCAGTGGTTCTCGCTCTACGCCATCCATAGCCCGCCAAAACTGCGGCTCAGCATGCATAGCTAGTGGACATTGCATCGCTGGCCATTCATGACACCGCGACGGGACTTAGCACATGGTGGAGATGAACTTGGAGTAGGCGGCCTTGAGGTACTCGACTGTGACGTCGTCGCCCTGCTCGATCGCCTCGCGGCGCACCAGCGCGAGCGTGCGCCGCAGCTTCTCCAGGACGTTCTCGGTCGCCCCGGACGTCCACGACTCGCGGATGACAGGGGCGTCGCACAGGCCGTCCCGGGCGCAGCGCTGGAGGAGGCGCAGGGTGGGCTCGGTGATCCACACGTCGCCGGTCTTGCGGCGGTCCCCCAGCGGTGAGGGGAGATCGTCGTGCTCCCAGATGGGCGGGGTGATGCGGTGGATGCCGGCGCGCTTGGCGTCGTGGAGGCCGCTGGTGTCGTGGGTGAGCTGTCCGATCGGCAGGTGCGTCTTGAACGCGGCGAGGTAGGCGGCGTTCGCGTCCAGCGCCGTGACCTCCCGGGGTGTGGCGTTCGTGCGCAGCGGCATGTTCTTCCAGCTCAGTCGTCCTTCCCAGACGGCATCGGCGCCGGACTTCTGGCCTGTCTTCTTCAGCAGGTCATTGACCGGCGGGAAGGAGCTGTGTTCGTAGCGGCCGCCCTTGCGGGTGTGGTCGAACCAGCCCATCACGTCGGGGACGGCGCGTTTGATCAGAGCGTTGGTGGCGGCGTCCGCGTCCCCGCCGGCAGCCTCCAGTGCGGCGGCGATGGTGGCCCGGATCTGGTCAGCTACGTCCGCGTCGACGGAGCCGGATCGGGAGGTGGCAGGGCGCGCCGTGGGGGCCGGTGTCGTGGGCGCGGTGGGCGTCGCCGGGGAGTTGGGCCCCGGCGGGGGCTGCGGCGCGGCAGAGGGCTGCGGAGGGGTCTGTGGGAGGGGGCCGTCGAGGAAGCGGGCGCGCAGGAAGTCGGGGCGCAGCCGGACGGTGGGGCTGCTGGTGTCGGTGCCGAAGTCGCTGTCGGCGATGGTGAGTCGGGCGGTCTCGCCGTCGCGCTCGAGGTGGAGCACGACGTCCGCGCGCAGCCTTGTGAGGACGGCGGGGTCGTCGGTGTCGACGGCGACCAGGACTGGCAGGTGGTGGGTGCGGGCGAGGCGCACCAGGTCGCGTGTCGCGGCCGGGAGGGCGTCGCCGGAGAGCGGTACGGACGGGTCGCCGGCGGTCTGGAGGCGGTCGACCACGAGGAGGGCCAGGCCCTCCACGTCCGCGAGGGTGGCCGCGATCGCGTCGATGTCGAGGTCGTCTCCGTCGTCGACGAACAGGGGAACGTTGCGGGCCGCGTCGATCGCGGCGCGTACCTCGGCGGGCGCGTTGAGGGTTCCGGCGCGCAGCAGCTGGTAGTTGGCGCCGGCGTGGGCGGCGGCGACGCGGCAGGAGATGTCCGTGGCGCTCGGACCGGATGCGGCGTACAGGACGGTGCGGCCGTGCACGACGGCCGCGTCCCGGGCCGCGGATGCGGCGAGGAGGCTGCCGCCCACGCCGGGGGCTGCGGCAATGAGGGTGAGGCGGCCGGGCTGGAGGCCGCCGGTTGCGTCGTCCACGGCGGGCAGGCCGTAGGACAGGGCGGCGCGGCCGGTGGTGGTGAGGGAATCGAGCGCAGCGGCGGGCGCGGTCAGCGTGCGTGCGCGGCGGGCCAGGCGTGAGAGCTGCGTCGACGGACCCGCGTCGGCGGCGGCCGCGGACGCGGGGGCCGGGATCGCGGCGGGGGGCGTCACCTCGACGTCGACGGGGAGCAGCACGGCGACGTCCCGGGCGCGTTTTCGCAGCCGCTGCGGGGCGCCGGCGGCGGCCTGCGTCACCAGGCTGCCCAGTGTCTGGCGGGCCTGGGTGAGGCCGTGGGAGGGCCAGGAGGGCAGGGCCTCGCGCTGCTGCATGGTGAGGGCGTCCAGCGGCGTGAGGGCGGCCCGGGCGACCGTGTCACCGGACTCCCGCGTGATGACCACCGGGGCGCCCGCATCGAGCAGTTGGAACAGCGCCTTACGAGCCGCCTCCGTTCCGTAAGGGCCGGCCTCACCATCCGTGGCCACGTCCGGCCACCTCCTTACAGCTCAACTTGTAAGCCGTAACCTTAACCTCTCGATGCATGTCGCAACGACGCGTCGGAGCAGCGGATTTGCTCGTGTCGGACGCATCATCGTCACGTCAGGCCTGATGACAGGTCAGCATCAGAAGAGTGGCAGGTATCCGTCGGTGCCTGCCACCTCCTACAGAGCGGTCACCGGGCAGCCGGCCGGCGTTGGATGATGATGTCGCGGAAGCACAGCACGCGTCAGGTCAGCAGGGGGCGCGCGCTGCTCAGCCCCGGGACCTGCCCCCGCCGAAGCGGGCCGAGGCGGCCCGGATCGGCGTGAGGAGCGCAGCGCGTGGTAAAGCGGCAGCCCCTGACGTCAGCCGATCGGCGATGTCGCCACCACCAGGCGCCTTTGCGAGAAGGCCGACGCGGCCGTGCGGGCGGTGGTCTTGTTGAGATGTCTGCCGTCGGCGGCTTCGACGACTTCGTTGCTTCGTGCCCGGCATGCTTCAGGCGCTCCACGACCTGC
Organism: Streptomyces sp. CNZ301; assembly: GCF_004217425.1. Classification (NCBI taxonomy): domain Bacteria; kingdom Bacillati; phylum Actinomycetota; class Actinomycetes; order Kitasatosporales; family Streptomycetaceae; genus Streptomyces; species Streptomyces sp. CNZ301. The sequence goes on from NZ_SHLG01000001.1 coordinate 101,098, forward strand.
GATCCGATGAGTCCTCTTCCGCCGATGACGGCGATCCTCATCTGCTGCCCTCTCTCCCGCCGGACCCGGACACCCTCTTTTGCGTGTCATACGGATATTCACAGTGCCTGCAGGCGTGGGGCTCGTCGTGACCGGCACGGCACAGGTCCGCTGCACGCTGCACGGCTGCGAGGTCAGGACGACCGCCGTCGGGGGGCGAGGCGCGCGCCTGATCCACAGTTCGCGTGCACCCCGTCGAGGGCCTGTCAGTCTCCAAGGGGGCCTGCTGACACCGACGAACGCACCGAGTGTGGCCGACAGTTGCCTTCCGTGGGCCTGCGCCCGGGCGGCGTGGCCGGGCGGGTCTTCACTCCCCTGCACTCCGCCGCAGCAGCGGAGTGAGGCGGTGACGGACCAGTTCACGCATCACCAACGCGGTGCTCGTGCGCTCCACCCCCGGCGCCGCGAGAACTTGGCCCGCGACGCGGTACAGGTCCTCCGCATCGGTGGCCACGACCCGCACCAGCAGATCGCTCTCACCACTGAGTCCATCCACCTCGACGACCTCCGGGATGCGGGCGAGCGCTTCGGCGACCTCCTCCAGCCTGCGCTGGGTCACACGCGTGGTGATGACGGCCGAGAGCGGGTAGCCCAGGGCCGCCGGGTCGATGCACCGTTCGAAGGAGCGCAGGGCGCCGCGGCGCTGAAGCTTCCCGAGTCTGGCCTGGACGGTGTTGCGGGAGAGCCCGAGGCGCTGAGCCAGCGCGGCCACGGGTGCACGGGGCTCGTCGGTGAGCGCGAGCAGCAGCTTCGCGTCGAGGGTGTCCAGGGGCTCCTCACCTGTCACTGTGCCCCACCTCTCACCTGTCACTGTGCCCCACCTCGCTATCGCGGCCGGCCCACCCCGGTGAGCAGGTTGCTCTGCTCACCGGGCGATGATTGTGCGGTCATCGTCGTCCCGACGTCCCGGTCACGCAATCTGCTGAGCAGCGCGCTGAGGCAGAACGGCGCTGTCGCCCACATCCATCGGCACCACGATCGGAACCCGCATGCCCTCGCCACACCGGGAAGGGGGCCCCGCACACCGACTACGATGAGCTCCGTGCGACCGGTAATTGTGCACATCGAGGTGCCCCAGCAGCGCGAAGAGGTCTACGACGTCCTCGATGTCCTCGCGGCGCACGAGAAGTTCACCGATCACATGCTGCGCGATTGGCAGTGCTCCGGCCCCGCCCGCGGCGTCGGGGGCAGGGCCCGCGTGACGGCCGCTGTCGCGGGTCGCCGGGAGAGCATCGACATCGAAGTCGTGGCGGCGCAGCGTCCGTTGCGGATCGTCGAGCGCAACACCGGCGCCGGCGGCCGCCGCGTCGCGACCGGCACCTATCTCCTCAAAGAGCTTCCCGGTGGCGGGACACGCGTCTTCTTCACGTACGCGTGGCAGAGTGCCCCCCGCAGCGAAGAGGTGGCCGCGCCCGTGGTGAGGTGGCTGCTGCGTCGCGCCAACCAGCGTGCCCTGCGGCGGCTGGCGGGTGTGCTGGCCGCCGCAACGCAGGGGGGAAACCCTGGTTGAGCATGCGTGTCACGGTGGTGGGCAGTGGTGATGCCTTCGGAACCGGCAGTGCTTCCAGACCTGTATCGCGCTCGGGCCCGACGGCGCCTCCCGGCGCCGTCCCCGGCGGCCTCCCCCGGCGCCGTCTCCCGGCGCCGTCTCCCGGCAGCGTCCCACACGCTCATCGACTGCGAAGCCACCACGGCATCGGTGCGGGCGGCGAGGAGACGCACCAGGGCGCCCGGCCCGTATCCGGTCTCCAGGACGGTCGCGCCGGGCCGACGGCCAGCAGGTCCAGCACGTCCTGCTGTTTGTCGCTCCACAGCCCGAACCTCCCCGCCAGGCGCCCCAGGACACCGGCGGGACGGGCAACGGGCGAGGTGACGGGCCGCCCGGGCAGCCCAGGAGTGTGCGCCGGTGTCCATGACACCACTCCGGCACCCCAAGCCTGCCCCAAGCCTGCCCCAAGCCACATGACGCCCACAGGGCTCGCGGGAATCGGCGAAGCGGCCCGCAGGGCCGGCATGGCCACCTCCGCGCTGCACCACTACGACGAACCGGCATCGTCACACCGGCCGCCCGGCACGGGGGCCTGGCACGTACCGGCCGCAAAAGCTGCGCATGCTCGCATTCGTGCAGCTCATGCGGCGCCTCCACCCCGGCCCGCAGGACACCCGTGCCCTCCTGCAGGACCCCCGCCACAGGTGACGCCAGACCCACGAACGCAACCGTCACCGCACTCGAGGAACTGACCGCGCACGCCGAGGACGCGCCGCACTTCCTGCAGCACCCGCTCCGGTGCCCGGCCGAACATCATCCCCCGTCACCCACTGCCCCTTCATCCTCGACACCCTCGATTACCGCCCCGGCGTCCCCTGCGACAAACTCACCGCCGAACACGGTCATGAAGTACCGCCGCCCGGTAAAGGGTCCTTCGTACCGCCGCAACCGGTGCGGCGCCCTCACACCAGCACAGAAAGAGAGCACGGCAGACATGCGTGAGATACGAGCGGATCTCGTCGTCGCCGGCGGGAGCCTGGGAGGTGTGGCAGCGGCGCTGGCGGCGTGCCGCCGCGGGCACCGGGTGCTGCTGACCGAGGAGACGGACTGGCTGGGAGGCCAGCTCACCTCACAGGCCGTGCCTCCCGACGAGCATCCCTGGATCGAGCAGTACGGGTGCACAAGCCTCCTACCGCCGGCTGCGCCAGGACATCCGCTCCTACTACCGCACCTGGTACCCGCTCACCGAACGGGCGCGTGCCTGGCGCACCCTCAACCCGGGCGCCGCACGAGTATCCGGACTGTGCCACGAACCGCGCGTCGCGCTGGCGGTGATCGAGGCCACGCTCGCCCCGCATGTGGCAGCGCAGCGCCTGAAGATACTGCTCAACCACCGTGTGACCGCCGCCGTCCGCGACGGGGACTGGGTGGAGGCACTGCAGGTGACCGGACCCGACGGCGAGACGGTCTGGGCATGCGCTCCGTTCTTCCTCGACGCCACGGAACACGGCGACGTACTCCCCGCCGCAGGCGCCGAGTACGTCATCGGCGCCGAGAGCGCCGACGAACACGGCGAAGCACACGCACCGGCCACAGCGCAGCCGGCCAACATCCAAAGCTTCACCGTCACCTTCGCCCTCTCCCACCACGACGGAGAAGACCACACCATCGACCGCCCCGCCACCTACGAACACTGGCGCACCTACCGGCCGGAATTCTGGCCCGGACCGCTGCTGGGCTTCCTCGCCCCCATCCCCAGCACCCTGGAGCCCTACCAGCGGTGGCTGGACCCCAACCCACCAGGCGACCCCATCGACGAACTCACCGACCCCGCCCGCAACAACGGCGACCGGGAACTGTGGATGTTCCGCCGCATCCTCGCCGCCGGACTGCACACCCCCGGCTCCTTCAGCTCCGACATCACCCTGGTCAACTGGCCGATGAACGACTACTGGCTCGGCCCGATCGTGGACACCAGCGAAGAAGAAGCCGCCCACCACCTGCACCAGGCACGCCAGTTGAGCCTCTCCCTGCTGTACTGGCTACAGACCGAAGCACCACGCACAGACGGCGGCACCGGCTTCCCCGGCCTACAACTACGCGGCGACGTGACAGGCACCACAGACGGCCTCGCCAAAGCACCCTACATACGCGAATCCCGCCGCATCCGCGCACTCCACACCATCACCGAAAACCACGTCGCAGCCAACGTGGTGAAGACCCTCGGCAAAAACCCCCACCACGAAGACTCGGTAGGAATCGGCTCCTACCGCATCGACCTCCACCCCACCACCGGCGGCGACACCTACATCGACATCGACAGCGTCCCCTTCGAAATCCCCCTCGGCGCTCTCCTCCCGGTCCGGATACGCAACCTCCTCCCCGCCTGCAAAAACGCCGGCACCACCCACATCTCCAACGGCTGCCTACGCCTCCACCCCACCGAATGGAACATCGGCGAGGCATCGTCCCTGCTGGCCGCCTTCTGCCTCGAACACCACACCCAACCCCACCACGTCCACCACCACACAACCCTCCGCCACCAATACACCCAACTCCTCAACCACGAAGGCATCCAACACACCTGGCCCCACCCACCCCACCCATAACAACAACCCAAGAATGCCCCGGCCCAACACAGCCACCACCCCGCCGGACCCGCCCGCCAACCAGACACCAACCCCGCGCCAGCGCACTCAAGAACCGAAATCGACACCCCCGCACACCAGCGCAACTACCCTTGAACGCCGAACACCACAGGCGTGTTGACCCCCACGGCCAGAACACCACGCCCATCCGACCACCGCTCCAACCCGCCGGGATCCTCCACCACCGGGGCCACCGGCACCGGTGCACCCGCCCCTCTCCGCACCGGGTTCCCGCCCTCAATCACCTCGACAAAACCCGCAGAGGAGATCCGGATGCGAAGTGCGCGCGCGCAATTGGTCGCCGTCGTGATAGTGAGCACCGCTGTCGTGAGCACCGCTTTGCCCATGACGCCTGCACTGGCCGCGCAACCCGCCGGGTGCAGCGATCTTTCGGCGCCGCTGACTGTGGAGGAGCAGCGCCTGCCCGAACCGGTGCCGCAGGAGATCCTGCACCGTTCCGGCTTCGACTCGGTGGCCTCCGACTTCGCACGGGCTCTGTGCGCTGCCGGCTCCTACGGGCAGGCACAGGAGGTGGTAGCGCGGTGGGGGCATCGGCTGTGGCAGCGGGCGGTTGAGCGGGCTCAGGGCCGCGGCCCGGCCGGCGGGGACCTGAGCCGAGCGGATGACCGGCCCTTGTACTGGGCGCGGCTCGGGATGACGGCGGCGTTGCGGCAGTGGCGGCCCGGCTTTGAGCTCCCCGGTGCCCAACGCTCGGCGCTGCACGAGCGGTTGGAGCAAAGCTCGCGCGGCCACGATGCCATCGACTTCCCGGCCGGTGAGGAGAAGCGACTGAAGCGGATGCTGGTCACCGGGTTCGACCCGTTCACGCTGGACGAGGACATTCGGATCAGTAATCCCTCGGGGGCGAGCGCCCTGGCGATGGACGGCACGGTGATCCGCACCAAGAAGGGTCCGGTCAGGATCGAGACGGCCCTCTTCCCCGTGCGCTGGGCGGATTTCACTGACGGCATGGTCGAGCAGGCTCTGCGGCCGCATCTGCCGGAAGTGAACTTGTTCGCCACCATCAGCCAGGGCCGGCCCGGCCGGTTCGACGTCGAGCGCTACAACGGGGCCTGGCGGGGGACCTTTCCCGACAACAACAACATCTCCGCGACCGGGACGGTCCCGGTGTCCGACGCCCCTGCGCAGCCTCAGTGGACGACCACCACGCTTCCCTTCAAGGACATCGCATCCGCGCCGACGGGCCGCTTCCCCGTTCAGGACAACACGGCGGTGGTCGAGATTCCGGCGGGCGCGAGTGAGCCGGTGAAGCGGCCCGACGGTCCTACCGAGGGCTCCACCGCGCGTGAAGGGGGCGGCGGGGACTACCTGTCCAACGAGATCGCCTACCGTGCGACGCTACTGCGCGACAGGCTCGGTCTGGATATTCCGGGTGGCCATGTGCACACTCCTGTCCTCGAGTTCGGCTCGGAGAACACCGACCCGGCGACGGGCACCATCACCGATCCGGAGTTCCTCAAGAATCGGCGGGCCATCGTCAGCCAGGTCCGCTCACTTCTCCGAGTTGCGGCCGAGCACTGAGCACCTCTCCCGACGGTGGGGACGGCGGATCCAGTCGTGCCTCGCTGGACCCGGGTCGGCCCCGACTCGGAGACCGGCAGGGACTGATCGCCTGTCACAATGCTCAACCTCACGGGCCCGCTCAGCCTGCTTGCTGTGCAGATTGCTCAGTGGCATGCGTCGTGATTGTGCGGCCATCGTCACCCTGCTGTCATATTGATGCAATCTGCTGACTTCGACGCTTCGGACGGGCGGCATGAAGACCACTGACGACATGGCAGGGGCGGCTTCGGCGGCCGGCGAAGGCGCTCGGCGTTCCGGCGCGCCCGACCTGGAGACGCTTGCGGCGGTCGAGCAGCGTGTGCTGTGGCTGGCGACTTCGGTCATCGACCACGCCAACCGCGTACGCCCGAACCCGTCCGGGCTGAAGGTCGGCGGCCATCAGGCCTCCAGCGCCTCCATGACGTCGATCATGACGGCTCTCTGGTTCCACGAACTGGGCCGCGACGACCGCGTGTCGGTCAAGCCGCACGCCTCGCCCGTCCTGCATGCGGTGAACTATCTGCTGGGTGAACTGGACGAGTCGTATCTGACGACGCTGCGCAGTTACGGCGGGCTGCAAAGCTATCCGAGCCGGGAGAAGGACCCGGACCCGGTGGACTATTCGACGGGTTCGGTCGGCATCGGCGCCACTGCCCCGATCTGGGGTGCGATCGCACGCCGGTATGTGAACGGACGCTTCGGCGGCGGCACTACGGGCCGGCAGTACTCGCTGCTGGGGGATGCCGAACTTGACGAGGGCGCCTGCTGGGAGGCGGTGCTCGACCCGGCGGTGGCGGACCTGGGCGAGATCGTGTGGATCGTCGACTTCAACCGGCAGTCGCTGGACCGGGTCGTGCCGAACATCTCGGCGACCCGCCTGCAGGGCATGTTCGACGCGGCCGGATGGCAGGTCCTCACGGTCAAGTACGGGCGTCTGCTGGAGGAGTTGTTCGCACGAACCGGCGGCGATGCCCTGCGCACCCGCATCGACGAGATGACGAACCCGGAGTACCAACGGCTGCTGCGCTGCTCCGCCGCGCACCTGCGGGAGCGCCTGCCGGGGTCCGGGCCCGGGCGCGAGGCGATCGCCCAGCTGCTGGCCGGGCTCGACGACGACTCGGTGGTCTCCCTCCTGCGCAATCTCGGCGGGCACGACCTCGGGGCGCTGATCGACGCCTACTCGAGGATCGACGACACCAGGCCCACCGTCGTCTTCGCCTACACCGTCAAGGGCCACGGGCTGCCCACGGCCGGACACCCGCAGAACCATTCGGCACTGCTGACCGGTGAGCAGATGCAGGAGCTCGCCGCACGCGTGGGCGCCGACGCGGACGCGCCCTGGGCCCGTTTCCCTCGCGGCAGCGCAGAGGCCGCTTTGTGCGAGCGCACGGCGGCGAGGCTGCGCCGCCAGGACACGCCCTCGCAGCAACCCCCGGCACTGCCCTCGGACTTCGGACGCACACCCTCCGGGAAGGGCTCGACGCAGCAGGCTCTCGGCAGGGCTCTGCTGGATCTGACGCGGGAGGCTCCGGAGGCGGCGGGGCACGTGGTGACGGTCTGCCCGGACGTCGCGTCGACGACGAACCTCGGCGGCTGGCTGAACAAGGTCGGCACCTGGTCCGCAACGCAGCGCCGGGACTGGTTCGACGACGATGCCGAGACCATTCTCCACTGGCGCGAGCAGCCGGGCGGCCAGCACATCGAGCTCGGCATCGCGGAGACGAATCTGGTGGGGCTGCTGGGTGAGCTGGGTGCCACGTGGAGCCGGTGGGGAACGCCGCTGCTGCCGATCGGTGTGGTCTACGACCCGTTCGTGGGCCGTGCCCTGGAGCCGTGGTCGTTCGGGATGTACGCGGGCGGGCAGTCGATTCTCGTAGGGACGCCTTCGGGGGTGAGTCTCGCACCGGAGGGCGGCGCCCACCAGTCGGTCATCACACCCTCGATCGGCCTGGAGCAGCCGGGCTGCACCGCGTATGAGCCGGCTTTCGCCCTCGACCTGGAGTGGTGCCTGCTGGCGGGGCTGGCCAACCTCGGCAGGGCCGGGGGCAGTTCGACGTACCTGCGGCTGTCCACGCGTCCCGTGGACCAGTCGTTGGCAGCCGTGCCGGCCGACTCCGCAGCGCGGGAGCGGCGGCGCAGGCAGTCCGTGGCCGGCGGATATCCGCTGCGCCGCCACGCGAATCCGTCGCTGACCATCGCCGCCGCCGGCGTGATGGTCACCGAGGCGGTCGCCGCAGCGGACCGTCTGGAGGAGCTCGGCATCGGCGCGGACGTCGTGTGCGTCACCAGTCCCGACCTTCTCTTCCGTGCCGTGCAGGCGCGGCAGGGCCTGCAGGAGGGTCCGGACTGGATCCTCGGTCAGACCTTTCCCCCCGAGCGTGCCCGTCCGCTGGTGACCGTCCTCGACGGGCATCCGCACACGCTTGCGTTCCTCGCGGGCGTCAACGGGGTGCCGGCGCGCGCGCTGGGTGTCACCGGCTTCGGGCAGAGCGGCAGTCTCGCCGACGTCCACCGCCACCACGGCATCGACGCCGACGGAATCGTTGCGGCGGCGTTGGACCTGGCGGACTGACGGACGGTGCCGCGCGTCTGCGACGGCAGCGGACGGTCATCGGATTCTTCGGCCACCGCGACGACTCCGTCTCGGGCCGGCAGTGCTCGGGAGGGCCCGCCGGGGCCGGACGCGTGAGAGGAACGAGTCTCGTTCGATGTCCTTGTCCCCGGCGGCGACGCCAGGGACAAGGACATCGAGTACGCCACCGGGACCTGGGCCCGCCGGAGCGCAGGCCGAACTGCGCGTGTGGGCCGGAGGTTCCACGGCTTCGATGGGTTCTTCCCGCAGGCGCGGAGCTTCGCAGCCGCACGCTAAACGAGCAACGACTGGCTCGACCGGGCCTGAACCCGCCCGCGGAGCAGGCGTCTCACGAACTCGGCCCGCCTGAGCAGGTGTTCGGCGCTAGCTGTATTGATCATGAGCGTTGTTGACGCCCGCAGGTCTTGATCATGGCGAAGACCTCCGGTGTGGTGGAGGTGTCTAGGCTTCACCGCACAACGGAGGTCTTCGTGTCCCACCGTAATGCCCGGCTGACCGTGCACGGCAGGCGGTTGCTGGTCGAACGTGTCCGCTCGGGGTTTCCGGTAGCGCATGTGGCTGCCCAGATGGGCGTCTCGCGCACCACCGCGCACAAGTGGATACGCCGGTTCGCTGCAGAGGGCGATACCGGCCTGGCCGACCGCTCCAGCCGCCCGCACCACCTGCCGAACCGCACACCGCCGGGCGTTGAGGCCCGCATCTGCGCCTTGCGGGCCGAGCGCAAACTCGGGCCTGCTCGCATCGGCCCGATCCTGGGTATGCCGCCCTCCACCGTCCACCGGGTCCTGACCCGCCATGGCCTGCACCGTCTGTCCTGGCTGGACCGGCCCACCGGCCGGCTCATCCGCCGCTACGAACGCAGCCGGCCCGGCGAACTTGTCCACGTCGATGTGAAGAAGCTCGGGCGCATCCCCGACGGCGGTGGCTGGCGCATCCACGGCCGGGAGGCGGCCCGGGCGGCCCGGCCGCAAAGCCGTCGCCGCACCGGCTACGACTACATTCACTCCGCCGTCGATGACCACACCCGCCTCGCCTACAGCGAGATCCATCCCGATGAGAAGGCCACCACGTGCGCTGCCTTCCTGCGCAGGGCGGCAGCCCACTTCGCCACGCTGGGCATCGACCGCATCGAACGGGTGCTGACCGACAACGCCTGGTCCTACCGCAAGAGCGACCTGTGGAAGCAAGCCCTGACCGATCTCGGCGCGGTCGGCAAGCGCACCCGCATCTACCGGCCGCAGACCAACGGGAAAGTGGAGCGCTTCAACCGCACCTTGCTCGATGAATGGGCCTACCTGCGGCCCTACGCCACCAACGACCAACGCGCCACAGCGCTGACAGACTTCCTCCACAGCTACAACCACCATCGCTGCCACACCGCACTCGAAGGCAAGCCACCGATCAGCCGTGTGAACAACGCATCAGGTCAATACAGCTAGCCCGCCAGAGAACGGGCCGCGTCCAGGGCGAGTGCCCACGGGTAGGTCCTCCGGTCGCCCTCCCCCGGCGGGTCCGGCTCGAAGCCGCCCTCGCCGAACAGCACGCGCACGCCTGCGTTCCGCAGCGTCTCAATGCTGGTGGCGAACTGCGGGTGTGTGGCGTAGGCGCTGTTGACGCACGGCATCATCACCAGCGGCCACTGCTTGCCGACGGCCTCGACCACGCGGCCCGTGACGAAGTTCGTCGTGAGTCCGAGAGCGCTCGTGTTGACGGTGTTGAGCGTCGCCGGTGCCAGGACCGTGACGTCCGCGCCGGGCCACACCTCGCGCTCGTCGAATTTGCGCGGAGTGCTGCGCACCGGGTGCCCGGTCTGCTCCTCGAGCGCGGACACTTGCCCCTCCATCCATTCGGCGGCCGTGGGCGTGAGTCCGACGCATACGGTCCAGCCACGGCTCTGCGCACGCCGGACGATGTCGACGAGGTCGACCACCGGCGGCGCGGCGGAGGCCAGGAGGTGCAGCACAGGGGAAGCCATGCGGATATCCCACCACAGCGGACCGCACCCGGACCTGCTTGCAGGATGAGCCCATCGCTGCCTTGCACCCGGGGCAGCGGCGTCGCACGCGGGCAACCCCGGCCGGAGTCCGACGGCACGCCCACCGCGCCGAAGGGTTCCGGTGGGTGATGGACTCCGCTCCGGGTCCGGTTTCTCCGGAGGCGCCGGGCAGAGCGGGCGCGGCGCCGTCCTGGACGTACAGGACGTACCGGGTCACCCCCGTCACTCCCCGCTGAGCGTTACGGTCGAAAGTAGAGGAAGGGGGACATCATGGCGTCCCGGATGCTGCACGACAGCGCGCTGAACGAGCTGCGCAAGAAGTTCACGGGCGAGATCCTCACGCCCGACGACCCGGCCTATGAGGGGACCCGGCCCGTCTTCAACGCCATGATCGACCGCTCCCCCGCCGTGATCGCCCTGCCCCGCAACGAGGCCGAGGTCGCCCGGGCCCTCGCGTACGGCCGAGAGGAAGGGCTGCAGATCGCCGTGCGCGGCGGAGGTCACAGCGTTGCGGGCAACTCGATCTCCGACGGGCTGGTGGTGGATCTGCGCCATATGAACAGCGTCACCGTCGACCCCGGTGCCCGCACCGTGCGTGTGGGCGGCGGTGCCACCATGGCCGACCTCGACGGGGCGACTCAGCCCTACGGACTGGCCACGACCGGTGGGCGGGTCTCGACGACCGGCGTCGGCGGCTTCGTTCTCGGCGGAGGCTCGGGCTGGCTGGAGCGGGAGTTCGGCCTGGCCTGCGACAATCTGCTGGCCGTCGAGCTCGTGACCGCAGACGGTGAGCTCGTACGGGCCACCGGTCACAACAACCGCGAACTCTTCTGGGCGTTGCACGGCGGCGGGGGCAACTTCGGCGTGGCGACGTCCATGACACTGCGACTGCATCCGCTGCCGGCGCTGACCGCCGCACTGCTGATATGGCCGGCGGCTGCCGGACCCGAAGTCGTGCGCGCCTACCGGGACTTCATGGAGGCCGCGCCGGATCAGGCCGGAGGAGGGCTGATCTATCTCACGGGTGGCGAGGAACCCCCCGTCCCGGAGGATCTGGTGGGGAAGCTCGCGTGCGCGTCGTTGATCACGTACACGGGCCGGGAGGCGGAGGCCCGTGACGTCATGGCTCCCATGCTACGCCTCGGGCACACGGGCGAGCTGATCGAGCAGATGCCCTACGCGCAGGTGCAGCGCATGCTGGACGACCCGCCCGGCTACCGCAACTACTGGTCCGCGGAGCATCTCGACGCCTTCCCCGACGAGGCTGTCGGCCTCTTCTGCGCGCGGGCTCACGACATGGTTGTGCCCTCACCGTCGCAGCACGTGCTCTTCCCGCAGGGCGGCGCGGTCGCCCGGGGCGCGGAGCTGTATCCGCTGCCCTGGCGCAGCGCCGCGTGGACGGTGCATCCGTTCGGTCTCTGGGAGGATCCCGCTGACGACGCCAGGGCGAAGGAGTGGGCCCGTGGCCTGCGCGAGGACATGAGGCCCTGGGCGAGCGGCGCCGTCTATCTGAACTTCATCGGCCAGGAGGGCCGGGACCGGGTCGTCGCCGGTTTCGGGCCGGAGAACTACCGGCGGCTGGCGGCGGTCAAGGCGCAGTACGACCCGGAGAACGTCTTCCGGCTCAACCACAACATCACGCCGGCGGCCTGAACGGTCTCGGCTCTCCGCCCGGCTGCCCGGTCACAGGGTGCAGGCCCGGGTCACTGCTCGTCGAGGGCCGCGCCGAGCAGCCGGCGAGTACCTTCCTCGACGTGGTCGGCGTAGTAGTCGTAGAGCGCCTGCCGCCCCAGGCGGGCGGCAAGCTCGGCGTCGCCGTCGCGGATCGCCGCCAGGACGTGCCGGTGGTGGGTGATGGAGCGCTCCATCCACACGGTCGTCTCACTTGCGGCCGCGATCTTCCCCTCGATGACTTCGACGACGGCGTCGTGCACGGCACGTGCGCACAGCCCGAGCAGCGAATTGTGGCTGGCTTCGGCGACCGCCTGGTGGAAGAGCGCATCGGCCTCGCTGAAGGCGTGCAGACCGGCTTCGTCGGCGCTCAGCGCCTCCATCCGCCGGATCTGCTCCTCCATGCGCTCCAGGTCGCTCTCACTGTGCAACCGGGCCGCGAGCCTGTTGCTCTCGGCTTCGAGCACCATGCGGAACTGCACGAGTTCGCCGAGTGTCGACAGGTGGGAGCGGGCGAGGCGTCCGAGTGTCCGGCTGAGGTTGTCCGGCGTGACACCCAGGACCTCGGCGCCCAGTGGATCTCCCGGGCGGGAGCGCACCAGCCCCGCGGACTGCAATACGCGCAGGGCTTCGCGGACCGTGGAGCGTCCGACGGCGAACTGACTGACCAGCTCGCGCTCCCCCGGCAGCCGTGACCCGGGCGGCAGGTCGCCGCTCAGGATGCGCTCCTCGATCTGCTCCGCGACACGCTGGTACGCGCGCACCGGCTCCACCGGACGGAAGACGGCTCCCTCGGCGGACATGCTTTCCCCTCGTCGTCCCGGTCGATTGCGGCTCTGCTGCTCACGGAGACAGGCACGGTCCGGAAGGACGAGCGCCGTCTTCCCCCTTGACCGACGCGTGAGCGTGCTAGGAGAGTACGGGAAATCAACTGGTCTGACCAGTCGCCCTGGTGCTCTGGCCAGCACTCATGGAGGTCGCGCATGCATTCCGGTCCCGGTGCCGGTCCCGACACAGGTCCCGATGCAGCTCCCGCTGCTCCACCGCTTCCGGCGGTCGACGCGGAGGCCGCTGTCCGTCTCACCCGCGACCTGGTGCGGCTGCGCACAGTGAGCGATGCGGGTGCGCAGGACGTGGAAGGGCCGGCGGTCCGCCTTCTCGCAGCTCTGTTCACGGAGTTCGGCTGGGAGCACGAGGTGACCGAGGTCGCGCCTGGCCGTACGAACCTCGTCGCGTTCGTCGAGGGCGGCGGGGGTGACGGGCCGACGCTGATGTTCGAGGGCCATACCGACGTCGTGACGGAGGGGCGCGAGGAGGACTGGAGCGTCGATCCGTACGGCGGGGAGATCCGCGACGGCAGGCTGTGGGGTCGCGGCTCCGCCGACATGAAGTCCGGTCTGGCGGCGATGATCCACGGCGTGCGGGCCCTGGAGCTGGCCGGCCCGTTCCCCGGACGGATCGTGCTGGGGGTGCTGTGCGACGAGGAGGGGATGATGCTCGGCGCCAAGGCGTTCGCGGCCTCGCCGCACGCCGCCGCGGTGGACGGGGTCATCGTCTGCGAGCCCGAGGGGTACGAGGTGTGTACCTCGGCCCGGGGCGGCATCCGCATCCGCCTCGCTCTCACCGGGGTGATGGCACACGGGGCGATGCCGCAGGAGGCGCGTTCCCCCCTGGTCGCCGGGGCACGGATCGTCGAGGCGCTGGCCGGTGTCGAGGAGTGGGCGGTGCGGCGCTTCGGCACCCACCCGCACGCCGGCTCGGTGACCGTCACTCCGACCGTGCTGCACGCCGGGGACCCGGGCCAGCTGAATGTCATCCCGGCACACGGCATGGTCGGCGTCGATGTGCGGACGGTCCCGGGAACGGACCATGAGGAGCTGATCGGAAGGGTGCGGCAGGCGGCCGACGACGCCGCCGGCACCGTGGGAGTGACGGTCGAGCTGACCGTCGTCGACGACCGGCCCGCCATCGAGATCGACGAGAACCACCCCGTCGTGACGGCGCTGGTGTCGGGGCACCGCGACGAGCACGGCTCACCGCCAGCCTTCGGGGCGGTTCCCGGCACCACGGACGGGACCGTCCTCACGCGGGACGCCGGGCTGCCGACCGTCGTCTACGGGCCGGGCGGCAAGTGGATCGCGCACCAGAAGGACGAGTACGTCGAGGTGGCGGAGATCGGTGAGTACGCAAGGGTCTACGCGGCGGCGGCCCGGCACTTCCTGACGGCCGGAGCGAAGGGGGGCCCGCGGTGACCCCCGCTCCCGGTCCGGGCCGTTCCGCGCATGCGGCCGCGCTCCCGGAGGGCCTGACCGATTCGCTTCCCGTCGGCGACGACCGGGTGCCGGCCTCCCTCAGTGAGCCGGTGCGGTTCCCCTACGACGGCAGCGAAGTCGCTCTCGCCCCGGTCGGCGACGCGGCGCTCGCCCGGCGGGCGGCCGGGCACGCCGCGGAGCTGCGCAGGCAGGTCGCCAAGCTGCCCACGCGGGTGCGCAGGCAGGTTCTCGCCGGTGTCGCCGCCGCGCTGGAGGAAGTCGCCGGCGGCATGGAGGACCTGCTCGTGCTGGAGACGGGCAAGCCCCGCGCGGACTGCCGCACCGAGGTGGTGCGGGCAGTGGCCACCTGGGAGGCCGCGGCCGGCGAGGTCTTCCACGTGCACGGTGAGACGGTGCCGTTGGACGGGCTGGCTTCCGGCGACGGCATGACGGGGTTCTGGACGAGGCGTCCCGTCGGTGTCGTCGTGGGCGTAGCCGGCTTCAACTACCCGATGATGCTGGCCTCGCACAAGATCGCCCCGGCGATCGCCGCGGGCTGCCCCGTCATCGTCAAGCCCGCTCCGGCGACACCACTGGCCACACTGTGGCTGGTCCGTCTCGTACGGGAGCAGCTCACGGCCGCGGGCGCGCCGGCGGGCGCGGTGCAGCTGGTCACCGGCGACGCCGCGGTGGGGGAAGCCCTGACAACGCATCCGCAGGTGGCGGCTGTCTCCTTCACGGGGTCCGCCGAGATCGGGCACCGTATCGCCCGCCAGGCGGCGCCCCGCAGGGTTGTTCTGGAACTGGGCTCCAACGCGGCGCTCGTGGTGGCCGAAGATGCCGACCTCGACGCTGCGGCCGACGCCGTCGTGCGCGGCGGTTTCTACGCCTCGGGCCAGGCGTGCATCTCGGTTCAGCGGGTGATCGCCGTGGAGCAGGTCGCCGGAGACCTGGAGCGGCGAATCGCGGAGCGGCTGCCGCACGTCGTCGTCGGTGATCCGCGAGACGAGGACACGCGCGTCTCGGCGCTCATCGACGAGGCCGCCACGGACCGGGTGTGCTCGTGGATCGAGCGTGCCCGCACGGCGGGGGCACGGGTGGTGCACGGCGGTGAGCGCAGCGGCCGGTGCGTCACACCGGCGCTGCTGACCGGTGTGCCCGACGGTGAACCCGCCTGGGACGAGGAGATCTTCGGTCCGGTGGTGTGTCTGCGGGCAGTGCCGGACCTGGATGCGGCGTACGCGACGGTCAACGCCAGCCGATACGGGCTGCACGCGGCGGTCTTCACCCGGGACCTGGGCGCGGCGTTCGAGGCCGTGGAGGAACTGGAGACCGGAGGCGTGGTGATCAACGACGTGCCCGGCTACCGCTGCGACATCGCGCCGTACGGCGGTGTGAAGGACTCCGGCACGGGCCGCGAGGGACCGCGGTTCGCGATCGAGGAGATGACGGTGACGCGGATGGCGGTGTTCCGCCGGTGACCGCCGCGCACGGCAGGACAGAGGAGGCTTCAGTGGCGTACGCGGACCTGTTCCGGCTCGACGGCAGGCGGGTGGCGGTGGTCGGCGGAGCCAGCGGAATCGGCAGGGAGTCGGCGCGGGCGCTGGCCGCGCAGGGCGCCGAAGTGCTGGTCGCCGACGTCGACTTGCGGGGCGCCGAGGAGACGGCGAGGCTCGCCGCCGGTGAGCGGCCGGCGCCCGGTTCCCGTACGGGTCCGGTCAGCGTGCACCACCTCGACGTGCTGGACGAGGGTGCCGTGCGCAGCGCCGTGGCCGGGTGGGGCCTCCTTGACGGTCTCGTCGTCACCGTGGGCGCCAATGTGCGCAAGCGGATCGCGGACTACACGCTCTCCGACTTCGACCGGGTCGTCTCGCTGAATCTGCGGGCGTACCTGACGCTCGTGCAGTCGGTGGCACCGGCGATGGCCGAGCGCGGCCGGGGCAGTGTGGTGGGTCTGGCGTCGATGCGGGCCTTCCAGGTGGAGGCGGGGCAGAGCGTCTACGCCGCCTCGAAGGCGGGGCTGGTTCAGCTGCTGCGTACCGCTGCCGCGGAGTGGGGGCCGCGCGGGGTGCGTTTCAACGCCGTCGCGCCGGGCGTGGTGCGCACTCCGCTGACAGATCAGATCGCCGCCGATCCCGAGTGGTACGACGCCTATGCGCAGGCGTCGGCACTCGGACGGTGGGCGGGGCCGGAGGAGATCGCGGGCGCCGTGACGTACCTCGTCTCCGACGCCTCGACGTACGTCACGGGCAGCGTCCTGGCCGTGGACGGCGGCTGGACCGCGGTGGACGGCCGCTACGAACCGTCCGTGTGACGGGTTCCTGCGGCGGCCCGGGGCCCGGGCAAGCGAGCAGAGCACAGAGCGCCACAGAAGGAGAGATATGTCCGACAGCCTCCCAGACGCGGAGCAGGAAGGCGCGGGCCGGCAGGCCCGGCTGCCCTTCCGTGCCCTGCCCGCCGCCGACAGGCGCCGCCGTTCGCTGTGGCTGCTGGCCGTGCCGGGGGTGCTGTACTGCGCGGCGCCTGTCGTTGCCAACAGCATCGAGCCGCGCATCCTCGGGTTGCCGTTCCTGCTGGCGTGGATCATCATGGCGTCCCTCGTGAGTCCCCTGATCATCTGGCTCGCGGCCCGCCTCGACCCGGCCTACCGGGCGGACGCGCTGGAGCCGATACCCGCGGACGACGCCGACGACGTCCCCGGCGGGGCCGCAGCGGCCACCGGGGAGCGCGGAACGGCCGGAGGTGCGGCATGAGTTCCTCCGCAGCGACGGCGACGACGATCTTCGGGCTGGCGATGGTGGCGACCATCGTCGTGGGACTGCTCAGCGCACGCGGCCGCGACAAGGGCCTGGCGGAGTGGTCGGTATCCAGCCGCGGTCTGGGCGTGCTGTTCATCTGGCTGCTGATGGCCGGGGAGACCTACACGAGCTTCTCCTTCCTTGGCACGGCCGGCTGGTCGTTCTCCATGGGTGTGCCGATCCTTTACCTGGTGGCGTACCTGACGACGGGCTTCGCCGTGGCGTACGTGGTGGGACCCGCCCTGTGGACGTACGCGAGCCGTCACCGGCTGATCTCGATAGCCGACATGGCCGAACACCGCTTCCGTTCCCGGCCGTTGGGGATGCTCGTCGCGGTGGTCGCGACCGTCTTCATCGTCCCCTACATCCAGGTGCAGATTCAGGGCATGGGCGTCGTGGTCAACGCCATGACGTACGGCAGCATCGATCTGCGTGTGGCGGCGGTCATCTCCTTCGTCGTCGCCGAGGTGTTCATCCTGATCTCCGGTCTGCGCGGCTCGGCGTGGGTCAGCGCCCTCAAGGATGTCCTGGTGATCGCGGTGGTGGTCTTCCTCGCGGTGTACGTTCCCGTCCATTTCGTTGACGGACTGGGCGACTTGATGCACCGGATGGTGACGGAGAAGCCGGAGTGGCTGACCTTCCCCGGCCACGAGTCGGGCGGCCTCGACGGTACGTGGTTCGTCACGACCCTTCTGCTGAACGCCGTGACCATCACGATCTTCCCGACGACGGTTGCCGGCTATCTCAGTGCCAGGTCGCCGAATGCCCTGCGGCGCAACGCCGTTCTGCTGCCCTGGTACCAACTGCTGCTGTTCATACCGATGATGGTCGGCGCGACTGCGCTGTTCGTGGTGCCGAACCTAGAGAACCCGGATCTGGCTCTGTTCGCACTCGTCACCGAGGCGCTGCCCGCTCCCCTGGTCGCGGTCATCGGTGTGGCGGGGGCGCTCTCGGCGATCGTGCCGATGAGTGTGTTCATGCTGGCCATCGGCACGTTGTGGGGCCGCACCCTGCTGGGCGGCGGCAACGGTGCCGACCCGCGCAGCCGCCGCAGCGGCTCGGCACCGGCCGACGACATCCGCACGAAACGGCTCTCGCAGCTGGTGTGTCTCCTGGCGGGGCTGCTGGCGCTGGCGGGGGCACTGTTCTTCCCCAACACGCTCGTCCAGCTGTCCGTTCTCTCCTACGAGGGGCTGGCGCAGCTGGTTCCCGCCGTGCTGCTGGCGCTGTACTGGCGCCGCATGCCGACGTCCGCGGCGGCCGCCGGAATGCTGGTGGGCCTGACGGTGATGACGCTGCTGTGGGCCACCGACAACGACCCGCTGAACGGCATCAACGGCGGCATCATCGCTCTGGCGGCGAACCTCGCCGTGACGGGCGCCGTCACCGCGCTGCGTCCCGCCGCGGGCGGGCCGCCCGCGGGCCGTCGGGAGTCGGCGCAATCAACAGCCGCCCATCCGGCGCCCGTTGCGGGGGAGGTCACATGACCACGGTGCTCGACGAGCTGCGTCCCGTGCTCTACCGCGCCGCCCGCGTGGTCAGCCAGCAGGCGCGCGGAGGCCCCGAGCCGGAGGCAGTCGCCGCCGCCGGCGGGCGGATCACCGCCACGGGCACGGTGTCGCAGCTGCGGGAGCGCTTCCCCGGCGCCGAGGAGGTCGACTTCGGCGACGCGGCGCTCGTGCCCGGACTCAACGACGCGCACATCCATCTCGCCATCGCCGCCGAGGACTTGCTGCATCTCGACCTGTCGGCCGGAGCCGTCTCCGGCGTCGAGGATCTTCTCGGCCAGGTACGGGCCGAGGCGGCGCGGGCGGCTCCCGGGGAATGGATTCGCGGAAGCCGCTACGACGACACGAAGACGGGACCTCTCACCCGCTGGGACCTGGACCGGGCGGCGCCGGGCCACCCCGTGCTCGTCGTGCAGGTCGCGGGCCACTGGGGAGTCGCCAACTCCGCGGCACTGCGGGCCCTGCACATCGACGAGGACTCCGTCCCGCCGGACGGCGGCGACTTCGGACGGGACGCGGACGGACGACTCGACGGACGGCTCGTCGAACGGGCCCTGATGAACGTCGTCTATCCCGCCACGGCTCGTGGTGGCGCCTCGCCGCTGCGGCCCAGCTCACCGCAGGAGAAACTCCGCGGCCTCACACGCGCACAGCAGCAGTGGCACGCGGCCGGGCTGACGTCGGTGTGCGACGCCCTGATCGCTCCGGAGGACATCGCTCTGCTGCGGCAGGCCCGCGCCCGTGGCGAACTGACCCTGCGCGTGGGCATGTTGCTCTCCATCGACCACTACGCTGCAGCGCAGGCCCTGGGTGTCGGAAGCGGTTTCGGCGACGACATGCTGCGGATCGTCGGCGTGAAAGCCTTCACGGACGGTGCGATCGGCGGCCGTACCTGCCTGCTGGCAGAGCCCTACGCGGACTCGGACGACCACGGTCTGCAGACGACACCGACCGAGGAGCTGTTCTCGCAGGTCCGCACCGTGCACCGCGACGGCAGCCGCATCGGTGTGCACGCGAACGGGGACGCGGCGATCCGTCTCGTCCTCGACGCGTTCGAAGCGGCGCAGCGGGAGATGCCCCGGCCCGGACTGCGGCACCGCATCGAACACTGCAGCATCGTCGACGCGGAGATCCTGACGCGGATGCGTGAACTCTCGGCGGTCGCCGTGCCGTTCGCGGGTTACGCGGCATACCACGGGGGTGCGCTCAACCGCTGGTACGGCCCGGACCGCGCCGAGCGGATGTTCGCGCACCGTTCCTTCCTGGACGCCGGTGTCACGGTGGCGGGCTCGTCGGACTACCCGTGCGGTCCCTACCAGCCGCTGCTCGGAATCCAGTCGATGGTCACCCGCGAAGGCATGGACGACGGTGTGACTGTCGGCGCCACGCAGCGGATCAGCGCGGAGGAGGCGCTGGCGGTCTTCACACTCGGCTCGGCCGAGGCCGAAGGCACCGCCGGACGGAAAGGGCGTCTGGAACCCGGATACCTTGCCGACTTCACCGTCCTGGGCGAGGACATACTCACCGCGGAGCCCCACGACATCGCGTCGGTGCCGGTCCGGGCCACCTACGTGGGGGGTGAGTGCGTCCACGAGGCATGAGCTCGGGCGCAATATCCGCGGTACAGGACCTGGTGGAAGGGCCGGGCGGCCCGAAGGGGCCGCCCGGCCCTTCTGCTCCCCCGCCTGCCCTTCCTCACTGGGTGCGCGGCTGGAGCGGCGGGTCGACGCAGCGCGACGGCTCCAGGCGGTCGGCGAGGGATCGCAGCGTCCGTGCGAGCCTCTTCCGCGACCGGTGTGTCTTCGGCGGCTTCTCCTGGTCGGGGACGACTGGTGCGTCGGGCAGCGCGGAGTGTGCGATGTGCCGGGTGGCGTCCGCGACGAGGGGCCCTTCTATCGGGATCATTTCCTCTCCTTTCGGATGAGCGGTTCGGATTCGGCCGGGTGTGGCCGATCTGGTCGCGTGCACGGAGGGAAGGCCTGGGCAAAGCCGTGCACAGGGGCCAAGTCGTCCTGTTCTCCCGCGAATCGGGAACTTCCGGGACCGGGCGGGCCGGGGATCGGCGTCGGCCGAGGGTCGTGGTGGGCTGAGGCGGGGTCGTCCGGGTCAGTGGGGTGCGGGGCCGGTGGTGGCGCGTACGACCAGTTCGGTGGGGAGCTTGATGCGGGGCACCTTCTCCTCCTCCCGCGGTTCGAGCAGCAGCCGCCCGGCGATGCGGCCCTTCTCCCCCATGGGCTGGCGCACCGTCGTCAGCCGGGCCCGCTCCGCCTCGGGGACGTCGTCGAAGCCGGCCACGGAGATGTCGCGCCCCACGACGAGCCCTCGCTGCTCGCACGCGTCGAGCACCCCGAGCGCGAGTACGTCGCCGATCGCGAGCACGGCGGTGGGCCGCTCGGCGACATCGAGGCAGTGGGAGGCCGCGGAGGCCGCAGCGGAGCGGGAGTTGCGGCCCGCGGCGACGACGCGGACGCTCCGCCAGTCGACTCCCACCTCGTCCAGGGCGTCGCGGTAGCCGGCGAGACGGCCGCGCAAGTCCCCGCAGTCGGAGGCGAGTTGCTCCTCCACGGTCGCGGGGCCCGAGGTGCCCGGTGCGACGACCTGATCGACCATCACCGCGATCCGCCGGTGGCCGAGCCGGACGATGTGCTCAGCGGCGAGCCGCGCCGAAGCCCGTTCGTCGATGCCGACGTACGGGATCGAGGGATCGTCCCTCTCGTCGGTGGTCACCATCGGCAGGCCCCGTGCCCGGATCAGTGCCTTGGCGGGATGGCCTACGGGCACGCAGTAGAGACAGAAACCGTCGACCACCGCGTTGCGTACGGCTGTTTCCGGATGGTCGGTGCCGGGCGGCACCGGAGCATCCCTGTCGGCCGTTTTCGGGCCGTAGGCACGGGGCGGCATGGGAATGAGGAGCAGGCCGGTTCCGGAGGCCTCCGCGACCTCGGCGACGCCTTGCAGGAAGCCGACGGAGTACGGATCGGCGAAAGCGTAGGAGAGGGTCTCCGTGAAGAGCAGCCCGATCGCTCCGGCCCTTCCCCGGCGCAGTGAACGTGCCGCCGCATCTGGACCGGGGTAGCCCAGGCGCCGGGCGGCGTCGAAGATCCGCTCGCGCAGGTCCTTGTTGAGCTGGTCGGGACGTCCGTAGGCGTTGGAGACGGTCGTCCGCGACACCCCGACCTCGTCCGCCACGGTCTGCAGCGTGGCCCGCTTTCCCCGCGACTCCATCGCCCCCACCTCCCCGCCCACCGTTCTTCTGTATCGATTAAGTCTGTATCGATACAGTAGCGGGGTACGCCAGGGACTGTCCAACTGTTTTTCTGCGGGCGGCTGGTTCAGGCCGCTTCGACGGCCTGCTTGATGCGCCGGCCGAAGTCGTCCGCGTCCTTGCGCGCGGCGTTCAGCGCGACCCCGGCGATCATCTTCCCGACGCCGTGGCCGGTCAGCGAGTTGAAGAGCCGCACACGCGTGCTGGATTCCCCTGCCGGTTCGAGGTCGTAGCCGCCCTCCTCCGCCGTCACCAGATTCTCCGAGGTCTCCGTCCAGCGGATCCTGGTGGGTGCCTCGAACTCCGTGATGCGGAACTCCCGGCGGGTGCGCACCCCCGCGTCCTTGACGGTGCTCCTGTACACAGTGCCCACCCCGGTCGGCCCGTCCGTCACCTTGACCATCTCCAGCACCCTGGGACTGAACTCGGGGTCGTTCTCGCCGTCGGCGAGGAAGGCGAAGACCTCCTCGATGGGACGATCGACCTCCGTGGTCACCTCGAACTGTCCGGCCATCGTCTCTCCCTGCCTCTGATCGCTCCCTCGCGGCCGACGCCGTTCAGGGCTGCTTGCGGGCCTGCTTGCCGGCCTTGCTCGCGGCGTCCCGTTCGGAACTGGCGCTCGCGGTGCTCAGCGAACCGCCGGCGCTCTCCAGGTGAGCACGGACGAACCACTGGAAGAGTTCGAGGCTGCGCAGCTGCTCGATGAGCATGTCCTGGGTGATCAGGTCGCTCTCTTCGGTGGCGCGCACCGCGCGCCGGTGGTCCTCGATGACCCCGCTGTAGACGAGGTCCAGGGCTCCGAGATGCTCGATGGCTTCGGCGCGGCCGATCGCGTAGTCCTGCCACTGCCGCTCGGCCACGAGAACACCCGGGGTGCCGTGCGGCGAACCGCCGAGGGTGGAGATGCGCTCCGCAGTGGTGTCGGTCATCTCCCGTACGGAGTCCACCTGCGGGTCCAGCATTTCGTGCACCGCGATGAAGTGCGGGCCCACCACGTTCCAGTGGATGTGCTTGAGGGTCAGGGCGAGATCGTTGAGAGCGTGCAGACGCATGGTCAGCAGCCGGATGACGTCTCCGCCCTCCTGCTGGGACATGCCGGGGACCGTGTAGTTCGGTTCGGGTGCGCTCCTTGGCACGGCTGACTCCCTCTCGGCATGGACGGTCCGCCCCGGGCCGGCGGCTTCCCCCCATGCCAACACCGCTCCCGCCCTCCCGCGCGCCGGGAGCGGCGCCGGTCCGCCATTCGGTACGCGCGAGGCCCCGGCTGCCCGTGCGCACCGGCGCCTTGTCACGTGCTGCCGGAGCAACGGTCAGGCGGGCGGCGCCGAGACACTGCGTACGAGCCGGCTGAGCCGCTGCTCGGCGGGCGGCGCCAGGTCCGCCTGGTCCAGGGCGGTGAGTGCGGCCGCGGTGAGCTGGCCGATGCGGGCCTCGACGGCGGCGACGGCACCCAGGCCGGTGAGCAGTTCCCGGATCCGCTGGAGCTCGTCGGTGCCCAGCTCCCGGTTGCCGAGCGCGGCGCGCAGCTGCTGCTCGGCCTCGTGCCTGCCGTGCGCGCGGGCCCGCTGCAGCGCGATGGCCACGAGATACGTGGAGGCACCGTCCCTGATGTCGTCGCCCGCCGGCTTGCCCGTCCGGGCGGGCCCTCCGAAGACACCGAGCAGGTCGTCGCGCAGCTGGAAGGCGACGCCGGCGCTGCGCCCGGCCCGGCGCAGCGCGGCGATGAGGTCGGCGTCGGCGCCCGCCATGGCCGCGCCCAGATGGAGAGGCCGCTCGACGGTGTAGAGGCCGCTCTTGAGGTAGGCGACCCGCAGCGACTCCTCGGGCGAGTCGACGCCGGTTCCCTGCCCGTACAGGTCCAGGTACTGACCGGCGATCGTCTCGGTGCGCATGGCCTGCCAGGCGGGACCGACGGCCCGCCTCGCCCTGCTGTCGAGCCCGGCGGTCTCGAACAGGTCGTCCGCCCACACCAGGGCGAGGTCCCCGGCGAGGATGGCGGCGGAGGCACCGAATGCGTCGGGGTTGCCGCGCAGGCCCGCCGCCCGGTGCTGGTTGGCGAAGGCGACGTGGGCGGCGGGCGCTCCCCGCCGCAGCAGCGACCCGTCCATCAGGTCGTCGTGGATGAGCGCACAGACCTGGATCAGTTCGAGTGCGGTGGCGACCTTGAGGACGGCCTCGGCGCCGGCTCCGTGGGACGCGCCGCCCGCGCCCCGCCAGCCCCACCACAGGAACGCGGGGCGGGTGCGTCTGCCGCCGCGCAGGACGACGTCGGCGAGCAGGTCGATGACGTCCTCGGCGAACCGGTCGCTGCTGCGGGCGGCCTCCTCGCGGCGCACCGCGATGTGCCGGGACAGCAGGGCCTCGATCACGGCCGCCGTGTCCTGGTCGGGGTCGAGGCCGAGCGTACGGACGTCCCGGACGTCCTGGTTCCCCTCGCGCACACGGGCGCTCGGCCGACGCTGCATGGCGGCTCCTTCCCGGGAGATCGGCCCGGCAGCGCAGGCACGCAGTTCGCGCTCACGGACGGTCAAGGAAGATGTACGAGGAGTTTTTCAGCCCTGCTGCCGGGGTGCACGTCCGCACCGTGCGCCTGCCGGACCGCCGTCCGTGGAGGCGTGCGCCCGTACGAGTCGCCGCCGCCGGTGTAGGCGGAGGCATTCACCGCAGCTGGGAGGGCACTCGCCTCCTGAAAGGCACGAAAGGTGTGAAAGGCGGCATACACCCATGTCGAGGGGCAGAAGGAGCGCGGGGCGCAACCGGCCGCGCTGGAGGACTCAGGGGAGCGCGGCGTTCGGCAGGGTCCGTCGCAAGCTCGCCGAAGGGACGCGCACCGTCGCGTGTACGGAGCCCGTCATCCCGTCGGCTTCCGGCTCCGCCGGCACTTCCGGTCAGGGCGGCGGAAGGCCGCGGACCGGTTCCACGGGGAGACCGCGCGGACGTACAGGCACCGGCGGCAGAGGGGGTTGCGACTCATGAGTGACATGAAGCAGCAGGACCAGCACGAGGCGCTCTTCGCCGACTTCGCCAGGGCCGTGAACATTCCCGCGGGCCAGCTCGAGCAGTGGCTGGATACCGAGCGGTCACGCAACGTGGGCCGGCACAAGGGCCAGCGCGAGAGTCACGGTCACGCCGTGGGCCGGCGCATAGTGCGGCTCCTGCGGACTCCGAGGGCGGACTTCACCGCGGACGACCTGATCCACATGCGCAGAGCGATCCATCACATCGACCGGCAGCTCAAGCACCGTCCGCGCGGCGACATCAGCGACACGGACTGGCGCTACGCACTCATGAACTGGGGCCACGACCCGCAGCGCTGACGGCACGGGCGGCCGGGGCGTCCGTGCGCGGCCCGGGCCGCGCCCCTCCGCCGGATGCTGCGATGCCGGGGCGGCGGAGCGACCATGGAGTCATGCTGCTCGCCGACATTGCCCGGACATCGAGGGAGATCACGGAAGTCTCCTCGCGCAAGGAGAAGGTGACGCTCCTGGCGGAGCTGTTCCGCGCCGCTTCGCCCGCTGAAGTGCCGGTGGTCGTCACGTACTTGGCGGGGCGCTTGCCGCAGCGCAAGACGGGGGTGGGCTTCCGTACCCTCGCCGAGTCCCATGTGCCCTCAGCCGAGGCGCGGTTGACGATCACAGGCGTGGACGCCGCGCTGGAGGAGATCGCCGCCGTGCACGGCAAGGGCGCCCAGGCCGAGCGGAAACGGCTCCTGGCGGCACTGATGTCGGCGGCGACCGAGGAGGAGCAGCGTTTCCTCTTCCGGCTGCTCACGGGCGAGTTGCGGCAGGGAGCGCTGGACGCCTTCGCCGTGGAGGGTCTGGCGGAGGCCGTATCTGTGCCTGCGGGTCAGGTACGGCGTGCGGTGATGTTCGGAGGCTCGCTCGGCGCGGTGGCACGTGCGCTCCTGGCCGAAGGGCCCTCGACGCTGGAGGCGTTCCGGCTGGAGACGGGCCGCCCGGTACAGCCCATGCTGGCGCAGAGCGCGAAGAACGTGCTGGAAGCCGTGGACCGGCTCGGTCCGTGCGCGGTGGAGGAGAAGCTCGACGGAATCCGGGTGCAGGTGCACAAGGACGGTGACAACGTCGGGATCTACACGCGCACCCTGGACGACATCACCGCCCGGCTTCCCGAACTCGCGGAGATCGTGACCGGGCTGGATGCGCAGCGGGCGGTGCTGGACGGAGAGGTGATCGCCCTGGGCGAGGAGGGCCGGCCGCGCCCGTTCCAGGAGGTCTCCCAGCGTGTGGGATCACATGTGGACGTGCCGACGGCGCGGGAGACGCTGCCGGTCACGCCGCGCTTCTTCGACGTGCTCTCCGTCGACGGGCGCGACCTTGTGGATCTTGACGCGGAACAGCGCCATGAGGCTCTCACGCAAGTCGTCCCCGAGTCCCTGCGGGTGCGGCGCATGGTCGTCCGTGATCCGCAGGCGGACGAAGAGCGCCGCGCCGCCGAGGAGTTCGCGCGGCGGGTTCTGGAGGAGGGCCATGAAGGCGTCATGGTCAAGGCGCTGGATTCCGCCTACAGCGCGGGGCGCAGGGGTGCCTCCTGGCTGAAGGTCAAGCCCGTCTTCACTCTCGACCTGGTGGTGCTGGCCGCCGAGTGGGGCCACGGTCGCCGCACGGGACGTCTGTCGAACCTGCATCTGGGCGCCCGGTGGCCGGACGGCTCGTTCGCGATGCTCGGCAAGACCTTCAAGGGGCTCACGGACGAGTTGCTGGCCTGGCAGACCGAACAGCTTCGCGGCATCACGGAGCGCGAGCATCCCTGGGGCGTGACGGTGCGGCCGGAGCTGGTGGTGGAGATCGCACTCGACGGGCTGCAGCGCTCCACCCGGTATCCGGCAGGGGTGACCCTGCGCTTCGCGCGCGTGGTGCGCTACCGGACGGACAAGCGGGCCGCGGACGCCGACACGGTCGACGACGTCCTCGCGCTCCAGCGGTAGCCGGACGGAGCGCGAGGACGCCGCCGGAGACCGGTCCATCGCTCCCACGGCCGAGGTGGCTTCAGAACAACGGTCGCGCCGGGGGCCGTTCAGCCGCGCGGGACGACCATCGAGAGGACCTTCGGCAGCGGGTACCAGTCGGAGGTCGTGAAACTCGCGTGCGAGGCGGCGAGTTGGGTGACCCGGTCACGGGCCTCCTGTTCACCCGGCTCGGTGTTGTCGATCTCCGGGGCGACTTTGTGCGCGTCGGTCATGATCGTGAGGTAGCCGTTCTCCTGGTACCAGGCGGTGTCGATGCCGCCGCCCGTGAACGTGGCGGCATCGCCGTCGAAGACGACGAACCAGGGGCGCAGGGCCTCGTCGTAGCGCTCCGTGCGGGGGTCGCCCTTCTCGGCGCCGTGCACCGCGGGGAAGGCGCCGGCCTCGCCGAGTGCGCCCTTGGCGGCGAGGTCCTTGAGGTGGGTGGCGTACTCCTCGTCCGTCCACAGGTGGTCGGCGGGGTTGTCCTCCTCGACGGTGCCCGGGATGAGTTCGAAGAGGAACTTGCCCGCCATGGCTTCCCGGCTGGGCCAGCCTGAAGTGCCCACGGCCTCGTCCAGGTTGGCGTGGGAGCCGGTGACGTCCGCGGGGCGGAAGAGCGCGTCACCCAGCTTCTCGCCGAGCAGCGCGTCGAGTTCGTCCGGACCGCGGTCCGCTTTGTCGTAGAAGCCGTCTTTCATCTCGACCTTGATGAGGACGGGCGGGTGGCCGGGGTGCGCATCGTGCCAGGCCCGGAGGTCGGCGAGGCAGCCGTCAAGGCTCCGGTCACGTTCCTTGGTGCGCAGCTCCTCCGCCGACGCCGCGTTCTCGCAGTTGTTGTCGTTGCCGGTCGGATTGCTGTGGGAGACGCGCCAGCCCTTGCCGAAGACGTTCGTCCACACGTCCAGTTCGAGGAGGGACGCGCCCGAGTCGAGCGCGTCCGCGAAGTACTCGTATTTGTCCTGCTCGTAGGCGTTGTGGACACCGACGCTCGTGGTGTCACCGTAGGTGGCGGCGGCAGCTTCCCCGGGCCCGGCCTGGGCCGTGACGGGAATGGCGAGCGCCGTGGCGGCGGTGACCAGGGCGGCCGTCGATATGGCGACGGCCAGGCGGGATCTGCTCATCGGCTGATTCCTTGGGGTGTGGGGGGTCCAAGAGACCATCAGCGTAGAGCGGTTGAGGCGCCTCGGTACGGTGCCCGGCGAAACTGCGCAGCAGGGAAGAGATCGGAGGCGGCGCGCCGGGGCCCCTTGCCTGAAGACCTTCCCCGGCAAGGGGCCCTGGGAGGGGGCGGGTTGACGGTCCGCTCAGCGGCGGCGGCGCTTCGAGCGGTCGAGGGCAGAGACACCGAGTGCTGCCAGAACGAGCTGTATCAGCCACTCGATCCAGTCGACTCCGTTGGTGTCACCCACGCCGAAGTACGTGGCTATCGCGGAGCCTATGAGGGCGGCCACGATGCCGACGCCGATGGTCAGGAGAATGCCGACGCGCTGACGGCCGGGCACAATCAGCCGCCCCAGTACGCCGATGATGATCCCGATCACGATGGCGCTGACGATGCCTGAGATCTCCATTATCTCCCCTTGAAGGTCGTCGTGTTGTCTCCTTCTGCCCGCATCCCGGGCCCGCACGCAGGGCTTTTCGCCCCGGCCGCCGTGCGGCGCCGGAGCAGCGCGTCCGGTGGCCGCCGGCTCGTGTCACCAGGGGCTGCGACACTGGCCGGTGTCCGTCGGGCCCGCGAGCGCAGCGTGTTGCACGGTCCGCGAGGAGTTGTCGTCACAGGAGGTCCGCAGTGGACGCGCTCATCCCGGCGCCCCCGTCGCGTCCGGCTCCCGGAGCGGTGCATCTGCCCGGGTGGCTCGGCCTCCGGGAGCAGCGTGACCTGGTGTCCGCCTGCCGGGAATGGGCGGCGGGCCCCGTGCCGCTGCGGCACACGAGGCTTCCGCGCGGCGGCGTGATGTCGGTCCGGACGGTGTGCCTGGGATGGCACTGGCAGCCCTACCGCTACACGCGCACCGCAGACGACGTGAACGGGCGCCGCGTCGCCGCCTTCCCCGACTGGCTGGCCCGGCTCGGCCGGCGGGCGCTCGCCGACGCGTACGAGGACGACGCGGCCGCCGGCGACTACGACCCCGACACAGCGCTGATCAACTTCTATGACGGCGCCGCCCGGATGGGCATGCACCAGGACAAGGACGAGAGGTCGCCGGCGCCGGTCGTCTCACTGAGCATCGGCGACACCTGCGTCTTCCGCTTCGGGAACACCGAGTCGCGGGGCAGGCCCTACACGGACGTCCAGCTCGCCTCGGGCGACCTGTTCGTCTTCGGCGGCCCGTCCCGCTACGCGTACCACGGCGTGACGAAGGTCTTCCCGGGCACGGGGACCGCCACGGGAATGGCGTCGGGAAGGCTCAACCTCACCCTCCGGGTGACGGGCCTGACGGATTGAGAAGGCGGCCGGGGCGCGGCTGCGCGGAAATCGCCGTCCGGCACGTATAGGTCGCGCGTTGCTGCTCACCCGGGCCTCATGGACGAGAAGTACCCCGATCCGGACGACCCCCGCCACACGCCAGGTCTGGAGCCGGGCGGACAGGTTCCGCCCGGTGAGACACCACCGGGCGAGGACAGCACGGGCGGCGCCGGCCCGGACGAGCGCCACAACCCGCCCAAGGGCTGGGCGAAGGCACCGGTGATCATTCTGGCGGTGCTCGTCGCCGTCTTCTTCATCTACTTCCTGGCCTGGGCGCTGGAGCTCTGAGCGAACTCCGCGCGGACTCTGCGGCGACCGCGGTGACGGCCGGCCCGCTCTCGCCGGCGGGGAACGCGTTCCCCTTGTTCCGCTTCACACAGACGGGCCCAGGCCGGGGGCCGACAGCAGGAAGGGTTTCGCCTGTCCGCCCCCGGCCTCGGCCCGGGCTCCTCGTCGCGGACCCGCTCTGCCTACGCCGCCGGCGTCACGGCGCCGGCGGCGCCGGCTGCGGTTCCGGCTCCGGCGGGACGGGCTCCGGGGTGGGAGACGGCGGAATCGGATCCGGTGCGGGTCCCGGCGGAGGGGCGGGCGTGGGTGCCGGCACCGGATCGGGTGCCGGTCCGGGTCCCGGCCCGCCGGGCTCGGGCGGCGGGGTGGGATGGGGAGGAACCGGGTCTGGCCGCCTGCAGGCCGGGAACCCCGTGCCTGACTGCTGTGACATCACAACTCCAGCGGATCTACGTAGCGGCATATCCGTCACGGTCCGAGTGCCCGCTCGCGCGGCAGCCACTCCCCCGCCCCGGCCCCGCCGGCACGCACCATCCTGCCCGGCCGGGCAGGGAGGCCGGGCCCTACCGGACGGTGGTCAGTCCGCGGAGACCTCGCTGCGGTCGCCTCCCCAGAGCGTGTGGAAGGAGCCCTCCCGGTCCGTACGCCGGTAGGTGTGCGCGCCGAAGAAGTCCCGCTGCCCCTGAGTGAGCGAGGCCGGCAGGCGAGAGCTGCGCAGCCCGTCGTAGGAGGCGAGGGCGGCGGCGAAGCCCGGCACGGGGATGCCTCGCCCCACGGCGGTGGCCACGACCGTGCGCCAGTCGCCCTGCGCGTCACCGATCTCCTTGGAGAAGTGCTCGTCCGCCAGCAGCGTCGGCAGGTCGGGCCGGGCGGCGAACGCGGCACGGATGCGGTCCAGGAAGACGGCTCGGATGATGCAGCCCGCCCGCCAGATCGCCGCGACGGCACCGGGGTCGATGTCCCACCCGAACTCGTGGCTCCCGCTGCTGATCATGTTCCAGCCCTGCGCGTACGAGGTGATCTTCGAGGCGTACAGGGCCTGCTCGACCTGCTCCGCGAACCGTTCGGCGGCGGCCGCGTCGAGCGGAGCGGCAGCCGGGCCCGGAAGATGGGCGCTGGCGGAGCGCAGGTCGGTGTGGCCGGAGAGCGACCGGGCGAAGACGGCCTCGGCGATGCCGGAGACCGGCACTCCCAGGTCGAGCGCGGTCTGCACGGTCCAGCGGCCGGTGCCCTTCTGCTCGGCCTCGTCGGCGACGACGTCGACGAAGGGCTTTCCGGTGGCGGCGTCGGTGTGTGACAGGACCTCTGCGGTGATCTCGATGAGGTACGAGTCCAGGCGGCCGGTGTTCCACTCCCGGAAGGTCTCGGCGATGCGGCGGGGCTCGTATCCGGCGACATCGCGCAGCAGGTGGTAGGCCTCGCCGATGAGCTGCATGTCGGCGTACTCGATGCCGTTGTGCACCATCTTCACGAAGTGGCCCGCGCCGTCCGGGCCGACGTGAGTGGTGCAGGGGGTGCCGTCCGGGGCCTTGGCGGCGATGCTCTCCAGCATCGGGCGGAGCGACTCATAGGCCTCGGCGGAACCCCCGGGCATGATGCTCGGCCCGTGCAGCGCACCTTCCTCCCCGCCCGAGATGCCGGTGCCGACGAAGTGCAGTCCGCGCTCGCGCAGTGCCTTCTCGCGGCGCCGGGTGTCGGCGTAGTGGGCGTTGCCGCCGTCGATGATGACGTCGCCGGGTTCGAGCAGCGCGGCGAACTCGTCGATGACAGCGTCGGTGGGAGCCCCTGCCTTCACCATGATCACCAGCCGTCGCGGCCGCTCCAGCGCGGCGACGAACTCTTCCGCCGTCTCCGCGGCGACGAAGCTTCCCTCATCGGAGAAGTCGCGCACCAGGTCGCGTGTCCTGGAGACAGTGCGGTTGTGCACGGCCACCGTGTATCCGTTGCGGGCGAAGTTCCGGGCGAGGTTGCGGCCCATGACCGCGAGGCCGGTGACACCGATGTGTGCGCTGCTGCTCATGCTGAAGCTCCTGGGATGAGCGGGCCGGCGGGCCGGTCCGCTCGGCTCGGGATGGACGGATTGCGGATCTTTCCGTGGGTCGTACGGGACGGGACGTCACCGGATGCGTCTCGGAAGGGGCAGGGGCAGAGCGGGCAGGCCGTCGAGGCTGACACCCACGTGCTCCTTCTTCTCGCAGTATGTGGCGAAGGACTCGTCGGTCTCGCGTGCGAAGCGCTGCGTGTGCAGCGGGCGGTCCTCCCGGTAGTCCATGAACGGCACCGCGAAGCCGCACGTGTCGCTGATGCGTTCCGCGCGCACCGTGATGACGGCACGCAGGTCGGTGCGCTGCCGCATGCTCCCGTCGAAGCGCGGGAGCAGTTCCTCCCACCGCGGGTCGTCGCGGAAGACGGGCTCACCGGTTCCGTGGATGCGGACGATGCGGGGCGGCCCCTCGAAGGCGCACCACATCAGGGTGACGCGGCCGTTCTCGCGGAGGTGGGCAATGGTCTCGGCGCCGCTGCCGCCGAGGTCCAGGTATCCGACGGTGACGTCGTCGAGGACGGCGAACGACCCCGCGAGCCCCTTCGGCGAGACGTTGACATGCCCGTCCGCCGCCAGCGGGGCGGTCGCGGTGAAGAAGATGTGCTGCTCCTCGATGAAGGTACGAAGCCGCTCGTCGATTCGTTCGTAGATCGTCCCCATACCGGCATTGTGGGGCCGGGGGCGGGGCGGACGCGCGGAGATCGGCGAAAGCACGCGGCCCCCGCGCACGCGGATCCTTTCCGTCCCGTCACGCCGCGGGTCCCTGCGTCCACGGCCGTGACCCGGCCGTGGCCCGCCTCAGCTCAGAGTCGTGCCGTCCACGACGGTCTCGATGCCGTCCGCGAGGAAGCACAGATGCCCGGCGATGCGCACGGCCTCGTCGAGCGGCTGCTCGTAGCACCAGGCCGCGTCCTCGATGAGGTTGCCGGCGGTGTGCAGCGACCGGTAGGAGGCCTGCCCCTTGTAGGGGCAGTGAGTGTGGGTGGCGCTCGGCCGCAGCAGCTCCGTGCGGACGTCCTGCTGCGGCAGGTAGAAGCGGTTGGGCAGACCCGTCTCGGAGAGCAGGTACGCCCGGCGGCTCTCGGCGATGTCCGTGCCGCCGGCCCTCACGACCACGTGGCGGCTGGTGGGACGTACGTCGATGCGGTGGTACGGGTCGCGCACATGCCCGTGGACCTCTTCGTCCTCGTCGAACCAGGCATCCATGGCGGACCAGTACACGGCCGCACGGCCCTTGAGCCACTCCGCTCCCTCCAGCGGCTCGGGGTAGCTCCACACGGCGTTCTCGACGAGACGGTCCCCCACTCGCACGCTCCAGTAGCGGGCATCCCCCTTGAACGGGCAGTGGGTGGTGTGGGCGCTCTCCTCCAGCATCTCCTCGCACAGGTCGGCGAGGGGCACGTAGAGCTGGGGAAGCAGGTTGCTCTCGTGCAGGAGGGCCGCGTCGGTGGAGTCCAGCAGCGTGCTGCTGCCCAGCAGCGCACGCACGCGGCGCGGGAAGCGCTGCCACAGCAGCCGGTGTGCGGGACCGTCGATCGTGTAGTTGACGG
Source organism: Streptomyces sp. CNZ301 (assembly GCF_004217425.1). Taxonomy (NCBI): domain Bacteria; kingdom Bacillati; phylum Actinomycetota; class Actinomycetes; order Kitasatosporales; family Streptomycetaceae; genus Streptomyces; species Streptomyces sp. CNZ301. The sequence goes on from NZ_SHLG01000001.1 coordinate 134,235, forward strand.
TCTCCGGGGACCGCGATGCGAGCGGTCCGCCGCCGAGCGTGAGGGTCATGGCCTGCGCCTCCGGATCGGTGTGCGATGTGCGCGTCCCACTCTCGCACCGCCGCGGCCCGGCCCGCGCGCCTGATCCCGTACCCGCGCCCGTCCCCTGGCTCGCCCCGCGATGTCCCAGCGGACGCGGACTCAGGCCGGGGTGCCGTCCGCGAGGATGCGTTCCAAGGTGCGGCAGCTCATCCGGCTCATGGCCGGGTTGCTCCGGGCGTAGTACCAGGCCGCGCCCATCGCCTGCTCGAAGGCCCACGCCTTGCCGCGCTCCCACTCGACGACGTCGCACCCGAGCCGGTCGCGCAGTACCTGCCGCGGCCCGGCCCCCAGCAGATGCCATGCACCCACCAGGTCGAGCGCGGGGTCGGCCGGTCCCAGTCCGCCCACGTCGAGGACGCCGGCGAGTCGTCCACGGGACACCAGTACGTTGCCGGGAATGAGATCGCCGTGGCTCATCACGTCCGCTCCCTCGGCGCGCGGAAGCTCCCGCAGGGCCGCCCATATCCGGCGGAGCCGGGGCACATCCAGGAGCCCGGCGCTCTCCTCGAAGCAGGTCCGCATCCACGCGTCATGTGCGCGCAGGTCACCGCCGCGGCCCTCACCGCTCCACGTGCGTCCGCGCGTGCCGATCGTGCGCACGCTGCGGACGAACTCTGCCAGGTCGTGCGCGAACGCGACCGACTCACCCGGGTCCTCGTCGGTGGCCACGACGCCGCCGGGCAGCCAGGTCTGCACCGACCAGGGCAGCGGATAGCCCCGGCCGGGCTCGCCCAGCGCCACGGGCTCGGGCGTGGGGAACGGCGTGCGGCCCGCCAGCTCGCGGGCCGCCTCCGCCTCGGCCTCCAGCTGCCGAAGCGTCGAGGCGACGTCGCCGCTGCGCAGCGGGAACCGGGCCGCGAACCGCTCGCCGATGCGGGAGATCGCGTTGACCGTCCCCTGAGAGGCCAAAGCCCGCAAGGGAAGGTTCCGCCACTGCGGAAACTGATCGTCCACCAGGTGTCGCACCGTCTCACGCGAGACGCTCAGCTGGTCCGGGTGCATGTCCACGCCCAGGAGCCTCGCGCCTCGCGCTGCCGGGCCGCAACCGGTTTCGGTCCCGGCCGCCCGCCCGGCTCGTCCCGCCTTTGCCCCCCGCTCACGGCCGGCGCGCGAACCCGGTGTCCTCAAGGTCGCTCCGGGCGGCGCGGCATCAGTCCGCTTCCGCTCCGGTTCCGGACGGCAGGACGCGCCCCACCAACTCAGCCAGCACGTCGCGGAAGTCGTAGCCCGCGAGGATGCCGGGCACTGTGAGGTCGTCCAGGATCAGCCCGAGCATCGCGAGGTGGAGCAGAACGACCCCCGTGCGGTCACCCGGCAGGCCGGCATCGAAGTGGAAGCGAATGTTGGCTTCGAGCTCCTCGCTGAACGCCCGGGTCAGGTCGGCCCGGAGTTCGGGGCGCCTGGTGGCCTCGAGGCGTAGTTCCAGCATGGCCAGGTGACTGCTGCGATCGCGTCGCATGCGGCCCATGATCTCGTGCATCAGCGTCACCACGAGCTCCGTCGACGCAGGCGCCTGCATGGTGCCGGCGAGCGCGGACTCGTCAGGCGTCAACCGCTCCCGGGTGCGATGCATGACCTGACGAAGCAGTTCGGCCCGCTTGGCGAAGTAGTTGGACGCAGTACCCGAAGGCACACCCGCCTCGGAGTCGACGGCGCGCAGGGTCAGTCCGCGCGAGCCCTCTCGGGCGAGGACTTCAATGGCTGCATCGAGTAGAGCGGCGCGGCGCTCCGGGTTCTGTCGCATCTGCTCCACCTCGTCATCCGAATCACTGCAGGCAGAGTACTGTGTACATACCACTTCAGTTGCAGTACTTTGTCTCCCGGGTGTCGCCGACGCCGAGTCCAACAGGGGTCTTCAGCACACCGCCGGCCCCATGAGGGAGATGCGATGCGAGCACTGACGTACTACGTAGGTGCCACTCTCGACGGCTTCATCGCCGACATCGACGGGCAGTTCGGGTTCCTCCCCGTCGAGTCCGACGTGATGGAGGCGATGAACGCGCAGCACCCGGAGACCGTGCCGGTGCAGGCGCGCGGACCGTTCGGGCTGACCGACGTGGCCAACAAGCGCTACGACACCGTGCTGATGGGCCGCGCGACGTACGAGCCGGCGCTGCGGGCAGGCATCACCAGCCCCTACTCCCATCTGCGGCAGTGCGTGTTCTCCCGGACGTTGGTGCCCGGCGACCCGGAGGTGGAGATCATCTCCAGCGACCCGGTTCCGTTCGTCCGCGACCTCAAGCGCCAGGACGGCATGGACATCTGACTGTGCGGCGGAGGCAAGCTGGCCGGTGCGCTGATCGGCGAGATCGACGAACTGGTCATCAAGCGGTACCCGTTGGCCATCGGAACCGGAATCCCCCTGTTCACCGGCCCGTGCGACCTGACGCCCTTCACTCCGGCGACGAGCCGCCGCTTCGAGTCCGGAGTGGATGTGACGACCTACGCAAGGCGGTGACCGGATGCTCCGCCGTGTGCGGCTGCCACCCGCTCGACCCGACGAAACCGCACCGAGCCGGAGCTCGGGCTGAAGGAGCTGTCATGGCCGAGGTGCACGGACCCCGCACCGGAACCACACCGGCGGCCACCCGCCGACCGGGAGCGCTCTTGAGCCCGGCGGCCCAGACCGCCGCACCGGTCGGGCCTGACGAGGCGGCGCTGCTCGCCCTCGCTGGCGAATACCACGAACGGGCCGTGAGGCTGCTGGGAGTCGAGGAACTGGGCGGTCACCTGATGAAGGTGTACTCGATCGAGGCGCCCGGGCGGAGCGTGCAACCCGGAGAATGGGCCCACGCCACGCACCTCGCGGCCTGTCGGCTCCTCGCTGATCGCAGCATGGGGTCACTCGGACTCGGGTGCGTCATTCTGCACGCGGGCGGAGACGGGGACTACGTGCTCGTGCACAGCTGGGTCGAAGGGTTCATGTCGCGACTGGCCATCTTCAACGGGCCGATCGGGGAACCGGAGTCCCTCCGCCCGGCCTCGTCGGGATTGGCTCCGTGCGTCTGGGAGGCCGCAGTGATCGCCCACGAACGGGATGTGTTCCTCCGCCACGTGCTGGCGGGCACCGACCAGCTCGACCGGCGGCTCGACCTCTGGAGCGGCGACGTGCTGTCGATCCCGCCGGGCGGTGCGTCGTGACCGGAAGCGCCGCGCGAGTCCCCGTCGTCCGGCACGCGATCCGCCACGAGCTGATCGAGGTGGTCGCTCTTGCCGCGGAGCACGCGGCGTACGAGAAGTCCGACCCACCGGCCGCCGACCTCGCCGAACGGCTTCAGGAGGCCCTGTTCGGCTCCGAGTCCCCCCGCCTGCTATGCCTCGTCGCCGAGGTACCGGGCGGGGGGCTTGCCGGATATGCAACCTGCGCCGTCGAGTTCGCCACCTGGCAGGGGCGCGAGTATCTCCACATGGACTGCCTGTACCTGCGCGAAGAGCACCGGGGGAACGGACTCGGCGCACGGCTCATGGATGCCGTCGTCGCCGAGGCGCTGGCCATGGGCCTGGACGAGGTGCAGTGGCAGACACCGTCGTGGAACGAGGGTGCGATCCGCTTCTACGACCGGCTGGGCACCACACGGCAGGACAAGGCACGCTTCACCCTCCAGGTGCCCCGCCACTGAGCACTGCCTCCTTCGCTCGTGATGCTGCGGCACTCGCGGGACGGGGCGAGTCCGGACCGCTCCCGCGGTTGAGGCCGACGAGGAACCAGTTGCGCGAGCGACGGCATCACGAGAAGAGTTGATCTCCCGAGAAGCTCCCAACCGGAAACTCGGGCCTTCTGACACGCGAAGAGGCCTCTCCGGACTCGCCCGGAAAGGCCTCTCACGCCAGTCGGCTCAGGCCGTCCGACCTGCACCTTCGCCCTCAGCGGATGGGGACGCCCGACAGCTGGCGTGCGATGACGAGGCGCTGGATCTCGCTGGTGCCCTCGAAGATCGTGTAAATGGCGGCGTCCCGGTGCATCCGCTCGACGGGGTATTCACGTGTGAAGCCGTTGCCGCCGAGGATCTGCATGGCCTGCGCGGTGACGGTCTTCGCCGTCTCGCCGGCGTAGAGCTTCGACATGGAGCCCTCGGCGGCGTCGAACGGCTTGCCCGCCGCCGCCATCCAGGAGGCGCGCCACACCAGCAGGCGGGCCGCGTCGATGCGGGTGCGCATGTCGGCCAACTGAAAGGCGACACCCTGGTTGTCGATGATGGGGCGCCCGAACTGGACGCGCTCCTTGGCGTAGTCGAGGGCGACCTCGTACGCGGCGCGGGCGATGCCCACCGCCTGCGCACCCACCGACGGCCGGGACGCCTCGAAGGTGGCCATGGCCGCGTTCTTCAGGCGCTCACCGCCCTTCTTGGCGCGTTCGCGTGCGCGGGCCAGGCGCTCGTCCAGCTTCTCCTTCCCTCCCAGCAGGCAGCTGCCGGGGAGGCGTACGTCCTCGAGGACGACCTCGGCGGTGTGGGAGGCGCGGATGCCGTGCTTCTTGAACTTCTGCCCCTGGGAGAGGCCGGGCGTGTCCGGCGGGACGATGAAGGACGCATGGCCCTTGGTGCCCAGCTCCGGGTCGACGACGGCGACGACGACGTGGACATTGGCGATGCCGCCGTTTGTGGCCCAGGTCTTGGTGCCGTTGAGCACCCATTCGTCCTTGGCCTCGTCGTAGACGGCACGGGTGCGCATCGCGGAGACGTCGGAGCCGGCGTCGGGCTCGGAGGAGCAGAATGCGGCGACCTTCACGTCGTCGGGGTCGCCGTACATCTGCGGGACCCAGGTGCCGATCTGCTCCTCGGTGCCGTTGGCCAGCACGCCGATGGCCGCCAGGCCGGTACCCACGATGGACAGGGCGATTCCCGCGTCGCCCCAGAACAGCTCCTCCATCGTCATCGCGATGCCGAGGCCGGTCGGGTCGAAGAACTGCTGCGCGTAGAAATCCAGGGAGTACAGACCGATCTTCGCGGCTTCCTGAATGACGGGCCAGGGGGTCTCTTCGCGCTCGTCCCATTCAGCGGCGGCGGGACGTATCACGTCGGCGGCGAAACCGTGGATCCATTCACGGATCTCCTTCTGGTCGTCATTGAGATCGAGCGCGAATGCGGAGTCGCCCATGACCGGTCCTTCCAGCAGCTGAGTTACCAATGGTAATGGCAAGTCTGTTACTGCTCGGTAATGGATGTCAACTCCCGGTCTCGCCCGGCCGTCCTGCTGCGGCGGGTGTTACGTTTCGCTGGGGAAGCGAGATTGAAAAGGGAGGGGAGGCGCCATGGGGACCGGACAGCCGACGGAGCAGCGAAGCTCCGCCGACCGCCGCCGCAAGGAGTTGCTGGAGGCAGCCGACCGAGTGGTACTGCGCGAAGGTCCCGGTGCCTCGATGAATGCCATCGCCGCCGAGGCAGGAATCACCAAGCCCATCCTCTACCGGCACTTCGGTGACAAGGAAGGGCTCTACCGCGCGCTCGCCGTGCGGCACACCGACGCCCTGATCAGCGCACTGAGAGCCGCTCTCGACGCCCCCGCCGAGCGGCGAAAACGCGTCGAGGCCACGCTGGACACCTACCTCGCCGCGATCGAGACCCGCCCGCAGGTCTACCGCTTCCTCATGCACCCCTCCGAAGGGGCCTCCGGCAGCGACCGCGGCTTCGAAGCCGGACAGCACTCCGCTCCCCTGTTGCGGCGCCTGGGCGACGAACTGGGCAAGGTCATCGAGGAACGTCTCGACCTGGGGCCCGGCCGCCAGGAGTCGGCACGCATCTGGGGCCACGGTGTCGTCGGCATGGCGTATGCCGCCGGCGACTGGTGGCTGCGTGAACGCCCCTGCCCCCGCGCGGAGTTGGTCAGCCAGCTCACCGACCTGCTGTGGGGACAGCTTGCGATGGCCGACGACCGTCCCGGCGCCCCCGGCAGCGTCTGACACCGGCGGGAGGCCCCTCACGCAGGCGGGACACCCGCGTACGCATGGCGGACCCGGCAACCCGGATGCACCGTGCGGGACCGGTTCAGGTCGCGCAACTTCCCTGTGGGTGAGGCGGTTCGGGCACGGCGGCGGACCTAGATAGGCTTCTCCCCACCGAGGGGCAAGGAGGAGCAGGACGATGGCAGGCAACCAGGAGCCGCTGTCTCCGCGGGCCAGGCTGGCCGTGACGGCAGGCAAGGCCGCGGCGGCGGTGTCGCGTGCGGCGGGTCGCGGCAGCGGATCGGTGATCGGCGGCAAGGTCGCTCTCAGACTCAATCCCGATCTGCTGGCCGAAGTGGCCCATCACCTGGACGTCGTCCTGGTGTCCGCCACGAACGGCAAGACGACCACGACGCGGCTGATCGCGGAGGCTCTGCGCGCCAACGGCGGAGTGGTCTCCAACGCCCTGGGCGCGAACATGCCCGCCGGGATCACCTCGGCGCTCGCGGGCGGATCCGAGGCGCAGTACGGCGTGATCGAGGTGGACGAGAAGTACCTCGCCACGGTCGCGCGGGATGTGACCCCCAAGGCGATCGCCCTGCTGAACCTCTCCCGCGACCAGCTCGACCGGGCCGCCGAGACGCGCATGCTGGCCGAACGCTGGCGCGAGGGCCTCTCCGGCACGAAGGCCGTGGTCATCGCCAACGCCGACGACCCCCTCGTCGTCTGGGCGGCCTCGTCCGCACCGAACGTGGTGTGGGTCGCAGCGGGCCAGGAGTGGAAGGACGACGCGTGGTCGTGCCCGGCGTGCGGCGGCGTGATGCAGCGTCCGGACGACGACTGGTTCTGCGCCGAGTGCGGATTCCGCCGCCCCACTCCGAGCTGGGCGCTCTCCGGTGACGAGGTGCTGGATCCGCACGGTTCGGCCTGGCCGATCAAGCTGCAGCTGCCGGGGCGCGCCAACAAGGCCAACGCCACGACGTCCGCGGCGGTCGCCGCGGCGTTCGGCGTGCCTCCGCAGGTGGCGCTGGAGCGGATGCACTCGGTGACCGCCGTCGCCGGACGCTACGACGTGGTGGACTACCGCGGGCGGCAGGTGCGGCTGCTGCTGGCCAAGAACCCCGCCGGCTGGCTCGAGACCTTCTCGCTCATCGACGCTCCTCCCGCTCCGGTCATCCTCTCGGTCAACGCCCGCGGCGCCGACGGCACGGACACCTCGTGGCTGTGGGACGTGGACTACTCACGTCTGGCAGGGCACCCGATCTGCGTGATCGGCGACCGCAAGCTGGACCTGGCCGTGCGTCTGGAGGTCGCCGGCGTCGGCTTCCAGGTCTGCGAGAGCGCAGCCGAAGCGGTCGCGGCGTGCCCGCCCGGACGCATCGAAGCGATCGCGAACTACACGGCCTTCCAGGATCTGCGCCGCGTCGTCGGCAACTGAACCCATCGACCCGCTCAAGGAGTTGGCGAGCATGAGTGACACGGGCCTGCGAGTGGTGTGGGTCTACCCCGACCTCCTCAGCACGTACGGGGACCAAGGCAACGCCCTGGTGGTCGAACGGCGTGCGCAGCAGCGCGGACTGACGGTGCAGCGCACCGACATCCGCTCCGACCAGCAGGTGCCCACCTCCGCGGACATCTATCTGATCGGCGGCGGGGAGGACCGGCCGCAGCGGCTGGCCGCGGAGCGGCTGCTGCGCGACGGCGGGCTGCACCGGGCCGTCGACAACGGCGCCATCATCTTCTCCGTCTGCGCCGGCTACCAGATCCTGGGCCGGGAGTTCGTCAACGACCTGGGCGAACCTCAGCAGGGCCTCGGGCTGCTGGACGTGGTCAGCACGCGCGGTGAGGCGGAGCGCTGCGTCGGTGACGTACTGGCCGACATCGATCCGGAGCTGGGCCTGCCTGAGCTGACGGGTTTCGAGAACCACCAGGGCATCACCAAGGTCGGCCCGGCGGCACGGCCGCTGGCGCGGGTGCGGCTGGGGAAGGGCAACGGCACGGGCGACGGCACCGAGGGCGCGTGGAACGACACCGTCTTCGGTACGTACATGCACGGACCGGTGCTGGCGCGCAATCCGCAGATCGCCGACCACCTCATCAAGCTCGCACTGGATGTGAACGCGCTGCCCTCCGTGAACGACCAGTGGTACGAGGCGCTGCGCAAGGAGCGGATCTCCGCGGCGCTCCAGCCCGCCTGACGCCCCCGCTCGCACTCCCCCGCCGCGGAGGCCGTTCCGGGGCGGGGGATCCGCATGTCCCGGGCACGATCGGGGGCGCCTGACGGCCGCCGAAGCGGAGGGAATACGCTTGCCGGGCAGGACGCCCGAGTCAGGAGAGAACGCGGATGGACCACGGCGGACACGGCATGACGACGGATCTGCCGCCGTTCACACTCGGCCGCGGTCTGGAGTTCACGGGTGAGCCGTTCTTCCTGGTGGGGTGCCTCCTCGCGCTCGTGCTGTACGTCTGCGCCGTGCTGCGGCTGCGGCGGCGGGGCGATGCATGGCCCGTTCTCCGCGTCGTCGCGTGGGTGCTGGGTGTGTTCGCCGTCGCGGTGACGATGTGCACGGCGCTGAACGAGTACGGGATGGTGCTCTTCAGCGTCCACATGGTGCAGCACATGATCATCAGCATGCTCGCACCGATCCTCCTGCTGCTGGGAGCGCCGGTGACGCTGGCGCTGCGATCGCTTCCGTCGGCGGGGCGCGGCCGCAAGGGGCCGCGGGAGCTGCTCGTGGCGGTGCTGCACAGCCGCGTCATGCGCGTGCTGACCCACCCCGGGTTCACGATCCCGCTGTTCATCGCGAGCCTCTACGCCCTGTACTTCACGCCGCTCTTCGACTTCCTGATGAGCTCCACCGTCGGTCACCTGGCGATGATGGTGCACTTCCTGCTGGTCGGGCTGGTCTTCTTCTGGCCGATCATGGGTGTCGACCCGGGCCCGCACCGGCCCGGCTATCTCATGCGGATGCTGGAGCTGTTCGCGGGGATGCCCTTCCACGCCTTCTTCGGGATCGCGCTCATGATGGCCTCGGAGCCGATGATCGCCACGTACGCCAACCCGTCGGCGTCACTGCAGGTCACAGCACTGTCGGACCAGACGGCTGCGGGCGGAATCGCCTGGGCGTTCAGCGAGATCCCCTCGGTGCTGGTGCTCCTCGCACTGGTCTACCAGTGGCACAAGTCGGACGAACGCGAGGCCCGGCGCAGGGACAGGATGGCCGACCGCGACGGCGACAAGGAGCTCGCCGCGTACAACGCCTACCTGGCCTCCCTGCAGGCCCGTCAGCAGTGACTCTTGGGCAGTAGCGCACGGCCGCGCCGCGGGCGACCATGGGAGCCGGGCCCGGTCCCCTTGGTACGCGATCCCCAGTCGCCGGCCGGGTCACCGGGAGGAGGATTCCGTGATGCCTCGCTCTGCCAAGGCGCTGACCGTCGGCACGGCGGCGGCGCTCATTCTCGTGACGGCCTACACAGTGGCTCTGGGGAGCAGCGGGTGGCTCTGGCTCGGGTGGGCCGTTCTGGCTCTGATCACGGTGGGGGCGCTGTCCACGAAGCGCAGCTGAGTCCTGCGGTGGGCCCCCTCCCCCGCAGGCGACGCAGGAAGCTACTCTGCGATCTCACCGGAATGCATGGGGGAAGGCCTTAGCGTGTTCTACAACTTGTTCAAGTACGTATTGCTGGGGCCCCTGTTGCGGCTGTACTTCCGTCCGCGGATCGAGGGGCTGGAGAACATCCCGGACGAGGGACCGGCCATCGTGGCGGGCAATCACCTCTCCGTCTCCGACCACTTCCTGATGCCGGCGATCCTCCGGCGGCGCATCACATTCCTGGCGAAATCCGAGTACTTCACGGGGCCGGGCCTGAAAGGGCGGCTCACGGCGGCCTTCTTCCGCAGCGTGGGGCAGATCCCGGTGGACCGGTCGGGCAAGGGGGCCGGCCAGGCCGCGATCGACGAGGGCCTCGGGGTGCTCCGCAAGAGCGAGTTGCTGGGCATCTACCCCGAGGGCACCCGTTCGCACGACGGGCGGCTGTACAAGGGCCGCGTCGGTGTTGCGTCGATGGCGCTCCAGGCAAGGGTGAAGGTCATTCCCTGCGCGATGGTCGGCACCTTCGAACTCCAGCCTCCGGGACGGAAGATGCCCCGGTTCGGCAGGGTGACGATCCGCTTCGGGAAGCCGCTGGACTTCTCCCGCTACGCGGGGATGGAGAGCGAACGCGCGGTGCTGAGGGCCGTAACCGACGAGATCATCCACGAGATCCTTCAGCTGTCCGGCCAGGAGTACGTCGACTTGTACGCGCCGGAGGCGAAGGCCCTCCAGGCGAAGGAGCGTCAGGAGGCCCGCTCCCGTGGGCGCAGCGGGGAACGCAAGGAATCCTGACTCAGCATTCCCCCGCAGGCGGATGCGGGAGGCCCGCACGCGAAGGGGACGGCCGGAGTTCCGGCCGTCCCCTTCGCGTGGGTGCGGTGCGTGTGGCCCCCGGGGTCAGTGCGGCGCGCGCAGCGAGGCCACACCGGCCTTCGGCCCTGTCAGACCGCCGCCGATGATCTGCGGCACCGGCTTCGAGTGGGGCGCACAGACCGAGTCCTTCTCGCCTGCGTCGCCTTCGAGGAGGTAGGTCTCGACACGCTTGTTGATGCAGGGATTGGGGACGTTCGTGATGCCGTGCGACCCGGCGTCCCGCTCGGTGATCAGGCGTGAGCCCTTGAGCCGCTTGTGCACTTCGAGGGCGCCGGCGTACGGCGTGGCGGCATCCCGCTCGGACTGTGCGATCAGCACCGGCGGCAGCCCCTTGTCCGCACCGACCTCGACCGGCTGCTGCTGCTTGACGGGCCAGGTGGCGCAGGGAAGGTTCAGCCAGGCGTTCGACCAGGTGAGGAACGGGTTCTTCTCGTGCAGCCGGGTGTTGTCCCGGTCCCACTTGTTCCAGCTGGTGGGCCACTTGGCGTCGGTGCACTCGACGGCCGTGTAGACGGCATTGCCGTTCTCCGCGGCCTTGTTGCCGGCCTTGTCGGACATGTCAGGTCCGGCGGCCTCGACGAGGGCCTTCTCGTCGCCCTTGATGTGCGACGACCACGCCTTGGCGACGGGGGCCCACATCTGGTCGTAGTAGGGGGCGTTCTGGAAGAACGCCAGTAGTTCGGCCGGTCCGACGACGCCGCCGATGGGCTTCTTCTTCGCCTCGGCCCGCAGCTTCTTCCACTGCGCCTCGACCTTCGCCGCGGTGTCGCCGATTCCGTAGGTGCTGTCGTGCTCGGCGACCCACTTCGTCCAGTCCTCCCAGCGGCCCTGGAAGGCGACGTCCTGGTCGAGGTTGTTCTTGTACCAGATCTGGTCGCGGGAGGGGTTGACGACGCTGTCCACGATCATGCGGCGCACGTGCGTGGGGAAGAGGGTGCTGTAGACGGAGCCGATGTAGGTGCCGTAGGAGACGCCGAGGTAGTTCAGCTTCTTGTCGCCCAGCGCGGCACGGATGACGTCGAGGTCGCGGACGGTGTTGGGCGTCGTCATGTGCGGCAGAAGGCTGCCGCTGCGCTCCTTGCAGCCGTCGGCGTACTCCTTGGCCAGCTTGCGCTGGGCCTGCTTGTCCGCCTCGTCGTCCGGCACCGGGTCCAGCTTGGGAGCCTTGACGAACTCCTGGGGGTCCATGCACGAGATGGGTGCGGAATGGCCGACTCCCCGCGGGTCGAAGCCCACGAAGTCGTACGCCCTGGCCGTCTTGGTCCACAGGGGGTTGTCCCTGGTGACGCGAGTGGGGAAGGACATGCCGGAGCCGCCCGGCCCGCCCGGGTTGTAGACGAGGGAGCCCTGGCGCTCGTCCTTGCCTCCGGTGCTCTCGGCACGATCGAGGGCGATCTTGATGGTCCGGCCGCCGGGGTCGGCGTAGTCGACGGGAACGGTGACGAATCCGCACTGGATCGGCTTGGCGAGGCCCCAGTCCTTGGGGCAGTCCTTCCACTCGACGCCTTCCTTGGCCGCACGCGCGGCCGCGGCCTTCACCCCACGGGCCTCCGCGGCACCGCCGGGCGAGGCCTGGCCGCTTCCGGAGTCCGCGAAAGCCGACGGGACGGCGAGGAGACTCGCTGTGAGCGCCGCTGCGCCGGCGGCGGCGATGCTTGTGTTCCGTATGATCACTGGGGGCTCCCCTGAAGTGGTGGCCGCTGGACGCAACAGTGATCGTTGATCACAGTTCCGTCGATCCTTCCTGTCCACCGCGGGCAGGGGACAGAGCACGTTTGCGATCTTTACCAAGTCGTGAATCTACCGGCGCTGTCTGCGGCGCGCCTGCGCAGCGCGTCCATCCGGGGCAACGGGTCATCCCGGGCCTGCGGCCGCCGTGTGTGAGTCATTTCCCGTGCGGCGGCAGGGAGTTGCCGGCGGTCACTCCTCGGCTTGTTCCGCCTTGCGCAGGTCGGGGACGTTCATGGTCACCAACGCCCGCAGGCCCTCCTGGAATTCGGACGGGTCCATGCCGCCGAAGAGCGCCTGCTGGACGAAGTAGCCCTGGACGGTACCGATGAGAGCACGTGCCAGATGGTCGGCGTCCACCCCGGAGTCCACCCAGCCGCGGGCCTGGTACGCCTCCACAAGCTGCACCCACTGGCCGCGCAGGCCCTGGTACCCGTCAGCGAGGACCCGCGCCACCTCGGGATTGCGCAGCGTCTCGCCCCACACCTGCACGAGGAGTTGCGGCATCGCGCGCTGGTCGTCGGAGTCGCCCAGCGACTTCCGGAGCCGGGAGAGGACGGCGCCGAAGAGCTCGTCCGGAGTGGGCGGGGGATCCGCTGCGGCGACCGTCGCGTAGGACTCGCGCACGCTCTCCAGCGTCTCGGCGGCGACCGCCGCGACGATCTCCTCCTTGCTGCGGAAGTAGCGGTAGACCGCTCCTGCCGAAAGACCCGCTTCCCTGAGCACGTCCTGCATGGACGTGGCGTGGAAGCCGTTGCTCTTGAAGCAGCGGCGGGCGCCGTCGAGGATCTGCCGGCGCCGTGCGTCGAGGTGCTCCTGGGATACGCGGGCCACGTCCGGAATGCTAAAACGAACGTTCATTCTTGACAACCGCAAACGGACAGGAGGACCGTGGGCATTAATAAAACGAACGATCCTTCTCTTTAGATCGGGAGGCCACATCATGCCCGGTTCCTCGCTCCGGCAGCCGACGGCTCCGCACCCCCGTGCCCTCGTCGCCGTCCTCCTCCTCGCCCCCGTGCTCGTCGCCCTCGCGCTGTGGGCCTTCGCCTGGCCGGCCGCACGTACGGCGCCTCGTGATCTCCCCGTGGGCGTCGCGGGACCGCAGGCCGCCGTCGCACCCGTGGAGCAGCAACTCGGCCGCGACAACGGGGCGTTCGAGATACACCGGTACGGGGACGAGACCGCCGCCCGCGACGCCATCGAACGGCGCGAGGTCTACGGCGCGGTCGTCGTGACCCCGAAGGGACCGCACGCACTGACGGCGAGCGCGGCGAGCCCCGTGGTTGCGCAGGCCCTGCAGCAGGCGGTGGACGGGCCGTCCGTCGCCGGCTCGGAGGCCCTTGCGACGGACGTGGTCGCCGCCCCCGGAGTCGATCCGCGGGGCGCGGCGCTGAGTTCGAGTGTGCTGCCCCTGGCGATCGGCGGGGTGGCGGCCGGCGCCATGGTCGTCGCGTCCGCTCTCCGCGGCACCGGTACGGTCGCCGCGCTGCTGGGTGCAGCGGCGCTTGCCGGCGCGGTGGCCGCCGCTCTCACGCACAACTGGCTGGGCGTGCTCACCGGCAACTGGTGGGCGGTCTCCGCCTCGTTCGGACTGATCTCGCTCGCGGTGAGCGCGAGCGTGGCCGGTCTCGGCACGCTTCTGGGGCGGGCCGGCATCGGATTGGGGGCGATGGTGATGGTGATGTTCGGCAATCCGTTCTCAGGAGCCACCTCAGCACCGGAGATGCTCCCCGAGCCTCTCGGGAGCATCGGCCAGTGGCTCCCGCCGGGCGCGGGAGCGACGCTGCTGCGCTCCGTCGGCTTCTTCGACGGCAGGGCCTCCGACTCGCCGGTGCTCGTGCTCACCGTGTGGGCCGTCACGGGGCTCACGCTCGTCACGGTCGGCGGTCTGCGCAGGCCCGCCGCCGACTCCGCGGACGGCCGGCCGCGGGCGGCGCCCCGGGCGCCGGCGGGCTGACCCGGGACCCGAGGCTTCAAGTACGGGCCGTACGCGGCCTGCTGGGAGGGACAGGCGGCGCATTGCTCCCTTGTTCGTCTGATATCCGGATGTGCCGGCACCTCCGGTCGCGACTCTCCGTATGCCGCAACCCCCCGTCCGGTAAACGCTCTTGACGGCGCGGTGACGGCCGGATGATTCTCTTGTGGACGCAACACCGAGCAGTAACTTCGAACCCCCCACACAGCATCGGAGTACCTGTGATCCGCAAAGAGAAGCGTCGCGTTCTCATAGTCGCCTCCGCGAGCACCGCGTTGGCGGCTTCTCTTCTCGGGGCTGGCGCCGCTCAGGCGGCCAAGCCCGAGCAGGCCGCCGCGCCCGACATCTCCGTCGACAGCGTCCAGAAGGACCTCAAGGAACTGCAGTCGGTGGCCGAGGAGAACGGCGGCAACCGCGCGCACGGCGAACCGGGATTCAAGGCGTCCATCGACCTCATCAAGAAGAAGCTCGACGAGGCCGGATTCAAGACCGAGGTCCAGGAGTTCGACCACGGCGGGAAGACGGGCTACAACCTCGTCGCCGACTGGCCGAAGGGCGGCTCCGAGGACAGCACGGTGATGGCCGGCTCCCACCTGGACTCGGTGGGCACCGGCCCCGGCATCAACGACAACGGTTCGGGCTCAGCCGGAATCCTCGAAGTCGCCCTCGCCGTCGCCAAGGAGGACCTGGAGCCGAAGAAGCATCTGCGCTTCGCATGGTGGGGCGCCGAGGAGGAGGGTCTGGTCGGCTCGCGCAAGTACGTCGACAGCCTCTCCGAGGGTGATGTGAAGAAGATCAGCACCTACCTCAACTTCGACATGATCGCCTCGCCCAACGCGGGCTACTTCGTCTACGACGACGACGCGGCCGTGCAGAAGGTCTTCAAGGACTACTTCGAATCCAAGGACATCGCCACGGAGACGTCCTCCGAGGTCGGCGGCCGCAGCGACCACGCCTCGTTCAAGGACGCCGGGGTGACCGTCGGCGGCACCTTCACCGGCGCAGGCGAGACCATGACCGAGGAGCAGGCCAAGCAGTGGGACGGCAAGGCGGGCGAGCCGTACGACAGTTGCTATCACTCGGAGTGCGACGACGTCTCGAACGTCAACGAGAAGGCGCTCGACCTGAACAGTGACGCCATCGCGCACGCCGTGTGGGAGCTCAGCTCCTAGACCTCTGCACAACTCTCTCCGAGTGAGGCGGCGCGGGGCCTGTTCCCGTGCTCCTCAACTCTCCCGGCCCGGCCGCCTGTTACCGGCGGCCGGGCCGCGGTGCTCCGCGGCGATTCCGAAGCGCTGCCGTTCGCCTTGAGCGGAGGGCACATCACCCACCGCCGAGACGGTGCTGATCACGCCCTCCTCGTCGGCCGCGTTGAGCTTCTCGAGTTTCTCCAGGTCAGCAGCCGATACGAGCGCCACCAGCGGCTTGCCGTGGCGCGTGACCACCACACGCTCGCTGCCGTAGACCACGCGGTTGATCAGATCCGCGAGGGCAGCGCGTGCTTGCGTCACCGGAATCTCGTACGTCATGCTCCCAGCATAACGTCATGTACGTCCTGTACATTTTTGACGTTCCGGCCCTGACCGAGGGAGAGATGTCGCGATGTCCGGCAGACCGTCAGCCCGTTACGTTCTTCCCGAGTTGACCGAGCGCACCAGCAATGGAGTGCGCACCCTCGATCCGTACTCCAAGCTCCTGGAGGAGCGGATCGTCTTCCTGGGCACGCAGATCGACGACGCCGCCGCGAACGACGTCATGGCCCAGCTCATCCACCTCGAGGCGGCGGCCCCGGACCGGGACATCTCGCTGTACATCAACTCACCGGGCGGCTCGTTCACCGCGATGTCAGCGGTCTACGACACGATGCGGTACGTCAGCTGCGACATCGAGACCGTGTGCCTGGGGCAAGCGGCCTCGTCGGCCTCGGTGCTGCTGGCCGCCGGAACTCCCGGCAAGCGTCTGGCACTTCCCGGCGCGCGCATCGTCATCCATCAGCCGGCCTTCGCCGAGCCCGTGCATGGGCAGGCCGACGACCTGGCCATCCAGGCGAAGGAGCTGCTGCGCACGCGGGAGCTGCTGGAGGAGATGTACGTACGGCACACCGGGCAACCCCTGGAGACCGTCCGCGCGGACCTGGAACGCGACAAGATCTTCGACGCCGATGGCGCAGTGGCGTACGGGCTGGTCGACCGTCTCACCGCCGCCCGCGGGACCGGCGGCTCCGGCCGACCGCCGTCCAAGAGGTGAGGGACGGTGCGTCCTCCCGAGCTGCCGCCGCTGCCCGCACTGACCCGGGCGGAGTGCCAGGTGATCGACGCGTATCTGGAGGTCATCGATGCACTGGGACGCATCAACCCGGCGCGGGGCGAGCACACCTACAGCGGACTGCGCGCGGCACAGGCACTGGTGGGAAAGGCAGCGGCGCTGCGCGACGCTCTGACGCTGATGCACGAGCGCGGTGAGAGCGAGCTGCACAGCACGACGATGGCAGCCGCGCTGCGTGTGCTGGACGGTGAGCGGCGTTCCTCGCTGGTGGGTCTGCCGCCCGCCCCTCCGCGCGCGGGCGGAGGGGCGGTCTGACGGAAGGTACGGCCTGAGGGAGTTGCTGCGGAGGCAGCGCCGGAGCCGGGGCTTCGGCCCGCGGCCCGCTCAGCGGGCTCCGGCCGGCGCCGTGCGGGCGATGGTGCCGGCGGCCCACTCCAACTGCTCCTCGCTCAGGCCGGCGTGCGCCGTAAGGCGAAGCCGGGAGATGCCGTCCGGGACCGAGGGCGGCCTGAAGCACCCCACCTGAAGCCCGGCCGCACGACAGTCCGCCGCCCAGCGCACGGCGTCCTCCGGGGCGGGAGCCCGCACGGAGATCACAGCTGCGTCGGGACGGCCGGCGCGCAGCCCGGCGGCACTCAGCCTCTCGTACAGGAGGGCGGCGGCGGCCCGTACGCGGCGGGAGCGTTCCGGCTCGCGCCGCACGATGCGCAGGGCGGCGAGCGCGGCACCGGCGGCCGCGGGGGCGAGGCCGGTGTCGAAGATGAAGGTACGAGCCGTGTCGACGAGATGTCCGATGACGTGGGCCGGCCCCAGGACCGCTCCGCCCTGGCTGCCGAGGGACTTGGAGAGGGTGACGGTGGCGACCGTGCCGGTGGCGCCGGCCAGGCCCGCGGCGTGCAGCGCCCCCCGGCCGCCCTCGCCCAGAACGCCGAGGCCGTGGGCGTCGTCGACGACGAGGGCCGCGCCGTGCCCACGGCACACCTCGGCGAGTGCGGTGAGCGGTGCCGCGTCGCCGTCGACGGAGAAGACGGAGTCGGTGACGGCGAGCGCCTGTCCGCCGTGGCCGTCCAGGACCTTGGCCACGGCATCGGGGTCGGCGTGCGGTACGACAATGGTCCCGGCGCGGGAGAGGCGGCAGCCGTCGATGAGCGAGGCGTGGTTGCCCGCGTCGGAGACCAGCAGACTTCCGGGCGAGGTCAGAGCGGTGAGCGCGGCAAGGTTCGCCGCATAGCCGGAGGAGAAGACGAGTGCCGCCTCGAATCCGCAGAACTCGGCCAGCTCCGTCTCCAGTTCGGCGTGAAGTGCCGTGGAACCGGTGACCAGGCGTGAGCCGGTGGAGCCGGCTCCCCACAGGTGCGCCGCCGCCGCGGCGGCGCCGGTCACCTCGGGGTGGCGGGCAAGGCCGAGGTAGTCGTTTCCGGCCAGGTCGAGCAGCGGTGAGCCGGCGGCGCGGGGGCGCAGCTCACGCACCAGCCCGGCGCGCTGCCGGTCGGTGCGGGCACGTCGGGTCCACGCGAAGGGGTCCCCGCCATGCGCCGGCCGCGCATCGTGCCCGGCGTCGCCGGGCACGTCCGACGGGCCGGTGGCGGCACGGGACTCGTCGGGCATGGGTCGTCCTCCTGGTTTCCGGCCGGCCGGGCTCCGCCCGGCTCAGCGCCGGTTCCGTTTCCCGCCACGGCGGTGCCCGTCCGTGGCGGGAAACGGAACCGGAGGACCGGGACCGGCAACGGGGCACGCGGTGCGGGCTTTTGTCGGCACTCCATAGACGGTAGCCCGTTGCCCGCCGGGTGGTGGTGTGGCGATACACACACCGGCCCCGGCCGGTGTTGTGAGTTCCACCCTTGGCCTTGAGCGGCGAAGTTGCAAAGATCGCCGTCATGGACCTGCTGAATGACTTGGTGGACAAAGGTCTGCGCCGCGAGCTGCCGACACGTGACGAGGCACGCGCCGTTTTGGAGACCTCCGACGATGAATTGCTGGACGTGGTGGCCGCTGCCGGAAGGGTGCGCCGCCACTGGTTCGGGCGGAGGGTGAAGCTCAACTACCTCGTCAACCTCAAGTCCGGGCTGTGCCCCGAGGATTGCTCGTACTGCTCGCAGCGGCTCGGTTCGCAGGCGGAGATCCTCAAGTACACCTGGCTGAAGCCCGACGAGGCGACTTCGGCCGCCGAGGCGGGGCTCAAGGGCGGCGCGAAGCGGGTCTGCCTGGTGGCCAGCGGCCGGGGGCCGACGGACCGCGACATCGACCGTGTCTCCAAGACCATCTCCGCCATCAAGGACCAGCACGAGGGCGTCGAGGTGTGCGCCTGCCTCGGACTGCTCTCCGACGGCCAGGCCGCCCGCCTGCAGCAGGCCGGCGCCGACGCCTACAACCACAACCTCAACACCTCCGAGGCGACATACGGGGACATCTGCACCACCCATGACTACTCCGACCGGCAGGAGACGGTGCGTCAGGCGCAGAGCGCCGGCCTGTCCGCCTGTTCCGGGCTCATCGCGGGGATGGGCGAGAGCGACGAGGACCTCGTGGACGTGGTCTTCGCGCTGCGCGAGATGGACCCGGACTCGGTGCCGGTCAACTTCCTCATCCCCTTCGAGGGGACGCCACTGGCGGGTGAGTGGAACCTGACTCCGCAGCGGGCGCTCCGCATCCTCGCGATGGTGCGGTTCGTGCACCCGGACGCGGAGGTGCGGCTGGCCGGCGGACGCGAGGTGCATCTGCGGTCGATGCAGCCGCTCGCGCTGCACCTGGCCAACTCCATCTTCCTCGGCGACTACCTGACCAGCGAGGGGCAGGCGGGCCAGTCCGACCTGGAGATGATCGCGGACGCCGGGTTCGAGGTCGAGGGCACGGACACCACCACGCTGCCCGAACACCGCGAGCAGCCCGGGCAGCGTCCCGAGGACCTGGTCGCCGTGCGCCGGCGGGGAGCCGGTACCGCTCTGCCGCCCAATGCCTGAGCCCGCCCGCATTCCCGTGGACGCCGCCCCCCTCCCCCAAGGCCCGCTGAGCCCGGGCGAGTTGCTCGACCTGGACCGGCGGCACGTCTGGCATCCGTACGGGCCCATGCCGGGCCGCACCGCGCCGCTGGTCGTCGAGTCGGCTGCCGGGGTGCGTCTGCGCCTGGCCGAGGAGTTCTGCGGGCGGCGGGAGCTGGTGGACGGAATGTCCTCCTGGTGGTCTGCCGTGCACGGCTACAACCACCCGGTTCTCAACGAGGCGGCGCACACCCAGCTGGAGCGCATGAGCCATGTGATGTTCGGCGGGCTGACGCACGAGCCGGCCGTGCGACTCGCGAAGCGGCTCGTGGACATCACTCCGGAGGGCCTCGAACACGTCTTCCTCGCCGACTCCGGGTCGGTCTCGGTCGAGGTCGCCGTCAAGATGTGCCTGCAGTACTGGCGTTCGCGGGGGCGGGCATCGAAACGGCGGCTGATGACGTGGAGGGGCGGCTACCACGGTGACACCTGGCAGCCGATGTCCGTGTGCGACCCGGAAGGGGGCATGCACGAGCTGTGGTCGGGGGTGCTCCCACGGCAGGTCTTCGCGGACGCCCCGCCCTCCGGCTTCGGCACGGCACCGGACGAGAGCTATGTGCGGCACCTCCACGAGACGATCGCGCGGCACGCGGACGAACTGGCCGCGGTGATCGTGGAGCCGGTCGTGCAGGGAGCAGGAGGCATGCGCTTCCACTCCCCCGCCTATGTGCGGGCGCTGCGCGAGGCGTGCGACGAGCACGACGTCCTGCTCGTACTGGATGAGATCGCCACCGGCTTCGGGCGCACCGGAGCCCTCTTCGCCGCGGGGCACGCAGGCGTCACGCCGGATGTGATGTGCGTCGGCAAGGCACTGACCGGCGGTTACCTCACGCTCGCCGCAGCGCTGTGCACCCCGCGCGTGGCCGAGGGGATCTCACGGGGTGAGGTGCCGGTACTGGCGCACGGCCCGACCTTCATGGGGAACCCGCTCGCCACGGCCGTCGCGGACGCCTCCGTCGGTCTGCTCCTGGAGGGGGACTGGGCGGGCGAGGTGCGCCGCATCGAGAACGGACTGCGCGAGGGGCTGGCTCCTGCCTCGGAGCTGGCCGGTGTGACCGACGTACGGGTACTCGGTGCCATCGGTGTCCTCCAGCTCGGCCACGATGTCGACATGGCCGCCGCGACCCGGGCTGCCGCCCGCAACGGCGTATGGCTGCGGCCGTTCCGCGACATGGTCTACGCGATGCCTCCTTACGTGACGAGCGACGAGGACGTGGCGGCGATCTGTACGGCGATGCTGGCCGCGGCGGCGGAGGGCTGAGGCTGTGCGGGGAATCCACGTCGTCACGGGGACGGGCACGGAGGTCGGCAAGACGGTCGCCACGGCGGCGATGGCAGCGGCAGCCCTGGAACGGGGGCTGTCCGTCGCGGTGCTGAAACCCGCTCAGACCGGCGTGGCGGAGGGTGAGCCCGCCGATGTGGAGAAGGTGCGGCAGCTGGCGGGCGAGGAGGTCACAGGGGTCGAACTCGCCCGCTATCCGGAGCCGTTGGCGCCCGGGACCGCCGCGCGGCGGTCGGGCCTCGCCTGCGTGGACCCCGCGCAGATCGCGGAGGCCGCGCGGCGGCTGGCGGACCTGCACGACCTGGTGCTGGTGGAGGGCGCGGGCGGGCTGCTCGTACGGTTCGACGACGCCGGGGCGACCCTCGCTGACGCGGCCCGGCTGCTGGATGCCGAGGTGGCGGTGG
The DNA here is from genome assembly GCF_004217425.1 of Streptomyces sp. CNZ301. Lineage (NCBI taxonomy): Bacteria > Bacillati > Actinomycetota > Actinomycetes > Kitasatosporales > Streptomycetaceae > Streptomyces > Streptomyces sp. CNZ301. The sequence continues at coordinate 155,355 of NZ_SHLG01000001.1, forward strand.
TCGCCGCCGCGGGTCTGGGCACGCTCAACGCGACGGCGCTGACCACGGAGGCCCTGCGCGCCCGCGGACTGCGCACGCGCGGCGTGGTGATCGGCAGCTTTCCCGCCGAGCCCGATCTGGCGACGCGCTGCAACGTGGAGGACCTTCCGGCGGCGTCCGGAGCGGCGCTGGCGGGCGTGCTGCCCGCGGGGGCAGGAGCGATGAGCACCCTCGACTTCCGTGCGGCTGCGCCGAGTTGGCTCACCGGCAGGCTCGGCGGCACCCGTAAGGGCATCTGACCCTCGGCAACTGGCCCTCCGACCCGGCCGGCTCCCGTGGCCGCGGCATGCGCGTGCCGTCCGGCTGCTCGGCAGCGCACGCCGGCTACGAGCCCTGCTGCCGCCCGCACCGTCGGCCCGGGGGGCGCTGCCCGGGTCAGCTCGTCCAGCTGCGCAGTTCGAGGGCGATGTCGCGCACGCCCGCAGAGCCGTCCTTGACGAGCCACGCCAGGTCGCGGATCTTCTCGGGCGACGCCTGGACCCGCAGCCCGCTGGCCACGAGGTAGCCGTAGGCGACGGCACACGCGAACAGCGCGTTGCCCCGTTCCAGCGCGGGCACGTGGAGCAGAAGCTGCAGCAGCGCGGCGGCCCGGTCCTGCGGCTCGGCGTAGACGGGGCGCTCGAATATGGTCGCTTCGTGCCTGCTGACGGCGGCGACGAGAGCTCCGTAGTCGGTGACACGGGGGTCACCGGGGGCCTTGGACTCCGCGACCATCAGAAGCCAGGCGAGGTCGATGCGGAGAGTCACGTACGCGGAAGACCCTCGCTCTCGCGGTGGCCGGGCTCCGGGAACTCCTCCGCGAAGACCGACTCGTAGCTCTTCATGAACTCCGACGCCGCTTCGACGAACGTCTGGCCCGCCTCCCCGGCGTCGCGCTCGACCAGCTCCTCGATGTAGCGGTTCATGCTCACTCCCCGCTCGAGGGCGCGCTCTCGCGCCGTGTGTGCGGTCGCTTCATCCACCCGGACGTTCAGCTGAGTCTTCGACACACATCAAAGCTAGCACTCAACTGCTAGCAGTGGCTATGGGGCGGGTTCGGGCGGCTCCTGCACGGTCGGACCCCGCTGTCAGTGCCCTGCCCTACAGTTCCGCGCCGTGACGGACTGCGGGGGGAATCCGCGGACCCGAAGAGGGGGAAGCAGACGTGAGCTGGACGGGATGGGCCGTGGTCGCGCTGGTGGCCGTCGTCGGCGGATGGATGCTCTTCGACGGGCTGCATGCACTGGTCACGGGCGATTTCGTGACGCCCGGCAGCGGAACGCACGCCGGTCGGCTGGGCCCGTGGGCGGACCTGGTCTCCGGCATCGGGGGCGATCCCAGATCGCTGCTGGTCAAGTGGGCTTTCGTCGGGTATGCGGCGGCGTATCTCATCTCGGTGGCGGCGTTCGCAGCGGGAGCGGTGCAGGCATGGTGGGCGGTGGCGCTCCTCGCCGCGCTCGGGCTGTGGTACCTGCCGTTCGGAACGGTGGCGAACCTGATCGTGCTGGTGCTCCTGCTCTCGCCTTCGCTCCGCATACGCAGCTGACCGGTACAGCCCGGCGTCCAGGTGTCCGCATAGTGGAAACCCTTCGCGGTTCCCGGAGTGCCGGTGATCGACTGCCGGAATGAGCGACTTGGTGATACGGGCCGCGACGGACGACGACGTCGACGGCGTTCTGGAGTTCTGGGCGGACGCGGCGGAGGGCACCAGCATCAGCGACGACGGGAAGGGGGTGGCCACGCTGATCGCCCGGGACCCGGGGGCTCTCCTGCTCGCGGAGCGTGGCGCAGAGCTCGTCGGCACGGTGATCGCGGGGTTCGACGGGTGGCGCTGCCACCTATACCGTCTGGCAGTGAGCCCGCGGCAGCGCCGACGAGGCGTTGCCACCGCACTGCTCGAAGCGGCCGAGGAGCGCTTCACTGCGCTGGGCGGCCGGAGATCGGATGCGATGGTGCTCGACCGCAATGCCCCGGGGAGGTCCGCCTGGACCGCGACCGGCTACGCCCCGGAGCCGCAATGGACCCGGTGGGTCAAGCACCTGAACTGAGCGCATAGCGGTGCTCTGCACGGGAACTCGCTCGCGGCCCCGTCCGTCTACGATGAACAACCGCCGTCGCTCCCGGCCGCCGGGCCGGTGACGCCCACGCCCCTCGCAGAGCAGGGCACCCCTGAACGAAAGGTGTGAGAGTCCGCCCATGGGCGACCCTCCCAACAGCACACAGCACCGTGACCGGCACAGCGCGAGCGCCCCGCCCCGCCCCGCGCCGCCCACCGCGTCCCGCCATGCGTTTCCGTCTCCCGCGGAGGCGGCACGGTGACCGAGGTGCTCTTCCTCCTCCTCGCGCTGCTGCTCGCCCTGGCCTGCGGCGCGTTCGTCGCCGCCGAGTTCTCGCTGACGACGGTGGAGCGCGCCGATCTGGAACGCGCCGTGCAGCGCGGCGAGCGGGGCGCCCGCAGTGCGATGGCAGCGGTGCGGTCGCTGACGTTTCAGCTGTCCGGTGCACAGCTCGGGATCACGGTCACCAATCTGGTCGTCGGCATGCTGGCCGAGCCGTCGATCGCGAAGCTGATCGCCGGCCCGCTGAGGGCCCTCGGCGTGCCGTCCTCGGCGGCGCCCTCTGCCGCGCTCGTCCTCGGCACCGCGCTCTCCACGCTCGTGCTGATGGTGGTCGGCGAGCTCGTCCCGAAGAACTGGGCGATCTCCAGGCCGCTGGACATCGCCAAGGCAGTCGCCACGCCGCAGCGGGCCTTCTCCGCGCTCTTCCGTCCGCTGATCCGGCATCTGAACAACACGGCCAACCGGATCATGCACCGGATGGGCCTCGAACCGACCGAGGAGCTGGCCTCGGCCCGGTCTCCCCGCGAACTCGTCGCGCTCGCCCGCCACTCGGCCAAGGAGGGCGCGCTGGAGCCGGACACGGCCGACCTGTTCGTGAGGACGCTGCACCTGCCGGAGCTGACGGCCGAGAACGTCATGACCCCGCGCGTGCAGGTCACGTCGCTGGATGTGCAGGCCAACGCCGAGGACGTCGCCAACGCCACCCGCGCCACGGGCCTCTCCCGTTTCCCCGTCGTGCGTGGCGGCCTCGACACCGTCGTCGGCATCGTCCGGATCAAGGACGTGCTTGCCGTGCCGGCGGATGAGCGTGCGCGCTATCCGGTGACGGACCTGATGCGCGAGCCCCTGCTCGTGCCGGAGTCACTGACCGTGGACCGGCTGCTGGACCGCATGCCGGGCGGGGACAGGAGTATTGCCGTCGTCATCGACGAGTACGGCGGCACGGCCGGTGTCGTCACCCTCGAGGACATCATCGAGGAAGTCGTGGGTGAGGTGCGCGACGAGCACGACCCACAGGAACCTCCGGACCTCGCCCCCGCGGGCCGCGACCCGGACGGGCGGCGCGTCTTCGACGCCGACGGCGCCACGCGCATCGACCAGCTGGAGGCCATCGGCCTGCGGGCACCCGAGGGCCCGTACGAGACGCTCGCCGGACTGGTCGCGACCGGGCTCGGCCGGATCCCCGAGCGAGGTGACTCGCTGGACGTCGCGGGCTGGCACATCGAGGTCGTCGACGCGCGCGGACGCCGCGCCGCCCGCGCGCAGCTGACCGCTCCGCCCGAGCCCGGTGAGGAGCACGGCGCCGACGAGGCAGCCGAGGAGGAGGTGGATCACCGATGACTGCGATCCAGCTGCTCATCGGACTGCTGACGCTCGTCGCCAACGCCTTCTTCGTGGGCGCGGAGTTCGGTCTGATCTCCGTGCGGCGCGCGCAGATCGAACCGCTCGCGGAGAACGGGGACCGGCGGGCGCGCAGCGTCCTGTGGGGCCTGGAGAACGTCTCCGCCCTGCTGGCGGCGGCGCAGCTGGGCATCACGCTCTGCACGCTGGTGCTCGGCATCGTGGCCGAGCCCGCCATCGAGCATCTCCTGGAGCCCCTCTTCCACCTGGTGGGCGTCAGCGACGGCCTCGCCGGCATCATCTCCTTCGTCATCGCTCTGACTGCGGCCACGTACGCGCACATGCTGCTGGGCGAGATGCTGCCGAAGAACATCGCTCTGGCCGGTCCGGAGCGTGCGGCGCTGCTGCTGGGCCCGCCGCTGGTGGCGCTGGCGCGGGCGCTGCGTCCGGTGATCTTCACGGTGAACGCGTTCGCCAACAGCCTGCTGAAGCTGCTGCGTGTGGAGCCCAAGGGCGAAGTCGTCTCGACGTTCTCCGACGACGAACTGGCGCAGATGGTCGCCGACTCCAGCGAGGCGGGTCTGCTGGACGCCGCCTCCACGGAACGTCTGCGTGACGCGCTGGAGCTCGGCCGGCGTCCCGTCGGCGCCATCGCCAAGCCCACCGAGGAGGTCGTCGCCGCCCGCCTGGGAGTAACCCCCGAGGAGCTGGAGCAGCTCGCGGCCAGCTCGGGCTTCTCCCGCTTCCCGGTGGTCGACAGCAAGGGACGCGCTCTGGGATATCTGCACGTCAAGGACGCGCTGGACGCCCTCCCCCGCGACGCGGCCTTCCCCGCCACGGCGATGCGGCCGATCGCCCGGGTCCACGCCTCGATGCCGCTGGACGACGTGCTGGGAGCGATGCGCTCCAGCAGCACGCATCTCGCCGCGGTGATGGACGACGGCCGACGCACGGCGGGAGTGGTCACCATGGAGGACGTGCTGCGCGAGCTGGTGCACCGCAGTCCGGAGGAGGAGCCGACGAGCACTGAAAGGTCGTCCTGAGCAACCGGATACGATGAACGGCCGTGAACACCGCGCAGGACTCCCCAGATGTCTCCCGGGCCCGTGAGACCCCCGTCATACGCAGCTTCGTCGCCATCGGCGACTCCTTCACCGAAGGCATGTCCGACCGCCTTCCGGACGGCAGTTACCGCGGCTGGGCGGACCTGCTCGCGAGGCGCCTCGCCACCCACGCGGCGGGCGCTGCCCCGCGCCCGGCCTCCGGGCAGCCCGCGGAGGAGGAACACTTCCGGTACGCCAACCTCGCGGTGCGCGGCAAGCTCATCGGGCAGATCGCCGAGGAACAGGTGGACGCGGCAGCCGCGATGAACGCCGACCTGGTGACGCTCGTCGGCGGCCTCAACGACACGCTGCGGCCCCGGTGCGACATGGGCAGGGTGTGCGGCGTACTGGAGGAGTGCGTGGGCAAACTGGCGCCGGGCTGCGGGCAGTTGGTGCTGATGCGCAGTCCCGGGCGCAACGGCCCCGGGCTGGAGCGCTACCGGGCCCGCATGGAGCGCCTGTTCGAGTTCATCGACGATCTGGCCGGACGGCACGGTGCGGCAGTCGTCGATCTGTACACCGGAGGGCCACTGGCGGATCCGCGACTGTGGGCCGACGACCGGCTGCACCTGACCGGTGAGGGACACAGCCGGGTCGCCGAAGCGGTGTGCCAGCAGCTGGGTCATTCCGCCGTCTCGGACTGGCGCGCCCCCTCGCTCCCTCCCCCTCACCGTCGTGGACGGCCCGGCGCCGGGCCGATGCGCGCTTCACACGGGAACATCTGCTGCCGTGGGTCGGCCGGCGGCTGACCGGACGCTCCAGCGGCGACGGCCGCACTCCCAAGCGCCCCGAGCTGACGGCGCTGGCCTGCGAGGACACCCCGTAGAGGCCGGGGCGCCACCCCGTAGAATCGGGCGGTGTGACTGACAAGCCCCGCATCCCCGACGTCCTGGCCTCCCGCTACGCCTCCGCCGAGCTGGCCCGGCTGTGGTCCCCCGAAGAGAAGGTGGTGCTGGAGCGGCGGCTGTGGCTTGCGGTGCTGCGGGCCCAGCGCGACCTGGGTGTGGACGTGCCCGAGGCGGCCGTCGCCGACTACGAGCGTGTCCTGGAGAACGTCGACCTGGCGTCCATCGCGGCACGGGAGCGGGTCACCCGGCACGATGTGAAGGCCCGCATCGAGGAGTTCAATGCGCTGGCCGGGCACGAACACGTGCACAAGGGCATGACCTCCCGGGACCTGACGGAGAACGTCGAGCAGCTGCAGATCCGGCTGTCGCTGGAGCTGGCGCGTGACCGCACCGTCGCGCTGCTGGCCCGGCTGGGCCGGCTGGCCGGGGAGCACGCCGAGCTGGTAGTCGCCGGACGGTCGCACAACGTGGCCGCGCAGGCCACCACCCTCGGCAAGCGCTTCGCCACCGCCGCGGACGAACTCCTCGTCGCCTACGAACGGTTGACGCAGCTGCTCGCGCGCTACCCGCTGCGCGGCGTCAAGGGCCCCGTCGGCACCTCGCAGGACATGCTGGACCTGCTCGGCGGCGACGAGGAGAAGCTCGCCGAACTGGAGCGCAGGGTCGCCTCCCATCTCGGCTTCGCGCGCACACTCACCTCGGTCGGACAGGTCTATCCCCGCTCCCTCGACCACGACGCGGTGACGGCACTGGTCCAGCTGGCCGCGGCGCCCTCGTCGCTGGCGAAGACGATCCGGCTGATGGCCGGGCAGGAGCTGGTCACTGAAGGCTTCAAGGAGGGCCAGGTCGGCTCCTCCGCCATGCCGCACAAGATGAACACCCGATCCTGCGAACGCGTCAACGGCCTGATGGTGGTCCTGCGCGGCTACGCGTCGATGACGGGCGAGCTGGCCGGTGACCAGTGGAACGAGGGCGACGTCTCGTGCTCCGTGGTACGCCGGGTGGCTCTGCCCGACGCCTTCTTCGCCCTCGACGGACTGATGGAGACCTTCCTCACGGTGCTCGAGGAGTTCGGCACCTTCCCCGCCGTCGTGGAGCGCGAACTCGACCGCTATCTCCCCTTCCTGGCCACCACGAAGGTCCTGATGGCGTCCGTACGGGCGGGGGTCGGCCGGGAGACCGCACACGAGGTCATCAAGGAGCACGCAGTCGCCTCGGCTCTGGCGCTGCGCGCGGGAGCTGAGCGCAACGAGCTCCTCGACCGGCTGGCCGAGGACGGGCGAATCCCTCTCGGGCACGGGGAGTTGAGCGCTCTGATGGCCGACCGGCTGGCCTTCACGGGCGCCGCCGCGGGTCAGGTCGGTGCGGTCATCGCCCGCATCGAGGAGATCACGAAGGAGCACCCGGAAGCCGCGGCCTACACGCCGGGGGCGATCCTCTGACGCGCCGCACGCCCCGCTTCTCCTTCTGACTTCGAGGGGAGGTGGCCCCATGGCCCGTGCTGCACGCGGCCGGGTTCACACCGCGCCTGCTGCGGCCGGACGAGGAGCGCGAACTGCTCGAGTACGGCCCGGGCATCACCAACGTCGTGCAGCGGGCCAGTGCACAGGGCGACGAGCTGAGCGCCGCGGAGTACGGGAATACGGCGAGTTTAAGCGGCGTGCGGCTGCCGACGAAGAGGACGGGTTGCGTACACCAGGCGCAAGACGGAACTGATCCAACGCGTCGTCGACCAGGAGCGTGCCGCCCGCGGCCTGCCTCTCGTGCCGGTCTGGGAGGAGTGAGCCCAGACCGGCGGCCCCCGCGCGACCCGGCATCCGGCCGGAGTGCGGTCAGAGAGCTGTGGCCCGGCACGACAGCTAGGGAGGGTCGTTGACGGTGACGGCTGCGATCAGCTGGAAGGGAAGTGCAGGGCCCAGCTGCGAGACGCCCACGGCGACCCACCGGCCCTCCGCCTGCCACAGCTCCACGTACGGAACGCCCTCGCTCAGCCCCTGCCACGGCTCGGGTATCTCCTCTCCCTCGGTGCCGCGCATCAGCGCGCCGCTCAGGCTGACCAGCTGCGGCTCCCCCCACCGTCCGGTGAGCAGCACGCTCAACGCCCCGCACTCCGCTTCGTACTGCTCCCCGGTGGTGAGCCGGCGCGCACCGTCGCCCTCCCAGAACTCCTCGCTCGTGGCCAGCTCCGCCAGGTGGTAGCCGGGACCGCTGACCACTTCGGCCTGCCGGCCCCGCTGCTCCGGGAACGGGCGGTCGCGTAACACGTCGATGGTGGCGAGGTGTTGGGCCAGGTCGCTCATTCCTCCAGTAAACCTCCGCCCGCCGACATCCGGGCGGGTCTCCATCCCGCGCACCCCCCGCGTCGGACGCTGCTCCGCACCAAAGTGGACCAACCTCCCTTGCTCTGGGGCGAGTTGGCCCTACTCGCGGTAACTGCGGCTTCCGGATACCATCCGGCTCAGGGCGGAGGCAAGGAGGCGGACTTGACGCGGCTCTCCGGCAGGGATCCCTCTCTGCTGCGACGGATCAACTCGACCGCTGTACTGCGCGTGCTGCGCACCGAGTTCGGCCGGTCCCCGCTGACCCTCACGGACCTGGCAAACGCCACCGAGCTGTCACGCCCCACCGTTGAGGGCGTGATCGAGGGCCTCGTGGGTGCGGGGCTCGCGGCCGAGGCCGAGGGAAGCCCCGCCGGCACGCCGCGCGCGGCGCGGCGCGGCCGCCCGGCCCGGCGATTCCGCTTCAGGGCCGAGGCGGGGCACGCCATCGGCGTGGAGATCGGCGTCCACCGGGTAGCCGCCGTGCTCTCCGACCTGACGGGCGAGATCGCCGGCACGGTCACCCGGGAGGTGGACGAGGACACCCCCGCCGTCGAGCGGCTGGTACAGGCACACAGCACCGTCTCCGAGCTCATCGACGTCAGCGGCACGGGATGCGGCTCGCTGCGCGCGGTGGGTGTGGGCACCCCGGGAATCGTGGAGGCGGACGGCACCGTACGGCTGAGCACGGCACTGCCCGGCTGGACGGGCCTGCCGCTGGGCGAGAAGCTGCGGGAGACGGCCTTCGGCTGCCCCGTCATCGTGGAGAACGACGCCAACTCCGCTGTCGTCGCGGAGCGTTGGCAGGGCGCGGCGGAAGGCGCCGAGGACGTCGTGATGGTGCTCGTCGGGCTGAGCCCGGGGGCGGGCTCGCTGATCGGCGGGCGGCTGCACCGGGGGTTCGGCGGTGCAGCGGGCGAGATCGGTGCGCTGCACCTGCTGGGCCGCGAGGCGACCCCGGAGCGGCTGCTGTCGACCACGGGCGAGCCGCTGCACCCCCTGGACGAGGCCGCCGTCGCGCGCGTCTTCGCCCTGGCGCGTGCGGGCGACGAGCAGGCGGAGCGCGCGATGGAACGGTTCGTTCAGCGCCTCGTGCACGACGTCGCCGCGCTGGTACTGGCCCTCGACCCGGAGCTGGTGGTCATCGGGGGCTGGGCCTCGGGGCTGGACGACGTACTGGAGCCGCTGCGCTGCGAGTTGGAGCGCTACTGCCTGCGGCCGCCGCGTGTCGCCCTGTCGGTACTGGGCGAAGCGGCGGTCGCCACGGGTGCACTGCGGCTCGCTCTCGACAAGGTCGAGAGCGAGCTCTTCAGCGTCAACAGCGACTGAACCGCCCGGCGGCCGCGGCGCGGTGGCGTCGGGGCGCCCCATCGGGAGCGGGGCTCTCGGGGGCCGGCACCACGGGCTCGGGAACCTTGTCTCCGAAGGTGAGGCGGCAGGTGTCTGCACGGTAGGTGGAGACGGAGACGGCGGCGGTCGTGCCCTGTGAGACGTAGCGGGTGGTGACGACCAGCACGGGAGCGCCGGGCAGCCGGTCGAGCTGACGGGCGTCGTCGGCGCGCACGGAGCCGAGTTCCACCGTGCGCTCCTTGCCCTCCAGTTCGAGACGGTGCAGTTCGCGGAGCACGGCTCGGCCACGGGCGGTGCCCCCGGAGTCCATCACGGGAAGCCCGGGCACCGAGGAGTGCGGCACGTACAGCACTTCCGTCGCGACGGGCTGGCCGTGGGTCATGCGACTGCGGCGCACCGAGTGCACCGGTTCGCCGGCGTCCCGGCCCAGCAGCGCCGCAACACCGGCGGGCGGGGTCGCCTCATCGCTCTCGCCGGTCTGCCACGCGTCGTCCGGGCTGCCGGGCCATCCCTGCTCACCCGGGCCGACGTCCACGCCGAAACGGGGCGGTGCGACGGTGGTGCCGACGCCGCGCCGGCGCTGGAGGCGGCCTTCGAGTTCGAGCTGTTCGAGGGCCTGCCGGAGGGTGGCGCGCGCGACGCCGAAGCGGGCGGCAAGCTCGCGCTCGTTGGGCAGGATCTCGCCGACCTCGAACTCGGAGTCCAGCGCGTCCGACAGCACGGTCTTCAAGTGCCAGTACTTCGGCTCCGGCACCGCATCCAGCTGTGTGGTCCCCACTGTGGCTCCGCCTTCCCCTGCATCCACCGGCCCGTGCGGGACGGGGCTTTATACGAGCTTGTTTTTAAAAGGTCCTTGCGTATGGCCGACCCTAGGGCGAGGCCGGGGCTTGGTCAAGACCAATGAGGCGGAGCCTGGGGCTGGTCAGCGCGCACGACGGCTGGGATGATCGATCATCGCTCAATGATGTGCGGAGACGGAGGGCTCATGGCGGAGCAACAGCGGATCACGGTCGTCACCGGCGGGAGCCGCGGTATCGGCTCCGCCGTCGCCGTACGCCTTGCACGGGCCGGCCACGACATCGCCATCGGGTACGAGCGCTCCCGCGAGGCCGCCGAGGAGACCGCACGTGCCGTACGCGCCCACGGCGTGCGGGCGGTGCCCGTGCAACTGGACACCAGCGTCGAGGCAGAGGTGGACCGGCTCTTCGACACGGTGCGCGACGAACTCGGGCCCGTGACGGGGCTGGTGAACAACGCCGGGGTGACCGGGCCCCTGGGACGCTTCACCGAGACACCCACGGACGTGATGCGCCGCGTCCTCGACGTGAACGTGCTGGGAGCGCTGCTGTGCGCACGGCGCGCCCTGCTGGAGATGTCCACGGCGCACGGCGGCGACGGCGGCAGCATCGTGAACATCTCCTCCGGGGCCGCGACGCTGGGCGCACCGGGCGAGTACGTGCACTACGCCGCGTCCAAGGCCGCCGTCGACGCGATGACGGTCGGCCTCGCCAAGGAGTTCGGGCCGGCGGGAGTTCGGGTCAACTCCGTTCAGCCGGGAGCCGTGCTCACCGACATGCACGCCACCATGGGCGACGCCGAACGGCCCTGGAAGAAGGCCCCGGCGATCCCGGCGCGGCGCCCGGGCGAACCCGGCGAGGTTGCGGCCGCGGTGGCCTGGCTGCTCTCCGACGAGGCGTCGTTCACCAGTGGCGCGGTGCTGCGGGTGGCCGGCGGGGCGTGAGGGGCGGACCGCTCATGGCATGCGGGCCGCGTGACTCACCGTGGCCGCAGATGGGCCAGCTTGTCGGGGTTGGCGAGCAGGTACACGCTCTGGATGACGCCGTCCGCCACGTCCAGGAGGATCACGCCGGCGGGTTTGCCGCCGAGCGAACCGACCAGCGCGGCCGCGCCGTTGAGCTCCGCGAACTCGAACTCCAGGTCCGCGACGCCCTGCTGGGCGATGGCGGCCATGAAGCGCCCGACCTTGCGGGCCGAAGTGATGGTGCGCATGGGCGCCTTGGCCTTGCCGCCGCCGTCCCCGACCAGACGCGCGTCGGGAGCGAGCATGGCGAGCAGCCCGTCGAGGTCTCCCCTGGTGGCCGCGTCGAGGAACCGCTGGGTCAGCTCGCGCTGCTGCTCGGGGTCGACCTCGTAGCGGGGCGTGCGCTCCGTCACGTGACTCCGGGCGCGCGCGGCGAGCTGCCGCACGGCTGCCGGGGTACGGTCGAGGGCGGCGGCGATCTCCTCGTACGGGAAACCGAAGGCCTCGCGGAGCACGAACACAGCGCGCTCCAGCGGCGAGAGGGATTCCAGGACCACGAGAACGGCGACGGAGACGGACTCGGTCAGGATCACGCGGTCCGCACCGTCGGGAACCACCTCGGCGCGGACGTCGGTCGGCAGGGGCTCGGGAAGCCACGGCCCGACATAGGTCTCCCGCCGCGCCTGTGCCGAGCGCAGCCGGTCCAGGGCGAGCCGTGTGGTGGCGCGGACCAGGAAGGCGCGGGGCCGGCGCACTTCCGCGCGGTCGGCCGAGGCCCAGCGCAGCCAGGTGTCCTGGACGACGTCCTCCGCGTCGGCGACGCGGCCCAGCATGCGGTAGGCGACCCCCAGCAGAACCGGCCGGTGTTCCTCGAAAACCGCGGTCCCGTCGCTCTCTTCGGCGTCCACGGGCCCATGATGTCACCCCGTGGCGGGCGGCTTGTGCGCACCACCGTGTACCGGCCGGGCCGGCCGCGGGTTCGGCAGAAGGCTTCCGCGCCGCGCCACTTGCTGACATTGTGTCTACGTACGGGTGTGCCCCGCGGGGCCGTCCTGTGCCCGCCGTAGGAGAACCAACGAGGAGTGGACCATGGCCGCCGTCGCCTCCCCCCATGCGCCCGTGCCCGTCACCGAGTCCTTCGTGCACGTATCCCCCGACGGGCGGCCGGACTTCGACCTCGCCTACGAACGCCGTGGGAGCGGGGAGCCGGTCGTCCTGCTGCACGGCATCGGGCACCACTGGCAGGCCTGGGAGCCGGTATTGAGTGTCCTGGCCGCCTCCTGCGAGGTGATCGCGGTCGACCTGCCGGGCTTCGGCGCCTCGCCGAAGCTGCCGGACGGCGTCTCGTACGAACTCGGCAGCGTCATACCGCTGCTGAACGACGCGTTCACCGCTCTCGGCCTGGAGCGCCCCCATGTGGTGGGCAATTCCCTGGGCGGCCTGCTCGCGCTGGAGCTGGCGCTGCACGGGCACGCCCGTTCCGTCACGGCCCTGTCCCCCGCCGGTTTCTGGAAGGGCTGGGAGCGGCGCTACGCGTACGCAGTACTGATGGGGATGCGCGCCGGCGCCAAGGGGATTCCCGACGGAATGCTCCAGGGCATCGCCCGCAGCGCCGCCGGCCGGGCAGCGCTCACCAGCACCATCTACGCGCGGCCGGGCCGCCGTTCGCCCGAGGCCGTGGTGGCGGAGACGCGCTCGATGCGCGCCGCCACCGGGTTCGCACCCACGCTCGAGATCGGACGGCGCCCGGACGTGGTCTTCGACCAGGACATCCCCGGCCTTCCGGTCACGATCGGATGGGGCGAGAAGGACCGGCTGCTGCTGCGCCGCCAGGCCGCGCGGGCGAAAAGGGCGATACCCGGAGCGCGTCTCGTGCCGCTGCCGGGCTGCGGTCACGTCCCGATGAACGACGACCCCGCCCTTGTGGCCCGCCTGGTGCTGGAGACGGTGCGGGCGGCCTGAAACGGACGTCACACGGAGGGACGGACGAGCTGCGGTGCGGGACCCGGCGGGCGCCGGGTCCCGTCCAGTTCAGGGCCGGTGCACCGCGGGCACCTCTTCACCGGCCGGCACCGGGCCGGGAGGAGTGCCGTCGCCGAAGGGCCGGCCGCCCAGCTGCTCGCGATGGTGGGGGGTCAGCCATCCGGACAGGTCCGGCCCGGCGGGCACGATGCCCGTCGGGTTGATACCGGTGTGGACCCCGTAGTAGTGCCGCTTGATGTGATCGAAGTCCACCGTGTCCCCGAAGCCGGGGGTCTGGTAGAGGTCACGGGCGTACGCCCACAGCACCGGGTCCTCTGCGATCTTCGAACGGTTGCATTTGAAGTGGCCGTGATAGACGGCGTCGAAGCGTACGAGCGTGACGAAAAGGCGGATGTCCGCCTCGGTGATGGTCTCCCCCACCAGGTAGCGGTTGTCCGCGAGCCGGGCGGAGAGCACGTCCAGGCGGCGGAAGACATCGCCGTACGCTCTCTCGTACTCCTCCTGCCCGGTCGCGAAACCCGCCCGGTAGACGCCGTTGTTGACGTCTCGGTAGACGCCTTCCATCACCTCGTCGATCTCGTCACGCAGCTCCTCCGGGTACAGATCCGGCGCACCGGAGCGGTGCAGATCCGTCCACTCGGTGGCAAGGTCCAGCGTCAGCTGCTGGTAGTCGTTGGTGACCAGCCGGCCGCTGGGGACGTCGACGATCGCGGGGACGCTCACCCCGCCCGGGTACTCCCCCTCGCGTGCGTCGTACGCCTCGTGCAGGAAGCGGATGCCCAGCACCGGGTCCTTCTCCCCCGGGTCGAGCGTGAAGCGCCAACTGCGGTCGTCCTGAAGGGGATCGGTGATACCGAGCGACAGCGCTCCCTCAAGACCGAGCAGCCGCCGCGAAATCGCGGCCCGGCTCGCCCACGGGCAGGCACGGCTGATGACGAGCCGGTAGCGATCCGGCTCGACGGGCCAGCCGTCGGCGCCGTCGGCTGTGATCCGGTCCGTGAAGTGGCTTCTGGACCGTTTGAAGGGCTTGCTTCCGTACGCGGTGTTGCTCTGCGCGGTACCGTCCTGCGCGGTGGTGCCGGTCGCGTCGCCGTCGCGGCTCAATGTGCGGTTCCTTCCCCTGCGGGTCTCCGGTGGTCCTCTACCCCTGTGCGGTCAGGTCCACCGCTGCGGTCGGCGCCTCCGTCCGGGTGGAGGACGCGACGGCCGTGCGCCGACGGGCCCGGGGAGCTCCACCGCCCCGGACCCGCGACCGGCCGGCCCACGGGGTCGTCAGACGATCTCCTCGCTCATCTCCGCGAGTTCACGGTCGCCGCTGCTGGTGCTGAAGGTGGGCGTGGTGTACGAACCGCGCCCGGCCAGGGCCCACCAGATGGACGCCAGCCCGAGCACGCAGATCAGGGCGACGGGCGCGTAGTTGAAGGAGTCGGCGTTGATGGGGTGCGTCTGCGGGAGGCAGAAGAGCACCGTCACGAGGGCGACCCACACCACGGCCGTCCAGCCGATCGGTACGCCCCAGCGCCCGAGGTTCCACTTCCCCTGCCGGAAGCGCTCCTTGTACCGCAGCCGGAGGAAGATCGGGATGGCGTAGGCCGGAGTGATACCGATGACGGCGATGGCGGTGACCGCACCGTAGGCCGCCTTGCTGTAGAGGGCGGGCAGCGCGAGCAGCGCCGCCACCGCCACGGTCAGCAGCACGGCGGGTGCAGGAGTCCCCGTACGCGGGCTGACACGCCGCCACAGCGCGGAGAAGGGCAGAGCGCCGTCGCGGGAGAAAGCGAAGACCATGCGGCTGGTCGCGGCGACCTCGGCATTGCCGCAGAAGAGCTGGGCGATGATCACGATGAGCAGCAGCAGCTTCGCTCCGGTCAGGCCCAGCGCGTCGAGGAAGATCTGCGCGGGCGGCACGCCCGTGGCGCTGTTCTGAGTGCCCGCGTAGTCCTGGATGGCGAAGGTGACCCCCACGAGCAGCACGAACCCCGCGACCCACGACCAGCCGAGAGCGCGGACGATGCCCCGCGCGGCGCTGACCTCCGCGTCGGTGGTCTCCTCCGACAGGTGGGCACTGGCGTCGTATCCGGTGAAGGTGTACTGCGCCAGCAGCAGCCCGATCATCACGACGTACAGCGAACTGGACCAGCCGGTGTCGTTGACGAATTCACCGAAGACGAAGGAAGCCGGGCGGTGTTCGGAGGGAACGAGCGCCAGCACACCGACGATCACTGCGACACCGGCGAAGTGCCACCACACGCTTACCGAGTTGAGGACGCTGACCAGACGCACCCCGAAGAGGTTGAGGGCGGCGTGCAGCAGGAGGATGCACAGGAAGATCACCATGACGATGCCGGGTGTCGGTTCCACGCCCCACTGAAGGTTGAGGAGCGCACCGGTGAACATGGCCGCGCCGTAGTCGATTCCCGCGAGGGTCCCGAGCAGTCCGAGGAGGTTCAGCCAGCCGGTGCACCAGCCCCACCGGCGGCCGCCGAGCTGGTCGGCCATGTAGTACAGGGCACCGGAGGTGGGGTATGCGCTGGTGACCTCTGCCAGTCCGGCACCGACGAACATCACCATCAGACCGACCAGCAGCCAGCCCCACACCATCACCGCCGGCCCGCCGGTTATCAGGCCGAACCCGTAGAGCGTCATGCATCCGGACAGGACGGACACGACGGAGAAACTGATGGCGAAGTTGCCGAACGGGCCCATGCGCCGGATCAGTACGGGCTGGTATCCCAGATCGCGCAGCTTGGCGTCGTCGTCGATCCGGTCGTCACGGCGATGCCTGACCGTGGGTAGCAACGGAACCTCCTGGTGGTGCGGGGGAGTGGTGGCTGAGCAGCGGGGGGCGGCGGGGTGAAAGAGGGACGGACGGCGTGCGGTCGGGAACCGGATCAGCGGTCCGCGGCGAAGGACTCTTCGCGTGCCCGGCAGTACTCCGCCCTGGCGGCTTCGGGACGTTCGGGATCCTCCGCGACCTGAAGCCAGGGCTGCTGGGTGAAGTACGGGCCCAGGGCGGCGAAGACGCGCGCAGCGTCCGCCGCGCGGTTGCCCGCCCACAGCGCGTGCGCCAGGTGATTGAGATCCAGCACGGACTGGCTGGTGGGGTCCGTATGGTCGAACCAGCCGTGCAGGGCGGTGCCGGCATCGAGAGCGACAGGATCGTGGGCCCACTGCTGCCGCAGCAGCGGGTCGGCCCGGCCTTCGGCGACCTGGCGCCGGTACTGCTCGACGTAGGCGTAGAGCGGGAGCGCCAGCAGCGCGGAGCCGGCGGGGGCCCAGGAGGAGACCCAGCGGACGAAGTCCACGGCGGAGGCACGCGACGAGAAGCCTCCGCTTCCCCCGGACCGCGCGTGCAGGAAGTGCAGCATGCGGTGGTGGGCCTCGCGGTTGTATCTGTCGCGTTCGTAGACGCGGTAGAGCAGCCCCCACGGGCCCGGCGGCAGCATGGGCTCCGCGGCGCGTTCGCGGTGCTCACCCCGCTCCTGGCGCTCGTCCAGGCGGGCCAGCGCCAGCAGGCACACCCACGGCACGGGGTCGCCGGGCAGCAACTCGGCGGCCGTGTGGCACTCCTGGCGGGCGGTCTTCTCCAACTCGCCCGCGCTGTGGTGGTTTTCGCGACGGGCGCGGACGGCGCGCTCGACGGCCACCCTCGCCAGCATGGTGCGCGCGTCGGCACTGTGGGGGTCCTCGCGGAGCCAGGCCTCCACCACCTGGGACCCCGCCGCCACGACACCCAGCACCTGCGAACGGGCCGTCCGCAGCCCCCATGAGGTGCCCGTACGGTCGAGGAGCGCGCGCATCGCCATCCAGCGGCCCGCCCTCAACTCCTCGAGTGCGCTGCGCAGTTCGTTGTCGAAGCCTGCCGGGCTGTACACGGGGCGGATCCCGCGGCTCTGCCCTCCGGTGGTCCGCCGCATCAGCTCCGCTCCGTTACCACCCGGCGCGGCTGCGAACGGCGCGGCAGGCTGGGAGGGGGCAGGGGCGGGTGGTGCGGCATCACGGCAGTTCCTCAACGACAGGGGCAGGGAACGCAGCAGCCCGTGCCGGCCACTTGGCAGGCGAGCAGGGACGCGTTGCCGCGTGTCCCGTATTCATCACCGAACCTAACTCCTCCGAGGTCACAGGGCGGCATCGGGGAATGTGACGGTCCTGCGCCGAAAGTCCGCCAGCGGGTGGGGCTTTCGGCATCCGTACCGCTTTCCGGGTCCCTTCCCCGTCGCTTCCCGGCGCCCCTACGCGCTGCTCCCCCACCCGCGGTCCCGTCCTTTCCACTTCGAGCAGCCGCGCGTTGCAGGGAACCGGGCCTTCAGGGAACAGCGAGCACAGTCATGGGCGCGTGCGCGCGGAAGCGCACCGACGCTCCAGGTCAGGACGCATGGAGAGAGCTTGGGGGCAGCCGGGACGGCCGTCAAGCCTCCGGCTGCGATACACACATGAACGCCGCAAGGCACGCAGAGGACAACGGAACCCTTTCTGCCGTCGCGGCGTCGATGTTCACTGAGTCCAGTGTTCACCGCTGCGCTCTGCGAGGTGTCGCGTGCGCCGCCCGTGAGGCGGTGGTACGTATCGCCCGTTCGGTCCGTACAGGCCTGCTCCGTCCATCCGCGATCCAGGAGGCTCGTCCATGGCGCACGAGGACCCCATCTCCCGCAAGACCGGCGGCACGGCACCGGGACGCCGCGCCATGCTGCGCGGCTCGATCGCGGCATCCGCCGCTCTCTCCCTGCCCGCGCTGTCGGGGGCCGCCCCGTCGCAGGCGCTCAGCGGGCGTCCCGAGGCCAAGTGGGGTGTGCAGACGGGGGATGTGACGGCCTCTTCGGGCCTGGTGTGGGTGCGGGCGGACCGCCGTGCCCGGATGCTCGTCGAGACGTCGGCGACGGAGTCCTTCCGTCGCGCGCGCCGCTGGGAGGGCCCCGTCGTGGGGCCCGGGACCGACTTCACCGGCGTCACGCCGGTGCGGGGACTCCCCGCCGGTGAGCAGGTCTTCTACCGCGTCACCCTCTCGGACCCGGACGATCCGCGCCGCACCGGAGAGCCGGTCCGCGGCACCTTCCGCACCGCGCCGGACCGGCGCCGCCAGGGCGTGCGCTTCCTGTGGTCGGGGGACCTGGCGGGACAGGGCTGGGGCATCAATCCCGACCGGGGCGGCTATACGATCTTCGAGGAGATGCGCCGTCTGGACCCCGACTTCTTCCTCAACAGCGGCGACACCATCTACGCCGACGGGCCCATCGTGGAGAGGGTCGAACTGCCGGACGGCGGAGTGTGGCGCAACGTCACCACCGAGGAGAAGTCGAAGGTCGCCGAGACCCTCGCGGAGTTCCGCGGCAACTTCCGCTACAACCTTCTGGACGAGAACCTCCGCCGGTTCCAGGCGCAGGTGCCCTCCGTCGTCCAATGGGACGACCACGAGGTGCTCAACAACTGGTATCCGGGCGAGATCCTCGACGACGACCGCTACCAGGTGAAGGACGTCGACACGCTCGCCGCCAGGTCCCTGCGGGCGTTCGGCGAATACCACCCGCTCAGCACGCTCCCGGCGAAGGACCGGAACGGACGCGTCTACCGTGTCGTCCACCACGGACCGATGCTGGACGTCTTCGTCCTCGACATGCGCACCTACCGCAACGCCAACTCCCCCGGCACGCAGAAGCAGGACCCCCAAGGCATCCTGGGCGAAGCCCAGTTGACGTGGCTGAAGAAGGCGCTGTCGCGCTCGCGGGCAGTGTGGAAGGTCATCGCCGCGGACATGCCGCTCGGTCTCGCCGTGCCCGACGGAAAGACCGACTTCGAGGGTGTCGCACAGACCGACCCCGGCAAGCCCCTCGGCCGGGAGCTCCAGATCGCCGAGCTGCTGCGCCACATCAAGCGTGACCGCATCACCGGAACGGTGTGGTTCACCACCGACGTCCACTACACCTGTGCGCAGCACTACGACCCGTCGCGGGCGGCCTTCAAGGACTTCGAACCCTTCTGGGAGTTCGTCTCGGGGCCGCTCAACGCGGGCGGATTCCCCGCCCTGAAACTCGACGGCACCTTCGGGCCCTCGCAGCCCTTCATCAAGGCGCCTCAGAAGGCCAACACGCCGCCCACCGAAGGCGGTCAGCACTTCGGGCAGGTCGACATCGACGGCGGCAGCGGTGAGTTGACCGTCCGGCTGCGGGAGCAGGGAGGCGAGGTCCTCTTCACGAAGGTGCTGCAGCCGGGCCGGACCGGCCAGTGAGCGGCGGGCCGGGTGGCAGCCGGCCGGTGCGCGGCGGACGGTGCGTACCGGACCGCTGCGCTGGGAGCCGGTGACAGCGTGACCCACCGTCCGGAGCCACTGGGCTATCCCGGCGTGGGGGCCACGGGAAAGAGTCCCGCGCACTGGCCGGAAGGCTTCCGCACGCTGCGGGTCAGCAGCACGGTGGGCCGCGGCGACGCCGGATTCGCCGTCGCCGCGGACGCGGTGATGACCTGGCGGCTGCACCGGGTGGCCGGTGTGCGCTTCGACACCGGCGCGACCCGTGCAGCTGAGGGCGTGAAGGTCGTGGTGGGCCTGGGTGCCGGGCCGCTGCGGCTCCACGCGCCGTGCCGGGTGGTGTGGACAGTGGAGGAGGGGCGGCGCACCGGGTGGGCGTACGGGACGCTCCCCGGTCATCCGGTGCGCGGCGAAGAAGCGTTCGTCGTCGTCCAGGACGAGGACGGCACCGTCCGACTGGAGGTGCTCGCATTCAGCCTGCCCGCCTCCTGGTTCACGGTGGCCGCGGGCCCGCTGCTGCCCGTCTTCCAGAGGTGGTACGCGCGCAGATGCGGGCGTGTCCTGCGCAGGCTCGTACGCGAGGAGACGGGCACCGGCGGTTCCGGTCCCGGCCCTCGCACAGGCGGGGGCGAAAGCGGCATCGACCGGACAGAACATCCTTAACTCATCGGTCACAAGGCGTTCTTGATCAGGCAATGCCGGTGCGTGAGAGTGATGCCATGACTGACATGTCACAGAACGAGCAGCGATCCCGGCAGGACCTCCGCGGCCTCTTCGCAGGCCTCGGGAAGCGCCGTCCGCTGCTTCGCCGACACCGCCCGCAGTCACCGCCGGGAGACGCCACGAGCGCCGCCGCGGCAGGAGTGAAGTCCCAGCCGACCGGGGCGACTTCGCTGTGGCGGATGCGCACCACGGTTCCGGACGAGCCGGGGAAGCTCGCGCAGCTGTGCGGGGCCTTCGCCCGGCAGGGGGTGGACATCGTCTCGTTGCAGACCTTTCCCCTCGGCCTGCGGCCCGGGGAGACCCCAGCCCTCGGTCCGGGGCACGGGGAGACCGCGCCCCCTCCACCCGGCGCACCGTGCGGGGAGACGATGCCCGGCCAGGTGCGTGGGAACGCCGGCGATGGCACCGAGCCCGGGGGCGAGCAGGCCCTGGACGAATTCGTACTGCGCGCTCCCGAGGAGCTGGAGGCGGGCGACCTCACACGGATCGTGAACGGGGCAGGCGGAAGCAGCACCTGGGTCGAGCGCGCCGATTCGCACGACCTCGTCGACACTCCCACCCGCGTGCTGCGCCTGGCCGCCCGCACCGCCCTCGACACGGCCGAACTACCCCTCGCCCTACGTCAGTTGCTGGGCAGGTGCACCGTACGGTACGTGCCGTCGGTATCGCCCTTCTCCGGCGTACCGTCCTCGCTGGAGGTGCCACCGGAGGGAACGTACGAGGAGACCGTGCTGCGGCTGCCCGACCCGGCCGGCGGCGTCCTTGTCGTCGAGCGTCCCCAGCTTCCCTTCACGCCGGCCGAGTTCGCGCGTGCCGCCGCGCTCGTGGAGCTCGATCGCGTGCTGGGCGCCGGCACCCGGGTCCCGCGCACCCAGGACACCCTGACTCTGCCCGAGGGCCTGCCGGTCACCGTCGGGCGCGCGGACACAGCGGACCTGGACGCGGCCGTGAAGATGCACGAGCGGTGCTCGAGGGCGACGCTCGCCCAGCGCTACCACGGTCCGGTCAACGAGGCCGACCGCTATCTGCGCCACCTCCTCTCCCCGCACTTCGGGCGGACGCTGGCCGCTCGGACGGCGTCCGGGAAGCTTGTCGCGCTCGGCCATCTGCTCTGGGACGGCGACGAGGCCGAAGTCGCCCTGATCGTGGAGGACGACTGGCAGCACAGGGGCATCGGTACCGAACTGCTGCGCCGTCTGGCCCGGTTGGCCCTCGATGCGGGGACCTCCGAGATCTACGCCGTCACCCAGGCGTCGAACACGGCGATGGCCGCCGCGATGCGCAAGCTCGCACGGCCCCTCGACCACCAGGTCGAGGACCGGACGCTCGTCATCACCGCACACCTCGCAGGTGACGGTTCCGCCCTCGCGGGCAGCGCTTCAGCTTCCGCACCGACGTCCCACTCCTCAGCACGTGCCGTGGTGCCCGCCGGGGCCCCTTCCGCTCACGAGGGACGCCGCTGAGCGGCCGGGGGCAGCGCGGGCGGACGCATCACGGGCGGTGCCGCCGCCCCGCGACCGCGGCGGGCCGGTGACCCGGCCGAAGCCTCGCGGCCCCCGGCACAGCGGAGGATGACGCCGGGGGCCTGCGCATACCAGGATGGGCACATGTCCGATCCCATGAACCCCACCCCCCTGCCGCGACAGGTCGCCGACGCCTACGTCGACGCTCTCGTGGAACTCGACCCGATCACCGGTACGTACCTCGGAGTGCCGGAGAGCCACAGCCGCTTCCCCGACTTCTCCCCCGCAGGCCAGGAGGGCCTCGCCGAGCTGAGCCGCACAACGCTGCGCCGTCTCGCGGAAGCCGAGCAGCAGCCCGGTGCCGACAGCGACGCGGAACGGCGCTGCGCCCGGCTGCTGCGGGAGCGGCTGACGGCGGAACTCGCCGTGCACGACGCGCAGGAAGGTCTACGGGCCGTCAGCAACCTTCACTCCCCCGTCCACTCGGTGCGTTCGATCTTCACCGTCATGCCGTCCGAGACGCTGGCCGACTGGACGGCCGTCGCCCAGCGGCTGCGTGCCGTGCCCGAAGCCCTCGAGGGCTACCGGGAATCTCTCGAAGCAGGCCTGGCCAAGGGGCTTCACGCGGGGCCCCGCCAGGTGTCGACCGTCATCGGGCAGCTGGACGAGTGGGTCGGCGAAGATGAGGGCGGCGACGGCCCGGGCTGGTTCTCCGCGTTCGCGGCGGAAGGCCCCGACGCGTTGCACGAGGTTCTCGCGTCGGCCGCCGACGACGCCACCGGCGCGGTCAGGGAGCTTCGCGACTGGCTCCGCGAGGTGTACGAGCCGGGCGTCGCCGGGTCGCCCGAGACGGTCGGCCGCGAGAGGTACGCCCGCTGGGCGCGCTACTGGAACGGCGCGGACCTCGACCTGGATGAGGCGTACGCCTACGGCTGGTCCGAATTCCATCGTCTGCTCGGCGAGATGCGCACCGAGGCGGAGAAGATCCTCCCCGGTGCGGCCACTCCGTGGGAGGCTTTGCGTCATCTCGACACCGAGGGTGAGGCCGTCGAGGGCGTCGACGAGGTGCGCGAGTGGCTTCAGGGGCTCATGGACGAGGCCATCGAGAAGCTCGACGGCACGCACTTCGAACTGGCCGAGCGCGTCAAGCGCGTGGAGTCCCGCATCGCTCCCCCCGGCGGCGCGGCGGCACCGTACTACACCCAGCCGTCGCTGGACTTCTCCCGCCCGGGCCGCACCTGGCTGCCCACCATGGGTGAAACCCGCTTTCCCGTCTACGACCTGGTCTCCACCTGGTACCACGAGGGCGTGCCCGGCCACCATCTGCAGCTGGCGCAGTGGGCGCACGTCGCCGATCAGCTCTCCCGCTATCAGACGACGGTCGGGATGGTCAGCGCCAACGCCGAGGGCTGGGCGCTGTACGCGGAGCGGCTCATGGACGAGCTGGGCTTCCTCACCAACGCCGAGCAGCGGCTGGGGTACCTGGACGCGCAGATGATGCGTGCGACGCGCGTCATCGTCGACATCGGCATGCACCTTCAGCTGCGCATCCCGGACGACTCGCCGTTCCGTCCCGGCGAGCAGTGGACGCCGGAACTCGCGCAGGAGTTCTTCGGGATGCACAGCGGCCGTCCCGCGGACTTCGTGGAGAGCGAGATGGTGCGCTACCTGGGAATGCCCGGACAGGCGATCGGCTACAAGCTCGGCGAGCGCGCGTGGCTGACGGGACGTGAGGCGGCGCGCAAGGCGCACGGGGACGAGTTCGACCCGAAGCAGTGGCACATGGCTGCCCTCTCGCAGGGCTCACTGGGTCTCGACGATCTGGTGGCGGAGCTGTCTGCGCTCTGACGTCCCAGCAGGAGCGTCACGCCGCGGCGGACGAACGGGGCGTGTGCGTCCGGCTGTTGAGGCCGGACGCACACGCCCGCGGCGCCGCGGCGATCTCGGCGTTCCGGCACCGCGGCACCTCGAAGCCAACCGGCTCCACCGGGCGGCGGGCTCCCCACAGCGGAGGTCCGGGCGAATCGCCTGAGCCGTGAACTGCCCGCCAGGCCCCTTCCGGCCCTCCCCTGGTCCGCCGAGGGCGAGCGTGGCGGCACACTCGTCGACGCGACGACTTGGCGACAAATCGCCCCGTCGACTGGTCGGTTCATTGACCGTTGGTCTCCGGCTTTCGGGGACCTCAAACAGGTGGACCTGAACAAGGCGCTCATGCACCGGCCGGACCGCGGAGAGCCGGCTGCGCGCGGACGGCTTCGACGTCCGTGACGAGGACGCGGCCCGTCGCTCGCCGTTCGTGCGGCACCACATCAACATGCTGAGCCGCTACTCCTTCCGGCTGCCCGATCTGCCCGGCGGTATGAGGCCCCTGCGTGACCCGGACGCGGCCGATGAGCAGACCGGGAGGAAGGAGACAGCTGACGGCCCCGGCCGCTGTCCGGCGGCACACGGCCGCCGGACAAGGTCGCACACCGCCGAAATCAGACGCCTTCGCGCAGGTACAGGTCGCGCAGCAGGCCGATCTCGCCGCCGTGATGTGTGACCTCTTTCAGAGCGTGCAGCGCGAGCTTCAGATAGGTCTCATCGGCCCAACCGCCGGGGCCCATGCCTATCGGCGCCAACAGGCGCTTGTCGCCGAGGGCAGCGATACGGGAGGTGAAGTGCTCCCAGTCCTCGGCGAGCGTCTGGACGCCCTCTTTCGCGGTGCCCGGCCACTCGTGGCGGTCGCCGAACTCGGGGACGTCCTCGAAGAAGTGGATCACATAACCGCGCAGGCAAAGGCTGCCTATGTGCCAGATGCGCCAGGCGATCGTCGTGAAGGGGTCCGGTGCCTCCGGGCTCGATTCCGGAAACAGCGTGGCGACGCGGAAGACGCCGTCGTCGCCGGGGCGGATGCTGATGCAGTCGCTCACCGGCTCCCAGAGGTACTCGGCGTCGGTCAGGTCCTTCACACGCTCGAACAGCCGGGATCGCACGTTTTCGAAGATCGCGAGAATGTCCCGCGTGACGGGTTCGGGCACGACCATGTCAGCCATGTCAACTCCAGGGCTCGGTGGTTTCGGGTCGGTCGGGGTGATCAGGATCGACGGGTCGGCCGGCTCGGTTACGTACCGCTGTCTCGGCGTGTGCCGCCGGGTGCGAGCGGGCTGGTGAGTTCGGCGATGGCGTCCGGTGACGGCTTGACGTAGCGGCGCAGGTTCTCCGGCTTGCGGTGCCGGGACTCGACCATCAGCATCAGAAGCGACGCGCCAGCGCTCGAACCGGCCCCGTTCCCGGGCGAGCCTTTGCTCAACGCGCAAAGCCATTCTCGGAGTTGATGACCTCGCCGGTGATCCACGCCGACTCGTCGGTGGTCAGCCAGGAGACGAGGCGGGCCGGATCGTCGGGCACGGCCCACCGGCCGCCCGGGAAGAGCGCCGCCACAGCGGCGTGTTCCTCGCCACTGAGGTAACCGGTGTCGACGGGACCGGGGTTGACCGCGTTGATGGTGATGCGGGGTGCCAGCGCGGTCGCGAGAGTGCGCACGGAGGAGGCAAGTGCGCCCTTCGCGAGGCTGTAGCAGATCTCGTCGGGCATGCCGCCGCGCACGTCCTGGCCGGAGGTCATCACCACGATCCGGGCGGCGGGGGCGTCGTCCGGGCGTGGCAGGCGCGCGAAGGCCTGGATCAGCAGGATCACCGAGCGCGTGTTCACCGCCCAGTGCGCGTCGAGCATCTCTGCGTCGACGGCCTCGAGAGGCCCGTCGCCGCCGCTGAGCGCGTGGTTGGCCACGAGGATGTCGAGCCCGTCGCCGCCGAGTGCCTCCGCCGCCTCGCCGACCAGGCGGGCCGGGGCGTCCGGTGCGGTGAGGTCGCCGGGGCCGTGTGCCACTCTCGCGCCGGGCGCGGCGACTTCACGCACGGCGTCGGCCAAGGCGTCGGGGCCTTCGGTGTCGCTGCCCCAGGGCTGAGCGGCGTCGTGCGGCCGGTGGTGGTGCATGTAGACGCTCGCGCCGTAGGCCGCCAGGCGGAGGGCGACGGCGTGACCGATACCGGTACGGCGGCTGGCTCCGGTGACGAGTGCCGTGCATCCGCGAAGGGGCAGGGGGTCGCGGCGAGGTGAGGGAGTCATGACGTACAGCCTGGTGGCCCTCGGCGCACACGTCAGGTGGATTTCCCGCGCCGTCGGAGGCGCTGCTTCCCTCAGGTGCGGGCCGGTGCCGACCGGTGGTGCAGCGCCGAGCCGTGCCGGGACTTGGTGACCTCCAACTGGACGGGAACGCGTTGACGCAGGTCGGCGACGTGACTGACGATGCCGACGCATCTGTCGCGCTCCCGCAGGGAATCGAGGACGTCGAGGATTTCGTCGAGGGTCTGCTCGTCGAGGCTGCCGAATCCCTCGTCGATGAAGAGCGTCTCCAGTCTTGTGCCGCCGGCTTCGTCGGTGACGACGTCGGCGAGGCCGAGGGCCAGGGCGAGGGAGGCGGAGAACGTCTCGCCGCCGGAGAGGGTCGCCGTGTCACGTTCGACCCCGGTCCAGGCGTCGATGACGTGCAGACCGAGGCCGGAGCGTGCCCGCCCGCCGGCACGGGCGTCGGAGTGGACGAGGGTGTAGCGGCCCGCGGACATGCGGGAGAGGCGGGCGCTCGCTGCCGCGGCCACCTGCTCGAGGCGAGCGGCCAGCACATAGGACTCCAGGCGCATGCGGTGCTCGTTCTCGGCCGAGGTGCCGGCCGCAAGACCCGCGAGCCGGGCCACCCGTTCGTGGGTCTCACGCAGCGGCGCGAGCCGCCTTGCGCTGTCGGCCGCCTGCTGCGTGAGCCTGTCGAGTTCGGCACAGCGGGTGCGGGCGGCGTCCTCGGCGGCCGAGGCCGCGCGCAGCCGGAGGGTGGCCTCGTGCGTGGCGTGCTGCGCGGCGTCGGGCTCGGCGGGCGGTAGAGCGGCCGCCGCGATCAGGTCCGGGTCTCTCAGCTCGGTGCCGACCGTGGCTTCGGTTGCCCGCCACTCCTCCAAACGCTCTGCCAGTATCCGCTGTTCCTCGTCTCCGAGGACCGCGGCGCCGGCTGCCTCCGCGCTGCCGAAGCCCGCGCGGTCCGCCGCGGCGGCCAGCTGAGCGGCGGTCTCCTCCAGGTGTCTGAGGCTCTCCTGTGCCCTGCGTGCGGCGTCGGCGGCCTCCTCGAGCAGGGCGGTGCGGCGCTGGAGCAACGCCGCGCGTTCGGAGACGCTTGGGGCATCGCCGCGGGCCTTCTCCAACTGGCCTGTCAGCGCCGTCAGTTCACGCTGGAGGGCGTCCCGGTGCGACGTACGGGCGGCGACGCGGCGCTCGGCGTCCCGCTGCTGGGCGAGACGTTGGGAATGTTCCCGTTCGGCCCGTGCGAGGGCCTCCCGAGCGCCGTGCGCGTCGGACGCCTCTTCGTGCGCGCGTCCGTGTGCCTCCGTCAACTCCTCTACTTCGGCGCTGAGTTCGCCGGTGTCCGCTCCCTGCGACCCGGCGGCGGCCGCGGCCAGCGCTTCCCGCAGGCGGCGCGCCGCGACGTCCGCCTCCTCCCGGACGGCTTCGGCACCGCGGTAGGCGGCGAGCGCTGCGTCCTCGGCGGCCTGGCCGACGGCTCCGGCTCCGGGGCGCGCCGGGTCGGGGTGCGCCGTCGCTCCGCAGACGGTGCAGGGCTCGCCGTCGCGCAACTGGGCGGCGAGTTCGGCGGCGATGCCGCGCAGCCGCTGGTCCTTCAGCCGCAGCCACTCCTCGTGGGCCCGGGCCGCCGACTCGCGCGCTCCCAGGAGCCGTTGCCGGGCTTCCTTCTCCTGCTGCGTGAGGTCGTCGCGTCGCCGGGCCGCGTCGAGGCGCTGCTTCGCCGGCTCCAGCCGCCCCCCGAGCTGTTCGGCGCGCGTGGCGGCTTCCTGCGCGTGATCGACGCGCCGCTGGTGCGCCTGGCGCTCGCTCTCCCAACGGGAGAGCCATTCCGTGGCCTCCCGCAAGGTCTCTTCGTCGGCGTGTGATTCGCGTTCGAGATCGGCGAGTTCGGTCTCGATGGCCGTGCGTCGTTCCTCGGCGCGCCGTGCCGCCTCCAGCGATCCCAGCTCCTGACGGTACTCCCCGGCCAGGCTGGCCAGTTCGGGAGCAGGTGCGTCGGCAAGCTCGGCGGGGAGCCGTGCGCGGCGCTGCGTCTGCTCGGCCAGCGCCGTCCCGTGGGCGGCGACGGCCGAATCGTGGAGCGCCACGACGGGGGCGACGGCGCCGGCGGACCGGGCACGCTCCAGGCGCTGCCGGGTCTCCTCGCGCTCGGCCGCGCGCTCCTCGAGCTCGCGGGCACGCTCCTGGGCGACGCTGTACTGCCTCTGCCGACGGGCGAGTTCACGCGTCTCGGCCAGCTGCGACATCGCCTCGCGGTGTGCCGATTCGGCAGTGCCGGAGGCGATGACCGCGATGTCCAGCCTTTCGCGGGCGCTCGTACGGGCAAGGGCGGCCCATTCCAGAACGGCGGCTGTCAGCCCCGGGGCGCCCGCGGTGAGGGCTTCGTCTCCGCCGGCGGCGTCACGCGGCGCGGACTCACGGTTCGTGGACTCGCGTGCACGCTGGCCGGGAAGCCCGCCGCCCGCCTCTTCCCCGCCCGCGTACCGGCCACCGGGGACCGCCTGGTCCGGGTCGCCGCTGCCGAGTGCCTGCCGCATGCGGTGGAGGAGACCGAGCAGCGTCTCGTCCCCGGCGCGCACCTCGTCCTGGGCGGTGCGCCGCATGCGGGCCAGCTGCTCCTCGGCGGCGGCGAACCGGCCGGTGTCGAAGAGCCGGCCGAGCAGCTTGGCACGGTCCTCCGCGCTCGCCCGCAGGAAGCGCGCGAAGTCGCCCTGCGGGAGCAGCACGACCTGGCAGAACTGTTCGCGGCTCATACCGGTGAGCTGGGCGATCTCTTCACCGATCTCCTGGTGCGAGCGGCTCAGCCCCCTCCACTCTCCGGTGCCCGCGTCGTGTTCACGCAGCCAGGACTGGGCTCGCTCCCGTGTGCTGCCGGTGCCCCGGCGTTTGGGGCGGCTCTGTTCGGGTCGGCGGGTGATCTCCAGGCGGCGCCCGCCGACTGTGAGGTCGAGCACGACCTCGGTCGGCGTGCCGGGGGCGGCATGGTCGCTGCGGAGCGTGCCGCCGGGCTGCTGGCGGGCGCCGGGGACGGTGCCGTAGAGGGCGAAGCACACGGCGTCCAGCACGGAGGTCTTGCCCGCGCCCGTCGGGCCGTGGAGGAGGAAGAGCCCGGCGGCGGACAGCTCGTCGAAGTCGACCTGCTGAGTACCGCCGAAGGGCCCGAAGGCCGTGACCGTGAGCCGGTGCAGTCTCATCCGCGGGCCTCCGCCCGCTGCGGGGTGCCTTCCGCTCCGCCCGGGCCGCATGCCGCCGGCGTCCGGCCGGCGGCTTCCTCCGCCGTGGTCTCCGCACGGGCGGCTTCCAGGGCCTCGCCGAGCATCCTGCGCTCACGGCTGTCGGCGGTCCGGCCCGTACGGACGTGTCCCACGAAGTCTTCGGCGATCTCCTGGTCACTGCGGCCCTTCAGCCGCCGTGCGTAGGAGACCTGGGGTTCCGCCTCGCCGGAGGGTTCCGGGTCGAAGACCAGGCTGACGATGTGCGGGAAGCGCTCGGCCAGGAGGGCCATCGGCCCGTGCGGACGTGCGGCGTCGGTGAGGGTGGCCTCGACCCACGCCTCCTCGTGCGGCGTGTGAGCCGGGTCTTGCAGCAGCTCGTCCAGGCTGCCGCGGAGCCGGGCCAGTGGCCGCGGGACGGGACAGGAGACGCGGCGGGCGGCGACCTCTCCGGCCGCGTCGAGGTCGATGATCCACATGGACTTGCGGTGGGCGGCCTCCGAGAAGGAGTAGGCGAGCGGCGAACCCGAGTACCGCACACGCTCGTTGACGGTCTGGCAGCCGTGGAGGTGGCCGAGCGCCGCGTAGTGGACGCCGTCGAAGACGGAGGCGGGCACGGAGGCCACGCCTCCGACGGTGATGTCCCGCTCGCTGTCGGACGACTCGCCTCCGTGGACGAAGGCGTGCGCGAGCACGACCGCGCGCGTGGAGCCGGGCCTGGCGGCGAGATCGGCACGGACCCGGTCCATCGCTGCGCGGAGCACGGCCGTGTGGCCGCGCTCCTCGGCGCCCAGCGACGCGGACACGAGCGCCGGCTCCAGGTACGGCAGCCCGTAGCAGGCCACGTCACCGTGCTCGTCGGAGAGCAGCACCGGGGTGCCGCAGGCCTCCGGATCCGTACGCAGGTGGACGCCGGCGTGCTCCATCAGCCCGGACCCGACACCCAGGCGCCGGGCGGAGTCGTGGTTTCCGGAGATCATGACCGTGGGCACGCCCAGCCGCGCGAGCCGGTGCAGGGCCTCGTCGAAGAGCGAGACCGCCGCCAGCGGGGGCACGGCCCTGTCGTAGATGTCGCCCGCGACGAGGACGGCGTCGACCCGCTCCTCCTCGACGGTCCTCAGAAGATGGCCGAGGAACTCCCGCTGGGCCTCGAGCAGGCTGACGCGGTGAAAGCTCCGGCCCAGGTGCCAGTCCGATGTGTGCAGCAATCTCACAGCACTGCTCCCGCAAGCACACGCGCTCTCCCCGTCGTAGGTCTTCTCGACACGGACTGGTCTACCAGCCGGGACTGACAATGCGGGAATCGGCTTGCGAGGCGCGGACGTTCGCCTCCCGTGCATCGCCATGGCTCTCCAACAGGCCTGTGGCGCCGCGGACCTGACGCGGCATGGCCCTCGCCTGCGGCAGCCAAGGCGTACGGCGCCGACCGCCGATTGCCGCTGCCGCGGCGCCGGACGCGTTCACCCGCCGGAAGCGATGACACTCGCAGGGGCGGCCGGGCGGCAGTCCCGTGACGGTGATGCTCAGCTTGCGGAGGGGCGCAGCCGCAGGCCCTGCATGCCCCCGTCCACGGCGAGTTCGGTGCCGGTGGTGGCGCCGGCCGACGGACCTGCCAGGTAGCACACGGCGGCGGCGACCTCGTCCGCGGAGACGAGCCGCCCCATGGGCTGCCGCGCCTCGAGGGCGGCCCGTTCGGCGACGGGGTCGGGAGCGGAATCTAGCAGCCGGCCGATCCACGGGGTGTCGGCCGTACCGGGGTTGACGCAGTTGACGCGGATGCCCTCGCGAATGTGGTCGGCGGCCATCGCACGTGTGAGGGCGAGGACCGCGCCCTTGCTGGCGGAGTACAGGGCCCGCTGCGGAAGTCCGGCCGTGGCCGCCACGGAACAGGTGTTGACGATCGCGGCTCCGCCCGGTGCCCCGCCTTCCCCTGCTGCCGCCGCGCGGCGCAGCAGGGGAAGTGCCGCGGCGCTGGCCCGGGCCATGCCGGTCACGTTGACGTCGAGGACGCGGTGCCACTCCTCGTCGTCGTTGTCCTCGACGGTGCCCTGGGCGCCGATGCCGGCGTTGTTCACCAGCACGTGAAGACGTCCGAAGCGTTCGCCGACCTCCGTGAACGCGGCGTTCACGGAGGCGCGGTCGGCGACGTCGCAGGGCAGGCCCTCCAGTCCCGCGGGCAGCGCGTCGCAGGCGGGGTCCAGGACGCACACCTGCGCGCCCCGCCGCGCCAGTTCCGTGGCCACGGCGAGGCCGATGCCGGACGCACCGCCTGTCACGACGGCGGTCCGGCCGCCGAACTCGCCCTCGGGAGTTGCCGCTTGCTGAGCCATGCCTGCCTGCCTCGCCGTCGTTCGTGCGTGCCGGTGTGCGGGCGCGCGCCGGACGAGGCGGGCGGCGACGGACCATTGGCGTGCGGCCCGAGGTCCCCGCCGCGTCCCGGTGAGCGCTTCAGGAGAGGGTAAGGGCGGGTGCGTGCATGTCGATCCGCGGGGCCGGATCGAGAGCGTGCTCGCGACGGTGCCTGGGCGCGGGGCCGGCACGCCGCCTGACGGCTGACGGCTGACGGCTGACGGCTGACGGCTGACGGCTGACGGCTGACAAGATCGAATACGGGTGGGTGTCAAGGGAGGACCAGTACCGGGTGATCCCGATGCCGCTGTGCCCTACGGTGACGACGGTGCGGCCCGGGTTGCGCGGCAGCGACGGGATCGGACGGCTCGTCAGCTCCCGGCACCGCCCTCCTCGCCCGTCGTCCGGCCGGCCACCAGGTCCTGCGGCCGTCCCCGCTGGTAGAGCAGCACCGTCACGATCAGCCCCGCGGCGAAGAATCCCGAGGCCCACCAGTAGCCGATCGCGTAGCTGTAGACATTGGCCCGCGCGACAAGGTCCGGGGCGCGCGGATGGGAGCGCAGGTAGTGGCTCAGTGCCTGGGAGGCCATGGTGTTGAACAGTGCGGTGCCGACCGAACCGCCCACTTGCTGCATCGTGTTGACGGTGGCGGAGGCGACGCCCTGGTCCCGCTTGACGACGCCCAGGGTCGCCAGGCTGATCGCGGACGGCATGACCAGGCCCAGCCCCACGCCCAGCACCAGCAGGGGCGGAAGGACATGCGCCGCGTAACTGCTGTGCAGGCTCAGCGTCGTGAGCCAGGCCAGGGCCGCGGCGGCGAACCCCATTCCCGTGGGCACCACCGGCTTCGGCCCGATGCGCGGGATCAGTACGTTCGTGGAGAGCTGCGCTGTGGCGACCAGCGCCAGGACCATCGGCAAGAAGGCCAGGCCCGTTCTGACGGGTGAGTAGCCGAGCGTCCTCTGCAAGTAGTACGTGAGGAGGAGGAAGACGCCGAACATCCCCGCACCCGCGACGAAGATGCTGATGAAGGACGCTGCCCGGTTGCGGTCGCGCACGACACGCGGTGGCAGCAGAGGGTTCCGGGCCCGCGACTCGTGGACGACGAAGCAGGCCAGGAGCGTGGCACTGACGGTGAGCGACGCCCAGCACCGCCAGGCGCCCCAGCCGTCCGTGGCAGCGCTGGAGAAGCCGTAGATCAGGCAGAAGAGTCCCCCGCCGACCAGTGCGGTCCCCGGCAGATCCAGCCGTGGGCGGCGGGTGGGCCGGTGCGGGGGCAGGATCGCCAGTCCGCAGACCACACCGACAAGGGCGATCGGGACGTTGACGTACAGCGTCCAGCGCCAGCTCAGATGCTCGGTGAGCAGCCCGCCGAGCAGGAGCCCGATCGCCGCCCCGGAGCCCGCGATGGCACCGAAGACACCGAACGCACGGGAGCGTTCGCGCGGCTCGGTGAACGTGGTCGTCAGCAGGGACAGCGCGGACGGGGCGAGCAGCGCCCCGAACACACCCTGCAGTGCACGGGCACCGACAAGCGCCGAGAAGCTGCCCGCGGCGCCGCCCAGAGCGGACGCGGCACCGAATCCGATGAGTCCCGTCACGAAGGTCCTGCGGCGCCCGATCAGGTCGGACAGCCGGCCGCCGAGCAGGAGCAGACTGCCGAAGGCCAGGGTGTAGGCGGTGATGACCCACTGCCGGCCGTCGTCGGAGAAGCCGAGGTCCCGCTGCGCGGAGGGGAGGGCGATGTTCACGATCGTCGCGTCCAGGACGACCATCAGCTGAGCCAGGGCGATCACCGTCAGTGCCCACCAGCGGTGGGGGGTGCGGCTCTGCTCGTCGGCGGCCGAGGCCGGCCCCGCGCCGGAACCGCCTGGAGACGGGCCGGCCGGTCTGGGGGGCATCTGCGGACCTCTCGGCTCCACGGCTGACGGGACGGAGACGCTTCGCATTCGTCACGTTATGTCCGGTGTCCATTGGCCGCAAAAGATCGGTCGCGGGCGTCACGGCCGGGAGATCGGCGCCGCCGCGGCCCGGAGGACGGCCGGAGCGCGCGCACGGTCCGGGAGCCGGAGGTCCGCGGAGGAGTCAGAGGCTCCCGTATGCCTCGCCGCCGACCGTCAGCCGGGCCGTGCCGGCGGTGCTGTCGGCGAGCCAGCCGCGGAAGGCGTCCAGTTCTGCCTCCGGGAGTCCCAGCTCGATGGTCACCTCGGCTCCGTAGGTGACCTCGCGCACCGAACGGCCGCCGGAGCGCAGGTCGTTCTCCAGTCTCCCGGCACGCTGGTGGTCGGTCGTGACGGTCACCAGCCGGCAGCGCTGCCGGACGCGGGTGCCGACGGCGTCCAGCGCCTCCCCGACGGCTCCGCCGTAAGCGCGGATCAGGCCGCCCGCGCCGAGCTTCGTGCCACCGAAGTAGCGGACGACCACCGCGACCGCGCAGCGGATCCCCCGGCGCGTGAGCATCTGGAGCATGGGCAGGCCCGCGGTGCCGCCCGGCTCCCCGTCGTCGTCGGACTTCTGCACTCCGCCGTCCGCACCGATGACGTAGGCCCAGCAGTGGTGACTGGCCCCCGGGTGTTCCGCGCGCACCCGCGCGACGAAGGCCTTCGCCTCCTCCTCGGTGGCCGCGGGAGCCAGCAGGCACACGAAGCGAGAGCGGCTGACCTCGGTCTCGTGCGCGCCCTCACCGGCCACGGTGACGTGCTGCTCCTGCATACGGGCACCCTACGTGCGAGCCCGCCCCGGGAGTGGACGGGCCTTGAATGCACGGACCGGGAATGGACGGACCGGCACTGATCGTTGGAGACGTCATGTACGCAGACGCTGAGACCGTACGCAGAATCCTGACGGAGTCGGGCGACACCTGGGCCGTGGTCGGCCTGTCCACGAACCAGCAGCGCGCGGCGTACGGCGTCGCGGGGGTCCTGCAGCGATTCGGCAAGCGCGTGGTGCCGGTGCACCCGAAGGCGGAGACGGTCCACGGGGAGCAGGGCTACCCGACGCTGGCCGACATCCCCTTCCCCGTCGACGTCGTGGACGTCTTCGTCAACTCCGAACTCGCCGGTGGGGTCGCGGACTCGGCCGTGGACATCGGCGCGAAGGCGGTCTGGTTCCAGCTGGGCGTGATCGACGAGGACGCCTACGAGCGCACGCGCTCGGCCGGCCTGGAGATGGTGATGGACCGCTGTCCGGCGATCGAGATCCCGAAGCTCGCATGACGGGCATAGCTTCGCGCATCCGGAGTGCGCGGTCGTGACCGGGGTCCGGACGGCCCGCCCGGACGACGCCCGCGAACTGGTGCGCCTGCGGCGGCTGATGTTCCTGGGCATGCACGGGCGGGACGAGCCGGGCCCGTGGGAGCAGGACGCGGTGCGAATGGCCTGCCGCCGGCTGGACCGGGATCTGCCGGGCGGTGAACGGCTCGGCGCGTTCGTGGTGGACGGCGATCAGCCGGGACCGCCGCATCTCGCTGCGTGTGCGGTGGGCAGCGTCGAGGAGCGCCTGCCCGCCCCGAAGCATCCCGCGGGAAACTTCGGCTTCATCTTCAACGTCTGCACCGACGAGCGCTACAGGGGCCGCGGTTACGCGCGGGCGACCACCGAAGCGCTCCTGGCGTGGTTCGCCGAGCGGGGCGTGACCCGGGTCGACCTCCACTCGAGCGCCGACGCGGAACACCTGTACCGCTCCATGGGCTTCCGCGAGCACTCCATAGCGCTCTCCATCGACCTGTCGCGGCGCGGCTGAGGGACGGCTGGGCCGGGCGCCGGGCCCACGGCGCGGCGTCTGCTCAGATGCCCAGGCCCTCGAGGACGACGGCGCCCGGCAGTTCGGCCAGCGCCTCGCCCGGCACGATGAGCTTTCCGCGCCGGCGTCCGCTGCCGATCAGCGTCCACGGCAGGCCGGCGACGGCCGCGTCGATCAGCACGGGCCAGCCGTCGGGAAGCCCGATCGGCGTGATGCCGCCGTACTCCATGCCGGTCTCCTCGACGGCGATGTCCATCGGGGCGAACGACGCCTTGCGTGCTTCCAGTTGACGTCGCACCGCGCCGTTGACGTCGACGCGCGTCGCGGAGAGCACCACGCATGCCGCGAGCGTGCGCTCGCCACCGCGCTTCGCGGCGACGACGACGCAGTTGGCGGACGTGCCGTGGAGGTCCTCACCGTAGTTCTCGATGAATACGGCCGTGTCGGCCTTCTCCGGGTCGGTGTCGACGTAGAGCAGCCGGTCGCGCGGTACTCCGCCCTTCCAGTCACGGACGGCGTCCGCCGCGGGTCCGGTGAAGTGCTCGACCGTCCAGGCGGGGGCGGCCGATTCGAAGTTGCCGACGGGTGCGCGCATGCGCGGCACGCTAACACCTGCGCGGACCGCGGAAGTTCCGGTCAGCGCGGTGCGGGGACGGAGATGGCCATGGTCAACTCGACCGGTTCCGCGCCCTCGTTGCGGTAGCCGTGCGGCACGTTCGCCTCGAAGGACGCGGAGGTCCCGGCGGGCACCTCGTAGTCCCTTCCCTCGACGCTCAGGGTGAGCAGCCCCTCGCGTACGTGCACCAGCTCGGTGGTGCCGGCCGGGTGCGGGTCGGAACTGCTTCCGTCACCCCGCATGAGCCGCCAGGACCACAGTTCCAGCGGGCCGGGGGCCTCGGCGCCCGCCAGCAGGGTGCTGTGGCTTCCCGCCTCCGTGGACCACAGGCGCACCGCCTGTTCCGCGGGGACGAGGCGCACCTGAGGCTCCTGGTCGAAGTCGAGCAGGGTGGTGATGCTCACGCCGAGGGCGTCGCCCACCTTGACGACAGTGCCCACGCTGGGGTTCGTGCGGCCCTGCTCGATCTGGATGAGCATCCCCCGGCTCACGCCGGCGCGCGCCGCGAGGGCGTCGAGGGTGTATCCGCGCTCCTGGCGGCGGCGCTTCAGATTGCGGGCCAGGGACTGCGTGAGGTGGTCGAGGTCCGTCACGGGCTCCGTACACCGTCCAATATTCTGGATGCCAGAGTTCAGCCTGTTAAACTACGGTGGGTTGTACTTGCTTGTTCACGCCACTGTACTGCGAGGTGTCTCATGACCGCCGCCCTGGCCCTTGTCACCAGTCTGATGTGGGGGCTCGCCGACTTCGGTGGCGGGCTGCTCACCAGGCGTATGTCCGCGCTGACGGTCGTGGTGGTCTCCCAGTCGCTGGCTGCCGTGGTCCTCGGGGCGGTCGTGATCGCCACTGGAGGCTGGAGCGAGTGGGGAGGGCAGCTGTGGTTCGCGGCGGCCGCGGGCCTGGTGGGCCCGGTGGCCATGCTCGCCTTCTACAAAGCGCTCTCCCAAGGGCCCATGGGCGTGGTCTCGCCGCTGGCCTCACTCGCCGTCGTCGTTCCCGTCGGAGCGGGCCTGGCACTGGGCGAACGGCCCGGCTGGGTCCAGGCCGCGGGAATCGGCGTCGCGATCACCGGCGTCGTCCTGGCGGGCGGTCCGGAACTGCGGGGCGCGCCGGTGCAGCGGCGGACGATCGCGCTCACCCTCGTCTCGGCGCTGGGCTTCGGCGCCGTGATGGCGCTGATCGAGCACGCCGGCACCGGCACCACGGCCGGACTCTTCCTCGCGCTGTTCGTACAGCGCGTGTGCAATGTCGCCGTCGGAGGTGCCGCCCTGTACGTGCAGGTCAGGCGGGGCAGGCCCGCACTGCCCACCGAAGGGGGACGCCGGGCCCTGACCGTGGCCCTGCCCGCGCTCGCCTTCGTCGGCCTCGCGGACGTCGCGGCCAACGGCACCTACATGCTTGCGACTTCGTACGGGCCCGTCACGACGGCTGCGGTGCTGGCGTCGCTCTACCCCGTGGTCACCGCGCTCGCGGCCCGGGGCGTACTGCGGGAGAGGCTCCGGGCGGTGCAGACCGCCGGGGCGGGTCTGGCCCTGGTCGGCACGGTGCTGCTGGCGTCCACCTGACGTCCCGTACCCCGCCCGCCCGGGCACCCGCGCCGAGGTCGCGAAGGCTACTCCTCCTCGCACGCGGCAAGTTCGGCCGCCGCGAGCAGCTGCTGAGGGGTCACGCCCTCCGGCACCGGCGCGGGCGCGGGGGTGCGCAGCGGCGGCTGCCAGCCCCGCTCGCCCTCCCAGCGGCGCACGATCCGCGCGGGAGCGCCCGCGACCACGGCGTGACCGGGGACCTCGCCCCGTACGACCGAGCCCGCCGCGACGACCACGTTCCGGCCCAGCCGCGCTCCCGGCAGAATCACGGCCCCGGCACCCAGCCAGCTGCCGCTGCCGATCTCGACCGCGGCGCTGCGCGGCCACTGCTTGCCGACGGGTTCGTGCGGGTCGTCGTAGGAGTGGTTGGTCGAGGTGACGTAGACGTACGGGCCGCAGTAGACGTCGTCGCCGAAGGTCACGGACCCCTGGACGTCGGCGATGACGTGGCTGCCGCGGCCGAGGACCACACCGTTGCCGATGGTGAGGACCGGGTGCGGGCCGAGCTCCAGTTCCGGCAGCATCCCGGCGGCGAGAGTGACCTCCTGCCCGATCACACAGTGGTCGCCGATCTCTATCCAGGGCGTGCCGAAGACCGTGCCCTGCGGGAAAGCGAGCCTGGTCCCGGTCCCGATGCGGCGGAACGCGTAGGGGCCTGGGCGCTCCGCGGTGATGGCGCCGGCGTACTGCGCCCGGCGCCATATCCCGTGCACCGCCCGGGACGCGAGCGAGGCGAAGGTGTTCCGGATGGATCGCACGCCGTCACGGTAGCCGGGCGGGGCCTGCGCGGGGCCCACAGGCCCCTGTGATCTACCGCCCACCCATCACATACGGTTCAAGCAGGGGCCGGTGTCCGCCGGCCGGGGAGTGAGCGGAGACGACGATGACGGAACAGCGAGCGGTGATCGCGGGTGTGAGCGGCAGGGAACCCAAGCTCGACGAGGACGCCTACACCGCACCGACGTCCGTGGTCGTGGGCGCCGTGACCATGGGCTCGGGATCCAGCCTCTGGTACGGGGCTGTGATGCGAGGGGACTGCGAAGCGATCACGCTCGGCGAGGGCTCCAACATCCAGGACAACTGCACGGTCCACGCCGACCCGGGCTTCCCCACGCACATCGGTGCGGGCGTCTCGGTGGGCCACAACGCGGTGCTGCACGGCTGCACGGTGGAGGACGACGTCCTCGTCGGCATGAGCGCGACCGTCCTCAACGGCGCCGTCATCGGCGCGGGTTCACTCGTCGCCGCACACGCGCTCGTACCGCAGGGCATGCAGGTGCCGCCGGGGTCGCTGGTGGCGGGCGTGCCCGCGAAGATCAAGCGGGAGCTGACGTCCGAGGAGCACGAGGGCATCAAGGCCAACGCCGCCGCCTACCGGCACCTGGCCCGGGGCCACCGGGACGAGTTCTCGCCCGTGCAGGGCTGAACTCCCGGCGTCAGTCGCCGGTGCGGACGGCTCCTGAACCTGCGCGGTCCTCGCCGGCGTCCTGCACTCCGTCCGCGGCCGCGGCGGCATGTTCGGCCTCGGCCCTGCGGGCGCGACGCCGCATGACGATCATCGAACCGATTCCGAACAGCACGGCGATCACCAGGCCCATCCAGGAGAAGCGCTTGAGCCAGGCCTCGGCGACGATGCCGACGTAGTAGACGACGGCCGTCGTACCGCCCGCCCAGACGATGCCGCCGAACACGTTCGCCGCGAGGAACTTCCAGTAGGGCATCCGAAGGACTCCGGCGAGCGGCCCGGCGAAGATGCGCAGTAGCGCGACGAAGCGGCCGAAGAAGACCGCCCACACCCCCCACCGCTCGAAGGCCCGCTCGGCACTGGCGACATGGTGCGGGCCGAAGTGCCGTGGGAACTTCGTGCCGAGCCATGCCAGCAGCGGCTTGCCGCCCTTGCGTCCGATGGCGTAGCCGATGGAGTCGCCGATGATCGCGCCGGTGCTGGCGCAGGCGCCGAGAATGACGGGGTCGATCTCACCGTGCTGGGAGGCGAGGAGCGCGGAGCTGACGAGGACGATCTCGCCCGGGAGCGGAATGCCCAGGCTTTCCAGGCCGATGACCACCCCGACAAGGAGGTAGACGCTCACGGCCGGCACGCTCTCGAGCCACTCCTGGACGTGCAACTGGCTGTCCTCCCGCCGGTGATGGACACGGGAGGCCCGGTTCGGCCGCGTCCCGCGCGCGCACCCGGAACGTCTCGGGCGCGCGTGCGGGAAGCCTACTCGATGCCGGGAGATGCGGGACGGCGCCGCGGGAGGGCGCCGCGGGAGGGCGCCGCAGGTCACGACCTTCGACCGGAGGCGGGCGCTCCGCGGCCGGTCACGCGTGCGGGCGGAGCGTCCAGACGATCGTCATCTCCCCCGTGACGGCGCCGTCCTCGCGGGCGATCGTGACGTCCACGGGGAACTCGGGCCGCTGCCCCGCGTCCAGTTCGGCCACCACGTCCGCGACGGTCCTGCCCAGTTCGGCGGTGGCGGTCACCGGCCCCATGGCCAGCTTCTTGTAGCCGATCTCGGCCCGCACGGCCAGCGGCACCGCCCGTGACAGCTGGTCGCCGAAGGCGGCGAGCACGATCGCACCGCTGGCCGACTCGGCGAGCGTGAACATGGCACCGGCGTGCGGGCCGCCGACGTGGTTGTGCCAGGCGCTCCGGTCGGGCAGCGAGACGACGGCCCGCTCCGCGCTCGTCTCGGAGAACTCGAGGCCGAGGGTGCGGACCATCGGGACGGTGTCCGCCATCATCTGGCCGATGGACGGAAGGGACTCTGTGGAGGACATGACGTACAAGTTACCACCCAGTAACTACTTCTGGCCAGGGTGCGGTCCTCCTGCCTCCTCCCGGCGGTCCTCAGCCGATGGTGAAGGCGCCGTCCGGAGGCTCCGGCGAGGGCGCCGCGTCGCCGTCCTCGACGGGTGCGGCTCCGCCGGTGAGGCGCTCCAGGCCCGCTCCGTGTTCGACCCTTGCGGGAAAGACGTCCGAGGCCGTTCTGCGGGCGAGCTCGTCCACGGGAAAGGGCTCGTGCGAGGCGACCAGCACGATGTTGCCGAAGCGCCGGCCGCGCAGCACGGAGGGCTCGGCGACGAGGCAGATGTGCTCGAAGACCGTGCGGAACGTGGCGGCTTGGGAGCCGGCGAAGCGGAAGGGCGCGGTGTCGGCCACGTTGACGACGCAGATCCCCTCCCCCCGCAGTACGCGGCCTATGGCGCGCGCATAGGAGACGGTGGTCAGATGCGCCGGCACGTGCGCTCCGCCGTAGACGTCGGCTATCACCACGTCCGCCGACGCCGCGGGTGACCCGTCGAGGAAGGCGCGCGCGTCCTGCGCCGCCACGGAGATTCCGGCGTCGGGCGGCAGCGGCAGGTACTCCTCCACGAAGGCGAGCAGCGCCTCGTCGGTGTCGGCGACGCGCTGCCGCGATCCGGGACGGGTCGCGGCCACGTAGCGGGGAAGGGTGAGGGCGCCGCCACCCAAGTGCACGGCGTCGAGGGTGCTTTGGCCAGGTGCGGCCAGATCCAGGACGTGTGCGACGCGGCGCGCGTATTCGAACTCCAGATGCGTCGGGTCCCGGAGATCCACGTAGGACTGGGGCGCACCGTCGACCGTGAGCAGCCAGCCCCCCTCGTGGTCGATGTCGGGCAGCAGCTTCGCGGTGCCGCCCTGAACGGCACGTGTCACGGGTATCGGCTCGTCATCCACCCTGCCATTGTGGCGTCGGCCCGGACCTGCGGGGAGTCTCCCCCCGCAGGTCCGGGCCGCGCTCACGCGGGCCCGGGACGGACCCTCGTCCCCTTCATTCCTCCCCGACGCTCGTGACCGTTCCCGCACCGACGGTGCGTCCGCCCTCGCGTACCGCGAAGCCGAGACCCGGCTCCAGCGGGACCTCATGGCCCAGCTCGACGTCGAGCGTCACGGTCTCACCGGGCAGGACGACACCGTCCGCGCCGAGGGTGACTTCGCCGACCACGTCCGCGGTCCGGAGGTAGAACTGCGGCCGGTAGCCACTGTGCACCGGGGTGCGCCGCCCGCCGTCCCGCGTGGGGAGAAGTCGCACGCGGGCCGTGAAGCGCCGGCGCGGACTGAGACTCCCGGGCACGGCGACGATGTGCCCGCGGCGGACCGCGTCCCGGGGGACGCCGCGCAGCAGGAGCGCGACGCTGTCCCCTGCCTGGGCCTCCTCCATGGGTTTGCCGAAGGTCTCCACGCCGGTCACGACGGTCTCGATGCCAGCTCCGAGCACCTCCACCTTGTCGCCGACGCGCACCGTGCCGCGCTCGACCGCACCGGTGACGACGGTTCCGCGTCCGGTGATCGTCAGCACGTTCTCCACCGGCAGCAGGAACGGCGCTGCCAGGTGGCGCTCCGGGTCGGGGACGTAGGTGTCCACGGCGTCCAGCAGCGCCTCGATCGCCGCCGTCCAGCGCGGGTCACCCTCCAGCGCACGCAGCCCGGAGACCCGCACGACAGGAAGGGTCTCGCCGGCGTAGCCGTGGGCGGTCAGCAGTTCGCGGACCTCCAGCTCGACCAGCTCGGTCAACTCCTCCTCTCCCGCGTCGGCCTTGTTCAGTGCGACGACGATGTGCTCGACGCCGACCTGCCGCGCCAGCAGCACGTGTTCGGCCGTCTGCGGCATCACGCCGTCCACGGCGGAGACGACCAGGATCGCGCCGTCCAGCTGCGCGGCGCCGGTCACCATGTTCTTGATGAAGTCGGCGTGACCGGGCATGTCGACGTGCGCGTAGTGCCTTGTCCCGGTCTCGTACTCGACGTGCGCGATGGTGATGGTGATGCCGCGGGCCGCCTCTTCGGGGGCCTTGTCGATGCGGTCGAACGGCACGAACGCGCCGGTGCCCCGGTCGCTGAGGACCTTGGTGATGGCAGCGGTGAGCGTCGTCTTGCCGTGGTCGACGTGGCCCATGGTGCCGATGTTCAGATGCGGCTTGGTGCGCACGTAAGCCTGCTTGGCCATGTTCTTCCTCGTCTGCTGCGCGCCTGGAGGGGCGCGGTGGGAGCCGGGACCCCTCGGGCCTGCCGACCCTCCCCCTGCGGGGTCCTCGGTGCGATCCGGGAAGGGTCAGCGTCGGGCGCCGCCGGCGGCCGCCGAAGCGGCGGCGGCCAGGGCGGCGTCGGTGGCTGAGGGGACGGCGGCAGTGAGCCGCGACACGAAGGAGAACGGGAGCGCGGCAGCCCTGAGCAAGCCCGCTGCCGCGGGCCGTGCCATGGGGAGGGTCTGCCGGAACATGACCTTGATGGTTGCGCCCCAACGGCCGTACGTCGACTGATTTTTCTCCCGTGCGCACGGGCTCGCGGACCCCTTCCCCCGTGGACCGGTGACGCCCCCGCTGAGAGGGGTGGCGCTGCTCCCCTCACAAGCTTCAGGGCATGGCGGAAGTGACCGTTCCGGGGAGAAGCGATGTTCATCCCGCCCGGCGGGCGGTCACATTCGTCGGTTACGCTCACCGCGTGTCCGTCCCCTCCACGCAGCAGTCAGACGGTCTCCCCAGCCGGCTGGCGCAGGCGCTGCTCTCCCCGAGGTGCCGGCTCGCGGCACTGCTGGTGCTGCTGTGCGCCGCGGGGATATCGATGCTGGTGTACGAGCCGCAGCGGTTCGTCACCCAGGGCCTGCCCGCACATCTCTCGGGCGGCCTCGCGGGCTTCCTCTTCACCGTGGCCTACGGGCTGTGCACCGCCGCCTTCGTCCCCCGTCCCGTCCTCAACGTCGCCGCGGGCGCCCTCTTCGGCACTCAGGCAGGCACGGTCGCCGCCGTGGCCGGCACGGTCGTCGGCTCCGGCCTCGCGTTCGGCCTCGGCCGCGTCCTCGGGCAGGACGCGCTCCGTCCGCTGCTGCGGGCGCGGTGGCTGACCGCAGTCGACCGGCAGCTGAGCCGGCACGGATTCCGTTCGATGCTGGTGATCCGGCTGCTGCCGGGCATTCCCTTCGCGGCCTCCAACTACGGTGCCGCCGTCTCCCGCATGGGATGGGCGGCCTTCCTCACCGCGACGGCGCTGGGCGTGGTCCCCAACACCGTCGCCTATGTGGTCGCCGGGAGTCACGCGGCGGCGCCCACCTCGCCCGTCTTCCTCGCCGCCTTCGGCTTCATTGCGCTCTCCGGTCTCGGGGGCGCCGTGCTGGCCTGGCGCAAGCGTGACGTGCTCGACCGTGAGGCCCCGCGATGTGCGGCGAAGACCCTGGACGGGCAAGGCTCCTCGCGTCCCTGAGAGCTCATCACCCCGCGGTCGCCCGTCATCCGTGTGGCTGTAGTCTGCTCCGCGTGATCATTGCCGCGGCGAGGACGGGTCAGAGCAGATGTCTTGGTTCGAAGCGTTCATTCTCGGACTCGTCCAGGGACTGACCGAGTTCCTTCCGATCTCCTCGAGCGCCCATCTCCGCCTCACGGCGGCCTTCGCCGGCTGGCAGGATCCGGGAGCCGCCTTCACCGCCGTCACTCAGATCGGCACCGAGGCGGCAGTGATCATCTACTTCCGCAAGGACATCTGGCGCATCATCTCCGCCTGGTCCCGTTCGCTGGTCGACCGCAGCATGAGGCGCGACCACGACGCCGAACTGGGCTGGCTGGTGATCATCGGCTCCATCCCGATCGGTGTGCTGGGGCTGCTGTTCAAGGACCAGATCGAGGGCCCCTTCCGGGATCTGCGGCTGATCGCGACAACTCTGATCGTCCTCGGCATCGTCCTCGGCATCGCCGACAGGCTCGCTGCCCACGGCGGGCGCTCAGGCAGGGGCAAGAGGGCCCGTCCGCGCAAGACGATCGAGGAGCTGAACGTCAAGGACGGCCTGCTCTACGGCTGCGCGCAGGCTCTGGCGCTGGTCCCCGGCGTCTCGAGGTCCGGCGCCACCATCAGCGGCGGACTCTTCATGGGCTACACACGCGAGGCCGCCGCCCGCTACTCCTTCCTGCTCGCGATTCCCGCCGTGATGGCGTCCGGCTGCCTGGAGTTGGCGGAGATCGGCGAAGGGCACGTCTCGTGGGGGCCGACCATCTTCGCGACGCTGCTCGCCTTCGCGGTTGCCTACGCGGTGATCGCCTGGTTCATGAGCTACATCTCCACCCGCAGCTTCATGCCGTTCGTCATCTACCGCGTGGTGCTGGGAATCGTCATTCTCGCGCTCGTCGCCACCGGCGTTCTCACGCCGAACGAGGGTGCCTCGTCCGGCGGGGTCTCGTCCGGCTGAGCCCGTGCGGCCGTACGTAAGGCGTGCGGTGCACACGTGAGGGCGGGTGTACTCCTGAAGCCGTACGGCAGGACTCACCCGCCGGACGAGGACAGGGCGCCTGACACGAGGCATCGTTGACGGCATGAACCGGATGTGGTCATTCCGCCTGGATCGTCCGTGAACGCCCTCCTGGCGGCAGTGCTGCTGTCGCTGGTCTCGGCCGTCTGCTATGCCACGGCGGCCATCGTGCAGGAACGCATCGCGGCAACCACACCGCCCAGCCGGTACGGACTGCTCCGCGCCCCCCGGTGGTGGGGAGCGGTCGCACTGAACAGCCTGGGCGCGGTTCTGCACGTGGGTGCGTTGAGCCTGGGCCCTCTCACCGTCGTGCAGCCGCTCGGTGTCCTCACTCTGGTGCTGGCGGCTCCGCTGGCGGCCCTGCTCGTCAGAAGACCGGTGAGCGCCTCGGCGTGGCACGGCATCGTCATCGTCTCGGGCGGACTGGCCGTCCTTCTCGTCCTCACGGGTTCGACACCCGCGCACGGTCTCGGTGGTACGGGACAGATGGCACTCACGGTGGCGGTGACCTGCCTGCTCGGCCTGCTGCTGCTGACCGCGACGACCGCCGGGCGACGGGCACGGATGCTGCGGTCCGTCACGCTCGCAGCCGCGGCGGGCGTGGCGTAC
The DNA here is from genome assembly GCF_004217425.1 of Streptomyces sp. CNZ301. Lineage (NCBI taxonomy): Bacteria > Bacillati > Actinomycetota > Actinomycetes > Kitasatosporales > Streptomycetaceae > Streptomyces > Streptomyces sp. CNZ301. The sequence continues at coordinate 200,323 of NZ_SHLG01000001.1, forward strand.
GGGGCGGCGTCGGTGTTCATCAAGACGGTCGCGGACAGCTGGAGCCCCTCTCTGCCCGGCCTGTTGTCCACCGCGCCGCTGCTGGTCCTCATCGGCGTTCTCGCCGCGGTCGGTCTGGCCGCCTCGCAGTCCTCCTACAGGGAAGGCGGGCTGGCCACTCCGCTGGCGACGACGACGGTGGTCAATCCTGCCTTCGCGGCCGCGGTGGGCATCGTGATGCTCGACGAGGGGTTCCGGTTCGGAGCCTCCGGGGCTGCCGGCGCGCTCGCGGCCGGAGGCGTCACCACCTGGGGGCTCGCCTTGCTCGCGGCCGACAGCGCCGGAGACCGGACCGGGCCGTCCAGGACGCCGCGCGTCCCGGCCGAGGATCCGGGGCCGGTCGTCATCCGTGGTCCCGGACGGCTGTCCGGAGCGATGTACCGGGCGGTGGCGCGGCGGCCGCCGCCCGTACGGGCGAGCACACGGCCGCGGGTCTCGCGCCGCTGACGGGGCGGCCTCTCCGAACGCCCCGGCGGCGAGGCGGCCGGGCGACCCCACGCCACCGCCCATGTCCCCTCCGGCCCGAGGCAGTTGACGGCCCCGATGCGGATACCGGAGGACTCCTCGGTCCCCCCATGCCGTCAGCAGGCGCTGTACTCATGGCTGTTGACGCCGGATTCGCCTCCGGCCGGGTCCTGACCGTTCAGCCGGAGGTACAGCCGCGGGCAAGCTCGCAGACAGGGCGGCACACACAGGACCTTCACATGGTGTTCAAACTCACCCCGGGCAGCCACGAGCAGGAACGGGCGTGCCGAATGTCGTGTTTCAGAGGTATATGCCTCTTCATGAAGCCACATGCAATTGGTCGGTGAATGAGGGGAAACAATTGCCCATTTACACAAGGGCGGTCAGGCCTTGAATTCACAAGTTCACTGCGGAATTCACCCGGAGCCGCAGCTATATATGGTGAGGGTGACCGGCCGGTAGACAGCGAGCGGATCCAGCCGATCTTCCACTGCTGAGCGGCCGATTCGCGTCGCGGCGGCCACCTGACGAGTCGCCCCGAAAAGGACGGAACGGCAAGGTCTCCGTGTGTGCCTCCGCCGCTGCCATGGCGTCGGTCCGCCTCGTTCGGCGGCCTGTGCAGCGGGTTGCACCGAGCACTCGGACCAGGGCTTTCCGCGTTCCTCACCGCGCTTCGCACGGGGCCGTGCACCCACGCAGGAGCCAGGTCCGGACGGGCGGGCCACCGTGCCGGTGCGGAATTCCGCGCCACCTGTCCTTGCTCGTCCCGTGCGGTGAGGACAAGCCTTCCCCGCAAAGCCCGGACACACGGCCGCCGCAGAGCGGCATGATGACTTCAGGGGGAACCGGGGGTGACCGGCCATCCGATCTGGAGTGGTGACCATGAGATTCCGAAGGCTGCTCGACCGGCCCCTGGCGAGGGCGAGAAAGTTCACAGGTGGATTACTGAATCTTTCCGCGTCGCTCGCGTTCTCGGCTAGCTACACTCACGCCCCATGCGATCCATGAACAACAGTCGACGGAGGCGTGCAGACGCGCATCACCCGATATTCATTGCCAGTTCAAATCGGCGTAGACGACTTGTCAGATACGCGGCAGTGACCGTCGGGACCGCCTGCACCGGGTACATGGCTCTCTTCGTAGCTGTGCTGGGTGGCATGCAGCCTGCCGGGGACCACCCCCCGCGCATGAACGAACCGCTGCCGAGTTCCTCACAGGACGACACCGATGTACCGGCGGGTGCGCAGTTCCCGGCCCGCTCGACCTCCCCCTCCCCCCGCAACCCCTCCTCCCCCGACGCCCCTTCGGCCCCGAGCGGGTCCGGTCAGAAGTCCACACCCCCCACCCCCTACAAGGGCAACAACCCCGCTGAGACCACCCCCACGCCTGACACTTCTCCGGCCCGTCCCGGCGGCGCGACCAGGTGAGCCGGCACGCGCTGCGCCGAGACCCACGCGGGCACTGGCTGCTGCTTCTGCTCTTCCTCCCCGTGGTGTCGGCTGCCCTGCTCTTCGAGGGCTGGACGAACCACGAGGTCGACTCCGCACGCACCAAGGCCCCGTGCACCACGCCGATACCGCGCGCCGCCGACACCGGAGACCCGGTACTGCGGCTGTCCGGGACGAAGGTCGAGACCGCGGCCATGCCTGCCCGCACGGCCGCGCTCACCTTCAACGGCGGGCCGGACCCCCGGTGGACACCGCGCATCCTCGACCTGCTGCGCAGCCACAACGCCAAGGCCACCTTCTTCGTCTACGGATCGCAGGCCACACGCCACCCCGGACTGGTGCGCCGCATCCGCGCCGAGGGGCACGAGATCGGTTCGTACACGTACACGGGCGGCGACCTGGGCGTGGCCTCGCCCCTCCGCTCCCAGATGGAGCTCTCGCTCACGCAGACCGCGCTGGCCGGAAGCGCCGGCGTCAACACGGGCCTGCTGCGCCTCCCGCACACCAAGGCCGCGGACACGATGTGCGGCAAGGAGTGGACGGCAGCACAGCGCAGCGCCGAGCAGGGCTATCTCCTCGTCGCCACGGACAGGCAGTCCCGCAAGCCGTCCCAGGGAGTGATACGGCAGTACAGCCACACCGACCTCGGTTATCACGAGGCTGAGCAACTGCTGCGCAACCGGAACGTCAAGAAGTTCACTACCGTCACAGGGGGGCTGGGACAGCAGTCAGCGATGACGTCGGTGTCCGCGGCCGACCGGCTGCGGGGTGAGGGACTGATATGGGCGCGGACCCTGGGCAGCTTCTTCACGAGCGCCATGGCCTGGGCGCTTGCCATCGCCGGGGGCCTCGGCGTGCTGCGACTGCTGCTGCTCGTGATGTTCGCCCGCGTCCACATGAGGCGCCTGCAGCGTTACCGTCCGGGCTCGCCTTGGCTGCGGGAGGTGAACGAGCCTGTGACGGTCCTGGTCCCCGCGCACAACGAGGAGGCCGGGATCGAGGCCACCGTCCGTTCGATTCTTGCCTCGACCCACCCCTACCTCCAGGTCATCGTCATCGACGACGGGTCGACGGACCGGACCGCGCAGATCGCCGAGGGCATCCGCGACCCACGCGTCACGGTCGTGCGGCAGCCCAACACGGGCAAGCCGGGGGCGCTCAACACCGGCCTCGGCTACGCGCGTCACGGCATCGTCGTGATGGTCGACGCGGACACCGTCTTCGAGCCCGACGCCCTCCATCGCCTCATCCAGCCGCTCGCCCACCCGGCGATCGGCGCGGTGAGCGGCAACACCAAGGTGGGCAACAGGACCAGGCTGCTGGGCAGATGGCAGCACCTGGAGTACGTCTTCGGGTTCAACCTGGACCGCCGGATGTTCGAGGTCCTGGAGTGCATGCCGACCGTTCCGGGCGCCATCGGTGCCTTCCGCCGGGATGCGCTGATGGGAATCGGGGGCGTCAGCGACGACACCCTGGCCGAGGACACCGACCTGACGATGGCTCTGTGGCGGGCCGGATGGCGCGTGGTCTACGAGGAGTCGGCCATCGCCTGGACCGAAGTGCCGGGCAGCCTGCAGCAGTTGTGGCGGCAGCGATACCGCTGGTGCTACGGCACGCTCCAGTCGATGTGGAAGCACCGCCGCGCCGTCCTGGAGGTCGGCCCGGCCGGGCGCTTCGGCCGCAGGGGCCTGTCCTATCTGGCTCTCTTCCAGGTGGCACTGCCACTGTTCGCGCCGGTCGTGGACGTCTTCTTCCTGTACGGCATCTTCTTCCGCGACCCCGCTCAGGCGGTCGGTGTCTGGCTCGGCTTCATGGTCATCCAGATAGTCACGGCCGCCTACGCCCTGCGGCTGGACCACGAGCGGATGCGCGAGCTGTGGACGCTGCCGCTCCAGCTGTTCGTCTACAGGCAGTTGCTGTATCTGGTCATCATCCAGTCGGTGGTGACCGCCATGCTCGGCAACCGCCTCAAGTGGCAGCGCATGTCCAGGTCCGGCACGGCCGACGAGTACCTGCTGGGCGAAACCGTGGAGCGCAAGAGCCTGCTGCGGAAATGAACGACCGCATCTGACCGGATCGACGTGACCGAAGGAGAGTCGGACCATGAGGGACCCACTCGACCAGTGGGCCGAGGGTGGGACGCCGCAAGCGTCCGACGGGGATTCTCCGGGCCACACCGCCGAGTTGGCCGGGGAGTGGAGGCACTACGGCCCCGGCGGCTCGAGCGTCCACGGCTGGGCGGGGACCGGCCAGGGGTGGGCGGTCTCGGACCCGGTGAACGTGCGGGGCCCGTCGCGCCACGACGCGGACCAGCCGCTGCGGCCCTCCTGGGAGTCCAGGGGCACGATCAGGGGCGAAGTGGCCGGATCGCGTACGGAGCCGGTGGGCCGGCCGGCGGCGCCCGGATACACCCGGGTGCCGCACCCCGCGCCGATGCCGCCGGCCGGGAGACCGTCGGGGCCGGGGGGACCGAACGGGCCCGGAGGCCGCGTCGGCACCGGAGGCCCGGGCGGCGGGCCCCCGCGGGAGAACAACTCGCGCTTCGGCCCCACTCCTCCGCGGGCGCCGCGCAGCCCCAAGCCGCGCCGGCCGCTCAGACGCGCGGCGGTCGTACTGCTCGCGACGGTGCTCGTCGGTTCCGGCGGCACGTTCGCCTGGGCCGAGACGAAGCTCCAACGCGACGTGAACCTCGACAAGTTCACCGACCGCCCTCCGTCCGGCAAGGGCACCAACTACCTCATCGTGGGCTCCGACAGCCGTGAGGGCCTCTCCGCGGCGGACCGGAAGCAGCTGAACACCGGTGTCTTCGGGGGCCGCCGCACGGACTCGATGATCCTCATGCACAAAGGCGAGAACGGCACGACCATGATGAGTCTCCCCCGCGACTCATGGGTGACCGTCCCCGGGTACAAGCGCCCGTCGACCGGCAAACGTTCCGAGCCGGCGAAGAACAAGCTCAACGCGGCCTACTCGCTGGGCGGTCCGGAACTGCTGATAGCCACCATCGAGCACAACACGGGGCTGCGCATCGACCACTACGCCGAGATCGGCTTCGCGGGGTTCGTCAACATCGTCGACGCGGTCGGTGGTGTTCCGATGTGCCTCGAGCGGAACATCAAGGACAAGGACTCCGGCGCCGACCTGCGGCGGGGCTGCCAGAACCTCGACGGGGCGGATGCTCTCGCCTTCGTGCGGCAGCGCCACCAGGAGGCGCAGGGAGACCTCGGCCGTACGCAGAACCAGCAGAAGTTCCTCTCCGCCCTGGCGGCCAAGGCGACTTCGCCGGGCACGATGCTCAACCCGTCGGACATGTATCCGGCGCTCGATGCCGGGCTGGACACTCTCGTCGTCGACCAGAACATGAGCATGCGGGCGCTGACCAGCATGTTCCGTTCCGTCCAGGGCGTCAGCAAGGGAGGGGGCAAGCAGGTCAACGTGCCCACGGCGGGCGCCATCACGACGTCGAAGGGCAGCGCGCTGCGCTGGAACCAGGTGGAGGCGAAGAAGCTCTTCTCCCAGCTGAAGTACGACCGTCCGGTGACCGTCACCAACAAGTGACCCGTCAATCGGCTTTGCCACGGGGTTCGTTGACGGATCCCTGACCGCTCGTTGACGGTGGCCCGACGGGAGCAGACGGGCAAGTCAGCGGATACGGTGCTGACATGGGGTACGGGGTACGGCACGAGCACGGTGCGCACAGCGAACAGGCGGAGCGGGGCTACGGGTTGCTGGTGGCGGCCACCCCGCCGGGCAGACATCCGGCGGTCGACGCGACCGAGGCCCTTCCGGCGCTGGCCGCAACTTCCCCGTCCGTTCTGCTGGGCACGGTGACGGGCAGCGTCGTCCAGCTCGCCGACCCCGGCGACCCCAACACCGTGCTGTCACACCTGCGTACGGCCGCCGCGCACGACGGGCCACTGCTGGTCTACCTGGCCGGACAGCTCATGCTCGACTCGCGCGAGCATCTGCCGCATCTGGCCCTGACGCGTTCCACGCCGCGCTCCGTGCGCTACACGGGCCTGCCCTGGCACTGGCTCTCAGCGGAACTGGGGCGCAGGCCTCCGGGGCTCACCGCCGTCATAGCCGACCTGGCCGCCGATGAGACGATGTGGCAGCGGCGTGCGCAGCATCACCTCGCGCACGGACTGGTGCTGTACGGATCGCTCACCGCGCCGCGCGCCAGGCGTCTGACCTCCGCGCCGGAGTACAGCCGCGCGCTTGCCGCGGTCCTGCGCGTGAGCCGGGTGCGGCCGCCCCTCGACGAGCTGCACCAACTCACCCTGCACCACGCCGGGTTCGGCTTCGGTGACCCGGAGCGGATGCTGCTCGCAACCGCTGCATCTGCGGCCGCCCCCGGGGCCGGGTACGTTCCCGCCCCCGGGACCGGGACCGCGACGGCGCCCGCTGCGCCGTCGGCGCCCTCCGCGCCGCCGGGGCCCGCTCCGGCGACGGTCACGCCCCTTCCCGCCCCCGGGGCGCCCGCGGTGCCTCCGCCTCCGTCGTCGCCCCCGCCCGGGCCTCGCGCCGCCACGCCGCCGCCTCAGCCTCCCGGCGGCCCTCCTGCGCGGCCCCCGGCGCCCGCGCCCGGCGAGACGGAGGCGTCTCTGCCGGGCACGGGCACGGAGGTACCGGCAGACGTGCCCGCCGGCGTGCACGAGGCCATCTACCGGGCGGCACTCGAGGGACGCCACGGCGAGGCGGCGACGATGGCGGCCCAGTGGGAGACGGCAGCCCTGCGCGCCTCGGGCCCCCACTCCAGTGAGGCCGTGCACTGGGTGGAGGTGCGTGCCGACCTCGCCCACCGGGCAGGGGACGCGGGACGGGCCTGCACCTTGTGGCTGCAGGCCGCCTCCGTGCGGCTGCAGCGCGGGCAGGCCACGGACGCGGCCGAAGTGTTCGGCGCCGTCGACCGTGCCCACCACTGCTGGCACCAGGTCACCGACCCGGCGCAGGCCTACCCGCTCGGGGTGCAGCTGGCGGAGCTGAGAGAGCTGGTTCCCGGGCGCAGGCCGGGTGCGGTGCGCGACGTACGGGAGCGGCTCGCCTCTCTCACGGCCGCCCCGGGCGAGCAGGCCGCAGCGGGCTGACAACTGCCCCCGGACGAACGGGACTCGGGTCCGGGGGCGTGTCCAGCGCCGGCGTCAGTGCGAGTGGCGCGGAACCTCGCTGCCGCCGGCGCCCGTGAGGAAGTCCAAGTCGGCGCCTCGGTCGGCCTGCAGGACGTGGTCGGTGTACAGCTTCGCCCAGCCGCGCTGCGCCCTGCCGGCGTCCTCGGCCTCCCGGTCCGCCGCGACTTCCTTGGCACGGGCGGCCAGTTCGGCCTCGTCCACGCACACGTCGAGCCTGCGCGCGGGAACGTCGAGTTCGATGGTGTCCCCCGTCCGCACCAGTGCGAGCGGTCCGCCGACGGCCGCCTCGGGAGCGACGTGCAGGACGCACGTGCCGTACCCGGTGCCGCTCATGCGCGCGTCACTGATGCGTACGACGTCCTCCACGCCTGCTTCCAGCAGCTTCTTCGGCACGGGGACGTTGCCCACCTCGGGGAAGCCCGGATAGCCCTTGGGTCCGGCGTTGCGCACGACGATGACGGTGGACCGGTCGACCGGCAGATCCGGGTCGTCGGCGACCGCCGTGTAGTCCTCGACACGGTCGAAGACCAGCGCCTGCCCTCGGTGGCTGAGCAGTTCCGGGTCTGCCGCGGAGACCTTCAGCACCGCCCCGTCGGGGCACAGGCTGCCGTACAGCACGACGGTTCCGGCCCCCGCGGGCATGAACGGCTCGGACACGGTACGGATGACTTCACGGTTGTAGCACTCCGCGCCGGCGATCTCCTCGCCGATGGCCCGTCCCGTGACGGTGACCGGCTCCTGGTGGATGAGATCGCCGAGTTCGCGCATCACGACGGGGAGGCCCCCCGCGTAGTAGAAGTCCTCCATCAGGAAGCGGCCGGAGGGCATCATGTCGGCCAGCACCGGCACTTGGGCCGTGAGCTCGTCGAACTCGCCGAGTTCCAGGGGCACTCCGACGCGACCGGCCAGGGCCAGCAGATGGACCACCGCGTTGGTCGAACCTCCGAGGGCCGCGTTCACGCGGATCGCGTTCTCGAAGGCCTCACGCGTGAGCACCCGGGACGGGCGCAGATCCTGCTCGACGAGCTTCACGGCCTGCCGTCCGGACGCCTGCGCCAGGACGTAGCGCCTGGCGTCGACGGCGGGGATGGCCGCGCCGCCGGACATCTGCATGCCCAGGCTCTCGGCCATGCAGGCCATCGTCGAGGCGGTGCCCATCGTCATGCAGTGGCCCCGGCTGCGCGACATGCAGCCCTCCGCCTCACGCAGGTCCTCCTCGCTGAGCTTGCCGGCGCGCATCTCCTCGCTGAGCTTCCACACCGCCGTGCCGGAACCGATGTCCCTGCCGCGGAACTTGCCGTTGAGCATGGGCCCGCCGGTCACCATGATCGAGGGGATGTCGACGCTGGCGGCACCCATCAGCATGGCCGGGGTCGTCTTGTCGCAGCCGGACAGCAGCACCACCCCGTCGAGGGGGTTGGCCCTGAGTGTCTCCTCGACCTCCATCGCCATCAGATTGCGGTAGAGCATCGTGGTGGGCCGCATCAGCGGTTCGCCGAGCGACATGGTGTTGAACTCCAGCGGCAGTCCGCCGGCTTCCCACACGCCGCGCTTGACCGCTTCCGCAACGTCACGCAAGTGGGCGTTGCAGGGGGTGAGTTCGGACCAGCTGTTGCCGATGCCGATCACAGGCCGCCCGTCGAAGACCTCCGGGCCGAACCCCTGGTTGCGCATCCAGGACCGGTGGATGAAGCCGTTGCGGCCCTCGGCGGCGAACCAGGCCGAACTGCGCCGGCCGGCTCCCTCGTTACTGCTCATGCTCACTCCCTGGTGCTGCTCGTAGCGTCACGGCCCCCGGGTCAACTGCGATCTTGGTCCGGGAGTCGCTGCCGGGTCAACGGTCGCGAGCGTCCGGCTGCCCGAGCGGCGGCGGGGCGTCCTGCTTCCCGGTGCCCCACTCGGACGGCTCGGGGCCGAGACGGAAGTCGAGGGAGCGCCCGCGCCGTATGTCGTCCGTGCTGATCCATGTGCGGGAGATCTGCGAGCCGTCGGCGGACACCGAACGTATGTAGCGGTCGCCCTCCCCCTCCCGCGGCGCGCGGATGGTGAAGTGCCCCTCCGGATACCGGTCACGGTCCAGGGTCAGCTCCACGCGCTCGAACGCGGGGGTGTTCAGGGCCCAGGTGTCCGCGCCGGGAGCCACCGGGTAGATGCCCATGGCCGAGAGCACCATCCAGGACGACATTGTGCCCAGGTCGTCGTTGCCGGTGACCCCCTCCGGGGAGTCGGTGAAGCGGCACAGGGCCGCGTCGACGACGTCGGTGGTCTTCCAGGGGGAGCCGGTGGAGAGGTAGGTGTACGGCGCGAGGAGGTCGTGCTCGTTCTGGGGGTTGTACTTGTCCGAGTCGTAGTACTCGTAGGGGCCGGCGACCCACACCTCGCCCGCCGTCCTCCGCGGGTCCTCGGTGAGTTCGTCGTACGCGAAGAAGGAGTCCAGCCGCTTCTCGGTCGCCTCGCGCCCGCCGGTGCGGGATATCAGCCCAGGGACGTCCTGCGGGACCATCCACATGTACTGCCAGGCCGTTCCCTCGTGGAAACCTTCGCTCCTGGACGGGTCGGCGGGTCCGGCAAAGGTGCCGTCGGCCTTGCGGGCGCGAGGGAACCCGGTGCCGGGGTCGAGGATGTTGCGGTAGTTGCGGGAGCGTTCGGCATAGCGGTCGGCGTCGGCGGTGTGGCCGAGGTCACGGGCCATCCCTGCGAGGGCGGCGTCGGCCGTGGCGTACTCGAGGGTGGCCGAGCCGCTGTGTCTGAAGTCCGGACTGCCTGGCTTCTCCCGTTTCCTGTCGGGCTGGTGCGGAATGTAACCGTCCTCGATGTACTCCCTGTTGGCCATCCGGCCCAGATAGGGAGAGTCCGCGGGCGGCACCCCGTCGGCGTTCTTCTTCAGCGCGCGGTAGGCGCGCTCTCCCTCGCCCCCCTCGAGCAGCCCCTGCTGGTAGGCGTTCGTGAGGAACGGCGTGACCGGGTCACCGGCCATGATGTTCGTCTCCCGCGTCGCATAGCCCCACCGGGGGAGCCAGCCGCCCTGTTCGTCCACGTCCAGCAGCGACAGCGCCATGTCACGGGACTCGCGCGGCGCGACGAGAGCGAGCAGCTGCGCCTGGGTGCGGTAGGTGTCCCACAATGACCAGTTCTGGTAGTAGGTGTGTCCCTTCGCGCGGTGGATCTTCTGGTCCCAGCCCCTGTAGCGCCGGTCGACGTCCTCGCCGATGTTGGGGTGGAGCAGCGCCCGGTAGAGCGAGGAGTAGAAGACCCGCAGACGCGCCTCGCTGCCGCCGCTCACCCTCACGTCGCCCAGCCGCTCCTGCCAGGCCCGGCGGGCGGCGTCTCGGGTCTCGTCGAACGAATGGCCGCCTTCCGCGGCGAGGTTGCGTGCGGCGCCCTCCTCGTCGACGTAGGACAGCGACGTCACCGCCTCCACGTCGCGGTCGCCGTTCCGGGTGTCGAAGCGGGCGTATGCCCCGCGCCGCCCGCCGCCGGCCGAGGATTCGCCGCCGTCCGTGACCTTGTCGCCGTCCCATGTGCCGTGGGAGTCGAAGGGCCTGTCGAAGCGGGTCACGGTCCACACGGTGTAGGGCTCTGTGCCCTGGCAGAAGCCGCTTCCGGTGACCTTGCTGGCGATGGTCCTCTCGTCGAGGACTCGCACCGTGCTGTCGGTGACCTTGTGCAGCGCCTGGCCGGAGTTGAGCAGCACGTTCGCCTTGCCCGTGGCGGGAAAGGTGTAGCGCTGGTGCCCGGTGTGCCTGCCCGCGGTGAGCTCCGCCGTCGTCCCGCCGTAGTCGTCGAGGGCGACCTTGTACGAGCCGGGTGAGGCGCTCTCCTTCGCATGGCGGAACCCGGAGGCGTAGTCGTTGTTGTCGGTGCTGGTGATGTCGCCGGTGGTCGGCATGACGGGCAGGTCACCGCCGATGCGGCATCCCACCCCCGAGAGGTGGACGGAGGAGAAGCCGCGGATGCGGTCCTCGTCCCAGTCGTAGCCGGTGCTGCTGCCGGTGGTGTCGGGTGAGAGCTGCACCTTCCCGAACGGGACGGCGGCACCGGGGAACGTGTTGCCTTCGTTGCGTGTGCCTATGAAAGGGTCGACGTACGCGGCAGGGTCCGTGACGGGGCCCGCGCGCGTCTCGCCTCCCCCGCACGGGGCAGCGGGCGGTGAGGCGCCGACGAGGCCCGCGCAGAGCGTCGCGGTCGCCAGGCCCAGCAGGGTCCGGATCCGTTTCGCTCGCAGCACCTGGGCCTCCGGTCGGGACATCGTTGTCGAGCGGCCCAGCGTCGCCACAGCGTGGCCGGATGTCTATGCCCCAGGTCACAACGGTCCGTACGGTCCCCTCCGGTGCATGGGCCCTCCCCCGCCGGGGAAGCCCTCGCACAGTCGGTGATCCGGCGACCGGACGGTGGAGGCGAGGCATGGCCGCAGAACGTGCAGGCGAGGGCGCCACCGGGCGGCGGCCCTCCCGCTGGCTGCGTGCCGTGGCGGCGGCCGTGGCCGGCGCGCTGCCGGCCTTCGCCTTCCCGGCCCCGTCCCTGTGGTGGCTCGCGTGGGTGGCGCTGGTGCCGTGGCTGCTGCTGCTGCGCGGCGCCCCGACCGGCCGGCAGGCGGCGCTGGCGGGCTGGGCCGGCGGTACGGGTTTCATGATCGCCGTGCACCACTGGCTGCTGCCGAGCCTGCACGTCTTCCTCTTCGTACTGGCGGCGCTGCTGGGCCTGTTGTGGGCGCCGTGGGGCTGGCTCGTGAGACGGCTGCTCGCCGGAAGGCCGGGGCCGGGCAGCGTGGCGGCCGCCGTCGCACTGGTGCCGTCTGGCTGGCTCCTCGCCGAACTCGTCCGGTCCTGGGAGTACCTGGGCGGACCGTGGGGGCTCCTCGGCGCCAGCCAGTGGCAGGTCGCTCCCGCCCTCCGGCTGGCGTCCGTGGGCGGGGTGTGGCTGGTCAGCTTCGTGCTTGTCGCCGCGAACACGGCCCTGGCGGCTGCGGCCGCGCTCCTGCTCGCACGCGGTTCCGGGCGTGCGGTGGTGCCCGCGGCCTCGGCGGGGGCGGCTGCCGCCGCCCTCGCTGTCTGCGGCGGCGCTCTCGCTGCCGCGTGGGCATGGGCGCCGGTACCCCGCACGGACGGGCAGATGCGCGTCGCCCTCGTCCAGCCAGGAGTGGTCAAGGGCCAGCGCGCGAGGCTGGAGCGCAGCGAGGAGCTGACCCGCCGGCTGGCGGGACGGAAGCCGGACCTGATCGTGTGGGGTGAGAGCAGCGTCAGCTTCGATCTGGGGGCCCATCCGGAGCTGCGGCGGCAACTGGCGGACCTTTCCTCACGGGTGGGCGCACGGATCCTGGTCAATGTGGACGCCCGTCGCTCCGACCGGCCCGGCATCTACAAGAGTTCGGTGCTCATCGGCCCGGACGGCCCGATCGGCAGGCGGTACGACAAGACGCGCCTGGTGCCCTTCGGCGAGTACGTCCCGGCCCGCTCCCTGCTCGGCTGGGCCACGTCGGTGGGCCGCGCCGCCGGCGAGGACCGGCTGCGCGGCGACGGGCCGGTGATGATGAAGGCATCGGGCGAGAGGTTCGGCCCCCTGGTGTGCTTCGAGAGCGCCTTCCCCGACATGAGCCGTCAACTGGCTCTGGACGGGGCCAGGCTGATCGTCACGCAGTCCTCCACCTCGACCTTCCAGGACAGTTGGGCACCGGCGCAGCACGCCTCGCTGGGCGCGCTGCGCGCCGCCGAGACGGGGCGGCCGATGGTGCACGCCACCCTCACCGGCATCAGCGCGGTGTACGCGCCGCGGGGTGAGCGCACCGGCCCCTGGCTCGGCACCGACCGCAGCACCAGCGAGATCTACACGGTGCCGCTCGCCACCGGTGAGACGCTCTACCTGCGCACCGGCGACTGGATCGTGCACTCGGCTCTGGCGGCGCTCGCGCTCTACGGGGCGGTGGCGGCCATCCGGGCGCTCAGCAGCCGCCGGCGAGGGGGCGCGAAGGGGCCGGGCCGCTTCAACTCCGTACCTGGCGCGCCCCGTTGACGCCCACGGCGTCCTGATACCCGGGTGGGCTCCAGTCGGCGATCCCGTCGAGCGCGCGCAGCGCCAGGTGTGGTCCCAGCCGGTTGACCGCGGCCACCGCGGCGTCCCGAAGAGCGCAGGCGGGAGCGGAGGTCAGGGTGACGAGGCGGCCGACCCTGATGGCGCGCCGCACCACCTCACCGGTGCGGGGCAGCCGGTCACTCGTGTAGGCGGCGAGGGCAGCGGGAACGTCCGTCCCCGGCTCGGTGTGGTGAGCGAGCACGACGGCGTCCTCGACGGCCTGGTTGCCACCCTGGCCGAGCGTCGGCGGCATGGCGTGAGCGGCGTCGCCGAGCAGGGCGACGCGCCCCCGGTGGAAGGCCGGCAGCGGCGCCGCGGCCTGATAGACATCGCTGCGCAGCACATCTCCCGGCCCCGCGGCCTCAAGAATCGCCGGTACCGGTTCGTGCCAGGTGCCGAACCGGCGTCGCAGCTCGGCGAGTTCACCGTCGGGCGTCCGCTGCCCCGCCGGTACCGCCGCGGCGGCGTAGGCATAGACGTGTCCGTCGTGCAGCGGCTGGGTGCCCCACAGGACGCCGCGGCCCCACGTCTCGTGCGGCGGGTAGGCGACGCCGGGCGCCGGGACGACGAGCCGCCAGGCGGTGAAACCCGCGTACCGGGGTCCGGGCTGCCCGGGGAAGAGGACGGAACGCGCCGGGGAATGGATGCCGTCGGCGGCGACGACCAGGTCCGCCTCCCACTCCTGCGCACCGCTGCGCACCTGTGCGCGCCGGCCCTCGCCGCCGGGGTCAGCGAGGTCGGCGGCCGTGTCCGTGCGTACCGCGCCTTCGGGCAGCAGGGAGTGGAGGAGCGAGATGAGCGTGGCCCTGTGCAGCGGCACGAACGGGCCGCCGAAGCGGGCGGCGGCGGCCTCCTGGTTCGTACGGGAGAGCCACCGCCCGGACGGAGTGCGCAGCCCTCCCTCGTCGCTCCAGGTGCGCATGGATCTGACGGTGTCACCGAGGCCGATCGTGTCCAGCGCCCGCAGCTAGTTGGGCGTCATCCCCATTCCCGCCCCCACGGCCTCGACTGCGTGGGCCCGTTCGAGGACGGTGACCCGCCATCCCCGCTGATGCAGCGCGACGGCGGCGGTGAGGCCGCCGATGCCGGCTCCGATGACGAGTGCGCCGGGCCGGGAGCGGGGCTCGGACATGTGCGGTCTCCTTCTCCGTCGGGAATGACCGTCACACGGTCACTACATCTGTAGTGTACTACGCCTGTAGTGGAGCCGTGCCTCCCCACCCCCGACGTACATTGGCTGCCATGACCGCGCCCCGTTCCTCTCTCCCGGCCACCCGCTCCGAGGTGATCGGCGACGCCGCGATCTCCCTACTGGCAGGGGGCGGGCTCCGCGCGCTGACCCACCGGGCGGTGGACGAGGCGGCCGGCCTTCCGCAGGGATCGACCTCCAACCACGCCCGAACGCGGGCGGCACTGATCGAGGCGGCGGTGCGGCACCTGGCCGTGCGGGAGTCACAGGTGATCTCGCTCGAGGAGATGCCGCAAGGAGAGGACGCCGACGAACTCGCGGACGGGCTGGCGCTCGCGATGCACCGCTACCTCACCCGCGACCCCTCGCTTCTCATCGCGCGCTACGAACTGGCCCTGGAGATCACACGGCGGCCGGAGCTGCGCGAGATGTATGTGCGCACCGGGACGAGCGCCTTCCGGAAGCCGCTCGTGGCGATGCTGAGCCGGGCCGGGTCGCACGAGCCGGAACGGCACACGCTGTCCCTGGTGGCGTGGTGCGACGGCATGCTCTTCTCGTGCACAGCCGGCTCCTACGCCGCGGAGGTTCCCACCCTCGAGGAACTGCGCGCAGGTTTGCGGGAGTTGCTGCACGGGATGCTCAGTCCTCGGCCCGCCTCCCCGGCACGGCGGGGAAGCTGAGCAAGGCGCGGCGGCGGCCGGCCGCACCGGACGGAGCGTCAGCGCACGCCTTGCTCGGGGTGCCCTCCTTGCCGTGCGTCGTCCGGGAACGGGTCAGGCCGGCCCCAGCCGGCTCTCCAGTCTCCCCACGGCGGCCCTGATGCCCGCCCCGTATTCGTCGTCGGCCAGCGATCCCAGCGCGCCCTGCGCCCGGCGGAGTTCACGACGCGCGGCACCGCTGTCCCCGAGCTTGGCGTGGTCCGCGGCGAGGTTGAGGTACAGCGAGGGATACAGGGAGCGCACGGCCAGCGAGTGCTCCCCCCACTCGACCTCCTCCTCGGTCAGCGCGTCCGCGGCCGCCAGGGCGCGGCGGTCCCACTCCAGTTCGGCGGCGGGGTCGTCCTGAGTGTCCGCCATGTAGTGCGCGATGGTGCAGCGGTGGAAGAGGTCACCTTCACCTGTCTCCGACCACAGCAGCGCAAGGCGGTTGCGAGCCTCCTCACGGTCGCCCGCGCGGTGGAGCATGATCGCCTGGCCGATCCGGACCAGGACCCCGTCCGGGGATGTCTCCTGCTGCGACTCCGTCACGGAACTCCTCCTCCACCGGCCCGCCGGGTGCTGCTGTCACCTGCCACGACGACGCTAGCCGCAGCCACTGACAATCGCGCTCAGGCGCGTGCACCGGCCTCGGGGATGCGCCAGTCGACCGGAGGGTGGCCTGCGGCGGCGACCGCTTCGTCGATCCGGCTGAAGGGACGGGAGCCGAAGAACTTCCTGGCGGAGAGCGGAGAGGGGTGCGCGCCCTGCACCACCGTGTGCCGTGCCGTGTCGATGAGCGGGAGTTTCTTCTTGGCGTGGTTGCCCCACAGCACGAACACCGCGGGCGTCTCCCGGGCGGCAACGGCCCGGATGACGGCGTCCGTGAACCTCTCCCAGCCCTTGCCCTTGTGGGAGTTGGCCTCTCCGGCCCTGACCGTCAGCACCGCGTTGAGGAGCAGCACGCCCTGCTCTGCCCACGGCATGAGATACCCGCTGTCCGGGACGGGGTGGCCCAGATCGTCGCGCAACTCCTTGTAGATGTTGCGCAGCGACGGGGGCGTACGGACGCCGGGAAGCACGGAGAAGCACAGGCCGTGACCCTGGCCTTCTCCGTGGTACGGGTCCTGGCCGAGGATCAGGACCTTCACCCGCTCGTACGGAGTCGCGTGCAGCGCCGCGAAGACCTCCTCGCGCGGCGGGTAGACCGGGCCCCGCTCGCGCTCCTGCTCGACGAACTCGGCCAGCTCCTTGAAGTAGGGCTTGCCGGTCTCCTCGCCGAGGGCCTGCTGCCAGGAGTCCGGCAGGGTGCCCAGCATGTCGTTCAACTCTCGTACCTCCGCGGCGGCTTCGCGTGCGTCTTCTGCCGCCACGAAAGTACCGGCTGCCGCCGACAGCCGGTCCCCGGAACCGGCCGCCGCGGTCCTCCTCGCAGCTCCGCGCAGCGCGTCCCGCCGGGCCTGCCAGACCTGCCGGGCCGCCCACCGCCGTGAGGCGGCGCGAGACCGGGAGGTGCGCCGGCCAGGCGGCCGTGCGGCTCCCGGTCCGGCGCCGGTCTACCAGCTGGACTTCTTGTGCAGCTCCCACAGGCGCGGCAGCGTGGAGGGGTCGAGAACCCATTCGACGCCTGCCACATCCTTGAGCGAGGCCACGTACACCCGGCCCTGCCACAGCGGCAGCAGCCTCGCGTCCTTCGCGATGATCTTCTGCGCGCGGGTGAAGTCGCGGCTTGCGGTCGCGCGGTTGCTCTCCTTGCGCGACTTGGGAAGCAGCTCGCCGGTGATCTCCGGGTTGTCGTAGGGCGTGGCGAGCGCGTTGTTCTTGCCGACGAACGGAGCCACGTAGTTGTCGGCGTCCGGGAAGTCGGGGAACCAACCGCGGCCGAAGACGGGGTACTTGCCCTTGCTGTATCCCTCGACGAACTCGGACCAGGGGCGGCCCTGGACGCTCACGTCGAAGAGCCCCGACTTGTTGAGCTGGCGCTTGAGTTCGGCGAACGTCTCGCCCGTCGTCGAACCGTAGCGGTCCGTGGTGTACCAGAGCTTCAACGGCACCTTCTTGGTGATGCCGGCGTCGGTGAGCGTCTGCTTCGCCTTCTCCCGGTCGGGCTCGCCGTAGCGGTCGTAGTAGGCGGCGGTGTGGCCGGTGATACCGCCGGGGACCATGGAGTACAGCGGGTCGGCCGTGCGGTGGTAGACGTTGCGCACCAGCGCCTTGCGGTCGACCAGCTCGGCGACGGCCTTGCGCACGGCGGGGTTTCCGGCCATGCGGTCCTTGGGGTTGAAGACGAGGTAGCTGATCTCGGCGCCCAGGAGCTCGGTCAGCTCCACTTCCTGGTTGCCGTTCGCCTGCGCCTTCCGGAAACCGGTGACCTGATCGGGCGTCAGTCCCCGGTATGCGACATCGATCTTCTCGTCCTTGAGCGCGGTCACCATCTTTTTGGAGTCCTGGAAGTATTCGATGGTGACGACGTCGTTCTTGGGCTTCGCGGGACCGCGGTAACCGTTGTACTTGGTCAGCTCGGCCCTCTTGCCCTTGCTGTAGGACTTCAGCGAGTACGGGCCGGACCCCACGAGCTTGCTGCCCTTGCGCAGCTTCTTCGCCGGGTAGCTCTCCGGGTCGACGATCGCCGTCGCCGGAGTGGCGAGGATGAAGGGGAAAGTGGCGTCGGACTTCTTCAGGTGGAAGACGACGGTGCGCTTGTCCGGTGTTTCCGTTCGCTCCAGGCTCCCCATCAGGCCGAGCGGTCCCGACTTCGCCTTGATCGCCATGACACGGTCCACCGAATGCTTCACCGCGCGGGAGTCGAGCGGATTCCCGTTGGAGAACTTCAGGCCGTCCTTGAGGGTGCACCGGTAGACGCGGCTCGCGGAATCGGTGAATCCGCAGCGCTTGGCGGCGTCGGGCTCCGGGGAGGAGGAGCTGCTGGGGAAGGACAGCAGGGTCTGGAAGACGTTCTTGTAAAGCTCCCACGACCCGTCCCAGGCCGCCGCAGGGTCGAGTGTGCTGGGAGCACTGGTGGTCCCAGCGACGACCTCGCGGCGCTTCTCCTCGCCGCTTCCCCCCGACATCGAACTGCACCCGGCGACCATGGACGTTGATATGACAACGATCGCTGCGATCTTCAGAGGTCCGTTCCGGTCGAACACCTGCGCGCTCCTCAGTCGGCGTGGGCCAATACTGCCGATGCAGTTGCAAAAGGGAATTGCCGCCGGCCGGTCGATGCGTCGCTTGCGCTGTCTCCACGCCTTCGTACGGAGGTACGGGCGCGCCCCACGCGGAGCCGCTGGCCGATAGGCGAAAGCGACCCTACCTCAGCATCCGACTCCGGGAACATGCACTGGTCAACCATTCGTCAATTACCAACGAGACGTGCGTCATTCCGATGACTGCGGGTGCCGGTCCGGCGACGGACCGGCACCCGGATTCTCGCGGCGGGGAGGTGCGCACTCGCCGGAAAGCCGCTACTCGACTCCGGCGTTGAGCGCGAGTCCGCCGTCGAGGACCAGCGTCTGGCCGGTGATCCACGCCGATTCGGCGGAGGTGAGGAAGGCGGCGGCGCCCCCGATGTCCTCCGGCGCTCCCAGCCTGTTCATCGGATAGCGCGCGGCGGCCTCCTCCTCCCGTCCCTCGTAGAGGGCCGCGGCGAACTTCGTCTTCACGACCGCGGGTGCGATGGCGTTGACCCGCACCGTCGGCGCGAACTCGTGTGCCAGCTGCTGTGTGAGATTGATCATCGCCGCCTTGCTCATGCCGTAGGCCCCGATGAACGGCGAGGCCGACATTCCGGCGATGGAGGCGATGTTGACGATCGTCCCGCCGTTGTCCCGCTGCCATGCAGCCCAGGTGGACTGGGCGAAGCCGAGGGCGGAGACCACGTTGGTCTCGAAGACCTTGCGGGCCACACCGAGGTCCAGCTCCGCGATCGGGCCGAAGACCGGATTCGTGCCCGCGTTGTTGACGAGGTGATCCACCCGGCCGTAGGCCTCCATGACCTGCTCGACAGCGGTGCGCCGGTGCTCCTCGTCGTGCGCCTTGCCCGCGACGTACATCGCGCGCTGCGGACCGAGAGCGGCGACGGCCTCCTTGAGGGCGTCCTCGTTGCGGCCCGTGATGCACACGCGGTGCCCCCGGGCGATCAGCGCCTCGGCGACGCCGTAGCCGATGCCCCGGCTGCCGCCGGTGACGATCGCGACCTCGCCGCTGTCCTGCGGTACTGCGTCCTGCTGTGCCATGTTCTGTGACCCTCCGGTCAGTTGAGCGGGCCGCCGGCCACGTACAGCACCTGGCCGGAGACGAAGCCGGCCTGTTCACCGGTGAAGAAGGCGATGGCGTTGGCGATGTCCTCGGGCCGGCCGACGCGCTGCACGGGAATCTGCGACGCGGCGGCGGCCTGGAAGTCCTCGAAGCCCATGCCGACGCGCTCCGCGGTGGCGGCCGTCATGTCGGTGACGATGAAGCCGGGTGCGACGGAGTTGGCGGTGACGCCGAACTTGCCGAGCTCCTTGGCGAGGGTCTTGGTGAAGCCCTGCATGCCGGCCTTGGCCGCGGCGTAGTTGACCTGGCCGCGGTTGCCGAGCGCCGAGGAGGAGGAGAGGTTCACGATCCGCCCGAACCCGGCGTCGACCATGTGCTTCTGGCAGGCCCGGGACATCAGGAACGCTCCGCGCAGGTGCACGTTCATGACCGTGTCCCAGTCGGAGTCGCTCATCTTGAACAACAGGTTGTCCCTCAGCACGCCCGCGTTGTTCACGAGCACGGTGGGCGGCCCGAGTTCGCCGGCGACCCGCGCGACGGCGGCCTCCACCTGCGCGGAGTCGGAGACGTCGCAGCCCACGGCGATCGCCTTGCCGCCGTCGGCTGTGATCTTCTCTACGGTCTCCTTGCAGGCCGACTCGTCGAGGTCGAGCACGGCTACGGCGCGGCCCTCCGCCGCGAGCCGTACCGCGGTGGCCGCGCCGATGCCCCGCGCCGCACCGGTGACGATCGCGACGCGCTGGTCGGTGGTGGACATGCTGTTTTCTCCTCGCCCTGATGAGTGGTGAGCAACCGCTTAGTACCTGTGGCCGTGACGCTATGAGTCCCGCAACCCGCTGTCAACGGGTGCCCGTGGACATGAGATTCAGCGCACCAGCAGCTCCAGCAGCCGCTCGGCCTCCGCCTCCGGATCACTGGTCAGACCCGTGTGCACAGGGCCCGGCTGAACCACCGTGCTGCGGGGAGCCACGAGCCACCGGAAGCGCGCGCCGGGCACCTCGTGTGCGGCCTGCCCGGCGGCGTCCCCTCCGTGGCACACGCCCTCTGCGGCTCGCAGCGCGGCACGCACGCCTTCCAGATCGGCACCGGGATCGAGGGCACGCAGCCGTTCCTCGTCCAGATGGGTGCGGGCCACGACGAGCGATCGGGCGCGGCAGTAGACGACCACACCCGCGTTGATCATCTCCCCGCGCTCCACGCGCGGCACCACACGCAGCAGCGCGTACTCGAACACCTCGCGTCCGGCGCCCTTTCCGGCGCTGCCGCCGCTCCCACCGCTCACCGCCGTGCGCTCCCCTCGCCGCGCCGTCCGGGCGACGTCCTTCCGGTCAGCCAGCCCGGCGCGCGGGAGGGCCCGTCCCTGCTCGGGTGGCCGATCGTGATCCGCTCGTGCAGCAGGGGGACGCGCGCTGAGAGCGTCCTGACGTACGCGTCGCGCAGCTCGTCGGCATCCGCGAACCCCGGCTCGTCGGTGAGCCATTCGTCGGGGACCGCGGCAGCGCACTCGGCGAGGAGCTCACCGGTCACCCGGGGCGCCAGATCCTCCGCGGCCGAGGCCACGTCCGGGCCGAACGGGGCGAGCACGTGGTCGGAGGCGTCGTACGGCCTGGAAACGCCGGAGGAACGGGAGGAGCTGGATGAACCGGCCCGCGCCGAGGGCCAGTTGTGATGCCAGACCAGCGTCGCACCATGGTCGATGAGCCACATCTCGCCGTGCCACACGAGCAGGTTCGGATTGCGCCAGGACCGGTCGACGTTGCCCACCAGCGCGTCGAACCACACCACCCGGCCGGCCTCTGCCGCACTCACGGCGAAGGCCAGCGGGTCCAGGCCCAACGCCCCGGGAAGGAAGTCCATGCCGAGGTTGAGGCCGCCGCTGGCCTTCAGCAGGTCCTGGACCTCCTCGTCGGGCTCGCTCAGGCCGATCACCGGATCCAGCTGGATGCCCACCAGCTCGGGCACCCGCAGTCCGAGCAGCTGCGCGAGCCGCCCCGCGAGTACCTCGGCCACCAGCGTCTTGCGGCCCTGCCCCGCGCCGGTGAACTTCATGACGTACGTGCCGAGATCGTCCGCCTCCACGATCCCCGGCAGCGAACCGCCTTCCCGCAGCGGGGTGACGTAGCGGGTGGCTGTGACTTCACGCAGCATCCGCTCAGGCTAGCCGTCCGCTCCGCCGCGTCGCCGCCGATAATCCGGTGCCTCCGCGGCCCGGGCGGTGGCATCGTGCGCGCATGACTCCTCCCGGCATGTTCGGCACTCCCGGCACAGCGGCCGGCGCGTTTCCGCAGGAGGCCGTGGCGGCCTTCCCTTCCCAGTTCGCCCGCACCCGGCGCTTCTCCCTCGGAACCGTGCGCAATGTGACGCTCTCACCGGACGGAGAGCGCGCGCTGTTCCTGCGCACGCGCAGCGGCAGCGACCCCTCCTGCGGACTGTGGATGCGCGACGCCGGCGGGGAACGCGCGCTCGCCGACCCCGCGACGCTGGAGCAGCCCGGGCCCGGTGCGGCATCTCCCACCCCCGAGGAGGCGTCACGCAGGGAGAGGGAGCGCGATCTGTCCACGGGCATCACGGGCTACGCGGCCGACGACGCCGCGGAGCTGGCCGTCTTCGCCCTCGCGGGCGCGGTGTGGGCGGTGCGCACGCGCCGGGGCGAGCCGTTCGCCCTGCCGGCCGCCGGTCCCGTCACCGACCCCCGCCCCTCCCCGGACGGCCGGTTCCTCGCGTACGTCACGGGCGGCGCGGTGCACGTCATGGCGGCGGACGGCACGGGCAACCGTCGTCTGGCGGGGCCGGAAGCGGGCGAGGAGGCAACGGTCGCCTTCGGACTGACCGACCACGTCTCGGCCGAGTCCATGGGGCGCGGCCGCGGGTACTGGTGGGCTCCCGACAGCAGCGCTCTGCTCGTCGCCCGCGTGGACAACTCACAGGTGCGCCGCCGGTACCTCGGCGACCCTTCCGACCCGGAGCACCCACCGCGCATCCAGTACTACCCGCGGGCCGGGACCGCCAACGCCGATGTCTCGCTCCACCTGGTGCGCCTCGACGGCACGCGCACCGAAGTGGACTGGGACGGCGAGGCGTTCGAGTACGTCGTGGCTGCGGGATGGGACGTCCACGGCCCGCTCGTCACCGTGCAGAGCCGCGACCAGTGCACCCTGCTGACCCTCGGGATCGACGCCGAAAGCGGAGCGACGCGCGTGCTCGCGCGGCAGCACGACGAGCACTGGGTCGAGCTGCTGCCCGGCGCGTACTGCCGAACCGCGTCGGGAGCGCTGGTCCTGCCGTACGAGGACGGGGACACGCGGGGTCTGCGCATCGGTGAGCAGGTGGTGACACCGCCGGGACTGCAGGTCTCCCAGGTGCTGGGTACCGACGGGGAGACGGTGCTCTTCGCCGCGGGCGAGGATCCGCTGGAGACTCATGTGTGGTCCTGGTCCCCCGATGACGGACGTGTCCGGGTCAGCGAGGGTCCGGGCCTGCACTCCGCGGTGCTGCGCGGCGGCACAGTGGTGCTCGAGAGCGCCACTCCCGACGGCCCGCGCGTGACGTTCCTGCGCGAAGGCGTCGCCGCCGGCTCCATCTCCTCCCTCGCCGAGGAACCGCTGATCCGGCCGCAGCCGGAACTGCTGATGCTGGGGCAACGGCGGCTGCGCAGCGCCCTGTTCCTGCCGAGCTGGTACGAGCGCCGGGACCCGGACGCCCCACCGCTTCCAGTGCTGCTCGCCCCCTACGGCGGACCGGGGATGAGACTCGTGGTGCGGGCCCGCATCTGGCCGGCGCCGGTCGCACAGTGGTTCGCGGAACACGGCTACGCGGTCCTGGTGACCGACGGCCGGGGCACACCCGGGCGCGGTCCGTCGTGGGAGAAGGCGATCCGGGGCGACCAGTTCACACCCGTACTCGAGGATCAGGTCGACGCGCTGCACACCGCAGCGGCCCGTCCGTACCTGGACCTGGACCGGGTGGGCATCCAGGGCTGGTCCTTCGGCGGTGCCCTGGCCACGGCGGCGGTGCTGCGACGCCCGGACGTCTTCCACGCGGCGGTCGCGGGCGCCCCCGCCATCGACCCCCGCCTGTACGACACGCACTGGAAGGAGCGCTTCCTCGGGCACCCGGACCAGCACCCGGAGCACTACGACCGCTGCACGCTGCGCAAGGAGGCACATCTGCTGCGGCGTCCGCTGCTGCTGGTGCACGGAACCGCGGACGACAACGTCGCATTCGCACACACCCTGCGCATGTCGGCGGCGCTGCTGGCGGCCGGACGGGAGCACTCGGTGCTGCCGCTGCCGGGGCAGTCGCATATCGTAAGCGACCCGTCGACGGCCGAACGGCTGCTCCGGACGCAATTGGTCTTTCTTGACAAAGCCCTTCGCGGCTGACGAGCGCCTGTGCAGGATTCCCAGGGCAGAGGTAAGCAAAGGCAAATGCGTGCAGCATCCGAGAGAACAGGAAGTTCCCCATGACAGCATCGACCACCCGCAGGTCCGTGCTCGCCGCCGCGGGCGCCGCCTCGGCCGCCGTCACACTCGCCGCCTGCGGCTCGGGCGGCAGCGAGGGTTCGGGCAGCGAGGAGAACGCCGGGGGCGACGGCGGCAGCGAGGAGGGCGGCGGGGCCTCGAACGGCGAACTCGGCAAGGCCGCCGACATCCCGGAGGGCGGCGGAAAGGTCTTCAAGGAGCAGAAGGTCGTGGTGACGCGGCCGAGCGGCTCGGAGTACAAGGCCTTCTCCGCGACATGCACGCACAAGGGCTGCTCTGTCTCCGAGGTGAAGGGCGGAACCATCATCTGCCCCTGCCACGACAGCAGGTTCGACATCTCCGACGGCAGCGTCAAGGGCGGCCCCGCGACGAAGCCGCTTCCTCCTGCGAAGGTCTCCGTGAAGGGCGGGAACATCCACCTCGCCGAGGGCTGAGGTTCCGCCGGCCCCGTCGTCGCGATGCCTGCCGGCCGCGGCCCGTTGCCGCCGTCCGGACCGTCGCGTCTGAGGCCGCGGCGTCCGGTGCGGTCTCCCCGCTGCCGCAGGCCCAGGGGTGGAGCCTGCGGCAGCGGGGAGGCGGCCGCACCGGGGGCCAGGAAAGCCCGGCGGCAGCGGGACGTCAGTCGTAGCGCCGGGCCGCGGCGGGACGGAGGGCGCCGGCGACCGCGTCGGCGAGTCGGCCCGCGTCCTCGGTTCGCAGCGGGGAGACCGTCAGGCGCACGCCCGGCGGGGACGCGAGCCGGAAGCGCGCCCCGGGGGCGACGGCCCAACCCGACTGCAGCAGGCGAGCGACGGCTCCCGTCTCGTCCGGCACCGGCACCCACACGTTCATGCCGCTGCGCCCGTGCGCCTCGACGCCGCGCGCCTCCAGGGCCCGCACGAGCGCGTTCCGGCGCTGCCCGTAGGAGCGGGCCACGGCGGTCACATCGACGGCCCGCGTCTGCCAGAGATGCAGTACGGCGTCCTGGAGCAGACGGCTGACCCAGCCGGGGCCGAGGAGCTGGCGGCCGCGCACGCGGTCGAGGGTGACGGCGTCGCCGGTGACGACTGCCAGGCGCAGGTCGGGCCCGTAGGCCTTCGCCGTGGACCTCACCAGTGCCCAGCAATCGGTGCTGCCCGTCAGGGAGTTGAGCGGTTCCTCGACGATGCCGTGCCCGTGGTCGTCCTCGATGAGGAGCGTCCCGGGGCGGCCGGCGAGCACCTCGCGCAGACGGCGGGCGCGTGCGGCGGTCACCGCCGCGCCCGTCGGGTTCTGCGCACGAGCCGTGACGATGAGGGCGCGGGCGCCCTCTCGCAGCGCGCGTGCGGCCTCCTCGGGCAGCGGGCCTTCGTCGTCGACCGCCACGGGAAGGGTCTTCAGTCCGAGGGCGGGGATGAGGTCGAGCAGACTCCCCCAGCCCGGATCCTCGACGGCGACGGCGTCTCCGGTGCGCAGATGCGCCGCGAGCACCCGCTCGATGGCGTCGAGCGCTCCCGACGTCAGCGCGACCGGCCCGCCTGGCACCCCGTCCTCGTCCAGCAGCCGGCGCGCCTCGACGGCGAGCGGTTCGCTGACGGCGGGCGCGCCGTAGAGAACCGCGCTGCGGGAGGCGTTGTCCGCCGCCGACGCGAGGGCCGCGTGCAGCGGCGGCAGCAACGCGGTGTCGGGGTTGCCGGTGGAGATGTCCACGCATCCCTCGGGCACTTCGGGACGGATGGCCTCCCGCGCTGCTCCTGGCGGCCGTTCGCGTACGCGGCTGCCGCGGCGTCCGGCCGTCTCGATGACTCCGCGTTCCCGCAGGCTCCGGTAGGCGGCCGCCACCGTGTTCGCGTTGACCCCGAGCTGCTGCGCCAACTCCCGCATGGGCGGGAGGGGCCGTCCCGCGGCGAGACCGCCGGTCCGCACCCCGTTCTCCACGCTCGCCGCAATCTCCGCTGCGCGCCGTCCCTCGATCCGGTATTCTCCTAGCACAAATTAGATTTTGCACTAGTGCAAATTGATGTGCAAGGGAGAGCTCCTTGGCGTCCACCGTCCCTTCCCCCGGCCCCTCCCCCGACTCCTACGCAGGTACGGAGCGCACCGTCCCCACGCGGCACCGTGAACGCGCCTCCTACGACCGTGAGTTGGTGCACTCGATCCTCGACGAGGACTACATCTGCCACCTGGGCTTCGTGCGTGACGGCGCACCCGTGGTCCTGCCCACGCTGTACGCCCGGAAGGGCGAGCGCGTCTACGTGCACGGGTCCACCGGCTCGCGGCCGCTGCGAGCGGGCGGCGCCGAGGAGGGACTGCCGGTCTGCCTCACCGTCACCCGCCTCGACGGACTCGTTCTGGCCCGCTCCGCCTTCCACCACTCGCTCAACTACCGCTCGGTGATGGTCCACGGGACCGCGTACCGGGTCCCCGAGGGCGACGAACTCACCGCCGCGCTGGACGCCCTGGTCGACGGCGTGGTCCCCGGGCGCGCGGCCGACTCCCGCCGCCCGGACGCCAGGGAACTGGCCGCCACCGCGGTCCTGCGCCTCGATCTCGCGGAGGTCTCCGCCAAGGTCCGTCAGGGCGGACCGTCCGACGACGCGGAGGACGTCGCGCTGCCCCACTGGAGCGGTGTCGTACCCGTCAGCCGCGTCTACGGCACCCCTGTTCCCGCGGAGGACCTGGCCCCGGGCACGCCACTGCCCGGCTACCTCAGCGGAGGTTGACGGGCGACCGGTTCGCGGTGGGAGCGCGGCGGCGGGCCGGAACGGTTCAGGCGTGGGCGTCGTCCGGCAGGGCACCGTCCACGGCGGTTCCGCCCGCCGCCCCTCCGGAGGCGACCGGCTCGTCCTGCTGCTGCCTGGGCGCCGAACTCTGCGCGATGAAGGCACCGACGAGCACCACCGCACCGCCCACGAGTTGCACGGCGGCGAGGTGTTCGCCGAGGAACACCCAGGCGAGCACGGTCGCGATGACGGCCTCGAGACAGGCCACGACGCCCGCGACCTGCGGGGAGAGCCTGCGGATCGAGACGACTCCCGTCAGATACGCGGCCACCGTCGCCACCAGGACGATCCATCCCAGCAGCACGGGAGCGGGCACCGTCATGCCGTCCATGGAGGCCTGGCCGCCCAGGACGCGCCAGTCCAGCTCCCACGGCCTCGCCAGCACGGTCAGGACGAGAGCGCCGGTGAGCAGCCCGAAGGCGATCACGCCGATCGGATCGGGGGGCGGGCGGCCGTCGGAGCCGTCACTGCCGTGGTCGGAGAGCACGAAGTACCCGACCTGACAGCAGGCCGCGCCCAGCGCGAGCAGCAGCCCGACGAGGTCGAGCGTCAGACCGGACCAGACGCGCACCACGCAGGCCAGGCCGCCGACGGCGAGTACGACGCCCACGCCGGCGGCCCGGCTGACGGGCCGTCGCTGCACGAAGCGCACCCACCCCAGCACCAGTGCGGGTGCGAGATATTCGATGAGCAGTGCGACGCCGACCGGGATGCGGGAGAGCGCGGCGAAGTAGCACGCCTGGACACCGGCGACGGCAAGCAGCCCGAACCCCAGGACGAGCCCGGGGCGTTCACGCACCAGTCCGCGGTGACGCCAGGCGAGGGGCAGCATGACGCAGGCCGCGCCTGCGACCCGGAGCCAGGTCACCTGCAGGGGTTCGAGTCCGGCTTCGATGAGCGGTTTGGCGGCGGGCCCCGAACCGCCGAACGCGAAGGCGGAGACGAGGGCCAGGGTCAGGCCGAGGCTTCCTCCGCGCACGGACGGACCCGGCCGCGTCGTGTCCTGCATGCGCTCATCATGTCAACGATCGACAGGAGTGTCATCCCGGATACCCCTGACACCCGCCGGGGTCTTCCAGCTCCCCGCCCTTCCGGGACCGAGACGCCTGGCAAGTCCGCGCACGTCCACTCCGGCGGTACGCAGCACCTCTGCCGCACGGCACTCGGCGTCGGCCACCAGCCCGGCGAAGAGGTCGACGCCCTCCGCACGACGGGCTTCCCGTGCCCTGACGCGGCCGAGCGCCACCTCCATCGCCGTGGCGGCGGCCGGTGACCACCCCGGCAGCGCAGCCGCACCGGCTCCGGCTCCCGGGCCGGCATCCGCGGCACCGGTCTCCTCGGCCAAGTGCCGCCAGCGCAGGCCGTATCCGATGCTGCGCTGTGCGAGGTAGCCGAGCAGCTTCGCCGTCAGCGGACCCCCACCGCCGAGAAACGCCCGCACGACGGGGTCCGATTCGAGAAGACTGTGCAGAAGGTGTGCGGTGTCCACGTCCCGGTCGCCACCCCTCGAGGCCCGTCGGCGCGCGGTCGCGACGACGGCTGCCAGCTGATCGCTCAGCCGGTCCTCGATCGCCGAGCCCGCCGTCCTGCCGGCAAGCACATGGGTTGCAACGGTGTCCACGAGACCACCACATCACATACACATCCATCGGCACATCCCCCCGTGGGGCATATGCACGTACCCCATCGGGAGGGGCATGCCGCCGCGCACCTCCTCCCTGAGGAGGAGTGCCGCTTTAAGAGCCTCCGGGGAGGGCAGGGGGGAACCGAATGCCCGGAAGGTCGCGTCTTGTACTCCAACAGCCCCCCATACGGCAGCACTTGGAGATTCCCATGGCCGTTCACCATGCACGCGCCGTCCTCGCCGCGCTCGCCCTCGGTGCCGCCGTGACCGTCAGCGGATGCGCAGGGTCCGCCGCCTCCACCTCCAACTCACCGGCCTCCGCGGACGGCACGGACTCCGGCTCCCCCGCGCCGTCCCGTACGCCCAGCTCCTCCACGGACGCGACCGGCGCCCCCGGAGCGCGGAACGCGCCGGAGGGCAACGGGGAGCGCACCGGCGGCTCCGACAGCGGAGCGGACCGGCCGCGCTGGTGCGGGACGGAAGAGCTGTCGGTCTCGCTGCGACCGGGACAGCCCGCGGCGGGCAACCGTTACGCCGCCCTCGTCCTCACCAACTCCTCGTCGGCCGCCTGCCGCACACAGGGCTGGCCGGGTCTCCAGCTGACCGGCGAGAACGGCGGCAAGATCCCCACAGAGGTGGTACGGGACCGCTCCGTACCCTCTCGCCAGATCACCCTCTCCCCCGGCGGGCACGCATCCGCCCGGCTGCACTGGACGGTCGTGCCCGGCGAGGGGGACCCCGGCGACGGCAGGTGTCCCGAGCCGAAGGCGGTGCGCGTGATCCCTCCGGACCAGCGCACCGCGAGGACCGCCGCGTGGAAGCTGGGCGAGGTGTGCGGCGCCGGCGAGCTCGACGTCCGGCCGCTGCTGCCGGGGGCGGAACTCCCGGAGTGACAGGGACGGCGCACGACCTCAGGCCGCGCACCGTCCCCGCCCCTCGCGGTCACTCCTCTTCGGCGAGGATCAGGTAGAGCTTCTTGCGGGCGTCGTTGACGACGCCGATCGCCTTGTCACGCTGCTCGGGCGTGCCGTTCGCCCAGACCTGCTGGAAGGCGCTGACCAGGGCGCCGCCTGCCTTGCGCACCTCGTTCATGGCCTCCCAGTCGATGCCGCGCCCGGCCTCCTCCCAGGGGGCCTCCGGGCCGGCGTCGGCCTCGTCACGGCCGGCACCGGTGAGGGAGAAGAGGTTCTTGCCGCCCTCACTGGCGCTGCTGATGAGCCCCTCGTCCTCCAGCAGCTGAAGCGTCGGGTACACCGAGCCGGGGCTCGGCTTCCACGCACCGCCGCTGCGCTCGGCGATCTCCTGGATCATCTCGTAGCCGTGCATGGGGCGGTCCTTGAGGAGCGCCAGGATCGAGGCCCGCACATCACCACGGCGTGCCCGGCCGCGCGGCCCTCCCCTGCCCCGGCCTCTCGGCCCGAAGGGCGGGCCGTCACCGAAGGGCGGACCGAAGGCACTGAACGCGCGGCGCTCGGACGGGCCGCCGAACCCTGCCGGGCCGCAGTTTCCGGGGCCGCGTCCACGACCCCGGCCGCCGGGCCGCTGTTCATCGTTACGCATGACGACGTCCTTTCCGCGACTTGTCTTCGACAGGCCTTTGACTTGTCGTGATGGCTCAACGATATATCGCCGATGCTCGCAAGGCAATGCTCGTGGCACTGCCCGGCCGGGGACCTGTACCGGTCCACCTCCGCCACATTGGCCGTCGCACACGCCGCGCCGCTCGTCTAACGTCCCGGCTCATGAGGATCCGTACAGTCGACGCCTTCACCGACCGCCCGTACCGCGGGAATCCCGCCGCGGTGGTGCTGCTGGACGAGGAGGCCTTCCCGGCGGAAGAACGCATGCAGGACGTCGCGGGCGAGATGAACCTCTCGGAGACCGCCTTCGCCCACCCTCTCTCCGGCGACGCGGAGGCCGACTGGGCACTCCGCTGGTTCACCCCGGCCGCGGAGGTCGATCTGTGCGGTCACGCCACGCTGGCCACGGCCCACGTCCTGCACAGCGACGGCATCGGCTCCGGCACCGTGCGCTTCCGGACCCGCAGCGGCGTACTCACCGCCGCCACCGCCGCCGGCGGCGTGATCACCCTGGACTTCCCCACGGCCCCGCTGACACCGGCCCAGCCGCCCCCGGGGCTCGCCGCCGCACTCGGCACCGGACCGGTGTCCGTGCACGACACGGGGCCGCTCGATGATCTCCTCGTCGAGGTGGCGGACGAAGCCACACTGCGCGCGCTCACCCCCGACAGCACCGCGCTGGGCCGCCTCCCGCACAGAGGCGTGATCGTCACCGCTGTCGCGGACGGCCGGGGCGGCACCGATCACGGGAGCGGCCACGCGTACGACTACGTCTCACGGATGTTCGCCCCCTCCGTCGGCATCCCCGAGGACCCGGTCACCGGCAGCGCCCACACGGCACTTGCCCCTCTGTGGTCCGCGCGGCTCGGACGGGACTCGCTGACGGGCCTCCAGTGCTCCGCGCGCACCGGCCTGGTCCGTACGACCCTGCGGGGTGATCGCACCGAGCTGACCGGAACCGCGGTCACCGTGCTCGACGCCCGGCTGTGCGCCGGCTGGTGACGGCCCCGCCGGCGCACGGCGGCGGTCAGGGGGTGGGCAGCCAGTCCACCTTGCCCGCGAAGAGCGCGTAACCGGCGAAGGCCACGATGTCGATCAGCGCGTGCGCCACCACGAGCGGGCCCACACGCCCCCAACGCCGGTACAGCAGCACGAAGATGACGCCCATCGCCATGTTGCCGAGCAGCCCGCCGATGCCCTGGTAGAGGTGGTACGCACCGCGCAGCACCGAACTGACCGCGAGGGCGGCCCACGGTGAGAAGTCGAGCTGGCCGAGCCTGCGGAGCAGGTAGCCGACGACGATCACCTCCTCCAGCACGGCGTTCTGCACCGCGGAGGCGATGAGCACCGGGATGCGCCACCACACGTGCGGCAGCGATTCGGGCACCACGGTCAGGTTGAAGCCCGCCTGCACAGCCGCCAGGTAGAGGGCCAGTCCGCTGCCGCCGATGGCTGCGGCGAGAACCGCGCCGCGTCCCAGGTCGAAACCGGGCCTGTTCCGGTCGAACCCGATGGAGCGCAGACCTCCCCCTGGGCCTGGGCGGCCCGGGAGATGCCCCCGACCCTCGCGCGTGAGGAGATGGGCCACCAGCACCACCGGCACGAGCGCCGTGGCGATCCCGAAGAGCTGCCAGGCCAGGTCCAGCCACGGCCGGTCGGGAGCGCGCGAGGTGTTCAGCCGTGCCGCCTGGTCGGCGAGTGCCCCGGAGGCGGTCAGCGAGCCGACGAAACTGATCAGCGCGGAGACGGCGCTCGCACCGAGCGACAGCGCCAGCACGAGCAGCGTCTCCTGCCGGAGTGTGCGCGCCGGGAGCACCTCCCCGGTCTCCGGGAACCGAGCGGGGTCGCTCGCTTGCGACGACTGCACACATGCCTCCAGTTCACCGGTCCGCGACAGCCGGGGACGTCCATAGCTTGCCGGACGGCGCCGGTGCGTGCGAAGCGGGGGCGCAGCTCGTCGTGGGCGGGCCCGGCTCACCCCAGGGCCGGCCGCGGCGGCTACGGCCCGGGGGCCCAGGTGTGCACGGGCTCTCCCGTGCGTGCGAGCTCGCAGTAGCGCCTGGTGACGGCGGCGAGTGCCTTCTCCCGCTCGAGACCGGATTCAATGGCCCGGTGGTAGGCGTCCGCCTGCCACGACGCCCCGTTGACACGACGACGGCAGCGTTCCTCGATCACGCCCAGGCAGCGGTCCCGATCGGCGCTCTCGACGCCCCAGGCCTCCAGCCCGGCGGCGGCCAGCGGAAGCAGTTCCTCCTGCACCAGCCGCACCGCCGGCACGGTGGCCAGCCCGCCGGGACGCCCGTGCCGCGGCCAGGTCAGCTCGGCGTCGATACCGTGCCGGCACGCTGCCTCGAAGTTCGCGGACGCGGCCCCGAAGGGCAGCCGCGACCAGACGGGGCGCGGCTCGTCGGCGAGGCTCCGCACCAGCCCGTAGTAGAGGGCAGCGTTGGCGAGCACGTCCGCCACCGTGGGGCCGGCGGGCAGCACCCGGTTCTCCACACGCAGATGCGGCACGTCCTCGGTGACCGCGTAAACCGGCCTGTTCCAGCGGTAGACGGTGCCGTTGTGCAGCACCAGCTCGGGCAGGCCCGGAGTGCCGCCGGCCTTGAGTACCCCGTGCGGATCCTCGTCGTCGCAAATCGGCAGCAGCGACGGGAAGTAGCGCAGGTTCTCCTCGAAGAGGTCGAGCGCGGAACCGATCCACCGCTCCCCGAACCAGGTGCGCGGCCGTACGCCCTGCGACTTCAGCTCGTCCGGACGTGTGTCGGTCGCCTGCAGGAAGACCGGGATGCGCGACTCGCGCCACAGCTCCCTGCCGAAGACGAAGGGCGAGTTGGCCCCCATCGCGATCTGCACGGCGGAGACGGCCTGCGAGGCGTTCCACACGTCGGCGAAACGCTGGGGCGTCACCTGCAGATGGAGCTGCACCGAGGTGCAGGCCGCCTCGGGGGCGATCGACGCGGAGGTCCGGGCCAGCCGTTCGACGCCTTCGATGTCGAGGACGACCTCCTCGCCCCGTGCGGCCATGATCTGGTTGTTGAGCAGGGTGTAGCGGTCCACGGCGGTGAGGTTCGAGGAGACCAGGTCCTGGTCCGTGAGCGTGGGCAGGATGCCGATCATCACGATCCCGGCGCCTGCTTCCTTGGCCTGCCGGTCCGCGTATGCCAGACCGGTGCGAAGCTCCTCCGCGAGCTGGTCGAAGACCCGCCCGGACAGGCGGTGGGGCACGATGTTGACCTCGAGGTTGAACTGCCCGAGCTCCGTCTGGAAGTCCTGGCTTCCGATGCGCTGGAGCACCTCGGCGTTCATCATGCGGGGCATGCCGTCGGCGTCCGCGAGATTGAGCTCGATCTCCAGGCCCATGAGGTTCCGGGGACGCTCGAACCGCTTCTCGTCCAGGAGGACCCCGAACGCCTCGAGGCATTCCTTCAGCTTCTGCCTGTACCGATGCCGAGCGGACAGGTCGAACCCGTCGGAGACGACCTTCTCACCCATCGGGGTGTCCCTCCTCGATACGGCCGCGTGGTGTCAGCCATGATGCCCGTCGAGCCGGTCGATCACGCCTTGACGATCTCCACGTACCCGCCTGCCGGTGACCTCTCACCTGCGGAGAACGGCATGTTCCGGAGGCATGCGGCAGTGGTCCCAGACCACGCGCACAGTCCTTGTGGGAAACACAGACGGGATCCGGCCGACCACGGCGGCCGGAACGCCGCAGGCGGCGGGGCCGGAGGCTGCGGCCCACACGGTGAAGTGCCGCGCAAGGCCGTCCGGATACCGCCTTGCAACAGAAATAGCGGTGGGTTAGGCGAAATGGTGATGTAACACCTTTCGTATAAACTCCGGTACGGATCGAGACGCGGTATCACCGGGCCGTCCGGTGCCCGCAGTCGACGGTCCCGCCGCCTCTTCGCGGCCCCTCCCCACGCCGACAGTGCCGTCCGCGCCATGCCGAGCACCACGTGTCTCTCCAGTGAGAGGTGGCGATCCACCATGCCGCTGCACTTCCCCTCCGCCCCGGCCGCCGCAGCCCGCAGTGTTCTAGCGGCCCTGCGGGCCCCCGCCGCCGCACCCCGGGGACGCACACCTGCCGCCCATTCCGCAGGTCCTTCGCTGGAGATCGAACTCCCACTGCCCGTACACGAGTTGCCCGACTTCGGCCCACGGAACGCCGCCCCGTTCACGCGCCTGACCGGCTGGCGCTTCCTGCTGCGGGAGAAGGACGCCCCTGCCGGGTCCCAGGCGGCCGGAGCGGCCGAGACACTCCTCACCTCCGACGGCTGGGCCTTCGCCTACTTCTGCGGAGGCCCGTACGTCGCCTCGTCCCAACGGGCCCTGCGCCAGGCCGAGTCGCTGCCGGGACTCCACCAGCCCAGGCTGCTGTCCGTTCCGCGGCGCTACATGCTCACCCTCTGGCTGCACGCGAACGCCGCAGCGGACATCGACAAGGGAGCCCCGGAACCCTCGGACCTGCTCATCCCTCTCGCACCCGCTCCCCCCGGAATCGCGGCCCACGTCCCGCACCGTGCCGATGCCCTTCTGCCGCTGCTCACAGGCCGTTCCACGCCGTCGAATTCCCTGCTGAGGAGCGGCTGATGACCGTGGTGGGATACCGTACGCGGTGCCTGTTGCGGTGATCCAGGGGCGGCGTCACGGTTGCGTTAATACGGCAAACCGGCCCTGAGTGCGGCTCAGTTGACGGCAACCACCCGCACGAGTGATGCGTCTGTCCTGGTCGAAGAGCGGTGACACGAAATCCCTGCGGAATCTCCTCCGCAGGGGAACACTGGGACCACACCGGAACGGGAAACGGTCACGGACATCGTGACCGGCCGCACGGACATCACGACACAACGGAAGACGACAGCGACAATGTGCCAGCACCAGCCACCTTGCCCGACAGCCGAGTCCGCCGACCGGGAGGCCGCACACCCATTGGCCCACTTCCCGGAGCAGGGCTGGAGTCTGCTGTGCAACGGTGTCCTCCTCTTCGAGGACACCGGGGAGCTTCTGCCGGACGGCAAGATCATCGATCCGCACCGTCCGCTCGACAGCCGCAACATCGCCACCGCTGCCTGATCCCGCAGCGGCAACCGACCAGGGCCGGCCCGGTATCGCACCGAACCGGCCCTGACACACGCGGCGCCGTCCGTTCCGCGCCGCTGACGTTCTTGCGGCCTCAGCCGTCGTACTCCTCCACCGGCGGGCAGGCGCACACCAGATTCCGGTCGCCGAAGGCGCCGTCGATACGCCGCACCGGCGGCCAGTACTTGTCTGAGGCACTCACCCCGGCAGGGTAGACCGCTGTCTCCCGTCCGTACGGGTGCTCCCATTCCCGGCTCAACTGCCCCGCGGTGTGCGGCGCGTTGCGCAGCGGGTTGTCCTCGGCGGGCCACTCTCCGGATCCGACCTTGTCGATCTCACCGCGGATCTCGATCATCGCCTCGCAGAACCGGTCCAGCTCCGCCAGATCCTCGCTCTCCGTGGGTTCCGTCATCAGCGTGCCCGGCACCGGGAACGACATCGTCGGCGCGTGGAAGCCGTAGTCGATCAGCCGCTTGGCCACGTCGTCGATGCTCACGCCGGTCTGCTTCGTCAGCGGCCGCACGTCGATGATGCACTCGTGCGCCACAAGGCCGTGCGGCCCGGTGTAGAGCACCGGGTAGTGCGGCTCCAGGCGCTTGGCGATGTAGTTGGCGCCGAGCACGGCAGCCTGCGTGGCCCGGCGCAGCCCTTCGGCTCCCATCAGCCTCACGTACGCCCAGGAAATGGGGAGGATCCCGGCCGAGCCCCAGGGGGAGCCGGAGACCGGACCGATGCCGCTCGCCGGCCCCGCGGCGGGCTGGAGGGGATGGTTGGGCAGGTGCGGGGCCAGGTGCTCGCGCACACCGATCGGTCCGACACCGGGCCCGCCGCCACCGTGCGGGATGCAGAAGGTCTTGTGCAGGTTCAGATGGGACACGTCGGCCCCGAACCTGCCGGGCCGTGCGAGCCCCATCAGCGCGTTGAGGTTGGCGCCGTCCACGTAGACCTGGCCGCCGGCGTCGTGCACGGCAGCACAGATGTCGGTGATGTGCTCCTCGAAGACACCGTGCGTGGAGGGGTAGGTGACCATCAGCACGGACAGCTCGTCGCCGTACTGCTCGATCTTCGCGCGCAGGTCGGCGGTGTCCACGTCGCCGTCCTCGCTGGTCTTCACCACCACGACGCGCATGCCGGCCATGACAGCGCTCGCCGCGTTCGTGCCGTGCGCCGAGGAGGGGATCAGGCAGACAGTGCGCTGGTCGTCACCGCGTGAGCGGTGGTACGCCCGTACGGCCAGCAGTCCGGCGAGCTCGCCCTGGGAGCCGGCGTTGGGCTGCAGGGAGATCCTGTCGTAACCGGTGATCTCCGCGAGCTGGTCCTCCAGCTGACGGATCAGCGCGAGGTAGCCCTCCGCCTGGTCGGCCGGAGCGAAGGGATGCAGCCCGGCGAACTCGGGCCAGGTGACGGCCTCCATCTCGGTGGTGGCGTTGAGTTTCATGGTGCACGAGCCGAGCGGGATCATCCCGCGGTCCAGCGCGTAGTCGCGGTCGGCGAGCCTGCGCAGGTATCGCAGCATCGCCGTCTCCGAGCGGTACTCGTGGAAGACGGGGTGGGTCAGGTAGTCGTCGGTGCGCAGCAGCGCCCCGGGGAGCGCGTCCTCCTGAACGCGGCCGTCCAGTTCCTCCACGTCCGCCTCGACGCCGAACGCGGACCAGACGGCCCTCAGCTGGACCCGGTCCGTGGTCTCGTCGCACGCCATGCCGACGTGGTCCGCGTCCGTCTCGCGCAGGTTCACGCCCGCCTCCCGCGCACGGGCGACGATCTCCGCCGCGCGTCCGGGAACACGCGCCGTGACCGTGTCGAAGTAGCTGCCGTGCACGATCTCGACTCCGCCCCCACGCAGCCCCTCGGCGAGCAGCGTGGCGTACCGGTGCGTGCGGCGGGCGATGCCGGCCAGACCCTCCGGCCCGTGGTGCACCGCATACATCCCGGACATCACGGCGAGCAGCACCTGGGCGGTGCAGATGTTGCTGGTGGCCTTCTCCCTGCGGATGTGCTGCTCACGGGTCTGGAGGGCGAGGCGAAAGGCCTGGTGTCCGTCCGCGTCTTTGGAGACGCCGACGAGGCGGCCGGGCAGACTGCGCGCGTACTTGTCGCGCACCGACATGTAGCCGGCGTGCGGTCCTCCGAAGCCCATGGGAACGCCGAAGCGCTGGCTGGAGCCGACTGCGATGTCGGCGCCGAGCGACCCCGGCGAGCTCAGCAGCGTGAGAGCGAGCAGGTCGGCGGCGACGGTCACCACCGCACCGACTTCGTGCGCCTGGTCGATGACGGCACGGTGGTCACGAACCGCGCCGGAGGCTCCCGGGTATTGCAGCAGCAGCCCGAAGACGCCCTTCTCCGACACTTCCGCCGGGATTCCGTCGCTCAGATCCGCGACGACGACCTCGACTCCGGTCGGTTCGGCGCGGGTGCGGATCACGGCGATGGTCTGCGGCAGGCAGTCGGCGTCCACGAGGAAGACGCCCTGCTTGACCTTGCCGACCCGACGGGAGAGCGCCATGGCCTCCGCCGCCGCCGTGGGCTCGTCGAGGAGGGACGCTCCGGAGGTCGGCAGACCGGTCAGGTCGGCCACCATGGTCTGGAAGTTGAGCAGGGCTTCGAGGCGGCCCTGCGAGATCTCCGGCTGATACGGCGTGTACGCGGTGTACCAGGCGGGGTTCTCCATGACGTTGCGCAAGACGACCGACGGCGTGAATGTCCCGTAGTAGCCGAGGCCGATCATGGAGGGGAGCACCTGGTTGCGCGCGGCGAACTCCCGCAGCTCCGCGATCACTTCGGCCTCGGTGCGGCCCGCCGGCAGGTCCAGGGCCTCTTCGCTCTTGATCACGTCGGGGACGGCGGCGGCGGTCAGCTCGTCGAGGGAGCCGTAGCCGACCTGGGCGAGCATCTTGGCCTGGGCACCGGCGTCGGGGCCGATGTGGCGTCGTTCGAAAGGAGTTCCGCGTTCCAGATCGGCGAGCGGGATGCGGTTGGCGGTCATCTGCGGGGGCCTCCTGGTCACTGTGACCTACGGGGACACCACGGCGCTGGTGCCCGGACGGCCTCCCCCTCTGTCATCTCAACCTGAGAGTTTCACCGGCCCGCTCCGGCTGAGCGGGGACCCGGCTTTCACCGTCGGTGAGGAGGAGCCCAGGCACTGCTCGGCCCGCCCTGCTTTCCAGAGTGACCTCGCCCGCGCGGTACGTGAGCCTGAGAGATTCCGGGGAGGAGTTGCTCCTTCGGCGCCCCCGGCTGACGCCGGGGGACTCTCCCGCTCGGGGTCCACAGCCGCTTACGAGACTACCAGCGGTTCCTCCTCCAGGACCCGGAGGTGCACTCGGGTGGCCAACCACTGAAATGTGCCTTTGGGTGGTAATACGGCTTGTACGACCGGCTCCCGGCGTCCTCGGCGCCCCCGCAGCACGCCGTTGCACGGCAGTACGGCAGGGCCGAGGAGGGGTTCGCCAGACCACCCGACCCAGGACCGGCCTCGTCCCGTGACGCACCCGGTGCCCCTGACGACGACTTGGAGGGACCGTGCAGAACGACATCGATCCACGGAGCCTTATCGGGCGCAGAGCGCTCGACAGCAGCGGCTGCAAGATCGGAACGGTCGGGGAGGTCTACCTCGACGACGCGACGGGCGAGCCGGAGTGGGCCGCCGTGCGCACGGGCTTCTTCCGGCGCGAGGCTCTTGTGCCGCTGGAACCGAGTGAGCTGGTCGGCGGCGTCCTCCACGTCCCGTTCGAGAAGGCCCTGGTGCGCAGCACGCCCGTGCTCGGCGTGGGCAGGCACCTCTCGCCCCGCCAGGAGCTCCAGCTCTACCTCCACTACGGACTGGACGTGCCGCCCTCGGCCGAGTCCGCAGGACCCGCGCCGTCCTCACCGGCGTCGTCGGGCCCGCCGACGATGCCGTCCTCGCCGCCGCCCGACAGGGACTTCGGGTGGATAGCGGGGACCGAAAGCTGAGTCGGTTCCCCCGTACGGCCCAATCCCCCCGCCTGTATCCGCCGCGCCATCGCCGCGAGCGGCGGCGGTTCGGCCGGCTCCAGAGCCGGATCGTCGACGAGGTACGTGCACACCCGGCCGGGCGCGGAGCCCGGTTCCTCGAACCTCACGGTGACCCGGCCCAGACCGCTGCCCTGAACCCAGCCGTGACCGCGTTCCGCGTGCCTCACATCCCGGCCAGGAATCCAGCGCCGGCGGGAAGGCTCCTCCGGCGCCTCGGGCGCGGCCACCTCCCCGTGTCCCTCCCCCGTGCGGCCGCCCGTCGCCTCCTCCGCCACCGCTGCGGCGTCCGCATCGGACTGTGCCTGCGCGAACAGATCCTCCTGCGTGAAGTCGGCCAGTCCGCTGACGCCGACGCCGAGCAGACGCACGCCGGAGGTCGTGTCGACCGTGTCGAGCAGCCTGGCCGCGGCCTCGCGCACCACACCCGTGTCGTCCGTGGGGCCACGCAGCGTCTCCGAGCGCGTCAGGGTCGAGAAGTCGTAGCTGCGGACCTTGATCACTACTGTGCGACCGGACCTTCCGGCCGCTCGCAGCCGCTCGGCGCAGCGTTCGGCGAGACGTGCGAGGTGGGCCTGTACGAGCGCCCTGTCGGTGAGGTCGACGTCGAACGTGTCCTCCACGGACACGGATTTCGCGTCACGTTCCGCGATCACCGGCCGGTCGTCCCAGCCGTTCGCCATCGCATAGAGCGAAGTGCCGTGGGCCCTGCCCAGAAGTCTCAGCAGCTCCGCCTCGCCGGCCTCCGTGGTGTCGCCGACAGTGGTGATCCCCGCCCGCCGCAGGACCCCCGCGGTGGCCGGCCCCACGCCCGGGAGGGTGCGCACGGGCATCGGAGCCAGCAGTTCACGTTCGGTCCCCGGCTCGATGGCGACGAGCCCATCGGGCTTGGCCAGCTCCGACCCGATCTTGGCGAGCATCTTCGAGCCCGCCAGCCCGACCGAGCCGCTGAGGCCTGTCGTCTCGGTGATCTTCTGCCGCAGCCGCCGGCCGACTGCCCGCACGTCCGAGGATTCCGGGCTCTCGCCGAGCGCGTCCCCGGCCTCCAGATCCACGAATGCCTCATCGAGGCTGAGGGGCTCCACCAGCGGCGACAGCCCGCCGAGGATCTCCATGACGGCCTCGCTGACATCCCTGTAGAGGCTGAAGCGGGGCGCGAGATAGGCGGCGTTCGGGCACAGACGACGGGCCTGGCCCATGGGCATGGCCGAATGGACACCGAAGATCCGCGCTTCGTACGAGGCCGTGGCGACGACGCCGCGCGGCCCGAGCCCCCCGACGATGACGGGTTTCCCGCGGAGGCTGGGCTTGGAGGCCTGCTCGACGGCAGCGTAGAAGGCGTCCATGTCCAGATGAAGGATCGTCGGCGCGCTTCTCACATTGGTCGATGGTGCCGCATGGCACCGACATTCCTCAGCCCGCGCGGTTGCGCCGCCGTGCCAGTTCGTCCCCCGGGTGGTCGCCGACGATGGTCTCGCCCGTATCGACATGCTCGCCGTGCAGCTGCGCCAGGGCTCCTTCGACGTCCTTCCACACCACGCCGACGGCGATTCCGAACACGCCCTGTCCGCCCTGCAGCAGGTCGACCACTTCGTCGGGCGAGGAGCATTCGTAGACGGTGGCGCCGTCGCTCATGAGCGTCATCTGGGCCAGGTCGGCACGCCCGCGAGTACGGAGGTGCTGAACGGCGGTGCGGATGTTCTGCAGCGAGACGCCGGTGTCAAGCAGCCGCTTGACGATCTTGAGGACCACGATGTCGCGGAAGCTGTAGAGCCGCTGGCTGCCTGAGCCGTAGGCGGCACGGATGCTCGGCTCCACCAGGCCCGTGCGCGCCCAGTAGTCGAGCTGGCGGTATGTGATCCCCGCGGCCGAGCACGCGGTGGGCCCGCGGTATCCGATGAGTTCCGGCGATTCGTCCGTGGAGCTCTCCCCCTGCAGCGGACCTGTCGAGCCTCCGCGAGGAGGGGGGTCGCCCGCCGTCATACCGCCGCCGGTATCTCTCACGCCGACCTCCGTCCTCCACATCCCGGGGAACGACCCGGAACCTGCCTCACCGAAGGTAGGCAGTCACCCTTGGTGCGTCAACGATCGCCGCACTCGGCACGCCGGGTGAAAATCCCCCAGGGAGTGGTTTCCCGTAACCCCGGGCAGGGAACGCGTCACGGTTCGCGGTCGCGGAGCCCGTCAAGACATACCGGTGCCGACAGGATCACTGACTGCTGGTGCCGAAGTCCTCGGGCGAGATCTGGTCGAGGAACTCGCGGAACTTCTCCACCTCGTCCTCTTGCTCGTCAGGGATGGCGATGCCCGCGTCGTCCAGCACACCTTCACTGCCGTAGATCGGCGTTCCGGTGCGCAGCGCCAGCGCTATGGCGTCGGACGGCCGCGCGCTGACCTCGACCCCGCTGGCGAAGACCAGCTCGGCGTAGAACACGCCTTCCCGCAGGTCCGTGATGCGGACAGCGGTGAGCTCCTGGCCCACAGCCTCCAGGACATCCTTGAAAAGATCATGGGTGAGCGGGCGCGCAGGCGTCATGCCCTGCTGCGCGAAGGCGATCGCGGTCGCCTCCCCCGGGCCGATCCAAATGGGGAGGTACCGGTCGCCACCCACTTCACGCAGCAGCACGATCGGTTGGTTGGAGGGCATTTCGACCCGGACACCGACAACGTCGAGCTCGTTCACACAGCAACCCTAGGCGGTGCCCCGCCTGTTTGGGTAGTCGGGACCCGCCTTCAGCTGTGCTGTGAACCTACTCACCCGGGCAGCTGCCGCAGCCGGGGCCCTCAGCAGGGCTTACCTCCATCGCCGTCTGCACAAAGACCTCGTAAAGCCGCACGGACAGGGCCGCCAGCCTGGCGGGCGACGGTCCGGGGCCTCCGCCGCCACGGGGGCCATGCCGGAGTTCCGGCGGCGCAACAGCGCTCGCGAGCATCTCTGCCTGCTGTTCGGCGGCGGCCTTCACGGCGCGCAACTGCCGCGGCGGGATCCCGTGGCCGCCGAGGTCCGAGACGATGCGGGCGACGGAAACGGCGCCGGCGTCGTAGGAGCCGTCCGGGTGCGGGGAGAGAAGGCCCTGCGCCTCCCACTCCGCGAGGTCGGCCTCCTTGGCGCCGGTGATGGCCAGCAGTCGCCGGCGGCTGACTCCGGCCCCGGGAGCGGCCACCGCGCCAGCCCCTGCATGAGGGCTGCTCCGCTGGGATGGCTGCACAGACGGCAATGAGCCCTCACCCGTTGCGACGGGTCTCAGACGCTCCTTGATCACTTTCAGAGGCAGATAGTGATCGCGCTGCATCCGCAGGACGTCCCGCAACCGTTCCACGTCCGCGCTGCCGAACCGGCGGTGACCTGACGGCGAGCGGCCCGGCTTCACCAGGCCCTCCGTCTCCAGGAAGCGGATCTTCGAGACCGTGACCCCGGGGAACTCGCCCCGGAGCGCATGCAGCACGCCTCCGATGCCCAGCGGACCGTCCGCCCTCGCCGCGGCACCGTCGCCGCTGCCGCCGGGCGGTGTGTGTTCCATGGCCTCCCCGGCGGGTCAGACCGTGCGCTTGCTCGCGAAGAAGACCAGGCGGAACTTGCCGATCTGCACCTCGTCACCGTTCGCCAGCGGCACGCCGGCTTCGATGCGTTCCCGGTTCACGTACGTGCCGTTGAGACTTCCGACATCGGAGACGGTGAAGACACCGTCCGGGCCGCGCCGGAACTCCACGTGCCTCCGCGAGACGGTCACGTCATCCAAAAAGATGTCGCTCTCAGGGTGGCGGCCCGCGGTGGTCAGCTCGCCGTCGAGCAGGAAGCGGCTGCCGGAGTTGGGGCCTCGGCGGACCACCATGAGGGCGGAACCCAGCGGAAGCGCGTCGACCGCAGCCTGCGCCTCGGGAGACAGCGGCGGGGTCTGCTGCTGACCGGTGACCTCCGCCTCGTACGCCTCCAAGCCGGAGATCGAGATCGTCGAGGTCGTCTCCGAGGAACCCTCGGCCACGGGAGCACCGCCCCGGAGCGGTGCCCCGCAGTTGGAACAGAACCGGCTCGCCTCGGCGACCTGGGTCCCGCACCTGCTACACACCGGCACGGCAGATCCTCCACCTGTACTCGAGGTTGATGGTGCACCGGAACCTATGCGGCCCGACGCTGCGGGGTCAACCGAATCCCCGCCCTGACCACCCGCATGGCCACCGCCGGGAGGAGCGACCTCGTCGCGGAACAAGGGACGTTCGGCGGCCTCACCGTCAGGAACCGCCCCGGGATCGTGGTGCCGGGTGGTCCGACGCCGCGCGGCACCGGCTTCGTGCTCCTGGCGGCCCTTGCCGAACAGCCTTGCAAAAAAACTCACGGGCGATTCCCCTCGCACGAAACAGACCCGCCCGTGGGGCAGGACAGACCCTCGATGCTCTCACTCCGCCGATACGACGCCCAGACAACGTCCCTGGCCTTCGGACAGTTTCCCTCACGCGATGGTCACCGGGTCCGCCGACCCCCCGCAAGACTCCGCCGCGACCTCACTACCCGGATGACCGAGCGTAATCAGGCCGCTTCGCAGAGCGCAAGGCGTTCACGACGATCTTCTCGGAGGGCTTGACGGAGGCGTCCGCCTGCTCTTTGCGCAGCGTCTGTACGACGCCGCCGGGGATGTTCAGCGCGGGTTCCAGGTCCTTGGGCTTGCCGATCACCTGAAAGCGGTACGGCGGGCTGATCTTGTGACCGTCCACGCTCACGCCTCCCGAACTGTCCGAGAAGTACGTATTCGCAACCACCCGTACGTTGTTGACCTCGATCGCCTCGGCCCCCGCGGCACGGAGCTCCTGCACGGCGTCCAGCAGCATGTCCGCCTCGACGGACCCTCCGGGGTCGGTCACGGTCAGCTCGATGCCGGGGCCCTGGGCGCCCACCGTACCTGCGAGCACGCCGAGTTGACGCGCCTTCTGACGCGTCTGCTTCCGTGCCTCCTCGGCCTGGTCCGAGCTGTTCTCCAACTCGGTTCGCTGGCGCTCGAGGCTCTGCTTCTCACCCTCGAGCCGCTTGCTGCGGTCGTCCAGTTCGTCGAGGATGCGCACCAGGTCCTCCTGGCGGGCCCCGCGCAGCGAACTGTTCTCACTCGTGGAACGGACCTGGATCGCCAGCCCGAGGCCGAGCACGAACAGCAGCAGCGCGACGATGAGTTGGGCCCGCGTCACGCGCGGCGGCCAGACCGCCTGGGCCAGCCGCTGCCTGCCCGTACGCCCGCTGCCCGACCCGGCGCCCGGCTCCTG
The DNA here is from genome assembly GCF_004217425.1 of Streptomyces sp. CNZ301. Taxonomy (NCBI): domain Bacteria; kingdom Bacillati; phylum Actinomycetota; class Actinomycetes; order Kitasatosporales; family Streptomycetaceae; genus Streptomyces; species Streptomyces sp. CNZ301. The sequence goes on from NZ_SHLG01000001.1 coordinate 244,365, forward strand.
TCCGGCGGCCCCGGAGGACGCCTCCCGCTTCTCGCGTGCCGGCCCTGCGTCCTTGTCGCCGGAGCTTTCCGGGGTGCCCTTCGCGGTGCGCGCGTCGTCCTGCGAACTGCCCTGCCTCGCAAGCGGCTCGGCGGCATCCCGTGCGTACGGCCGGCGGGCTTCGACACCGGCACCGCCGGCGGGCTGCTCCGGGCCGGTGCGGCTGGAACCCTGCACATCGTCCGGCGCACCGCTGCCTTCCGGCCGCTCGGACCGTGCCGGACCGTTGTTCCTTCCGCGGTCGTCCGCCCGTTTCTCGGGAGGCAGTTCGCCCGGGTGCCTGTTTCCTTCTTCGTCACTCATCCGCTTCACGCCCTGAAGACGTGCCGGCGGATCGCGGCCGCGTTGGAGAAGATGCGGATTCCGAGCACCACCACGACGCCGGTGGAGAGTTGGGCCCCGACGCCGAGCTTGTCGCCGAGGAACACGATCAGCGCCGCGACCACGACGTTCGACAGGAACGACACGACGAACACCTTGTCGTCGAAGATCCCGTCGAGCATGGCCCTCAGCCCACCGAAGACCGCGTCCAGCGCCGCAACAACGGCGATCGGGAGATAGGGCTCGACGATCGTCGGGACGACCGGCCGGACCACGAGTCCGGCCACGACCCCGACGATGAGGCCCAGTACGGCGATCACTATCTGCTGCCCTCTCCTGTCTGCACCGGCTTTGCCGTTCGGACGATCAGGCTCGGCGCGGCCGGAAGCCGCACCTCGTCCTGGGTGCTGATGCTGGTGCGCACACCGTAGTTCTCCTGCAGCACCCGCAAGTACTGCCCGTCGGCACTGTCCTGGAACGTCGTGTTGAGCTGCTTCCCCGGCCCGATTGCGAGCAGGGTGTAGGGCGGCACGAGCGGCTTGTTGTCCACGAGGATCGCGTCGCCCGCGGCCCTGATGGCGGAAAGCGACGTCAGGCGCTGGCCGTTGACGGACACGGCCTCCGCTCCCGATTCCCAGAGCCCGTTGACCACACGCTGCAGATCCCGGTCGCGCACCCGCCCGTTGTCGGAGAACCCGCTGCCCTGCCGGGGACCTCCGCCGTCGCTGTCCTCGGTGTCCTTGGCGTCGTCGACGACCAGCCTGATGCCTGGTCCGTGCACGGGGAGCGCGCCCGAAAGCAGCCCGGCCGCCTCCGCCTCGTTGCCGCCGTGCTTCTCCAGCGCTCGGCGCTGCCGGGCCTCGACGTCCTTGCGCAGCCGGTCGACGCTCTTCTGAAGGGAGTCGGCGCGGCGGTCGCCGTCGTCGATGCGGGAGATCAGCTCCTGCCGCTCCTTGGCGAGCTCGGGTGCGGACACCCGCGCCTGCGCCGCGCCGACGGTGACGACCAGCGCGACGAGGACCAGCCCGGCAGCGAGACCGATCTTTGCCCTCACGGTCGCCGGCATGCCGGACCGGCCCTCCACCCCACGGCGGGCAGCGGCTTGGGCATACCCGTCGTCGAGGCTGTTGTGCATCGCGTTGTTCAGCAGCGACATGGAGGCATCGGGCCGCGCGGGCCGCGATGCGGTACTCCGTTCAGGCGGCTGCTGCGACATGACGCACATCGTCGCACGGCAAGGTCACTGCCGCCGAACGGACCCATCTCTTTCAGGCTCAGCGGCCGGCGCTGTCGACCACCGCGGACCATTCGTCCAGCAATGCCTGTGCGGAGGCGTCATCGGGGCCTTCGGCCCACAGGTGGGTCACGGCCTCCGCCGGGTCCGGCAGCACCATCACCCACCGGCCGTCGGGCTCCACGATGCGGATGCCGTCGGTGGTGTCCACGGACCGGTCGCCCGCCGCCTCGACGACGGTTCGCATGACCAGTCCCTTCACGGCCCACGGAGTGGCGAGATCACGCTTGAGTACGTGCGCCCGCGGGATCCGTGCGTCGATCTGGCTGAGCGTGAGCTGAGCGCGCGCGACGAGACCGATGAGGCGTACGAAGGCGGCGGAGCCGTCGAAGACGGAACTGAACTCCGGGATGATGTAGCCACCCCGCCCGTCGCCTCCGAAGACCGTCGTGTCGTCGCGGCCGACGCGGGTCAGGTCGTCGGGTGACGTCGTCGTCCACTCCACCTGCGTGCCGTGATAGGCAGCGACCTGTTCGGCGATGCGGGTCGTGGTCACCGGCAGTGCCACCTTGCCGGTGCGCCTCTCGGCCGCGATCAGGTCGAGCATCACCAGCAGGGCCCTGTCGTCCTCGATGATCCGGCCCTGCTCGTCGACGAGGGAGAGACGGTCGCCGACCGGGTCGAAGCGGATTCCGAATGCGGCGCGGGCGGATGCGACGATCTCCCCGAGCCGGACGAGGCCCGAGCGGCGCTCGTCGGCGGTCTCCGTGGGGCGTGACTCGTCCAGGCCGGGGTTGATGGTCAGCGAGTCCACGCCGAGGCGCCCGAGCAGGCTCGGCAGGACCAGGCCCGCACTGCCGTTGGAGGCGTCCACGACCACCTTGAGTCCGGACTCCTCCACGCCCGTGGTGTCGACGGACCGCAGCATCGCGCCCGTGTAGGAGTCGTACACGCTCGACGGGAAGCGCAGATCGCCGATCTCGCCGGGGAACGCCCGCCTGTACTCCTGCCGCGCGAAGACTCTGTCGAGTTTGCGCTGGGCCGCCTGGGAGAGGTCGGCTCCGCGCTCGTCGAAGAACATGATGTCGACGTTGTCGGGCACGCCAGGAGTCGTACGGATCATGATGCCGCCGGCGCTGCCGCGTGCCGTCTGCTGACGGGCTACGGGCAGCGGCACGTTCTCCAGATCCCGCACGTCGATCGCGCTGGTCTGCAGCGCGGAGATCATGGCCCGCTTCAGCGCGCGCGCACCGCGCGAGTGGTCCCGGGCGGTGGTGACGGTGGAGCCCTTCTTCAACGTGGTCGCGTAGGCACCGGCCAGCCGTACGGCGAGTTCCGGAGTGATCTCGACGTTCACGATGCCCGACACACCACGGGCCCCGAAGAGATGAGCCTGTCCTCGCGACTCCCAGATGACGGACGTGTTGACGAACGCGCCCGCCTCCACCGTCTTGAACGGGTAGACCCGCACATTGCCCTGGACGATGGACTCCTCGCCGATGAGGCACTCGTCCCCGATCACGGCGCCGTCCTCGATGCGGGCCGCTCGCATGATGTCGGTGTTCTTGCCGACCACGCAGCCCCGCAGGTTGGCCTGCGGCCCGATGTAGACGTTCTGGTCGACGACGGCGCGGTGCAGGAAGGCGCCGCTCTTGACGACGACGTTGGAGCCGACGACCGAGTGCTCGCGGAGTTCCGCCCCCGCCTCGACCTTCGCGTAGTCCCCGATGTAGAGGGGACCTCGAAGAACCGCGTCAGGGTGTACTTCTGCTCCCTCGGCCACCCACACACCGGGGGAGATCTCGAAGCCGTCGATGTCGACCTCGACCTTGCCCTCAAGCACGTCGGCCTGGGCCTTGACGTAGCTCTCGTGCGTTCCCACGTCCTCCCAGTACCCCTCGGCGACGAAGCCGTAGATCGGCTTGCCTTCCTTCATCAGCTGCGGGAAGACGTCGCCGGACCAGTCGACCGGCACATCCGGCTCCACGTAGTCGAAGACCTCGGGCTCCATCACGTAAATGCCTGTGTTGACGGTGTCCGAGAAGACCTGTCCCCACGTGGGCTTCTCCAGGAAGCGCTCCACCTGTCCGTCGTCGTTCACGATGGTGATGCCGAACTCGAGGGGGTTGTGCACACGCGTGAGGCAGACGGTGACGAGCCCCCCTTGCCGCTTGTGGTAGTCGATGAGTTCGGTCAGGTCGAAGTCGGTGAGCGCGTCGCCGGAGATGACGAGGAACGAGTCGTCCTTGAGGGCCTCTTCCGCATTCTTCACGCTGCCCGCGGTACCGAGGGGCTTCTCCTCGTTGGCGTAACTCAGCTCCATGCCGAGCTCCTCGCCGTCCCCGAAGTAATTCCTGACGAGAGAGGCGAGAAATTGCACGGTCACTACGGTCTCGGTGAGTCCGTGGCGCTTCAGCAACCGCAGTACGTGCTCCATGATGGGGCGATTGGCCACGGGCAGCAGCGGCTTGGGCATGCTCGCGGTCATGGGGCGAAGGCGGGTGCCTTCACCGCCGGCCATAACGACGGCCTTCATATCGGAAGCGTCCTCCTCGGTAAGACGACGGTCATACCGACTTCCCCGATCGGGGAAGGCCCACACATTCGCCCGGCACAATCCAGCCGCCGCAACCTGGGAAAAACCTCAAGCAGCCGCTGCGCCGGCGCTGAGCAGACGACGCACTTGCACCACGTACAGGATCCCGGCCCACCAGTAGAGCGCCGTTCCCCACCCGGCGAAGGCCCATCCGAAAATCGCCGCCAGTGATGCGATCCAACCGCTTCCGTCGCTGAGAAGCAACAGGGGAAAGGCGTACATCAAGTTGAACGTGGCAGCTTTCCCAAGGAAGTTCACCTGGGGAGGCGCGTACCCGTTCCGGTCAAGGAGCCACACCATCACCAGCAGCAGCAGTTCACGCGCCAGGAGTGTCGCGGTGAGCCAGAGGGGCAGGATGCCTCGCCACGTGAGCCCCAGCAGGGTGGAGAGGATGTACAGCCTGTCCGCTGCGGGGTCCAGGATCCTGCCCAGGTCGCTCACCTGGTTCCAGCGGCGGGCGAGCTTCCCGTCGAGGTAGTCGCTGATGCCGCTCAGCGCGAGGACCAGCAGCGCCCAGCCGTCACAGTTCGGCCCGCCGAAAACCGGCCACAGGATCAGCCACAGGAAGACCGGCACGCCTAGAAGGCGAGCCATGCTGAGGATGTTCGGGATGGTGAAGACCCGGCCCTCCTCGGACTTCCTGTCCTGGACCTCCACCGGGCCTCCCCTGAACGCGCGCGCCGACGATGCACCCAGACACTACCGGCAGGCCGGCGCCCCGGGTACAGCGCCCCCGTTCAACGCAGAGAAGCCCCGTTGGTGTGGTGGCTGTGCCACCCTCCAACGGGGCTTCTCCTACAAAGAGTTCGGCGGTGTCCTACTCTCCCACACGCTCCCGCATGCAGTACCATCGGCGCAGTAAGGCTTAGCTTCCGGGTTCGGAAAGTAACCGGGCGTTTCCCTCACGCTATGACCACCGAAACACACCCCCCACCACAGCGGGGGAAACCTGTGTACCAGTACACACTGTTCAATTCAGGATTCTCAAACAACTATGGTTGTTGTTTCAGATACCGCACAGTGGACGCGAGCAAAAAGAATCTGTGGTCAAGCCCTCGGCTTATTAGTACCGGTCAACTCCAACCCTCACGGGTCTTCCATATCCGGCCTATCAACCCGGTCATCTCCCGGGAGCCTTAACCCCACACAGGGGGTGGGAGTCCTCATCTCGAAGCAGGCTTCCCGCTTAGATGCTTTCAGCGGTTATCCCTCCCGAACGTAGCCAACCAGCCATGCCCTTGGCAGGACAACTGGCACACCAGAGGTCCGTCCGTCCCGGTCCTCTCGTACTAGGGACAGCCCTTCTCAAGACTCCTACGCGCGCAGCGGATAGGGACCGAACTGTCTCACGACGTTCTAAACCCAGCTCGCGTACCGCTTTAATGGGCGAACAGCCCAACCCTTGGGACCGACTCCAGCCCCAGGATGCGACGAGCCGACATCGAGGTGCCAAACCATCCCGTCGATATGGACTCTTGGGGAAGATCAGCCTGTTATCCCCGGGGTACCTTTTATCCGTTGAGCGACGGCGCTTCCACAAGCCACCGCCGGATCACTAGTCCCGACTTTCGTCCCTGCTCGACCCGTCAGTCTCACAGTCAAGCTCCCTTGTGCACTTACACTCACCACCTGATGACCAACCAGGCTGAGGGAACCTTTGGGCGCCTCCGTTACATTTTAGGAGGCAACCGCCCCAGTTAAACTACCCACCAGACACTGTCCCTGATCCGGATCACGGACCCAGGTTAGACATCCAGCACGATCAGAGTGGTATTTCAACAACGACTCCACCCACACTGGCGTGCGAGTATCACAGTCTCCCACCTATCCTACACAAACCGAACCGAACACCAATATCAAGCTGTAGTAAAGGTCCCGGGGTCTTTCCGTCCTGCTGCGCGAAACGAGCATCTTTACTCGTAGTGCAATTTCACCGGGCCTATGGTTGAGACAGTCAAGAAGTCGTTACGCCATTCGTGCAGGTCGGAACTTACCCGACAAGGAATTTCGCTACCTTAGGATGGTTATAGTTACCACCGCCGTTTACTGGCGCTTAAGTTCTCAGCTTCGCCACACCGAAATGTGACTAACCGGTCCCCTTAACGTTCCAGCACCGGGCAGGCGTCAGTCCGTATACATCGCCTTACGGCTTCGCACGGACCTGTGTTTTTAGTAAACAGTCGCTTCTCGCTGGTCTCTGCGGCCACCACCAGCTCCCCCAGCACGTGGGATCACCAGCCGTGGCCCCCCTTCTCCCGAAGTTACGGGGGCATTTTGCCGAGTTCCTTAACCATAGTTCACCCGAACGCCTCGGTATTCTCTACCAGACCACCTGAGTCGGTTTAGGGTACGGGCCGCAACAGCACTCGCTAGAGGCTTTTCTCGACAGCATAGGATCATCCACTTCACCACAATCGGCTCGGCATCAGGTCTCAGGCACATGCCGTGCGGATTTACCTGCACGACGCCCTACACCCTTACCCCGGGACAACCACCGCCCGGGCTGGACTACCTTCCTGCGTCACCCCATCACTCACCTACTACAGGATCGGACCGCCGGCTCCACCACACCCACGGCATCCCGAAGGACACACACGGGGGGCTTCACGGGCTTAGCATCACCTGATTCAGCGCTGGCGCACTGCCACGGGTACCGGAATATCAACCGGTTATCCATCGACTACGCCTGTCGGCCTCGCCTTAGGACCCGACTTACCCTGGGCAGATCAGCTTGACCCAGGAACCCTTAGTCAATCGGCGCACACGTTTCTCACGTATGTATCGCTACTCATGCCTGCATTCTCACTCGCATACCGTCCACAACTCGTTTCCACGGCTGCTTCACCCGGCACACGACGCTCCCCTACCCACCCACACACCCGTTAAGGCACATATGTGAGTGACACGACGTCGGCGGTGTGCTTGAGCCCCGCTACATTGTCGGCGCGGAATCACTTGACCAGTGAGCTATTACGCACTCTTTCAAGGATGGCTGCTTCTAAGCCAACCTCCTGGTTGTCTCTGCGACTCCACATCCTTTCCCACTTAGCACACGCTTAGGGGCCTTAGTCGATGCTCTGGGCTGTTTCCCTCTCGACCATGGAGCTTATCCCCCACAGTCTCACTGCCGCGCTCTCACTTACCGGCATTCGGAGTTTGGCTAAGGTCAGTAACCCGGTAGGGCCCATCGCCTATCCAGTGCTCTACCTCCGGCAAGAAACACACGACGCTGCACCTAAATGCATTTCGGGGAGAACCAGCTATCACGGAGTTTGATTGGCCTTTCACCCCTAACCACAGGTCATCCCCCAGGTTTTCAACCCTGGTGGGTTCGGGCCTCCACGAAGTCTTACCTCCGCTTCACCCTGCCCATGGCTAGATCACTCCGCTTCGGGTCTTGAACACGCTACTCAAACGCCCTCTTCGGACTCGCTTTCGCTACGGCTCCCCCACACGGGTTAACCTCGCAACATGCCGCAAACTCGCAGGCTCATTCTTCAAAAGGCACGCAGTCACGACACGCCAAGCAAGCTTGACGTGCGACGCTCCCACGGCTTGTAGGCACACGGTTTCAGGTACTCTTTCACTCCGCTCCCGCGGTACTTTTCACCATTCCCTCACGGTACTATCCGCTATCGGTCACCAGGGAATATTTAGGCTTGACGGGTGGTCCCGCCAGATTCACACAGGATTTCTCGGGCCCCATGCTACTCGGGAAAAAGACAAGTGAGCCATCACAATTTCAGCTACGGGGGTCTTACCCTCTACGCCGGGCCTTTCGCATGCCCTTCGCCTACCGCAATGGTTTCTAACTCACCCAGCCGCCGGCAGACGACTGAAGTCCCATCCCACAACCCCGTACATGCAACCCCTGCCGGGTCTCACACACATACGGTTTAGCCTCATCCAGTTTCGCTCGCCACTACTCCCGGAATCACGGTTGTTTTCTCTTCCTGCGGGTACTGAGATGTTTCACTTCCCCGCGTTCCCTCCACACACCCTATACATTCAGATGCGGGTGACAGCCCATGACGACTGCCGGGTTTCCCCATTCGGACACCCCCGGATCACAGCTCGGTTGACAACTCCCCGGGGCCTATCGCGGCCTCCCACGTCCTTCATCGGTTCCTGGTGCCAAGGCATCCACCGTGCGCCCTTAAAAACTTGGCCACAGATGCTCGCGTCCACTGTGCAGTTCTCAAACAACAACCAGCCACCCACCACCCCCACCCCACCAACGGGACAGAGTTCACCAGGGCCGGCAACCAAGAGACACACAACCACCACCACAACAGCAGCAGCCGCCCGCACTCTCAGACACCCAACAGCGCGCCCAACCCCCACTGCTCGCCTGCCCGTTCCACACCTCGCCCCCACCTCCAAAAAGGAGGAGAGACAAGGCAGTACTAGAAAGCAGACCCACAACAGCAGGCTGAATAGTCAACGTTCCACCCATGAGCAACCAGCACCGGACATCCGCCGGTGTACTGGCCTCTGCAGCCGCCCTCCCGCACCACCAACGGTGGAGAGTGACAACTGAAGATGCTCCTTAGAAAGGAGGTGATCCAGCCGCACCTTCCGGTACGGCTACCTTGTTACGACTTCGTCCCAATCGCCAGTCCCACCTTCGACGGCTCCCTCCCCGCAAGGGGGTTGGGCCACCGGCTTCGGGTGTTACCGACTTTCGTGACGTGACGGGCGGTGTGTACAAGGCCCGGGAACGTATTCACCGCAGCAATGCTGATCTGCGATTACTAGCGACTCCGACTTCATGGGGTCGAGTTGCAGACCCCAATCCGAACTGAGACCGGCTTTTTGAGATTCGCTCCACCTCACGGCATCGCAACTCATTGTACCGGCCATTGTAGCACGTGTGCAGCCCAAGACATAAGGGGCATGATGACTTGACGTCGTCCCCACCTTCCTCCGAGTTGACCCCGGCAGTCTCCCGTGAGTCCCCAGCACCACAAGGGCCTGCTGGCAACACGAGACAAGGGTTGCGCTCGTTGCGGGACTTAACCCAACATCTCACGACACGAGCTGACGACAGCCATGCACCACCTGTACACCAGCCACAAGGGAGGCTGTGTCTCCACAGCTTTCTGGTGTATGTCAAGCCTTGGTAAGGTTCTTCGCGTTGCGTCGAATTAAGCCACATGCTCCGCCGCTTGTGCGGGCCCCCGTCAATTCCTTTGAGTTTTAGCCTTGCGGCCGTACTCCCCAGGCGGGGCACTTAATGCGTTAGCTGCGGCACGGACAACGTGGAATGTCGCCCACACCTAGTGCCCAACGTTTACGGCATGGACTACCAGGGTATCTAATCCTGTTCGCTCCCCATGCTTTCGCTCCTCAGCGTCAGTATCGGCCCAGAGATCCGCCTTCGCCACCGGTGTTCCTCCTGATATCTGCGCATTTCACCGCTACACCAGGAATTCCGATCTCCCCTACCGAACTCTAGCCTGCCCGTATCGAATGCAGACCCAGGGTTAAGCCCCGGGCTTTCACATCCGACGTGACAGGCCGCCTACGAGCTCTTTACGCCCAATAATTCCGGACAACGCTCGCACCCTACGTATTACCGCGGCTGCTGGCACGTAGTTAGCCGGTGCTTCTTCTGCAGGTACCGTCACAAAAGCTTCTTCCCTGCTGAAAGAGGTTTACAACCCGAAGGCCGTCATCCCTCACGCGGCGTCGCTGCATCAGGCTTCCGCCCATTGTGCAATATTCCCCACTGCTGCCTCCCGTAGGAGTCTGGGCCGTGTCTCAGTCCCAGTGTGGCCGGTCGCCCTCTCAGGCCGGCTACCCGTCGTCGCCTTGGTAGGCCATCACCCCACCAACAAGCTGATAGGCCGCGGGCTCATCCTGCACCGCCGAAGCTTTCCACCCGGTAGAGATGCCTCCCCGAGTCGTATCCGGTATTAGACCCCGTTTCCAGGGCTTGTCCCGAAGTGCAGGGCAGATTGCCCACGTGTTACTCACCCGTTCGCCACTAATCCACCCCCGAAAGGGCTTCATCGTTCGACTTGCATGTGTTAAGCACGCCGCCAGCGTTCGTCCTGAGCCAGGATCAAACTCTCCGTGAATGCACTAGACACCACGAAAGAGCGGCACAACCAGGAGGAATAATCCCGGCGTGCACAGCATCCTCGCTGTCAATCAAAGAAATCCCACGCCTCCACAAAACGTGAAGACACGAGGGTATCAACATATCTGGCGTTGACTTTTGGCACGCTGTTGAGTTCTCAAAGAACGGACGCTTCCATCACGACCCTCACAGGCCGCTCCGGGCGCTTCCCTCTCGGTAAACCCGACACTATCAAAGTCCTTGCCCTGCAATCGAATTGGGGCTGTCCGCCGAGCAGTCGGGCTCTCGGCCGCCCCCGAACAGTACCGGGCAGTAGAGGCGGAGGCAAACTGCTTTCGCGGCAAGGAGCCAGGTGCGGGAGGGAAGGCACACGCCACGCCCTCTCGCTCGCGCTGAGCGGGCGGTTTCCATGACTTACGCTGCTCAACGAGGCGCCGTCCAGGTCAGCTCGGGGACGGCGGACGTTCCGTTCCCTCATCGGGAGGCACCATGACCACCGTTACGTCCCCGCTGGCCGGAGTCGCCGTCGGACTCTCGGCGGTGCCCGACCCCGTTTTCTCCGCAGCGATGGTCGGTCCCGGTACCGCGGTGGACCCGGTGCGGCAGCCCATCGAGGCCGTCTCCCCCGTCGACGGGATCATCGTCTCGCTCCACCCGCACGCGTTCGTCGTCGTCGACGCGGACGGTCACGGTCTGCTCACTCATCTCGGGATCGACACCGTTCAGCTGAATGGAGAGGGCTTCGAACTCCTGGCAGCCAAGGGCGACACGGTCGAGCGCGGTCAGCCGCTGGTGCGATGGGACCCGTCCGTCATCGAGCAGGCGGGGAAGTCGCCCATCTCCCCGGTGATCGCTCTCGAGGCCGCTTCGGACTCACTTGCGGCCGTCCTCGAAGAGGGTGTGGTCGACACCGGCACGACGCTCTTCAAGTGGAAGTGACGCCGCACGAGTTCGCAGAGCGTCTGGTGCCCATGACGTACGGCGCACCGCGCCACCGCAGCAACCGGAGATGAGTGAGATGGACACAACCCTTCGAGGCGTCGGCGTAAGCCACGGAGTGGCGATCGGCGAAGTACGGCACATGGGCACGGCCGTCATGGAGCCGCCCGCCCGGCAGATCTCCGAATCCGAGGCACCGCGGGAACAACAGCGGGCACGGCGTTCCGTCGAGGCTGTGGCCAATGACCTGATCGCCCGCGGGAATCTGGCGGGCGGCGAGGCACAGGCCGTGCTGGAGGCGCAGGCCATGATGGCCCAGGACCCCGAACTGCTGGCCGACGTGGAACGCCGCGTCGCCGTGGGGAGCACGGCGGAACGTGCCGTCTACGACGCCTTCGCCTCCTACCGGGCCCTTCTGGCCGCCGCCGGCGAATACCTGGCCGGGCGCGTGGCGGATCTGGACGACGTGCGGAATCGCATCGTCGCGCGCCTGATGGGTGTACCGATGCCTGGCGTGCCCGACAGCGACCGGCCGTTCGTCCTCGTCGCCCGTGATCTGGCTCCCGCAGACACCGCGCTGCTGGATCCGGCGCTCGTACTCGGCTTCGTCACGGAGGAGGGCGGGCCGACCAGCCACAGTGCCATTCTCGCCCGGGCCCTGGGGGTGCCCGCCGTCGTGGCGCTGGCGGGTGCGTGCGAGGTGGCTGAGGGGACCGTGATCGCGGTCGACGGCAGCTCCGGGACTGTGCGCGTCTCCCCCAGTGAGGCCGAACAGGCCCGGCTGGCCCGGGAAGCCGAGGAGCGGAAGGCTGCGCTGGACGGCGCGAAGGGACCCGGTGTGACATCCGACGGCCACAAGGTGCCGCTGCTGGCGAACATCGGCGGGCCCTCCGACGTGAGCGCCGCGGTCGAGGCCGGGGCGGAGGGAGTCGGGCTGTTCCGTACCGAGTTCCTCTTCCTCGACGACAGTACGAGGGCGCCCTCCGAGGAGAAGCAGGCCACCGTATACAGGCAGGTGTTCGAGGCATTCCCCGAGGGGCGTGTCGTCGTGCGTGTCCTGGATGCCGGGGCCGACAAGCCGCTGGAGTTCCTCAATCCCGGCGAGGAACCCAACCCCGCGCTCGGTGTCCGCGGTCTGCGTACGCTGCTCGACCACCCCGAGGTGCTCCAAGGGCAGCTCGCTGCGCTTGCGAAGGCGGCGGAGGGGTTGCCCCTCTCTCTCGAAGTGATGGCCCCCATGGTGGCCGACCGCGCCGACGCCAGGGCCTTCGCCTCGGCCTGCCGGGAGGCGGGCCTCGCGGCCAAGTGCGGGGTGATGGTGGAGGTGCCCTCGGCGGCGCTGCGTGCCCGGTCGGTGCTGAAGGAGGTGGAGTTCCTCTCGCTGGGTACGAACGATCTCGCGCAGTACACCTTCGCCGCGGACCGTCAGGTGGGCGCGGTCTCCCGGTTGCAGGACCCTTGGCAGCCGGCGCTGCTGGACCTGGTCGCGCTCGCCACCGAGGCCGCGGCCGCGGAGGGGAAGAGCTGCGGCGTGTGCGGCGAGGCGGCCGCGGATCCGCTGCTGGCCTGCGTGCTGACGGGCCTGGGCGTGACCAGCCTGTCGATGGGCGCCGCCTCCATTCCGTATGTGCGGGCCACCCTCGCGAAGCACACGCTGGCGCAGTGCGAACGCGCCGGCGCCGCAGCGCGGGCCGCCGACAGCGCGCACGATTCGCGCATCGCTGCCCAGGCGGTGCTCTCCGGCGAGTGAGCCGAACGCAGGCGTGGCGTGCGGCCAGGCGCCGCCACCGCCCTGAGAGCACTGGCGAACACCTGCTGCGGTGCCGGTGCCGGTGCCACCGGGCGGGCCCGCGCATTCCCGGTTCCGTCAAGAGGTCCGGTCAGCAGTGCAGTTCACCTCCCGGATGCGGAAGGGCATGACCAGGGGCGTACTCGACGCCGGGCTCGGGGGCCACGGGTTCCCGGGTGGCCGGGTCCGTGCAGTACGCGGCGAAGACCTCGGCGGCGCTCAGCGGCCGGAGCCAGCAAGCGGAGCGGTCGAGCCGCCAGCCGCGCACCACGTCTCGCGGCGTCTGCTCGTCACCGCCGGTGTGGGAGACGGCGGCCTGCGCGCTGCCGGCTGCCGTGCGCAGGCCGTCTGATTCCGTACGCAGCACAAGGCCTCCGTCGCTGCCGGTGGCGATGCCCGCGGCGAGGGCGGTGGTCAGCGCGAGCACCGCGGACTCGTGGGCGTCGAGGGCGCCGTCGGCGTTGCGCCGCACATCCAGTGCGGTGACGAGGGGTGAGCCGGCGACCGCGACGCTGGCCACCAGATGGTGAACCCCTGAGCCCCCGGCTTCGAGGACCGCGCCCACTGCCCGCGCGGCCCGGTCGAATGCCGCCCTTCCGATGTCGCTGCCGCACCGGCCGCACGATCCCGCCCGAGCCAGGATCTCCACCCCGGCCTGCCAGGTGAGACGGCAGGCGTGTGCGTCACGGAGCTCGGACAGCAGACGGCCCAGGGCCTGCCCTCCGTACGGGACGGTGGTGCCGGTCGTGGCGACTTCCGCGACGTAGCGGCTGCGGCTCGCCGCGCTGTCCGGGTCGAGCCGCTGCTCCTGGCAGAACAGCTCGTAGTCGACCGCGTCGAACAGCGCGAGACGGGCGTGCACTTGGTCCGCCGTCAGCGAGCGGAGGAGCCCTTCCAGTTGGTGCAGATAGTTCCGGTGATCGTCGAAGGCGAACGTGCGGTAGCTGCGCATGCGGGCGAAGTGCGCCTCGTCGGCCACTACCGGGACGATGTTCGGTGCTTCGCGGCGCAGGATGCGGCGCCGGCCGCGCTTGCGGCTTCTGGTGTGTGCCATGGGCTCCCCCTCGGACCGTACGGATCACTTGGTCACTCACCGTAATCAGGGGGTCTGACAGTGGCGCCCCGGCCGGGCCGGTCAGCCCTCGCGCTCCTGGGCCAGCCGTTCGTAGAAGCGGAGCAGTTCGACGTCGTCGACGGAGCCGGGGTTGACGGCCTTGTCGAGGCTGGCGCCCTGAAGGAGTCGCTTGACGGGGACTTCGAGACGCTTTCCGGTGAGGGTGTGCGGCACGCCGTCGATCTGAATGATCTCGTCGGGCACGTGGCGGGGCGAGAGCCCCTCGCGGATGGTGCGCTTGATGCGGTCACGCAGTGCGGCGTCGAGCACGGCTCCCTCGCTGAGGTGGACGAAGAGCGGCATCCAGTAACCGCCGTCGGGCTTTTCGACTCCGATGACGAGGGATTCACGGATCTCGGGCAGGCGCTCGACGGCCTCGTAGATGTCGGCCGAACCCATGCGGACGCCCTGTCGGTTGAGCGTGGAGTCCGAACGGCCATGGATGACGACGGTGTTGCGTCCGGTGAGCGTGATCCAGTCGCCGTGCCGCCAGACGCCAGGGAACATCTCGAAGTAGCTCTCCCGGTAGCGCGTCCCGTCGGGGTCGTTCCAGAAGCGGATGGGCATGGAGGGCATGGGGCGTGCGACGACGAGCTCGCCGACCTCGTCGGTGAGCGGTTTGCCCTGCGGGTCCCACGACTGCAGGTCCGTTGCGAGCGAAGGGGCCTGCAGTTCACCCGTGTGCACGGGGAGTGTGGGGACGGCGCCGGCGAAGCAGCTGCACACGTCGGTGCCGCCGCTGACCGAGGCGATCCACATGTCGTCGGAGACCTCGTCGTGGATCCAGCGGAAGCCGTCGGGCGGCAGGGGCGAGCCGGTGGTGGCGACACACTTGACGCGGGAGAGGTCCAGGTCGCGGCCGGGATGGATGTCGGCCTTGCGGCATCCCATGATGTACGCCGCCGACGTGCCGAAGAAGGTCGTGCCCGTGCGGGCGGCCACGTTCCACTGGGCGTTCATGTCCGGGTGGCCGGGGCTGCCGTCGTAGGTGACGACGGTGGAGCCGGTCAGCAGCCCGGAGATGAGGAAGTTCCACATCATCCAGCCCGTGGAGGTGTACCAGAAGAAGCGGTCACCGGGGCCGGTGTCGCAGTGCAGTCCGAGCTGCTTGAGGTGTTCCAGGAGGATGCCGCCCTGGGACTGCACGATGGCCTTGGGCAGCCCGGTGGTTCCCGAGGAGTACAGGACCCACAGCGGATGCGCGAAGGGCACCTGCTCGAAGACGGGTTCGATGTCCGCGGAGCCTGTGAGCGCGGACCATTCGAGCGTCCCCTCGGGGGCGGGCGTGCCGAGCAGGGGGACGTGAACGACCGCGCGCAGACTGGGCAGTTCGCCGCGCAGCTCGGCCACGGTCCCGCGGCGGTCGTGTTCCTTGCCGCCGTAGCGGTACCCGTCCACCGCGAACAGTGCGGCCGGCTCGACCTGCTGGAAACGGTCCAGCACGCTGCGGGCTCCGAAGTCGGGCGCGCACGAGGTCCACACCGCGCCGACGGCGGCGGTCGCGAGCAGCGCCACCACCGCCTCGGGGATGTTGGGCAGGTAACCGCTGACCCGGTCGCCGGGGCCTACTCCCAGGCGGCGCAGCTCGGCGGAGAGGGAGCCCACCTGGCGCCGCAGTTCGCGCCAGGTGACGGGACGGGGCTCGTGCTCCTCGTCGACGTGCAGCAGAGCCGGCTCGTCCACGCGTGCCGGGTCCTCCGCGGTACGCAGCGCGTGCTCCGCGTAGTTGAGCTTCGCTCCGGGGAACCATTCGGCTCCGGGCATCGAGGAGTCGGAGAGCACCGTGTCGTACGGGGCCGAGAAGCGGACGTCGAACCACTCGGTGACCGCCTTCCAGAAGGCCGTCAGCTCCTCCACGGACCAGCGGTGCAGCGCGGCGTAGCTCGCCTCCGGGTCGCCGGGGACGACGGCCGGCGCACCGTGGTGCTCGGCGGCCCATGCCTGGAAGCGCGTGATCCTGGCGCCAGCCACGCGGTCCGAGTCCGGCTGCCAGAGGGGTTCCGGCGCGACGGGCTGCGGCTGCGGTGTGCTGTGCGCTGTGGTCATGGCGGCTCCCGGTCCGTTTGGGCTGGCGGCACGCCTGGCGGGCGTACGTGTGGCTGGTCAGGACGATGCCATGCGGTCATCGCTCACGCCAGGGCGCACACCACATGCCAATCTCGCTGCGAATGTGGCGGGACCATGCTTCGACAGTGAGAGGCACGGGCGCACGCACCACATGTCGACGGGGGTGTACGTGAAGGCGCAGGGGCGCACGGCACGAGCGGATGGTCCCTGGGTGAACTCCAGTTGAACGCCGCTGACTGCCGCCCCACCCCGCTGGCACTCTGAACAGCATGGATGGGCGTGGCCTGGTGGGGACGTTGAGGGCGGCGGGCGCGGTCTGGCGGGCGCGGCCGGGGCTCTCCTCGTGGGGGCGCCGGCGTGCGGCGGCCGACCGGCGGCAGTGCAACGGGGCCGAGCGGGCTCGTGTACCCGGTCCGGCGAGCGGGGCGCTGGCACGGCCGGGGGGCGGAGTGGTCCGGTTCGGGCGCTCGTCCCTCTCGGTACAGGTGGCGGTGGGCGGAGCCGTCTTCCTCGGCTGGGACGGTGCACAGCCGAGCCCGTCGCCGGCGCTGGCCGGACCGGCTCCCGGGCCGGACACGCGGGCGGTGCTGGAGCCCGACAAGGACGGCGGGTGGCGGGTGGTCTCCGAACGGCTCCTTGTGACGGTCTCCCGGCACGGCACCGTGGAGGTACGTACTCCGGGCGGTGAACTGCTCCGCAGGGATCTGCCGCCGCGCTGGTGGGAGGCGGCCGCGGAGCCGGCCTTCGGCGCGCGGCAGCAACTCGCCCGGGGCAACGGGGAGTACGGCGAAGCCAGCGAGAACGGGGGCGGAGCGGCTGCGGGTGCGGTGGCTGGTGAGGAGCCGGCCGAGGACGTAGGGCCTGCGGCGCCGCCGGAGCAGGGAGCGATGCCGTCCCCGTCGGACGGCCGCTGGATGCAGCGCTCCCAAGTGGCCGCCGACGCCCGCTTCTTCGGGCTCGGCGGGCATGCGTGCGGGCCGCCGCTGCCGAACGGCTCGTACCGGCTGCGCGCATGGGACGGTGCCCGACCGGACGCGGACCGGGAGAGCGGTGTGCCCCGCATCACCATGCCGGTGCAGCTGGTCGTGGCGGACGCCGGGACACACCTGGTCTTCCACGACAACCCGGGAGAGGGCCGGGTGACGGTCCGGGAAGGCGTGGAAGGCAGAGGATCGGGGCACGACCGGCCCGGGCGCAGCGAGATCCGCATGGACGGCGGACCCTTGCGCTACTGGGTGATCGCGGGCCCGCCGGCCCGCGTGCTGCACAGCTGGGCGCGGCTGACGGGGGCTCCGGCGCTGCCGCCCGGCTGGGCGCTCGGCCATCAGTACTCGGGACACCACTTGGGGTGCCGACGGGCACGGGAGGCGGTCGCGGGCTACCGGGAACGTGAACTGCCTTTGCGCGCCCTGCGCTTGGAGGAGGACGGTCCTTCCGGGCGCCGGCTCCTCTCGGGCGAGGGCGGGAGTCCGGCCGATCTGGAGCGCCTGGCAGCCGAGTTGGGGACCGGCGGCGTGGAACTGGTAGCCCCCGCTTCAAGGGTGACGGCCGAACGGGCCGAACCGGCCGAACCCGCGGTGAGCGAACCCGCCGCCGTGAGCGAGGCACCGGGGAACAGCACCGGCACCTGCACCAGCACCGGCGCAGACGTCCGAGGCGGCGCGCGCACCAGCGGCGGGTTCGCCCTGGTGTCCTCGGGCTGGGCCGGCATGCAGCGCGACGGCGGCACCTGGGGCGGCGAGGTCCCCACCGGGTGGGAAGGGCTGCGCGCGTCGCTGTCCCTGGTCATAGGGCTGGGGCTGTGCGGTGTGCCGTATTCGGGCCCGGGGATCGGCGGATCGACCGGCACCCCGTCCGCTGAGCTGTATCTGCGGTGGTTCCAACTCGCCGCCTGGTACCCGCACTTCCACGCACACGGCGCCAAGGGCAGCGGGCCGCGGCAGCCTTGGGCGTTCGGCCGCGAGGTACTGGAGGGCTGTGCGGCCGCGATGGCCGAACGCGAGCGGCTGCGTCCCTACTTCACCACGCTGGCGCATGTCGCCCACCGCACGGGGGCACCGTACGTGCGCCCCCTGTGGTGGCAGCATCCCCGCGAGCGTCCGCTGCGGGACTGCGGTGACGCCTTCCTGCTGGGTGACGCGCTGCTGGTGGCGCCCGTCATGGAGGAGGGCACGCGACGACGTGCGGTGCGGCTGCCGTACGGACGCTGGTACGAGACGGTCACGGGCGAGGTGCACGAAGGGCCGGGCGAGGTCCTGCTCGACGCCCCGCTCTCGCGCGTCCCCGTTCTCGCGCGGGCCGGCGCGGCGGTGCCGGTGACCGGAGCGGACGGGAACCTGGAACTGGAGGTATGGACGCCCGCACCGGGACGCCGGGGCAAGGGACTTGTCATCCGCGACCGCGGCGCCGGCGGCGCGGACCGCCCGGTGCCCGCCGAGCGGTTCACCGTCGTGCGGCGCGAGGACACCACGGTGGTGACCCGGGAAGACGGGGCTCCCGCGGGCTACCCGGTACGGGTGCGCGGCTGATAGACGAATGGCCATGGCAGCATTCAGAGGATCATTCAGCCGCACGGCTCTCACTGCCGCGCTGCTCTCCCTGGCGACTCTCGTGCCCGCGGCGCCTTCGGCCTCCGCAGCGACCGGCAGCTCTGCCGGTGCTCCCGGTACCGGGAGGCACCAAGGCCCTTCCGCTCCCGAGGAGTTCGTCGCGCTGCGCGACGTCGCTCCCTCCGTCCTGCAGGAGATGCGCTACCGGACGCGGCACAACTTCGTCGGCGACCGGGTGCACGGCTACCGGCAGGGCATGTGCATCGTCACCCGCGACACGGCGGAGGCGCTGAAGGCGGCACAGCGGTCCGTCCTCAAGAGGGGCTATTCCCTGAAGGTGTACGACTGTTACCGCCCGCAGCGGGCCGTCGACCACTTCGTGGAATGGGCCAAGGACCTGGACGACGAGCGGATGAAGGACGAGTTCTATCCGCGCGTGGAGAAGGACCGCCTGTTCGAGGACGGCTACATAGCGGAGAAGTCGGGCCACAGCAGAGGCAGTACGGTCGATCTCACCCTTGTGCGGCTGCCTGCGCAGCCGACGCGTCCCTACCGGCCGGGCGAACCGCTGGTGTCCTGCTTCGCGCCCAGGGATGTGCGTTTCCCGGACAACTCCATCGACATGGGCACCGGTTACGACTGCTTCGACACTCTCTCGCACACCGCCGACCCCCGCATCAAGGGCCAACAGCGTGCCAACCGGATGCTGCTGAAGGACACGATGGACAAGGCCGGGTTTACCAATCTCCCCGAGGAGTGGTGGCACTACACGCTCACCGAGGAGACCTTTCCCGACACCTACTTCGACTTCCCTGTCTGGCGCCGCGCGCTCAACTCTCACTGAGGGCACGGCAGTCGGGCCGCCCAAGCCCCGGCCGCCCGGTTGCGCTGCACCGACGAGACAGGACGGCGGCACGGCACCACCCCCGTGGATCCCCTGCCGCCGTCCTGCCGTCGAGGACGGCACGGGCCCTGCGGCGGTTCTGCCCGGTGCAGGGCGTGCGCGCCTGTGATCGTCCGGTCACGGATCCGTGACCGGACGGGACGGCGGTGAGATCCTCCGTGCTCAGAAGGGGTAGTGAGCGTGCCTGGCCGCCACGGTGACCCAACGGGTGTTGCTGAACGCCTCGATGCCCCAGCGGCCGCCGAACCGCCCGTACCCCGAGGCCTTGAAGCCGCCGAACGGCACCTGAGGCTCGTCCGCCACGGACTGGTCGCCCACGTGCACGATGCCGGTGCGTATGCGGCGCGCGACGGACAGGCCGTGCGTGCCGTTCTCCGTGATGATGCCGCACGTCAGGCCGTGTTCCGTGTCGTTGGCCAGGGCGACGGCCTCGTCGTCGTCGGTGAAGGTGGCGAGTGCACAGACCGGTCCGAACGCTTCGCCGTGGTACAGCTCCATGCCGGGCGTGACGCCGGTGAGCACGGTGGCCGGGTGCACGGCGTTCTCCGGCGCCCCTCCCCCGGTGAGCACTTCGGCACCCTTGCCGACGGCGTCCTGGACGAGTGCCGCCACGCGGTCCGCCGAGGCCGCGCTGACCAACGGGCCTATGACGGTGGTGGGTTCCTCCGGACCGCCGTGCGGCAGGGCTGCGACCTTCGCCGTGAACTTCCGGGTGAACTCCTCCGCCAGCGACTCGTGCACGAGGATCCGGTCACCCGACATGCAGATCTGCCCGGCGTTCATGAACACCGCGAACGTCGCGGCGTCGACCGCGTAGTCCACGTCGGCGTCGTCGAGGACGATGACGGAGTTCTTGCCGCCCAACTCCAGTACGGCGGGCTTGAGATGCTGCGCAGCGAGATTGCCGATGAGACGTCCGACCCCGGTCGAGCCGGTGAAGTTGACAGCGCGGACAGCGGGTTCGGCGATCAGCGCCTCGGCCACCTCGGCGGCGTCCTCGGGTGCGTTGCTGACGACGTTGAGCACACCGTCCGGCAGGCCGGCCTCCCGCAGGACGTCCGCCACGAAGTAGCCGCAGGACAGCGGAGCGTCCTCGCTGGGCTTGACGACGACGGTGTTCCCCGCGGCCAGCGGAGCGGCGACGGCGCGGGTGCCGAGGATCACCGGGGCGTTCCACGGCGCGAACGCGGCCACCACACCCACGGGTTCACGCACCGCGAGGCTCAGCGTCTCGCCGTCCTGCGCCGTGAGGACCTCGCCCCGGGGTGCGCTGACCGCGGCGGCCGCCTCGCGGAGCATGCCGGATGCCAGCTGCACGTTGAACAGCGCCCAGGGCCGGCTGCCTCCGGCTTCCTGCGCCATGTACGTCGCGGCGTCCTCGGCCCGGGAGTCCAGGATGTCCGCGGCCCTGAGGAGAACCGCGCGGCGCTCGGAGGGCCCCGTGGCCGACCAGGCGGGGAACGCGGCGTCGGCGGCCGCGACCGCGCTGCGCACGTCCTCCGGACCGCCCGCGGCGACCGTGGCGTACACCTCGCCGGTGTACGGGTTGTGGTCCTGTGCCGCGCGTCCGGAGACGGCGGGAGTTTCCTGACCGCCGATGAGCAGGTCACGGTGGATGGTCATGGCGGGTCCTCCCGAGGTGAGTGCAGTCCGGGTGCGAGGTCTCACCGCCAGGGCACGGGCAACAGGGCCGCCGGACACAGCGGGCAAGACCATGTTCGCCAGACGAATTTCCGTTCATGGTCGCTGGCGGGAGTCTCCGGCTGACCTGCACCGGTGTCAACGGTGGCGTCCCTCCGCCCCGCACCGCCCGGGCCCTTCGGGGACGCTTCCCGGGCCCTTCGAGGGCATTTTCCCGCGTGCTGCGAGGGCGCTTGCACGACAGGGCCGGGCGCACTCGGGGCAGGACGGGCCCCTCGGCGATCAGCCGGCCCGGCTCGCTCCCGCGCCCTCCCTGCCTGCCGCGTCCGGCACCGGGCGGTCCCCCTGCCGCCGTCGGCCCCACGTCTCGCGCCTCGTCGCGGCAGGGCGGAGGCGCCCACCGGAACATCCGGAACAGCCGCTCAGCGTGGTGGTGAGGGGCCCGGAATCCGGGGGAAATACGGAGCTGATCACTCCGACACGACGGCGATGTCGATGACCTCCACACCCCGCACGTCCATGATGTCAGTGCCCTTGACGGTCCCTCAGCTGCGATGATCACTGCCGACACGCTCGTCACGGAGACCGGGCGGGCTGGCGCGCCGGACCGTGATCAGCGGCCCTCTGCCCTGGCGCCGGCTCCGTGCCAGATCAGCACCATCCCGAAGGATCGTCCGGGGCGTCCGCCCCGCCAAGGGACAAGGGAGCCGTCATGAGCCAGTTCTCCAACACGGACATCTTCGCGGGCGAGGTCAACGGAACGGCGATTCTCATCCTGTTCGGAGCCGGTGTCTGTGCCGCCGTCAATCTCCGCTTCCACAAGGCTGCCGCTTCCGGCCGGGTCGTCATCGCTTTCGGCTGGGGCTTCGGCGTACTCGCCGGTGCCTGCACGGCGCTGCCTCTCTCCGGCGGGCACATCAATCCCGCGGTGACCGCGGGGCTCGCCGTCGAGTCCGGCGACTGGAGCAAGGTGCCGCTCTACATAGGCTCCCAGATACTCGGGGCCATGATCGGCGCCGTCCTGGTGTGGGTGGCCTACTACGCGCAATTCGCCGCCAACGCCGACCCCGAGTTCGCCCAGGGAAGGCTGGGCAACTTCTCGACCATCCCCGAGGTGCGCAACCCGGCCGCCAATCTCGCCACCGAGACAGTCGCGACCATCGCGCTGGTTCTGCCGATCCTCGCCTTCGGTGCGACCACGGCGCTCGCCAGGACGGGCACGCAGGTCCTCATCGTCACGCTGCTCGTCGTCGGCATCGGGCTGTCACTCGGCGGCCCGACGGGGTACGCCGTCAACCCCACCCGTGACCTGGGGCCACGCATAGCCCACGTGTTGCTGCCGATCCCCAACAAGGGCGGGTCGGACCGGGGTTACTCCTGGGTCCCGGTCGCGGGACCGCTCGTCGGGGCCGTCATAGCCGCAGGCATCCTCAAACTCGCCTTCTGACCCCGGGCCCAAGAGCCCGGAGACTCGCCAGCACTCCGGTTCGGACAAGGGACGCGATCATGTCGGACAAGTTCGTCGCAGCGATCGACCAAGGCACCACGTCAAGCCGCTGCATCATCTTCAACCAGGACGGCGCCCCCGTAGCCGTCGACCAGCGCGAGCACCGCCAGATCTTCCCCAAGCCAGGCTGGGTGGAGCACGACGCCACCGAGATCTGGTCCAAGGTGCAGGCCGTGGTGGCCGGGGCCATTGCCAAGGCCGGTCTGCGTGCGGACCAGCTGAGCGCGCTGGGCATCACCAACCAGCGCGAGACCACCGTCCTGTGGGAGCGGAAGACCGGAAAGCCGGTGCACAACGCCGTCGTCTGGCAGGACACCCGCACCGCCACGCTGTGCACCGAGCTGGGTGGCGCCGATGGGCAGGACCGTTTCCGCGACCGTACGGGCCTGCCCCTGGCCAGCTACTTCGCCGGCCCCAAGGTGGCCTGGCTGCTCGACAACGTGCCCGGGCTGCGGCAGCGGGCCGAGGCCGGGGAGATCGCCTTCGGCACCATCGACTCCTGGCTGATCTGGAACCTCACGGGCGGCAAGGACGGCGGTGTGCACGTCACCGACGTCACCAACGCCGGGCGCACGATGCTGATGAACCTGGAGACCCTCCAGTGGGACCAGTCCATCCTGGACGCCATGAACGTGCCCGCGGCCGTCCTGCCCGAGATCAAGTCCTCGGCCGAGGTGTACGGCACCGCACACGGCCAGATCGCCGGGGTACCGGTGGCGTCGGCGCTGGGTGACCAGCACGCGGCGTTGTTCGGGCAGACGTGCTACGACGTCGGCGAGGCCAAGAACACCTACGGAACCGGGTCCTTCCTGCTCCTGAACACCGGGCAGCGGCCGGTGTCCAGCAAGAACGGCCTGCTGACGACGATGGCCTACCAGCTCGGCGGTGACGCCCCGACGTACTGCCTCGAAGGGTCCATCGCGATCACCGGAGCCCTCGTCCAGTGGTTCCGCGACCAGCTCGGAATCATCAGGGAGGCGGCGGAGATCGAGACGCTCGCCGCGAGCGTCGAGGACAACGGCGGTGCGTACATCGTCCCGGCCTTCTCGGGACTCTTCGCTCCGTACTGGCGTTCCGACGCACGCGGAGTCGTGGCGGGGCTGACCCGGTACGTCACCAAGGCACACCTGGCGCGGGCCGTGCTGGAGGCGACCAGCTGGCAGACGCGTGAGGTCGTGGACGCGATGTACCAGGACTCCGGCGTCCACATCACGAGTCTGAAGGTCGACGGCGGGATGACGGCGAACAATCTGCTGATGCGGCACCAGGCGGACGTGCTCGGAGTGCCGGTGATCCGGCCGGTGGTCGCGGAGACGACCTGCCTCGGCGCGGCCTACGCCGCGGGACTGGCGACGGGAGTCTGGTCGGACCTCGACGAGCTGAGCAGCCACTGGAAGCGCGACGCGGAGTGGACCCCGCAGATGGACGAGGAGACGCGGGAGCGCGAGTACCACAACTGGCGCAAGGCGGTGCAGCGCAGCTTCGGCTGGGTGGAGGACGGCGAGTGACCGGCTGAACCCGGCTCACGGCCGCCGCAGCACGCGGCCGGGAGCACCGCGGCGCGCAGGCGCCCCGTTCCGTTCCGGTGGGTTCAGCGCACCGGGGCGGGGCGGGGCGCCGCCTGCTGTGCGGCGATGGCACGGCGCCTGGCGTGCTCGACGACCGAGACGAGAACGTCACGGACGGAGTCGCGGCGCCGGGCGTCGCACACCAGCACCGGCACCTCGGCGTCGAGGTCGAGCGCCTCGCGGATGGCCTCTGGAGGGTAGATCTCCGCGCCGTCGAAGTGGTTGACGGCGACGGTGAAGGGGATTTTGCGGCGCTCGAAGTAGTCGATGCCGGCGAAGCTGTCCTCCAGCCGCCGCGTGTCGACGAGGACGACGGCCCCCAGCGCGCCCTGCGCCAGCTCGTCCCACAGGAACCAGAACCGGTCCTGGCCGGGCGTACCGAACAGGTAGAGCACCAACGCCTCGTTGATGGTGATGCGGCCGAAGTCCATCGCGACGGTGGTGGTGGTCTTCGCCTCCACCCCCGCCGTGTCGTCCACCGGACGTCCCGCCTCGGTGAGTGTCTCCTCCGTACGCAGCGGCTTGATCTCGCTGACGGAGCCGACGAGGGTCGTCTTGCCGACGCCGAAGCCGCCGGCCACAAGCAGCTTCAGTGTCACGGGTTCGGCCGGCGACGCCGCGGCGGCGCCTCGCTTAGAGCGCCCGAAGGCCATCGATTACCTCTCTGAGAATGCTTTCGTCCGGCAGTTCCGCCGGAGGGACGGGCCGGCTGACGCGGACCCAGTCCGCGTCGATGAGGTCCCCGATGAGAACGCGTACGACGCCGACGGGAAGGTCGAGTTCGGCGGAGAGTTCGGCGACGGACTGCGGAGCCCGGCGGCACTGGACGACGATGTCGACGTGTTCCGGGGCAAGTGAGTTGTCCGCGAACACGTCTGCGTTGTCGTGCGAGCCGCCGCCGGTCTCCTCACCGGTCGCGCCCTCGTGATTCTCGTCGCCCTCGCCGCCGTGCTCCGGGGGCTTCGCGTCCCCTTCACCGTCCCGGCTCTGGGCGATCACGAGTGCGATGAGGTCGAGTCGTGCCTCCTCGGAGCTGCTGCGGGTGCGGCCGCGCGTCATGGCGTACGGCCGCACCACAGGCCCTGCGGCGTCGTCGAACCACCGGTCCGTCATCACTGTGTTCCGTTCAGATCCCGTCAACTGCCACCGGCGTGGCTGGGCGGGCTCGACCGGGGTGCGGTGCCCAGGTGCACACCGACCCTCTTGACCAGGAGAGTCATCTCGTAAGCGATCAGTCCGACGTCGGCGTCGGCGTCGGCGACCACGGCGAGGCAGCTGCCGTCGCCTGCTGCGGTGACGAAGAGGAACGCCTCCTCCAGTTCGACGACCGTCTGCCGCACACCGCCGACGTCGAAGTGGCGGCCGACGCCCTTGGCGAGGCTGTGGAAGCCCGAGGCGACAGCGGCCAGGTGCTCGCCGTCCTCCCGCGTCAGGTCCTGGGACGCTCCGCGGGGCAGCCCGTCGCCGGAGAGTACGAGAGCTTTGCTGATGCTGCCGACACGCTGGACCAACTCGTCGAGGAGCCAGTTGAGTTCACCGCTCCCAGAAGCGGTGTTCTCCGTGCCTTTCGGGCGGTCATCGACCGTCCCCCTCCGGTGTCGTTCCCTGTGCTGACTCCGCCGCCTCGTCCCCCGATGCGCCGGCGTTCTGAAGGCGGCCACGCTGCCAGCCGCGCTGGAGCGAGGCCATTCTGCTGCGTACCTCGTCCGCGTCGCGGTCCGCCAGATCCTCGGAGCGGCGGCTCTCGCCGCGCCCCGTCGTGTTCGCGGCCGAATCCTGTTTGAGCTGGGGCGCAAGGTTCGCCTGCCGGACCCTGCGGGGCAGGCCGGCGACCGTGGCCGACGGTGCGGAGGCGCCGGACTGCTCCGTGCCGGCTCCCGCCTCCGCGGGGCGGTCCGCACCGTCGCGGTGCCCGCGTCCCTCCGTGCGCTGCCCGGCCTCGTCCGTGTCCTGCCCGTCCTCCGGCTCCTGACTGCCGACGGTACGCCCGTGGTCCGCGACCAGCACGGGGGTACGGGGGCGGCGCCGGGGCAGCGGAGCGAGTCCTCCCTTGCCGTCGCCCTGGGGGGACTTGGGCCTTGAGGAGCCGTCGGCCCCGTCCTCCGCCTGCTGGTGCTGCTCGAGGCCGGGCTTCGGGCCGCCCCGGTCGGGCGGGCCGGCGCTGTGCAGCGCAGTGGCGACTGCGTCCGCGTCCTCCTTGCGGCTGCCGCGTCCCGGCCCCTCCTCCAACTGGCCGAGCGGAGCCTCCAGTTCGACTGCTCCGTCCAGGGCCGCACGCTGTCGCGGCGTCGGCGAGGGGCCGGCCCCCGAGGGGCCGCGGGTGAGGGCGTCGAGCCGGGTGCCGGAGACACCGTTGCCGGCCGGTGCCCTCTCGAGGCGGTCGTCGTCCTGACCGGTGGTCTCGGTGAGGATCCTGCCGGGGACGAGGACGACGGCGGTGGTGCCGCCGTACGGCGAGGGCTGGAGCGAGACGCGTACGCCCTGGCGCTGTGCGAGCCGGGAGACCACGAACAGACCGAGGCGGTCGGTGTCGGAGAGTTCGAACTCCGGTGTCTCCGCGAGACGCAGGTTCGCCTCGAGGAGCGCGTCGGGGGCCATGCCCAGGCCACGGTCGTGGATCTCCAGGGTGTAGCCGTTGGCCACCCGTTCGCCGAGGACCTGGACCGCTGTGTGGGGCGGTGAGAAGACGGTGGCGTTCTCCAGGAGTTCGGCGATGAGGTGCGTGAGGTCGGCGACGGAGCCGCCGTCCACGGCGAGCCGCGGGAGGCGCCGCACCTCGATCCGTTCGTAGTCCTCGACCTCGGCGACGGCGGCCCGCACGACGTCCATCAGCTGCACCGGCTTGCGCCACTGACGGGACGGTGCGGCGCCGGAGAGGATGACGAGACCCTCCGCGTGACGGCGCATGCGGGTGGTGAGGTGGTCGAGGCGGAAGAGGTCGGCGAGTTCGTCGGAGTCCTCGGTGCGCCGCTCCATGTGGTCCAGCAGGCTCAGCTGACGGTGCAGCAGCACCTGGTTGCGGCGGGCGAGGTTCACGAACACCTCGGAGACGCCGCGGCGCATGTCGGCCTGCTTGACGGCCGCTTCGACGGCCGCACGCTGAAGGGTGTTCACCGCCTGGCCGACCTGACCGGACTCGTCCTGCGAGTACTCCAGCCTCGGCGCCTCCGTCTCGATGTCGATGGTCTCCCCCGCGGCGAGACGGCGCATGACGCTCGGCAGCCGCACGCCCGCGGCCTCCTGGGCCTCCCTGCGCAGGGTGCGCAGATCCCGTACGAGGCCGCGGCCGACCCGGAAGGAGATGACGACCGAGGCGATGACGGCCGCGGCACCGAGGAGACCGGCCGCGCCGGCCTGGATGAGCACCTTCGTCGCGTCGGGCTGCACGCGCCGCTCGTAGCGGTCCCGGGCCTCGAAGTTCATGCGCTCGAGGTCGGTGAGAACGGTGGAGGTCGCCGCCTGCCAGCGCTCCGCGTTGACGACTCCGTCGGTGCCGCGGCTTCCTGCCGCGATGACGGCGTCCTCGTAGCTGCGCAGTGTGAGGCCGTCGGTGCCGTTCCAGTAGGTCTCGAAGTTCTGGCGTTCCTCGGCGGGCAGTTCGGACAGCGTCGTCTGGTAGGTCAGGCCCCGCTCGGCGATCCGGTCGGAGAACGCGCGCCGGTCCCCCTTGGTCATCGTCCCGGAGGCGATTGCCGAGGCCATCAGCGCGTCCTCACGCGCAAGGTACTCCCGGGCCCGGTCCAGACCGACGAGGGCGCGTCCCTGCTTGTCGAGGTCCACGTCGTCGAGGCCGCCGAGTGCGCTGAGGAAGTTGTAGCAGGGGTCGACGAGTTCGTTGTAGGCCTGGAAGGCGCCGCCGCGTGTGAGCGTGTTCTCCCCGGCCTTGCGGACCTTCTTCAGGCTGTCCAGCTTGTCCAGCATCGCGTCGAGGCGCTGGTGCGCGTTGCCCGTGAGGTTCGAACGCATCCCGGGGGAACGGGCGTTGTCGCGCAGCTTCGCGATCTGAGCGTCCGTGTCCTTCCGCTGCTGCTTCAGCTGGGTGAGCGCCTCGGAACCGCGCGGATCGGCGAGATAGACCATGACCTGCCGCCGCTCACGCTGGAGCGCCTGTGCCGCGTCCCGCGCCGGATCGCCCACCTTGTCCACGGTGTTGACCACGTTGAGCAGTTGCTGCGCCTGGCGGCCGGTGACGTACGTGGCGAAGGCCCATATGGACACCAGAGACAGCAGCGGCACCAGCAGCAGCACCACGATCTTCCGGCGGATAGACCTCCCGCGCAAGCGCATGGCCTCCCCTAGTCAACCCCCTCCGCACGGGGGCGAGTTCCGACAGCAAACGGCGTTGAGCCTACTACTGACGCAGGACCGAGTCGTAGGTGTGTCCGAGCGGGAAAACCGGCCGTCCAGGGTTCCTCATCCTGAGATGTCCGGTGATGCCCCACACGTGTCCTTGGATTGTGGCGCAAGCCACTGACGTGGAAACGTGTGACGTGTGGGGGATATTGAGGGGGGAGTGAAAGGATCATGTACGCGAAGCCCAGACTGCCGGATTCCGTACGTTCTGCGGCAGTGCGGGCGCTCGTGATCGTAGCGGTGACGCTTGTCCAGTTGATGGTGGCGGTGCTCTGCTCGCTCGCGCAGGTGTGGCTGGCCTTCCCCATGGTGATCTCCACCGTGGTGAGCACCGTCGTGGCGACGTGGGCGGTCCTGGATGTGTGGGTGACCCGTCAGGTGTGGCGGCAGCGTAACGGCGTGCTCTCGGAACCCAGCAGTGTGGCCCGCCAGCGGGCGGTGGAGAAGGCCAGAGCGCGGACGAAGCAGGGGGCGCACCGCGACGGCCGGGGCCGGGAACCGCGCACGCGGACAGGCGGGAGCATGGACGGCAACCGGCGGTGAATTCCAACAGGCCGCGGCGGAACGGGGATTGATTCCGGACATCGTTGGCCGTTGGCATCGTTGGATGGTCTCCGAGGGTGGCTTCCGCGCGGCGCCGGACCACGGAGGGGGCCGGCGCCGTTCTGCACGGGCGGTCAGGGCTCCCGGCGCGGACCTTCGGCCTGTGCCGGGACCCGGGGCTGCCGGCCGTCGCCGTCGGGCCGGCGGAACACGCGCGTCGCGGTGATCTCCCCCTGGACGGGCTCCTCCTCCGGGTCCTGCTGCGGCAGTCCGGGGCGCAGATGCTCCTCGACGCTGATGTACTTCAGTCCCGCCCGCAGGTCCGCGTCGTTGCGCAGGCGGATGACGAGGGGGAACTCGGCCAGAGCCGTCGTGTCGAACAGCCCCGTCGTGTACAGCAGCTGGACGCCGAGCGCGTCGGCGACGGCCCGCTGCAGCTCCAGGAGATATGTGGCGTTGGCGCGGCCGATGGGGTTGTCGAGGAACAGCGTCCCCGCGTGCCGGTTCCTCTCGTGGCCGCGGTCGTTGCCGCGCAGGGCCGCCATCGTGCAGTAGAGGGCGATGGCGGCCGTCAGCAGCTGACCGCCGGAGAAGACGTCTCCCATCTGTCCGACCGGCACCCGCTCCGCACGCAGCACCGCGTCCGGTTTGAGGATCTCGACGGACACCCCGCGCGGCTCGAGGGCGGCGTGAACTCCCCGCAGGAGCAGTGACATTCCGTCCCGCCGCAGGTCGGAGTTCTTCGCCACGGCGGTACGGGTGGCCTCGTCGATGACGCCGCCCAGCCGCTCGGACAGAACGGCCTGGTCGGGGTCGTCGAAGCGGATGCGCAGGAACTCCTGGCCCGACCACTCCCCCAGCCCCTCCGGCAGCCGGGAGAGGCGCTGGGCGGAGCGCAGCGTCGCAAGTGACGACTCCACGAGGCCGCGCAGCCGGTCGACGATGCTGTCGCGGTTGCGCTCCAGCTGCTCCAGTTCGTCGCTGAGTACGCGCAGCCGCGGGGCGAAGGCCTCGGCCCAGGCGGAGGCGTGGTCGGGGAGCGCGGAGGCGGGCAGTTCGCGGATCTGCTGCCGGGCCGGTGTACGGACCTGCTCGTACCGTGAGGAGTTGGCGTGCCGCACGAGCACGTCGGACGCCTCACGCACCGCCTGCTCGGCGGCCGACAGGTCGGCGGCGCAGCCGCGCAGGGAGCGGCGCGCCTCCGCGGCGGCCTGGCGTGCCTCGGCGGGTGAGCCGGGGTAGGGCTCGGGGGCCTCACCGGTCTCCGCGGCCTGCTGCGGGTCGCGCAGCAGGTCGCGCAGGAGCCCCGCGGTCTCGTCGAATCCGTCCGCGGCCTCCTCGGCGGCACGGTGCGCCCGCACGAGAGCGGCGTGCGCGCTGCGAGCCTCGTCCAACTCGTCGCTGTGCGCGGCCAGTTCGGCGTTTGCGGTGCGCAGAAAACGCTGGGCCTCCTCGACGTCCGCGGGCTCCATGCCCGCGGGGAGATCCGTGTGGCACCCGCCTTGCGCCGGGGCCAGCCGCTCCGCCTCGCCGCGCAGCCTGCCCAGCTGTTCGCTCGCGGCCGCGGCACGGGACTCCAGCATCTGCACCCGCGCCTCGGCGCGTGCCGCCGCGGCCTGGCGGGCGGGGCCGTCCGCACCGTCGGGGCCGTCCAGGAGCTGCGCGGCGCGGGTGCGGACCTTGTTGGTCAGCCGGTCCAGAGCGGCTCGGGCCGCGGATTCGTCGCTCTCCGCGTGAGCCTGCTCGGCGCGCAGGTCGGCGCCCACGCCGACCTTGTCGTACAGGCTGGAGGCCGACCTGTACGCCTCGCGCAGTGCGGGCAGTGACGTGCCGTCGGGCGGCTGGAGGGTCTCGTCGATGTCGTCGGGGACGCCGGCGATCTGGGCCCGCTCGGCCCGCAACGCGCGCGCGGTGCGCCGGGCGTCGTCGGCGGCGCGCTGTGCGGCACGCCTGTCCTCGTCGCCGGCGCGGGCACGTGCCAGGCAGGTCTCCGCGCGCTCCTCCGCCTCCGCCGTCTCGTCGGCCAGGGCGCGCAGCCGGTTCACGCGTCCACCCCGCTCGCGCAGCCGCGAGGCGAGGCCCGCGAGGGCGTCGGCCCGGCGGCGTGCCTGCTGCGCCTGCTCCTGCCGCTCGTCCCGTGCGCGCGCCGCGTCTGCGGCGGCCTCCTCCGCCTCCTCGTGTGCGGCGCGTGCGTGCGCGAGGCGTTCGCGGGCGGCGGCCGCCGCGTTGCGGGTCTCCTCCGCGGCCGCGGCCAGTTCCGCGAGGCGCCCGGGAGGGCATCCGGTGCGCCAGGAGGCGAGGCGGGCGGCGAGCGTACGGTCCTCGGAGAGCCGGGCGGCGACGGCGCGGATCTCCTCGTCGCGGGCGAGTGCCCTGGTGCGCAGCTGGCGGCGCTCCTCGTCGGCGGCTTGCTCGTCGTGCATCGCCGGGTTCGGCGGGACGAGGAAGACGTCGTCGCGGCGCGCGGCGGAGCCCTCGCGGGGAACGGGCGCCAGCAGGGCCGCGGCCGTGCCGACGGCAACCGCGGAGCGCGGCAGCAACGCCGCGCCGGCGAGGACCTCCTGGGCCCGTGCGTGGCTGGCCGGGTCGGTGATGACGACGCCGTCGACGAGCTCCGGACGGGCGGCGAGCACGTCTGCGTGGTCGGCGGGGGCGACCGCCTGGGCGAGGTAGCGCCAGCCCGGCAGGGCCGGGATGCCGTGCTCGCCGAGGAAGTCGACAGTCGCGGTGACATCCGGTGCGGGAGGCAGCAGGCCCCCGTCGCCGAGTGCGCCGAGCATGCGGGAGTCCTCCGCCGCGGCGGTCCGCAGCTCGAACAGCTGCCGTTCGCAGGCCGCGACGGCGTCGTCGAGCAGCTCCGTCAGCGACTCGCCCCCGGCGTCCAGTTCCTCGGCGGTGAGGGCGCTCGCGGTGCCGGACTCGCAGGCCCCCTCGCCGCCCGGGGACGGGCCCGCTGCTGCCGTCTCCTCGCCGCCACTGCGTGCCGAGCGCGGGGAGGGCACGGCGGGAGGTGCGGGATCCCCGTCGGGGCGCGCGCCCGGGGCGACATGTGTGCCGGCGTGCGGCAGGCCGAGGAGCTCGGCGAGGCGTTCCTCCGTGCCCAGAGCCTCGGCCACGCGCCGTTCCGCGGTGTGGGCCGCGGAGGCCGCTTCGGCTGCGTCTTCGGCGCGGGCGGCGGCGAGTTCCGCGCGGGAGAGCTCGGCGCTCGCCTCCTGGGCGCGCTCGGCGGCGCGGCGTGCGGCCTCGCGTGACTCCTCCCAGGCGGCGGTGCGGCTCTGCGCGGCGTCCTCGGCGGTCAGCGCGGCGGCGGCAGGGTCCGCCTCGCCGTCGCCCTCCTCGCCCGCCTCGAGCCAGCCGGCGCGCACGGCCTCCTCGGTCTCCTGCTCCACCTCCGCGAGGCGCTGGCGCAGATGGCCGGTCTCGCTGCGGGCACGCTGGGCCTCGGTCGCGGCCGCCGTCGCGTCGCTGTGCGCGGCCTCCGAGGCGGCCTGGAGCTGTGCCGAGCGTTCCTCCTCCTCGGCGGCGGTGCGCTCCGCCGTCTCCGCGGCTGCGTGAAGAGCCCTGACGAGACCGGCGGCGGCCGTGGCGCGGGCGGCAAGGGCGGGCGCCGCGTCCCGCTCGGCCTCGCGGATTGCGTCGGAGAGGCGGGCGGCACGATCGGCGGCGGTGCGGTGGGCCAGCACCGTCTCGGCAGCCTGCCAGGCCGAGTGCGAGGTGCGGGCCTCGCTGAGTTCGCGGCGCTGTGCCGAGGCGGCCTTCTCCGCGCTCTCCAGCGCCAACGAGGCGTGTCTGTAGGCGAGTTCGGCAGCGACGAGGGACGAGCGGCCGTGCGTGTCACCGGCACGGGTGACGCTCTCCTCCGCCTCGGCGACCTGGCCGGCGAGTCCGGTGCCGCGGCTGCGCTCCGCGCTGCCGCGTGCCGCGAGGCGGTGCACCAGGGTCCGGGCGCGGACTTCGGCGGCGGCGTGGATGTCGCGGGCCCGCCGGCGCTGCTCCGCGGATTCCGCGATGCGGCGCAGCAGGTCCAGGGAGCCGGCGGTGAAGTCCCGTTCGGCGGTGAGTTCGCTGCGGCGGCCGAGCTTGTGCGCGAACCCGTGGACCAGATCCGCGAGTCCGTCGGTGTCGCGGGTGTCGGTGACGGCGCGCAGCAGCAGGTCGGTGAAGTCCGAGTCGTTCTTGACGGCGAAGAGACCGGCGGCTTCTCCTTCGTCTGCGTTCATCTCCCGCTGGTAGCGGAAGAGTTCGGGGTCGAGACCGAGAGAGGTGAGGCGCTCTGTCCAGCGTTCGTGCACCTCTTCCCAGGTGACGTCGAGGTTCGGGTAGGCCTTCCCCGTCTCGGTCAGCACATCGCGGAAGCCCTTCATGGTGCGGCGCCGTCCCCGTGCCGACGACGTGCCCTCGGACGGCGGCCGCAGCGCGGCGGACTCGGCGACGGGCAGCGAGTCCAGGCTCATCCCCGGGCCGGGCCGGAAGGAGTACCACGCCTCGGCGAACTTCCGCGGGTCGCTGGAGACCTGCCGGCCGCGCCATTCGCTGACCTTGCCGACGACGACGGTCTCCCCCGTCCGCGTGTGCTGCCACTCCAGCGCCACATGCCCGCAGTCGTCGGCGAGGAGGAACTTGCGCAGCACGCCTGAACTCGCGCCGCCGAGCGTGTTGCGGTGACCCGGCAGCATCACGGAGAAGATGAGTTTGAGCAGGACGGACTTGCCTCCGCCGTTCTCCAGGAAGAGCACTCCCGCGGGGGCGGGGCGGCGTGGCGGCCCGCCCGGTTCCTCCTCGAAGAAGTCGGCCTGGGCCGGAGCGGGGCTGGGCACCGGGCCGCCCACTCCGCGCAGATCCAGCACGGTGTCGGCATAGCGCGCACCGGCGGGACCGATGGAGTAGAGACGGATCCGGGACAGCTCGTACATGGTGGCGGGCTCTCGTGGTCGTGGTGTTCGGCGGGTCTCGCGTGGCGCTGCACGGCGCCGGCTCGGGCTGAGGGACGGGTACGGGGGCACAGGCACCGGCCCGGGCACTCGGTGCGGCAGGCCGGGAGGCGGGCAGGCAGGGGGAGCACGGGGAAGCCGGGCGGCCCTGGTCAGGTGTGGAAGGGAAGGGCTGCCTCCCCCTCGATCTCCGACTCCTCCCCGTCGGCGGCCGGAAGGAGCGTGGCGCTTCCGTCGCTGACGGGGACGACGCCCAGCTCCAGCAGTTCGGACATGGCGGCGCTGCCCGCCATGTCACGGACCTGGAGCTGATAGCGCGGCGTGGTGCGGAAGGTGCCTCCGGCGTCGTCGCTCGTGCGCTGAAGGAATCCCGAGTCGACGAGGAAGGCGACGGCCTTGCCGATGATGCCGGTCGTCGAACCTGCGAGCCTGCGGGCGTCCTTGGTGGCGCCTGTGGTGCTGCGTCGTGCGTAGACCCGCCAGGCGGCCTCGAGGCCGGGGGCGTCGGCGGCCGGGTCCGGGTTCTCTCCCCTCTCCTCCGCGCGTTCGGCGAGCCGGCGGCAGGCCTGCCGTACGAAGGAGTCCACCCCGTTGACCGAGATGCGGCCGATGTAGGCGTCGTCGGCCAGGTCTTCGGGGCGGGGAAAGGCCATGGCGGCGACGGCCAGATGCGCCAGCCCGTGCAGGAAGCGGTCGGCGGAGTCCGCTGTGGCACGCCGTGAGTAGTCGCCCATGCGGACGGCGAAGGCCGATTCCTCACCGGCGGCGAGGGCCATTCCCGCCCTGCTGGAGACCTCCAGGACGACCAGGCCCAGTCCGGCGGCGACGGCGTCGGCGAGGCGGGCGAA
This sequence comes from Streptomyces sp. CNZ301, assembly GCF_004217425.1. Lineage (NCBI taxonomy): Bacteria > Bacillati > Actinomycetota > Actinomycetes > Kitasatosporales > Streptomycetaceae > Streptomyces > Streptomyces sp. CNZ301. The sequence goes on from NZ_SHLG01000001.1 coordinate 279,393, forward strand.
AGCGGGTTCGTCGCGGTAGCGCCGCAGCAGTCCGGCGTATTCGGCGTCACGGGCGGGGAGCAGCTTGGGGTGCAGTCCGAAGGAGACAAGGCGCGCGGCGTCGGCCGTGTCGGCGGGAGTGACGGCTGCGTGTGAGCCGCCGGCCGGCGGGGCCGCGTCGGCTGTCGCGGCCTCCGGGGCCTCCGGGCCCGCGAAAGAGGCGGAGGTGCCGGAGGCCGGACCGGCGCCCTCGTCGTGGTGTTCGGTCACTGGTGCGTCACTCCTGCGCATGGGTCGGATGCGGGGCACGGATGCGGGACACGGATGCCGGCGAAAGGCGGAGGACAAGAGGGGGGAGAGCGGGAAGAGGGGCCGCATCCGCCGGCGGGAGTTGCGACTCCGGGTCAACGGGCGCGCCCCGCGCCGCCGTTCACGGACCGGCGGAGCGGCACCCGGCTGTCCCGGTTTCGCCCGGCCCCTGCCCGTTGCGGGTCTCCGCGGCTGGGGCCCGGGGAGAGGTCCGAGGTGCCTCACGCCGCCCCCTCGCGGCTCTCGCGGACCTCCCGGCCGGACGCCGTCCCGACTGCGTCCAACTCGGCCGTGCCGACGACCAGATCCGCTCCCCCGAACTCCTCGTCGTTCAGCTCCTCACCGTCGTCCACGGCGAAGAGGAGTCTGCGCTCGCCCTGCCGGCAGGCGGTGCCCACGGGCGGACTCGCGGCGTGGACAGCCAGGAGGGCGACCAGATAGGGCAGTTCGGGGTCGAGGCGCCTGGCGTCCGCCAGAAGCCCGGAGAGTCTGCGTGGCGCGTCGGCGGGCAGATCCAGCAGTGCCGTCGCCGACTCCAGCTGCTCCTCGCTGAACCTGCTGTCGTCGGGGGTGGCGATCAGATCGGGCTCCGGCATCTCGGCGCCGAGGTGTTCGCGGGGCGCCGGAGGCGTGAGCAGCATCTCCGTCAGGTCGCCGAGGCGCACTGCGCCGGGGGTGCGCATCCCCACGCCGCGGGCGAAGAAGGCGTCCGTGACGGCACCGGCGCGCTCCACGGCCAACGGCAGCAGCGGCGCGAGCAGTTGGCCGTACAGGTCCAGCCCGGCCCGGGCGGCGGGAGGCGCGAAGGCCTGCCTGTCCTGCTCCGCGCGGAAGAGCGGCCCGGCCGCCAGCAGCCGCGACTGGAGCTGGGTGTGCCTGCGGATGCAGTCCTTGACGATGTCGACGAGTTCGGCGGCACGGCGCTTGTGGTCGGGGCCGCGTTCCGACGCCGCCTCGTCGCGCGCGCGGCGGATGTTGGTGAGGATCGCGTTCTCATGGCGGTAGCGCTCGGCGACGTGCTCCAGGGCCTCGGTGATCATGTCGGGGACGGTGCGCAGCCAGTCGACCGCGCGCACGTTGCGACGGGTGGCCTCCAGTGTGCGGCGCAGCGTCTCGGCGTACTGCACGGTGCGGTAGCGGGCCTGTTCTGCCGCGAGCTGGGCGTCCGCGAGGCGGCCGCGGCTGATGAGGACCTCCAGCTTGACCTCGGCGGCGATCTGGGCGCTGGTGACGTCCGTGTCGAGGGCGCCCACAAGGACGTTGACCGCCTCGTCGGTGGTGCGCAGATACACGCTGCCTCCGGGGCCGGGGACCTCCTCGATGAGCTTGAAGTCGTAGTCACGGCGCACATAGGAGCCCTCCGGCCCGAACGTGCCGTACACGGCGCGGAATCCGCGGTCGACGCTTCCGACGTTCAGCAGGTTCTCCAGCACCCACCGGGCGACGCGCTCGTGCTCCGCCGCGGGACGCCCGGGGGCCTGCGCGGAGATACGGGGCATCAGCCTCGCGACGACGTCCTCGTGGTCGGCACCCGTGTCGAAGTCCATCTGGAGGGTGACGAGGTCGATGGCGCTGAGCGCCACCTCCGCCATCGCGTAAATGCTGTACTCCCCCGCGAGGTTGGCCTTGCGGACGTCGAGGTCGTGCAGCGGCGCCGTGCACGCCAGCGCGCGGAGCCGGCGCGCGAGCCCTTCGTCGGCCGCGGGGCCGGGGGCCGGGGAAGGCAGGATCGGCGGGGCGTGCTCAGTCACGACAGACACACTATGCGGTCACTGTGACAACGCCCGGAACACCCCTTGATGTCGGTTACGTCACCAGCGTGCGGCCCTCTTCTGTGCGCCCCTCGGGGAGTTCACCCGGAGGCGCCCGTACGGACTGTGCGGGAAGGGCGTGTTGGACATCCGGTGGCCGACGGGCAGCTGCCTCACCGTCAGGTGCACGGACCGCCGTTGACCCGAAGCACCTTCACCCGAAGCGCCGTCGCCCGAACCGGCGCGCGGAAACGCCCGTTGCCCGCACCGGCACCGCCCGGCGACCGGCCCGCGCGTGCACGACGCAGTCAACTGCCCGTCAGCGCCCGGACTCCGGACTGAGCCTGCCGCGCACCGCGCTCTGCACACCGGCTTCCTCCGCGGGATCGGAGGCGAGTCTCCGCAGCCTCTCGACGACCCGCTCGTCCCCCGTCGCCGCGTACTCGGCGGCCAGGGCCCTCGTGGTCTCCTCGCAGTCCCACAGGCACTCCACGGCGAAGCCCGCCGGGAACGAGGGGTCGGTCAGGGCGAGCGCCCCGGCCGCGCGGCCCCGCAGCTGGGAGGAGGCCGTCTCCCGGTAGATGTGCCGGAGCACCGGGGCGGCGGAGCTGACGCCGAGCCGGCCGGCGCCGTCCACCAGCGGCCACAGCGCGTCGCTGTCCGGGCCGTCGTTGCGGACGGTTCGGCGCAGGGCTCTCAGCACCGCGCCGGCGTCCTGGGCGCCGCCGCAGCAGGCGAGCATCTCGGCGGCCGCGGTCGTCAGGTGTTCGGGCAGCGACCCTTCGGCCGCGGCGGCCCATTTCCGTGCCCGCACGACGGCCGCCGTGCTGCGCATCCGCGCGAACGCGGACAGCGCGGCCTCGGCGACGCTCTCGCACGGATCGGCGGCGGCCTCCTCGATGAGGTCGAGAGCCTCGGGGTCACCGCGGTCGGCGAGATGCCGGAGCGCGGCGGCGCGGGCGGCATCGCGCTGACCGGCGGCGGCGGCGAGCAGCTCCTCGCGGTCCAGTGGGCCCGCGACGGCAGACAGGCACCGCGCGGCGGCCGCCTCGCGGTGGACCGGGGGATGCTGCTCGCACCCCTCCTGCGCCCAGTCCAGGACCTCGCGCACGCTCCACCCGGGGCGGGGGCCCTGACCGTGCAGCTGACGCTGCCAGCGGTCGAAGCACCCTTGTTCCCTGACCCGCCGCAGCCGCTCCGCCTGTCCGGGACGGGAGGGGTCCTCGGCCCACAGCCGCCAGGGCCTGGGCTCGAAGGCGTCCTTGGCCGCCGCGGCCAGGTCGGCGTCGCCCTGCTTCGTCTCCGGGAAGCGGGCGAGGACGGCGGGGCCCAGCAGACGCAGCCCGGCGTCCTCGTCCCGTACGGCCAGCTCGTCCAGGGCCCACTGCCAGTTGGCGCCCGAGGCGGCGTATCTGCGCAGGAGTTCCGTCGCGGCGTTGTTGTCGTAGGACGCGAGGTGGCCGAGCACGGACAAGGCCAGCCCGGTGCGTGCCTCGCAGTCACCCGCGGGCGGGAGTTCGTCCTCGGGCGCGAAGAGGTGTTCCCCGATGTAGTCCACCGAGGCGTCGAGCTCCATGTGGAGCCGGGCGTAGTAGAGCGAGCGGTGTTCGATCTGCCAGTCCCGCCGGGGATCGTGGAGCACGCACTGCCTCAGCGCGGCGAGCGCTTCGGCGCGGGGCGCAGCCAGAGCGTGCAGCGTGCCGTCGCCGCGCCCCCTCTGGAGGAGGCCGAGCAGCGTACCGCTGGGCGCTATGCCTGAATCGACGGAATCGGCGAACATAAGGGTCAGCATCCGGTGCGGGGTGTTCGACTGGCAACGGGATTTCCGTTGACCAGCATCCTTGCCCTTGCGAGCCGTTCTACTCCTTGCCGGGGGCGGAGGGAGAAGCGGAATGGGCGGACCGCTCCGTCCCGTACGGGCCGTGAGCCTACCGGCACCCTCCGCCCGGCCCGACCGCCGCACGCGCTCCGGGCGGGCTGACCGGCGACATATGTCCGCAGCACCACCGGATCGGGTATCGCGAAACCACTTACGGCCGGTCGCAGCCTGTGCAACAGTCGTAACCGAGCCCTCACTTCCCGTATCGGAGACCTCGATGCCCTCCCACGTCGATGCGGACCGTCCGGCCCAGCCGCCCGAACGCGGAGTGCTGGACGCCCTCATCCGGCAGGCCAGGCATCTGCGCGGTGGCATCGACGCCGTACGGCCCCGCGCGGCGGACGAGGACGCGGAGGGGGCGGAGGACCCGGCACGGCGCTGGCAGCGCGCCCTGTGCGATCTCGCGGCCCACCAGCTGGACGACCTCGGCGAACATCTCGGCCGGCTCCGCGCGGGCGCACCTTCCCCGCCGGAACCGGACGGGGCCGGCACCGGCCGGGCCGCATCCGGTTCCGGCGGGCCCTCCGCGCTGACGAGCCGGGTGGGAAGCGCGGAGTGGAACCTGCTGACCGACGAGGTGTCCTGGTCGGAGGAGCTGTACGGCATCTTCGGCCGCGCACAGGAAGACGGCCCGCTCTCCCTGGACGAACTGCCCTCGTGGGTGCTCCCCGACGACCAGCCTCTGCTGGCTGCCGCCGTGACCGACTGCCTGGTCGACGGAAGGCCGATCGACCGGGAGTTCCGGATCATGCGTCCGGACGGTGCCGTGCGCACCCTCCACCTGCTGGGCGAACCGGTGCTCGACGGCCAGGGCGGCACCGCCGCCATGTGGGCCGTGCTCCGGGACGTCAGCGAGCTGCGCCGCAGCGAACTCGCCGTGCGCGAGATCCATGAGACGGTGCGCCGCGAACGTCACGCCGCCCGTGCCGAGCACAGGCTCGCGGTGGAGCTGCAGGAGACGGTGCTCCCGCCGTGGCGCGGCTCCTGGCGCATCCCGCACAGCGGTCCCGGCCACGTCCGTGACGCCGGTGCCGGGCTCGCACTCGACATCGCCTCGCACTACCTGCCCTCCGCGGCGAGCGCCATGATCGGCGGCGACTGGTACGACGCGCTGGAGCTGCCCGAAGGCGCCACCCTCCTGTCCGCCGGGGAGCTCACGGGTCACGGAGTCGCCGCCGCCTCCGGAATGGCGATGCTGCTGGGCGCGGTCCGCGGCATGGCTTTCGCGGGGGTGGGGCCGGGCCCGCTGATGGGGCATCTGAACCAGCTGCTGGAGACCTCGGCGCAGCCGGCTCTGGGCAGCGCGGTGTGCTGCCGGTACGAGGCCCGCGACCGCACCCTCACCTGGTCGCAGGCCGGCCACCCCTCGCCGGTCGTCTTCCGGGGCGGCACGAGCAGGGTGCTGCGCCCGCCCCAGGGAGTGCTGCTCGGTGCGACCTCGGGCACCGCGTACGGGCAGAGCACCGAAGTGCTGGAGCCCGGCGACGTGTTGGTGCTGCACACGGACGGACTCGCCCCGCGCGAGGGGCTGATGAACGCCACGGACGCGCAACGCGGCGCGCCCGGACGGCTGCTGGACCTCGCGGACCGTTTCGCCTCGGCGGGGTCCGCGCAGGAGTGCCTGCGCACGGTCATCGAGGAGTTCGGCGACCGGGACCGCACGGACGACGCCTGCGTCCTGGTCGCCCGTGTGACCGGCTGACTCAACTGCCTTTGCTCACAGCCTCGTTGTGGCGTGCGGAGCCAGTACCACATGCCGGACGGCACAGAAGAAAACACCCGTGTGCGTTCATTTCTTGGAGTCAGATCACTCTCTCTTGACGTCGCCTTCTTCCGCGACGAAGCTTTCGCTCACCCGAAACGTGGCCGTCCGACCAAGCGGCTTCACGTGGTGAACTCACCGAGGGGCGCCGGTCGATCGCCCCGTTCCTCTCCTCGACTGGAGGATGTGTGCGTACCAATTCCCGTCGGAACTTCCTGCGAGCAGCGCTGGTCGGCGCGTCGGCCATCGCCGCACCCGTCCCGCTGGCCGGCGTTGCCCGGGCCGGGGCCGAGGGCGCAGGAGCCGCCGCCAGCCCCTCGGGGGAGGCACCCGGGGGTCCGGGAACGAGCGCCGCGTTCGCACCCGCGGACAAGACCGGCTTCGGAACCTCCCGTACGAAGGAGAGCCCCGTCTGGTTCACCCTGCAGGGCGGCAGGATGAGCGAGACGTACTACCCGGACCTCAGCACCCCCGCAAGCCGGCAGACGCAGCTGGTGATCACCGACGGGAAGACGTTCGCCGAACGCCTCAGCGACGGCGAGGCCCGCACCGAACTCTGCGGCGACGGCGGGGCACCCGGCTACCGGCTCACCAGCAGGGGCACCGGCTGGCGCGCGGTCACGCGGTACGTCACCGACCCGGAGCGCGCGAGCGTGCTCATCGATGTCGAGGTGCGCTCGGAGACGGGCGCTCCCCTGCAGGTGTTCGTCCTGCACGACCCGTCGCTGTCCGGAGAGGGCAACGACGACAGTGCCTTCCCGCAGGGCGGGGCGCTGGTCGCGGAGGACAAGCACGCGGCGAGCGCGCTGGTCGCCCAGGACGGGTTCGCCGAGTCCACCGTCGGCTACCTCGACGTGAACGACGGCTGGACCCAGCTCTCCGAGAACAACGGACGCCTGAAGCACCGCTACGCCACGGCCGGCCCCGGCAACGTCGTGCAGCTCGGCCGGCTCCGGATGGACGGGCGCGCCCGGACCCGGCAGACGGTCGTGCTCGGCTTCGGCGAGCAGGCCGCGGACGCCGTCCGCACCGCGAAGCGATCGCTGCGGCGGGGCTTCGAGGCGGCCGACGGCGCGTACGAGCGCGGCTGGCTCGCATACCTCGCGGGTCTGCCGAAGGCCCCCGGATGCCTGCGCTCGCCCTCCGACCAGGCGCTGTACACGGCGTCGGTCGTGACGCTGGCGGCCGGCGAGGACAAACGCAACCCGGGCGCCTTCATAGCCTCCCCGTCGATGCCGTGGGCGTTCGGCACCGACCGCCACATCGCGCCCGAGACCGGCTCGTACCACCTTGTGTGGGCCCGCGATCTCTACCACATCGGGACGGGACTGCTCGCGGCCGGCGACCGCGACGCGGCGGACCGGGCGATGGACCATCTGCTGCGCACTCAGATGCCCGACGGGCACTGGTCGCAGAACCACAAGGTCGACGGCACACCGTTCTGGACGAACATCCAGCTCGATGAGACCTCGGCGCCCATGCTGCTCGCCTGGATACTCGACCGCCACGACGAGAAGACCCTGCGGCACCTGCGCCGCGGCGCCGACTTCATCCTGAAGTTCAAGAGCGAGGAGGGCTACAGGGCGCCCTTCAGCCCTCAGGAGCGCTGGGAGGAGCAGAGCGGCTACTCGCCCTCCACCATCGCCTCCGCGATCGCGGCGCTGGTATGCCTCGCGGATCTGATGCAGCGTGGCGGACAGGCCGCCGACGCCGCCAAGTACCTCGCGGCCGCCGAGAAGTGGCGGGAGTCGCTCGACGGCTGGACGGTGAGCACCAACGGCCCGCACTCCTCCGAGCCTTACTATCTGCGGCTGACCAAGGACGGCAAGCCGAACGCGGGCACGGCGTACGAACTCGGCAACAACAACGAGGGCAAGGCCGACCAGCGCAGCGTCGTCGACGCCGGCTTCCTGGAGCTCGTACGGCTGGGCATCAAACCCGCCGACGACCCGGTGATCCGCAACTCCCTCGAGGTCGTGGACCGCGAACTCGCCGTGGACACCCCCTCCGGCCGCCACTGGCACCGCTACAGCGGCGACGGCTACGGCGAGCAGCCCGACGGCGAGGCCTGGACCGTCGACCGTCCCGAGGTGAAGACGACCTACGGCCGTGTCTGGCCGATCTTCTCCGGTGAGCGCGGGGAGTACGAACTCCTCTGCGGGGACCGGCAGTCGGCGGAGAGGCGGCTGCGCGACATCGCCGCCACGGCCGGCGAGACCCTGATGCTGCCCGAGCAGGTCTGGGACGACCGGCCCCCGGTCCCGGAGGTTCAGTCGGGCAAGGGCACGGCGTCGGCCACGCCGCTCGCGTGGACGCATGCGCAGTACCTGCGCCTGGCGTGGTCGCTGGAGCGCGGAACGCCTGTGGAGTACCCGACGGTTGTCGCGGAGCGCTATCTGCACGGCTGACACGGACTGCACGGCTGACCCGGGACGCCGCCCTGCCGGACGTGGCCCGCTGTGCGGCCGGACGCTGCCACGGCGCACCGGCGCCGCGGGCTTGCCTCCGACCCCCGCGTGACTGCCGGCGCGGGGCGGCGCCCTCAGCGGCGGTGGCCCGGCCGCACCGGCTCAGGGCATCTCGCGGACCCCCAACCGGCCCGGCCTGCACGGGGATTGCTGACGCTCACACCGAGCGCAGCCCCCTGCTCCCGGGCAGCCGGACCGGCTTGGGCTCACCCGAGAGCCGGGGCGTCCTGGGCTGCTTGGGCAGCACGTGCTGGATCTCCTCCCGCAGGTCGTCGACAAGGCCGTGGCCCGCGTACTGACCTGTGAGCCGGTACATCTCCCGCAGCCTGTCCCACGTGCGGTGCGAGGAGTTCTCACCGATGCTGACGACGGCCAGGCGCGCGTAACGGTCGGCCTGTTCGGGCTCGTCGGCGATGAAGTAGGCCGAGGCGAGCGAGATCCAGTCGAAGATCTTCGAGCGCTGCCGCCCGTCGGCCCGCAACTCGAGGGCGCGCATGGCGTGCGCCTCCGCCGCACCGGCCGCGGACGGCTCGTGCTCGGCCAGCGTCCGGAAGGCCAGCGCCTGCATGCCGTGCAGATCGGCCTCGTCGAACATCTGCATCCAACTCGGCGGCGGCACATCGCCCTTGTCGGAGGCGAACAGCTCCTCGGCCTCCCCCAGAGTGCGCCGCATCTCCTGCCCCTGGCCCATCGAGGCCTGTGCCCACGCCTCGATGGTGTGCAGCATCGCCCGCGTACGAGGCAGGGTCTCCTCCCCCGAGCCGGACCGGGCCAGTTTCATCAGGTCGAGCGCGTCGTCCGGCCTGCCCAGGTGCACCATCTGCCGTGCGGCACGCGAGAGCGCCTCGCCGGCGCGCGGCCGGTCGCCGCCCTCGCGCGCCGCGTGCGCGGCGATGACGAAGTACTTCTGCGCAGTGGGCTCCAGGCCGACGTCGTGCGACATCCACCCGGCGAGCACCGCGAGGTTCGCCGCCACGCCCCACAACCGCCGCTGTAGACGCTCGGGGTGGCGGTAGGAGAGCATGCCGCCCACCTCGTTGAGCTGGCCGACGACCGCCTTGCGCTGCAGTCCGCCGCCCCGTGCGGCGTCCCAGGCGCGGAAGACCTCGACGGAGTGCTCCAGCGCCTCGATCTCCTGCGATCCCACGGGGGCCGCGTCGTACCTGTCGATGGCTGCCTGGTCCGCATGGCGGGCAAGACCCGGGAAGCCGGACTGCGGAACGCCCGCGGCGGAGCCCGGGTCGCCGCGGAGCCAGTCGTACATGGCACTGCTGAGTGCCGATCCTGCGGTGAGCGCGGCGCCCGCGCCCACCAAGCCGCGTCGGTTGAGCATGAGGTCCATTCCCGTGAATTCGGTGAGTACCTCGGCCGTCCGCTCGGGTGCCCACGGCACTCCGTCCAGTCCGGACTGCTGCCGTCTGGCCGACTGCCCTGGCCTGCTGAACCCGAGGTCCTCGATGGTCACGACACGGCCGAGTCGCTCGGTGAAAAGAGCCGCCAGCACCTTCGGCACCGGATCGCGCGGGGTCTCCCCCATGTCGATCCAACGCCGCACCCGCGAGGTGTCGGTCGACAGCTGAGCGTGGCCCATGGCCACCGACTGCCGGTTCACCAGCCGCGCGAGCTCGCCCTTGGACCAGCCGGCGAGGCCGAACAGGTCCGCGAGACGGGTGTTGGGTCCCTTTGTCACGTCAAGCCCCCAGGTTCTCGGCTGAGTTGACAGTAACCCCCGCTCAACTGCCCTGCGACCATTCGCCAGGGTTCGCCAGGGTCCGCCAGATGGTGTGCCACCCGCGCGCCGGTGTGCTGTAGAAACGCGCCACCCCGGTCCCGTCCGGAACGGCCAGGCATTCCCCAGGGTGCCGGGCCGCCGTCCGGTCGGGCCCGGACGGCGCGCGACCCGTCGGCGTACGAAGGGACCCTGCTCACCATGCATCCAGCGACGTCCGCCGTGTCCGCACCGCTCCGGCCGTTCGGCGTGCCACCTCACGGTGGCGGATCTCCCGTGGTTCCCGCGGACCCCTCCGCGGCGCGGCCGTCCGCCCCAAGGAGCGGCCCCGTGCGGACGCGGCAGCCGGCCGGCGCCGGATCTCAATCCGTCAGCGGGAGGCTGGACTTGTCCGGCCCGAACGGTACGCAGCTGCGTGCGGCCATCGCCTCCGTCCACCGGATCTGCCCCGAGTTCCACCCGGTGCAGGTGCTGCGCCGGGTCGGCCGCTCCGTCCTGGTCTCGGGCACGGCCGGGCGCAACGCCGTCGTCGCCAAGTGCCTGATGGACAAGGCGGAGACGTCCGTCGAACGCTTCCGGCACGAAATAGCGGCCTACCGGGCCTTCGTACGGCACCGGCCCCCGGTGCGGGCGCCGAGGCTGGTGGCGGCGGACCCCGACGAGTGCGTGCTGGTGATCGAGCGCATGCCGGGCCGTGTGGCGGCGTTGCGGCGCCACTTGCTGGACACGCCGCCGCGCGCGGACCTGCGCGCCGCGCTCGGCGCGCTGTGCAAGCTCAACCTCTGGCAGCCGCCGGCGTCGGCCTTCACCCGCCCGATCGACTACCCGTCACGGCTCTCCCGCTGCCACGAGCAAGGCCTGTTGACGGACCGTGACCTCGGGGACCTGCAGACGCTGCTCCACGGGGCCGTCCAGGGGCACGGCACCGGCGGCGTCCCGCCGTGGCAGTTCTGCCACGGTGACGCCCTGCTGACCAACGTGCTGCTCGCCCCGCCGGGCCCCGCCTTCGTCGACTGGGAGCACGCCGGCTGGTACCTGCCCGGCTACGACCTGGCAACGCTGTGGGTGGTGCTCGGTGACGCACCGATGGCCCGCCGGCACATCAGCCAGCTCGCCCAGGCTCAGGGCACGGCCGCGAGGGACGCCTTCCTGGTGAATCTGATGCTGGTGCTGACGCGTGAGATCCGTGCGTACGAGTCGGCCATCCAGCGCACCATGCGTGATCCCGCCCCTGCCGCCGGGCCTGCGGGCCAGGAACGCCCCGGCGCCATGGCAACCGGCGAGCAGCAACGACTGCTGCTGCGGCGGCTGCACGACGACTGCGGTCTCGCGAGGGGTGCGGTACGTGCGGCGGTGGGCACGCGGTAGGGCTGCCGGCGAGCGGGGGTTCCGGCCCGTATCCGCTCGTCACCTGCGGGGCGTCACCGGTCTGGACAGGTGACGCCCCGCAGGCGGTGCCGGCGCCCCCGCGCTCTCCCGAACACACCACGCTGACGTGCGACTTCTCCTTCTCTCGCGGTCATTGACGGATGGTCGGGCAACCGATACCTCTGAGGCCTGCTCGCACTTGCATGCGACGAGCCCCGACCGAGGAGGCCGCATTGCCCGGATCACCCGGAAGTTCTGGTCCCGTTCACGAAGCTCCCGACCCGCTCAGACGCCTCGCCCGTGGTGCGTTCGGCAAGGGCGTGCCACGCACACGCCGCTCGCGTGCCCTGTGGGCCGCCGGCACCGGCGTCGCCGCGACGGCCCTGCTGCTCCCGTTGGTATCGGCCGGCCCGTACGCGACGGCGGAGCAGCGCGGCACCTCACGCCTTCAGCAGCAGTTCGCGGATGCCGCCGGGGACCACCACGTCCCTGAGAGCGTGCTGCTCGGGGTGTCCTACCTGCAGTCCCGGTGGGACGCTCACGACGGTGCCCCCAGCGTCTCCGGCGGGTACGGACCGATGCACCTGACGGACGCCCGCACGGCGCTGGCCCGGTCCGCCGCCGCGCACGGCGGCCACTTCGGCTCCGGCTCGGAGGACCCCCGCGGCGACACGGCACGTCCGGCGCTGAAGACCGCCGCGGCCAGTGACGGCGACGAAGCCCTGAAGCCCGGCGACCTGCCGGCCCGGCTTCGCACAGCCGAACGGGCGGCGAAGCTGACGGGCCTGACCAGGAAGGAACTGCGCGAGTCCACGGCCGCGAATCTGCGGGGCGGCGCCGCGCTGCTGGCGGCCGCTCAGAAGAAGCTGGGACGTCCGCTCAGTCCGGACCCGGCGGACTGGTACGGCGCGGTGGCCTCCTTTCCGGGCGCGTCCGAGCGCGGCACCGGAACGGCGTTCGCGGACGACGTCTTCGACGTGATGCGCTCGGGCGAGCAGCGCACCACGGACTCGGGCCAGCGGGTGCGGCTCGACGCCGACCCCTCTTTGCGTGCGGACCCCTCACAGGCGGACGGGACCGGGCAGGCGCAGCTCCGCTCCGCGTCCGGCCAGAAGCCGGAGTGCCCCCGCAGCGTGTCGTGCGAGTGGCTGCCCGCCCCGTACGAGGAGTACACGGACGATGACGGCAACCCGAACTACGGCAACCACGACAAGGCCCGCAGGCCCGCCTCCGCCTCGGTCGACTACATCATCGTGCACGACACCGAGGGCAACTGGGACACCGTGATGGACCTGATCCAGGACCCGAAGTACGTGTCCTGGAACTACTCGCTGCGCTCCTCCGACGGTCACATCGCCCAGCACGTACGGGGCAAGGACGCCGCGTGGCACGCGGGCAACTGGTACGTCAACGCCAAGTCTGTCGGGCTCGAGCACGAGGGTTTCCTCACCGACCCCGACGCCTGGTACACCGAGGCGATGTACCGCTCCTCGGCCCGCCTGGTGCGCTACCTCGCGGACAAGTACGACATCCCTCTGGACCGGCAGCACATCCTCGGCCACGACAACGTGCCCGGCGTGACCACCGCCAACATCCCCGGCATGCACACCGATCCGGGTCCCTACTTCGACTGGCAGCACTACTTCACGCTGCTGGGACGGCCGTTCGTACCGAAGGGCGCACCGGACGGCAAGCTGCTGACCATCAGGCCGGACTACCGCAAGCACCGCCCGGAGTACACCAAGTGCGACGACTCGGGCGACCCCTGCCCGGCACACGGCTCGGGCGCGGTGCGCCTGCACACCGCGCCCGACGCGGACTCGGAGCTGGTCCAGGACACCGGGCTGCACCCCGGCGGGAAGTCCACCACCGGCGTCAACGACACCGGCGCCCGGGCCAGCACGGGCCAGCAGTACGCCGTGGCCGGCCGCAAGGGCGACTGGACGGCGATCTGGTACCTCGGGCAGAAGGCCTGGTTCCACAACCCGAAGAAGCTGCCCACGGCGGTTCCCGCCCGGGGCAAGCTGATCGTCCCCAAGGACGGCAAGGACGAGATCCCGGTGTACGGGCGGGCCTACCCGGAGAAGGAGGCCTACCCGGAGGGCATCCCGGCGCAGGAGCTCTCGCCGCTGCCTTACAGGATCAAGGCGGGCCAGGCGTACGCAGCGGGGCTCAAGACGCGCGGTGAGTATCTCTACGCCAAGGAGTTCGACCCGGAGGCGGAGAAGTTCAAGGTGGTGCGCGGCGATCTCACGTATTACCAGATCCAGCTGGGGCACCGCGTCGCATTCGTCAAGGCGGATGACGTGAAGGTGACCCGCTCCTGACGGAACCGGCTCAGGGAGTGCGAGAGGGGCCCGGCACCTCGGCCGGCACCGCCAAGGTGCCGGCCGGGGCTGCCGGGCTCCTGTCGCGGGCACGGGCTGTTCAGTACCGGCCGGCGCCGGCCCGTGACGGCCGGGAGTGGGTCAGTGCTGGAACATCTCGGCGGGCAGCGGCTTCAGCAGCGCGTAGAGGTCGTTGGTGATGGGACGGTCCCAGCTCGCGATGGTGACGAGCACCCCGTCGCTGCGGTCGAACTGCACGCACGAGACGCGCTCCTCGGAGCACTTCACGCGGCGCACGATCAGCAGGTTGTCCTCGTGCATCACCGGATCGTCCTCGACCCCGGTGACTTCGATCGCCTCGTCGTTCTCCAGCGCCGCCATCAGCTGCGCCACCTCGAAGGGAACCTGGCTGCCGGTGACCTCGCGGGCCGGTGAGCCCTCCGGCAGGTTGCCGATGATCATCGCCGGGCCGCGGCCGCCGAACAGGTCGTAGCGCAGGAAGACGCCCTGGCAGGTGCCGTCAGGTGCGGGCAGCAGGCCCGCACCGAGATTGCCGGGCCAGTCGGTCGGGTCCATGGCCAGGACATCGAAGTCCGGACCTGCGGGCACGGACGCGCTGCGACGGCGGAGGAACGACATGCGGACATGGTACGTCCCACGGCGTACCTCTCCCCGGGGGCGTCTCATCATGGTCACGGACCCGTCACGGCCACCGGTCCGGAGCCCCTGCGCCGTGCCGGCACCTGGCCCGGAGGCGGGCGGTCCCGGGCCGGCCGCCCCGGAGGTGCGGGACGTCACCATGACGGCGCAGACGGCGCCCGGCAGCGGCACTCGACTCCGGGGCCTTCCGGCCGGTCCGGCGGGGCGGGCGCCTTTCGCGGCCGACCGGTGGACAGCCGCGGCCCGCATCCGGGCCCCCAGCCGTTGCGGCGCAACGGCTCACGGCGACCTGTGAGGGTGAACTGCCGCAGTGCGCGGGGGTGTTGGGCTTCGCCGCAGCGGAGTGTCAGGTGAGGTCGAAGCGTCCGTCGCGCGCACCGAGCACGAACGCGTTCCACTCCCCCGGCGAGAAGATGACCGCCGGGATCTCGGGTGTGCGGCCGTTGCGCATCGCGATGTAGCCCTCCACGAAGGCGATCTCGACGCCGCCCATCTGCTGGGTGCCCGACTGCCAGCGGGCGTTGGTGAGATCGAGGTCCGGCCTGGTCGCGGTGCTGGTGGTGGTGCGCTCGGCCACGTGCGCTCCTCCTGTTTCTCTCATCGGAAGGGGCTTCAGCGTAACGAGCGGCGAGGGGCAGCGGACAGAGCTGTGGCGACGTGGATTGCGCCGGCGGCCGGTCGGACGGGAACCCTCAGACGATCTTCTTGCCGTTGAAGATGCCGAGGCGCTCCCGGTACAGCTCGACAGGCACGCCGTTGGGGTCCTTCAGGTACAGGCTCTCCTCGACGCCGCGGTCCGGTCCGGCGTACTCGATGCCCGCGGAGTCGAGGGCGCTGCGGGCCGCTGCGTGGGCTTCGTCCGTCATCGACAGCGCCAGGTGCTGTACACCGCCGACGGTCTCGGCGAACTCCGGGTGGTCGTGGCCGGGGAAGTCGAAGAAGCCGAGCAGGTTGCCGTTGCCGATGTCGAAGAAGAAGTGCGTGGAGCCCCTGTAGTCGCGGTTCTCGACCAGTTCGACGAGGGGGAAGCCCAGCAGCTCCTGGTAGAAGCGGATGGTCTCCTCCACGTCCCGGCAGATGAAGGCGACGTGGTGGACGCCGGCGGCTGTGGTGGCGGGCCGGCCGGGGGCGGCGCGCAGATAGCGTTCCCGCAAGGTCTCCCGCCGGGCGCGCAGTTCCTCCAGTGCCGATCCCTCGGGCTCAGCCATCACGGACCTCCCTGCAGAAGTGATTTGCTCTTCAACAATCACTGTAGAGGTGTGCGGTGCCGCTTTGCGAGCCGCCACGGGCACGGGCGGTCACCGTGCCGGGGCGCCGCCCGCCAGGAAGGTCTGCACGGCCGCGGCGAATTCCCTGGGACGCTGCTCGTGCACCATGTGCCCGCCGTCCTCGATGGTGACGAAGGTGCCGAGGGGGATGCGCTCGGCCACGGCCACCATGTCCTGCTGCGGCAGGTGGCTGCCCGGGCCGCCGCCGATGACGAGGGCGGGCGAGGTGATGTCGCTCAGCTGCCGCCACCATCGCGGGTCGGGCTCGTTGCGCTGCCGGTTCCACTGCCTTCTGACCTCGAAGTCGAACAGCGGCCGCTCCGACGGAAGTCCGGGGATCTCCCGGGGCGGGTCGAGCGGCAGCAGCGCCGCGGTCTCCTCCAGCACGAGCCGTTCCACCCGCGCCGGGTGCTCCCCGGCGAAGATGCCGGCGACGACCGAGCCGAAGGAGTGGCCGATGAGGACGACGCGTTCCAGGCCGAGTTCGTCGAGGAACGACCTCAGGTCCTCGCACAGCAGGTCCAGCCCGTACTCGCCCGGCCAGTCGCTGCGGCCGTGGCCGCGCAGGTCCGGTGCGTACAGCGGGTGCTCGGCGGCGAGTTGGGCGATCAGGGGGCCGCGCCAGTCCTCACCGTCCTCACCGAGGCAGTGCAGCAGGACGACGGGCGTGCCCTCGGCGCTCTCGGTCCCCCAGGTCCGGTAGGCGATCTGGATGCCGTTGGCCCGCACCGTTCGGACTTCATCACTCATACGGACGACGCTAGTGCACCCCGTCCCCGAACCCGTGCTCCCGATGACGGGCGAGTCCAACTGCGGCGGCAGCAGCGAGGGGAGCAGACGACGCCGGGCAGAAGGCCGGCGACCGGCGTCGGTGCAGGCATCGCCGCCGCCGTCCGAAGCGCTGCCCGGCGGCCCGGCCCGGCAGCGCCCGGACCGGAGCACTCACCGCACCTGCGCCGCTGCCCGGCCGCCCTCCGCTTCCAGCACCGCCATCGCGGCGTTGTGCCCGCCGATGCCGCTGACACCGCCACCGCGTACCGAACCGGCGCCGCAAAGAAACACGTTGGGGTGCGTCGTCTCCACTCCCCAGCGTCCACCGCCCTCTTCGGCGGCCCACGGGAAGGAGAGGTCTCCGTGGAAGATGTGGCCGCCCGGCAGCCGCAGTTCGCCTTCGAGGTCCCGTGGAGTCTTGGCCTCGATGCACGGCCTGCCGTCGGCGTCGTGCGCGAGGCAGTCGCCGACGGGCTCCGCCAGGTGACGGTCGAGTTCGGCGAGTGTGCGGGCAAGGGCCGCGTCACGCAGGGCGTCCCGCTCGGACGCGCTCCCGGCGTCGAAGCACTCGGCGGGAGTGAGCAGCCCGAACAGCGTGAGCGTCTGGAAGCCTTCAGCGGCCAGTTCCGGGGCCAGGATGCTCGGATCGGTGAGGGAGTGGCAGTACAGCTCGGAGGGAGGCGCCCCCGGCAGTTCTCCCGCCGCCGCCTGCCGGTGGGCCTCCGCCAACTGTTCGTACCCCTCCGCGACATGGAAGGTGCCCGAGAAGGCCTCCCGCGCGTCGACGGCGGCGTCCTTCAGGCCGGGTAGGCGCCGCAGCAGCATGTTGACCTTCAACTGCGAGCCGCTGACGGGACTTTCGCCGCGCCGCCCCGCGCCGGAAGCTGCCGCCTGCTCCTCGCCGAGCATCTGCGACAGCGCCTGTGGTGAGGCGTTGACCAGGACGCGGCGGGCCGCCACCGTGCCCTCGCCGTCGGCGGTGCGGTAGCGCACCTCGGCGGTCGTGCCGTCGGTGTCGATGCGCTGCACCGTGTGCCCGGTACGGATCCGGGCGCCGGCGGCGCGTGCGGCGTCGCCGAGGGCGTCGGTGAGCGCCCCCATGCCGCCGACGGGCACGTCCCAGTCGCCGGTGCCGCCTCCGATGACGTGGTAGAGGAAGCAGCGGTTCTGCAGCAGCGACGGGTCGTGCGCATGGCTGAAGGTGCCGATGAGCCCGTCGGTCAGCACCACGCCCCGGACCAGGTCGTCGGTGAAGTACTCCTCGACGGCCTCGCCGAGCGGGCGCTCGAACAGCGCCTCCCACGTGTCGTCCTCGCCGATCCGCCTCTTCAACTCCTCGCGGGTGGGGAGCGGTTCGGTGAGGGTGGGAAAGACCTTCTGGGCGACTCGCTGCGTCATGGTGTAGAAGCGCTCCCACGCCGCGAACTCCCTCTCCCCTCCGGTGAGCCGGGCGAAGGACTCCCGTGTGCGGGCCGTGCCGTCGCCTACGAAGAGCCCGGTGGGCCGCCCGTCGCGCACGGTCGGCGTGTAGGAGGAGACGCCGCGCTTGCGTACGGCGAAGCGCAGCCCGAGGTCGTCGATGATCCGCTGCGGCAGCAGACTCACCAGGTACGAGTAGCGCGAGAGCCGGGCGTCGACACCCCGGAAGGTCTGCTCGGAGACGGCGGCTCCGCCGGTACGGCCCAGGCGTTCGAGCAGCAGGACACGCTGGTCGGCACGTGCGAGATACGCGGCGGCGACGAGGCCGTTGTGGCCTCCACCGACGATGACGGCGTCGTATGCGGAGGAGTCGTCGGAGGCGTTCGGCGATGTGGCGCGGGAGGCGGCAGGCATGCTTCTTCGTAGCATGTCCCGGGCTCCGGCCACACGTTCATTCCTCCGGATCGGAGTCCGTCGTCACCTCCATGCCCAGCACTCCCGCTGTGTGGAACATCTCCGACGCCAGCGTCCGCACGTCCGCCTTGCCCTCCAGCCGGAGCGCCACCCGTGCGGTCTCCCGCGCGTGTGCACGTTCCGCCTCGGAGGCCTCCTCGGGCCGCGGCAGCCTCTCCACACTGACTCCGAGGATGCGGAAACCCCGGTTCGTGCACATCTCCATCAGACGGGGCAGCAGGGCCTCTCCGGTGCGGTAGCGCAGCCGGACCGTGGACTCCGTGAGTGCCGGTCCCGTGGAGAGCCGCGCGGCAACGAGCGGGTAGCCGCGGATGACGAGGAAGTGCAGTGCGGTTGTCACCGCCGCCAGCACGCCGAGGCCGCCGCCGCATGCCATGCCCACGGCACAGGTGAGCCAGACCGTCGCAGCGGTGGTGAGGCCGCGCACGGCGTCGCGGCGCACGAAGATCAGTCCGCCGCCGATGAACCCGATACCCGTGATGATCTGCGAGGCGACGCGGGAGGGGTCGAAGGAGACGTCCTCGGCACCCAGCACGCTGCTGAAGCCGAACTGGGAGATCTGCATCATCAGGGCGCTGGCGATGCCGACCAGCGCGTGAGTGCGCAGCCCGGCGCTCTTCTGACGCGAGCCGCGCTCCCAGCCGATGAGCGTGGAGAGGACCAGCGCCAGGCCCAACTCACCCAGCTGGGACCAGCCCTGATGGTTGTGCACGTCCCACAGTGGAGCGGCCAGCCCCATCACGCGCCTCCTACTGCTCCGATTGGCCCGGAAAATACCAGGAAGTGCATGTTCTCCGGCTCTCCCGACACAGGGAGGGAGCCGGCCCCGGGGAAGCCAGTCACCTGCGCACGGGGCCTTACGCACCCAACTTCCCCGGCATCCAGAGCAGTTCGCTTTTCAACCGTATGCCATTCCTGTGCGAGTTCTTCGAACAGGCCGTCCCGGGAGCGGCTCTTGAAGCGCGGGTCACCACCTGCGGTCCGGCGGATGCGCCGTGCCGCATCCGAGGCGCGCACGACTCCGGCTGGGCACACTCCGCTCAACGCAAAGGGTGACGCCGACGGACTGACACGTGCTCAGCGCATGCCCGGCCCGCCCGCACGACGGGAAATCCGGTGCGGAACGGACAGAGAATGTGACTCCCAACCAGGAGTGATGGGGAATAGTGGTTCCGGTCGCTCATGACGCTGAGTAGGGTGTGCGTTGCTGCCGGGTACCGGACTCGTCCCGGTCGAATTCGGCTTGCCCGAATTACGCATATCTGGACGGCACCGGCAGAGACGGCAGATTCGGCAGGAGAGCATGACCGCTGGCTTTTTCGAGGGGCAGTACGTATGGCACCCCGCGGCCGATGACCGTCAGCTGGCACGGGCCTGCGTGGATGTGCGGGCGGGCCGCTACCTCAGCTCGAACGAGGCACTGAAGGACGCACAGCACAACTTCGGTCTGCGCGCCCACCGTTCACTCGTGCTCGCCTCCGAGGCATGCGACTCCGACCTCGCGGAACGCTGGCTCGCCGAGGAGCCCGGCAGGGAGGCGGCGCTGCTGTGGGCACGGGTCTCCTCGCTGCGCGCGCTGCGCGCGGCCGACGCGCAGGACCGCCACGCCGGCGACCTCGGCCGCATCGCCTTCGCCGCGTGCCAGCGGGCGGCACTGATGGCCCCCAGAGACCCCACGCCGTGGGTCACCCAGCTCTCGCTCGCCCGTCTCCAGCGCCCCCGGGACCCCGCACCGCAAGGACTGCTGACCTCGCCGGAGGGCCCCTGGTCGCTCTTCTCCCACATCCTGCGGCTCGATCCGTGGCACAGGGAGGCCCATCACCGGATGCTGTCCTTCTTCTTCGCCCGCAACGGCGGTTCGGGCAAGGCCGCATGGGACGTTGCCGCGTTCCTCGGCCAACGGGCCCCGGCCTCCTCGGCGTTGAGGCTGCTGCCGCTGGTGGCCCTGATCGAGGAGCACGACCCCGCCTCGCTCCTGGCCGACCGCACCTGGGATCAGCCCCAGTGGAAGGCCACCGCGCTGGGGGCGTACCGGAACTGGCTGCCGGAGGTCACGGGTTACGAGTTCACGCCGGTACTGGACCTGGCTTACCTGGCACACGCACTGGTCATGGCGAACTGCGAGTTCGAGGCCCGTGCCGTCTTCGCGGCGATGGGGCCCTACGCCTCACGGATGCCGTGGAGCGCCTTCGGCGATCCCGAGGAGCAGCTCGGCAAGGCACGTCTCGCCTGCGGTCTCCCCGTACCGGGCTCGCACTGACATGACCCGCCCTTCGGCGCCCTCCTCTGCCGGGGGCCGCCCCCGTACCGGGCCGCCGCGCACAACCGGCACCCGTCGCGGCGACGTCTTATCCGCTGTCCACACAAGAAAGGCCGACCGTGTCCGACTCCGCCTTCGCAGGCCGCACTCGAATACGTCAGCGCGAAGCGCCTGCAACCCTGGACGATGACGCCACGCTGCACGCGATGGGTTATCCACGGAAACTGACGCGCCGATTCCGTGGGTTCGACAATTTCGCGATCTCTTTCACCATCATCAACATCATCTCCGGAATCTTTTCCTCGTTCGGTTTCGGGATGAATGCGGGCGGCCCGCTGGTTCTGGTATTCGGCTGGGTCGGTGTCTCGGTGATGGTTCTCTTCATCGGAGCGTCGATGGGCGAGGTCGCATCCGCCTATCCGACGAGCGGCGCGCTGTATTTCTCCGCGGGAAAACTCGCCAAGAAGAACAAAGGCGCATGGTCCTGGTACACGGGCTGGCTGAACTTCGTCGGGCAGGTGGGAGGCACGGCGGCGACCGGCTACGCGGCGGCCACCTTCATCCAGGCGTTCCTGGCGATGCAGTGGCCGTCCTACGAGGTCACGGGGCAGCGCACGGTCCTCATCACCGCCGTGATCCTTCTGCTCCAGGGCCTGGCCAACACCTACACGGTGCAACTCGTCGCCGTACTCAACCGCGTCTCGGTGTGGTGGCTGCTCATCGGAACGGTGGTGATCGTCGCCGCACTGACAGTGATGCCCGAGCACCATCAGTCCGCGTCCTTCGTGACGCACTTCGCCAACAACACGGGTTTCACGAGCGCCCTTTACGGCGGCATGCTGGGCCTGCTCGTCACGAGCTGGACCTTCACCGGCTTCGACGGCAGTTTCCACATGTCAGAAGAGACGGTGCAGGCAACGGTGAACACGCCGCGTGGCATCATGCGTGCCATCGGTTACTCCGCGATCACAGGTCTCGTCCTCATGCTGGCGCTCGTCTTCGCGATCCGCGACTACGGCAAGGAGGCCGCCGCGGACGCCCCGCCCGTGCAGATTCTCCTGGACGCGCTCGGCACGGGCGCGGCCAAACTTCTGCTGCTCATCGTGATCGGCGCAATGCTCTTTTGCGGTCTGGCCAACATGACCAGCAACACGCGGCAGATCTTCGCCTTTTCGCGTGACGGCGCGATGCCCGGATCCCGCTGGTGGCACTCGGTCTCGCCCCGTACCCGTACGCCCGTGAAGGCCGTGTGGCTCGCCGCGGCGTGCTCCCTGGTCCTGGTCGTCCCGGGCTGGTGGTCGGAGACGGCGTTCACCGCCATCGTCAGCGTCAACGTCGTCGGACTCTTCCTCGCCTACGCCGTGCCCATCTACCTCCGGCTGCGCCTGAGCGACTTCCAGCCCGGGCCGTGGCACCTGGGGCGCTGGGGCAAGCCGGTGGGGATCGTCGCAGTGGCGTGGATCCTCGTCAGCAACGTCCTGTTCATGCTGCCGCACGCCTCGCCGATCACCGCGACGAACTTCAACTACGCCCCGATCGCACTGGCCGTGGTCCTGATCATCGCGACGGTGTGGTGGTTCGCCACCGCCCGGAGGCGCTTCCAGGGCCCCGTCAGCTACGGCCGTCCCGACGAAGTGGCGGCCATGGACCTGATCTGACGCAGCGCCGGCGGGCCGTGCGGTGCCGGTCCGCCGCCCGCGACCATCCAAGGAAAGGACGGACACAAGGCATGGAACCTCTCGGGGACGACGCCTCGCATCAGCCCTCCGCAGCCGGGACCGCCGGGGCGGGCCCACTCCACGGCGGTCACGCCGACGGACTCGGCGTCACGCGCGCCTCGGCCCAGGAATGGCTCCAGGTCGAGGAATGGGCGGCCGAGGAACAGTGGAACCCGGGCCTGGGCGATACGGCCTGCTTCCATCCGACCGACCCCGACGGGTTCTTCCTGGGGCGCCAGGACGGCAGGCCCGTCTCGGCCGTCTCCGTCGTCAACTACTCCGACGACTATGCCTTCCTCGGCTACTACCTGGTCCACCCCGCGCTGCGGGGCAAGGGGGTCGGCATGGCCACCTGGCGGACGGCCGTGCCGCACGCCGGCGGCAGGACCATCGGCCTCGACGCGGTCCCCGCCCAGGAGGAGACCTACCGGCGTTCGGGCTTCGCCGCTGCCTACCGCACGGGCCGCTACGGCGGGCGTCCCGCTTCCCCGGGCGTCCCTTCGCCTTCCGTGGAACCAGTGACGGAGGATCACCTCAAGGCGATCGCCACGTATGACGAGACCTGCTTCCCCGCACCCCGCAAGGCGTTCCTCGGCCGGTGGCTGAGCGCGCCGGGGCACCGCGCGCACGTCTACGTACGCGACGGTGAGCCGGCCGGTTACGGCGTGATCCGGCAGGCCAGGAACGGCCACCGCATCGGACCGCTCTTCGCCGACACCCCGCAGATCGCCGAGGCCGTCTTCGACACGCTCATCGCACACCTCAGCCCGGAGGACGAGGTGCATGTCGACATCCCGGGGACTCACGAAGCGGCCGTCGACCTTGCCACGAGCCGTGGACTGGAACTCGGCTCCGAGACGGTCCGCATGTACAAGGGCGACCCGCCCGGCACTCGCGCGGAGCGCGTCTTCGGCGTCACGAGTCTCGAACTCGGCTGACGGCTGCGGCGCTTCCGGCTCCGTGCCCCGCGAGGAGACCCGCGAGGAGACCCGCCGCAGCACCGGCGCGGACCACCGCGGCGGCCTTCCCGTGCGGCAGGCTGTAGGTGTGCGGCCGCTCAGGGTCCTGGCCCGGGCCCACGGGGACCTCCTGACCGGACGTCAGGCGGTTTCCGGTCACGGCACCCGTCCCGGCGGGGCTGTTGCCCGCGTCCGGGACGGGCGGACGACGCGGTCGCGCTTCCGGCTCCCACCTGTAGTAATACTGGCCAGTGGGACAGTGTTCCGCTCACTCGGAGGTATCAATGAAGATGCTGATCAATGTGCCGGAGAGCGTCGTCGCCGACGCTCTCCGGGGGATCGCCGCCGCGCATCCCGAGCTGACGGTCGACGTGGAGAACCGCGTGGTGGTGCGGCGTGACGCCCCGGTGGCCGACAAGGTGGGCCTGGTCTCCGGAGGAGGATCCGGTCACGAGCCGCTGCACAACGGCTTCGTCGGGAGGGGCATGCTGGACGCGGCCTGCCCCGGCGCGGTCTTCACCTCCCCGGTCCCCGACCAGATGACGCGGGCCGCCGCTGCCGTCGACAGCGGCAAGGGCGTCCTGTTCGTCGTGAAGAACTACACGGGCGACGTCCTCAACTTCGACATGGCCGCCGAGCTGGCCGAGGACGAGGGCATCCAGGTGGGCAAGGTCCTCGTCGAGGACGATGTCGCCGTCACCGACAGCGAGTTCACCGCAGGACGCCGGGGCACCGGCGCGACGTTCTTCGTCGAGAAGGTCGCCGGAGCCCTCGCGGAGGAAGGCGCGCCGCTGGAGCGTGTCGAGGCGATCGCCCGTCAGGTCGCCGACTCCTCCCGCAGCTTCGGGGTGGCACTCGCCCCCTGCACGACACCCGCGAAGGGCAGCCCCACCTTCGACCTGCCCGCCGGCGAACTGGAACTGGGCATCGGCATCCACGGGGAATCCGGCCGTGAGCGCCGCCCGATGATGACCTCCGGCGAGATCGCCGACTTCGCCGTGGACGCCGTGCTCAGCGACCTGGATCCGGACGGTCCCGTGCTCGTCCTCGTCAACGGCATGGGCGCCACCCCCCTGCTGGAGCTGTACGGCTTCTGCGCCGAGGTGCGGCGCGTCCTGGACGAACGCCGGGTGCCGGCCGCCCGCACCCTCGTCGGCAACTACGTCACCTCGCTGGACATGGCGGGAGCATCGGTGACACTGTGCCGGGCCGACGAGGAGATCCTGCGGCTGTACGACGCGCCGGTGAACACACCGGGGCTCCGCTGGGGTTGCTGAAGATGCGTCACGAGCACCGGGCGGGGCCGCGGTCGCCGTTCCGGAAACGGCACCCGGTCCTGAAGAGGGAGTTGTCTTGACCGAACTGACCGATGAGCTGGACGCCGGTATCGCCTTCCGCTGGCTCACCGCCGCCGCCGCTGCCGTGGAACGGGACGCGGACCTGCTCACCGAACTCGACTCGGCCATCGGGGACGCGGACCACGGCACCAATCTGCAGCGCGGATTCGCCGCTGTCGTGACCGCTCTCGGCAAGGATTCGCCCTCGGCGCCCGGGGCCGTACTGGTGCTCGCGGGGCGTCAGTTGGTCTCCAGCGTCGGAGGCGCGTCCGGTCCGCTGTACGGGACGCTGCTGCGCCGCACGGGAAAGGCCCTCGGCGACGCGGAGCGGGTGACGGGCGATCAGCTGGCCGAGGCGCTGCGCGTCGGCGTCGACGCCGTGGCGCAGCTGGGCGGTGCCGCCCTGGGAGACAAGACGATGCTGGACGCGCTCTACCCCGGCGTGGAGGCCCTGACCGCGGGCGGGCCGCACCCCTACGGTGCGGCTCGTACCGCCGCCGGTGAGGGCGCGCTGGCAACCGTGCCGATGCGGGCGCGCAAGGGCCGGGCGAGCTACCTCGGCGAGAGAAGCGTGGGGCACAAGGACCCGGGCGCGACCTCCTCGGCGCTGCTCTTCGCGGCGCTGGCCGAGGCGGTCGCCGATGAGTGAGCAGCACGGGGCCTCCCCCGCCGGCGGGGAGGCCCCGGCCCGGGCCGCGACGGGGAAGCCCGGGCCGAAGGTCGGGATCGTCCTGGTCTCGCACAGCAAGGAGGTCGCCGACTCCGTCGCACGCCTGACCGTCGGGCTCGCCGCCGGAGGTGACAGCCCGCCGGTGGAGGGCGCGGGCGGTGGGCCGGACGGCTCCCTGGGCACCAGCGCGGAACTCATCAGCGAGGCCGCCCACAGGGTCGACGCGGGGGCCGGAGTGGCCATCCTCGTCGACCTCGGCAGCGCCGTGCTGACGGTGAAGGCACTGCTCGCCGAGGGAGACGAACTGCCGGAGACCGCCCAGCTGGTGGATGCCCCTCTCGTCGAGGGGGCGATCGCCGCCGTGGTCGCAGCCGCGGGCGGTGCGGACCTGGCGGCGGTCGCCGCGGCCGCCGAGGAGGCCTACCACTTCCGGAAAGTGTGAGCGGACGGTTCCGCGGGCCGGCTCAGCCCTGCCTGCGGAGGCTGGGAGCCGCCGGGTCCCCCGCCGCCTTTCCGTCCGTGTTCGGCCGGCCTGTCTCCTCCACGCCCTCGGCGGTGGCGCGCGCCCAGTCCGCGAGTCCTGCCACGTCGATGCCGTGAGGGGGAGAACTCCCGTACGGCTCGATGCCCTCGGCGCCCCGCAGCAGCAGCCGTGCGCCGCCCTTGGTGTTCCCGCGAGCGAGGTGGGTGATCCCGACGGCGAGCTGCGCCAGGCCTTTCCACAGTGGCGCTTCCGCCTCGGGCGCGCTCTTCCAGGCGTCCTCCAGCACTTCGTGTGCGTGGAAGGGCATGCCCTCGTCGAGCAGCCGCTGAGCCTCCTCCAGCGTCCGCTCCGGGGTACGCACCACGCCCTCGGGCGCGCGGGGGACGCCCTGTTCGCCGTGCGGAAGGGGCCGGCCCAGCCCGTCGCGCGGCCGCGCGTTGCGGGCCTTGCCCTCGGAGTCACGGTCGCGCCGGCGGGAACCGCGTCCGGAGGCGGCGGTGCGGGTTCCCTGCGGGTCGTGGCCGCAGTGCTCGCAGTCGGGGCGCGAGGAGTCCTCCCGCACCCGGCCGCACTCCTCGCACACCTGGTTGAGCCAGCATGCCGCCTCGCCGCCTTGCTGCTCTTGGCTCTCCTGCACGTGACGCTCTTCTCCCTCGCTGACCAAGTGCACGCCGCTCATCGGCGCCCGCCGCCGAGCACCCGCGGGCCGCCGGCCTCCTCGTCGCCGGTGGTCACCCTTCCGCGAAGACCTCGGTGAGGGGAAGGCCCACATCGGCGAGTCTCGCCGCTTCGACGGGCAGACCGGAAGTCACGAGGGTACGGATCGGATCGGTGACCTCCCAGACGTTGACGTTCATCCCGGCCAGTACCCGGCGCTCCCTGAGCCAGAACGCGATGAATTCGCGGTCGGCGGTGCTTCCCCTGAAGACGACCTGGTCGTATCCGCCCGGTCCTGTATGGCCGGTGTACTCCATGCCGAGGTCGTACTGGTCGGTGAAGAAGTACGGGAGCCTGCCGTAGGTCACGTGCTCACCGAGCATCGATCTGGCAGCCGTGGCGGGCTGGTTGAGTGCGTTGGCCCAGTGCTCGACGCGGATGTGCCTGCCGAGCAGCGGGTGGAGGGCGCCGGCGACGTCGCCGGCGGCCCAGATGTCCGGGTGCGAGCTGCGCAGGGCGGCGTCGACGCGGATGCCGTCCTCCACGTCGAGCCCGGCCTGTACGGCGAGGCCGGTGTTGGGTGTGACGCCGACGCCGACGATCACGGCGTCGGCCTCGATCCGCTCGCCGCCCCGCAGCCGCACGCCGCTGACGCGGCCGTCCTTGCCGGTGATCTCCGTGACGTGTGTGCCGCAGCGCAGATCCACGCCGTGCTCGGTGTGCAGGCCGGCGAAGACCTCGGCGGCCTCCCGGCCCAGAACACCGAGAAGGGGCAGTTCCGCCGCCTCGACCAGTGTGACCTGCACGTCTGCCGAGCGGGCGGCGGCGGCGGTCTCCAGGCCGATCCAGCCGCCGCCGACGACGACAACCCGGGAAGCGGTGCGGAAGGTCTCCTTCAGGCGGTCGCTGTCGGCGAGCCGCCGCAGGTAGTGCACACCGTCGAGGTTCTCGCCCGGCACGGGCAGCCTGCGCGGCGAGGAGCCGGTGGCCAGCAGCAGCTTCGCGAACGGGAGGGAGCTGCCGTCCGCGAGAGTCACCGCGTGGCCACCGGGGTCGACGGACGCCACGGGGACGCCGAGCCGCAGCTCGACGCCGTTGTCCTCATACCAGTCGTGGGAGTGGACGTAGACGCCCTCACGGGGCGATGCGCCCTGGAGGTACTCCTTCGACAGCGGCGGACGTTCGTAGGGACGCTCGTGCTCGTCGCCCACCAGGACGAGCGGCCCGTCGAACCCCCGTTCACGCAGCGCTTCTGCGGCCTTCGCTCCGGCCAATCCGGCTCCGACGATCACGAAGGGGGAGTTCACGGCCATGTTCTGCTCCTCGGTGGCGATCGGGCGGTGCGGCAGGGCACCCGGCGGCGCGGACTCGTTTCCCCGGCTCGGCGGCTCCGCACACGCTGCGGAGGGGCGTCAGGCGGGCCGGCTCTTCGAGGACGCGGTACGCAGTTCCTTCTCCACCGTGCCGAAAACGTCCCGCCAGGAGTCCGAGAATTTCCTTATGCCATCTTCCTCAAGAGTCGTCACGACGTCGTGGTAGGAGACACCCGCCACGTCGAGGTCGTCGAGGATCTGCTGGGACTCCGCGTACGTGCCGTGGATGGTGTCGCCTCTGAGCTCCCCGTGGTCCTCGACCGCGCGGAGGGTCGCCTCGGGCATGGTGCTCACGATGTCCGGTGCGACGAGTTCCACGACGTAACGGGTGTCGTCGAAGGCCGGATCCTTCACGCCCGTGGAGGCCCACAGCGGACGCTGGGGCCGCATTCCGTCCGCTTCCAGTGCCCGCCAGCGGTCGCCGGCACGGGCCTGCTCGAACCGCCGGTAGGCGAGCCGGGCGTTGGCGATGGCTGCGCGGCCGCGCAGCGTCCGCGCCTGTGAACTGCCGATCTTGTCCAGGCGGTTGTCGGTCTCGGTGTCGACCCGGCTGACGAAGAAGGACGCCACCGACGCGATGGAGGACAGGTCGTGACCGGCGGCCCGCGCCCCTTCCATTCCGGCGAGGAAGGCGGAGATGACCTCGTCGTAGCGGTCGAGGGAGAAGATCAGGGTCACGTTGACGCTGATGCCCTCGGCGAGGGCCGCGCTGATCGCTCCCAGCCCCTCGCGGGTGGCGGGAATCTTCACGAAGAGGTTCGGCCGGTCCACCAGCCACCACAGGTCCCGCGTCTCCGCGAGGGTCGCCATGGTGTCGCGGGCCAGCTGCGGCGCCACCTCGATCGAGACGCGTCCGTCCACGCCGTGGGTCGCCTCATGAACGCCGCGCAGGGCGTCACAGGCCCAGCGCACGTCGTAGGCGGTCAGCAGCCGGGCCGCCTCGGCGACGCCGACGCCCCGCCGGGCGAGATCCGCGATCTGCGCGTCGTAGTGGAGCCCGGAGCCGATCGCCTTGTCGAAGATCGTCGGATTGCTGGTGATGCCCACGACGCCCTGCTCGTCCACCAGCCGGGAAAGCCCGCCGCTCGCGAGGCGCTCACGGCTCAGATCGTCCAGCCAGGGAGCCACGCCTTCGCCTGCGAGCCGTTCCAGGGTGCCGGTCATGCTCGTCTCCTCGGGTCGTCTCCCCCGAGCAGCCCTCCACTCCAACGTAACGCCCGGCATCTGCCCTCGGTGGCCCGTGCCCGAGGGGATGGGCCCCGCCCCGGTCAGCTCCGGCCGACCCCCTCGAACCAGGTGGGGCCGTCGCCCGCGGCCTGTTTGATGCGGGTGACGACGGCCTCGCTCATGGGCGGCAGCGCGTCCAGCCCGAACCAGCCCACCTCCAGCGACTCGTCGTCGTTGACCCGGGCCTCTCCCCCGGTGGCGCGGCAGCGGAAGGAGATGTCCATGAACTGGCAGACGTCGCCGTTGGGGTAGGTGACGGGTTCCTCCAACGCCTGCACCGCGACCACTCGTTCGGCGACGCACCGGACGGCCGTCTCCTCCTCGACCTCACGCTGAGCCGCTGCCGCGGGCTGCTCACCCGGCTCGGGGATGCCGCCGATGATCGACCAGTGCCCGGTGTCGGCCCGTCTTCCGAGCAGCACACGCCCGTCGCCGTCGAACACGACGGCGCTCACGCCCGGCAGGTAGAGCAGCTGATGGCCTGCGGCGTCGCGGATCCTGCGGATGAATTCGGGTGTCGCCATGATCCCGAGCCTACGCGGTCGGGCATGTGCCGCCGCCCGTCACCGTTCACCGGAGGAGCATCACTCGGGTACGGGATATCCACAATTCCCGCCTCACGCATTACCGTTGAGCCGCGAAGTCGCAGCCCGCGCCGCAGCCGACCGGCCGGCGGTACGGGCCGCGCCGGTTTCGGGGGGTCGCAGGGGATGACGTCACCGGTGCTCGGATCGTCAGGGGTGCGCGAACGGCAGAACGGCACCGCCGACGTCACAGGGGTGCTCGTGCTGGGGGCCTGCGCCGCATGGGCGCTGGTGACGGCCGCGGGGAGGGACGCGCGGCCGGAAGGACTGCTGCTCGCCGTGCTCGCGGTGGGTGCCGGATACGCCACGGGACGCATCATGGGCTCTTTGATGCCCGTCGGAGCGGCCGCAGGGGCGGGAGCGATGGGTGTCGTTCTCGCCCTCTTCGGCCCGTCGTCCTTGCAAGTGATCCCGGGCGGTATCGACTTCGCGGGCCCGGCGGGACGTTCGGGTGTGACGGCCGCGCTCCTCACGCTCGCGGTCGGAGCGTTCTGCTGTGCCTCCTGGGCGACGCCGGTGCCCGCCGTGCGGCGGAGCATGCGGCTGCTGGCAGCCGCGACTGTGGTGTGCGCCCTGCTCGTGGGCACCCCGGTCGGTTTCGCCGCCGCCCTCGGCGTACTGCTGTGCTCCCTCGTGGCGGGACGGATCCGCCGGCGGCCCGCGTACCTGGCGGCTCTCGCGCTGGCCGCCGCGGCCGTCTCGGGCATCACCTTCGCGGTGGCAGAGGAGCAGCAGCCGCGCGGGGCGTCGGTCGCCCTGCACGAGCAACTGACGGCCCACCGGGTCGGGTTGTGGCGGGACGCCATCGCCATCACGCGGGAGTACCCGCTCTTCGGTGCAGGTCCCGACACATTCCGGGACCTGAGCGTGACGGCACGCAGCACGGGCACCGGCGCGGCGCCGGCGGCGTTCACGGCACAGGGCACGCTGCACGCGGACGACGCGGCGCCGTCCGACGGCAAGCCGCACTCCGCTCCCCTGCAGGTCGCCGCCGAACAGGGGCTGCCGGGGCTGGCGCTGCTCGCCTCGGCCTTCGGGTGGCTGCTGTTCGCGCTGTGGACCTCACCCCGGCCCACGCCGGTGGCGCTGACGGCGGGGGCGGCGCTCTCCGCGCTGGCCGCTCTGGCGGCGATAGGCAACGCCCTGAGCTTCACGCAGGTGACGGCCGGGGCGGGGCTCCTCGCGGGCATCGCCTGCGCGAGGCGGCTCGGCTGAGGCCTACGAGAGGTGACCGCGGATCGCCCGCACCGCCGACTCCGCGTCGTCCACGGTGAAGGTGAACGTCTGTCCGTCCTCCAGCCGCAGCCGCACGCCCTCCCCGCGCCGTACGACGACCGCCGTGCCCCTGCCGGGGCGCCACCTGTAGCCCCAGCCACCCCACTGACGTGGCGTGACCCCGCGGACCACCTCCGCGGCCAGGACGTGGGAGAGCGGAATGCGGCGCCGCGGCACCCCGGCGGGTCCGCAGCGCAGTTCCAGCGCTTCGCTGTCGACGGTGACCCGCACGTGCACGAACGCGAGGGTGCCGAAGAGCCCCAGCAGGCCCGCCGCGAGGCAGCCCACGACGGACATGACCAGAGGCGCGCTGTCCAGCTCCCACGAGGCGCGCGCACCCAGCGCGAGTCCGAGCCCCACGCATGCGGCGCCGAGCAGCGCCAGCAGCCATTGCAGACGGTTTGCCGCGCCGCCGGTCCAGACCCCGGAAGGCCGCGGCGGGGCTTCGGGCTGCTCGCTCATGGGGCGCAGATTACGCCGGGCCGGCCACGGCCCGGGGTCAAGGCGTGACGGGTGCGCCCGCGAGGAGCCGGCCCTCGGCGTAGGTGTTCGCCACCTCGGGCAGCCTGGCCGTACTCCCCCCGAGCAGCACGGTCAGCCCGCCGGTCGGGGCGGCGCCAAGGTCTGGGCCGGTGCCGATCCTGCGCAGGGCCTGGGCGGCGACCGCGTCGGCGGAGCCGAAGAGCACCGGCGGCGGACCGTCCGCATCCGTGAGGGCCGCGCGGATGCGTTCACCGACGAGTTCGTAGTGCGTGCACCCGAGGACGACGGCGCGCACACCGCGCGGAGTGAGATCGGCGGCCGCGCCGACTGCCACGTCGATGGCGTGTTCCCGCGCCGTCTCCACGGCGTCCGCCAGACCGTGGCAGGGCACCTCGGTGAACTGGGCTTCCCTGCCGAAGTCAGCGATGAGGCGCCGCTGGTAGGGGCTTCCCGTGGTCGCCGGGGTGGCCCACACGGCGACGGGACCGCCGCCCTGCGCCGCCGGTTTCACCGCGGGCACCGTACCGATGACGGGGAGGTCCGGCTCCAGCTCCTCGCGGAGCGCCGCCAGGGCGTGCACGGATGCGGTGTTGCACGCGACGATCAGGGCGTCCGGCTCGTGGGCTCCGGCGGCCTTCGCGCAGGCCAGGGCGTGTGCGGTGATGTCCTCGGCGGTGCGCGGCCCCCAGGGCATGCTGTCGGGATCGCTGGAGAGGACGAGATCCGCGTCGGGACGGGCCCTGCGCACTGCCGCAGCCGCCGCGAGCAGGCCGATACCGGAGTCCACCAACGCGATCTTCACGGCACGCAACTGTAGTCGATCGGCCATGCGGCCTCATCCGGTGGCACCGCGGCCCCGGCGTACCGTACGCACCGCCTGCGGTGCGGCAGACTGCGGCGGATGAGCCCCCTGACCTGGATCGCCTCGGGTTCGCTTGCCGCCTGGCTGTGGCTGCTGCTGGCGCACGCCCGCTTCTGGCGTACCGACCTCCGGCTGCCGCCGCGCACGGATCCGCAGGCCTGGCCGGCGGTGGCGGTCGTCGTGCCGGCGCGGGACGAGGCGGACGTCCTGCCGCTGAGCCTGCCCGGCCTGCTGGCCCAGGACTATCCGGGGCGGGCCGAGATCTTCCTCGTCGACGACGGCTCCACAGACGGCACCGGTGATGTGGCACGACGCCTCGCGAGCCAACAGGCGCCGCACGGCCTTCCGTTGACCGTCACCTCCCCCGGGGAGCCCGGACCCGGCTGGACGGGCAAGCTGTGGGCGCTGCGGCACGGCATGGCCCTCGCGCGGGAGCGGACAGGCGCGGGCTTCCTGCTGCTCACGGACGCCGACATCGCGCACGCGCCGGACTCGCTGCGGAACCTGGTGAGTGCCGCGACCGGCGCCCGTCTCGACCTTCTCTCCCAGATGGCCCGGCTGCGGGCCGACAGCGCGTGGGAGCGGTTCATCGTGCCGGCCTTCGTCTACTTCTTCGCGCAGCTCTACCCCTTCAGCCGGGTCAACCGCCCCTCGTCCCGTAGCGCCGCGGCGGCCGGCGGCTGCGTGCTGCTGCGCACCGAGGCGGCCGTCCGTGCGGACATCCCCGGGAGCATCCGGCACGCCGTCATCGACGACGTGACGCTCGCACGGGCCGTCAAACGCAGCGGGGGGCGGATCTGGCTGGGCCTGGCAGACGGTGTGCGCAGCGTCCGCCCCTACGAACGGCTGCCGCAGCTGTGGCGGATGGTGGCGCGCAGCGCGTACGCACAGCTCGGGAACAGTCCGCTGGTGCTGCTGGGCACAGTGGCCGGCCTGACGCTCGTGTACCTGGTGCCGCCGGTGACGGCGATTGCGGGGTCGCCCGTGGGCGCTGCGGCATGGGCGGTGATGGCGCTGACGTACGTGCCGATGCTGCGCTACTACCGGCAGCCGCCGTGGCGTGCGCTCGCGCTGCCGGTGACGGCTTCCCTCTATCTGCTGATGACGCTCGATTCGGCGCTGCGGCACCATCGCGGGCGCGGTGCCGCCTGGAAGGGGCGCACCTACGCGTGAGCGCAGGTACCGCGCGGCGGGCGGCAGTTCACTTGCGGCCGGGAGTCCACTGCATGCCCCAGCCGTAGGCGGCGTCTACCGTGCGCTGCGGGCTGCTGCCGCGCTGGGCGACCAGGTAGCGGGCCTCGCGGCGCACGACGAGATCGCCGCCCTGGTTGGTGATGAGCGCGAGCGCACAGACGTTGGAGGGGACGGTGCACTCGTCGAGCGAGAACTCCACCGGGGTGCCGTGCTGCGGCTGGAGGGTCACGGTGCCTTGGACTCCCTCGAAGCTGCGCGCCCCGGCGTAGATCGTCACGAAGACGAGGACGCGCCGCAGCTCCGCCGCATGATCGAGGTTGACGGTGAGGTTCTCGCCGGAGGCGACCGCGCCGGTGCGGTCGTCGCCGTCGAGGTGGACGTACGGTGGTCCGTTCAGCGAGCCGAAGGCGTTGCCGAGCGCCTGGACGACCCCCTTGCGGCCGTCGGCGAGTTCGAAGAGGGCGCACAGGTCCAGATCGAGGCCGGAGTATCCGGCGACGGCCCTGCCGAGTTTCCGGCCCTAGCCCGAGGCGTTCTTCTGCACCTGCCAGTTGAGGTTGACCCGCAGGACTCCGCCGGTGCCGCCATGCTTGGTGAGGGAGACCGACGGTGCCTGTTTGGTCAGCGTGACCTTGGCAGGCGGCACGTGCTGGGCCGCGGCAGGTGCCGGGGTCGCCGCCGGTACCGGGATCGCCGCCGGTGCCGGGATCGCCGCCGGTACCGGGGGCGTCGCGGATGTCTGGGGCGGGACCGCGGGCGCGGCGGGCGCCGCTTCGCCTGCCGGTGCGCCGGAGTCCGTTCCTTCGTCAACGCTGATCCCGAAGTCCGTCGCCAGACCCGCCAGTCCGCTTTCGTAGCCCTGGCCGACCGCACGGAACTTCCAGCCTCCCTGCCTGCGGTAGAGCTCACCGAGGACGAAGGCCGTCTCGACGGTGGCGTCGACGCTCTCGAAGCGGGCGATCTCCGCTCCGCCGTCCGCGTCCACGAGCCGTACGTACAGCCCGGGGACCTGTCCGAATGTGCCGCCTTCGGCGGAGGCCGCGAGGACGATCCTGTCGACATCGGGCTCGGCCCTCGCCAGGTCCGCGCTCAAGACGTCCACGACACCGGGACCTTCGGAGCGCTTGCCCTGGTGGATCACTGCGCCCGAGGCGTGACGGGGCTGGTTGTAGAAGACGAAGTCGTCGTCGGAGCGGACCTTTCCGGACGCCGTCAGCAGCAGGGCGGAGGCATCCACGTCCACGGGAGCTGTTCCGGAATCCCTCCCGAGCTCGATACGCAGCGACGTCTCCGCCACCGGGATGTTGGTGCCCTTGCGCATCGTCATGCCACTCCACTACCCCTCGTCCGCCGGCGTCCTGGTCGCCGGAAGCTGTCCGTCCGCCGCGTTCCTGCGGCTGACGCGGCTCGTCACAACATCTCGACAGGCCCTTCGTGACCGATTTTGCCAGGTTCGCTCCGATTGCTGACGGGCAGTCACCGCAAGCACGGGAAACCGCTCCTCGACCGGGGTCCCCAACGGCCACATTTTGGGCTTACCTTATGGGCATGACCTCCCCCCGCTACTCCCCTGGCGGCTACTACGCTGGCCCTTCGTACCCCGACACACCGATCTACGACATGCTCGTGAACGAGCGCGGCACCCCGCAGATCGCTCCCATCCGTGTCCCCTCGGCGTACGAGGCCCTGCCTTCCCTCGCCGCACTTCCCCCCGCTCTGCCCGCGCTTCCCGCCGGGCCGAGCCACCAGCAGCACACGCCACCCCAGGGGTACCCGGGTGCGATGGGCCACCAGCCCCCGCAGCCCGGCATGGCGCAGCCCGCCCCCCTTCAGTCGGCTCCGCTGCAGCAGGCGCCCGCGCCTCACATCCCGCAGCAGCAGCCGCAGCGGGGATACCAGGATCCACGCCAGCATCCTCAGCAGTACCAACAGCCCCAGCCTCCGCAGCAGATGCGGCCGGTCGCACCGCCCCGTCCCGCCGCTCCCCGTCCCGCCGCACCGCGTCCCGCGGCGCCCCGGCAGATGCCGAACGCCTACGAGGACCCCTACGGCGGGCAGCAGTACCCCGGTCGCGGCTACTGACCGGATCCGGCCCCTTCGGGCGGCCGGCGCCGGTGGCAGGATGACGGCATGACGTCCGTGACGCTGGCATCGCTCCACCTCTACCCGGTGAAGGCACTGGCGGGGATCACGCGCGAGGAGCTGACAGTCGAGCCGTGGGGACCGGCTGCCGACAGGCGCTGGATGCTGACGTCTCCGGACGGCAGCGAGGTCACGCAGCGGGAGCAGCCACGCCTTGCCCTCGTCCGGGCGGTTCCACGGCCCGATGACACCTGCGGGGGAGGTCCGGCAGGAGCGGCGCTCAGCATCACGGCTCCGGGGAGGGAGCCGCTCGAGGTCGGCGTGCCGCCGGCGGACCGGGAGACGGTCCCCGTACGGCTGTTCGGGAAGAAGCTGGACGTGGTGCCCGCCGACGCGGAGGCCAGCGACTGGTTCTCCGCGTATCTCGGCACGGAGGTGCTGCTCGTGCATCTGGACGCCCCCGAGCGGCGGCGCCTCATCGACCCGCAGTTCGCGTCGGGCGGTCAGACGGTCTCGCTGGCCGACGGTTTTCCGCTCCTGCTGACGGCCGTCTCTTCGCTGGACGCTCTCAATTCCCTCATCGCACAGGGCGATCACGCCGACGAGGGCCCCGTGCCGATGGACCGCTTCCGGCCGAGCCTCGTCGTCGCCGGAAGCACCCCGTGGGCCGAGGACCGATGGCGGCGGCTCCGCGTAGGCGAGGCCGTCTTCAGGGTGGCCAAGCCGTGCGGGCGTTGCGTGGTGACCACCACCGACCAGACGTCGGGCGTACGGGGAAAGGAGCCGCTGCGCACCCTCGCCCGCCACCGTCGCTTCGGGGACCAGTTGGTCTTCGGCCAGAATCTGATCCCCGAGCGCACGGGCAGGGTGCGCAGCGGCGACTCGGTCGAGGTGCTCGCCCAGGACCTGCCGTCCGCGGCGGGCACCCCTTCTACCGCTGCTGCGGCGGCAGTTCGGCTGAAGCGCCCTCGTCCATGAGCCGCGAGCGGATCAGGAAGCGCACCCCTTCCGGGGCCTCCAGTGAGAATCCGCTGCCGCGTCCCGGCACCACGTCCACCGTCAGGTGGGTGTGGCTCCAGTACGCGAACTGACTCGAGGACATCCAGAACGGCACCGGTTCGTCGACGCCCTCCACCGCGAGCCGCCCGAGCAGCACGTCGGCATCGCCCGTGCGCAGCTCACCGAGCTGGTAGCACATCGGGGAGCTGCCGTCGCAGCAGCCGCCGGACTGGTGGAACATCAGCGGCCCGTGCTGGTCCGTCAGCCGCCGGATCATCCTGGCCGCCTCCTCGGTGACGCCGACCCGTTCCGGCGCCTCGGCGGCCGCTCGGTCCCGCGCCTGCTCCGCGGACGACATCAGAAGAGTCCGAGCTTCTTCGGCGAGTAGCTCACCAGCAGGTTCTTGGTCTGCTGGTAGTGGTCGAGCATCATGCGGTGGTTCTCGCGGCCGATGCCGGACTGCTTGTAGCCACCGAACGCGGCGTGCGCCGGGTAGGCGTGGTAGCAGTTCGTCCACACGCGCCCGGCCTGGATGGTGCGTCCCGCGCGGTAGGCGGTGCTGCCGTCGCGGGTCCACACGCCGGCGCCGAGTCCGTAGAGGGTGTCGTTCGCCGTCGTCATGGCGTCGGCGAAGTCGGAGAAGCCGGTGACGGCGACGACCGGACCGAAGATCTCCTCCTGGAAGACGCGCATGCTGTTCTTGCCCTCGAGGATGGTGGGCCGCACGTAGTAGCCGCCCTCCAGCTCCCCTCCGAGCTCGGCACGACTGCCGCCGGTCAGCGCCTTCGCGCCCTCCTGCTTGCCGATGTCGAGGTAGGAGAGGATCTTCTCCAGCTGGTCGTTGGAGGCCTGGGCGCCCACCATGGTGTCGGTGTCCAGCGGATGGCCCTGGACGATCTTCTCCGTGCGCGCGATGCCCGCGTCGAGGAAGTCCCGGTAGTGGCCCTGCTGAATGAGGGCACGCGACGGACAGGTGCACACCTCGCCCTGGTTGAGGGCGAACATCGTGAAGCCTTCCAGTGCCTTGTCGAAAAAGTCGTCGTCGGCGCGGGAGACGTCGTCGAAGAAGATGTTGGGGCTCTTGCCGCCGAGTTCGAGCGTGACCGGCTTGAGGTTGTCGGACGCGTACTGCATGATCAGCCGGCCCGTGGTGGTCTCACCGGTGAAGGCGACCTTCGCCACGCGGGGGCTGCTGGCCAGGGGCTTGCCCGCTTCCGCGCCGAAGCCGTTGACGATGTTGACGACGCCCGGAGGCAACAGGTCGGCGACCAGGCTCATCCAGAAGTGGACGGAGGCCGGGGTCTGTTCGGCGGGCTTGAGCACGACCGCGTTGCCGGCCGCCAGCGCGGGAGCCAGCTTCCACGTGGCCATCAGGATCGGGAAGTTCCACGGAATGATCTGGGCGACGACGCCGAGCGGCTCGTGGAAGTGGTAGGCGACCGTGTCCTCGTCGATCTCCGACAGCGAGCCCTCCTGTGCCCGTATGGCACCGGCGAAGTAGCGGAAGTGGTCGATGGCGAGAGGGATGTCGGCGGCCAGCGTCTCACGCACCGGCTTGCCGTTCTCCCAGCTCTCGGCCACGGCCAGTTCCTCGAGGTGGTCCTCCATGCGCTGCGCGATGCGGTTCAGCACCGCGGCACGTTCGGCGGGGGGCGTGCGGCCCCAGGCCGGGGCGGCCTCGTGTGCCGAGTCGATAGCGCGCTCCACGTCGTCGGCGGTGCCGCGGGCGATCTCGGTGAAGGGCGCTCCGGTGACCGGTGTGGGGTTCTCGAAGTAGCCGCCCTGTTTGGGGGCTACGTATTGGCCCCCGATCCAGTGGTCGTAGCGGGACTTGTAGTTCATGACGGCCCCGTCGGACCCGGGCGCGGCGTAGCGGCTCATCACTGCCTCCCCTTGGTGCTGGTGGCCCGCCTCATCGCTCGGCGGGCCCGTGTTGCGGGAAGCCTAGGGACGGGAACGTTGCCGATACGTTGCGTGTGCTCCGCCCTCCTCTGTGTACGGACGGCGCCCGGAAGGCGGCTGCGTGCTCTCCAGCCCGTAGGAGCGGCGCAGTTCGCGCACGCGGCGCGTGAGGGCGGCGGTGCGGGCCTGACCGCCCTGGCGTCCGGCCAGCAGGGCCTCCCACATCTCCAGGTCGTCCTCGCCCCAGGGCGTGCGCACCCACTCCTCCAGCAGAACCGGGTCGCGGGAGGAGAGCAGGGCACGGCGCAACCGGTCCTCCAGCCGCCTGCGCAGCCGTACGACACCGGGCGCCTCGGAGAGCGGCAGCAGCGGGCCGCGGTAGGCGGAGAGCGCGGCGGGCAGATCGCCCTCGGCCAGTGCCTGTGCAACGGCGTCGTGGTCGGTGTGCGGAGCGGTGCGCAGCCGGTACGGACGTGAGTCGAGCAGCGACCCCAGCAGCCCGCGCAGCCGGGAGAGTTCGGCGCGCAGCGTGACCGGAGTGACGGCGCGCTCTCCGTAGAGTTCGAGCGCGAGACGTTCGCCGGTGAGGCCTTCGGGATGCGCCGCGAGGAGCACCATGATCTCGCTGTGCCGCCTGCCCAGCCGAACGGGCGTGCCGCCTCCGGGATCGAGCAGGGCCTCGTCGCAGCCGAGGGCGTTCAGCACGGGCGCACCGTCGGCCGAAGTGCCGCCGGCGGCCGACAGTTCGGCGAGATACGCCTCCG
This sequence comes from Streptomyces sp. CNZ301, assembly GCF_004217425.1. Taxonomy (NCBI): domain Bacteria; kingdom Bacillati; phylum Actinomycetota; class Actinomycetes; order Kitasatosporales; family Streptomycetaceae; genus Streptomyces; species Streptomyces sp. CNZ301. Next base: position 318,387 of record NZ_SHLG01000001.1, read on the forward strand.
CCGCGCGGGCGGTCGCCTGGACGAGCGCGAGACTCTGCGGCGAGGCGAGATGGTCGCCGCCGGTGATGTCGACGGCCCCGATGAGGCGGTGGGTGCGCGGGTCGTGGACGGGCGCCGCGGCGCACGTCCACGCCTGCACGGGGCGGCAGTAGTGCTCGGCAGTGAAGATCTGCACGGCGTGGTCGACGGCGAGCGCCGTGCCCGGGGCGTTGGTGCCGATGTAGCGCTCGGACCAGCGGGCGCCCGGAACGAAGTTCATCCGCTCGGCGTGGCGCTGGACTTGGGAGTGTCCCTCGACCCACAGCATGCGCCCGTTCTCGTCGCACACGGACAGCAGGTGCGCACCGTCGTCGGCGACGGTGCCGAGGAGTTCACGGAAGAGCGGCATGACGCGGTCCAGGGGATGCGCGGACCGGTACGCGGCGAGTTCCGCGTCCCCCAGGTCGACCCGGGCCACGCTCTCCGGCTCGACGGAGGCACCGGCGCATCGCTGCCAGGACTCGGCCACCACGTTCCGTACCTGGGCCCCGATCGCGCCCTCGGTCACGAACTCCTCGTGCGCGCGGCGGACCTGACCGGTCCGCTCGGCCGCGTCTGCCCCTGCCTCCAGCGCCAGCCATGGATTCAGCACACCGTCATCGTGCCGTGCGTCACAGCCCCAGGCAACGCTGTGGACCCGGACAATCCGGCATGCTTCGGGATACTCCCCGGCCCGTCTGCACGTGTGTCGGGCGGCGTCCCCTGGTACCCATCCCGGCATGCACACGCACCCTTCGCTCTCGGACGACGAGACCGCCCGGCTGGACGCCCACTGGCGTGCCATGAACTACCTGTCCGCCTGCCAGCTGTACCTGCGGGACAACCCGCTGCTGCGTGAGCCGCTGCGCCCGGAGCACATCAAGCCCAGGCTGCTGGGGCACTGGGGTTCGGCACCCGGGCTGGGGCTCGTCTACACCCACCTCAACCGGGCCGTCCGTACGCACGGTCTGGACGCCGTCGGGATCTGGGGGCCGGGCCACGGGGCGCCCGCCGTGCTGGCGGGCGCGTGGCTGGAGGGGACGTTCGGCGAGCTCGAACCCGACCGCCGGCGGGACGCCGCGGGCATGCTCGGCCTCTTCCGGGACTTCTCGCATCCGGGCGGACTGCCCAGCCATACGGCACCCGACGTGCCCGGCTCGATCCAGGAGGGCGGCGAACTCGGCTACGCGATGGCCCACGCATACGGCGCGGCCTTCGACAACCCCGATCTGCTGGTGTGCTCCGTCGTGGGCGACGGGGAGGCCGAGACGGGCCCGCTGGCCGCGGCCTGGCACTCCAACAAGTTCCTCGACCCGGTGCACGACGGAGCGGTTCTGCCGGTGCTTCACCTCAACGGGTACAAGATCGCGAACCCGACGGTCCTCGCCCGGCTGCCGGAGGACGAGCTGGACGCCCTGCTGCGCGGCTACGGATACGACCCGCTGCACGTCACCGCGCACCCCGGGACGCCTCCGGCCGAGACGCACCGTGCACTCGCCGGGGCCTTCGACGTGGCGCTGGAACGCATCGGGCAGTACCAGCGTGAGGCCCGCGCCCGTGCGGGCGCTTCGGTGCACCGGCCGCGCTGGCCGATGCTGGTGCTGCGCACCCCGAAGGGCTGGACGGGCCCTGCGGAGGTCGACGGTGTGCCCGTGGAGGACACCTGGCGCTCGCACCAGATCCCGCTCACCGGCGTCCGTGAAGACCCGGCGCGGCTGCGGCAGTTGGAGGCGTGGCTGCGCTCGTACCGGCCCCAGGAGCTCTTCGACGAGGAGGGCAGGCCAGGCGAGCAGGTTCTGGCATGCGTGCCGGAGGGAGACCGCAGGCTGGGCGCATCCCCGCACGCCAACGGCGGGCGCCTGCTGCGTGAACTGCCGCTGCCCGCGCTGGAACCGCACGCCGTGTACGTGGAGCGGCACGGGCACACCTCGCACGAGCCCACACGCGTGCTCGGCGGCATGCTGACCGAGCTGTTCTCCGCCACTCAGGAGCGGCGCGACTTCCGTCTGTTCGGCCCCGACGAGACGGCCTCGAACCACCTCGACGGCGTCTTCGACGTCACGCCGCGCGGCTGGCAGGCACAGACCCTCGGGACGGACGAGCACCTCGGCCGGCACGGGCGGGTGCTGGAGGTTCTCTCGGAGCACATGTGCCAGGGCTGGCTGGAGGGTTACCTGCTCACGGGCAGGCACGGCCTCTTCGGCACGTACGAGGCCTTCGCCCACATCGTCGCCAGCATGGCCGGCCAGCACGTCAAGTGGCTGCAGAGCTCGCGGGACGTGCCGTGGCGCATGCCGCTCGCGTCGCTCAACTACCTGCTCACGTCGCACGCGTGGCGGCAGGACCACAACGGCTTCTCCCACCAGGACCCCGGCTTCATCGACCACATCATGAACAAGAGCCCGCAGGTCGTGCGGGTCTATCTGCCGCCGGACGCCAACACGCTGCTGTGCGTCGCGGATCATGTGCTGCGCACGCGCGACACCGTCAACGTCGTGGTGGCCGGGAAACAGCAGTGCTTCGACTGGCTGTCGCTGGAGGAGGCCCGCAACCACTGCGAGCGCGGTCTCGGCGTGTGGGAATGGGCGGGCACCGAGGCTCAGGGCGGGGAGCCGGATGTGGTGCTGGCCTGTGCGGGCGACGTTCCGACGCAGGAGACGCTGGCGGCGGCGTCGCTGCTGCGCGAGCATCTGCCGCAGCTGGCGGTGCGGGTGGTCAACGTGGTGGACATCGCGCGGCTGCTGCCGCGCTCGGAACATCCGCACGGGCTGCCCGACGCGGAGTTCGACGCCGTCTTCACACGCGACAGGCCTGTGATCTTCGCGTACCACGGCTATCCGTGGCTCGTGCACCGCCTCACCTACCGGCGGGCCGTGCACGACTCGCTCCACGTGCGCGGATACAAGGAAATGGGCGCCACCACAACGCCGTTCGACATGGTGGTGCGCAACGACATGGACCGCTACCGGCTCGTGATCGACGTCATCGACCGCACGCCGGGCCTGCCGGTGCGGGCCGCGGGTGTGCGGCAGGCGATGGGGGACATGCGGACCCGGCACCACTCATGGATCCGTGAGCACGGGACGGACCTGCCGGAGGTCGCGGACTGGAGCTGGTCCGCGGCCTCCGGCTGAGGTCCCCTCCTCCCCTCCCGGTCCGGATCCCCCTTGCCGCCGGTGCGCGTGCTGTTGCCTGCGCCCGTCAGATCTCGACGTCCTCCAGCACGCCGAGAGCGTCAGGGACGAGCACCGCGGCCGAGTAGTAGGTGCTCACCAGATAAGAGATGAGGGCCTTGTCGTCGATGCCCATGAAGCGCACGTTCAGACCGGGCTCGATCTCGTCGGGGATGCCCGTCTGGTGCAGGCCGACGACGCCCTGGTTCTCCTGGCCGGTACGCATGGCCAGCACACTCGTCGTGCCCTCCCGGCTGACCGGGATCTTGTTGCACGGCAGCAGCGGAATGCCGCGCCAGGAGCGCACGCTCGTACCGTGCAGTTCGGTCTGCTGGGGGTAGATGCCGCGGCTGCTGCACTCGCGGCCGATGGCAGCGATCGCCTTGGGATGGGCGAGGAGGAACTGCGTCTTGCGGCGGCGCGAGATGAGTTCGTCGAGGTCGTCGGGGGTGGGCGGGCCGGAACGGGTGTGGATGCGCTGGGCCAGGGCGGCGTTGTGCAGGAGCCCGAAGTCGCGGTTGTTGACCATCTCGTGCTCCTGCCGCTCCCGCAGCGCCTCGACCGTCAGCCGCAACTGCTCCTCGACCTGGTTCATCGGATGGTTGTACAGATCCGCCACCCGCGAATGCACCCGCAGCACCGTCTGCGCCACACTCAGCTCGTACTCACGCGGAGACAGCTCGTAGTCCACGAACGTCCCCGGCAACGCCTCCTCCCCCACATGCCCCGAAGCCAGCTCGATCTCGGCCTCCCCGCGCCTGTTCTGCCGCGGGATCGCGCGGGAGAGGTAGGCGTCGAGGTACGTGCGCAACGCCCGTGAGCGGTCCGCCAGTTCGCGGAACTCCTGGGCGGACAGGGCCAGTACGGTGCACTTCGTCAGCGTGGTGAGGGTCTGGTCCCAGTCCTCCGGCTCCGGCGTGAGGGCCTGGTCGCCGATGTGGTCGCCGCCGGCGAGAACGCCCAGGGACACCTCCTCGCCGTACTTGCCGACGCCCGTGCGCTTCACCTTCCCGTGGGCGATGAGGAGAAGCCGCGCCGGGTCACCGGGCGAGACAACTGTCTCCCCGGCGGCGTACTCCCGCTGCTCGAACCGTTCGGCGAGCGCCCCCAGGGCCGCGTCGTCGGTCAGCCCGCGCAGCAGCGGGATCTCGCGGAGCTCTGCGGGGATGACGCCGATGTCGGCGCCGGTGACGACGAATTCCACCCGTCCGTCGCCGAGGGTGTGCGTCAGGCGCCTGTTGACGCGGAAGGCACCGCCGGTGGCCTCGACCCACGGGAGGACCTTCAGCAGCCAGCGTGAGGAGATCCCCTGCATCTGAGGGGGTGTCTTGGTGGTGGTCGTCAGGTTGCGGGCTGCGGCGGTGGTGAGGCTGAGGCTCTGCCCGGGTGCGGAGGCGGGCGTCGTCTCGGGCTGGGAGGTCATCGACCGGAGACCTTTCGTGCTGTGGCCGGTACTTGGACTGCTTGCGGGAATCGTCCGGAAATCCCGCTCGGCGGGCGCGGACTGCTGTGACGCCGAAGCGCGGGGTCAGTGGCCGATTTCGACGTCCTCGAGGATTCCCAGAGCGTCCGGCACCAGTACGGCCGCCGAATAGTAGGCGCTCACCAGATAAGAGATGAGGGCCTTTTCGTCGATCCCCATGAAACGGACCGAGACCCCCGGCTGGTATTCGTCGGGAATTCCCGTCTGGTGCAGGCCGACGACACCCTGTTTCTCCTGGCCGGTACGCATGGCCAGCACACTCGTCGTGCCCTCCGGGCCGACCGGGATCTTGTTGCACGGCAGGACGGGCACGCCGCGCCAGGCGGGCAGCCGGTGCCCGTCCACTTCCGCGCTGTCGGGCTGGATGCCGCGGCGGCTGCACTCGCGGCCGAAGGCGGCGATCGCCTTGGGATGGGCGAGGACGACGCCGGGCTCCTTCCATACCGTGGCGAGGAGTTCGTCGAGGTCGTCGGGGGTGGGCGGGCCGGAACGGGTGTGGATGCGCTGGGCCGGAGCGGCGTTGTGCAGGAGCCCGAAGTCGCGGTTGTTGACCACCTCGTGCTCCTGCCGCTCCCGCAGCGCCTCGACCGTCAGCCGCAACTGCTCCTCGACCTGGTTCATCGGATGGTTGTACAGATCCGCCACCCGCGAATGCACCCGCAGCACCGTCTGCGCCACACTCAGCTCGTACTCACGTGGCGAGAGTTCGTAGTCCACGAACGTCCCCGGCAACGCCTCCTCCCCCACATGCCCCGAAGCCAGCGCCACTTCGGATTCCCCGTCGGGCGTGCGCCGCCCGTTCAGTCCGGATGCCGCCGAGGCGGTCTGCGCGCGCAGGCTCTCGGATCGGCCGGCGATCTCCTCGAAGGACTCCCGGGCGAGGGTCAGTACGGTGCCGCTGGTCAGCGAGGTGAGCGTGATGTCCCACTTCCCCGGCTCGCCGGTGAGTCGGCCGGATCCGAGGTGGTCGCCGTCGGCCAGCACGCCGAGGACGCTCTCGCCGCCGTACTTGCCCTCTGTCGTCTTGCGCAGCTTGCCGTGGGCGACGAGCACCACCTGGTCGGCCGGGCGTCCCTCCTCGATGATCGTCTCGCCCGGACCGAAGTCGCGCTGTTCGCAGCGGTTGGCCAGCGCTTCGAGCACCGCACGGTCCTCGTAGCCGCGCAGCAGCGGGAGTTCGGTCAGCTCCAGCGGGATGACCCGCACTTCGGCGCCCGTGGTGGTGAACTCCACGCGGCCGTCGCCCAGGGTGTGCGTCAGGCGCCTGTTGACGCGGAAGGTGCCGCCGGGAACCTGCACCCAGGGGAGAACCTTCAACAGCCAGCGGGAGCTGATTCCCTGCATCTGCGGGGGCGTCTTGGTGGTCGTGGTGAGATTGCGTGCGGCCGCCGTCGCAAGACTCGCCTGTGCCCGCTGTGCGGCATCCTCGCCACCGGAATTCGTCTCCACCGCAGTCGCCATATGGGTACCGCCAATCTCCGTGTCCGCACCGGCAATTCGTCGTTGCGCAGACGAAGCTAATCCGGCGCGCTCATAACGGGCAATCGCTCAAAAGAGATGGCATTCCATGGAATGACCGCCCAAGTGTCTGGGTATCGGGCCGGACTTGAAGGAGAGAATCAGCCACCGAGGGACCCCCTGGAGGACCGGCGGACACCCATGTGACACTCAGTGCAGCCCGGTTCCGCACCCCCGGCCCTTCGGAAGCCGGGCGGGGAGGTAGGCTCGATGTTCCACGATGGGGTGGCTACGGGGCCGGAGCCCTGACCATGTTCCGGTGATTTGAGTCTCTTTGGCCTACTCCACGCATGTACCCGCCTGCTCGAGGTACTCACGCACGTGGAGAAGGGGGTGAGAAGTTATGCGCGCGATCGTCGGCCTGTGGCGCTGGCGTGGCAACCCGTTGTGCCGCCGCAGCGACCGCCGCGAAGCATGGCTGGCACTGGGTGCCGTGATCCTTGTCGTCGTCATCGCTCCGCTCGCCGGCTGGCTCGGCGCCTCCGCGGCGCACGGAGCGCTGCTGAAGAACGCCGAGGAGCAGCGGCAGGGCCGTCACCAGGTGTGGGCCGTGGCCGAATCGGTCCAGGACCGGGCTCCGCTGGACGCCGATCCCGAGTCCGCTTCGCAGCAGCCCGACCGCCGTCATGTGGTCGCCCACTGGGCCGGCCCGGACGGCGAGACACACAAGAGCACCGTCACCACGAAGCAGCGCGTCCAGCCCGGTGAGCGCTTCCGCATCTGGACGGACGCCGAGGGCGTCGCCACGAGAAGTCCCATGAGTTCGCAGACCGCGTCCTCGTACGCCGCTCTGGCCGGACTGGCCGCCGGCGCGGGAGCCGCCGGGCTCATGGAGGCCGGTCGCCGGCTGACCATGCGGCAGTTGCTGCGCCGCCGGTACGCCCTGTGGGACGCGGAGTGGTCCCGCATCGGCCCCGACTGGGGACGCACCGGCTCCAACAACTGAGCCGGGGCCCGGCAGGGCTCCCCGGCTCAGGCCGTCGCCCGTGCCCGGCCGGAGTCCCGCCCGGTTTCCGGGATCCCGGGTTCCGCCCCGGTATGCCGGCACCGTGCGGCCGTGCCGCCCGGACGAGGGTGCAGCGGTCGCCCGGTGCTCCTCGGGCGCCCGAAGTGCGGACACGTGACTGCGCCGCTCCCGGCGCACGCTACGGTGGTGCCTCCCCGGCGCGCATCTCAACGCGCCACAGGAACTTCGAGGTTGGGGCACAACTGTCCATGGCACAGGGCTCGGTGCAGGTGACGCACGCCGGTACGTCGCGGTGGCGGCGCCGCACGGGAGAGTACGGCTCTCTTGCGGCCGCCGTGGAGGCCGCAACCGACGGAGACGTGATCACTGTTGCTCCCGGCACGTACCGGGAGAACCTGGTACTGGAGCGCACCGTCACCCTGCGCGGACCCGAGCGTGGTGCCTCAGGCTCGGTCCGCATCGCCCCCGCCGAGGGCGTCGCCGTGACCGTGCGGTCCTCGGCAGTCGTGCAGCACCTCCAGATCGAGGCGCAGGACGCCACCTCCCCCGCGCTGCTGGTCGAGGACGGGGCCGCCGAGCTGAACGGCCTGCGGGTGATGACGCGTTCGGCATCCGGGATCGAGGTGCGCGGAGGCGCCCGCCCCACGGTGCGCCGCTGCACCGTCGACAATCCGGCCGGGACGGGCATCACCGTCACCGGCGGCGCCGGCGGCGTGTACGAGGAGTGCGAAATCGTCTCGGCGGGACAGTCCGGCATCTCCGTGCGCGACGGCGCCCATCCGCGCCTGGAGCGCTGCAGTGTTCACCACGCGACGGGCGCCGGGCTGCTGCTGCACGGCGACGGCAGCGCCGCCGAGGCCGTCGGCTGTGAGGTGTACGAGATCAAGGGCAGCGGTGTGCAGGTCGTCTCCCGGGCGACGGGACACCTCACCGACTGCCGGGTCCACCGCACGTCGGCCGACGGCGTGACCCTGGACACCGACGCCGTCCTCACGCTCGCCGACTGCGACATCCACGACATCCCCGAGAACGCCCTGGACCTGCGCTCCCGTTCGGTGCTCACCCTCACCCGCTCCACGGTGCGCCGCTTCGGCCGCAACGGCTTGTCGGTGTGGGACCCGGGCACCCGCGCGGACGCCAACAGCTGTGAGATACATGAGAGTACGGGCGACTATCCGGCGGTTTGGATCAGTGACGGTGCGAGCGTGGTGCTGGATTCCTGCCGCGTGCACACCGTCCCGGACGCGCTGTTCGTCCTCGACCGCGGCTCGCGTGCCGACGTCGTCGACAGCGACCTGACCCAGGTCCGCGGCACCGCGGTCTCCGTGAGCGACGGGGCGACCGTGCAGCTCGACGACTGCCGCATCCGGGAGGCTGCGACGGGCGCGTGGTTCCGCGACCACGGGAGCGGGGGCACGGTCGCCAACTGCACCGTCGACGGGGTAGCGACGGGCTTCATCGTCACCAAGGGAGCCGACCCGGGCATCGAGAGGTGCACCGTCACCTCCCCCTCCGAGGCCGGTTTCTACGTCTCCGCCGACGGCCGCGGCACCTTCCACGGCTGCCGGGTCAGCGGATCGCAGGGATACGGTTTCCACGTCATCGACGGCTGCCGCACCACGCTCCGGCGATGCCGTACGGAGCGGTGCGCGCGGGGCGGCTTCGAGTTCGCGGAGAAGGGCCCCGACGTCGAGGACTGCAGGAGCGACGACAGCGCCGTCGTCGCGGCGCCCGGAGAGGGTGGCGCGTCGGCGTCCGCTCCCCCGGCCCAGGCCCCCGCCGAGGCGGGCACCCCCGCCGAAAAGGCGGTCCCTCCGGGCCTGTTGCCGGCGAAGGCCGCGGCCCCGCAGCAGCCCGCGACTCTGCGGCAGGACCCCACTGCTGGTGAGGAGGCCCAGCCTTCCGCCGTGCCGGCCCGGCCCGCTCAGGAGGTCCTCGGCGAACTGGACACGCTGGTGGGCCTGGACAGCGTCAAGCGTGAAGTGCGGGCGCTCACCGACATGATCGAGGTGGGGCGCCGCCGCCAGGAGGCCGGGCTCAAGGCCGCCTCCGTGCGACGGCATCTCGTCTTCACCGGCTCCCCCGGCACCGGCAAGACGACCGTCGCCCGCCTGTACGGGGAGATTCTGCACTCCCTCGGCGTCCTCGAGCGGGGTCATCTGGTGGAGGTCTCCCGCGTCGACCTCGTCGGCGAGCACATCGGCTCCACGGCGATCCGCACTCAGGAGGCCTTCGACCGTGCGCGGGGCGGGGTGCTCTTCATCGACGAGGCATACGCGCTCTCACCGGAGGACGGCGGCCGGGACTTCGGCCGCGAGGCCATCGACACGCTGGTGAAGCTGATGGAGGACCACCGCGAGGAAGTGGTGGTCATCGCCGCGGGATACACCGCGGAGATGCAGCGCTTCCTCGCCGTCAACCCCGGTGTCGCATCCCGCTTCTCGCGCACGATCACCTTCGGCGACTACACGCCGGAGGAGCTGCTGCGGATCGTGGAGCAGCAGGCCGAGGAGCACGAGTACCACCTGGGCGAGGCCGCGACCGAGGCGCTGTTGAAGCACTTCACGGCCCTGCCCAAGGGCCCGTCGTTCGGCAACGGGCGAACAGCGCGGCAGACGTTCGAGTCGATGGTCGAGCGGCACGCGGGCCGGGTGGCGCAGCTGTCCGACCCGAGTACCGAGGACCTCACCCTCCTCTACGAGGACGACCTGCCCGGGTCCGTCTGAGCGCCCGTGCCGCCCCCGGCCTCGCCGGCATCCCCGTGCGTGCCCTGGCGCGGCAGGTCCGCCGCGGCATGCCCGTCCGCACCTCCGTGCACAGTGCCGTGCACGGGGCCCGGCTCGCGCTGTCGCATGCTGAGCAGCAGCAGGTCCCTCTCCTCGTCGAAGACGGGGTCGGCCTGGTATTCGCCGTGGCCGAGGATGGGCGCGGGCAGCGGGTGCCGGAGGGTGCGGCCGTATTCGAGGGGGTCGAGGAGCGGACCGCGGTCGATGGCCGCGCCGCCGTCGACGCGGACCGGTCCGCCGATGGGGTCGGTCAGGCGCCACAGATTGCGCCAGCGGTCCACCTGCTGGTGCAGGTCCTGGAGTTGACGCGGCCCGAAGTAGGCGGGGAACCAGCGCCCGTAGAGCCTCTCCAGGGGCGAGCCGTACGTCAGCAGCGCGACCTGCCGGCGCCCGACACGGTCGAGGTGCCAGACCGCTGCCGCTGCCAGCACGCTGCCCTGTGAATGCCCGGAGATCACCAGTCGCCCGCCGGTCTGCTCCGTCCATGTGGCCATCCGCCAGGCCAGGTCGGGCACGGCGCGTTCCGCGTAGCAGGGCGGGGAGAACGGGTGTGCCGCGCGGGGCCAGAACGTGCCGACGTCCCACAGGATGCCGATGGTCCGGCGCGCCGACGGGTCCCGGTAGGCGCGGCGTGCCCAGGTGAGGAACAGGACGAAGGCGAAGCCGATCAGCCACGAGCCGAGCGCCTGGACGGTGTCGGCGAATCCGTCGACGACGGCGGGCCGTCCGTCCGCGGCGCGTCCCGGAACCTCACCGGTGAGCCACGCGCCGAGCACGCCGGCTCCGCCGAGGAGCAGCGTTATGGCCGCGGCGGTGCCCGCCAGCCACGGGGTGGCGTCGGTGAGGGCGGCACGGGCGATGACGGAGGCGATGCGGCGCGAACGGGAGGCGTCGTGGCGGGCCCCGGGGTAGGAGCGTTCCACGCCGTCGGTCATCTCCCGGCTGCGGCGGGAGACTTGGACGAGGAACCACAGCAGCAACAGGAGCACCACGCCGAGCATGACGGGAATGGCGGAGGACTGCCAGGTCAGCAGTACCGGCGGTCCCTCGATGAGGCCGTTGCCCATGCCGGGGGTGCCCGAGCCGTCGAGCCAGTCGCCGACGCGTTGCGTCACGCCGCCGGACATCACGCCCCCCAGCGCGCACGCGAGCATCGCGACGGAGGCGGAGCCCAGGCCCTTCAGCGCGGTGCGCCCCTCGGGATGCCGGCGGTGGAGCACGATGCCGAGCACGCCGATCGCCGCCACCAGGACGCCCTGTGCGACGACCAGTACGCCGAAGGTCTCGTCGCCCGGCAGTCCGCCGCCGCGGGAGGCCCACTGCGGCCGCGACCAGGAGGCGTGCACGGCCGCCAGCAGCAGTACGCCGGCGCTGATGCCCGGAAGCGCCCGCACCGTGATCCTGTCCAGGGCGTCGTCCGGTTCGCTCTCCTTGCGGCCGCGACGGCACACGACGTACAGCACCCACACCGCACACGCGACGACGAGGATCTCGGTCAGCCGGCCGACCGTGTCGAGTGCGGTGCTGCCGCCGGCTCTGCGGTCGTAGCGGGCTGTGGCGGCGGCGAGTGCGGCTGCGACGGTGAGGAGTCCGGCGGCGGTGTGCGCCGCGCGCAGCCGCGCCACGAGCCGCTTGCCGTACCAGAACCCCGGCAGGCACAGCGCCGGCCGGTGCCGGGCCTCACGGTCGTACTCGTCGACGGGGCGGCGCAGCGGGGGCTGCGATTCGTACGCCGCCCAGGTGCGGTGCGAGAGCCACCACAGAAGCAGCGTCAGCACGGCGGGCACCACCGCGGCCAGCGCCAGGCGGCGGCCCGGCTGGCTCCACCAGCCGCCCTCACCGGAGGGGCCCTGCGCCATGAAGCCCAGCCACGAGCGCTCACCGGCACACCCGCTGGAGCCCGCGCACTGCCAGGCGATCAGGTCCAGCGCCACCTCGCAGGCGGCGGCGACGAGCAGCACGGTGAGGCTGAGGGCGACCAGACGCACCAGCACGCCGTGCAGACGCGCGAGCACGAGGCGGGGGCCGTAGTCCGCGGGGCGCATCCAGTGGGCGAGGTTCGCGACCATGAAGGGCAGCAGCATCAGCCACAGGGCGCGGGCACCGTTGCCGGAGGTCAGATTGGACCAGGAGTACGCCTCGGGAACCGGCTTGTCCGCATAGTCCTGCGGCCGGGTCTCGGCGTCGACGTCGTCGGTGCGCCGGTAGACGGCCGCGGTCAGGTCGCCGGTGACCCGTTCGATCCTCGGATCGCCGAGCATCTCCTGGGGTGTGGTGCCGCCGACCCCGTGCACGAGCAGTTCCAGATTCAGGCCCGGCCCTGGCGGGGGCTCAACTCCCGGCTCTCCCGGAGTGGTTCGTGCGGCTTTCGCACCGGACTTGTCGTACCCGTCGCCGTACTCGGCCGTCTGCAATTCTCCGCTCCCCCGGGAAGTTGCGTGCTCCTGATCTCCCTCCAGCATCCTGCCCGTGGGCGGGTGGCCATGACCGTCCACACACAAGCAACGCGAAATCGTGACGTGGGCTCCCGCTTCGGCGGGTGGGAGGATGGCCGGGCGGGGAGGCTGCGGAGCGCGAAAGGACGGCGGCACGGTGGAGACGGCGGGCGACAACCAGAATCTGCTCGCGGAGCAGCGGCGTGCGCTCATCCTGGAGGAGCTGCGCGAACGCGGCGGTGTCCGGGTGAACGAGCTGACGCGGAGGCTGCTGGTCTCGGACATGACGATCCGCCGCGACCTGGACGTCCTCGCCCGCCGCGGCGCCCTGGAGAAGGTGCACGGCGGCGCGGTGCCCCTCGCGGACGCGAGCACGCACGAGCCGGGATTCGAGGCCAAGTCGTCGCTGGAGCAGTCGGCGAAGGAGGACATCGCCCGTGCCGCGGCGGTGCTGGCGAAGCCCGGCAGCGCGATCGCGCTGTCCGGCGGCACGACGACGTACGCGCTGGCGCAGCGGCTCACGGAGGTGCCGGACCTGACGGTGGTCACCAACTCGGTCCGCGTCGCGGACGTCTTCCATGCCGCGCAGCGCCGCACGCCGGTCGGGTCGCGCCCGGGCTCGGGTGCCGCGACGGTGGTCCTCACCGGCGGTGTGCGCACGCCCTCCGATTCACTTGTCGGCCCCGTCGCCGACGCGGCGATCCGCACGCTCCACTTCGACGTGCTCTTCCTCGGTGTGCACGGCATATCCACCGAGGCGGGCCTGTCGACCCCGAACCTGGCGGAGGCCGAGACGAACAGACATCTCGTCGGTTCCGCGCGGCGAGTGGTCGTGGTCGCGGACCACACCAAGTGGGGGACGGTCGGGCTGAGTTCGTTCGCGTCGCTGGAGGAGGTCGGCACGCTCGTCACCGACGGCGGCCTGCCGCACGAGGCCCGGGAGCGGGTCCGCGAACACATCAGGGAACTGGTCGTCGCGGACGGGCGGCCGGCCGGCGCAGAGAGCGGACAGCCGGCGTCCGAGGGCTGACGGGGGCCTCCGCGAGGCGGGGAGCCGCGCGCCCGGACTGCCCCGGAGCCGCGCGTGCCGCCGGCATCGCCGCCCCCAGCGTGCACGGAAGGGTGTGCCCCATCCGCCGCGGGACGTACTCCCCTCGCCCGATGCACCCGGCCGGCCCCGCTGGCATAACTGAGACATGAACGACCTGCGCATCGCACCCTCACGTGCCGATGAATACCTCGCCCGTATCCGTGCACCGCGCCCGGCGCGAGCCGACGCGGACTCGCTGCGGAACCTGCACCGCAGCCACCTGCTCACCGTCCCGTTCGAGAATCTGAGCGTCCACCTCGGCGAGGACATCGTGCTGGAGGCGGAGGCGCTGACCGGCAAGGTGGCCGTGGACCGCCGCGGGGGCTTCTGCTACGAACTCAACAGCGCCTTTGCCGCGCTCCTCACCGCCCTCGGCTACCCGGTGACGCTCATGGCGGCACGGGTCTTCGGCGAGGAAGGGCTCCCCGGTCCGCTCTTCGACCACCTCGCGCTGCGCGTGGAGACACCCCGGCCTTGGCTGGTGGACGTCGGCTTCGGGCGGCACAGCGAATATCCGCTGCGTCTGGACCGGCGCGGCGAACAGGCCGATCCCGGCGGGACCTTCCGCATCCTGGAGACCCCGCAGGGCGATCTGGACGTACACCGGGACGGCGTTCCGCAGTACCGCCTCGAACAACGCCCCCGCGCGCTCGCCGACTTCGAGCTGGGCTGCTGGTGGAACCGCACTTCCCCCAAGTCGCACTTCACGCGCTCTCTCGTGTGTTCGTTGCTCACGGAGACCGGACGGATCACCTTGAGCGGCCGGACCCTGACGGTGACCGAGGGCGGGAACCGGCGCGAGGAGGAACTGCCCGAGGAGGCGGTACTCGCCGCCTACCGCGAGCACTTCGGCATCGGCCTGGACCGCGTTCCGGCCCTGAGGGGCGCCGCGGAGAGCTGAATCCGGACCGTGGCAGGCCCTGGCCCCCGGGGCACCGTCAGCCGGTCCAGTCGCCCGTCGCCAGGAAGGTCTCGAGGGTCCGGGTGTACGGGGCGATGTCGAGGCCCTGCGCGGCGAGCCAGTCGTCGGAGTAGTACTTGTCGAGGTAGCGGTCGCCCGGATCGCAGATCAGCGTGACCACACTGCCCGTACGCCCCTGGCCGGCCATCTCCGAGACGATCTTCAGTGCGCTCCACAGCCCGGTCCCCGTGGAACCGCCCGCGCGCCGCCCTATGGTGCGCTCCAGGGCGCGCAGCGCGGCCATGGCGGCGCCGTCGGGGACCTTCATCATGCGGTCGATGGCGGAGGGCAGGAAGCTGGGCTCCATGCGGGGGCGGCCGATGCCCTCGATGCGCGAACTGCCCTCGACGGACGCCTCGTCGTCGCCCCGGAGCCAGCCGTCGAAGAAGCAGGAGTTCTCCGGGTCGGGCACGCACACGCGGGTGTCGTACTGCATGTACCGCACGTAGCGGGCGATGGTCGCCGAGGTGCCGCCGGTACCGGCCGTCGCCACGATCCAGGCCGGTTCCGGGAAGCGCTCGAACTTCATCTGTTCGTAGACGGATTCGGCGATGTTGTTGTTGCCGCGCCAGTCGGTGGCCCGCTCGGCGTAGGTGAACTGGTCCATGTAGTGTCCGCCGGACTCCGCCGCGAGGGCTGCCGAGACCTCGTACACCGAGCGGGGGTCGTCCACGAGGTGGCACCGTCCGCCGTGGAACTCGATGAGCCTGGTCTTCTCACGGCTGGTCGTGCGCGGCATCACCGCGATGAACGGCACCCCGATCAGCTTCGCGAAGTACGCCTCGCTCACCGCGGTCGAGCCGGACGACGCCTCGAAGACGGGCCTGCCGGCGCGGATCCATCCGTTGCACAGCCCGTAGAGGAACAGGGACCGCGCAAGCCGGTGCTTGAGGCTTCCGGTGGGGTGCGTCGACTCGTCCTTGAGGTACAGGTCGATGCCCCAGGTCTCGGGCAGCGGGAAGGACAGAAGATGGGTGTCGGCGCTGCGGTTGCTGTCGGCCTGGACCTTGCGGACCGCGTCCTTGAGCCAGGCCCGGTACTCGGCGTCGCTGCGGTCCACATCGAGGGTGGCCGCACCGGAGTCCCGGGCACACGGAGGACTGATGGGGGGCTGTGCGGGCCCCGGACCGGAGGACGGGGCAGGTTCGGTGGTGCTCACGGGGCCGATGATAGAAGGGCCCCCTGGTGGAGCCCGCAGCTTGCGTGCACACTTCACAGAGGGTATGGGGCGGCCGGCCCGGGGTTTGCTGGATTCCCGGGACCGCGGCGACTGTGGGAGGCGATCGTGGTGGAGCCGGAGTACGACGCGGGCGGGGTCCGGATACGGCGGATGCTCCGCTCACTCACACGTGCGGGTCATGTCCAGGTCCGGGACGGGCAGTTGGTGCTGATGACCAGCTACGGGAGCGAGATCGACAGCGCTCCGGTCGACAAGGTCCGCATCAGCGGCTACGGCATGCCGGACAGCGCGCTGGCGACGATCAGCGGGACACGCTATGTGCTCCAGTTCGGTCTCGGCCACCGTGCCGGCCTGCTGAACGCGGTGCGCACGGCGCGCGCCAAGGCGGCCGCGGAGCGTGGGGTGCTCGGGCGCTGAGGCCGCGGCGCGGGAGGCGCCCCGCGTGACGTCTCGGGGGCTGCCTGGGCGAGCTCCCTCGCGTTGCGGGAGACGGGGTAGCGACTCATCCTTGTCGTGTGTCTTTCATCACAAATTTCGCGAATGTCGCTGTGCGCTCCCTGACCAGTGCGTCTGCGGAGCCGTTGCCGTGACCGCCCGTCCCACCGGGAGATCACGCACCCACTGCGCGGTCGAGTTCCAGGCACTGCCCTCGCGGATCGGGCAGGTGCGGCGGATCGTGGCTGCGCAGCTGCGTTACTGGCGCCTGGAGTCGCTCGTCGACGCCGCGGCCCTCGGAGTGACCGAGCTGCTCACCAACGTTCACCGGCACACCGGGTCCGACAAGCACTGCACCGTCGAGATCGTCTTCCGCAGGGATCACCTGACGGTGTCCGTACGGGACCACGATCCGCGTCTGCCGCGGGTGCGCAGCGCCGAACCGGCCGCGACCAACGGCCGAGGGCTCGCGCTCATCGCCGCAGTCAGCGCCAGCTGGGGCATGCGTGCACAGAACGACGGTTCGGGCAAGGTCGTGTGGTTCACGCTGCCGGTCACGTTCGGCACGCCGCCGCAGCGGGCCTCGGCCCTCGCCGGCGCGGTGCCCGACGAGACCGCGCCCGACGAGACCGCCCTGCCCGCGCTCGCCGCGGCGGCGGGCGCCGGCGGGGAGCCGGGGAACACGACGGCCGGGCCGCCGCCCGCGGGCCCGTCGGCCACCGATCCCGGCACATCGGCGCATCCCTGAGCGGCACACCGGTCCCCTGCCCGGTTCCGGCCCCGGTCCCGCGCGACGGCACGCGGCACACCGAGCCGTGCAGCCCCGTGAGAGGGCCGCAGCCCCGCGACGGCGCGGCCGCTCGCCCGGGGCAGTCGTCACTACGTCCAGGCCGCCTTCGCGGGGGCCGGACAGTCGCCGCCGGTACTCGTCCTCGTCGATCTCACCGGGCGGCGAAGCGCCGTCCGAGCAGATCGACGGGTGCGTTCTCCGGCGCGGCATGCCGCGCGGGCCGTGCCAGGTGCACGGTTTCCGCGCAGGGCGGTTCGGCGCATCAGGACGATCACACCGGCCATCACCGCCCCCAGATCAGGGGGGAAGAGCAGGAGCCACGGGCCGGGGAGCGCTCCGTCGTGCCGCTGTGCGAGGTCGGACATGGCGGTCGGCTCCTCGGTCGCGGAGCCGTTGCGCCTGTGTTTCTTCGCTGCCGAGCCTCGCTGCGGCAGGGGCTCCGCGTCGTCGTACGGCAGGCGGCTCCTCGTCTGCCTCCCGGGGAGTATCCGCGGGCGCTACGACTCCGCCGACGGGGCGGGGTGCGGCCGGGGGCGGGGTGCGGCAGGGGGCGGCGTCCGGCGCGGCGTCACAGCGTGACGGCGATCCCGACATGGGGGCGTTTGCCGAGCCTCAGCAGCGCCCCGCCGGAGTCGGTGATACGGAACTGCCAGCCGTACTTGCGGGCCATCGCGCGGCGCACCCGGTCCAGGCCGCCCTCTTCCGTCATCAGTCTCGCGGTGCCCTCGGCGGGCTGTGCGTCCCCTGTCGTACGGCCGCGCGCGTCGCACGGGGTGACGGTGACGCGGGCGCCGTTGCGGATGCGTTTGACCTTGCCGCTGTCGTCGCGGGTCCACACGAGCAGTTCACCTGCGTCCTCGACCGCCCAGACGGGGGTGGCGACGGGGGTCCCGTCGCGCTTGAAGGTCGTGAGGCTGACGTAGCGGCTTGCGGCGATCCCGGATGACGTCACGTGCCGAGGCTACGGCCCCGGGCGGGAGCACGCACCGCGGGGCCTGAACCGGCCGCCGCCCCGGGCGCGGACGGCATCCGCCCCGGGCCGGGGCGGATGCCGTCCCGGCCCGGACAGCCGTCAGCCCGCGCCCAGTTCGCGCCGCATGCACACGCGCAGCCAGCGGTCCAGGCCGGCCCGCGCCTCCTCCGCGCGGATGCGGCGCAGCCCCGGGGTCAGTTCGTCCCCGGCCAGCACACGGAAGCCGCAGCGCTCGTAGTACGGGGCGTTCCACGGCACTTCGGCGAAGGTGCACAGAGTCAGTGCGGGCACTCCCGCCTCCTGCGCCCGTCGGGCCACGTGCTCGATCAGTGCCCTTCCGATGCGGCGGTGCGCGCGAGCGGGGTCGACGGAGATCTGCTCGACGTGGACGCTGCCGTCGACGGGTTCGGTCATCACGTAAGCCACCGGCTCGTCCTCGTGGGCCGTGGCTTCGTCGGCGCCGTCCACCGCGACCCAGAGACCGCCCGAGTGCGCGTAGCGGCGCAGCGCGGGCAGCGGGGGCGGGGCGTCGTCGGCGACCGGGTCCATGCCGAGTGCGCGGAAGAGGCCCCCCGCGGCGCATTCGATCCGCTGAAGGCGCCTCAGGTCCCTCTCGGCGCCGGCTCTGATGCGCACTGCCGTCATCCCGTCAGCGTCCCCAGCGGATCGTCGAGGACGGGTTGCCAGGCCAGTTCGGCGGCGCCCACGAGGCTGTTGTGCTCGAGCGAGCTGGGCAGCACCGGGACGCTGCCGCTCCTGCCCCACAGGCTGCGGTCGGCGATCACCGAGCGGAGGCGTTCGCCGTCGGTCTCGAGGAGTGTGCGGTGCAGGCCGCCGAGGACGATGCGGTCGGGGTTCAGGATGTTGACGAGTCCGGCGAGTCCCAGCCCGAGCCGGTCGATGAGGGTCCCGACCGCGCCGCGCACGGCGGGATCTTTTCCGTACTCGTTGCCGATCAGCTCCTGGGAGCGCTTCAGCAGCGAGACCTCGGGGCCGGGTTCGCGTCCGGCGGCCTCCAGGAAGGCGAGCGGGTCCGTCGCGACGTCGAGGCAGCCGCGGCTGCCGCAGTGGCAGGGGCGCCCGTCGGGGTCGACGGTCAGGTGCCCGACCTCCAGGGCGAGGCCCGAACTGCCCGTGTGCAGGCGCCCGTCCAGGACGAGTGCGCCGCCGACGCCCCGGTGCCCGGTGCCCACGACGAGCAGATGCTGGGCACCGCGCCCGGCGCCGTGCCGGTGTTCGGCGAGGGCGGAGAGGTTGATGTCGTTGGCGGCGTAGCCGGTCGCGGTGGCGTCCCCGGGAGGACCACCGATGCGGGCCTCGGCCAGTGCGCGGGTGAAGATCTCCCGTACGGGGGCTCCGACCTCCCAGGCGAGGTGCAGCGGGTTGATCGCGGTGCCCTCGGGTTCGGCGACGGCGGAGGGGACGGCCAGGCCGGCTCCGACGCAGCGCCGCCCGGTGCTCTCCAGCAGTCCGGCGCCGGTCTCGACGAGCTCGCCGAGGACCTGCGCCGGGTCGGCCGCGACCGCCCGGCGGACGGGTGCGGTGGCGACGATCCGGCCGCCGAGCCCGACGAGCGCGGCGCGGAAGCCGTCGGCGTGCACCTGCGCGGCCAGCACGACGGGCCCCTCCGGGTCGACCGCCAGCCGGTGCGAGGGGCGGCCCTGTGTGCCCGACGCGGCGCCCGGCCGGGAGTCGACCGTGATCAGGCCCAGCGATTCAAGCTCGGCGGCGACGGCTCCGGCGGTCGCCCGTGTCACGCCGAGTTCGGCGGTGAGCGCGGCGCGCGTGGGCGCCCTGCCGGTGTGGACGAGTTCCAGTGCCGGGCCGAGGGCGCTTCGGCCTCGCTCCAGTTTGCTTGTACGCGTCGGGGTCACCCCTCTATTCTCGCTTTGTGCCGACTCTGAACAAAATACGGTCGGTGCTTGCCGGAGCAACGCGGCCCGGCGGTCCCGGCGATGCCGCCTCCCCGCGTCCCGGCCTGCGCCGCCTCCGCATCGCGATCACGGTCTTCTTCGCGCTCGACGGCTTCGTCTTCGCCGGCTGGGTGGTGCGCATCCCCGACATCAAGACGCAGACGGGCGCCTCCCCCGGCGCGCTCGGACTGGCGCTGCTGGGCGTCTCCGCGGGCGGCGTCGTCACGATGATGCTCACCGGACGACTGTGCCACCGCTTCGGCAACCACGCCGTCACCGTCGCCTCGGGAGCGCTGTTCTCGATCGGTGCCGCGCTGCCGCCGCTGACCCACTCGGCCCTGTCCCTCGGTCTCGTCCTGCTCGTGTTCGGGGCAGCCTACGGCGGACTGAACGTCGCGATGAACGCCGCGGCCGTCGACCTGATCGCCGCACTCGGCCGTCCCGTCATGCCCGGATTCCACGCCGCGTTCAGCCTGGGCGGAATGGCGGGCGCCGGCATGGGCGGGCTGGTGGCGGGACAGCTCACTCCGACACGTCACCTGCTGATCCTCACGGTGTGCGGACTGCTCGTCACGGCGCTGGCCGGGCGGGTTCTGCTCACCGGCCGCGCTCCCGTCGGCACGGCCCGGGCACCGGCGCCCGCCGGGCCGGAGGCGGGCACCGCAGACGGCTCATCCGCAGGGACCGGACGCACGAGCGGACAGCGGCGGCTCGTCCTGGTCCTCGGACTGGTCGCGCTGTGCACCGCATACGGGGAGGGCGCGCTCGCCGACTGGAGCGCCCTGCACCTCACCGAAGACCTGGGAGCAGGCCCGGGCACGGCCGCCGCCGGCTACTCCGTCTTCGCGCTCGCCATGACCGCGGGCCGCCTGTGCGGGACGTGGATGCTCGAACGCCTCGGCCGGACGCGGCTGTTGACGGCCGGCGGGCTCACCGCCGGCGCCGGCATGCTGCTGGGAGCGCTGGCGCCGCAGGTGCCGCTGGTCCTCACGGGTTTCCTGATCACCGGGCTGGGACTGGCCAACCTCTTCCCCGTGGCCGTGGCCCGGGCCGGGGCCGTCGCGGGCCCGGGCGGTGTGGCCGCCGCCTCCACGCTCGGATACGGCGGAATGCTGATCGGTCCCGTCGCCATCGGCTTCCTTGCCGAGTGGTTCTCCCTCACAGCGGCGCTCACCACCGTCGCCCTGCTCGCCGCCGTCGCCGCCGTCGTGGCCCGGTTCGCGGAAACCTCGGCGGACGCCGGAGGGGAATGACCGGGGCGGGCGAACCACCCTCCCTCCGGCGCCGTCTGCGGCGGCCTCAGGTGAGCGTGAGCGTCGTGTTCAGCTCCGCCTCCGGGCTGCCGCCCGCGTAGATCCCGAACTCGCCGGGCTCGACGAGGAATTCACCCGCGGGGTGGTTGGTGTGGAACCCGAGCTCGTCGGCGCCGAGTTCGAAGGAGACCGTGCGGCTCTCGCCGGCTTCGAGCGTGACCCTCTCGAAACCGCACAGCCTCCGCACGGGCTGAGCCAGGCTGGCGACCTTGTCGTGGATGTAGAGCTGCACGACCTCGTCGCCCGCGCAGCTGCCGGTGTTCTCGACGTTCACCGTCACGCCGACCCTGGCCCCGCCGTCCCGTACCGCCTGCGCACTGACGCTCTCGTCGCTCAGCCGCAGCTGCGAGCAGGCGAAGGTGGTGTAGCTCAGTCCGTACCCGAAGGGGAAGAGCGGACCGTGCGCCAGGTCGAGGTACTTGGAGGTGTAACCGTCGTCCGGGTCGTAGGGGCGGCCGGTGTTCTCGTGCGCGCAGTACTCGGCGACCGCCCCCACGACCCGCGGAAAGGTGGCCGGGAGCTTGCCGCCCGGGTTGACCTTGCCGAAGAGGACGTCGGCGACGGCGTTCCCGCCCTCCAGTCCGGGATGCCAGCCCACGAGAACCGCGGACGCGTGCTCCACGACGCCGGAGAGCACCAGCGGCCGGCCCGCGAGAACCACGACGACCAGCGGCTTCCCGACTGCGGCCACCCTGCGGATCAGCTCCTCCTGGACCCCGGGGAGCGTGATGTCGCTGCGTGACGCGGCCTCCCCGCTGTGGCTCGCCTTCTCCCCGACGACCACGACGACGGCGTCCGCCGCCCGTGCCGCCGCCTCGGCCTCCTCGAAGCCTCCGACGTCAGGTCCGGTGACGTCGCATCCGCGCGCGAAGGCGACCCGAGCGTCCGGCGCGGCCTGCTTCACGCCCTCCAGCACGGAGACCGCGGGAAATTTCAGCGCGCCGGGACCGGCCCAGGTGCCGTGCAGCTCCCGCGTGTCGTCGCCGAGGGGACCGATGACGGCGACGGACGAGGTGTCCGTGCCCAGCGGGAGTGTGCCGCCCTCGTTCTTCAGCAGGACCGCGCAGCGGGCCGCCGTCTCGCGGGCGTGCCCGCGCGCCGCCCGGGTGGGCTCGGCGATCTCGCCGTCCTCGTCCGTGTACGGGTTCTCGAAGAGGCCCAGGCGCACCTTGACGCGGAGGATGCGGGTGACGGCGTCGTCGAGCCGCTGCCGTTCGATGCGGCCGGCCTCCAGCAGCTCCTCGCCGTTGTCGGCGTAGGTCGTGCTGACCATCTCCATGTCGACGCCCGCGCCCAGGGCGAGAGCCGCGGCGTCCGCCCCGTCGGCGGCGACCCCGTGCGGAACCAGCTCCTGCACGCCGTTGTAGTCGCCGACCACGAAGCCGTCGAAGCCCAGTTCCTCGTGGAGGATGCCGGTGAGGGTGTGGCGGTTGGCGTGCGCCGGGACGCCGTTGACGGTGTTGAAGGCGGCCATCACCGTGGCCACACCCGCGTCGACGGCCGCCTTGAACGGCGGCAGAGCGACGTCGCGCAGTCGCCTCTCGGAGATGTCCACCGTGTTGTAGTCCCGGCCGCCCTCGGGGAAGCCGTAACCCACGAAGTGCTTGGCGCACGCGGCGATCCGGCCCTCTGCCGAGTAGTCCTCGCCCTGGTAGCCCCGCACCTTCGCCGCCGTCAGACGGGCCGTCAGGTACGGGTCTTCACCGCTGCCCTCGGCGACGCGGCCCCAGCGCGGCTCACGGCTCACGTCCGCCATCGGCGCGAACGTCCAGTGCACGCCCCACGAGGCGGTCTCACGGGCGCTCACCTCCGCATCGGCGGTGACCACGGCCGGGTCGAAGGAGGCGCCCTGTGCGAGGGGGACGGGGAAGGTCGTCAGGAAGCCGTGGATGACGTCGAGCCCGAAGACGAGCGGGATGCCGAGGCGTGACTCCTCGACGGCGATGCGCTGGAGGTCGTTGCACTCCTTGGCACCGGTGATGTTGAGGACGGAGCCCAGCCTGCCCTCGGCGGCGGCCTTGCGGGCCTGCTCGTTCTGGGCCTCGCCCGGACCGGTGTCGGGGTTCCAGGTCAGCTGCTGAAGCTGGCCGAACTTCTCCGCCACGGTCATGCGTTCCAGCAGCTCCCGCACCCGCTCCTCGGTCCTCGCGTCGGCACCGCTGTGCTCGGCGCCGGGCACCGTGTCCTGCGCCCCGGACGGAGCCGGCGAAGAAGCGGCGGCCGGTGCGGCCGTCTGCGCCGGAAGGGACGCCGACGAGGCGCGCTCCGCGGCTTCCGCCACCGCGGAAGCATCGAACACGTCGCGACGGCTGAGGTCTCCGGCCACTCGGGTCTCCTTCGGTGTGCCTCACGGGCTGCTCGCATGGATCTTTCCGGGAGGCAGTCAATCCGCCGCTCCATGGGCGGTCAAGGGACGAAAGGGATGCAGGCCCGAGTTTTTGGAAGCGCATACATTCCGGGTTCTCGGTCGTCCCGGAACCGGCCGGGGGGCCGGTGCACGTGTGCCTCTGCACGGGCCGGGAAGGAACCCTTCGCCCGGTGACGCGCGCGCCGCGGGGCCCGGCGGGAGACCGGCCGCCGGGAGGAGGCAGATCAAAGGGGGAAAGCGATGAGGGGTCCACGGACTCAGGCCGAGCGGGACGCCCAGACGGTGGAGATCGGCTTCGCACTGCTGACGGGGCTGGTGATGGCAGGCCTGTGCTTCCTGCTGTTCACCGGCGTCATGGGGTCCTTGGCCGGCCTGGACCTGCTCACCCCGTCGGCCGGGCACATGTGGCTGATGCTCGCCGGAAGCACCTCCGCGACCGTCTTCGTCGGTCGTGTGCTGTACGTACTGATGCGTGCGCCGTCCGGCCGGCTGGGCCCGGAGAGGGACGACGAGGACGGGGCGGAGCTGCCGGACCACACCGGCGCGCACCGCGCGGGCCACGCGAACGGGACGGCAGGCGGGAACGGGCGGGGAGACGAGAACGGTTGAGGGCGCGCCGGCTGGTGGTCCTCAGCCAAGCCGGCCGGGGCGCACCGGTACCGACTCGTAGGCCAGGACGACCAGTTGGGCCAGGACGACCAGTCGGGCCCGGTCGCGGGAGCCGAGCTCGACCATCGCGCGGCTCACGTGCGTCTTGGCGGTCAGCGGCGAGACCACGAGACGGCCGGCGATCCCCGCGTCGGACAGGCCGATTCCGACGAGCGCCATCACCTCCCGCTCGCGCTCGGCGAGTCCGGCGAGCGCAGCAGGCTGCGCGGGCTCCTTGGAACGAGCCGCGAACTCGGCGATCAGCCGCCGCACCGGCCGCGCAGGCGCCGGTGGCGACGGTGACCAGAGGCCGGGATCACGGCCACGGCTCCGCCCGCCACGGGAGGCGGAAGGCGCCCACACCCCGAAGGGGACTGAGCCCGGGAACGGCACCCCCTGCCACCCACGGCAGTCGACGGCCCTGCCGGCGCTCCGGGCACGGACCGCACCGACGATTCTGCGGGCACTGCCACCCCGCCGAACAGGTACTGGCCCGACAAGCCCGGCAACCGCAACGCAGTCCGGCGGCTCCGCCCCTACCGCCGGTCGAGCGCGTTGAGGGCCCGCCGTGCCATCGGCCTCTGCACGACCAGGGCCAGCGAGGTCGCTCCGCGCGTGAACTGTGCGAAGACGTTCCAGGCCGGGCGGAAACTGGTGAGCGCCGCGTGCAGCAGGCCCGGGCGGCGTGAAAAGACATTGAGCATGCGCCGTCCGACACCCATCTCCGCTCCCAGGCCCGCCTTGACGGCGAAGGCGTAGTTGAGCGCCTGCTGGCGCACGTCCACCGCGTCGTGCGCCTCCGCCACGCGCACGGCCCACTCCCCCGCCAGCCGGCCGGAGCGCAGCGCGAAGGAGATCCCCTCCCGCGTCCACGGCTCCAGCAGCCC
The DNA here is from genome assembly GCF_004217425.1 of Streptomyces sp. CNZ301. NCBI lineage: Bacteria > Bacillati > Actinomycetota > Actinomycetes > Kitasatosporales > Streptomycetaceae > Streptomyces > Streptomyces sp. CNZ301. Next base: position 343,325 of record NZ_SHLG01000001.1, read on the forward strand.
TGCCGCGTCGCCGCAGACCAGCACCCTGCCGCGGGAGAGCGGCGAGTCCTCGGCGCGGCAACGGGTCAAGTGCCCCGAGGAGATGCTCGGTTCGAAGCCGGCCAGCCCGAGTCGGCCGATGAAATCCTCCAAGTAGCGCTTGGTGGCGGCTCCTTCGCCGCGTGCGGAGATGACGCCGACCGTGAGCGTCTCGCCCTTGGGGAAGACCCAGCCGTAACTGCCGGGCAGCGGGCCCCAGTCGATGAGCACACGGCCCGCCCAGTCCTCGGCGACGCTCCGCGGCACCGGGATCTCCACCTCCAGCCCGAGGTCCACCTGGTCCGTCTTCACGCCGACGTGGGCGCCTATGCGGCTGGCGCTGCCGTCGGCCCCGACGACTGCACGGGCGAGCACGGGCTGTTCGTCCCCCGAGAGCACCACGGCGACGGAGCGGCGGTCGGGCACGGAGGTGCCGTGCTGTTCCACCCGTGTCACGGTCACGCCCGTACGCACCCGGGCACCCGCCTTGACCGCGTGCTCGACGAGGGCCGCGTCCAGTTCGGAGCGGTTCACCAGCCCGAAGAGCATGTGCCGGGAGCGCCTGGTGCGCGAGAGCCTGCCGTTGAGCGAGAAGGTCACCGCGTGCACACGGTCGCGGAAGGGCAGGTCGAAGCCCGGCGGCAGAGCGTCGCGCGACGGGCCGATGATTCCGCCGCCGCAGGTCTTGTAGCGGGGCAGTTCGGCCTTTTCGAGCAGCAGCACCCGTCGTCCGGCGACGGCGGCCGCGTACGCCGCCGAGGCGCCGGCCGGACCGGCACCGACGACCACCACGTCCCAGACGTCTTCGTCCTCGGCCCCCACACCCGGCAGGTCTTCCCCGGCCGCGGCAGGCTCCGCACCTGCGGCACCGGTGAACTCCCCGGCCCCGCGGGCCTCTTCGTCACCGCCGATGCCCTCGCTGCCGTCGGCGTCCCCGGCACCGCGGGCGCCGCCGGACCCGCCGGACGCATGCGGGCCGCCCTCGCTCCGGGGCGCCGCCGGCCCCCCGTTCCCGGACCCCTCCGCGCTCCCGGCGTCGCTCCGGTCCTCTGCCCCGGCTGCGTCCTCGCTGCTCACGATGTGCTTCCGCTCCGCTCGACCTCGGCTTGGTGTGGCCGCTGGCATCCTACGGCGCCGGTCCTCCGGTCCCCGCTGTGGGAGGATCACCGGCAACCCACACGGCACGTTCCCTGCACGTGTGCCCCACACGGGCCACGCATCGGGACGCCGCATCCCTCGGCCACGACCGACAGCACCACCGCGACCACAAGGAGCGTTCCATGACCCTCACCCCGGCCCGCGGAAATGACAAGGCCGGCGTTTCCGCCGCCGTCGTCGCTGCCGTCTCCTCCCTCATGCCGCGGGCGCGGACCGAGCTCGCGGAACTCGTCGCCTTCCGCTCGGTGGCCGATGCGGAGCAGTTCCCGAGGAGCGAGTGCGAGGGTGCGGCGCGCTGGGTCGCGGAGACGCTGCGCGCCGATGGTTTCGAGGACGTCGAGGTGTTCGGCACTCCGGACGGCACCGAGTCCGTCTACGGCGTGCTCCCCGGTCCGCCGGGCGCCCCGACGGTGCTGCTCTACGCCCACTACGACGTGCAGCCGCCGCTGGACGAAGCCGCCTGGCGCACACCCCCGTTCACGCTGACGGAGCGCGGCGGACGCTGGTACGGGCGCGGCGCCGCCGACTGCAAGGGCGGAATCGTCATGCATCTCCTGGCACTTCGCGCGCTGCGAGCGGAGGGAGAGCTGCCGGTGACGGTGAAGTTCATCGCGGAGGGGTCGGAGGAACAGGGCACGGGCGGCCTTCAGCAGCACGCGGAGGCGCACCCGCGGCTGCTGGCCGCCGACGCGATCCTCATCGGCGACACCGGCAACTTCCGTGCCGGCCTGCCGACCGTGACGGCGTCACTGCGCGGAATGTGCGCCTTCCAGGTCACCGTGGAGACCCTGGAAGGCAACCTGCACTCCGGCCAGTTCGGCGGCGCCGCCCCGGACGCGCTGGCCGCGCTCATCCGCATGCTGGACTCGCTGCGCGACGCCGACGGCGGCACCGTCATCGACGGTCTGGAGCCGGGCGCGCCCTGGGACGGCATGGAGTACCCCGAGCAGACCTTCCGTGAGGACGCGCGGGTGCTCGACGGCGTGGAACTGACCGGCACCGGCAGCGTCGCCGACCGGGTCTGGGCGCAGCCCTCTGTGACGGTGCTGGGCATCGACTGCCCGCCCGTCGTCGGCGCGACGCCCTCGGTGCAGGCGAAGGCACGGGCGTCCGTCAGTCTCCGGGTGCCGCCGGGCGCGGACACGGAGCACATGGCACAACTGCTCGTCCGCCACCTGGAGTCGCACACGCCGTGGGGTGCGCGGGTGACCGTCGAGGGGACGGGCGAGGGCAGGCCCTTCCGCGCGGACACCACGAGCCCCGCCTACAAGGCCATGGCCGACGCCCTCGGCGTGGCGTACGACGGGCAGGAGATGCAGATCGCGGGCCAGGGCGGCTCGATCCCGCTGTGCGACACCCTGGCCACGCTCTATCCGCAGGCGGAGATCCTGCTCCTCGGGCTGAGCGAGCCCGCCGCGCAGATCCACGCGGTCGACGAGAGCGTCTCGCCGGAGGAGCTGGAGCGGATGTCCGTCGCGGAGGCCGTCTTCCTCCGGGAGTACGCGCGGCGGGCCTGACCGCGTACGGGCGGCGTCCCCCGCGCTCAGGGCGCCGGACGCCGCCCCGCCGCCGCACCTCCCCCGCCGCACGTGCCCCTCTACGCCGCGTCCCGGCCACCCGGATCGCCGACCGGCACGCCGCCCTCGAGGTAGAGCGGGCGCCCCGTCTCACGTGCCCGCAGCGCGCCGCGCAGCCTCTCCAGCCGCACGGGAGGCAGGAGTTCGGCGGCCTCCGTCTCGGTGACGAAGCGCCAGCCGCGCAGTTCGGCGCCCGGCAGCAGCACGCGGTCCGCCTCCGCCGCGGCGAGGCAGCCCCCGTCGAAGAGGAGGCGTATCCCGCCGTAGCCGGGCGGGCGTGGCGGCTCCCAGTCCGTGACCAGCAGCCGCGGATCCGTCTTCAGCTCCAGGCCCAGTTCCTCGGCGACTTCCCGCACCCCGGCGCGGGCGGGTGCCTCACCGGGTTCGACGACGCCGCCGGGGAACTCCCAGCCCGGCTTGTAGGTCGGGTCGACGAGCAGCACTCTGTCCTGCTCGTCGAAGAGCAGGACGCCCGCGGCGACGGTCTCGGCGGTCGGTTCCGGCGTCTGCACGATCTCCAGGCTCCCGGCGCCCTCGCGCAGCGCGCCTGCCACCTCCTCCGCGATCTGCCGCGGGGTCAGCCCGGACGTCTCAACGGTGTGCGCGTCGGCGGTGAGCCAGCTCAACGCGGCCCGGTAGGCGGGCAGTTGTCCCTGGCACCAGCTGCGCCCGTGGCGGCCGTCGGTGTCCCCGGACCGGTCGATGCGCATGCGAAGGATCGTTTCATCCGCGTGGAGGAGGACGTGACGGACGGGAATCCGGCGGGCGGCGAGCGCCCCGAATATCTCGTCCCGGTACTCCTGCCGCAGCAGCGCCATGGGAACGATGAGCGGCCCGGGCACCTCCGTGAGCACCGCGGCCGCGGTGTCGGCCACCAGGCGCCGCCAGGAGGGAAGCTGCTGGTAGTCGTCGACCTGGGCGAGGCGTTCCTTGGGAAGCATGCATCTGAGCCCCGTGCCGATCAGCTCCGGGTTCCACAGAGTGCTTCCCGGGATGAGTTCCAGAAGTTCGTGCGCCGCGGTGGTCTTGCCCGCGCCGAAGGCGCCGTTGAGCCACACGATCACGGTCGGTCCCCCTCTGCCGTCGCCCCCCGTTTCACGCTGCCCGCTCAACCCTGCCACGGAAACGCGCGGGGGCGGCGCCGTCGCAAAACCCTGGCGCACGCGGCGGATTTCACCACTGTGCGACGGCGCGGCACCTCCTGGGCGGCTCTCCCGGGTCCTCGGACGGCCGGAGAGCGAAGGGATCAGGACCGCGCGGGCGGGCGCCAGTCCGGGTCGCGGCCACTGAGCGCAATGAGTTCGTCGAAGGGGGACGCGCTCCCGGAGACCGGGAAGGGTTCACCGAAGACCTTCATCTTCCGTCCCATGGGCGCCAGTTCCCTCCAGCCTTCGAGCAGCACCGGGAGGCTCGGCCCGTACGGGCGGAAGTCCTGGCCCGTGGCACGCGCGAGGTCCCAGGCGTGCACGGTCAGGTCGCCGAGCACCATCCCGCCGACGGTGCGCTGCGGCAGTCCCATGCCCTGCGAGCTGCCCTCGAGCGCACCGGGGGCGGACCACGCCTCCACCAGTCGCGCGGTCTCCTCCTCGAAGCGCCCGCGCCAGTCCGCCCTGCCGCCGTCCAGGTAGTCGGGGGTACTGGAGAAGTCCGCGGTTCCCCCTGCGGCGAGGGCCTGGAAGCTCACGACCACGTGGAGGAGGTGGTTGAGCAGCGCGCTCACGTCGTACTCGCTGCACGGTGTGGGGAAGCCCATCTGCTCGTCCCGCACGCGGTGCACCACCGGGCGGGCCTGTGCGGCGGCCCCTTCGAGCAGTGGGGAGATTTCGTTCGTCATGTCCGGAACGCTACGGCGGCCGTGCGGGCCACGGCTTGAAGAAACGCGACAGCGGCGCGGGCATAGGATCGGGCGGCATGGCAGGTGAGCACCGCGAGGACGGCCCCGCCTCCCGGGTCGCGGCGGGCGGGTACGGAGGGCACACGCCGCGCAGCGACACCAGGGGCATCGTCGACGCGGGTGAGCTGTTCTCACGTGTGCGTTTCAGGCGCCGCACGGCCGCGGCGCCGCTGCGTCCGTACGTGGAGCACTACTGGCTGATCGACTGGCAGCTGGACCAGCCCCACCTCTCGCAGGTCGTGCCGCATCCCTCGGTGAACCTCGTCTTCCAGCGCCGCGGTACGGGCCCCGCGGAGGCCGAGGTGGCCGGCGTGGGGCAGGGCCTGTTCTCGATCACGCTGGAGAGTACGGGGCGGGTGTGCGGCGTCCAGTTCCGCCCCGGCGGCTTCCGGCCGTTCCTCGCCCGCCGGGGCACCGGAAGCGTGGCGGGACTGACGGGCCGCAGGGCCCCGCTCGGCGAGATCTTTCCCGGCCTCGCGCACACACTTCCCGACGCCGTGCTCTCCCCTGCCGAGGAGGACGCCAGGGTCGAGGCGCTTGACGCCTTCCTCCTGGACCTGGGGCCCGAGGCCGACCCCGCCGCCTGGCGTGCGATGGAGCTGGCCCATCTCGTGCGTACCGACCGCGGCATCACACGCGTCGAGCAACTCGCCCGCCGCGAGGGCGTCTCGGTGCGGTCGCTTCAGCGGCTCTTCGCGGCCTGCGTGGGCGTGAGCCCCAAGTGGGTCATCCTGCGTTACCGCATCCACGAGGCGATGGAGCAGGCCGCCGGCCGCCCGGACACCGACTGGGCCCGGCTGGCCGGCGAGCTCGGGTACAGCGACCAGGCCCATCTCGTACGGGACTTCACGGGCACGGTCGGCCTTCCGCCGACGGAGTACGTACGCGCCGCCCTGCGCGCGCAGCCCTCGCGGGCCTGACGTCCCCGCAGGCCGCCGCCGCCCCGATGAGGCCGGCGTCGGTGCCCATCTGGGCGGGCACGATCTCCGGGCCCCGCACGAACGACAGCGTCGCGTACTCGCGCAGCGCCCTGCGGAGCGGCGCGAAGAGGACCTCGCCCGACTTGGCCACTCCCCCGCCGAGCACCGCTATCTCTATCTCGACGAGCGTGGCCGTGGCGGCGATGCCGGCGGCGAGCGCACGGGCCGCGCGCTCGAACGACGCCACGGCCACGGGATCGCCGGCCCGAGCCGAGGCCGCGACGGCGGCGGCCGAGACGTCCTTGTCCGGGCCGGGCAGCCAGCCCCGTTCCAGGGCGCGGCGGGCGATGTTGGGGCCGCTGGCGATCCGTTCGACGCAGCCGCGGCCGCCGCACGGGCAGCTGTCGCCGTCCAGGTCGACGCTGATGTGACCGATGTGGCCGGCGTTGCCGGTGGGCCCCGGGTGAAGCTCGCCGCCGAGGACGAGTCCGCCGCCGACGCCGGTGGAGACCACCATGCACAGTGCGTTCGCGCGCCCCCGGGCCGCGCCCTGCCAGTGCTCGGCCGCCGCCATCGCCACCCCGTCCCCGACGAGGGTCACGGGCAGGCCGCCGGCAATCTCACGAACCCCCTGGACGAGCGGGTAGTCGCGCCAGCCCGGGATGTTGACGGGAGAGACGGTGCCGGCGTTGGAATCCACCGGGCCCGCACTCCCGATGCCCACGGCACGGGCTGCCGCCCACAGCGGCGAGGCGGCGAGTTCGCCCAGCACCTCGCCCACGGCTGCCATCACCTGCTCGCCGTCTCCTGCGGGCGGTGTGGGGCGCTGGGTCCGTAGGAGCAGGTCGCCGCCGCTGTCCACCAGCGCGCCTGCGATCTTCGTTCCGCCGATGTCGAGAGCCGCGACGATGTCCGTGTGCATGTGGTGATGTTCTCCCGGTGGAGGGGGCCGCAGACCCGCCCCCTGCCGGGAACGGTCGAGAGATCAGTCTGGCGCGTTATGACAACGTTGTCCAGACCGCTGTGCGGGACGGCTATGCTGCTCGCCTGCCGCTCCGCGCCTCACGAGGGGGATCCCAACACCGTGCCCGACTCCGTACGTTCCGCCGCCGCCCGCCCGTCATCCGGGCGGTACGGCAACCGGCCGACCATGAAGGACGTCGCCGCCCGCGCCGGCGTCGGCCTGAAGACCGTCTCGAGAGTGGTCAACGGGGAGGCGGGCGTCTCGCCCGACACCGAGCGGCGCGTACAGGAATCGATCACCGCTCTCGGCTTCCGCCGCAACGACAGCGCGCGCATCCTGCGCAAGGGCCGCACGGCCAGCATCGGACTCGTCCTGGAGGATCTCGCCGACCCCTTCTACGCGCCGCTGAGCCGTGCCGTCGAGGAAGTCGCCCGCGCGCACGGGGCGCTGCTGATCAACGGCTCCAGCGCCGAGGACCCGGCACGCGAACAGGAGCTGGTGCTCGCCCTGTGCGCCCGGCGCGTGGACGGCCTCGTCATCGTCCCGGCCAGCGACGACCACCGCTACCTCGAACCCGAGATAGCGGCCGGAGTCGCCACAGTCTTCGTCGACCGGCCGCCGGGCCGCATCGAGGCGGACCAGGTCCTGGTCGACAGCTTCGCCGGTGCGCGCGAGGGCGTGGCGCATCTGGTCGCGCACGGACACCGGCGCATCGGCTTCATCGGCGACCTGCCCCGCATCCACACGGCGCACGAACGGATACGGGGCTACGAGGCGGCGATGTCCGAAGCGGGGCTTCCCGTGCATCCGGGCTGGATGGCTCCGGGCGCCACGGACCCCTCGCGTGTACGCGCGGACGCCGAGCGCATGCTGGCCGGCCCCGAACCGGTCACCGCGTTCTTCGCGGGCAACAACCGGGTGACGGTCACGCTGGTGCGGGTGCTGGCAGAGGTGGGGCGGCCCGTGGCACTGCTCGGCTTCGACGACTTCGAGCTCGCCGACATGCTCTCGCCCCCGGTCAGCGTCGTGGCGCAGGACCCGGCCCAACTGGGGCGCAGCGCGGCCGATCTGCTCTTCCGGCGGCTGGAGGGCGCGCAGGACCCGCCGTGCCTGAAGACGCACCCCACGAAGCTCATCGCGCGGGGCTCCGGCGAACTGCCGCCGGCCTGAGCGCACTTGGCGCCACCGCTCCGGCGCACCTGTCCCGTGTTGCTCCCCTGGCACCTGGCACCTGCGAGCGAGGGCGTGAAGTCCGTTCCGGTGCACGGGAGTTGCGTCCCGGGCACACCGGACGTCGCGTCAGTCCGGCACGACGGACTCGAAGAGGGCCTCCGCCTCGCGCAGGGCCTCTTCGAGGTCGTCCGGCCGGGTGCTCGCCGAGGCCAGCACCTCGTCGATGCCGCGCAGCCCGGCGCGCTCCAGCAGTGTCTTCTCGTTCGTCACCCAGACGCCCCGGCCGGCGAGCACGGCGTGCGCGTACTGCATCGCCGCGACGGAGACCGATCCGGCGAGTTCCGTGAGGCACCCGCGCGGTGCGTAGTTGGTCCGGGCGTAGGAGAGCGTGGCCCGGGCCGTCTCACGCCACTGGACGGACGCCGAGGCACGCAGAGCGCGCGGGTAGGACGGGCTCGGCAGTTCACCGCGCAGCGTCCGGTTGAGGGCGAGTTCGCCGACCACGAGGTAGCTGGGGATCCCGGCCAGGTGGAACATGAGCTGTTCCCGGTGGAAGCGGCCCTCCTGCGCCTCGGCGATCTCATGCTCGACCACGTCCAGATCGCGGTAGTGGACGTCGGTGCGGCGGCCGTCGATCGTCAGCCAGGCACCGCCGTTGAACACACCGCCGCCCCACTCCCCGATCCCGCTCACCTCACCCGGCCAGCCCAGGGCCCGCAGGTCAGCCGGGTCGAAGTAGCCCCGGTAGTAGAGGGCGAAGTCCCAGTCGCTGCCGGGCCGTTGGGTTCCCTGGGCGCGGGACCCGCCGAGCGCGACCGCCCGCACCGCGGGCAAGGATGCGAGCGCGCCGGCGACGTGGTCGAGGAAATTCCGGTCGTCCATGTGGTCCGTTGTACCTGCCGCCGGGCGTCAGCAGCCCGGAAGTCCGGGGACCGGCCGGTCGTTGTCTCCGCCCTTGATGTAGACGTCGCTGACGAACACGCCGGAGTTGCCGCTGTCGTCGTCGGTCTTCGCCCACCACACATTGGTCCAGCGCCCCGAGGTCTCGCGCTGGGTCAGCTTGGCCTGGCAATAGAAGTAGTTCACGCCGGCGTTGAGTTGACCCACCGGCTCGTGCGCGTCGTTGTAGGACGTGGCCGTCTTCCACACCGTGCAGTCGAACTTGCCCCCGCCCCGCGGTTGGCAGGCCGGGTCGGGTGCGGGCTCACCGCCGCTGCCGCCGGTGCTGCCGCCACCGCCGTCTCCCCCGCCGGAAGAGCCGTCCGAGCCGCCGGGGAGCGTGCCGCCCGTCTCCGCGCCGGACGTCCCGTCGCCGCTGTCGGCCTTCTCGCCGCTTCCCTTGCCCTCGCCGGGGCCGCCCGAGGCGCCCGGCTCGCCCGCCGAGGTCTTGCTGCCGCCGGGGGCGGGCCCCTCCTTCTCCTTGCCGCTGCCCGCGCCGCTGCCGGATCCGGACTTCCCCGCGCCCGCGGCCCTGCCGTCGCCGGCTCCTCCGCCGGCGCGGTTGCCACCCTCTGCGCCGGTCCCCGACATCACCGCGTAGGCGGCGCCGGCACCCGTCAGTACGGCGACGGCCGCGGCGGCCGCGATCAGGGCCCGGCGGCGCCCGCGGGGCCGTGCGGCGCCGGTGGGGACGGTGTGCCGGTCGGTGTCGCCGCCGTGGCCGGGGGCTGGAGGCTCCGCCGCTGCCGGCGCATGTGCGGTAGCCGGGCCGTGCGCACCCTGCGGATCGCCGGCCCGAGGGGGCCAGGCGCTGTCCGGGTCGCCTGCCGCGAGCGGTTGCCGCCCCGACTGCCCTTGCGCGGGCGCGACTTCGGCCCTCCCGGCAGGGGAAGCCTGCCCGTACCCGTCATTGCCCGGCCTTGCGGCCGTGCCGAGCCGCATCGTCGCGGAGGGACCGGCGGGCGGCTCCGTCCCCTTCGCGACGGCTTCCAGCAGTGCCTTCGCGCGCTCCACGCCGGCCCGCTTCGCCGGGTCCTTCTCCAGCAGCTCGGCCAGTACGGGCCCGAGCGGCCCGGCTCGCCGCGGTTCGGGGAGAGGTTCCACGACGATGGCGTTGAGCGTGGACCATGTCGAGGTGCGGCGGAAGGGGACGGCGCCTTCGACGGCGGCGTACAGCGTCGCGCCCAGTGCCCATACGTCGCAGGCGGCACTCGGCTCCTCGCCGCGCGCACGTTCGGGCGCCAAGTAGTCGAGTGAGCCGACCAGTTCACCGCTTCCGGTCAGCTGGGTGCCGGCACCGTCGTCCGGGTCCTCCACGGAGGCGATGCCGAAGTCGGTGAGGACGACGCGCCCGGAGCCGTTCTCCAGGAGAACGTTGCCCGGCTTGACGTCCCGGTGGAGCACTCCGGCGCGGTGGGCGGCGGCGAGGGCGTCCATCACCTCGGCGCCGATGGCGGCGGCCTCCCGCGGCTCCAGGGTGCGTCGCTCGCGGAGCACGTCGTCGACGGAGGGGCCCTCGATCAGTTCCATCACGATGACGGGGCGCCCCTCGTGCTGTGCGACGTCGTGCACGGCGATCACGCCCGCGTGCCGCACTCGCGCGGCGGCCCGCGCCTCCCGCTGCATCCGGGTGCGCAGCCCGTCCAGTTCACCGGCGCCGGCGTCGGTGAAGGTGCGCAGTTCCTTGACCGCGACCTCCCGGCCGAGCACTTCGTCGACGGCGCGCCAGACCACGCCCATTCCGCCGCGGCCGATGCGGCCGGTCACGCGGTAGCGCCCCGCGAGGACTCTGCCGACCTCCGCCGGGTCCGTGCTCCCGCCCGCGGGGCCCGTGTTGCTGCCCGCGGGGCCCCCGTCGCTGTCCGCGGGGCCCGTGCTGCCGCTTCCGCCGCCCTCCGGCGGCCGATCCCCCGGTGTCCGCACTGCCCGTCCCCTTTGCCGCGTGCCGAAGGGGCCAGACTACGAGCCGGAGTTGACTTGCGTCTGCGAGGCCCGTCCGGCGAGACGGTCGAGGTCCGCCCGGGTCAGCCCGGAGTGCTTCGCGACCTCGCCCGGTGACAGAGCGCCGCAATCCAGGCCGCGCAGCAGGTAGTTGCTCAGTGCGCGCGCGGTGGCGGGCTCGTCCATCACGGCGGCGTCCGCGCCGGTGTGGCCGGTGTAGGCGGCGAGCCGGGCGGCGGCCCGCTCCATGCCTTCGCGGTAGAAGGTGTAGACGGCGGCGTAGCGCGTGGGCAGGTGGCCGGGGTGCATGTCCCAGCCCTGGTAGTAGGCGCGGGCCAACGACCGCCGCACGAGGGCGTGATGGTGCCTCCAGGCGTCGTGCACCTGCTGGGTGGGGCCGCTGGGGACGATGTTCGTCGACCCGTCGGACAGCCGCACGCCCGTCCCCGCGGCGGCGGCCTGCATGACGGCCTTGGCGTGGTCGGCCACGGGATGGTCCATCGCCTGGTGGGCGGCGCTCACGCCGCACGCCGCGCTGTAGTCGAAGGTGCCGTAGTGGAGAGAAGTCGCACGCCCGCCGGCCGCGTCGATCATGAGGGCGACGGTGGCTCGCCCGTCGGGGCCGAGGATCGACTGGGTGGTCTCGATCTGGATCTCGAAGCCGATGCGGCCCTCGGGCAGTCCGCGTGCCGCCTCGAACTCCCCGCACAGCCGCGCCATCGCCGCGACCTGCTCGGGGTGGCTGACCTTGGGGAGGGTGAGCACCAGCCCGGCGGGCAGCCCGCCCGCGTCGGCAAGGCCCGTGAGGAAGATGTCGAGGGTGCGGATGCCGCGGTCGCGCACGTCGGCTTCCATGCACTTCATGCGGATGCCCATGTACGGGGGTGCGCCGCCCTCTTGGGAGGCGGCCACGACCAGCCGGGCCGCGCGGGCAGCCGCCGCGTCCTCCTCGCTGTCGGGACGGAGTCCGTAGCCGTCCTCGAAGTCGATGCGCAGGTCCTCGACGGGCTCGCGCTCCAGCTTCGCCCGTACGCGGTCGTGGACGGGCCCCGCGAGCTGCGGAGGCAGGCCGAGCACGGAGGCGAAGGAGGCCGCGTCCGGGGCGTGTTCGTCGAGCAGTTCCCGCGCCTGCTCTCCCCACTCGCGTGCGGTCCCGGACGTGACGGCGTCGGCGGGCACGTACACGGTGTGCACGGGCTGGCGGTGCGGCGGCTCACCGGGGTAGCGGCGGGCGAGCTCCGCGTCGACGGGGGCGAGCCGCGCCGCGAGTTCTTCGCTCACGCCGTCCGGCAGGCTCGTGGCCACGTCCGCGTCCTCACCCACGCCAGGCTCCTCTGCCGGTCTGCCTCCGGCCTCCCGGCCAGCGGATTCAACAATTCGTTTAAGACGCTATCCGCGGCCTTCCGCACAGGTCAACCGTCAGTCCGGCATCGCCAGCAGCCTCGCTTCGGTCTCCTCGTCCAGACCCTTCGGCGGCCGGTCCGCCCTCATCGGGGCTCTTCCGCCGATCCGCCGGAGCCATGCCCAGGTGTCGGCCACCGTCTCCTCCACCGGGCGGCAGCGAAGTCCCGCGGCCAGCGCCCTGGAGACGTCACACCGGTGCATGTGGTCGTAGTCGGCGCTGTCCGGGGGCAGCCACACGGGGAGCCCCGTCCACGGTTCGGCGCCGGACGCGAGCACGGACTCCGGCCTGCGCCAGCACAGTTGGGCACGGCCCCCGGTGACCTCCACGCAGTTGCGCAGCAGTTCGCCCATCGTCGTGTGCCCCGGCGGCGAGACCACGTTGTAGGTGCCGCCGAGTCCGCGGGCCACGGCCGACAGCACCCATTCGGCCAGGTCGCGCACATCGATGTACTGGAGCGGCAGTCCGGGCGGGCCGGGTGCCGGCACGGCGCCGCCCCGGGCGGTGCGCAGCAGCCACCACGGGAGGCGGCCGACGTTCTCACCGGGGCCGGTGATCAGGCCCGCCCGCACGAAGAGGGCCCGGTCGCCGAAGGCAGCGGCGGCGGCGAGCTCCCCTCCCCGCTTGGCCCGGGCGTAGTCCCCGGCCTCCGTGTCGTGCGGTGAGGCGTCCACGACCGGAACGGTCTCGTCGGCACCCGCCACGACGGGCTCGGCGTAGACCGACCGGCTGGAGATGTAGACGTACAGCCCGGCCTGGCACCGGCCCGACAGCAGCCGTGCCGCGTCGCGCACGGCGCGGGGCGCGCCGGTCCAGGTGTCCACTACGGCGTCCCACTCCTGCTGACCGAGCGCCGCGAGGCCGTCCCCGGACGAGCGGTCGCCGCGCAGGACCCGCACGCCGGGGGGCGGCGCGTGCCGTCCCCGGTGGAAGACCGTCACCTGCCAGCCGCGCGCCAGCGCCGCCTCGGCGACGGCTCTGCCCACGAACTCGGTCCCGCCCAGCATCAGGAGTCGCATTCCGCGAGTGTGCCCGTCCCGGGGAAGGCGCAGGCGCCGTCCTGCTCTCGGCAGAACAAGCGGAACACAGTGCGCCGCCCCCGCATGCCGGTGGCGTGCGGGGGCAGCGGAGCGGCCCGGGCCGCAGAGGGCCCGGCGGGGAGGGTCAGCCCTTGCGGCTCTTGATCTCTTCGGTCAGCTTCGGCACGACCTCGAAGAGGTCGCCGACGACGCCGTAGTCGACGAGGTCGAAGATCGGTGCCTCGCTGTCCTTGTTGATGGCGACGATGGTCTTGGACGTCTGCATGCCGGCCCGGTGCTGGATCGCGCCGGAGATACCGGTGGCGATGTACAGCTGCGGGGAGACCGTCTTGCCGGTCTGGCCGACCTGGTTGGAGTGCGGGTACCAGCCGGCGTCGACGGCGGCGCGGGAGGCGCCGACCGCCGCGCCGAGGGAGTCCGCCAGGGACTCGATGACGTGGAAGTTCTCCGCACCGTTCACGCCACGGCCGCCGGAGACGACGATCGCGGCCTCGGTCAGCTCCGGACGCCCGGTCGACTCACGGGGCGTGCGGGAGACGATCTTGGTGCCGGTCGCCGTCTCACCGAAGGACACCGAGAGCTGCTCGACCTCACCGGCGGCCGGCGCGGCCTCCGGGGAGGTGGAGTTGGGCTTGACCGTGATGACCGGAGTGCCCTTGCTGACACGGGACTTGGTGGTGAACGCCGCGGCGAAGACGGACTGCGAGGCCACCGGCCCCTCGTCGCCCGCCTCCAGGTCGACGGCGTCGGTGATGATCCCGGAGCCGATGCGCACCGCGAGGCGGGCGGCGATCTCCTTGCCCTCCGAGGACGAGGGGACGAGGACGGCGGCGGGCGAGACGGCGTCGTAGGCAGCCTTCAGCGCGTCGACCTTCGGCACGACGAGGTAGTCGGCGAACTCACCGCTGTCGGAGGCCAGTACCTTCACGGCTCCGTACTCGGCGAGCGTCTTCGCGGCCTCGTCGGCGCCCGCGCCGAGGTGCACGGCGACCGGGTCGCCGATGCGGCGGGCCAGAGTGAGCAGTTCGAGGGTCGGCTTGCGGACGGCACCGTCCACGTGGTCGACGTAGACAAGGACTTCAGCCATGGGGTTGCTCCTGCGGAAGAATGGGGCGGATGGTGCGGGCGGGCGTTCGCATCAGGTGCGTGTCGCTCGGGCGGGCCTCAGATGAACTTCTGGCCCGCGAGGTACTCGGCGAGCTGCTTGCCGCCCTCGCCCTCGTCGTTGACAACGGTGCCCGCGGTGCGCGGCGGACGCGGCGTGGCGTCGTCGACCTTCGTCCAGGCGCCCTCGAGTCCGACCTCGTCCGCCTCGATGTCCAGGTCGTCCAGGTCCAGGGACTCCACCGGCTTCTTCTTCGCCGCCATGATCCCCTTGAAGGACGGGTAACGAGCCTCGCCGGACTGGTCGGTGACCGAGACGACGGCCGGCAGGGAGGCCTCGAGGTGCTCGGTCGCGGTGTCGCCGTCGCGCCGCCCGTTGACCTTGCCGTCGGTGACGGAGACCTCGGACAGCAGCGTCACCTGCGGCACGCCCAGGCGCTCGGCGAGGATCGCCGGAAGCACGCCCATCGTGCCGTCGGTGGAGGCCATGCCGCACATGACCAGGTCGTACCCGGTCTTCTCGATCGCCTTGGCCAGTACGGCGGATGTGCCGAGCACGTCGGTGCCGTGCAGGTCGTCGTCCTCGACGTGGACGGCCTTGTCGGCACCCATGGACAGCGCCTTGCGCAGCGCGTCCTTCGCGTCCTCGGGTCCGACGGTCAGCACGGTGATCTCCGCGTCGTCGGCGTCCTCGGCGATCTGGAGGGCCTGTTCGACCGCGTACTCGTCCAGCTCCGAGAGCAGGCCGTCCACGGAGTCGCGGTCGGTGGTCAGGTCCTCGGCGAAGTGCCGGTCGCCGGTGGCGTCGGGCACGTACTTCACACAGACAACGATCCTCAAGCTCACGCCGGCTCTCCTACTGCTTGTCCTACGGTTCCGGTCCGTCGCTGAACCGGCACCCCGTCCTCGATATTACTCGCCAGTACACATAGCGCGTACCCCGTTCTCAAGGCCCCGAACTGTGACCTTGCCAACCCGGGCGCACCTGGAGCACGAGCCCAACTCAATCACGGCGGCCGTCCGGCGAGGCCGCCGGTGACCGCGCTGTCACCGTGCCGAGGCGGTATGGAGGGGTCAAGCAAGTCGCCGCGCGATGCGAGATCAATCACGGGAGGCCGTGGCCCCCGGCTCAACCGGTTCCGCGCGACGGCCGCCGCCCCCGGGACCCTCCCCCGCCGCGCTGCCCGTCTCCCCCGCCTCGCCCGCCTCGCCCGCCTCGACCACCGTGCCCAGCGCCGCGATGACGTCCGCCCTGCGCGGCTGTCCGTAGGCACGGCTCACCTCGCGCCCGTCGGCGTCCAGTACGAGCACGGCCGGAGTGCGCACGATCCCCAACTCCCTTACGAGGGCGAGGTGTTCCTCCGCGTCGATCTCCGCATGGGTCACGCCGGGAACCATCCCGCCGACCTCGCGGAGGACGCGCCGCGTCGCTCGGCACGGCTGGCAGAAGGCGCTGGAGAACTGCACGAGCGTCGCCCGCCGCCCCAGGACGCCCGGCCCCAGCGTCTCCGCGCCCAGGCGCGCGCCTCCGTCACCGCTCTGCTGCCGCACTCCGCTCTCCTGCCGTCCGCTCCTGTGGCCTGCAACGCGCTCCCGCGTCCCGAGTGTGCAGCACAGCCGCACGGGACGGACATTCCCCTCCGGCCCCGGCCTCCGCGCAGGTCCCGGGTGTAGCCAACGCGAGGCCGATGGGGAACCATCGGCGGCGGACCGAAGTTACGCAGCCGTAGGTACATGGCTGCGCACCTGGCGGGAGCCGCTCCCTCCCAGGACGGAAAGGAAGGGCTCCGGACATGGCAGAACTCGTCTACCCACCCGTGATCGCCACGGCACGCGCCTGGTTCAAGGCGCTGGACCTGCGCTTCGACATCCAGGGGACCGAACACGTGCCGAGGCGGGGCGGCGCACTGCTGGTGAGCAACCACATCAGCTACCTGGACTTCATCTTCACCGGGCTCGCGGCGCTGCCCTCGAAGCGGCTGGTGCGCTTCATGGCGAAGGAGTCGGTCTTCCGGCACAAGGTGTCCGGGCCGCTGATGCGGGCGATGAAGCACATACCGGTGGACCGTTCGCAGGGCGAGGACGCCTACAAGCACGCGCTGCGGGCGCTGGACGCGGGCGAGATCGTGGGGGTCTTCCCCGAGGCGACCATCTCCCGCTCCTTCACGCTCAAGGACTTCAAGTCCGGTGCCGCCAGGCTGGCACAGGAGGCCCGCGTCCCTCTGGTGCCGGTCGCACTGTGGGGGACGCAGCGTATGTGGACCAAGGGCCACAAGCGGGACTTCGGGCGCAACCACTTCCCCGTCTGCATACGCGTCGGAGAAGCGCTGCACACCACCGCGGGCGAGTCCGCGGCAGGGCTGACCTCCCGGGTCCGCGAACGTATGCAGGGACTGCTGGAGGCGGCGCAGCACGCGTACCCGGGCACCCCCAGCGGGCCCGACGACAAGTGGTGGCTTCCGGCCCACATGGGCGGAACCGCGCCGACCCCCGCCGAGGCGAGGGCCATGTAACTCCCGCGCGGCCGGGCCGGACAGGCCGGGAAGAGGTCCCGACGACGGGTGCGGCGGCCGGTGCCTGCACGGCCCGGCCCCGCCGGCCCTTCCGTCAGCGGCCCATCTCCTCGCGCAGCGCCGCGACGAACCCGTCGACGTCCTCCTCGCTGGTGTCGAAGGAGCACATCCAGCGAACGTCGCCCACCGCCTCGTTCCAGAAGTAGAAGCGGTAGCGCTTCTGGAGGCGCTCGCTGACTTCGTTCGGGAGCCGCGCGAAGACCGCGTTCGCCTGGACGGGATAGAGGATCTCGACCCCGTCGACGTCCTTGACGCCCTCCGCGAGACGGCGCGCCATGGCGTTGGAATGGCGGGCGTTGCGCAGCCACAGGTCGCCCGAGAGCAGGGCGTCCCACTGCGCGGATATGAAGCGCATCTTGGACGCGAGCTGCATGGACAGCTTGCGCACGTGCTTCATCGCACGCACCGAGTCCGGGTCGAGGACGACGACGGCCTCGCCGAAGAGCATCCCGTTCTTCGTGCCGCCGAGGGAGAGGACGTCTACGCCCGCGGCGTTGGTGAAGGCACGCATGGGCCTGTCGAGCGCCGCGGCGGCGTTCGCGATGCGGGCCCCGTCGAGGTGCACCTTCATGCCGCGCTCGTGGGCGTGGTCGCAGATCGCCCGGATCTCCTCCACCGAGTAGAGGGTGCCGAGTTCGGTGCTCTGCGTGAGGGAGACGACCTGGGGCATCGCCCGGTGCTCGTCGTCCCAGCCGTGCGCCTCGCGGTCGATGAGCTCGGGGGTGAGCTTGCCGTCCTCGGTCGGGACCGTCAGCAGCTTCAGCCCGCCGACGCGTTCCGGGGCGCCGCACTCGTCGACGTTGATGTGCGCGGTCTCGGCGCAGATCACCGCGCCCCAGCGGTCGGTGAGCGCCTGCAGCGAAATCACGTTGGCGCCGGTGCCGTTGAAGACCGGGTAGGCCTCGGCGCGCGGGCCGAAGTGGCTACGGACGGTCTGCTGGAGATGCGCGGTGTACTCGTCGTCGCCGTAAGCGGTCTGGTGACCGCCGTTGGCCAGGGCGAGCGCCGCCAGGACCTCCGGGTGCGCGCCGGCGTAGTTGTCGCTGGCGAATCCGCGGATGGCGGGGTCGTGGCGGCGCTTGGCGTCGGTGTTCAGGGCTTCGGGGTCAGCCACAGGCGTTGTCCGTTCACTTCCTCGGTGGGCGTGGTCCACGTGCCGGCGATGGCACCGGCCAGGTCCTTGACGTCGGTGAAGCCCGAGAACTTCGCATTGGGGCGTTCGGCCCGCATCTGGTCGCTGACCAGTGCCTTGACGACCAGGATGGCAGCGGCGGCGGACGGCCCGGCCTCGCCCCCCGCTTTGCGGAAGGCGTCGCCGAGCGCCAGCGTCCACGCCTCCGCCGCAGCCTTGGAGGCCGAGTAGGCGGCGTTGCCCGCGGTGGGGCTGCTCGCCCCCGCGGCGCTGACCAGCAGGAAGCGGCCGTTGCCGCTGCGCGTCAGCGGGGCCTCGAAGGCGAGGGAGGTGTGCTGGACGGTGCGGATCAGCAGATCGTGCAGTGTGTCCCAGTGCGCGAGATCGGTCTCGGCGAACGACGCCGAGCCACGCCAGCCGCCCACAAGGTGCACGAGCCCGTGCACCTTGCCGAACTCCTTCTCGGTGCGGGCGGCCCACTCGCGCGTCGCCGCCAGGTCCAGCAGATCGACGGTCTCGCCCGTCACCCTCGCACCGCCGTGGGCGAAGCGGGCCGTGTCGACGGCCTGGGCGAGGCGCTCGACGTCGGAATCGGCTCCGACGACCGTGGCCCCCTCCTCGGCGAGCCGCGCGAGCGTGGCCGCGCCGGCCGGTCCCGCCGCGCCTGCGACGGCGATGACGGACCCTTCGAGGCTCCCCCTGCCGTTGCCCTGGTATCCGTGTGCCGCCTTGTCGCTCATTGCTGTCGCCTCCTGGTCCTCGACGCCCCGCCGCCTGCCCGTACTGTCCGCCCGCGAGCTCAGGCGGCGGCCCGCACGGGTGCCTCCGCCGTGATGCCCTTGGTCGATGCGATCACGGAACGGAGCTTCTTCGCGAGGGCCTCGTAGAACATGCTCAGCGGAAACTCGTCCGGAAGCACTTCGTCCACGAGCTTGCGCGGCGGCAGGCTCAGGTCGAGCGCGTCGGGGCCCTTGGCCCATGTGGAGCCGGGGTGCGGGGCCAGGTAGGCGGAGACCAGCTCGTACGCCTTGAACCAGTGGACGAGCTTGGGACGGTCGATGCCCGCGCGGTAGAGGGTCTCGATCTCCTCACGCAGCCGCACCGTCACCTGGCGGGCCCGGTCCCAGTCGATGGCGAGCTTGTTGTCGCTCCAGCGCAGCGCCCCGTGCTGGTGGAGGTAGGCGAAGAGGAGCTGGCCGCCCAGGCCGTCGTAGTTGCGGTTGCGCTCACCTGTGACCGGGAAGCGGAAGAGGCGGTCCAGCAGCACCGCGAACTGCACGTCACGGCCCTGCGCATAGCCGTCGGCCTCCAGGCGTACGCCCTCGTGGAAGGCGGTCAGGTCGCAGCGCAGCTCTTCGAGCCCGTACATCCAGAACGGCTGTCTCTGCTTGATCATGAACGGGTCGAAGGGCAGGTCACCGTGGCTGTGGGTGCGGTCGTGGATCATGTCCCACAGCACGAACGTCTGCTGGCAGCGCGCCTGGTCGGCGACGAGTCCGCGGACGACGTCGGGCAGTTCGAGGCTCGTGACGTCGCATGCGGCATCGACGACGCGGCGGAAGCGTGCCGCCTCGCGGTCGCAGAAGATGCCGCCCCAGGAGAAGCGCTCCGGTGCCTCGCGGACGGCGACCGTCTCCGGGAAGAGGACGGCCGAGTTGGTGTCGTAGCCGGAGGTGAAGTCCTCGAAGGTGATGCCGCAGAAGAGCGGGTTGTCGTAGCGGGTGCGCTCCAGTTCGGCCAGCCAGTCGGGCCAGACCATGCGCAGCACGACCGCTTCGAGGTTGCGGTCGGGGTTGCCGTTCTGGGTGTACATCGGGAAGACGACGAGGTGCTGGAGGCCGTCCCGGCGGTTCTGCGCCGGCTGGAAGGCGAGCAGGGAGTCGAGGAAGTCCGGGACGCCGAAGCCGCCGGCGGCCCAGCGGCACAGGTCGGCGACCATTGCCTCGTGGTAGGCGGCGTCGTGCGGCAGCAGCGGTGAGAGGTCCCGCACGGCGTCGCAGACCCGCTGCACACCGGCTTCCACGGCGTCGCGCGCGGGAGCGCCCTCCGCCTCGAAGTCGATCGAGCCGTCCTTCGACTGTGCGGGGCGGATGGCTTCGACGGCGTCCTTCAGCACTGCCCATGCCGGGTGTTCGACCACGCGCTCGGCGGACATCCCCCGGACATCCGCGACCTTGGACGAAAGCATTTCCGTCATGACTACCCCTCCACAGAAGAACCTGGCGTCATGAAAAAGGTAGCCGGGACCGGTGCCCCTCTCAAGTGGAGGAGACAGGAAATCGTCCTCCTCAACCCCCGTGTTCACCGTGGATCTTCCTGTTTGCCACGGTGGAGGCAATGACTTTGCCCAGTCCGGCCATGGCTTCGGAGGCGTCCGGGAGCAGGTCGCCGACCCCGAGGAAGCCGTGGAACATGCCCGGGAAGTGCGCCTCGCTCACCGGCACACCGGCGTCGCTCAGCTTCGCCGCGTAGTCACGGCCTTCGTCGCACAGCGGGTCGCAGCCCGCGGTGATCACATGCGCGGGCGGCAGACCCGGCAGATCCGCCCGCAGCGGCGCCGCGTAGCGGTGCGCCGGGTCGCCGTCGGGGCCGAAGTACTGCGCTCCGTACCAGCGCATGGCGACCTCGGTGAGGAAATAACCCTCCGCGTTCACACGGCGGGACTCCGTCTCGGCCAGCGGATCGAGGACGGGATATATCAGCAGCTGATGCGCGATCCTCGGACCGCCGCAGTCGCGGGCCATGAGGGCGGACACCGCCGCGAGGTTGCCGCCGGCGCTGTCGCCCGCTACCAGGAGCGCCTCCGGGTCGCCGCCCAGCTCCGCGATGTTCCCCGCCGCCCAGCGCACCGCTGCGTAGGCGTCCTCCGCCGGCCCGGGGAAGCGGGTCTCGGGCGCGAGGCGGTAGTCGACGGAGACGACGACGGCCCCGGAGGCGCGGCACATGGCGCGCGCCGTCGCGTCGTGCGTCTCGAGGTTGCCCAGGACCCAGCCGCCTCCGTGGAAGAAGACCACCGTGGGGCCACCACCGGGCACCGCGTCCTCCTCGTACGGTCGGTAGATCCGCACGGGCAGGTCGGGCGCACCCTCGGGCCCGCGGATCAGACGGTCGGACACCTCGCCCACGGGCGGCTCGCGCGGCGGCTCCGGCAGCGACCGGGCGAAGATGCGCCGTGCCTCCGCCGCGTCGTGGACGGTCACGCCGACGTCCGGGAAGACGGCCGTCATGGCCTCCATCATCTCGCGGGCCCCGGGGGCGAGGCGCTCGGGACCTTGGGGCGCGCTGCTGCCGCTCAACGTGCTGCTCCTTCTTCTTCGTCGCGTGTGTGCGTTCCGCACGGTCCGCCGGGTGTTCGTTCACCTTCTGTGGGTCCCTCCGGCACCGGGCCGCCTCGCGCAGCACCGCCGGGCGTGCTGTGCTGCTCCGCGCGAGCAGGACGGGCCGGAGTCGCTCCGGGCACGACGGCTAGTCTGTCCGCCGCGCACGTCACGCCGTGCGCCGTCCCGGAGGAAAGAGAGAGCGCCTTGTCACTGCTCATCGTCGGCCACCGCGGGGTGATGGGCGTCGAGCCCGAGAACACTCTGCGCTCCTTCGTCCGCGCCGAGCACGAGGGCGTCGACGTCATCGAACTGGACCTGCACCTGAGCAAGGACGGCGAGCTGGTCGTGATGCACGACGCCGACGTCTCACGGACCACGGACGGTTCGGGTGCCATCAGCGACTTCACCCTGGCGGAGCTGCGTGAGCTGGACGCCGGCGAGGGCGAGCGCGTCCCGACCTTCCAGGAGGTCGCGGAGGCCGTGCGCTCCCCGCTGCAGGCCGAGATCAAGGACCGGGCGGCGGCCCGGGTGCTGACCGGAGTGATCGGTGAACTCGGGCTGCACGACCGGGTCACCGTCATCTCCTTCCACGACGAGGCGCTGCGGGAAGTGCGCGCGCACCTGCCGGAGATGCCGCTGGTGCTCGTGACCGGCCGCTCGACTCCCACCGCGCCCGAACGGGCCCGCGAGCTGGGCGCGTTCATGGTCTCCTGCGAACTGCGGTGGCTGGAGGCGGAGACCGTCGAGCGCTGCCACGCCGACGGGATCAAGGTCATCGCCTGGACCGTGAACACCGGCGAGGAGCTGGACCAGGTCCGCGAGCTGGGACTCGACGGCCTGGTGACGGACCTGCCGGAGATCAAGACGGCGGCACGCCAAGCGTCTTGACCAGCAGTTCGAAGGCCAGGTCGTCGCGCTGCGGAATGCCGAACCGCTCGTCGCCGTACGGGAACGGCGACAGCTTGCCGGTGCGCGTGTAGCCGCGACGCTCGTACCAGGCGATCAGGTCCTCGCGCTGCCGGATCACGGTCATCTGCATCTCGCGCGAGCCCCATTCGGCGACGACCGTGCGCTCGGCCTCCGCGAGGACCACCTTGCCCAGGCCCCCGCCCTGAAGTTCGGGACGGACGGCGAACATCCCGAAGTACGCGACGTCGCCGCGCCGCTCCAGCTGGCAGCAGCCCACCAGCTCCCCCGCCCGCTCGACGGCGAGCATGATGCTGCCGTCGCCGGTGACGACGGCACCGACGCCCTGGGGATCGGTGCGCTGCCCCTCCAGCAGGTCGGCCTCGGTGGTCCAGCCCGCGCGGCTGGAGTCGCCCCGGTAGGCCGACTCCAGGAGTGCCACGAGTGCGTGGACGTCCTCCGGTCCGGCGACGCGGAAGACCGGTCCGCCGCTCTCCTGGACGCCCGCCTTCACGTTCTCCTTGACGTTCTCCATGGTGGCCGACCCTAATACCGGGCCGCCGGGAATAGGGTCGGCCGGCATGGTGCACGTACTCAGCAGCCGCCTACTGCTGCGGCCGACCGACCCCGAGCGCACGAGGACCTTCTACGGGCGGACGCTCGGGCTGGCCGTCCAGCGGGAGTTCGGGACGGGCCCGGAGCGCGGCACGGTCTACTTCCTGGGCGGCGGTTCCCTCGAGGTCTCCGGCCGCTCCGAGCACCCGCCCGCGCCGGGACTGCAGCTGTGGCTCCAGGTCGAGGACGTGGCGGCGGCGCACCGCGAGCTCGCCGAGGCGGGGGCAGAGGTGCTGCGGGAGCCGGTGCGGGAGCCGTGGGGGCTGATCGAGATGTGGATCGCCGACCCGGACGGCGTGCGCATCTGCGTCGTAGAGGTTCCCGAGACCCACCCGATGCGCTACCGGCCGGGGATCTGACCCGGGGCCCGGACGCGGTTGGCCGCCAACTGTGCGGCCACGCCGTGCGGTTGAGCGCTCCCCCGTTGCGCCTGTGCGCTCCCGTGTGACGGCGCCGGGCGGGAAGCCTCACCACGGGGCGAGCGGGGAGGTCGCGATGCACGGCTCAGCGACCGTCGGCTGGCTGCTGACGGCACTGTGCGCGTTCGTCGCCTGTGTGTGCCTGCTGCGCGCACGGGGGGCCGGGGG
Source organism: Streptomyces sp. CNZ301 (assembly GCF_004217425.1). NCBI lineage: Bacteria > Bacillati > Actinomycetota > Actinomycetes > Kitasatosporales > Streptomycetaceae > Streptomyces > Streptomyces sp. CNZ301. The sequence goes on from NZ_SHLG01000001.1 coordinate 366,588, forward strand.
GATGCGGCGGCGTACTGCCAGGAGCGAGGCCCTGATGGGGCTGGGGATGGCGGCCATGGCGCTGCCCGGCAGCGTGTCCGCGGGGCTGCCCCCGCTCGTCCTTCTGCTGCTCTTCGCCGGGGTGGGGGTGCGGGAGCTGACGCTGCTGCATGAGGCGCGGCGGGCGGCCCGGCCGCCGCGGGGGCGGGGCCCACCGGAGCGGTCCGGGAGTGGACACCACCTCCATCATCTCGTCGGTGCCCTCGCGATGATCTACATGGCGCTGGCGATGCCGGGGCCGCACGGCGCCGCGTCAGGCGGTCACACGGCCGACGTCGCTCCGGGGCTGCCGCTGCTGACGGGTGCACTGCTGGTCTACTACGCCGCGTACGTGATGCGCACCGGCCTGCTCCTGCTTCCTGCGCCCGCACGCGGCGCCGCCGTGGTCGGGGCGGAGGCCTGCGCCGGGACCGGGACCGGGACCGGGACGCCCGGAGGTGACTGCCCGGCGCACGACCGGCCGGAGCTGGCGTCGGCGTGCCGAGTCGCCATGGGCACCGGCATGTTGGCCATGCTCCTCATGCTGTGAGGGATCGGTCACTTCTGTACCGGTGGACGTACCGCCCCGCGGCCGCCGGCTCATAGTCTTGCGGTCATGATGGTCCCGCTGGCGCTGCTCGTCCTCGGCGCCCTGGCCGCTGCCGTCGCCCCCCGAGTACTGGCACGTTCGTCCTGGCCGGAACGGGAGCCGGTGCTCGGCCTGTGGGTGTGGCAGTGCGTCGTCGCCGCCGTACTGCTGTGCTGCCTGCTGGCCATGGCCTTCTCGGCGGCCGCGGCCTGGCAGGTCGTACGCGGTCATGTGTTCGCGCCGGCGCCCAGCGGCGTCGAGGAGGCCTACGGGCTCGGCCTCGGCTCGTACGGGCCCTGGGCCGGAGCCCTCGCGGTGCTGCTGGCATGCGGCGGCGCGTGGACGGGCGCGATGCTGCTGCGCGAGGTGCACGAGGCACGGGTGCGGCGCCGCAGGAGGCGTGCGGAGCTGCTCGAGCGGGCACCGCGGCTGCCCGGCGAGGAACCGTCCGGCGGCGGCCCTCTGGTGGTCCTCGAAGGGGACAAGGCGGAAGCCTGGTGGCTGCCCGGCAGCACACCGCAGCTCGTCGTCACCACTGCCGCGCTGCGCCGGCTGAAGGGCCGGCAGCTGGACGCGGTCCTGGAACACGAGCAGGGACACGCGCGAGCCCGTCACGACCTGCTGATGCACTGCTCGTCCGCGCTGGCGGCGGGTTTCCCCCGGGTGCCGGTCTTCGCCGCGTTCCGCGACCAGGTGCACACCCTGGTCGAGATGGCCGCGGACGACGCCGCCTCGAAGCGGTACGGACGCCGGACCGTCGCGCTGGCCCTGGTCGAACTCAACGAGGACAGCGGTGTGTTCGGCCCCGCGCCCGCTCCGCTCGCCCAAGTTCCCCGCAGGGTGCACCGTCTGCTGTCCGCCGCTCCCCGGCTGCCGGTCTCGCGCCGGCTGCGGATGACGGCGGCTGCCGTGCTCGTCCCCGCGGTGCCACTCGTCGTGGCTTTCGTGCCGGGACTGTCCGCGCTGCGTTAGCCACGCACGTGCCCGCCGGGTGAAGATCGGACCATGCACGGACCGACGCACGCGCCGACCACCGACGCACCCTCACCGGCGAACTCCTCTGCCCCCGGGGCAGCATGGCTGTGGACCGCGCTCGCGCTGAGCGCCGTCGCCTCGGCCGTCATCGTGCTCGTCGCGGTCGGCTGGCCGCCCCTGCTGAGCACCGACAAGGAAGTCGCGGGCTGGTTCCACGCACGGGCGCTGACGCATCCGGCCTGGACGGAGACCAACCGCGTTCTCACCGACTGGGTGTGGGACCCGGTGACGATGCGGCTCGTGATCGGGGCGGCGGCGCTGTGGGTGTGGCTTCGGGGGGAAGGCGTGCTTGCGCTGTGGTGCCTGGCAACGACCGCCGTGGGAGCGGGAGTTCAGCAGGGGCTCAAGGCGCTGGTGGACCGTCCGCGTCCGAAGTGGCAGCAGCCCGTGGACTCCGCCCACTTCGCCGCGATGCCGTCGGGCCACGCCATGACGGCCGCGCTCACGTGCGTTGTGGTGGTGTGGCTGGTGCAACGCTCCGGGGCGGGCAGGGCGTTGCGTGCTCTCGTGCTCCTCCTGGCCTGTCTGTCGGTCGCCGGGGCGTGCCTGACCCGCGTGGCGCTCGGGGTGCACTGGCTCACGGACACCGTGGTCGGCGCGGTGCTGGGCATCGCGCTGGCGGCGGCGTCCATCGGCCTGTGGTATTTGCTGGTGAACAGGGGCCGCCTCGGCGCGGGCAGGGACACCGCCTGACGTCTCCCGCCCGGCGGGGCCGGGTCAGGGCGTCATCACGTCCGTGTGGATGGCCAGTTTGAACTGGGCGTGCATCAAGGGCGTGCGGATCTTCTTGTCGCCCTTGCCCCGTGCGGAGACCTTCAGCCCGAGCGGCACGTCCGGGTACACGAACATCTGCCACATGTACGCCTTGTACTGGCCGCCGCCCGTCTCCGCGGCGTCCGTGGTGGCCGTCGAGTCGTATCCGTCCCCGAGCGGGTCGCGCACGAAGCGCGCGCGGTACTCGTGCGGTTCGCCGTCCTTCGACCAGTGGACCATCGCGGAGAGGACGCCCCAGCCCTCGTGGCTGGGGTGGATCAGGCCCGACCGCGAGTCGGGGAACTTGGAGGTGTCGCCGTCCCGACGGGCGGCGTGCATGTTCCAGGGGTCGTACGACTCCTGCTGCCCGTAGGGGAAGCGGACGAGGTAGTAGCCGTCGTCGTCGTACTTCACGTCCTGTGAACCGGAGGAGTGCTGTGCGTCCCAGATGAGCGAGACCACCGCTAACGGCATGGACTCTCCTAGTAAGCCGCGGGAACCGGGAGGCCGCAGACCGGGCGGGAGGGACTGCTCGGCCGCAGTGCCGCAAGTGCCCGTATCAGCGCGTTCGTCCATTCATTCTATTGCTCGTCCCGAGTTCAACAACGTTTCGCACACGATGAATTGTGCGCTTGTGCGGGGCCTCGGCTCCGGCCGGCACGTCGACTGCGCGAATGGGCAGCGGGCTTGGGGCCGGTGTGCAATGGGGCTTGGCGCCGGCGCAGCGGGGTGGCTCCGCGGCCGGATGCGGCAACTCACGGAACGGATGCGCCGCCGGTGCCCCGGACCGGGCGAACGAGAGGGCCCCGTCTCCTCCGGAACACAGGCGCAGGGGCCGGAGCAGGCCGGTATTGGGCGATCCCCCGCGTCGCCCAATACCGGCGGTCGTGCCGGAAGCAGCCTGGTCGGGGGCGTGCGTCCGAAGCCTCCACGAGTATATTGGCTCGGAGCCAGTCAACATAGGAGTTAACAGGATGTCCCCTCGGAGCGCCTCGGTCAACGAAGAGTTGCGCCGGCGCTCGCGCGAGCGGTTGCTGCAGGCGACGGTCGACCTCGTCGGCGAGCGCGGCTTCGAGGCGACGACCCTGGGTGACATCGCGGACCGTGCGGGCTCGGCCCGTGGGCTCATCTCGTACTACTTCCCGGGGAAGCGGCAGCTCTTCCAGTCCGCCGTGCACCGTCTGATGCACCTCACGCTCCAGGAGGCCCTGGAGCGTGAGCCGCTGCCGGAGGGCCCCGACGCGGGGAACGAGTCCCTGGCGCGTGCGATCGACGCCATCCTCGGACTGGCCCAGGACCGCCCCGTGCTGATGCGGGCGCACATGGCCGGAATCCTCCAGCAGGAAGGATTCGTCCAGTGTCCTGAGCAGCAGCGGCTGGCTGCTCTGCTGAGAAGGACCGTCGAACGTTACGGATCTTCCGACCCGGACGCCGACTATCCGCTGCTGCGCGCGCTGTTGATGGGCGCCGTGTTCGCCGTGCTGATCCCCGGCGTGCCGATGCCGGTGGCGCGTCTGCGTGCGGAACTCTTCGCGCGTTACGAACTGGAGTGGGAACTGGGCAGACCCCCGGCACAGAGCCCGGCGGGGAGCGATTCGGCGCAGGCGAGGCGGCTGACCGCCACAAGGGCTCCCGCCCCGCCGGAGCCGCGGACCGAGCCGGAGCCGTACGAGGTACTGCGGCAGGCGCAGACGCCGGCCGGCACGCCCCGCCGGAGGCCCTCGGCGAACTGAGCACCTGCCGGCGGCGGCAGGAGGGCCGGTGGCGGCAGGACGGCCTCCGGCGCAACGGAACGTCCTGTCCGCACCCTGCTCACGAACCGCCCCGCTCCGGCGCGTGTGCCCATGAGGACGCACGCGCCGCTCTCACCTGCGGCGACCTCCGCGGTGGCGTCATTGTCAGTGGCCGGGTGCAGACTGTGGCCACTTCGGAAAGCCCGGACAAAGACGTCACGGAGGCAGGATCAGACATGTCAGACGTACTTCTCGCGGTAGGCACCCGGAAAGGGCTCTTCCTCGCGCGGCGGCCTGTCAACGGCCGGCGGGGAACGGGCTGGGAGTTCGAGGGTCCGCACTTCAACGCACAGGCGGTCTACTCGGTCGGCTTCGATACGCGCCGCGCCTCCGGTCCCAGGATCCTCGTCGGCGGCGACAGTGCGCACTGGGGGCCGTCGGTCTTCCACTCGGACGACCTGGGATCGACGTGGACGGAACCGTCCGCGCCGGCCGTGAAGTTCCCCCAGGACACGGGGGTTTCGCTGGAGCGCGTGTGGCAGATCCAGCCCGGCGGGGCGGACGAGCCCGACGTCGTCTGGGCCGGCACCGAACCTGGTGCGCTGTTCCGCTCCGAGGACGGCGGCAGCAGCTTCGAGCTGGTGCGCGGACTGTGGGAACACCCCACCCGCAAGGACTGGGTGCCGGGGGGCGGCGGGCTCGGTCTGCACACCATCCTTGTCGACCCCAGGGACCCGCGCCGGGTGACCGTCGCCGTCTCGACGGGAGGGGCCTACCGCACGGCCGACGCGGGCAAGAGCTGGGAGCCGTGCAACCGCGGCGTGGAGGCGGTGTTCCTCCCGGAGAACATGCGCTTCCCCGAGTACGGGCAGTGCGTGCACAAGGTCGCGCGGGACGCCGCCGACCCGTCCCGGCTGTATCTCCAGAACCACTGGGGCGTCTACCGCAGCGACGACGACGGCACCAACTGGACCTCCATCGGAGGGAGTCTGCCCTCCGATTTCGGCTTCCCCGTGGTGAGCCACCCGAGACGCGGCGGTGTCGCCTACGTCTTCCCGCTCAACGCCGACTCCGACCGCGTCCCGGCGGAGCGCCGCTGCCGCGTCCACCGCACCGAGGACGCGGGCGCGAGCTGGCAGGAACTCGGGGCGGGGCTGCCGGTGGAGGCGCACTACGGTCCGGTCCTGCGCGACGCGATGTGCACGGACGGGGCGGACCCGGCCGGAATCTACTTCGGCAACCGCAACGGCGAGGTCTTCGCCAGCGCCGACGAAGGGGAGAACTGGCAGCAGCTCGCGGGACATCTGCCGGACGTGCTGTGCGTGCGGGCGGCGGTGATCGGCTGATGTGACGGGGAGATCCGAGGTCCGAAGCGGCCTTCCGGAGCCAGTAGAGTAACCGCCCGTGGCTGCACGACCGTTGAACGAGATCGTCGAACCGGGCTGGGCGAAGGCGCTCGAGCCCGTCGCTGAACGAGTCGCCTCCATGGGCGACTTCCTCCGGGCGGAGATCGCCGCGGGGAGAACCTATCTCCCCGCGGGTGAGAACGTACTGCGCGCCTTTCAGCAGCCCTTCGACGACGTGCGGGTCCTCATCGTCGGACAGGACCCGTACCCGACTCCGGGTCACGCCGTGGGGCTGTCGTTCTCCGTCGCGCCGGACGTGAGCCCGCTGCCCGGCAGCCTGCAGAACATCTTCCGGGAGCTGGGCAGCGACCTCGGCCTGCCGCGCCCCTCGAACGGTGACCTGACGCCCTGGACGAGGCAAGGCGTACTGCTGCTCAACAGGGCACTGACGACCGCGCCTCGGCACCCCGGCGCCCACCGGGGCAAGGGTTGGGAGGAGGTCACGGAACAGGCGATCAAGGCGCTCGTCGCGCGGGAGCGGCCGATGGTCTCGGTGCTGTGGGGCCGCGACGCGCGCAATCTGCGTCCCCTCCTGGGGAGCCGTCCCGTTGTGGAGTCCTCGCACCCCTCCCCCATGTCGGCCGACCGGGGGTTCTTCGGCTCGCGTCCCTTCAGCCGCGTCAACGACCTGCTCGCGCAGCAGGGAGCCGAGCCTGTGGACTGGCGGCTGCCGTGACCGGTCAGGGGCCCGGACCGGGCCCGTCTCCGCTGCCGCCGGAGGGCACGGCACGCAGGCGGATGTGGGTGCTCGGCGCGGACTCGGGCGGCTCGGGGCTGCGCGTCGCGCTGGCGGACGCCTCCCGGCCAGGCGCCGCCCCCCGGGCAGCGGGCACGGTCGCCTCGACCGAGCCGGTCCGCACCGGCCCGGAAGGGATCGACGCCGAACACATGCTGGCCCAACTGCTGCCCGCCGCACGGCGTCTGCTCGCCGAAGCAGGCGAGGAGGGCGCCGGCCTGGACGCGGTGTGCGTAGGTGCAGCGGGAATGGCCACCTTGGGCGGGAGCCTGCGGGCGGCGCTGCCCGGCGCGCTGACACGGGAGCTGGGCACCCGGCGGGTCGCGCTGGCCGCCGACGCGGTGACCGCCTACGCGGGCGCGCTGGGCGAACAGCCGGGTGCCGTCGTCGCCGGCGGCACCGGACTGATCGCCACGGGCACCGACCTGCAGAGCTGGCAGCGTGCCGACGGCTGGGGGCACCTGCTGGGCGACTGCGGCGGCGGGGCCTGGATCGGGCAGGCCGGACTGCAGGCCGCGATGCGGGCGTTCGACGGCCGGGAGGGCGGCTCGTGTGCGCTGCGGGAGCGCGCCGAGGCCCGTTTCGGCACACCGCTCAGCGGTCTGCCCTCGCAGCTTTATCCGCGAAGCGACCGGCCCGCCGTGCTGGCTTCCTTCGCCCCCGACGTCGCTGCCTGCGCCGGGGACGGCGACCCCGTCGCCGGTGCGGTGATGAGGTCGGCGGCGCGGGAGATCGCTGCGGCCGCGACGGCCGTGTGCCCCTCCGCGGAGGGTGCCGCCGTGGCCCTGACCGGTGGCCTCTTCCGTCTCGGTGCCCCCCTCGCCGACCCGCTGCGGCAGGAGCTGGACGGGCGGCTGCCGGGTGCGCGGGTCCTGACGCCGGAGGGCGGCCCTCTCGACGGTGCGCTGCTGATCGCGGCGCGGCTCACCGATGGTGCGCTGCGGCTTCCACCGGATCCGGTCCTGCTGGCCCTGAGTTGAGAAATCCGGCAAAGCCGAACAACCCTCCACCGGATCAAAACGGCATTTCCGGCCACTCTCCCCCGCCTGAACTGCCGGGTCCCACAAGGCGTTAGCATGCGGGCGCATGAGCTCCCCCACTGACCCGGACAACGGCCTGCCAGTACGAATGCCGCGTCCACGCAGGCCCGGAAGGCACCGCAAGCCGGAGCCTGTTGTTGCACCAGAGAACGCGCCTGCGCTGGTACTCGCCGTGCCCGGCACCCCGTCCGGCGCCGTCCGCAGCCTCGCCGAGGAGATCCTCAGCATCGCCCGCTCGGAGTTGCCGGGGATGGACGCCCGGATCGGTTACGTGGAGGGCGACGGCGAGGAGTACCCCACTCTCGGGAACGTCCTGACGCAGACCGCCGCCGACCAGCAGGCCGCGGAGGACCGCGCCGCGGACCTGGCCGCGGTCGAGGCCGCCGCCGCGGCCGCGGACGAGGGCGCCGAGGGCGGCCAGGCGGAGTCCGGGGCGGCCGCTGCCGCCGCCCGCCAGGCTCCGAAGACGGGGGCGGAGGAGCGCCTCGTCGCGCTCGTCATCCCGCTTCTGGCCGGTCCGGACGCCGCCGGCATGCGGCAGATACGGCAGGCGGTGCTCTCCAGCGGCACGGGCGCGGAACTCACCGACGTGCTGGGGCCGCACCCGCTGCTCGCGGAGGCGGTGCACGTGAAGCTCTCGGAGGCGGGTCTCGCCCGGGCCGACCGCGCACGGCTGTTCACCGTCGCGACCGCCGCGGACGGCATCATCCTCGCGTCGGTAGGCGGTGAGGAGGCGGTGCAGGCCGCCGGCATCACCGGCATGCTGCTGGCCGCGCGGCTCGCCGTTCCGGTGCTCGCCGCAGGCCTCGACGAGGCGGGCGCGGTGGCGCGCGTGGCCGAGCAGCTGCGCGAGGCGGGATCGCAGCAGCTCGCGGTTGCACCGTGCCTCATCGGCCCCGAGGTGCCGGAGGGGCTGCTGGACGCGGCGGCGGCGGAGGCCGGCTGCGCCGTGGCCGAGCCGCTGGGCGCCTACCCGGCCGTGGGCAAGCTCGTCGCGTCGACGTACGCGGCCAAGCTCGGCATCCCGCAGCAGCACTCGCCGCAGGGCCTGGCGGCTCGCTGACGAGGCGGCCGGGGGCAGGCTCTTCGGCGCGGGTCTCCGCCCGCGCTGCGCGGAACGGAGGCGGTGTGCCCGCCGGGGAGGACGGGCACGCCGCCTCTGCACATGCCTGGGCGCCCCGCGCGACGCCCGTCCTTCGCAGGGCGAGGGCGTGGTGTGCACGGTGACGGAGAGGCCGGCGGACTGACGGGCGGGCGGGCCGCGGACCGAGGCCCGGCGCCTCTCAGCCGTGGTGTCTCAGCAACTGTGTCTGCCGCGGTGACTCACCCGTGGTGACTCCGCCGCGGTGACTCAGCCGCGGTGACTCACCCGTGGTGACTCGGCCGCGGTGACTCAGCCGCGGTGACTCACCCGTGGTGACTCAGCCGCGGTGACTCAGCCGAAGACGACGCAGCTGGCGGCCGGGACGGAGATGGTTCCCTCACGGTGCGGCGTGCCGGTGATCTGGTCGACGGCGAACCACGTGACGTCACCGGAGCGTTCGTTGGCGGCGTAGAGGCGGCGCCCGGACGGGTGCAGGACGAGGTCGCGCGGCCAGTGCCCGCCGCACGGCACGGTCCCCGTGAGCTGCAAGGAGTCCCCGGCTGCGGCGACGGCGAAGACGGAGATGCTGTCGTGGCCGCGGTTGGCGGCCCACGCGAAGCGTCCGTCGGGCGAAACGGCGAGCTCCGAGGGAAAGTTGCGTTCGGGGGCCGCGCTGTCGGGAACGGTCGCCGTCTCGCCGATCGCTTCGAGCCCGCCCGTCCCGGCATCCCAGGCGCACACGGTGACGGACGAGGCCAGCTCGTTCACGATGTAGGCGTGGTCGCCGTCGGGGTGGAAGACCAGGTGCCTGGGCCCGCTTCCGGGCCGCAGGTCCGCCTCCGCGTACGGCAGGGGTTCGCCTTCGGGACAGGCGTCGCGCAGGTCGTAGATCCACACCGAGTCGGTGCCGAGGTCGACCGAGAGCAGCCAGCGCCCGGACGGGTCGGGCACCACCGCGTGCGCGTGCGGCCCCTCCTGCCGCTGCGTCTCGGGGCCGTGGCCGGTGTGCTGGTGCACGGACGCGCGGCTGCCGAGAGTGCCGTCGGCCCGTACGGGCAGTGCGCTGATGCTCCCGGAGCCGTAGTTGGCGGTGATGAGATGTCCTGCGGCGACGGTCAGATGCGTCGGTCCCGCGCCTCTCACGGGAGTCGGTTCCCCCAACGGCTCGGGTCTGTCCCGGTCGGCGAGGGAGAAGGCGGCCGCTCCGCCCGTCTCGCGCTCGCTGACGGCGTAGAGGTGACCGCCGGCGCTGCCCGGCCCGCCGGGGCCCTCGATGACGGTGAGGTACGACGGGTCGGGCACGAGCGTCTCGGTGTGGTGCAGCTCCGTCAGCGCACCGCTCTCCGGGTCGAGTGCGGCGGTGGTGATGCCCCGGCCGCCCGCCGAGGTGAACGATCCGATGTACGCCCTGTCGGCCCACTGCCCGCTCACTTCACTCACCGCGCCGCGCCTTTCTCCGGAGACAGTTCCGCGATCTTGGCCGACCGTAGCAGCGCCCGCGGTGAGGCGGGGCGTACTCGATCACACCCGGCGCCCGGCCCCGGTCGCTCCCCCCGCCCGCAAGTTGGCACCCTGGTGGCCATGGACAACTCCGCCGCCGTCATCTTCGATCTCGACGGCACGCTCGTGGACAGCGAACCCCACTACTACGAGGCGGGGCGGCGAGTGCTCGCCGACCACGGGGTCACCGGCTTCACCTGGCAGGACCACACGCGGTTCATCGGTATCGGAACCCGGGAGACGCTGGAGACACTGCGCGCCGAGCACGGGATCGCCGCCCCCGTCGAGCAGTTGCTGGAGGAGAAGAACCGCATCTATCTCCGGCTCGCTTCGCACTCCACGCCGGTCTTCCCCGGGATGCGCACTCTCGTCGAGCAACTGCACGGCGCCTCATGTCCGTTGGCGGTTGCCTCGGGGTCCTCGCGTGCGGCCGTCGAGGCCGTGCTGGAGGGCTCGGGGCTGTCGGCGCTGCTGCCCGTGCGGGTCTCCGCGGAAGAGGTCGCGCACGGCAAGCCGGAGCCCGACGTCTTCCTCGAGGCGGCCCGGCGCCTGGGGGTGCCGCCCCGGCGCTGCGTGGTGCTGGAGGACGCTCCGCCCGGCGCGGAGGCGGCACACCGCGCGGGCATGCGCTGCGTGGCGGTTCCGTACGTGCCGGAGACCGCGGCGGACCCGGCGTTCTCCTCGGCCGGGCTCCTCTTCGCAGGCGGGCAGGACCAGTTCGACGCCTCACGGGTCTTCGACTGGGTCACCGGCCGAAAGGGCTGACGCTCCGGCTCCCGCCCTCAGTCCGGGCCGAGAGCGCCGCGGAGCAGGGGGGCCGCGGACTCCCAGGTCAGTGCCATGACCTGCGCGGCGCGGTCGTCGCCCACGCAGTCGGCGACCTTGGCGGCGAGCTCCGCGTCGCTCGCCGGCCGTCCCGGGTGGCCGCGCGGCAACTCCAGGGCCGCCTCGGCCCGTTCACCGCCGGAGCTCTCCACGACGATGCGGGTCTCGCCTCCCATCAGCCCGCCCTCTCCGCCGCCGGGGAGGACCCGTACCTCTGTACGCTCCAGCAGTTCGCGCACCTCCGGCCGGGCGGCCGCGCTGTCGGTGAAGTCGGCCATGCGCGGGAATCCGTCGAGCAGGGTCGTCACCACCGCGTACTCCATGCTGAACTTCGCCTCCAGCCCGGTGCGGGGCCGCCGGTGGATCAGCGGCTGCATGCCCGCCTCGGGCGTGATGACGGTGATCCGCTCGATGTCCTCCACCCCCCGTCCCTCGCGCGGCAGTTCACGCGCCGCGCTGATGGGCCGCTGCATCGCGTAGCAGCAGGGGTGCAGCTTGAGGGCCAGGCCGTCCGGCACGGCGGGTCCGGACAGATCCGGTTCCGCGGTGCCGCCGGCCAGGCCGAACCAGTCGTCCAGCGCTGCCGGTTCGGCCGTCGCGCCTGCCGCGGCCAGCCGCGCCGCACGCACGCCGGCGTCGGTCGCGAAGCCCACCTGGAGTGACTTCCCGGAAGTGCCGAAGGCCCGCTGGACCCCGCCCGCCGCGGGCACGGCCAGCGCCATGGCCCGCCTGAGCCCGTCCGCGTCCAGGCCGAGGGCGACCCCGGCTGCCACGGCGGCGGCCGGCGCTCCGGCGGTGCACGTGGTGTGCCAGCCGCCCGCGTAGTGGCTCCAGCCCAGCGCCGTGCCGAGCCGGGCCATCACTCCCGCTCCCGCGAGGTAGGCCCGCGCTCCGCCTCCGCAGGCGAGCGCCGCGTTGACGCATACGACGCTGACGTGCGAGGTCGAGGGCAGGTGGACGTCGTCGAAGTCCAGGACGTGCCCGGTCGCCGCCCACCGCAGCGGCTCCGGCAGCCCCGCCGTCATTGCGGCGACCGGGTCGCCGGCCGCGGCGAGGGTGACGGCCGCAGTGTCCACCAGTGCCCTGCGGGCGACTTCCCTGTCGGCCTCGTCGGGGCCGAGGGCGGCGGCCCAGTCGGCGAGGTCGGCGATCACGCGATCAACTCCGGCAGCCAGGTGGCGAGTTCGGGCACGGCCGTCACCAGTGCCAGCATCGCGGCCTCGATGGCCAGATAGGGCAGGATCCCGCGGAAGATGTCCGCGAGGTCGAGTTCGGGAACGACCGATTTCATCGTGTACAGGTTCAGCCCGACCGGCGGTGTGATCACCGCCATTTCGAGGTTGATCACCAGCACCACTCCGAACCACAGGGGGTCGAAGCCGAGCCCTTCGATCGCCGGTACGAGGATCGGCGTCACGACGAGCAGCAGCGAGGCGGCGTCGACCAGGCAGCCGAGCAGCACGAGCACCAGCATGATCGCCGCGATCACCAGGTACGGCGAGGCCTCCAGGCCCACGACGAAGTCGGAGACGGCGTCGGGGACCCGTGCCACCACGAGCATCTGCGTGAAGACGAAGGCGGCGCCGACGATGGCCAGGATGGACGCGGTGACGTGCGCGGTCGAGACGAAGATCGTGCGGAGGTTCTGCCGGCCCAGCTTCCGGTACAGGAAACCGGTCATGGCGAACGCCGCCAGGGCACCGACTGCCGCCGCCTCGGTGGGGGTGGCGACGCCAAGGTAGATCGATCCGAGGACCAGGACGATGAGCAGCAGCGCGGGCGAGATCTTCGTCAGGGCCACGAGGCGTTCCCGCCAGGTGAAGCGCTCCTCCGTGACGGGCGCCTCGGCCGGTGAGGTCTTGGCCCGCATCACCACGTAGAGAATCATGAACGCGGCGAGGAGCAGTCCGGGAATGATGCCTCCCGCGAAGAGTTCGGCGATGCTCACACCCGTCACGGACGAGTAGAGGATGAACATCAGGCTCGGCGGGATCAGCATCGCCAGCGCGCCGGAGGCCGCGACGCTGCCGCTGGCGAAGGACGGGCGGTAGCCCCTGGCGAGCATCTCCGGTACGGCCATGCGTCCGATCACCGCGACGGAGGAGATGCTGACGCCGGACATGGCACCGAAGACGGTGGAGGAGCCGATGGCGGAGGCTCCGAGCCCGCCCGGGACCCGGTTGAACCAGCGGTATGCCGCGCCGAACAGGTCGCGGCCCAGGCCGCTGACCGCCAGCACCTCGCCGAGGAGGATGTACAGCGGCGCTGCGACGAGCGCGTAGTTCTGGAGCTGCGCGACGAGGGAGAGCGGCACCAGTTCGACGCCGGACAGCCCGTCCAGGCCGATGAGGCCGACGATGCCGGAGACGGCGAGCGCCACGAAGATCGGTGTGCGCAGCGTGATGAGGACCAGCAGGAGAACGACCGCGAGGCCGGCTATGGCGGCGTCGGAGATCATGGGCGTGCCTGCCCTTCTGTGGTGCCGGCGGCGGTGTCGCGGTCACCGGGGGCCGGTGCGCCCTCCGCGGACGGTGCGGCCGTGGACGGGGGTTGGACTGCCGCGACGGCGTCGGTGGCCGGCGGCGGGAAGAGGACCGCGACGACCGCCAGCAGTACGCCGCTGATCAACAGCACGGCGTCGGGGACCCACAGGGGGATGCTGAAGGTGCCGGAGCCGGTGAGTCCGCCTTCGACGGCCACGGTCATCGAGCGGTACGCGGTCACGGCGAGCACCACCCCGAGGAACGCGGTGGCGGCGGCGGTCACCAGGTCGGCGGCCCGGCGCAGTCCGGGCGAGAGGGCCCGGTGGACCAGATCCATCGAGATGTGGCGGCCCTTGGCGTACAGGTACGGGACCGCCAGCGAGGTCGCGGCGAGCACCCCGGCGGAGTTGAGCGGGTAGGCCCAGTCCGTCGGCGCGGACAGGACTGCCCGGACGACCACGTCGTAGGTGATGGTCAGCATCATCAGTCCGACGACGGCCATGGCGACGACGGCGAGCGCAAGGGCGCAGGCCAGTACGTATTTGCGTATCGAGTTCAGCGCGGTCATGCCGGGCCCCTCATGCTTTCCGGATGGATTCGACGGCCCGGTCGGCCGTGCGGGCCCCGAGGCGCTGCCTCCAGGCCGCGTGCACCGGGGCGACCGCCTTGCGGAAGGCGTCCAGCTCGGCGCCCTCCGGCCTGACCAGCTGCACGCCGGCGGCCTCGACCTTGGGGAGGTAGTCCTTCGTGTGGACCTTCACCATGTTCGCGGTCCCGTCGCGGTAGAGCTTCCGGCCCGCCTCGTCCAGGGCGGTGCGGACGGCGGTGGGCTGCTGCTCGTACCAGTCGCTGCGGCAGTAGGCGTCGACGGTGTAGGCGCCGAAGTGCCCGGCCGTCCCGTACCTGACGATCTTCTGCAGGTCGCGGGAGACCACCGTCCCGATGTAGCTGACGAGCCCGTCGATGGTGTTCTTCTCCAGCGCCTGGTAGACCTCCGCGGACCCCATCGTGACGGGCGCTCCGCCGAGGGCCTTGACCGTCTCGCCCTCGATCTCGCCGGCGACGCGCAGGCGCAGGCCGCGTACGTCCTCGGGCCTGCGGATCGGCCTGTCCACCGTCCACAGGTACTCGAACGTCGTGGGCATGCCGCCGAGTACGCGCACGCCCTTCGGCGCCAGTTCCCTGTTGACCAGTTCGTACTGCGGCTTCCCGGGTTCGATGGCGCGCCGGAGCTTGCCGTAGTCCTCCGTGACGAAGGGCAGTTCCATGGCGCCGAGCACCGGATACGTCGAGGACACGTAGGAGCTGGTCTGGAAGATCACGTCGGCGACGCCCGCGAGCAGCCCCGGAAGGAGCTGTTCGGCGCCGAGGAGGGCGCCCGAGTCGTACATGTCCAACGTCAGCCGCCCGCCGCTGTGTTCGGCGGCGGCCTCGTTGAACATCTCGATGCCGGGGTACAGGTCGTCGTACGAGGACGGCAGATATGTCGCCATCCTCGACGTGCCGCCCGTCTTCGCGCTCGCCGGCGCGCACGCGGAGGCTCCGGCCGCTGCCAGGCCCACGCCCGCCGCGGACAGGAAGCTCCGCCGTCCCATAGCTCTTGTCTTCATCGAAGTACCTCGTCCGTAAGGCGTTTCAGGCTGGCCATGACCTTCTCCTGCGGCATCCCTGGCCATTGCGGGCGGAGCAGGATGTTCTCCGGCGCCACATGAGTGATGAGGTCGCTGAGCTGCGCCCGGCAGGCGGCGGGCCCGCCGAGGATGAACCGGCCCTTGCGCAGCTTGTCGAATTCCGCGTCGAAGCTCTGCGAGGGCGGCAGCACCTGGTCCTGGCCCCAGGCGCGGTAGGCGTCGTACTTCACGGTCATCGCGGCGCGCACGTCCTCGACGGCCGCCTCGTCGCTCTCGCCGACGTAGATCTCCTGCAGCACCTGTACAGGGGCCTGTTCGCGGCCGTACTCGGCGCAGGCGGCCCGGTAGAGGGCGACCTGCCGGTGCAGATAGTCCCGGTCGACGTGTGCCGCGGCCGCGATCCACGGCAGCCCCATCCGCGCGGTGCGGCGCAGCGCTCCGTCGGTGTGGCCGGCGAGCCAGATGGGCGGGTGGGGGCGCTGCACCGGCCGCAGTACGGGGCGTACGGCGTCGAGCTTGACGTGGTCATCGGTGAAGCTCACCTCGTCCTCGGTCCACAGCCGGCGCACCAGGCCGAGGTTCTCCAGGAAGCGGCGCAGCCGGGCGTCCCGGGGCACGCCGAAGGCGTCGAACTCCGTGTCGCGGTAGCCGAGTCCGGCTCCGACGGTGAGGCGGCCTCCGCTGATGATGTCGAGCGTGGCCAGTTCCTCGGCGATGTCGACGGGGTTCTGGAGCGCCATGAGCGTGATGGCGGTGCCGATGCGCATGTCGCCGGATTCGGGAACGATGCGGGCGAGCACGGCCAGTGGATGCAGGTACTGAAAGGGGTCGGCTAGATAGTGCTGCGTCGCCCACACCGAGGAAAAGCCGGCGTCGCGGGCGAAGCGCACCTGTTCCACCTGTTCGGCGAAGCGCGTCACCACGTCGTCGTCGGAGGTGAACTGGCTGCACAGCACCAGCCCGTAGCCGGGAGCGGGAGTCATGTGCGCTGAAGCCTCCTTCGTGGTGCGGGTCTGCCTGCGGGCCGCGGTCAGAACGAGCGCGGCATCTTCAGTACGTGCTGGCCGATGTGGGCGAGGATGAGATTCGTGGAGACGGGGGCGACCTGGTAGAGCCGCGTCTCGCGGAACTTGCGCTCGATGTCGTACTCGGCGGCGAAGCCGTAGCCGCCGTGGGTCTGGAGCGCGGCGTTGCCCGCCTCCCACGAGGCGTCCGCCGCGAGCAGCTTGGCCATGTTGGCCTCGGCACCACAGGGTTCGCCCGCGTCGAAGAGGTCGCAGGCCCGCCAGCGCATCAGGTCGGCGGCCTCCACGTTGACGTGCGCTCTCGCGATGGGGAACTGCACGCCCTGGTTCTGCCCGATGGGACGGCCGAAGACCTCGCGCTCCCGCGCGTATTGCGAGGCACGCTCCACGAACCAGCGTCCGTCGCCGATGCATTCGGAGGCGATGAGGATGCGCTCGGCGTTCATGCCGTCGAGAACGTAGCGGAACCCCCTGCCCTCCTCGCCGATGAGGCTGTCGGCGGGCACGCGCACGTTGTCGAAGAAGACCTCGTTCGTCTCGTGGTTGACCATCGTGCGGATGGGGCGCAGCCCGACGCCCTCCGCCTCGCGCAGATCGATGAGGAACAGCGACATTCCCTCGGACTTCTTCGCCGCCTGCTCCCTTGGCGTGGTGCGCGCCAGCAGCAGCATCAGATCGGAGTGCTGCACGCGGGAGATGAAGACCTTCTGGCCGTTGATGACGTAGCCGTCGCCGGCGCGTTCCGCGGTGGTGCGGATGCTGGTGGTGTCGGTGCCGGCCGTGGGTTCCGTCACGCCGAACGCCTGGAGGCGCAGTTCCCCCGAGGCGATCGAGGGCAGGTAGCGGCGCTTCTGCTCCTCGGTGCCGTGCCGCAGCAGTGAGCCCATGGTGTAGAGCTGCGCGTGCACGGGGCCGGCGTTGCCGCCGTTGGCGTTGATGCCCTCCAGGATGACGGAGGCGTCGCCCAGGCCGAGCCCCAGCCCGCCGAACTCCTCCGGCACGAGCGCCCCGAGACAGCCCGTGCCGGTCAGGGCGTCGACGAACTCCTCGGGGTAGCGGCGTTCGGCGTCGACCTCCCGCCAGTACGCGTCGGGGTAGTCCGCGCAGATCCGGTCGGTCAACCGGCGTAGGTCGCGGCGGAGTTCGCTGGTCGGCTCGCTGGTCACTGTCCGTCTCCCTCGTGCGCCCCGTTCCCTGCGGGGCCCTCGTGCCGCGGGCCGTGGCCGCGTTTGTAGACCAGCAGCGTCCTGGTGAATTCGATGACGGCTTCGCCGGTCTGCTTGACGCCGGTGGTGCGGACGGTGACGACGCCGAGGGCCGGGCGCGAGGCGGACTCCCTCGCCTTCAGCACGCTCGACCGCGAGTGGATGGTGTCGCCCTCGAAGACCGGGTTGGGCAGGGTGATTTCGTCCCAGCCGAGGTTCGCGAAGACGTTCTGCGAGACGTCGGTGACGCTCTGGCCCGCCACGAGCGCCAGAGTGAAGGCCGAGTTGACGAGCGGTTTGCCGAACTCGGTGCGCCGCGCGTACTCGTGGTCGAAGTGGAGCGGCGCGGTGTTCTGCGTGAGCAGGGTGAACCAGATGTTGTCGGTCGTGGTCACGGTGCGGCCCAGCGGGTGCTCGAAGACGTCGCCGACGACGAAGTCCTCGTAGTAGCGGCCCTGCCAGCCGGTGTGGGTCGTCATGACTCCCCCTTGGCAGCGTGCAGTTCGGCGAGTACGGAGGCGGTGTGGGCGCCCAGGGCCGGCAGTGCGCCGCCCTCGGCGGTGCGCCCTCCGGGCATGCCGGGCGGACGCAGGGTGCGCACGGTGCCGCCCGGCGTGCCGGTGTCCATCCAGCGTCCGTCGCGGGTGAGTTCGGGGTGGGAGGGCAGGTCGGTCAGCGACGTCATCCGCCCCCAGGCGATACCGGCGGCGTCCAGCCGTGCGGTGAGTGTCTGCGAGGTGTGCGCGGCGAAGCGGGCGGCCAGTTCGGCGTCGAGGGCCGTGCGCTCGGCGACGCGGGCGGTGTTGGAGCGGAAGCGGTCGTCGACGGCGAGCGCCGGGGCATCCAGGACGTCCGTGCACAGCCGCACCCATTCGCGTTCGTTCTGCACGGCGATCAGCAACGAGGCGCCGTCCGCCGCAGTGAAGGCGCCGTACGGGGCGATCGCCGGATGCGAAGTCCCCATCGGGACGGGCGCCTTGCCGGAATGGAGGGTGTAGTACAGCGGGTGCGCCATCCATTCGGTCAGCGCGTCGAAGAGCGAGACCTGGACCGGCAGGGCTTCGCCCGTCCTGTCGCGGTGGCGGACGGCGGCGAGCACTCCGCTGAGGGCGTGGCTCCCGGCGGCGATGTCGGCGATGGACACGCCCACCTTCGCGGGTGCCCGCGGTGTGCCCGTCAGCGACATCACGCCGGTCTCCGCCTGGATCAGCGCGTCGTAGGCCTTCTTCTCGGCGAGGGGCCCGCCGGGTGCGTAACCGGAGATCAGGCAGACGATGAGACCGGGATGGCGCTGCCGCAGCGAGTCGGCGTCGATGCCGAGGCGGCCGAGGGCGGTGGGGGCGAGGTTGGCGACCACGACGTCGGCGCGCTCCAGCAGCAGGTGCAGATCCTCCACCGCGGCCGGGTCCTTGAGGTCGAGCTGCACGGACTCCTTGCCGCGGTTGAGCCAGAGGAACGCGCTGGATTCGCCGTCGACCACCTGGTCGTAGCCGCGTGCGAAGTCGCCGCCGTCCGGCCGCTCCACCTTGATCACGCGGGCTCCGAGGTCCGCGAGCTGGCGCGTGGCGAACGGGGCGGCCACGGCCTGTTCCACCGCGACGACGGTGAGGCCGTCCAGGGGGAGCCCGCCGCGCGACGCGGCGTACGCCGTCATCGGCCGGCCTCCGCCTCGTGCCGGCCGCACTCGCGCAGCAGCGCCTCGGCCCGGGCCACCACCGGGCGGTCGACGAAGGTCCCGTCACTCAGCCGCACCGCCCCGACGCCGCGTCCGGAGGCGTCCCGGTGGGCGGCCACCACCGCGCGGGCCTGGTCCAGTTCGGCGGCCGTCGGTGCGAACGCCTCGCGGACGGGGGCGAGTTGACGGGGATGGAGCACGACGCGTCCGGTGAAGCCCAGTTCGCGGGCGGCGAGCGTGGACCGCACGAGGCCGTCCTCGTCGTCCAGCGCCGCGTACGGTCCGTCCAGGATGCCGGTGAGCCCCGCGGCGCGCGCGGCGAGCACCAACTGCGAGCGGGCGTGAAGCAGTTCACGTCCTTCGACGCTCGGGCGCACGCCGAGCCCGGCGGCCAGGTCGAGCGTGCCGAACAGCACCGCGTGCACACGGGGCCCTGCCGCGGCGACACCGGCGGAGGCGAGTACTCCTGCGGCGGTCTCCACGACGGGCAGCAGCGACAGCTCTCCGGGGCAGATACCCGCGGTGGCCTCGGCCGCGGTGAGTCGCGCGTCGAGCTCGGCGAGCTGCCGGACCGAGTCCGCCTTGGGCACGATCAGGCCGTCCAGGCGAACCGTGCCGAACAGGGATGCGACCGCTGCGAGGTCCGCTTCGGCCTCGGGGGTCTCCAGGGCGTTGATGCGGACAAGGACGGCGGGACGCACAGGGGCACCGGTCCCGCCGGGTGCCGACCCGCCGGACGGGGCCGGTGCGAGGCGGGCGAGTGCTTCCGCGGTGAGGGCGCGCGCAGTGTCCTTGGCCGCCTCCCCGACGGCGTCCTCGAAGTCGACGGCAACGGCGTCGGCTCCGCTCGCCAGGGCCTTCGCGATCCGGTCGGGACGGTCGCCGGGAACGAACAGCAGCGTCCGTCCGACGTCCATGAACTCTCCCTGTTCCGTGAGGCTCCCTGACAGTTGTTCCGTGAGACGGAACACGTACCACGTGGCGGTACGATCGCCCTTACCTTGGTGATGGCCCTCACGTACTGTCAAGGGGTGTGAAGGCGCCAACCGGAACGAGACCTGGGCAAGGGGGACGATCGCTGATGCCAAGCTCCGGCACCGGGATGCGCGCCGTCATCACAACTCTGCGCGTTCTGGAGACAGTTGCTGAGCTGCAGCCCGTGGGGGTCTCGGCGATCGCGAGGGCGTCGGGCATTCCGAAGAGCTCCGTCCACCGCTGTCTGGTCACGCTGCGCGAAGCGGAATGGCTGACCACCTCCCGCGGCGACCGCACGCTCTGGGTGCTGACCGGCCGGGCGCTGTCCGTAGGCATCCACGCCCCGGCCGAAGTCGGCCTGCGCGAGGCCGCACTGCCGGTGATGCGGGACCTGCGGGACCAGACGCACGAGACCATCCACCTCTCCGGCTACGGCTCCGAGCACGACCTGATCGTCATCGACCGGGTGGACAGCGACGAGCCGGTGCGCACCTGGGTGCGCCTGGGCACGCGGGTGCCGCTGCACGCGAGCTGCAGCGGCCGGGCCATCCTCGGCCGCCTGCCGGACGCGGAGGTGGAACGGCTGCTGCAGGGGGAGCTGGAACGCTTCTCGGAGACGACTCCCGCGGACCTGCCGGCGGTCCTGGAAGACCTGCGCCGTGTGCGCGAGGTGGGGTACGCGACGAACGACTGCGCGTGGCGGCCCGGAGTCGGCGCCGTCGGAGCGGCGCTCGTGGACCAGCGGGGCCGGCCGGTCGGCGCGCTCGCGGTCTCTGTGCCGGTCCAGCGCTACGACGCGGAGCGTGGCCGCGTGCTCGGACCGTTGACGGCAGCCGCGGCGCGGCGCATCAGCGCGAGCCTGCCGCCGGGATGAAAGGGACCCGGGGGCAGCGGACGCCGCCGCGGCGGCTCACTCGGGTCATCCGAGAAAGCTCAGCCTGACCCTCCGGTGCGGGTTGTCCCCGTTGGTGTCGACGAGGCACACGGACTGCCAGGTGCCCAGCTCCAGCCTCCCGCCGACGACCGGAAGCGTGGCGTGCGGGGGAACGATCGCGGGCAGTACGTGGTCCCTGCCGTGCCCCGGGCTGCCGTGCCGGTGCCGCCAGCGGTCGTCGGCGGGCAGCAGGTCGCGGAGGGCGGCGAGGAGGTCGTCGTCGCTGCCCGCGCCGGTCTCCAGGACGGCGATGCCGGCGGTGGCGTGCGGGACGAAGACGTTGAGCAGGCCGTCCTGGCCCTCGGCCGCACCGGCGAGGAAGGACTCGCACTCGTGGGTGAGGTCGGTGACGCTCTCACCCGAGCCGGTGGTGATGTGCAGGACGTGGGTCCGAAGTGCGTCGGTCATGCCTCCATCCTCCATGCAGGGCCGCCTCCGCACCCTCCGCGCCCCTCTCCGCGCACGCGGACGGGAAGTTCCGGAAGCGCCGGAGGGTTGCAGTGAGCATGGTGAACGAGGTTGCGGCTGTGGTGATCGGGGCCGGGCAGGCGGGCCTCTCGAGCGCCTTTCACCTGCGGCGCCTCGGCCACGAGCCGGGGCGGGACTTCGTCGTCCTGGACCGGGCGGAGCGGCCCGGCGGCGCCTGGCAGTTCCGCTGGCCCACGCTGACGTACGGCAAGGTCCACGGCATGCACGCCCTCCCCGGAATGGAACTGAGCGGGGCCGATCCGGCGCGTCCTTCGGCCGAGGTGATCAGCGAGTACTTCGCGGCGTACGAGCAGACCTTCGGCCTGGACGTGCGGCGTCCGGTCCATGTGCGGGCGGTGCACGAGGACGACGGGCTGCTGCGTGTGGAGACGTCGGCCGGAGTCTGGCGGGCCCGGGCCGTCATCAGCGCCACAGGCACCTGGAACCGTCCGTTCTGGCCCCGCTACCCCGGCCAGGAGACCTTCCGCGGGCGCCAGTTGCACACCGCCGGATATCCGGGTCCCCACTCCGAGGCCTTCGCCGGCAAGCGCGTCGTCGTGATCGGCGGCGGTACCTCGGCGGTGCAGCATCTGCTGGAGATATCGCAGGTGGCTGTGGGGACGGCGTGGGTGACGCGCCGCGAACCCTCCTTCCGCGAGGGGCCGTTCACCGAGGACCAGGGGCGCGCCGCGGTGGCGGCCGTCGAGCGGCGTGTCCGGCGGGGGCTGCCGCCGGGCAGCGTCGTGTCCGTCACTGGGCTGCCCCTGACCGATGAGATGGCCCGGGCCCGCGGGCGCGGCGTGCTCGTGCGGCGACCGATGTTCGAACGGATCGTGCCGGACGGCGTCGAGTGGAGCGACGGGCGCCGCATGGAGGCCGACACCCTCCTGTGGGCCACCGGATTCCGGCCCGCCACCGGCCACTTGGCACCCCTGGGCCTGCGGGAGCCGGGCGGCGGCATTCGCATGGAGGGCACGCGGGTGGCCGCGGATCCCCGCATCCACCTGGTCGGTTACGGTCCCTCGGCCAGCACGGTGGGCGCGAACCGTGCCGGCCGTTCCGCCGCACGCGAGGTGGACCGGCTGTTGCGGGGCAGGGCCTCGCGGCCCTCGCCGGGGACGGGCACGGACCGGCCCCCGCCGGTCAAGGAGCGCGAACACGGAGGCGACCGGTCGCCCGAAGGCGTGGCCGCGGCGGATTCCCCGTCCCGGTGACCGCGAGGGCGGCAATCCTTGCGGTGCGCAAGCGGGGCCGCGGGCCCGCGCAGGCGCCTCTCCGGCGCAACGTCCCTTCGTAGCCGGTGAGTTGGTCCATTCGGAATGAGCACGCACCGCATGAACGTCGTCACCAACGCGCCGGCCGCTCTCGCCCACTTCGCCGGCCGGCTCGTCCGACGGATGTCCCCGGCGGCGCCGCCCCGCATCCCACGGCCTGGCGGCGCCGTCCGTCGTCTGCGTCAGAGCTCTCCGGCCGGGTGACGGTCAGGTCCGGACGGGAATGCTGGAGCGGCGGACGACGAGTTCGGGCTGGAGCACGATCCGCTGATGCGGGGCCGTCTCGCGGACACCGACATCGAGGTGGTGCACATCGTCGGCGGCGGCGTGCACCACGAACTGCTGTGCCAACTCACCGCCGACGCCTGCGGGTTGCCCGTCATCGCAGGTCCGGCGGAAGCCGCGGCGCTCGGCAACGTCGCCGCGCAGGCACGCGCACACGGAGTGATCG
This sequence comes from Streptomyces sp. CNZ301, assembly GCF_004217425.1. Taxonomy (NCBI): domain Bacteria; kingdom Bacillati; phylum Actinomycetota; class Actinomycetes; order Kitasatosporales; family Streptomycetaceae; genus Streptomyces; species Streptomyces sp. CNZ301. Next base: position 389,428 of record NZ_SHLG01000001.1, read on the forward strand.
GTGACGACGCGGGGCTGGTGCGGCGGCAGCTGTATGACACGCTGCCGCTGCGGAGGTACGAACCCTCCGACGAGCACGGCGGCAGGCAGGCCTGGGCCCGGGCCGCGGCGACGGTCCGTGCCGGCAGCTGAGACAGACGCCCCCGGCGGGCGCGCGGAAGGACAAGGAGGGACCGTGCGGGTCGCGCTCTTCATCACCTGCATCAACGACACGCTCTATCCCCGTACCGGGCAGGCTGTCGTCACCCTCCTGGAACGGCTCGGTGTCGAGGTCGGCTTCCCCGAAGGCCAAAGCTGCTGCGGACAGCCGCAGTTCAACACCGGCTACCGGAAGGAGGCCGTGCCACTGGCCCGCCGCTGCGCAGAGGTCTTCCGCGACTACGATCACGTCGTCGTGCCGTCCGGGTCGTGCGCGGCGATGGTGCGGGACAACTACCCGCGGATCGACGCCGAGGCCACGCAGGAAGTCGTCGCCCGCACGTGGGAACTCACGGAGTTCCTCGTCGACGTCCTCGGCGTGACCGACGTCGGCGCGTACTACCCGCACACCGTCACCTACCACCCCACCTGCCACGGGCTGCGCATGCTCGGCCTCGGGGACCGCCCGCTCCGGCTGCTGGAGGCCGTGAAGGGACTGCGGCTGGTGGAGCTGGAGGGCGCCGAGGAATGCTGCGGTTTCGGCGGCACCTTCTCGGTGAAGAACGCCGACGTGTCCGCCGCCATGGGCGCCGACAAGGCCCGTCACATCGAGCAGACCGACGCCGAGGCGGTCTGCACCGTCGACAACTCCTGTCTCATGCACATCGGCGGCACCCTCACGCGGCGCGGCGCCGCCACACGCCCCGTACACATCGCCGAGATCCTGGCGGGCACCGAGGAGGCACCACTTTGAGCGGTACGTATCTGGGCATGCCCTCCTTCCCGCGTGCGGCGGCCTCCTCCACGAGGGACTTGAGGCTGCGCGGCAACCTGCGGCACGCGACGCACACCATCCGCGCCAAGCGCGCTCAGGCCGTCGAAGAGCTGGGCGACTGGGCGCAGCTGCGCGCGGCGGGCGCGGCCCTCAAAGAACGCACACTGCGCCATCTCGACCACTATCTGGAGCAGTTGGAGGCCGCCGTGACGGCGGCCGGCGGCCACGTGCACTGGGCCCGCGACGCGGAGGAGGCCAACAGGATCGTCACCGGCCTCGTCCGGGAGACGGGCGAGAGCGACGTCGTCAAGGTCAAGTCCATGGCCACGCAGGAGACCGGGCTCAACGAGGCGCTCGCGAAGGCGGGAATCTCCGCGTACGAGACCGACCTCGCCGAACTCATCGTGCAGCTCGGCGACGACCTGCCCTCCCACATCCTCGTCCCCGCCATCCACCGCAACCGCGACCAGATCCGCGACATCTTCCGCGAGAAGATGGGCAGTTGGGGGCGGGCCGCGCCGAAGGGCCTCAGCGACGACCCCGCCGAACTGGCGGAGGCCGCGCGCCTGCATCTGCGGGAGAAGTTCCTCAATGCGAAGGTGGGCATCTCCGGCGCGAACTTCATGGTCGCCGAGAGCGGCACCCTCGTCGTCGTGGAGTCCGAGGGCAACGGCCGCATGTGCCTGACGCTTCCCGAGACCCTGATCTCCGTCGTCGGCATCGAGAAGATCGTGCCGACGTGGCAGGACCTGGAGGTCTTCCTGCAGACGCTGCCGCGCTCCTCCACGGCGGAGCGGATGAACCCCTACACCTCCACCTGGACGGGCACCACCGACGAGGACGGACCCTCGGCCTTCCACCTCGTCCTGCTCGACAACGGCCGCACGGACGCGCTGGCCGACACCGTCGGACGGCAGGCGCTGCGCTGCATCCGCTGCTCGGCATGCCTGAACGTCTGCCCGGTCTACGAGCGCGCCGGCGGCCACGCCTACGGCTCGCCCTATCCCGGACCGATCGGCGCCATCCTCACTCCCCAACTGCGCGGAGTGCACAGCGAACTGGACGCCTCGCTGCCGTACGCCTCGTCGCTGTGCGGGGCCTGCTACGAGGTGTGCCCCGTCGCCATCGACATCCCGGAGGTGCTGGTGCACCTGCGAGAACGCGTCGTCGAAGGCGGCACCGTCACCGTCCGCGGGCAGAGGACCACCGTCAAACCGGCGAAGGGGCACGCCGCCGAGCGCGCCGCCATGCGCGCGGCGCGCTGGACGTTCGAGCATCCCGGTGCCCTGCGCGCAGGCCAGCGGATCGCCGCACGCACCCGGCGTCTGACGCCGCGGCGCCTTCCGCTGCCGGGGCCGGGCAGGGCCTGGTCCGACAGCCGGGACATTCCGCGGCCGGCGCCGGAGTCCTTCCGCGACTGGTGGAGGCGGACCCGTGGCGGCGGACCCGCCGCTCCGCGCACGGAAGGAGGCGGCGCCGAGTGAACAGCCGCGATGTCGTCCTCGGCCGCGTACGCCGCGCACTCGCCGACGTGCCGCGCGACGAGGGACCGGAGGAGGCGGCCGTCCCCCGCGACTACTGGACCACCCACGCCGAGCGCACCGACGCCCAGCGGCTGGACCTGCTCGCGGAGAACCTCGCCGACTACCGCGCCCTCGTGCACCGCTGCACGCCCGCCCAACTGCCCGCCACCATCGCGGAACTGCTGAGCGCGCGCGGTGCCCGCAGCGTCGTCGCGCCGCCGGGCATCCCGGCCGGCTGGCTGCCGGGGGAAGTCGAACGCGTCGCCGACGACCCTTCGATGCCGCCGCGCGAACTCGACGCCCTGGACAGCGTCGTGACGTGCTGCGCCGTGGCCGTCGCCGAGACCGGGACCATCGTGCTGGACGCGGGAGAGGACCAGGGCCGGCGCCGCATCTCCCTCGTGCCGGACCACCACATCTGCGTCGTACGCGCCCCGGAACAGATCGTGGACTCCGTGCCGCAGGCGCTCGGCAGGCTCGACCCGGCCCGTCCGCAGACCTGGATCTCCGGCCCGTCGGCCACCAGCGACATCGAACTCGACCGCGTGGAGGGCGTCCACGGCCCGAGAACCCTGGAGGTGGTCATCACCTCACCGGAACGGTGACGATTCACAAGAAGTGACCCGCTGCCCTCTCCACACCTGCAATCCCTCCGGTACTTCGAAGCCGCAGAACGCTCGGCGCCGCCACTAAAAGCCTCACAGCGCGAGGTAGGAGAACGCGAAGAGAGCTACTCCGAGAACCGACGGCAGCACCAGGCGCCTGTAGCGGCCGACCCCAAACGCTGCACCGAATGCGGTGAAAACGAGGGTCAGCATGCCGGAAACTCCCGCGAGCAGGCTCAGTGCTTCCCGCACAGGCAACTCATCGGCGATCTGGGTACTGGTGACGATGAAAGCGATGACCGCGGCCAGCAGTCCCAGGCTCCCGAGGGTCTCCGAACGCAACCTGGTGAGCTCCTGCTGCTCACGTTGCCGGATCTCCTCCGCGACTGCCTGCAACTGCTCCTTCATCGAGACTTCCAGTCGCTCGGTACTGTCGTGCAGCCTCGAGCGAATGTTCTGCGTTTCTCGGCGCAAGAGAATGTCAGACCTGATGCGGTGATATTCGACAATACGCACGGCGTATCCGGTCTGGTCGGAGTCCTCCAGGTCAAGTGCGCGCTGGATGGCCGCCAGGGCGGTGTCGAACTCGCCGAGCAGTGCGGACAATTGAGCTCGTACTGCATGGAATCGAGGACGTTCGGGGCTGAACTCGATCGCACGACTCATCTGGTTGAGCGCCGTCCGCAGCTCCCTGGGGTCAAAATCGGCACCGCTCCACGCGAACTCGGCGAGCACCCGGGCGCGGTGGGCGACCAGCGGAAGGTTTCCGGGGTATGCGGCCAGAGCCGACGTCGCATGATGTAATGCCGCACTGAAATCCGGGCCTGTCGGGTCGAGCAGCGCCACGTCGGAATCGAGGACGGCGCGCATGGGCACGGAGGCGAACCGCGCCGAATGGCGCCCATAGATTTCGCAGTACTGGCTCGCATCGAGTGAACGACGGTGACGTGCAAGCAGCACATAAAGGGCGTTGAAACCCCTTGTCGTTTGCTGCTCGTCGACTATGAAGTCCTCCAGCGCGTTCATACCGTCGGCGTCCAGCCGGGAACACATTTGGGCGGCGACCTGGTGGTAGTCCGACGATTCCAGGGGAGGCATACCGTCAAGCGCGTCCTCGAGTTCTTCGGGCGACATGACCCAACCCTATCCGTGAGGCACTGCCGGGGCCCCGGTGCCGCTACAACGACCTCCCCAACTCATGGGGCCTATCGTTCGGTTCCGCAGGCGACCTGCGTAAGTCGCCCGGGGGTGCGGCAGCACCCGCCCGGAAGTCGAAAGGGCGTCCACGGCCCGAGAACCCTGGAGGTGGTCATCACCTCACCGGAACGGTGACGGACGCGCCGCCCGGGACGCGTCCCTCATGGCACGGTGATATCCGCTGGACAGGCGCGCCGGACCTCAGAACACTGAGCCGGTGAAGTCAACTGTCAAGAACATTGCGGTCGATTGCGCGGACCCGTACGCCCTGGCCCGCTTCTGGAGCGAAGTCCTCGGCATCCCTGTCCACCCCGACGACGAGCCCGATGAGGACGAGGTGGGCATCCCCCTCGACGGAGGACGGGAGCTGCTGTTCCTCAAGGTTCCCGAGCCCAAGGCCGTGAAGAACCGCCTGCATCTGTGCCTGGAGCCCGAAGGGCGGCGTGACCGCGAGGTCGAACGGCTGCTGGCACTGGGGGCCACGATGGCCGACGATCGCCGGGCCGAGGACGGCACCGGCTGGGCGGTGCTCGCCGACCCCGAGGGCAACGAGTTCTGCGTGCTGCGCAGCACGGCCGAGCGGGAGGCCACGTCGGCCGTTGCGGCCCTGTCACCGGATGAGGCCTGACGAGGCCGCTTCGTCCCCGGTTCGTGGGCGCCGCGTCGCACACGCGAGCCGCGCTCCCGGCTCCGGTCCGAGGGTGCGGCTCGATGCTCAAGCCCCGGACCGGTGCGATTCCCCCCGCGGAAGGGCCTCGCCCGCGGAGTCCTAGGACTCCCCCGCCAGGGCCTACTTCCCTCGTCCCGTCGCAGACGGGCCGTTCGACCGGGCCGGCGGGCCGTTACGCGCCGTCGCACCGCGTCGTAGCGTCTGACGGCATGGACACCGGGACGACCGACAGCAGCGGCACGCTGGACGAGGCGCTGGAGCGGCTGCACCGCAGCGGCCCCGAGCGCGAGGACTGGCTCAGCAATCACGCCCCGATGGCCGTCGAGGCGCTGGTGCGGCACGGCAAGGCGCCCACGGTGCACCGCTGGCTGGACCGGTACGAGGACAAGCTGGAGGACATGCCCGTCTCCTCCTCGCCCGTCACGGACGCCGACTGGCCCGAGGCGCTGGGAGACCCACGGCGACTGGCCGACTGGATCGCCTACTTCACGCGGGAGCTGGAGGAGCGTCCCTGGCGAGAGGTGCTCGCCGAGTGGTGGCCCCGGCTGCTGCCGGGCATCAGCGCCGCTGCCACACACGGCGTGATCCGCGTGGGCCACGCCGTGCGGACGCTGCTCGACGAGCCCTCCGCCGACGGCAGCCGGGGAGCGGTCGCCCCTGGCCCCCGTATCGACGAGCTCGCCCACGCCCTCGGCTACTGGGCGGGCCGCCACCTGCCGCTGCCCCGGGTCAGCCTCTGCCCCGGGCCGGGCTCGGCCGCAGCGGGACTCGACGCCGTCCCCCGCATCGGGGATCAGAGCGGCGGATTCCGGGACCGCCTCCCCCGGATCACCACGCTTCCCGCCCTTCCCGGCTCGTACGGGACCGGCACCGATGGTCCGGACCGCACCGGCCCGGACGGAACGGGCTCCGGCGCGCCCGGCCCCGGTCAGGCACGTGCGCTCCTGGAGGACCTGGTGCGTGCGGCGACGCACCGGTACGCGACGCACGCCCACGGACAGCCGGTGATGCTCGTGCACGCGGCGACCGCGCCGAACGCCGTCCTGCGGACGTTGCCCGCCCTGCCCGAGCGGCTCTGGCTGCCGAGCCTGGAAGCCGCATGGTCGGCGGCCACCGTGGTGACCGCGGTCTACGCGCCGGCCGCAGCGTCGCCCGCGCCTCTCGACGCCGCCGCGCGCCTCACATCCGGGGAGATCTTCGAGCGCGCGGCCGCACACGGCGACGAACACACCATCAAACTCACCGACACCGCACTGGACGTCGCGGCCCGGGATGCGGCCGTGACCGGCGGCGGAAGCGTTCACGCGCTGGCCGCGGCGCTGCGCTCCGTCGAACTCGTCGACCCCGCCTGAGCAGGCGGCGGGGAAAGACCCGGGCCGGGCCCTACAGCTCGGCCGCGAAGGTGGCGTAGGAGCGCTCGTCGAAGAGCACGAACCGCACTTCGTCGAAGTCCTCGGCCTCCTCGCGCACGGTGGCGACGGCGATGCGGGCCCCGTCGTCGAGCGGCCAGCCGTAGACGCCGGTGGAGATCGCCGGGAAGGCGACGCTGCGGGCGCCCAACTCACGTGCGACGCACAGCGATTCGCGGTAGCAGGACGCCAGCAGCTCCGAGCGGTCCTCGCTCTTCGCCCAGACGGGACCGACGGTGTGGATCACCCAGCGGGCGGGCAGCCGCCCTGCCGTCGTGGCGACGGCCTGCCCCGTCGGCAGCCCTTCCTCGAAGCGGGACGAGCGCAGTCCGCGGCACTCGGCGAGGATGTCCGGGCCGCCCTTGCGGTGAATGGCGCCGTCGACTCCGCCTCCGCCCAGCAGCGAGGAGTTGGCGGCGTTGACCACCGCGTCGACGTCCTGCTCCGTGATGTCGCCCTGCACGATCGTGACAGCGGCGTTCGTCGGATTCGGCATACGGGTCATCCTCGCACCGCGCCGTGGGCCGTTGTGCGTACTCGCCGCGTGCCCGCCCCAGGACTCCGGCTGAGCCAGGGCGCCCGGGCCCCGCACCGAGAGAGCCGAGCTGAGAGAGCCCCCACCGCGTCGGGCCTACTGGGGGAGAAAACCCGACGCGGCGGGGACCGGCCCTGAGGGCTGAGTCCGAGAGTGCGCCCGTGATGTCCGGATAACAAGGCTTTGAGGGAAACTTTCACAATCTGATGAGTCGCTCACTTCTGTCCGAAGGTGGAGCAGGCTCCCCCGCGGCCACGACGGTGTCCGCGGTCAGGGCGGTTCCGCGGTCAGGGCGCACACCGGAAGTGCGTCGGCCGGTTGCTTGGCACAAGGGTGAGCGGGCCTTTCATTGCGCGTACCACTGGCGGCGTGCACGCACACTGGTAGGCGCTGTGGCCGTGGGATAACTTGCGTCACCTGCCGTGCCCTGAGCACCCGTCTCCGGAAGGACACCTGCCGATGTCCAGCAACCCCTCCCGCCGCTCGGTCTTCCTCGGCGGCACGGCTGCCGCCCTCGGCGCCCCGCTCCTCGCCGCCGGCAGCGCCTCCGCCGCCACGCCTCCCGGCGGCGCGGGCCGGAGGCGCGTCACGACAGGCGCCGATGTGGCCGCGACGTCAGGCTGGAAGATGCTGCGCGGCCGCAAGGTCGGCGTGGTCAGCAACCCGACGGGGGTGCTGCGGGACACCAGCCACGTCGTGGACTCCATGGCCGCCCGCAAGGAGCTCAACATCGTGGGGGTGTTCGGGCCCGAGCACGGCTTCCGCGGGAGCGCGCAGGCGGGCGAGTCCGAGCCCGAGTTCGAGGACCCGCGCACGGGCCTGACGGTCTACGACGCCTACGGTGCGGACGCCGCCAAGATGGCGCAGCTGTTCCGCAAGGCGGGTGCGGACACCATCGTCTTCGACATCCAGGACGTGGGAGTGCGCTTCTACACCTACATCTGGACGATGTATCAGGCGATGGTCGCCGCCCGCGACATCGGCGCCTCCTTCCTCGTCCTGGACCGTCCGAACCCGATCGGGCGGAGGGCGGACGGGCCGATGATGACGAAGGAGTACACCTCCGGTGTCGGCCTGAAGCCCATCATCCAGCAGCACGGTCTGACGGTCGGTGAGCTGGCGGGTTACTTCAACGGCGAGCTGCTGCCGGACGAGGGCAAGGGCGGCAAGGCCGATCTCGACGTCGTACGCGTCCGGGGCTGGGACCCCGAGGCGCCCGCGCAGGAGACGGGCCTGCCGTGGGTGCCGCCGTCGCCGAACATGCCGTTCCCGGACACGGCCACCGTCTACTCGGGCACCGGCTACTTCGAGGGCACGAACCTCTCCGAGGGACGGGGCACCACCAGGCCCTTCGAATTCATCGGCGCCCCCTACCTGGACCACCGCTACAGCGACCGGCTCAACGCCCGCAAGCTGCCCGGAGTGCGCTTCAGAGAGGGCTACTTCGTGCCCACTTTCAGCAAGCATCAGGGCAAGACCTGCGCGGGCGTCCAGCTGCACGTCACCGATCCCCGCAGCTACCGGCCCATCCCGACGGCCGTGGCGATGCTCGCCGAGGCGATGAAGTACGACGACTTCGCCTGGCGCAAGGACAACGACCCGCGCCCGTACTGGATCGACAAGCTGTCCGGGTCGACGCGGCTGCGGACGATGCTCGACGCGGGCAAGAGCACGGACGAGGTCGTGGGCGCCTGGGAGGACGAGGTCCGCGCCTTCGACCGCACCCGCCGGCAGTACTTCCTCTACCGCTGAGGCCCAACGGCCGACGCCGAGGCACACGACGTGGCCGCCGTTCCCGGTGAGGACCGGGGCGGCGGCCACGTCGTGTTGCGGGGCCCGGGGCCCTACCGGTCGAGCGGCTTGTTCGCACCTTCCGGCAGCTTCAGGTAGACGACCGCGGAGATGAGGCACAGCGCGGCCACGTACCAGGGAAAGGCGCCCGGCCGCCCCAGGTCCTTGAAGAGGGTGCCCATGTAGGGGGCGGTGCCGCCGAAGAGGGCCACCGTCACGGAGTACGGGAAACCGATGCCTGCCGCGCGTACGCGGGCGGGGAAGACCTCGGCGTTCACGGCCGCGGCGACCGAGGTGTAGCCGGTCAGCAGGACCATGCCCGCGCACTGCACGAGCAGCAGCGACGTGAACGACGTGGTGATCGAATTCAGCAGCGGCACGCACAGCACGGCGAAGCCCACGGAGAAGGTGAGCAGCAGCGGCTTGCGCCCGACACGGTCGGAGAGCAGACCGCCCAGCGGCTGCAGCAACGCGAAGAACCCCAGCGAGATGGTGCCGATCAGCAGCGAATCGCCCTTGTCGAAGCCGACGTTGACCTGCGCGTACGTCGGCAGGTACGAGGTCCAGGTGTAGTAGGCGATGGTCGCGCCGGTCGTGATGCCGCAGATGAGCAGCGATTCACGCGGGTGCGTGCGCAGCGCCTCGAAGAGCCCGGGACGTGGCGCGGCCTGCTGCTCGGCGCTGCGGGTCTCCTGCGAACCCCGCCTGATCCAGAAGCCCACGAGGCTCAGCACCGCACCGAGCAGGAACGCCGCCCGCCAGCCCCACTGGTGCATCGCGGCGTCGTCGATGCTTGCCACCAGCAGCGCCGTGACGCCGGAGGCGATGAGCTGTCCCACGGTGGTGGAGACGTACTGGAAGCTGGAGAAGAACCCGCGCCTGCCGGGTCCCGCCGACTCCACGAGGAAGGTGGTCGCCGCCGCGAACTCGCCGCCCACGGAGAGACCTTGCAGCAGCCTGGCGATCACCAGCACGACGGGGCCGAGCAGTCCGGCGGCCGCGTAGCTGGGGGTGAGCGCCAGCAGGAGGCTGCTGCCGCCCATCAGCAGGATCGTGGCGGTCAGTGCGGCTCGGCGTCCGCGGCGGTCGGCGATGGCGCCGAGCAGCAGCCCGCCGATGGGGCGCATGAAGAAGCCGACGGCGAAGACGGCGAACGTCGAGAGCAGCGGGACGAGCGAGTTGCCGGCGCTCCGGGGGAAGATCTCGTCGGCGATGAACGTCGCGAGGAAGGTGTAGGCGAGCCAGTCGTACCACTCGACCGCGTTGCCTACGGAGGCGGCGAGAAGTTGGCGCCCGGAGCGCATCGGTGGGGCCTCGCCGGCTGCCTTCGCGGGCCCGGCGGCATCGGTCGGCTGCGTCATGGGCCGTCCCCTCCCCAGAATTCACCTGCGCACACCGCGTGTGAATACATGCTCACCAAACCCGACGGACGTATGCGGAGCGGAACCTTCCGCGCATCGGGCCGCCCCGGTGCCCGGTGAGGCTTGAGGGCACCGCGCCCGCTACCCGTCGGCGCCGTCCGCGAGCATCCCCGCCACCTCTTCCGCCACCGTGCGGTGCCAGTCGGCACGCCGCCGCAGCATCGCGTGGTCGCCGCCGGGTACCGGGACGAAGCGGGTCTGGGCTCCTGCCTCACGTGCCCGCACCAGCAGCCGGCGGGAGGCGCCGGGATCGGTCACGCGGTCCCGGTCTCCGTGCAGCACGACGACACGGCGCCCGGAGAGCTGACGCACGGGCTCACCCTCCGGGCACCACGGGGCCAGGGCCACCACGCCCCGCACCGCGGCGTCACCGGCGACGCGCAGCGCGGCCCGTCCGCCCATCGAGTGTCCGACGACCACCACCGGCAACTCGCCCACGGTCCGGGCCAGTTCGCCGAGCGCCCAGCGGGCGTCGCGCGAGGCGTCCTCCCGTTCGCCGTTCCAGCCGCGGCACCGGTACCTCACCCGGCACAGCAGTACCGAGCGTCCCGCGGTTGCCCTGATCAGGGACGGGACGAAGAGCCGCATGCGGGCTCCGGGAAGATTCCACGGCGGCGGGGCCTCCAGCCCGTCGGAGCGGCCGCCGTGCAGCATCAGCACGGCAGCCTTCGGCTCCTCGACGGTGGTGTGCGGGAGGAGGGCCGGGGCCGCCTCTGCCTCATACGAGGTCACCGGGCCGCCCGGTGACGGCGCAAGGTGCGGAAGCCGGCGGAGCACCGCTCGCCGCGCTGCCCGCGGCGGGCGCACAGTCCCGCGACCGACAGCGAGGCCCAGCCCACCGACACGGCGACGGCCTTGGCGCGGGCGTGCTTGGGAAGCGTGGAGCCCAGGAGAACGGCGTCCCCCAGGTCGGAGGCGATCCGGACGAGCGTGGCCGTGCGCAGCGCGGGTCCCTCCGGTGCGCACGCCATCGCCAGCCCGTCGGCCGCGTCGCGCAGCGCCAGCGGACGCAAGGAGATCCGTGTCGCCTCCGCGGCCCGTCCGTCGGCGCCGGTCAGACCCGAGGGCCTGGCAAGCAGCTCGGGCCTGGCCGCCACCGCGAGCCCGTACAGGGCGGTGGCCGCGCCCACCAGCCGCAACGTCTTCACGTGCACAGTCTCCGCCTCGCCGTTCCTCGCCGTTGTTGTCACCGTTCCTCTTCCCCGCGTGCCGGCGCGTGAGCCCGGCCGGACGCCGTCCGGGGACGTGTACCCCCGAGTCGCGGAGGGACGCGGAACAACGGCGGGCACGCGTGGCCGATGCGTGCCCGCGCACGTGGCGGGGCAGGCGTCCGCCGTCGCCCTCGGGTGTTCGGGGCTCGGGGCTCGGGGCTCAAGCGGAGAGCCTCCGGAAGCCCGGGGGGTCCCGCCGCGTCGCGGGCCGGACAAGCAGGACGGACTCGGGAGGGCCTCGGAAGGTGCCGGACACTCAGGTATCGCACGCCGTCTTCACGGTGCCCGGGCTCGGCGCACCCGTGGAAATCCGCATCGACCGGTGGGGCGTACCGCATCTGTACGCCTCGTCCCGGCGGGACCTCTTCCTCGCTCAGGGCTTCAACGCCGCCCGTGACCGCCTCTTCCAGATCGACCTGTGGCGTCGCCGCGGGCTGGGACTGCTCTCGGAGGTCTTCGGCGACCGGTACCTCGAACACGACCGCGCGGCCCGGCTGTTCCTGTACCGCGGTGCGATGGAGGAGGAGTGGCATTCCTACGGTCCGGACGTGGAGCCGGCGGCCAGGGCGTTCACTGCGGGCGTCAACGCCTTCGTGGAGCTGTGCGGACGTCAACGACAACTGCTGCCTCCGGAGTTCGGGCTGCTCGGCTACGAGCCTGCGTTCTGGGAGCCGTCCGACGTGGCCCGCATCCGCAGCCACGGACTCCACTACAACCTGGGCGAGGAGGTCGCGCGGGCGCTGACGCTGCGCGACTTCGGGCCGCAGGTCGAGGAGTTGAGGCGGGTGCGCGAGCCCTCGCCGCACCGGCTGCGGGTGCCGGAGGGCCTGGACCTGTCCGTCATCCCCGACGACGTGCTGCACGTCTACCGGCTGGCGACGGTGGCGCCGTGGGCGGCTCCGCCCGCCGGATCGCCGGCGCCGTCCCGCGCCGGGGTGGACGGCAGCAACAACTGGGTGCTGGACGCCTCCCGCACCGCCACCGGACGCCCCCTGCTCGCCAACGACCCCCACCGGGCGCTCACCCTGCCCTCGCTCCGCTACCTGGTGCATCTGACGGCTCCGGGCCTCGATGTCGTCGGCGCCGGCGAACCCGCGCTGCCCGGTGTCTCCATCGGGCACAACGGGCGGATCGCCTTCGGGCTGACGATCTTCCCGATCGACCAGGAGGACCTGTACGTCTACCGCACCGACCCGGAGGACCCCACCCGCTACCGCTACGGGGACGGCTGGGAGTCCATGGTCCGGGTGACGGAGCCGGTCCCCGTACGGGGCGGCGACGATGCGGAGGCCGAGCTGTGGTTCACCCGGCACGGCCCCGTCGTCCGCCGGGTCCCGGAGCGGAACGCGGCGTTCGCGGTCCGGGCGGCCTGGCTGGAGCCGGGCATGGCCCCTTACCTCGGCAGCATCAACTACATGGGGGCGCGCAGCGCCGCGGAGTTCACGGAGGCGATGCGGCTGTGGGGCTCGCCCGGCGAGAACCAGGTGTACGCGGCGGCCGACGGCACCGTCGGATGGGTGCCCGCGGGGCGCGTCCCCGTCCGCCCGGGCTGGGACGGGACGCTGCCCGTGCCGGGCGACGGACGGTACGAATGGGCAGGCAGTCACGAGCCGGGCACTCTCCCGTCGGCCCGTGACCCGAGGGGCGGCTGGATCGCCACGGCCAACCAGATGAACCTGCCGCCCGGATACCCCAACGCCGACCGCACGGTCACCTACGACTGGTACGCGCCCTACCGGTACCGGCGCATCGCGGAGTCGCTGGAGAGCCGTCACGACTGGACGGTCCAGGACTGCGTCGGGTTGCAGACCGACCACGTCAGCCTGCCGGCGCGCAGCATCCAGCCGTTGCTGTCCGGGCTGACGAGCGACGACCCGCGCGTGGCCGCGGCCCTCGGAATGCTGCGCGGGTGGGACGCACGGCTCTCGCCGGACTCGTCCGCGGCGGCCCTGTTCGAGATCTGGTTCCGCCGTCATCTGCGCCCGGCCCTGCTGCGTTCGGCTCTGCGGCGTCTGCTGCCCGCCGACCGGGCCGAAGAGGCGCTTGCCCGGATCCTCCCCGCCGAGGACTCCTCCGCCGACGCCCGCGTGGACCTGGGGCTGCTGCTGGAGCCGGGCGACCGGCTGGGTCCCGACCCCGCGGGAGAGGTGCGCCGCGTCATCCGCGGCTCCCTCGCCGGCGCCTTCGCCGAGGCGGAGGTTCTGCTCGGCGGCGACCCCGGCGGCTGGCGGTGGGGCGACCTGCATCACAGCCTTCTGCGGCACCCGCTGGCCGAGCTGTTGCGGGAGCGGACGGGAAGCGAACCGGAGTGGGCTTCCGTCGGACCGGTGCCGCGCGGCGGCAGCGGCGACACGGTCGGCGCTGCCGAATACACCTCGGCCTTCCGCCAGAACGCGGGCGCCACGTTCCGCCTCGTCGTGGACGTCGGCTCATGGGACGAGTCCGTGGCCATGAACTCCCCCGGCCAGTCCGGCGATCCGGGCAGCGGCCACTACCGCGACCTGTTCGCCGGCTGGGCGGACGACGCGTCCTTCCCCCTCCTCTACAGCCGCTCCGCGGTCGAGGAGCACACGGAAGGGACCGTCACGCTGCGGCCCGCGCCGGACGAGGCGTAGGCAGGCAAGCCTGACCGTGCCGGGCGGGTGATCCCTCTCTACGGCCGGGCGCTCCACGGGTGACGGCACACTCCACCTGTTCCGGGCAACGGGCCGGGACCGCTCGCCCTCAGCTCAACTTTTGCGTCCCTGCCGGGGTTTCAGTGCCTCGCCTCCGCCGTGCACGCGGACGGAAGCACACGCGCTGAAGGACGCGGACAGGAGCACGGAGACGCATCGGCGTGCGACTGTGCGCCGGTCAAGCGGCTGATCATCCCGGCTACGCTCGTTCAATGGCAAACCTTCTGCCGGTTGCCCGCCCGCGGCTGCCCAAGGGCAGGCAGTTCGCCCTGACCTGGAGCATCCCCGACCAGTTCGGCGGCATGACGAGCGCGATGCTCCACCGCTCGCGGGCTCTCGTCAGCCTCGCGCGACGCCCCGTCGACGTCCTCACCTTCGACGACCGCCCCGACTACCCGTCACTCGAGGCCGAGTTGCGCTCGGCCGGCGAACTCATCGACGGCATACGGCTGATGAACCTCTACGACTTCTTCCGCGGCCTCGAACTCCCGGCGTCCGCGGCCGGTTCACTCGACCTCCGCCGGCACCCCTTCAACCCCCTCCGCCCCGACGACTCCCACGTGCCGGCGCTGCGCGACGGTCTCGTGCTCAGCCGGAGGCGTTGCGCGGCGGACGGGACGGTGCTTCAGACCGACCACTACCGGGAGGACGGCTCGCTGCTGCTGAGCGACCGGCGGGACATCCGCGTCCCCGGCAAGGAGGGCGGCAGATCCGTCGTCCTGTGCGACCGGGCGGGGAACCCCGTGCGCTCCTGGAGCCGGATCTGGTCGTTCTACCGGTTCTGGCTGGACCTCGCCCGGAACCGCGAACCCTCGATCATGATCGTCGACAGCAAGACCGTTGCGGCGTTCATGCTCACCTACCGGCGCAAGCTCGCCACCACGATGCACGTGGTCCACAACTCGCACCTCGCTCCGGACGGTGGACCCACGGGGTTACTGAAGGAGTCGCGGCGGCCGGTCTTCGAGCGTCTCCATGACTTCGACTCCGTCGTCCTCCTGACGCCCCGCCAGAAGCAGGACGTCGAGACACTGCTCGGCCCCGCCGGCAACCTGTGCGTGATCCCCAACAGCAGAAGCCTCCGCCGCCGGTCCCGGCCCGAATGCCCCAGGCCGCCGCGGCGAGGCATCGTCGTCGCGGCGCTCATCGGCCGCAAGCGCGTCGATCACGCCGTACGCGCAACGGTCCGCGCCGGGCAGCTCACCGGGTGCGCGATCAGTCTCGACATCTACGGCGACGGGCGGGAACGGGAGCGCCTGGAGTCGCTGATCGACGGACTCGGCGCGGCCGGCACCGTCCGGTTGCACGGCCACCGGTCCGATGCCCGCGCCCGTCTCCGCGAGTCGTCCTTCATCGTTCTGACCGGACGCACGGAGGGCCTGCCGCTGGTCCTGGTGGAGGCTATGGCCGCCGGCTGCATCCCCGTCGCCTACGACATCCCGTACGGCCCGGCGGACGTCATCACTCACGGGCAGAACGGGTTCCTCGTCGAAGCGGGCGACGAGCAGGCGCTGGCCGGGACGGTCGCCGCGCTCGTGACGACGGCGCCGGAGCGGCTGACGCGGATGCGCCGGGACGCCCGGCGGGCCGCGGGCCGGTTCTCCGACGCCGCCGTGACAAGGCTCTGGGCCCGGGAGATGCGCGCGGCGCAACGGCGTCACCAGGCGGTCTTCGGCCGCCCCGCCGGACGCGTCCGGAGGCTGGTGCGGCGGGGGCGGCGAGCCCTGGCGTGGCCGGTCCGGCGCCTGCGGCTGCGCACCGCGCAACGGCGTGCACAGCCCGCTGCCGACGTATGAGCGTGTCCGTGCGTGTGCCGGGTGCGTGGTCGGGAGACGGTGTCCGGGGCGGCGCGGGGTGGCGGTGGCCGGCGGCCGAGCCGTCACGACGAGCGGGAAGTTACCGTAGCGTAACCGGCCAACCGGTTACCGCGGGTACACCAGCACCGCTAGTTTTCCCTCGCCCGGCTTCGGGAGCAGAGCGAGGAGAGAGCCATGGGACAACCGTCGAGGCCCACGGGGGACGAACCGGCCTTCGGTGGCCAGGACCGTGGTCCGGTGACGGCGCGGCCAACCGCTCCCACCGCCCCTCCGCGGAAGGCCGCCGGCCACGGCCGCCTCCTGACCACCGCCGTCGCGGTCGCCGCCTGCCTCGGCGCCCAGGCCGCACCGGCCTGGGCGACGGGGGCGCAGCCCGACCGGGACCAGTGGGATCGAACGGTCTCACGGGGCGTGCCCGTCCCGGCGTTCTACGATCCGCCCGCCCAGCTGCCGGAGACCGACGGCACCCTGATCCGGACCGAGACGCTTCCGCTCGGCCTGAGCCTGCCCGGCCCGCGCGGGACACTCCCGGGCACGGCGACCCGCATGATGTACAAGTCCACGGACTCCGGCGGGAATCCGGTCGCGGTGACCGGCGCCTACATCGAGCCGTCGGCCGAGTGGAAGGGCGGCGGACCCCGCCCGCTGGCGGCCCTGGCGCCGGGCACGATGGGCCAGGGCGACCAGTGTTCGGCGTCGCTCGCCCTCGAGCACCCGGTGACGCTGAACGGCCGGACCGTCTCCGTCGGTTACGAGGACGTGGCCGTCTACCGGCTTCTCGCGGCGGGTGTCGCGGTGGCCGTGACCGACTACGCCGGCCTCGGCGCGACCGACCGGCTTCACACCTACGTCAACCGGCTCGACGAGGCCCACGCGCTGCTGGACGCCGCACGTGCGGCCCGCGCCGTGGACGGATCGTCCGTCAACTCCGCCTCACGCGTCGGCATGTACGGCTACAGCCAGGGCGGAGGCGCGGCCGCCGCGGCGGCCGAACTTCAGCCCTCCTACGCTCCCGACGTGAAGCTGGCCGGCACGTACGCCGGCGCACCGCCCGCCGACCTGGCCGAGGTCGTCAAGGGCATCGACGGCAGTGCCCTCGCCGGCGCCCTGGGCTGGTCGGTCAACGGTTTCGTCCAGTCGGATCCCTCCCTCCGGAAGATTGCGGAAGCCAACCTCAACGCGACGGGCAAGGCCGCGCTCGACGACCTGTCGACGATGTGCGTGGGCGACGCGATCCTCAGGTACGGCTTCAGCAAGAGCACGCAGTGGACGACCGGCGGCAAGTCCCTCACGGACATCGTCGAGGCGGAGCCGAAGCTCCGGGCGACCCTCGACGAACAGCGGATCGGCAGGCTGAAACCGGCGGGTCCGGTGCGTGTGGCGACCGGTGTGCAGGACGACATCGTGGGGCACGCCCAGGCACGCCGGCTGGCCGTCGACTGGTGCCACAAGGGCGCGGACGTCACCTACAAGCCGGTCGAACTGCCCAACCTGGGCGACGGACTTCTCACGAACCACCTCGCACCGCTCCTCGTCGACCAGGGCAGCGCCGTCTCCTGGCTGACCGACCGCCTCTCCGGCAGGTCCGCCTCCTCCAACTGCGCATCCCTGCCTGCCCGCAAATGATGGAGCCTGCCCGGAGTGGACGTCTGACGTGTTGCCTCAGCTCTCGTACTCGTCGTCGGGAGCCTTGACCGGGCGGGCCCGGCTGACGTCGAAGTAGGGAATGACGCCGTCGTTGACGGGGTCAGCGGTGCGCTTGCGCGAGTACGTGCCGGTGACTTCGAGCCACGTGTCGGCCTGGAGCGTGGGTGGCAGCCGGCCCGAGAGGCCGATCTTGACCGGCGCGGCGTCCGCCGCACAGCAGTTGAGAACCATGCGGGTCAGGTACGGGGCGCCGCTGCGGTCGAGAGCGACGAATCCGGTCATCATGATCCGGCGGTCGCCGAGCGAACGTCCGTGGTCGTAGACCGCCCGCGCGGCGTAGTCGCCGACGCCGAGCCGGAGAGGGCTGCCGTCGGGGAGGCTCGGGAAACCGGGAGGCTTCTGCAGGGCCGTGCCCGCGCGCATCGCGCTGTAGGAGCCCGGTGCGGGCGGTGCGACCAGGATCAGGGCGAGCAGGGGGAGGACGAGAAGCCACGATATTCGCGGTTCGCGGTGACCGTGCCCGTGCCCGTGCCCCTCGTGGTGCTCCTCGTCCGCCGCGCTCCCCCGGTGCCCGCGCAGCCGCCGCAGTTCGTACCAGACGGTGGCCACAGCCGTGAGGACCAGGACGATGCCCGCGGCGAGCAGCAGCGGACGCAGACCGGCCTTGACGTAGCGCAGGTAGAGGTCGGTGAAGCCGGCACGCAGCACGGCCACGCCGGTGAGGAACAGCACCGCTGCTTGCGCGTACCGGTTCACAGCAGCACCGCCCCGGTCAGGACGGAGACGAGGACGGCCACTGCGAAGGTGACGGGCGCGAACCGCATCGCGAATCCGCGTCCGAACGTGGCGGCCTGCATGGCGAAGAGCTTCAGATCGATCACCGGTCCGACGACGAGGAAGGTCAGCCGGGCCGTGAGTGAGAACTGGGAGAGGGACGCGGCCACGAACGCGTCGGCCTCGGAACAGATCGACAGCAGCACCGCGAGGACACCCAGGGCGAGGACGGCCACGACAGGGTTGCCGGCCGCGCTCTGCAGCCAGTCGGGGGGCACCACGGCCTTGAGGGTGGCGGCAGCCATCGCCCCCACGACGAGGAATCCTCCGGCGTGCATCACGTCGTGCCGCACGGAACCCCAGAACGCCGCCCCTTTGCCGAGGCCTTCGAACGAGGGGCGGTCCGGGGGCCGCAGCCAGTCGGCACGGGCCCACCGCTGCCACATCCAGCCCATCGCGCACGCCACCAGCAGGCTCGCGGCGAACCGTGCGAGGACCATCTCCGGATTGCGCGGAAACGCGACTGCGGTGGCGGTCAGCACGATCGGGTTGATCGCCGGGGCGGACAGCAGGAAGGCCAGGGCCGCGGCGGGGGTGACGCCCCGCCGCACGAGCGCACCGGCCACAGGAACGGAAGCGCACTCGCAGCCGGGCAGGACCGCTCCGCCCGCTCCGGCGACCGGAACCGCAAGGGCGGGCCGCCGCGGCAGCGCTCGGACGAAGAACGAGGGCGGGACGAGGACCGCGATGGCCGCCGAGAGCAGCACGCCGAGCACGAGGAACGGCAGTGCCTGTACGACCACCGCGACGAACACGGTCATCCAGCTCTGCATCACCGGGGCGGACAGGGCCCGGCCGACGGGTGCCTGCAGCACCATCACCAGGAGCAGCAGCATCGTCAGCACGAGCGACGAACTGACCCGCCGGCGCTGCGGACCGTCCGCGTCGCGCCCGACGGCCCGCGACGGGGCTGCTTCGGTGGTCGGCACGGGTCGGGATACCTCCGGGTCGGGCGTGCGCGCGCCGCGGTGGCCCGGCGTGCGGCACGCTCCGTCAGCGTAGCCGCGCCTCCTCGCGGCGTCCTTCGAACCGGATGAAGCGATGCGTGAGCAGGCCGGCGGCCCGCCGCAGCGGCCATCCGTCCTCGACGACGCAGCGGGCCAGGCGACGTCGGCCGGTCGGAGTCAGCGGAGCGTTACGGTGGGACAACGAGGGCCTCCTGGACGCCGGTCGAGATGTCGCAATCCCCACCGAAACCAGAAGGCCCTCGCCTCATGCAAGCACCACGCGTCCCCGTCACCAACGTGCCGGAACAGCACACTTGGGGAAGTGCCTCACGGCGGCCCCGCCGGAGGCGAAGCCCGACGAGCACCGGACTTCCCCGGGTCCGGCTCCCGTTCAGCCGCCTGCGGCCCATCGGCGGACAGTCGGCGGACAGTCGGAACCGCAGCTGCCGGCGGCCCGGCCGTACGGGGATGTGACGCAGCTGTGAAGCCCTCCCGCGCTGGTCAGAGATCTCTGTGAGGAGATCGGGAACCCGGTTGCCGCGTCAGGGCTTTCACCACAACGGGACAGTACGGTGCGGGCATGCGCATCGTCTCCCTGCTTCCCGCGGCGACCGACATCGTCGCCGAACTCGGCCTGGCCGACGCCCTGGTGGGCCGTACGCACGAGTGCGACTGGCCGCCCGAGGCAGTGCGGGACACCCCGGTCGTCACCGCCGCGGGCCTCGACGCGCAGGGCATGGGCAGCAAGGAGATCTCGGAGGCCGTCGGCGGTGCGCGCCACAGCGGCTCCTCGCTGTACGCGCTCGACGTCGGGAAACTGACCGAACTCGCGCCGGATGTGGTGCTGACCCAGGAACTGTGCGAGGTGTGCGCCGTCTCGTACGGCAGCGTCGCCGGAGCCGTGCGCACGATGGAGAGCGGGCCGACGGTGCTGAGCCTGGAGCCCCGCACGCTCACGGACGTACTCGGCTGCGTGGAACGCCTCGGCGCGGAGCTGGGCGTGCCCCTGGAGGGGGCGAGGCAGGTCTCGGCGCTGCGGGGACGCCTGGAGAGGGTGCGAAGGTCCGTCGCGGGACGGCCCAGGCCCCGGGTGGCCGCGATCGAATGGCTGGACCCGCTGTGGCCGGCGGGCCACTGGGTGCCGGAGCAGATCCGCACGGCCGGAGGTGAACCGCTGCTCGCCGAGCCGGGGGAGCACACCGAACCGGTCGACTGGGAGACGGTGCGGGCCGCGCAGCCCGAGGTCCTGCTGCTCATGCCGTGCGGGCTCACTCCCGAACGCACCGAAGCAGAGCAGGAGTTGCTCACCGGGCTGCCGGGCTGGGCAGAGCTGCCGGCGGTGCGGAACGGGCAGGTGTGGGTGGTGGACGGCCCCGCGTACTTCAACCGCCCGGGGCCGCGCGTGGTGCGGGGCACGGAAGTGCTCGCGCACATCCTGCACGGCGTCACCACGGGGGACGACGTCACGCCTGCCGAGGCCCGGCGCGGAAACGCGTAGAGCAACCACCCTCGGCGGAGGCTCGGCGGGGCTTCCGCATGTGGGTCGTGGGGGGAAACGAGCAACTGTGGGCCCGCCCGCCGCGCAGGCGCCGTCCTCGGGCCTCACATCAGCCGGACCCGCCCGTCCTGGACGCCGCCGTACCAGCCGGCGTCCAGGACGAGCCGCTGCTCACTACGGTGCGAGCGGTTCCCGGCGGTCAGCCGTCAGCGTCGCCGCTCTTGGGAGTACGCCGCAACCACGTGGAAGCCGTGGTCTGCGTGCGTTCCCTGCGAGTTGTATGTCTGGATGTACAGACAGTTGTCGGTGCCGACCCGGCCCACGACGTTGATCTCACCGGGAGAGGAGGCGCCGACGTTGCCGGGAAGTCCGATGCTCGCCACGTAGGTGCCGTTGTCGATCGGTACTGCGAAGCAGACCTGGTAGACGCCGGTGCCGAGCTTGGTCGCCGACGTGGCACCGAAGCTCTGGTCCCTGACGAGGGTCGCGTCGCTTTGCACGACAGCCCGGACGGTCCTCTGCGTCTTCTTCTTCTCGTGGTCACCGAGCCCCTTGGCGGGCGCGGCGGGTTTCGGGTTTGTCGTGTTGGGCGGGACGGGCTTGTCGGCCGCGGCCGCGGGCGAGGCGATGAGAACCCCGGCGATCACGGTTCCGGCAACCGCCGAAAGTCCTCTTGCGGCCCAGGTGATGCTCTTGGACCGGCCGTTGACACGTCGTGAAGTCCTGACCTCGGATTCCATTCCTGCGCTCCTTGTTCCGTGCGTGCGTGAGCCACTCAGAAAAAGCGAGGGAAAGCCTTCTTCCGGGCTGCCGTCCGCGAACCTCACACCTGGACGTTGCCCGGAGTACATCCCTCCGGAAGCCATGCGGAATTGGTTGAATGCCTGCCGGCCCGACGGGCGCGACGCTCTGTTGCTAAATCGACAATTCCACGGTCTGCACAATCGGTTTCGCACAGACCCGGCCTGCCACCTGTGCGGGCCATCGAAATGCGCCGAACGGGCAGGACGGCCGGCCACGGGCCCCGGGCCTTCGACATGACGGAGACCACCGGGCCGGCGCCGTCGAGAACTTCGGGATCTGCCAGGAGCCTACGTTCACCCCACCGGATCGGCCGGGCCGCTGCAGCCCCACGTCGGCGCAGAGCCCTCGTCGCCGCGGCCGCTCCCCCGTGACTGCGCTCGGTCGATACGTCCTGGTGCGACCGCACCCGCGGCGGTCTCCCAACCGCCGAGCCGCAGACGCAATTCGGGTACGGTGACGCCGCCCCGCCCGGACCAGCTCACCGGAGGATGCCGACCGTGCCTTTCGAACCTCTCGCCGCCACGCCGGTCACACGGATCGGGCTCGGCCTGGCCGCTCTCGGACGTCCCGGCTACATCACGCTGGGACGGGATTCGGACCTGCCCGCCGAGCGGACGGTCGAGGCGATGGAGGCCCGCTCGCACGAAGTGCTCGACGCCGCGTACGCGCACGGGGTGCGGTACTTCGACGTCGCCCGCTCCTACGGAAGGGCGGAGCAGTTCCTCGCCGGCTGGCTGCGGAAGCGGCCGGACGCAGACGACGTCGTGACCGGCAGCAAGTGGGGCTACACCTACACCGCCGAGTGGCGCACGGACGCGACGGTGCACGAGGTCAAGGAGCACGGCCGGGCCACGTTCGAGCGGCAACTGGCCGAGACGCGGCAGCTTCTCGGCGACCGTCTCGACCTGTACCAGGTGCACTCCGTGACGCCGGACAGCCCCGTCCTCACGGACCGCGCGCTGCAGGACGAACTCGCCGCCCTCGCCGCCGAAGGCGTCACCGTCGGCCTGTCCACGAGCGGGCCCGAACAGCCCGCCGCCATCCGTGCCGCACTCTCGGTCGAGGTGGAGGGCCTGCCGCTCTTCTCCACCGTCCAGGCCACGTACAACCTGCTGGAACCCTCTGCGGGCCCCGCCCTCGCCGAGGCGCACGACGCGGGACGCGCCGTCCTCGTCAAGGAAGCCCTCGCCAACGGCCGTCTCGTGCACGAGGCTGTCCCGGAGTCGCCCCTCGGCAGTCTCGCGAGGCAGACCGGCACCTCCCCCGGCGCCCTGGCGCTGGCCGCCGTCCTGCACCGGCCCTGGGCGGACGTCGTCCTCTCCGGCGCCGCCACGACGGCCCAGCTCGACGACAACGTCTCGGCCTCCGGCGTCCACCTCACCGACGGCGATCTGGAACGTCTGTGGTCCATGGCCGAGCCGGCGCCCGCGTACTGGCAGCACAGGTCGGCCCTGCCGTGGACGTAGCCGGGAAGCCGGGAACGGCCTGTGCGGGGCCCGTCACGGGAGGGCCCGTCCACCCGCACCGAGTCAACTGAACGAATCCCGCTGCCCGTTGGCCGAGGGGCAACGCCGCGGCGGAGGCCTCACGCGGTCACTCGGCCGGTCGCCTCCTGGAACGGCCGCGCCCCGGCCGCGGCTCGGACCAGCTCTGGAACAGCTCTGGAACAGGCCGCGGGCGGCGGCACCTGCCACCGCCCGCGCGGAAACCCGGCCTCTTGCCGGGTGAGGCTCAGCGGACCCCGAGGTCGCGGAGGACGTTGCGCTGCCCGGCCGTCAGACTGGTCGGGAAGTACAGGTAACACACGCCGCCCGTACCGGACTTGACCTTGCCGTCCGCGTCCTTGCGCTTGGTGCGCAGCCAGATGTTCTCCCACTGCCTGCGCTTGTAGACGCGGCGCACGGCCTCGTTGTCGTCGGAGGCAGGATCGTTGGCGATGACGTCGCCGTCCTGCGTGAAGCCGATGACGGTCATCAGATGGCCGGCGGTGCCGTAGCCCGCCCCGTCCAGTTCCGACTCGATGAAGGACTGCGAGGTGATGACGGGAATCCCCGCCGCCACGAGCCGCTCGACGTCGGTGAGGCTGCCGAGCCGGGTGACCACGGCCTCCATGTCGCGGTAGGTGGCGGCATACGCCGCGTTGAAGGGCCAGTTGCCGCAGCCCTCGTACTGGTAGTCGAAGGTGTAGCGCGCCGCGTGGCACACCTGCGGGTCGGCGAAGTCCGGGTCGACCCACTCCAGATCCTTCTCCGAGGGCGTGCGGCCCCAGTATTCGAGGATCATCGTCGACGAGGTCGGGCTGCACCAAGCCTCGCCGCCACCGTCGTACTCCGGGTACTGGCCCTTGTGCACCTCCTGCGAGAAGCGCGGGACCTCCAGCTCGATGCCGCGGCCCGTGCCTGGCTTGGAGGCCGGGACCTCGAAGCGATCGGGAACATCCGAACTCATCGCGCTCAGCCGCCACACGGCCGGCTTCGCCCCGCTGGCCAGTGCCCGGTAGAGCGTCAGGCGCAGCTTGTAGCCGGTCAACCGCAGGCCGCTGTCCAGTTCGTCGATGGCGAGGGTGTCCGTCCACACGCTGGACTTGCCGTCGCTCTGGTCGTCGACGGACGTGCGCCGCGGAACGTCCTTGCCGTCGCCGGAGGTCCAGATGCCCATCGTGTACCAGGGCGTCTCCGTGCCGTCCGAGTAGCGGCCCTGGATTTCGACGCGCAGCCAGGTGCCCTTCGGCGTGTGCGCGTTCCACGATGCGATGACTTCGCCCGCGGCGACTTCGGTCGGCTGCAGCGGCGAGGTCCAGGTGGCGTACTCCCAGGTGGCGCTCTCGCCGGTGTGCGGGTCCTTGTAGCCGGCGGTGCCCTGCGGAGTCTCGAAGACGACGGCGGGTCGGCCCCGCCCGACCACACGCGTGCCCTTTGCCGTGCCCGCTTTCCAGTCGCGCGAGGTGTTCCAGCTGTGCAGCGAGATCTTCGGCCTGGCGGCTGCGGTCCGGCCGGGCCTGGCGGCCCGCTCCGAGGCGGAGGCGGGCGGGGCGGTCGCCATGGCGGCCGTGGCGACGGCGGCTGCAAGTACGGTACGGCGCGTGGTGGGTCTGCTGTTCATGGCCATAGATCCCTCAACCTCGGTTCCCCTGCGGCAGGTGCGCGTCAGATGCCACTATCCCCGCTCCGGCGCCCACCCGGCCACCGGTCCGGCGGCGACGCACACACCAATATTGGAGTGGACCACTGACACGGCTGACGCCGCGGCACATCCTGGCGGACCGTAGGCTGGCCGGGTGTCCGGCTCCGACGCCCCTCATATACCCCTCCCCGTCCTCGTCGCCCTGCTCCGGGACCTGCCGCCGTCGTGCGGGCCCGTACGGCTGGTCGCCGTGGACGGTCACGCGGGCTCGGGCAAGACGACGTTCGCGGGACGGCTCGCCGCCGCCCTCGGCGGAGCACCCGTTCTGCACCTGGACGATCTGGCCAGCCACGACGCCTTCTTCGACTGGACCGGACGGCTCGCCGAACAGGTCCTCACACCCCTCTCCCAGGGCCGCACGGCGCGCTACACGCGGTACGACTGGAAACGCGCGGCCTTCCCCCGCGGAGAGCACGCGTCGACACCGCTGCCGCCCGCACCGGTGATCCTCGTCGAGGGCGTCGGGGCGGGCCGTCGCGTGCTGCGTCCGCACCTGTCCCGTCTGCTGTGGATGGACATGGCGCCGCAGGACGCGTGGCGGCGCGGCCGCATGCGGGACGGTGCGGAACTGGCGGAATTCTGGGATTCGTGGACGCGCAGCGAGAACAGGCATTTCGCGGAGGACCCCTCGTATTCGTCTGCGAATTACCTGGTGCGTCAGGGAGAGCTGGGGTTCGAGGTGCGGGTGGGACCTGCGGGAGACCGCTGACGGTCCCAACTCCTCACACTCAGTGACGCGTTGGCGGATTCCGGCCGCTGCTCACGGTGCCGGTCGCCGGAGCCGCTTGACCCGGGAGCCTCACAGGAATTACTTTTCCAACAGGCGCTCTGTACAGGTCGCCTGCAGACGCGAAGCCCCCGGTTGTTCCCCCGTGATCGGGGGCTTCGTTCTGTCTTCCTCCGCTCACACCGCATCCCCGCCCGCGGATCGCCGTTCACCGTATGTGACCGCATCTGACCGCACCGGCATCTCCCACGGCTTCCTTCCGCACCGCGTGCACCACCCTTCGGCCGCGACGATCTCGCGGGTACGATGCGTAGGGAAGCCGGACTTCGGGCAAACCAGGGTCAACGAGCCTCAAGTCCCGCCAGGAGTACGGACGTTCGTCCCACACCTCATCCGGCTGCCCGGCGCCGGGTTCCGGGGTGCCGCCCCGGGGATGGAGCGGGCAGGCCGTCGGCGGATGACGGGGGACGTTTCGTGGGGGACGTGATGGATTACGGCACGCAGAGCGGCCCGCCTCTGCACACCCCTGCCGATCTTGCGTGGCTGCGGGGCGTGGACGCCTACACAGTGGGCCAGTACGCCCAGGCCGAGGAGGAGTTCCACACGGCGGTGCGGCTCGACCCCGGAATGGCCGACGCCTGGCTGGGGCTGCACGCGCTGCGCGCCGACACCGCGACGGCCCTGCTCCGCATGTACCACAACCGCAGCCGTTTCGGAGAGCAGCGCACACGCCACGGCCGCAACCTCAACTCCTGGTACTGGCTGGGCTGGTGGGTGCAGCCGGTACTGGAGAGCGAACGTGACCTGCTGCTGGCGCACGCGTCGCACTGGCTGGACGGACGCCACGTCGCGGAGCTCGACAGGGCCCTCGCCGACTGCCCGCCGGTGGAGACCGATCCGCAGGTGCGTTTCCTGCACGCCTGCCGGGCGTATCTCGCCAAGGACTGGGAGCGCCTCGTCGCACACACCGAACCTCTCGTCGACGACACGCTGCTGGGCATCGAGGCGGGTCTGTTCGCGGGGATGGCGCGGGTGCGCCTGGAGATGTTCGGGCAGGCGGAGCCGCTGCTGGCCGCCGCGCTGATGCGCTGCCGCAGCGAGCAGCCTCAGCGCAAGGAGCTGCGCTACTGGCTCGCACGCGCCCGCGAGGGCACCGGACGCAGCGCCGCGGCCCTCCCGCTGTACCGCGCGGTGCACCGCATCGACCCTGCCTTCATGGACACCGCCGCGCGGCTGACCACGATCGCCGAGGGCGACGGCCTCGGCGACACCGGCGACCTTGCCGCGGCCGTCACCCTCGCGGGCACCGACACCGGCGCCGGCGGCCGGGCCGGCACGGACGGCCTGGAGGGCATCGACGGCCCCCTCGAGACCGGGATGGACATGGACGGGGCCGCTGCCGCCGCCGAGGCGTCCGCCGCGGAGTCCGGTCCGGGAGGCGGCGCCCCGGCTGCGGCGGGCCTCGACGGGCTGGGCGGTCCCGCTGTGCCGGACCCGGCGGAGAGCGCCGACCCGGACATCGATCCGGGCGCGGACGCCCTGCGGCTGGAGGACTCCGGAGATCCCGCGGAGCCGGTGCGGGTCGACTCGGACGCCGTACGGGACCGGATGGTGCCGCACACCGCAGGCGCCGCGGCCGACCGTGTGCTGACCGGCCCGTCGGACCCGGTGCTGCTGGCGCAGGCGCTGGACGAGCTGGAGCGGATGGTGGGCCTGGAGCCGGTCAAGCGGCAGGTCCGGGCGCTCTCGGCGCAGTTGCACATGGCGCGGCTGCGGGCGGCCCAGGGACTTCCGGTGCAGCCGCCGAAGAGGCACTTCGTCTTCTCGGGCCCTTCCGGCACGGGGAAGACAACGGTGGCGCGCATACTCGGCCGCGCGTTCTACGCGCTGGGACTCCTGGGCGGCGACCATCTCGTGGAGGCCCAACGGGCCGATCTCGTGGGCGAGTTCCTCGGCCAGACAGCTGTGAAGGCGAACGAGCTCATCGACTCGGCCATGGGCGGCGTACTGTTCGTCGACGAGGCGTACGCCCTGTCCAACTCCGGCTACAGCAAGGGCGATGCATACGGCGACGAGGCGCTGCAGGTGCTGCTGAAGCGGGCCGAGGACAACCGGGACCAGCTTGTGGTGATCCTCGCCGGCTACCGGGAGGGCATGGACCGGCTGCTGGCCGCCAACCCGGGCCTCTCCTCGCGCTTCACGACGCGCGTCGACTTCCCCAGCTACCGTCCGCTGGAGCTGACCGCGATCGGTGAGGTCCTCGCCGCCGAGAACGGCGACGCCTGGGACGAGGAGGCCCTGGAGGAGATGCGCAGCATCAGCGGCCACGTCGTCGACCAGGGATGGGTCGACGAGTTGGGCAACGGCCGCTTCCTGCGCACCCTTTACGAGAAGAGCTGCGCCTACCGCGATCTCCGCCTCACCGGATACCCGGGCACGCCGACGCGGGACGATCTGGCCACGCTGCGGCTGCCCGACCTCATGCAGGCGTACGGTGAGGTGCTCTCCGGCCGGGGCCCGGACGGTCCGCGTCCGGATTCGCCGCCTCCGCTGGCCTGACGGGCTCCTCCTCCGTGGCCTCTCCGGCCGTCTCACGCCCGTGAGCCGAGGCCGGTGAGCCGGGACGGGAGCCGGCGCTGCCCGTGCTGCCGCAGGTGCCGCCGCCGCGCTGTTTCGGCGGGACGCCCGCCGACTCGTGCGCCGGGTCGTGCACTTCGCCGACGAGCATCTCCAGCACGTCCTCCAGCGCCGCCAGCCCCAGCACCCGTCCCGACGCGTCGGCGACGGCCGCAAGGTGCGAGGCGGCGCCCCGCATCGCTGCCAGTGCGTCGTCCAGGGGCAGTTCGGCACGGAGCGTCGTCATGGAGCGCCACAGGTGCTGCGGTACTGCGCGGTCGCGCTCGCTCGGCTCCTCCGTCAGGTCGAGTATGTCCTTCACGTGCAGATAGCCCATGAAGGCGCCGTCGGGTGCGCAGATCGGGAAGCGTGAGAAGCCGGTGCGCACGGTGAGTTCCTCGACCTGCCGCGGTGTGACGTCCGGGCCCACCGTCACCAGGGAGTCCCTGGTGAGGAGCACGTCCGTCACCGGCCGGGAACCGAGTTCGAGGGCGTCGGAGAGGCGTTCGTGTTCCTCGTGGTCCAGCAGCCCCGCCTGCCGGGAGTCCGCGAGGAGGTCGGCGAGCTGTTCGCTGGTGAACGCCGACTCCACCTCGTCCCTGGGCTCGACGCGGAAGAGCCTCAGCACGACGTTGGAACAGCTGCCGAGGCCGGCCGTCACCGGCCGGCACAGCCGGGCGAAGGCCACCAGCGCGGGACTCAGCCACAGTGCGGTCCGCTCCGGTGCGGCCATGGCGAGGTTCTTGGGCACCATCTCGCCGATGACGAGGTGGCAGGTGACGACGACGGCCAGCGCCACGACGTACCCGACGGGGTGTACCAGCGCCTCGGGCAGCCGCACCGCGTCGAAGAGGGGCTCCAGCAGATGGGCGATGGTCGGCTCGGCGACTGCGCCGAGCGTCAGCGAGCAGACCGTGATGCCGAACTGCGCGGCGGCCATCATCTGGGGCAGGTTCTCCAGACCGTTCAGCACCCGGCGGGCGCGGGCCGAGCCGGCCGCCGCGAGTGGTTCGATCTGACTGCGGCGCACCGAGACCAGCGCGAACTCGGCGCCGACGAAGAAGCCGTTGGCGAGCACCAGCAGCGCCGCGAAGAGAAGTTGGAAGGCGCTCACAGCGTGCTCCTCTCCGCGTGCGGGGTCCGCCGGTGCGGTACGCCGCCCCGCCCGCTCTCGTCGGTCCGTACGATGCGGACGCGTTCGGCTCTGTGGTGGTCGACGAGGCGCACCCGCAGCTGCCAGCCGGATGCACCGGGACCGCCGGGAAGGTGTGCCGTGTCGCCGGGCGCCGGGATGCGGCCGAGGAGATCCGCGACGAGTCCCGCGACCGTCTCGTACGGACCCTCCGGCGCATCGAGGCCGATGCGCCGCAACAGGTCGACGCGGCAGCCTCCGGCGGCGTCCCAGGCGGGCCGGCCCTCCGGGTCGGGGGCGGCGGGGGCGAGCGCCGGCAGGTCGTCGCGGTCGTGCTCGTCGCGTACTTCGCCGACCAGTTCCTCGACGATGTCCTCCAGGGTGACGACCCCGGCCGTGCCGCCGTACTCGTCGACGACGACCGCGATGGGTGCCTCGCTGCGGAGCCTGGCCAGCAGCGGCTGCACGGGCAGCGTCTCCGGGACGAGCAGGGCGGGAGCTGTGATGTCGTCGACGGGCGTGCGCAGCCGCTCCTGCGCCGGAACGGCGAGCGCGTCCTTGAGGTGGGCGGTGCCGGTGATCTCGTCGAGGCGTTCGCGGCAGACGGGGAAACGGGACAGGCCCGTGGCGCGGGTCAGGTTGACGACGTCTTCGGCCGTGGCGCCGCTCTGCAGTGCGCTCACCCGCACCCGCGGCGTCATCACGTGCTGCGCGGTCAGTCCGGCGAGGGAGAGCGTCCGCACGAACAGGTCCGCGGTGTCCTGCTCGATGGCTCCGGCACGTGCCGAATGCCGTGCGAGGGAGATCAGTTCGACCGGCGTGCGGGCCGAGGCAAGTTCCTCCGCGGGCTCCACACCGAAGGCGCGGACGATGCGGTTGGCGAGGGCGTTGAGCAGGGTGATCACCGGGCGGAAGACGGCGGAGAAGAACCGCTGCGGCCCCGCGACGAAACGGGCGACGGCCAGCGGCCGGGAGACGGCCCAGTTCTTGGGGACGAGTTCCCCGATGACCATCTGCACGGCCGAGGCGAGGAACATGCCTATGGTCACGGCTGTGCCGGGCACGGCGTTCGCGGGCAGGCCCGCCGCCGTCAGCGGACCGCTCAGCAGATGGGCGAGCGCGGGCTCGCAGAGCATGCCGACGACGAGAGAGGTCAGCGTGATGCCGAGCTGGGTGCCGGAGAGCTGGAAGGAGAGTTCGCGCAGGGCCGCGGTGACGGAGCGCGCGCGGCGGTCGCCGTCGGCGGCGGCCCGTTCGGCCTCCGGGCGCTCCACCGTGACGAGGCCGAACTCGGCGGCGACGAAGAAGCCGTTGGCGAGGATCAGCACGAAGGCGGCGGCGAGGAGCGCGAGCGAAAGGGTCATGCTGTGTCTCCCCTGAGGTGACCGGGGGACACAGCGCAGGTACTACAGGACGATCCGTCCATCTCTGACGGGGGTCACTCCTCGGGTAGCGGTTGGAAGTCGAGGGCGGCTGGACGCGCCATTCGACCAGAGTAAACACGTCCATGAGCCCTGCGGCAGAGGCAGCGGGCGGACGAGTTGGTTCCGCCGAGGGAGCCACAGCGGGCTGTGACGGTCCTGCGGCGGGGCGTGGCGGGGGGCACCTGTCAGTGCATCAGCGCACCGTCTCCCCCGTACCGCGGGTCTCGGCGAGTGCGCGGAGCGCGCCGGCGTCGGCGATGGCCCGTTCCCGGGCGATTCCGGGCTGGATTCCCATGGCGGGCAGGCTGGTTCCGTCGGCGAGGTCGAGGCTCACCCACGGGTCTCCCTGGCGCAGGTTCACGCGGAGCACTTCCGCCCATTCGAGGCGCCGTGTGGTCGTCAGGTTGACGACGGTGACCCCGTCCTCGTCCGCGGTCACATGCGGACGCGACAGAAGCAGCAGCACGCCGAGGAAGAGCAGCCCCGTGACGACGAAGCTGGCCCGCTCCCCCGCGCCGGTCGCCGGCAGGATCACTGCGACGACGGTGAGCACCACGAACAACGCGACACCGACGGTGACGAGGACGGCACGCGTGCGCTTCGGGCGGAACGTCACGGGCAGAGGGGGCAGTTCGGTCATCCGGATCCTCCTGGAGGACACACGGCGAGTCAGATGCGGCAGGCGTGGATGCCGGTGGTGAGGATGGCGCGGGCGCCCAGGTCGTACAGGTCGTCCATGATGCGCTGCGCCTCCTTCGTACGCACCATGGAGCGTACGGCGACCCATCCCTGGTCGTGCAGCGGCGACACGGTGGGCGATTCGAGGCCGGGGGTGAGGGCGACGGCCGCTTCCAGGTGCTCGGCGCGGATGTCGTAGTCCATCATCACGTACCGGCGGGCGACGAGAACGCCCTGCATGCGGCGGAGGAACTGCTGGACCTTGGGGTCGTCGACGGGGGCGTCGGTGCCGCGCACGACGACGGCTTCGGAGTGCAGGATCGGCTCACTGATGATCTCCAGCCCGGCGTTGCGCAGGGTGCTGCCCGTCTCCACGACGTCGGCGATGACTTCGGCCACGCCGAGCTGGATGGCGGTCTCCACGGCGCCGTCGAGGTGGACGACGGAGGCCTCCACGCCGTGTTCGGCGAGGTGCTTGCCGACGATGCCGGCGAAGGACGTGGCGACGGTCATGCCGCCGAACTCGCTCACGTCCTTGGCGGTGCCGGGACGGGTGGCGTAGCGGAACGTCGAGCCCGCGAAGCCCAGTTGGAGGATCTCCTCGGCCTTCGCCCCGGAGTCCAGCAGCAGGTCCCTGCCGGTGATGCCGATGTCGAGCTTGCCGGAGCCGACGTAGATCGCGATGTCGCGGGGGCGCAGGAAGAAGAACTCGACGTCGTTCTCGGCGTCGGTCAGCACCAGTTCGCGGCGGTCCTTGCGCTGCTTGTAGCCCGCTTCATGGAGCATCTCCACCGCAGGCTCGGAGAGAGAACCCTTGTTGGGGACGGCGATGCGCAGCATGGTGCGGGATTCCTTTGCGTGGGATGGCGTGGGTTGCGGGAGCTTGCGTCGGTCTGCTCGGACGGGTGCACCGCCCGGAGACTTCGGAGCGGCGGCCGGGCCGTCTGTGGCTGTGGCCGTCAGGAGCGGGACGGATCAGAGATGAGCGTATACGTCATCGAGGGTCACACCGCGGGCGATCATCATGACCTGCACGTGGTAGAGGAGCTGCGAGATCTCCTCGGCTGTGCGCTCGTCCCCCTCGTACTCGGCGGCCATCCACACCTCGGCGGCCTCCTCGACGATCTTCTTGCCGATGGAGTGCACACCCTGGGCGGTGAGTTCCGCCGTGCGTGAGGTGATGGGGTCGCCGTTGGCGGCCTTGTGCTGGAGCTCGGCGAAGAGCTCCTCGAATGTCTTGTTCGCCATGGTGTCCCAACTCTACGTGGAGGCCCGGCGGCCTCCCGCGCCCGGGTGGGGCCGCTCAGGCCACCGCGCGCAGCGCGGCGGCGGTCGCCACGGCGGCGGTGGTGGCCTCGTGGCCCTTGTCCTCGCGGGAGCCGGCCAGTCCGGCACGGTCGAGGGCCTGTTCATCGTCGTCGCAGGTGAGGACGCCGAACCCGATGGGGACTCCGGTCTCGACACCGACCTGCGTCAGCCCTTGGGTGACTCCCTGGCAGACGTACTCGAAGTGCGGTGTGCCGCCGCGGATGACAACGCCGAGCGCGACGACCGCGTCGTACCCGGCCCGGGCGAGGGCCCCGGCCGCGACCGGCAGTTCGAAGCTGCCGGGGACGCGGACCAGCGTGGGCTCGGCGGTGCCCAGTTCCCGGGCGGCGCGCAGGGCGCCGTCCACGAGGCCGTCCATGACGGTCTCGTGCCACTGCGCTGCCACGACGGCCACGCGCAGATCGCCGCACTCCTCGACGGTCACTTGGGGGGCACCCTTGCCGCTCACGTTCCTCGCTCCTTGCTTCTGCCGGCCGATGTCTTCGGCGCCGTTGGTCCTTGTGGTGCGGTCCGCCCTCGTCCAGGCGTCGCCGGGGTGGTCACTGGTTCCCGCAGGGTGAGGCGTTCCGCGCCTCCAGCCACGGCAGTTCGTGGCCCATTCGGTCGCGCTTGGTGCGCAGGTAGTGCAGATTGTGCTCCCCGGCCTCCACGGGCATGGCCACGCGCTCGGTGACGCGCAGACCGTGACGGGCGAGCGCGTCGGACTTCTCCGGGTTGTTGGTCATCAGCCGCAGGGACCGCACGCCCAGGTCGTCGAGCATCCGGGCGGCGGCGGCGTAGTCGCGTGCGTCGGCGGGCAGCCCCAGTTCGAGGTTGGCGTCGAGGGTGTCGCGGCCGCGTTCCTGGAGCTCGTACGCGCGCAGCTTGGACAGCAGTCCGATGCCGCGGCCCTCGTGTCCGCGCAGGTAGACCACCACGCCACGGCCCTCGGACTGCACGCGCTCCAGGGAGGAGTCCAGCTGCATTCCGCAGTCGCAGCGCAGCGACCCGAAGACGTCGCCCGTGAGGCACTCGGAGTGCACCCGTACCAGGACGTCCTCGCCGCCGCCCTCCGTGAGGTCCCCGGTGACCAGCGCGATGTGCTCCACGCCGTCGGCGGTGGAGCGGTATCCGTACGCCCGGAACTCGCCGTGGCGGGTGGGCAGCCGCGTGATGGCCTCACGCCGTACGGGGGGCTCCACGGTGTCGGCCGCGGGCACGGCGGGCTCCGCGGGCATCGCGGCCACGACGGCTTCCGCGGCCTCTGCGGGCTCCGCCGGGGCGGCGGACTCCCCAGGCATTGCGCCCTCCGCCCGGGCCCGCCCCTCGGTGGCCTCGCGATAGGTGATCAAGTCCTCGATGGAGATCACCGCGAGGCCGTGCTTGCGGGCGAACGGCAGCAGCTCGGGCAGCCGCAGCATGGTGCCGTCCTCGCCGGCGATCTCGACGATGGCCGCCGCGGGACGCAGCCCCGCCAGCCTCGCCAGGTCCACCCCGGCCTCGGTGTGCCCGGCCCGTTCCAGCACGCCGCCGGGCTTGGCACGCAGCGGGAAGGCGTGCCCTGGGCGCACGAAATCGGACGGCGCGGAGCCCGGGTCGGCCAGCAGCCGGATGGTGGTGGCCCGGTCGGCGGCCGAGATGCCTGTGGTCACGCCGTGGCGGCCGGTGGCGTCCACGGAGACGGTGAAGGCCGTTCCCAGCGCCTCCGAGTTCCGCTCGACCATCTGCGGCAGGTCGAGCCGGTCGAGGGCGGCGGGCTCCATGGGCGTGCAGATCAGGCCGCGGCACTCGCTCATCATGAAGGCGACGATCTCCGGGGTGACGCGCTCCGCGGCGACGATCAGGTCGCCCTCGTTCTCCCGGTTCTCGTCGTCCACGACCACAACGGGACGGCCGAGGGCGACATCGGCTATGGCACGCTCGACCGGGTCGAGGCTGAAGTCGTCGGGGCCGCCTCCGGGAAACCCGGGGGCCCCGCCGGTCTCTGCGTCCGCGTACCAGCCGGGAACGGCTGCGCTCATTCCTGCGCCTCCTTGCTGAGGCCCGCTCGGGCCGTTGGTGCCGGGCAGCGGCCCGGCGGTGCTGCCGGGCCCGTTCATGGACGTGCTCCTTCGACGGCGGACTCCCGCGGGGCGGAAGCCACGGGGGTGCTGATGCGGGTCCTCAGCCACCAGCTGCGCAGGCCCCACATCACGAGCCCCAGGTAGAGGACGTAGACCAGGCCGGAGAAGGGAAGGCCGCTGCTGAAGGCCAGCGGGACGCCGACGATGTCGACCAGCAGCCAGGCGAACCAGAACTCCACGAGCCCGCGGGCCTGTGCCGTCATCGCGGCGAGGGTGCCGACGAATATGTAGGCGTCGGGCCACGGGTTCCACGACAGTTCGGGCACGAGCGTGAAGAGCGAGCCGACGGCGAGGGTGCCCGCGACGGTGCCGGCCAGCAGCACCACGCGCTCACGCGGCCGCGCGAAGCGCACCGTGATCGCGCCGTCCTCGGCCGTGCGGTTGCCGCGGCGCCACTGCCACCAGCCCCACAGCGCGACGACGATGACCAGCAGCTGCTTGCCGACTCCGCCCGCGAGCTGCGCCGAGTAGTAGGCGCACACGAGGACGAGGCCGGCCAGCACCTGCACGGGCCAGGTGAGGACGGAGCGGCGCCAGCCCAGCGCGAGGGCGGCCAGGCCGATGACGTTGCCGATGAGGTCGGAGTAGATGACGTCCTGGCCGAAGGCCGTGAAGGCCTCGGTGTTGAGCAGTCCGGGAGCGTTCACCGCACGGCTTCCTTCTCGCCGGCGGCCTCTTTCCCTCGCGCAACTGCCGCTGCCGCACCGGGCCCGCCGTGCGTGAGCAGCCGCTCGACGTACTTGGCCAGCACGTCGACCTCGAGGTTGACCGGGTCTCCCGGCTGCTTGATGCCGAGCGTGGTCAGCGCGAGCGTCGTGGGGATCAGGCTGACGGTGAAGTGGGCGTCACCGGCCTCGACGACGGTGAGGCTGACGCCGTCGATGGTGATGGACCCTTTCTCGACGATGTACTTGGCCAGGTCCGAGGGGATCTCGACCCGCACCGTCCCGTCCTCGGACCGCTCGGCTACGGTCCCGGTGCCGTCGACGTGGCCCTGGACGAGGTGCCCGTCGAGCCGTCCGCCCAGCGCCATGGGGCGTTCGAGGTTGACGCGGGAGCCGGTGGTCAGGGCGCCGAGGCAGGAACGGGCCAGGGTCTCGCCGATGACGTCGGCCGTGAACTCGCCTCCGGACGCCTCGACGACGGTGAGGCAGACGCCGTTGACGGCGATCGACTCGCCGTGCCGCACGCCGTCGGTGACGAGGGGGCCGCGCAGCCGGAAGCGGGCCGCGCCCGGCAGCTCCTCCACGGCGACGACCTCACCCAGTTCTTCGACGATTCCGGTGAACACTCAGGACTCCTCAGTGGAAGCGGTTGACGCGGTTGACGCGGTTGACGCGGTGACCGCGGCGGAAGCGCCGGAGGCCCTGGCGCGCAGTGCCGTCGGGGGAACCGCGGTGATGCGCAGGTCAGGGCCGACACGCACGGTCTCGGTCACCTTCAGCCGCAACGCCTGCGCGATGGTGGCGATTCCGGCGTCGCCGAGTGCGGCGGGCCCGGCGCCGAGCAGTACGGGGGCGACGTAGCCGATGACCTCGTCGACGGCTCCGGCCCCGACGAAGGCCCCGGCCAGCGTCGGGCCGCCCTCGAGCAGCACCGAGCGGACGTCACGCGCGTGCAGGTGCTCCAGCAGCGCCGCCAGGTCGAGCCCCGGCCGGCCGCCCCCGGCGCGCGGCAGCCTCAACAGCTCGGCGGCGCCTTCGAGTTCGCCGGCGCCTTCGAGTCCGGCCGCGTCATCCGCGACGGCGACGAGCGTGGGCGCGGCGTCGTCGAGGACGCGCGCACCGGGTCGTACGACGGAGGCTTCGGTGTCGACGACGACGCGCAGCGGCTGCACCGCCCCGGGCACGCCTCGCACGGCGAGGTGCGGGTCGTCCGTACGTACCGTGCCCGAGCCGACGAGCACCGCGTCGGTGCGGGCGCGCAGCCGGTGCACGTCAGCACGCGCCTCGCCGGAGGTGAGCCAGCGGCTGGAGCCGTCGGCGGCGGCGACGCGCCCGTCGAGCGTCGCCGCGTACTTCCAGATGACGTACGGGCGTTGCTCCCGCACGGACGTGAGCCAGGCGGCGTTGCCGGCGGCCGCCTCGTCCGCGAGCAGCCCCTGCACCACGTCGGTTCCGGCCCGGGCGAGGGTGCCCGCTCCGCCCGGCGCCGAGGGGTCGGCGACGGCGTACACGACGCGGGCGATGCCCGCCTCGATGAGGGCGAGGGAGCAGGGGCCCGTGCGGCCGGTGCGGTCGCAGGGTTCGAGGGTGACGACTGCGGTGCCGCCGCGTGCGTCGTCGCCTGCTTCGGCCAGGGCGTGGATCTCGGCGTGCGGGCCGCCGGCACGCTGGTGCCATCCCTCGCCGACGGGATAGCCCTCGGAGTTGAGGACGACGCACCCCACGACAGGGTTCGGGCTGGTGGAACCGAGTCCGCGGGAGGCGAGTTCGACGGCGCGGCGCATGGCTGCCCGTTCGGCCGGTTCGGCGGAAGGGGCTGACACTGCGGCTGCTGCGTCGGTTGCCACCGGGTCTCTCCTGCCTCTTCGGGCACGGACTCCGGGGCATGCACGGACCGTCGGGGCCAGGACACCACCACTGGGGAAGGCCGCTTCCGTGCAAAACACGGCTGCGCCCGCCGACGGGGCAGTGTACCGGTCTCGGCCCGCCGCGCACTGCCTCCCATCCGGACTTTCACCGTCGGTCCAGGAATTTCACCTGGTCAACCGGCCGCTGGAGGCGACCGGGTCGCGGACTGTAACCGCCGGTTCGGACTTTCACCGACCCCGGAGTGCGCTGACGTCACTGGTACGCATCCAAGTCTGCCACGGACAGGGGCGGGTCATGCTCTCGTCACCTGTGGGCTCACTCACAGTGCGTGCACAGCAGTGCATCGAGGGTGTGCGAGCGCTTTCAGCCTCTTGCAAAAGCCTTGCGAAAACCCCTTGTTCGGACGGCCGAGACCCCCCGTACAGTGTCCCGGATCGCGCAGGACGAAGGGGTACGGGCGCGGGGGAAGGGCGCTGAAAGGCAGCTGCCGGAGACACACGTACAGGCCGGAGGGTCCCGTATATGCAGCAGACCGCCACCGACGGCGAAACCCGCCGTGCACGGCGCGCGATCTCAGCCGTCTTCACCGTCCACGGCGTGGTGAGCGGCAGTTTCGCCACGGCCATCCCGTGGATCCGTGAGCACCTCCAACTCGGCCACGGCTGGCTGGGGATGGCACTGGTGTTCCTCACGATCGGCGCCTCGGCGGCGATGCCGCTCTCCGCGCGCCTCGCCCACCGGCACGGTCCGCGCCGCTCGCTGGCGTGGCTGTCGCTGATGTGCTGTGCGGGTCTTGCGCTGCCCGCGCTCTCGCCCTCCCTGCTGTGGCTGTGCGTGATCCTCTTCGTCTACGGGTGCGGCCTCGGCCTGATGGACGTCGCGATGAACGCCCACGGTGTGCAGATCGAGGAGCGGTACGGGAAGTCGGTGATGTCCGGCCTGCACGGGATGTGGAGCGTGGGGACCCTGCTGGGCGGTGCGGGCGGCGCCCTCGCCGCGCACTCCGGCCTCGACGGGCGCGTCCATCTGGGCGTCGTGGCCCCTCTGGCCGCCGCCGCGGCGCTCGTGTCGTGCCGCTGGACGCTGGATGTGCGGGAGCAGCCGACCCCCGCGGCCGGGGAGACCGGCGAGACCGCGGCGGCGGAGCAGCCGCCCCGTTTCGCCCTGCCGAGCCGCGCCGCGCTCACTGTCGGGCTCATTGGTTTCTTCGCGGTGTTCGCGGAGGGCTCGTCGATGGACTGGTCGGCCATCTACCTTCGCGATGTGACGAACGCCGATCCGGGCCTGGCCGCCTCGGCGTTCACCGCCTTCGCCTGCACGATGGCCGTCGCAAGGCTCCTGGGCGACGCGGTGGTGCGGCGCCTGGGGCCGGTGCGGACGGTGCGGATCAGCGGGCTGACGGCGGCGGTCGGCGGAGCACTGGTGATGGTCGCGCGCACACCCGCGCTGGCGATCACGGGCTTCGCCCTGATCGGGATCGGCGTGGCCGTGGTGGTTCCGCTGTGCTTCGCTGCGGCGGGCCGCATTCCGTCGGCGTCGCCGGGTCAGGAGATCGCGGGCGTGGCCACCCTCGCCTACGCCTCGGGGCTGGCTGCTCCCGCCGCGGTCGGCTGGATCGCGGAGGCCACGTCGCTGTCCGCGTCGTTCGGGCTGGTCACCGTGCTGCTGCTGGGGCTGGTGCTGGGTGCGGGCGTGCTGCGTCCCGAAGGGCGCACGACAACCTCGGTCGCGGGCGAGGGCCCCGCCGGGAGGCCGCAGAGCACGCCGGCGTCCGCTCCCGAGACTTCCTGAGGCCAGGGCTGCTCCCCTGGCTGCCGGCCCGAACGCTCGGGCCGGCCGGGCCCGTTCGCGCGCCGGTGTCCTCCGTCCGGGCGCCACGGACGCCGTATTCGCCACCGCACGCCACCGCGCCTGCCACGCTGCACTCATGACGTCAGCTGAACGGACACCCCTGCGGGAGACGACGCCGTCGCGGCCGCACGCGACGCTCGGCCCGGTGGTGCGGCGCATGCGCGGCGTCGGTGCCCGGGTGCCGCAGGGCGACGGTGTGGCGGTCTTCGGGCGCGTCTATCTCTCGGTGACGACGGAGCTCCAACGGCGCCTGGAATCAGGATGGTTCGGCGACCGCGCCTCCGCCGAGGAGCTGAGCGCGCGCTTCGCGGGCCGCTATCTCTCGGCGGTGGAGGCGCACAGTTCCGGCCTCCGCCCTCCCGCGTCCTGGCGGCCCCTGTTCCAGATGCGCCGCCATCCCGATGTGCGTCCCCTCCAGTTCGCCCTCGCGGGGATCAACGCGCATGTGGGCTACGACCTGCCGCTGGCGCTGCTGGCCACCTGCGAGGCCCGGCAGGCCGAACCGTCCGCGCTGGAAGGCGACTTCGAGCGGGTCGGCGTTCTGCTGACGCTTCTGGAGGAGCGCATCCGTGAGGAGCTGATGCCGGGGCCGGACGTCCTGGACGTAGCCGATCCGCTCACGCACCTGCTCGCTTCATGGAGCCTCGAGATGGCCCGTGCGGGCGCGTGGATGGCTTTCCGCACCCTGTGGGGCCTGCGCGAACAGCCGGAGCTGGCCGGTGAGTTCACCGAGGGGCTGGACGCCGGAGTGGGCCTCGCCGGGCGGTGCCTGCTCACTCCCCTGCCGCGCGACCGCTGACGGCCAAAGCGGACGCCCCAGACGCGGGAGGGGTCACGGGAGCAGAAGGGGGCATTCATGCAGGGCGGGAGAACCCCGTACGGACACGACCCTCACGGAGGACGGCATGACGCTGCGACTGGGTCTGGGGCTGCCACAGATGAAGCACTACGCGCCCGGACGCGATGTTACGGCGGTGGCACGGGAGGCGGAGGCGTGCGGCTACGACAGCCTGTGGGTCTTCGAACGCACCCTGGTCCCGCAGGACCCGGTCGACGGCATGTACGGCATCGAGGGCCGCCCGTGGCCGGAGTCCTTCCGGCACATCGCCGACCCGCTCGTCACGCTGGCCCAGGCCGCGGCGGTCACGGAACGGGTGCGGCTGGGCACGTCCGTGCTGGTGGGCCCGCTCCACGCGCCGTTCGACCTGGCCCGTGCTCTCGGCACGCTGAGCGCCGCGAGCGGCGGCCGCCTCGTCGCGGGCTTCGGCACCGGCTGGTCGCGCGACGAATACGCCGCTGCGGGCGCGGACTTCGACCGTCGGGGCGCGCTGCTGGACGAACTGCTGGACGTGTGCGAGACGGTGTGGGGCCCCGGCACGTCGGCATACGAGGGCAGCCGCACGCGGATCGCCCCGGCGGACGTCGGGCCCAAGCCGCAGAACGGCAGAATCCCCGTGCTGCTGGCAGCGAGCAACTCCCGCACCCTGGAGCGGATCGCCCGCCGTGCCGACGGCTGGGTGCCCTCCCTCACGCCCCACCCCGTCGTGGCCCGCAGCCGCGCCAAGCTGCGGGAGCTGGCCGAGCGCAACGGCCGCGATCCGGACTCGCTCACCGTCGTGCAGCGGTGCAGCGTGAGCCTCACGGACAAGCCGCTCGAATCCGGGCGCAGGAGGCACCAGGGCACCGTCGAGCAGGTCGTCGAGGACCTCGCTGAGGGCGTGGCGGCCGGCGTCGACGAGGCGATCCTGGACGTGCAGGCGGCATCGCGCGACACGACGGAACTGACCGACGCGGCACGCGCGTTGCACTCGGCGGTGCGCGAGGCCGGCATGTGAGCGGGTGACGCCCGGCCCGGCGCCCGCACCCCTCCGCTCAGTCCTCCGGCAGCTCAGTCCTCCGGCAGCAGCACCGGGGCGATCTCGTCGAAGACGTCGCCCGGCCCCGGGTTGGACGGGTCGGTGCCGCCGCCGAAGTGGTGCAGCACTCCCCACACGGCGTTGAGCGCGGTCTGCACGGCGCCCTCCGCCCAGCCCGCCGTCCAGGAGATGTCGTCGCCGGCGAGGAAGAGCCCGCGCTTGTCCTCGGGCAGGGAGTCCTGCATGAAGTGCGTGAACAGCCGCCGCTGGTAGCGGTAGTGGCCGGGCAGGTTGGCCTTGAAGGCGCCCATGAAGTAGGGCTCGTTCTCCCAGGAGACGGTGAGGGGGCTGCCGGTGATGTGGCTGCGGATGTCGACCTTCGGATAGATCTCCCCCAGCGACTTCAGCATCACCTCCATGCGCTGACTCGCGTCGAGCGGCAGCCACTTGAGGCTGTCGTCGCACCACGTGTACGAGAGGCAGATGACGGCGGGCCGGTCCGGGCCGTCGTCCAGCAGGTAGGTGCCGCGCGTCATCCGGTCGGTGAGCGTCATGCTCATCTTGTCGCGGCCGGTCGGCTCGCCCCTGTCGTCGACGGCCTCGTCGAGCCAGAACGGCCGGTCCACGGGCACGAACAGCTTGGAGGACTCCATGTAGTGGGTGCGCTCCACGGCCGTCCAGTGGTCGATGGGCAGCAGGTCGTCATCGCAGTCGATCTTGCTCAGCAGCATCCACGACTGGGCCGTGAAGACGGCCGCGCGGTAGGTGCGGATGTCGCCTCCGGCGTCGGTGACGGTGATGCGGTTGCCGGCGGTGCGGCGCAGCCGGGTCACGGCGGGACGGTGCCCACCGCGGGTTCGGCCGCCGCGAGTGTCTCCCGCGTCCCGGTGGAGCGAGGCCAGGGAGGTGCCGGCGGGCCAGTGCACGAGCTTGTCGGGCTCCAGCTCCCACAGCCGCTCGGGGAGCTGCCGGCTTCCGCCGACGATGCTGCGGTGGTCGTCGTCTGCACCGGTGTAGACGACGCGCAGGATCTCCAGGATGGAGTTGGGGAAGTCGGTGTCCCAGCCGCCGGTGCCGAAGCCGACCTGCCCGAAGATCTCGCGGTGGCGGAAGGAGCCGAAGGACTCCGAGTCGCAGAGGAAACCGTAGAAGGTCTGGTTGTCGAGCCTGTGCACCAGGCGGGACCAGATCTCGCGGATGCGCGGCACGTCGCGCTCCCGCAGCGCCCGCTGCATGGCGGAGAATTCGGCGCCGTCCTCCAGGCAGGTGTTCCAAGCGTCCATGACCTGGTGGAAGACCGGTGGAAGGTCCTCGAGCGTACGGGCGTAGTGCGAGGTGCCCTTGAGGTCCACGACCGTCGAAGGAGCCGCCGGCGAGAGGGGGTTGGGGAACGGCCGCGTCTCCAGACCGGTCAGCTCGACGTAGTGCTGGAAGGCGGTGGAGGACGGCGGGAAGCGCATGGCTCCCATCTCGGCCGTCAACTCGCCCTCGCAGCCCTCGAACCGCTCGGTGCGCAGCCGCCCGCCGATCCGGTCGGCCTCGTAGACGACGGGCTTGAGGCCCGCCTTCATCAACTCGTAGGCGGTGACCATGCCGGAGAGTCCGCCGCCGATGACGGCGACCTCGGTGCCGTGTTCGGTCGCGGGGACCGACCCCAGGCCTGCGGGGTGGGCGAGGTGGTCGTCGTAGGCGAAGGGGAAGTCCGGGCCGGACATGGTCAGCGGCCTGACGGCCAGCGGCTGCGGTTCCTCGTGTGCGGCTGTGGGCACCGTGGACGTCATCGGCGCGCTTCTCCTCTCCCCGGTTCGGGGTGGCTGCTCGGGCAGGGACGTGATCGGCGTGCGGGCGTGGGACGCGGCGGCGCGGCCGGCGGCCGGGCGGCGTCGTGCAGGCCGGGCGGGGCGGCCCGTCAGGCGGTGTACAGCTCGGGCCGCCGGTCGGTGAGATAGCTGTTCCGCTCGCGTGAGGTGTGCAGCGCGGCGGTGTCGGCGACGGCCGTCAGCAGCGCGGACTCCCGGCCGGCGCGCGCGGGGACGGTTCCGTCGGGGGCGGCGAGACAGCTGAGGCCCGCGAAGTCGAACTCCCCTTCGCGGCCCACGCGGTTGGCGTACGCCACATACAGCTGGCTCTCCCAGGCCCGGGCGGGCAGGAGCGTTTCCGCCACCATGTCGTAGGGACGCATCAGCGCCGTCGGGACCACCAGCAGCTCGGTGCCCGCGAGGGCGTGGGCGCGCACGGTTTCGGGGAACTCCACGTCGTAGCAGATGAGCAGGCCGATGCGGACGCCGTCCACGTCGGCCTGCACCACGAGCCGGTCACCCGGGGTGAAGTGGCGCTTCTCGTAGCCGCCGTAGAGGTGCGTCTTGCGGTACCCGGCGAGACGGGTCCCGTCGGGTCCGACGAGGGCGGCGGAGTTGTACAGCGCGCCGCTGTCCGGGTCGCGTTCGGGATATCCGTGGACGACGGCGATGCGGTGCGCGGCGGCGATGCCGGCGACCGCACGCGCGGAGGGGCCGTCGGCGGATTCTGCGCGTCCGGCGACGCCGTCGCCCAGCGCGTAGCCGGTGAGGGACAGTTCGGGCGTGACCAGGAGACGCGCGCCTTCGGCGGCGGCGGTGCGTGCGGCCTGGTCGAGCGCGGCGAGACCGTCCTCGACGGTGCGGGGAACGCCCGCGGGGCCCTGATGCAGGGCGATACGCAGCGACGGCATGGGACCTCTGGCTGTGCTCGGGCGTACGGGGGCGGGCGCGGACGCCGCGAGTCGCCCGTACGGATGTGCTGGGAACACTTCGACGGTACGGTCCGGGTATCCGGCCGACAAGGCACATCTGTTGCGCATCGGAGGGCATTCCGTTGCGCATCGGGGCTCGTTCACGGGGTTTCGTTGCGCGGTGCGCCGCCGCACCGGGCAGGCCCCAGTCCTCAGCCCGGCGCTCCCGCCGGGTAGCGGCGCAGCAGCGGCGAGAGCACCAGCACCGACTTGGTGCGTTCGACGAACGGCTCCCCGGCGATGCGTTCCAGCACCTGCTCGAAGTGCCGCATGTCGGAGGCGAAGACCTGCACCACGGCATCGGCCTCACCGGTCACTGTGGAGGCGGATGCGACCTCCGGATAGCCGGCGAGTGCGCGGCGGATGTCGTCCGGCCCGGTCTTGGA
This sequence comes from Streptomyces sp. CNZ301, assembly GCF_004217425.1. Taxonomy (NCBI): domain Bacteria; kingdom Bacillati; phylum Actinomycetota; class Actinomycetes; order Kitasatosporales; family Streptomycetaceae; genus Streptomyces; species Streptomyces sp. CNZ301. Next base: position 433,512 of record NZ_SHLG01000001.1, read on the forward strand.
GCGGCAGTACATCTCGATGTAGCCCTCGGTCCGCCAGCCGAGCGCCGCCGGGTCCACGCGGACGGTGAAGCCGGTGATGGCGCCCTGCTCCCGCAGCCGGTCGACCCGGCGTTTGACGGCCGGCGCGGAGAGGCCCACTTCGGCACCGATGTCGGCGTAGGAGCGGCGGGCGTCCTGGGAGAGGAGGTGGACGATGCGCTCGTCGAGGTCGTTGAGAGTCACTGCGGGGCCGGTCACTCTTCCGTGCTCGCGGGGTCCGGTGCGGTCTTCAGCCGGGAGCGGCGTATCCCGTACCCGAAGTACACCACAGTGCCCACCGCCATCCAGGCGCCGAACACCGCCCACGTGACGGCGTCCAGGGAGAGCATCATCCACAGGCACAGCCCCAGTCCGGCCAGCGGCAGGAACGGCGAGAGCGGAACCCGGAAGGACCGGCGCATCCCGGGCCGGGTGCGGCGCAGCACGATCACAGCGACGTTGACGAGTCCGAAGGCGAAGAGGGTGCCGATGCTGGTGGCGTCGGCGAGACCGCCGAGCGGCACGGCCGCGGCGAGCGTCCCGCAGAACGCGGAGACGATGACGGTGTTGGCGCGCGGCGTGCCGCTTCGGGGGTCGACCTTGGAGAAGACGGCGGGCACCAGGCCGTCGCGGGACATCGCGAAAAGGATCCGGGTCTGCCCGTACAGCACGGTCAGCACGACCGATGCGATGGCGACGACGGCGCCGAAAGCGAGCACCGCGGGCCAGAAGTCCTGGCCGGTGACCTCGCGGAGGATGCCGGAGAGCGCCGCTTCGCCGCCCTCGAACCGCTGCCAGGGCAGGGCGCCCACGGCCACGGCCGCGACGAGGCAGTACAGCGCGGTGACCAGGACGAGCGAGAGGAGGATGGCGCGCGGAAGGTCTCGCTGCGGGTCCTTCGCCTCCTCCCCCGCCGTGGAGGCCGCGTCGAAGCCGATGTAGGAGAAGAACAGGGTCGCTCCGGCGGCGCTGACCCCGGCCATGCCCAGCGGCATGAAGGGCTGGTAGTTGCCGGCCCGGACGCCTGTGGCCGCGACGGCGCAGAACAGCAGCAGCGCGATGACCTTCACGGCGACCATGACGGTGTTGGCCCGCGCGCTCTCCCGGGCGCCGCCGAGCAGGAAGGCCATGGCGAGCAGCACGACGAGGAGCGCCGGGACGTTGAAGAGCCCGCCCTCGCCCGGCGGGGCCGACAGGGCCTGGGGGAGGTTCAGCCCGAGGGTGCCGTGGAGCAGTTCGTCGGTGTACTGACCCCAGCCGACGGCGACGGCGGCGACCGAGACCCCGTACTCCAGCAGCAGACACCAGCCGCACACCCAGGCGACGAGTTCGCCCATCGTCGCGTAGGCGTAGGAGTAGGAGGAACCGGCGACGGGGATGGTGCCGGCCAGTTCCGCGTAGGAGAGGGCGGAGAAGAGCGCCGTGAGGCCCGCGACGACGAAGGAGACGACTACCGCGGGCCCGGCGTCGGGCACGGCCTGCCCGAGGACGACGAAGATCCCGGTCCCGAGCGTCGCCCCGATGCTGATCATGGTCAGCTGCCACAGGCCGAGGCTGCGGCGCAGTTCGCCGCCGCCTCCGTGGCCGCCCTCGGCCAGCAGCATCTCCACGGGCTTGCGGCGCGTCAGCCGCGAGGCGCCGCCATGCCGCCCGGCGGGGATCTTCGGGGTGTGCGGGCCTGCGCCCTGGTCCAGCACGGCAACGGCCTCCTCGCTGTCGGTCCTGCTACGGCGCACGACCCTACGAGGCGCGGACGGCGGCCGGTAACGGGGCAGCCTTGCGCGTTCGCGGCGATCCGTTGCGCCCAAGTGGTCCTGGGAGGCGAAACGTTCAGGAGCCGGGCTGGGCATGCGCAACGCGTACGCGTACCCATGTCCGGTCGTCGGTCAGGTAGGCGTCGACGGCGAGTCCGGCGTCGGCGAGTGCGGCCTCGAACTGCGGCTCGGAGAGGTTCTGCGAGAAGAAGGTCTGTGTCCAGCGGGCGTCCTCGAAGGCGTAGCCGATGCAGGTGCGGGAGACGCCGCCACCGAGCGGTTCGATGGAGACGACGGAGATCTTCATCGCGCCTCTGTCCCAGGTGTCCCCCGCGCTCAACGCCTCGTGCAGCCCGTCGCGTTCGCGCTGCAGCAGGACGCAGCCGCCCGGGGCGGTGTGCCGGCGGCAGGCGCGCAGCAGCCGGCCGCGCTGTGCGCCGTCGGCGGTGTTGACGAGGAAGGACGCGAGCATCACGGCGTCGAACTGCCGCCCCAGGTCGAGGTCTTCGATGGCGGACAGCACCGTCGGCGCCGTGTCCCCTATCTGCGCGAGCATCTCGGCGGACTCGTCCACGGCGGTCACCGCCAGGCCGCCCGCCACCAGGGGCCGGGTCACCCGGCCCGCTCCCGCGCCGAGTTCGAGGAGCGACGCCCCGGGCGGCACGGCCGACAGCACGACGTCCGGTTCGCCGTGGGTGGGGAGGCGGGAGTACATCTCCACCGAGCAGCCGTCGCGGGTGATTGCTCCGGGGCCGGTTCCTGAGTGTCCGTCACGCGTGAATGCGGTCATGCGGGCATGGCAGCACGGCGTCGTTCGGGCGGGAAGCGATTCGTCCGGGGACGAATCCCGGGATATTTCCCGGGATTCGTCGGTCGGGACTCAAAGCCGTCTGCCGGGGGCTTCTTCACGTCCGGACATCTGCTTGCTGTCACTGTCCGGGCCGGGAATGCCTATTCCCGGGCCTGCCTCGGATCGATCGGAATCTCCCGCGCCGTGTTCTCGGCGCGCTGCTCGGCGGTCAACTGCCGCCCCGTGGTCCCGCAGCAGCGGTCGTACTGGTTCTGCCAGTCCGCCATGAACGTGTCGTAGGTGGACCGGCCGACCAGCTTCAGGGCCGTTTCGTCGTTGTGCCAGACGCCGTTGCTCGTCCAGTTCGAGGAACCGACGAACACGAGCCTGGAACCGGCCGTACCCGCGTAGGTTCCGCTGACCATCATGTACTTGTCGTGCGTGTAGTGCAGGGCGTTGCCGTTCGCGTCGGTGCCGCGGCTGGTGTCGTGCACGTAGATGTTCGGCCGGTTCTTCAGGTAGCTCTGCACGCTGTCGTCGGCCATGGCGGCGGTGATCAGGATGTGGATCTTGACGCCTGTTCGTGCCAGGCTCACCAGCTTCTTCGGCAGCTCCAGATAGTTCCGGTCGCCCGGCTTCCCATGAGAGGTCCACTGGAACATGGCGATGTTGATCGTGGCCGGCGCCTTGATGTTGCCCAGGAAGTCGACCCAGGTGTCGCTCTTGGTGCGCGCCTTGGGCCACTGGTAGGAGGGCGGGGACAGTTTCCTGGCGGCCTTGGCACTGGTGGAGTTGTAGTAGTCGGGCGCCAGCGGACCCGGGCCGTTGATCGCCCCCCTGGCCATGGCGGCGAAGTGGCGGACGTAGGAGTTGTACAGGGCGACGTTTCCCTTGACGGTGGCGCTGCTGTTCCACGCGGTGCCGACCTGGGCGGAGGTGGGGTTGGCGCTGCTGACGGTCACGGTCCTGTTCGCCTCGCTCCCGCCGCTGAGCATGTAGTACTTCGCGTGCAGGGAGGAGCCGGCGAAGTGGGTGAGGCAGCCGCCGGGGCACATCGCGGCGAAGCTGGAGGCTCGCGGGTCGTTGCCCAACTCGTCGACCATCGACTGCCAGACCGCATTGTCGCTGTGGACGTCCATCAGGGCCTTGACGATGACGCCGCGCCGGTGCGCGGCGATCAGGGCGTCGGCGAAGTCCGGGCCCGGCTGTGCCCTGCTGATCGAGTACATGGCGACGCGAATGGTCTGCCCGCAGCCGGCGCTGTTGATCGACTCGATGATCGGGCCCATGACCTCCATCCGGGTGGCAGGGTCCTCCGGGTCGTTGAAGCGCGGTCCCGGGCTGGAGGTGAACGTCCGGTACTCGCAACTGAGCGGTGCCTTGGCCTTCTTGACCGCGGCGTGCGCCGTTGTCATTGGCAGCATGCTGACGATCAGCGCGATGATCACCGTGATCGTTCGCTTCATGGGCGGCCTTTCGCCGGGCTGTTGATGATGAGGAGTCGCGTCGCCGCAAGAGGCGCACGGGAGCGGTGCAGCTGTCAGCGGAATCCGCTGCTGGTCGACGGATTCGTGTCACCGCGGGCGGCGACGGCCGCCTGGCGCATCGGCCCGTCCGCGCCGTCGGGACGGCGCTCGCGCCCCTTCGGCCACCGGCTTCTGAGGCGGCCGCGGGCACGACTGCGGCGAGCGCCTCGACACCGGGCAAGGCCGGGAAGGGTGTCCGAACTCTTTCGGGTTCGTCGGCATCAGGGCGCTACCGCTCGCACTGTGCCGAGGCTGTCGCCGCGACGGCGACAGCGAGATGACGAAACTTCAAGGTCCCCCCGGAGTGTCCTGAAAGTTGCCACGAGCCGCCGTGACGATCGGCGCCTGCGCCCCGCTTCTCCTGCAACGAACCGACGGGCGGGGCCCAAGTGGCTGCATAGCACGGCGAATTGGGCTTACCGTCTTTCAGAGGATTACCATGATAGCTTCACGTAAACTCTACAATCGCCCCCAAGTAGGGACAATGAGGCTTCCAACCCGGTTGTGCGGCAAGCCGGTTGGCGCGGGGCGGCTTTGAGGAAGAGCGAAGCTCCTGGAGGCGGGTTGTCGGCCGAGAGCAACCTGTCCGCTCGGAGCGTCGTGAGCTCGCCCCGTCGCGAGGGGTCTGTTCAGATCGGCCCTGCGCCTGCCGGAGCCGGCCTGCGTGCGCCGGCTGACCGCGGACTGGCAGGCGCTTCCCGCCCCGGACCGTCGGGCACCCCGGGCCCCTCCCGGACCCTCGGGCGCCCCGGGCCCCTCCCGGTCCCCGGGGCGCCGCCGTCAAGGCACCGGGATGTCACCAACTGGCGTGCAGCGGCTCGCCCTCCGCATATCCCGCGGCGCTCTGCACTCCGACGACGGCCTTCTCGGCGAACTCCTCCAGGGACGCCGCGCCCGCGTACGTGCACGAGGAGCGCACCCCGGCGATGATCGCGTCGATGACGTCCTCGACACCGGGACGCGCCGGGTCGATGAACATCCGCGAGGTCGAGATGCCCTCCTCGAAGAGCGCCTTGCGGGCACGGTCGTAGGCCGATTCCTCGCTGGTGCGGTGGCGCACGGCACGCGCCGACGCCATGCCGTAGGACTCCTTGTAGGCCCGTCCGTCGGGGGTCTGCTGGATGTCGCCCGGAGACTCGTACGTACCGGCGAACCACGAACCGATCATGACGTTGGACGCCCCGGCGGCCAGGGCCATGGCGACGTCACGCGGATGCCGCACACCGCCGTCGGCCCAGACGTGCTTGCCGAACTTGCGTGCCTCCGCGGCACATTCGAGCACGGCCGAGAACTGGGGACGGCCGACGCCGGTCATCATCCGGGTTGTGCACATGGCCCCCGGCCCGACGCCCACCTTCACGATGTCGGCACCGGCCTCGATGAGGTCGCGCACGCCGTCGGCGGCGACGACGTTCCCCGCGACGACGGGAACCTGGGGGTCGAGGGCCCGCACGGCGCGCAGCGCGTCGGCCATGCGTTCCTGGTGGCCGTGCGCGGTGTCCACGACGAGGGTGTCGACGCCGGACTCCAGCAGCGCGCGGGCCTTGCCCGCCACGTCGCCGTTGATGCCGACGGCGGCGGCGACGCGCAGCCGCCCTGCCGCGTCCGTCGCCGGGGTGTAGAGCGTGGCGCGCAGGGCTCCCTTGCGGGTGAGGATGCCGACGAGCCGTCCGTCGGTGTCGACGGCGGGGGCGAGCCTGCGGTGTGCGCCGTCGAGCTGGTCGAAGGCCTCGCTCGGGTCGACGTCCGCCTTGAGCACGAGCAGGTCGCGGGACATCACCTCCGACAGCTGCGTGAAGCGGTCCACGCCCGTCAGGTCGGACTCGGTGACGATGCCCACGGGACGCCCGTCCTGGACCACGACTCCCGCCCCGTGCGCCCGCTTGGGCAGCAGCGACAGCGCGTCGGCGGCGGTCTGGTGCGGGGTGAGCGTGATGGGGGTGTCCAGCACGAGGTGCCGGCGCTTGATCCAGGCGGTCACCTCGGTGACCACGTCGATCGGGATGTCCTGCGGGATGACGGCGAGCCCGCCGCGGCGTGCCACGGTCTCGGCCATACGCCGGCCCGCGATGGCCGTCATGTTGGCGACGACCAGCGGGATCGTGGTGCCGCTGCCGTCGGGGGACGCGAGGTCCACGCCCTGTCGCGAGGCGACCGCAGAGCGGCCGGGCACCATGAAGACGTCGTCGTACGTCAGGTCGTACGGGGGCTGCTGGTCGTTCAGAAATCGCATACCGGCTCTTTCACCTGCGTGGTCGCTCCGTGTGTGGCACCTCCCAGCGGTGGCTGGGTGGGGGCACCTCCCAGCGGTAGCTGGGTGGGGGCACCTCCCAGCGGTAGCTGGGTGGGGGCACCTCCCAGCGGTAGCTGGGTGGGGGCACCTCCCAGCGGTAGCTGGGTGGGGGCACCTCCCAGCGGTAGCTGGGGGAGGGTGGGGAGTGAGTGCCGGAGGCGCCGTGTCCGGGCTGTTGCTCCTCCTCCATCATCCCCGAGGTGGCCCGGAAGCCGCGCACCGGCCCTGCCGGGACGGTGGTCACAGCACCGCGGCCCGTCCTTCCCGGGCCTGTTGCACGCCCGCCGCGGGCACATCTAGTGTCCCGCTTGGACACATGAATCCATCCATGGTGGGGGGCAGCAGGTGGGCAGGGCTCTCCCCACGTCCCAGCGCGCATACCGGTACGCGAAGGAACAGATACTCGACGGCATCCTCGCCGGGGGCGACCTGATCAGCGAAGGGACGGTCGCCGAGGCCCTCGGCATCAGCCGTACGCCGGTGCGTGAGGCGTTCCTGCGGCTGGAGTCGGAGGGGCTGCTGCGGCTCTACCCCAAGCGCGGCGCGGTGGTGGTTCCGGTCTCCGCGAAGGAGGTGGAGACGGTACTGGAGACGAGGGAGCTGATCGAGTCCTTCGCCGCCGAGAAGGTCTCCTCCCTCGCACCGGCGGTGCTGGCGCGGCTCGTCGAGGAGCTGCGCGGCCAGCTCCAGGAGCAGAGGAGGCTGCGCGAAGCCGGTGACGGCAAGGCGTTCGTCGCCGCCGATCAGCTCTTCCACCAGCTGATCGTCCAGGCCGCGGACAATCCGATTCTGCTGGATCTCTACGCGGGGCTGCGCGACCGCCAGCAGCGCATGGGCCTGTACGCGGTCTTCAACGACAGCGACCGGCTGCGCGCCACGAACCACGAACACGTCGGACTCGTCGCGCTGCTCGAGAAGGGCGACCTCGCGGCCTACCGGGCCGCGCTGCGCGAGCACCTGCGTGGCACCCGCGCAGCGGTCCTCGGTTTTCAGGCCAGCAGCATCCAGCCCAGCACGGACGTGGACTGAAGGAAGACCAGGACGCACATCAGCAGCAGCAGCGCCAGGCTCCAGCCGACGACCTTCCTCAGCAGTTCGGGCTCCCGGCCGCCCAGTCCCGTCGCCGCGGCGGCGATGGCCAGGTTCTGCGGGGAGAGCATCTTTCCGAGGACGCCACCGGAGCTGTTGGCCGCTGCCAGGAGTTCCGGGGCGTAGCCGGAGTTCTTGGCCGCGGTCACCTGGAGGATGCCGAAGAGGGCGTTGGCGGAGGTGTCGGAGCCCGTGACGGCGACTCCCAGCCAGCCCAGCACCGGGGAGAGGAAGGCCAGCGCCGCTCCGGCGCCCGCGATGAAGTTGCCGATCGTGGACGTCTGCCCGGACAGGTTCATCACATAGGCCAGAGCCAGGACCGTCGCGACCGTGAGGATCGCCCACCGCAGCTGGTGCAGGGTGCGTCCGTAGGCGCGGGTGGCGACGCGGGGCGAGACCGCCAGCAGCACCGCCGTGATCACGCCGCTGAGGAGCAGCATCGTGCCCGTCGCGGGCAGCCAGTCGAACTTGAAGACCGTGGAGGCCGCCGGCTTTCCGCTCACGGGGTCGGCCACGTGCAGGCCGGGCCAGTTGAAGAGGACGGTGCCCTTCTCCTCCAGCACCGTCTTCACTGCGGGCAGCTTGGTCAGGGCGAAGATGACGATGATCACGACGTAGGGCAGGTAGGCGTTGACTGCCGCGCGGGTGCTGTCCTGCGTTTCCGCGTCCGGCTTCGTGCCTGTGTCCGTTGCTGTGCCCGTGTCCGGGCTCTTGGTCCGCGTCGCGGGTTCCGCGCCGGTGCCCGGTCCGGTGCCGGCGCCCGTACCGCCGGTCGCGGCGCCGCCGGTCGCCGGCGCGGGACCGTCGGCCTCGTCCGCGGAGATCTCCGCGGGTGCGGGCGCGGGGATGTTCGTCGTCCGCATCACCAGCACCAGCATCCCGACGGAGACCAGCGCGGCGAGGACGTCCGTCAGCTCGACCGACATGTAGTTGGAGCAGACGAACTGGGCCCCGGCGAAGGAGAGGCCGCAGACCAGCGCAGGCCACCAGGTCTGCCGCACACCGCGACGGCCGTCCACCAGGTAGACCAGCAGCACCGGTACGACCGCGGCCAGCAGCGGCGTCTGGCGGCCGACCATGGAGGAGACGTCCTCGAGCGGCAGTCCCGTCAGTTCGGAGAGCGTGATGACGGGGGTGCCCATGGCGCCGAACGCCACGGGCGCGGTGTTGGCCACCAGCGCGACCGTCGCCGCCTTGAACGGCTTGAAGCCCAGAGCGATGAGCATCACCGAACTGATCGCGACGGGAGCCCCGAAACCGGCCAGTGCCTCGAGGAGCGCCCCGAAGCAGAAGGCGACGATGACGGCCTGGAGGCGCTGGTCGTCCGAGAGCTTGCCGAAGGAGCGGCGCAGCACTTCGAAGTGCCCCGTGTCTACGGTCATCTGGTAAACCCACAGGGCGTTGACCACGATCCACATGATCGGGAACAGCCCGAACAGGGCGCCCAGAACAGCGGAGTTGAGGCTCTGCCCCACGGGCATGCCGTATGCGGCCACCGCGACGACGATCGACGTGGCGAGTGCGGCGAGTCCGGAGAGCCACGCCTGGACGCGCAGCACTCCCAGCAGCACGAAGAAGACGACCAGCGGGAGCGCGGCGACGAGCGACGACAATCCCAGCGAACCGCCCAGCGGATCGAGTACGGGTTGGAACACGGTGCCTCCGGTGACGGGTTGGAACTCGGGACGGATCACCAGGGCCTGACGCCGCGTATGGAGGCGTCGATGACCTGGACGGGGTGCAGCACGGGGAGCTGCTTGTCGAGATGGCGCGAAATCTGCAGCAGACAGCCGGGGTTGGCCGTCACCACGGCGTCCGGCGCGGTGGAACGCACGTTGTCCGCCTTGCGGCGGCCGAGTTCCTCCGCGGGCCCCGGCTGGATGAGGTTGTAGACGCCGGCGGAGCCGCAGCACATGTCGGCCTCGGGGATGTCGACCACCTCGAGTTCCGGCACGCTCCCCAGGACGGAACGCGGCTGCTCGCGAACGCCCTGCGCGTGGGCGAGGTGGCACGCCTCGTGGTGTGCGAGGCGTGCGGCGACGGGGTGCCGGGGGGCGCTCGGCGTGAGTTCGGCGAGCAGTTCGGAGACGTCGCGCACCTTGGCCGCGAACGCCTCGGCGCGTTCGCGGTATCGGGGGTCGCCGGCGAGCAGCCGTCCGTACTCCTTGAGTGCCGAGCCGCAGCCCGCGACGTTGACGACGATCACGTCGACTCCGAGCGGTTCGAAGGTGTCGATCAGCTGCCGGGCCCGGTGGGCGGCCTCCTCCTCACGTCCCGCGTGCTCGCTGAGGGCGCCGCAGCAGCCCTGCGCGGCGGGCGCGACCACGTCGCAGCCCTCGGCGGTCAGCACGCGCACCGTGGCCTCGTTGACCTGGGCGAAGAAGACCTGCTGCACGCAGCCGGTCACCATGCCCACGGTGCGGCGTGCGGCGGCAGGCTCCGTGTCCTGGTCCCCGGCGGCGGAGGCGGTCTCCGCATGTGCCGTCCCGGTACGGGCCGTGTCCGCACGGGCCGGGCTGCGCTCGGGTGTGCGGCGCAGCGCGGAGCGCAGGGGCACGTCCGGCATCAGCGCCTCCAGCGCGCGCAGCCTCGCCGGGAGCCGCCGCATCAGGCCCGTACGGTGCAGGGCTCGGCGGATGCCCAGCCGCTGGTAGACGGCGCCGAGGACGGCGGCGACGCGAAGCCGCCGCGGGTAGGGAAAGAGGCGGAAGATCAGTCCGCGGAAGGCCCGGTCGGAGCGGGTGCGGGCCCAATTGCGTTCGATCTGCGGACGCACGGACTCGATGAGCCGGTCGTACTGCACGCCGGACGGGCACGCCGTCACACAAGCCATGCAGCCGAGGCAGTTGTCGAAGCTGGCGACAGCGGCGGCGTCGAGCGTGGCGTCGCCCTCGTTGATGAGCTGCATCTGGTAGATGCGGCCGCGAGGTGAGTTCATCTCCTCGCCGCTCAGCGTGTACGTGGGGCAGGCCGGCAGGCAGAAGCCGCAGTGCACGCAGTCGGAGATGAGCTCGGGGGACGGCGGGTGGTGGGCGTCGAAGCCGCCGGGCGAGGCCGGCGTCCGGGGCGTTCCACCGTGCGGCGTGGTCATGCGGTGCTCCCTGGAGAAGTGCCGGGGCAGAGGAACCGGGGCGGTCGGTCGGGGACGGGGGTGGTCGCGGTGCCGGGCGGGCCCGGCCGGGTCAGAACCAGGGCGCGAAGCGCCCCGGTGCACACCTGTCGTCGGGGTCGAACTGCCGCTTGAGGGAACGCAGTACGGAGACCGCGGAAGGAGCGGGCCCCCACGAGGCGGCCGCGGTGTCCACACCTTCGCGGCGTCGCCGCAGCGTCACCGAGCCGCCCGCCTGGTACACGGACTCGCGCCACGCAGTGAGGCACGCGGCGTGCTCCGCCGCGTCCCCGCCGCGCAGCACCACGGTGTGCAGCCCCTGCGCGACCCCGCTGACCAGGGCGGCCTCCATGCCGGTCCCCCCGGTCAGCTCGTGCAGCCTGCGTGTGAGGGCGGGCAGCCGCGCGGGATGCGTTCCGGCGCGCAGGACGGTCTCGCCGTCCGCTCCGCGCACGAGCGCGGACAGCCGCTGCCACGCGGCCCGTTCGGCTTCGGCGTCGAGCACACGCCCGGCCTCGAGCCCGGGGACCTGCGGGGCGAGGCGGCCGCGTTCCGCCGCGCTCTCCTCGGTGCCCTGGAAACGGATGAGCAGTTGCTGCCCGTCCCACTCGACCGCGACCGGTTCCAGCGGCGAACTCATGACGGCACGCGCCGCCGAGAGTGCGCGGCCGGCGTCGTCCACCGCGAGGGCGAGGGTCGTCGTGGCGGCGGGCAGGGGATGGACGCGCAGGTTGAGCCGGGCGACGAGGCCGAACGCACCGAGCGAGCCGGCCATCAGCTTGACCAGGTCGTAGCCCGCGACGTTCTTGATGACGTCGCCTCCCGTGCGGGCCACGGTGCCGTCCGCGAGTACGAGCGTCGCTCCGATCACCAGATCGGCGAGGCCGCCGTACTTCAGGCGCCACGGCCCGGCGTCGCCGCACGCCAGCAGTCCGCCCAGCGTGGCGCCACGGCTGCCGGTGGGCGGGTCGACGGGCAGCCACTGCCCGGCGGGGGCCAGCAGCTCCTGAAGGCGGGTGAGGGACATTCCGGCCTCGACGCCGACCGTCCAGTCCTCGGGGGCATGGCTGATCAGGCGGTCCATTCCGGAGGTCTCCAGCACCAGACCGGTCTCCGCGACGGGCGCTCCCCACTCAAGCGCCGTGCCGCCCCCTTCGAAGAGCACCGTACGCCGCTCGCGTGCCGCGACGGCCAGGGCTTCGGAGGCCTCCGCGAGGCCCGACGGCCTTACGCGGACGGGCACTTCACCCGCACCGCTCCCCCGCTCCGCGGCGGGCGGCGGCTCTCGGCCGGGCTCCGCGTCCGTGGACGGGGTGGTCTCCCGCAGCGTCCCAGGGGACTCCTCGGTCACCTCTGCTCACAACCTCTCGATCACGCCGGCCGCTTCCAGCGGGTGCGGGCGGTAGCGGCCGGGAGTCTCTCCGCACAGCCGCGGAGTGGGCAGCACCTTGCCGGGGTTGGCGAGTCCTTCCGGGTCGAAGGCGCCGCGCAGCTGCCGCATCACCGCCAGGTCCGTCTCACCGAACATCTCCGGCATGGAGCACGCCTTGTCGAGGCCGATGCCGTGCTCACCGCTGAGTGAGCCGCCCAACTCCACGCACATCTCGGCGATTTCGGCGGCAAGCTTCTCGGCACGCTCCGCCTCGCCGGCCTGTTCGTCGAAGAGGACGAGAGGGTGCAGGTTGCCGTCCCCGGCGTGGAAGACGTTGGCCACGCGCAGGCCTTCGGCTCCCGACATCGCGGCGATGCGGCTCAGCGCCTCCGAGAGGCGGGTGCGGGGTACGACGCCGTCCTGCACGAAGTAGTCGGGGCTGATGCGGCCCACCGCCGCGAACGCGGCCTTGCGGCCCTTCCAGATCAGTGCCCGTTCGGCGGCCGTCGTGGCGATGCGCACGTTCGTGGTGCCCTTCTCGTGGCAGAGCGCGACGACCTTCTCGAACTGCTCGTCGCATTCGTGCTCCATGCCGTCGAGTTCGACGACGAGCGCCGCCGTGGCGTCGAGGCTGTAGCCGGCGTTCACGGCCGCTTCGCACGCCTCGATCGCGAGGGCGTCGAGCATCTCCACCGCCGCCGGCACGATCCCGGAGGCCATGATCCCGCTGACGGCCTCCCCCGCCGCCTCGACCGTCGGGAAGTCCGCGACCAGGGTGCGCACGCTTTCGGGGGTGCGCAGCAGGCGGACGGTGATCTCCGTGGCGATGCCGAGGGTTCCCTCCGAGCCGATGAACAGGCCGCGCAGGTCCGGTCCGGCGCTCTCCGGCGCGTCTCCGCCGAGTTCGGCGACCGAACCGTCGGGCAGCACGACCCGAAGTGCGGTCACATGGTGCACGGTGAAGCCGTACTTGACGCAGTGGGCGCCGCCGGAGTTCTCGGCGACGTTCCCGCCGATGGTGCACACCACCTGGCTCGAGGGATCGGGCGCGTAGTAGAGGCCGTGCGGAGCGGCGACGCGGGAGATCTCGGCGTTGGTGACGCCGGGCTGGAGGACCATCCGCCGGTCGTCCGGGTCGACTTCCAGCACCTGGCGCATACGGGCGAGCGAGATGACCACTCCCTGCGCCACGGGCACCGCTCCCCCGGAGAGCCCCGTTCCGGCCCCCCGCGCGACGAACGGCAGACTGGCCTTTGCGCACAACGAGACGGCGGCGGCGACCTCTTCGGTGCTGCGCGGCAACACGACCAGGGCGGGGACTTCACGGAAACCGGTCAGCCCGTCACACTCGTAGGTCCGCAGCTGGAGCGGATCGGTCAGCACGGCGTCCGCTCCCAGTGCGGCTTCGAACTCCCGGAGCAGTGCGGAGTCGACCATGGCACCGTGCCTCCTGACCCGTAGACCCTCCGACGGAACGGCAGTTCAGCGAATTCCGGAGTCCGGTATTCAAGGACCGCGTCACGGAACCTAGGGTCCTTGTATCTATGGGTCAACCCTTCGTTGCATCTATGTTTCACAAACGGCTCCGCCCAGGCCACGGCCACCCGTCGCCCAGGCGCCTGCGCCGACCGGGGCGGCAGGACGTCAGCGGGCGTCGAGTGCCTGCCGCGCACACGGAGCGGGAACCCGGGCGGAGTTGCGCGGCTCTGAGATGCCGGCCGCCGCGCCCTCCGGCCGTCTCCCCCGGCCGTCGTCACCGTGGCCCGCCCGGACTCCCCCACGAGCGCGCACCAGCCGCCATGAGCCCGGTGCAACGTCCCACTCGTCCAACTCTCGCCGCACGCACGGTGGTTGGAAGTGCAACGTCGGACACGGCGGGGCGGCACGCCTTCCGCGGACTCCGTCCGGCAGCACGGGGCCGAGGCAGACCGGGACAGCCCCCGGACCCGCTCATGCGGCTCGGGGGCTTCAAGGGGCCCAGGGGCGCTTCTGAGAGCCGCACGGCGCCCCGTCGACCACTGAGCCGGAGGCATGCCTCCGCGGACCGGAGAGAACCGCTCACGGATCGGCCGTTCCCGCGCGGCCGTCGAACCGGCCCCGCGCACGCTCAGGGCCCGCCTCCCCGCACGCCCCGTGGGCGTTACGAGAAAGGCGGGCCCTGAGACGGGTTCCGGTCCTGACGTGCGCCGGGCGTGCGGCCGCGGGAAGTCAGCGAGACACGCCCGCCTTCTTGCCCTCGTCGGTGGCGGCGTGCCAAAGACCCATCTTGCCCTGGCCGTTGATGTCACCGGGCTTCTTGTCACCCTTGAACCAGTACAGCGGCCAGCAGTCGATCGTCATCTGCTCGGTGCCGTCAGGGCGCTTGAACGTGGTGATCAGCTTCGGGTCGACGCCGCTGATCTTGTCCTTGTCGGCGGGCTTCGCGGGCACCCAGCTCTTGAGGCATTCACCCTTGCAGTTGGACTTCATCGGCCACGCCGAGTCCTTGTCGAACCGGTAGAGCGTACGGCCCTTTCCGTCGGCCAGGATCTTGCCGAGCTCCGGGTTGTTGACGGCCTTCACGTCCTTGACGTTGCGCGGGCTCGCCTTGCCGCCGTCGGGCGTGATGGCGTTCCACATCCCGCCGGAGCCGTGACCCTCCATCTCGCCGGGCTTGGAGTCCTTCGCGAAGCGGTACACCGGCCAGCCGCCGAGGGTCAGCTGCCAGGAACCGTCACTGCGCTTGACCTTGCCGATCTGCTCCTTGGAGATGCCGGCCGATGCCTTGGCGTCCTTCGCCGGCACCGGCGGCCATGCCTTCTCGCATTTGCCGTTGCAGTTGGACTGCGAGGGGGAAGCCGTGTCCTCGTCGTAGCGGTAGAGCGTCCAGCCCTCCGAGTCGGTGACGACGTCACCCAGCTTCGCCGTGGGTTTGACCTCCAGCGTCTTCGCCGGTGTCTCCCTCTTGCTGGTGCCGCTCGCGTCGCCTCCGTTGTCGGCGGCCTGTCCGGCCGGCTTGATCTTCTGACCGGAGTAGTCATCGCCCTGCGAGCCGCAGCCCGTAGCGAGCAACGCGACGGCGAGCGCGGTCCCGATCAGAGCCACGTGACGCTGCTTCCTCATGACCGCTCCTTCAGTGCTGGATATGTGTGGCTGGCACGTGAGTGTGGTGCAGGAGTGATCCAGGCGGCGGAAAGTTGTCCGATCGTGCCAAACGGACGGGTTCCGCCACGCGGCCAAATGTGCTGACCGGCCAACTTCCCTTTAACTGCGGCACGTTGAGCACCGCGCGGTCCCCCGTGACGTTTCGTCGCAGCCCCCGGCACGACCGGCCGGAGAGGACTCAGCGCTCCACGATCCGCAGCGCCAGCGCCGGGCACCGGCGCACGGCGCGCTGTGCCTGCTTCTGCATGTGCGGGTGGATCGTCGCCGACGCACCCGTGGGGTAGCCGTCGATGTCCAGCTCGATCATGTCCGGGACGACGCCCGCGCAGAGCCCGTGTCCCTGGCACAGCGTCCAGTCCACGACGAGCCGCCGCTGCTTCTGCTGAAGCTGCGGCGCGGCACGCCGCGCGCGTTCCGGACGCGCGGGGGGCTGGTAGCCCGCCGCGAGCTGCACCTGCTCGGGCACCGCCAGGCAGCCGAAGACGGGCCTTCCGCACCCGTTGCCGAGGGCGTGCTCCTCGAAGTCCTCGGCGAAGCTCTCCAGAGCGGACTCGACGAACCGGGCCGTGCCGTCGGGGTGGCTGCACGCGCCGCGCTTCTTGACGCCCTTCGTGCGTGCCCGTATCGCCTCCAGCGCTTCCACTCCGCCGCCGTCCGCGGCCCAGGCGACCGTGTCGGCGATCGCCGGCAGCCCCAGGAAGCAGGGGCCGCACTGCCCGGCCGACTCCTCCGCCATCCACCGGGCGACCAGCTCGACCTCACCGACCGGGCAGGTGCCCTCGGGCAGCGGCAGCACCGCACCCGCGCCGAGCGTGGAGCCCAGCGCGTCCAGCGAGTCACGGGAGATGCGGGCCTGCCAGCACGAGTCCCGCTCGAGGAAGCGGCCGTGGTAGCCACCGATCAGCACACCCTGGCCCGGGTCGATGCCGCACAGCCCAAGGATGTACGGGAGCGGCGCACCGGTCGGCGTCTCCACGACCTTGTCGCCGCCGACCGTCAGCAGCACGGTGCCCGGTTCCGTGGGCAGACCCACGTTGCGGAAGTCGAGGGCTCCGAGGCGGGCACCGACGGCGAGCTGCGCGAACGTCTCGGTGTTGGACAGCAGCGTGGGCATGCCGGCGACGCCGGCGTCGCTGGCGCGCACGCCCGACCCCGAGGGCAGCACCGGCAGCTGGTTGAGACCACTGACGATGGAGCTGGACTCGCCCGTGACGAAGCGTTCCGGCATGCGCACGACGCGGATGCGCGGGCCTTCGGGGCCGCGCTCCGCGACGGCGTCCCGAACGGAGCGCTCGACGTCGGGCCGCGTCACGGCGACGCTGACCTCGTCCGAGTTGAGGGCGCGGGCGCAGAGCATCGCTCCGTCCAGCACCAGATGCGGAGTGAACAGCAGCAGCGCGGTGTCCTTGAGGCAACTCGGCTCGCCCTCGCTGCCGTTGACGACCACGGCCGCCCGCGCCTGCTGGCGCCGGTGGGCCGACTCGATGACGGCCTTGAGCTTCTTGGCGAAGGGGAACCCCGCGCCGCCACGGCCGCGGAGGTCGATGTTCTCGGCGAGATCGACCAGTTCCTCCAGCCGCAGCTCCGGCATCGTTCCGTGCACCGTCAGATGGCCCACGCGCTCCAGGCGCCGGGTCCATCCCGCGCCGGTGCCCAGGCCCGCGAGCAGCCGTGGCGGCCCGAACGAGGCGAGGGAGGGCACCGAGTCCGCGTTGGCCGCGGAGACGGGGGAGGGCACGACAGCTGTCACTATTGCTCCTTCTTGCGCTTGTCGGCCGACGGGTTACGCCCGGGGGCCAGACGCATCATCAGGACGACCGTCACTCCGGTAAGGGCCACGCCGTATCCCCAGTCCACCCAGTCGGCGACCGCACGGCCGGCACGCAGGCCGTGCACCAGGGAAGCGCCCCATGCCAGATAGGCGGTCATGTGCAGGGCACGCCACAGCCGTGACTGGCCCTTGCGTGCGAAGACGCCCCGCACGGCGCCCGTGACCATCACCGCCACGAAGAGATATCCAGCGACCGTGCCCATGCCGATCAGGATGGGCTGGGCCCCGTCGAGTCCCGGTACCACCGTCGCCTGCCAGGAAGTGGATCCGAGCGCGAGCTTCGACCAGATGTGCAGACCGAGGAAACCGACGCCGCCGACGGCTGATCCCCGGTGGATCGCCTGAGCTATCAGCCGGTGATTCGGGTCCAGCAGCATACGGTCCGCGGCGGCGACTCCCCACAGGACCGCGAACGTGAGCAGCAGCAGGGAGAAGACGCCCGAGCCGAACTCGACGAACGCCCACAGCCTGTCCATCGACTGATTGCTGATAGCAAAAACGATCGCAAGGGTCGAAACGATGATGAAGGCCGTGTAACGGGGGACGAAGCGGGCCGCGGTACCGCGCCCGGGATTCTCGGCATCGAGTCTGGGAGCCGCGTTCGGGCGCTGACGGCCCTGGCGAGGGGAGATGTCACCTCGCCGCTGGTCCACGAGCGCCGTCGGGCGGCGCTTCGCCGGCGGAACACGGATCTGTTCTGGGGGCATCCGGATCTTCCGATCGCACTGTCGCCGAGTCCGACCTGACCCTCGGTCCCGCATCTGCCGTATACCGCAAAGCAGTTGAATCGGGAATGACCCGTCACGTTCCGGTGTGAAGCTCTCTACTTTGCGCGACCAGAATGCGGTGGTCGGGATGCAGAAGCATCTCGAAACTCCCCGGGACCTTCACAGGATTTATCGCTCTGTGACAAATTCTGGCAGTGGGATCGCCGCCGCACCCCGCGGTGTCGATGATGCCCCTTCAGGGGAAGCAGGGGGACCCTCAACTCCGGGACCGGGGCGGGATACCGGTTACCGGAGGCAACCTCCGCGGGCTTGTCCTCCCGTGCTCGGGCAGGCCCAACCCGGCAGGAACGAGGTAGAGATGAGCGACGTTCTCAACCGCACCCGCTCTCGCCCACGCGGCGAGTGGGTGCGTGTTCCGAGAAAGGAGCTGCCCGCCGTCGCAGACCAGGTGGTGGAAGCTCTACAGCGCAGCATACCGGCAATGTCCGCTTTTCTGCGGGAAATTGACCGCGAGGATGCCCAATGGGCCGTCGAGCAGGCATTGCTGGCGGCACTGGGACATCACTTCCCGGAGACAAAGGATACGGACACGGGAACCGCGAACCAGGCTGACAACGTCACAGCTGCGGTTCCCATCGACCGAGCCCGGCGTCAACTGTTCACGGCACTCATGGGAGAGGAGGAATTCCCGGAATCACGCCTGACGGAACTGGCCAGGTCAGCAAGGTGGCCCCTGCCCGAGACCGTGCGTGCGATAGCCCTCGCCTCACCCAGCGAGGTGCCCCAGCTCGCCGCGGCGCTCGGCAATGCGCTGGTCAGCCCCGTCGAGAGTGAACTGTGCCTGCTGGTACCCGACCCGGAAGAAGACCGCGAAGCACTGGAGAACGTGCTTCGCGGTCGTACGGCTGCGGTCGGGCACACCGTCCCGCTGAGCGATGCGGGTTCATCGGTGCGCTGGGCCCGGCGGCTGCTGGAACTGACGCCGCCTCCGGCAGCACCGGGCGGCAGCGGCATCAACGGCGGCATCGGAAACAACCAGGACGGCAAGGTCCTCTTCGTCGACGACCATCTGTCCATGCTTCTTCTGCTGCAGGACGAGTCACTCGCCTGTGCGCTCTCCTCCCGCTGGCTCGGCCCCCTCGCCGAGCTCACCCCGCGGCAGAGCGAGCGTCTCGAAGTCACGCTTCTGGCGTGGCTGGAGAGCGGCGGGGCACCTGAGGCGGCGAAGACGCTGCAGGTGCACCCCCAGACGGTGCGGTACAGGCTGCGTCAGATAGAGAAGCTGTTCGGCTCGGCGCTGCGCGACCCGCGTACCCGTTTCGAACTGGAGATGACCCTTCGCGGCCGCAGGCTGCTGGGGCAGATACGCCGGCAGCGCACCCGTGCAGGCCGCAGGGCGCGCACCACCACAGCGGGCGTACGCCCGCTGGGCGTCGCACGTGAGGCCCGGGTCAACGGTCTGTGACCGCAGGCACCCGGTATTCGCGTGCCGGGTGCCTGTACGGAACCCACGGGTGAGGCCCTGACAAGAGAAAACCGGAGAACAACGAAGCGGCCCGGACACAGGATCTGTGTCCGGGCCGCTGTCGTGTGCTTCCGCCGCGGGGCCCGAGGCGGCCCCGCGGCGGAGTCCTACATCAGCACTCCTGGTCCTGGTTGATGCAGTTCACGGCTTCCGTCATCAGGTCCTCGGGCATGACGTTGATGAAGTCGCTGTGGTCCGTGATGGGCTTGTGCAGCTGCTCCGGGAAGGAGTCGACCGCGAACGGCGTATCCGCATTGAGGAGGTTCTGCTGCGGAATGTCGTACTTGATGGTCTGCTGCAGCTGCGGGACGTTCTGGAATCCCTCGGGGCAGTTGCCCTGGTCGTCCGAGAACGCCATGTGGTCGCGGTGGTTGCCGCTGTCCGTGTTCTGACCGTCCCAGCAGTTCTGGAAGTTGAACGTACGGATCGTCGCGCTGCCCTCGGGGCAGATCGGGTACTTGTCCTCCAGCTGACGGTCCTCGAAGCCCTCGCAGCTCCACGAGGCGTTGGCGTTCTCGTCGCCGTTGGTGAAGGACTTCGCGTCACCGGTGATGATGCGCAGGAAGCGCGGCATCTCGGCGACCTGGTCGGCACCGCCGGAGGTGAACTTCAGCGTGGCGTCGGGCTTGAGGATGGTCCCGACGTTCAGGTCGTTGGCGCCGCCGTCGCCGGGCTGGGCCTCGGCCCCCTCGCCGCCGCCGACCTGGTCCTCCTCGCCTTCACCTTCACCCTGGCCCTGGTCCTGGCCCTGGTCCTGACCCTGGTCCTCACCTTCAGCCGGGGGCTGCTCCTCGGCCGGGGGCTGCTCCTGGCCCTGGTCCTGACCCTGGTCAGCACCCTGGTCCTGTCCCTGGTCCTCACCTTCAGCCGGGGGCTGCTCCTCGGCCGGGGGCTGCTCCTGGCCCTGGTCCTGGCCCTGGTCCTGACCCTGGTCCTGGCCCTGGTCCTGTCCCTGGTCGGCACCCTGCCCGCCGTCGGCGAAGCTGTTGGTGCCGACCTCGTTCCCGGCCTGGTCGCCGCCGGCCTGGTCGTCGCCACCCTGCTCACCGGAGACGTCGCCCGCCTGGACCGCACCGCGCTGGTCCTCGTTGCCGTCCAGCGAACGGATCACGGGCCAGTAGTGCGTCGACTGGTCACCCTTGGCGCAGGTGGTACCCGCAGCGGCGAGAGACTCGTCGCTGGAGGCCTGGTTGGTGTCCTCGTTGCCCACGTAGTCGTGGACGTGGTGGGCACCGTTGAGAACGCCGGGAGCCGCGATCACGTTGTCGGAGTTGAAGTGCTCCTCTTCGTTGTTGCCGCACTCCGTGGTGAAACTGCCGCCCGGGGCCTCCTCCTCCGAGGCGTTTGGCTCGACGTCCTCGATGTTGACGAAGTCCTCGGCCACCGGGCCGGAAGCCTGCTGACCTTGACCCTCGTCACCACCCTCCTGGGCGGCCTGGTCCTGCATCATCTCGCACTGGGCCATCGAACCCATGTCCGCGGGCTGCTGTGCGCCGGCCTGCTGCAGGTCCTGGCCGATGCTGCGGATCGTCTCGGAGCGCTGCTGATTCAGCTGGCCCAGAGCCTCCTCGGAGCTCTTCTCCTTGGAGTGCCACTCGCCGTAGGCCTGAGCGACCTGCTGATCCAGAGTGGCCAGCTTCTGACCCACTGACTCCTTCGCACCCTTGGGCACCTGGTCCAGTGCAAGGCTCACATCAGGACAGTCGATCGTGCTCGCAGCAAGAGCGGGGTCTTCGTTCGACCCTGCGAAGGCACTTACACCTATCGCCGCCGCGCCACCACCACCGACCACCAGCGCTGCGACGATCGCTATCGTTTTATTCGCCGTGCGCGAGCGTTTGTGGCCTTTTTGTCTCATGTTGACTTCACTCCACTCATTTCACGTCGTTCAGCGCCTCGAACTCCACGAGTCCCGTGTCCTCCAGGACTGTGATGTGGTCGAGGACAATGGCGTTGGCCCGGGTCGCCAACGACCGCACCATTGAGTTGCGGGTCTGATCGCGTACAAGGCCGATGAGGCCGAAAACCACGCCGTGTGCCTGGCGCAGCCTTTCGACCAGCACCTTGTCGAATTCCTTACCGTTCGCCCTGTTGATCTCGTCCAGGTAGTCCTGGTTCTTGCCGGCAGGCCGGTTCGGAAGCGAAACCTTCAGGGTGCGACCGGCATCGATGGCCCGCCGGTCCAACTCCGTGTGACCGTCGACGAGATGATCGCCCGCGATCCGCACCGACTTGGTTGTCCCGCGCTCCTGCGCAGATCGGCCGGCGGGCAGTTCCCACAAACCGGCGTTCCGCACTTTGCGTATGAAGTCACGGTCCATCGGAGTAAGGGGTCCGTATTTCGTAGACCGGGTTCCCTTACCGTCGTCCTGCCATCCCGCCCGGGCGAGCGCGATGCTGCGGTTGCCGTCGAAGTACTGACTCGGCAGCAGCATCGCACTGAGGGTTGCGACAAGCCCGAGAACGACCAGCACAGTGCCGATCGCCCGCCCGGAAGTCATGGCGGACCGCATCCGCCCCCTCCTCTCCACACACATCTTCGAAGTGCGACGGACGCTAATGGTGTGTGTGAGGATGTGGTCGAGGCTTCGTCCCGACCTGACAAGAACCGGTCCTGCAGCGTTCAACACTGCTACATTGCCGAGTCGTATCTGCCGAGTGTCTAGGTGGCGGCGGTCAGGCCGAGTAGAGTTCCTCGATCTCCGCCGCGTACATCCGCGTGATCTCCGACCGCCGCAGCTTCAAAGACGGGGTCACCAGTCCGTCGGCCATGCTGAACTCCTCCGGCAGGATGCGGAACGACCGGATCGATTCGGCCCGCGACAGGGCGCTGTTGGCCGCCACCACCGCTCGTCCCACCTCGCGTTCCAGTTCCTCGGCAGGCGTGCTGCCGTAGCCGGGACCCGAAGGACCCCACTGCTGGCGGCCCTTGCGCCACTGCTCGACAACTTCCGGATCCAGGGTGACCAGAGCGGCGATGTAGGGACGGTCGTCGCCGACGACGAACGCCTGCGAGATGAGCGGATGGGCACGCAGACGCGTCTCCAGCATCATCGGCGACACGCTTCTGCCGGAGCTGGTGATGATGACGTCCTTCTTGCGGCCGGTGATGACGAGGTAGCCGTCGTCGAGGTAGCCGAGGTCGCCCGTGCCGAGCCAGCCGTCGCGCAGGGTCTCCTCGTACGGGCTCCTGGCGTGCGCGCCCCCGCCCCGGGAGGAGTGCCGCCTGTCCTGCCCGGGCGCGGCCCCGCCTTCCGGGTGGGCGGCGTGCCGCGTCTCGGCCTCCTCCGAGCGGCCCGTGTAGCCGGGAAAGACCATCGGGCCGCGCACCCACACCTCGCCGTCGCGGGCGATGTGCACCGAGGAGCCCGGCATGGGGCGGCCCACCGTGCCGAACCGCGGCCTCCCCGGGGGCTGCGCGGTGACGGCGCACGTGGTCTCCGTCAGCCCGTAGCAGTCGTAGACGACGATGCCCGCGCCGGCGAGGGTCAGACCGAGTTCACGGCTGAGCGGGGAACCTCCCGAGACCACGTTGCGCGTGCGGCCGCCGAGCACCTCCCTGAAGTGCCGGTAGACCAGGCGGTCGTAGACGGCGTGCCGTGCCCGCAGCCCCGCGCCGGGGCCCGGTCCGGTTCCCAGCGCCTGTGCCTCCGCCGCCTCCGCGTACCTCCTGGAGACGTCCATCGCCCGGGCGAACATGGCTCCGCGGCCGGCCGTCTCGGCCATCATCCGCGCACCGGAGTAGAACTTCTCGAAGAAGTACGGCACCGCGTACAGGCACGTCGGCCGGAAAGACCTGATCGCCGGCATCAAGTCCTTCGCGGAGACGGAGGGTTGATGCCCCAGCAGGTAACCGCCCCGGATGCACATCACCGTCACCATCAGCCCGTACACGTGACCCACCGGCAGAAAGGCCAGCACGGAGGGCTGCTGGCCCGGTTCGCCCATCAGCCGGCCCCAGCCGGCGAGGATCGTGTCACACTCCGAGGCCAGGTTGCGGTGCGTGATGACGCATCCGCGCGGGCGGCCGGTGGTGCCCGATGTGTAGATGACGGCGGCCGTCATCTCCGGTGTGACGGCCCAGCGGTGACGGTGCACGTCGTTGTCCTCGAGCGTGCGGCCCACCTCCTGCAGCCACGCCACGCAGCCGGCGTCGAACTGCCAGATGTGACGCAGCTGCGGCAGCACGTCGACCACCGAGCCCACGCTCATCGCGTCGTCCTCGTGCTCCACGACGACGGCGCAGGCTTCCGAGTCGCCCAGGACCCAGCGCAACTGCCCCGGGGAGGACGCCGGATACAGCGGCACGACCTGCGCGCCGATCGACCACAGGGCGAAGCTGAAGAGCGTCCACTCGTGGCGCGTACGGGTCATGACGGCGACCCGGTCGCCGAAGCGTATGCCTTCCGCCAGCAGCCCCTTGGCAAGCCTGAGCACCTGAGAGGCGAAGGCGGCGGCGGTCATCTCACGCCACGGGCCGGTGTTCCCGTCGGGACCCTCGCGGCGTGCCAGCTGCGGCAACCCCGGCTCCCGCGCGGCCAGTTCGTAGACCGAGTCGGCGAGCCCGCCCGATCTCAGCGGCTCCACGAGCGACGGAAGGCTGTAGTCACGCACAGCACATCGCCCCCACCCCGTCCGCTCACGTCACGACGTTCAGTGACTGACCGCGCAAATTACCTCGCGGCGCGGCCCGTTGCCTAGGGAATCCCGGATCTTCCCGTGCGTGGAATCGGAGGAGGGTGTGTGAGGGAATTCGACCGCTCACCTGCGCAGCGCCGGTTCGGCTGCTCGTACGGACGGTCGGAGGCGGGCGCCCCGGGCGGGGTAACCGCCAGTAAGCGCGGTGCGCCGGCGACGAGTTCGACGCGCTCCCTTTGCCCGGTGCCGGCACGCAGCAGACCGCCCTCGGCTGAGAAGTTCCGGCGCCTGGGCACCCCGGGACCGGCGCCGCGGACGGGTGCGGACGAACCGCCCTGCGTGCACGGCCACTTCGAGATGCCGACGCACCGTCGGGGCAGCAAGACACCTACGGTGGACGAGCGTTGGGCAGCGCCCCCAGCGAACCCCAGCCCCTCGGCGGGGGCGGATTCGCGTACGCGTCCCCCGTGCCGTGGACGCTCCGTCAGCGCTTCAGCGGCTGCACGTCGTCCCTCACCCCGGCGGAGGTCTCCTCGCCGCTCCCCGGGGTGGGTGACATGCCGATGCGCCCCGCGAAGCGCCCGACGAGACCCAGGCCGAGAATCACGGCGCCCAGTTCGATCAGCAGAACGGTGGTGTCGTGCACGGGCTCGACCCGCCCCCCTTCCGTACCGCCGGTCCCTGCCGTGGCCGGGCTCCGGGGCGGGCCGGGACCCGCCGGGACGACCCGTCCCGTGTGCGGCCCGTCAGGTGCCGCTGATGATGCGAGTGAGCTCGTCGACACCTTCGCGGGTACCGACGGCGACGACCGCGTCGCCCGCCTCCAGCCGGAACTCCGGCCCGGGAGACGGATGCGGCCCCGTGCGGCGGAGCACGGCGACGATGTAGGCACCGGTGCGGGTACGGGCGCGGGTCTCCCCCAGCGGGCGGCTGCGGTAGGGGGACTGGGTCGTGACCGCGATGCGCTCGGTGACCAGGTCGAGATCCATCTCGCTGGTGGCGAGCGCGGGCGTCTCGGGTGGTGCGAGCAGCGCGGCGAGGGACGCGGCCTCGTCGGAGTCGAGCGGCACGGTGGCCTGGCAGGCGTCGGGGTCGTCCGGCTCGTAGAAGCCGAGGAAGCGCCGCCCGTCCTGATGGGCGACGACAGAGATGTGGCGGCCCGCCCGGGTTTCGATGTCGTACTGCGTGCCGACTCCCGGCAGCTTGGTGCGCTGCGTGGTCATGGCTGCCTCTGCCTCCTCGGAGAGTGCGATACGGCCGCACGACGCGGCGAGCACGAGAGTAACCCGTACAGCGCGCCGACCCCCAACCGCGTCCGCCTGCCCTCCGCCCGGTCCGCGCGGGAGAGTCGGGGGGACCCGTTTCGGCGGAGGCGCGGGCAGCCCGTGCCGGGCCGCAGTCAAGTGGCCGGCGCAGGCGGCCCGTTGGCGCCTACGAACCGTCCGGGTCGGCGCGCTCCAGGGCCGGCTTCGGCCCGGGCTCGGCTTCGGTCAGCAGGTAGTCGGCGGCGGCGGTGTCGGTCACGAGGCTCGTGACGAGGCCGGAGCGCAGGACCGCGCCGATGGCCTCCGCCTTGCGCTGGCCGCCGGCGATGGCGACAACCTCCGGGATCCGGCGCAGCCGTTCGGCCTCGACGGTGATGCAGCGCTCCCCCAGGTCGCGGCCGATGCGCCGGCCGCTCTTGTCGAAAAGGTGCGCGGACATCTCCGCGGCGACCCCGAGCGACGAGTAGTGCTCGCGCTCGGTGTCGCTGAGCATGTCGTGGACGGTGGAGATGCCCGGCTCCCAGGAGCCGATGGACACGGCGGCGACCGTCACCTTGTCGAAGTACTCGAAGGCGCGGGCGATGCCCGTCTGACTGCGCAGCGCTGCGGCGGTCGCCGGGTCGGGCAGCAGCATCGGGGCGTAGACGGGGTGCGCCTCTCCCCCGGCGACCTCGGCCGCCCGCCGTACGGCCTCGACGGAGCCGCGGTCGGCGGTGCCCGCGTCGTAGACGCCGGTGAGCTGCACGACCGTGCACGGCGGCAGCTGGCGGAGCGCGGCGGCCATGTGGATGGTGGAGCGGCCCCAGGCCAGGCCGAGCACGTCCCCTTCGGTGACGAGCTCGCCGAGCAGGCCGGCGGCGACCTCTCCCAGGTTCTCCGGGTCGGCGCCGTCGTCGGCCGCCTCGGAAGGGGATTCGACGACGACGGCGTGCCGCAGTCCGAAGCGTGCCCGCAGAGCGTCCGAGCGGTCGGCGTCCAGCTCCGCGGGAACCCTGATCTCGATGCGGACCAGGTCGCGCTCCAGCGCCGTCTCCAGCACCCGCGCCACCTTGAAGCGGCTCACGCCGAACTCGTCCGCGATCTGGATCTTGGATTTGCCCTCAAGGTAGAAGCGGCGTGCCATTGCTGCCGCCTGCATGAGCTCGGCGGGTCCCATTCGTGTGGTCCGACCCGACGACACCGCACTCACCTCACTGTCTTGCCGTACGTACGCATCAGCGCTGGGCGTTCATCCTTGCAGATCCCGGGTGCCCCCGATCCCGTTCGTGCGCCTGCGGACAGCTCCGGCACCCGTTCCCGGAGCCTGATTCCAGTGTGCGCACACCGCGGGCGCATGCCGAAGCGGCCGCAGCGGGCACCGACCGGCGGCGGGCCGCCGGTGCCACGTCCGGGGAGAAACCCCGGGTCAGGGGGTCAGAGCCGGTCGTCGCCGGGGGCCACGGCTGAGCGGCGGGCCGCCTCCTCCGCCTGCTGGCGCAGTCCCCGCACGGCCGCGGCCGGGTCGTCGGTCCCGTAGACGGACGATCCCGCGACGAAGACGTCCGCGCCTGCCTCCGCGCACTGCTCGATGGTGGACGCGGAGACCCCTCCGTCCACCTGGAGCCACATCTCCAGGCCGTGCTTGTCCATGAGCTGCCGGGCCCGGCGGATCTTCGGCAGCATGATGTCGAGGAACGCCTGCCCGCCGAATCCGGGCTCGACCGTCATCACCAGCAGCATGTCCAGCTCGGGCAGCAGGTCCTCGTAGAGCTCGACGGGGGTCGCGGGCTTGAGCGCCATCGACGCGCGGGCGCCGAGCGCCTTGATCTCCCTGGCGAGCCGTACGGGCGCGCCCGCGGCCTCCGCGTGGAACGTGACGGAGCCGGCGCCGGCCTCCACGTACTGCGGCGCCCAGCGGTCCGGCTCCTCGATCATCAGGTGGCAGTCCAGCGGGATGTCGCTCGCCTTGCTCAGCGCCTCGACGACGGGTGCCCCGAGGGTGAGGTTGGGGACGAAGTGGCCGTCCATGACGTCGACATGGAGCCAGTCCGCGCCGGTCACCGCTTCGGCCTCTTCGGAGAGACGCGCGAAGTCGGCCGAGAGGATGCTGGGGCTGATCTGAGCCATGTGCCTGGTGCCTGCCTATCTGAACCGTCGGGCCGGGCCTGCCCGGCCCGCACCCGCCTGTGCTGCCCTGAACCGTGCGGCGCGGGGCGTTCGGAGTGCCGCACGCCGGATCATGCCATCCGCGGGGCGCGGGGCCTCGCGCGGCCACCGGCTCGCACGCCCCTGGTCTGCCGCGGGCCGCCGCGCGGGCGGCGCGCACCCCTGAAACACGAGCGGACGAACGACCGGGCGTGCGCCGCGAGTTGTCCGTGGCGCACGCCCGAGCGAAGGTGCGTACTCAGAGCCAGCCCGGGATGACGAAGAACAGCCACGTCACCGGAGGGGCGAGGGCGACCATGCTGAATCCCCAGATCATCAACTTCTTGAAGACCATTTCCCGTTGCTCCGCCGGCGCGTTCGCCGTCACGAGCGCACCGCTGGTGGAGAAGGGCGAGGAGTCGACGACCGACGAGGAGATGGCCAGCGCGATGATCATGCCGACCGCTCCGACGTGACCGCCCTGAAGGAAGGGCACGGCCAGCGGGATGAGCGCACCGAGGATTCCGGTCGTCGAGGCGAAGGCGGAGACCACCGCACCGATGAAGCAGATCAACAGGGCTGCCAGCAGCGGGGCGTTGATCCCCGCGACGCTGTCGCCGAGGAAGTCGATCGTCCCCATGTCCTCCATCATGGTGACGAAGGTGACGATGCCGCAGACAAGAAGCACCGTGGACCAGGCACAGGCGTCCACTGCGCCCTTGGCGGACGCGGGGTTCACGAGCGTGAGCACCACGCCGACGGTGAGTGCCATGAGGCCGGGGTCCAGGTCGAAGAAGAGCGTCCCGACGACCATCCCGACCAGCCCGAGCAGCGTGAGGGCCCGGATGCCGGTGAGCTGTGCGGCCTCTTCCTCTTCCTCGACGGCGGTCGTACCGCCTGCACCGGAGGGAGCAGTCACGGGGGCGGGGGCTCCGCCGCCCTTGACCGCTGTCGCTCCGGTGCCACCGTCCGTCTCCAGTCCGGGCTTGTCGCCCGACCCGGCCGGTGCGCCGGCCGTCACCAGCGAACCGCCCGCGCCGTCCCCGGATTCCGTCGCCTTCTGCGTGTCCTCCGCCCTGCGGCCGACGAGACCGCGTCCACCGAACAGGAAGAAGACGACGAGGCTGAGGACCACATTGAAGAGGAACGAGCTGACGAAGAGCAGCGTCGGATTTCCGGCCAGTTCGTTCCGCGACACGACGCCGTTCGTGATGCTGCCGAAAATGCTGATCGGGGAGAATCCGCCGGCGCTGGCGCCGTTGATGATGAGCAGCCCCATCAGCACCGGATTGATCCGGTAGCGGACGCAGAACCCCATGCCGATGGGAGCAATGATTCCCACGGCTGCGGGAACGACGGCCCCGGTCGCCGTCAGAACGGCCGTGACCAGGAACATCACCCAGGGTATGAGCGCGATCCTGCCGCCCACCGCCCTGGTCGCGGATTGGACGAGCCAGTTGACCGTTCCGTTGTTGTTGGCGATGGCGAAGAGGAATGTGACACCGACGAGGACGACGAACAAGTCGCCCGGGAATCCGCCGAATATGTCGTCCGCGGATTTGCCCACGAATCCACTTCCGATCACAAAGGCGGCGACAATGGCGAGCGCACCCATGTGGACCGACGTGAAGGTGGCGACGGCGAATACCAGCACCAACCCGATGATGGCTATGACATGATCTGACACGAGGCTTCCTCGCCTTCGGTCGAACGGTCACTGCAAAGGCGTGCCGGCACATATCCGAACGGAAATCAGAAGCCTTTCGGGGGCCTGTGACTCCGCTCTTGCGAGCGCTTCTGGGGATTGCCCGCAAAACGCCACAGCATTCCGCGATGCGGAATCCGGTTTTCGCCTTGGGTGAGTATGTGAGGGGGGTCGGGACCCGTCAAGGGTTCGCGTGAGGATCCTTCAACTGCCGTCGCCCTCCTCGTGCGCGCGTCCCAGAGCTGTGCTGATCCTCTTGGCCGCCTCGTTGACGAGAGCGCCGTAGACGGGTCTCGACTCCTCCGTCATCCGGCTCGTGGGCACGTTGATGCTGATGCTCGCGACCGGAAGCCCTCCCTCCCCGATGACCGCGGACGCGACGGCCGAGACGTCCGCGCGCCATTCGCCGCTGTTGGTCGCCCAGCCACGTTCACGGGTCCTGGCCAGTTCGGCGCGCAGCAGCCCGGGGTCGGTGATGGTCGTGCCGGTGAATCCCCGGAGCCCCTGGGCGATGTAGCGCTCGACGACCTCCTCCGGATCGGCCGCGAGCACCGCCTTGCCGTTGGCGGACGCATGCACCGCGAGGTTCTGGCCCAGCGGCAGGATGATCCGTACGGGCTGCGACGTCTCCAGACGCTCGACCAGCACCACCTTGCTGCCCTCGCGGACCGCGAGGTGGACCGTCTCGTCGGTTCGTCGCCGCAGCTCCTCCATCACCGGCAACGCGATGTCCCGCAGGCCGAGTTCGTCCGTGGCGTGCCGGCCGACGTGCAGCGCCTTGGTGGTGACGACCCACCGGGTGGGGGCGGAGCCGGTGGAGCGGATCCACCCCGCCTCCTTGAGCGTGACCAGCGTGCGCTGCACCGAGGACTTGGGCAGCCCCATGGCCCGCGCCAGTTCGGCGACGCCGATCGGCTGGCGGACGGCGACTTCTTCGAGGGCCCGGAGGGCGTTGAGGACGTTCTGCATCCATTGACTCGTTCCGTGGGGGAGCCTTAGGCTCCGGCGTGCCGCGTGACGATACAGTGTGCCGTTCTACGGCACAAGCCTTTGGGAGGAGCCGGACCATGACCCCGCGCACCGGTCGCCACTTCCTGCAGATCCCCGGCCCCACCAACGTCCCCGACCAGGTGCTCCGCGCCATGTCGGCACCCACCATCGACCACCGCGGTCCGGAGTTCTCGGCGCTGACGCTGCGTCTGCTGGACGCGCTGAAGCCGGTGTTCGGCACGGCCGGCCCCGTCCTGATCTATCCCGCGTCGGGAACCGGGGCCTGGGAAGCGGCCCTGGTCAACACCCTCAGCCCCGGCGACCGCGTCCTCAGCTTCGAGACGGGCCACTTCTCCTCGCTCTGGCGCGAGATGGCGACGTCCCTGGGCCTCGAGACGGGCACCGACTTCGTCCCCGGCGACTGGCGGCACGGCGCCGATCCGGAGGTGCTGGCCGAGCGGCTCGCCGCCGACACCGGGCACGCGATCAAGGCGGTCTGCGTCGTCCACAACGAGACCTCGACCGGCGTGGCCAGCCGCATTCCTGAGATCCGGCGCGCCATGGACGAGGCGGGCCACCCGGCGCTGCTGCTCGTGGACACCATCTCCTCGCTCGGCTCCATCGACTACCGCCACGACGAGTGGGGCGTCGACGTCACGGTGGCCGGCTCGCAGAAGGGGCTGATGCTGCCGCCGGGACTGAGCTTCAACGCCGTCAGCGACAAGGCGCTCGCGGCGAGCCGGACGGCCCGGCTGCCGAAGGTCTTCTGGGACTGGGGCCCTGTCATCGAGGCGAACCGGATGGGCTCATTCCCGTACACCCCCGCGACGAACCTGCTCTACGGGCTGGAGGAGGCGCTGCGGATGCTGCGGGAGGAGGGCCTCCCGAACGTCTTCGCCCGGCACGCGCGGCACGCGGCCGCCACACGCGCCGCCGTGCGCGGGTGGGGCCTGGAAGTGCTGTGCCGGGACGAGCGGGAGCACTCGGGCTCGCTCACGGCGGTGCTGATGCCGGACGGACACGACGCCGACAAGGTCCGCGAGATCATCCTGGAGCGGTTCGACATGTCGCTGGGCGCAGGTCTCGGGCGGCTGGCGGGCCGGGTCTTCCGCATCGGCCACCTCGGGCACCTCAGCGACCTCACCCTCGCGGGCACGCTCGCCGGGGTGCAGATGGGCCTCCAACTCGCCGGGGTCCCCGTGGGAGCGGACGGTCTCGGCGCGGCCCTCTCGACGCTGCGCGACGCCGAGTGACGGCGCCCGCACCGAGATCCCGCCTTCGCTTACGCCCCGGACCCTCGCAGCCCCACCCCGCGCCCTTGCGCCGCCGCGGCGCGCAGGCGCCGGTTCCGCAGCGTTCACGAGCACTTGGAGTCCGCACCACATGACAGCGATCAGCGGCGACGCACCGGTCCCGGACGGCACGGCGGATACGGCCCGTCACGTCGAGGCCCGTCTGCGCGGTGAGATCGAGGGCGACGTCCTCTTCGACGACTACACCCGGCACCTCTTCTCCCGCGACGCGAGCATGTACGCGATCGAGCCCCTGGGCGTCGTCTTCCCCCGTCACGCCGGCGACGTGCAGTTGGCCGTGACGGCGGCCGCCGAGGCGGGCATACCCGTCGTGCCCCGCGGCGCCGGCACGTCGCTCGCCGGGCAGACCGTCGGGCCCGGCCTGGTCCTGGACCTCTCCCGCCACATGAACCGCATCGTGGAGATCGACACGGAGGGCCGCACCGCGCTGGTCGAGGCGGGCGTCGTGCAGGACCAGCTCAACCGGGCCGCGGCCGCGCACGGCCTGATGTTCGGGCCCGACACCTCCACCAGCAACCGCGCCACCATCGGCGGGATGATCGGCAACAACTCGGCCGGCAGCGGTTCGATCCGCTACGGCATGACGATCGACCACGTGCGCGAACTCGACGTCGTGCTCTCCGACTCGGCCAGGGCCCGCCTCGCCCCCGTCGACGAGGCCGTGCGCGAGCACCGCGCCGGACTGCCGACACTGGAGGGCCGCCTCTACCGCGAACTCCCCCGGATCGTCGAGGAGAGCGCCGAGGCGACCGCCGAGGGCATGCCGCAGTTCTGGCGCCGGGCGTGCGGCTACCGGCTGGACCGGCTCGCGGCCCCCGGAGCGGAGTTCGACCTGGCGAAGTTCGTCGTGGGCTCGGAGGGCACCCTCGTGCTGGCCACCCGCGCCCTCGTCGACCTCGTGCCCAAACCGGCCCGCACGGTCATCGCCGTCGGTCACTTCACCTCCGTCGCCGGTGCGATAGCCGCCACGGACGACGCCCTGGCGTGCGACCCGTCCGCGGTGGAGATGATGGACCGTACGATCCTCGACCTGTCGCGGCAGAAGATCGAGTACGCCTCGCTCGGCTCGATCCTCGAAGGCGACCCGGAAGCCCTGCTGTTCGTCAGCTTCACCGGCGACGACGAACACGAACTCGCCGGCAGGCTGCAGCAACTCACGGCGCTCTGGCAGCGCCACGGCCACGGCTACCACACCCTCCAGGCCGTCACCCCCGCCCAGCAGGGCTCGCTGCTGAAGGTCCGCAAGTCCAGCCTCGGGCTGCTGATGGCCGCCAGCGAGGGGACGCGCCGCCCGCTTGCGTTCATCGAGGACACCGCCGTCGACCCGGTCCATCTCGGCGACTACACACGGCGCTTCAAGGAGGTCCTGGACCGCCACGGCCTCAACGCGGGCTTCTACGGCCACTGTTCGGTCGGCTGCCTGCACATCCGTCCCTTCGTCGACACCGCCGACCCGTCGCAGGTCGCGACGATGCGGTCGGTCGCGGAGGAGATCAAGGACCTCGTGCGGGAGTACGGCGGCGTCAACTCAAGTGAGCACGGCGACGGCCTGGCCCGCAGCGAGTTCAACCGCGAGATCTTCGGCGACGACCTGTACGAGGCGATGCGGCGCGTCAAGGGCCTCTTCGACCCGGACAACCGCCTCAACCCCGGGAAGATCGTCGACGCGCCCTCCATGACGGACAACCTCCGCGACCCGGCGCTGCCTCCGGCCGGGCCGCTGCGCACCCGCCTGGACTTCGAGGTCGTCGGCGGCATGCGCGGCGCCGCCGACCGCTGCATGAACATCGGGCTGTGCCGAAAGGCCGAAGCCGGCACGATGTGCCCCTCGTACATGGCCACGCTCAAGGAGGAGGACTCCACGCGCGGCCGGGCCAACGCGCTGGTCAAGGCCCTCTCCGAACCCGACCCGCACCGGGCGCTGGGCGACGGGCGCCTCCACGAGGTCCTCGACCTGTGCCTGATGTGCAAGGCGTGCAAGAGCGAGTGCCCGCTCGGCGTCGACATGGCCACCCTCAAGGCGGAGTCGCTCTCCCACCACCACGACGAGCACGGAATCCCCCGCAGATCACGGGTGTTCGCCTCGATCCGCTCGCTGAACCGGATCGGCTCGGCCACGGCGCCGCTGTCCAACCTCCCCGCACGGGTCCCGTTCCTGCGCGCGCTGATGGACCGGTACCTGGGCATCACCCCCGCCCGGCCGCTTCCGGCCTTCGTACGGGGCAACCTCGTGCGCTGGTTCCGGCGGCGAGGGCGGGCGGCGGCCTCCCCGGCGACGGCGGCGGGCCCGTCCGCACCCGGATCCCAGGGCACCGTCACCTACCTCGCTGACTCCTTCACCACCTACACCGAGCCCGGAATCGGCCGGGCGGCTGTCGAACTCCTCGAACTGGCGGGCTGGCACGTCGCGTTGGAGTCCCGGGGCTGCTGCGGGCGGTCCGCCTTCTCCAAAGGGCTGCTCGACGAGGCGAAGGACCAGGCGCGCAAGCTGACGAAGCTGCTGGCGGAGAACTCGCCCGCCGGCTCACCGGTCGTCGGCTGCGAACCCTCGTGCCTGATGACGCTCCGGGACGAGCACCGCGCCATGCTGCCGCAGGACCCGTCGGTCGCGGACGTCTCCGGCCGCGTGCGCCAGGCCGAGGAACTGCTCACCGAGGCCGTCGACGACGGGCGGCTGCGGCTGTCGCCCGACGCGTGGCCCGCCGGCCGCCGCATCCTCTACCACGGCCACTGCCACCAGAAGGCCGAGGTGGGCACCGCGGCGACCGTCGCGCTGCTGAAGCGGATTCCCGGCGCCGAGGTCGTCGAACTCGACGCGGGCTGCTGCGGCATGGCCGGCTCCTTCGGCTTCGAGTCCGAGCACTACGAGACGTCCATGACGGTCGGCAGCGACCGCCTCTTCCCCGCCATCAGCGCCGAAGACGACACGACGGTCGTCGCCGCGAGCGGGGTCTCCTGCCGGCAGCAGATCTTCCACGGCACGGAACGCAACGCATGGCACCCCGTCGAGCTGGTGCGGGCCGCGCTGCTCGCCGGTTCACCGGACAACGGCGGCACCGGGGACGAGACCCCCGCGACCGCCACGGAAGGCGAGGCGCCGCAGTGACGACAGGCGAGAATACGGGCGCCCTCGAAGGCGTACGCGTCATCGACCTCACGCAGGTGATGGCGGGCCCGTACTGCACGATGCTCCTCGCCGACCTCGGCGCGGACGTGATCAAGGTCGAACCACCGGGCACCGGGGACCAGACCCGCAGCGGCTGGGACGCGCCGGCGCCCGGCCACGACAGCGCCTCCTTCCACGCACTGAACCGCAACAAGCGCAGCGTCGCCCTCGATCTGCGCACCGACGAGGGGCAGCGGGACTTCCACACACTCGTCGCAGGCGCGGACGTGGTCGTGGAGAACTTCCGGCCCGGAGTCGCCGACCGGCTGGGCGTGGGCTACGAGGCCGCACGCAGGACCAAGCCGGACATCGTCTACGCGTCGATCTCGGGCTTCGGGCAGTACGGCCCCTACGCCCAGCGTCCCGGCTACGACCTCATCGCCCAGAGCATGGCCGGCGCCCTCAGCGTCACGGGCGAAGGAGACGGGGCTCCGGTCAAGTGCGGCCTGCCCGTGGGCGATCTCGGCGCCGGGATGCTGTGCGCCGTCGCCATCCTGAGCGCCTACGTGCACCGCACGCGCACCGGAGAGGGCCAGTACCTGGAGACTTCGCTGTACGAAGCTGTGCTGGCCATGTCGGTGTGGGAGTCCACGGAGTTCTTCTCCACCGGACAGGCGCCGCGGCGCCTCGGCTCCGCGCACCGGATGACAGCCCCGTACCAAGCCGTGCGTACCGCGGACGGATACGTCACCGTCGCCGCCAACACCCAGCGCCTGTGGGAGCGGCTGTGCGGCGCGCTCGGCCTCGAACACCTCGTGGGGGACGAACGGTTCCTCACCAACACGGCGCGCATGGAGCACCGGGCGGAGTTGATCGCGATGCTGGAAGGACGGCTGGCAGCCGAGCCGACCAGCGAGACCGTGGCAAAGCTCCTCGACGCGGGCGTGCCCGCCGGGCCGATCCTGGACTACGAGCAGCTACTCGGAGACGACCCGGACCCGCACGCCGAGGCGCGCGGCATGGTCGAGGAGTACGAGCATCCCGTGTCCGGCCGTAAGCGGGTCCTCGGCTTCCCCGTCAAGCTGGGGCGCACCCCGGCACGGATGCGGCGCCATCCGCCGCTCCTCGGCGAACACAACGACGAACTCCTGGGGGACGCATGAGCGTCGAGGAACAGGCTCCTTCCGTCACCTGGCGGGAGGAGACCGTGCCGGGCGGCGACACGTCAGTCGCCTGGCTCACCCTCTCCAATCCGCGCCGGCACAACGCCCTGACGCTGGAGATGTACGACCAGCTGCACCAGGCGTGCGAGGAGATCGACGCCGCCTCCGACGTCCGCGTGACGGTGCTGCGCGGGGCGGGCGGCCGGGCGTTCGCCGCGGGCACCGACATCCACGAGTTCCGCGGCTTCGGAAGCGGCGCGGACGGCGTCGGCTACGAGCGGCATGTCGGCACCGCCCTCGAACGGCTCGCCGCGCTGCGCATGCCCGTGATCGCCGCCGTCGACGGCCCCGCCGTCGGCGCCGGGATCGCCCTGACGGCCTGCTGCGACATCGTGGTGTGCACGCCCGGCTCCGTCTTCGGCGCACCCATCGCGCGCACCCTCGGCAACTGCCTCTCCCCCACCGTGATCGCCC
This sequence comes from Streptomyces sp. CNZ301, assembly GCF_004217425.1. Taxonomy (NCBI): domain Bacteria; kingdom Bacillati; phylum Actinomycetota; class Actinomycetes; order Kitasatosporales; family Streptomycetaceae; genus Streptomyces; species Streptomyces sp. CNZ301. The sequence continues at coordinate 469,469 of NZ_SHLG01000001.1, forward strand.
GGCTCTACGCGTCCCTGGGCAGGGCCCGCTCACTGCACGCCCTGCTCACCGCCCAGCTGATCAGCGCGCAGGAGGCGCACGAGGCGGGCCTGGTGGCGCAGATCGTCGACGCCGACGGGCTCGACGAACACCTGGCCGGGCTCACCGCCCGCATCGCCGGATGCGCACCGCTGACGCTCGCCGCGCTGAAGGAGGCCGACCGGCGCGTGCTCAGCGCCTCGGCACCCGGCAAAGCCGACGACCTGTACGAACTCTGCTACGGCAGCCGCGACTTCCGCGAAGGCGTCTCCGCCTTCCTCGACAAGCGGCCCCCCGAGTGGGAGGGCCGCTGAGACCCGGCGGGACGCCTCATCTCACGCGCCGCCCGCTCCGTCCGTGCGCCGCAGCAGCGCCAGATACATCGCGTCGGTGCCGTGCAGATGCGGCCAGAGCTGGACGTCGGGGCCGTCGCCGAGGCCGGGCATGTCCGGCAACAGCGGGCGGGCGTCGAGGAGTTCGGCCCCGGTCTCCTTGACCAGGTCGTCCACGACGGCCCGGGTCTCCGCCGGGTGCGGCGAGCACGTCGCGTAGCCGACGACCCCGCCCGCACGCACCGCGTGCAGTGCCTGCCGCAGCAGGTCCCGTTGCAGCGGCGCGAACCCCGGCACGTCCTCCGGCCGCCGCCGCCAGCGGGCCTCGGGCCGGCGGCGCAGCGCCCCCAGCCCGGTGCACGGCACGTCGACGAGGACCCGGTCGAAGGTGCCGGGCCGCCAGGCGGGCCGGGTCGAGTCGGCGGTCACCACGGCGTACGGCCCAGGGTTGCCTTCCAGCGCCCGGCCCACGAGGCCAGCACGGTGGGGCTGCTTCTCGGCGGCGACCAGCCGCGCCCCGCGCTGCGCGGCGAGGGCGGCGAGCAGCGCCGCCTTGCCGCCGGGCCCGGCGCATCCGTCCAGCCACAGCTCGTCCCGGGCCGACGCTTGCGCTCCGCCGGTACCTGCGCCGGCGGGCGCGAGCGGCGCGGCCGCCAGCGCGAGGGCGACGAGCTGACTGCCCTCGTCCTGCACTCCGGCGCGTCCTTCCCGTACGGCCTGCACCTCGCCCGGATCGCCGCCCTCGGCGAGCCGCACCGCGTACGGCGACCAGCGTCCCGGCACTGCGTCGCCGGTGAGCAGCTCGTCGGGAGTGGCCCGGCCGGGACGGGCGACGAGCGTGACCTCGGGCCGCTCGTTGTCCGCCCCCAGCAGCTCCTCCATGCCGGCGCTGCCGCCGCCGAGCGCGTCCCACAGTGCCGAGACGATCCACCGCGGGTGCGCATGGCGGATACCCAGATGCTCCTCGGGGTCCTCGTCGTACGCGGGGGCGACCTTCTCCAGCCAGCCGTCCAGATCCTCGGCGGCGATCTTGCGGAGCACCGCGTTGACGAACTTGGCGCGCCCGTCGCCCAGTACCACGCGGGCGAGTTCGACCGTGGCGCTGACTCCGGCGTGCGTGGGGATGCGGGTGCCCAGCAGCTGGTGGGCACCGAGCGCGAGCACGTCCAGTACGGGAGGGTCGACGTCGCGCAGCGGCCGGTCGACGCACTCGGCGATGATCACGTCGTACGTGCCCTGCCACCGCAGGGTGCCGTAGACCAGCTCGGTGGCCAGCGCCGCGTCCCGGGCGTCGAACTCCCCCTTGGCGCGGGCCTTGTCCAGCAGCGGCGGCAGTACGAGGTTCGCGTAGGCGTCGCGCTCGTCGACGGCGCGCAGTGCCTCGAAGGCGAGGATGCGGACGGGGTCCTTGCGGGGGCGGCGGTAGGGCTTGGAGGGGCGGCGGGGCCTATTGCTCACAGGGAAGGTGCTCCGGTGCTGCGATGACGAGGTGTCCGGCCGTGCGGCCGGGGTTCACGGTCCGGCGGTGCCGGCAGGGGTGCTGCCAGCGTACGCCCGCCCCGGTGGCGCGGCGGATACGGGACGGGCCGCGCACCCGCGCTCGACGGACCGGGGACTCCGGCGCCCGTGCACCTTCCGCCGGGCAGCCGCCCCCGCCCGGCCGCTACTCCCCCAGGCGCTCGCCGTCGCCGACGCGTACTCCGCGTGCCCAGTCCGCCGCTGTCATCGGCTTCTTGCCCTGCGGCTGCACCCACAGAAGTTCGACGGGGTGCGAACCGGTGCCCACCCACACGGAGTTCTTGTTCGCGAGCAGTTCGCCCGGGCCAGGGCCAGGGCCGTCGTGACCGTCGTTGCCGCTGCCGCCACCGCTGCCGCCGCCGGGAACAGGGTGTTCAGGGTGCTGCGTCAGCGACCGGATCTTCAGCCGCTCGCCCCGGAAGAGCGTCCACGCGCCCGGCGCGGGCGTACAGCCCCGCACGAGCCGGTCCACCCGCAGCGCCGGCGCCGTCCAGTCGACGCGGGCGTCCTCGACCTCCAGCTTGGGCGCGAGCGAGACGCCCTCCTCGGGCTGCGGAACCGCGCGCAGCGTGCCGTCCTCGATGCCGTCCATGGTCGCGGCGAGCAGCCCGGCGCCCGCGAACGCGAGGCGGGTGAGCAGGTCGCCGCTGGTGTCGGTCTCGCGCACCTTCTCCGTGATCACGCCGTAGACCGGCCCGGAGTCCAGGCCCTCCTCGATGAGGAAAGTGCTGGCGCCGGTCATCTCGTCGCCGGCCAGTACCGCGTGCTGCACCGGCGCCGCGCCGCGCCAGGCGGGAAGCAGGGAGAAATGCAGGTTGACCCAGCCGCGGGCGGGCACGTCGAGCGCGACGCGCGGCAGCAGCGCCCCGTACGCGACGACGGGGCAGCAGTCCGGCCCGATCTCGCGGAGCCTGGCGAGGAAGTCCTCCTCCCGTGGACGCGCCGGCTTGAGGACCTCGATGCCCGCCTCCTCGGCCCGCTGTGCGACGGGGCTGGGCACCAGCCGGCGTCCGCGTCCCGCGCGGGCGTCGGGCCGCGTCACCACGGCTGCCACCTCGTGCCGCTCCGAGGCGATCAGTGCGTCGAGCGCGGGCACGGCGACCTCGGGGGTGCCTGCGAAGACGAGCTTCATCGGTGGGGAACACCTCTCACATTGCAGCGGCGCCGCGTGGTGCGCCGCCGCGGACGACGACGCGCCAGTCTACGGTCCTCACGTTCCGTCACTTTGCGCCGCCCGAGGGGGCGTACGGGCCTCCGCGCACCCCTCCCCTCCCAACAACGCCCCGCCCGGGCGTGACCCGGGCACTGTTACCGCGTTGGTCAAGTCATATTGACCGAAACGAGCCGTTCGCGGCTCCTATCCTCTGCAAGACGGTTCGAGAGGCTTGTTCATGGCCGACCACGCAACCCACGACGCCCAGGCGAGGGCCAGCCTGCACCTGCTGGTGCGGGACATCGAGCGGGTCCGCCGCCAGGTGGACGCGCTGCGTACCCTCACCGCCCAACTCGGCAACGTCTACCGCCCGCGGCGGTCAGCTCCGTCCGCGGGCTTCGTCGTCTACGGACGTGCTCCCGCCCCCACGGTGCGGCTCGCCCAGGAACTGCGGGACAGCGTCGAGACGCTGGTCACCGCCGCGGTGGACTTCGACCGGTCGCTGGGTTTCTCATGGGACGCGGTGGGGTCCGCCCTCGGAGTCACCAAGCAGGCGGTGCACCGCCGTTACGGATCGCGCCGCAACGCCTCACGTGAACTAACCGAGGCGGGCGGGCAGTCCGCCGACGCCCCCTCCTCACCCGATGCCGTGCCGGCGTTGCCGGGTGCGGCCGGCAGCGGAAACGCGCTCCCGGCCGCTGCCGCCGCCCCTCCGGGTGCTCCGGCCCGGACCGCCGCGTCAGCAGGCGCGCTGCCCCCCTCGCGTCCCGTGCCCGGCCAGCCCGGGCGCGACCGCGACCACAGACCGGGGGCCCTCCCCGGCCCCCGCAACGGCTGACTCCTCCACGGCCGTTGCCCCACCGCCCGGTGCGCGTCCCGTACGCCACCGGGCGGTGTCGTGTCCGCCCGGCACGGCGGGGCGGCGGCTCAGCCGATGTCCAGCGGGTCCACGCGGATCCACACCGGCGTCCCCTCGCGCCGCGTCAGCCGCGCCACATGTGCCGTCTTCAGCGCCGACGCCATCGCCGCACCCGATCCCTGGGGCACCCGCACCAGCGCACGTACCCACTCCTCCCCCGCCGGCGGATCCCCGGGACGGCGCGGTCTGCCCGGCTCGATCACGGGAACCGGCACCGGCCCCAGGATCTCCGCGTCCCCGGGCAGCCGGGCCTGGGATAGCAGCCCGGCCACGGCCTCGGCCCTTCCGCTCACCGACGCCATCCTCGCGACCGGAGGGAAACCGAGCTCCGCGCGGTCCGCGAGCTCACGCACCGCGAAACCCGCCGGGTCCCAGCGCACGAGGGCCTGAACCGGACGCAGAGTGGGCTCGGCCACGACCAGCACCGTGCCGTCCGGCTCCTCGCCCTCGCCCCCGGGCCGTACGAGCGCGGCGGCCGAGAGCCATCTGCGCAGCGCCTCCTCCCCGGCCCGCAGATCGGGGCGGCCCAGCAGCGCCCAGCCGTCCAGCAGCAGCGCCGCCGCATAACCGGGGCCCTCCGCGACGGGTTCCGCGCCCGGCGTGGAGACCACGATCGCCGGGGCGCCGGGCACGCTGTCCAGCACATGATCACGCCCGGACGTACGCACCGGCACCGCCGGAAAGGCCCGCCCCAGTTCCTCGGCCGTGCGCCGCGCGCCGAAGACCCGGCCGCGCACCCGTGCGCCGCCGCACTGGGCGCAGTGCCAGTCGGGGGCCTCGCGGGCGCACCACCCGCAGCGCAGCACGGCGCCTTCCTCCAGCGCCTCGAGCGGGCCCGCGCAGTGGGCACACCGTGCGGGGGCGCGGCACTGCTCGCACGCCAGGCTGGGTACGTAGCCGCGCCGCGGCACCTGCACCAGCACGGGGCCCCGCTCCAGCGCTTTCCGGGCCGTGTTCCAGGCGAGGCTCGGCAGCCGTGCCGTGCGCGCCGCGGCGTCGCGTGCCTCGTCGAACTCGCCGACCGTACGGATCAGCGGCGCCGTCTTGCGCAGGGTCTCCCGGTCGGCCTCGATGGGCCTCGCCCACCCGGACTCGACGATCTGCGCCGCCTCGACGGTGCAGCTGTGCCCGCCGAGCAGGAAGGCCGCCTCCTCCGTGACGGCGCGCTGGAGCAGCACTTCACGCGCGTGCGGCTGGGGTGCGTGGTCGTCGCTGTGGGCCGCGTCCCCGTCGTCCCACAGGACGGCGAGGCCCAGATCTGCCACGGGCGCGAACATCGCCGCCCGCGTCCCCACCACGGCACGTACCGATCCTCTCTTGACCGCCAGCCAGCGCGTGTAGCGCTCCTCGGGGCCCGCCCCGGCGGTCAGCAGCACGTGCTGCCCCTCGCCGAGCAGCGATGTGAGCGCGGCATCGACCCGCTGGGCCGCGCGTCCGTCGGGCAGTACCGCCAGGGCGCCCCGCCCGGAAGCGAGCGCGGCCGCGACCGCACGCGCCAGTTCGTCGGGCCATTGCGGACCGGGCAGTGCCGTCCAGACGGCGCGCGGGACCCCTCCGCCGGCCAGGGCCGCCAGAAATGCGGGGCCCTCCCCGTACCGCTCCCAGCTCCCCGGCTCCGGCGGCTCCGGCGGCGGCTGCGGCTCGGGGGCGGGCCGCTTCTCCGCCCGCGCCATGCGCGGCGGCACCGCCAGCTGCACGACGTCCGCGAGCGATCCCGCGTACCTGTCCGCGACGGCACGGCACAGCCGCAGCAGCCGGGGCGTGAGCACACGCTCCGGCGAGAGCACCTGCGCGATGGGAGCGAGGGCGCCCGGGTAGTCGCTGCGGGCCACCCGCTCCACGACGAACCCGTTGATCAGCCTGCCGCCCTCGCGCCGGCCCTCCTTCTCGCCCGCGCCGAACCGCACCCGGACCCGCACTCCGGGCTGGGCCTCCTCGTCCATGGCGGCCGGCACCGCGTAGTCGAAGTAGCGGTCGAGGTGCACGAGGCCCTTGTCGACCAGTACACGCGCCACGGGCAGCTCCGCGGCGAGCTCCGCACCGCGCCATGTGCGCGGCTTCGCCTTCGGAGACCTGCGCCTGCGCACGGTCTCCCGCAGCAGGGCAAGCTGCTCCGGTGCCTCACCGGATGACTCCCCCTGCTCGTTGTCGCTGCTCACAGCGTTCAGTCATAGCAGACGGCTCGGACAGCGACGGGGGCCGCGGGGCGCGGGAGCCGGGAGGCCGGTCAGGAGTCCTCCTGCTGCCTGCGAACGTGCCGACCGGACTTCACGCCGGCCGGGCGGAGCCGCCGGGCGGAGCCGTCCGGTCGCGTGTCCGTTCGCGCCGCCGGATCAGGTACCGCCGCAGTTCGTCCGCTCCCCACACGACGAGCGGGTAGGGCAGCAGAAGCAGAAGGGTGCTCGCGGGGAGCGCGGCCGTCCCCAGCAGGGCCTGGAAGGGGGGCGCGTAGACGAAGACCGCGGCGAGCAGGAGTGCCCCCGCGATGCCCGCCAGGAGCGGCCGGTTGGACAGCACGCCGACGGAGCGCAGCGAGGCGTGCTGGGTACGGACGGCGAACGCGGTGCCGACCTGACCGGCGATCATGCCGAGCAACGTCATGGTGGTGGCCTGCTGGTAGGCGTGGTGCAGCGGCGTGCCGGGTCCCGTGGGGTCGCCGGGATGCCACCCGGCCTGCACGAGGACGTAGAAGAAGCCCGCCATCTGGAGGGCGGCCACCAGCACGCCGAGGAAGAGCCATGCCCGCAGCAGCATGGGGGTGCGGATGACTCCTTCGGAGCGGGGACGCGGGGGACGCCGCATGAGACCGGGTTCGGCCTTCTCCCGGCTGAGGGCCAGGGCGGGCAGGGTCTCGGTTCCGACGTCGAAGGCGAGCAGCTGCAGGATCGTCAGCGGCAGCGGCACGAGTCCCCCGGCGAGAGCGTAGACCAGGAACGGGACCACGTCGGGAGTGGAGTGGGTGAAGATGTAGACGATGAACTTCCGGACGTTGTCGTAGATGCGGCGCCCGTCCCGCACCGCCTCCACGATCGAGGCGAAGTTGTCGTCCGTGAGGACCATCGTGGACGCTTCGCGTGCCACGTCGGTCCCGGAGCGTCCCATCGCCACGCCGATGTCCGCGCGGTGCAGCGCGGGGGCGTCGTTGACTCCGTCGCCCGTCATGGCCACCACGTGACCCTGGCTCTGCAGAGCGTCGGCGATGTGCAGCTTCGCCTCCGGGGATGCCCTGGCGAAGATGATCTCCGGTTCGCTGCTCGTCAGTTCGGCGATCTGGTGCTCGTGCAGGCGGTCCAGTTCCTCGCCGGTCACCACGCGGGGACGGTCACCGGTGATGCCGACACGGCGGGCGACCGCCGCAGCGGTCAGCGGGTGGTCGCCGGTGATGACGATGATGCGGATGCCGGCCGTACGGCATGCGGCGACGGCATCGGCGACCTCGGCGCGCGGCGGGTCCAGCAGGGCCATGAGGGCGACGAAGCACAGGTCGTACTCGGCGTCGTCCCGCCGGTGCGGGGCCGGACGCCCGGCCGGCAGGGTGCGTCGGGCCAGGGCCAGGACGCGCAGACCGTCCGAGGCGAAGGCATCGGCCTGCCCGGTGATGCGGCTGCGGCCGGCGTCGTCCAGCGCGGTGGGGGCGCCGCGCTCGTCCAGCATCGACGTGCAGTGCGGCACGACCGCTTCGGGAGCGCCCTTGGTGTGCACCACGATGTCGCCGTCGCACTGGTCGATCGTCGACATCAGCTTCAGTTCGGGGTCGAAGTGGAACTGCCACCGGCGGCCGGCCTCCCGCCGGTCCGCGTCCGTGTCGGCGCCCAGCGCCCGTGCCCCGAGCAGCAGGGCGACCTCGGTGGGGTCGCCGGTGGGCCCGTCGTCCTGCCGGAAGCCGGCGTTGTTGCATGCGGCGGCGATGCGGGCCGCGGCGCGGAGGTCCGGTCCGTCCCGGCGGGGGCTCTCGCCCGCTCCGGGCTCGGACTCCAGGCCTGTGAGGCCCGCCGGCGTCCACACGGCCATGGGACGCATGCGGTTCTCGGTGAGCGTGCCCGTCTTGTCGGTGCAGATGACGTCCGTCGAGCCGAGCGTCTCCACCGCGCTGAGCCGTTTGACCAGCGCACCACGGGCGGCCAGCGCCCGCACGGCGAGTGCCAGGGCGAGGGTGATCACGGGCAGCAGTCCCTCGGGGACCATGCCTGCCAGCAGTCCCGCCGCGAAGATCACGGAGTTGGTCAGCGACAGGTGCGCGCCGAAGACCACGAGGGGGACGAATGCCAGCGCCAGCACCACCGATACCGCCGCGATCAGCCACGCCACCCGCCGTACCTGGCGCTCCAGCGGGCTCGCTTCCTGCTTGACGCGCTGGGAGAGCGCCGCGATACGGCCCAGTTCGGTCGTCATCCCGGTGGCGAACACGACTCCGTGTGCTTCGCCCCCGGTGCAGTTGGTGCCGCTGAGGACCAGATCGTGAGCCTGCAGCACGGGCACCTGCGTGTCCATGAGGGCGGCAGAGCGCAGCTCGGGGACGGACTCCCCCGTCAGCGCGGACATGTCCGTCTCGATCGCACCCGCCAGCAGCCGCACATCCGCCGCGATGCGGTCGCCCTCCTCGATCACGACGACGTCGCCCGGCACCAGTTCGACCGCGTCGACCTCCACCCGCTCGCCGTCGCGCTGGACCTTGGCGCGCTGCGGCAGGTACCGGGAGAGCGCCTCCACCGCCCGCTGGGCCTGCAGCTCCTGCACGAAGGCGAAGGCGGCGTTCAGCAGGATGATCAGCACCACCGCCGCGGCCACCACATTGGAGCCCACGGCCAGCAGGAGAGCGGCCGCCAGCCACAGCAGCAGGGCCAGCGGGTGGGTGAGCTGGCGGGCCAGCTCTCTCGGCCACCGCCGGCCGCGGGCACGTCGCAGCTCGTTGGGCCCGTACTGGTGCAGCCGCCGCCGGGCCTCGGCACTCGAGAGCCCTCGCCGGGAGCTGTGCAGATCGCGCAGCAGCAGCTCCGCCGCCTCTTCCGGGTCCACTCCGGGTGGGCGCAGCCAGGTCTCGTGCCGACTTTTCACCGCACGAGGGTATCGGCCGAAATGTGAACAAACCGGCACTCGGCACTGGTGAGGTGAGGCCGTCGCACGCCGTCACCGGGTCGGCTGAGGACCGGGGGCCGGCACCCCGGAGAGCCGCGGACACACGACGAGGCCCGGCCGCCCCGTGAAGGGCGGCCGGGCCCGTGAGTCCGTATGCGCGAGCGGGCCGGTTACAGCCCGGCGGCCTTGCGCAGCGCGTCGACGCGGTCGGTGCGCTCCCAGGTGAAGTCCGGGAGTTCACGGCCGAAGTGGCCGTATGCCGCGGTCTGGGCGTAGATCGGACGCAGCAGGTCCAGGTCGCGGATGATCGCGGCCGGGCGGAGGTCGAAGACCTCGCCGATCGCCTGCTCGATCTTCTCCACGTCGACGGCCGCGGTGCCGAAGGTCTCGACGAACACGCCCACAGGCTCGGCCTTGCCGATCGCGTAGGCGACCTGGACCTCGCAGCGGGTGGCGAGTTCGGCTGCCACGACGTTCTTGGCGACCCAGCGCATCGCGTACGCGGCCGACCGGTCGACCTTGGAGGGGTCCTTGCCGGAGAAGGCACCGCCACCGTGGCGGGCCATGCCGCCGTAGGTGTCGACGATGATCTTGCGGCCGGTCAGGCCGGCGTCGCCCATCGGGCCGCCGATCTCGAAGCGGCCGGTGGGGTTGACCAGCAGCCGGTACCCGCTGGTGTCGAGCTTCACGCCGTCCTCGTCGACGAGGCGCTTGAGCTCCGGCTCCACGACGTACTCGCGGATGTCCGGGGCGAGCAGCGAGTCGAGATCGATGTCCGCAGCGTGCTGCGAGGAGACCACGACGGTGTCGAGACGGACGGCCTTGTCGCCCTCGTACTCGATGGTGACCTGCGTCTTGCCGTCAGGGCGCAGGTAGGGGATCGTGCCGTTCTTCCGGACGTCGGAGAGGCGCTCGGAGAGCCGGTGCGCCAGCTGCACCGGCAGCGGCATGTACTCGGCGGTCTCGTCGCAGGCGTAGCCGAACATCAGGCCCTGGTCGCCGGCGCCCTGCTTGTCGAGCTCGTCCTCGTCGCCCTCGACTCGGTTCTCGTAGGCGGTGTCGACGCCTTGGGCGATGTCCGGGGACTGCGCGCCGATGGATTCCGAGACGCCGCAGGAGGCACCGTCGAAACCCTTCTTCGAGGAGTCGTAACCGATGTCCAGGATCTTGTTGCGCACCAGCGAGGAGATCGGGGCATAGGCCTTCGTCGTCACCTCACCCGCAACGTGTACCAGGCCGGTGGTGATCAGAGTCTCGACGGCGACCCGCGAGTGCGGGTCTTCCTTGAGCAGCGCGTCGAGGATGGTGTCGCTGATCTGGTCAGCAATCTTGTCAGGGTGACCCTCGGTCACGGATTCCGAGGTGAACAGACGGCGGGACACATCGCTCCCTGGGGTTGCAGCGGCTGCTGGCTATTCATGGGCGGACCGGCCGGGGGCTGTGCACAAGGGCAGGAGCCCAAGCACGGTCCGCCGCCAGTTTATCCATCTACGGCCGCATCCAATCACGTCGTCTCGAACTTCGATACCACGGTGACCTGCGCAACCCTGTCCCGGGTCGCCGCCGAGGCACTCTTGACGCGATGACGGAACAACGGCCACCTCGTGACATACCACACAAGCCCGACCGCACGGAACCGTTGGTTCCGCACTGCTGTCCAGCCACCGTCCGGGTCAGGGAAAACGCAGTGCGACCAGGTCCCAAACCGTGTCGGACAGCACCTCTTTGGGGCCGTACGGAACGGGGGTCTCGCTGCCGTCGGCACCGAGCACCACGGCCTCGTTGTCCTCGGCCCCGAAAGTCCTGTGCTCCCCCACCTCGTTGACGACGAGGAGGTCGCACCGTTTGCGTGCGAGCTTGGTCCGGCCGTTGGCGAGGGCGTCCTCGGTCTCGGCGGCGAAGCCCACGACGATCTGGCCCGCGCGCGGACGGTCCGTGGACAGTTCGGCGAGGATGTCCGGGTTCTGCACGAGGGCGACGGGTTCCGGCTCGGCGCCGCCCTGCTTCTTGATCTTTCCGGCCGCGTAGACGGCGGGCCGGAAGTCCGCGACGGCGGCCGCCATCACGACGGCGTCGGCGTCGCCGGCGGCCTTCACGACCGCGTCGCGCAGCTGGGCGGCCGTCTCCACGGGGACCACGTCCACGCCGGCCGGATCGGGGAGAGCGGTGTTCGCCGCGACCAGCGTGACGCGTGCGCCGCGGGCGGCTGCCGTACGGGCCAGCGCGTAACCCTGCTTCCCCGACGAGCGGTTGCCCAGGAACCGTACGGGGTCGAGCGGCTCGCGCGTACCGCCCGCGCTGATCACCACGTGGCGCCCGGCGAGGTCGGCGGGCACCTCGGCGCTGCCCCGGGTGAGCACGCGGCGGCACAACTCGAAGACGCTCTCAGGATCCGGGAAGCGTCCCTTGCCGGTGTCGGTGCCGGTCAGCCGTCCCACGGCCGGCTCGATGACGAGCGAGCCCCGGCGGCGCAGCGTGGCGACGTTCTCCTGAGTGGCCGGGTGCTCCCACATCTCCGTGTGCATGGCGGGGGCGAAGATCACCGGACATCGCGCGGTGAGAAGGGTGTTGGTGAGCAGGTCGTCCGCGAGGCCGTGGGCGGCCTTGGCGAGGATGTCGGCGGTGGCCGGGGCGACCACCACGAGGTCGGCCGCCTGCCCGATCCGTACGTGGGGGACTTCGTGCACCGAATCCCACACGTCGGTGGCCACCGGCTTGCCGGACAGAGCCGCGAAGGTGGGGGCACCCACGAAGTGCAGCGCCGACTCCGTCGGTACAACCCGTGTGTCGTGACCGCTCTCGGTCAGGCGGCGCAGCAGTTCGCACGCCTTGTAGGCGGCGATGCCGCCGGTGACTCCCAGGACGACCCTGGGCCTGTCCTGCTGGCGCTGCTCCATCGTTCGCCTCTCCCCATGCGGCACCCGTCGCTCGGCGCGGGCCTGTCGGTCGTCAGCGTTTCCGCTCACTCGCCATGACACACCAAGAGCCCGGCAGCCGCGCTGCCGGGCTCTTGCGTGAAGCCGTGTCCGCCGGCTGCCTTCGCACCGCGGACGGGCGGAGTGCTACTGCGTGACCGGCATGTCGACGGCCTCGGAGGTCAGCAGGCCCGCGTTGATCTCGCGGAGAGCGATCGAGAGCGGCTTCTCGTGGACGTGGGTGTCCACCAGGGGGCCCACGTACTCGAGCAGGCCCTCACCGAGCTGCGAGTAGTACGCATTGATCTGACGGGCGCGCTTGGCCGCGTAGATCACCAGGCTGTACTTCGAGTCGGTGGCTTCGAGCAGCTCATCAATCGGCGGGTTGATGATGCCCTCGGGCGTGGAGATGGAAGAGGACACGCTCTGCCTTCCGGAGGGTGTGTGAAGGTCGTAAACAGATCAAGAATCAAGCGATCCGCATCAAGGCTAGCAGCTCGGCGCTGACGTCCTCGACCGAGGTATTGACAAGGGTGGTGTCGAACTCTTCCTCAGCCGCCAGCTCCGTGCGGGCCACCGCGAGACGGCGCTCGATCACCTCAGGGGCCTCGGTGCCGCGGCCGGTCAGGCGGCGCACCAGCTCGTCCCAGCTGGGGGGTGCGAGGAAGACGAGCCGGGCGGAGGGCATCGCCTGCTTCACCAGGCGTGCCCCTTGCAGGTCGATCTCCAGGAGCACGGGCTCGCCGCGCTCCAGGTGCTCCAGTACGGGCCCCCGCGGCGTCCCGTACCGGTTGCCCGCGAATTCGGCCCACTCCAGCAGTTCACCGTTGGCGACCAGCTTGTCGAACTCGTCGTCGCTCACGAAGAAGTACTGCACACCGTGCACCTCGCCGGGGCGCGGTCTGCGCGTGGTCGCGGAGACGGACAGCCAGACCTCGGGATGGACCTTGCGCAGATGCGCGACGACCGTGCTCTTGCCGACGCCCGAAGGGCCGGAGAGCACGGTCAGCCGCGGCGTGCCGACGGGAGGTTCGGGGGTGGCCCCCCGGGGAGCTGCTGAACTCATGCAGCGATTATCCCGGTTCTCGGCGGTGCCTTGCCACCACGGCACCGCGGGCCGGGGCCCACGGTGCCTCACGGGGCGGGGTCAGGCGGACGCGCCGCCGAACTCCCGCTCCAGAGCGGCGATCTGGTTGGAGCCGAGCCCACGCACCCGGCGGCTCTCGGAGATCCCGAGACGCTCCATGATCTGCTTGGCGCGGACCTTGCCGACGCCCGGCAGACTCTCCAGGAGAGCGCTGACCTTCATCTTGCCGATGACGTCGTTCTCCTGGCCCTGTTTGATCACGTCGTGCAGGGTCGCACCGGAGTGCTTCAGCCGGTTCTTGACCTCGGCGCGCTCCCGGCGAGCCGCGGCGGCCTTTTCGAGCGCGGCTGCGCGCTGTTCAGGGGTAAGGGGCGGAAGAGCCACGCCTACGTCACCTCAGTTAGAACTGTCGGAAATGGATTCTGTGAGGAACCTCGTAGCCCCGCACAGGCGGAGCAGCGAGCAACGTGCCTGTTCACGCTGCTCCCGACGGAGACTAGCGGGCGAGCGCGCCTGAGTCAGCGAGAACTGCGGAAAAGTCCTGGTCAGACTCAAGTCGATCGGTGCATAACGAGACAAATCGCTACAGTTTTTTGCCCAACTGCGCGATTTTGTACGGCCGTCGGCGTCACTGCGGGGCATCTCCGCAGGTACGGAGCGGGTGCGGGGCGGTCGCGGAAGCGGAGTCGCGAAGGGGCGCCCGGGGGGTGGTCCGCGCTCTCACGTGCGACCGATCCGTACGGGTTCACGCACGTTCGATCGAGGGGTCACCCTGTACCGGTCGCCTTCACGCGACGGCTCCGGCCATCATGCGCGCCTCGGCTGCGGCGGCCTCGCGCAGTGCTTGCGCCGACGGACCGTGCTTGAGCACCCCCCTGCTGATGCTCGGCAGCACGTTGCCCACCGCGGCGCCGAAGACGCGTGGCAGGTCGGCCGCGGTCGCGCCCTGTGCGCCGATCCCCGGTGCGAGCAGCGGCCCGCCCATGTCGAGGCCGACGCCCTGCCCGCCGGAGAGCGAACCCCCGAGTGTGGCACCGACGACCGCGCCGAAGGAGCCGAGCGGCGTCTCCCCCGCGTTCTCCCGCGCGAGATGGGCGAGAACGGCGGCCGCGACGCTGCGTCCGTCCGCGACGACGGCCTGCTGCACCTCGGCCCCCTCCGGATTGGAGGTCAGAGCCAGCACGAAGAGGCCGCAGCCGGACGCGCGGGCACGCTCGACGGCCGGGCGCAGCGAACCGAAGCCCAGGTACGGGCTCACGGTCAGCGCGTCCGCGAACAGGGGGGAGGCCGGGTCGAGGAAGGCGTCCGCGTAGGCACTCATGGTCGACCCGATGTCCCCGCGTTTGGCGTCCATGACGACGAGCGCGCCCGCGTCGCGTGCCTCGGCGACGGCGCGTTCCAGGACGGCGATTCCGCGGGAGCCGAAGCGTTCGAAGAACGCCGACTGCGGTTTGAGGACCGCGACCCGGTCCGCCAGCGCCTCGACCACGGTGCGGGTGAAGCGTTCGAGGCCGGCGACGTCGTCGCCGAGGCCCCAGTCGGCCAGGAGCGCCGCATGGGGATCGATGCCGACACAGAGCGGGCCCCTGGTGTCCATGGCGCGGCGCAGCCGGGCGCCGAAGGGTTCGCGGCGGACGGTGTCGGCGGGGTTGCCGTTCCCGGGGCCCGCGGCGCCCGGATTCGTGAGGCTCATGCGGCTTCGGCCCTTCTGTTTTCGGCTCCGACGGCTTCGGAGAGCGTCTCGTACGGGCTTGCCGCCAGCCGCTCGGCCAGGCCCTCGTGCAGTTTCCGGGCCCAGCCGGGGCCCTCGTAGACGAAGGCGCTGTACCCCTGCACGAGCGTCGCGCCGGCGAGGATGCGCTGCCACACGTCCTCAGCCGTGGTCACCCCGCCGACGCCGACGAGGGTGACCCGGTCGCCGACCCGTGCGTACAGGCGTCGCAGCACCTCCAGCGAGCGCTCCCGCAGCGGGGCGCCGGAGAGGCCGCCGCTCTCCTGAACGACGGCAGGGTCGCCGGTCAGGCCCAGCCCTTCGCGGGCGACGGTGGTGTTGGTGGCGATGATGCCGTCCAGGCCCAGCTCGACGGCGAGGTCGGCCACGGCGTCGACGTCCTCGTCCGCGAGATCGGGTGCGATCTTGACCAGCAGCGGCACGCGGCGGTCCGGAACGGCCTCGTCGGCCGCCTCCCGCACCGCGCCGAGCAGCGGGCGCAGCGTCCCGGTGGCCTGAAGGGCGCGCAGGCCCGGGGTGTTGGGCGAGGAGACGTTGACCACGAGGTAGTCGGCGTACGCGGCGAGACGCCGCGCGGACGTCACGTAGTCGCCGGCTGCCTCCTCCTCCGGGACGGCCTTGGTCTTGCCGATGTTGACGCCGACCACCGCTGTCCGTCCCGCGGCGCCCCCGCGGCGGCGCACACGGGCGGCGAGCCGCTCGGCGACTGCGGCCGAGCCGTCGTTGTTGAAGCCCATGCGGTTGATCAGGGCGCGGTCCGCCGGCAGCCGGAAGAGCCGCTTGCGCGGATTTCCCGGCTGCGCCTGTCCGGTGACCGTGCCGACCTCGACGTGGTCGAAGCCGAGCATCGCCAGGCCGTCGATGCCCTCGGCGTTCTTGTCGAAACCCGCGGCCAGCCCGAACGGCCCCGGCATGCTGCGCCCTAGAGCCCGCACGCCCAGCTCCCGGCGGCGGGGCGCGAACCTGGCGGCGACCAGGCCGCGCACCACCGGCAGGCGCGCGGCGAGGCGGATCAGCCCGAAGGCCGTCCGGTGGGCCGCTTCGGGGTCCATCCGCGCGAACACGGTCTTGAACAGCAGGGAGTACATGCGGGCCGGGCCTTCGGGTGTGTGTACGGGCAGTGGAGTCGGGAGCGGTCGGGGGCTCCGGGGAGCTCCGGCCGGGAGACGGAGGAACGGTTCAGCCGGAGCGGCGGGCCGCGGTGAGGTGGGCGGCGTGCTCCTGGAGCGACCGGACACCCACCTCGCCGCGTGCCATCGCCTCGATGCCCTGCACCGCCGCCGCCAGTGCCTGGACGGTGGTGAGGCAGGGGACGGCGCGGGCGACTGCGGCGGTGCGGATGTCGTATCCGTCGAGGCGGCCGCCGGTCCCCCACGGAGTGTTGACGATGAGGTCGATCTGGCCGTCGTGGATGAGCTGGACGACCGTGGGCTCGCCGTCCGGGCCGGGACCCTGGATGTGCTTGCGTACGACGGTGGCGTTGATGCCGTTCCGCCTGAGCACCTCGGCGGTGCCGGAGGTCGCCATCAGCTCGAAGCCCATTGCGGCCAGCTCGCGCGCCGGGAAGATCAGCGAACGCTTGTCGCGATTGGCCACCGAGACGAAGGCCCGTCCCTTCGTGGGCAGAGCACCGTACGCGGCGGCCTGCGACTTGGCGTAGGACGTGCCGAAGACGGCGTCGATGCCCATGACTTCGCCGGTGGAACGCATCTCCGGCCCGAGGACGGTGTCCACGCCGCGTCCCTGCACGTCGCGGAAGCGCGTCCAGGGCAGCACCGCCTCCTTCACGGAGATCGGCGCATCCAGCGGCAGGTCCCCGCCGTCGCCGGTGGCGGGCAGCATGCCCTCGGATCGCAGCTGCGCCACGGTGGCGCCGAGGGAGATGCGCGCTGCGGCCTTGGCCAGGGGGACGGCCGTCGCCTTCGAGGTGAAGGGGACGGTACGCGAGGCGCGCGGGTTGGCCTCCAGGACGTAGAGGATGTCGCCGGCCATCGCGAACTGGATGTTGATCAGTCCGCGCACTCCGACGCCGCGCGCGATGGCCTCCGTCGAGGCGCGCAGCCGCTTGATGTCGTGGCCGCCGAGGGTGATGGGCGGCAGGGCGCAGGCGGAGTCGCCGGAGTGGATGCCGGCCTCCTCGATGTGCTCCATGACCCCGCCGAGATAGAGCTCCTCGCCGTCGTAGAGCGCGTCGACGTCGATCTCGATGGCGTCGTCGAGGAACCGGTCGATCAGGACGGGGTGTTCGGAGATCAGTCCGGCATGCCGCTCCAGGTAGGCGGCGAGCGACTCCTCGTCGTAGACGATCTCCATGCCGCGTCCGCCCAGCACGTACGAAGGACGCACCATCACCGGGTAGTTGATGCCGGCGGCGATGTCCTTGGCCTGGCCGAAGGAGTAGGCCGTGCCGTACTTGGGCGCGGGAAGCCCGGCCTCCTCCAGGACCCGGCCGAACGCGCCGCGTTCCTCGGCGAGGTTGATCGCCTCGGGCGGCGTGCCCACGATCGGCACCCCCGCGTCCTTCAGCGCCTGCGCCAGGCCGAGCGGCGTCTGACCGCCGAGCTGCACGATGACGCCCGCGACCGGTCCCGCCTCCTGTTCGGCGTGGACGATCTCCAGTACGTCCTCCAGGGTGAGCGGCTCGAAGTAGAGCCGGTCGGACGTGTCGTAGTCGGTGGAGACGGTCTCGGGGTTGCAGTTGACCATGACGGTCTCGTAGCCCGCCTCGCCCAGGGCGAAGGAGGCGTGGACGCAGGAGTAGTCGAACTCGATGCCCTGGCCGATGCGGTTCGGCCCGGAACCGAGGATGATCACGGCCGGCTTCTCACGCGGCGCGACCTCGCTCTCCTCGTCGTAGGAGGAGTAGAAGTACGGCGTACGGGCGGCGAATTCGGCGGCGCAGGTGTCGACGGTCTTGTACACGGGGCGGATTCCCAGGGCGTGCCGCACCTCGCGCACCACGTCCTCGCGCAGCGACCGCACCTGTGCGATCTGCGCGTCCGAGAAGCCGTACCGCTTGGCCTCGGCCAGCAGTTCGGGGCTCAGCTCCCGTGCCGCGGCGAGCGCTTCGGCGACCTCGTGGATAAGGAAGAGCTGGTCGGTGAACCACGGGTCGATCTTCGTGGCGTCGAAGACCTCCTCCTGGGTGGCCCCGGCACGGATGGCGTCCATGACGGTGTTGACCCGGCCGTCGGTCGGGCGGGCGGCCTTCTCCAGCAGCGCGCTCTTCTCCCCCACCGGGGAGGTGAAGTCGAACTGGCTGCCCTTCTTCTCCAGCGAGCGCAGCGCCTTGTTGAGCGCCTCGGGGAAGTTGCGGCCGATGGCCATCGCTTCGCCGACCGACTTCATCGTGGTGGTGAGGATGTCGTCCGCCGCGGGGAACTTCTCGAAGGCGAACCGCGGGACCTTGACCACCACGTAGTCCAGCGTCGGCTCGAACGAGGCCGGAGTCTGCTCGGTGATGTCGTTGGGGATCTCGTCGAGCGTGTAGCCCACGGCGAGCTTCGCCGCGATCTTGGCGATGGGGAATCCCGTGGCCTTCGATGCGAGGGCGGAGGAGCGGGAGACCCGCGGGTTCATCTCGATCACGACGACGCGGCCGTCGGACGGATCGACCGCGAACTGGATGTTGCAGCCGCCGGTGTCGACGCCGACCTCGCGGATCACGGCGATGCCGATGTCCCGCAGGACCTGGTACTCCCGGTCGGTCAGGGTCATCGCGGGTGCGACGGTGATGGAGTCACCGGTGTGCACGCCCATCGGGTCGAAGTTCTCGATGGAGCAGACGACCACGACGTTGTCGTTCTTGTCGCGCATCAGCTCCAGTTCGTACTCCTTCCACCCGAGGATCGACTCCTCCAGCAGCACCTCGTGCGTCGGGGAGAGCGCGAGCCCCTGGCCGGCGATGCGGCGCAGCTCCTCCTCGTCGTGAGCGAAGCCGGAGCCCGCGCCGCCCATCGTGAACGAGGGCCGTACGACGACTGGGTACCCGCCGAGCCCGTCGACCCCCGCCAGCACCTCCTCCATGGAGTGGCAGATCACGGAGCGGGCGGACTCCCCGTGCCCCGTGCGGGCGCGGACGGCCTCGACGACCTCCTTGAACTGGTCTCGGTCCTCGCCCTTGTTGATGGCCTCGACGTTGGCGCCGATCAGCTCCACGCCGTACTCGGCCAGGGTGCCGGACTCGTGCAGCGAGATCGCCGTGTTCAGGGCCGTCTGGCCGCCGAGCGTCGGCAGCAGCGCGTCCGGGCGCTCCTTCGCGATGATCTTCTCCACGAACTCCGGGGTGATCGGCTCGACGTACGTCGCGTCCGCGATCTCCGGGTCCGTCATGATCGTGGCCGGGTTGGAGTTGACGAGGATCACCCGCAGACCCTCCGACTTCAGCACCCGGCAGGCCTGCGTACCGGAGTAGTCGAACTCGGCCGCCTGGCCGATCACGATCGGGCCGGAGCCGATCACCAGAACGGACTCGATGTCGGTGCGCTTAGGCACGCCGGTCCTCCATGTGCGCCTTGGTGCTGTGCTGTTCGTTTCCGCTGTGCTCGCCGTCCGCCGCACCGCTCATGAGGGCGGTGAAGCGGTCGAAGAGGTACGCGGCGTCGTGCGGACCGGCCGCCGCCTCCGGGTGGTACTGGACGCTGAAGGCGGGCCGGTCCAGAAGCCGCAGCCCCTCGACCACGTCGTCGTTGAGGCAGACGTGGGAGACCTCCGCGCGTCCGTACGGGGTCTCGCTGACGGTGTCCAGCGGTGCGTCGACCGCGAACCCGTGGTTGTGCGCGGTCACTTCGACCTTGCCGGTCGCGCGGTCCTGCACGGGCTGGTTGACGCCGCGGTGGCCATACTTGAGCTTGAAGGTGCCGAAGCCGAGGGCCCGCCCGAGGATCTGGTTGCCGAAGCAGATGCCGAAGAGAGGTGTCCCGCGCTCCAGCACCGCGCGCATCAGCGCCACGGGGTGTCCGGCCGACGCGGGGTCGCCGGGCCCGTTGGAGAAGAACACCCCGTCCGGGCGGACCGCGTAGACGTCCTCGACGCTCGCGTCGGCCGGCAGTACGTGCACCTCTATCCCGCGCTCGGCCATCCGCTGCGGCGTCATGCCCTTGATGCCGAGGTCGACGGCGGCGACGGTGAAGCGCTTGGTGCCGTGCGCGGGCACCACGTACGGCTCCCGCGTGGCCACCTCGCCGCACAGGTCGGCGCCCTTCATCGCGGGCGCGGAGCGCACCCGCTCCAGCAGTGCCGCCCCGTCCGCCGAGGCCGCGTCCCCGGAGAAGATCCCGGCGCGCATCGCGCCGCGCTCACGCAGATGCCGGGTGAGCGCGCGCGTGTCCACGCCGCTGATCCCGACGACGCCCTGTGCGGCGAGCTCCTCGTCGAGGCTGCGCACTGAGCGCCAGTTCGAGGGCCTGCGGGCCGGGTCACGCACGACGTATCCGGCGACCCAGATCCGTGCGGACTCCGGATCCTCGTCGTTGACTCCCGTGTTGCCGATGTGCGGGGCGGTCATCACCACCACCTGACGGTGGTAGGAGGGGTCGGTCAGCGTCTCCTGGTATCCGGTCATGCCGGTGTTGAAGACGGCTTCCCCGAAGGTCTCCCCCACCGCTCCGTACGCGCGTCCGTGGAAGCTGCGGCCGTCCTCCAGCACGAGTACGGCGGAACTCCCGGCTGCCGTCCGGTCGGTGCTCGTCATCATGTGTCCCTCTCCGGGGTTACTGCGGGGTGGTGCCTTCCGGCGACGCCGCTGTCGCCGGACGCGATTGCGCTGATCCGATCCGCCCAGGCCGTGTGCCCGGCGGCGCTGTCGAAGCGGAAGCCGGAGTCGAGGCGGCGGTCGCCGAGCTGCCAGGTGATGACCAGCAGGCCCCCTTCGGTGAGGACCTTGCCCGCGATGCCCTTGTCGAGGCGGGCGCCGCACAACTGCCCGGCCGGGATGAAGAAGTCCCGCGCCCCGGGCCGTACGACGTGGACGCCCTGCGCCGTCAGCGCGAGCTCGACGCGGCTGCGCGTGCCCAGGCCGTGGGCGACGATGCGATCCAGCCACTGCCCGGCGGTGGTGGAACCGTGGTAGCGGCCGGCTGCATGAAGCAGCGTCCCGCCGGTCTCCTCAGGAGCGGGTGGCGACTCGGGCTCCGGCAGGTCGCCCTGGAGAGTGCCGCGCCACTTCCAGCCCTGCCGCATCAGCCAGTACAGCAGCGCCACGAAGAGTGCCAGCCCGACGACCCAGCCGATGCGGGCCGCCCAGTCCGTGACCTCCTGCGACTTGGGTTCGGCCGCCAGCCCGGCGGCCAGCGAAGCGAGAGGTTGTGCGATCACGCCAGTTTCCCGTCGACGAGTGTTGCCCGTCCCCGCAGCCAGGTGTGCGTCACGCGTCCCGGCAGTTCCCGGCCCGCATAGGGGGTGTTGCGGCTCCGGGAGGCGAAGCCCGCGGGGTCCACCGCTCCACGGTAGTCCGGGTCGATGAGCAGCAGGTTCGCGGGTTCTCCGGCGGCGACGGGACGGCCCTGGCCACTCAGGCGGCCGATCGCGGCCGGGCGGTGCGACATCCGTTCGGCGATGCCCGCCCAGTCCAGCAGGCCGGTCTCCACCATCGTGTGCTGGAGCACGGACAGCGCCGTCTCCAGGCCGAGCATCCCCATGGCGGCCGCGCCCCACTCGCAGTCCTTGTCCTCGTGCGGGTGGGGGGCGTGGTCGGTGGCGACGCAGTCGATGGTGCCGTCTGCGAGCGCCTCACGCAGCGCGCGCACGTCGGTCTCGGTGCGCAGCGGCGGGTTGACCTTGTAGACGGGGTCGTAGGAGCGCACCAGTTCGTCGGTGAGCAGCAGGTGGTGCGGGGTGACCTCGGCGGTGACCTTCCAGCCCTTGGACTTGGCCCAGCGCACCAGCTCGACCGAGCCGGCCGTGGAGAGGTGGCAGATGTGCAGGCGCGACCCGACGTGGGCGGCGAGCAGCACGTCCCTCGCGATGACCGACTCCTCGGCGACGGCGGGCCAGCCGCCCAGGCCGAGTTCGGCGGAGACGGTGCCCTCGTTCATCTGCGCGTCCTCCGTGAGCCGCGGCTCCTGCGCGTGCTGGGCGACGACGCCGTCGAACGCCTTCACGTACTCCAGCGCCCGCCGCATGATCACAGCGTCGTCGACACACTTGCCGTCGTCGGAGAAGACCCGCACGCCCGCCGCGGAGTCGTGCATGGCTCCGAGCTCGGCGAGCTTCTTGCCCTCCAGGCCGACGGTGACCGCGCCGACGGGCTGCACGTCGCAGTACCCGGATTCGCGCCCCAGGCGCCACACCTGCTCGACGACGCCGGCGGTGTCGGCGACCGGGAAGGTGTTGGCCATGGCATGCACGGCGGTGTAACCGCCCTTGGCGGCGGCCCTGGTGCCGGTGTGCACGGTCTCGGAGTCCTCGCGGCCCGGTTCGCGCAGATGTGTGTGCAGATCGACGAGGCCCGGCAGCAGAATCCGGCCCCCGGCGTCGATCACGTCCGCGCCACCGGCGTCGAGTCCGCTGCCGGTCTCTGCGATCTTCTCCCCGTCGATCAGGACGTCCTGGGGCTCACCGCCGAGTACGCGGGCGCCGCGGAGAAGCGTGCGGGCGGTGGTGCCGTTCTTGCCTGCCATGGTCACTCGTTCTCCTCGGTGCGGTCGGCTTCCGTACGGACGGGGTCCGTGTGGGCTTCCGGGTGGGCGGCGGACGAGCCGGAGACGGCGGGTTCGGATCCGCCGAGCAGCAGGTAGAGCACCGCCATCCGGATGCTGACGCCGTTCTTGACCTGCTCGACGGCGGTGCACCGCGGCGAGTCGGCGACCTCCGCGGTGATCTCCATCCCGCGGTTCATGGGACCGGGGTGCATCACCACGGAGTGCTCCGGCATGCGGGCCATCCGCTGCCCGTCCAGCCCGTAGCGGCGGGCGTACTCGCGCTCGGTCGGGAAGAACGCCGCGTTCATGCGCTCCCGCTGGACGCGCAGCATCATCACCGCGTCGGACTTGGCGATGACGGAGTCGAGGTCGTAACTCACCTCGCAGGGCCAGCTGTTCACGCCGACGGGGACGAGCGTGGGCGGCGCCACGAGCGTGACCTCGGCGCCGAGCGTGCTGAGCAGATGGACGTTGGAGCGTGCCACGCGGCTGTGCAGCACGTCGCCGACGATCGTGATGCGACGTCCCGACAGGTCGCCCTCACCGCCGGCGAGGCGCCGGCGCATCGTGAAGGCGTCCAGAAGGGCCTGCGTGGGGTGCTCGTGCGTACCGTCCCCGGCGTTGACGACCGAACCGCCGATCCAGCCGGAGGTGGCGAGGCGGTGTGGCGCCCCGGAGCCGTGGTGCCGGATGACGACGGCGTCGGCGCCCATGGCCTCCAGCGTGAGGGCCGTATCCTTCAGCGACTCGCCCTTCGAGACGGACGAACCCTTCGCGGAGAAGTTGATGACGTCGGCCGAGAGGCGCTTGGCGGCGGCCTCGAAGGAGATCCGGGTGCGCGTCGAGTCCTCGAAGAAGAGATTCACGACGGTGCGGCCGCGCAGTGTCGGCAGCTTCTTGATCGGCCTGTCGGCGACGCGGGCCATCTCCTCGGCGGTGTCGAGGACGAGCACGGCGTCGTCGCGGGTGAGATCGGCGGCCGAGATGAGGTGACGCTTCATCTGTTGCCTTCCGTGGGTCAGTTGTCCGCGGGCGTGACGGACGGGCAGGGGTCGGTCGGGAGGGCGTGGGACGCCGACCGGTCGGGGGCGGGCGGCTGCGTGCCGCCGCGCCCGTGCCGGGGCGTCGCTCGGCGGGGTTCGGGGCCGGCGGGCGGCGTGAGGGACACGTCGTGGCGCGGCCGGAGGGTCGTGCGGTGCACCGGAGGTCTCGTGCTCCTTCGGGCGCTAGCGCTCCGCCTGCTGTGCGGGCCGGGCTCCGCCGCTGTGCGGCCGTTCACCGCCGGGCGCCGAGCCGAGGAGCACCCCGTCGCGTCCGTCCTCCTCCGTGAGCTGCACCCGGACCGTCTCGCGCAGCGAGGTGGGCAGGTTCTTCCCCACGTAGTCGGCACGGATGGGCAGTTCGCGGTGGCCGCGGTCGACGAGCACGGCGAGCTGGACCGCCCGGGGCCGTCCGATGTCGCCGAGGGCGTCCAGGGCGGCACGGATGGTGCGCCCGGAGAAGAGGACGTCGTCGACCAGGACCACCAGGCGCCCGTCGACCCCGTCGGGCGGGATGTCCGTGTGCGCCAGCGCGCGGGCGGGACCGAGCCTGAGGTCGTCGCGGTACATGGTGATGTCCAGCGCCCCGTGCGGTACCGGGCTGCCGGTGATCTCCGCGAGCTTCGCCGCCAGGCGCCGCGCCAGAAAGACGCCCCGGGTGGGAATGCCGAGAAGCACCACGTCATCGGCGCCCTTGGCGCGTTCGACGATCTCGTGTGCGATGCGGGTGAGGACGCGCGCGATGTCCGGCGCCTCGAGTACGGGGCGGCCTGCGGCCGTGCCCCTGCTGCCGTCGTCCGTACGGCTGTCCATGCGAAAGGGACCTCCTTCCCCGCCTCACGGGACGGGCCTTAAAGGACGTCTGAACTGTCAGCGCAACGGTACCAGGGGGCCGGAGTCCGCCCGGATGGGGGCCGAATTCGCTCGGAAGAGTGTTCGGTCTCGGAGCGGAGCCGCCAATTCCGCTCTACCTCGCAAAGCTGATCGCCGTTCGGCTTGACGGCAGACATTACGCTGCGTAACCTCACAGTGAGTTACCACTTTCTCGTCCGCGGGGAGCGATATGTCCAGCGAATACGCCAAGCAGCTCGGAGCGAAGCTCCGGGCCATCCGCACCCAGCAGGGACTCTCCCTCCACGGGGTCGAGGAGAAGTCCCAGGGCCGCTGGAAGGCGGTCGTGGTCGGTTCCTACGAGCGCGGGGACCGCGCCGTCACCGTCCAGCGCCTCGCCGAGCTCGCCGACTTCTACGGCGTGCCAGTCCAGGAGCTGCTGCCGGGCACCACCCCGGGCGGCGCCGCCGAGCCGCCGCCGAAGCTCGTGCTCGACCTGGAGCGCCTGGCACACGTGCCGGCGGAGAAGGCGGGCCCTCTACAGCGGTACGCGGCCACGATCCAGTCCCAGCGCGGTGACTACAACGGCAAGGTCCTCTCCATCCGCCAGGACGACCTGCGCACCCTCGCCGTCATCTACGACCAGTCCCCCTCCGTGCTGACGGAGCAGCTCATCAGCTGGGGCGTCCTCGACGCGGACGCCCGCCGCGCAGTGGCCCACGAGGACGCCTGACGGCCTGACCGGCGGCTTCCGCCGGCTCCGCCGAACGTGCCGCCGCCGGTGGTGCCTCCTTTCGGGGAGGCCCACCGGCGGCGGTTTCTCTTTGCTGCGCTACCACCGTAGCGCCCCCCTGAGTCGTGAGCGCATCACCACGGAACGTGACCAACTGCTCCGGTCCAGAGCCCCGTTCACACGAACAGGGGAACGCGCCCAAACAGATTTGAATCAGCCTGCGGAGGCAAGGGTGCGGCCTCCCCGCGCTGCGAGCGCGAACGGCCGGTCCGGCCGAGGGCAGCGGACCGCGTCAGTGCGGAACGGGGGCCGCAGAAGCGGCCCCCGTCAGCGGCGGAGCGTCGGTTTGAGGTCCTGAAGCCGGCCGAGCAGCCCGTTGATGAAGGGCGGTGACTCGTCCGTGGAGAACTCCCGGGCGATGTCCAGCGCTTCGTCTATGACGACCGCTTCGGGAACGTCTTCCGACCAGATCAGCTCGTAGGCCGACAGCCGCAGGATGCAGCGGTCCACCGCCGGCATCCGGTCAAGCGTCCAGCCCACCGAGTAGGTGGAGATCAGCTCGTCGATGCGCTCGGCGTTCGCCGCATAGCCCTCGATGAGCTGCATCGTGTACTCGCTGACGGGCGGCTGCCGCTCGTCGGTCCCGGCGTGGCGGATCCAGTCCTGCATGACGGCCGTCGGGGTACTCCCCCGCTGGTCCGCCTCGAAGATGATCTGAAAGGCGCGCTTACGGGCCTTGTTACGGGCTGCCACGGTTAGCTGTTCACCCGGCCGAGGTATTCGCCGGACCGGGTGTCGACCTTGATCTTCTCCCCCGTGGTGATGAACAGCGGCACACCGACCTCGTAACCGGTCTCCAGGCGGGCGGGCTTGGAGCCGCCGGTGGAGCGGTCGCCCTGGACACCCGGCTCAGTGTGCTCGATGACCAGCTCGACCGCGGCGGGCAGTTCGACGAAGAGTGCCTCGCCCTGGTACATCGCGACCGTGGCCTCGAAGCCCTCCATCAGATAGTTGGCGGTGTCGCCGACGATCTCGGGAGTGATGTGGACCTGGTCGTAGGTCTCCATGTCCATGAAGACGAAGTACTCGCCGTCCTTGTACGAGAACTGCATTCCGCGTCGGTCCACGGTGGCCGTATCGACCTTGGTGCCCGCGTTGAACGTCTTGTCGACGGTCTTGCCGGACATGACGTTCTTCAGCTTCGTACGGACAAAGGCGGGCCCCTTGCCGGGCTTGACGTGCTGGAACTCGACGACGGACCAGAGTTGGCCGCCTTCGAGCTTGAGCACCATGCCGTTCTTGAGGTCGTTCGTGGATGCCACGGTTGCGGAATCTCCTGAGACTGCTGCTGCGGAGACCAGAGGGCTGCCCGGCTCCGTCGCCCCGTCAGGGACTAGAGGGCGAGCAGCTCTTTGGTCGTGATGGTGAGTAGCTCGGGTCCGCCGTCCGCAGCGGGGCGGACGACGAGCGTGTCATCGATCCGGACACCGCCCTGGCCCGGAATGTGGACCCCGGGCTCGATGGTGACCGGCACACAAGCGTCCAGTTTACCCATGGCCCCAGGTGACAGCCGAGGGTCCTCACCGATTTCCAGTCCCACCCCGTGGCCCGTCGCCGGACCGAGCGCCTCGGCGTGGCCGGCGCCCCTCAGTACCTGGCGCGTGGCCCGGTCGACGTCACTGCAGGCCATGCCGGGCGTCAGCGCCTCCCGTCCGGCCCGCTGGGCGGCGAAGACGAGGTCGTACAGCTCCACCTGCCAGTCCTCCGGAGCGGTGCCGATCACGAACGTACGGCCGATCTGGCACCGGTAGCCGTGGTACTGGGCGCCCAGCCGCACGGAGAGGAAGTCGCCCTCCTCGACCCGCCGGTCGGTGGGACGGTGCCGGGCGAGGCCCGAGTTCCGGCCGGTCGCCACACAGGTGGGGAAGGCGGAGCCCTCCGCGCCGTGGTCGATGAGTCTGCGCTCCAGTTCGAGGGCGAGGTGCCGCTCGGTGCGTCCCACGAGGATCGACTCCAGCAGTTCGCCGAGCGCCTGGTCGGTGATCTCGGCCGCGATGCGCAGGGCGGCGATCTCTTCGTCGTCCTTGATGACGCGCTGGGCCTCGACGGGGCTGTCGAGTGCCGCCAGGCGGAGCCCGGCCGCGACAGATGCCATGGCCCGGTGCCTGGCCACCGTCAGATGGTGCTCCTCGACGGCGAGGAGCCGTGCGCCCGCGGTGGCGGCCAGGTCGGCTGCGGCCACCGCGGTGTCCCCCTCCGGGTTGGAGAGGCGGCCGGTGCGCAGCCCGTCGTCGTGGTGGCTGCCGGACTCGTGCGGAGGGGTGTCGTCGGAGGAGGGGCCGAGCAGCGTGTCGATGCCGTCCGGGCCGATCAGCAGCGCGGCTCCGTGCGGCGGACGGCCGGTCAGATAGCGGATGTTGGCCGGCCGGGTGACCAGCACCGCGTCGGGAGGGCCGTCCTTCGCCGCGGTCGCGGCGCAGCGCTCGCGGAGCAGGGCGCGGCGAGCCACATGGACTTCGGACATGCTTCCGAGCCTACGGAGGGCTCAGGGCGGCGGCAGTCCGTGCGGGGCCGTGCGAGCGACATGGCGTGCCGCACGGGGAGGACGGCCGGGCCGCGCGGAGGTGCCGTACGGGCCGGCACCCCCTTCGCCGGTCCGGCATCACCAGCGCGGCGGGCTCGCCAGGCTGCGGGCCACCACGTCGTCGAGCATCCGGGCCGTGGTTGCGATGTCCTGCCGGGAGTTGTCGATGATGGGCAGGCCCGAGCCGTACCAGCCCGCCATCCGGCCGTGGATCTGCGCGACCTCTTCGTCGCTGAGGCGGCGGTTGCCGCTGCGGGCGGCATTGCGCTCCAGCACGATCTCCAGCCCGGGCAGCAGCACGACGGGTATCAGGCCCGGACCGACGTGGCGTTTCCAGCCGCCCAGTCCGACGACGGGACGGTCGGGGAAGACGGCGTCGTCGAGAATGCAGGAGATGCCGTTGGCGAGGAAGTTGCGGGCGGCGAAGCCGCAGGTGCGGCGCGCCAGCCGGTACTGCGCCTCGGAGTGGTCGTTCCAGCCGCTCTGCGGGTCGGCGAAGCCCGAGCGCACCCATTCACGTACGTCGTCGAGGCTGATGTGGGAGGTCGGCACGGCACGTCGGTCGGCCCAGTAGCGGGCCACGGTGGTCTTGCCCGCACCGGCCGGGCCGATGAGCAGTACGGCGACGGCCGCCCGCGTCGCGTCGAGCTGCGCCGGGTCGGCGTCGGGAGTGGGGATCTCCACGGGAGCGCCGCGCGATAGGAGCAGGTGCCCGGTGGACTCGGTGGGGTGGGCGTCGGGGTCACCGTGTTGCACCTGACCGGGCGGCTGCGCCGGAGCGGTGGGCACCGGTGGCGGCGCGGGCGCCGGGGGCTGGGCCGGGAGCGGCGGGCCCCCCGCCGGCGGCTGCGCGGGCGGTCGCGCCGGCGGCTGGAGAGGGGGCTGCGGAGGCTGGGAGTGCGCACCCGGCCAGGCCGGCTGCGGCACCACTCCTCCGGGCCCCGGGGCGGGAGCGGGCGGCGGAGGAGGAGGCACCTGCCCCTCGGAGTGCCCGTTGTACGGGGGACGCGTTCCCTGATGTCGGCCCGGAGTCAACTCCGGAGGTGGCACGGGTTGTTGCGCCCCGTACTGCTGCATCCGCTCCCCAACTCCGCTCGGGTCCGCCGGCACTGCCCCCGCAGCGCCATGATTGTGTGACAGTACCGGAAGGTACCGCCCGGGTCGTTCCTGTTGAACGCTGGAGGAGAACGGCGAGTGCCCGGTATCCGGTGCCGGCGCGGGCGCCGGCCCGCGCCCCCGCCCCGGGACGGGGTCTCTACGCGGCGATCTCCGCGTGTGCGGCGAGCAGCATCGCCGGGTCGGGCCCCTCCAGCACCGAGGGTTTGGCCAGGCCGTCGAGCACGATGAAGCGCAGCATGTCGCCGCGGGACTTCTTGTCGACGCGCATCGTCTCCAGCAGCTTCGGCCACTGGTCGCCGCGGTACGTGACGGGCAGGCCCACCGACTCCAGTACGGCGCGGTGCCGTTCTGCCGTGGCGTCGTCCAACCGGCCGGCGATGCGGCCCAGTTCGGCCGCGAAAACCATGCCGACCGCGACGGCGGCGCCGTGGCGCCACTCGTACCGCTCGTTCTTCTCGATGGCGTGGGCGAGCGTGTGCCCGTAGTTGAGGATCTCGCGCAGCCCTGTCTCCTTCAGGTCGGCGGAGACGACCTCCGCCTTGACCCTGATGGAGCGCTCGATCAGCTCGGCGGTGTGCGGGCCCTCGGGGCTGCGTGCGGCGGCCGGGTCGGCCTCGATCAGGTCCAGGATGACCGGATCGGCGATGAAGCCCGCCTTGATGACCTCGGCGAGGCCGCCCACGTAGTCGTGCACGCCCAGCGACTCCAGTGCGGCCAGGTCGCAGAGAACCCCGGCCGGCGGGTGGAAGGCGCCCACGAGGTTCTTGCCCTCTGCGGTGTTGATGCCGGTCTTGCCGCCGACGGCGGCGTCCACCATGCCCAGGACGGTCGTCGGCACGGCGATCCAGCGCACCCCTCGCAGCCAGGTCGCGGCGACGAATCCCGCGATGTCGGTCGTCGCGCCTCCGCCGACGCCGACGATGACGTCGCTGCGGGTGAAGCCGGTCTGGCCCAGCGCCTTCCAGCAGTAGGCGGCGACCTCGGCGGTCTTGGACTCCTCGGCGTTCGGGAGCTGTACGGCGATCGCCTCGTACCCCTGCTCCGCGAGATCCTCGCGGAGCACCTCGCCGGTCTCGGCGAGTGCCTCGGGGTGGAGAACGGCGACGCGCTTGGCGGCCTTGCCGATGAGCCCGGGGAGCTCCCCGAGCAGCCGGCGGCCGATGAGCACGTCGTAGGGCGTGGTGCCCGGGTCTCCGCCGACGGTGATGCGGGTGTGGGCGTCCTGCCCGTCCGATGCCGTGGGGGCGGGGGTCTGGCTGGTCACTTCTGCTTCAGCTCCAGGACGTCGAGGATTTCGCCGGCGACCTCGTCGGGCGTGCGGTTCTCAGTGCTGACGACGGCCCTGGCGACCTCCGTGTAGAGGGGGCGGCGCGCGTCCATCAGCTCCCGCCACTGCTTGCGCGGGTTCATCATCAGCAGCGGCCGCGGTGCGTCGAGCCCGACCCGTTTGACGGCTTCCGCGACGTCCATGTCGAGGAAGACGACGGGGGCGCCCGCCAGCAGCTTCCTGGTCTCCTGCGCGAGGACGGCGCCGCCGCCCAGCGCGAGGACTCCGGTGTGCTCGGCCAGCGCCGTGCGCACGGCCTCGAGTTCCAGGGCGCGGAAGCGCGGTTCCCCCTCGTCGAGGAAGATCTCGGAGATCGGCTTGCCCGCGGCCTCGACGATGTCGTGGTCAGTGTCCCGGCAGCCCACGCCCAGCCGCTGTGCCAGGAGTTCGCCGACGGTCGTCTTTCCCACGCCCATCGGGCCGACGAGGATCACGAGGGGCCCGCTCACTTGATCTCCAGGCTGTCGAGGAAGCCGTTCACGTTGCGGCGGGTCTCGGTGACGCTGTCACCGCCGAACTTCTCCGCCACCGCGTCCGCCAGCACGAGCGCCACCATCGCCTCGGCCACGATCCCCGCGGCCGGCACGGCGCACACGTCGGAGCGCTGGTGGTGTGCGCGAGTCTCCTCGCCGGTCTGCACATCGACGGTGGCCAGTGCGCGCGGCACCGTCGCGATGGGCTTCATCGCGGCCCGTACGCGCAGGAGTTCACCGGTGGAGAGCCCGCCCTCGGTGCCGCCGGACCGGCCGGAGCTGCGGCGGATCCCCTCGTCCGTGGGGACGATCTCGTCGTGGGCCCTGGAGCCCGGCACCCGTGCCAGGCCGAAGCCGTCGCCCAGCTCGACGCCCTTGATCGCCTGGATGCCCATGAGGGCTCCGGCGAGCCTGGAGTCCAGACGCCGGTCCCAGTGGACGTGCGAGCCCAGCCCGACCGGCACGCCGTACGCGGCCACTTCGACCACGCCGCCGAGGGTGTCCCCGTCCTGATGCGCCTGGTCGATCTCCGCGACCATCGCCTTGCTCGCGTCGGCGTCGAGGCAGCGCACCGGGTCGGCGTCCAGCCGCTCCACGTCGCCGGGCTTCGGGACGAGTCCGTAGGGGGCCTTGGCGGCGCCGAGCTCGACCACGTGGGAGACGATCTCGATCCCGGTGGTCTCCTTCAGGTACGAGCGGGCGACGGTTCCGAGGGCCACACGCGCCGCCGTCTCCCGCGCGGAGGCCCGCTCCAGTACGGGGCGCGCCTCGTCGAAGCCGTACTTCTGCATGCCCGCGAGGTCGGCGTGGCCGGGCCGGGGCCGGGTGAGGGGGGCGTTGCGTGCCAGGCCGGCCAGCTCCTCCGGGTCGACCGGGTCGGCGGCCATGACCTGCTCCCACTTGGGCCACTCCGTGTTGCCCACCATGATCGCGACGGGCGAGCCGAGGGTGAGGCCGTGCCGCACTCCGCCGATGAAGGTGATCTCGTCCTGCTCGAACTTCATCCGCGCCCCGCGCCCGTAACCGAGGCGCCGCCGCGCCAGCTCGTCGGCCACCATGCCGGTGGTGACGGGCACGCCGGAGGGCAGCCCTTCCAGCGTCGCCACCAGTGCGGGGCCGTGCGACTCCCCAGCGGTCAGCCAGCGCAACCTGCTCAACGGTGCTCCTCGATCTCGCGCCTGGGCGCCTCTTGCGGTACGTGTTCGGCTCTGGCTCCGATCTTCCCACGTACGCGGCCCGGAGCCCGCCCCGGTCCACTGGCCGGACGGCGCGCCGGTGCCCGCCCGGCGTGGTTCTCCACGCGGTGCTGTGCGTCCCCGGGGCGGGCGCGGCGGTCAGACCGTACGCGCGTGCAGCGCCGCCTCGCCGGCTGCGCGCATGGCTTCGAGCGGCGCGGGCGCGTGCCCCGTCATGAGCTCGACCTGGAGCACGGCCTGGTGCACGAGCAGGTCGAGCCCGGAGACGACGGTGCCTCCGTGTGCGGACCACTCCGCCGCGAGCCGCGTGGGCCACGGGTCGTAGAGGACGTCGAAGAGCGTGCCCGGCTCCGCGGGCACGTGCGCGGAGAGCACGTCGGTGGTCCCCGCGGGGGTGGTGGCGATCACCAGGGGTGCGCCGAGCGCCTCCGCGGCGTCGGCCCATTCGGCGGTGCGCAGGTTCAGCCCGAGACGGTCGCCCCAGGCGCGCATCTCGCGGGCGCGTGCGGCGCTGCGCACGTACGCCGTGACCACGCCGTCGCAGATCTGGGAGAGGGCGGCCAGCGCGGAGGACGCGGTGGCGCCCGCGCCGAGGACGGCCGCGTGCTCCACGCCCATGATTCCGCGCTCCTGCAGGGCGGCCACCATGCCGGGGATGTCGGTGTTGTCGCCGATGCGCCTCCTGCCCCTGAAGACAACGGTGTTGACGGCCTCGACGGACTCCGCGGTGGGGCTGACGTCGTCCAGCAGCGGGATCACGGCACGCTTGAGCGGCATCGTCAGCGAGAGGCCCGCCCACTGTTCGTCGGTGGCGTCGAGGAAGGAGGCGATGTCCTCCTCCCCCACCTCGTACCGCTCGTACGTCCAGTCCTCCAGGCCGAGTTCCGCGTACGCGGCGCCGTGCAGGACCGGCGAGAGGGAGTGGGCCACGGGTGAGCCGAGGACGGCGGCGCGCCGTACGGACCGCGAAGCCGCGGGAGCCGGCCGTACGGGGTGGTGCCGGTCCATCAGCCGCCGCTCTCCTTCTTCTTGCGCTGTTCCCTGTTGAAGTCCTGTACGTTGCGGTCGTGTTCGGCCTTGCTCTCGGTGAAGCGGGTGTCCCCGGGCTTGACCGTGACGAAGTAGATCCAGTTGCCCTTGGTGGGGTTCAGGGCCGCTTCGATGGCCTGGTGGCCGGGGTTGTCGATCGGGCCGGGCGGCAGACCGCGGTTGAGATAGGTGTTGTAGGGCGATTTCAGCCTGGTGTCCTCGACCGAAGTGTCCAGCGAGGAGCGGCCCTTGGCGTAATTGATGGTGGAGTCGAACTGGAGCAGTATGTTCTTGCCCAGCCGGTTGTAGATGACGCGGGAGACCTTGCCGAACTCGCTGTCCTGCTGCGCCTCTGCCTGGATGAGCGACGCTATGGTGACGATCTCCTCCGGGGTCTTGCCGGCCTTCTTCGCCTCGCCCGCCAGATCGACCTTGGTGTGCTCGGCCTTGGCGCGTTTGACCATGTCCCGCAGCACGTCGAGCGGATCGCTGTTCTCACCGACGCTGTAGCGCGAGGGGAAGAGGAAGCCCTCCGGGTTGCCCTTGGCGAAGGCAGGAAGCCCCAGATCGGTGGCGTTGGCGTTCTTGGCGGCCTTCTCCGTGGTGCCTTTGGCCTTGCCGAGCTTCTTGTCGATCAGCTCGTAGATCTTCTTCGCCCTCAGCCCCTCGGAGATGATCAGTGCGTTCTGACTGGCCGGGTCGAGCATCAGCTTCACCGCTGCGGCGCCGGACATCTTCTTGCGGAGGCTGTACGTGCCGGGCTGGATCCCGCTCGCCTTCTTCTCCGCCTGCGCCGCCTCGACGAACGCCCCGGCGCTCTTGACGACTCCGGCCTTCTGCAGCTCGTTGCCCATGTCGGCGATGGAGGCGCCGTCCGGGATCCTCACCTGGGCCTGGCCCGATCCCTTGCCCGGGTAGTCGGGCGCCGGAGCGAGGTAGGTCTGGTAAAGGTCGTACCCGAAGTAGCCGGCGGTGCCGAGGCCTCCCGCGAGGAGCACCGAGACCGCCAGGCACGCGCAGCCGCTGCGGCGCTTGGTCTCGCCACCGCGGTTGCGGCGGCCGGACCGCTTGCCGTCGTCGAGGTCGTCGTCACCCTCGTCGTCGCGGTCCGAGAAGAACGCGTGCTCGCCCTGGTCTGGGCCCGGGTCCCAGCCGGTCTCCGGGTCGGCGTCGTGGCGGACGGGAGGCGGTACGTCGTAGCCTTCCGGGCCCGGCTGCGCGTACGGGCCGGAGTAGCCCTGGCCCTGCTGCGGGTGGTGCTGCTGAGGCTGGTGCTGCTGTGGCTGGTGCTGTTGTGGGAAGCCCTGCTGACCCGCGTAATAGCCGGGCTGCTCGCCGGTGTTGTACGGGTCCTGCACGGTCGGCATGCCGTGCGGGTCCGTGGCCCCCGGACCGTAGCCGGAGTCGTAGGGCCGGCCCGCTCCGGCTGTCTCGTAGCCGCCCTGGCCATAAAACTGCTGCTGCGGTTGCTGCTGCCCGTAGTAGCCCTGCTGCTGCGGCACTTGATGCTGACCGGTGCCGTACGGGTCGGCGTACTGACCGGCGTAGGGGTCGCCGTCGCCCGGGTAGGCGCCGTCTCTGCCACCGTCCCACCCCTTGTCTCCGAAGAGAGGGTCATCGGGATGCCACGGTGGGAGGCTCTGCCCCCGGCCATACTCAGTCATCGATCCCCTAGATCCGCCGGACGGCAGTCGTCTGCCGTACGCAATTCGGGCAGTGCACCCACGGCACCCGGGGTGGGCCGACCCCCTCCGGCGGTTGCGCGTGTCGCGGGAACGTTACCGTATCGCGATCAGACAACCACTTCGACGCATTCGCCGGGTGGACTGCCCGAGATCCGTTCAGTCTCCAGGGCGTTCTGCAGGATGACCACCGCCGCGGCCTGGTCGATGCGGGAGCGGCCCTTCTTGGAGTTCACGCCGGACGCACGCATGCCGTGTGCAGCCGTGACTGTACTCATACGCTCGTCCACCAGCCGAACCGGCACCGGTGTGATCTTCCTCGCCAGCTCCTCGGCGAACGCGCGGACCTTGGCCGCGGCCGGCCCCTCGCCCCCGTTGAGGGAGCGCGGCAGGCCGGCCACGACCTCGATCGGTTCGTACTCCTCGACCAGCGCCGCCAACCTCCGCCATGCAGCGGGCAGATCGCGCCCCGGCACCGTCTCGACCGGCGTCGCGAGCAGCCCGTCCGGATCGCTGCCGGCGACGCCGATGCGGGCATCACCCACGTCGACGGCGAGACGGCGCCCTCGGCGCATCAGGCGCTGCCGCTGTCTGTCACGAGCCGTTCGACGGCGGCGATGGCATCCTCGACCGCCTCCGGGTTCTGCCCGCCGCCCTGGGCGACGTCCGGCTTCCCACCGCCTCCGCCGCCGAGTGCCTTGGCGGCGGCGCGCACCAGGTCACCGGCCCTCAGACCGCGGTCCCGGGCGGCGTCGTTCGTGGCGATCACGGTCAGCGGGCGCCCGCCTGTGACGGCGAACAGAGCGACGACGGCGGGACGCGAACCCGGGATGCGCTGACGGACGTCGAGCACAAGGGTGCGCAGGTCCTCCGCGGCGGTGCCGTCCGGCACACGCGCGGCGGCGAAGGCCACACCCCGTACGTCCGTGGCGCCTTCGGCGATGCCGGCGGCGGCCTGGAGCACCTTCTCCGCGCGGAAGCGCTCGATCTCCTTCTCGGCGTCCTTCAGCCGGGTCACCATCGAGGAGATCCGCTCCGGCAGCTCCTCGGGGCGGCCCTTGACCAGGTCCGTGAGCTGGGAGACGACCGTGTGCTCACGGGCGAGGAACTTGTAGGCGTCGACGCCGACGAGCGCCTCCACACGCCGCACCCCGGAGCCGATGGACGACTCGCCCAGCAGCTTGACCAGGCCGAGCTGCGCGGTGTTGTGGACGTGGGTGCCGCCGCACAGCTCCTTGGAGAAGTCGCCGATCGTCACCACACGCACCCGCTCGCCGTACTTCTCGCCGAACTCGGCCAGCGCGCCCTGCTTCTTGGCGTCGTCGATGCCCATGTACTCGGCGGACACGTCGAGTTCGCGGGCGAGAACCTCGTTGATCCTCTGCTCGACGTCCGTGAGGACCGTGCCGGGCACGGCCGACGGCGAGCCGAAGTCGAAGCGGAATCGGCCGGGCGAGTTCTCCGAGCCGGCCTGCGCGGCCGTCGGCCCGAGGGCGTCGCGCAGCGCCTGGTGCGTGAGGTGGGTGGCGCTGTGGGCGCGGGCGATGGATCGGCGCCGGTCCACATCGATCTGCGCGTGCGCGGACGAGCCGACGGTCACCTCGCCGACCTGGACCACGCCCTTGTGCACGAAGACGCCCGTGACCGGCTGCTGCACGTCCCGGACCTCGATGACGGCGCCGTTCTCCAGGCGCAGGCGGCCGGTGTCGGCGAGCTGGCCGCCGCCCTCGGCGTAGAACGGGGTGCGGTCGAGGACGACTTCGACCTCGTCGCCCTCGTGGGCCGCGGGCGCGGAGACGCCGTCGACGAGGAGACCCACGACCGAGGCCTCGCCGGCCGTGTGCTTGTAGCCCGTGAAGTCGGTGGCGCCGCTCCTGTCGGCGATCTCGCGGTACGCGGAGAGGTCGGCGTGGCCCTGCTTCTTGGACCTGGCGTCGGCCTTGGCGCGGTCGCGCTGCTCCTGCATCAGGCGCCGAAATCCCGACTCATCGACGGACAGGCCCTGTTCGGCGGCCATCTCCAGCGTGAGGTCGATCGGGAAGCCCCAGGTGTCGTGCAGCAGGAACGCCTTCTCACCCGGGAGGACGGTGCTGCCGGAGGCCTGGGTCTCGCTGACGGCGGTGTCCAGGATGTTGGTGCCGGAACGCAGGGTCTTGAGGAACGCGGCCTCTTCGGCAAGAGCGACCGTCTCGATGCGCTTGCGGTCCGTCTCCAGCTCCGGGTACTGCGGCGCCATGGCCTTGATGACGGTGTCCGTCAGCTCGGCGACCGTCGGGCCGCTCGCGCCGAGGATGCGCATGTTGCGGATGGCGCGGCGCATGATGCGGCGCAGGACGTAGCCGCGGCCCTCGTTGCCGGGGGTGACGCCGTCGCCGATGAGCATGATCGCGGTACGGATGTGGTCGGCGACCACGCGCAGCGAGATGTCGGTCTTCTCTGCGTCGCCGTAGCGCACCCCGGTCAGTTCGGTGGCCTTGTCGAGCACCATGCGCGAAGTGTCGATCTCGTACATGTTGCGCACGCCCTGCAGCACCATCGCCAGGCGCTCGAAGCCGAGGCCGGTGTCGATGTTCTGGCTGGGCAGATCGCCGAGGATCGGGTAGTCCTTGCCCTCGCCCGGCCCGCGCTCGTACTGCATGAACACCAGGTTCCACAACTCGACGTAGCGCTCGCCGTTGACGGCGGGGCCGCCCTCGGGGCCGTACTCGGGGCCGCGGTCGTAGCTGATCTCCGAACAGGGGCCGCAGGGGCCGGGGACGCCCATGTCCCAGTAGTTCTCGTCCTTGCCGAGACGCTGGATGCGCTCGGCGGGCACTCCGACGACGTCGCGCCAGATGCGCTCGGCCTCGTCGTCCTCCTCGTAGACGGTGATCCACAGACGCTCGGGGTTCAGACCGTAACCGCCCTTGTCCTGCGGGGTGGTCATCAGCTCCCAGGCGTACTTGGCGGCACCCTCCTTGAAGTAGTCGCCGAAGGAGAAGTTGCCGCACATCTGGAAGAACGTGCCGTGGCGCGTCGTCTTGCCGACCTCTTCGATGTCCGGCGTGCGCACACACTTCTGCACGCTCGTGGCACGGTCGTACGGCGCCTTGACCTCGCCGAGGAAGTACGGCTTGAAGGGGACCATGCCCGCCGGGACCAGCAGAAGCGTCGGGTCGTCCGCGATGAGCGACGCCGACGGCACAACGGTGTGCCCCCGCTCCTCGAAGAAGCGCAGCCAGCGGCGGCGGATTTCAGCCGACTCCATCAGTGGTCCTCGTTTCGGTCGTGTGGTCGGTCGGGGCCCTGCCGGTGGTGCGCCGGGCCCAGTTCTGCCCTGCGGGCCTGGGCGGGGAGCCCGCGGCCCTGGCCGGGCGGTGGTGCGGAAAGCCCGAGAGCGTCGTTCAACTCGCTTTCGCGCTGGGCCATTCCGGCCCGTACGTCAAGAGCGAAGTCCTTGAGGCGGTGGCCTCCCTGGACGGCCTTGTCGGCGGCACGCACGGCGAGCGCGTCGGGCGCGAGGGAGCGCAGCTTGCGCTGGACTTTGGCGGTCGCCCACACACCGGCTGCGGCGCCGGTGGTGAACCAGAAGGCACGGCGGAACATCTGCGGATCAGCCCTTCCCTCGCTCACGCCCGCGTCCGCCGCGCCGGGCACCCGGCAGGGTGCGGGACACGACGACGGGCGGCGGCGTCTGCTGTGCGGAACTCTTCGCCTTCCGGCCGAGCGCGCGCCGAACGCCGTAGCCGAAGGCCGCGACCTTCACCAGCGGTCCGCCGAATGTGGTCGAGACGGTGGAGGAGAGCGCAGAGGCGTTGGAGGCGACCTCCTGGACGTCCGTTGCGATGGCGTCCACCCGGGCCAGCTGGGTCTGCGCCGAGCGCACCGTCGCGGACGCCTCTCCCAGCAGGGGGACGGCCCGTTCCGTCACGCCCGTCACCAGCTTGGTGGCCGCCTTGAGCGTCTGTGCGAGCCTCACCAGCACCACGGCGAGGAACGAGACCAGAATCGCCCAGAAGACCGCCACGAGGAGGCCGGCCACTTCTCCACCGGACACGCTGCACCGCTTCCCTCGGGTCGTTCGGGGTCCGCCTCCGCTCCGGGACGCGTTCGCTCACGGACCGCGTCCGGGCCCGCTCGGGCAGCGGAGGCTGGTACCGAGCCTATCGCGCCCGCGAGTCCCGCTCGTACCGCATAAATGACGGCATCGGAGCAGGAGGGAGGGCGTGCGCTCCGCCGGCGGAGCACGTACGGCCGTGACGGCGCGGCCCGCGGTGCACGGTGGCCGGAGAGGACAGCCGGCCCCGAAAGGGCCTGTGCGGCAAGGGCGTTGCACCAGGCCGGGGCGAACATGCGCAATCCCGGGGCGGGTTGAGGCCTCACGGGTGCGCGGCAGCCCGCCGTGCCGGCGCCGGGCGCATAAGGCCCGGCGCACGCGGCAGGCGGGCTGTGGCCGTCCTGTTGCGCGCTCCGCAGGCAGAGCGACAGCGAAGGGCCCGCACGCGCGGTCCGGGCGTGCCGCCCGGCCGTGCTGCCCTTCTCGCTCCCGCGGACTCAGCGTGCGTAGTACTCGATGACCATCTGCTCGTCGCAAACCACAGGAATCTCCTTGCGGTTGGGCGTGCGGTCCAGGCGGAACGCGAGCGCCTCCAGGTTGACCTCGAGGTAGCGCGGGGTCTCACCCTCGGGCGCGTAGCCGCCCTCGCGTGCGACCAGGAAGGGGTGCTTGGTGCGGCTGCGCTCGCGGACCCGCACCACGTCGTCCGGCTTGAGCCGGTAGGAGGGCTTGTCGACCTTCCGGTCGTTCACGGAGATGTGGCCGTGCACGACCATCTGACGGGCCTGGTAGATCGTGCGGGCCAGGCCGGAACGGAGCACGAGCGCGTCGAGGCGCCGTTCGAGCTCGATGACGAGCGCGTCGCTGGTCTTGCCTTCCGTCTTGCGGGCACGGTCGTAGGCGCGGACCATCTGGCGCTCGCTGATGTCGTACTGGGCACGCAGCCGCTGCTTCTCCAGCAGCCGGACCTTGTAGTCACTGTTCTGCTTGCGGCCCCGGCCGTGCTCCCCCGGCGGGTAGGGCCGGTGCTCGAAGTACTTCACGGCCTTCGGGGTCAGCGCGATGCCGAGGGCACGCGACTTCTTGACCTTGGGACGCGACTGGTTCACTGAACAGACCTCCATGTAAGTTAGGTGAGGCTTACCTTAGCGGAGGAGAACGTATGTTTCGACCTGGGATTCCCCGCTCCGGCACCGACACCGGCCGGGGACAGCCGCGTCCCGTGGAAGACGCCCGGGCACCTACTGCCGCAGAGCGCGTACGAACTCTCGTGGAATCCAGCGTATCGGCCGTGCTGGACATTCCCGGAGCCCGGTCGGCGGACCCGGCACCGGCCGGACACGGCAGCCCGGAAGCCCGGGCCGTCACGGACGACGGTGACGTGGTGCTCCTCGTCCCCGCCTCCTCACAGGCCGCACAGGTCGCGGAACATGCAAGCGGCGACGAACTCGTCGCGGTGATGGAAATCACCGACGTCGCCCCCGTCGCAGTCCCGCGCCGCATACGGGGCAGGGCACGGGTGGCGGGCTGGCTGACCGCGGCGCGGGCCGGTGAACGTGCCGCGCTCGCACGGCTGCTGGCCGAGCGGCATCCGGCCGGGCCACCGGCCGCCGAGGTGGCGTGGGTCCTGCTGCGGCTGGAGGTCGGCGAGGCGCACATCGAGGATCTGTGGGGATCGGACGCGGTCGAACCCGACGACTTCGCGGCGGCGGCACCGGATCCGCTGGCGCCCCACGAGGCGGAACTGCTCCAGCACCTCGCCTCCTCGCACGACGATCAGATGCGCACGCTGTGCTCACTCCTGGGCGACTCCGGGCCGGCCTGCGCGGCCGAGGGCGCCCGGGCGGTGCCCCTCGCCCTGGACCGCTACGGGATGCGGGTGCGGTTCTGCGACCTCGAGGGGCAGCCCCCTTCGGCGTGCTTCGACGCCCGGTTCGAGTTCCCGGAGCCGGTCTACGAGGTCGCTCAGCTGCGGCGGGCGATGCGTCTCCTCTTCGAGGCCGCCGCACAGTAGCGAGCGCGGGCGCACACGGGGAACGTGTTCGGTGGTGTGCGAGCCCGGCCGGCGCCCGTCCGCCCGGTTCAGCCCTCCTGCGGCTTCTCGGACTTACGGGCTTCCCGCGCGGCCTGTGGTTCCTCGGACGCGGGTGCGGCGCCCCGCAGCCGCTCGCGGACCCGCTCCGCCACCTCGGCGTAGCGGGCCTCGGCGCCGTAGCGCGTCGGTTCGTAGTAGCGCTTGCCGTGGATCGCGTCCGGGGCGTACTGCTGCGCGGCGATGCCACCCGGCAGGTCGTGCGGGTACTGGTATCCCTTGCCGTGGCCGAGCTTCGCCGACCCCTGGTAGTGGCTGTCGCGCAGATGCGCCGGAACGGGGCCGGCCGCTCCGTTCCGAACGTCGGCGAGGGCTGCGTCGACGGCGAGATACGCGGCATTCGACTTCGGGGCGAGGGCGAGGGCGACCACCGCGTGGCCCAGGGTGATGCGGGCCTCGGGGAAGCCGATCATGGCGACCGCCTGGGCCGCCGCCACCGCTGTCTGGAGCGCTGTCGGGTCGGCCAGGCCGATGTCCTCGCTGGCGGAGATCATCAGGCGGCGGGCGATGAACCGGGGGTCCTCCCCCGCCTCGATCATCCGGGCCAGGTAGTGCAGCGAGGCGTCGGCGTCCGAGCCGCGGATGGACTTGATCAGAGCGCTCGCGACGTCGTAGTGCTGGTCGCCGTCGCGGTCGTAGGTGACCGCCGCCCTGTCGACCGCCTCCTCCAGAGTGGCGAGAGTGACGGCCCGCTCCCCCTTGGCGAGGGCAGCGCCGGCGCCCGCCTCCAGCGCGGTCAGCGCACGCCGGGCGTCGCCTCCCGCGATGCGCAGCAGATGGCTCTCCGATTCCGGCGGAAGCGTGACCGAGCCGCCGAGGCCGCGCTCCTCCTCCACCGCGCGGCGCAGCAGGGAGCGCACGTCCTCGTCGGTGAGCGCCTCCAGCGTCAGC
Organism: Streptomyces sp. CNZ301; assembly: GCF_004217425.1. Lineage (NCBI taxonomy): Bacteria > Bacillati > Actinomycetota > Actinomycetes > Kitasatosporales > Streptomycetaceae > Streptomyces > Streptomyces sp. CNZ301. The sequence goes on from NZ_SHLG01000001.1 coordinate 510,892, forward strand.
AGGAGCGAACGCGACAGGAGCGGTGAGATCACCGAGAAGTAAGGGTTCTCGGTCGTGGCCGCGATCAGGGTGACCCAGCGGTTCTCGACGGCGGGCAGCAGGGAGTCCTGCTGGGCCTTGCTGAACCGGTGGATCTCGTCGAGGAAGAGGACGGTGTCCTTGCTGTACGCACCGGTCGAACGGCGCGCGCTCTCGATGACCGCCCGGACTTCCTTGACGCCCGCGGTGATGGCGGACAGTTCCACGAAGCGCTTGTCGGTTGCCTGGCTGACGACGTACGCCAGGGTCGTCTTGCCGGTGCCCGGCGGGCCCCACAGCATGACCGACGAGGGCCCGGCGGGGCCACCGCCGCCCTCCCCGACGAGGCGGCGCAGCGGAGACCCGGGCCGCAGCAGGTGCTGCTGGCCCACGACGTCGTCCAGAGTGCGGGGACGCATCCGTACCGCCAGGGGGCTGGCCGACGGATCCTTCTCCCGGCGTTCCTCTGCGGCCGCGGTGAACAGGTCGGGTTCCACGTCAGGAACCCTAAATCAACCCTCCGACAGCGGTGACGGGAGTGCCCCGGCCTGCGGCCTCAGCCCGTCCAGAACTCCCACCAGCGCATGAGGACCAGCAGGCCGATGACACCGATGTGCAGGACCGGCAGCACCCAGGGGAACTCGTCGAGAAAGCCCCGGGCAGGCGCCGGTGCGGGCAGGAAGCCGTGCCGCACGTTGTGAGCCGTCACGTACCAGAACATGACGATGGTGGCGACCCAGGCGAGACTGCACCACAGGCACAGGGCGCCGATGTCGTACAGCGACTGGTACATCAGCCAGGTGCAGAACCCGACACCGAAGAGCGTGCCGGCGTTGAACGTCAGCCAGTACCAGCGCGGGAAGCGAGCCCCCGCGAGCAGGCTCATCCCCACGCAGATCACGATCCCGTACGTCACGAGACCGATCATCGGGTTCGGCACCCCGAAGGCCTCGGCCTGCTCGCTCTTCATGATGTTGCCGCAGGAGATGACCGGGTTGAGACTGCACGCGGGCGTGAAGTCCGGGTTCTCCGCCAGCTTGATCTTGTCGAGGGTGATCACCCAGGCCGCGAGAAGTCCCGCCGCCGCCGTGACCAGCAGCATCCAGGCGAAGGCACGTCCGGCGCCGACGACGCTCCTGGGAGACTCGTCCGTGCCCGTGCGAGCGTCGTCGAGGGGTGCCGTCATGGTCATGAGCCCTGATCCCGTCGTCGGTCGTGTTCTGCCCCGTCTGCCGCTTCATTCTGCACCAAGGCCCCAAGGCCTGTCCGGCGGAGCTTCGCGGGTTCGCGACGCCCGTCAGCGGAGTTTCGCGGCCACCTCGGCCACGACTCCGTCGATCGCCACGGCAGTCTGCTCACCGCTGTGCAGGTCCTTCAACTGCGCCACACCCTGGGCCAGGTCCCGCTCCCCGACCAGCAACGCGTAGCGCGCGCCGGAACGGTTGGCCGATTTCATCGCGTTCTTCATGCCCTTGCCGCCGTACGCGAAGTCGGCGGCGACGCCCTCCCGGCGCAGTTCGGTGACCACCCGAAAGAGTGCGCGACGTGCCTCGTCACCGATCGGCACCGCGAACACGTCTGTGGTCGCGGGCAGTTCGAGCTTCACGCCCTCCGCGCGCAGCGCCAGGACGGTGCGGTCAACGCCCAGGGCCCAGCCGACGGACGGCAGCGCCGGGCCGCCGATCATCTCGGACAGCCCGTCGTAGCGGCCGCCGCCGCCGACGGCGGACTGCGAACCGAGTCCGTCGTGCACGAACTCGAAGGTGGTGCGCGTGTAGTAGTCCAGGCCGCGCACCAGCCGTGGGTCGTCCTCGTAGGCGACGCCCGCCGCCGTCAGCAGCTCCCGCACCTGCTCGTGGTACGACTTGCACGCCTCGCACAGGTGGTCGCGCATCATCGGTGCCTCGGCGAGCTGACGCTGGACGCTCTCGCGCTTGTCGTCCAGGACCCGCAGGGGGTTGATCTCGATGCGGCGGCGCGTGTCCTCGTCGAGTTCCAGACGCCTCAGGAACTCCTGGAGCGCCGCACGGTAGACGGGCCGGCACTCCTTGTCCCCGAGGGAGTTGAGCAGGATGCGGAAGTCGCGCAGCCCGAGCGAGCGGTACGCGTCGTGCGCCAGGATGACCAACTCGGCGTCCAGCGAGGGGTCCTCGGCGCCGATCGCCTCGGCGCCCACCTGTGAGAAGTGCCGGTAGCGGCCCTTCTGGGGACGCTCGTATCGGTAGTACGAGCCCGAATACCACAGCTTCACCGGGAGATTGCCGCTCTTGTGGAGGCTGGCCTCCAGGGCGGCGCGCAGCACGGAGGCGGTCCCCTCCGGGCGCAGGGCGAGTTCGTCGCCGCCCTTGGTGGTGAGGGTGTACATCTCCTTGGTGACGATGTCGGTGGACTCGCCGACACCGCGCGCGAAGAGCTCGACCTGTTCGAAGCCGGGCGTCTCGGTGTAGCCGTACCCGGCCCGGCGCAGCGGCGCCGAGAGCGCCTCACGCACCGCGAGGTAGTCCGCGGACTCGGGCGGGATCAGGTCGTAGGTGCCCTTGGGGGCCTTGAAGGTGGTCACGGAAGGTTCTCGTCACATTCCTCGTCGCGGAGCGGCGCCCGTAATGCCGCCGCCCGGCCCGGCGGCCACCTGCCGCATGAAGGGGTTGGTGGCACGTTCCCGGCCGATGGTCGTCTGGGGGCCGTGGCCGGAGAGCACCACGGTCTCGTCCTCCAGCGGCAGGCACACGCGCGCCAGCGACTGGAGGATCTCCTCGTGGTCGCCCCCGGGAAGGTCGGTGCGTCCGACGGAGCCGGCGAAGAGCAGGTCGCCCGAGAAGAACACCGGTGGCACGTCGGCCTGTTCGGGCATCCGGAACGTCACCGACCCCTTGGTATGGCCCGGTGCGTGCGAGACGGTCAGCTCCAGCCCGGCCAGACGCAGGGTGGAGCCGTCGGTCAGCTCCTCCACGTCGTCCGGCTCGCCCACGGTCAGCTCCCCCATGAGCGGCTGCCCGATGCTGCGCCCCAGCGCCTTCTCCGGGTCGCTCATCATGTAGCGGTCCTCGGGGTGGATCCAGGCGGGCACGTCGTGGGCGCCGCACACGGGCACGACCGAGGCGACATGGTCTATGTGACCGTGGGTCAGCACGACGGCGACCGGCTTGAGCCGGTGCTTGGCGACAGCCTCCTCGACGCCCTCGGTGGCCTGGTGGCCAGGGTCGATGATCACGCACTCCTCGCCGGCGGCGGGGGCGACCAGGTAGCAGTTGGTCCCCCAGGCCCCGGCGGGGAACCCGGCAACGAGCACGATCGTCCTTCAGTCGTCCGGAAACGGTCACGGCGGCCGGGTGTCCTGCCCGGGGAGCGCCGGGGCCTGCGGCGGTCCGGCGCAATCCGCCCCGCCGATCAAGCTGGTCACAGCCTACCGGCGGCGGCAGCGGAGCGGCGAACCCGTATACGGTACGGGCGGACTCTGGTAGGTACGCACGCATCCCCACGCACGCACGCCCGAAGGAGAAGCTTCCGGTGGTCAGCAGCGAACAGCGCAGAAAGCAGCTCGCACGCGAGAAGTACCTCAGACAGCAGGAGCGCCGGGCGCAGCGCCGGCGCCGGGCCCGTCTGCGCACCATCGGGATCCTGGCCGGCAGCGCGCTCGTGATCGGGGCAGGGGCGGCCTACGTGGCCTCCGGCGGTTTCGGGGGCGGCGAGAAGAAGAACTCGTCCGCGGGCAAGGACCCGGATCCCTGCCGCAAGGCCCCGCCGGGCAAGCCGAACGGCAAGAAGTGGGAGAAGGAGCCCGCCCTCCGCATCGACGACTCCGCGACGTACGCGATGACGCTGCGCACGACGTGCGGGGACATCAGCTTCGACATGGACGCGTCGAAAACCCCGCGCACGGTCAACTCCTTCCGCTTCCTGTCCGGGGAGAAGTTCTTCGACCACACCAAATGCCACCGGCTCGTGAAGCAGGGGCCCTACGTTCTCCAGTGCGGCGACCCGACGGCCACCGGCAAGTCCGGCCCCGGCTACACGCTCCCGGACGAGAACCTGACGGACCCGCAGGTCAAGGACGGTACCTACCCGGCGGGCACGGTCGCGATGGCGAACAGGTACCAGGCGCAGACCGGGAAGGGCCGGGACACCGGGGGAAGCCAGTTCTTCCTGGTCTTCAAGGACAGCAAGCTGCCGCCGGACTTCACGCCTTTCGGAAAGATCACCAAGGGAATGGGCGTGCTGAAGAAGATCGCCGACGCCGGTTCGAGGCCGGAGCCGGAGAACCAGAACACCGCTCCGATCGCGACCGTGGTGATCGAGGGGACCTCCGTACGCAAGTCCTGACCGGCCCGGGCGTATACGCACAAGGGCCTTCGCGTGCACAATTTCGCTCCGTCGGCATGCGGACAGCGCGGGCGCCGTTCGCCTATGTTGGCAGTGACGAGATCTGTGGACGATGCCGGGGGGCCCGCACCCAGCCTGGGCATCTTGTGGAGGAGGCGCTGTGAGCAGCGACACGTGGGGCCGCGTCGATGAGGCGGGGACCGTATACGTGCGTACAGCCGACGGCGAGAAGGTCGCCGGATCGTGGCAGGCAGGCTCCCCGGAGGAAGCGCTCGCCTACTTCACGCGCAAGTACGAGGGCCTGGTCGTGGAGATCGGCCTCCTGGAGCGGCGTGTGCAGACCACCGATCTGTCCGCCAAGGACGCCACCGCCGCGATCGAGCATCTGCGCGAGCAGGTCGACGCGCATCACGCCGTGGGTGACCTGGAGGCGCTCAGCAAGCGCCTCGACGCCCTGACGGGCGCCGTGGAAAAGCGCCGCGAGGAGCGCAAGGCCGAGAAGGCGCAGCAGAACGAGCGGGCGCGCCGCTCCAAGGAAGAGCTGGTCAGCGAGGCGGAGGAGCTGGCGCAGAGCGAGCAGTGGCGGGCCGCCGGCGAGCGGCTGCGCACCCTTGTCGAGAGCTGGAAGCGCCTGCCGCGGCTCGACCGCAAGACCGACGACGAACTGTGGCGCCGCTTCTCCCATGCCCGTTCGGCCTTCTCCAAGCGGCGCAAGGCCCACTTCGCCCAGCTCGACGCGCAGCGGGAGGAGGCCCGCCGGCGCAAGGAGAAGCTGGTGGCCGAGGCCCAGGCGCTCTCCGACTCCCGCGACTGGGGTCCCACGGCGGCCAAGTACCGCGAGCTGATGCAGGAGTGGAAGGCCGCCGGGCGCGCGCAGCGGGAGCACGAGGAGGACCTGTGGCAGCGCTTCCGCGGCGCTCAGGACGTCTTCTTCCAGGCCCGCAGCGAGGTGTTCGCCGAACGCGACGTCGAGCAGCGGGAGAACCTGGCCCGTAAGGAGGAGCTGGCCGCCGAGGCGGAGAAGCTGTTTCCGATCACGGATCTGAAGACGGCCCGCGGCTCGTTCCGGGCGATCAATGAGCGCTGGGACGCCGTGGGGCATGTCCCCCGCGACGCCCGGCCGAAGATCGAGGGCCGCATGCACGCGGTGGAGCGGGCGATCCAGGAGGCCGAGGAGGCCGAGTGGCGCCGTACGAACCCCGAGGCGCGGGCACGCGCGGCGGGGCTGACGGGCCAGCTTCAGGACGCCGTCGACAAGCTGCGCGGCCAGGCCGAGAAGGCCCGCGCGGCGGGGAACACGGCCAAGGCCGAGAAGCTGGAGAAGGAGCTCGCCGGCCGCCAGGAGCTGCTGGACCAGGCGATGAAGGGCCTGGAGGAGTTCGGCGGCTGACCGGGAGCAGGAGACTCCGGGGCCGAAAGCCGGTGCGCTGTCCGCGGTGGCGGGCAGCGCACCGTCATTGTGTGCGCACCGGAGGCCGAGGGCCGAGGCGCCACGGCCGGGACGACCCCGGGGTCAGGACGGCCGGCGGGCCGAGGTCACCCGGTAGACGTCGTAGACACCCTCCACGCTGCGGACCGCCTTCAGTACGTGCCCGAGATGCTTCGGGTCGCCCATCTCGAAGGTGAAACGGGAGGTGGCGACCCGGTCCCGGGAAGTCTGCACGGCCGCCGAGAGGATGTTGACGTGCTGGTCGGAGAGGATGCGCGTGACGTCCGAGAGCAGCCGGGAGCGGTCGAGCGCCTCGACCTGGATGGCGACGAGGAAGACGGACGACTGGCTGGGCGCCCACTCCACGTCGATGATCCGCTCGGGTTCCTTCGTCAGGGAGTCCACGTTGACGCAGTCCGTGCGGTGGACGGAGACGCCGTTGCCCCTCGTGACGAAGCCGATGATGGGATCACCGGGTACGGGCGTACAGCAGCGGGCCAGCTTGACCCACACGTCGTCCACGCCCTTGACGACGACGCCCGGGTCGGAGTTCGCCCGCCGCTTGGCACGGCGCGTGGCGGCCGGCATGGGCGGCGCGGTCTCGGCCAGGTCCTCGTTGGCGGCGTCCTCCCCGCCGAGGGACTGCACGAGCTTCTGGACGACGCTCTGCGCCGACACATGGCCCTCGCCGATGGCGGCGTACAGGGCGGAGATGTCCGCGTAGCGCATCTCGTGGGCGAGGGTGACGAGGGAGTCGCCGGTGAGGATGCGCTGGATCGGCAGGTTCTGCTTGCGCATGGCGCGGACGATGGCGTCCTTGCCCTGCTCGATGGCCTCGTCGCGGCGTTCCTTGGTGAACCAGGCCCGGATCTTGTTGCGGGCGCGGGGCGACTTGACGAAGCCCAGCCAGTCGCGGGACGGCCCGGCGCCAGGGGACTTGGAGGTGAAGACCTCGACCGTGTCGCCGTTCTCGAGCGTCGACTCCAGCGGCACGAGACGTCCGTTGACGCGGGCACCGATGGTGCGGTGCCCGACCTCGGTGTGCACGGCGTAGGCGAAGTCGACGGGCGTGGCCTCCGCGGGCAGCGCGATGACGTCGCCCTTCGGGGTGAAGACGAAGACCTCGTTGCGGGAGAGGTCGAAGCGCAGCGACTCCAGGAACTCGCCCGGGTCCTCGGTCTCCTTCTGCCAGTCCAGCAGCTGGCGCAGCCAGGACATGTCGTTGACGTGCTCGTCGCCCTTGCCGGTGCCCTTGGGGACGTCCGTGCGCACCTTGGAGGCTCCGGCGACGGCCTGCTGCTTGTACTTCCAGTGGGCGGCGATGCCGTACTCGGCGCGGCGGTGCATGTCGAAGGTGCGGATCTGCAGCTCGACGGGCTTGCCCCCGGGCCCTATCACCGTCGTGTGCAGCGACTGGTACATGTTGAACTTCGGCATCGCGATGTAGTCCTTGAACCGGCCGGGAACCGGGTTCCACCGGGCGTGCACGGTGCCCAGCGCCGCATAGCAGTCGCGGACGGTGTCCACCAGGACGCGGATGCCGACCAGGTCGTAGATCTCCGCGAAGTCCCGGCCACGGACGATCATCTTCTGGTACACGCTGTAGTAGTGCTTCGGACGGCCGGTGACCGTGGCCTTGATACGGGCGGCGCGCAGGTCGGCCTGGACCTCGTCGGTGACGACGGCCAGATACTCGTCCCGCTTCGGGGCCCGCTCGGCGACGAGCCGCACGATCTCGTCGTACATCTTCGGGTAGAGGATCGCGAAGGCGAGGTCCTCCAGCTCCCACTTGATGGTGTTCATGCCGAGGCGGTGCGCGAGCGGTGCGAAGATCTCCAGGGTCTCCCGGGCCTTCTGCTCCTGCTTCGCCCGCTTCAGGTAGCGCATGGTGCGCATGTTGTGCAGGCGGTCGGCGAGCTTGATGACCAGCACCCGTGGGTCCTTGGCCATGGCGACGACCATCTTGCGTACCGTCTCCGCCTGCGCCGCCTCCCCGAACTTGACCTTGTCCAGCTTGGTGACGCCGTCGACGAGGAGGGCCACCTGCTCGCCGAAGTCGCGCCGGAGGGCGTCCAGCCCGTACTCGGTGTCCTCGACGGTGTCGTGGAGCAGCCCCGCCATGAGCGTCGCCGGGTCCATGCCGAGCTCCGCGAGGATGGTGGTGACGGCGAGCGGATGCGTGATGTACGGGTCGCCGCTCTTGCGCTTCTGGCCGCGGTGCCAGCGCTCTGCGACCTGGTAGGCGTGCTCGATCTGGCGCAGCGTCGCCGACTCGATCTTCGGGTCGTTGCCGCGCACTATCCGCAGCAGCGGTTCCAGGACGGGGTTGAAGGGGCTGGAACGCTGCACGCCGAGACGCGCGAGCCGGGCCCGTACGCGGTTGGAGGAGCCGGAGCGGCCCGAGACGCCCGAGACGGCGCGGGCAGGGGCCACACGCTCGCTGTGGGCCTTCCCGTCCGAGGGATCCGCGGCGGCGGCGCCGCGCTCCTCGACGGTGGTACCGGCGGTATTGGCGCCGCTTCCGTCCTCGTGCGCGGAACCGGTCGTGCCGCGGCTGCCGCGCTGCTGGCCGGCAGGCGTACGGGAAACGCGATGCTCACGCTCCGCGGCGTCGGCCCCGTCCCGAGGCAGCTCGTCCGGGGCCGCGGCGAGTGCGCCGGGCCCGCCGGGCTCGGCGTCGTGACGCTGTGCCGCCGTGTACGGCTGGGCCTCGTCTGGCAAGAGCACTCCTCGTTGGACCCCAGGTCGGACTGCTGCCATGGTATCGACCCCGGAGGCGACCCCGCCCGCCACCGGCGGTACGGCCACAGCACGACGGCGGTCACCCGCGTCTCCTGGAGAGAACGTACCGGGTGACCGCCTCGTTGCGTCCTGTCGTGGTCAGACCGTGACCAACGCGTCCAACGGGGCATCGTGCAGCGCGGGCTTCAGCCTGTCCCGGCCGCCGAGGAACCCGATCTCCATCAGGACCGCGATGCCGGCGACCTGCGCTCCGGCCCGCCTCACCAGCTCCAGCGAGGCCTCGGCGGTGCCGCCCGTCGCCAGCACGTCGTCGACGATCAGCACCCGGTCCTTCTCGGTGAGGTCCTCGGCGTGCACCTCCATCTCGGCGGTGCCGTACTCCAGCTCGTATGACTGCGCGAGCGTCGCGCCGGGGAGCTTGCCGGCCTTGCGGACGGGGACGAAGCCGAGGCCCGCACACACCGCCGCCGGGGCGGCGAGGATGAAGCCCCGCGCCTCGAGGCCGACGACCTTGGTGGCGCCGCGCCGGGAGCAGAGAGCGGCGAGCGTGTCGGTGAGCACCGTGAACGCCTCGGGGTCGGCGAGCAGCGGCGTGATGTCCTTGAACATCACGCCGGGCACCGGGTAGTCCGCGACGTCCCGGATACGGCCGAGCAGCATCTCCCGCACGGCCTCGGGGGCCGCGGCCTCCGGCTCACTTATGCCGGTCATCGGATCACCTGCGCTTTCCGGAGGGACGGTTGCGGCTGCGGTTGCGGGAAGGCGGCTGGCGCCGCTGGCCGCGGGAGCCGGAGGCCTCACTCCCGCCGCGCGGGCCGACGACCCCTGCACCGGCCGCCGCGGGGGCACCGCCGTCCAGGACCGGCACACCGCCGTCACCGGGGCCCTCGAAGCCGTCGGACTGCCCGTCCTCCGGCCCGTCCTCGCCGCTCCCCTCGCGGTCCTCGTTCTTGAGCCGCTTGGCCCGCACACGGCGGGCCAGCGCCTTCATCTCCGGCTGACGCTCCTTGAAGTCCGCGACGAGCGGCGTCGCGATGAAGATCGAGGAGTACGCCCCGGCCGCGAGGCCCACGAACAGGGAGAGGGCGATGTCGTTGAGCATGCCGCCGCCCAGCAGACCGCCGCCGATGAAGAGCAGCCCCGCGACGGGCAGCAGCGCCACGACCGTCGTGTTGATGGAGCGCACCAGGGTGGAGTTGATGCTGCGGTTGGCGACTTCGCCGTAGGTGTAGCGCGTCTGTTTGGTGACGCCCCGGTTGCTCTCTCTCAGGCTGTCGAAGACGACGACGGTGTCGTAGAGGGAGTAACCGAGAATCGTCAGCAGACCGATGACGGTGCCCGGCGTGACTTCGAACCCGACGAGCGAATAGATGCCGACGGTGATCGTGATGTCGTGGATCAGCGCGATCAATGCAGCCAGCGCCATCCGCCACTCGAAGGCGATGGCCAGATAGATCACCACGAGGATCATGAAGATCCCCAGACCCAGCCACGCCTTGTTGGCGATCTGCTCACCCCAGCTGGGCCCGACGAGCTGGGTGTCGATCCGGTTGGGGTCGACCTTGAGTTCCTTGGAGATGGCCTCCTTCACATCGGTCGACTTGGCCGTGTCCAGACCGGCGATCTGGATGCGCATGCCGCCGTTGCCCAGCTGCTGCACGATGGCCTGGCGCCCGGAGCCCTTCTCTACGACCTCGGTCGTGTGCTGCACGCTGGCCGTCGTCTTGGGCGTCGTGAGGACCGCGCCGCCCTCGAACTCGATGCCCATGTTGAGGCCGCGTACCACGAGACCCACGATCGCCGTGATCGTGATCAGGATGGAGACGCCGTACCAGAGCTTGCGCTTGCCGACGAAGTCGTAGCCGACGTCACCGCGGTAGAGCCGGGCACCGAGGTTGCCGAGTCGCGACATCTCAGGCCTCCTTCGGGTCGGTGCGGACGGCGGACGGGCGTCGGCCGCGGCGCAGTGGAGGTTTGGCCCCGAGCCTTGTCGGATCGAGACCGGACCACGGATGGCCGCTGGCGAAGAACTTCGTGCGTGCCAGCACCGTCATCAGCGGCTTGGTGAAGAAGAAGACCACGACGACGTCGAGGAGCGTGGTCAGTCCCAGCGTGAACGCGAAGCCCTGCACCTTGCCGACGGTGACGATGAACAGCACCGCGGCGGCGAGGAACGACACGAAGTCGGAGACCAGGATCGTTCGCCGGGCGCGCGGCCAGCCACGCTCCACGGCGGGCCGCAGCGTGCGTCCCTCGCGGATCTCGTCGCGGATGCGTTCGAAGTAGACGATGAACGAGTCCGCGGTGATACCGATGGCGACGATCGCACCGCACACGGCCGGGAGGTTGAGCGCGAAGCCGATGGCCGGTCCGAGCAGCGACATGAGCGTGTAGGTCAGCACCGCGGAGACGAGCAGGCTCAGAATCGCGATCAGTGACAGCCCGCGGTAGTACGCCACGAGGTAGATCACCACGAGTGCCAGCCCGATCGCACCCGCGATGAGACCGGCCTTCAGCTGCTCGCTGCCCAGCGCGGGAGTGACCGTCGTGACGTCCGACTCCTCGAAGGTGAGGGGCAGGGCGCCGTAGGAGAGGATGTTGCCCAGCTCCTGGGCGGACTCCTGGGTGAAGCTGCCGGAGATCTCGGCGTTGGAAGACAGCCGCTGGCTCACGGAGGGCGCGGAGACGACCTCGCCGTCCAGGGCGATCGCGAACTGGTTCTGCGGCTGCTGCTTCTTGGCGAGCTTGCCCGTGGTGTCACCGAAGTCGTCGGAGCCCTTGCTGTCGAAGGACATCGTGACGATCCACTGACCGCGCTGCTGGTCGAACTGCGCCTTGGCGTCGGAGACGTTCTTGCCATCGACCCCGACGGGCCCGAGAACGTACTTGATCTTCTCCTTCGAGTCGCAGGCGAGCACCGGCTCGCTCGACTTGGCGGTGGAGGCACGCTCGCTCACCTTGGCCTTGGCCTGCTTGCCGTTGCAGTCCAGCTTCTGCAGCTTCGTCGCCAGCTCCGCCGGGACGCCCGGCGGTTGCTGCTGCTGCGGAGGCGCGGTGGGCGGCGGCGTGGTCTTGTCCGGCTTGGGACTGGGCTTGTCGTCGGCGGGCGCGGCCTTCGCCTTGAGCCCGTCGGTGACGGCACGGCCCTGGTCGCCCTTGCTGCCGTCCTCCTGGCCCTGGCCGCTCTCGGGTCCGCTGGACTGCGAGGGCGACTTGGAGGGGGACTGCGACGGCGACTGCTTCGGCGGCTCGGGCTGCTTGGTGGTCGGCATGTACGTCAGCACCGGCCGGAAGGCCAGCTTGGCGGTCGTACCGACCTGTTCACGCGCCTGCTTCTCGTTGGTGCCGCGGGGGATGTTCGCGATGATGTGCCGGTCGCCCTGGGTCTGGACCTCGGCCTCCGAGACACCCAGACCGTTGACCCGCCGCTCGATGATGCCCACGGCGGTTTCCATGTTGGTCTGGTTGATCGCGTTCGGTTTCCCCGGCTGGTTCTTGGCCTCGAGCGTGATGCTCGTACCTCCGGCGAGATCGATGCCCAGCCGGGGGGTGTGGTGACCGGAGAAGATCGTTCCCCCGGTCAGGCCCACCAGGGCCAGCAGGATCAGCAACAGCGAACGCCACGGTTTCGCATGGGTGCCCGGGCTCCTGCGGCCTTTCTTCGGTGCTGCCACCTTCTCGTCTCTCCTGTCCCAGCAGCCGGTGCCGGCCCAGGAGTTGAGTGGGGCCGCCACGCGGCGCACAAATGGTCTGCGGACGTGCTCCGCCGCCGGGCCCGGTCAGTGGCCCGGCGGCGCCGACCTTACTCGGAGTCGGTGCCCTTCCGCTTGGCATCCTCGGGCCGGTCGTCGCCCTTTGCCTGCTCGTCCTTCGCGTCCGCCGCGGTCGTGGCGTCTTCGGCCGACGAGGAGTCCGCGCCGTCCTCCTTGGCGAAGTCCACCTTGGAGGTGTCGGCGTCGTCGTCCGAGGTGAGCGAGGAGGCGTCGTCCGGGACGACGGTCTCGCCGATCCCGAGTTCGCCGGACGTGCCGTTCACGATCCGCTCGTACTCCTCCTGCTCGAGCACGGCGCCGACGGCGTTCTTGGCGTAGAGGGCGTGCGTACCGGGAGCCACCTCAAGGAGGACCGTGTCGTCGCGGATCTCCTTGACGGTGGCGTACATGCCGCCGATCGTCCGGACACCGGTGCCCGGCGTCATCGCGTCACGCATCTTGGCGGCCTGACGCTGCTTGTTCTTGGCGGACCGGGTCATCAGGAACATGGCCCCGATGAGCACGATGAAGGGGAGGAGAGTAACGATATTCACGGCGGGAGAAAGTCCTTCGACGGACCGCGAGTGAAGCGGCCTGGATTCGGGGTGGGCGTGCCGCCCGTGAAGGCGCGGCGTCGGCGGAGTCTAAGCGAGCCCTCGCCAATGGAACAACGTCAAGCGTGCCACGGGGGTTCCTGGTCGGGCGAGGCTGTCCGCGTCACTCTCCGAACAGCCCCGCTTGTCCCGGTCCTGCCGCGGAATCCGGGCGGCCTGGAGCGGGCGCCGGGCGGGCCGTCCCCAGATGGTCCCAGGCGGCCGGGGTGGCGACGCGACCCCGTGGGGTGCGGGCCAGCAGTCCCTCCCGTACGAGGAAGGGCTCGGCCACCTCCTCCACGGTCTCCCGCTCCTCCCCCACCGCCACCGAGAGCGTCGAGAGGCCGACGGGGCCGCCTCCGAAGAGCTTCACCAGTGCGCCCAGGACGGCACGGTCGAGCCTGTCCAGGCCCCGCTCGTCCACTTCGTAGACGCCGAGAGCCCGGGAGGCGATCTCGCGGTCGATGACACCGTCCGCCTTGACCTGGGCGTAGTCGCGCACCCGCCGCAGCAGGCGGTTGGCGATGCGCGGCGTGCCGCGGGAGCGGCCGGCGATCTCGGCGGCGCCCTCGGCGTCCGTGCGCACCTCCAGCAGGCGCGCGGAACGGTGGACGACCTGCTCCAGCTCGGACGGCTCGTAGAACTCCATATGGGCGGTGAACCCGAATCTGTCGCGCAGCGGCGGAGGCAGCAGCCCGGCCCGCGTCGTGGCCCCCACGAGGGTGAAGGGCGGCAGCTCGAGCGGGATGGCGGTGGCGCCGGGGCCCTTGCCGACGATCACGTCGACGCGGAAGTCCTCCATCGCCATGTAGAGCATCTCCTCGGCGGGGCGCGACATCCGGTGGATCTCGTCGAGGAAGAGGATCTCCCCCTCCTGCAGCGAGGACAGGATCGCGGCGAGATCCCCGGCGTGCTGGATGGCCGGGCCCGAGGTGATGCGGATGGGGGCGCCCATCTCCGCGGCGATGATCATGGAGAGTGTGGTCTTGCCGAGGCCGGGGGCTCCGGAGAGCAGCACGTGGTCAGCCGTGCCGTTGCGCTGGCGGGCGGCCTTGAGCACCAGGTCGAGCTGTTCGCGAACCTTGGGCTGGCCGATGAACTCGCTCAGTTCCCTGGGGCGCAGCGCCGCCTCCACGGCGCTCTCGTCGCTCTCGGCCTCCGGGCCGACGAGGCGGTCCGTGCCGTCGTCCGCCGCGCCGGCTCCGCCGTACTCCTCACCGCTCATGGCGACTGCCTCCGACTGTGGTGCGCGGGCCGTGCATGTGGTTTCGGTGCGGCTGCGTCGCGCCCGCGGCGGGCAGCGGCGCCTGCGGCACCCCGCAGCGGGAGCCGGCGGCTGTGCTGGACACGGTCATCCGCGGCTCACCGCGCCCGGTTCAGCGTCTGGAGCGCAGCACGCAGCAGTTGCGGCACCGGGGGCTCAGCGCCGGAGGCCGCCGCCTCCTCGGCCTGCGGGGCGACGGCCTCGACGGCCTCGTCCGCCTCCCGTCCCGCATACCCCAACCCCACGAGCGCGGAGTGCAGTTGGCCGCGCCAGCCACCGGTGCCCGCCACGCCGGCTCCCTGTCCCGGAAGGTGGGCCGCGGCGGCGGAGACGGGCTCACCGAGGCGGTCCTTCAGCTCCAGGAGCAGCTTCTGCGCGCCCTTCTTCCCGATGCCCGGAACGGCCGTCAGAGCCTTCTCGTCACCGCTGGAGACGGCTGCCCGCAGCGCGTCGGGCGAGTGGACGGCCAGCATGGCCTGGGCGAGGCGCGGCCCGACGCCGCTCGCCGTCTGCAGCAACTCGAAGGTCTGCCGGGCGTCTTCGTCGTCGAAGCCGTAGAGGGTCAGCGAATCCTCCCGGACGACGAGGGAGGTGGCGAGCTTCGCGTGCCGCCCGACGCGCAGCTGGGCGAGCGTGCCCGGCGTGCACTGCACGGCCATGCCCACGCCGCCCACTTCGACGACTGCGGTGTCGGGGGCGAGTGAGGCGATGGTGCCGGATACGAAGGCGATCATCGGGCGGTGCCTTTCGGTGCTGGTGCGGCGCCGTCCGTGACGGCAGCCTGCGCGCCGGGCGCTCGGGAAGAGGCCGCGGAGTGCCTCGCGTGCGCCTGCTGTAGGCGGTTGAGGCGCTGCTGCACCGGAGCGCGCCAGATGTGACAGATCGCGAGGGCGAGGGCGTCGGCGGCGTCGGCCGGACGCGGTGGTTCGTCGAGCCGCAGAAGCCGCATGACCATCGTGCCGACCTGCGCCTTCTCCGCCCTGCCCGCGCCGGTGACCGCGGCCTTCACCTCACTGGGAGTGTGGAGTTCCACGGGCAGCCCGCGGCGTGCGGAGCACAGCATCGCGACCGCGCTCGCCTGAGCCGTCCCCATCACGGTGCGGACGTTGTGCTGGCTGAACACCCGCTCCACGGCGACGGCTTCGGGCCGGTGCCGGTCGAGCCACTGCTCGACGCCCTGCTCGATCAGTACGAGGCGCTCGGCGACGGAGATGTCGGCCGGTGTGCGTACGACGCCGACCGCCTTCATCGTCAGCGGCCTACCGGCGACACCCTCGACCACACCGAGGCCGCAGCGGGTCAGTCCCGGATCGACACCGAGCACACGCACGCCCGTCCTCCTCGCTCGCACCTCGCGCTCCGACTGTGTTCCCGCAGGTTATCGGCAGGCACCGACAATCCGGCGGCAACCTACCGGCACGAGCGCACCAACAGGCCCGGTACCGGCGGCAGTTGCGGGACGTCGGCGACGGCGCGGCGCGCCCGCCGTGGCGGCACGAACCCGCGCGGTGGCCGCCCGCGCGGCGGCCCGGCGCGGTACCTCAGGCGTCGACCTTCGCCAGGACCTCGTCGTCGACGTCGAAGTTGGCGAAGACGTTCTGCACGTCGTCGCTGTCCTCGAGCGCGTCGATCAGCTTGAAGATCTTGCGGGCGCCGTCCTCCTCCAGCGGCACCTGCACGCTGGGCAGGAAGCTGTTGTCGGCGGACTCGTAGTCGATTCCCGCGTCCACCAGGGCGGTGCGCACCGCGACGAGGTCGGTGGCCTCGCTGATGACCTCGAAGTTCTCGCCCAGGTCGTTGACTTCCTCGGCACCGGCCTCGAGGACCGCCGCGAGCACGTCGTCCTCGGAGAGCCCGTCACCGCCCTTGGGGACGATCACGACGCCCTTGCGGTTGAAGAGGTACGAGACCGAGCCCGGGTCGGCCATGGAGCCGCCGTTGCGGGTCATCGCGACACGCACGTCGGAGGCGGCACGGTTGCGGTTGTCGGTGAGGCACTCGATGAGCACCGCGACACCGTTCGGGCCGTAACCCTCGTACATGATCGTCTCGTAGTCGGCACCACCCGCCTCGAGGCCGGCGCCGCGCTTGACCGCGCTGTCGATGTTCTTGTTGGGGACCGAGCTCTTCTTCGCCTTCTGGATGGCGTCGTAGAGGGTCGGGTTGCCGTCGGGGTCGGCACCTCCCGTACGGGCGGCGACCTCGATGTTCTTGATCAGCTTGGCGAAGAGTTTGCCGCGCTTGGCATCGATCACGGCCTTCTTGTGCTTGGTGGTTGCCCACTTAGAGTGGCCGGACACAGCCTCGCTCCTTCGACGTCACCGACATGAACCGACGCGGAGATCCTACCGCCAGCGGCTCAGGGCACCGACCGCCCCGCTCCCCGGTCCGGGGCCCGCTCCCCTTGAGGCACGGGCGGCCGAACTCGGCGCGCACACCGGGTGGTCAGCCCTGCGCGCTGCGCACCATGTCCACGAACATCGCGTGCACGCGGTGGTCACCCGTGAGTTCGGGATGGAAGGACGTCGCCAGCAGGGCGTCCTGGCGCACGGCGACGGTGTGCCCGTCGTGTACGGCCAGGACCTCGGCGCGCTCTCCCGTCGACTCCACCCATGGGGCCCTGATGAACACGCCCTCGACGGGGCCGCCCTGCACGCCCTTGACGTCGAGCGGAGCCTCGAAGGACTCGTTCTGCCGTCCGAAGGCGTTGCGGCGCACGAGCATGTCGATTCCGCCGATCGTCTCCTGCTCCTGCGCGCCGGAGGCCACGGGGGCGGCGCCCAGGATCTTGTCCGCGAGCAGGATCATGCCCGCGCAGGAACCGTAGGCCGGCATTCCCGCCCGCACGCGCTCGCGCAGCGGCTCCATCAGGCCGAAGAGGGCGGCCAGCTTGGAGATCGTCGTCGACTCGCCGCCGGGGACCACCAGGCCGTCGACCGAGGCCAGCTCCTCGGGCCGCCGCACAGCACACGTACGGGCGCCCGCCGCCGCGAGGGCGGCGAAGTGCTCGCGGACGTCGCCCTGCAGGGCGAGGACGCCGACGGTGGGGGTACTCACGAACAGGTGCCTCTCGTACGGGTGTTGAATTGCCTGCCCTGGTCCGAAGGCGGGGGCGGGGCCGGGGGCGCGGGGCGCCTCACCAGCCGCGGGAGGCGTACCGCTCGCCCTCGGGAAGGGTGTCGCAGTTGATGCCCACCATGGCCTCGCCGAGGCCGCGCGACGCATCGGCGATGATCTTCGGGTCGTCGTAGAAGGTCGTCGCCTTCACGATCGCCGCGGCACGCTTGGCCGGGTCGCCGGACTTGAAGATCCCGGAGCCGACGAAGACGCCCTCCGCGCCGAGTTGGCGCATCAGCGCGGCGTCCGCGGGGGTGGCGACACCGCCGGCGGAGAAGAGGACCACCGGCAGCTTGCCCAGCGCGGCGACCTCCCTGACCAGCTCGTACGGTGCGCGCAGCTCCTTGGCGGCGCCGTACAGCTCGTGGCTGTCCAGCGACTTGAGCCTGCCGATGTCGCCGTTGATCTGGCGCATGTGCCGCACGGCCTCGACGACGTTCCCCGTGCCCGCCTCGCCCTTGGAGCGGATCATGGCGGCGCCCTCGGAGATGCGCCGCAGGGCCTCTCCGAGATTGGTGGCGCCGCACACGAAGGGCGTGGTGAACGCGAACTTGTCGCTGTGGTTGACCTCGTCGGCCGGGGTGAGGACCTCGGACTCGTCGATGTAGTCGACGCCCAGAGCCTGGAGGAGCTGGGCCTCCACGAAGTGGCCGATGCGGGACTTGGCCATGACCGGGATGGTGACGGCCTCGATGATGCCCTCGATCATGTCGGGGTCGGACATCCGCGCGACACCGCCGTCCTTGCGGATGTCGGCGGGGACCCGCTCGAGCGCCATGACCGCGACGGCACCGGCGTCCTCGGCGATCTTCGCCTGCTCCGGCGTCACGACGTCCATGATCACGCCGCCCTTGAGCTGCTCGGCCATGCCGCGCTTGACACGCGCGGTGCCGGTCTCGGGGGACTGGGCGGCCGATGTGGCAGAGGGCACGGAAGACGGGCTGGACACGTATGACCTCACTCGACAGGAAAAAGTACGACAGGACCATGGTAGGTCCGCTGCATACACGGTCCCGGAACGGGGTGGCCTTGGAAAAGGGCCAATCCGGCTGCGGTGGACTGCCCGGCCGGGCGCACGAAGCACCCGGCGGGCTCCCGCCCGCGTCCCTCTCGTGCCCCCTCGTCTGCCCCTCGTCTGCCCCTCGTCTCCCTCTCCCCTGCCTCTCGCCGAGCCGCCGCCCGCCGCGGCGTCCGCTGCGCCTACCCGGGCGCTCCGTTGCCCCGGTCGGCCAGGGCCGGCGGTGGCTCGTCGTCCATCTCGAAGGCGAGTGGGAAGGGCGCATAGCCGGCGAGGCGGAGCCAGCGGACGGTGCGATGGCGGCGGAGCGCACGCGCGGCACGCACCGCGTCGTTGTGGAAACGGCGGGCCATCGGCACCCGCCGTACGGCCGCGGCGAGTTCGACGGCCGCGTCCTCTCCGCCCGGCGCCGCACGGACGGCCTCGACCTGGGCGCTCCCGTCGAAAACGGCTCGCAGCGCCTGGCTGAGTTCGCTCTCGGCGACCTCACGCTGCTCCTCGGGCGCCTGTCTCGCGTCGTGCGCGGCCTGGTACAGGACCATCGACGCCGCCGGGTCGAGCACCCCGGCGGTCGCCAACTCCTGTGCGATGGAGGCGCGTCGGAGCAACTGCGCGTCCAGCGCCGCCCGCGCGGCGTCGATGCGGGCATGCAGCCGGTCGAGACGTCCGGCGGTCCAGCTGAGGTAGACGCCGATGAGCAGCACGGCTACGACGAGCAGGATCACAGTGGTCATGGTGGGCATCGCTGCCGCGCTCTCCCTCGTTCTTCAGCTGTCTCCGGGCACTTCAGCCGTCACCGGCCGCACACGTACGGGCTGCCACGCCGCCCGGTGCGGTCCGGGCCGGCGGCACACGCCGAGTCCACCCGGCGCGTTCAATCACGGCCCAGGCCGAAACGGGCGCGGAGTCCGATGCGTTCGTCGGGCGCCACGGCGGCTGCGCCGTCGGTGACGGTCTCGTAGACGGCGAGGATGTCGGCGCCGACGGTGGACCAGTCGAAGCGCCGGACGTGGCGGCTTCCGTATGTGCGCAGCCGTTCCCGCCGCCCCGGGTCGGACAGCAGCCGCACGGCGGCGTCCGCCAGGGCGTCGGGGTCCTCGTTGGGGAAGAGTTCGCCGGCCCCTCCCCCGTCGAGCACCTGCGCGAAGGCGTCCAGGTCGCTGGCGAGCACGGGCGCGCCGGCCGACATGGCCTCGACGAGGATGATCCCGAAGGACTCGCCCCCGGTGTTGGGCGCGACGTACAGGTCGACGCTGCGCAGCAGGCGCGCCTTGTCCTCGTCGCTGACCATGCCGAGGAACTCGATCCGCTCCCGCACGTGTTCGGGAAGGCCCTCGACCGCCTCCTCCTCGTCGCCCCGCCCGGCGACCAGCAGCCGCGTCCCGGGCAGCGATTCGAGAATGCGGGGCAGGGCCTTCATCAGGACGGGAAGTCCCTTGCGGGGCTCGTCGATCCGTCCGATGAAGCCGATCGTGCCGCCCTGCCATTCGGCCTTGGGTTCGGCGCGCGCGAAGAAGTCCACGTCGACGCCGTTGGGGATGACGACGGCGTCGCCGCCGAGGTGCTCGACGAACGTGCGCCGCGCGTACTCGCTCACCGCGATCCGCGCGCTGATCTTCTCCAGCGCGGGCTGCAGGATCGGGTACGCCGCGATCATCGCCCGCGAACGCGGGTTGGAGGTGTGGAACGTGGCGACGATGGGGCCCTGTGCCGCCCAGCAGGTGAGCAGCGCGAGGGAGGGCGTGGCCGGCTCGTGGATGTGCAGCACGTCGAACCGGCCGTCGTGCACCCAGCGCCGTACGCGGGCCGCGGAGAGAAAGCCGAAGTTCAGCCGCGCGACGGAGCCGTTGTAGGGGACGGGAACGGCGCGGCCCGCGGAGACGACGTACGGCGGCAGCGGAGTCTCGTCGTCCGACGGTGCCAGCACGGACACCTCGTGCCGCAGACCGTCCAGATGTTCCGCCAGGTCGCGCACGTGGAACTGCACGCCGCCCGGGACGTCCCAGGAGTACGGGCAGACGATCCCGACCCTCATCTCTCCCGCTCCTCCCCGGACTTCGCGTGCCCGGCCGCGGCGTCCTCCTCCGGGGCTGCGGCTGCACCCCCGGCTCCCGGACGGGCCGGGAGGTCCGCGAGCCACAGCCGCTGCAGCATGTGCCAGTCCTCCGGGTGCTCGGCGATGCCCCCGGCGAAGGCGTCCGCGACGGCCTGCGTCATGACGGCGGACTTCTCGGCGCGCGTGCCCTGCGAGGGCACCGGGACCGGCGGATGCACCCTGCCTTCCATCCTCGGCGACTCCCCGTACCAGAGGGTCACCGGCAGCAGCATCGCTCCGGTCTGCTGTGCGAGCAGGGCGGGACCGGCGGGCATCCGCGTGCGTTCGCCGAAGAAGCTCACCTCGATCCCGGACGAGGACAGGTCCCGGTCGGCGACGAGACACACCAGGCCGCCGTCCCGCAGCCGGCGCGCGAGCGTGCCGAAGGCGGCGCCGCCCGAGTGCGGCAGCACCTCCATCCCGAGCCCTTCCCGGTAGGCGACGAACCGGTCGAAGAGCGACTCGGGCTTGAGACGTTCGACGACGGTGCTGAAGGGCGTCTTCAGGACGGTGGTGACGTACGCGCCTGCCAGGTCCCAGTTGGCCAGGTGCGGCAGGGCGAGGATCACTCCGCGGTCCGACGCGATGCCGTCGGTGAGCAGGTCCAGGTCGTGGATGTGCACGCTGTCCTGTATGTGCCGCTCACGCCAGACGGGCAGCCTGAACGATTCCATCCAGTACCGCAGGTACGAGCGCATCCCCGCCTGTGAGAGCTGCCTGAGGCTCTCCGGCGAGGCTCCGGGCACCACACGCGCGAGGTTCGCCTCGAGCTGCCGCACGCCCCTGCCGCGCCGCTTCCAGGCGGTGTCCGCGATGCTCCGGCCCAGGGCCGCCGCGGCCGGTTCCGGGAGTCTGCGCACGCCGGCCCAGCCCAGCCCGTACAGCGAATCGGTCAGCCGGTCACGGGCGTCGCCTCTCACGCCGCACCCGTCCCTTCCGCCTCGGCGGCCTCGCGCCGCACGGTCACCATCCGCTGCCCGAGTGTGACGAGACTGCCGAGCGCGACGACCCACAGCGCGATGGGCAGCAGCACGCCGATGTAGGGGACGCCGAAGGTCGTGAAGCCCGAGAGGCCGGCCAGGACGAGTGTGATCACGAGCCGCTCGGCGCGCTCCACAAGGCCGTTGACGTTAACCGGCAGTCCGATGCTCTCCCCCCGCGCCTTCGTGTAGGAGACCACCTGGCCGCTGGCGAGGCAGAAGATCGTCACGCCGCACATCAGGACGCTGTCGCCGCCACCCGCGTACCACAGCGCGATGCCGCCGAAGACGGCCGCGTCCGCGACGCGGTCGAGGGTCGAGTCGAGGAAGGCGCCCCACCGGCTGGAGCGACCCAGCTGCCGCGCCATGGTGCCGTCGACGAGGTCGGAGAAGACGAACAGCGTGATGACGACGGTGCCCCAGAAGAACTCGCCGAGCGGGTAGAAGACCAGCGCTCCCGCAACCACCCCTCCGGTGCCGATCAGCGTGACCGTGTCCGGGCTCACTCCCAGTCGCAGCAGCAGCGTCGCGAAAGGAGTGAGGACACGCGTGAAGAACGCACGCGCGTACTTGTTCAGCATGGTGGTCCCGTTGATCGATGGCGGGCCCGGCAGCGGATACGGCCACCGGCGGGCCCATGTTAGCCAGGCGCGCCGAGCCGTGTTTCCAGGGTCCGCGGCACCGTCCCTTCCTACGTATGGACGCGTGCCGGGAGCGGTGGAAAGCTCGAAGTACCGCGGTTTTCGCGACGAAGCCAGATGTAGCCAGCACGTGTCGACCGGAAGGCGGGACACATGGGCGACAAGGCGAACACACACACCGGAGCCGCCGGCAGGGCAGCGGCGGCCGACCACCCCTCCAAGCTGCGGAATGTGGTCCTGGTCGGCCACAGCGGATCGGGAAAGACCACCCTCGTCGAAGCACTCGCCCTGGCCTCAGGGGCGGTGTCGAGAGCCGGAAGGGTGGAGGACGGCGGGTCCCTCTCCGACTACGACGAGATCGAGCACCGCCAGCACCGCTCGGTGCAGCTCTCACTGGTGCCGGTCGAGTGGGAGGGCATCCGGATCAACCTACTGGACACCCCCGGATATGCGGATTTCGTCGGGGAGTTGAGGGCCGGTCTGCGGGCAGCGGACGCGGCCCTTTTCGTTGTCTCGGCGGCCGACGGCGTCGACGGCGCGACACGGCTGGTGTGGGAGGAGTGCGCGGCGGTCGGGATGCCGCGCGCAATCGTCGTGACTCATCTCGACGCCGCACGGGCCGACTTCGAGGAAATGGTCTCGGTCTGCCAGAGCGTCTTCGGCGGGGACGACCCCGACGCCGTCATCCCGTTGTACCTGCCGCTGCGCGGTGCGGAGGGCGCCGACGGACACGCGCCCGTCGAGGGCCTCATAGGGCTGCTCTCCCAGCGCCTCCACGACTACTCCTCCGGAACGCGCACCGAGCGGGAGCCCGGGCCCGAACTGCTGCCGCAGATCGAGGAGTCCAGGAACCGGCTCATCGAGGGGATCATCTCCGAGAGCGAGGACGAGACCCTCATGGACCGCTATCTCGGCGGCGAGGAGTGCGACGTCCCGACGCTCATCCAGGACCTGGAGAAGGCCGTCGCGCGCGGCGTCTTCCATCCCGTGCTGGCGGCGGCGCCCGCCGCCGGGGGCGCACGGCACGGCCTGGGCACCGTGGAGCTGCTGGAGTTGATCACGGGCGGCTTCCCCTCGCCCCTGGAGCACGAGATCCCCGACGTCACCACTCCGGAGGGCAAGCCCCGCCCGGCGCTGACCTGCGACGCCGACGGCCCGCTGGTCGCCGAGGTCGTCAAGACCTCCTCCGACCCGTACGTCGGACGCATCTCACTCGTCCGTGTCTTCTCCGGCACGCTCCGTCCCGACGAGACCGTGCACGTCTCCGGTCACGGACTGGAGGACCGGGGGCACGAGGACCACGACGTCGACGAGCGGATAGGGGCGTTGTCCGCGCCCTTCGGCAAGCAGCAGCGCCCCCTGTCCAAGGCCGTGGCCGGCGACCTCGCGTGCGTGGCCAAGCTGACCCGCGCGGAGACGGGCGACACCCTCTCCGCCAAGGACGACCCGCTTCTGATGGAACCGTGGGTGATGCCCGACCCGTTGCTGCCGGTCGCCATCAAGGCGCACACGAAGGCCGACGAGGACAAGCTCTCGCAAGGGCTCTCCCGGCTCGTCGCCGAGGATCCGACGATGCGCCTGGAGCAGAACCCGGACACCCACCAACTCGTCCTGTGGTGCCTGGGCGAGGCGCACATGGGCGTCGCACTGGAGCGGCTGCGTGCCCGCTACGGCGTCAACGTCGATTCCGTGCCGCACAAGGTGTCGTTGCGGGAGACGTTCGCCGAGAGCGCGGAGGGCCGCGGCCGGCACGTCAAACAGTCCGGCGGACACGGGCAGTTCGCGATCTGCGACATCAAGGTGGAGCCGCTGCCGGGCGGTTCGGGCATCGAGTTCGTCGACAAGGTCGTCGGCGGGGCCGTGCCCAGGCAGTTCATCCCTTCGGTGGAGAAGGGCATTCGCGCCCAGGCCGCTAAGGGCGTCGCCGCCGGCTACCCCCTTGTCGACTTCCGCGTGACGCTGCACGACGGCAAGGCCCACTCGGTGGACTCCTCCGACGCCGCGTTCCAGATGGCGGGTGCGCTCGCGCTGCGCGAGTGCGCGTCCAAGGCGCGCATCCATCTCCTCGAACCCGTCGCAGAGTTGCAGGTGGACGTCGAGGACGAGTACGTCGGCTCGGTGATGAGCGACCTGTCCGGACGGCGCGGAAAGGTCTCCGGCACCGAGCAGGCCACCGACGGGCACACCCTCGTACGGGCGCAGATCCCGGAGATCGAGATCAGCCGGTACGCCGTGGAACTGCGCTCGC
Source organism: Streptomyces sp. CNZ301 (assembly GCF_004217425.1). Classification (NCBI taxonomy): domain Bacteria; kingdom Bacillati; phylum Actinomycetota; class Actinomycetes; order Kitasatosporales; family Streptomycetaceae; genus Streptomyces; species Streptomyces sp. CNZ301. The sequence goes on from NZ_SHLG01000001.1 coordinate 535,109, forward strand.
TCTCCCACGGGACGGGCCGCTTCGCCCGCTCGTACGCCTGCCACGAACCGATGCCCCAGCAGCTGGCCGGCAAGATCCTGGAAGCCGCGCAGAACGGCGGCTGACTGCGGCTACGCTGGACAAAGGCACGTGAAGAAGTGTGCCGGCCACGGCAGTTGGGAATGTGCTGTGGTCGGCACCGCACGTGGGCGGGCAGCGCCGAGGCTTGACGAAGTGGGGGCTCAGTGGCCGGGTTCGAGGATTTCGAAGGGATCGAGGCCGCGTCCGACTTCAGTCCGGGCGCCCAAGTGCCGCTCTCGGGTTCGGGCGGCCAGACCGCGGCCACGCAGGCCCTCGCCTCCGCCGCGTACCGGGACGGCCCGATCACGGAACTTCTCAAGGCGAACGACGGCGCGAAGGTGAAGCCCCCGCGCGTCTCGCTGTTCGAGCCGAACCTAGGCGAGGCGTTCTCCCGCGCCGTGCAGGTGCGGCTGCTGGGAGGGGCCCGCAAGGCACTCATCCAGTCCTTCGGCATCGAGCCGCAGACGGTTGTCGAGCACTGCCTTGCGGCCACCCGCATCCGCAAGGACCGCGACACCCGGCTGACCGTCATCATGGTCATCTTCGGAGTGCTGTTCCTGCCGGGGACTCTGCTGTGGCTGCTGGCCTTCCAGCTGCGCCGCGCGCTCGCCGGAGCGCAGGACAAGCGGATGGGCGCCTTCGGTATCGCCGCCATGATCGCGCTGGGCGGTCTGGCGGTTCTGTTCGTACTCAAGCTCCCCTTCGACGGAGTGCTCGGCATCTATCTGCGCGGCATGCTCATCGTGCCTGTCGTCGGCTGGCTGTGGGCGAAGCAGGTCTGCGAGCGCTCGGCCAAGATGCTCCGCGGACAGTGGGAGCAGCTGCTGGGCGGCAGCGGCGTCGGGGCGAAGATCCCCGAGGCCGTCCCGCAGGACCCGGGGGACGCGGGCGCCGAACGCATCCGGCTGGGTCTCGCCAAGCTCAGCGCCGAGCAGGCCAGCAACCTCGTCTACTACGCGGGCCCCAAGGGGATACTCGGCATGGGCACCCGCTGGGGCAGCTGGCAGCTCGCCGAGGAGCTGGTCCCGAAGGACGGCGAGGCCGACATCAACCCCTTCCGCAGCTGGGATGTGGTGCGCGCCATCCACGACCAGCTGCGCAGGCTCGAGCGCGGGCCGCTGCACACCGGCGGCTTCCCCACACCGTCGATACGGCACTGGATCGTCTCCCCCATCGGCGAGGGCGCCACCGAGGTCAAGCGCCCCGAGGGCCAGGAGGTCGAGGGGTACCGCATCAAGGACTTCGAGATACAGCGCATCTGCAACGAGCAGCAGTTCGGCAGCGGCAACAGGCACTACCTCGGCGTCCAGTTCGTCCTCTGGGACGGGCAGTTGGTGATCACGCTGCTGATCACCGTGACCGTGCTCCACCACACGCTGCGCATCGAGGTCACGGGTCATGCCCTGGGCCCCGTGCATCCGCTGTTCACCACGAAGCCCAAGGCCAAGACCAAGGAGGTCTCCAAGAGCGTGAAGTTCTGGGAGACAAAGGAGGTCAACCTGCCGCTGGTGGAGGCCAAGGAAGTGGTCCGGCTCACGGCCCGCGCGCCCTTCACCTGGTTCCCCCCGGTGCTGGACTTCCTCGGCGGCAAGCTGACGCTTCCGGAACCGTTCGGCCTGCGGCACGCCTGGGCTGACAAGCCCTGGCGGCACCGCTTCATGGCCGACGACGCGCTGCGCGCGGCCACTCCGGTGCTGCGCGTCGTGCACGCGGCGGCGATGCGCATACTCGACGAGAACGGCTGCGACACCGAGCAGTTCGGCACCCGCTCCCTCTTCCTCAGCGCTCAGGTGCAGGGAGCCGAGCCGAAGAAGGCCGACGTCTACGACGCGTGAGCCGGCGGCGTCGCGGCGGCACCGGCTTCAGGCGCGCCGCCGTGGCCGGAGGCCGGTCCCGGAGCGCGTGGCGGCCGGTCCCGGGCCGCGTGGCCGGCCGCGATCGAGCGGCCGCCCGACCCGGTCACACGTCCAGCGTCACCGAACAGGCCCAGCCGTGCGGGCCGCGGCGGAAGACCAGCTCGTGCAGGGTCACCGCCTTCGGCGCTGCCCCGGTGACCGGCAACGGGGCGACCTCGGCCATGTGCAGGGCGGCCCGCAGACCGCCGGGGACCTCGGTCAGCGTCACGTCCACCGGGACTTCGCCGTCGGTGTCGAGCCGGTAGACCAACTCCTCGAGCAGCGCTCTGAGCAGGTCCTCGTCCGTCTCCGGCCGCACCGTGACGTCACGCTTCCGCACGGGAGCTGCCCCGCTCACGTCCAGGAACGACTCGCAGACGCCACGCACCGCGTGCGCCAGGCACTCCTCACGAGTGGGGCCCCACGCCTCCACCCGCAGGTCCGCCGTGTGCGGGACCGTGCGGTGCCCGCCCCGCCGCTCGGCACTGTCGGGTGGCACCACGGCGCGGCCTCCTCGTGAGTTGCCTGTCCACGGTCCATGCTCCGCCGGCGGAGGCGGGGCTGCGGCAGCGCGTTACTCCGGATGCGTGGCAGGAGTGGCGAGCTGAGAATGGAGTCTGGTTGAGGGCTTCAGGGGACATACGAGACCCGTGTGCCACCTGGGAACGCCGCCCTCTGTGCCTGAATCGAGGAGGCTGCCATGACCATCGCCCGAGACGTCATGCACACCGGTGCCCACTGCGTGGGCGAACACGAGACCCTCGAGACCGCGGCGCGCCACATGCGCGACAAGGATGTCGGTGTCCTGCCGATCTGCAGTGACGACGACAAGCTGCGCGGCATCGTCACGGACCGCGACATCATCGTGAAGTGCATCGCGGCCGGCGGGGATCCGAAGAAGATGACCGCCGGGGAGCTGATAGCCGGAAAGCCGGTCACGGCGATGGCGGACACGGACATCAGGCAGGTGCTGGAGGTCATGGAGGAGCACCAGGTCAGGCGCATGCCGATCCTCGACAACGACAAGCGGCTGGTCGGGATCATCAGCGAGGCGGATCTCGCCCGCAACCTGCCCGAGCGGGAGGTCGGCCGCTTCGTCGAGGCCGTGGTGGCCCGCAGCATCTGAGCCCGGGAGCCGGGCCTCCCGCGCGTGCGCACACCGTGGCGGCATGCCAGGGACCGGTTCGAGCGGGGCCCGGACGAGCTCTCGGAGATCGATCACGGCGTCGGCGGCACGGCGACAGGGCCAGCGACCCCGCGGCAGGTCTGTGTGATGTCGCTCTGTGGTTGCGCTCTGTGGTGTCGCTGTGCGCTGTTGCTGTGCGGTGCGCTGTTGCTGCGCGGTGCGCCACCGGGAGCGGGCAGATCAACCCGGGCCTGACACCGCTGCCCGGGCCCCGCACCCGGCTGATCGACGTGCGAGACGGCGCCCGGCTGGTACGCGGTGGCCACGTGCGGCGTGACCGCGGGCTCGGGCTCGGGTCTGCGCCACGCCGGGCGGCGGAAGCGCTGTAAGCACGGGCTTCACCGGCCCGCCTCTTCGGCAGCCCCGCGGTGCCCCGGGGGTGCGGGCGGGGCGGCCCCGCGCATGGGCCCTTCGGCCCCTGCACGGATGGCCGCCCGGGCGGCCAAAGTGGAAACAGCACCCAGGGACAGGAGGCTGCCATGAGGCGAACGGTGCAACAGCGGGCTCCCGAGATCCAGGTGACGACCCGCGGCGAACTGTCGCCGGACGCCGCCGACTACGCGCAGCGGAAGGTGCAGTCGCTGCTGTCCCGGGCGCCGGAACCGGTCCTGTACGGCCGGGTCAGGCTGACCCGCACGGCGAACCCCGCCACGCGGCGCCCGGTGACCGCCCAGGCCAGCCTGGACGTCAACGGACGCGTCGCGCGCGCCCAGGTCGCCGGCAGGACGGCGACGGAGGCGGCGGACCTCCTGCACGACAGGCTCGGGGAACGACTGGACCGGCTGGCCCGGAACTGGGAGGCCCGGCGCGGCGGGATGCCCGTGTCCGATCCGCACGAGTGGCGGCATCTCAGCGAGCCGGCCCATCATCCCGACTACTTCCCCCGTCCGCCCGAAGAGCGGCAGGTCGTACGGCACAAGTCGTTCACCCTGGACCGGGAGTCCCCGGACGAGGCGGCCTTCGAGCTGGAGATGATGGACTACGGCTTCCAGCTGTTCACCGACATCGGCACCGGTGAGGACAGCGTGCTCTACCGGGCCGGCCCCACCGGATACCGGCTCGCGCAGCTGCACCCCCGCCCCCGCGGGGCCGAGACCTCTGCTGTGCCGCTGACCGTCAGCGACCTCCCCGCCCCGCGGCTGACCGTGGACGAGGCAAGGGAGAGGCTGGATCTGGCCGGGTTCCCGTTCGTGTTCTTCGCCGATGCGGCCACCGGCCGCGGAAGCGTGCTGTACCACCGCTACGACGGCCACTACGGCCTGGTCACCCCCGCCGAGTAGGCCGACTGTCCGGGGCCGGCCGGGTACGTCCGCATGCACCCGGCCCGCGACCGCCCAGGCGGAGTGCGCGGCACGGCCGACGCACGGACTCGAGCGGGCGGCCGCGGCCCCGGACGTGAAGAACCTTTCGTCTGGCTGAGGAGGCCCGTATGAAAACGGTCACCGACATCAGCGACGGCGTCCTGTGGAATCTGCTGGCCGGCCACGCGCCGGTGATTTCGGTGTACTACGCCCTGGACGCCCGCCCCGAGCAGGAGGAGGACGCCGAGCTGCGCTGGAAGGCCCTCGTCCAACAGCTGGCCGAGCAGACCACCGACGGCAGGGAGGCCATGCAGGCCGTTGCCCGGCAGGCGCTGGCGGCGCTGCCCGGTTCCGGCACGCTTGCCGCCTTCGCCTCGGACGGCGAGCTGGTCCACGTCACCGAGATGCCTGGGGCCCGGCAGACCGATCTCGTCCAGTACGGACCGCTGCCGCACCTGCTGCCCCTGCTGGAGTGGCGGCAGGACCACCCCGCGTACGTGCTGGCCGTGTGCGACCGCACCGGTGCAGACCTGGAGATCTGCCCGGAGGCCGGCACCAGGCCGGTCCGGGAGACCGTCGACGGTCCCGACGACGAGATCGTACGGAACGCGCCCGGCGGCTGGTCCCAGATGCGCTATCAGCATCGCGCTGAGGACTCCTGGGAACACAACGCCGCACACGTCGCCGACGCCCTCAGCCGGGCCGTGGCCCGCGTCTCGGCGCGTCTGGTGCTGCTCGCCGGGGACGTGCGCGCCGTGCAGTACCTGACCAAGCACCTGCCCAAGGCCGTGCGGCATCAGGTGCGCATTCGTGGGGTGAGCGGGAGCCGCAGCCACGACGGGGCCTTCGACGGCCGCAGGGCTCAGGTCGAAGCGGAGCGGCGCCGCGAGGGCGAGCGGCAGACGCGGGAGCTGCTGCAGGAGATGGCCGAGGAACGCGGCCCCCGGGGCCGCACCGTGGATGGGGTGCGGGAGACCACGGAGGCCCTCGCCCGCGGGCAGGTCGGCGCCCTAGTGCTCACTCACGATCCGAGTGACACCCGTACCGCCTGGTTCGGCCCCGGGCCGACCGATATCTCGGACCGCCAGATGCCCGACCAGAGCGGTACTGGCCTGTCGCCCGGCTCCCTGGCGGACGTGGCGGCGCGGGCCGCGCTTCTCACCGACGCCGACGTGCGGGTCGTCCCGCCCGGCACGGAGGGGGCGCCTGCCCACGGGGTGGGGGCGCTGCTCCGGTACACCTGAGCTGCCCGCGGTGCCTGCCGTCCGCGCCGCGCAAGTCACCGCCGCGGCACAAGGCAACTGGCGGGCGGCGCAAGGCACTTCGCCGCGGCCTCAGGGTGTCGAGCCGTGGGCCGGCGGACGCGATGCGTCCACGGCCCGGTGCACGCTGCCCGTGGCTCCGAGCGGCGGAGCGGCGGCGACGGCGCCGGGTCGCCCGCGCCGGTTCGGGGCGGTTGCGCTGTGGCGCCCGTCAGCCGCCCGGTCACCCCTTGGTGACACCGAGCGGAGTCAGCCGCACCACCAGCCGGGCCAGCCCGGCACCTTCGGTCGCCGCGGCCACCGCGTCCACGTCCTTGTAGGCCCCTGGGGCCTCCTCCGCGAGCCCGCGCCAGGAGGACGGCCGTACTGCGATACCGCGGGACTCCAGTTCGTCGCGCAGCTCCTCGCCGCGCACCCGGCGCAGCGCCTGGTGGCGGCTCCATACCCTCCCCGCTCCGTGGCAGGCGGACCGGAACGCCTCGTTGCCGGGCATGCCCACCATCACGTACGAGGACGTCCCGAGCGTGCCCGGGACCAGCACGGGCTGGCCCACCGCGGCGAGGTCCGCGGGAAGGCCCGGGGCGCCGCACGGGAGAGCGGGCGTTGCGCCCTTGCGGTGGACGCACAGCCGGCGGGGCAGGCCGTCCACCTCGTGGGTCTCCGTCTTCGCCATGTTGTGGGAGACGTCGTAGACCAGGTCGAGACCCGTCCCCGCAGCGTTCTCGAACGCGCGGCGCGCCGCCTCGGTGAGCAACTGCCGGTTCGCCCGCGCGTAGTTGGCGGCGGCGGCCATCGCGCCCAGGTAGTCGCGGCCCGGCGGTGAGACGACGGGAGCACAGGCCAGTTGACGGTCCGGCAGTTCGATGCCGTACGTGTGCAGAGCGCCCTCCATGACGCGCACGTGGTCGGTGCACACTTGGTGGCCCAGGCCGCGGGAACCGCAGTGGATCATCACGCACACCTGGCCCGCGTGCAGTCCGAAGGCGGCGGCTGCGTTCTCGTCGTAGACCTGGTCGACGGCCTGCACCTCGAGGAAGTGGTTCCCGGAGCCCAGGCTGCCCACCTGCTGCAGGCCCCGGTCCACGGCCCGCTGCCCGACCTGTGCCGGATCAGCGTCCGGCAGCGCCCCCTGGTCCTCGCAGCGCGCCAGGTCGCGCGCCACGCCGTGACCGCTCTCGACGGCGTACTGCGCCCCTCCGACCAGCAGCTTCTCCAACTCGGCACGTCCCCGAAGCCGCCAGAGGCCACCGCGTCCCATGCCGCGCGGAATTGTCTCACCGAGCACGTCCATCACCGCGGTCAGCCGGGGATCGGACCGGTCGAACCCGGCGTCGGAGGCGAGCAGCCGGACCCCGCAGGAGATGTCGAACCCCACGCCGCCGGGCGAGACCACACCGCCGTCATCGACGGCGGTCGCGGCGACCCCGCCGATCGGGAAGCCGTACCCCCAGTGCACGTCGGGCATGGCGAACGAGGCGCGAACGATGCCCGCCAGCGTCGCCACGTTCACGACCTGCTCCAGCGCCTTGTCCCCGGCGGCCTCCGGCAGCAGGTCCCGGGTGGCGTGCACGACACCCGGGACGCGCATGGGTCCGCGCCGATCGATGCGGAAGCGGAACGGACCGTCTTCCACCAGCGTGATGTCCATGCCGTCACCCTCCGTCGGTTCAGCCGTGCTCCGACTGCGGGGTGGGCGAGCCCGGGACGGTAGGCCCCGACCGGGCCCGTCGGCCCGTCAGGAGGCGGGCTGGAGGAGCAGAGCACGTACGTCGTGCGGGAGCTGCTCCAGCACCGTCTCCAGCTGTCCAGGCGAAACGTGCCGCCGCACGACGCCCGTGACGGCGGGAGCCATGTGCGGCACGTCGTCGGTGCCGACCTTGGCCTCCCGCACGAAGCGGTCCACGTAGGCCGCGCGGTCGTACTTGACCGGCACGACGCTCGGGTCCCAGCCGTCGTAGTAGACGCCGCGCAGAAGCTCGGGGAGCTGCGCCGCGAAGTGGGCGGCGCCGTCGACGGTGAGCCGGTCGCGGAGCGTGTGCAGCCAGGTGCGCAGGACGCGGTGGGCGAGGTGGCGGTCCTCGGTCCCCAGGGCGTCCGAGACGTCCTTCAGCCAGATGTTGGCCGAGTGGATGGCGTGTTCGAAGTCGAGAGAGCGTGTGGAAGACAAGGATTCTCCCCTTCCGGTCTGTTCCCGGCATCCATGCCTGCACATCGACGGGGACGGAGTTCGGCAGGGATGCCGGAGTGGTCAGGAGATTCAGAAGGATTCACCCTGCGTGGAGACTGCGAGCGCTGACCGCAAAGGCCGTCTGACGCTCGCCACCGGGCGCCACGGCCACCGCCGCGGATTCGGTTTTCACATCCCCACCTCAGCGTCCATCGTATTGCGGATGCCGCCGGTCGGCAGCCGCGGACGCGGCGCACCCGTGCCCGACGGGACGACCGGGCCGCTGTGCTTCGGGGGGCGGATGCGGTTCGAGTGGCACGGCGAACGCATCCTCCTAGAATTCTCGGTGTGGCCAGGCCGAACGACGAGGTCGAGACACTCCTCCAGGAGTACGCCGACCTCATCGCGATCACTGGCGGGGACGCCTTCAAGGCACGCGCCTACGAGAAGGCCGCCCGCGCGATCGGCGGACACCCCGCCGACGTCTCCCGGCTGGACGCTGAGGGCCTGCGCGAGATCCCGGGGGTCGGCAGGTCCATCGCCGACAAGGTGCTCGAGTACCTGAGGACCGGCCGGGTCGCGGCAGTCGAGGAGACCCGGGCGCAGATCCCGTCCGGGGTGCGGGAGCTCATCGCCATCCCGACTCTCGGCCCGAAGAAGGCCATGACCCTCTATCAGCGTCTGCACATCTCCTCGGTGGACGAGCTGGCCGAGGCCGTCAAGGCGGAGAAGCTGGCCGACCTGAAGGGCTTCGGCAGGAAGACCGAGGAGAACATCCTGCACGGCATCGCCCTCATGCGGCAGGCGGGCGGCCGTGTCCCTCTCGACGTCGCCATGGGTCCGGCCGAGGACATCATCGCCGAACTCTCCGGAATGACCGGATGCCGGCGCTGCACCTACGCGGGCTCCCTGCGCCGTATGAAGGAGACGGTGGGCGACGTCGACCTCCTCGTGGCGGCGGAGGAGTCCGAGCCGTTCATGGCGGCGCTGAGCGAGCTGCCTTCCACGGCCGAGGTCGTCGCGCACGGCGAGACGAAGACCACGATCCGCACCGTGAAGGGCCTCCAGGTGGACCTGCGCGTGCTGCCGCCGGACTCCTGGGGCGCGGGCCTGCAGTACTTCACCGGCTCGAAGGCACACAACGTCCGCACCCGCACCATCGCGGTCCGCCAGGGGCTGAAGCTCTCCGAGTACGGACTGTCCGAGGTGGAGAGCGGGCGGACGATCGCCTCCCGGACCGAGGAAGAGGTGTACGCGAGGCTGGGTCTGCCGTGGATCCCGCCCACCCTGCGCGAGGACCGCGGGGAGATCGAGGCGGGCCTGCGCGGCGAACTGCCCCAGGTGATCACGGAGGGAGACGTCAGGGGCGACCTGCACACCCACACCGACCTCACCGACGGCCTCGCGCCTCTGGAGGAGATGGTGACCGCCGCCGCCGGCCGCGGCTATGCGTACTACGCCGTCACCGACCACGCGCCCAACCTGTACATGCAGCGCATGACCGAGGAGAAGATCCTCACCCAGCGGGAGCAGGTCCGGGCGATGGACGGCAGACACCGCAGGATGCGGCTGCTGCACGGCGTCGAACTCAACATCGGACCGGACGGGGAACTCGACTGGCCCGACGGCTTCCTCGCCGGCTTCGACATCTGCGTCGCCTCCGTGCACTCCCACACCGCGCTGGACCGCGCCGCGATGACCCGGAGGCTTCTGCGGGCCTGCGAGAACCCTCACGTCAACGTCATCGGCCATCCGACCACGCGCCTGATCGGCAAGCGGCCGGGGATCGACGTGGATCTGGACGAGGTTTTCGCGGCCTGCGCCCGCAGCGGTACCGCACTGGAGGTCAACGCCCAGCCCGACCGCCTCGACCTGTGCGACGAGGACATCCTCCGCGCCAAGGAGTACGGCGCGAAGTTCGCGGTGAACACCGACGCCCACTCCGTGCTCCAACTCGCGAACCTGCGCTACGGGGTGGGCACTGCGCAGCGGGGGTGGCTGACGACCGAGGACGTGATCAACACCTGGCCGCTGCGGCGGCTCCGCCGGTTCCTGCGCAAGGGCCGGACCGGGTAGCAACTGCGGGGGCCCACGGCCCGCGGGGGGCGACCGTGCGGTCCCGGCCGGCAACGGGCTCAGAGGGGATACCCGTACCGGCCGCGCAGGGGCACGAAGCAGGCCCCCGCCAGCACCTCCCGGAATTCCAGCCCAACCCCGGTCCGGCGGAACGCCGTCACCTGCTCCCGTCCCCCCGGCCCGATGGGCTGGACGAGGACCCCGCCCACGCGCAGCTGCCGGATGAGCGGCTCGGGCACCTCCTCGAACGCGGCGGACACGATCACCGCGTCGTACGGGGCCCGCTCCGGCACGCCGCGGCTGCCGTCACCGACCACGACCTCCACGTTCCTGACACCACGGCGGTCCAGATTGCGCCGGGCCCTCTCGGCGATGTCCTGCCACATCTCGACGCTCACCACGTCGGCGGCCAGGGAAGCGAGCAGCGCGGTCTGGAACCCGAGGCCGGTACCCACTTCCAGGACGTGCTCGCTCCCGTCCAGACCGAGCCCCTCGATCATCATTCCGGACAGTGAGGGCTGCGTGGTCACCTGTCCGTGCCCGATGGGCAGGGGCGCGTCATGGTACGCGGACGAGACGAGCTCCGGAGGGACGAAGTACTCCCGGGGGGTCTGCCGCACTGCGTGCAGCAGCCGGCCGTCCGTGACACCGGCCAGCTCGAAGGCCCGGGCCAAGTCCTCCGGGGACCGGGCCGGCGGCCGGGTCATGGTCCCGCCCCGTCCCCGGGCCCGCAGCCCCCACAGCCGTTCAGGACGATTCCGCGCGCCGCGCGCCGGGGCTGTTCTCCGCCTCGGCCGGCTCGACGTGGACGCGGGCGTCCTGCACGCATGCTTCCAGGCTAAGTCGGCGAGATGCACGGTGGCCCGGCGTCACGGCGCGAGGACGCAGAGTCCAGACCCCTTAGCCCTGTGCCGCGAGGCAGGCGGCGTCGCTCTCGTCGTAGCGGGGTGGCCGGGCCCCGCCATTGCTTGAGCCTTGCCGATGCAGTGCTGCGCTGCACGGTGCTGCGCTGCTCGCGCTGAGGACCCCGGTCCGGCGGCAGCAATGTCCAATCCGCGCCCAGTGCACGTCAGTTGACGACATGCCCCACCGACGAGCACGTGGTCCGCAGGAATCGCCCTAGTTGTTCTCTCCGTGGAGAGAACAACTAGTCCTGCCAGGCGTCGGCCAGCATCGCGCGCGTCTCGCCGAGCAGTTGCGGCAGCACCCGTGTGTGGCCGACGACCGGCATGAAGTTGGTGTCGCCTCCCCACCGCGGCACGACGTGCTGGTGCAGATGCGCGGCGATTCCGGCGCCGGCGACCGAGCCCTGGTTCATGCCGAGGTTGAAGCCCTGCGCCGCGGCGGCGACCCGGAGCGTCTTCATCGCCCGCTTGGTGAACCGGGCGAGTTCGGCGGTCTCCTCGTCCGTCAGAGCGGGATAGTCCGCAACGTGCCGGTAGGGGATGGTCATGAGGTGCCCGCCGTTGTACGGGTAGAGGTTGAGGACCGCGTAGACGTGCTCGCCCCGGGCGAGAATCAGCCCGTCCTCGTCGCTCTTGGCCGGGATCGCGCAGAAGGGGCAGCCGTCTTCCTCCTCGGGACCGGCGGGCTTGTTCTCGCCCTGGATGTACGCCATGCGGTGCGGTGTCCACAGTCGCTGGAACGCGTCCGGTGTCCCGACCCCGATCTGCTCTTCCGGCTCGCTCGTCATGCGGGCCAGCATAGGACTTCGCCGGTACGGGGCAGGGCTCCAGGGTGCTGCCCGGAGCCCCACCCGGCTCGGCTGTGCTCCCCCGTGCCGGAGCGAGCCGCCGCTGCTCTACGAGCTGGGGCGGGCGGCCTCCAGCAACTCCGCCACGGCCTCGTTCTGCGGGACGCCGTTCTTCTGCGTGCCGTCGCGGTAGCGGAAGGAGACAGCGCCCGCGGAGACGTCCTCGTCCCCCGCGATGATCATGAAGGGGACCTTGGACTTCTGCGCGTTGCGGATCTTCTTCTGCATCCTGTCCGAGGACGAGTCGACCTCGATGCGCAGGCCCTTCTTCCCGGCCTCCGCGGCGAATTCCTCCAGGTACGGAACGTGTGTGTCCCCGATCGGGATGCACACGGCCTGCACCGGGGCCAGCCACGCCGGGAACGCGCCCGCGTAGTGCTCCAGCAGCACGGCGAAGAACCGCTCGATCGACCCGAAGAGCGCACGGTGGATCATCACCGGCTGCTGCCGCGAGCCGTCCGCCGCGGTGTACTCCAGCTCGAACCGCTTGGGCTGCTGGAAGTCGACCTGGATCGTGGACATCTGCCAGGTCCGCCCGATGGCGTCCTTGGCCTGCACCGAGATCTTCGGCCCGTAGTAGGCGGCGCCGCCCGGGTCCATCACCAGGTCCAGGCCCTGCTTGCCGGCGGCGAGGCGCAGTTCCTCGGTGGCCTCCTCCCACTCCTCGGGTTCACCGATGAATTTGGGGTTGCCCTCCTCGCGGGTGGACAGCTCCAGGTAGAAGTCACTGAGCCCGTAGTCGCGCAGCAGGTTCAGCACGAAGGTGAGCAGACTGTCCAGCTCGTCGGCCATCTGCTCCTTGGTGCAGTAGATGTGCGAGTCGTCCTGGGTGAAGCCGCGGGCGCGGGTGAGGCCGTGCACGACACCCGACTTCTCGTAGCGGTAGACCGTGCCGAACTCAAAGAGCCTCAGGGGCAGTTCGCGGTAGGAGCGGCCGCGCGCCTTGAAGATCAGGTTGTGCATGGGGCAGTTCATCGCCTTGAGCCGGTAGTTCTGCCCCTCGAACTCCAGGGGCGGGAACATCGACTCCGCGTAGTTCGGCAGGTGCCCCGAGGTCTCGAACAGCTGCTCCTTGGAGATGTGCGGGGTGTTGACGAACTCGTAGTCCGCCTCCTCGTGCCGCCGCCGCGAGTAGTCCTCCATCACCTTGCGCACGACGCCGCCCTTGGGGTGGAAGACGGCCAGCCCCGAGCCCAGCTCCTCCGGGATGGAGAACAGGTCGAGTTCGGCGCCGAGCTTGCGGTGGTCACGCTTCTCGGCCTCGGCCAGGAACTCCAGATACGCCTTCAGTTCGTCCTTGGTCGGCCACGCGGTGCCGTAGATGCGCTGCAGCTGCTTGTTCTTCTCGCTGCCCCGCCAGTACGCGGCCGCGCTGCGCATGAGCTTGAACGCGGGGATCGCCCTGGTGGTGGGAAGGTGCGGGCCGCGGCAGAGGTCCTTCCAGCACAGCTCGCCGGACTTCGCGTCCACGTTGTCGTAGATGGTCAGTTCACCGGCGCCGACTTCCGCCGAGGCACCTTCCGCCGCCTCGGCCGCCGAACCCTTCAGCCCGATGAGCTCCAGCTTGTAGGGCTCGTCCGCCAGTTCCTCGCGGGCGTCCTCGTCGGTGGTGACGCGGCGGGAGAAGCGCTGCCCCTGCTTCTGGATCTGCTGCATCTTCTTCTCGATGAGCTTCAGATCGTCGGGGGTGAACGGCTCCGGAACGTCGAAGTCGTAGTAGAAGCCGTCGCGGACGGGCGGTCCGATGCCCAGCTTGGCCTGCGGGAAGAGCTCCTGCACCGCCTGCGCCATGACGTGCGCGGTGGAGTGGCGGAGGATGTCGAGCCCGTCCTGGCTGGTCAACTGCACGGGCTCGACCTCGTCGCCGTCGGCGACCTCGTACGCCAGGTCCTTCAGCTGCCCCGCCACGCGGGCGGCCACGACGGAGCGCTCCCCCTCGAAGAGAGCGCCGGCCGTAGTGCCCGTGTTCACCACGCGCTCTTCCCGCTCGGAATCGCGTTGGATGATCACACGGACATCGGTCACCGGTCTCTCCTGACTCTCATTCCACGGAGCGCCGACGTGTGCCGGGCGCCGCTCGAATCGTACCGAGAGCGGTCCCCTTCCCGCGAAACGGTTACCTGCCCCTCGCCCTCCCGCGGCCGCTCCCCCGGGGCGACTCCCGCCACGGCAACCGCGATCGGTGCGACCGCGATTGGCGTGTCCCGGAATGCGGTATCAGCAGTTCGGTGCCCTTACGGACAGGAGTGCTGCCATGACCCAGTGGTACGAGGGGCCCCTCGCGGCACTCTCCCTGCGGGCCCGCCGCCCCGAGTCCGGACCGGATCCGGACACCACAGCGGGCGCCGATCCCGAACTGGACCGGCTGTGCGCCGCCGCGGTGGTCGTCCAGCAGGCGCCGCACGCACCGGCCGAACTGCATCTGCCACCCGGCACTCCGGCCCTCGCGGCAGGACCGGCGGCCGACTGCGTGGCGCGGTTCCTGGCGACCCATGCCACCGGCAGGCCGCTCGTCGTGATGAACGCCCCGTACGATCTGACGCTGCTCGACCGGGAGTTGAGGCGCCACAGGAACACGCCGCTCGTGAACCGCCTCGGCGGCCGCGGCATGTGCGTACTCGACCCCGTGCTTCTCGACCGGCGTCTCAACCGCACGCCGGGAGCCTCGAACCCGCACCGCGGGCTTGCCCTGCTCTGCGACCACTACGGCGTTCCCTCGCCCGCCGAGACCGTTCAGGACGAGGCCGTCGCGGCGTTGGCGCTGGCGAGGGCCCTCGGCCGCCGCTTCGCGTCACGGCTCGCCGGGCTCACACCCGCCACGCTGCACACCCTCCAGGCGGTCTGGTTCGCCGCCGAAGCAGCGGGCCCCGCGGCCTGGTTCACCAGCGGAACACGGCGGGCGACGGACCACATCTGGCCGCTGCGGCCGATGACGACTGCCCGGTTCCGCTCCCCCGCCGCCAACGCACGCGAAGAGGCCGGCCCGTCGATGTGACGGACCGGCCTCCTGAACATGTGGGCGATACTGGGTTCGAACCAGTGACCTCTTCGGTGTGAACGAAGCGCTCTCCCGCTGAGCTAATCGCCCGCTCGCGGCACGTGCAGAACCATACAGTGCGCTTCAGTCATCATCCAAACGCCCCTGGAGCCACCGCTCCAGGCCACGCCGCCCCGCCCGCATCATCATCGCGTGGTTGGCGCGGAAAAGGGGGCGTGCGGGCACCGCGAACTGCCTCAGCAGCCGCTTGCGCACCTCCACTTGCTGTTCGTACACAGCGACCGCCCCGCCGGAGTGCGAGGCTTCGCCCCCGGTCACCGTCCAGCGCGCCCAGCCCGCCACGTCGCCGGTGATCTCCATCTCCAGGACGCCGGAGGCAGGCTCGTGCCGCCTCGCCCGGCCGGTGATCAACAGATCGAAGGGGAGGACGGAACGGATGCGCGCCGTGCCCGACGTCTCGTCCAGCGCCTGCACCTCCCGCACTTGGGGCCACCACAGCGGGTACTCACCGCCACGCTCCAGCGCCGCGTAGACCGCCTCGGGGGCCGCGCTCAGCCGCCAGACGCTGTGGAAGGCGAAGCGGTGTCGCCTGGCCGTCATATGCACGCTCCTCACTCTCTCCCCCGCGGACCGCCGTTGGCGCCCGAGGCCCGTGAACTCTCCCGGGATCCTGTCACCACGGTCACCGCCGTACACCGAAGCCCGTTCCCCGAATTCCTCTGTTCCAGCGGGACTTCAAAGACCCGAACCGCGGAATGCGTCCGTCCGTAATTACCGATGAAGTGAATTCCCGTTGCGTCTCCGCTTCGACGAGAATCACGGTGCGGGACCGGAGAGAAGGCCGGAAGACGCCGCGTGCCCCGACGTACGGAAACGGGGCCCGGCCATTCAGCCGGACCCCGCACGAAGCGGTGGGCGATACTGGGTTCGAACCAGTGGCCTCTTCGGTGTGAACGAAGCGCTCTCCCGCTGAGCTAATCGCCCGCTGCGCGCATCAGATTACCGCATGTGAAGCCGTCCTCCCGACCCCGCGGGCACCCTCGGCCCCTACCGCACGTACTGCTTCTCCGTGGCCTCCTTGCGTCGTCGGCGCGCCTGCCGCCGGGCCTTCAGCCAGTGCGTCCACTCCAGGACCTGCCGCTTCGTCCAGCGCAGCACACGCTGTGCCCAGGGGAATTCCGTCGCCCACAGCCCTATGCCCGCGAAGATGATCAGCCAGCCGGGGCCGGGCAGCGGGAGCAGCACCACGCCGCCGGCCACGACCGCCAGACCGAGTAGGAAGATCAATACCTGCCAGGTCCGGTGCAGGGGCTTCGATGACTTGATGAACCGCGGGGCCCGAGACCCCAGCGGTCGCTGGTCACTCTCTGCGTACATATCCCCAACGTAACCGAACTCGGCACCGTCACCGGAATAGCCCTACGCCAAAAAAACGTCACAGGCCATATCAAGGGCTGCATTACTCGCAAAACGGTCAGAGGGGTTTACAACCGACGAGTACGTGGCATGTCGATTTCGCCGACGTGCGAACCCCCGAGCGCACACTGAGCGAAAGGCCCTGGCGCTTATGAACACCACGGTCAGCTGCGAGCTGCACCTGCGCCTCGTTGTTTCGAGCGAGTCATCACTGCCGGTACCCGCGGGGCTGCGGTACGACACGGCCGATCCCTATGCCGTCCACGCCACCTTCCACACCGGCGCCGAGGAGACCGTTGAATGGGTCTTCGCGCGCGACCTCCTCGCCGAGGGGCTGCACAGGCCCACCGGCACCGGTGACGTTCGTGTATGGCCCTCCCGTAGCCACGGTCAGGGCGTCGTCTGCATCGCCCTGAGCTCCCCTGAGGGCGAGGCTCTTCTCGAGGCCCCGGCGCGGGCCCTGGAGTCCTTCCTCAAGCGAACCGACGCTGCCGTGCCGCCCGGCACCGAGCACCGACACTTCGACCTCGACACAGAGCTCTCGCACATCCTCGCCGAGAGCTGAGACCACCGGTCCCGCGCAGCCGTCCGACTCGGGGCGACGGCTGCGCCTCCCTCAGCCCGACAGGGCACCCACGGCGACGCCGTCGCCCTCGGAACCGGCTTCACCGGGCTCCGTCGGTGGCGGCGTCGCCGTGCGTGTCAGGCGTTAGTCTCTGCGCACCGGACCCCGCTGGGCTGACCCGAGGAGCGACCCGTGCAGATCAACCACGACACCCGGTGCGCACTCGATGACGTCGTGGACCTGCTCAACACCGCGGCCGACGGCGCCCGACCCGACCTGCTGGTCTCGGTGACCGACCTCAGGGCGTACGTGGAGCGCAACAGCCTCAGCGACGTCGGCACGCTCACCGAGGAGGACCTGGACGCGGTGCGGTCGGTGCGGGAGCGTCTGACCGAGGTCTTCGGCGCGGACGACGTCCGCACCGCCGCCGAGCTGGTCAACGCCCTGGTGGCCGAGGCGGGGACCACTCCGCAGCTGACCGACCACGACGGCTACGACTGGCACGTGCACTACTTCGCGCCGGGCGCCTCGGTGGCCCACCACCTGGCCGCCGACGGCGGTATGGCGCTGGCCTTCATCATCGTCTCCGGGGAGCTGGACCGGCTGCGCAGATGTGCCGCGCCCGACTGCCGGCGGGCCTTCGTGGACCTCTCGCGGAACCGCTCACGGCGCTACTGCGACAGCCGTACATGCGGAAACCGGCTCCACGTCGCGGCCTACCGTGCACGGCAGCGGGAGTCCGCGGAGACCGCGCGGGGCTGAGCGCCGACGGGGCGTCCCGCCCGTCCGCGGCGCTCATTCCAGGAAGAGATCATGGGCGCCGGTGATGGCGAGGAGCACCGCGATGAATGCGAGGAAGAACATCAGCGGGGGCTGGGAGAGGGCGTAGAGACAGCCCTTCTGCTCCGTCAGCGGCACCTCGGGCAGGGCCGGAACGTGGAGGGGCTGGGCGGTCGCGGCAGGCGCGGAGGGCGGCTCGGCGAGCTCGGCCGGGGGATTCGGCGTCATGTCCATCTCGCGGTGATGATGACGCAGCCCGCACTTCGACGATGGTCAACACGCCCACGGGACGGTGGAGTTCATGGGGATACCGGTGCCGTGGTGGAGAACCTGGTAAAGAGCGCCCGAGGGTGCGGCTGCGACGGGTGTGCGCTGGGGGTGCGTCAGATGCCGTGCTTCTTGAGGATCGCCTCGATGTCGGAGAAGTCGTCGGCGTCGCCGCCGCCGGAGGCTTTCCCCTGCTTGCCGGCGGCCGGTTTTCGCTCCGGGACGGCGGAGCTCGCCCCGGCCGCGGCGCCGAGGGCGGGAGCGCTCGCCGTGCCGGAGGCGACGGCACGGCCCGGGGACGTCGCTGAGCCGCGGGGTGCTTCGCGGTCCTTGCGGCGCGAGTGCCGGCCCGCGACGCGGCCGATGACGTACAGCACGAACGCCACGGCCAGCACGGCGAACCCGGCCCAGACGGTGGGCTTGAGTACGAGATCCGCGGCCCAGGTACCGACCGCTGTGCCGATCTTGCCGCCGAGGCCGATCAGGCCGGACATGGCCAGCCCGACGGGGACGAGCGAGAACGCCGCAATGCGGAGGGCGGCGGCGAAGCGCCGCCGGAAGGCCGTCAGGAAGGCAACGGCCAGGCCGGCTGCGGAGAGAGCGGCGCACACGGTCGTGGTCAGCATGTGCTCCATTTTGCAACGCCCGCACGTCACAGGCCATGGCCGTCCCTCCGATTCAGGGGAGATCTCCGGGTCATGGGCGTTCCGTGCGGCTGAGAGACTGTCCGCATGGACGTCTCCTCCCGCCCCGTGCTCGACTACTGGTGCGAACTTCAGTGCCCCGACTGCCACCGCGCTCAGGGCGACCTGGACGTGCTGCGCGAACGGTACGGGGAGCGGCTGGAGATCCGGCTGCGGCACTTCCCCCTGGAGAAGCACAAGCACGCCTACGCCGCCGCGCAGGCGGCCGAGGAGGCATTCGCCCAGGGCAAGGGCGATGCCTATGCGGCGGCCGTCCTTGCGCGCAGTGGCGAACTCGCCCGGCGCGGCGAGGAGTTGCTGCTGGAGGTGGCGCGCGAGCTCGGGCTGGACGACGCGGAGTTCGAGGGCGCGCTGATCGACGGACGGCACCTTCTGATCGTCGACGCGGACCAGGCGGAGGGCAGGGCGATCGGGGTGAAGGGCACACCGACGTACGTCATCGGCGGGCAGCGGCTGGACGGCGGCAGGAGCCAGGAAGGGCTGAGGGCCCGCATCGAGGAGATCGCGGACGGTCTGCTCTGCGACCGCGCCTGAGAGTCGGGCCCCCGCCCCGCGGCGGGGTGACGGGCCCTCCCGCCCCCGGGGGTCAGAGCAGCTGCTTGCGGAAGTGGTGTTCGGCCACGCGGTAGCCCAGTGACGAATACAGGTTCACCGCCGGGGTGTTGGCGGTGAGCACGTGCAGTCCGAGTGTGCGTGCCCCGGCAGCGAGAGCCTCGCGCTCCGCTACGAGCATCAGGGTGCGGCCGTGCCCGTGGCCGCGCAGGGCCTCGTCGACCTCCACCTCGTAGACGTAGGCGTCGCAGTCGGGGCGCGGGCTGCGTTCGAGTTCGACCCAGAGCCGTCCGGCGTCGGCGCCGTCGTGGACGAGGACTCGCAGTGCCGCGCCCGCCGTCGACGCCCCGCGGGGCAGCAGCTCCTCGAACGCCGCCGCGGCCCTTCGCCCGGCCTCGTCGGCGGAGAGGCCTCGTTCCGTCATCGTCTCCAGCAGCCGGGGCAGCCCGCGCTCGCGCCATGCGGGGAACTCCGCGTCGCTCATGGGACGGGCGGTGCTGCCGGGGGGAAGCGGCCGCTCCTCCCCCAGCTCCTTGAGCATGCTGCGGCTGCGCTCGCGGTAGCCGAGGCCCGCGGCGAGCTCCCGTGCCGCATCCGCCTTCGCCGGGACGGTGATCTCGACTCCCCGGCAGCCCCAGTCGCGCAGCACCTCCTCGGCGGCGAGCGCCGCCACGGCGCCCCGCCCGCGCCGCCGTTCGCGCTCCTCGACGACGAGCTGCGTCACACGGCCCGTCACCGGGCCGTGCTGCGGGTCGACGGTCAGCCGGAGGATTCCTACGGGGCGGCTGTTGACACAGATGTCGTACGAGCGGGAGCGGACGCCGTCGGCGTCGTACTGGTCGGGTCCGGTCGGGCGCAGCGTCGTGGTCACGCTCGTGTTCTACCCGGCCCGGCAGCTCCCCGTCACGCGCGCTGCGGACCGCGGTGGCAGGGAAGCGTGCCCGGCGGTCACGGGTCGACGTCGGCCGCGGAGCGCTCGGAGAAGATCTTCATCGCCTCGCGGGTGACCGGGCCCGGGGCGTCCGGCAGTTCGCGGTCGTCCACGCGGTGCACGGCCTGGACGTCGCGCAGGGAGGAGGTGAGGAAGAGCTCCTCGGCTTGCTCCAGCGCGTCGAGCGGCAGATCGGTCTCCCGCGCGCCCGACCACTCGGCGACCAGGGCCCGCGTGATCCCCGCGAGACAGCCGGACTCCAGCGGCGGCGTGTGGAGTTCACCGTCGAGGACGACGAAGATGTTCGTGCCGGTGCCCTCGCACAGACGGCCCCGCGTGTTGGCGAAGAGGGCCTCTCCGGCGCCGTGCCGGTGCGCGCGGGCGAGAGCGAGGACGTTCTCTCCGTACGACGTCGTCTTCAGTCCGGCGAGCGCGCCCCGCTCGTTGCGGGTCCACGGGACGGTGATCACGGCGGTGCTGTCGGGACGCCGGTGCGACTCGCTGTGGACGACGACGAGAGTCGGCCGGACGTCGCCCCGGTCGGAGCCCAGCGGTGAGGGGCCACCGGTGTAGGTGACGCGGAGCCTGCCCAGCGGCACGGGTTCTGCCTCGGTGACAGCGAGGCAGGCGCGGCGCACCTCGTCGGCGTCGGGCTCGGGCAGACCCAGGCCGCGGGCGGACCTGGCGAGGCGCTCGATGTGCCGGGTGAGGGCGAACGGCGCCCCGTCGGTCGTCTTGACCGTCTCGAAGACCCCGTCTCCTACCGTCAGTCCGTGGTCGAGAACGGAGACGTGCGCGTCGTCGATGTCCCGGAGTCCGCCGTCGAGCCAGATCCTCACAGGGCTCCCCTTCCGTTCGTCGCCGTGGAGCCGGGCACCTCGGGGTGCCGCACGTCCGACGCTACCTTGAGCAGTCCGGATGCCTTGAGCTCCGTCTCCGCCCACTCCGTCTCCGGGTCGGATCCCCAGGTGATCCCCGCGCCCGTTCCGAAGCGCAGCACGGCGCTGCCGCCGGTCCGGGACCCCGGTGCGCCGCCTGCCCGTTCGATCCAGAAGGTCCGTATGCCCACCGCGAGCTCGCCTGTCCCGCGGTCCGCGTCGACCCAGCCGATACCTCCGCAGTACGGGCCGCGCGGAGTGGGTTCGAGTTCGGCGATGATCTTCAGGGCGCTGAGCTTCGGGGCGCCCGTGACGGAGCCCGGCGGAAAGGTGTGCCGCAGCAGATCCGGCCAGCCGGCGCCCGCAGCCAGTTCGCCGCGAACGGTGGAGACGAGGTGGACCAGCCCCGGGTGCTGCTCGACTTCGCACAGGCCCGGCACCGTGACCGAGCCGGGAGCGCAGACGCGGCCCAGGTCGTTGCGCACGAGGTCCACGATCATCACGTTCTCGGCGTGGTCCTTCTCCAGCATTTCCTCCGCCGTGCGGGCCGTGCCCTTGATGGGGCCCGAGGTGACGGTGCTGCCCCCGCGGCGCAGATAAAGCTCCGGGGACGCCGTGGCCACCTCCACCCCGTGCGCGGGTAGTCGGACGGCGCCCGCGTACGGGGCGGGATTGCCGCTCGCCAGCAGGGCCGAGAGCCCTGCGATGTCGGAGGTCTCCGGCGAGGGATCGGGCAGAGGTGCGCTCAGCACGCGGCAGAGGTTCGCCTGGTAGACCTCGCCCGCGGCTATGTGCTCGCGTATGCGCCGCACCCCGGCGGTGTAGGCGGCACGGTCCGCGGAGCTGGCCCAGGCACCGGGGGCCGGGCCGCGCCATCGCGCGGCCGCGGTGGCGGCCCCCCGCGGCGCACCGGGGGCAGGTGTCTCCCGTACGTCGCCGAAGCGTGCACACAGCAGCCGCCCTTCGAAGTCGGCCACCACCGCCCACCACCCCGCGGATTCCAGGGCAGAGGGGTCGCTCGTGACGTCACGCAGGTCGGTGGCGAGGAGAGAGCCGAAGCGGGCGAAGGGCGACGGAGCGTACACGTGGCCGAGTCTATGGTGCGGGTGACGGAGCGCCGCCGGGTCCGGAGGGGTGCCCCGGGTACCCCTGCGAGGGGTCACGGAGGGGGTGTGGCGCTGCTCGGCGGGGCCGGACGGACGGTCACGCAGGGCAAACAGAATTTGAGCTGCCAGCGATATCCGCTAGAGTTCAACCCGTCGCCGGGACGCGCAAGCCGACCGGGACAGCAACACCTGCGGACGTGGCTCAGTTGGTAGAGCATCACCTTGCCAAGGTGAGGGTCGCGAGTTCGAATCTCGTCGTCCGCTCTGAGTGGGGGTTCGTGCAGCTCCCGCCTCGGTGGAGTGGCCGAGAGGCGAGGCAACGGCCTGCAAAGCCGTCTACACGGGTTCAAATCCCGTCTCCACCTCCAAGGACGATTAGCTCAGCGGGAGAGCGCTTCCCTGACACGGAAGAGGTCACTGGTTCAATCCCAGTATCGTCCACACAGGCCAGGGGCCGTTTCCCGTTGAGGGAAGCGGCCCCTGGTGCGTTGTGAGTGAGCAACCGCCCGGCCGCGGGGCGGAGTTGCTGCTCAGCTCAAGGAACGGGAGCGTGGGGTCTTCGCTGGCATCGGACTTCCTTCGGGTTCCTCCCGCGCCGGTTCACGTGAGCAGAACGCCCTCCGGCGGACGCCCGTAGGTCTCACGGTAGGCACGGGCGAAGCGGTACGGGCTCAGAAAGCCCCAACGGGCGGCGACGGCCGGGACGTTGGGGCCACTCGCCCCGTCGGCCATCCGCAGCTCGAGATGGGCACGCTCCAGCCGTACGCGGCGCAGATACTCCATCACCCCGAATCCGTAGCGCAGTTCGAAGGCGCGCTGCAACGCGGGCGGAGAGACCGACGCCACGGAAGCGATGTCCGCGAGAGTGAGGGGCAGAACGGCGTTCGCCTCGATGTGTTCGACGGCCCGGCGCAGTGCCGCCGGAGCCACCTGCCCGGGCTCGGGCATGTAGTCCTGCGTCATGGTCGTGTTCGGGAACGTCCTGAGCGCCGCGGCACCGATCAGGTCCAGTGCCCGGGAGTACGCGAGCGGCTCCGACAGCGGGCTCCGGGGACTCTCCATCTGATCGGCCACGAACCCGACCGTGGAGCGCCAGAGCCGGTCCGCAGCGGCGGAGACCGGTGTCGTACCGACGAAGCGCGCACGCGCCTGGCCGCGCTCCTCGGCCGCCCGCTCGGCCACATCGACCGGGACGGACAGTATCTCCGTACGCAGGGGCGTCCAGTCGAGCTCGAGCGGGAGACCGACCGGGAACATCGCGGTGTCCCCGGACCGGATTCTGGTCTCCAGGTCCCCGCAACCGACCGCAAGGCTGCCCGAGGTGGGAAAGAGGAACGTCAGGCGCTGGAAGGGTTCACTCACGGCCTTGGTGGCCATCGCATGGCAGGTGTGATCCAGCGTGATGTCTCCCGCGGTCGTCCGGCGCACGGCAAAGGTGTACTCGCCCTCGCCCTCCGTGGTCCTGGGCCGGTAGTCGACGTACATGCGACTGGCCAGGTCCTCCACGGTGTCCGGTGCGGATGCGTGGACCTCCGACCGCTCCATCGGTATTGACCGCCCGGGCATCTCACCACCCCCATCACGGTTCACCAGGCCACAAAGCAGACATTCCTTCTAATTCGACGCCACTCCTCGGCGTGCGCGACCGGATACCTCCAGGCCGCCGTTCACCTTCCGCGCACTCTCCGTACGACACCACGCACGTGACGCAACGATCGCCGACAGAACGCGGCCCGCCGCTACGCCACCGCCACGGCGCCGGCGCCGGCGCCGGCGCCGGCGCCGGCGAGCTGGAAGTGCCAGACGACCACGATCGGGGACTCGTCCATCGCTGCCGCGGTCGCGTCCGGGCACCGGTGCAGCAGGTCCCACGACATCGCCGCCGGGATCGCGTCGGGGGCGGTGAGCGGATCGAGGGAATTCCTGGGGCGGCAAGGTTCCTCGCAGCGGCGGACCTGGAAGCCGAGCGGCAGAGCCGCCGCCAGGTAGGCGCTGAGCGGGCGGTGGTGTTCCCTGAGGATCGCGGGGCGGCCGTCGGGGCCCGCGTGCACCGGACGGGGAGCGAGACAGGACATCAGCAGGTGGGCGTCCGAGACGACGAGATGGCCGCCCGGGCGGAGGACTCGCGCGAACTCACCCAGAACCGGGGCCAGTCGGGAGACATGGGAAAGGGCGAGTGCACACACGACGGTGTCCACCGTGTTGTCGGAAAGCGGGAGTTGGTGCAGGTCGGCCGCTGCGAAGGGCACCTGCGGCAAGCGCTCGCGGGCCCGGGCCAGCATGTCGGGTGAACGGTCGACGCCGACCACGCGGTGGCCCAGGCCGTCGAGGTGCGCGGTGTGCCGGCCTGTGCCGCAGGCCGCGTCCAGCGCGGTGCCCACGTGCAGACCGTCGAGGATGCCCTGCACGACGGGCTGCTCGACGTCGATCATCTGGTTGCCGGGAGCGTCGTAGTGCGGCGCCCACGAGCGGTAGACCTCACCCGTACTGATCGCGCCGGGCGTCGCGGTCACCTCCTCGGCCCGCGCGAGGAGGGGGTCCTCCAGGAGGCCGCGGATCTCACCGATGCGGGCATCGACGAACGCCTTGTCGGCGCTGCCCTCTCTGAAGCCGCGCAGCAGGGCTGCGCCTTCGATGCCCAGCAGATAGCCGAGCGGACTGATGAAGGTCACGCCCGGACGGTAGGGGCACGGGAGGCGGGGTGCCAGTTGTTTTCAACGGGACTGCCGGGTGCGGCTCTTGAGGCGGTCGGTTTCTCCGGATGCACCCGCGGGGCCGGCGACGGCGCCCGGCCCGAGCCGGGCGGCGTCCCCGCGAAGCCCGGGTGACACCCTCGTCCCCTCCTACTCGTGCGGGCCGAAGCCGAATTCACCCTGCTCCGGCTCCGCGCAGGGGAGAAGACCCGGGGACCCGCGGATTTGTCTTGCAGGTCAGGGCGTGACAATATCTCTGACGCAACAGCCCGCGCGGTTAGCTCAGCGGGAGAGCGCTTCCCTGACACGGAAGAGGTCACTGGTTCAATCCCAGTACCGCGCACAGTGTGAGTGCCCCGGCCGGTGAACGGCCGGGGCACTTCTGCGTCTCACCCGATGTCTCCGTGCACGGATCGACCCCGCGGAGCACGGATCAACCCCGTCGCGAGGCGGGGCTCATGACTCCGCGGGGCAAGGCTCATGACGAGAAGAGCATGTGGCCGAAGCCGCGCTTGTGCCCGCGGTGGCCGTGATGTCCGTGGTGGCCGTGGTGCGCGGCGCCCCAGGCAGGAGCGGCCGGGTAGGCCTGCGGGGCTTGACCCGGCTGACCGTACGGGGCGGCCGGAGGCGGGCCCGACGGCTGCGACCACTGGGATTCGAGCCGCGTGAGCGCCTCGAGTTCGCCGTAGTCGAGGAAGATCCCCCGGCAGCCGCCGCACTGTTCGATCTGGACTCCGTTGCGGTTGAACGTCTGCATCGGCGCACCGCACTTGGGACACTGCATGATCAACTTCCTTTCCACGTCGGCGTATTCACCGCTCGGCTGCTGCGGTTAAAGACTAGAACCCGGTTCGCGGGGTTGCCCGGCGGCGGCCGCGGCGATTCGGCCGCAGGCATCGGCGCACGCCGTCTCGGCCTCGTCCAGCGGGCGCCGGGCGGCGTGTGCCTTGGTCACGGCGAGTGCCGCCGTCTGAACGGTCAGGGCCCGCGCCGGCGCGTCGAGGAGGGGCCAGGGGTCGACTCCTTCCGTGCCGGACTCGGCCTGGTAGGCGTGCAGGAAAGCGGTCCAGAACGTGGGGTGCAGCACCCCCGTGGCGTACCAGGCGGCAGGTCTGGCGAGGTCCCACGCCGGATCGCCGAGGCCGAGATCGTCGATGTCGATGAGCTGCCAGGAGCCGTCCCGCGGGTGTCTGATCAACTGGCCCAGGTGGAAGTCGCCGTGGCAGAGCGTGCCGGCGCGTGACGGCTCCCGGAGCTTCTCGTTCCTGCACCAGGCGGGCAGCGTCTCCCAGGCGGCCTCGGCCGCCGCGGCCGCGTCGGTGAGGGGTGGGGCGGCGGGGCCGTCGCCGAGTGCGGTCCGCATCCTTTCGACCGCGCGTGCCGCTTTCGCCGGGCCTCTCATCACCGGGACCGGGCCCGGGAGTTGTGCGGCCAGCGCGTCTGCCGGTACGGCGTGCAGGCGAGCGAGGAGCGTGCCCGCCGCCTTCCAGGGTGCGGCGTCGGGCGCGTCCGGGTCGACGGGCTCGCCGCGGGGCCAGAGGGTCGCCGGACGGTCCCCGTCCAGGAGGAGCGGAGGTACTGCCGTGCCGGGTTCCACCGGGCTTCCTCCGGGGCCGAGCGGGGCCGGCATGATCCCCGTGAGGCGGGGGTGGGCGGCGATGCTCAGGCGCACGGTCAGTCCTCGCACTCCGGCTTCCGAGGTGGCCGGGTGTGCCTTGGCGACGACGGCGC
This sequence comes from Streptomyces sp. CNZ301, assembly GCF_004217425.1. Taxonomy (NCBI): domain Bacteria; kingdom Bacillati; phylum Actinomycetota; class Actinomycetes; order Kitasatosporales; family Streptomycetaceae; genus Streptomyces; species Streptomyces sp. CNZ301. Next base: position 561,430 of record NZ_SHLG01000001.1, read on the forward strand.
CGCATCCGACGACCGTGCCGTCGGGACGGTCGGCGAGCAGGTCTGTCGCCGGAGCCGGGACGCCGGTCGGGTGCAGGGGCGAGGCCGCGCCCCGTGCGAGTTCGCACAGCAGCGAGGTGAGCGAGAGCGTGGTGGGCACTGTCCTCCCAGGGCCGAGGCGGTCCGGAGAGCCGGGGCCGGAACGTCGAGAACGGAACGTCGACGAGGGGACGTCGAGGAACGGAACCGCTCCCGTCGCTCGTACGAATGGCCGGGGCCTCCCTTCGTGGGATCGTACGCGCGCCCACGCCCGCGCACCCCGGGACCGCACATACCTGAGGTCCGGGCAGCTCCCCAGCTGCCCGGACCTCAATGCCGTCCGTCGCACCCCCGTCCCCACGGGGCTGATGGCCGGGTCATCCCCGACTCGGGCCGCTCTCCCGAGGCAGGGGCACGGATCAGTGCCCCAGCATCCCGGCCACGGACGACGCCTGTGCGACCACCGCCTGCACCGCACCGAAGGCGATGGCGAGAACGATGGCCAGGGGCAGCACCATCGCGGCCGCCACCAGCGGATGGCGCCGGCCGCTTCCACGGGTGCCGATGCCGGCGATCGCCGTCAGCCGTTCCCGGGCTCTGCCGGCCGCGCGCTCTGCTGTGTGCGCCATGGTCCGCTCCTGTCGTCTTCCTGGGGCGGCGGGCGACTGACCTCGGGGGACGAGTGCTTCGCCCGCCGCTTGCAGAAAGATTAGGTGCGCGGGCACCCGGGAGGCGTCATGCCCATGTATCGACTGCGGGGCCTCCCCCAGGATGACGGCGGGGCCCGCCGGATACTCCCCAGGGTGGAGGCGGAAACCGCCTGTCCTGGGGTCTTCCCGGAGGGGTGCGGGCGCGCCGGGGCGCAACGGCGCCCGCGGGACGCGCCCGGACAGGTCCCACCACAGACCCTCTGCCGGGGGTCAGGTGCGGCAGGACGCCTGCGTGGGGCGGACACCTGCGTGGGGTGGCGATCCGGTCGTGTGAACAGGTGACATCGCTCACCAGCCGTCGCGCGGCCGCCACCGCCGTCAGGCCGTCAAGTCCCGTCGCCGTGCGTTCAGTAGGAGCGCCGCGGCACGGCGGCCGGACATTCCGACGTCTGCTCGCCGGGTGATTCACTCACCGTCAAGTCGCGTGCCTCAAAGGGACGTTGGGTACGGCCGTGGTACTCGCGAAGGCTCCGTCCGCACGGTGCGGGCCAGTTGAGCCGGTGAGGGCGGCGGGGCTCCCGGCCCCTGCAAGACGCGAGGCGCCGCGTGCGCGGCCTGTCGTCGCGGCGTGGCAGCAGTCCGTAAGCTGTGCCCCGTCAGACGGACGCGCTGGGAAACGGCCAGGGGGCCTGCCCGTGACCGTTCGGGGTAGCCCCGTCGGGACGGAAGACCTCACCACCGCAGGCAGGGGAACACATGGCGATGATGCGGCTCCGACGCGAGGATCCGCGAGTCGTCGGCTCGTTCAGGCTTCACAGGCGGCTGGGGGCCGGCGGGATGGGCGTCGTCTACCTCGGCTCCGACCGCCGGGGGCAGCGGGTCGCTCTGAAGGTGATCCGCCCGGACCTCGCCGAGGACAAGGAGTTCCGCTCGCGCTTCGCCCGCGAAGTGTCGGCCGCCAGGCGGATCCGCGGAGGCTGCACCGCACGGCTGGTGGCTGCCGACCTGGAGGCGGACAGGCCCTGGTTCGCCACGCAGTACGTGCCCGGCCCGTCGCTGCACGACAAGGTCACCGAGGCCGGCCCCCTTCCCGCCAGCCAAGTCGCCTCCATCGGAGCCTCGTTGGCGGAGGGACTGGTCGCCGTGCACGAGGCGGGCGTCGTGCACCGGGACCTCAAGCCGTCGAACATCCTGCTCTCGCCCAAGGGCCCCCGCATCATCGACTTCGGCATCGCATGGGCCACGGGCGCCAGCACTCTCACGCATGTGGGCACGGCTGTCGGCTCGCCCGGCTTCCTCGCGCCCGAGCAGGTCCGGGGGGCGCTGGTGACGCCCGCGACCGACGTGTTCGCGCTGGGGGCCACGCTGGCGTACGCGGCGACCGCCGACTCCCCCTTCGGGCAGGGCAGTTCCGAGGTGATGCTCTACCGCGTGGTGCACGAGGAGCCGCAGCTGGAGAGCGTGCACGCCTCGCTCGCTCCGCTCATCCACGCGTGTCTGGTGAAGTCTCCGGAGGAGCGTCCCAGCCCCCTCCAGCTCTCGCTCCGGCTGAAGGAGATCGCGACACGTGAGGCGCGCGGCCTGCCGGAGCAGACGGGGGGTGCGACGGGTTCGGGCACGGCGGGCAGGGGCGGTGCCTCGCACGGCTCATACGGGCCACACGGGTCACACGCGTCGTACGGCTCCGACAGGTCCGGCGGCAGGAGCACCGCCGGGGGCGGGCAGGGTTCCGGCGGCGGGCAGGGCGGCGGGACGCGTCCACCGGCCACCAGGGCCACCGGCATGAACACGAACGCCAACAGGCCGGGGCCGTCCGCCGGTTCGGCCGGGCCCGGTTCACGTGGCGGGACGGTGCCCCGGTCCCGGCCGCCCGGCGACCGTCCCCGCCTGCGGCGCTCCGACAAGCGCGGGGGGCAGCGCGCCGACGGTCCCCGCAAGGAGCGGCACCGCGAGCACCACCGTGATCACGGCACCTCTGACGGCCCGTCGCCCGGTGCCGGGGGTCATGTGGGGTCGCCCCACGCCTCCACGCCCCGCAACGGCGAACGTTCCGCGGCGGCCGGCACCGGGAGGCGTCCCGCTCCACGGACCTCGACGCGGGCGGGCAACTCCGGCGCGGGGCCGGCCGGTCAGGCGCGGCGGCAGGGCGCTGAAGGACGCGAGCACGGTCCGGGGCAGGCGCGGCGCGTGGCCGACCGGAGGCTGCTGCGGCAGCGGCTGGTGGTGTTCGTGACGGTGACGCTGCTCGTGGCGCTCGGCATCGCGGCGGCACAGGGCTGCCAGGGCCCCACACGCGGCCTCGGCAAGGAGCACGGGCCCGCCCCCCGTCCGGCACCGGCGGCCCCCGCGGTCGGGGGTCACGGCTCGGGCGGCCACGGCTCGGGCGGGGCGCAGGCCGCCCTCGATCTGCCGCACTCCAGCCGGCAGCCGGCGCGGGCCGCGGAGGCCGGGCCGCACCGCTTCTGATCCGCCGCGCGGCCGGCCGTCAGGCCTCGTTCCGTACGGTCGGGCTCACGTCCTCGTCACGGCGTAGAACGCGACGGCCGCGGCGGCACCGACGTTGAGCGAGTCCACTCCGTGAGCCATCGGGATTCGCACACGTGCGTCGGCGGCGCGCATCGCCCGCTCGGAGAGCCCTTCGCCCTCGGCGCCGAGAAGCAGCGCCACGCGGGACAGCCGGTGGGCCCCGGCGTCGTCGAGCGGGACGGCCTCGGCGCCGGGGGTGAGCGCCAGCAGCCGGAACCCGGCCTCGCGGACGGACGCGAGGCCGCGGGGCCAGGCGTCGAGCCGCGCGTACGGGACGGAGAAGACCGCGCCCATCGACACCTTCACGGAGCGCCGGTAGAGCGGGTCCGCGCAGGACGGCGAGAGCAGCACGCCGTCCATGCCGAGCGCCGCGGCGCTGCGGAATATCGCGCCGATGTTGGTGTGGTCGTTGACCGCCTCCATGATCACCACACGCCGCGCCGCACCCAGCAGGGTCGCCGGCGCGGGCAGCGGCGTGCGCCCCATGGAGGCCAGCGCGCCGCGGTGAACGTGATATCCGGTGACCCGCTCCGCCAGTCCGGGGCTCACGACGTACGCCGGTGCCCGCACTTCGTCGATGACGTCGCGCATGACGGGGACCCACTTCTCGGAGAGAAGCATCGAGCGCATCGGGTAACCGGCGTGCGCGGCACGGCGGATGACCTTCTCGCCCTCCGCGATGAACAGGCCCTCGGCGGGCTCGCGCCTGCGGCGGAGCTCGACGTCGGTGAGGGCGGTGAAGTCGCTCAGCCGGGGGTCGGCCGGATCGTCGACGGGAATGATGTCAGCCACGGTTGACCCCGGTTCAGCTTCCGGTCCCCGGATTCGTCCCGGCCCCCGGGTCGGCTCCGGTCCCCGGACCTGTGCCCGGCTCTGAATCCGTTCCGGCTCCGCTTCCCCTTCGGCCTTCGCTGCCGGCGGCACCGTCCGGCATCGCGCCCGGTGCGTGGCCGGGCTCTGCCGCGCGTGACACCGCGGCGCCGACGGATACCACGTCCCCGACGACGACGACCGCCGGCGGCCGGACCTCCGCTGCCGCGGCACGTTCCGCGACGGTCGCCAGGGTCGCGTCCACGCGGCGCTCCGTGGCCGTCGTACCCTCCTGCACGACGGCGACCGGCGTCTCCGCGTCCCTGCCGTGCCGCATCAGGGCCTCGGCGATGGGGCCGAGGCGCTCCACGGCCATCAGCAGAACGAGCGTCCCGCGCAGCCTCGCCAGTGCGGGCCAGTCGACGAGGGAACGCGGGTCGTCGGGGGCAACATGACCGCTGACCACCGTGAACTCGTGCGCGACACCGCGATGCGTGACGGGGATGCCGACGGCGGCCGGGACACTCACCGCGCTGCTGATTCCCGGCACGACGGTCACGGGAACGCCTGCCTCCGCCAGTTGTTGCGCCTCCTCCATGCCGCGGCCGAAGACGAAAGGGTCACCGCCCTTGAGGCGCACGACGGATCTGCCTGCCTTGGCATGCTCGATGAGGACGTCGTTGATGGCCTCCTGCGCCATGGCGCGGCCGTACGGGATCTTCGCGGCGTCGATCACCTCGACGTGCGGGGGGAGTTCGGCCAGCAGGTCGCGCGGCCCGAGCCTGTCGGCGACGACCACGTCCGCCTCTGCGAGCAGCCGGCGTCCGCGCACCGTGATCAGCTCCGGGTCGCCGGGACCGCCGCCGACGAGCGCCACTCCACCGGTCCGGTCACGGTGCCGGGGCGCGCCGAGGGTGCCGGTGTGCAGTCCTTCGACGACGGCGTCCCGTACGGCCGCCGAGCGGCGCGGGTCGCGTCCGGTGAGGACGGCGACGGTCACGCCCTCGCTCTGTCCCGTGGCCGGGGTCCACGCGGTGGCGGCCGAGGCGTCGTCGCTGCGCACGCACCACACCCGTCGCGATTCCGCTTCCGCCGATGCGGCGGAGTTGGTCGCCGGGTCGTCGGTGGCGATCAGTACGTACCAGGACCCGTCCAGATCGCCGTCTGCGTACGGGCGGCGCTGCCAGGTCAGTTCACCCGCGTCGGCCATCGCTTCGACCGACGGAGTCGCGGACGGGGAGATCAGCACCACGTCCGCACCCGCGGCCAGCAGTGCGGGCAGCCGCCGCTGAGCGACGCTTCCGCCGCCGATGACCACGACCCGGCGGCCCGCCAGGCGGAGACCGACCGGATAGGCGGGGTGGTCGGTCCGGGCCTCGGGCTGGTGACGTGTCCCGGTGACGGACTCGGACTCGGGCATGCGGGTGCGGCTCCTTGCTTGCGGAACGGGCCGCTACGGCGCTGGAGCGGCAGATGACGTGCGTGGGGACGACGCGTACGGACTCGTGTACAGCCTATGGCTCGCGACGTGCGGCCGCTGTTCCCCGGATCACTGCGGGACGTTCACGACCGGACGGCCCGGAGCCGGAGGGCCCGGAGCCGGAGGGCCCGGAGCCGGAGGGCCCGGAGCCGGGCGGCTCGGAACCGCGCGCGGTCGCGGGGCGGGCCCCGTCCCGCTCTGCCGCACAGTCGCGTGATGCCTTCCCCGCGGCCTTCCACGTGTTCCGGGCGCCATGCACGCGCGGCCCGGTCCGCGCGTGCATGGCGCCGGGTGCACGGCGCAGGCCGCGGGGGCTACGCCGGGACCGGACCGGACCGGGCCCGGGCCGGTCCCGTTCAGCCCTTGCCCGTGACGCCGGCGGAGTCGAACGTCGCAACGTCGTGCATGGCGCGTGCGGCGCTCTGCACCATGGGCAGCGACAGCAGCGCACCCGTGCCCTCGCCGAGTCGCAGATCCAGGTCCACCAGTGGACGCAGTCCGAGCTTGTTCAGCGCCGCGACGTGGCCCGGTTCGGAGCTGCGGTGCCCCGCGATGCACGCGGCGAGCGCCTCGGGTGCCACGCAGCGCGCGACAAGCGCGGCGGCGCCCGCGCTGACCCCGTCGAGGATCACCGGCGTACGCAGGGAGGCACCGCCCAGGATCAGGCCGACCAGCGCCGCGTGTTCGAGGCCGCCGACGGCGGCCAGCATCCCCAGCGGATCCTCCGGATCCGGCTGGTGCAACTCGAGTGCCCGGCGCACGACTTCGACCTTGCGGGCGTGCGTCTCGTCGTTGATGCCCGTGCCGCGGCCGGTCACCTCGGAGGCGTCGGCGCCGGTGCAGGCGGAGATGAGCACCGCTGAAGCGGTCGTGTTCGCGATGCCCATCTCACCGGTGAGCAGCGCCCTGTTGCCGGCGGCGACCAGGTCGCGCGCGGTCTCGATGCCGACCTCGACGGCCCTCAGCGCCTCCTCGCGGGTCATCGCCGGGCCCTGCGTCATGTCGTCCGTGCCCGCACGGACCTTACGGGGCAACAGCCCAGGTGTGGACGGGAGTTCACTTGCCACGCCCACGTCGACGACGCACACCTCGGCCCCGACCTGGTTGGCGAAGGCGTTGCAGACGGCACCGCCACCGAGGAAGTTGGCGACCATCTGGCCCGTCACCTCCTGCGGCCACGGGGTGACGCCCTGGGCGTGTACACCGTGGTCGCCCGCGAAGACGGCGACGGCGGCGGGCTCCGGCAGCGGCGGAGGGCACTTGCGGGACAGCCCGCACAGCTGCGCGGAGATGATCTCCAGCATGCCCAGCGCACCGGCCGGTTTGGTCATCCGCTTCTGCCGCTCCCACGCCTCGCCGAGCGCCTTGGCGTCGAGGGGGCGGATGGCTGCGACGGTGTCGGAGAGCAGGTCCTGGGGCTCTGCGCCGGGCAGGACCCGGCGCCCGTACGACTCCTCGTGCACGACCCACGACAGCGGACGGCGCTTGGACCAGCCCGCCTGCGCCAGCTCCGGCTCCGGAGGGAACTCGTCGACGTAGCCGACGCACAGGTAGGCCACGACCTCCAGGTGCTCGGGCAGTTCCAGGGCGCGGACCATCTCGCGCTCGTCGAAGAAGCTGACCCAGCCGACGCCCAGCCCCTCGGCGCGGGCCGCCAGCCACAGGTTCTCCACGGCGAGCGCAGAGGAGTACGGGGCCATCTGCGGCTGGGTGTGCCGGCCGAGCGTGTGGCGGCCGCCACGTGTCGGGTCGGCGGTGACGACGATGTTCACGGGAGTGTCGAGGATCGCCTCGATCTTCAGTTCCTTGAACTGTTTCGCGCGGCCCTTCGGCAGGGACTGGGCGTATGCCATGCGCTGGCGCTCGGCCAGCTCATGCATGGCACGCCGCGTCTCCTCGGAGCGGATGACGACGAAGTCCCAGGGCTGGGAGTGTCCGACGCTGGGCGCGGTGTGCGCCGCCTCCAGCACGCGAAGCAGCACCTCGTGCGGGATGGGGTCGGGCCGGAAGCCGTTGCGGATGTCGCGGCGCTCGCGCATCAGGCGGTGCACGGCTTCACGCTCGTCGTCGGCGAAACCGGGGGCGGGCGGACCGGCCGGTACGGAAGCGTCGGCCGGTGCCTCGGCTTCCTGGACCTCCTGACCCGGCTCCGGCTGCGTCCCGGACTCGGCGGCGGCCCGGGGCTCGGCGGCGGTCCCGCTCACAGAATCCGCGCCGGAGTCCGCCTTCGGCTCCGTCCCGGACTCCGTCTCCTGCCCGGCCGGCGTCCCGGAGACCACTTCCTGTCCAGCGTCCTCTCCCGACCCGGACGCGGTCCCCCGGACGTCGTCCGGCACGGGCGACGGCTGCGGTGCGTCCACGGCTCCTCCTGGGGTCTCGCCGCCGTCAGGCGCGGCTGCGGCCGCCTGCGGGGCGTCTTCGCTTGTGCCCGCGGCGGGTTGAGGCACTGTAGCGGAGTCCGCGCTGTCGTCCGCCCGGTCCGCGGTGGCCGGGTCCGCTTCCGGGGCCGGACCCGGCGCCTGGGCGGGAACGGGAACCGGGACGGGGGCCTGGGCGTCCGGCACCTCGGCGGTCTGCGGCCCGGCCTCCGCTGCCGGGGACGCGCTGTGCTGCCCGCGGCCCGGGACGGTGGAGGCATCGGCCCCGGGCTGCGCCGCCTCAGGACCGGTTGCGGCGCCCGCTTCACCGGAGGCGTCCTCGCCGGAGGCGTTGTCGTGGGAGGCGTCCTCGTCGGCGGCGTTGTCGTGGGCGGTGCTCTCGTCGGAGGCGTTCTCACCGGAGGCGTCCTCGTCGGAGGCGTCCTCGTCGGCGGCGTTCTCACCGGAGGCGTTCTGGCCGGTACCGGTCTCGCCCGTACTGGAGTCGCCGGGGGCGCTCTCGCCCGTCGCGGTTTCGTGGGGGCCGTTTTCGCCGGCGGTCATTCCACCGGTGCCACCGGCGACGGCGGCTTCCGGGCCCCCGTCCTCCTGCTTGTCCTGCTGGTTCGGCTGCTCCTGCGCGACGGGTGGCTGGGCGTGCCGGGTCTGCTGGGCGGGGATGTCCGCGACCGTGCCTGCGACCGGCCCGCCGTGGGCGGGGCCGTCCTGCTCGGGCTCCTGTGAAGCCTCCCGGGCGGGCGCGGCCTCGGCAGGCAGCTCCCCCGCCTGCTGCGCGGGGATCTGCGCTCCCTCCGCAGCGGAGTCGGTGCTCTGCGTGTCCGGCGTGCCCGCCGGGAGGGACGTGGCAGCGTCGTCGCCCTCGACAACCGTGGCCGTGGCCTGCTGCGGCTCGAACGCCTCCACAGCGGTCGAACCCGGCGACGAGACCCAGGTGTTGCCGGTGCCGGTGGTCTCGTCACCGCTCTCGCTCTTGGCGCGGCGGCCTCGCCGCTTCCTGCCGCCCTTGGAGCGCGACGCCGGCGCCTGCTCCTGTTCCTGCGGCACCGGGGCCGCGGAGCCCTGACCCGGGCCGGAGGCCGCAGGCGCTTCCGGCTCCCCCCCGGTGCCGTCGGGAACGCCGGCAGGTGCAGCCGGTACGTCGGACGGCGCTTCGGCAACGGCGAACTGCGCCTCGGGAAAGGCCGGTTGCCCCTCAGGGACGGCCGGTTGCCCCTCGGGGACGGACTCCGTCCGAGGAATCGCGGACGGTGCGGACGCGGCGGAGGGACCGGCCTGCTCAGGGGCCGCAGCCGGCTGGGGGACTACCTCCGGGGCGGCAGCCTGCTGGTGGTCCGCATGCGCCGTGTCCGTGTTCGCCTGAGCGGGTGCCTCGCCCGCACCGGGCTGCTGCGCGGGCTGCGCCGCCCACGTCTCGTTCTCCGGCGGCAGCGCTCCGAGTTGAGGACCGGGCAGCGAATCGGCGTCGGCCTGCGCGAAGTCCAGGTACTCGGGTCCCCCGGACGTCGCACCGGCGCCCTGCGACGCGTGTGCCGGGGTGTCGTACTGAGCCGCGAACTCGCCCTGCTGCGGGGCGGGTTCGGTCTGCGGCTCGGGCTGTGCGAGGACCGCCGCCTGTTGGGGCGTCGCCTCCGGCTGGTGCGCCTCCGGCTGAGGTTGCGGCTGCGGTCCCGGCTGGGGCTGGAGCCCGGGCTGGGGACCCGGCTGCGGCCCCGGCTGGGGTTGCGCCTGCGCCGAGGCATCCGGGGCGGCGGTGCCCGCGGCACCGGGGCCCTTCTGCGCCGTCCCGCGCCCCGGGCCGCTCAGCCCGCGGTCCGAGAGCGGACGTACCGCCCCGGACTGTGCCGGTACGGGCGGGCCGAGGTGGAGCGGCCGGCGCGGCGGAGTCTGCACACGCCGGGTGCCCTTGGCGGGGGTCTCCTGGCGTTCGGGGTTCGCGGCACGTACGGCGCCGATGTCGATGGCGCCCGAGTCGCGTCCGTCGGTCTCGTGCGGTTCCGGCACGTGGGCGGGCTGCTCCTGCTGAAGCCCGAACTGCTCCTGGGGCGCCGGCTGTTGCTCATTGGCCTGCGGCTGACCGCCGTACGGGTCCACCGCCGCGTAGCCGTTGTGCTGCGGGTACGGATCCTGCGGCGCGTACGGATCCTGCTGGGCATACGGATCCTGCGGCGCGTACGGATCCTGCTGGGCATACGGACCCTGCTGAGCGTACGGATCTTGCTGGGCGTACCCGTCCTGCTGGGCGTACGGATCTTGCTGCGCGTAGGGAGCCTGCTGCGCGTAAGGGTCCTGCCCGCCGTACACGTCCTGCTGGAGGCCGATCTGCGGATGGGCCTGTGCGGCAGCGGCAGCATGGGGGTCGTTCCAGGCACCGTGCGACCCCGGCAGCAGCAACTCAGAGTCCATGGCGGCGACTCCGGGAACCTGGGCGTCGCCGAAGGCCTCGCCCAGGCCCGCGTAGGGGTGGGAACCGTTCACCGGAAATCCCGGCTGCTGGCCGTCCGGCTGCCCGCCTGAATTCTCCGGCTGCCCCTCACCCGGGATCTGGCCGGTGTCAGTCATGCGTACCCCTCGCCCCATCGGTAGTGCTTGTTCCAGCCCTGCGACCAGCCGCGGGCCCCGTGGATGAAGAACGAGCATGCACTCGGTGCGGCACGTTCCCCAGCCACGCGCCATCCGGACATTGACGGATGAACCGTCAACACCGCATGGCGGCACATCGATCGGTCAGCCTACCCGGGGCTGGGCCGGCCTCCGTCCACGGAGGGGTGAGAAACCGCACTTCGTCGTGCTTCGTCACGCACTGGCCACAGAGATTCAGATCCGGACACCGGAAAGCAGGAAAACGACAGCTCGTTCACTTTCCACCCACTCCGAGGTGTCCAGTTCCACGGACTGGAGCAGGGCGCACTCCACGGCGTAACCCCCCTCGCCGAGCGCCCTTCCGATCGCCTCGGCCTCGTCCCGCGTCGCGGCGTGCGTGACGATGCGTCCCGGGCGCCTGTCGACGACGGCCGTGACGGTGGGGATGCCTCCGCCGCCCACGCGCACCACGTCCGGTTCCGGAAGATCCTCGAGGACCTGCGGTGCCGTGCCGTGCACGGTGTCCAGCTGCACGCCGAACCGGCGGGCCGCGGCTGCGATTCGGGCACAGGTGTCCATGTCGTGGTCGACGGCGATGACGGCCGCGCCGAAACGTGCCGACTCGATGGCGAGGGCCCCGCTGCCGGCGCCGATGTCCCACACGAGGTCCCCGATGCGCGGCCCCAGCCTGGCGAGCTGCCCGGCGCGCAACTGCTGCGACTCGCTCGCACGTGCCGGTGCCGCAGGGCCCTGTTCGCCTCCGGGGGGCCGGTCGTCGTTGTAGTGCCAAAGCGGGAGCGCCCAACCGCGCACGGCGGGAGGGTAGTCCGGGCCGTGGGCGGCTAGCCAGGCGCCGCCGTGGCCGCCTTGTGCGCCTCCGGGGCCGGGGGCCGTGCCGCTCGCGTGGCCTGCAGGACCCTGATGCGGCGCCGGGCCCGTCGAACCACCCGAGACGATCACGACGTTCGGGTCCCGCCAGGAGTGGTCTGCGACCTTGTCGGAGGTGAGGACGGTGACCTGCTCCTGCGAGGTGCCCAGCGCCTCGCAGATGACGAACGTGCGGTGCACCGGGCCGAGCAGCAGCGCCAGTTCGGCGGGGCCGGCCCCCGGGGATGTCAGCACGCCGACCTTCGTGTGGGCGCGGCAGACGTTGACCGCGTGGCGCAGCGTACGGGAGTTGGCGACCACCAACTGCGCGTCGTCCCACGGCATTCCGGCACGCGCGAAGGCGGCGGCCATCGAGGAGACCGCCGGAACGACCTCGACCTCCATGCCGTGTTCGGGCGCACGCAGGGTACGCACGACGCCGAAGAAGCCGGGGTCGCCGTCGGCGAAGACGACGGCGGTGCCGCGGTGTCGGGCGATGCGCTGCGCCGCGAGCGACACACTGCCGAGCCTGACGTGCTCGGCACGGGAGGGCACTTCGGGCAGCTGGAGATGGTGCGCGGCCCCCGCAACGAGCGTGGCCGCTCCAAGGGCGGAGCGGGCGGCTCCCGACAGGGGCGAACCGTCCCACCCGATAACGGTGACGCGGTCGGCCATCGGTCGGTCTCTCCTGGGCTCGTCGCAGGTGGGGGCTCCTTGAGCCTACCTCTGCGGCGGCCGGGCCCCGAGCCTGGGTACCGACGGTTCCGGACATGCGGGCGTACGACGGGATTTGCGCATGTGAGGCGCCATGCGCCGTCGGCCGGAGACCTGACGCGGACCCGACGCGAACCTGACGCGGAGACGTCGGCCCTCCCGGCGGTGAGTCCCCCGGCTTGCAGGCAGGACCTCACCGGTCTCACTGGCTCTAGCGCGGTGAGTGCAGCCAGTCCGGGTACGGTGCGTAGCCGCCCGCGTCGGCGAGCTGTTCCGGCATGCCGTCGAGGTCTTCCGGCAGCAGGCTCCACACGAGCAGGTCGGTGCGGATCTCCGCCCAGCCGCCGTCCTCGGTGCGGGTGCGCGCTATCCAGGCGTTGCGCAGCACCCCTTCGCTGATGCAGCCGAGTTTCTGCGCGACCTGCTGCGCGGCTGTGTTGTCCGCGGCGGTGCGCAGTTCCATCCGCTCGAACTTCTGGTCCTGGAAGAGCCATTGGGCCAGTGCCAGCACCGATTCCGAGGCGTACCCCTCGCCTCGTGCCCAGGGCGCGGTGACGTAGCGGACCTCGGTCGCGAGGATGCGCCAGTCCGTGTGGTCGAGTTGCAGGAGTCCGACCAGGCGCTGGGTGAGGAACTCGACGACGGCGAAGACGATTCCCTCACCTTCGGTGCGCACGGCCGGCGCGTCGCGCAGGACGAATTCGCGTGCGTCGGCCTCCCGGTAGGGCACCGGAACCGTCGTCCAGGCGGCGACCAGTTCGTCGCGCATCATCTCCGTGAGCGAGTGCACGTCCGCTTCCTCGAACGGGCGCAGCACGAGACGGTCCGTGCTGATCGAGACGTCCGGAAAGGTCGAAGTCATGCGCCGCTCCATACGGATCGAGGGGCTGGTGGTGTCGCTCCCCGGAGGACCGCCGCGGGGTCTGCCGGCCGCTGCGTGAGCGACGCCGGCAGGGGGTCCTGGGTGCACCAGACGATTGCCGCAGTGCACAGCATGCAGCATCGGACGGTGTGTGCGCAGTGTCGGAGACCCCTTCGCAGGCGGGACGCGGCGCCGCATACCGACTTGTCGATACGGGGACCTTCGCCGGGTCCCTCAGTGGCGGCCGGTGGCCCTGCCCGGCGGCCGCCGGGGCGAGGGAGGCTCGGCGACCCCGGCGGACTCCCGGGCTTTTCCTCACGCGGTGACCGGGCTGCGGCGCGGGTTTGCGCACCCGGGGGTCGTCCGGCATCCGGGCCTTGACGACGTGGCTCCCCTGTTCGGGGGCGCTGCCGCCTGGCGGAAGGGTTTTGCCCTGCCCTGCCCGGACCGGCCCGGCTCCGCCCGGCGGGCGGGCCCGCGGCGGGCAGACCACCGTGGGCGTACGGGCCTCGCGGGTGAACGGCCAGGCCACGGGTGGCGCCGGTTACTCCTCGTGCCCCGCGCACACGAACAGAAGGTCTCCCGCGATGCACCGGCTCGGCAGGCTGCCCGGCCGGAGCACGGACTTCTGCCGGCCGGCAGGCCCGGGTCCCGCCCCGAGGGCTTGCCCGGCCCTGGGTGCAAGGCATCCGGTGCGTATGCCTTCCGGCGCCCCTCCTAGACTTCGCACCGTGTTCACGCCGCTCACCGTCGCCCTCGCCGTGGCCGCGCTCGCCCTGGCCGCCTGGTGCGGCTGGGCTGCCTACCGCGACCAGCCCACGAAGGACTGGCATTTCATCGGCATGGCCGTGGTCTCGCTGCTCGCGCTCGTACAGCTCGTCGTCGGCATCGTGAAACTGGCCGGCGGAGGCGACGCCGCCGAGGGAACGGTCATCTTCGTGGCGTACCTGGCCGCCGTCGCCGCCTGCGTCCCCGTGGTGGGTCTCATCTCGCTGACCGAGCGGACCAAGTGGGGTTCGCTCACCGTCGCGGCCGGGGCGCTGGTGCTGGCGGTACTCCAGGCGCGGCTGCACGAGATCTGGGGAGGCGGACGTGGCGCCTGACCCGTCACCGCGGTGGTCACTCCACCCGGAGAGCGTCTCCGGCGCCGCGGACGCGCGGAAGCCCGTCGCGGACTCGCCGGAACCGGAAGCCCCGGCGGGGTCTTCGCGGCGGCTCCCCATCGGCAAGGGGCCGGGCACGCTGCTCGTCACCCTCTACGGGATCTTCACCGTCGGTGCGGCTTCCCGGTCGATCGTCCAGCTGACGACCCGGTTCGACGAGGCACCGCTCGCCTACCTCCTGTCGGCCGCGGCCGCCCTCGTCTACGCCTTCATCACGCTCTCGCTCGTACGGGGCGGGGAACGTGCACGCAGAGCGGCGTTCGGCTGCTGCTGCGTGGAGTTGCTCGGCGTGCTCGCGGTGGGCACCTGGACCCTCGTTGAGCCGTCGGCCTTCCCCGACGCGACCGTGTGGTCCGACTACGGCATGGGCTATCTGTTCATCCCGGTGATCCTGCCGGTGACGGGGCTGGTGTGGCTGCGCCGGTCCCGCGCCGGCTCCGCCTGAGGCGCCGTCAGGCGCTCACGCCGACCGCCGCGGAGCCGCCGCCCGAAGCGCCCGAGACGTCCTTCGTCATCGACGTCAGCTTCACCTTCCGGTCCCATTCGGGTGCACCGGAGGTGGTGTAGCCGGACTTGCGGTAGAGCCGCAGATTCCCCTCGCTGCGGTGCCCCGTGACCAGGTGGTAGCGCTTGGCGTCGCGCTCGGCCGCGAGCCGGTCCTCGATGGCGGCGAGGAGCCGCCCGCCGAGACCGTGCCGCTGAAGGCGCGGGTGGACGCAGAGCCTGTCGATGCGTGCGGTGCCGTCGGAGTCGACCGCGCCGCGTACGGAGCCGACCACCTCGTCACCGAGACGGGCCACCATCATGCAGCCGGCGGCCATTTCGGCGCGCAGCCCTTCCAGGGTCTGGGTGAGCGGAGCGATGGCGTAGTCGCCGTAGGCTTCCGCCTCGCTCTGGAAGCACAGGTACTGGAGCTTGAGGATCTGCTCCGCGTCGCCGTCGGCCGCCGCGGAGATCGTCACGCTCATGCCCATGTCCGCCTGCCTCCCCTAGTCATGATGCGTCCCGGGCACGGGCCGGTTTCGAGAGGCCGTGCCCGGGCTGTCCGCCCTGGTGACGCCGATTTCTCCCCGCAGCATTCCCCCAAGTTCACCCGCCGCAATCCGACGCGGCGAGCATTGTGCGCAGGCAACCCAGACATCGGGAACGAACCGGGCCGAGGCTTCCCTGTGAGATACCCAACTCACCTGCGATTTCCGGGTAGGTGAGGTCCCTGCCGGAGAACAGGGCGCGCATCACCTCCGGGCACGGTCCGGGAAGCCGTGCGACCGCCGCGGCGAGCAGGTGCCGCTGCTCGGCGGCGAGGACCGGGGCGTCCGCTCCGGCGGAGTCCGCGAGGCCGCCGTCGGGCAGCGGGATCTCGCGCCGCACGCGGCGACGGGCCCGCCGCGCCTCGGCTCGTACGGCACCGCGCAGCCATGTCGCCGAGGGCTGGACGTCGGTGCGGGCGCCGGTGCCCACCGCGCCGCCGGCACCGGCGGTTTCCGAAGGCCGGCCGGCCTCGATCCAGCGCAGCCACACGGCCTGTTGCAGCTCCTCGGGGTCCTCGCCCGCTGCCGGGGCCTCGGCCGCACATTCGGCGGCGACGAGCCTGCGCAGCGGGGCGGGCGGAGAGCCGGCCGCCGGAGACGGTCCCGGGGGTCCGCCGCCGGCTCGGGCGCCTGGGTCGGCGCAGCGGTGGTTCATGCAGGCCGGGACGCCGCCGGGCGCCCTCCGGTTGCCGGCCGGAGGCGATGCCACTCCTGCGGGTGACACCGCCGCCGGCCGGTCGTTCGGACCGCCTGCCTGTCGGCCCGTCAGCCTCGGCGGAAGTCCTCGGCGGCGAGCAGCGCCGTGTCGGGGTTGTCGGAGAAGATGCCGTCGATGCCCGTGGCGAAGTAGGCGCTGAACGCGCCGAAGGCGTCGCCGTAGGCGTTGGGGTCCGATCCCTTCCGGAACTCGGTGGGCAGGAAGGTGTTCTCGTTGCGCATCGTGTAGGGGTGCAGGATCAGCCCCTTCGCGTGCGCGTCGCGCACGAGCGTCGTCGGCTCGCCGAGGCTGCCGTCGGGCTTCTTCGGGATGACGAGGTTCACCACCGGCCCGATGCCGTCGGCGAACCGTGCGATCCACTGCAGCCCCTCGGGCCTGACCAGGTCGGCGACGGTCCGCGGGTCACCGGCCTCCACGAAGTCCCAGGGCCGCGAGGTGGGCGCGTCCAGCAGACACACACCCGGGCAGTCCACCAGCTTCTTCAGCTTCTGGATGCTGCTCGGCTCGAAGGACTGCACGAAGTTGGGCGAATCCGCCCGGTGGCGCCCGTACTTGCGCAGCAGCTTCGCCAGGCGCGGCTCCAGTTCGAGGCCGAGCTTGCGGAAGTAGCTGGGGTGCTTGGTCTCGATGTGCAGCCAGACGGGGCGGCCGCGCCGACTTCCCTGCTTCTGCGCCCACTTGAGGACGTCCTCGAAGAGAGGTACCTCCCAGCGTCCGTCGTAGAGGGTGTTGTGCTGGCGGGTCTGCGGGATGCGCTCCTTCGCGCGCAGCGTGCGCAGTTCCGCGAGGGTGAAGTCCTCGGTGAACCAGCCCGTCAGGGCCTTGCCGTCGACCGTCTTGGTCGTCTTGCGTGCGGCGAACTCGGGATGGTCCGCGACGTTCGTCGTCGCCGTGATGTCGTTCTCGTGACGGCAGACGAGGTGCCCGTCCTTCGTGGGCACAAGGTCCTGCTCGATCACGTCCGCCCCCATGTCGAAGGCGAGTTGGTAGGAGCCGAAGGTGTGCTCGGGGCGGTACCCGCTGGCACCGCGGTGAGCGATGACGGCGGGCATCGGCAGCTGTCCGCCCGGCCGGTCCTTCCCGCGTCCCCCGTTCTTGTCCTCCGCGAGCGCACTCCCGCCCGTGCCGACCGCGGCGGCGCCCGCGGCGCCCAGCACGGCCGCTCCGAGTACGAGTCTCCGACCTGGCTGCTGCTCCTGTCCCATGGGCTCTCCTCAGCTCGTCTGCGTCAGTTCCGTCTGCCTGAACGCAAGGGTCCGGGCGGACGACTGGCCGATCCTAGGTCGGCCGCCGGTACGAGAGGGAGGCTTACGGCCGAACATGCGGGAAACACGGCCAACATGACACTCTGACGCACTCCGGCATGACGCACGGGAGACGGTAAAGGGACGTTATCCCCTGTCAATTCCGTGTATCGGTCTCATGACCCCGGTGTGCGGGCCGCCTTGAGCGGCGAGTATCGTCCTCACCTGCGCGGGTCCGCGCGCAGCCGTCACCGACCGGAGGAACCGTTGTCCCGTTTCCGTCTGATCAAGGCAATGCTCGGCCCGCTCCTGCGGGCGCTGTTGCGCCCCCAGGTGGAAGGGGCGGAGCGAATTCCCGGCTCCGGTCCGGTGATTCTCGCCGGCAACCACCTCACGTTCATCGACTCCATGGTGCTGCCCCTGGTCACCGACCGTCAGGTCTTCTTCATCGGCAAGGACGAGTACGTGAAGGGGCGCAGCCTCAAGGGCCGCCTCATGGCGTGGTTCTTCACCGGTGTCGGCATGATCCCCGTCGACCGCGACGGAGGGCGGGGAGGCGTCGCGGCGCTCATGACGGGCCGCCGCATCCTGGAGGAGGGCAGGGTCTTCGGCATCTACCCGGAGGGCACCCGCTCCCCCGACGGCCGCCTGTACCGCGGCCGTACGGGGATCGCACGTCTGGCGCTGATGACCGGCGCGCCCGTCGTGCCGTTCGCGATGATCGGCACCGACGCGTTCCAGCCCGACGGCAAGGGCCTGCCGCGTCCAGCCCCCGGCCGGCGCATCGCCGTGCGATTCGGCGAACCGCTCGACTTCACCCGCTACGAGGGCATGGACCGCGACCGCTATGTGCTGCGTGCCGTGACGGACGAGGTGATGAGCGAGGTCATGCGCCTTTCCGGCCAGGAGTACGTGGACGTCTACGCCACGAAGGCCAAAGCCGCCTGACTCCGGGCCGGCCTGGGCACGTAGCGCTCCCCCGTCGCCGGCGGCCCGGACTCACGGTGGCGGCAGGAGCACCCGCAGGCCCGGAACACCCGGCCGGATGAAACTCGTCCCGGTGCCGATTGACCCGTCCCCGTGGGGCAACCCCGGAGGCCATGTCAGGCAGCGAGCCACACGGCGACAGGAAGCCCACCGCAGGTCCCGATGCCGGCACGGAGAGGGCCGCGGCGGACAAGCCCACCCAGCTCGGCGGCGGGGGGTGGAAGGCCGTCCTGCGCCGGACCCTCAAGGAGTTCAAGGACGACGAGCTGAGCGACCGGGCGGCGGCGCTGACCTACTACGCGGTGCTGTCGCTCTTCCCCGCGCTGCTGGTGCTCGTCTCCGTTCTCGGCATCCTCGGCAAGGACTCCATCGATCCGCTCCTCGACAACGTCTCGAAGTTCGCGCCCGGCTCGGTGCGCGACATCCTCACCAACGCGGTCGGGCAGCTCCAGAACAGTACGAGCACCGGCAGCGTGCTGGCGGTCGTGGGCCTGCTGGGCGCGGTGTGGTCGGCCTCCAACTACGTCGCCGCCTTCATTCGCACCTCCAACACGGTCTACGACCTGCCCGAGGGCCGTCCCGCCTGGAAGATCACGCCGCTCCGCGTGGGGCTGACCGTTCTGCTGATGGTGTTGCTCGCCGTCAGCACCCTGCTCGTCGTCTTCACCGGGACCCTCGCCCGCCAGGCGAGTGACGCGCTCGGTCTGAGCAGCACCGCGCTGACCGTGTGGAACTACGCGAAATGGCCGGTCCTGGTGCTGCTCGTCGCGCTGATGATCGCGGTGCTCTACTGGGGAACGCCCAACGTCAAGGGACGCGGTCTGCGATGGGTGACGCCGGGCAGCGCACTGGCCGTACTCATCTGGCTCGCCGCCTCCGCCGGATTCGCCGTGTACGTGGCCAACTTCGGCTCGTACAACAAGACTTACGGAACGCTGGCAGGGGTCATCATCTTCCTGGTCTGGTTGTGGATCACGAACCTGGCGATCCTGCTGGGACTCGAGTTCGACGCGGAGCTGGCCAGGCAGCGGGCCATCAGCGGGGGGCATCCCCCGCAGGAGGAGCCGTATGTCACCCCGCGGGACACACGCAAATGGCCCGCCTCGGGTGTCCGCCGTCCCGAGGGCGGTCCCGAGCCCGGCCCGGAGGACCAGGGAACGCCACAGCGCGGCCCCGGGGATGCCGGAGAGGACGCGGGCGGCGGGCACGGAGCCCGCGAGGCCGGGCCCGGGGAACTGCGTCCCGAACGCGGAGGTCGCCGCTCCGGGGAAGGCGGACCCCGCGAAGGCGGACCCGAGGAGGGCGGTCCCGAGGAGGGCGGGCCCCGAAGGGCAGCCTGAGCGCGGAGGCGCTGGAGAAATTCGAAGACCGGCCGGAGCGGGGGGCCGAAGCCGAGTGCCACGCCGGATGCGCCGGCCGGAGCTGAAAGCTCCTCGGCGCATGGAGGTGCGCCGCGTCGCCTGCACGCGGAGCCTTCCCCGCCCTGTTCGCCGCGGTGTTCCCGTCCGGCGATCAGCGGTCCGTCTGGGCGGGGAAGGGGGCAGGCAGGGCGGGCGGGCACGAGAAGGGGGCGCCCCGGGCTCGCGCCCGATGCGCCCCTCCCCTCCGGTGAAATCCGGGCCGGGGGCCGGGGGCCGGCCGGTCAGGCCGGCCAGGTTCCCGTCAGCCCGCGCACCCCTTTCGCCCCGCCCCGCTGGACCACTGCCCTGACCACTCCCGCGATCGCGCCCTTGAGCGCCACGGCGGGGAGGATCTCCTTCAGGCCGCGCTCCTCGTCGGAGGCGTCCGGCGCGTCGTCCTCGTGCGCGACGGCCTTCCAGACCTTGCTGAAGACCGCGTTGGCGATGATGCCTGCCAGCAGCACGGAGAGGATCGAAATGGGCTTGTAGAGAAGCTTGACCACGCCGGTGTCACCCCTTCCAGTGCTTCAGGCACATCCAGTGATGCTCGTGCTTCGCGCGCTGCCGGTGCACGACCAGGTACACCGCCAGGGCGGCGGCGCCGATGGCGCCCACGACACCGATGGCGGCCCCCGGCCTGGTGAAGCCGTGGTTCGCCGCCTCCTCCGCGCCGTGCTGCATCCTGATCTTGGCCTCGTTCACTTCGAAGAGGGCCTTCGACCTGGCGTGGGACGCCATCTCGCGGGCGTGGGCCTTGACGTCCGCCTTGCCCGCCAGCTCGGCGACGGTGCCGGCCAGCTGTTCGCGGGCCTCTTCGACCTCCGCCCGCAGCTGCCGGCTGTCGCTTGCGGTGCCGGACTTGCGCGTCATCGCTGGGCTCCTTCCCTGATCGCATCGACGTCGGCCTTGACGCTGTCGATGGTCTTCTCGGGTTTCGGCGATCCGGCGGAGCCGAACTCGTGCTTCCCCGCCAGTGCCAGTACCCCGGCCACCAGCAGCAGCCCGCCGGCGACGATCAAGGCCGAGGCCCATACGGGCAGCGCCACCGCTATGCCCGCGATCGCGGCGAAGACCAGCGCCCACAGGGCCAACAGCCCCATGATCGCGGCCATGCCGAACATGCCGCCGCCGAAGCCGGCGCGCTTGCCCTTCTCCTTCATCTCGGCCTGCGCAAGACGCATCTCACTGCGCACGACATCGCTGAGCTGCTCGGATGCACGCTTCGTCAGCTCGGCGACGGTCTTGTGGTTCGTCTCCTCGGGCCGGTGACGCACAGATCCGATCATCGCGTTCGCCTCGCTTCGTTATCGGGAGGCCATCCGGGTGCCCTCCCGCGGCGCGGCTACGCCTGCGCGGCGTCACCGCTGGTCAGCGGCCCATTCGCGCTGCCGGGCGAGATCGTCCCGCACCTCCGCGAGCTGGACGGCGACCGCCGAGGGCGCGGTGCCGCCACGGCCGTCACGTGCCGCCAGCGCGCCGGGGACGGTGAGGACCTCACGGACCTGCGGGTCCAGATGCGGGGAGATCGCGGCGAACTGCTCGTCGGTGAGTTCGTCGAGCTCGATGCCCTCCCGCTCGCAGACCTTCACGCACTCCCCCGCGACCTCGTGCGCCACCCGGAACGGGATTCCACGCCGCACGAGCCACTCCGCGATGTCGGTGGCCAGCGAGAAGCCGGCGGGCGCCAGCTCGGCGAGGCGCTCACGGTGAACGGTGAGGGTGGCGAGCATTCCGGTGAAGGCGGGCAGGAGCATCTCCAGCTGGTCGCACGAGTCGAAGACGGGCTCCTTGTCCTCCTGGAGGTCCCGGTTGTACGCGAGAGGCAGCGCCTTGAGCGTGGCGAGCAGCCCGGTCAGGTTGCCGATCAGACGGCCGGACTTGCCGCGGGCCAGCTCGGCGATGTCCGGGTTCTTCTTCTGCGGCATGATCGACGAGCCGGTGGAGAAGGCGTCGTCCAGCGTGACGAAGGAGAACTCCTTGGTGTTCCAGAGGATGATCTCCTCCGCGATCTTCGAGATGTCGACGCCGGTCATCGCCGTGATGAAGGCGAACTCGGCGACGAAGTCCCGGGAGGCCGTCCCGTCGATCGAGTTACCGGACGAGCCGTGCTCGAAGCCGAGATCGGCGGCGACGGCCTGCGGGTCGAGACCGAGCGACGACCCGGCGAGGGCGCCCGATCCGTACGGGGAGACCGCGGTGCGCGCGTCCCACTGGCGCAGCCGCTCCGCGTCCCGCGAGAGGGCCTGCGCGTGAGCGAGCACGTGGTGGGCGAAGAGGACGGGCTGGGCGTGCTGGAGGTGGGTGCGGCCGGGCATGGCCACGTCGGGGTGCGCCTCGGCGAGGCCGACGAGCGCTTCCTGTAGGTCGGCGAGGAGTCCGCCGATGATGCGGGCGTGATCGCGCAGATACATGCGGAAGAGCGTGGCGACCTGGTCGTTGCGTGAACGGCCCGCGCGCAGCTTGCCCCCGAGGTCGGGTCCGAGCCTCTCCAGCAGGCCGCGTTCCAGGGCCGTGTGGACGTCCTCGTCGGCGATGGTGCCGGTGAACGAGCCGTCCGCGACGTCCTGTTCGAGGCGGTCGAGCCCGTCCGTCATCTTCCGCAGCTCGTCGGCGGTGAGCAGCCCGGCCTTGTGCAGTACGCGTGCGTGGGCGCGGGAGCCCGCGATGTCGTAGGGCGCGAGCCGCCAGTCGAAGTGCACGGAGGCGGAGAGCTTCTCCAGCGCTTCGGAGGGCCCGTCGGCGAAGCGCCCGCCCCACAGCCTGACGTCCTGGTCTGGGGCTGCGGCTGCGGGTCCGGTCCGCGGCGCTTCGTTCCCGGTCATGGGGTGTTCTCCTCGGTGCTCGTCGCAGACCGCCTCCCCGCCGGATGCGGCGGGGAGGCGGCTGAAGGTGGTGCGTACACGGCCCTGGCGGGCGGGCCGGGAGGGAAGACTACTGGGCCAGGTCCCGCTTGGCGGCGATCTTGCTCGACATGCCGAACAGCTCGATGAAGCCCTTGGACATCGACTGGTCGAAGGTGTCTCCGCTGTCGTACGTCGCGAGGTTGAAGTCGTAGAGCGACTGCTGGGAGCGCCGGCCGGTGACGACTGCCCGTCCCCCGTGCAGGGTCATCCGGATGTCGCCGCTGACGTGCTCGTTGGCCTCGTCGATGAAGCCGTCGAGGGCGCGCTTGAGCGGGGAGAACCACAGCCCGTCGTAGACGAGTTCGGCCCACCGCTGCTCGACCTGCCGCTTGTAGCGGGCCAGTTCGCGCTCGACGGTGACGTTCTCCAGCTCCTGGTGCGCGGTGATGAGCGCGATGCCGCCCGGGGACTCGTAGACCTCACGGGACTTGATGCCCACCAGCCGGTCCTCGACCATGTCGATCCGGCCGATGCCCTGGGCGCCCGCCCGGTCGTTGAGCTGCTGGATCGCCTGGAGGACGCTGACCGGCTTGCCGTCGAGCGCGACGGGGACGCCCTTCTCGAAGGTGACGATCACCTCGTCGGCCTCACGCGGGCTTGCGGGGTTCTCGGTGTACTCGTAGACGTCCTCGATCGGCGCGTTCCAGATGTCCTCGAGGAAGCCGGTCTCGACGGCCCGGCCGAAGACGTTCTGGTCGATGGAGTACGGGGACTTCTTGCTCGTCGCGATCGGCAGGCCCTTGTCCTCGCAGAAGGCGATGGCCTTGTCCCGGGTCATGGCGTAGTCGCGGACCGGGGCGATGCACTTCAGGTCGGGGGCGAGGGAGGAGATGCCGGCCTCGAACCGCACCTGGTCGTTGCCCTTGCCGGTGCAGCCGTGGGCGACGGTGGTCGCGCCGTGCTTGTGCGCGGCGTCCACGAGGTGCTTGACGATGGTGGGCCGGGAGAGGGCCGACACCAGCGGGTAGCGGTCCATGTAGAGCGCGTTCGCCTTGATCGCCGGGAGGCAGTACTCGTCGGCGAACTCCTCCTTGGCGTCCGCCACTTCGGCCTCGACGGCACCGCAGGCCAGCGCGCGCTTGCGGATGACGTCCAGGTCCTCGCCTCCCTGGCCGACATCGACGGCGACGGCGACGACCTCGGCCCCGGTCTCCTCGGCGATCCAGCCGATGCAGACGGAGGTGTCAAGGCCGCCGGAGTAGGCGAGTACGACGCGCTCAGTCACGGGGTTCTCCTTACAGTGCATACGCTGATGGGCATAAGTATGCACTGCATCGTATGCTTCGTCAACGTGGCTGGTCAGGGGCGCGCGAAGGGTCCTGCACACCCTGCCGGTGCGTGCCGCCCGGCAGGCGGCGCCCGGCAGCCGGGTGCTCAGCCGGTACCGCCGAGCTCCTCCCTGAGCACCGCCGCGTGGCTGCGGTCCAGCTGCTCCTCCTTCACCGAGGTCAGCAGCGTCACGGTCCCGCCGTCCGCCTGTTCGCGTAGGCGGTCGAGCACCTCGCGCGCCTCGGGCTGCGAGAGTTCGGCACGGTAACGCTCGGCGAACTCCGCGAAGCGATCGCGGTCGTGGCTGTACCACTTGCGCAGCTCCGTCGAAGGGGCGATCTGCTTCGCCCACTCGTCCAGCCGGGCGTCCTCCTTCTTCATCCCCCGGGGCCACACCCGGTCCACCAGCACCCGCAGCCCGTCCTCGCGGGGGCTGGCGTCCTCGTACACGCGCCGCACCCGCACTCTCTTCGGCTTCGTCATGCCTCAAGGGTGGGACACCGGCCCCGGGCCGCGCATCGGCAGCCCGGGGCCGGTGCGGCAGACCCGGTCAGCGAAGTCGTGGGGCCGTCGGGCCCTCCGGGTTGCGCGTCCCGTCCGGCGACGGCGCCGGCAGGTCCGCCTCCTCGGCCCGGAGCGCGGCACGCAAAGCCATATGAAGACGCTCGTCGTCGGCTCCGAGGCTGCGCCCCGCAGCGATGTAGGCACGCGCGGCCTCCGCCAGCCGCTCCTCCTCGTGCCGGACGCGGTCCTGCGCGGGCGTGACCCGGGTGCCCGCACCTCGCCGTGACCGGATCAGCCCCTCGGACTCCAGTTCCCGGTAGGCGCGAGCGACGGTGCCGGGCGCGAGGCCGAGGTCCGTGGCGAGCTGCCGAACGGACGGAAGACGTGTGTCGGCCTGCAGATACCCGCCCATGATCAGGTCGGCGAGCTGCGCGCGGACCTGTTCGTACGGCGGCGTCGGGCTCGTGGTGTCCACATGGACCGTCTGCGACTTCATCCGGCATCCCTGGGCCCGGCGGGGACACGGACCAGCTGAACGAGGAAGTGGACCAGGCAGGCGATCCCCGCCGCGCCCGCCAGCGTGGCCAGGATGCTCGGCAGATCGGTGGGGGACTTGGGACAGAAGCCGTTGAGCACGCCGCCCGGGGCCAGCGCACCGGCCGCGAGGGCTGCGGAGACCGCGGCTCCCCACGCGAAGATCACCGCATGGGCGGATGTGTGACGCTGCCGCTCGTCGGCCTCAAGAGCCTCCGGGTCCGCGTCCAACGGTGGGCGGTGGGCGATACGGCGCAGCGCGACGAAGGAGAGCGCCGCGCCCGCCGCGAGTGCGACCAGGACGGGGATCGCGTAGGAGAAGCCGAGCCAGTCCGAGAAGTACAGCACCATGCTGCGTTGCCTGCCGCACACCCAGTTACCCCCGGAGACCCCCATCCAGCTCAGATGCGTGAGCGTCAGCATCCCCGCGAGGAGCACCGTCAGGGCGCCGAGACGGATCGCAAGACGGCGAGGGAAGTAGTCACGGACTCGGCGGTGACGAAGTGCCGCCGCCCGGACCGGCGCCTTCGGCGCACGCACCCAAAGTTCACCCGCCAGGCAGCCGGCCAGCACACAGACGCCGAGCGCCGGGCCGGCGAGGAAGGCGGCGACGTCATTGCCACCGGTGCTGAGTTGCGTGAGAGCGGCGGCGGCCACGAGACCGGCCGCCAGGCTCCCACGGCGCCAGTAGGCGATGCGACGGGGCTGCGGCGGTGTGGGTCCCGCTGGATCCGTTGCCGGCGTGCGGGTCGGTATCAGGAGCAGCAGCAACCCGGCGACGATCGGAACGGAAACGAGCAGGACCACAGGGACGTTGAGCATCGGATTTCCCCCTTGAAGAGCCGTTCTGGCTCACTTGTATCAGGTGATTGATACAGTAGGTGGTCGCGACGGAATGTGTCAAACAATCGACACATTGACCACGGGGACCCGGACGGCCTGCGTCGATTGCCGGACAGCGGCGCGGCAGACAGGCCTACCGCCCCGGGAGATCCGCCCCGGTCACGAGCGCGCATCCTCGGTGCCCTTGGGGCCTGGGCGGGCCGGTGACACCGGCTCATGCCCGAGGCGTCCAGGGCGAGTTGCTCAACTACCGTTTGCACAAAAGACATTTGACTCCTTCTGCTCCTCCGGTGTTCGGTGACGTCCATGAGCACCGGGCAGATGCATCCCGGTATGCATCCCATTGACGAAGACCTTGTACGCCTGCTGATCGCGGGACAGTTCCCCCAATGGGCGGGACTGGCGGTGGAGCGTTGGCCGTCCGGCGGCACGGTCAATGCCATGTACCGGCTGGGCGACGACATGGTCGTACGGCTGCCGCTGTTGCAGGGCGGGGCCGGGGACGTGTTGCTGGAGCAGGAGTGGCTGCCCCGCGTCGCGCACCGACTGCCGACACGCATCCCTGAGGTGCTCGGCGCCGGGGAGCCCGCCCAGGGGTATCCGTGGCCGTGGTCCGTGTACCGGTGGGTGGCGGGCGAGCATCCCGAACCGGGGTCACTGAGCGAGCCCGTGCTGCTGGCCGAGGATCTGGCCGCATTCGTGGCTGCGATGCGGGGCATGACCATGCCCGACGGGCCCGAGGCGCACCGGGGCGGGCCGATCGCCTCGCAGGACGACGAGACCCAGGCGGCGATCAAGGAACTGCGCGGGATCCCGCAGGAGGACGTCGACTGTGACGCCGCAGCCGCCGCATGGGACGAGGCGCTGCGGGCTCCTGACTGGGACGGGCCGCCGGTGTGGCTGCACGCCGACCTGATGCCGGGCAACCTGCTGGTCGACGGCGGCAGGCTGGCCTCGGTGATCGACTTCGGGTGCATGGGGACGGGGGATCCGGCCTGCGATCTGTTCCCGGCGTGGAATCTGCTGCCGCCCGACGCGAGAGGAGTCTTCCTCAAGGCGCTGGGCGTGGACGACGCGACCTGGATCCGGGGCCGGGGCCGGACGCTTTCGCAGGCGCTGATCGCGCTGCCCTACTACCGGAGGACGAACCCCGCGATGGCGCACAACGCCCGCCACGTGATCCGTACAGTGCTGGACGAAGCCTGAGAACGGCCCACCGAGTGGTCCGAGGCAACGACGGCTCCAGCCAGTCCGGCTGACTGCCCGTCAGGCCGACACGCGCCCCCGCGAGCCGCGGCGCCTGAGCATCCAGGACCTCGCTCCACCGTTGCGACAGGCCTCAGTGCTCCTTCTGAGCCAGGTTCAGCAGATGTCCCGCGAGGGCCTGCCCGCCGTCGGGAGCGCGGCTGATGAGCAGGAGCGTGTCGTCGCCGGCGATGGTGCCGATGATGTCGTGGACGCCCGCCTGGTCGATGGCCGAGGCGAGGAACTGCGCGGCGCCGGGCGGTGTGCGCAGGACGACCAGGTTCGCCGACGCCTCGGCGGAGATGAGGAGTTCACCCGCGAGGCGGGCCATGCGGGCCTCGCTCGCCGACTCGCCGAGCGGCGCCTTCGGCGTGCGGTCGCCGCCCTCGCTGGGCACGGCGTAGATCAGCTCGCCGCCGGTGTTGCGGATCTTCACCGCACCCAGTTCGTCCAGGTCACGGGAGAGCGTGGCCTGAGTGACGGAGAGCCCGTCGTCCGCGAGGAGTTTCGCGAGCTGGCTCTGGGAGCGCACCGGCTGCCGGTTGAGGATGTCGACGATCCTGCGATGCCGGGCGGTGCGGGTCTGCGGCACGGCCTGGCCCCCGTAACCGCTGCCCAGCTCCTGCTCCTGCGCGTACCCGTCGGTCATCGGCGCGGTCCCCTTCGACTCATCGGCTCTGCTTCCCGCCGTCCGCAGCGTCCAGGAGGGCGGGAAGGGCCCGGAGGAGAGCGTCCACTTCGTCCTCGGTGACGATCAGCGGCGGTGCGAGCCGTACGACATCCGGCGCGACCGCGTTGACCAGGAACCCCGCATCCTGAGCCGCTTGTTGCACATCGGGTGCGACGGGCTCGGTGAGCACGATACCCAGCAGCAGTCCCGCTCCGCGGACCTGCTCGACGAGCGGATGTCCGATCGACCAGATCCCGTCACGCAGCCGCTCCCCGAGCCGCGCCGCGCGCTCGGGCAGTGCCTCCTCCTCGAGGGTCCGGAGCACCGCGAGCGCAGCAGCGCACGCGACCGGGTTGCCGCCGAAGGTGGAGCCGTGCTGGCCCGGCGTCAGCAGCCCCGCCGCCTCGCCGAAGAACATGGTCGCGCCGAGCGGGAGGCCGCCGCCCAGCCCCTTCGCCAGGGTGATGATGTCCGGTTCCACGCCCTGCGCCTGGCAGGCGAACCAGTGGCCGGTACGCCCGATACCTGTCTGGATCTCGTCGATGACGAGGAGCGTCCCCGTGGCACGCGTGATGTCGCGGACCGCGGCGAGGTACCCCCCGGGCGGCACGACGACGCCGTTCTCCCCCTGCACCGGCTCGACGATGACCAGGGCGGTCTCCGTGGTGACGGCCGCACGCAGCGCCTCCGCGTCGCCGTAGGGCACATGCGTGACGTCGCCGGGCAGCGGTTCGAACGGCGCCTGCTTCCCCGGCTGTCCGGTCAGCGCGAGAGCGCCCATGGTGCGGCCGTGGAAGCCGCCCTCCGTGGCGACCATGTGCGTACGACCCGTGCGCCGACCGGCCTTGAAAGCCGCTTCGACGGCTTCGGCGCCGGAGTTGCAGAAGAAGACCCGGCCCTGGCGTCCCGACAACTCCAGCAGCCTCTCCGCCAGTTGGACGGGCGGCTCGGCGATGAAGAGGTTCGAGACGTGTCCGAGCGTGGCGATCTGGTCGGAGACGGCCCGTACGACCGCGTCGTGTGCGGTACCCAGCGCGTTGACGGCGATACCGCCGACGAAGTCGGTGTAGGCCCGGCCCCGGGCGTCCCACAGCGTGGTGCCGTGACCGTGCGTCAGGGGTATCCGCGGCGTGCCGTAGTTGTCGGTCATGGCGGACTGCCAGCGGCCGGTGAGCGCGGAGTTGGCGGCGTTGGCGGTGTTCGCGGCGTTGGCGGCGGCCGGGCCGCCCGGGGCGCCGGCCTGTTCTTCCGTGGTGGTCATGGCGTGGGTTCTCCCTCGCGCTTGTCGGGCACGACCATCGTGCCGATGCCCTCGTCGGTGAAGATCTCCAGCAGGATCGAATGCGGTACGCGGCCGTCCAGAACGCGTGCGGTGCGGACCCCGTTGCGCACGGCGTGCAGGCATCCCTCCATCTTGGGGACCATTCCGCTGGCCAGCTCCGGCAGCAGCTTCTCCAGTTCCGCGGCGGTGAGTTCGCTGATGACCTCGTCGCTGTCCGGCCAGTCCGCGTACAGCCCCTCGACGTCGGTGAGCACCATCAGGGTCTCCGCGCCGAGGGCGGCGGCGAGCGCTGCGGCGGCGGTGTCGGCGTTGACGTTGAAGACGCCGCACTCCGCCCCTTCGCCCGTGCCGTCGGACGGGTCGGCGCTGCGCGCGATGGAGGAGATGACGGGGATGCGGCCGTCGTCCAGCAGAGCCTGCACGGCTCCCGTCTCGATGCTGTCGATGTCGCCGACGCGGCCGATGTCGACCGCCTCACCGCCTACTTGGGCGTAGCGCTTCGTCGCGGCCATGAGGTGGGCGTCCTCGCCGGTCATGCCGACGGCGAGCGGACCGTGCCGGTTGAGCAGGTTCACCAACTCGCGCTGGACCTGCCCGGCGAGGACCATCCGTACGACGTCCATCGTCTCGGGCGTGGTCACCCGCAGGCCCGCCTTGAACTCCGACTCCAGTCCCAGACGGGTCAGTTGGGCGCTGATCTGGGGACCGCCGCCGTGCACGACGACGGGACGCAGACCGGCCTGTCTGAGGAAGACGACGTCCTGGGCGAAGGCCGCCTTCAGCTCCTGGTCCACCATGGCGTTGCCGCCGAACTTGATGACGACGGTCCTGCCGTTGTGCCGCGTCAGCCACGGCAGTGCCTCGATGAGTGTCTGCGCCTTGGGCAGCGCGGTGTGCCTGCGAGTTGGGTGCACGGAATCGTTCATGAACTGTAGGCGCTGTTCTCGTGGACGTAGTCAGCCGTCAGGTCGTTGGTCCAGATGACGGCGGATTCGGAACCGGCGGCCAGGTCGGCGGTGATGCGCACCTCGCGGTAGC
This sequence comes from Streptomyces sp. CNZ301, assembly GCF_004217425.1. NCBI lineage: Bacteria > Bacillati > Actinomycetota > Actinomycetes > Kitasatosporales > Streptomycetaceae > Streptomyces > Streptomyces sp. CNZ301. The sequence goes on from NZ_SHLG01000001.1 coordinate 591,146, forward strand.
GCATGTCCACCTTGTCGCGGTCCTCCCCGACGGATCCGTTCTGGCAGACCCACACACCGTTGACGGCCACGTTGAGGCGGTCGGGTTCGAAGGCCGCGCCGGTCGTGCCGATCGCGGAGAGCACACGGCCCCAGTTGGGGTCCTCTCCGTGCACGGCGCACTTGAGCAGATTGTTCCGGGCGATCGAACGGCCGACCTCGACGGCGTCGCCCTCACTCGCCGCGCCCATCACCTCGATGCGGATGTCCTTCGAGGCGCCCTCGGCGTCGCGGATGAGCTGCTGGGCCAGGTCGCCGCAGACGGCCCGGACGGCGTCGGTGAACTCCCCCGGGTCGGGGACGACTTCGGCGGCCCCAGAGGCGAGGAGCAGCACCGTGTCGTTGGTGGACAGGCAGCCGTCGGAGTCGATGCGCTCGAAGGTGGTGCGGGTGGCCTCGCGCAGCGCCCCGTCGAGGGCGGCGGAGTCCAGGTCTGCGTCGGTGGTCAGCACCACGAGCATGGTGGCCAGGGACGGTGCGAGCATGCCCGCGCCCTTGGCCATGCCGCCGACAGCCCATCCGCCGGAACCCTGCACGACGGCCGTCTTGTGCACCGTGTCGGTCGTCTTGATCGCCAGGGCGGCCTTCTCACCGCCGTACTCCGAGAGCTGCGCCGCGGCCGTGTCGACTCCGGGCAGCAGCTTGTCCATCGGGAGCCTGGTACCGATCAGGCCCGTGGAGCAGACGGCCACCTCGGCGGCACTGTGACCGAGGGCGGCAGCGGCCTGCTCGGCCGTGGCGTGCGTGTCCTGGAAGCCGAGCGGACCCGTACAGGCGTTGGCACCACCGGAGTTGAGCACGACCGCCGAGACCCGGCCGCCCTTGAGGACCTGCTGCGACCAGAGCACGGGCGCGGCCTTGACGCGGTTCTCGGTGAAGACGCCGGCGGCCGCGCGGCTGGGCCCGTTGTTGACGACGAGCGCAAGGTCCTCTCCCCCGCTGTCCTTGATGCCGGCCGCGATGCCCGCGGCCGTGAACCCCTTCGCCGCTGTCACGCTCACTCTGCTTCTCCGTTCGCTTCACTGCCGAAGGGCCGGGGGCCCGTGCTGTCGCTTCCGTCGCACCGTCCGCGGGGTGCCCCGTGTACCTCGCTCACGGCGCGGTCCCGGCGACCGGCAGCCCCAGTCCCTCGGGCATTCCGAGGGCGATGTTCATGCTCTGCACGGCTCCGCCCGCCGTGCCCTTGGTGAGGTTGTCCACGGCGCTGACGACGAGGAGGCGGCCCGCGCCCTCGTCGAGGGCGACCTGCATCTGGACGGTGTTGGAGCCGTACACGGACCCCGTCGAGGGCCACTGGCCCTCGGGGAGAAGCGTCACGAACTGCTCGTCCTGGTACGCCTTTTCGTAGGCGGCCCGCAGTTCCTCCACCCCGGTGCCCGGCGTGGCGCGGGCGCTGCACGTGGCGAGGATCCCGCGCGACATGGGGGCGAGCGTCGGCGTGAAGGAGACGCTCACCCGGTCCCCGGCCGCCGCCGAGAGGTTCTGCACCATCTCCGGCGTGTGCCGGTGGACGCCTCCGACGCCGTACGGGCTCATCGACCCCATCACTTCGCTGCCGAGGAGGTGCGGCTTCAGGGACTTGCCGGCACCCGAGGTGCCCGTCGCCGCGACCACGACGGCCTCCGGCTCGGCCAGGCCCGCCGTGTACGCGGGGACGAGCGCGAGGGAGACGGCCGTCGGGTAACAGCCCGGGACCGCGATGCGCTTGGACCCCACCAGCGCGGCGCGGGCCCCGGGCAGTTCGGGAAGGCCGTAGGGCCAGCTGCCGGCGTGAGGTGTGCCGTAGAACCGCTCCCACGCCTGAGCGTCGGAGAGACGGAAGTCCGCGCCGCAGTCCACGACGAGCACGTCCTCGCCCAACTCCCGTGCGACCTCGGCGGACTGTCCGTGCGGCAGCGCGAGGAAGACGACGTCGTGCCCGGACAGCACCGGAACCGTGGTCTCCTCCAGCACCCGGTCCGCGTACGGAGTCAGGTGCGGCTGGAGTGTGCCGAGCCGGCTGCCCGCGTTGGAGTGGCCGGTGAGCGCCCCCACCTCGACCTCGGGGTGTGCGGCCAGCAGGCGCAGGATCTCCCCGCCCGCGTATCCGCTCGCCCCCGCGACCGCTGCTCGTACTGCCATCGATCCCTCCTCGTCGATAGCATGACTATACGCGGCACGGCACTTTTATGCAAAGAGTCCGTACCGCGACGCTCAGGGGCGGCATCAGCCGATCGGCGGCGCTTCCGGAGGGCGGCGTGCCATGGCCCAGCGGATGACGGACGTGATACCTGAACCGGCCCAGCGCACACCCGTCTTCTCCAACGCCGGGACGTAGGGAAGCCCCAGTGGCCCCCGAGCCCACGGAGGCAGCAGCGAGACCGCGCCCGCGGCGAGAGCGGCGTAGGGAAGCCGGGCGGTCAGGGGGATCGGGGGATGCCGGAGCAGGAAGCGGGCCGCCTCCTCGGCCTCCGGCGTGGCACGCAGCTCGGGACGGTACGACTCGATCCGTCCGGCCAGCTCCCTGCGGTCGCGCGGCGGATCGATGACGCCGAGGGCGGTGCCGACGCGTGCCATGTCGGCCACATAGCCGTCGTAGTCGGCCGGCGTCAGCGGGTTCGCGCCGTAGAGACGGTGGGCCCGCCAGAAGCTGTCGACCTCCGCGACGTGCACCCAGGCGAGCAGGTGCGGATCCGCTGCGTGATAGCCGTCCCCAGTGGTGGTCCGTCCCCGCACCCGCTGATGGACACCCCTCACCCGGTCCACCGCGCGCTGCGCGTCGTCCGCCGTGCCGTACGTCGTCGTGGCGAGGAAGAGGCTGGTCCGCTGGAGTCGCCCCCACGGATCGCCCTTGTACCCGGAGTGCGCCGCGACGGCGCTCATGGCGAGTGGGTGCAGCGACTGCAGCAGCAGCGCGCTCAGCCCGCCGATGAACATCGAGGCGTCACCGTGCACGACACGGACAGGCCTGTCCTCGGCGAACCATCTCGGTCCGGGTGTCCCGTGGATCCGTGCCCGGTTCTCGCCCCCCGACGGGCCTGCCACACGCTCGAAGAGGCTGTTGCCCAGCCGCTCCCGCACGGCAGGCATGCCAGGTATCCACCGCTCCATCTCTTCATTGTCCGCGCTGCGCGGCCGGCGCAAGGGCGCCGGGACGGAACCGGGCCCGGCGGGAAACCGCTCGGTGACTGCACTGACCACGCCACCGCCGGCCATCGAGACAGTCACGCTGCACTGCAAGAGAGGAGGAGGCCGGGTGTGCCGCACCAGGCTTGATCAGGCACTGTGCAATATGCCTGTGCGGGCGATCTCGGAGTACCAGCGGGCGCTGGCCTTGGGGATCCGGGTGCCCGTCGGGTACTCCACGTAGACGGTGCCGAAGCGCTTGCTGTAGCCGTGGGCCCATTCGAAGTTGTCCAGCAGCGACCACAGGAAGTAGCCGCGCACGTCAGCGCCATCGGCGATGGCCTTGTGGACGGCGGCCAGGTGGTCGCGCACGTAAGCGATCCGGGCGGGGTCCATGACGCGGCCGGAGGGGTCGGCGTAGTCGTCGAAGGCCGCACCGTTCTCGGTGATGATCAGGGGCACTTCCGGGAAGTCGGACGACAGACGACGAAGCAGTGCGTGGAGGCCGGTCGGGTCGATGGCCCAGCCCATGGCGGTGGTGTCGCCGGGCGGCTGGTGGAAGGCGACGTTGTCGGCGCCCGGCCACGGGCTGTGGGCGCTGTTGCCGTGGCCGTCGGAAGTGTGGGTGCTGTCGCCGTCGGCCTCGGAGACGACGGTGGGCGTGTAGTAGTTGACACCCAGGAAGTCCAACGGCTGCCGGATCTGCCGGAGGTCGCCGTCGCGTATGAAAGTCCAGTCGGTCAGGGCCGCGGTGTCCATGACCAGGTCCTCCGGATATGCGCCTTCCAGCATCGGGCCGGTGAAGACCCGGTTGGCCAGCCCGTCGATCCTGCGGACCGCGTCGGCGTCGGCGTCGCTGCCGGTAAGCGGGCGGACGTGGTGGATGTTGAGCGTGACCGAGCACTGGGCGTCGGCAGGAAGGCGATCGCGCAGTGCCTGGACAGCCAGGCCGTGGCCCAGGTTGAGGTGGTGGGCGGCACGCAGGGCGGCGACCGGGTCGGTGCGGCCGGGGGCATGCACACCGGATCCATAACCGAGGAACGCGCTGCACCACGGCTCGTTCAGAGTGATCCAGGTCTTCACCCGGTCCCCGAGGGCGTCCGCGGCAAGAGTGGTGTACTCGGCGAACCGTTCGGCGGTGGCACGCTCGGGCCAGCCGCCGGCGTCCTCGAGGTCCTGCGGAAGGTCCCAGTGGTAGAGGGTGGCGACGGGCTGGATGCCCCTGTCCAGCAGCTCATCGACGAGACGCCGGTAGAAGTCCAGGCCCTTCTGGACGGCGGGGCCGCGGCCGGTGGGCTGAATCCGGGGCCAGGAAAGCGAGAAGCGGTAGGCGCCCAGGCCGAGTTCGGACATGAGGGCGACGTCCTCGCGCCAGCGGTGGTAGTGGTCGGTGGCGACGTCACCGGTGTCGCCGTTGCGGATCCGGCCGGGTGTGCGGGCGTAGGTGTCCCAGATGGAGGGTGTACGGCCGTTCTCGCTCGAGGCTCCCTCGATCTGGTAGGAAGCGGTCGCGGAGCCCCAGATGAAGCCCTCGGGAAAGATGCGTGCGGTCTCCGGGGTGGATTCGGTGTGCTGTGCGGTGACCACGTGGGTCCTTTCAAAGACGGGGTCACTCGCGGGCTCGCGAACGACACAGGTATGGGGAGACCCGGCGGCGGCTTCACGCCGGGTTGGTGTGTGGGATCAGCCCTTGACGGCGCCGGCCATGATGCCGCTGACGATCTGGCGACCGAAGACGATGAACATCGCCAGCAGCGGGAGCGTGCCGAGCAGCGCCCCCGCCATGATGAGTGACTGATCGCGGACGTAGCCGGCGCTGAGCTGGGTGAGGGCGACGGGGACGGTCGGATTGGTCATGTCGAGGACCACGAACGGCCAGAAGAAGTCGTTCCAGGCATGCACGAACGTGATCATGAACAGGACCGCCATCGCTGGCCGCGCCACCGGAAGCACGATGCTCCAGAAGACGCGCATCGAGTGCGCTCCGTCGACGCGCCCCGCCTCGACCAGCTCGTCCGGAAGCGCCTCCGAGAGGTACTGCCGCATGAAGAACACCCCTACCGCGCTCACCAGCGTGGGGAAGATGACGGCGGGCAGCTGCTGCGCCAGCCCGAGTTCGGACATCATCATGAACAGCGGTACGACGCCGAGCTGGGGCGGCACCATCATGGTGCCGATCACCAGCATGAGCAGGATGTTGCGCCCCTTGAACCGCAGCTTGGCGAAGGCGAAGCCCGCGAGGGTCGCGAACATCACCGTGGACAGCGCGATCACCCCGGCCACGATCAGACTGTTGATCATGGCCTTGCCCATGGCCGCCTCGTCCCAAGCGCGGGCGAGGTTGCTGAACAGGTTGGGGCCGGGCAGGAACGGCGGCGGAGTCTGGCTGACACGGGTGTTGTCCGTGGACGCCGCCACCATCGTCCAGTACAGCGGGAAGATCGACAGAATCGCCATGATGACGAGAAGGACATAGGCAAGCGGGCCGGCGTGGTGCTGGCGGCCGGCGCGCTGCCGCAGCAGCCGGCGGCTGCCGCGGCCTGTCATGACGGCGGGGGTCCGGGCCGGGCCGGCCGTTTGGACCGGGAGGCTATTGGTGGTCATGGCGTCTCCAGGTCAGGACATGCGGTTGCGCAGGCGTGTGATCAGCCGCTGCAGGACGAACACGAGGATGAGAATGAGGAACATCGCCCAGGCGACAGTTGCCGCGCGGCCCATCTGGTAGTTCTTCCAGCCCTCCTCGTACAGCAGCAGGCCGAGTGTCTGATACTGGTTGTCCGCGCCGCCGGTGATGCCGTTGGGGCCCTGGCCGAAGATCAGTGGTTCACCGAAGAGTTGGGTGGCGCCGATCGTGGAGAGCACGATGGTGAAGACGATCGTGGAGCGTATCCCGGGCACGGTCACGTGGATGAACTGCTTCCACCGCGAGGCCCCGTCGATGGAGGCGGCCTCGTATCGCTCTGCGGGGATGGCCTGCATCGCGGCCAGGTACAGCAGCGCGTTGTAGCCGGTCCAGCGCCAGATCACGATGGTCGAAATCGCAGCCTGCGCAGGCCACTTGTGGGACTCCCAGTTCAGCGGGTCGACACCTGCCAGGCCGAGCCCCCAGTTGATCATGCCGAAGTCCCGCTCGAAGATCATGGTGAACACGAGCGCTGCGGCGGCCACCGACGTGGCGTAAGGGACCAGCGAGGCGACGCGGAAGAACAGTGACGCGCGCATGCGGTAGTTGAGCAGGTGGGCCAGGCAGAGTGCCATCAGCAACTGCGGAACCGTAGAGATGATGCCGATGGTGACGGTGTTCGAGAGTGCGTTCCAGAAGCGTTCATCGCTCCAGAGATCGACGTAGTTGTCGAACGCCACCCACTGCATGACGTCGAGGGTGGCGAGTTCCACCCTGTGCAGGGAGATCCACATCGTATAGATGAGGGGGTAAAAACTGAACGCGGCGAAGACGACGAAGAACGGCGCGACGAACGCGTATGGCGCGCCCTTGAGGTCCACCCGGTGAATCAGTGCGCTGCGCCGGTGCCGACCGGTGCTGCCGCCCGTCTCGGGAGACGGACCCGGGGGCTCCTCGCCGGCCAGGGCCTTGGTGATGGACGTGGCCACCGGACTTCCTTCCTGGGAGCTGATGAATGAGGCGGGGCCGGGCCCGTCGGCGGAATACCGGCGGACCCACAGGCGGCCGCAGGAGATACCGGGTCAGCCGACAGCCTTCTCGATACGCTCCGAGGTGGTCTTCCACGCCTTGTCACGCGAGGTGCCTTGCTCGACCAGGGCCAGACCCTGGGAGAAGGTGTCCTTGATCGTGCCGTCCTTGCGGCCCAGGACCTGCTCGTCCGGGATTTCCCGGGCGGCGGCACCGAAGATCTGGCCGATCGGCGCGTTGTTGAAGTACTCCGACTTCGTCTTCTTCACATCGTCGCGGTCCAGCGCTTCCCGCGAGGACGGGATCGGGCCGATCTCCTTGAAGATGTGGGCCTGTTGCTCCGGCGCAGTCAGCCATGCCACGAGCTTCTGGGCTTCCGCCTTCACCGGGCTCTTCTCGATCACACCCAGGAAGGACCCGCCCCAGTTGGCACCCATGGGCGCCCTGGCCACGTCCCACTTGCCCTTGTTCTTCTCGCCGGCCTTCTCGCTGATGTGGCTGAGCATCCAGGCCGGGCACACCGCAGTGGCGAACGTTCCATTGGCCAGTCCCGGGTCCCAGCCCGGCTGGAACTGGCGGAGCTTGGCTGTCAGGTTGTCCTCGGCGACGTCGGAGGCAAGGTTCCAGGCTTCCTTGACAGCCGGGTTCCTGTCGTAGATCAGGTTGCCCTTTTTGTCGTAGTACTGCCGGGAGTGGCCGTAGACCATCGCGTTGAACAGTCCGCTGGCCGCGTCCATGTAGGCCACGTCGCCGCCCTTGAAGTCCTTCTTGAAGGTCCGGCCGACCTCGACGTACTTCTTCCAGTCACCCGCCCACAGCTTGCCCACCGCCTCCCGGTCGGTCGGCAAGCCGGCCTTCTCGAAGTAATCCTTGCGGTAGCAGATGGCCATCGGGCCGATGTCGGTGCCGAGGCCCAGCACCCTGCCGTCCGAAGTGGTGATCTGGGATTCCTTCCATGGAAGGAAGTGCCCGATGTCCGTCGTGCCGGCGAAGTCCGCGAACTTTTCGGACTGGGTATCGACGATCTCCTTGGCCCTGCCGATCTCGATGCCCTGGATGTCCTTCAGGCCGTCCCCGGCGGCGAGCCTGGTCTGCAGCGCGGTGTAGTAAGTCTGCTCGTCGCCGGCGATCTCGGCCTTGATGTCGACGTTGGGGTTCTCCTTCTCGTACTGCTCGAGAAGGCCCGTCTCCTTCAGGCCCATCACACCGAACAGGCCCATGGTGATGGTGACCTTGCCGTCCTTCTTGCCACCCCCCGTGACCGAGGTGTCACCACTGCCGCAACCTATGACGAGCGTCAGGGCGCCGACGGCCGCAGCTGTCGCCACCGCCTTCCTGCGCAATGAACCGAGAGTGCCCACGGGTCTCCTCCTAGCGACGACGCTGACACATCGGAGTCACGAGTTCTGTCTGCGATGACCACAGCGGCTCGGAAAGTGATGGGAACGTGCCCACTGGAGTGGGCACGTTCCCACTGATGCGTGAAGACTCACGGAAGGGCAGTCACCTGTCAATGAGTTGAAGGCAACTTTCGGGTTCTTCGGACATCCTGTGTTCGTTTTCCTACGTGAACGAGTGCTCACCGGCGGGAGGGTCTGCCAGTATCGTCGCTGGTCACGTTCGCGGCTGCTGCCGCGGGAGCAGGGGAGGGAGCACATGGCCGAGAATCGCCGCCCAACGATCAAAACGGTCGCGGCGCGGGCCGGTGTGGGCCGGACCACGGTGTCACGTGTTGTCAATGGCTCGGATCTGGTCAGTGCCGACGTGCGATCCAGGGTTCTGGCGGCGATCAAGGAACTCAACTATGTTCCCAACTCGGTCGCCCGCGGCTTGGTGACCAGCCGCACCAACGCAGTGGCCCTGGTGATCCCGGAATCGGAAAGCCGACTCGGTTCGGAGCCTTTCTTCGCCGCACTGATCCGCGGCGTCAGCGGCGCCCTCGCAGAGAGCCGGACCCAACTGCAGCTGATGCTGGTCCGTGACCGAGCCGAGCGCGACCAGCTCATCGAATCGGTGACAGGGCGCCGCGTGGACGGGATCCTGCTCGTCTCCGTGCATGCCGACGACCGGCTGCCGGGCACTCTGGAAGAGATCGGCCTGCCCACTGTCCTGGCCGGCCGACGTGACGCGGATGAGCAGCTGAGTTACGTGGACTGCGACAACGCGGGAGGCGCCACGGCGGCAGTCCGTTACCTGCTGAACAGCGGCAGGACAAGGATCGCCACGATCACCGGGCCGCTGGACATGGACGTCGGACGCAGCCGACTCGCCGGCTGGCGCGTCGCCCACGAAGAAGCGGGGGTGCCTGCGGACGAACTCCTCGTCGAGGCAGGTGATTTCACCGAGGAGAGCGGCAGTAGCGCCATGCGTTTGCTTCTTGAACGTGCACCGGCTCTGGACGCCGTCTTCGCCGCTTCCGACCTCATGGCAGCCGGCGCCCTGGACGAACTGCGTCGGCATCAACGCCAGGTTCCCGGTGAAGTCGCCGTCGTCGGATTCGAGGACTCCGTCCTGGCCCGCCACACCAACCCGCCCCTGACCACAGTGCGTCAGCCGGTGGAGGAACTCGGCCGGACGATGGCCCGGATTCTCACCGACATCACCCTGCGCGGGGCACAACGGCAGCAGATCACCCTGCCGACACAGCTCGTGGTTCGCGAGTCGGCCTGATACCGCAATGGGCTTGTTCTGGGTGCCGGCAGTTCAGGGACCGTGCCCCCTCGCCTGAAGTGCTGCCTTAATCCGGTTGGCGTCTCGCACCAGTTGGACAGACCGCACCGGGCACCAGGTCCTGGTCGTCCGTCCCCGGCACGTCCTGCCGCTTGTGTGGCCTGGTGCGTACCGCGCGGGGCGTTCGCCAAGCAGTTCACCCAAGCCCCGTACGGCCCGGATGACGTGGCGGAGCGGGTGCACGGGATCGCCGCATGGCACTGCGACCGGTTCAGGTGAACTCGAAAGGCTCTTGACGACTCGGCGGTCGGCCCGTTCTGGGCCGAGGCGCTCGGCTGGGGTGTTCCAGCGAGGGACCGGGCGTGACCAACGTTTGCACCGGTCGGCGGCTTCGCCCGGCCGGACCCGGTCGCGTATGCGTCGACATCGCCACCGTCCCTGAAGCCAAGACGGCGACGAAGAACCGGGTGCACCTCGATCTCGCCGCCACCTCCGCGGGCCGTCTCTCGCCACGTCCTTCCAGATCACGCCGCCCCGGCATGGCACGTCAGTGCTCCAGGCACAGGCTCCAGTCCCCCACCCGTCCGGAGAACGTGACGGCGGAGAGCGGCTGGGCGTCGATCTGCCAGTACGCCTTCGGGGGAGCCTTCAGGACGTAGCACACGGCGGCCCGCATCACTCCGGGCTCCGTGACCGCGACGATCCAGCTGCCGTCATTGACCGGCCGGGTGTCGAGCCAGCCGCCGATGCGCTGGATGAAGGTCACCAGGGACTCGCCGCCGTGCGGTGCCGAGCGCGGGTCCGCGAGCCATGCCTGCACTGCCTGCGGCTCGCGGGCCGCGATCTCGCGCAGGGTGTAGCCGCTCCAGCGGCCCATGTCGCAGTCGCGCAGCGCCGGTTGGGCCACCGGGGAGAGGCTGAGGGCATGAGCGGTCTCCCGGCAGCGCACCGACGGCGAGCAGTACCGCAGCTCGGCGGCGGCAAGGTGGGAGAGGGACGGCCCCGCCCTTTTGACCTCGTCCCAGCCCGCGGCATCGAGGGATCGGCTGTCCGCGAACCGCACGTCGAGCACGGACGAGCTGCGGCCGGATGCGAGCAGGGTGAGGCGTAGGGCCATTCGGCGATCGTAAGGCGATCGGGGCCCGTCTTCGATAGGACTTTCGTCATTCCCGTCCCAGCACAGGACCCCATTGCGATGGACACCTCTGCCCGAGAGCGGTGGAATGAAAGCGCACGTCACCAACCGGTCATTGCGGGCACGGGGCATGAAACCACACCGGGACAAGCAGGCACGGGAGAGTGCGGGTCGTGGAACTGGACGAGGTGGCGGACGAGTTGTACGGGCTGCGGCCGCGGGAGTTCACCGCCGCCCGGGACGACCGGGCCCGGCGGGCCCGCGCCGGCGGACAGCGGGAGCTCTCGGCGCGCATCCGCGCGCTGCGCCGGCCCACCCTGGCCGCCTGGGCGAGCAATCTGCTGGTGCGGGAGCAGGGGGAACAGGTCGCACCGCTGCTGCGCCTCGGTGAGGAGCTGCGCGGCGCCCACCGGAATCTGGACGGGGCGGAGCTGCGTGCGCTCTCGCACCAGCAGCACCAGCTGGTGAACGCCCTGTCCGAGCAGGCCGGACTGCTCGCCGCGGACGCCGGACAGCCGCTGGGTGCGCAGGCGCAGCACGAGGTGGCGCAGACGCTCCATGCGGTGCTGGCCGATCCGGAGGCCGCGCGGGAGTGGGCGGCCGGGCGGCTGTCGAAGCCACTGACCGCCACCACCGGATTCGAGGCGGCGGCACGCGAAGCCGCCGCGGCACCACCTTCGCGGGAGCAGGCTCGGAAGCAGAGCCGGAAGGACCAGCGGGACCAGGAGGGCGGGAAGGGCCGGAAGGATCGGAAGGACCGGAAACCAGCGAAGACCGGGGCGGCGAAAGGCGGGGCGGCGAAGCGGACGGAGGACGCCCGGAAGGCGGCCCGTGCCGTCCGCGAGGCCGCCGACCAGGCACGACGCCGGAGGCGGGAAGCGGACCGGGCGGCCGAGGAGACGGCTGCCGCACGTGCGGAACGGGAGGAGGCGGAGGAGCGGCTCGGCCGGCTGCGCGCAGAGGTCCGGGAGGCCCAGGAGACGCGCAAGCAGTCACGCGGGCGGGAGAAGGAGGCCGAGCGCGCCGAACGGCAGGCTCGGCGCCGGGCCGGGGAGGCCGAGGCCGCGGAGGAGCGCGCCCGCCGGCAGGCCGGCGCCCTGGGAAACGGGGGCTGAGCCGCGCCCCCGGTCTGCTGCCGAGGGCTCAGCGGCCCGGCCCGCCGGCCGTCTCCGTGTCCCGGGAGGCCGGGGGCTCATCCGGCGGTGGCACATCGCCGGTTCGGTGCCCCCTCCGCCCTCCTGGAACGGCCCTTGCCCTCCGTTCCCGTCACGCGGGGCCCGGCCGTTCGCGGATGACCTCTCGCGCCTTCTTGTCCTCGCGCAGGCCGAGGAAGCGCGGATGCCGCAGCTTCCCGTCCCGCGTCCACTCGGTGAAGCCGATCTCCGCGACGAGTTCCGGCTCGGCCCAGTGCGTCCCCTTCTCCCGGACGCGCTCGGCGAACGGACGACGCCTCGCGGCCAGTTCGTCCAGCCTGTGCCGCAGGTCGAGCAGCGTCGCCTGGTCGTAGCCGGTGCCCACCTTCCCCGCGTACCGCAGGCGCCCGTCCTCGTAATAGCCCAGCAGCAGCGCCCCGAACCCGACACGGCTGCCGGACGGTTCGGTGAAGCCGCCGACGACGAACTCCTGTCCCTTCGCGCACTTCAGCTTCAGCCAGTCCGGCGACCTGCGGGGCGCATACCGCCCGTCGGCAACCTTGGCGATCAGGCCCTCCCAGCCGTGCCGGCACGCCTCGTCCAGCAGCGGCTGCCCGCCCTCGTTGCGGTGGGTCGTGAAGCGCAGAGGCCCGCCGAAGCGAAGGGCGCGTCGCAGCAGGGACTTGCGGGTGCGCAGCGGCAGCGTCCGCACGTCCTTGCCGTCCAGCCGCAGCAGGTCGAAGACGTAGTAGTAGACGGCGACGCCGCTGGCGCGCGCCTTGCGGGGGTCGGTGATCTGAAGGCGCTGCTGGAGCCGCGAGAAGTCGGTGCGGCCCGCTGAGAACGCGACGATCTCCCCGTCGACGGTGAAGTCGGAGCACTCCTGAGCGGCGAGGGAGTCGGCGACCTCCGGGTACGTACCGTGCAGGTCCTGCCCGGTGCGGGAGAGGAGCCGTACCCGGTCCCCTTCGCGGACGGCGAGGAGACGGACGCCGTCGAGCTTGCGCTCGAAGATCCAGGAACCCGCGGGGAAGTCGCGCCGGTCGCTGAGCGTGGCGAGCATGGGCCGGCCGGCCAGGTCCGCTCCGGGAGCCGCGTCGCGGAGCCTCCCGCGGTACTCGGCGGGCAGCCCGTCCAGCAGTGTGCTCATCGCTCCGCTCCTCCCGGTCCGGGCGTGGCAGGTACCCCGGCGCGTACGGGCCATGCCGCAGGCCGGGGCGTCGTCCGCACCTGACGCACCCAGTACGCGGCCGCTCCTCCGGCCCCTCCCCCGGCGTCGCTCCCGCCGTAGCTCCCACGCTGCTCCCCGCGCTGCTCGCGGACGGGGGCCGCGTCCGGCGGTCATCAGCCGAGCGCTTCCTCGCAGGCGGTCCGCAGCCGCCGTACTCCTTCCGCGATCTCGCTGTCCCCCGCCGCCGGGGCGAAGCTCAGACGCAGGTGACGGGCGGCGGGTTCGGCGGCGAAGTACGGCCGCCCGGCGGCGACGGAGACCCCCGCGCGGAGCGCGGCCGAGGCGAGCGCCTCCTCGTTCGCGCCGTCCGGGAGCCGGACCCACAGGTGGTAGCCGCCGCGGGGCGCATGCGTCACGGTCAGCGCCGGTGTCTCACGCGCGAGCGAGGTCAGCATCACTTCGCGCCGCTCTCTCAGCCGGGCGGCGACGGTACGCAGATGACGGGGCCACGCCGGCGCGCCGACGAGTTCGAGCGCCGCCTCCTGGAGCGGACGGGGGACGAAGAAGCTGTCGACCGTCTGCACCGCCCGCAGCCGCTCCAGCACAGGCCCGTGTGCCGCGAGCGCCCCCACACGGAGGCTCGCCGAGGTGACCTTCGTCAGCGAGCGCAGATGCACGACCCTGCCGTCCGGATCCGCGGCCCGGATCGCGGACGGCAGCGGCCCCGCGTCCTCGTGAGCGAGGTGGCGGGCGAAGTCGTCCTCGACGACGAACGCGCCCGCCTGCCGGGCCGCGTGCAGCACGGCCGTCCGGCGATCCGCGGAGAGCACGGCCCCGGTCGGGTTCTGGAAGAGCGGCTGGCAGACGAAGACGCGCGCTCCGCTGGCCCGGAAGGCACCTTCGAGGAGTTCGGGCCGCACGCCGTCGGTGTCCACCGGCACCGGGACGGGACGCAGGCCGGACGCGCGGGCGGCGGCGAGCAGGCCCGGGTAGGTCGGCGACTCCACGAGGACGGCCGCGCCGGGCGGTGCGAGGGCACGCAGTGTCGTGGTGATGGCGCTCTGGCCGCCGGCGGTGATCAGCACATCCGCTGCCGTGACGCTTCCCCCGGGGCCGCCGATCTCCCGCGCGAACCAGCCGCGCAGTTCCGCCACGCCCTCCACCGGGGAGCGCTCCCAGGCCCCGGGCCGGCGTCCCGCGCGGGCAAGCGCCGCCGCGAGGGCCTTCTCGGGCGCCAGGTTCGCCGGCAGATACCCGCCGCTGAGCTCGATGACGCCCGGCGGGGGCGCGGAAAGCGTGGCCAGCAGGCCCTCGGCGTCGACGCTTCGCGGCACCTGGTCGGCGGACGCGTCGGCGCTCAGCGCGACCTCCTGCCAGGACGTGTCGCCGCTCTCCGCGGCTGCTGCTGCCCTGCGCGGTCCGGCCCGGAAAGCACCCGCGCCCGGCCTGGTGACGACCAGCCCCTCGGCGGCGAGCTGGGCGAGCGCGCGGGAGACGGTGACGGGACTGACCCGATGTGCCTCGACCAGTTCCCGACTCGACGGCAGTTTCTCACCGGGAGAGTAGCGGTCCACTTCGTGACGGAGCCTTCCGGCCAGTTCAGCCACACTGCTACGCTCATACATGAATAGCAAGAGTAGCGCTACCCCTGATGAGTCGGTAGCAGTTCCCTCCGGAACCTCCCCCGGTCCCGGCCCGGACCGGTCACGGTCCGCCCCGCCGGCATCGCGCCCGCGAACGGAGCGCGTCAGGGGTGGCGGGCTGGCGCTCGCCGCGCTCGGCGTCATGTGCTTCTCGCTCACCTTTCCCTCCACCGCCTGGGCACTGGACGGCTTCGGCCCCTGGTCGGTGACCTCGCTGCGGACGGTCCTGTCCGGAGCCGTCGCGTGCCTGGCGCTCGCCGTGCTGAGGGTTCCGGTGCCCGCACGGCGGCACTGGCCGTGGCTGGCCGTCTCCGCCTCCGGCGTGATGATCGCCTTCCCCCTGCTGACGACGCTCGCGCTGCAGACCTCCACCACAGCGCACGCCGCCGTCGTCGTCGGCCTGCTGCCGCTGACGACGGCGCTGTACTCGTCGCTGCGCACCGGCACCCGGCCCTCCCCGGTCTTCTGGGCGGCGGCGCTCGCGGGCGCCGCCGCCGTCATCGCCTTCGCACTGCACGAGAGCGGCGGCGCCCCCACCACCGGCGACCTGTATCTCGCCGTCGCACTCCTCGTCTGCGCCGCCGGGTACGGGGAGGGCGGCCGCCTCGCGCGCGAACTGTCCGGACTTCAGGTGATCGGCTGGGCCCTCGCCGTCTGCCTGCCGCTGGCGGTCCCCGCAGCCCTGGCGGCTCTGCTCCTGGAGCCCGCGCACCCGGATGTCCGCTCCGTGGCCGGCCTGGTGTGGGTGGCCATGGGCTCGCAGCTGCTGGGGCTGATGGTGTGGTTCCGGGGCATGGGCCTCGCGGGTGTCGCCAGGGCCAGTCAGACGCAGCTCGCGCAGCCGTTGCTCACGCTGTTCTGGTCGGTGCTGCTGCTCGGCGAGAAGCTGCCGCCCGCCGCTCCCGCGACCGCCCTCGCCGTGCTGGTGTGCATCGTCGTCGTGCAAAGAACCCGCACGTAGCCCGCGCCCGGGTTCCGCACACGGAGCCCGCACCGGGCGGAGGCACGGATGGGCCGTCCGGCTTAGACTTATCGGTACGGACAGCACATCACGGACTGTACGGACTTTCCGTTGCATCCCTGCGAAACAGGAGGGTTCTCCTGATGCGAGCGAACACGGGCGACCGTCTGCTGGTGCACGGCCGGGTCGTGGGTGAGCACGACCGCGAAGGGGAGATCGTCGAGGTACTGGGCGCCGACGGCGAACCGCCGTTCCGGGTGCGCTTCGACGACGGACACGAGGCAGTGGTCTCACCCGGCCCCGACTCCGTCGTCCAGGAACGCAAGAAGAGCAAGCGGGCCGCCTGAGCCGGCTCGGCCAACGGGGGATGGCCGGCGCGTATCCGGCCGTCCGGTGCCCGCCGGCCGTTACCGCATCCGCGGGTAGTGGTCGGCGACGACGCGGTCCATCGCACCGATGACGTCCTCCGAGACCTCCTTGGCGGAGAAGAACGCATGCCCTTGCACCTCGGGAAGCGATCTGCAGTACGTGAGGTGCCGGGACAGCTCTGCCGGGTCCTGCCACGGAGCGGGCTGGGCCGGGTCGCCGGCCTTGTAGAGGGCCTCTCCGATGTAGAGGCGTGTGCGAGTGCCGCGTACGGTCCCGGCCCACCACGGCGCCAGCTTCGCATAGTCGGCGGCCTCGAAGCCCATGTGCCAGTAGAGCTGCGGGAGGACGTAGTCGAGCCGGCCCTCGCGCACCCACTTGCGGGTGTCCGCGTACAGGTCGTCGTAGGTCTCCACCCCCGCGGCAGTGTCCGAACCGGCCGGGTCGCTCGACTTGTTGCGCCACACGCCGAAGGGACTGATCCCGAAGCGCAGTCCGGGCTTGACGCGGCGGACGCGCTGCGCGGCCTCCGCGACGAGCAGATCGATGTTGTTGCGGCGCCAGTCGGCACGGTCCGGGAACCCGCTGCCGTACTCCGCGTACGCGGCGTCGTCGTCGAACGTCTCTCCCTCGACGGGGTACGGGTAGAAGTAGTCGTCCCAGTGGACTCCGTCGATGTCGTAGCGGCGGACGGCGTCGAGCATGGCGTCCTGCACGAAGCGGCGCACCTGCGGCAGTCCCGGGTTGTAGTAGAGCTTCCCGCCGTAGGCGACGACCCAGTCGGGGTGGCGGCGGGCCGGATGGGCGGGCACGAGCCGCCCCGGGTCGTCGTGCAGCGCGACGCGGTAGGGGTTGAACCACGCCTCGACGGCCAGGCCCCGCCGGTGCGCCTCGCGGACGACGAAGCCCAGAGGGTCCCAGCCCGGGTCCTTGCCCTGAACGCCGGTGAGCCACTCCGACCAGGGCTCGTGGCGTGACGGCCACAAGGCGTCCGCCGTCGGCCTCGCCTGGAACCAGATCGTGTTCAGCCGCCGGCGGCGAGCGGTCTCGAGATGAGCGAGCAGCTCGGCGCGCTGTTCGTGCGGGCTCAGACCGGGGGCGCTGGGCCAGTCGCGGTTGTCGACCGTCGCGATCCACATGCCGCGCAGCTCCGATCGGTTGCCCGGGCTTCCGACGTCCCGGGCGAGGTGCCGCTCCTGCGCGACGGCGCTCGGGCTCGGGCTCGAAGAACCGGCGACACCGGTCAGTGCCGCTACCGAACCCGTCGCAAAGCTTCTCCGTGTGACGCGCCGCATCGTCTCCCCTTCCCCCTTCATGGTCACCCGTTCATGGCGGACCGTCCGCGGCCGCCCCGTTCGCGGTCTCCCTTCCGCGATGGTCCGGGCCGAGCCTGGCGTGGTCCTCCCGGCCCGCGCAGTGGTGGAGACCAATCCGCCGATGCTGCCGTGCCCTTGGCGCCCGTACAAGTCCCCGTGCCGGCTTTCGCCCCCGCTCCCCGGGGCGGGGCCCCTCGGGGGTAACGTCGTGGGCGGCGTGGGAGCACCCCCGTACGCACTCCGGGGAGGGAGGAACAGGGCTGTTCCTCCGGGGGCCGTTCCTCGGCGTGCCGTTCCTCCAGGGGTCCACGCCCGTCACGCCCGGGACCACAGGATCAGCGAAAGGCACGAGGTGACGGACATCGAACGCGTCGGAGTGGTGGGTTGCGGCCAGATGGGCTCGGGCATCGCCGAAGTGTGCGCGCGGGCCGGACTGGAGGTCATGGTCGCCGAGACCACCGGCGAGGCGCTGGAGCTGGGCCGCACGCGCCTGGCGAACTCCCTCGGCAAGGCTGCGGAACGCGGCAAGATCACCGAGGACGAACGGGATGCCACGCTCGGCCGGCTCACCTTCACCACGGACCTCGGCGACCTCGCCGACCGTGACCTCGTCGTCGAGGCGGTCATCGAGAACGAGCAGGTCAAGACGGAGATCTTCCAGGTCCTCGACCAGGTCGTCACGCGGCCCGACGCCATCCTCGCGTCCAACACCTCGTCGATCCCCCTGGTCAAGCTCGCGGTGGCGACATCCCGCCCCGACCAGGTCATCGGCATCCACTTCTTCAACCCGGCGCCGGTGCAGAAACTCGTCGAGATCATCCCCGCGCTGACCACGAGCGAGGAGACGATCAAACGTGCGGAGGCCGCCGTCTCGGGCATCCTCGACAAGCACACGATCCGGGCCCAGGACCGTTCCGGATTCGTCGTCAACGCGCTGCTGATCCCGTATCTGCTCTCCGCGGTCAGGATGTTCGAGTCGGGCATCGCGAGCCGCGAGGACATCGACAACGGGATGGAGCTGGGCTGTGCGCACCCGATGGGGCCGCTCAAGCTCACCGATCTGATCGGTCTCGACACGGTCGCCTCGGTCGCCGACTCGATGTACTCGGAGTTCAAGGAGCCCCTGTACGCCGCTCCC
Source organism: Streptomyces sp. CNZ301 (assembly GCF_004217425.1). Classification (NCBI taxonomy): domain Bacteria; kingdom Bacillati; phylum Actinomycetota; class Actinomycetes; order Kitasatosporales; family Streptomycetaceae; genus Streptomyces; species Streptomyces sp. CNZ301. The sequence goes on from NZ_SHLG01000001.1 coordinate 609,474, forward strand.
CCGCTGCTCCAGCGGATGGTGGACGCGGGACGCCTCGGCCGCAAGGCGGGCGCGGGCTTCTACGCGTACTGACGGCCGCCTGCCGCCCCGGCGGGAGGCGGCGAGCAGCCGTGGGGCCGCGGACCGGCGGACCCGGTGTCACGTGCAGGAGCACAGCAACGTCGCATCGGCCGCTGCCGGTTGCGGCTCCGGGTGCTGCGCCCGGCCGTGCACGCGGCACCGGTCGTTGCGCAGGGCGAGGAGCGCGACGTCGTCCGGCAGCCGTCCGCCCGCGTGACGCAGGAGGGACCGGCGCACGGAGTCGACGATGTCCGCCGGCTCCACCACCCCGCACCGCCCGTTCCGCCCGTCCCCCTCCGGCCGCCGGGCGAGGAGGGCTGCCGTGAGCACGTCGGCCAACGGGAACCAGCGGCCGTCGGCGTCGCGCGCGTCCTCCGCTCCGTCGGTGTAGAGGAACAGCCCCTCCCCCGGCGGCAGTCGCAGGTGCCTGGGCGAGGGGTCCTCCGGCGGCAGCGGCAACAGGCCGAGGGGAGGCAGTGGTTCGGCGGTGGTGACCGGTTCGCTGCGGCAAGCGCCGTTGCGGCCGGTGGTCAGCCGGTACGGCCAGGGGTGACCGCAGTTGACTGCCGTGACCTCGCCGTCCGCGCGCACCTCCAGCAGCAGCACGGTCACGAACTCCTCGTCCACCTCGCCGGGTTCCCCCGTGGCGCCGCGCTCCGGCGGGGAGACCGGTGCGTGACGGCTGTCGTCCAAGTGCCGCTCCAGCGCCCGCTCCAGGCGGCGCGGCACACGCTCCAGCCGCGGCTCGTCGTGCGCGGCCTCCCGGAAGCTGCCGAGCACGGCCGCCACCGTGCCGACTGCGCCGAGCCCGTGACCGCGCACGTCGCCGATCACGATGCGCACGCCGTGTGCCGTGGCCACGGCGTCGTACAGGTCACCGCCCACCGCCGCACCGCGAGCCGACGACAGATAGCCGGCCGCGACGCTGAACCGCCCGATGTGCGGCGGCAGAGGACGTATCAGCGCCCGCTGTGCGGCGGTGGCGACCTCCCGGGTGCGCGCGAGCTCGTCAGTGAGGCGTGCGCGCCGCCTCGTCGTGTAGCAGCTGACCATCGCCACGGAGATGATCGCCGCACACATTCCGGCTTTGCTGCCGATCTCCTCGGGGACGGGGACGGAACCCAGCAAGTACAGCGCGAGGAGCGCAAGACCGCCGCCGAGCCACACACCACTGCGTCCTCCAGTACCGGCACAGGCCAGCGCGGGGGTCGCGGCCAGCAGCGCGACGCCGTGGGTGCCCGTGGGCAGCAGCAGCTCCCACACGACCACGCCCGCCGTCCACAGGGCGGGCACCGCGAAGGCCACCGCTCTGCGTGCACGCCACGGACCGTTGGAGACCTTCGTCCGGGCGCCGGCGGCGTTCGCTTCCGCCGGGCCGGAGCTCTGCACGCCGACGCGCGTTCGCTGGTCTGCGGTCATGCGGATGGTCCCTCCGGCCGTCGGGGCGGCGCCCCGCCCCTGTCGTGCTGCTGTCCTTTCCCCCTCCGTCCGGCTCTCCCGGAGAACCCGTGCACCCCGTGCCAGCCCCCTGCGACCAGCACGATGGTGTCCGAAGCGGCGGCCGGAACGACCAAGGTCCGGAATTACTCACACGATTGAGTGAGTCGGCGGCTGGCTGTGCGATCCCGCTCTGCCGCGTCCGGCACAGGGCAGGCAGAACGCCCCCGGACGCACTTCGGCCCGGCCCGGGCGGAACCGGGGCCGGGCCGAAGTGCTGTCAGGCCCCTGCCGGGGTCTCCGCCCCGCGCAGGCTCGCGCCCGTGCTTTCGACGGCCGAGGCGACCGCGGCATCGCGTGCCGCCGAGGCCTCTTCCGCCGTGAGCGTGCGGTCCCGCGCGCGGAAGCGCAGCGCGTACGCCAGGGACTTCTTGCCGCTGCCGAGCTGTTCGCCGGTGAAGACGTCGAACAGGCGCACCGCTTCGAGGAGTTCACCAGCGCCCTCACGCAGCGCGGTCTCTACCTGCGCCGCCGGCACGGACTCGTCCACGACCAGCGCGACGTCCCGCGTCGCCACCGGGAAGCCGGAGATCCGCGGGGCCGGCACGACTGCACCGCCCGCCTTCTCCACCGCGTCGAGGTCGAGCTCCATCGCGCAGGACCGGGGCGGCAGCCCGAGCGTCTTGACCACCCGCGGATGCAGTTCGCCCGCGTGCCCCACGAGCCTCTCGCCGCTGTCGTCGTCGGCGACGAGCAGCGCGGCGCACCGGCCGGGGTGCCACGGCTCGAACTGGGCGCTGCGGACGGTGAGTTCGACTCGCGCAGCGCGCGCCACGGACCGCGCGGCCTCGACGGCGTCCGCCCAGACCGCCGGATGACCCTCGCCCCACCAGCCGGGCTGTTCACGGGGACCGGCCAGCACGGCCGCCGCGTACCGCGGCTGGCGCGGCAGCGCCGAGTCCAGCGAGGCGATCTCCTCGTCTGCGGGCCGCGCGTCCACGCGCAGCCGCTCCGCCCGCGACTCGTCTCCGGTCGGCAGGAAGACCAGGCCCGTCTCGAAGAGGGCAAGGCCGCCGTGGCTGCCCTGGCTGCCGCGGCCGTCGTTGCGTCGCAGCGCCGCGAGGAGGCCCGGCAGCAGCGTCGTGCGCAGCGACGGCTCCTCGTCGGAGAGCGGGTTGACGAGTGTCACCGTACGGCGGCGGGGGTCGTTCTCCGCGAGACCGAGCTGGTCGAAGGACTCCGGCCCGACGAACGGGTAGTTGAGCGCTTCGACGTAGCCGGCGCCCGCCAGTGCGCGCCCCACCCGGCGGTGCAGGCGCTGCCTTTCGGTCAGACCACGCCCCGCGGGCGGCCTGGGCAGAGTGGAGGGCAGGCTCTCGTAGCCCTCCAGCCGGATGACCTCCTCCGCCAGGTCGTTGGGGTCGGTCAGGTCCGAGCGCCAGGAGGGCACGGTGACGGTGAGCTCGTCCTGCCCGTACACGTCGCATCCCACTTGGAGCAGACGGTGCACGACCGTCTCGCGGTCGTACTCGACGCCGGCGACCCGGCCCGGATGCGTGACGGGGATCTTGATGGTGTGCGGCCCGTGCGGCGTGACGAACTGGGTGACCCCGGGGTCCGCGCTGCCTCCGGCCAGCAGCACCAGCAGATCGACGGTGCGCTGCGCGGCGGCCGCGGCCGCCTCCGGGTCGACCCCGCGTTCGAAGCGCCGGGACGCCTCCGAAGAGATCTTGTGCCGCCTGCTGGAGCGCGCCACGGCGACCGGGTCGAAGTGGGCGGCCTCCACGACGACTTCGGTCGTGCCGCGCCACTCGCCGCTCTGCGGGTCCTGCTCGGGGTCGGCGATCTCGCTGTTGATGCCGCCCATCACGCCGGCGAGGCCGATGGGCCCGGCGTCGTCGGCGATGACAAGGTCCTCGGCGTCCAGCTTCCGCTTCGTGCCGTCGAGGGTGGTCAGCAGCTCGCCCGGCGCGGCACGGCGGACCGTGATCGGGCCCTGCAACCGTGAGCGGTCGTAGGCGTGCAGCGGTGAACCCAGCTCCAGCATCACGTAGTTGGTGATGTCGACGGGCAGGGAGACGGGCCGCATGCCCGACTTCTGAAGGCGCCGCCGGAGCCACAGCGGGGACGTTGCTTCCGGCCGCAGCCCCGTGACGGTGCGGGCCGCGAAGCGGTCGCAGCCCTTCGGGTCGGAGACGTTGACGGGGAATCCGTCCGCATTGGGTGCGGGCACGTCCAGCAGCGCCGGGTCGCGCAGCTGCTGCCCGTAGGCGATCGCCGTCTCGCGGGCGATGCCCCGCATGGACAGGCAGTAGCCGCGGTCGGGGGTGACGGCGATGTCCAGCACCTCGTCGACGAGTTCGAGCAGCTCGACGGCGTCGGCGCCCGGCTCGTACTCGGGCGGCAGGACGATGATCCCCGAGTGGTCTTCGCCCATGTCCAGCTCGGCGGCCGAGCAGATCATGCCCTCGGAGACCCTGCCGTAGGTCTTGCGGGCGCTGATGGCGAAGTCGCCGGGCAGCACGGCTCCGGGCAGCGCGACGACGACCTTGTCGCCGACGGCGAAGTTGGTCGCACCGCAGATGATGTTCTGCGGCTCGGCGGACCCTCCCCCGGCGTCGCCGACGTCGACCTGGCAGTAGCGGATCGGCTTCTTGAACTCCGCGAGCTCCTCGATCGCGAGCACCTTGCCGACGACGAGCGGCCCCTTGAGACCGGCGCCGAGCCGGTCCACGGTCTCGACCTCGAGGCCGGCGGCGATCAGTTTCGCCGCGACGTCCCGGCCGGTCTCACCTGCCGGCAGCTCTACGTACTCTCGCAGCCACGAAAGCGGGGCGCGCATCAGATCTCCATCCCGAACGGCCTGGTGAAGCGCACGTCACCCTCGACCATGTCTCGCATGTCCTCGACGTTGTGGCGGAACATCAGCATCCGCTCGATCCCGAACCCGAAGGCGAACCCGCTGTACTTCTCCGGGTCCACGCCGCAGGCCGTCAGCACACGCGGATTGACCATGCCGCAGCCGCCCAGCTCGATCCAGCCCTCGCTGGAACACGTGCGGCAGGGGCGGTCCGGGTCGCCGACGGACTCGCCGTGGCAGCGGTAGCAGACCATGTCCATCTCTGCGGACGGCTCGGTGAAGGGGAAGTAGTTGGGCCGCAGGCGGGTGTGCACGCCCTCGCCGAACAGTTCGCGCACCATGTGGTCGAGGGTGCCCTTCAGGTCGGCCATGGTCAGGCCCTCGTCGACGGCCAGCAGCTCGACCTGCGTGAAGACGGGGGTGTGCGTCGCGTCCAGCTCGTCGGTGCGGAAGACCCGGCCGGGGCAGATGACGTAGACGGGGGGCTCGCGGTCGAGCAGCGTACGGATCTGCACGGGCGAGGTGTGCGTGCGCAGCACGACGCCGCTGTCCTCCGCGGCGTGCCCGCCGGACTCCTCCGCGCCGCCGTCCTTGGCCGGACGCACGAAGAAGGTGTCCTGCATCGTGCGCGCCGGGTGGTCGGGCGCGATGTTGAGGGCGTCGAAGTTGAACCACTCCGCCTCGGCCTCGGGGCCTTCCGCGACCTCGTACCCCATGGCGACGAAGATGTCCTCGACGCGCTCGCTGAACGTCGTCAGAGGATGGCGGGCGCCTTCGGGCAGGCGGTCGTGGGGCAGGGTGACGTCCACGGCCTCCTCGACGAGGACCCGCTCGTCCCGCTCGCGCTCCAGTTCCTCCTGCCGCTTCTTCAGCGCCTGGCCGACGGCGCCGCGTGCCTGGCCGACGCGCTTGCCCGCCTCGGCCTTGGCGTGCGGCGGGAGAGCCCCGATCTCGCGGTTGGCGAGGGCCAGCGGGGAGCGGTCGCCTGCGTGTGCGGCCTTCACCTCTCGCAGCGCTTCGAGATCGCCGGCGGCGGCGATGGCGGAGAGCGCCTCGTCCTTCGCCCGGTCGACGACTTCCGGTTTGAGTGCCTCGACCTCGACGGGGTCGTAGGACTTATTGGGTGCGGACATCTTTTCCCGTACTTCCGATTGGATCCGGCTGCGCAACGGTGCCAGCTGCCGAGTCTAGATGGACGGGCGTGCGGCCCCGCACACGGCCGTGACCGGCCGATCACAGGCAGGGGCCGCGCTCCCGCGGGCCGCGGAGAAGCCCGTGCGCGCCGCTCAGGCCATGAAGGCCGGGGCGCCCACGGGCAGGGTAAATCGGAACCGGGCACCACCGGCGACCGAGCGGTCCACGGTGATCGTCCCGCCGTGCGCCTCGACGATGCCCTTGACGATGTACAGGCCCAGGCCCGTGCCGCCGCGCTTGCTCCCCCGCCAGAAGCGGGTGAATACGCGGCTCATCGACTCCTCGGGGATGCCGGGGCCTTCGTCGCTCACGGTGACTGCCGTTCCTTCTCCGTCGCTGCGCAACGGTGCGGGTGCCACCTCGATGGTGACAGTCCCCTCGCCGTGCCGCACCGCGTTTTCCAGCAGATTGCCCAGTACCTGGTCGACCTTGTCGGGGTCCGCCCACAGGCCGGGCAGAGAGTCGCTGATGCGCGTGACGAAGCGGTCCGCGGAGCGTCCGGCTGCGATGTGTGCCTCGACGTGGCGCCGCACGGCCGCGCCCATGTCCACCGGCTGGCGCCGTACCTCGAGCCGTCCGGAGTCGATGCGCGAGATGTCCAGGAGTTCGGCGATGAGCCTGGTGACGCGGTTGGCGTCGGCGTCGACGGTCTCCAGCATCAGCCGCTTCTGGTCATCGGTGAAGCGTTCCCACTTGGCGAGCAGCGTCGCGGTGAAACCCTTCACGGAGGTCAGGGGCGAGCGCAGTTCATGCGCCACCGTCGCTATCAGTTCGGCGTGACTGCGCTCCGCACGCCGCCGCGCCTCCGTCCCCCGGAGGGTCACCACGAGCCGCTGCACGGGACCCTTCGGGCGGGCCCGCACGTAGCGTGCGGCGACCATCACCTCGCGGCCGCCGGGCAGGAGCAGGTTCCGTTCGGGCTGGCCGGTGCGGGTGGCCAGGCCGCCGTATGGGTCGGTCAGCTGCCACCAGCGGCGGCCGTCCATGTCCTCGAGGGGCAGCGCCTGCTGGAGCGTGCCGCCCAGGGCGTCGGCGGGGCTGAGTCCCGTGATGCGGGCCGCGGCCGCGTTGAAGCAGACGACCCGGCCCACGCGGTCGGCGACCACCAGCCCGTCGGGCAGATCGTCGGGGTGCACGCCGGGCGCGACGGCCGCCGTACCCGGGTCCGGACCGGGGACGGGGCCGGGGACGCTGCTGCCGGCGGCCTGGGCGTGCTGTTCTTCAGCGGTGCGGCCGGCCGGATCCGCGGAGGTGTCCGCCGACGGGGACGAGGCGCCGCGCTGCTGCGTGCGCTGCGTCCGCACCTCCATCGCCGCTGCACCCCCCTCATCTGGCCTCACTGACTCCACCGGCCCCAACTGCTCCACTGGCTCCGCCCCCCGGGCCCGGCCACCCTACTAGTGCGGCGTCCACGATGTCCCTCCCCGCGACGTGGGGCGGAAGCCGCACCGCCGCCGAGGACGGACCCGTCCAACGCCCGCCCGGCGCGGGCTCGTTGGCGGCCCGCTTGCGCGAGGACTCCTACGGCTGCCCCCGGCGCTCCGGCTCCGGGATGCCGCCCGCGGCGGGCGCTCGCCCTGCGGCGCCGCGCTGTGCACGGGCCGAGGCGTACAGGCACACCGCCGCGGCGGTCGCCAGATTGAGGCTCTCCGCGCGGCCATGGATCGGCACCCGCACCACCTCGTCCGCGAGGGCCCGGGTCTCCTCGGGCAGACCCCACGCCTCGTTCCCGAAGATCCAGCCGGTGGGGCCGCTCATGGTTCCCGCGTCGAGTTCCGCGTCCAGGTCCCGCTCGCCGGCGCCGTCGGCAGCGAGCAGCCGTACCCCGGCGGTACGCAGCCCTCCCGCCGCCTTCTCGGCGGGAACGCCGACGGCGACGGGCAGGTGGAACAGCGAACCCGCGGAGGCCCGTACGGTCTTCGGGTTGTACAGGTCGACCGAGGCGTCCGTGAGGACGACGGCGTCCGCCCCTGCGGCATCGGCACAGCGCAGCACGGTGCCGGCGTTCCCCGGATCGCGTACGTGCGCGAGGACGGCCACGAGCCGCGGCCGGGCGGAGAGGACCGCCTCCAGCGGTGAGTCGACGAAACGGCAGACCCCGACGAGGCCCTGCGGGCTGACGGTCTGGGCGATGCCGTCCAGCGTCTGCGGCTCGGCGAGATGGACCCGTACACCCGACTCCCTGGCCTCGCGCAGGATTCCGGCATGGCGGTCGGCCGCCTCGGGCGTGGCGAACAGCTCCACCAGGGTCGGGCCGGCGGCCTCCCCCGCCGGGGCCTCCCCCGCTGCGTCCTTGCCCGCGTCCGCACCGGTGCTGACGGGCCGGTGCGCGACGGCTTCCCGTACGGCCTGCGGGCCCTCGGCGAGGAAAAGCCGGTCCTTGGCGCGGAAGTTGCGCCGCACCAGACGCCGCGCTGCGGCGACGCGCGCGGAGCGCGGCGAGATCAGGTCGGGGGTGCCCATGGGCGGCTGCTCACTTCCCGGTTCGTGACCGTGCGGCACGCACAGCAGCGGACCCGCGGGTATCGCTGCCCGCGGGTCCGCTGCTGTGCGTCATACGTCCGGCGTGCTTCAGGCTGCCTTCGGGGCGTTGACGTCGCTCGGCAGGGCCTTCTGCGCCGCCTCGACGAGAGCGGTGAAGGCGCCCGCGTCGTTGACCGCGAGGTCGGCCAGGATCTTGCGGTCCACCTCGATGTTGGCGGCCTTCAGACCCTGGATGAAGCGGTTGTAGGTGATGCCGTTGGCCCGGGCAGCGGCGTTGATGCGCTGGATCCACAGCTGGCGGAAGTCGCCCTTGCGCCGCTTGCGGTCGTTGTAGTTGTAGACGTAGGAGTGGGTGACCTGCTCCTTCGCCTTCCTGTACAGACGCGAGCGCTGGCCGCGGTAGCCGCTGGCCTGCTCCAGGATCGCGCGGCGCTTCTTGTGTGCGTTGACTGACCGCTTGACGCGTGCCACTTGATAACTCCTTGGTACACGGGGCCGGTCTGGTGGGACGAACCACCCGGCCCGAATCGATTGGGTCCCGGTCGAACCGGCCTTACTTGCCGAGAAGCTTCTTGGCCTTCTTGGCGTCGCCCGGGGCCATCTCCGTGTTGCCGGCGAGGCGGCGCGTCAGCGTGGACGGCTTGTGCTCGAGATAGTGGCGGCGACCCGCACGCTGGCGCATCACCTTGCCCGAACCGGTGATCTTGAAGCGCTTGCGGGCACCGCTGTGCGTCTTGTTCTTCGGCATGTCGCCGTTCACTCCTCGTCGGTGACGCCTCGCACCCGGCCGGGGCCGGCGGCGAAGGCGCCGTGGATCGCTTACGGGTTGTCCGGTGATGTCCCGAGGCAGAAGGCCCCTGGAGGGCTCACGCCTCGGCGGGCTCCTCGGCGGGGCTGCTCTCCTGCTGGCGGCCGGCCTTGCGGGCGGCCTGAGCCTCGCGGGCTTCGGCCATGGCCTCGGTCTTCTTCTTGTGCGGACCGAGCACCATGATCATGTTGCGGCCGTCCTGCTTCGGGTTGGATTCCACGAAGCCCAGGTCGGCGACGTCGTCCGCGAGCCGCTGGAGCAGCCGGAAGCCCAGCTCGGGGCGGGACTGCTCGCGTCCGCGGAACATGATCGTGATCTTGACCTTGTCACCCTGCTTGAGGAACCGGACGACGTGACCCTTCTTGGTGTCGTAGTCGTGCGGATCGATCTTCGGCCGGAGCTTCATCTCCTTGATGACCGTGTGCGCCTGGTTCTTGCGCGCCTCACGGGCCTTCATGGCCGACTCGTACTTGAACTTCCCGTAGTCCATGAGCTTGCACACCGGCGGACGGGCTGTCGCCGCCACCTCGACGAGGTCGAGGTCGTATTCCTGTGCGAGCTCCAGGGCCTTGGCAAGCGGCACAATGCCGACCTGCTCGCCACTGGGACCGACGAGTCGCACCTCAGGGACTCGAATCCGGTCGTTGATGCGGGGCTCGGCGCTGATGGGGCCTCCTCGGGTACACGGCGCGGCGGTCTGGCGGACAGCCGCACAAGTGATGTCGTCTTTGTGACCACCGTGCCGGAGACGCAGAAAACGCCCCTGACGGACACAGGCGGTGGCTCCTCAAAGACCTGGAGCACCGACGCGCGAACCGCGGGGCGCAGCCTGACCGTTGACCCGCGGCCCCGGGGGCCGCCAGGTGGGAGTTCGGAGCCTCCACTTGCGGGCTGAAGTCACGTACTCTCCAGCCGGTCGATATCCCAGCATACCAGGGGTCACGGCAGGCCCCCACCGGGGTCACCTGGGCGGGAGGCGCCCCGGCACAGGGGCCTAGGGTGGCACGCATGAGCGAGACCGAATCCAACCGCCCCGCGGAGCACGGCGGCCCGGCCGCCGGCGCTCCCGACTTCGACAGCCTGACCCGCGACATCGCGGACGTCCCGGCCGTCGAGGTCATCACCACTGTCGCGGTGCACCTGATGAGCTCGGCCGCGGTCAACCTCGGTCTCTCCGAGGGCGGCGAGCACCACCGCGACCTGGACGAGGCGCGCAAGCTCATCCACTCCCTCGCCGGCCTCGTCGCCGCGAGCGCCACCGAGATCGGCTCGTACCATGCGGCGCCGCTGCGCGACGGTCTGAAGTCGCTGCAACTGGCCTTCCGCGAGGCGTCAGCCGTGCCCGACGAGCCGGGGGAGGGGCCCGGCGAGAAGTTCACTGGCCCCGTCTTCAGCTGACGGGCACGGGGACGTAGCCGGTCCGGCCGGTGGCGGCCGGTCAGCGGGGGGACCCCGAAGGCTGAAGGTGCCTGTGCAGTTCCGCACCGGCCGGCGGATGCGTGATGCGGTGCACCACAGCCGCGAGCAGACCACCCACGAGCGGGGCCACGAGGAACAGCCAGAACTGGGTCAGCGCGGCACCGCCGGCGAAGATGGCCGGGCCCAGGCTGCGGGCCGGATTGACCGAGGCTCCCGTCAGCGGGATGCCGAGCAGACTGACCACGGCCAGCGTGAGACCGATGGGGATCCCGCCGAAGCCCGCGATCGTCACCTTGTGGGTCATGCACAGGTAGACGTAGACGAGCAGGGCGGTCATGAGCAGTTCGGCCAGGAACGCGCCCCCGAGGTTGAGCTGGACCGCGGAGCGGTCACCGAAGCCGTTGCTGCCGAAGCTGCCGCTGGTCTGAAGGCCGGGAACCTGCTTGGCGAGCAGGAAGAGCAGCGCGGCGCCCGCGATGGCGCCGGCGATCTGTGCGATCCAGTACCTGATCGCGGTCGGCAGGTCCATGCGCTTGGCCGCCACCATCCCGAGGGTGACCGCGGGGTTCACATGGGCGCCGGAGACCGGCCCGAAGACGTAGGCCAGGGCGAGCAGCGTGAACCCGAACGTGAGGGCGATGCCGAGCGTGCCGATGTACTCACCCGACAGCACCGTGGCACCCACCGCGAAGAACACGAGGACCAGGGTTCCCAGGAATTCCGCCGCAGTGGACTGCAGCTCCGTCTCGGTCGACATGGCACTCCTGACACGTCGGGAATGGTCGTTTCACCATCCTCCGACGGCTGTGGCGGGCCCGCATGTCGAGTGGAAAGCGCCCGGACGGCAACGACAACGCGGGGCGGAGGCGGTCTCCCGGGCTCGGGCCCCCTCCGTGCCGCCATGTACGGGGCGACACCGTCAGCGCCGTCAGTGCCGGTGGAGAGCGTCCTCGGGCAGGGTGCTGCCGGGCGGGAGCAGCGCCAGTTCCAGTCCCCCGGCGAGACGTGAGCGCAGCGTCTCGTCGGACGCGAGCGCACCGGCCAGCCTCCGCACGGTCCCGGTGGCCCTCGTGGCGTCGGCGGCGGCGTCCGCGGTGAGCGTCAGCGCGAGGGTGGCGCCGGTGCCGGGGCCGCCGGGCGCGAGATGGGCGGCCGTCACGTCGGGCTCGGCCACGAGCAGGGCGCGCAATGCGTCCTTGACCTGCGGGTCGGCGGTGGGGTCGGTGCTGGTGCGGCCCTCGGCGAGCGCTCGCAGCGCGGCACCGGTGAGCTGATACGTCACGGGCCCGGCGAGGTCCAGGACGAGGGTGTCGGCCTGCTCCTGCGAGAGCGCCTGAAGCGCCTGCCGCAGCGGTACGGCCACGGGCCGTGCCTCCGCGTTCCAGCGGGCCAGGGCCTCGGTGCTCGTGAACGCGGGCAGGGCCCTGCGCCCGCCGGGAGCGGTGAGGGTGGGGACGGCCATGTCGCTCGTCTTCTCGCGGCGCAGCCCGGACTCGTCGACGCTGCTCCCGCCCAGCACGGCGACGACGGGCACCAGCAGCCGCGCCCCCGCGAGCGCTTCGAGCACGCGCTCCTCGGCGCCCGGCTCCCCCGGGCCGGCCCGCCAGGCGGCGAGCGCCTCGGCGAGGGCCGGGTCGGCCGAACCGGTGTCGGCGGCGAAGCCGGGGTCGGGGATGTTCCTGAGCGGTGCCACGGACGGCAGCTTAGTTCCGCTCCGCCACGGCCCCCCACGCCGGGGCGGCGGCCGGCGCCCGGCGCGCGGCGCCCTCTCCCGGCGGCCGCCGCCCCCTCTTCGGGGAGCGCCGGCCGCCCTCCGCCGCTCAGTGTCCCGGGGACCCCGTGCCCATACGGCGCAGCGTCTCCAGGTTCACGCCCTTGTGCACGGCCACCGCGCCGCCGATGAGCAGCAGCCCCAGCACAGCGGCGATGGTCGCCAGCCAGCCTGCGCTCGGCCCGTCGTCCGGGCCGGTGCCGAAGAACTCGCTCCGGTACGGGGGGTGGCTGGGCTGCTGCTTGCGGGGCTTGATGTTCGAACCCATCTCGATGGCTGCCGCCGGGTCGACGACGCCGGTGCCCAGTGCGTCGCTGCGCCCGCCCTCCGGAGTGTGGCGGGCGGTGTCGGAGATCAGTTCCTTGATCTGCGCGGGGCTGAGGTCCGGGTGCGCGGCCCGTACGAGCGCGACGGCACCGGAGACGAACGCCGACGCGGCGCTGGTGCCCCAGCCCTCGTAGTAGCGCCGGTCGGGGTCTGCGATCAGCACCCCCTTGCCGGGGGCCGCGACTGTCGCGTACCAGCGGCGGGTGGAGAAGGATGCCCGCGCCCCGCGACGGTCGACGGCCGTGACAGCGATGACACCGGGATACGCGGCCGGGTAGGAGACGTGGTCGCCCTCCTCGCCGCCGTTGCCGGCGGACGCCACGACGACGGAGCCGCGGCGCTGCGCGTACCGCACGGCGGCGTCCTCACGGGGCTCGGGATGTGCGGAGCGGCTGTCGTCGCCGAGGGAGAGGTTGATGACGTCCGCGCCCTTGTCGGCGGCCCAGCGGATGCCGTCGGCGAGCGCGGAGGCCCGGGCGTTGCGGGCCCGCTTGCGCTTGGGGTCGCTGTCCTCGAGGAGGACGCGGACGGGAAGGATCTTCGCCTCCGGTGCGACGCCCAGGACACCGAGCTTGCCGCCCCTGCCGTGGCCGTGACCGGCGATGATCCCGGCCATGGCGGTGCCGTGCCGGGCCCACGTGCGGTCGCCCTTCTTGGCTCCCATGCGGATGAAGTCGCGGCCCTTGTGCACGCTGCCGTCCAGGTCGGGATGGCCGGGGTCGACTCCTGTGTCCAGCACAGCGACGGTGATGCCCTTGCCCTTGGTGCTCTTCCAGGCCTCCGTCGCGTGGATGGCCTTCAGGCCCCACTGCTGGCGCTGGACGCCCTCCCCGTCGGCCGCCTGTGCGCTTCCGGCTGCCGGGAGCACGCCGAGTACCGCCGCGAGCGCGGCGGCGGCCAGGCGTGCCGGCCCGCTGCGCCGGACCGGGCCTCGCGCGGGACGTGTCTGCCTCACTGGTCGCCCTCTTTCTCCCCCGCCGCGTTGCGCAGCCGGCGCTCGATGCGGTCCGCGATGCCCTGGGCGTCGTGGCCGAGTCCGGCCTGCGCGGCCGCGGAGGTCTCACCGTTCTCGGTCGCTTCCGCGGCGGCCTGCGGGTCGCTGACGATCCGTCCGTCCGCGAAACCACTGACGGCGTAGACGACGACGGGAGCGTCGGAGAGCACCCGTATCGTCCAGCTGGCACGCTGCGCATCCCCGAAGTCGGCGGAGACGGTCCCGCGTGAGCCGTACGGACGGGGCATCAGATCGGTGCGCTCGCTGAGGTTCTCGACGGCGAACCGCTTGCGGAGCGTCCGCATGCCCGCGCCCTCGGAGCGGGTGAAGAGCAGTCCGACGGTCGTCACGGAGCTGGTCGTCTCGTCTGCGTACGTGGCACGTACGAGCCGGCTGCAGCCCACGGGCCGGAGGGCCTTGGCCAGCAGCGGGTCGAACGCTTCACGGCAGTTGGCGTCGGGGGCGACGGCGACGCGGAGCCAGCGGCGGTCGGCTCCGCCGGGGCCGGCGCCCTTGCCCTCGAGGACGCGGGGGAAGAGCTCGTCGACCGAATGGTTGTGCCAGGCGGCGCGCATCTCGTCGAACGAGCCCTCGGTGGCGGCTTGTTGGCCCGGATCGTCGGTGAGGAACGTACCGGCCGCGGCTCCGCCCAGCAGCCCCACACCCAGGACGAGGCAGACGGCTGCGGCGACGGTTCGCGGTGCGGGCCGGTGGTGGGCGGGCTTGTCGCTGATGGGCCGCAAATGCCATGTGGGGGGCCCGGATTCGGGGACCCCGGGCGGCCGCGGCGGCATCGGATTCCCGGCCGTCCCGGGAAACCCCGGCGGACGCTGGGACGGTAGGGCGCCCGCGGGGGGAAGCGGCGCGGAGAGGCCGCCGCCACGGGTGTGTTCGCCCGACGCCGGGCCGGCGCCACGGGTCTGCCCGCCGAGGTCGGAGGCAGGCATTGTGTGCCGTGCCGTCCCGAAGGCCAGCGGCTCCCCCTTGGGCGGCGGAGGCTGGGGTATCGCCGCGGCACGGGGAAGGCGCGGCGCGCCGGACGGGGAGTTGGCAGAGGTGTCTGACGGGGCGGACGTGGCCTCCGGTTCGGAGGGCCTGGACGCGTCCGATTCCGTGTCGTGCGGCATGTGTGCGGTGGGCTCGTCTCTCTGGGAATGCTCCACGGGCGCGCCCTGGCGCGGAGGGGCGGAGGAGCGCGGAGGGGCAGAGGGGCGCGGGGGAAAAGCGGGCTGCGGCGGGACCTTGGGGCGTCCGCGATATGAGTCCGGTGAAGGGTCCGGCGGGGGTGTGCGGTCGGCATCAGTGCTCATCTGCACCCCTCCCGCGCGCAGTGCCACCCCACACGATCCCTTTCGGGGCATGCCGGTTCGTATCGGACAGCACGCCGCTGGTCCAGACTCGTGGCAGCGTGCGGCCGTCACTCTACGGGGCGAACTGGTGGTCCCGGCAACCCGGTCGGGCACATGGCAGGGCTGTCCTGCACGGCTTCGCTCTGGCAAGCTGCCCGAGTGCCCGACGCCACCTCAGACCCAGCCGACCGCGCCCGCTACGACCGTGCGACGGCTCATCTGGACCCGCCGCTGGCCGTCGTCGACCTCGATGCGTTCGACGCGAACGCCGCCGACCTGGTGCGCCGGGCGCGCGGCAAGCCGATCCGCGTGGCCAGCAAGTCCGTTCGCTGCAGGGCCCTGTTGGAGCGGGTGCTCTCGCGGGAGGGCTTCGCCGGGGTGCTGTCCTTCACGCTCGCCGAGTCCCTGTGGCTGGCGCGCTCCGGAATCGACGACGTGCTGCTGGCCTACCCCTCCGCGGACCGTTCCGGCTTCGCCGAACTCGCCGCGGACCCGAAGCTCGCCCGGTCCGTGACCGTGATGGTGGACGACACCGCCCAGCTGGATCTGATCGACGCCGCGAGGGACGGCGGCACGCAGGAGGTCCGGGTCTGTCTCGAACTCGACACCTCCCTGCGGCTCTTGGGCGGCCGGGTGCGGATCGGTGCGCGCCGCTCTCCGCTGCACTCCCCGGCGCGGCTCGCTGAGCTGGCCCGCTCGGTCGCCCGCCGCAAGGGCTTCCGCCTCACCGGACTGATGGCCTACGAGGGGCACATCGCGGGGGTCGGCGACGCCGCACCGGGCAACTGGGCGCGCTCGCGCGGCGTCCGGCTCATGCAGGCGGCGGCCAAACGGGAGCTGGCGGCGCGACGGGCGGCAGCGGTGCGCGCGGTGCGCGTTGTCGCCCCGGACCTGGAACTCGTCAACGGGGGCGGCACGGGAAGCGTGCAGCACACGGCGGCCGAGGAGGCCGTCACGGAGATCGCGGCGGGCTCGGGCCTGTTCGTGCCGCGCTTGTTCGACCACTACACGTCGTTCAGGGGGCGTCCTGCCGCGCTGTTCGCCCTGCCGGTCGTACGCAGGCCGGGCGTGGGCGTGGTGACGGTCCTGGGCGGCGGCTATCCGGCCTCCGGGGCGCCCGGTCCGGACCGGCTGCCGCAGCCCTACCTGCCGGAGGGACTGCGCTACGACAGGCAGGAGGGAGCCGGCGAGGTGCAGACACCGCTGCTCGGCCCGCCCGCCGACGACCTTCTGGTGGGAGACCGGGTGTGGTTCCGGCACGCCAAGGCGGGCGAGCTGTGCGAGCGGTTCGACACGCTGCACGCGATCGAGGGCGACCGGGTCACGGGCTGCTTCCGCACGTACCGGGGCGAGGGGCACACGTTCCTCTGAGGGCTGCGGCGTAGCGGGAGGTTGCCGCGGCGGTACCGGAGGGGCACACGTCACGGGTCACGGTGAAGCCGTTCACGCACCGCCCCGACTGCCGTGCACGCACCCTCAACTGTGCTGATCCGAGGTCTTGTCGGGCGGCGGGCCGGACAGGCCCTGGGCTTCTCAGACGTCCTTGCCGCGACTGTCCTCTCCGGGGTCGCCCTCGGTGACGCCTTCCGCCAGCTTGTCCATGTCGCTCAGCGGCGGAGCCGACTTCGCAATGTCGAAGCCGGTGCGCAGCAGCAGCATCTCCCCCGATCCGTCGGGGTGCGGGAAGGCGACGGACTCGACGTAGGCGTCAGGCTTGGTGCGGTTGACGATCTTCCAGCGCACCCGGTACGCATCCTGACCGGCCACCGAGGTCTTCTCGGAGGCGACCGCCTCGTGCGACGTGATACCGCCGTAAGTGCTCTTGCTGTAGGCGAGCTCGGCGAACCGCCCGATGTCGCTCTTCGCGGTCTCCTCGGCGCCGGAGGTGCCGCCGGGCGCGACGATGATGACGGACGAGCCGCGCAGGCAGCTCTCCTCCTTGCTTCCGGGGCACTTGTACTCCCCGGTGGTGACCATCGGCCCGAAGGGGTCGTGGTCCCAGCCCTTCAGGACCGGCAGGTCGACTCCTGTGGCGGGAACGTCGCCGTCCGGTGAGCCCGGCGCTTCCGGGTCCTCCCCCGGCGGGCCCCTGTCGTCGTCGGGCGGGCCGGGGCTCTCGGACTCACCCGCTCCCGCCTCGTCGCGTGCGAGGCCGGAGCCCGGACCGGTGCCGAGGGCCAGAACGACACTTACGACGAGGGCGGCGGCGAGCACCGCCGCACCGACGATGCCCGCGACGAGCGGGCCGCGCACGGCCGCCTTGGTGCGGGTCTGCCCGGTCCAGCAGACGCCGTCCCACCAGCGTTCCGCAGAGGGCGAGTTGGCTCTGTGCGCGGGGTCGGGATCGGGATACCAGCCGGGCGGCGTCGTCATGCTCACGCATCGCACTGTAGGGCAACGTGTGTACGAATCACACGGGCACCGCCCGGCCTGGGATGTCCCGGTGGAGGTGTGGCTGGTCGCGATGGATGCCGCCTCGTCGCCGTAGCTGTTCACTGCGGCGACGCGGGCGTCCTGCGCAGGTGTGGCTGAGGGTTCGACCTGGCCCGAGAGTGCTTCGGGTGGCCCGGCCGAGCGTGAGAGTCGGGCCGGCCCGCCGATTGGCATGCGTTGGGGCGTAGCCAGGACGCGTCGAGGGGCCCGGGTGCCGAACTGGCACCCGGGC
This sequence comes from Streptomyces sp. CNZ301, assembly GCF_004217425.1. Classification (NCBI taxonomy): domain Bacteria; kingdom Bacillati; phylum Actinomycetota; class Actinomycetes; order Kitasatosporales; family Streptomycetaceae; genus Streptomyces; species Streptomyces sp. CNZ301. The sequence continues at coordinate 626,842 of NZ_SHLG01000001.1, forward strand.
CCCGAGCTTTCAACACCATCTACCGGCTGACTGCGCCGGCCTTCTTGTTCCGCTGATCCGCCTCGGAGGGCGGAAGTACGGGGATGGCGGCTGCGTGACCGGGGACCACCTTCCAATCCGGGGCCTGCGGTACCCGAGCGGTGTTCTGCTTCGCCCGGGCGATCCTGATGGCGTCTGCTCCTTACCTCTTCCGGTTACTCGATTGCACCGCTGGATATCGCGGGTGCTGCATGCGGCCCCTGGGGCCGCTCGGCCCGGCAGCCAGTGAAGGAACCCACCCTTTCCGGCCCCGCCACTCCACTGCCGTTCCGCATCCTGACTGACCTGCTGGCACGGCAGTTCATCTCTGCCGTGCCCTCTTCGACTTCTTGGCTACGCGGGAAACACTAATCCACGCACGTGATTATATCTACTCTTGCCGTGACAGATTTTCTCCACAGCCGGTGATGGGTCTTGCCTCATACACACCCGGAAGAGTGGCGTCAGGGATTGAGGCCCGGCTCAACGGGCACGAGCAGCGGCCCAACCGACCCAGGGCGTGAGGCCATGAACGACACCAGGACAACCAGCACGACAGCCCGTAGGCCCCCCGTCGTGCTTGAAGACGACAGCCCTGTCGGCATCCCTCGCACCCGCCATGTCGCCCGTGCTTTCGCCGACAGCCTCAATCCGGCCCCGGCCCCCGAGACCGCGGAGACCCTGGCCTTGGTGGTCTCCGAACCCGCAACCAACGCACTGCGCCACGGCGGCGGCCACTACACCCTCCACCTCAGCGCCACCGCCGACGCGGTGAACGTCGCAGTCAGCGATCTCAACCCGGCGCCCCCGCGCGAACGTAGCCCCGACCTCAACGGCGGTACCGGCGGCTTCGGATGGCACATGGTCCGCCGCCTCACCGGCGACGTCACCATCACCCCCGGCCCCGGACAGGGCAAGACCATCCATGCCCGCTTCACACGATGAGCTCGCCAACGAGGGTCTTGCATCGGTTGGCTGTCCGCCTCGGCGCGCCCCGGCTCATGACCACCGGCGGACAGGCAGGCCGACTCTCAGGCTTGGCCGGGCCACCTCAAGCACTCACGGGCCAGGTCGAGTTCAATCGCAAGTCCGACCAGGCGGGCGTGCGAGCTGAGCTTGCCGGCGGAGTCGCCTCAGCCGCGAGCCCGGCCGATCACTGGCCGGAGTCGTGGCGGACGGGGCACCGAACGAGGGACGGCGCGGCGCACTTTGCGGAACCTTGAACGGGGTACAGGCGTTGGGCCCGGTATGCGTGCGAGCGGCGTTCGCAACCGATGACTGAGACGAATATTGAGGTGACGTCAGTGGCAATGTGGGACCGGCTCAAGGATCAGGCCAGGACTCTGCAGCAATCCCAGGGCGGACGAACCGGCGGGCGGAGCAGCGGTACTGGCACCGGAGGTGGTTCACGAGCCCAGCTGGTCAGCGCACTGAAGACGCAGCTCGGCTCCCTGAAGACCGAGCTGAAGAGCGGCGCGTACCGGGATGCGAGCATGGCGATGTGTGCGCTGGTCGCGGCCGCGGACGGGCATGTGGACCCCGCCGAGCGGCAGCGTGTCGAATCGATGATTCTCGGCAATGAGGTCCTGCAGAACTTCCCGCCGGAGCAGTTGCGGCAGCGCTTCAACAAGCACGTGGACCAACTGACGCAAAACTTCCCGCAGGGCAAGACCGAAGCGATGCAGGACATCACCAAGGCGGCCAAGAAGCCGGCCGAGGCAAGGGCAGTGATCCAGACCGGCATCGTCATCGCGGGTGCCGACGGCGACTTCTCCCCGGCCGAGCAGATGATCATCCGGGAAGCCTGCACGACACTGCAGGTGCCTGCCTCCGAGTTCCAGCTCTGACTTTCCCGGCCGGGAGACGGAATCAGACGGGCGTCACGTAGGCGCCGGAGATCCCGCCGTCCACCATGAAGTCCGTCGCGTTCACGAACGAGGAGTCGTCGCTGGCCAGGAAGGCGACCGCGGCGGCGATCTCCTCCGGTTCCGCGAAGCGGCCCGGCGGTACGTGCACGAGCCGGCGCTGGGCACGCTCCGGGTCCTTGGCGAACAGCTCCTTCAGCAGGGGCGTGTTGACGGGGCCGGGGCAGAGGGCGTTGACCCTGATGCCCTCCCGCGCGAACTGGACGCCCAGCTCCCGCGACATCGCGAGCACACCGCCCTTGGACGCCGTGTAGCTGATCTGGGAGGTGGCCGCGCCCATCACGGCGACGAACGAGGCGGTGTTGATGATCGAGCCGCGTCCCTGCCGCTGCATGTACGGGATGGCGTGCTTGCAGCACAGGTAGACCGAGGTGAGGTTCACCTGCTGCACGCGCTGCCACGCGTCCATGCCGGTGGTGAGGATCGAGTCGTCGTCGGGAGGCGAGATGCCGGCGTTGTTGAAGGCGATGTCGACGGAGCCGTACGTCTCGTGAGCGGTGCGGAAGAGGGCCTCGACCTGAGCGGAGTCGGTGACGTCCGTCTCCACGTACAGGCCGCCGGTCTCTTCCGCCACGCTCTTGCCGCGTTCGCCGTCGACGTCTGCGCAGACCACGTTGGCCCCCTCGGAGGCGAGGCGCCGCGCGGACGCGAGGCCGATACCGCTGCCCGCACCCGTCACGACGGCGGTGCGTCCGGTCAGGCGGCGGCACTGCGGCGCTGCTCCCTCGGCGCCGGTGAGCGATTCCGTCACGGCTGTTCCTCCGTACTGATGAAGACGTTCTTGGTCTCGGTGAAGGCGGCGAGCGCATCGGGGCCGAGTTCACGGCCGAGCCCCGACTGCTTGTAGCCGCCGAATGGAGTCGTGTAGCGCACGGCACTGTGGGAGTTGACGGACAGGTTGCCCGCCGCGACCGCACGCGAGACGCGCAGTGCCCGGCCCACGTCACGGGTCCAGATCGATCCCGACAGGCCGTACTGGGAGTCGTTGGCGATGCGGACGGCTTCCTCCTCGTCCTCGAAGGGAATGGCCACGGCGACCGGTCCGAAGATCTCCTCGGCACTGAGCCGGTCGCCGGGACGCCCCTCCAGAACGGTGGCCGGATACCAGAAGCCCTTCCCGTCGGGGACCTGTCCCCGGATGAGGGCGGGCCCGTCCTCGGGGACGTAGCCGCGCACCCGTTCACGCTGGCGCTGCGAGATCAGCGGGCCCATCTGCGTCGCCGGGTCGTTCGGGTCGCCGGCCGTGAACGTCTTCACAGCGGGGTCCAGCAGTTCCAGGAACCGGTCGTAGACCTCGCGTTGCACGAGGATGCGGCTGCGGGCGCAGCAGTCCTGGCCCGTGTTGTCCAGGAACGAGCCGGGAGCGGCGGTGGCGGCCAGTGCGAGATCGGCGTCGGCGAAGACGATGTTGGGGCTCTTGCCGCCGAGTTCGAGTGTCACGGGCTTCACGCTCGCCGCACACCTGGCCATGATGTCCTTGCCCACGGCGGTCGAGCCGGTGAAGACCACCTTGGCCACCCTCGGGTGCTCCACCAGCGCGGTGCCGGCCACCGGCCCCTCCCCGGGCAGCACTTGGAAGAGCCCTTCGGGAAGGCCCGCCTCCAGGGCGAGTTCGGCCAGCCGCAGCGCGGTGAGCGGTGTGGTCTCGGCGGGCTTGAGCACGACCGCGTTGCCCGCGGCCAGCGCCGGTGCCGTCCCCCACGCCGCGACCGGCATGGGGAAGTTCCAGGGGGCGATGACGGCGACGACGCCGAGGGGTTCCGCGAAAGTGACGTCGATGCCTCCCGCGACCGGGATCTGGCGGCCGGTGAGCCGCTCCACGCCGCCGGCGGCGTAGTCGAGGAGATCGCGGACGTTGCCCGCCTCGAAGCGGGCATTGCCGACGGGGTGTCCGGCCTCCTGAACCTCCAGGGCGGCCAGTTCCTCGAGGTGTTCATCGACGGTGACGGCGAACCGGCGCAGCAGCCGGGCGCGTTCGCCGGGAGCCAGCGCCGCCCACGCGGTCTGCGCGTTCGCCGCCCGCCGCACGGCCGTGTCGACGTCGACCGGGCCGGCAGCGGTCACAGTGGTGATCAGTTCCTCGGTCGCGGGGTTGATGACCGGGAGTTCGTTCGTTTGGTGCTCGTCCTGCAAGACTCGTTCCTCACATGCGCTCGAAGGAGCGGAAGCGCTCCCAGTCCGTGACCGCCGTGTCGTACGCCTGCTGCTCGATGCGCGCCATGTTGAGGTAGTGCGCGACGACCTCCTCGCCGAACGCCTCGCGCGCGATGGCGCTTTGCTCCCACAGTTCGGCCGCCTCGCGCAGCGTGGCGGGCACGTGCGCGGCGTCCCCGGCGTAGGCGTTGCCGGTGCAGGCCTCCTCCAGCTCCAGCTTCTGGTCCACCCCGTGGAGCCCGGCGGCGATCATTCCTGCGGTCGCCAGGTACGGGTTGACGTCGCCGCCGGGGACCCGGTTCTCCAGCCGGTGGCTGTGCCCGTGCCCGATGATGCGCAGCGCGCACGTGCGGTTGTCGGGGCCCCAGGCGACGGCGGTGGGCGCGAACGAGCCGGGCTGGAACCGCTTGTAGGAGTTGATGTTCGGCGCGTAGAGCAGCGTGAACTCACGCAGGGCCGCGAGCTGTCCGGCCAGGAAGTGCCGCATGGTGTCGGACATGCCGTACGGCGCTTCGTCGTCGGCGAGGACGGGAGCGCCGTTCTCGTCGCGGAGCGAGAGATGGATGTGACAGGAATTGCCCTCGCGCTCGTTGAACTTGGCCATGAAGGTGAGCGCCTGGCCCGACTGCGCCGCGATCTCCTTGGCGCCCGTCTTGTAGACGACGTGCTGGTCGCACGTCGTGAGCGCCTCGTCGTACCGGAAGGCGATCTCGTGCTGGCCCAGGTTGCACTCGCCCTTCGCGGACTCGACCTTCATCCCGGCCGCGCCCATCTCGTTGCGGATGCGGCGCAGCAGCGGCTCGACGCGGCCGGTGCCGAGCATCGAGTAGTCGACGTTGTACTGGTTCACCGGGGTCAGGTCCCGGTAGGCCCTGTCCCACGCCTGCTCGTAGGTGTTCTGGAAGACCATGAACTCCAGCTCGGTGCCGGTGTACGCGCTCCAGCCGCGCTCGGCGAGACGGTCGAGCTGGCGGCGGAGGATCTGCCGCGGGGAGGCCACGACGGGAGAGCCGTCGTGCCACGTGAGGTCGGCGGTGATCATCACAGTGCCGGGGTTCCAGGGGACGACGCGCATGGTGCTGGTGTCGCCGTGCATGGCGAAGTCACCGTAACCGTGCTCCCAGGAGGACATGCTGTAGCCGTCGACGGTGTTCAGCTCGACGTCCACGGCGAGCAGGTAGTTGCAGCCTTCGGTTCCGTGCTCCAGTACCTCGTCCAGGAAGTGGCGCGCCGCGAACCGCTTGCCCTGCAGCCGCCCTTGCATGTCGGTGAAGGCCAGGGCGACGGTGTCGATCTCCTCCCGTTCGACGAGCACTCGCAGCTCGTCGACGGAGAGCAATGGTGTGCGTTCTGCCACGTCTGGCCTCCTGTCGGTCCTCCGGAAGTCATAAGGTAGTCCCGAAGACCATTGGTTCGGAAGGGGTTCGATGAGGGAGGGGCAGTGAGAGCCGAGAGCGCCCAACCGGAAAGCTCCGGCGGCCGGGCCGGGAACGACCCGCTCGCGGCTGTGCTGCGCCCCGTGCGGGCCGGCAACGGATTCGAGGAGGCTCTGGAGCAGATACTCCAGATCGTCCGGCTGGGCCTGGTCCCCGACGGCGAACGGCTCCCCGCCGAACGTGAACTGGCCGAACGCCTCGGTATCAGCCGCGTGATGCTCCGCGAAGTGCTCAAGGTACTCGCGGAACAAGGACTGGTGATCAGCCGGCGCGGCCGCTACGGCGGCACCTTCGTCCAGTATCCGCAGTCGCACTCCCCCGGTGCGGAGACACCGGAGACGGCGGAGTCACCGCCCCGCGGCGCGGCGGCGCACGAGGACGTGGACGTACAGGACACGCTGCGCTTCCGCGAGGTGCTCGAGACGGGCGCGGCCGAACTGTGCGCCTCCCGCGGCCTGGAGAAGGCCGAGGCCGCACAGTTGCGGGCGGCCCTGGACGCCACGCGGAACGCGGCCCTGGCCGACTACCGCCGCAGCGACACCCTCTTCCACCTCACCCTCGTCGAACTGGCGGGCTCCCCCACCCTCACGACGCAGTACGCGGCCGTGCGGGCCAAGGTCAACGACCTGCTGGGGCGCATCCCGCTGCTGGTGCGTAACCTGGAGCACGCCCAGCGCCAGCACGCGGAGCTCGTCGAGGCGGTCCTGGCCGGTGATCCGGAGCGGGCCCGCCGCGTCAGCCGCGAGCACTGCGCGGGCACCGCCGCGTTGTTGCGGGGCTTCCTCGCATGACCTCCGGCATGACGCCGCACGCACCCGTAATCCCCGCGTAACTCACCAGGGGTTGCGCTGCGGCCCGACTCGGGGCAAAGGTATGTAGCCACACCAATGCCGAGGGTAGGAGCGGTCATGGCCGATGGAACCAAGTCCTCGCAGTCGTCCTCCGATACCGGCCCGGAGAGCGCGGAGGCCTATCTCCAAGCCCGTTCTCTCCGGCGGGGCAGCGCCGGGTGGCTGCTGCTGACCGGGCTGGGGGTCGCGTACGTCGTCTCGGGCGACTACGCGGGCTGGAACTTCGGCCTCGCCGAAGGCGGTTTCGGGGGCCTGGCGATAGCCACCGTGCTCATGGGCGCGATGTACACCTGCCTGGTCTTCTCCCTCGCAGAGCTCTCCTCGATCCTGCCGACCGCGGGCGGCGGCTACGGCTTCGCCCGCCGGGCTCTGGGGACTTGGGGCGGTTTCCTGACCGGCACCGCCATCCTCATCGAGTACATCCTCGCCCCGGCGGCCATCGCCGTCTTCATCGGGGGCTACGTCGAATCGCTCGGCCTCTTCGGCATCGAGGCCGGCTGGCCCGTCTACCTCGTCTGCTTCGCGCTCTTCATCGGCATCCACCTGTGGGGCGTCGGTGAGGCGCTGCGCTTCAGCTTCATCGTCACCGGCATCGCGGTCGCGGCCCTGCTGGTCTTCTGCCTCGGCGCCTTCACGCACTTCGGCGGCGGTTCGGTCAACGACATCGCGGTCGACGGCGACGCCTTCGGCTCCAGCGCCTGGCTGCCGCTCGGCCTGCTCGGCATCTGGGCGGCGTTCCCCTTCGGCATGTGGTTCTTCCTGGGGGTCGAGGGAGTCCCGCTCGCCGCGGAGGAAGCCCGCGACCCGGTCCGTGCCATGCCCAAGGCGCTCGCATGGTCGATCGGCATCCTGGTGCTCCTGGCGCTCCTGACGCTGATCCCCGCTGCCGGAGCGGCCGGTTCGGACGCCATCAAGGACGCGGACAACCCCCTCGTCGCGGCTCTCCAGGCAGCGACCGGCGGCGAGCCCACGATGCTGAGCAGGATCGTCAACTACGCAGGGCTGGCGGGCCTGGTGGCCTCCTTCTTCTCCCTCATCTACGCGGGGTCCCGGCAGTTGTTCGCTCTCTCGCGCGCCGGGTACCTCCCCCGCTTCCTCTCCCTGACCAGCCGCCGCAAGGCCCCCTACCTCGGCCTGCTGGTGCCCGGCGTGATCGGCTTCGGTCTGGCCGCCTACACGGGCGACGGTGCGCGGATGCTGAACATCGCCGTCTTCGGCGCGGCCATCAGTTACGTGCTGATGTCCCTCTCGCACATCGTGCTGCGCCGCCGTGAGCCGGAGCTGCCCCGTCCGTACCGCACACCGGGCGGGCTGCTCACTTCTTCGGTGGCCTTCGTGCTCGCCTGTTCGGCCGTCGTGGCCACGTTCCTGGTGGACCCGACCGCGGCCGGGATCGCGCTGCTCCTGTACGTCGTGGCCGTCGCCTACTTCGCCTTCTACAGCCGTCACCACCTGGTGGCCGCTGCCCCCGAGGAGGAGTTCGCGGCGCTCGCGGCCGCCGAGGCGGAGCTGGAGCGGGACGCCGACGGCGGCGATCCGTCCCCTGCGCCGCACGCACGCTCCTGACACAGGTCCAGGTCCAGGTCCAGGTACGGGCCCGCTCCCGGCCCTGGCGGCCGCCGGCCCGTACCGGTCGGGCCGTGCCCGCTCGGCGCGCTCACCCCGGGAGCCGTGCGGGCACGCGGAAGCCCGCGCGGCCACGGGCACGTCACGCCCGTAGGCTGGAGGACCGGACAGGACCGGGTCCCAGGGCCCGATGCCGGGCACCGCGGCAGACGGGACGCCCGGAGACGACGAGATCCGCAGCCGGAGGCCTTACGCCATGCAGAGCCCGCTGATCGGCGTCAGCACGTACATGGAGAACGACGTCCGCTGGGGCGTCTGGCAGCACCGGGCCGCGGTGCTGCCGGCCGGGTACCACCGGCTCGTGCAGCGAGCGGGCGGATGCGCGCTGCTGCTGCCGCCCGACGCGGACGAGCAGGCCCACCGGATCGTGAGCAGGCTGGACGGGCTGGTGGTCTCCGGCGGGCCCGACGTCGAACCCGCCAGGTACGGCGCGGAGCGCGGCCCCGACTGCGGCCCGGCCGATCCCGAGCGCGACGCCTGGGAACTCGCCCTGACCCGGGCCGCGCTGGAGCAGGGCGTACCGCTGCTGGGGATCTGCCGGGGCATGCAGGTCCTCAACGTTTCGCTGGGCGGCACTCTCGTCCAGCACATGGAGGGTCACCGCGGCAGCCCGGGCACCTTCGCCGAGCACACGGTCCTGCCGGTGGCCGGTACACGGCTCGCGGAGGTGCTGCCGGAGCCCGTGTCCGTGCCGACGTACCACCACCAGGCTGTGGCACGGCTGGGCGACGGGCTCGTCCCCGGCGCGCATGCCGAGGACGGCACCGTCGAGGCGCTCGAACTGCCGCGCGGTGAGCACCCGTTCGTCCTCGCCGTCCAGTGGCACCCCGAAGAAGGCCGGGACGTGCGTGTGATGCGCGCCCTGGTGGAGGCGGTCCGGGCGGCGCCGGCGGAGCGGACGGCTCCGGCGGCAGGCTGAACCGGCGGCAGGCCGGACCGGCGGCAGGCTGAACGCGACCCCGTCCCGGCCCCCGCCGAAGCGCCCGGCGCACGGCCCGTCAGCCGAGTGCGGTCCGCAGCGCCCCCGCCAGTGCGGCAGGTGCCTCGGTGAGCGAGGGGCCGTACCAGGTCAGGAACCGCCCTCCGACGAGGGCGGCGGGCAGGCCGGGAAACGCCTCCGGGCCGTCCTGCGCGGTGAAGCGATAGGGCTCGTCCGGCAGTACGACCAGATCCGCGCGGCCGGGCTCGTTCAGCTCGCCGATCGGCACGCGTGGGTAGCGCTCGCCGTGCTGCCCGTAGACGTTGCGCACCCCGAGATGAGCCAGCAGCGCGCCCGCGAAGGTGTCACGGCCGAGCACCATCCACGGCTTGCGCCACACCGGCACGACGGCGCGCGCTTCGAACTCCGCACGCACCCCGCGCCAGGCGGTCTCCGCCTCGTCCAGCCAGCCGGGGCGCGCGAGCCCGCAGCCCCCGGTCAGTACCCGGTCCAGCTCGGCGAAGGCCTGCGGCAGCGTGCGTACTTCGGTGACGAGAACGTCCAGGCCCGCGGCGCGCAGCGCGGCGAGATCGGCCTCACGGTTCTCCTCCTCGTTGGCGACGACGAGGTCGGGTGCGAGGGAGACGATCTGCTCGACGTCCGGATTCTTGGTGCCGCGGACGCGGGGCACGTCCAGCCCGGGCGGGTGGCTGCACCAGTCGGTGGCGCCTGCGAGGATTCCGGGTTCCGTCACCGCCAGCGCCTCGGTCAGGGAGGGGACGAGGGAGACGACGCGTCGTACGGTGCCGGTACGTCTGTGCGCCATACCGGCACCGTACGCCCCCCGTGCGGCTCAAGGTGCCGCTGCCCCGTACGGCGGCCCCGCCAACCGGTGGTCGTCCGCCGGGTGTTCGCCGACGGGCCGGAGGCGCGTTCCTCGTACGGAGAAGAGAGTAGACCGGGCTCGGCCGATGAGGCAGGCCAATTTGCGCCACCCGTAGCCGTGGGCTGCGGGCGGTGCATCACCCCGGCCGCAGTGCCCCGCCCGTACGTCACGGCCCCGCCCGGTGCCCGCCCGGTGCCCTCTTCCGCGTCCGCTGTCGGAGGCGTACGGCATCATCGGGGCGTGACTACGACGACGGCACGACGCCTGATGCTTCTGGACACCTCGTCCCTCTACTTCCGTGCGTACTTCGGCGTGCCGGACTCGGTGAAGGCACCCGACGGCACCCCCGTCAACGCGGTGCGCGGACTGCTCGACTTCATCGCACGACTGGTGAGCAACCGTCATCCCGACTCGCTGGTGGCCTGCATGGACTTCGACTGGCGTCCCCAGTGGCGCGTCGACCTCATCCCCTCCTACAAGGCGCACCGCGTGGCCGAAGAGGTCGCCGCAGGTCCGGACGCCGAGGAGATCCCGGACACGCTCAGCCCGCAGGTGCCGGTCATCGACGAGGTGCTCGACGCGGTCGGTATCGCCCGCGTCGGCGCGGCCGGATTCGAGGCGGACGACATCATCGGAACCCTCACGGCCCGCGCCGACTCGCCCGTCGACATCGTCACGGGAGACCGTGACCTGTTCCAGCTGATCGACGACGACCGGGGTGTACGGGTGCTGTATCCGGTCAAGGGCGTGGGCACGCTCGACGTCTACGACGGCTCCGCCCTGCGCTCCAAGTACGGCGTGGACGGCTCGGGCTACGCCGATCTGGCCACGCTGCGCGGCGACCCGAGCGACGGGCTCCCCGGAGTGCAGGGCATCGGCGAGAAGACCGCCGCGAAACTGCTGGAGCGCTACGGCGACCTGGCCGGAATCGTCGCCGCCGCCGAGGACCCGGGGTCGGCGATCACCCCGGCCCAGCGCAAGCGTCTGGCCGAGGCCCGTCCGTATCTGGCCGTGGCACCGAAGGTGGTGCGGGTCGCGGGCGATGTGGCCCTTCCGGAGTTCGACGCCTCCGTGCCGTCGCGCCCGCGTGCCCCGCAGGCCCTCGACGCCCTCGCCGAGCGGTGGGGTCTCGGCGGCTCCCTGGAGCGGCTGCTGAACGTGCTGGCGGAGCGGGAAGGCTGACCGCGGCAGGGGTGGTGCGGGCCCGGGAGTCCCGAGAGCCCTGGTGGGCGGGCCGAGCGGTGCCGTGCGAAAGCCGGAGTGGTACGTTGACAACTTAGGCAACCCTAACCGCTCTGTCCCCATTGCTTCCGCGTATCTCCTGGAGTCCCACGTGGCAGACCGCACGGCCCGCACCAAGAACCAGGTCCACCACGCGCGCGTGGTCCGCACCGAGCAGCTGACCCCCCACATGGTGCGCGTCGTGCTCGGCGGTCCCGGTCTGGCCGGGTTCGAGGCCGGCGAGTACACGGATCACTACGTCAAGCTGCTCTTCCCCGTCCCCGGCGTGGAGTACCCCGAGCCGTTCGACATCGCCGCCGTACGCGCGGACTTCCCGCGCGACCAGTGGCCCGTCACCCGTACGTACACGGTGCGCTCCTGGGCACCCTCGGCGCGGGAGCTGACGCTCGACTTCGTCGTGCACGGTGACCAGGGGCTGGCCGGGCCGTGGGCGCGCGGTGCCCGGCCGGGCGACGAGATCCGCTTCCTCGGTCCGGGCGGCGCCTACTCCCCCTCCCCGCAGGCCGACTGGCATCTGCTCGCCGGCGACGAGAGCGCCCTCCCCGCCATCGCCGCGGCGCTCGAGAGCATGCCCGCCGACGCCACCGTGCGGGCGCTGATCGAGGTCGAGGGGCCCCAGGAGGAGCAGAAGCTGAGCGTGCCGGACACAGCCTGCGTGACATGGCTGCACCGGGGGGCGGCCCGGGTCGGCGAGAAACTGGTGGGGGCCGTGCGGGCACTGGAATTCCCGCCGGGAACGCCGCAGGCGTTCGTGCACGGCGAGGCCGGCTTCGTGAAGGATCTCCGCCGCCATCTGCGTCTCGAACGCGGCCTGGAACGCGAGCAGTTGTCCGTCTCCGGCTACTGGCGGCTCGGCCACGACGAGGACGGCTGGCAGGCGTCGAAGAAGGACTGGAAGGCGCAGGTCGAGGCCGAGCAGGAGTCCGCCACCGGCTCGCGACCCTGACCCGGGCGACCGGTTCCCTCCGCGCCGGGGGCCGCAGAGGAGAAGTTCACCTGCGGCCCGGCACACGGGCCGGGTCACGGTACGGGACGTGGGACGCAGTCCCGTCGCGGACGGACCGCTCGGAGCGGTACGCACACTCGGCTCACCCGCGGCACCGTCGCTCCGCGAGTTCCGTCGGAGAACGAGACGTCAGCGCTCCACCGGTCCGCGCGGGCACTCCGGTCCCGGCGCAGTGACCGGGTTGCACCTCACCGGCCCGCTGCCGCGCGGGAGTTCGGCCACGTAGTCGGAGCCGTAGCGGGCCGCGAGGCCCGGGGCGGGGAAGTCCGTCGAGACCATCTGGGCTCCTGAGGCCAGAGCGTCGCGGAGCATTCCCGTGTCGCCGCTCGAGGCCTGGTCGAGGGGCACGTCGGAGCGGGTCCGTACGAAGTATCCCTGCTTCACCAGGTTCCGGATGACGGTCCTGTTGGTGCCGGTCGGGTCGTTGACCTTCATGAACGCGGCGTCCGCGCGGCCCGGACCGGAATCGGTGAAGAGCGCCCGGCCCTGGAGGCTCTCCCGGCCGCCCGCCCGGTAGGCGTCCTGGAGTTTCCGGTCGTCGTTGTCCATCAGGAACATCACCTTGCCGCGGGCGGCGGACAGGCGCGGCCAGCCGTGCTTGCGTACGGACTCCCCCAGTGTTTCGCCGGGACGGCGGATGTCGTCGGCCGTGACGGTCGCCTCGTCGGGGAAGACGGTCCGGATCTCCGCGTCCAGCGCGTCCAGCGCGTCCAGCATCGCGGTGTCCCACGGCGGGCTCTTCGCGCCGCCGCGGGCCTCCATGTCCGGGTCCGTCTCCTTCAGTTCGAGCAGGATGGGGAGCGGCACATGGCCGGGGTGCCGCTCGGACCACGTCTTCACCTGCGTCAGGCAGCGCCTGAGCGTGACGCAGCTGCTGCGGTAGTCGAAGTCGGCCCAGTGCAGCACCTTGAAGCCCGCCTCGCGCAGATCCGGATCGTCCTGCGGCGGCAGACCGGCGTCCTTGCGGATCAGTGGATCTGCGTACAGACCACCGTCCGGGTCGGGGAAGACGTCCAGTTCGATGCCGCGTGCCTGCTGACGGGTGAACTGCACGGGCAGCGAGGCGTGACTGTAGAGGAGCGTACGGAAGTTCGGGTCGTGCTCCGCCATCAACTGCTGTTCGGCGAACGGCGCTTCGCGGTGGTAGCTGTTGTGGGTCGCCATCGCCTGGATCTGGGTGACACGCAGTCCGTCCGTCGCGGACCGCCCCTCGGCGGGCTGCGGGGCGGGGGCCGCCGACGACAGGGCGACAGCCGCGGCGAGGGCGGCGGCGGAGGCCGCCCATCGCCGGGCCCTCGCCCCGGGCGGGAGGACGGAGCCGGGACGGGGTCCGGCAGCGGATCCGGACGTGGTGCGCACATCGGCCTCCCGCGGGCATGAGAACGTCGGCGCGGTGTACATGCCCACGCGGCGCCCGAAGCCAACACGCCGGGCAGGCACGGCCGTTGAGCGGTGACGACGGTGCGTTCGGGGGCCGGGAACGCGGCCGGCCCCGGAACGCGGCGGCCGTCAGCCCACGCTTGTGTACGCGACGACCCCTCGCCGCATCGACTCCAGCGCCCTGTGCGCGTTCTTCGCCACATCGCCGCCTTCGGGCGCCGCGACCGCGATCTGCCCGAGCACGTCGATGCACTGCTTGCACCAGCGCACGAAGTCACCGGCCGGCATGTCGGCGTCGCGGAGCACCGAGTCCAGGCTGTCGCCCTCGGCCCACCGGTAGGCGGCCCACGCGAAGCCGAGGTCCGGCTCGCGCTGGCCGACGCCCTCGGTCTGGTTGATGCGGTGCTCCTCCTCAAGGGCGTCCAGGCGGCCCCAGATGCGCACCATCTCCTGGAGCGCGCCACGGGCCCCGCCGCCCGGCAGCTTCGGTGGCAGCGCATCGTCGGCAGCACGCGACTCGTACACCAACGCCGAGACGCAGGCGGCCAGTTCGGAAGGCGGCAGGCCCTCCCACACGCCGTCACGGAGACATTCGCTCGCCAGCAGGTCCAGTTCGCCGTAGAGCCGTGCCAGGCGCCGCCCGTCCTGCGTCACCTCGTCACCGCGGAGATAACCCAACTCCGTCAGCAGCGCGGAGACACGGTCGAAGGTGCGGGCGATGGTGTTGGTGCGGCCCTCGATCTTGCGCTCCAGCTGGCGCGTGTCCCGCCTGAGGCGGTGGTACCGCTCGGCCCAGCGGGCATGGTTCTCGCGCTCGTCGCATCCGTGGCACGGGTGGCGGCGGATCTCGGCGCGCAGCTGTGCGATCTCTTCGTCGTCGGCGGCGGCCGCGCGCTGCTTGCGGTGCCGGGGAGACGCGTGGTGCCCGGCCTTCGTACGCAGCGCGGAGGCCAGATCGCGGCGCGACTCGGGGCTGCGGGCGTTGAACGACCTCGGGATGCGCATCCGCTCCAGCGGCTCCACGGGCACGGGGAAGTCGATGGAGCCCAGCCGCTTCACCTGCCGCTGCGCCGTCAGCACGAGCGGACGCGGCCCGTCGTGGTGCCATCCCCGGCGCTCGGCCGGGCCCCGGCCGCCCGCGCCCGTCCCCGGGTCGAGAACGAGCGCCAGCCCTGCGAACTTGCCCGTCGGCACGTGGATGACGTCGCCGGGCTTCAGCTTCTCCAGTGCCGCGGCAGCCTGCGCCCTGCGCTGCACCGCGCCCTGCTTGGCGAGTTCCGTCTCACGGTCCTTCAGGCGCCGGCGCAGCCGCGAATACTCCTCGAAGTCGCCCAGGTGGCACGTCATGGACTCCCGATAGCCCTCCAGGCCCTCCTCGTTGCGCTGGACCTGCCGGGAGATGCCCACCACGGAGCGGTCGGCCTGGAATTGGGCGAAGGACGTCTCCAGCAGCTCACGCGAGGTGTGCCGCCCGAACTGCCCGACGAGATTGACCGCCATGTTGTACGAGGGCTTGAAGGAGGAGCGCAGCGGATACGTACGGGTCCCGGCCAGGCCGGCCAGCGCGGCCGGGTCCATGCCGCGCTGCCACAGGACCACCGCGTGGCCCTCGATGTCGATGCCGCGGCGCCCGGCCCTGCCCGTCAGCTGCGTGAACTCGCCGGGCGTGATGTCGGCGTGCTGCTCACCGTTCCACTTGACGAGCTTCTCCAGCACCACCGACCGCGCCGGCATGTTGATCCCGAGGGCGAGGGTCTCCGTCGCGAAGACGGCCTTGACCAGGCCCCGCACGAACAGCTCCTCGACTACCTCCTTGAAGGTGGGGAGCATGCCCGCGTGGTGCGCGGCGATGCCCCTCTCCAGGCCCTCCAGCCACTCGAAGTACCCCAGGACGTGAAGGTCGGTGTCGGGGATGTCGGCCGTGCGCTCCTCCACGATCTCGCGGACCCGTGCCCGCGCGGCGCTGTCGTTGAGCCGCAGCCCCGCGTAGAGGCACTGCTGAACCGCGGCCTCGCAGCCCGCGCGGCTGAAGATGAAGGTGATGGCGGGCAGCAGCCCCTCCGAGTCCAGCCTGTCGATGACCTCGGGGCGGCCCGGCGTCCATACGCGGGAGCGCTGCCGCCGCTCCCGTTCCCGGTCCGCTTCCCGGCGCGGGCTGCCGCGGCGGCGGTCCCGGGGGCCGGACAGGCGGCTGTTCTCCATGCGGGCCATGCGCACCAGGTCCGGGTTGACCTCGCGCTTGTCGCCCTTCTCCTCGAACAGGTCGTACATGCGCCGGCCGGCCAGCACGTGCTGCCAGAGAGGCACCGGGCGGTGCTCGGAGACGATCACCTCGGTGTGGCCGCGGACCGTGTCGAGCCAGTCCCCGAACTCCTCGGCGTTGGAGACCGTGGCCGAGAGCGAGACCAGCGTGACCGACTCGGGCAGGTGGATGATCACCTCTTCCCAGACCGCGCCGCGGAACCGGTCGGAGAGGTAGTGCACCTCGTCCATGACCACGTATCCGAGCCCGGACAGCGCCTGCGATCCCGCGTAGAGCATGTTCCGCAGGACCTCGGTCGTCATGACGATGACGGGGGCGTCGGCGTTGACGCTGTTGTCCCCGGTCAGCAGGCCCACACGGTCCGCACCGTGCCGTTTGGCCAGGTCGTTGTACTTCTGGTTGGAGAGGGCCTTGATCGGCGTCGTGTAGAAGCACTTGCGGCCCTGTGTGAGGGCGAGATGCACGGCGAACTCGCCGACGATCGTCTTGCCGGAGCCGGTCGGCGCCGCGACCAGCACTCCCTTTCCGGCTTCGAGGGCTCGGCACGCCTCGATCTGGAACTCGTCGAGATCGAAGTCGTACAGGTCACGGAACGGGGCGAGAGCGGTGGCCTGCTCGGCGGCGCGCAGCCGCGCCAGTGCATACCGCTCTGCGGGGGACAGGTCCTCGGTCATCGTGACTACGAGCCTACCGGCCACCCCCGACACCGCTCACGATCATTACTCCCCCACGAGCAGCCGGACCGCTCCCGGGACCACCCGCGCCGTCAGCGGCAGCGGGCCGAGCGGTTCGCCGTCCGCGTACCCCGTCACGTCCGGGGCCTCCAGCCGCACACTCCGGGCGCGGTACGTCGTGACGACGGGATGCGACAAGTGGGTGCCCTTGTAGACGCGGGGGAAGACGCGCAGCAGCGTCGCGCGGCTGCACTCCCCCACGACCGTGACGTCGAGGAGTCCGTCGTCCATCTCGGCACCGTGGCAGATGCGCATGCCGCCCCCGTACGAGGGGCCGTTGCCCACCGCCACGAGTGTGGCCGCGGTCTCCAACGGCTCGCCGTCGTCGAGCGTGATCCGGTACGGGAGGGGCTTGAAGGCGGCAAGTTCGGCGAGTATCGCCAGGTCGTACTTGATCTTGCCCGCGGGCCACCGCATCCGGTTGCCGCGGTCGTTGACGCGCGAATCGAAGCCCGAGGCAAGCACCGATCCGAACCAGCGTTCCCCGGCTCTGCCCAGGTCGATGCGTCGTTCGTGCCCGGCTTTGAGGGCCTCGGCGACGAGGCGTCCGGCCTCGGCGGGCTCCCGGACCGGCAGGCCGCTGGCGCGCGCGAAGTCGTTGCCGGTGCCCACGGCGACGACGCCGAGCGGGGTGTCCGTCCCGGCGACCGCCTGGAGCGCCAGGGAGGACATGCCGTCACCCCCGACGGCTATCAGCGCTCCGGTGCCCGCCTGTACCGCATCGCGCGCTCTCGCGAGCGCGTCGTCGGCGTCGTTGCCGACGACGGTGCGTACGGCGAACCCGGCCCGGCGCAGGGCGTCAGCGGCGGGCTGTGCGGCGCCGGCGCCACGGCCGCGACCCGCGGTGGGATTGACGAAAAGAGTGATCTCGCTGGTCACGCGCGGACCATACCCGCTCAGGTCGCGTCGCCGTAACCGTCCCGTCCCTGCGGGCCGTTTCCGTTCGCGCCCGGGCCGCCGCCGGACTCGGACTCCGGAAGCGCACGCGGCGCGGGGACGCTCTCGCCCTCCTCGATGGCGTCGGGGGCATCGATCCGGGCCGCCTCGTCGTCGTCCAGCCCCGCGTAGGGGTCGCTGCGCCCGCGGCGGCGGTCGTTGAGGAGACAGATCCCCACGGCCCCGAAGTAGAGCAGCACGATGGGCGCCGCCAGCGCCCCCATGGTGAGCGGGTCGCCCGTGGGCGTGGCGATGGCGGAGAAGACCGTGATGCACAGCACCATCACCCGCCACCAGCTCAGCAGCCGGCGTCCGCTGAGGATGCCGGTGAGGTTGAGCATCACCAGCAGCAGCGGGAGTTCGAAGGCGAGACCGAAGACGATCACGAGCCGCGTGACGATGTCGAGGAAGTCGTCCAGCGGGATCAGGTTGCCTGTCCCGTCGGGGGTGAAGTCGAGGAGTGTCGCGGCGGCCTTGGGCAGGATCAGGTACGCGAGATAGGCACCGCCGAGGAAGAGCGGGGCACCGGCGCCGACGAACGCGCGCGCGTACCTCTTCTCGTTCTTGTGCAGCCCGGGCGCGAGGAAGGCCCACAGCTGGTGCAGCCAGACCGGGGAGGCCGCGACCACGCCGACGGTCAGCGCGACCTTGAGCATGATCGTGAAGGGGGCGATCAGACCGTTGATGGTGATCTCGGCGCACGCCTCGCCGTCTTCTGCGGCGCGGCCGAAGCCCTCAGCGCAGCCCACGGACTCACGCACCGGATCGGTGAGGAAACCGGCGATGGGCTTGTAGTAGATCATCGCCACGACGGTTACGGCGAGGATCGCCAGCACCGCCTTCATCAGCCGGTTGCGCAGCTCCCGCAAATGCTCCGCGAGGGGCATCCGCCCCTCGGGGTCCTTCTCCCTCTTGCTGCCCTGTCTACGGGCCGACTTGAGCAACCCAGGTCCTCGTTGTCTGAAGTGTCCGGAATATCTGGAATGCCGGTCGTGCCGTGCGGCCGGAGGCCGGCGGCCGGCGGCGTCACACGGCGGTCAGGACTGGCTCTGCTGCTGGTTCTTGGTCGGCTCGGTGACGGGCCGTGAGCTGGCGACGTCCCCGGGGGCGGCCTGGATGGTCTTCGGTGCCTGCTGGGAGTCGGAGGTGCCGGCGTCGCTGTCGTCGCCGCCGTCCTTCTTCATCTGCTTGGCCTCGCTCTTGAGGATGCGGGCAGACTTGCCCAGTGAACGGGCCATGTCCGGAAGCTTCTTGGCGCCGAACAGCAGCAGGATGACCAGGACGATCAGAACGATCTCCAGGGGCTTCAGGTTGCCGATCATGTGCCACTACCTTCTCGCCGGGGCCGGCGTGTGTTCTTGCCTGCCGTATGAATCGGACGGACTGCGTCAAGCGAGTGCTCCAGCGATCGTAACCCTGGGCCGTGAACGACGGGCAATGCCCGTACTGCCATGAGGTTGCGCTCACCGGCCGCCAAGACGCGGCTCCGTGCAGCTTACCGCTCAAAGGTACGGGCCAGGCAGGGCGCCTGCGGCGCCCTCGCACATCACGGCCGTCGCCGGTCCGTTCGCGGTGCTGCGGCCTCCCCGTCTGTTGGCAGGTCACCGCTCACGTCGTCCGCGGGCCTCCCCGAGCGGGTCTCCGTGCACGTCACGCGCCGGACCCGCCCGTTCCGCCAGCGGTACGGCGGCGCGTTCGAGGTCCTCGGTTGCGAGGGTGATGCGCTCCGAACAGTCGCCCACGGCACGGGAGAACCGGCGCACCTCCAGCCCGACCCGGACGGCCAGCACACCGAGGACGGTGATTCCGCAGAAGGCGAGTGCGAGAAAGAACATGGGCCAGAGCATGGGCCGAGCCTAGTGGGAACAGCGGAGATGCTCCGCGCGCACTCTCACTCCCCGTACGCCGCGAGCGCCGTGCGCGCGGCCTCGCGCGCGCTGTCGGCGAGTTCGCGCGGAGCCACGATCCTCCCGTCGCGGCCCAGCCGCAGCGCCAGCCGCCGCAGCGAAGCCGGGTCGGGCGTGCGGAGGGTGACGCGCAGCCCCCCGTCCGGCAGTTCCACGGCGCTGTCGTACGGGTAGTACTCGGCGACCCAGCGGCCCCCCGGGCCGACCTCGACGACCACCTCGGGGTCCTCCGCCGAGGGCTGGACGAGTCCTTCGCTCAGATCACGCAGCTCCACCGGAGGCGGGTTTGCCGGTTCCTCCAGCAGACGGATCTCAGCGACCCTGTCCAGACGGAAGGTGCGCCGCGCCTCCGAGAGACGGCACCAGGCCTCCAGATAGGTGTGCCCGACGGCGAACAGACGGATGGGGTCGACCTCGCGCTCCGTGAGTTCGTCCCGCGCCGGCGAGTAGTAACGCAGCCACAGCCTGCGCCGCTCGGCGATGGCGCGGTCCACGTCGGCGAAGACCCCGCCCTCCGACTCGAACGTGACCGACAGCCGCGAACTGGCGCCCGCGCTCTCCCCCGCCGCCTCCTCCAGCTTGGCGGTGGCGCGCCGCAGCGCCTCCCGGTCGCTCTCCCGCAGCCCCGGCAGGGTGGCCACGGCGCGGGCCGCGACGAGCAGCGCGGTCGCCTCGTCGGAGGCGAGGCGGAGCGGCTGCGCGGTGTCGCTGCCGAGGGCGTCGGCGTTGCGCCACCAGATGCGCTCGCCGTCCGTGTCGATCTCCAGAAGGTCGCCGCCGCGGAAGCTCGTGCCGCACATGGGCAGGACGTCGAGATCGGAGATCAGCTCGTCGGCCGTGATGCCGAAGGCGCGGGCCACGTCGTCGATGCGGGCACCCGGGCGGTCCCGGAGGTATGTGACCAGGGACAGCATCCGGCGGGTCTGGTCGATGGCATTCGGTGCCATGGTCTGTGCTCCCCCTCAGCCCTTGGCGACGGCGCGAAGACGGTCGACGACTTCGGCCCGTAGTTCCGCAGGCTCCAGCACGATCACGTCAGGCCCGAACTCCACCAGCCAGGCGTCCAGTCCGTGACCGTACGGGATCTCCAACTCCTCCCATCCGTCCGGCAGTTCCCGGACCTCGGTGGCGCGGGACCGCAGCGGGTACCCGGCGCCCGCGCGCAGCCGGATGCGCGCGCTGCGCGAAGCGCTCTCCCCGGCCCAGCGCTCGACCGTCTCCCGTACGGTCACCTGGTCGGGTACCGGGGCGGTGAACGCGGCGGCCCGGGAGCGTACGGGCCCCGTGATGCGGGAGAGGCGGAAGACCCGCTCGGCCTGCCGCTCGCGGTCGAAGCCCGCGAGATACCAGTGGCCGCGCCAGCACTCCAGCGTCCAGGGCTCGACCTGACGTCGCTCGGGGCGGGCCGCGTTGGACTTGCGGTAGTCGAAGACGACGGGACGGCGGTCCCGGCAGGCCAGCATCAACGGCTCGAACGCGGCCTCGCGGACGGGGATGTGAGGCTCCAACGTGCTGTGTGCGACGGCCGGTCCGTCCTCTCCTCCGCCGTCGTCGTGCTGAGGCATGCCGCCGGCCGCCCGCAGCTTCTGCAGCGCACCGCTCGCGGCGCCCGCGAGACGTGCCTGCTGCCAGACACGGGCGGCGAGGCCGAGGGCGGTTGCCTCCTCGGCGTCGAGGGCGATGGGCGGGAGCCGGTTGCTGTCGCGCTGGGCGCGGTAGCCGATGTCACCGTCCAGGCCCTCGACGGTGTCGATCACAAGGCCGAGCTCGCGCAGGTCGTCCTTGTCGCGCTCGAACATCCTGTTGAAGGCCTCGTCGCCCGCGGCTTCGAGGTATGCCTCGATCGAGGTACGCAGCTCGCGCTTCGTCAGCGGGCGCCGGGTCCCGAGCAGGCACAGCGCCAGATTCATCAGCCGCTCGGCCTTGGCAATCGCCATGGGCTCCCTCGTGCTCCCCGTACTTCTCGTACTGCTCTGTGCTCTTCTCGGCAATTGACCGTACCGCTAGCCGGGTTCCCCGCAAAAGCAAGACCGGGGGCCTCGCCCGCAGGCGGGACCCCCGGAAGAAGCCGCGACGCGGCCGGCTCAGACGGAGACGAGGTCGCAGACGAAGATCAGCGTCTCGTTCGGCTTGATACGGCCACCGCCCGCACCCTGCTCCCCGTAGGCGAGGTGCGCGGGAATGGTCAGCCGGCGGCGCCCGCCGACCTTCATGCCCTGCACACCGCGGTCCCAGCCGGGGATGACCTGGCCCGCACCGAGCTGGAACTGCAGCGGCTTGCCGCGGTTCCAGCTGGCGTCGAACTCCTCGCCGCTGGAGAAGGAGACGCCCACGTAGTGCACGGAGACGTTGTCACCGGCCTTGGCCTCGGGCCCGTCGCCCTCCCAGAGATCCACGATCTCCAGATCGGCAGGCGGCGCACCCTCGGGGAAGTCGACCTCGGGCTTGTCGATGCTCACGAAATGGCTCCTAGCAACGATTCATTCGGACAACCGCGCCAGTCTGTCACGGCGCGTGGACTCAGTTGACGTCCAGCACGTCCACCGAGAAGACCACGCCGGAGGAGAACTGCTTCTGCTGCTGCTTCGGAAACTCGCTCTTCGGCACGGAGACCACGACACGGCTGCCGGCCTTTTTGCCCTTGAGCGCCTCCGCCCAGCCGGGGATCTTGGCCACCGGGATCTCCTGCGGCCCGCCCTGCGCCCAGGTGTCGTCGAGCTGCTTACCGCCCTTCCACAGCTTGGCCGTGAACTGGGTCAGGACGGTGCTCTTCTCGGTGACCTTCTTGCCGTCACCCTCGATGATCGTCTCGTCGAGCAGCTTGTCCGGGGCCTTGTCCACGCCCTTGGGCATGGTGATCTCAGGGGCCTTGTTCTTCTCGATCTTGGTGCTCACCTCGGGCAGCTCGGGGTTGTGCTCACCCTTCACCGGCTTGCCGTCGATCTCGCTCGGCATGATCTTCTTGAGGTCCACGACGAAGACCAGCGTGGAGTTCTTCGGGATCGTCGGGGGCTGACCCTGCTTGCCGTAGCCCTTCGCCGGGGGCACCACCATCTCGACGCGGCTGCCGATCTTCTTGCCCACCAGGGCTTCGTCCCAGCCCTTGATGACCTTGCCGGTGCCGATCTGGAACGTGGCCGGCTGGCCCCGCTTCCAGCTGCTGTCGAACTCCTTGCCCTGCCACAGCTGCCCGAGGTAGTCGGCGTTGAGCGAGTCGCCCTTCTTGACCTTCTGCCCCTTGCCCTCCTTGAGGACCTTGACCTTGAGGTCCTTCGGGGGCTTCCCCTTCCCCTTGGCCACCTTGGGCTTCTTGTCCGCGGCACCGGTGACCTGCGGAGGCTGCCCGTTCTGGTCCTCGTCGCTGCCGCAGGCGGCGACCGAGGCGATCAGCGCCGGCACGACCAGAGCCGCGGCGAAGCGGCGCACGGAAATCTTCCTGGGGCGGGGGGTCGTTCCCCGAGGGGTCTGCAGCATTGTGTCCAACTCGCGGTATAGGGATGTCCGGACGGGAGCAACCCTACGGCCCCGCCCGGACATCCCGTCCCCCGTTGACACGTCTCACATACCGGCGATGAGCTTCTCCACACGCTCGTCGACCGAACGGAAGGGGTCCTTGCACAGGACGGTGCGCTGCGCCTGGTCGTTGAGCTTGAGGTGGACCCAGTCGACGGTGAAGTCCCGGCGCTGTTCCTGGGCCCGCCTGATGAAGTCGCCACGCAGCCGCGCCCGCGTGGTCTGCGGCGGCACCGACTTGCCCTCGAAGATCTTCAGATCGTTGCAGATCCGGGCAGCCTGGCCGTTGCGTTCCAGCAGGTAGTAGAGCCCTCGGCGGCGGTGGATGTCGTGGTACGCGAGGTCTATCTGAGCGATGCGCGGGTGCGACATCGTGAGGTTGTTCTTGGCCCGGTAACGCTCGATCAGCTGGTACTTCATGACCCAGTCGATCTCCGTGTTGATCTTGTCGAGTTCCTGGGTGCGGATCGCGTCGAGAGAGCGGCCCCACAGCTCCAGTACGCGCTCCACACGGCCCGTGCGGATGCCGCGCCTGTCGCAGAAGTCCAGCGCCTTCTCGAAGTACTCCTGCTGCACCTCGAGCGCCGAGGCCTCCCTGCCGCTCGCCAGGCGCACCTTGCGCTGACCGGTGATGTCGTGGCTGACCTCCCGGATGGCCCTGATCGGGTTCTCCAGCGTCAGATCCCGCATCACAGTGCCGGCCTCGATCATGCGCAGCACGAGGTCGGTCGCGCCGACCTTGAGCAGCATGGTCGTCTCGGACATGTTGGAGTCACCCACGATGACGTGGAGGCGGCGGTAGCGCTCCGCGTCGGCATGCGGCTCGTCACGGGTGTTGATGATCGGACGGGACCGGGTGGTCGCGGAACTGACGCCCTCCCAGATGTGTTCCGCGCGCTGGCTGACGCAGTAGACGGCCCCCCGGGGCGTCTGCAGCACCTTGCCCGCGCCGCACACGAGCTGACGCGTGACGAGGAAGGGGATGAGCACGTCGGCCAGGCGCGAGAACTCCCCGTGCCGGGCCACGAGATAGTTCTCGTGACAGCCGTAGGAGTTTCCCGCCGAGTCGGTGTTGTTCTTGAAGAGAAAGACGTCGCCCGCGATTCCTTCCTCGTGCAGGCGCCGTTCGGCATCGACGAGGAGACCCTCGAGGATGCGCTCGCCGGCCTTGTCGTGGGTGACCAGTTCGGTCACGTTGTCGCACTCGGGGGTCGCGTATTCGGGGTGGGAGCCCACGTCCAGATAGAGGCGGGCGCCGTTGCGCAGAAAGACGTTGCTGCTGCGGCCCCATGACACGACACGGCGGAAGAGGTACCGCGCCACTTCGTCGGGGGACAGGCGGCGCTGGCCCCGGAACGTACACGTGACGCCGTACTCGTTCTCAAGCCCGAAGATTCGGCGGTCCATGACTGAACATTACGCCTGACGGCCTGTTCTGAAACCGGGTTCGGGGGCAGCATTGCGATCATTTTCCGCCTCCGTGACCGGGGGCGACGCATGATCCGGGCCTGCTGCCGGGCCCACCACAGGCGCGCTGCGGGAACCCCCCGGAACGGCCGAAAACGCCCGTCGGGTCAGCAGCAGCACGAGGAACGCCGCCAGCCCTCCCCCGCCCACGACGGCAAAGCCCGCGGACGCGCCGCCCCACTCGATGACGGGGCCCACCAGCCCCGTACCGGCCGCAGCTCCGACACCGAATGTCGTGACCAGCCAGGAGAAGGCCTCGGTGACCGTGCCGGAGGGAGCGTGACGGTCCACGACCACGAACGCGCAGGCGAGCGCCGGAGCGAGAAAGACCCCGGACAGGCAGGCCAGGGCCGTCATCGCGATCACCCCCGGGACGAGGACCAGCGGCAGGTAGCCCGCGGCAAGGGCGAGAACAAGCCATACGAGCCTGCGTTCCGGGGCGCCCGGCCAGTGCCGCGCTCCGTAGACGACGCCGCCAGCGAGCGCGCCGAAGCCCAGCGCCGAGAGCAGATAGCTGGAGCTCAGGGCCTCGCCGTGCTCGTCGGCGTAACTCACGGACGCGACCGCGACGGCGCCAAGTGCCAGCCCGACGAAGAAGAAGGTGCCGAGCAGGGCCAGCAGCCCCGGCGAGCGCAGCGCCCCCAGCCAGTGGGGTTCGCGTGGAGCCGACTTCCATGCCCGCGAGGGCGGCGAGACGACGACCGAGAGCGCGCCGAGGACGCCGAGCGCGTTGATGACCAGCAGGGCAGCGGCCTCGTTCCAGAGAGCGACGAGCAACGTCACGAGCAACGGCCCGACGGCGAACATCACTTCCTGGGCGACGGCGTCCAGCGCGTACGCCCGGTGCACCTTGCCCGGGCCCTTGAGCACGCTGGGCCACAGGGCGCGCAGCCCGCCCTCGAGCGGCGGAGTGCACACTCCGGCGATGAACACACCCGCGGTCGCGGCCCACACCGGATCGGTGCCGGCGGCCGTGAGCAGCAGCATGCCCAGCGCCGAGAGCACGGCTGCGGGAAACATCACCAGTGGCTGCCCATGGAGGTCGACGAGGCGTCCCAGCATCGGCTGACCCACGGCGGTCGCGAGTCCGTATACGGCTGAGAGGACGCCGGCAAGCGTGTAACTCCCGCCCTCGGCGCGGGTGAAGAGCACGATCGCCAGTGGACCCGTGGCATTGGGAAGCCTGCCCGTCAGCGTGCCCGCGAGCAGTCGCATCGCGTGCCGGGCACGGAGCAGTTCGGCATAGCCCATCGCCACGGTCCCCACTCCTTCCGGCGGCCCGGCGGTCCAGGCAAGCACGTTTTACGTATAACGTCAGTCGTCATACGTACCATGTCGCTGACCCACGGTCCACCCCGGGCACCGGCCACGGGCGGCGAAGGAGCGGTACGGATGGCGAGCACGCGGCGGCCCGGCACTTCGGGCCGGCCGAGCACGGGGACGCCCGAGGGGCGTCCCACCAGCCGTGACGTCGCCCGGCGTGCGAACGTCTCACAGGCGACGGTCTCCCTCGTGCTGGGCGGCAAATGGCAGGGCCGGGTGTCTCCTCGCACGGCCGAAACCGTGAGGGCCGCCGCACAGGCACTCGGCTACCGCCCCAATCTGTCCGCCCGGAGCCTGCGGCTGGGGCGGACCCGTACGGCCCTCCTCGTCGTGCCCGCCCTCACACACGACTACTTCGCGCGGGTGCACGCCGGTGCCTCACGAACGGCCGCCGAACACGACTTCGGCGTGGTCCTCTACCCCTCCCCCGAGGGCACCGGGCCGGCCGTCGACCCGTTCGGCTCCGCCCGGGCGGCGCTGGACGGCGTGATCGCCTCCTCGATGGCTCCGGACGCGCTGGCGGCGCTTCGCGAGGGCGGACTGCCACTGGTGATGCTGGACACCGACCCGGAGGGTGACCGCACCACTGCCACGGTCAACCTCGATATCGCCGACGGCATGCGGCAAGTGGCCGGGCATCTCCTCGGCCTCGGTCACCGGCGCCTGGCGCATATCGCGGCGGACGTGGACACCTGGACCTTCGGCGAACGCGCCCGCGCACTGGCGCAGGCGGTGGCCCGGGCACCGGGAGCGGAGCTGCGGACCGAGCCCAGCGACCTCAGCGTCGAGGACGCCCTCCGCGCCGCCACCCGGGCCCTCTCCGGCGACCCGCGGCCCACGGCGCTGATCTGTGACGACGACCTGCTGGCGGCCGGCGCGTGCAAGGCGGCGCGGCGTCTGGGGCTTCGCCTGCCGGAGGACGTCTCGGTGACGGGCTTCGACGATCTGAGCCTGGCGACCGCGCTGGAACCGGAGTTGACGACCGTGCGGCTGCCCGCAGAGGAGGTCGGTGCGGCAGGAATGCGCGCGCTCCTGGACGTCCTGGCGGGCCGGGAGGCCGACGCGCCCGTGCTCCCCGTAGAGCTGGTACGCCGTGGTTCCACAGCCGGGCCACCCGCCGGCGCCTGACCGCGAAGCCGCGAACGGGCACGGACCTCGCCGAGTGCCGGTCCGGTACCCGGTGATCACCGGCCGGACGCTCAACAACGCGTGCCCCGCAGGGTGTTGACCCTGCGGGGCACGCGTATGAAAGGAGTGGGGCGCTCCGCGCTACTCCTCCGAGTCGCCCTCGGAGGATTCCTCCGCGTCACCGCCGGAAGAGGGCGAGCTGGAACCGCTCGTGCTCTCGTCCTCCCCCAGCAGACGCCGCAGCTGACTGCCCAGCACTCGCTTGAACTTGCGCTGCTGGATCCGGGTGCGGTCGAGGAGCGCGACCTCCAGCTGATCGGCGGTCACCTCACGTTCCCCGCCGTTGTTGTCACGCGCCAGGGACTCCTTGCCGAGCTTGACGGCCTCGGCCAGCGTCATGTCGTCACGGTGGCGCTGTTCCAGGTAGCTGTTGATCTGGTCCGAGTTCCCGCCCACCGCGAGCGATCCGTGCTCGTCCACGATGGAGCCGTCGTGGGGAAGCCGGTAGATCTGGTCGTCCTCAGGAGCGGGGCCGACCTCGGCGACGATCAGTTCCACCTCGTACGGCTTCTCCGCCGCGCTGGAGAAGATCGTCCCCAGTGTCTGGGCATAGACGTTCGCGAGACCACGGGCCGTCACATCGGCGCGGTCGTAGGTGAATCCGCGAAGATCCGCGTAACGGACGCCGCCGATGCGCAGATTCTCGAACTCGTTGTACTTGCCCACCGCCGCGAACGCGATGCGGTCGTAGATCTCGCTGATCTTGTGGAGAGAACGCGAGGGATTCTCCGCGACGAACACGATGCCGTCGGTGTACTGCAGCACGACCACGCTGCGGCCCCGGGCGATGCCCTTGCGGGCATACTCGGCGCGGTCCGCCATGGCCTGCTGTGGTGAGACGTAGAACGGCGTCGACACCGGCTATCCGTCCCTTCCTTCTCCTGTCAGAGGGCGCTGAAGGCCCCGTGGCCTTCGTCAGGTGAGCGGGGCCTGCGGCCCGTTGGGCTGCTGGAGCCGGCCCTCGTGCATCGTGCGCACGAGCCCGGAGACTTCCTCCTCGGACAGCCTCCGGCAGCCCTCGTCGGAGATGACCGTGAGCGTCGGATAGATCTTGCGCGTCATGTCCGGGCCGCCCGTCGCCGAGTCGTCGTCGGCGGCGTCGTAGAGAGCCTGCAGCGCCACCGTGCAGACCTGCTCCTCCGTCAGGTCCTCCCGGTGCAGCTTCTTCAAGGAGCCGCGCGCGAAGACCGAGCCGGAACCGACGGCGGTGAAGCCCACCTCCTCGGAGCGGCCGCCCGTGACGTCGTAGGAGAAGATGCGGCCCTTCTCCCGGTCCACGTCGTAGCCCGCGAAGACCGGGACGACGGCGAGGCCCTGCAGTGCCATGCCGAGATTGCTGCGGATCATGGTGGACAGGCGGTTGGCCTTGCCCTCCAGCGACAGCGTCGAGCCCTCGACCTTCTCGAAGTGCTCCAGCTCCAGTTGGAAGAGCTTCACCATCTCCACCGCGAGCCCTGCTGTGCCCGCGATGCCGACGGCCGAGTACTCGTCGGCCGGGAAGACCTTCTCGATGTCCCGCTGCGCGATGACGTTGCCCATCGTGGCGCGGCGGTCGCCCGCGAGCACCACACCGCCCGAGTACGTCGCCGCGACGATGGTCGTCCCGTGCGGAGCCTGAACGGGACCCTCGACGGCGGGCAGGCGCCGGCTGCCGGGCAGCACCCCAGGAGCGTGCTCGGACAGGAAGTCCATGAACGAGGACGAGCCAGGCGTCAGGAAGGCAGCGGGCAGACGCCCTGTGTCACGAGTGTTGGCTTCCACACGTTTCCTTCCACAGATCGGAAGTCGGTTCAGAAGAGATCTTGGAATACTGCACGGACCATACCCTCAGGCCCGGAAGTCATCCGTCCTGCGCCCCCGAGGCCCGGGGACGCAGGACGGTGATCACGCGATTACTCTCCGCCCTTCTGAACGAAGGACCGCACGAAGTCCTCGGCATTCTCCTCGAGGACGTCGTCGATCTCGTCCAGGACGGAGTCCACATCGTCCGAGAGTGCTTCCTGGCGCTCCTTGAGGTCCTCGGAGACCTGTGCCTCGTCAGTCTGTTCCTCGGTTTCCTCGGTCTGGCGGGTGGCCTTCTGCTGCCCACCGCCGGTGTCCTTGGTCGCCATATCCTCACCCCGCTCGGTTCGGTGTACGCGTGACGTACAAGATCAGACCCTACAAGCAGGGACTGACATCGGCCCTTCACTTCTCCAACGTCGGAGTACCACCTCGGTGATTCCCGCATGCGGCACGGAATAGCCGTATCTCAGCCTCCGGAAAGCACTCTCACCAGCTCCTCGGCGCTGCGGCAGCGGTCCAGGAGCTCCTTGACGTGGTCCCGGGTGCCACGCAGAGGCTCCAGAGTGGGCACTCGTTGCAGAGAGTCACGCCCCGGCAGGTCGAAGATGACGGAGTCCCACGATGCGGCGGCCACGTCGTCCGCGTACTGCTCCAGGCAGCGGCCGCGGAAGTAGGCGCGGGTGTCCTCCGGCGGCTTGCCGACGGCCCGCAGGATGTCTTCCTCCTCGAGCAGCCGCTGGATGTTGCCCCGGTTCGCCAGGCGGTTGTAAAGACCCTTGTCGGGACGTACGTCCGCGTACTGCAGGTCCACCAGGTGCAGCCGTGCCGCGTCCCAGCCGAGCCGGTCACGGCGGCGGTAGCCCTCCATGAGCTCGCGCTTGGCGACCCAGTCCAGCTCCCCCGAGAGGCTCATCGGGTCCTGCTCCAGCCTCGTCAGGACGTCTTCCCAGCGGGTGAGCACGTCCTGGGTCTGCTTGTCGGCGTCGGCGCCCCAGCGCTCCTCGACGTACTTGCGCGCGAGCTCGCAGTACTCCATCTGGAGCTGCACACCGGTGAGCGTACGTCCGCTGCGCAGCGTGATCAGCCGGCCCAGCGTCGGGTCGTGCGAGACCTGGTGCAGCGTACGGACGGGCTGGTCAACGGCGAGGTCCACCGCGATGAAGTTGTCCTCGATCATCGACAGGACGAGCGCCGTCGTGCCGAGCTTGAGGTACGTGGAGATCTCCGAGAGGTTCGCATCGCCGATGATCACGTGCAGGCGGCGGTACTTCTCGGCGTCCGCGTGCGGCTCGTCCCTGGTGTTGATGATCGGCCGCTTCAGCGTCGTCTCGAGACCGACCTCGACCTCGAAGTAATCGGCTCTCTGGGAGAGCTGGAACCCGTGCTCGCTGCCGTCCTGCCCCAGGCCGACGCGGCCGGCGCCGCAGACCACCTGGCGGGAGACGAAGAAGGGCGTCAGGTGGCGCACGATGTCGGAGAACGGCGTCTCCCGCTTCATCAGGTAGTTCTCGTGCGTGCCGTACGAGGCGCCCTTGTTGTCGGTGTTGTTCTTGTAGAGGTGGATCGGCTGTGTGCCGGGGACCTCGGCCGCGCGCTCGGCGGCCTCCGCCATGATGCGCTCCCCTGCCTTGTCCCACAGGACGGCGTCCATGGGGCTGGTCACCTCGGGCGCGCTGTACTCGGGGTGGGCGTGGTCGACGTAGAGACGGGCGCCGTTGGTGAGGATCACGTTGGCCAGGCCGATGTCCTCGTCAGTGAGCTGGCTGGCGTCGGCGGACTCCCGTGCCAGGTCGAAGCCACGGGCGTCCCGCAGCGGGTTCTCCTCCTCGAAGTCCCAGCGGGCACGGCGTGCCCTGTGCATCGCCGCGGCGTAGGCGTTGACGATCTGGGACGAGGTGAGCATGGCATTGGCGTTGGGGTGACCGGGTACGGAGATCCCGTACTCCGTCTCGATTCCCATCACTCGCCGTACGGTCATGCGGCCCTCCTTGCCCGGTGGCTTCCCGCCTGTGGGCCGCCACTCAAGTCCCGCTGCGCATCCGCCCCGTCTGCGGTCCTTCCCTCAGCACTGCGCGTAGCGGCACTACGGACGAGCCTAGAACCCACGGGCTGAAGTCGGGAGATCACTCAGCGGACTTCCTAGGACTACTCAAAAAGGATCCGGCCACGGACGCCCTCCCCTGCCTTCGGCGGGGGTCCACCAGGGGCATCCGCAGCCGGATCGCTGTCTGCTTACAGGTACTGACCGGTGTTGGCCACAGTGTCGATGGAACGGCCCGTGTCCGCGCCCTGCTTTCCGGTGACCAGCGTGCGGATGTAGACGATCCGCTCGCCCTTCTTGCCGGAGATGCGGGCCCAGTCGTCGGGGTTGGTGGTGTTCGGCAGGTCCTCGTTCTCCTTGAACTCGTCCACGCACGCGGCGAGCAGGTGGGAGACGCGCAGACCCTTCTGGTTCTGGTCCAGGTAGGCCTTGATCGCCATCTTCTTCGCCCGGCCGACGATGTTCTCGATCATGGCGCCGGAGTTGAAGTCCTTGAAGTAGAGCACTTCCTTGTCACCATTGGCGTAGGTGACCTCCAGGAAGCGGTTCTCCTCGGACTCCGCGTACATCTGCTCCACGACGGACTGGATCATGGCGTCGCACGCGGCATTGGCGTTGCCGCCGTGCTCCGCGACGTCGTCCGCGTGCAGCGGGAGGTTCGCGGTGAGGTACTTCGAGAAGATGTCCTTGGCGGCCTCGGCGTCCGGACGCTCGATCTTGATCTTCACGTCGAGACGGCCGGGGCGGAGGATCGCCGGGTCGATCATGTCCTCGCGGTTGGAGGCGCCGATCACGATGACGTTCTCCAGGCCCTCCACACCGTCGATCTCGGAGAGCAGCTGCGGGACGATCGTGTTCTCCACGTCCGAGCTGACACCCGAGCCGCGGGTGCGGAAGAGGGAATCCATCTCGTCGAAGAAGACGATGACGGGCGTGCCCTCGCTCGCCTTCTCCCTGGCCCGCTGGAAGACGAGGCGGATGTGCCGCTCCGTCTCGCCCACGTACTTGTTGAGCAGCTCCGGGCCCTTGATGTTGAGGAAGTAGCTCTTGCCCTGGGGCTTGCCCGTGACTTCGGCCACCTTCTTTGCCAGCGAGTTGGCGACGGCCTTGGCGATCAAGGTCTTGCCGCAACCGGGCGGCCCGTAGAGCAGCACGCCCTTGGGCGGGCGCAGTTCGTGCTCCTTGAAGAGATCCGGGTGCAGGTAGGGCAGTTCCACGGCGTCGCGGATCTGCTCGATCTGGCCGCGCAGGCCACCGATCTTCTGGTAGTCGATGTCGGGGACCTCTTCGAGGACGAGCTCCTCGACCTCGCTCTTGGGCACGACCTCGAAGACGTAACCGGAACGCGGCTCCAGCAGCAGGGCGTCGCCCGCACGGAGCGTGGTCTCCAGCAGGGGCTCGGCGAGGCGCACGACCCGCTCCTCGTCGGTGTGGCCGACGACCAGGGCGCGCTCACCGTCCTCGAGGACCTCCTTGAGCATGACGATGTCGCCGGCGGTCTCGAACTCCATGGCCTCGACCACGTTAAGCGCCTCGTTGAGCATCAGCTCCTGGCCGCGCCGGAGCTCCTCGAGCTCGACGCTGGGGCTGACGTTCACGCGGAGCTTGCGTCCACCGGTGAAGATGTCGGCGGTGCTGTCCTCGTTCGCCTTGAGGAAGACTCCGAAGCCGGCCGGCGGCTGCGCGAGTCGGTCGACCTCTTCCTTGAGCGCCACGATCTGATCGCGCGCCTCACGGAGAGTGTTGGAAAGTCGTTCGTTCTGCGCTGAGACCCCGGCCAGATTCGTCTGAAGCTCGACGATCCGCTCTTCAAGAATCCGGGTGTGCCGCGGAGAGTCGGCGAGCTTGCGGCGCAGGACGGCGATCTCCTGCTCCAGGTACGCCACCTGGCCGGACGGGTCTTCGGAACCCCGACCGGGCCGGATGCCGCGGTTGATGTCGTCGTCGTGGGCTGCCACGGTCCTCACCTCCTCCAGGGGGAGCTGGACGCTTCCTGACCCTACCTGGGCGGGTACAGGTTGAAACCCTAGATCACAAAGACGGGCACGGTGTGTCTGATCTTCACCCTTGCGCGCTCCCTCACGCCAGGGGAATACCCACCCATGACCATCCGAAAGCGGCCGGTTGTAGGGTCGGAACGGTCAACACCCCAACATGGACAGCAGCTTTCCATCACGAACGCAGGAACGGCAGGCGACAGGATGAGCACCGGCAACGAGGCACTCGAGGTCTGGATCGACCAGGATCTGTGCACCGGAGACGGTATCTGCGCGCAGTACGCACCTGAGGTGTTCGAGCTGGACATCGACGGCTTGGCCTATGTGAAGAGCGCCGACGACGAGCTTCTCCAGGACAAGGGAGCGACGACTCCCGTGCCCCTTCCGCTCCTCGACGACGTCGTGGACTCGGCCAAGGAGTGCCCCGGGGACTGCATCCATGTCCGCCGTGTTTCGGACAGTGTTGAAGTCTACGGCCCCGACGCCGAGTAGCGCGGTGAGTGACGGACACTCACGCTGGGTTCCCGAAGGGCGGGACGGGACACGGTCCGTTACGGCTCAGATGCTCTCCGGGCTGCCTGGGACGGGGGCTGCCCTGAGCGCGAACTTGCCGTCCTTCCACTCCCACTTCACCTTCCGCTGCCTGTCCGGGCAGCAGCTCGGAACCGACGGTGAGGAATAGCCCAGCAGCTTGGCCGAGACCGTACGGCCGCTGACTCGGAGATCCTGGACCGTCATCCGTTCCTTGGTGCGCAGCATGGTTGCGACCACGCGGGGCGCCTGCCCGGGGCGGCCCCCGGAGGCCAGCACGAAGAGCGCGTTGGGCGGGGAGCCCGTACCCGAGTGGCAGCGCACCGACGCGACGGTTTCCTGGCGTCCGTCGCCGTCGAAGTCGGCGGAGCCCTTGTCGACGACGTCGACAGGGACGGACGGACTGCCGCAATCGACGGGAAAGTCGGCCTTCTTCGGGTCCGGCGCGGGGCCCGAGGCGGCTGTGGTGGGAGTGGGCTGTGCGCTGGCGCCCGTGGGCTGGACGAGGGCCGAGGCTCCGACGACGGCGGCGAGGGCCACGGCGGTGCTCAGCCAGTGCACCATGCGGGTACGGGTGTGCGGCAGTTCCGTCACGCCGGGTGACTCCTGTGAGAAGTGTGCTTGGGGGTGCCCAGCATCGTGCCACACGTCACACCGCACCGGAACGGGCGGGACTGCGGTTGTGCGCAGGACTGCTGACGCGACGTCAGCGAGAATTCTCCAACGGGTGTGCCTCGTCAGGGTGTTGAGGCACACCCTGACGAGGCGGGCGCCTTTGCGTGCATGTTCGGGCCGGGTCCCGCACAGCGGCAGCGCGGGACCGGCGGCCCCAACGGGCGGCTCAGGAACGGCCCGAGGTGCTGCCGGGTCCCGTGTAGTCCTCCCCGTAGGCGCCCTTGGCGGGACGGCGTCGGCGCAGAGGCGGCTCGACGCCGTCCGCGAGACGGCGCGCGGTGAGCAGGAAGCCGGTGTGCCCGATCATGCGGTGGTCGGGGCGCACGGCCAGGCCCTCCACATGCCAGTTGCGCACCATCGTCTCCCACGCCTGCGGCTCGTTGAACGTGCCGT
Source organism: Streptomyces sp. CNZ301 (assembly GCF_004217425.1). Classification (NCBI taxonomy): domain Bacteria; kingdom Bacillati; phylum Actinomycetota; class Actinomycetes; order Kitasatosporales; family Streptomycetaceae; genus Streptomyces; species Streptomyces sp. CNZ301. Next base: position 661,038 of record NZ_SHLG01000001.1, read on the forward strand.
GTTCGCGGATCGACTCGACCATGCGGGCCAGTTGCGTCGTGGTGGCGACGTAGCTGCACAGGATGCCGCCGGGCACGAGCGCCTTGGAAACGGCCTCCAAGCACTCCCACGGGGCGAGCATGTCGAGGATGACGCGGTCGACGTCGCTGTCCGAGAGCTGGTCCTGGAGGTCTCCGACGGTGAGCGTCCAGGCGGGGTGCGGTTCGCCGAAGTAGCGCTCGACGTTCTGCCGTGCGATGTCCGCGAAGTCCGCGCGCCGCTCGTAGCTGTGCAGCATGCCGCTGTCGCCGATGGCGCGCAGCAGGAACATGCTCAGCGACCCGGACCCCACGCCTGCCTCCACGACCCGCGCACCGGGGAAGATGTCGGCCATGGCGAGGACTTGGCCCGCGTCCTTGGGATAGACGACGGCGGCGCCGCGCGGCATTGACAGGACGTAGTCGGGGAGCAGGGGGCGCAGCGCGAGGTAGGCGACGTTTCCCGTGGTACGGACGACACTGCCCTCGGGAGCGCCGATCAGCTCGTCGTGCGGGAAGGCTCCCTTGTGGGTGTGGAAGCTCTTTCCCTCTTCGAGCGTGAACGTGTAGTGGCGTCCCTTGGGATCGGTGAGCTGGACCTGGTCCCCGACCTTGAAGGGCCCGCGACGGCGGGCTGCACCGGTCGGTTCGGACATGTGCACAGACTAACGGGTCTGGTCAGGGCCTCACGCCGAGGGCTTGGCCATCGCCGCGACGAAGGCACGCTCGACGTCTCCGGCGGAGAGCACTCCGTAGATCTCGCCGGTCTCCTCGACCACCAGGTACTCGGTCGCAGGCGTGGCACGCAGATACTCCAGCAGCTCCTCGCCCGCCAGCTCCGCGGGGACGCGCATCCCCTCCCTCAGCTCCTGGGCGAGGCTGGAGACCGCGACCCACGGGCGGCGGTGCGAGGGGACTCCGGCGATGGCGGCCTCCCGCACGAGCGAGACGGGACCGCCTGCGCCGTCGACGACGACCAGGGCGCGGGCTCCGGCGTCGTTGGCGCGGCGCAGCGCCTCCGAGAGCGGAGTGTCGGTGGGTACGGGGACGGCGCGCCTGGTGAGCTTGCGTGCCCGCAGGTCCGGGAGGTGTTCGCGCAGCCGCGCCATGCGGAGGCTGTTGCCGGCGCCGGTCCAGATGATGGCGGCAAGGATCGCGGCGAGCAGCGCGTCCATGATCGAGTCGACGCCGCCGATGGTCTCCTGCGTGAATCCGCCCGCATGCGTGGCGAGCGGCAGCCCGATCAGGACGGCGATCGCCAGGGCGCGGCCGATCCAGGCGGCGAAGACGGTGCCCGTCATGGGACGGCCGCTCAGCTTCCACACGAGGGCGCGCAGCATCCGGCCGCCGTCCAGGGGCAGTCCGGGGAGAAGGTTGAAGGCCGCCACGATCAGGTTGGAGATCATCAGGCCGGCCAGCAGCACCCCCGGAACGGTGCCGGGCCGCACGGCCTGCATCCCCCCGTAGAAGACCCCGGCGAGCACGAGGGAGAGCAGCGGCCCGACGAAGGCGAGGACGAATTCACGGCCCGGGCTCTCGGCCTCCTTCTCGATCTCGGAGACCCCGCCGAAGAACTGGAGCTGGATGCGCCGCACGGGCAGCTTGAAGCGCAGCGCGGCGATTGTGTGGGCGAGTTCGTGGACGAGGACCGAGGCGTAGAAGGCGACGGCGAAGAAGAGCGCGATGAGGTAGCGCACAGCGCCGAGATGAGGCAGGACGCGGTCGAGCTGGCCGCCGAAGACCCAGGTGATGAGGGCGGCGACGAGGAACCAGCTCGGCGCAACGTAGACGGGGACGCCGAACGGGCGGCCCATCAGGATGCCGCCTCCGAACGGGCGTGCGCGACGGGGCTTGTCGGGGCCCAGGGCCCGCGGACCGGGCGACGCGGCACCGGTACGCGCACGGCCCTGAGCGGAGTCAGCGTCATGGGCCGCGTCGTAGGGCGGGTCGGAGGGCGCGCCGTAGGGCGGGTCGGGTGCCCGGCCGTCGTCGGAAGGGGTGCCGGACGTGGGTGCGGGTGCGGGGCGCGGCTCGGGCTCGCCCTTCGCGCCGTTGCCGGCGCCCGGGGCGGAACGGTCCGCGGGCGCCGCTTCACCACTGGTTGCGGGTGCGGGCTCCTCGACGGCGGCCGTCCCGGCCCCCTGTTCGGGTCCGGGGTCCGTCCTGTCCTGGGCCTTCGTGCGCGTGTCGTCCTTCGTCCCGCCCGGCGCGGAGATGTCCGCCGGCGGACCGTCCGGGTACGACGGGACGTCCGGACGGTCCGGGAGAGATGCCGTGCCCTCCCCCGCCGTTCCGGAATCACCGGAGCCGCTCCAAGGCGGCCTGCCGCCGTTTTCCGTCTCCGCCACGGGTTCCCCTCTGCTGCTGCTTCGCACTCCGCTGCGCTGCCGTTTCCCCGGCTGGCGTGCAGGGCGAGTGCGCCGTCTTCGATGGTATGCGTCCGTTGTCGGTGCGGGGCCCTAGGGTCGTACGTCATGACCACCCGCGTCGCATCGCCGCCGAACTCCCTCTCACCGTCCCGCGCCAGCGACTTCATGCAGTGCCCGCTGCTCTACCGCTTCCGGGTGATCGACAAACTGCCCGAGAAACCTTCCGCGGCCGCCACGCGCGGAACGGTCGTACACGCCGTCCTTGAGCGGTTGTTCGACTCCCCCGCGGATCAGCGCAGCCTGCCGCGCGCCCGCTCGCTCGTCACCCGCGAGTGGGAGCGCCTGCTGGCCAAGAGGCCGGAGTTGAAGGAGCTGTTCGCGGAGGACGGGCAGGAGGCGCTGGACGGCACCCGGCTCGCTGCCTGGCTCGCGGATGCGGAGGCACTCGTCGAGCGGTGGTTCTCGCTGGAGGACCCCACTCGTCTGGAGCCCGCGGAGCGGGAGTTGATGGTCGAGGCGCGACTGGATTCGGGGCTGCGGCTGCGCGGCATCATCGACCGCGTCGACGTCGCACCCACCGGCGAGGTACGGATCGTCGACTACAAGACGGGCAAGGCCCCGCCCCCGCAGTTCTCCGACGGGCCGCTCTTCCAGATGAAGTTCTACGCGCTGGTGGTGTGGCGGCTGCGCGGCATCGTCCCCCGCCGTCTCCAACTGGTCTTCCTGGGCAGCGGAGATGTGCTGACGTACGACCCCGGCGAGGAGGACCTGCTCCGCGTCGAGCGCAAGCTGCTGGCCCTGTGGGAGGCGATCACGAGGGCGACGGAGACGGGCGACTGGCGGCCCAGCCCGGGCAGGCTCTGCGACTGGTGCGACCACCAGGCGCACTGCCCGGAATTCGGTGGCTCTCCCCCGCCCTACCCGCTCACTGTGCAACCGCGGCTGCCCGAGCAGCGCGAGGACGGGGCAGGGGACGGGGCAGGGGACGCCGCGGCCGGAGATTAGGCAAGAATGGGGCCTGTCCGTGCCACCCGTCCGAGGAGATCCCGTGGCTATCCGCGTCCTGTTGGTCGACGACCAGCCGCTGCTGCGCACCGGCTTCCGCATGATCCTCGAGGCGGAACAGGACCTCGCCGTGGTCGGTGAGGCGGGCGACGGGCTTCAGGCGCTGGACCAGGTGCGGGCGTTGCAGCCCGATGTGGTGCTGATGGACATCCGCATGCCGAGGATGGACGGGGTGGAGGCCACGCGCCGCATCACCGGGCCGGCGAAGGACGGGCCGGCGAAAGTGCTCGTGCTGACCACCTTCGACCTCGACGAGTACGTGGTCGAGGCGCTGCGTGCCGGCGCCAGCGGCTTCCTGCTCAAGGACGCGCCGGCCCCGGAGCTCGTGCAGGCGATCCGCGTGGTCGCCGCCGGCGAGGCCATGCTGGCTCCGAGCGTCACGCGCCGCCTGCTCGACAAGTACGCGGGGAAGCTCCCCTCGGGCGAGGAGCCCGTGCCGGACGCCCTCCACCAGCTGACGGAGCGTGAGGTGGAGGTGCTGAAGCTGGTGGCGCGCGGCCTGTCGAACTCGGAGATCGCCGCCGACCTCTTCGTCAGCGAGACGACGGTCAAGACGCACGTCGGGCACGTGCTGACCAAGCTGGGTCTGCGTGACCGCGTGCAGGCCGCGGTGTACGCGTACGAGAGCGGGCTGGTGCGGCCCGGCGCGTGACGCCGCGCCCTACTCAGGGCGGGCACCTCACGCGCGGGGCCGCGCCCGCGGTCCCTCCGCCGTCAGCTGTCGGCGTTGCGGCCCAGTTCCCACAGCTGCAGCACCGACGAGGAGTTGAGCGCCCACTCCGCGCCCGTGATGTCGTCCCGTGCCGCGATGTACTGCTTGCCCTGCCACAGCGGCAGCACCGGCACCTCGTCGGCCACGATGTCCTGCGCGCGGGCGAAGCCTGCCTCGGTGCGGACGCGGTCGGTCTTCTGCCGGGTCTGCGGGATCACCTGGTTCCGTATCTCGGAACTGACGTAAGGGGTGTTGAGGAAGTTGTTCCGTTCGAAGAAGGGCGCGATGTAGTTGTCGGCGTCCGGGAAGTCGGGGAACCAGCCGTAGCCGTAGATCTGGTACTTCCCCTTGAGCGCGTCCGTCCGGTAGGTGTCCCACGGAAGGCCCCGCATCTCGACGGCGAACAGGCCGCTGTCCTCGAGCTGCTTCTTCAGCTGGCGGAACTCCTTGGCGGTGACGCTGCCGTAGTGGTCGGTGGTGTAGGCGAGCTCGACCTTCACCGGCGGGACGAGGCCCGCGTTGCGCAGGGTGCGCCGTGCGGAGTCGGTGCCGGACTCGCCGTACTTGTTGAAGAAGGAGTTGCGGTGCCCGGGCACGCCTGAGGGCACCAGGGAGTAGAGCGGCTCGGCGGTCCGTTCGTAGACGTCGCGCACCAGCGACTCACGGTCGATGACCTTCGCCATGGCCCGCCGCACCGCGAGGCGGCCCGCCGTCTCGTCGTCGGTGTTGAAGACGAGATAGCGGATCTCCTGGCCCGGCTGCTGCACGAGGCTGATGTTGTCCTCGGGCGCGGATTCGAGCCTGTCCACCTGCTTCGGGGAGATGGTGCGGTTCATCACGTCGATGTCTCCCGCGCGCAGCGCCTTCTCCATGGCGCCGGAGTCGCGGAAGGAGCGCAGTTCGACCTTTTCGCTGCGGACCTTGAGTCCGCCCTTGTAGCCGGGGTTGCGGGTGAAGACGGTCTTGCCCTCGTCCGCGTCGACTTCGAGCGTGTACGGGCCGGAACCGACCGTCTTGAAGCCCTTTGCAAGGCCGTTCTCGGGATAACTCTCCTCGTCGACGATCGAGGCGGCCGGGGTGGCGATCTTGAACGGGAAGGTGGCGTCCGGCTTGCGCAGCTGGAAGACGATCTCGCGGTCGCTGGTGGCCTTGACCTTGGATATCCCGCTGAGCAGCGAGGCGGGCCCGTTGGCGAAGCGGATGCGCAGGGTCCGGGCAATGGAGAACTCGACGTCCCGGGCGTCGAGTTTGTGCCCGTTGGAGAAGGTCAGGTCCTTGCGCAGGGTGCAGCGGTACTGCTCGTTCTGCGCGTCGGTGAATCCGCAGCTCTCCGCCGCGTCCCTGACGGGCCGTGTGCCGGAGCGCGGCATCCGCAGCAGCGTCTGGAAGGCGTTGCGCATGACGTTCCAGGAGGTGACGTCGTACGCCGCCGCCGGGTCCAGCGGCGCGGGCGAGTCCTTCGAGAGGGCGAACGTGTCGGTGGTGCCGACGACGACGGCCGGGGCGTCGCTTCCGGTGACCTCGCCGCACGCGGTGAGCAGGGACGCCAGGAGCCCGGCCACGGCCGTCACCGCCCAGGGTCTGAACTTCATCGGGCACGGTCCTCTCGGCCGGCCGCACCGGTCGCGGCACGGAGGACCTGACAGGCCGTTAACGGACTCGGCCGGCCGTTCCTGAACGTGCCGCCTCCACAACGGACTTGGAGCCCGATGAGGATCACCTCCGGTGTTTCGCCGTACGGACCGCGCGGCGCGGCGCGTCCCCGGGGCCCTGATGCCGGGGGACGCGGCCAGAGCGGCAGCCACGGCACGGCGACGGAGCCCGCCGCGTACCGAAGAGGCCGGTGGTCCGGCACCGACGCGAAGTGCTCGTGAATGTCACAGCGCCGGTAACGCCGCGTCAAGAGGGCGGAGCCACGTATTCATCAACGGCAGCCGCCCCGACCTCCGTTGCTGCGGCGGCAGAAGCCCCGCACAGGCGCCGCGGAGCGATCCCGCACCCCCGGGGGCCGGGACCGCGCGGGAAGCCTCAGGAGACGCTCTGGTGGGCCATCAGGACCAGGGAACGCAGGAAGGCGAGATTCACTTCTTCGAGCGATTCCACGACGGTGCGCCCTGCGGCGGCCTCGATCGGTGTCACGGAGGGCACCGCCACCACCCGGCACCCGGCGGCCTCCGCCGAGGCGACTCCGGTCACGGTGTCCTCGATGACGGCGCAGCGCGCCGGGTCGGCGCCAAGGCGCGCCGCAGCCGTCAGGTAGGGGTCGGGGTGCGGCTTGGTGCGGGTCAGCTCGTCCCCGGCGACGGTGAGGTGGAAGTGCTCCCTGCCGAGGGAGACGAGCATCTCGTCGACGACCTCGCGGTGCGACGCGGAGACCAGCGCGGTGGGCACACCGTGCAGCGAGAGCTCGGTGAGGAGCCGCCGGGCGCCCGGGACGAGCTGAACGCCGCGCCGCAGCCGCTCGATGAACTTCTCGTTGAGCAGGACGGTCAGCTCCTCGACCGTGATGTCGGCCTTGGTCGCCTCGATGAGGAAGCCCGCGCTGCGGGTCATCGGGCCGCCCACGACGACCTCACGCCATTCGTCCTTCAGTACGTGTCCCAGCTCCGCGAATGCCTCACTCTCGGCGTCCCACCAGAAGCCTTCCGTGTCGACCAGGGTGCCGTCCATGTCGAGGAGCACCGCCTGCAGCGACGAGCCTTCGGCCGTAAGAGTGCCGAGTGCGGGGATGGAGCTGGTCATCCGCGTACACCTCCGTGAGGGACAACAAGGCCGGCCGCCCGCCCCACAGGAGCGAACGACCGGCCTGTACCGGATCGACCATTCTACGACGGTCCGGCCGGACCCGTTATCGGGCGTTGAAGTACTTGGCCTCCGGATGGTGGATGACGATGGCGTCCGTGGACTGCTCGGGGTGCAGCTGGAACTCCTCCGACAGCTCCACACCGATGCGCTCCGGCTGCAGCAGGTCCGCGATCTTCGCCCGGTCCTCCAGGTTGGGGCAGGCCCCGTAGCCGAGGCTGAAGCGGGCGCCGCGGTACTTCAGGGCGAACATGTCGGCCATCGCGGCCGGGTCCTCCGCGGCGATGTCCAGCTCGGCACGGACACGGGCGTGCCAGTACTCGGCGAGGGCCTCCGCGAGCTGGACGGACAGGCCGTGCAGCTCCAGGTAGTCCCGGTAGGAGTCGCTCGCGAAGAGCTCCGCCGTGACCTCGCCGATCTTCGAGCCGACGGTGACGACCTGCAGCCCGACCACGTCCTTCTCGCCGGACTCCTCCGGGCGGAAGAAGTCCGCGAGGCACAGCCGCCTTCCCCGCCGCTGCCGCGGGAAAGTGAAGCGGGTGCGCTCACTGCCGTCCTCGTTGAGCAGGATCAGGTCGTCGCCCTTGGAGACGCACGGGTAGTAGCCGTAGACGACGGCCGCCTCCAGCATGTTCTCCGTGTGCAGCCGGTCCAGCAGACCGCGCAGGCGGGGACGTCCGTCGGTCTCCACCAGCTCCTCGTAGCCGGGGCCCTCGCCGGTGCGGGATTCCTTCAGGCCCCACTGGCCCTTGAAGAGCGCGCCCTCGTCGATCCAGGACGCGTAGTCCTTCAGGCCGATGCCCTTCACGACGCGGCTGCCCCAGAAGGGCGGCGTCGGCACCGGGTTGTCGGTGGCGACGTCGGAGCGCACCGACCCGTCGTTGACCTCCTCCTCCGGCACCTCACCGGCGGCGGACGAGGGGCGCTTGGGCACGCGGCGCTGCTTCAGCGGCGGCAGCTCCGCCCCGGGGACGCCGCGTTTGACGCCGATGAGCGCGTCCATCAGACGAAGGCCCTCGAAGGCGTCGCGCGCGTAGCGGACCTCGCCCTCGTAGATCTCGTGCAGGTCCTGCTCGACGTAGGCGCGCGTGAGCGCGGCACCGCCGAGGATGACCGGGAAGTCCGCGGCCATCTGGCGCTGGTTCAGCTCCTCCAGGTTCTCCTTCATGATCACCGTGGACTTCACCAGCAGGCCGGACATGCCGATGACGTCGGCCTTGTTCTCCTCGGCCGCGTCGAGGATGGCGCCGACGGGCTGCTTGATGCCCAGATTGACCACGTTGTAGCCGTTGTTGGACAGGATGATGTCGACGAGGTTCTTGCCGATGTCGTGCACGTCGCCGCGGACCGTGGCCAGGACGATGGTGCCCTTGCCCTCGTCGTCGGTCTTCTCCATGTGCGGTTCGAGATGGGCGACCGCGGTCTTCATCACCTCTGCCGACTGGAGCACGAACGGCAGCTGCATCTTGCCCGCGCCGAAGAGCTCACCGACGACCTTCATGCCCGCGAGGAGGGTGTCGTTGACGATGTCGAGCGCGGGACGCTCCTCCAGCGCCGCGTTCAAGTCGTCTTCCAGTCCGTTGCGTTCGCCGTCGATGATGCGCCGCTGGAGGCGCTCGTCCAGCGGAAGCGCCGCAAGCTCCTCGGCTTTGCCGGCCTTCATCGCCTTGGTGTCGACGCCCTCGAAGAGCTCCAGGAGCCGCTGGAGCGGGTCGTAGCCCTCCCTGCGCCTGTCGTAGATCAGGTCGAGCGCGGTGGTGACCTGCTCCTCCTCCAGACGTGCGATCGGCAGGATCTTGCTGGCGTGCACGATCGCCGAGTCCAGGCCTGCCTTGACGCATTCGTCGAGGAAGACGGAGTTGAGGACGATGCGCGCTGCCGGGTTGAGCCCGAAGGAGATGTTGGACAGGCCGAGCGTGGTCTGCACGTCCGGGCGGCGCTTCTTCAACTCCCGGATGGCCTCGATGGTGTTGATGCCGTCCTTGCGGGACTCTTCCTGGCCCGTGCAGATGGTGAACGTCAGGCAGTCGATGAGGATGCTCGACTCGGCGATGCCGTAGTTCGTGGTCAGGTCGTCGATGATGCGCTCGGCGATGGCGACCTTGTTCTCGGCGGTGCGGGCCTGGCCCTCCTCGTCGATGGTCAGGGCCATCAGGGCGGCGCCGTGCTCACGGGCCAGGGTGGCGACGCGGGCGAAGCGGGACTCGGGGCCGTCCCCGTCCTCGTAGTTGACGGAGTTGATGACGGCGCGGCCGCCGAGCTTCTCCAACCCGGCCTGGATCACCGGGACTTCGGTGGAGTCGAGCACGAGCGGCAGGGTGGAGGACGTCGCGAAGCGCCCGGCGAGTTCCTGCATGTCGGCGACACCGTCGCGGCCCACGTAGTCGACGCAGAGGTCGAGCATGTGGGCGCCCTCGCGGATCTGGTCCCTGGCCATCTCGACGCAGTCGTCCCAGCGGCCGTCGAGCATCGCCTCGCGGAACTTCTTCGAACCGTTGGCGTTCGTACGCTCACCGATCGCCAGGTACGAGGTGTCCTGGCGGAAGGGGATCATCTGGTAGAGGGATGCGGCGGCCGGCTCGGGCTGGGGCGTGCGCGGGGCGGGTTCCTTGCCGCGTACCCGCTCGACCAGCTGGCGCAGGTGTTCGGGCGTGGTGCCGCAGCAGCCGCCGACGAGGGAGAGGCCGTAGTCACGGACGAAGCCCTCGTGGGCGTCGCACAGCTCCTCGGGTGTGAGCGGGTAGTGGGCACCGTCCTTGCCCAGTACGGGCAGGCCGGCGTTGGGCATGCAGGCAATCGGCACCTGGGCGTGCTGCGCGAGGTAGCGCAGGTGCTCGCTCATCTCGGCGGGACCCGTGGCGCAGTTGAGGCCGATCATGTCGATGCCCAGCGGCTCGAGCGCCGTGAGGGCCGCGCCGATCTCGGAGCCCAGCAGCATCGTGCCGGTGGTCTCGACGGTCACGGAGCAGATCAGCGGCAGGTCGTGGGCCCCTGCGACGTCCATGGCACGGCGGGCGCCGATGACGGCCGCCTTGGTCTGCAGCAGGTCCTGCGTGGTCTCCACGAGCAGTGCGTCGGCACCGCCGGCGATCATGCCTTCGGCGTTCTGCTGGTATGCGTCGCGCAGCGTGGCGTACGGGGCGTGGCCAAGTGTCGGCAGCTTGGTGCCGGGGCCCATCGAGCCCAGCACCCAGCGCGGGCGGCCGTCGGCCTCGAACTCGTCCGCGACGTCACGGGCGATGCGGGTGCCTTTCTCGGAGAGTTCGAAGACGCGGTCGGTGATGTCGTACTCGCCCAGGGCGGCGTGGTTGGCGCCGAAGGTGTTGGTCTCGACGCAGTCCACGCCGGCTTCGAAGTACTCGGTGTGGACGGACCGCACGATGTCGGGGCGCGTCACGTTGAGGATCTCGTTGCAGCCTTCGAGCTGCTGGAAGTCGTCGAGGGACGGGTCCTGCGCCTGAATCATGGTGCCCATCGCGCCGTCTGCGACGATCACGCGCTCCGTGAGCGCCTTGCGAAGAGCTGCTCCCCGCGGGAAGGCGGAATCGGGCGTACTGCTCGGCGAGGCCATGAAGGGTTCTCCCTAGAGTGCGACGGCTGTCGGCTATGCGTCCCGTCACTCCGCTGAGGACGGCGCACCTGATCAGGGTATCGGGCGAGCACAAGTGCGCAGCCGGGCATTCCACGCAGCGGGACGGGACGGGACGCGTTCCACGCAGCGAGAAGGGGTGGGGGACGCAGTTCCAGCAACCGGAGGGGACGGGCGGGGACCGGGAACGGAGGGGCGGGGAGTCGCGGAGCGGCACCGTCCGTCACCTGGGCCTGAGCGCCTCGCAGGGGCGCGAAGACCATCCGGAGCGCTCACCCAGCAGTGGGACCGGGCTACCGTCCGTCGACATCAAGCGATACCGTTCGGCATTGTCGAACCCAATTCAGAGCGGCCCGTTGCGAGCAGGTCAGGGAGGTGCCCGGTGGCCCGGACCATCCAGTCCCTCGAGCGCGCTGCAGCCGTGCTGCGTCTCCTGGCGGGCGGTGAACGCAGGCTCGGCCTGTCCGACATCGCCTCGTCCATGGATCTCCCGAAGGGCACCGCCCACGGCCTGCTGCGCACCCTCCAGCAGGAGGGCTTCGTCGAGCAGGACGAGGCCACCGGCAAGTACCAGCTGGGCGCGGAGCTCCTGCGGCTCGGCACCAGCTATCTGGACGTGCACGAGCTGCGCTCCCGGGCCCTGGTCTGGGCGGACGACCTGGCGCGGTCCAGCGGGGAGAGCGTCTACCTCGGCGTTCTGCACCAACAGGGCGTGCTGATCGTGCATCACGTCTTCCGGCCGGACAACAGCCGCCAGGTGCTGGAGGTCGGCGCGATGCAGCCGCTGCACAGCACGGCGCTGGGCAAGGTGCTCTCCGCGTTCGACCCCGTGGCGCACAGCGAGGCGGTGGACGGCGAGCGCCGGCACTTCACGGAGCGCACGGTCACCTCCCTCGAGGAGTTCGAGGGCGTACTGAAGGTGACGCGGGCCCGCGGCTGGGCCGCCGACGTGGAGGAGACGTGGGAGGGACTGGCGTCGATCGCGGCGCCGATCCTCGACCGCCGGCGCATGCCGGTCGGCGCGGTCGGCGTCACCGGTGCGGTGGAGCGGGTCTGCGAGGACGTCGCGGCCGGGACGGTGGGTGTGGGCGCGACCGCCGCGCCGGCCGCCAATGGAACCGGCGGTCTCGCCGGCGAGCCGGAGCTGAGGCCGCTGCTCGTCGCCGCCGTACGCGACTGCGCCCGCGCCGTCTCGAGGGATCTGGGCGCCCGCCGGTTCTGAGCAGCGCTCCCCGTGCGGCGGCACCCGGCGAGCCGGGTGCCGCGAGGAGCGCCGGCGCGGCACCGGCGCCACCCCCTGCCCGGAGTTGATCTCCCCTGCACAGCGGGACTGCCGGAGTCCTCGGTCACACCCCTTGACGGGACGACGACCAGGGAGAAAACTGCCCATTCGGCGGTCGGCATTGTCGAACGATGGACGGAACCGACCCGCCCTCCCCATCTGGACAAGACAAAGGAGTCGCGGGTGTCCAGCTCCGACATCTTCTTCAGCGAAGTCACAGGTACCGCTCTGCTGATCCTGCTCGGCGGCGGCGTCTGCGCCGCCGTGACCTTCAAGCGCTCCAAGGCGTTCAACGCCGGCTGGGTCGCCATCGCCTTCGGCTGGGGCTTCGGCGTCCTGACCGGCGGCTACGTGGCCCAGGTATCCGGTGCCCACCTCAATCCGGCGGTGACGCTGGCCCTCGCGATCGAGGGAACGACCCCGTGGGGCGACGTACCGCTCTACTGGTTCGGCGAAACGCTCGGCGCCATGATCGGCGCGGTGCTGGTGTGGCTCGTGTACTACGGCCAGTTCCACGCGGACCTCAAGGAACCGGAGATGGCCGAGCGCAAGGGTGAGAACCCCGGCCCCGTGCACGGCATCTTCTTCACCTCCCCCGAGATCCGGAACACCTGGCAGAACGTCGTCACCGAGACCATCGCCACGTTCGCTCTCGTCATCGCGATCCTCAACCTCGGACTGACCAAGGGTGTCGGGGTCAGCGGCACGGGCGTACTGATCGTGGCACTGGTCGTCGTGGGCATCGGCCTGTCGCTCGGCGGCCCGACGGGATACGCCATCAACCCCGCACGTGACCTCGGTCCCCGAATCGTGCACGCCCTCCTGCCGCTGCCCAACAAGGGCGGTTCCGGCTGGTCCTACTCCTGGATACCGGTCGTGGCCCCGCTGATCGGCGCCGCGCTGGCCGCCGGCCTGCACCAGGTCGCGTTCGCCTGAGCCCGTTGCTGCCGGGCCGCCCGGCCCGGCAGCCTGCGGGCACGGCCCGGGACGTCCCCGGCCCGATGGCCGAGAGCCCCAACCCACCCAGATCACCTTGGAGCAGGACATGAGTGAGACCGAGAACCAGTCCGCGGGCGCTTCCACGCACGGCGAGGGCCCCTTCATCGCCGCCATCGACCAGGGCACGACCTCCAGCCGCTGCATCGTCTTCGACAAGGACGGCCGCATCGTCGCCGTCGACCAGAAGGAGCACGAGCAGATATTTCCGAAGCCGGGCTGGGTCGAGCACGACGCCGCCGAGATCTGGACCAACGTCCAGCAGGTGGTGACGGGCGCCCTCGACCAGGCCGGCATCACCAAGTCCGACGTGGTGGCCCTCGGCATCACCAACCAGCGCGAGACGACGCTGCTGTGGGACAAGGCGACCGGCGAGCCGGTGCACAACGCGCTGGTCTGGCAGGACACCCGCACGGACGCGCTCTGCCGCGAGCTGGGCCGCAACGTCGGCCAGGACCGCTTCCGCCGCGAGACCGGCCTGCCGCTCGCCTCCTACTTCTCCGGACCGAAGATCCGCTGGCTGCTCGACAACGTCGACGGACTGCGTGAGCGGGCCGAGCGCGGCGAACTCCTCTTCGGAACCATGGATTCCTGGGTCATCTGGAACCTCACCGGCGGACCGGACGGCGGGCGTCACGTGACCGACGTGACGAACGCCTCGCGCACCATGCTGATGAACCTGCGCTCCATGAAGTGGGACGAGAAGATCTGCGACTCCATGGGTGTCCCCATGTCGCTGCTGCCCGAAATCCGTTCCTCCGCCGAGGTCTACGGGGAGGCGAAAGGAGCGCTCGCCGGAGTGCCGGTGGCCTCGGCCCTCGGCGACCAGCAGGCCGCGCTGTTCGGCCAGACCTGCTTCTCCGAGGGCGAGGCGAAGTCCACCTACGGCACGGGAACGTTCCTCCTGCTCAACACCGGCCACGAGGCGGTCAATTCGTACAACGGGCTGCTGACGACGGTCGGTTACCGCATCGGTGACGAACAGCCCGTCTACGCCCTGGAAGGCGCCATCGCCGTCACCGGTTCGCTGGTGCAGTGGATGCGCGACCAGATGGGCCTCATCAGCACCGCGGCGGAGATCGAGACCCTCGCCAGCTCCGTCGAGGACAACGGCGGCGCCTACTTCGTACCGGCGTTCTCCGGCCTGTTCGCACCGTACTGGCGCGACGACGCGCGCGGCGTGATAGCCGGCCTCACCCGGTACGTGACCAAGGCGCACCTCGCCCGCGCGGTCCTGGAGGCGACCGCATGGCAGACGCGCGAGATCGTCGACGCGATGCAGAAGGACTCCGGGGTCGAACTGACGGCGCTGAAGGTCGACGGCGGCATGACGTCCAACAACCTGCTGATGCAGACGATGTCGGACTTCCTCGACGCACCGGTCGTACGGCCGATGGTCGCGGAGACCACCTGCCTCGGCGCGGCGTACGCGGCAGGGCTCGCCGTCGGATTCTGGTCCGACACCGAAGAGCTGCGCGCCAACTGGAAGCGGGCGGCGGAATGGACGCCCGACATGGATGCGGCCGATCGCGACCGCGAGTACAAGAACTGGCTCAAGGCCGTCCAGCGGACCATGGGCTGGATCGAAGAGGAGAACTGAACGACATGAACACCCTGCAGAGCGTCCCCACCCTCGGGACGCATCCGGCTGCCGGCGGCAATCCCAGCCGTGCCGAGACCAGGGAGCTGCTCGCGGGAGCAACGTACGACCTGCTCGTGATCGGCGGCGGCATCCTCGGAACCTCGGTGGCCTGGCACGCCGCGCAGTCGGGACTGCGGGTGGCGATGGTGGATGCCGGCGACTTCGCCGGCGCCACCTCCTCCGCCTCCTCCAAGCTGGTGCACGGCGGGCTGCGCTATCTGCAGACCGGAGCGGTGAAGCTGGTGGCGGAGAACCACCACGAGCGGCGGGTGCTGGCCAAGGACGTGGCCCCGCACCTGGTCAACCCGCTCAAGTTCTATCTGCCCGTCTACAAGGGCGGGCCGCACGGTGCGGCGAAGCTGGGCGCCGGCGTCTTCGCCTACAGCGCGCTCTCCGCGTTCGGCGACGGCGTCGGGCGTCTGGTGTCGCCGTCCCGTGCTGCGGCGGACAATCCCGGGCTGCGCACGGAGAACCTGAGGGCGGTCGCGGTCTACGGCGATCACCAGATGAACGACTCGCGCATGGCCGTCATGACGGTTCGCGCCGCCGTCGACTCGGGTGCGGTGGTGCTCAACCACGCGGAGGTCACGGATCTGCGCCGCACCTGCGGCCGGGTCACCGGCGCCGAGCTGCGCGACCGCGTCGACGGCAGCGAGTTCGGCGTCGACGCCCGGCTGGTCCTCAACGCAACCGGTCCGTGGGTGGACCACCTGCGCAGGCTGGAGGACAAGGGCGCGGCTCCCAGCGTCCGGCTCTCCAAGGGCGCGCACCTGGTGCTGCGCCGCAAGGCGCCCTGGCGGGCGGCGATGGCGACGCCGATCGACAAGTACCGCATCACCTTCGCGCTTCCGTGGGAGGACCAGCTGCTGCTGGGCACCACCGACGAGGTCTACGAGGGTGACCCGGGCGACGTCACCGCCACCGAGGCCGACATCCAGCAGATCCTCGACGAGGCCGCCTTCTCGGTGCGGGAGGAGCACCTTTCCCGCGACCTGATCAGCTACGCCTTCGCGGGTCTGCGCGTGCTGCCGGGCGGCCCCGGCGGTGTGACGGCGGCGAAGCGGGAGACGGTCGTCAGCGAGGGCATCGGAGGGATGCTCTCGGTCGCGGGCGGCAAGTGGACGACGTACCGGCACATCGGACGCGCCGTGATGGACAAGCTGGCGAAGCTGCCCGGAGGTTCCATCGGACAGGACATGGAACCGGTACGGGAACTGGTACGCCGCACTCCGCTTCCCGGCATCTCCAATCCGAACGCCGTCGCTCACCGGCTGCTGGTCGACCGCGAACGTGAACCGGGGCCGCGCATGGACCCGATGACCGCTCGTCATCTGGCCACCCACTACGGCTCGCTCTCCTTCGACATCGCACGGCGGGTCAATGAGGACCCGTCGCTGGGCGAGCGCATCCACCCGGACGGGCCGGAGATCTGGGCCCAGGTCGTCCACGCGCGGGACCGGGAATGGGCGGAGACCGTGGACGACGTGCTGCGGCGGCGCACCACCCTCACGATCCGCGGTCTGGACACCGAAGAGGTGCGTGAGCGTGTCGGGGCACTGCTCGCGCAGCGCGGCAGCTGACCCTCCGGGACAGCGCGGCAACCGAGCCGCACGCAAGAGGGGGCGGAGCGCGCCCTCGTGCGGCCGTGACGGGACCGCACGGGGACGCACGCGGGCGGGTCACGCCGAGGGCGGGGCCCGCCCGCCGTCCTCCCCTCGGCCCCGGCCCGGCCCGTCCTTCCCGTCCTTTCCGTCCTTCCCGTCCTTCCCGTCCTCCCCGTCCTTCCCGTCCCGGCAGGTCAGCCCTCGGCGCCCGCGCCGCCGGGTTCGAGCCAGACCGCGGTGTCGGGTTCGAGCAGGCCCATGTGCGGGCGGGGGCCCGGCCGGCCGGGAGCGCCCGGTGAGCCGTCGCTCGCGAGCAGCGGCACGGCGCCGTCCGGCAGCGGCACGGGCCGACCGGAGAGGTTGACCCGGCACTCGAACAACCCGCCCCTGCGGAAGGCGAGTTCACCCTCGGCCGCGTGCAGCCACTCCAGGCGGTCGCCACCCGGCCGGCCGCGGAAACCGCGGCGCAGTTCCAGCGCGGTGCGGTACAGCTCGAGGAAGGAGCCCTCCACGCCGCTCTGCGCCTCGGCCGAGTGGGCTCCCCACCCCTCGGGCTGCGGGAGCCAGCTGCCGCCGGGGCCGAACCCGTAGGAGGGCCCCTCCTGGCACCACGGCAGCGGTACACGGCAGCCGTCCCGGCCCTTCTGCGTGCACCCCGTGCGTTCCCACATGGGGTCTCGCAGCGCTTCGGCCGGCAGGTCCGCGACCTCCGGCAGCCCCAGCTCCTCGCCCTGGTACAGGTATGCGGTGCCGGGCAGGGCCAGGGTGAGCAGGGCGGCCGCGCGGGCGCGGCGCCGGCCGAGTCCCACGTCGGCAGCGGGCTCGCGCCCGTCACCGACAAGCCACTCGGCGAAGTCGGTGCCCTCCGGCAGGCCGTAGCGGGTGGCGTGGCGCACCACGTCGTGGTTGGAGAGAACCCAGGTCGGCAGGGTGCCGACGGAGCGTGCGCCCTCGAGGGACTCGTCGATGACGCTGCGGAAGGACTTCGCGTCCCAGGGGCAGCGCAGATGGAAGAAGTTGAAGGCCTGGTGGAGTTCGTCGGGGCGGGTGTAGAGCGGCAGCCGGGCGGCGCTGACGCCCGCTTCGGCGACGGCGATGCGGGCCGGCTCGTAGCAGTCGAGGATCTTCCGCCAGGAGCGGTAGACCTCGTGGACCTCGTCGCGGTCCCAGAAGGGGTGATCGTCGCCCTGCGGCGGCGAGTTGAGGGGGGCGGCGTCGTTCCCGAAGGTGTGGCGCAGAGGCGGTACGAGGTCCTTGCGCAGGCCGTGCGCCACATCGACGCGGAAGCCGTCGACGCCGAGGTCCAGCCAGAAGCGCAGTGTGCGCTCGAAGTCCGCGGCGACCTCCGGGTTCTCCCAGTTCAGGTCGGGCTGTTCGGCGGCGAATATGTGCATGTACCACTGCCCGTCCGGAGTCCTGGTCCAGGCGGGGCCGCCGAACTTGGACTGCCAGTCCGCGGGCGGCTCACTTCCGTCGGGCCGGCTGCCGTCGCGGAAGTGGAAGCGGTCCCGGGCCGGTGAACCGGGCGGGGACGCCAACGCCTCCTCGAACCAGGGGTGTTGGTCGGAGCAGTGGTTCGGGACGATATCGATGATGACCTTCAGGCCGTGCCCGTGGGCGCGCGAGAGGAGGTCACGGAAATCGTCGAGGGTTCCGTGGCGCGGGTCGACACCGCGGTAGTCGGAGACGTCGTAGCCTCCGTCCGCCCACGGCGAGGGGTAGAACGGCGTCAGCCAGACCGCGTCGACGCCGAGCTCCGCCAGGTGACCCAGGCGGTCGGCGGCACCGCGCAGGTCGCCCATGCCGTCGCCGTCGGAGTCGGCGAAGCTGGGCACGTAGATCTGGTAGACGACGGCGTCACGCCACCAGTCGTCGGTTGTTTCGATGGGCTGTCGGAGCGTGCGGGCTGTCACGTTGTCCTCTCACGAAGCGGCGCAGTCGGCGGCCCGCTCGTCCGTCCGGACGCGGACCATGCCGACGGGCACTGTACGTACACCGCCGCCGTCCGCCCGAGGCGGCTGCCGCGTCCGAACCCCATGAGGAATGCCGTGCAGGTCATGGCGAGGGCCCGCGCAGCGGCGGGCTTCCGCTGACTCGGGACGTACGGGTGCGGCCAGGGCTGCGGTCCGCGCGTGCTCACGCCGTAGGCTGGTTGCCGCACGGAACCGAACGGCAGCCGGGTGCGCGTCATCGCACACCACCCGGCCGGAAGGAGGCGCTGGGTGATCGAGCTCGAGGGAGTTCCCGAGCTGGTCGACCCGGTCATGGTGGCCGCGTTCGAAGGCTGGAACGACGCCGGCGACGCAGCCTCCACCGCGGTCGGGCACATGGAGCGGGAGTGGAAGGGCGAGGTCTTCGCGGCGCTGGACGCGGAGGACTACTACGACTTCCAGGTCAACCGGCCGCAGGTGTGGCTGGACGGCGGCTCGCGCAAGATCACATGGCCGACGACCCGGCTGGCCGTCGTACGCGTCGACGACGCGGGCGGCAAGGGAAGACCACGTGACCTGGTGCTGGTGCGCGGCATCGAGCCGAGCATGCGCTGGCGCTCCTTCTGCAACGAGATCCTGGGCTTCGCGCACGAGTTGGGCGTCGAGATGGTGGTCGTCCTGGGAGCGCTGCTGGGCGACACCCCGCACACCAGGCCCGTCCCGGTGACGGGCGTGACGTCCGATCCGGACCTGGCACGCACCATGAATCTCGAGGAGTCGAGGTACGAGGGGCCGACGGGCATCGTCGGCATCCTCCAGGAGGCGTGCACCCACGCCGGTGTCCCGGCGGTGAGCCTGTGGGCGTCGGTGCCGCACTACGTCTCCCAGCCGCCCAACCCGAAGGCCACGCTGGCCCTGATCAACAGGCTCGAGGATCTGCTCGGGCTGAACGTGCCGCTGGGCGAACTCCAGGAAGACGCGCGGGCCTGGCAGCTGGGCGTGGACCAACTCGCCGCCGAGGACAGCGAGGTGGCGGAGTACGTGCAGTCGCTGGAGGAGGCACGGGACACGGCCGAGCTGCCGGAGGCCTCCGGTGAGGCCATCGCGAAGGAGTTCGAGCGGTATCTGCGGCGGCGTGACGACGGCCCGGGGACCGGGATGGGCGGCAACGCCCGGGAATCCGGGGCGGGTTCGCCCCCCGCCTTCGGCGGCGAGGCCCCGAGGCGCGGTTCGGGGGGCGGACGCTCCCGTCCTGCGAAGCCCTCTGCCAAGGGCGGCGCCGCCGAGGGCCCGAAGGACGACGGCGAGGACGACGAGGGTCCGCGCGGGGAGCAGGGCAACCGGGACGCTGAAGACCCGGAAACGGGGACCGGCAAGGAAGCCGGTACGGGCGAGGACGCACATGCGGACAAGCACCCACGCACGGACAAGGACGCACGTACGGACGAGGACGCACGCACCGACGAGGACGCCGGGGCCGACGAGGACGCAGGGTCCGGCAAGCCGGCGAAGCCTGCCAGGCGCACCCGCGGCGCCTCCACCCGCTCCGGCAGCACCGGCGGAGCCGGCAAGGGGGGCTCTGGCAACAAGAGCGGCACGAGCGGCAGGAGCGGCGGCAGCACCGAAAAGGGCGCCCCGAGCACCGGCCGGACCGGCCGCAGACGCAAGCCGGCGGCAGACGCCTCCAAGAACGAGGCCGAGGAGCGGAACGCCAAGAACGACGCCGACGGCGGCAACGCGAAGAAGGGGAAGCCTGAGGCGTCCTCCGACGGGGGCCACGGCGAGAGCGGTGACGGCGGCGGGAGCGGGAAGGACGCCCGGAGCCGCAACGACGGCAAGGACCGCAAGAGCGGCGACAAGAACAGCGACAAGAACAGCGGCAACAGCAAGGACACCGGCGAGGAGTGAGCGCCGGACGCACCGGAAGGGCCGCCCCGCACATCCGGCAGGGCGGCCCTTCCGCGTGAAGGCCGAGACAGAGGCGGCGACACGGGCCGCACGCTGGGGCGCGGCCTACAGCGCGACCCCCAGGAGCGCGTCGACCGCTCGCGAGACCATGCCGGGAGCACTCTCGTCCGTGCCGCCTCCGGCTTCCTGCGCAGCCGCCCAGCGGTCGACTGCGGCAAGCGCGGCCGGTGAGTCGAGATCGTCCGCGAGTGCGGCGCGGATCTCCTCCAGGACGTCGTCGGCCGGCGGACCGTCGGGCCGTGAGACGGCGGCCCGCCAGCGCGCGAGCCTCGCACGGGCCTCGTCGAGACCGGCCGTCGTGTACTCCCAGTCCGACCGGTAGTGATGGGCGAGCAGCGTGAGGCGGATCGCGGCGGGGTCGACGCCCTCACGTCGCAGCTGTGAGACGAAGACCAGATTGCCCTTGGACTTCGACATCTTCTCGCCGTCCAGGCCGACCATCCCGGCGTGCACGTACGTCTGCGCGAAGGGGTGTTCGCCGGTCAGCGCCTGCGCGTGCGAGGCGCCCATCTCGTGGTGCGGGAAGGCCAGGTCGGAGCCGCCGCCCTGCACGTCGAAGCCCATGCCCAGGTGCTCCAGGGCGATGGCCACACACTCGATGTGCCAGCCGGGGCGGCCCGGGCCGAGCGATGCGCCGTCCCACTGCGGTTCGCCTTCACGGGCGGCGCGCCACAGCATCGGGTCGAGCGGACTCTTCTTGCCGGGGCGTTCCGGGTCGCCGCCGCGCTCGGCGGACAGGAGCCGCATGGTCTGCGCGTCGAGGCGGGAGACCTCGCCGAAGTGGGTGTCCGCGTCGACGGAGAAGTAGATGTCCCCGTCCAGTTCGTACGCGGCCCCCTGGTCCCGCAGTCGCTCGACGAGCGGGACCACGCGCGGAATCGATTCGACCGCGCCGACGAACTGACGCGGAGGCAGAATCCGCAGAGCCGTCATGTCCTCCCGGAAGAGCGAGGTCTCGCGCTCCGCAAGCGCCGCCCACTCCTCGCCGGTGGCGTGTGCCCGCTCCAGGAGCGGATCGTCGATGTCGGTGACGTTCTGGATGTAGTGAACCTGCCGCTTGTTGTCGAGCCACACGCGCTGTACCAGGTCGAAGGCGTTGTACGTGGCAGCGTGCCCAAGATGGGTGGCGTCGTACGGGGTGATCCCGCAGACGTACAGGCGGGCGACGGGGCCGGGGACCAGAGTGGCGCGGCCGTCCCTCGCGGTGTCGTGGATCTCGAGGTCGCGACCCTCGCCAGGCAGGGCGGGGACCTCGGAAGCGGGCCAGGCATGCATTCCTTGAGCCTAACCCGACCAGGGATGCGCCGTTCGAACGGGACTGCCGCACTCGGTCTCTTGCCTGCGGAGACGGCCGGACAGGCGCTCTTGACCGGTCACGGCCGCGCTGTTGTGCGTCAGACGGGCGGCCACGGGATCGCCGGCCAGTCGCCGCTGGGCAGCGGGTGGCGGCCGGAGCTGATCAGTCCGTCTATCCGCTTGCGCAGGGCCTCGACTTCGGCCGCTGTGATCAGTTCTGACAGGCGCACGGCGAGCGGCGCGCTCTCCTCGACCGCCGTGGCGAGCGCGCGCAGCGTGGCCGTCGCCTCCGCCGTCAGCTCCTCCCCCGCCCAACCCCACAGCAGGGTGCGGAGCTTGTCGTCCACGTGGAAGGAGACGCCGTGGTCGATGGCGTACAGCGCACCGGTGGGCAGGGTCAGCAGATGGCCGCCCTTGCGGTCGCCGTTGTTGATGACGGCGTCGATGACGGCCAGGCGGCGCAGTCGGTCGTCGTCGGCGTGAACGAGCAGCGCGGGCCGCGCGCTTCCGGTGTCGACGTGTCCGACGGGCTTCCAGCCCTCCCCCGGCTCGTCGCCCTCCACGACGGCGAGCAGCTCCTCGCCGCCGCGGCCGTCGTCCGGGCCGGTGGTCTCGCCGGCCGGGCCGCTCGCGTCCGGCCGCCCGGTGCCGGCTGCGTCCGTGGCGTCCGTGCCGGCTTCGGCGTCACCGTCGTGATCCCTGTCGCCGTCTTCCGCGGCTCCGCCGGCGGGTTCGCTGCCCGGCAGCGGCCCCACCCAGGCCTGGCACATCCCCTCTCCGTACGGGCCCTCCCGTAGCACCGTCGCCGGGATCAGGTCCCATCCGGTGGCGCGGGAGATCTCGTACGCGGCCACCTCGCGCTGTGCGAGCGTGCCGTCGGGGAAGTCCCACAGCGGACGTTCGCCCGCAACCGGCTTGTAGACGCACGGAACCCGGCGTCCCTCGTGCTCGACCTCGCCGAAGAGGACGGCGTTCGAGGCCTGCCGGATCTGCCCGAGCACGGACAGCGTGCCGAACTCCAGGAGGGAGCGCGTCTCCTCGGCCGCGGGCGCGAGGGCCGCCGCATCCGGCGGCGGATGACCGGAATCGGCTGCCTGGTTCATTCGCCGCGCCGGTATCCGTTCTGACGCGGGCACACATGGCCCTCCGGGTCGAGCGGGAGGCTGCACAGCGGGCACGGCGGGCGGCCGGCGTTGACGACCTCGAGCGCGCGCTTGGCGAACGACCGGGCCATGGTGCCCTCCAGCCGTACACGCAGCATGGGCGGCCCGTTCTCGTCGTCCTGGAGCAGTCGTTCCTCGGCGTCGGCGAGATCCTCGTCGGAGTCGGCCTCCAGTTCGACGACGGCCTGTGCCTCGACGACCATCCGTTCGCCGTCGCCGTCCCATGCGAGCGCCATGGTGCCGACGCGGAACTCCTCCTCGACGGGGGTCTCCAGAGGCTCCGTGTCGTCGAGTTCGGACGGCGCGACGGCCGGCACGGGTGCGTTGCCGCCGGAGCGCCGCACCACCTCGTCCAGCAGTTCGTCGATCCGCTCGGCCAGCGCCTCGACCTGCGCCTTCTCCAGAGCGACACTGGTGGTCCGGCCCGAGGCCGACGCCTGGAGATAAAAGGTGCGCCGCCCTGGCAGCCCGACGGTACCGGCGATGAATCGGTCCGGCGGGTCGTAGAGGAACACCTGACGGGACACGTCCTGCTCCGTTGTCGTCGACGTCTATTCGGTCTACGGCACCCTACTGCCCGTGCCGATCTTCCTGCTCAGGCTCCGCCCCCGACGGTGGCATCGCTGCCGTGGCCGGGTGCCGTGTCCTGCACACCCGCACGGCCCTCCTGTGCGTCTTCCCCGCCGGCCCCGTCTGCCTCGCCGGACGGCGGCTCCGGCGGTACGAGAGTGCCCAGTTCGCCGGTCTCGCCCAGCCGCAGCAGAAAGGGCCGCAGCGGCGTGTAGCGGATGACGGTGAGCGAGCACGGGCCGACGGCGATGCGCTGGAAGAGGTCCAGATGCATCCCGAGGGCGTCCGCGACGACCGACTTGATGATGTCCCCGTGCGAGCACATCGCGTACAGCGCGTCCGCCCCGTACTCGGCCTCGATGCGCACGTTCCACTCGCGTACGGCCTCCACGGCACGCGCCTGCATGCCCCGCATCGACTCCCCGCCGGGGAAGGCCGCCGCCGAGGGATGCTGCTGCACGGTCGTCATCAGCGGCTCCTCGGCGAGCTCGGCCAGTTTGCGGCCGCTCCAGTCGCCGTAGTCGCACTCGGAGATGCGCTCCTCCATGTGCACCGGGAGGTCCGGCAGTGCCTCGGCCAGGGGTTCGACGGTCTCGCGGCACCGGAGCAGAGGAGAGCTGACGACGGCCGCCAGCGGCAGGGCGTCCAGCCGCCCGGGAAGCTCTCCGGCCTGGGCCCGGCCGTGCTCGTCGAGGGCCACTCCCGGGGTGCGGCCCGCGAGCAGTCCCGAGGTGTTGGCGGTGGAACGGCCGTGCCGTACGAGGATGAGCGTGGGCATGCCTGCCAGCGTAAGTGAGCGTTCCACGGGGCCGGGCGGTGGTTGCATCGGCGGCTTCGGGGCACAATGACCAGTCGTGATCGTGGACTGCGCCATCTACCGGGACGGGCGCCGCATGGAGCGCGTGTCCGACTATTCCGACGCCCTCGACGAGGCCAGGACGAGCGGCGACGCCTTTCTGTGGATAGGGCTGCACGAGCCGACCGAGTCCGAATTCGATCTCGTCAGCAGCGAGTTCGGACTGCACCCGCTCGCCGTCGAGGACGCGCTCCACGCGCACCAGCGCCCGAAGCTCGAGGTCTACGCGGACTCGCTGTTCCTGGTTCTGAAGCCCGTCTGCTACGACCAGTCCACCGCCACCCTCTCCACCGGCGAACTCATGCTGTTCGTCGGCGACTCGTTCGTGGTTTCGGTGCGTCACGGGGAGACCAATCCGCTCGGTGCGGTGCGCGAGCGGCTGGAGCGCGAACCGGAGGTCCTCAAGCACGGTCCGACCGCCGTGATGTACGCGGTCAGCGACGCGATCGTGGACCAGTACGTCGAGGTGGGGGCCGATCTCCAGGTCGGCCTCGACGGGCTGGAGGAGGAGGTCTTCGCTCCGGAGGCCCAGGCCGCCCGGGACACCGCCGGCCGCATCTACACCTTCAAGCGGCAGGTCCTGGGCTTCCGCCGGGCCACCGGTCCGCTCGCCGAGCCCCTGGACCGGCTGATGCGTCCCGGCGTGCCGTTCGTCCACGACGACTCGCGGCCCTTCTTCCGGGACGTGAGCGACCACCTGACCCGCGTCAACGAACAGGTGGACGGCCTCGACCGGCTGCTGTCGGACATACTCAACGCGAACCTGGCGCAGATGTCCGTCCGGCAGAACGACAACATGCGGAAGATCTCTGCCTGGGCGGCCATGTTCGCCATCCCGACGGCCATCGCCGGGATCTACGGCATGAACTTCGAGCACATGCCGGAGCTGAGCCACCCCTGGGCCTACCCGGCCGTGCTGGTGGCCATCCTGACGGCATGTCTGCTGCTCTACCGCGTCTTCAAGCGCCGCGGCTGGATGTGAGGACTGGGCGTCTCGTGCTCCGCCCGGACGTGAACGGCCCTCACACAGGAGAAAGTGCCGCGTAACCCTTGCGCCCCGCGGCGCGTTGAGCTGCGTAGCGGCCGTGGCGGGGAAGACCCCCGAGCCCCCTCCACGGCCGTCGGCATGCCCGCAGGGCGCCGCTACGAGGCCGCTACCGGGCCACTCCCGCCCGCTCCAGCGCTTCGACTCCCGCCCGCAACCCCGCGATGCGCTCCTCCAGGGTGAAACCGGCGGGAGCGAGGGAGAGCGTGGTCACTCCGGCCTCGGCGTAGGCACGCATCCGGTCGGCGATGCGGTCGACGGGACCGACGAGGGTGGTGGAGTCGATGAGTTCGTGCGGCACCGCCGCTGCCGCCGCGTCCTTCTCCCCCGCCAGGTACTTGTCCTGGATCTCGGCGGCCTCCTTCTCGTATCCCATCCGCTGTGCCAGCCGGTTGTAGAAGTTCTGCTTGCGGCTGCCCATCCCGCCGACGTAGAGCGCCGTGTACGGGCGGAACTGGTCGGCCAGCGCGTGGACGTCGTCCCCCACGGCCATCGGGACGGTCGGGCAGACGTCGAAGTCCCCGAGCCCCCCGCTCCCGCCGGTGCCCGTGCCGGCCTTCTCCCGTCCGGCCCGCAGGTGCCGCAGCGTGGTCTCCTCGGCGTGCTCGGGCGAGAAGAAGATCAGCAGCGCGCCGTCGGCGATCTCGCCCGTCTGCTCGAGGTTCTTGGGGCCGATCGCCGCGATGTAGAGCGGGATCTCCTCGCGCACCGGGTGCACGGTGAGCTTGATGGGCTTCCCCGGCCCGTCGGGCAGCGGCAGGGTCCAGTGCCGGCCCTGGTGGCTGAGGCGCTCGCGGGACATGGCCTTGCGGATGATCTCCACGTACTCGCGGGTGCGGGAGAGCGGCTTGTCGAACTTCACGCCGTACCAGCCCTCGGAGACCTGCGGCCCGGAGACGCCCAGGCCCAGCCGGAAGCGCCCGCCGGAGAGCGAGTCGAGGGTGGCCGCCGTCATGGCTGTCATGGCTGGTGTACGGGCGGGGATCTGGAAGATGCCGGAGCCGACGTCGATGCGTTCGGTCTGGGCTGCCACCCAGGACAGGACGGTGGGAGCGTCCGAGCCGTAGGCCTCGGCGGCCCAGCACACGGAGTAGCCCAGGCGGTCCGCCTCCTGCGCGACGGCGAGGTTGTCCGCGTCCATCCCCGCACCCCAGTAGCCGAGGTTGATACCAAGCCGCATACGGGCCCCCTTACTGATCAGTAACGTCACTGTCCCCGGGACTCTAGCGCGGGCCCGCAAGTAACCTCAACGCCCATGGAGGCAAGGCACCTCGGCCGTACCGGCCTGCGCGTATCCCGAATCGGCCTCGGCACCCTCACCTGGGCCCGGGACACCGGCGAGAGGGACGCGGCAGATCAGCTCAAGACGTTCTGGGAAGCAGGCGGCACGCTGGTCGACACGGCCGACGTCTACGCGGACGGCGGTGCCGAATATCTCCTGGGCAGGCTGCTGGAAGGGCTCGTACCGCGGCGCGACGTGGTGGTCGCCACCAAGGCCGGAAGCGTTCCCGACCCCTACCGACGCTTCGACTGCTCACGCGGGCATCTGCTCGCCGCCCTCGACGCATCCCTGGAGAGGCTGCGCACCGACTACGTCGACCTGTGGCAGGTGCACGCCTTCGATGCGGCGACGCCGCTCGACGAGACCCTCCAGGCCCTGGACATCGCGGTCAGCACCGGCCGCGCTCGCTACGTGGGGATCTCCAACTTCAGCGGATGGCAGCTCGCCAAGGCCGCCACCTGGCAGCTCGCGGCTCCCGGAGCGCGCGCCCGGCTGGCGAGCACGCAGATGGAGTACTCGCTGCTCCAGCGCGGCGTGGAGCGTGAACTGCTGCCCGCCGCACTCGACTTGGGCCTCGGACTGCTTCCCTCCTCACCGCTGGGGCGGGGCGTGCTCACAGGCAAGTACCGCCGCACCGAGCCGCCGGAGGACTCCCGCGGAGCCTCCGAGCACTTGGCGCCCTTCGTCGCCCCGTACCTCGACGAGACCGCAGGGCTGATCGTCGACGCCGTCACCACCGCGGCGGACGGGCTGGCCGTCTCCCCCCTGCAGGTCGCCCTGGCCTGGGTACGGGACCGACCGGGCGTCACGGCGCCGGTCGTCGGGGCGCGCACGGCCGCGCAGCTCACGGAGGCGCTGTCAGTGGAAGCCCTTACTCTTCCTGACGAGATCTGCCGCGCGCTCGACGATGTCTCGGCGCCGGTGCACCGCTACCCCGACCAGGACTGGAGCGAGCTGTGACGGACGACAAGGCAGCCGAACTCCTCGCTGCGGTAAGGGCGGTGGAGAGCGGCGAGCGCTCCGCCGCGTCCTTCTTCACTGCGCCCGAGAAGCCGCAGGCCGCGCCGCGCCCGGAACCATCCGCCGCCCCGCGGCCGGCGCCGGCGGGCGTTGCAGCCCGTCGCGGCCCCGTAGACGTCCCCGACGGACTGCGCGAGGTGCTTGCAGAGGGCGGCGCACCGGAAGCGCTGGCTCCCCGCGTCGCCGAAGTCCTCGGCGACCAGTCCGGCGACCTGCTGCGCTCCGACCCGTGGCAGCTGCTCGCCGTTCCGGGCGTGCGACCCGAGCAGGCGGACGGATTCGCCCGCGCGCTGCTGGGCGAGGCGGGCGGCCCCGGTGACGAACGGCGCACCCAGGCGCTCGTGTTGTGGCTGCTGGAGCGCGCGGCGCTGGCGGGGCACACGGCTCTGGAACCCGCCGCCCTCGCCAAGGGCCTCTCCGGATATGCGGTTCCGGAGCCCGACGAGGCGGTGCGGTCGGCCGTCGACGCGGGAGCCGTCCTCGTCTTTGAGGACGCGCTGGACACCATGCCCCAGGGAGGGCTTCCGGAGGCCGGCCAGGACGAGCGGGAAGAAGAAGAGGGCCGTCCCGTACGGATTCTGCTGGGCCTGGAGCACTGTGCGCTGGCGGAGGAGAGCCTCGCGGACGGGCTGGGGCGAGTGATCAGTACCGCGGCCCGGCCCGGCGCGCCGGGTGAGACGGGCCCGGACGCGTGGGAGACCGCCGCTGCCGGTGCTCCCTCGGCGTCCGCGGCGGAGCTGATCCGCGCGGTGGCCGGACACGGCCTGGTCGTCCACACCGGCGGCGAGGCGGCCCGCGCCGAACCCGCCGCGCTGCTCACGGCCGCCGGGCAGTTGGGGCTCCGTGTCTGCGCCGCTGCACACACGGCCGGCGGACGCGACCGCCTCGCGCGCCTCATGCCGGACCCGGCCCGTGCGGACAGCGCCGCGAGCGAGCGGCCACGCCCCCCGGTCGTCACCGTCGCCGGGCTGCTCGACGGCCGCGAGGGGCCCGGACGGGACGGCGAGGGTGCCTGGGTGCTCGATCTCCTGATCGTCTGCGACGCTCCCCAGCTCGACGCGGAGACCGCCGCGGCCCTCGTGGAATCCCTGCCGGACGGGGCCCGGCTGGTTCTGAGCGGAGATCCGAACGTGCTCGGCTCCGCCGGGCCGGGCCAGGTCTTCGCCGACGTCCTCTCCTCCGGCGCCTGTCCGCACGTCGCTTCGCGCACGCCGGACCCGGGCCCCGTCGGCGAGCTCGTCTCCGGCATCAGCATCGGCGAACTGAACCAGGTCGACGCCCCCGGCAAGGAGGTCGTCATCGTGCCGGTGCGGGATGCGGGCGAGGCAGTGCACCGCACCGTCCAGCTGGTCGCCGACTCGGTACCCAGGGCGATCGGTGTCCCCTCCGGCGACACCCAGGTGATCACCGCCGGCCACGGTGGAGCGGCGGGGACAAGGGCGCTGAACGCCGCTCTCAAGGAGCGGCTCCATCCCGGCCCCGGGCGCTTCGACGGCTTCGACCCGGGTGACCGCGTCGTCCACACCCCCTCACGTGGCCGTGCGACGCCGGCGGTGGTCGTCTCCGGCGAGGAGGAGGGCCTGCGGCTGGAGCATCTCGCCACGGGAGAGAGCGTCGTCGTCGCGCGTGATCGCGTCGCTGACGAGGTCCGGCACGGCTGGGCGGTCACGGCCCATCAGGCGGTGGGGATGAGCTGGCCCGCCGTGGTGGCGGTGCTGCCGGGCGACGCGGCCTCCGATCTCACCCGCGAGTGGGTATACACCGCCTTCGGACGGGCTGAGAGGCACCTGTCCGTCGTCCACGGCGTGGAGGACGCGCTCCCGAAGGCCGTCGCCTCGGTGACGGCCCCGGTACGCACCACGCGGCTGCGGGCCCTGCTCACGCAGTCCGCCCGCGCGGCGGAAGCCGCTCGGACCGCCCAGGCGGGACCGGGCGCGGCCGGAGTGCAGGACGATCAGCCGCAGGACGACCCGGCGTAGCACGGACTCCCCCAGCACGAGCAGGCGCTGCGGGAGCGGCGGCGTTCCGCGTGCCGCGGCGCCGCCCGTCCTGTCACTCTTCGTCGTCCAGCTCGATGTCGGCCTCGTCGAAGACGGAGCTGACGTCGAAGCGGCAGATCACCCTTTCGGGGTCGGCCTGCTCGAACGGCGCGGTCAGCCACTCCCCCGGCTCGGCCGGTTCCTCTGCCGCGGCCACCCACAGCGTCGAGTCGCCTTCCTCGAGACCGAATTCTTTGTGCCGGGTGGCGATCTCGTCGGCCTCGTACTCCCCGAACAGGACGCCTAGCGCCGCGGGCACGCTGCTGCCCGCCGACGTTGCGGCGGCGGTGTCCTCGTCCGCCGAATCGGGATCGAGGTCGGTGACGCGCTGAGCCTGCGAGAGCAGCCGCTGCGGATGGACGACGGTGTAGTCGCGACGGATCAGCACGCTCAGCGCGCTGGGGACCTCGGGCCCCGTGTAGGCGGGCATCGAGTCACCCCCGGGGATCTCGAATGGAGTGACCTCGTCATAGGTTTCGTAGAGCAGCTCGTCGTAGGCCTCGCCCGCGGCCGCGAGTTCGTCGAAGGCGGCGTAGACGGCGCCGTCGGAGTCGCCGTTCCCGGCGTCTTTCCCGGCGCCCTCCGCCCTTCGCTCGACCGCTTCGAGGTGCCGGTCCAGCGCGGCTTTCACCGCTTCGGCGGCGGCGCGTACGTCGGCAGCGGTGGGCTGCTCAGCATCAGACATAGTGCAGACGCTATCCGGATCGGTCCTCTGCCCGCACAATAGATGAGATGCCGGAATACGAATTTCGCGATGTGTACGTTCCTCGCGGGGTGTCCCGCAAGGCCGCGACCCGACTTCTGACCGACCATGCCGAGTACGGGCACTGGGAGTTGGCCCGTACACGGCTCTATCCCGACGGCAGCCGCAGGGTGCGGCTGCGCCGCCGGATCATCCGCCAGCTGCACGCGACCTGGTGAGCCTCCTGGCCGGAGGAGGCGACGGGACAAGGCAGCGGAGCGGGCCCCACCCGTGTGGTGCCCGCTCCGCTGTCTTTCAGGCTGTCTCTACTCAGCGCTGCGCGAGCCGCGCGGCACGACGGTAGAGGACGAAGCCGCCGACCAGCAGGCCTGCGCTGAGCGGCACGCCGATCCCGATCATCTCGCCGGCGCCGGTTTGCGCCAGCTCGCCCATCGGCTCGGACTGGGTCCGCACGTCCGAGGTCGGGGTGTCGTCGCCAGAGCCACCGGGGTTGTCGGGACCGGGGTTGTCCGGCCCCGGGTTGTCCGGCCCCGGGTTGTCCGGCCCCGGGTTGTCCGGCCCCGGGTTGTCGGGACCGGGGTTGTCCGGCCCCGGGTTGTCCGGCCCGTCGTCGCCGGGCGGCGTCGTCTCGGCGTCGCCGCCGCAGTCGGCCGATGCGGAACTGTCCACGCCGACCGCGTTGATGCCGTTACCGCACACGTTGACCGGGACGTCGATCGGCGCCTGGATGTTGTTGCCGGAGCCGATGCCCTCCGAGCTCCCGGAGCTGCCGCTGACGCTGGTCGACCCGCCGCCGCCGCAGCTGGTGCCGGACGCCGGGTTGAGAGCCCCGAGGACGGTCACGGTGTTGCCGCACACGTTGATCGGGGCGCTGATGGGCGCCTGGACGTTGTTGCCCGAAAGCACTCCGCCCGAGTTCCCGGTGGTTCCCTGCACCGCCGAGTCCGCGAACGCCGTTCCTCCCGAGAACGTGGCGAGCACGCCACCCGCCGCGGCTACGGTGATCAGGCCTTTTCTTGTGACCTGTCGCATGGTTCTGATTCCCCTGCCTTGCTATCTGCCAGTGGTGTTACAAGGGCACACAAAGGGGGATTGGATTCGTGGATTCCGCGCATCCGCCCCCCTGAAAGCCCTGACGGCACCGCGGCCGCGCAAACGGCGCGCCCGCCGCCCGGACTTCGCTCCTCATGCGTTGAGGGATGACCTCAGTTGCCGGTGCAGGCGCTGCCGGCGGCCGGGTTCATCCACCCGAGCACGGATACCGTGTTGCCGCAGACGTTCGCGGAGACATCGACCGGGGCCTGGATGTTGTTGCCGGAGACCAGGCCGGGTGAACTCCCGGTCGTCCCCTGCAAGCCCTGGTCGGCAGCGGCGATGCCCGCACCCGCGAACATCAGACCGCCGGCGGCAGCCGCGACAGCGGCGACCTTCTTGATCATGAATTCCTCCTCGTTGGCGTGCAGTTCAAACCTCGAACCGCATCACCTGTAACGAAGATGGAGGAATCGGGGTACGAGCCGACGCGGGCATTCACCCTTTCCGGGTGCTTGCGTACAAGAGCCCGAATTCACCGCGGGCGGGAGAGAGCGGAGTGCAGCAGAGCGAACTGCCATCTCCCCCGCCCGTACGGACGGTTCAGCTCAGCACTGGTCGAGGAAGCGGTCGAGCACGCGGACACCGAACTTCAGACCGTCGACCGGCACCCGTTCGTCGACGCCGTGGAACATTCCAGCGAAGTCGAGCTCCGGCGGGAGCTTCAGCGGTGCGAACCCGAAGCACCTGATACCCAGGTCGTCGAAGGACTTGGCGTCCGTGCCGCCGGAGAGCATGTACGGCACCGCCCGCGCGGCCGGGTCCTCGGCCTTCAGTGAGGCCTGCATCGCGTCCACCAGCGCGCCGTCGAAGCTCGTCTCCAGCGCCTTGTCGGCGTGCACGTCCTCGCGCTGCACACGCGGCCCGAGGACCCGGTCCAGATCGGCGAGGAACTCCTCCTCGTGTCCCGGCAGGAAGCGGCCGTCGACGTGCGCGGTGGCCTGCCCCGGGATGACGTTGACCTTGTAGCCCGCGCCGAGCTGGGTGGGCGCCGCGGTGTTCTGCAGGGTGGCGCCGATGATCTTCGCGATGCCGCCGAGCTTGGCGAGCGTCTCCTCCATGTCCTCGGGGTCGAGTTCGGTGCCGAGGGCGTCGGAGAGCTCGTCCAGGAAGGAACGCACGGTCTTGGTGACGCGCACGGGGAACTTGTGCCGTCCCAACCGGCCCACGGCTTCGCACAGTTCGGTGATGGCGTTGTCGTTGTTGGTCATCGATCCGTGCCCGGCGGTGCCGTCGACCGTGAGCCGCATCCAGTGCATGCCCTTCTGGGCCGTCTCCACCAGATACAGGCGCAGGTCCTCGTTGACGGTGAACGAGAAGCCGCCGACCTCCCCGATGGCCTCGGTCACTCCTTCGAAGAGGTCACGGTGGTTGTCGACCAGGTGCCGGGCCCCGTAGAGGCCGCCGGCCTCCTCGTCGGCGAGGAAGGCCAGCACGACGTCGCGCGGGGGCCTGCGGCCACTGCGCAGCCGGTCCCGTACGACGGCGAGGGTCATCGCGTCCATGTCCTTCATGTCGACGGCGCCGCGTCCCCACACGCAGCCGTCGGCGATCTCCCCCGAGAAGGGATCGTGCGTCCAGTCCTCCGCGTTGGCGGGCACGACGTCCGTGTGCCCGTGGATGAGCAGCGCGGGGCGGGAGGGGTCCTCCCCGGCGATGCGGGCGACGGTGGAGGCCCGGCCGGGCCGGGACTCGAAGATCTCCGGTTCCAGGCCCACCTCGGCCAGCTTCTCCGCGACGTACTCCGCGGCGGCCCGCTCCCCCGGGCCCTCGTTGCCGCCGTAATTGCTGGTGTCGATCCTGATGAGGTCACGGCAGAGGTCGACGACCTCACTCTCGGCGCTCGCTCCGCCACCGGCCGGTGCAGGGGTCGACTGGTTCACGCTGCCTCCTCGTATCGCCGCGGGGTCCGCCCCCATACTCCCGCTTACGGTGCGCCTTCCCAAGGGCGGGGAGCGGGAGCCGGGGTGATCGGTGCCGCGGGATCCAGTGTTAAAGTTGGCTCTGGCCGCACGCCGATGGCGGGCGGCGCACCTTGTCGGGGTGGCGGAATGGCAGACGCGCTAGCTTGAGGTGCTAGTGCCCTTTACAGGGCGTGGGGGTTCAAGTCCCCCTCCCGACACGGACCATTTCCCCACGGTCTTTCACGAACCGTGGGGTTTTGTCGTTCGTGGGGCAGGGCGCGAGCTCGGCCAGTACGGTCGCGTTGTTGGGGGCATAGGTGAGCCGAAGCCCGAGCAGCCGGTAGATCTCGGCTTTGTCCTCCACTTTGGCTTGTCGGACAGCTGCTGCGAGATCGCTGACGGAGCGGACGAGCTCCCCAATCGCTTCCCGGCTCATGTGGGCGGGCCGTTCGGATGCGCTCGCTAGGGCGGCTGCGGCCTTGGCACTGCGAGCCTGGGTCTCGGGCAATCCACCCGCTCACGATTGCGGGATCGGCGCCCGCTTCGCAAGCTGCCTCGTGCGTGGCGAGCTTGGAGTCGCAGTCCGCGATGACCGCCCGTGCTGATGCTTCTGTCTCCGAATCACGGGACCGTTGAGCGTGGCCCGCTGCCGCTGCCGGACGGTCGATGGTGTCCTCGAGCCGGTGCGGTAGGAAGACTTTCGCGAGCCAGTCATCCAGCGGTTTCGTCAGCCACGCTTCGCGTAGATATACGTTCCGAAAGTGATCGACGCGGGGCGTTGACGCTCTCGATGGCGTTCGTGGAGCAGATGACCTTGCGGGTCTCGACGTCGAAGGCGAGGAAGGGCACGAACTCCGCCCAGGCGTTCTCCCACAGGCGGATGATCGCCGGTACTTCCTGCCCCAGGTCTCGCTGAACTCCAGGAAGCGGCTGGTGGCAGCGTCCTCGGTCGGCGCGGTGTAGACCGGCTTCAGGTCGCGGGCGAGCGTGTCCCAGTCCGCGCGGGAGGCGTATCGAAAGCTGTTACGCAGCAGGTGGATGATGCAGGTCTGGACGATGGTGGCCGGCCAGACCGTCCCCACCGCATCCGGTAGGCCCTTCAGCCCGTCGCAGACCAGCATCAGGGCATCGTTCAGGCCGCGGTTCTTCAGCTCGGTGAAGATCGGCAGCCAGAACTTCGCGCCTTCACTGCCGTCGCCGGCCCAGATGCCCAGGATGTCGCGGTGGCCCTCGACAGTGACGGCCAAGACAAGGTAGATCGGCCGGTTGGCGACCTGCCCGTCGCGTATCTTCACGTGGATCGCGTCCACGAACAGCACGGGATACACCGAGTCCAGGGGACGGTTCTGCTACTCGTGCAGGCTGTCCATGACCGCGTCAGTGATGGTGGTGACTTCGACACGCTCGCGCCGTAGACCTCGGCCAGGTGGGCGGAGATCTCCCCGTGGGCGAGCCCCTTGGCGGACAGCGACAGCACCATCTCATCCACCCCGGACAGCCGACGCTGCCGCTTGCGAACGATCTGCGGCTCGAAGCTGCCGTCGAGGTCCCGCGGCACGCTGATCCCGACAGGCCCGATATCGGTGGTAACCGTTTTCGACCGGCGCCCGTTGCGGGAGTTGCCGCCGTCCTTCCCGGCGGCGTCGTGCTTCTCGTAGCCGAGATGGTCGGTCACCTCACCGTCCAGAGCGGACTCGATCACCCGCTTCGTCAGCCGCTGCAACAGCCCGCCCTCGCCAGCCAGTTGCAGGCCCTCGGCGCGGGCCCGATCCACCAGCATCCCCACCAGCTGGTCGTCCACCACCGGCTCCGCGACCGCAGCCGACGGCTCCGGTACGGACTCGGCCTGGGGCTCAGTACAACGTCAGTCATTCGGTGTCACTCCAAGATCCAGTTCCACCCTTCGTTGTACACGCCCCGACGCCGCCGCAGGGTGGGCCGAGGAACAGGCCGAAGCTCGCGCCTGGGCCGCCCGCTACGACATGCCGCCCCTGGACGGACCGCCCAAGATCGCCCTCGTCCCCGAAGGCACGTGGAGTGAGACCGACTGGGCCCCCATCGAGGAGGGAGCCCGCACGATCACGCGGGCCGGATGGTGGATCGACCCAGCGCGACGACGACGGAGCCGACCTGCCCGAACTGCTCGAGGCGGCCACCACCGAAGACAGGCGGCCGGATCTTCCGTGATCCGGCCGCCTGGCCACACCCCCGACGCTCACTCAGCCAGCCGCCGTGGCTTCCCGTTCCTTGGCGTGCCGCTCGGTGGCCTGGGCGATCGCGTCGGCCTGGCGACCGTCCAGCTCGTTCCAGCGCGACACCGCGTAGTCCTGGGACTGGAGGAGACGGTCCGCGCTGCCCTGGAACCTCGGCTTGACGTGGTCGGCGAAGAGCTCGTAGCTCTTGAGCGTGGCGGCGTGCCGTGCCCACTCGTGATGGATGAGCAGGAACGAGCCGAAGCCGCCCGACTGGCCCTCGAGCCGCTCGATCTGGGCGATCGCGTCGTCCACGGTGCCGATGACTCCGAGGCCACTCTCGTTGAGCCACTCGATGCGCTCGTCGAAGGTCTTGCCAGCAGCCCGGAAGTGAGGAGCTGCCAGCACGTCTTGGGTGTAGTCGCACCAGGCGTCGAGGCCGTAACGGACGTCCTCGATGGCCTGCTCCTTCGTCTCAGCGAGGTGCATCGGGCCACACAGACGCCACTTCGAGCGGTCGGGCACGTGGCCGAACTGCGGCGCACGCTCCTCCATCACGTCCCAGTGCAGGGCCAACGCGTCGAAGCCGCTCTTGTTGGTTGCGCCGACGGACATCAAGTGGATGCCGTTCTTCGAAGCGATGCGCGGTCCGGTGGGGGAGGCGATCGCGGCGACCGTGACCTCGAAGTCGCTGTACGGCGCGTACTGGGTGTGCGCGTCGACAAGGTTGTAGCGGCTGGTCTTCGCGGTCACGGTCTCACCGCGGAGGATTGCCATCAGCACGTCGACGTCCTCCTCGAACGCCGTGCGCTGCTCTTCCAATGTGATACCGATCATCGTGGCGTCGGTCGGCAGGGCACCGGGACCCAGGCCGAGCATGAACCGTCCGCGCAGCAGACGGTCGAGGAAGAGCGCACGGTCCGCGACCCACAGGGGGTTGTGGTACGGCAGCGAGAGCACGCCGGTGCCCAGCTTGATGTTCTTGGTCTGCGGGGCGGCCCAGGCAATGAACGACATCGGGTCCGGGATCAGCTCGTGGCCTCCCGAGTGATGCTCGCCGATCCAGGCCTCGTCGAAGCCCAGCTTGTCCATGTGCTTGAGGACATCCAGGTCACGCTCGTACGCCGTCGTGGGGTCCTGGCCCGGGGGGCAGTGGAAGGGCGCCATGAAGGTGCCGAACTTGAGTGTCATAGCCATTTCCTCCTCGTCGAGGGTGGAGTTCGCGCGTCCCTTGCTGCGCGCGGTGATGACTGTCACACGCGCCGCGCGGCCACGGTTGTGCCACTTTGGGACGCCCTGCGCTGTGCCAAGAATGGACAGTCATCCCCTCGGGGGCCGGGGTTGACTGTGTTCATGACCGCACATGACTCACCCACGCACCCGACTGAGCCTTCGTCTGCAGCACCGGCAGCGAGGCTGCGCCAGGTCGTGCATCCGGTCGATGACGTGCCCGCGGCCGTCGCGTTTTACGGCACCGTGCTCGGCCTCCCCACCCGTTTCGTCGACGGCGGCCGCTATGCCGCCCTCGACTCGGGACCCAGCACCCTTGCCATCGCCGCGGACACCGAGGACGTGGTCGGCGTCGTGGCAGCCGCTTTCAAGGTCGATGACATCGTGGCTTTTCTCGACCGGCTCGATGCCGCAGGCGGCCAGGTCATCCATGGCCCGGTCGATGGTCCGCACGAGCGCCGGGTCGTGATCAGCGATCCTTGGGGCAACCGCGTGATTGTCTACGCTGCCCTCTGAAGCTCCGGCAACAACCGGCTTCACCACGTCTCACCGATGTTGTCTGACCGCAAGGCGTCGACTTGGTCTTCTTCGTGGCGCCGCACCACGGAGACGAAGAGAGCGGCCATGCCGTCTTGCTGACGGGTCCGAAGACCGGACTGCTCTTGGCTTACACCACCAGGAGGCCGTGATCGCAGTAGCTCTCGCCAAACGCTGCGTCGACCTCGATCAAATCGCGCACGGCAGCGTGAGCGACAAGCCCGTGCCCGTCCGTACTCGGTCCTCGTCTTCCGCAGCCCTGACGAAGCCCACTCCAACTGTTCCATCACTCCGCCTGAACTCTCCGGCGGTGCGTCGCGCCAGACCAACCGCCCTATTCGTCGCTTCAAGCGTCTGTCCTGTAGCGGCGCCTTCGAGCTTGACCGGATCGATGTCAACGTCGTTACTCATGTCCCGGTAGTTCGACAGCTCAGCCGCGTCCCCCGCCGTCGATGTCTGGGACGCCACGAACTCGGGTGCGCGGCGGATCCCGACTGACCGTTGATCGGTTCCCGATGGCCACGGCCACGGACGCTTCCGGGTCACGAAACTCCACTCTCCGATTATTACGGCTGCCAAATGAATAGACACTGCATTGGTATTGGACGGTGTATGTGCTTCGTGCTTGTGTCAGGAGAAGTAACAGCGTCGTTACCGCGGTAGGAAGGTGGGACAGCAGTGATCGACGCCCATCGCGACCGCCTCGACAGCGATCAGCCGGGCTCTCTCATTGTGAGGACCGAAATCCTCGAGTCCTGGCGTCGGTCGAAGCTGAACGGGGTCGACCCGGATCACGTCCCATGTGTCGAGGGTGAGGCCGGCCTCGACAGTAGGATCGCCAAGGTCGCCATCCCCGTCCTTGCCTCGATGGCCGACGTTCTGATCGGCGCAAACACCAGCCTTTTGCTCAGCGCGCCGGACGGCACACTTCTCTGGCGCTGGGACGAGGACAGCCGCCTGCGTTCTCGCCTCAACCGCAGCAGCGTCGTGGTCGGCACCCGCTGGTCGGAAGACGTCATCGGCACAAACGGCCTCGGCACGGCACTCGAGACCGCGGGTGCCGTTACGGTCAACGGCGCAGAGCATTTCAGTGAGGCCTTGCACGACTTCACCTGCGCAGGAGCACCGATTCACCAACCGGTCACCAACCGGGTGACCGGCGTCCTCAGCGTCACCAGTCTGGTCGAGGACGCCAGCCCGCTGATGGTGCCGACCTTGCTGCACCTAGCGCGCGACATAGAGGAGGAGCTGTACGGCGAGACCTCGATGCATGAGCGCCAGATGCTGCGCCACTTCCTGGCCGAGCGACGCCGCGGACGCAGCGCCGTGGTCGCGGTCAGCGCAGACGTCGTCATCGCCAACTCCCAGGCCGCGGCAATGGATCTCGATCACGAGGCGCTGTGGCAGCAGATCGAGGGCGGGCCCGGCGACATCATCGGACTCGAACTTGCCGGCGGGTCACGGGTCACTGTGTGCCGCCCGGTGCAAAGGGGGGGCGCGTTGGTCGGGGCCGTGGTCGTGGCCGACGAGGGGTCGGCTGGTGCCGTCGCCCGGCCGACGCCGACCCGGGCTCGGAACTCCGCCCGGGAGCCGCAGCACCCGGAGCGGCCCTGGGTCCGACTCGTCGCAGACCTGCGTGCGATCAAGTCCACGACCGAGCGGCTCCTGGTCGTCGGCGAGCACGGGGTCGGCAAGCGCACCGCCCTGCGGGCCGCGCTTGCGGACTCCGATCGCCAATATCGCGAACTCGACTGCGCCACGATCAACGAGCTCGGCCACGAACAGTGGCTGGCCGATGCCCGGGCGCTGGTGGAGCATGCCGATGAACTCGTCGTGTTCGCCCACCTCGACGCTCTTGACGTCAACGTCTGCCGAGCGCTTGCCACGATCCTCGAGGGGGCACCGCGCATCGACGGATCCGACCTGCGCATCGCGGGCACGGTCTCCGCCGCCGCCCACCACAACGACACGCTTCCGCGAGTGATCCTCGATCAGTTCCCACCGTTCACCTTCGAGATTCCGCCCCTCCGTAAGCGCACCGAGGACGCCCTCGCCCGGCTGGTCGACCAAGGGCTGGGCATGCCGACGCTGTCGCGGGAAGTGATCCAGGTCGTCCAGCGTCATCCATGGCCCGGCAACCACCGCCAACTCGAAGAGTTCCGGCGGTGGTTGGCGCGTCAGATTCGCCCGACTGTCGCGACCGCAGACCTCCCGCCCGCGTGGCTCCACGAGGTCACTCGTGGTCACCTGACCGCCATGCAGAGCGCGGAGTCGAACGCCATCGCGACCGCGCTGCAAGAGCACCACGGCAACAAAGCGGCCGCGGCGACTGCACTCGGAATCTCGCGCTCGTCTCTCTACCGGAAGATGCGCGAGTACCGACTGCGCTGACGCCGCCTCACGATGCCGACCGCCAGCATCGTGACAACTTGGCTGCCGACGTACTGGTGGGCCCGTCGAAGCACCGACGCCTCCTGTGCTGTGTGCCAAATCGATACATCTGACCACGGTGCCCACGTGTGAGGGTCAGCACATGCACCGAGGTGGCGACCCGCGATACCTGTCGAGGAGGAAATGCTTTGACACTCAAGCTCGGCGCCTTCATGGCGCCCCCCCACTGCCCCCCGGGCCAGGACCCCACGAGCTCGCAGTGCGCCTCCGCCTGACTCCCCTCGCAGGCACCGCAGGAAGGAACAACACAGATGATCCGCATGCAACGGGTGACTTCCGGGGGACAGTTGCGCCGTGCCTTCGGCGCGTTCCCATCCGGAATCGCGGCCGTCTGCGCCCGCGTGGACCGCACCCCGATCGGCATGGCCGCCAGCTCGTTCACCTCGGTCTCCGTGGATCCACCGCTGGTGTCGGTATGCATCCAGAAGACGTCCTCGACTTGGCCCATCCTGCGGGAGCGGCCGCGCCTTGGTCTGAGCGTGCTCTCGCAGTGGCACGACGTCGCGTGCCGCCAGCTCGCGAGCAAGGAAGGCGACCGGTTCGCCGGCGTGGAATGGGACGCTGGGGCGAACGACAGCATCCTGATCCGCGGTTCGAGCGCGTGGATGGAAGTCTCGCTCCATGACGAAGTCGAAGCCGGCGACCACTTGATAGCGCTCTTGCAGGTGCACGGCCTCGAAACGGCGCCGCACACGCCGCCGCTGATCTTCCACGCCAGCCAGTTCCGCAAGATCGCGCTGACGTGCGACGAGGAGCTGCACACCAAGGCAGAACAGTGGTGACCAGCCCACACGACGGCACGCCCGTTCAACACCGAGATCCCATCCGGAGGACTCCCGAGGTGTACACAACCGTCGATCCGACCACAGGTGCCGTCGTGCGCAGGTTCCCGATCCTGACGGATCCCGAGGCCGAACAGGCCCTCAGCGCTGCGGCATCGGCCTATCAGGCTTGGTCCGCGACTCCCCTCACCGAGCGGGCGGCGGTCCTGGTGCGCATCGCTGCGTTGTACCGGGAAGGGGTCGAGGAACTCGCCGCCCTCACCACCCTGGAGATGGGCAAGCCCATAGTCCAGGCACGGGCCGAAGTCGAGCTGGCGGCGTCGATCTACGAGTACTACGCCACGTCAGGTCCTGATCTACTCACGGACGAGGTACTCGACATTGCAGGCAGTGGCCGGGCGTTGGTGCGCACCGCACCCATCGGGCCGTTGCTCGGCATAATGCCGTGGAACTTCCCCCTCTATCAGGTAGCGCGCTTCGTCGCACCGAACCTGCTACTCGGGAACACCATCCTGTTGAAGCACGCGCCCAATTGCCCGCAGCTCTCCCTTGCGATCGAGCGCATCGCGGCCAAGGCCGACGCCCTCGACGACGTGTACCAGAGCATCTTCGCCACGCATGAGCAGATTGCCACGATGATCGCGAGTCCGCTTGTCCGGGGGGTGTCGCTCACGGGCTCCGAGCGCGCGGGTCGGGCCATCGGAGCCCTCGCAGGCCAGCACCTGAAGAAGTGCGTGCTTGAGCTGGGCGGCTCGGACCCCCTGATCGTGCTGCCGCAGGCGGACCTCGACCAGGCTGTTCCCGCGGCCGCGATCGGCCGTTTCTGGAACGCCGGCCAGGTATGCACGTCAATGAAGCGGGCCATAGTCGCCGAGCCGGTTTGGGACGAGTTCGTGTCCCGCTTCCTCGAGGAGGCCACCACCTGGCAGACCGGTGACCCGACCGACGAAGCCACCCGCCTCGGTCCTTTGTCGTCCGTCTCCGCGCGCGACGAGGTTGCCGAGCAAGTCAGGGACGCCGTCGCCAAGGGAGCACTGCTTCACCTCGGTGGGGAGGTGCCCGACGGGTCGGGCGCGTACTATCCCGCGACCGTGCTCTCCGGCGTGACTCCGGAGATGCGGGCGTACCACGAGGAGATTTTCGGTCCGGTTGCCGTCCTCTATCGCGTCGACTCCACCGAGGCAGCGATCGACCTTGCGAACAGCTCACCTTATGGCCTCGGCAGCGCGGTGTTCACCGCGGATCCCGCCGAGGCCGAGTACGTCGCCAACCGGCTCGAAGTCGGCATGGTGGGTCTCAACCTGCTTGTCCGTAGCTCGCCCGAGATGCCGTTCGGCGGAGTGAAGAACTCCGGCATCGGGCGCGAGCTCGGCCGGTTCGGACTCGACGAGTTCGCGAACAAGAAGCTGATCCGCACTCCCTGACCACGCGTCAGTGCCGCACCAATCTAGGTGGGGCCCGTGTCGGCGTGGAGACGCACCGAGACCGTCTGCCGCAGGTGGAACTGTTCAACGACCACGTCAAGCCGCGATTCCAGCACCCCAACACTGGCGAGCGGCGGGATCGAACCCGCTTTCTCCGCCGGGCACGGCCCTTTTCTGGACGCCCATCGCGCTCCCCCGTCCCTGCCCGGCCCGGGCGTCAGTGCCTTGCGTACTCGCGGCGTGCTCCTTGTCCAGCGAGTCGGCACACCTGATCAGATTGGGGACACACCTGCGGTCAGCCCGCCGCAGACATAGACGACCTGACCGTTGACGTAGCCGGCTCGCCGGTCCAGGAGGTACCCGGCGCTGTGGGCGATGTCGTCTGGCGTGCCGATGCGGCGGACCGGGACGGCGTCGACAATCTGGTTTATCCGATCGGGGTCGTTGGCCTTCGTGAACAACTCGGTCGAGATGGGACCGGGTCCGATGGCATTGACCGTGACACCGAGTGGTCCGAGTTCCAGCGCCCACCCCTTAGTCAGCCCGATCAACCCGGCCTTCGACGCGGCGTACGCCGTTCGGAGCGTCTTGCCGAGTGCGGCCCGAGAGGTCATGTTCACGATTCGTCCGAACCTCGCTTCGGTCATTGCTGGGAGCAGGGCCTGCGTGCACTGAACCGCGCAGCGCAGGTTGAGGGTGTACGCCGCGTCGACCTGATCGAGGGTCTGCTCGGACAACGGTCCCGGGTATACCGCGCCGACGTTGTTGACCAACCGGGTAATAGGGCCGCCAGCCAATGCCTCCTCGAGCGCCGCGGTTGTGGCTTCGGTGTCGGCGAGATCGGCGACGATGCTGGTACCCGCAGGAGCCTGGTCCCGGTCCACGACGATCACCTCCCACCCGCGCGCCAGGCCTTCCTCGACGATGGCGCGGCCGATGCCCGACGCTCCACCTGTCACGAGCATGCGTTCAGGAGGCACTTCACACCGTCGCAATCGGGGTCAGCGGCGACCCGGTCGCGCCGGGAAGCCGT
Source organism: Streptomyces sp. CNZ301 (assembly GCF_004217425.1). Classification (NCBI taxonomy): domain Bacteria; kingdom Bacillati; phylum Actinomycetota; class Actinomycetes; order Kitasatosporales; family Streptomycetaceae; genus Streptomyces; species Streptomyces sp. CNZ301. Next base: position 703,634 of record NZ_SHLG01000001.1, read on the forward strand.
AGTGGAGGGGCAGTGAGGAGGAAGCGGAACCGGTGACTCTCGCGCAGGTACTTTGCGAGCTCGGAGAGCCACCAGAGCTCACCGAGGTGCACGCCGAGCCGGAAGAGACACAATTCGTGCAGGGGCAGTGCCGGGGCGCCGCGAACATGGTGAGGTGACGGGAATGCTTCGACGGCGTAGTTGTCCGCGGCGATCGCCGCCACGCCGCTCTCCCGGACCCAGCTCTGAAGATCAGGATCCGCACCGTCGAGGACGGCACAGACATCGAGCGAACCGGGGCCCGGCCGGCCGTTCTGGCCGAGCACCGCACGGGCGAATCCGGTGTGCAGAACGAGGATGTCGCCCGGCTCAACGATGACAGCGTCCTCGTCGAGCACGCGCGCGAACGCCTCGAATCCGACCACCGTACGCCCGGTACCGAGGTGTGCTTCGAGGTCGACGAGGACCGCCCGGCCCTGAACGCCGTGGCGGGCCATGTGACTGATGTCCACGGGTCCCGCGTTCGAGGTCGAAGCGGCACCCTCAGCGGCGCCATCGAGGCGGCAGAGGCTAGTCAGACCTGCCGAGCCCGTATCCTGCGGTCCGACCACGTCGACTCCGGCGCGCCAGCCGTTGTAGTAGACCTGTTCCGGAATCCCGTCGCCGTCCGCGTCGAAAACGGCTCCCGCGTGGCCGAACGCGTCCCACTGCGTCGAGTACTGAGTGTGCAGGACGACCAGGTCGTCGCTCATCACATCGGTCGCCCCCGGCACAGCAACCGACATGGCGCAGTTGAAGTTCACGACACCAGCCCGCAGGGACGGCCTCACAACGGGCGGGAAGCGGTTCGGGTTGAGGACGGTACGCCCAGGTAGGTCAAGCGGCAGAGACAGGCTGAAGACCTTCCCGTCCTGCACTTCGGCTATCCCTTTGCGGACCTGCTCCGGTCCAATGAGGTTGAGCCGTCCCAGGACATCGTCCGGGTCCTCGAAGTCACCCCAGGTCGAACCGGACGGCCGACGGCGCCAGCGTTGCACCGCGCGTCCTCAGGACAGGACTTGGTGGATCTCGATGACGTTGCCGGCGGGATCGGTGAGGAAAATCTGGTCCCAGTTCTTCACCGCCCACTCGCCGTAGTCGGAGAACGGAATCCCTGCCTTGGTCAGGTGCTTGCGCACTGCGTCGAGGTCATCGGTGCGGAAAGCGAAGTGACCGGTGAGCAGCGGGTTGATCACGTGGCCCATACGGGGACCGAGATAGGCCTGCCGCCGACCGGCGTGGATCTGCGCTTCGTCTTCGCCGCTCGCGTCGAAGAATGCAACGTTCGCCTTCCACTTTCCCTCGTCCTCGGACTCAGTCAGGTCGTTCTGGTGCGCGAGGTGCTCGATCATCGGGGGCAATGGCGCCGTCTCGAGACCGAGCACGTCACGGTAGAACCCGTGGAGTTCGTCCATGTCGTCGGAGACCACGTTCACGTGGTGCAGACGCAGCTTCATCGAGGTCGGTCCTTCCGTAGTGACTGTGCACGGTCGGCGTCGAACTCCGGTTCGGCCGACTCCTCGTTATGCTGCCTGCCCGAGCCTTACCAATCCAATACCAATGCCATCCGTACTGATACCTCGCGGATAAGAATGAGGGAGGTGTGCCCGTGGACCTGCGTGGCCTTGAAGCGTTCGTCGCGGTCGCCGAAGAACTTCATTTCGGCCGGGCCGCGGCCCGGTTGCACATGGCACAGCCGCCGCTCAGCAACCGCATCAGCCAGTTGGAGAAAGAACTCCGGCTCCAGCTCTTCCAGCGCAGCACGCGCAGCGTGACCTTGACCGGCGCAGGCGACAGGTTGCTGACGCCTGCCCGGCGTGTGCTCAACCAAGTCGCCGCGGTGCGGGAAATGGCTTCGTCGATCGTCTCCGGGGAGGAGGGGTGCGTCCGGATCGGCTTCGCAGGGGCGTCGAGTCGGCGAGCGCTGCCCCTGCTTACCAACGCCGTCCGGCGGGCTCACCCAGGCATCGAGCTGGACCTGCAGTCTCAGACGTACGTCTACACCGCGTTCGACCTGCTGGCCTCGGGCGACCTCGATCTCGCGTTCGTCCGGGTGCCCGTGACGGACCCCCAGCTCAGCTACCGCATCGTCGAGGTGGAACAGGTGCTTTGCGCACTGCCGGAAGGCCACCGCCTCGCTCGCGAGGACAGCGTGCGCCTGGAGGACCTCGAGGAGGACGGGTTCGTCAGCCTTCCGGAGAACAGCAGGTCCATGTTGCGGGCCACCATGCACAGCATGTGCCTGTCCGCCGGCTTCCCTCCGCGGATCACGCAGGTCGCCCCGGACTCCGCCACGGTGCTCGCGCTCGTCGCCGCCGGGGCCGGCGTCACCATCACACTTAGTTCGGTCTGCCCGGTCCAGAGCGTCGGCATCGTCTACAAATCCATTACCGGCACCGGCCCCAGCCACCTCTTCGCCGCGCTCGCCTGGAGGACCGACAACACTTCACCGGCTTTGGAGAAGGTCCTCGAGATCGGGAAAGCGGCGCTGCCGACACCGGACTCATATGGACTCGATATCAGCGAATCCGAATTTAGTGTTGGACAATAAAAGATGCCAGTCGTTAGCTACCCCTTGAACGCGGCGAGCACAGTTGCTCGCTAGTAGAGGGAGTGAGTTCGATGACCGATCTACTCGCCGACAGCAGTGCCTCCACCGTTGCGGTGGTCGGGTTCGGCGCGCTGGGGACTCCGATGGCGCGACGGCTCGCCGCTCACCGCCACACGGTCCTCGCTGTCGATCCGAACGCCGGTGCTCGGGCACGAGCCGAGAGGGAAGGCATCCAGGCGCTCCCCGACATCGCCGATGCGCCAATATGCGACGTCGTCCTGGTGCTCGTGGCCACTGGCCAGCAGCTTCTCGACACCGTGAAGTCCGGAAGCGCACACCGTCGCGTCGAAGGCGAGACTTGGGTGCTCTCCTCGACGGTTGGCCCGCAGGCTGCCCGCGAGGCGGCGGCGGCGCTGGTCGACGCCGGTGCAGGTGTGATCGACGCACCGGTCACTGGCGGTACATCGGGCGCAGAGAGCGGAACGCTGAGGTTTCTCGCCGCGGGTTCACCCGAGCTGATCAGTTCACAGACGCCGATTCTCTCGGTCCTCGGCACAGTGACGCCGGTGGGCGAGCGCCCCGGCGACGGCCAAGCCACCAAGATGGTCAATCAGCTCTGCAGCTCCGTGCATCTCGTCGCCGCCGCGGAGGCGATTGCCCTGGCCAACCGGCTGGGGCTCGACCCGGCCAGGACCGTCGATGTGATCAGCGGCGGCTCAGGAGCCTCCTGGTTCTTCGACGAGCGCGGGCCACGCATGGCGGAGCCCGGGACAGCACCCGAAGTGCTGACCCGCCTGGCGATTCTCACCAAGGACAACAGCTTGGTCGAGCAAGAGGCCGACGCACACGGGGCCCACGCCCCCCTGCTCAAGGCAGCTAAGCAGCAGTACCAGCGCGCGTCGGAACTGGGTCTGCTCGAGGCCGATGACAGCCAGATCATCCGGACCTACCTCGGCTGACCCGCCTGCGGGCAATCGCGGCGAATGGCCTTCAGCGACCACAGCAGGGAACCCTTTCATGCGGATCACCGACGTACGGGCCATCCCGTTCGCCATCCCCTACCGCAAGCCGCTGCACTTCGCGAGCGGCCACATCGACGTGGCCGACCACGTGCTCGTCGAAGTCGAAACCGAAGACGGTGTCGTCGGTGTCGCCGAAGCCCCTCCCCGCCCCTACACCTACGGCGAGACACAAGCCTCCATCGTCGCGGTCATCGACTCCCTGTTCGCCCCGCTCATCCGGGGCATCTCGATCCTCGCGCACGAACAGGTAGGCGCGAGACTCGCGAGGACAGTAGGGAATCCCACCGCGAAGGCCGCCATCAACATGGCGATGTGGGACGCCTGGGGCAAGACCGCCGGACGGCCGGTGCACGAACTGCTCGGCAACTACACCGATCGGCTCCGGGTCAGCCACATGCTCGGATTCGATGATCCGGCAGCAGTGGCCGACGAGGCGATCCGCATGCGCGAGGAGTTCGGCATCACGTCGTTCAAGGTCAAGGTGGGACGCCTGCCGATCGAACTCGACATCGCCGTGTGCCGCGCGATCCGCGGAGCAGTCGGCGACAACGCCGAGCTCTATCTCGACGGCAACCGCGGCTGGCCGGCGTCCGACGCCGCCGCCGCGCTTCGGCAGCTCGACGACCTCGGCCTGTCTCGGGTGGAGGAGCTCTGTCCAGCCGACGACATCCTTGGTCGCCGTTGGCTCGTACAGCACTCGTCCATCCCTTTCGTGGCGGACGAAAGCACCCCAACTCCTGCTGACGTTACCCGCGAACTACTCGCCGGGGCAGCCACCGGAATCAGCATCAAGACCGCCCGCACCGGTTTCTCCGACTCCCTCCGGGTTTCTCACCTCGCGGAGGGATTGGGCGTGGAAGCGGTGATCGGCAACCAGATCGACGGCCAGGTCGGTACCGCTTGCTCCCTCGCCTTCGGGGCTTCTCAGCAAATGACCTCCCGGCGGGCCGCCGAATTGTCGAACTACCTCGACATGGTCGAGGACCTCCTGACAGAACCGCTCCAGATCACGGGCGGAGTGATGACCGTCCTTCCCGGACCGGGGCTCGGCATCGAGATCGACGGGAAGAAATTGAACCACTACCGGACGGACCGCTGAACCTGCGTCGGGCATCACCCTCAGCCAGAAACGAAGGAAAGCGATTCAATGACGAATCATTCCGGCGCATTGACGCCGACCGACATCGAAACGCGCATCTACCGCAAGATGCTGCTACGCGTCATTCCGATCGTGATGCTCGGAATGTTCATCTCCTACATCGACCGGGCCAACATCGGCGTCCTGGCCGAACCGATGTCGAAGGATCTCGGGCTCACTGCCGCGACATTCGGTCTCGCCGCGGGCCTGTTCTACATCGGCTATTGCTTCTTCGAGATCCCTTCGAACATGGCTCTGGCCAAGTTTGGCGCGCGGCGGTGGATAGCGCGGATCATGGTCTCCTGGGGTGTAGTGACCATGCTGATGGGCCTGGTGCAAAACGAAACCACCCTCTACATCGTGCGCATCATGCTCGGCCTCGCCGAAGCCGGATTCTCCCCCGGAGCACTGCTGTTCCTTGCGATGTGGTGCCCGCCCCGCATGCTGACGAAGACCTATTCCATGGTGAACCTCGCGGTCCCCGTGGCCCTTGCGGTCGGGTCGGTTCTGACCTCAGCGCTGCTGTCGCTCGACGGCTTGCTCGGCCTCGCCGGGTGGCGGTGGGCCTTCCTGGTGGAAGGACTCCCCGCCATCCTGCTTGGGATCTTCATCTGGCGGCGGCTCCCCAGTTCGCCCGCCGAAGCCAACTGGCTGGATGCCTCGGAGAAGTCGTACCTCGCCGAGACGGGTGTCCAGCGTGGAGACTCGTCAGCCCATAAGTTCCGGCAGTTGCCGGCCGTGCTGAGGCGCCCCGCGTCATGGCTATTCACTCTGCTGTACTTCTGCATGACCATCGGATACTGGGCGATCACGTACTTCCTGCCCACGATCGTGCAGGAGCGGTTCTCACTCGACGCTGCCGGAGCGGGTTTCGTGTCCGCCATTCCCTGGGCCTTCTCGGCGGTAGTCATGTTGCTCGTCGCGAAGAACGTCACGCGGACCGGCGAGCGCACCTGGCACCTGACCATCCTTCAACTTGTCGGCGCAGTCGGGTTGATCGTAGCGGCCACGACCGACAACGCAGTGCTCGCCCTGGCAGGCATCGGCCTCGCCGGTGCCGGCTTCTTCGGCTCGCTCTCGACCTTCCAGTCCATGCCGGCGCAGGTTTTCGCGGGGGGCCTAGCGGCGGTGTCGCTCGCGATGATCAACGGCCTCGCCAGCCTGAGCGGCCTCGTTGGCCCGTACGTCGTGGGCGTGCTGAAGGACGCGACAGGCTCCACGAACAGGGGACTGCTCATCATGTCAGCCTTCTTTGTGGCCGCAGCGGTGCTGACTTATTTCATGAGCAAGTGGACGGACAAACTGACCGGCGGCCTGAACCCGAACATCTCCGAGAGCGCGGCGAACTCCACCGTCGCGCCCGCAACAGCGTGAAAGGCCAATTCACATCGCTGTACGCTCTGGGAATCCGGCTTTATGCCTCGATGCCGTTGGCGTGCCTCGAGGGATCGAGCCTGTCGTAGAATTCGGGTCGGTCGGGGTACTGGAGTACAGCTCCAGCCCACCCCGTGGCGCCGTCAGTGCCACGGCAGTGGCCAGGCCACCCACCGTGCCGCCGACGGCAAGCCGATCCGGGTCGATGCCCAGCTTGATTTCGTACTCATGCCCAGAAGCACGCGCAGCTGGAATGACTCGGTTACGAGACTAGGGATCCGAAACCATCCATGCTGCAGTTGCGCAGATGGCGCCCTTCCTCATCGGGGTGAGACACAACAGGTCGTGAGTGCCCGGATGCTAAAACGTCCTCGCCCATGCTTCAGAGAGACCCCTCGTCATCGTCCAGTCCGAGCTGGCGCAGACGTCGGTAGAGGGTGGTCCTGCCTATGCCCAGCAAAGTCGCTGCCTCCGACTTGTTGCCCCCGGCGACGTCGAGCGCCTGAATGATGGCCTCGCGCTCTGCCCTCTCGATCATGGTGAGATGACGTCGCGGCGGCGCCTGCCGCAGATGTTGCGGGAGGTGTCGACGCTGGATGACGGAGGTGGGAACTTCGCGCGCCAAAGTAGCCAGCGTTTCGGCGAGTTCAGCAATGTTGCCCGGCCAGCCCCACTGCATGAGGGACTGAAGCGCTGCCGGTGACATCGTGTGCCGTCCCTCGGGATCGACATTGTCGAGAATTCGCTTGACCAGGCCCGGCACTCGCTCGGGAGCCCGCGACAAGGCCTCGGTGCGTTCCGCCGGACCGACCTCGTCGATCAGGGCTTGGACTGCGGCGGACGCGTTCCCCCGAGAGACCGTGAGGAGGAGGGCGTTTGTCCGCTGTCCGGTGACCGCCGCAGCCCGATGGTCGGCGACAAGACGTGACAGCTGGTGGGCATAACGCTCAGGAAGATCCTCGACGCGACGAAGCAACACATCCGTTCCACCCGCCAGGAGATCAGCGAGACCGGACCATGGCGTTGTCAACGTCGGAGAGACAGTGACCTCCTCGAGGCACGCCCCGTGCGCGCGGTGCGCGTGCAAGCCCCGGGCGACCGTCGCCCTGCCCGATCCCCGCGGACCCTCGACGACAACCAATCCGTTGTCGGCGACCCCGCCGCCGACTGAAGACGTGACCGGACCGATGGCTGGTGGTGGCGGAGTCGTCAGGTCGACCTGTCCTCCAATGCCCTCCTTCAAGGCAGAGAAGTGCAGCACGAAGTGCACTCCCGGCCCGTCGAGCACCCGATGCGCCGTAACCTCCGCGCCCGTCCCGTCCAGGACAAGCTGCGCGACGGTACTCGACGACCAGTTGTGGGCGTTGAGCATCTCCCAGAGCGCGACGTGCGAACTGACATTCACGTACGGAAGCCCAGGCGTGTTGGCCAGGAGAGATTCGCGGTCCATCACCACCGTCGGTCGCCTCGAGTTCGTGAAACGCATGAACGACATCGCCAGGGCGAGGTCCTGAGGCCGGGACGCAGACCGGAGTCGTTCCTCTATTTGCTGACCGATCTCCCGTGTAAGGGAGAGCATGAGCGGGTTAGCGGTCTCGCTCAGCCCTCCGAGCGAGACCGAGCCGATGACAGATCCTGCAGGCGCGCATACGGGGGCCGCGGCGCAGGTGACGTCGGCCAGTGCATCGTTGTAGTGCTGGCTGCCCTCGATATAGACAGCACGCCTCTCGATCATCGAAGTGCCGAGCCCGTTGGTGCCAACCGAGTCCTCGGAGTAGTCGAAGCCTTCGGCAGCGTGAACGCGATCCAGACGCCGTCGCAGGCTACTGCCACCTGCGCGGCGGACGACGATCCTGCCCGCGCGGTCACTCAGAAACAGCGTGGTCCCAGTGTCGGTCAGCAGGTGCTGCCAACGATCAAGAACGGGTTTGGCTGCTCGACAAAGGAGGGAGTCCGTGTCGAAATCCTGGTAGCGCTGACAAAGGGACGCGTTGTCGACGCTGTTGCTGATCGACCTGCGCCAGCTGCGCAGGACCAGATCGGGCACCACCCCATCTGCACGAACCTCGCCAAGGAGACCGACGCGCATCAGCTCTTGACGTGCTTCTCGCACCAGATCAGGCATCGCACTGCCTCCTCCACTTACCCAGCTACCACCCTGTCCCCCGAAGACCAGGCAACTCCAATACAGAAAGTGTCTGGGTTTTTGCGTGCCGACTAAAGATCCTGGTCACATCCCGTTAACGTGCGGTGTTTCATGTTGAAACACCGCTGCTCCGCTGCTTCCTCCCACGATTGTGCCTCGCCAGTGAAGTAGTCCGCACAGGTCCACGGACGCCCCCGGAGGAGCAAGCGCCATGGATGGAACCCGCATCCGAACAGATATGCCAGCTCGACGCCCTCTTCTCCGGGACCAGTTTCGGCGGTATCCGGATGCTCTACAAGCTGCGCAACCAGTTGGGCTTGACGCGATGGCCATCGACAAGGCGGCCAGCGTGGCGACACATGGGCACTGGAACAAGTACCCCGGTGCGCTCTCGGACTCCGAAGACCTCGACTATCAGTACTCGTTGGACCAGGAGCTGTACGAGCAGCCTCCGTTGAAGACCAAGTTCGTGCATCAACCGGAGATTCTCGACTACGTGAACGCCGTCGTGGATCGCCACGGCATGCATGACCTCATTCGGCTTGAGGCTGGCCTGACGGCAGCCGAGTTCGACGAGGTCTCGGAAACCGGGCCCGCCCGATCACCCGCGACGAGGGCGAAGTCGTCCACGTCGCGAATCAAGTCGAGATCGGGATGTTGGGTGTAAAAGCCACAATCATGGGCGCCCGGACATGCCGTTCGAAGGTGCCAAGTACTTAGCGATCGGACAGAAGCCCGGCCGCTTCGGCCTCGACGAGTTCTCGAACAAGAAGCTCGTCCACTACGCCTGAGACCCCCGACTACAGAAGCCTGGCCGCTCCCACTACTGCAGGCACAGCCCGGAGCGGCGCGAGATGAGGAGGAGCCATGCGCGCTGCCGTCTACTACGGCAACAAACATCTGGAGATAGAGGACCGTCCCGAGCCCTCACCGGGTGCGGGGCAGGTCAAGGTGCGGGTCAGCCGCAACGGCATCTGCGGCACCGACCTTCACGAGTACTACGACGGCCCCATATTCATCCCGTCGGCCGACCCGCACCCGCTCACGGGGAGTCGCATGCCTCTGATCATGGGGCACGAGTTCTCCGGAACGGTTACAGAGATCGGCAAGGGTGTCACCGACGTGCGCGAAGGTGACCACGTCACGATCGAACCGGTCTATCGGTGCGGCGAGTGCCGCCCCTGCAAGACCGGCCGCTACAACGTCTGCAACTTGGTCGGATTCCACGGCCTCATGGCCGACGGCGGCATGGCCGAGTACACCGTGGTACCCAGCAATCAGGTGCACCGCCTGCCCGACAGCGTCCCGGTCGAACTCGGCGCATTGGTCGAGCCGATGTCGGTCGCCTACCACGCCGCCCGGCAGGCCGATGTGGACGAGCAGGGCAGCGCTCTCGTCTACGGCGCCGGCCCGATCGGGATCGGGCTCTGGTTCGCACTACGCAGCATGGGTCTGACCGAGATCGACGTCGTCGAGCCGTCGGAGACCCGTCGACGGTCGATCGAGGCACTTGGTGCGCGAACGCTCGACCCGACAGCCGAAGACATCCCAGCGCTGATTGCGGACCGGACGAAGGGAAACGGCGTCGACGCCGCGTTCGACGCGGCGGGTGTGGAGCCCGCGGTCGCGTCGGCTCTCGAGTGCGTCGGCGAACACCGGCCGCTGGTCAGCGTCGCGATCTACGACAAGCCGCTGTCCACTCCGCTGATCAACCTCGTCCTGCGCGAGCGCCGGATCCTGGGAACGCTCTGCTACACCGCCGAGGACTACAGCGCGGTCATCGACCTCATGGGGCGGAACCACTACGACACCACGGGGTGGGTCGAAACCGTCCCCCTCAGCGGCGTGGTCGATGAGGGATTCGAAGAGTTGCGAGCCGGCCGCAAGATGAAGCTGCTCGTCGACCCCACGGCCTGACCGCCTGCGTGAGCCTCCTGGAAGACGCAGCCAAGACAGGTTCGCCGCAGGACTCACAGCGAGCAGTCCGTGCAGCCGCAATCGTGCACCTTCAACGTGCCGCTGCCTGTGCCACGCCTCTCAGGAGACGACGTGCGAACCCAAAAGACTGGAGACAAACATGACCGTTGCACACGTCACCGGTGCCGCCCGTGGGATCGGCAAAGCCATCGCCTTGCGGCTTGCCCAGGACGGCCACAACGTCGCCGTCTCGGACCTCCCGGCGATGAGTGAAGCGCTTGAGGAAACGCGCAAGGTCCTCGAGTCCCACGGCGTACAGGCCATCGCCGTTACCGGCGACGTCTCTAACCCAGACTCCGTCCGAAGGCTGGTCGGCGACACGGCCGAACAGCTCGGATCCCTCGATGTGATGGTCGCCAACGCCGGTGTCGCACAGACGAAGGCACTGCTTGACGTCTCACCCGAGGAGTACGACCAGATTCATGCCGTCAACAGCCGCGGCGTCTTCTTGTGCTACACGGAGGCGGCACGGCTAATGATCACACAAGGAGCCGGTGGCAAGATCATCGGGGCCTCATCGATCGCCGGTCACAAGGGCTTTGGTTTGTTGGGCGTCTACAGCTCGTCAAAGTTCAGTGTCCGCGCTCTTACACAGGCGGCCGCCCAAGAGTGGGCCAAGCACGGCATCACGGTGAACGCCTACTGTCCAGGCATCGTTGACACGCAGATGTGGGTGGAGGTCGACCGTGACCTTGGCGCGATCAATAACGTCGGTGAGGGCGAGTCCATGAAGGCCATGGCCGAGGGCATCACGCTCGGTCGCGTTTCCACTGGTGAGGACGTGGCGAGCTTCGTCTCCTACTTGGCGGGGCCTGACTCCGACTACATGACGGGCCAGTCCGTGCTCATCGACGGTGGAATGCTTTTCGTCTGAGCCTGGACTCTTAAGATCCGGGCACAGGTTGCAATTAGGCCCAAGCCGCTGCTGTGAAGACCACACTCGTCACCCCGTTCAGAGCGCCGGCTCAGCCATGTCACCGCTGTGGGTACTAAGGGTTCGAATCTCACCGCCTCCGCGCTGAGAGCAAGCAACTCGGCCCCGACCAGGGAAGGCGGATTTCGGGGGTCGTTGCAACACAAGTGATCAACTGGCTGTTGCCAGGAGCTTAGCGAGCCGCTCGGCTGGGGTTTCCCAGCCGAGCGTTTTGCGTGGGCGGCCGTTGAGTTCGGCGGCCACGGTGTCCAGGTGCTCGCGGGCGTAGACCGACAGGTCGGTGCCCTTGGGGAAGTACTGTCGCAGCAGGCCGTTCGTGTTCTTGTTCGAGCCGTGTGTTGCCAGGGGCTGGCCGGTCGCAGAAGTAGACCGGAATGTCGGTGGCGATGGTGAACTCGAGGTGCCGGCCCATCTCACTGCCCTGGTCCCAGGTCACGGACCGCTTCAGATGGACCGGCAGGGTCCGGACACTCTCGACGAGGGCATCGCGGACCAGCTCGGTGCCCTGGCCGTTGGGCAGGTGCACCAACAGCACGTAACGGGTGGAGCGTTCGACCAGGGTGCCGATGACGGAGGCGCTGTCCCTCCCGATGATCAGGTCGCCTTCCCAGTGGCCGGGCACCGCCCGGTCCTCCACCTCGGCGGGACGCTGGCTGATCATCACCATGGGGTCGCGGAAGCGGGGATTGCGCCGCTGGGCCTGACGGCGGGGGCTTGCGCCGGGCCCGGCCGGTGCGCAGTGCCTTGGCGAGATCGCGGCGCAGTTCGCCCCGGCCCTGGACGTAGAGGGACTGGTAGACGGTCTCGTGGACCACGTGCATCTCCGGCCGGTCGGGAAAGCGGCCGCGCAGGGCCTGGCAGATCTGCTCAGGGCTCCACCGTAGGTCCAGGTGGTCCTGGATGAAGGCGCGCAGCCGGGGATTGTGCGCGATCTTCCCTGGCTTCGGGCGTGGCCGGCGGGCATCCGCGCGGGCCTGGGCAGCGTACGGGCGGTAAGCCCATCGGGAAGCGTCGCCGCGCAAGGGGATTCCGTTGCGACGGATCTCTCGGCTGATCGTCGACGGGCTGCGGTCCAGCTCCGCAGCGATCTGCCGGACTGTGGCCTTCTCCCGCAGCCGGTCGGCGATATGGATGCGGTCGGCTGTCTGGAGATGGCGGATTCAACTGGTCGTCGCAACACCTTGATCACGGAGGTGTGCGTTGGGGCGAGGCAAGACGCAGAAGGTGCCGGGGGTGCCTGCGGGTGCGCGACGGCAGTGGGCGGCAGATCGGGCGATGCGACCGCCGATGCGTTCACCGGGTCGCCCGGAGCCGTTCACGGATCCATCACCGTCATCGGGGGCGAGGTCCACCGGCCCTACGACCGACCGCCGCTGAGCAAGCAGGTATTGCGCGGTGAGCGCGACATCACGGAGTTCAGCGACATCGACGGGCTGGACGCGACATGGGCCCTCGGCTCGCGGGTGGCCTCGCTCGATACCGACAGCCGCGAAGTCGTCACCGAGAACGAACAGGTCTTCAGATACGACGTGCTCGTGCTGGCACCTGGCGGCCGCCCCCGCTCCCTGCCGGGAGTCGAGCCTGGGTCGGGCGTCCACGTGCTGCGGACGATCGACGACGCGATGGAGTTGCGTGAACGTATCCGCCGGAACAAACGGATCACCATCGTGGGCGCCGGTTTCATCGGCTGTGAGATCGCCGCTAGCGCCCGGCAGATCGGCTGCGAAGTCGACCTTGTCGAGTCCCTGTCCGCGCCTCTCGTACGCGTGCTGGGGGCGGAGGCCGCCTCACGAGTGGCCGATCTCCACGTCGGCAACGGCGTGCGGCTGCATCTGGGCACCACGATCAGCCAGGTCCTGCGCAGCGAGGACGGCAGCGTGCGGGGGATCGAACTGGGAGACGGGGCGATCATCGACAGCAGTGACGTGGTCATGGGGATCGGGATCGTTCCCGACGTCGACTGGGTGGACAGCTCGGGTATCGAGACCCAAGACGGGATCGTGTGTGACAGCAGCGGCCGGACGAACGTGCCGGACGTCTTCGCACTCGGCGACGCGGCTCAGTGGTGGCACCCACTCGCGGGCGGGCACCGTCGCGTGGAGCATTGGACGACGACCGCCGATCAAGCCGCGATCGTGGCCCAGGCGATCGTCTCCATCGGCCCGGACCGTCTCCCCGAACTCGCGGAGCCGCCCTACTTCTGGAGCGATCAGTACGAGGTGAAGATCCAAGGCATCGGGTTCATCGACCCGGCCGATCACATCGACGTCATGGACATCCGCGACCGGCCCGTTCTGCTGTACTCCCGTGACGGCGTGGTCCGGGGCGTGGCGGGCTTCTCCGCTCCCGCGGCAGTCATGCGAACGAAGCCGCTCATTCAACGCGGAGCTTCGATGCTCGAGGCAATCGAGATTCTTACGAGGTGAATGTGCCGCGGAGCCGCTCCAGGAGTCGTTCGTGGTGCTGGGTGTCGACGAAGCTGGCGGACAGGCCACCGAGTTCATGACAGTCCTGGCTGGGGGACCTCGCGTTCTCGGACAGGGTTCTGGAACCGCTCTGCAGCGCTCGCGTGTCCGTTGACCGCTTCGCGGTTCGGCCTGATCCAGGGTGCTGCTCCGCGTTAGTTCGTGGAGGGTCACGCAGCTTTGAGGCGGCTGCCGTCGTAGGTCCATCGGAAGGGCTTGGCGGTGTCGTTGCGGTTGATCACGTAGGTGTCGATTTTGTCGATCAGGTCGTTGCGGCTGGTGAATTCGCCGTGACGCAGGACCCTTCGGGTCAGGGCGGAGAAGAACAGTTCGACCTGATTGAGCCAGGACGCGTGCGGCGGGGTCCAGTGCACGTGCCAGCGCGGGTGATCGGCCAGCCATGCCGTGGTCTTCCGTGCGATGTGGGAGACACCGTTGTCCAGTACGACGTGGATGGGCCGGTCGGAGGCGATGACGCGGTCGAGCGTCCGCAGGAAGCCGATGACGGTCGCCGCGTCGTTGCGGGCGATGGGCTGGGTGAGAACCTCACCGGTTCGCACGTTGAGTGCGGCGCTGATCGAGACGGTGCCGTGGCGGACGTATTCGAACTCCTGCCTGGCCGGGCAGCCGGGGTGGGCTGCCCGGCCAGGGTGCTCGCGGGATCGGGCTGCGATCGCGGTCTTCTCGTCCACGGACAGCACCACCGCGTCCTTCGGCGGGTTGAGGTAGAGGCCGCAGATGTCGGCGGCGCGTTTCCAGAACTGCGGACACTCGCGGCGGGTGAGCCAGCCGCGAACCTTGTGCGGCTTGAGGTCCAGTTCGGCCAGGATTCGTCCGGCCTGGGAGGCAGAGATCGGAGCAAGGACGGTGGCTGCGACATGCGCGGCGACGGCCTGATGCAACCAGACTGCCTCCGGATGGGGCGGGGCGCTGGTCGCTGTGGCCACCACCGCAACCCGCACCTCGGGCCCGTAGATGCGAAGCCGGCCGGAGCGCTGCGCGTCGCGCAGTTCGTCGCTCCACCGCATCGATGAAGCCGCGCGCGCTCGGGCCGGGGCGGAGGTCACCGTCACCGCGCTGGACGCGGCCGGCACGGCCCAACTGGTCACGTCCGCCTGCAACCCCGACACCACCGCTCCTGCGGCGGAAGAGGGTGACACCCCGTGATCCGCCTGCTCCCACGACGCTGTTCGGCTCTGGAGGCTGCCGGCCCCGAAGCGGTGGAGGTGCGAGCACGCATGCTGGCCGTGGGCCCCCAGCTGGCTTCCACTCTGGTGGTGACCCAGGGGTCAGTCGCCGTCCATCAGGCCGACGAACATGGTCCGGTGACGGAGGGGATGCCGGGGCTGATACGACGGCAGGTGTCATTGCCTGCCGTCGATGAGCGCGATGACAGCTGTGGATGCCGCCGGCCACTCCCCGGCAAGGACGCACTCGGCGAAACGTGTCCAAGTGCCCTCCCTCCACGGGCCCCCGCGGCCCCCACCCCCGCACACACGCGTTTCGTGCAGAAGGACGCGCCGATCGTGCAGGAGTTCACGCGGTCGTCATCCACATACTCGGTGCCCAAGCACCCGACGTATCCAGACGACCAGCGGAGGCGGAACCCAATGGAGACGTTTGTCCATACGTCCCACCCTTCACGGGTGGTCTTCGGTCCCGGCACAGTGACCCGGCTCGGCGAAGAGGTCGAGCGGCTCGGCTGCTCGCGGGTGCTCCTGCTGTCCAGCCGGCCCCTCGCGCAGACCGCCGCGCGGGTCCGAGAAGCACTCGCCGACCTGCTGGCGGCGGAGTTCGACGGCGCGGCCATGCACACCCCGGCCGAGGTCACGGAGCAGGCCCTCGGCCTGCTCCAGGAAACCGACGCCGACTGTGTCGTGGCCGTGGGCGGAGGTTCGACGACGGGCCTGTCCAAGGCGCTGGCCCTGCGCACGGGCCTGCCGCAGGTCATCCTGCCGACCACCTACGCCGGCTCCGAGGTGACCCCGGTGCTGGGCGAAACCCGGGACGGGCGCAAGGTGACTCAGTCGTCCGCCGAAATCCTGCCGGAAACCGTCGTATACGACGTCGACTTCACGCTCACCCTCCCCCTGTCCCTGGCGGTCACCAGCGGCGTCAACGCTCTCGCGCACGCCGTCGAGGCCCTGTACTCCCCCGACGCCGATCCGGTCACCGATCAGCACGCGCTCGACGCGATCTCCCGGATCGGGAGAGCCCTGCCCCGCCTGGCCGCCGACCCCGCCGACCCGGAGGCGCGCGCCGATCTGCTGCAGGCAGCGTGGCTCGCCGGGACCTGCCTCGCCACGGTCGGCATGGGCCTGCACCACAAGCTCTGTCACACCCTCGGCGGCAGCTTCGACCTGCCGCACGCCGATACGCACACCGTCGTCCTGCCGCATGCCATGGCCTACAACGCGCCCGCGGTGCCCGACGTGATGCGCCGCATCGCCGACGCCCTGGGGGTGCCCGACGCCCCCAGCGGCGTGTACGACCTGGTCGTCTCGCTCGGCGGCCCCACCTCGCTGCGCGACCTCGGCATGCCGGAGACCGGACTCCCCCGCGCGGCCGAGCTGACCGCCTCGGCGCCGTACCCCAATCCCCGCGACCTGACCACCGAGGGCATCGCCGAGCTGCTGGCCGGAGCCTGGCACGGGCGTCGCCCCCAGGGCCCGCCTGCCACGGAAGCCAAGCTGGCCCGTCTCACCGAACAGGTGGTGGCCAGCTTCGCCCAGGCCCCCGAGCCCCGCATCGGCGCCTTGATGAGCGACCTCACCCGGCATCTGCACACCTTCGTCACCGCCAACGACGTCACCGACGCGGAATGGCGGTGCGCCATCGACTTCCTCACCCGCGCCGGACAGATGTGCACCCCCACCCGCCAGGAGTTCGTGCTGCTGTCGGACACCCTCGGCGTATCCAGTGCCGTGGACCTGCTCACCAACTCCCGTACACCCGACACCACTCCGTCCGCGGTTCTCGGCCCGTTCTACGTGGACGGTCCGCCCGAGGCCGCGCACGGCAGCGACATCTCCCATGGGCTGCCCGGCACCCCGCTCTGGGTGGACGTACGGGTCACGGACACCGACGGCGAGCCGGTCAAGGAAGCGGTCGTCGATGTCTGGCAGTCCAACGAGGACGGCTACTACGACGTCCAACTCCCCGACCTCGACGGGCCGGTGCTGCGCGCCCGGCTGCGCACCGACGAGGCCGGGCGCATCACCTTCTGGTCCATCCTGCCCTCGGACTATCCGATCCCCGAGGACGGACCGGTCGGGCAGCTGCTCACCGCGGTCGGGCGCCACCCCTACCGGGCGGCTCACCTCCACTTCCTGTGCGATGCGCCCGGGCATCGGCGGCTCGTCACGCAGCTGTTCGTCTCGGGCGGCACCTACCTGGGCAGTGACACGGTCTTCGGCGTCAAGGACGAACTCATCGCCGACTTCGCCCCGCAGACGGGCTCCACTCCCGACGGCCGCCAGGTCGACGGTGAGTGGCGCCGTCTCGACTACACCTTCCGTCTCGCCCCGCTGGCCGGATGACCGAGGAGCGCCCACCCATGAGCACCACCGACGCGCACGATCCATACGACACCGACGTCCTCGTCGTCGGCAGCGGCCCCGCCGGCGGCTCGGCCGCACTGCTGCTGGCCACGTACGGCATCCGCACCCTGCTGGTGACCAAGTACGGCTGGCTGGCCAACACCCCGCGGGCACACATCACCAACCAGCGCACCATGGAGGTGCTGCGCGACCTCGGCGTCGAGTCGGAGGCGCTGGCGTCGGGCAGTCCGTCCCAGCTGATGGGGGACACGGTGCTGTGCACGGCGCTCACCGGGGACGAGATCGGGCGTATCCGCAGCTGGGGCACCGGGCCCACTACGGCCACCGAGTACAGCTCGAAGAGCCCCTGCGAGATGATCGACCTGCCGCAGACCTACCTGGAACCGATCCTGGTGAGCAACGCGGCGACCCGCGGCGCCAAGGTCCGCTTCGACACCGAGTTCCTCAGCTTCACCCAGGACGAGGACGGCGTCACCGCCCTGCTGCGTGACCGGATCCGCGGCGACGAGTTCACCGTGCGTGCCCGCTACCTGATCGGTGCCGACGGTGGGCGCAGCAGGGTCGCCGAGCAGCTCGGCCTTCCGTCCGACGGACGCATGGCCAAGGCCGGCAGCATGAACATCGTCTTCAAGGCCGACCTCACCCGGTACTGCGCCCACCGGCCGAGCGTCCTGTATTGGGTGCTGCGGCCGGGGGCGGAGACCGGTGGCATCGGCATGGGTCTGGTCCGCATGGTCCGCCCCTGGTACGAGTGGCTGCTGGTGTGGGGGTACGACATCGAGGAGCCGCCACCGGACCTGGACGAGAGGGCGGCGAGGCAGATCGTGCGCGACCTCATAGGCGACCCCGACCTCCCGGTGGAGATCACGTCGACGTCGCTGTGGACCGTCAACCACTCCTACGCAACGCGGTACTCGTCGGGGCGGGTCTTCTGCGCGGGCGACGCCGTGCACCGCCACCCGCCGTCCAACGGGCTCGGCTCCAACACCTCCGTACAGGACTCCTACAACCTCGCTTGGAAGCTCGCCATGGTGATCCGCGGGGAGGCCGGGCCCGAGCTGCTGGAGACCTACACAGCCGAACGCGCCCCCGTCGGCCGGCAGATCGTCGAACGGGCCAATCTCAGCCGCGATCAGTTCGGGCCAATCTTCGAGGTGCTCGGCGTCGGCGCCGGCAGCGACGAAGGGGCCATAGCCGAGGGGCTCGCGGCGCTACGGGCCCGGTCGCCCGAGGGCGCCAAGAAGCGACGGCTCCTGGACGAGGCGATCCAGCTGAAGAACTACGAGTTCAACGCGCACGGCGTCGAGATGAACCAGCGCTACGTCTCCGCCTCTGTACTGCCTGACGAACGTCCCGCCGAAACCTGGGAGCAGGACCGGGAGTTGGTCCACCAGCCGACGACCCGGCCCGGTGCCAAACTTCCGCACGCCTGGCTCGTCGATCAGAGGGGAGAGCGCGTGTCCACGCTGGACGTCGTGGGCAACGGCGTCTTCACCGTGCTGACCGGCTTGTCCGGCGGCCTCTGGGAGAGCGCCGCAAGCGCCTGCCGGGATGCCCTCGGCGTGCCGCTGCGGGTGGTCCGTATCGGCGAGGAGGGCTGCCACGACGCGTACGGCGAGTGGAGCCGCATCTCGGAGGTCGCCGAGGACGGGGTGCTGCTGGTCCGCCCGGACGGATATGTCGCCTGGCGCAGCGCCGCCCCGCCCACGACCGCGGAATCGGCCCGGGACGAACTCCTCGGGGCGCTGCGCCGGGTGCTCACGCGATAGAGGAAAAGCACCCGGCATCGATCAGCTCGTGGCTGTGGTCCTGGCCTTGGCCTTGCCTCTGAAGCCCTGAAGCCCTGAAGCCCTGAAGCGACGTGTGCGCGCCCTCAGCCGGCCCGGCGAAGGGCTGCCGGGGTCGTATCGAGCCGGGCGCGCATGACCCGAGTGAGATGCTCCTGGTGGGAGAAGCCGCAGCGCATGGCCACTTCCGCGATCGGGTCGGAGGAGGTACGCAGCAGCCGGCACGCCAGCTTCAGGCGCTGCCCGAGCAGGAAGCGGTGCGGCGACTGGCCCGTACTCGCCCGGAACTGCCGCGTGAACTGGCTGCAGCTCAGCGCGGCCGCGGCAGCGAGGTCCGCGATGGGCAAGGGGTCGGCCAGCCGGTCCTCCATGAGCTGACGCACCGCGGCGAGCTGCCGGGGGGACAGCCCGGACGGCCCAGGTTCGGTGGGAGGCGAGGCGGTGGCGGCCTGGTGGCGACGTACGAGCTGTGCGGCGAGCATCCCGGTCAGGTGGTCTGTGTATGTACGGGCCGAGGGCTCCCAGGAACGGACCGTGCCCGCCAGCGCGAGCAGAAGCTGCTCGGTGAGTGGATCGGTGGCACCGAGTTCCTCGGAGAGTGCGACCTGCCGCCCACCGTTCGCATCGCGCAGGGCGTCGTCGCTGAGATAGGCATGAATGGTGTCCAGTCGGCCGCCGAGTTGGACGGAGAGGGTCCGTCCGGCCGGCTGCACGAACAGCCCGCCCGGCGAAATCGTCCGGGACCGGGCACCCGTACCTCGTCCCCGGCGCACGGTCACGGGGCCGTCGAGGTGCAGGATCACCAGGTGCGTGGAGGCCGGACCGAACGCGGCGCGGTAGGGCTGTTCTTCCTGTGTCGAGAGATACAGCCGCTCCCACCCGAGCCCCGTGCTGCTGTGGCGTGTACGCACGCCGGGCTGTTGCAGGATGCCGACCGTGTCGGCCAGACCGAGCTCAGCCATGGCGCGACCTCCTCGTGACACCTGATGAAATTGAAGAATAAGCTTTTCCGCGAGGGTTGGGAAGCGCTGATCCGCCTCACGATCCGGCGCCCGGACGTCCCCGTGGGGCATCACTCAAGTCTCCCTGTTGCACGGGAAGTTCAGCGTGCGCTGTCAAGTCTTGGAGATGGCGGCACGCATTTCCCACATGAGGACCTCGGCGCCCTCGGGACCGGCGGTGATGCGCTGACCCTCCGCACCGACGATGCGGACGGCGTCACCGACGGCCAGGGCGCCTGCGCCCTCCAATTCGGCGCTGCCGCGGGCGAGGAAGAGGTGAGTGAAGGGGGCGGTGACGATCGGGAGAGTCTCGTCGGGGCGAATGCGGGCGACATGCAGGGCGGCCTCCTTCTGCCGGATGCCGATCGCGCGCTGGTGTGTGTGCCGGGGCATGCCGGAGGCCAGGGTGGTCCAACCGCCGCGGGAGAGTTGGTCGTTGATGTCGAGCTGCTCATAGCCGGGCTTGATGCCGGCCTCGTCGGGGATGACCCACATCTGGATGAAGTGGACTGGCTCCTGGTGGACGGGCTCACCGGTGAGGGTCCAGGAGTCATTCTTCTCACTGTGGAGGATGCCGGAACCGGCGCTCATCCGCTGGGCGAGGCCGGGGTAGATCACCCCGTTGTGACCCTCGGAGTCCTGGTGGACCAGGCCGCCGTCCAGGACCCAAGTGATGATCTCCATGTCCTGGTGAGGGTGGGTTTCGAAGCCGGTGCCCGGCGCCACGACATCATCGTTGGAGACCAACAGCAGCCCGAAGTGGGTGTTGTTGGGATCCCAGTGACGGGAGAAGGAGAAGGAGTGCCGGGAGTCGAGCCAGCCGGCACGGGTGTGGAAGCGCTCGCCGGCGCGGCGGACGTCGGGGGCGAAGGCCATGACGTTGTCCTTGTCGTCGGTGGAAGCAGGGCCATAGGATTTAGTTGAATGTTATACCAACTGGCTCATCGGCCATTCCCCACCCCGGGGAGCGCAATGAGGGCGGGAGGATCCCGCAAGCGCCGAGCCGCGCCCGTACCGGCACAAGCATGCGAAACGCCACCGGGCGCCGCGCAGCCACGAACCCCCTCCGTGACACACCCGAGCGAGACATGAAGAAGGAGGTCTGGAGATGAGCGGACCGGTCAGCAAGGCCGACGCCCCTGCCGATCAGGCCGACACCGGACACCCCGCCCCGCCCTGCCTGGAGGTAAGCGACGGCCGTGAGGCGACCGTCGGCGCGCTGCGCGTGCGCCGGTCCCTGCCACGCCGAGGCCGACGCACGGTGGGCGCCTGGTGCTTCGCCGACCACATGGGGCCCGCCGACGTCACCGAGAACAGCGGTCTGGACGTCGGACCGCACCCCCACACCGGCCTGCAGACCGTCACCTGGCTGACCGACGGCGAGGTCCTCCACCGCGACAGCCTCGGCTCCGAGCAGGTCATCAAGCCGGGCCAGCTCAACCTGATGACTTCCGGCCACGCCGTCTCCCACGCAGAGGAAGGCACCGGCCACTACCGCGGCACCCTGGAGGGCATCCAGATGTGGACCGCCCTTCCGGAGAGCACCCGGCACGGCGCACCGGCCTTCGAACACCACGCGCAGCTGCCGCGGGCCGACCTCGACGGCGGAGCCGGCGCCGCCACCGTCCTGATCGGCGAGTTCGGCAGCCTGAACAGCCCCGCCCGCCACGACACCCCGCTCGTCGGCGTCGAACTGGACCTGCGCGCACCGGTCACGGTGCCCCTGCGCCCCGACTGGGAGTACGCGCTCATCGTCCTTAAGGGCGCCGTCGCCGTCCGCGACCAGCCCCTGCCCCCCGGGCGGCTGGGCTACCTCGGCGAAGGACGGGACGAACTTCCCCTGGACGTCCATGAATCCACCCGGGTCATGCTCCTGGGCGGTGAGCCCTTCCCCGAACCCATCATCATGTGGTGGAACTTCGTCTGCCGCAGCCGCGAAGAGGTCGACGCCGCCTACAACTCCTGGGCCCGGCAGGACGACCGCTTCGGCCGCGTTGAATCCTCCCTCCCCCTCATCCCGGCCAAGGCTCCCTACTGGCAGCAGGCGCCGGACGACCGATGAGCCCGGGTGCCCGATGAGCAAGGCGAGCGGCGGCGCCCGGTCTGGACGACGGGACCGGCCAGTCCCTGCGTTCCGGGCCGGACGAGCGAAGACGCGCCCCTCCCCAAGGGCGCGCCCGCCCCGTTCTCTTCCTTGCGGTACTGCAAGAGGGCCGTTGGCCTCCGGGCCCGGCATGACTGTTGCCCCCTGTCGAATTCGATGACCTGGGGGGCGGTCCTACGTTGTTGGCGGGTCGGATGGGCTGTCGTACGGCCCGGAAGATCCAGTGGCCTCGGGCATGGCTCGGGGGTGGTTGCCTTCCATGGTTCCTGTGGCACCTGGCCGCCCGGGGCCGCACGACGACTCGACCACTGATGAGGAGCTGCGAGTCCGCGGGTATCGCTGAGTAGGACCACGCTGGCGAGGTCGTCCGGATGCACTCTGCACGGCGAACGACCGGAGGAGCTCGTGGCCCGGAACTGGGCGGGAACCGACGTCGGCAAGGTTTGAGCTGCCCCGGGTTTCGTAGCGGCCGGTTTGTGTGTGTTCAGGCTGCTGTTGGGGGTGCCTGGGGTCGGTGGTGTTGGGCCTGGTATTCCTCGAGTGGGAGATAGTCGAGGGCGGAGTGCAGGCGCTCGGTGTTGTACCAGCCGACCCATTGGACGAGGGCACGTTCGACCTGGTGAGCGTCACGCCAGGGGCCTCGATGCTCGATCAGCTCGGCCTTGAAGGAACCGTTGAAAGCTTGCTTCAGCCATCGCGTTGTCGTAGCTGTCCGCGACGGAACCAACTGAGGCGGTTGCACCGACCTCAATCAGCCGCTCACCGTAGCGAATTGATACATATTGGGCAAGTTCAACCGGTCGTTGCACCACCGGGCTGTTGTAGCGATCGTAGCTGTTCCTCGAAGGCCTCGGCCGGTGTCCGCCAACCGAGGATCTTGCAGGGTCGATTGTTGATCGCCAGTGCGACGGCTTCGAGGTCCGTGGACGACCAGCGGGCGAGGTCGGTGCCCTTCGGGAAGTACTGACGTAGCAGCCCGTTCGTGTTCTCGTTCGTCGGTCGTTGCCAGGGCGAGTGCGGATCGGCAAAGAACACTTTCGTCCCGGTATCGAGAGCGAACTGGGCATGGCCGGAGAGTTCCTTCCCGCGGTCCCAGGTGAGGGTCTTGCGCAGTTGCCCGGGCAGTCGGGTCATCGCCGTGGTGAGCGCCCTGTTCATGGCGATCGCGCCGTAGCCCCCGAGCGGGGTGCCGTTTTTCACCGGCGGATTCTCGCCCCAGCCCTCGAGCCGGGGCAGGTGCACCAGGAGCGTGCAGCGGCTGCTGCGCTCGACAAGCGTGCCGATCGCGGAGCGGCCCGTCCCGATGATCAAATCGCCTTCCCAGTGTCCGGGGGCCGCACGGTCCGCGGCCTCGGCGGGGCGTTCGCTGAGGAGGACGTCCGCGGTGACGTGCCCCTGCGGCTTGTTCCGCGACCGTGCACGGGGAGTCCGCAGCGCCCGGCCGGTGCGCAGGCACGTGACCAGCTCCCGCTTGAGCGCGCCACGGCCTTCGATGAACAGCGCCTGGTAGATCGCTTCGTGGCTGATGCGCATGGACTCATCATCGGGGAAGTCGACATGGAGTCGGTGTGAGATCTGTTCCGGGCTCCATGCTGCCGCCCATCGTCTGTCCTGCCGATGCGGCTTATTCAGCCCCTTCCAAGCGGGCGTTTCAGGCCCGGTGACGGTCGTGCCGTCGGGGCGGCGGACGCTGCCGGCGAGCCGTTCCTGTACGTATTCACGCAATCTGTCATTGCCCGCGAGCTTCGCGACCTTCGGGCGTTTCGCGGCTTGCTGCGCCTTCCACTGCGCCACCAGAGCCCGATGGACCGGTTTGCCGCCCCGGGTCGCCGCGTTGCGGCGCAGCTCGCGTGAGATCGTGCCCGCGTCGCGTCCGATCCTGCGGGCGATCTCACGCACGCCGAGCTCCTGGGCGTGCAGCAACGCGATCTCCTCACGCTCGGCGAACGACAGGTAGCGGCCGGTGGGCTCGTCCAGGCTGATCGGCGATATCCCGCCAGCGTGGCGGAACCACCGGGTTCCGACAGGCCACGAAACGCCGACAGCCGCCGCGGCCTCTGCCGTCGTCACTCCCGACGCGATCTGCCGCCAGAAGTCCCGCTGAACCGCACGAGACGGCTCCGGGCGACCCGGTGAACGCATCGGCGGTCGCATCGCCCGATCTGCCGCCCACTGCCGTCGCGCACCCGCAGGCACCCCCGGCACCTTCTGCGTCTTGCCTCGCCCCAACGCACACCTCCGTGATCAAGGTGTTGCGACGACCAGTTGAATCCGCCTTGCGATCCGCGATCGCTGTGATGAATCAGATCCGAGCCCTTCTTGATTCCCCGCCGCCACAAGGCCATCTCCGGTGCGTCCAGCGGGAGATCGGTCCGCATGTGGGTGGCGAGCTGCCACCCGACGATCATCCGCGAGTACACGTCCATGACGAAGGCGACGTAAACCCAGCCCGACCAGGTGCGGATGCAGGTGAGGTCGGCGACCCACAGCTGGTTCGGGTGGCTTGCGGTGAAGCGCCGGTTGACCAGATCGGGCGGCCTGGGGCGGACCGCTCAGGAATGGTGGTGCGGCGCTGCTGCCCGCGGATCACACCTTCGAGGCCGTCTTCGCGCATGAGGCGTTCGACGGTGCATCGGGCCGCGGTGATGCCTCCGCGCCGCAGCTGGCGGTGAATCCACCGGGCTCCGTAAGTCGGGCGTTGTATGCCGAGACCGACAGATCCAGTTCCAGGCATACGGGCTCGACCCCGAAGTCGTCGCGGAGGTGGTTGATCACCGCGTCGGCCTCGTGCGGGGCTGGTCGAGCTCCATCGCGAATAAAAAACCGATGCGGCTTTCAGGATCTCGTTCGCCCGACGCAACTCGGCTATCTCCTTGCGGAGTTGGGTCAACTCGGTCCGCTCGGCGGTGGTCAGCAGATCCGGCCGGTCGCCCTGGTCGGCCTCGGTCTGGCGGACGCACTGCCGCAGCGCTTCCTTGTGGATGCCCAGGTCTTTCGCGACGTGGGCGACCGGACGGCCGGAGGTGTGGATTTCGCCGGCGGCTCGCTCTCGCAGCCCGTCGGGGTACTTCCGTGATGCAGGCATAGGACTTGTGTTCTCCCATCTGCCGAGGCGATCGGGCCTGGCTTCAGGCCGCTACAAAATCCGGCTCAGCTCACCCTCTGTGCAAGGAGGGCCTCAACCCGGCAATGGCAGGAACTCCTCGGAGACGGGCGCGGGGCATCGCGTCGTCTCGCGACACGAGTCCGACGATGTGCGCCCCGCCCTCATGTCCCGGTCCGTCGGTCCAATTTGTTGTGACTGGCTCTGTCCCGACCACGCAAGCCTCGTTGGGATGGGCTTGCTTCCGCTGACGTGTGGACGCACAGCACTCGCTGCAGTCGCTACGAAAGGCCCTTGGTGACGATGCCGCGTACACGCTCGTTCGTGCAGGTCGACGTGTTTTCCACGAGTCCTTATTCCGGCAACCCGGTTGCGGTCGTCCTGGACGGGACGGATCTGACCGATGAGGAGATGCAGCGCCTGGCGCGTTGGACGAATCTGTCCGAGACCACGTTCGTCCTGCCTCCGACGACTCCTGAGGCGGACTACCGGCTGCGGATCTTCACGCCCCAGGGCGAGTTGCCGTTCGCCGGACACCCCACGCTCGGCTCCGCGCATGCCTGGCTGGACGGCGGCGGCATGCCGCGGAACGCAGACCGCATCGTGCAGGAATGCGCCGCCGGCCTGGTCACCGTGCGCCGAGGCGAGGACGTCCTGTCCTTCGCCGCGCCCCCACGGGTCCGCGAGGGCGCGCTCGATGATGCGTACCTGAACCGGATCGTCGACGCGTTCGGCATCACGCGCGACCAGGTCCTGGCTCACCAGTGGGTGGACAACGGGCCCGGCTGGGCGGTGGTCCGGCTAGCCACCGCCGAGGAGGTCCTCGCCCTCGACCCCGACCTGTCCCTCATCCCGACCGCGATGGTCGGCGCGATCGGGGCTTACCCCGAGGGATCCGAGCACCACTTCGAGATGCGCACCTTCGCCCCCGGTGCCGGCGTACCCGAGGACCCCGCGTGCGGCAGCATGAACGCCGGCGTCGGGCAGTGGCTCACCTCCACCGGCGCCGCGCCCTCCGCCTACCGGGTCTCCCAGGGCGCGAGGCTTGACCGGGCGGCCAGCATCGAGATCACCTCCGGTGCGGACGGCATCGTCTGGGTCAGCGGCGCCGCCACCGTCTGCATCCGTGGAGCCATCACGCTGTGAACGGGCTCGATGCGGATGCGGCAGCGACTGCCGGAGTAGGGGCATCTTCCTGGCGGTTCGCGCGCCGGATCACCCATGGCTGCCGCAGGGGGTGTCTGTGCTCGCACGATCGGTCGCTCTCCCGGGCTGCCCGGCACTTCAGATGAGCCGCCGGGCCGGGGCCGTCAGGTGGTGTCTCCGGAGAGCGTTTTCATGGTGACGTAGCTGGTCACCGTCGCCACGTGGGGCAGACCGGCCAACTGGTTGGCGTGGAAGTCCTCGTAGGCGGGCAGGTCGGCGACCTCGACCTGGAGCAGATAGTCGAAGTTGCCGGTGACGTGGTGGCTGTGGACCACCTCGGACAGCCGGGTGACCGCGCTCTCGAACGCGACCACGTCCGCGCGGGTGTGCCGCATCAGCCGCACCCCGGCGAACACCCGCAGACTGCGGCCGACCGCGGCGGGATCGATCATCGCCCGGTAACCGCGGATGACCCCGGCTTCCTCAAGCCGGTGCACGCGCCGTAGGCAGGGCGACGGCGACAGCCCGACCCGCGCGGCGAGCTCGGTGTTGCTGATGCGACCGTGCTGTTCGAGCACAGCCAGAATCGACCGGTCCACCTCGTCCATGGCGGCAGATTATTGCTCCAACAGCTTCACTACCACAATCCTGCGCCTGCCCTGAGCGCAATTTGCTGCCAATGTTGCCGGGATTCACTCAGATCGGAGCGATGGTCGGCCATGCTTCATGGCGTCATACCGAGGTCCACGAAAGGGCACCCATGCCGGGCAACAGCACCATCACCGTCCACGCTGATCGCGATGTCCACTCCAGCCGCGCCGTGGCACCGCCCATCTACCAGACGGCTGCGTTCTGGGCCGAGAACGGGGAGGCGTTCGCGCAGGTTGCCGTCGAACCGCGCGGCAAGGACTTCTACACCCGCTTCGGCAACCCGAACCACGCCCAAGTCGCGGCCGTCGTCGCGGAACTGGAGAACACCGAGGCGGCCATGGTCACCGCGTCCGGGATGGCCGCGCTCACCACCGCCGTGCTGGCCCTGGTCTCAGCCGGTGACCACGTCATCGGGCAGAAGTCCACCTACGGCGGGACCGCGTCGTTGCTGCAGAATCTGCTGCCACGCCTTGGCGTTTCGACCACGCTGGTCGACCAGACCGACCCGGAGGCGTTCGCGAACGCGCTGACCCCGCAGACCCGCTTGATCCTGGTGGAGTCGCCGAGCAATCCGCTGCTCCAGATCACCGACCTGCGCGCCGTCGCGGAACTGGCCCGCGCGCACGACGCGCTGACTATGGCGGACAACACCTTCGCCACGCCGCTGAACCAGCGTCCGGCGGACCTCGGCATCGACCTGGTCTGGCACAGCGCGACCAAATACCTCAACGGCCACTCCGACGTCTCCGCCGGAGTGCTGGCCGGGCCGGCAGAGCTCCTGAACCGGATCTGGGACGTCGGTCTGCTCACCGGTGCCACCCTCGGTCCCATCGACGCGTGGCTGCTGCTGCGCGGCATGCGCACCCTGCCGCTGCGGGTGCCACGGCACAACGCCAACGGCCAGGCGCTCGCTGAGGCGCTGAACAAGCATCCAGCAGTGAGCCGGGTGCACTATCCCGGTCTCGCGACTCACCCGCAGCACAAGCTGGCTGCCAGTCAGATGAGCGGCTTCGGCGGGGTGCTCGGCATCGAGTTCGCCGGTGGTTTCGAGATGGCCGACGCCTTCCTCGGCCGGCTGCGCTACCCCCGGCGGTCGGCCAGCCTCGGCGGCGTGGAATCGCTGGCCGTGCACCCGGCGTCCATGTGGCGCGGGATGCTCAGCGAGGAACAGATCGCGGAATCGGTTCCGTTGGGCCTG
This sequence comes from Streptomyces sp. CNZ301, assembly GCF_004217425.1. NCBI lineage: Bacteria > Bacillati > Actinomycetota > Actinomycetes > Kitasatosporales > Streptomycetaceae > Streptomyces > Streptomyces sp. CNZ301. Next base: position 731,809 of record NZ_SHLG01000001.1, read on the forward strand.
GTCCGGCTGGCCGCAGGCACCGAGGAAGCGTCCGACCTAGTTACCGACGCACTCGCCGCGGCCGACGCGGTCCACGGCCTAGCGGGTAATGCCTGAGCGACCGATCGTGCCGCGGCGGCGACGCCCAAGGCACGCGTGCCAATGCTTTGCGGGGCCCGCACCCCAACTACTGGGGGCGTCAGGACGTCAACGGCGCCCTCATGACCGGTGGCCTGGCGTGCCCCTCCCCCTCGTTGTCTACCTGCGGCACAAGGGCCTGCCCGTCCTCAGCTCATCTTCTCGGCCACAGGCAGAGCCGCGGCGGCCGCCACAACATGATCTTGAACATTCCGAAAGCGCCTGTGAAGGAGTTCATCCGATGAAGACCCTGCTCACTGGCGGCACCGTGGTCAGCATGGACCCGGCTGTCGGCGATCTCGACCGCGGTGACGTGCTGATCGAGGACGGCGTGATCGTCGAGGTGGCCGAGCGCGTTGACGCGCCGGACGCCGAGGTGATCGACGCGACCGACCGGATCGTCATGCCCGGCTTCGTGGACAACCACCGCCACACCTGGCAGACCACGTTCCGAGGCGTCGGCGCGGACTGGACGTTCCCCGAGTGGGCAGTGGCCACGCACGGCACGGTCAAACCCCACTACCAGCCCGAGGACGTCTATACGGCCACCCTGGTCGGCCGCCTGGAGGCCCTGCACTCCGGCGTGACCACGATGCTGGACTGGTACCACGTCGCACAGAGCCACGAGCACGAGGACGCCGCCGTTACCGCGCTGCGGGACGCTCCGGGGCGGTCGATCTTCTGCCTCGGCGCCGGATGGGGCACCCCCGACCCCGTCGACGCCGACATCCGCCGCGTCCGCTCCGACCTTGCCGGGGACGGCCTGGTCACCATGGCGCTGGGGCTGCGCGGACCCGAGGACACCAGCATGGCCACCGTCGCCCAGGACCTGAACCTGGCAGCCGAACTCGACCTGCACACCAGCGTGCATGTCGTCGGCGGCGGGACGCAGCGCCCGGTCGCCGATTTGCGCGAGCACGGTCTGCTGCGGGACACCACCACGTTCGTGCACGCCAACGGGATCAGCGACGAAGAGCTGAGGATGCTCGCCGAAGCGGGCAGTTCGGTGTCGATCAGCCCGGACGTCGAGCTGAAGCTGGGGTTCGGATCGCCGATAACAGGCCGGGCGTTGGCCGCCGGCCTGCGCCCGACGCTGTCCATCGACGACGTCCCGTCGGCCGGCGGCGACATGTTCTCCACCATGCGTACCGCCTTCGCCGTGCAGCGCGGCCTGGACGGCGGCCTGCGCTCCCGGGACCTGCTGGAGTTCGCCACCGTCGATGCCGCCCAGTCGTGCGGGCTCGACGCCCAAACCGGCAGCATCACACCCGGCAAGGACGCCGACGTCATCCTTCTGCGCGCCGACGACCTGACCGTCTTCCCGGTCACCGACCCGGTCGCCACCATCGTCAGCGCCGGCCATCCCGGCCTGGTGGACACCGTCCTCGTCGCCGGCCGCGTGGTCAAACGCGACGGCGTGCTGCTGGACCTGGACTTGGCGGCGCTGAGGACCCGACTGCTCGAATCACGCAACCGGATCGCGACGGCAGCCGGCATCCCACTCGACGGCACATGGCGCCCACGGCCGGAATCGGACTAGGGGGCAATGCCGTTCGGTTAGGGGTCTTGCCTGCGGTGCAACTCTCGTTGCTCCGGCTGGTGTTACGGGTGCAGCTTTTGTAGTGGTTCTCGGGTCCGCCAAGACTCGTGTTCCACCGCAAGGGCTGCAGTGTCCGATTCTGTCATCACGGATGCTCCCGGCCCGTTGGCCGTTGGCCACCTGGGCGAATTGACCCAGGCTGTTCCGTTCGAACTCGTCGGCGAGGCACTCCCATCCGCGGGTGGTCTGCAGCATCGCGCTGGCGCGTCCGCAGGAGAGGGTCGTGGTGCTGAGCGAGGTTCGCGGTCCCGTCGACGCGGTCGACCAGAGTCTGCAGATGCGGGTGAGCGACCCCGCGCAGCAGAGCCACCGGTGCCTCGGCGGCTTCGGCGGGACGCAGCACCGGTCCCGCCCGGTATCGCCGGTCGTCGATCTACTCGGCGAAGTCCCGGTAGACGAGCTTGGCCACCAGCGGTCGGACCTGGTCCCGGAGGGCCCCCATGAGTCTCACAGTTGTGCCAAATGCGTGGTCATCGCGAGAATGCGCTGGGCAACGCGGACAGTTACGCCTTCGAAGGGCCGCCCGCCGTGTTGTTCCAGGTCGAGCCGGCCCTTGAGGCTGTCGTTGGCCGACTCGATCGCAGTGGGTGGCAGGACCCCTTTCGCGGCGGGAAGAAGCCGTCATTCGGTGGAAGCCAGCCGGTACACCTCGGTCGCCGTACCCGAAAAGAGTCGAGTCCGCTCGTGGCTGCTGAAGTCGGCGGTCAGTTCGTCGAAGGCGGCGTACAGCTCACTGAAGGTCGAGTAGAGGCTGTCCACGGGGAAGTTGCTGGCGAACATGCTGTGGTCGGGGCCGAAGGCCTCGATCGCGCCCAGCACGATGGGCCGGACGGAGTCGGGTGTCCAATGATGGTCCTGGGTGCCGATGGCGGAGATCTTGCAGACAACGTTGGGGCACTGGGCAAGGAGGCGCATCTGCTCCCGCCAGCTGGCGAGTTCCGGCTGATCGGCATCCCGGCGTGGTCGAGGATGATCTGCACCTCGGGGAAGGCGCGGCCAGTAGGACCGCCTGTTCCATTTGGTGCGGGTAGATCTGGAGGTCGAAGGAGAGTCCGAGTCCGGACAACCGGTTGAAGTTGTCCAGCCATGAGGGGGCTTCGATGATGTCCGGGACGGTTGTGTGCGTGTACGCCGGGTCTGGGTGCCAGCTGAGGATCTGTCGGAATCCACGCACACCTGGCTGGGCTGCCTGCCACTCGAGGTCTTCGGCGGCGTTGCCGGACAGCAGGTCGGCCTTGGCCACCAGCGCCCAAGGAATCTGCGCGGACCGCATGATGTCGACGAGCCACTCGGTTTCCCTGCGGGGGTCCGCCGCGCCGTTCTCAACGTGTACCGATCCGATCAGATCGATGCCGTCGGCATCGGCGAGATAGTCCTGCACGAGGTAGTCCCGGCGCAACGACGTGTCATCGCCGTGGTAGGGAAATCCCTGCTCGACGGGCCGCTCCAGCCAGGGGTAGGACTGGCGGCTGAAGTTGCACAGGTGGTGGTGTGCGTCGACAACGGGGAGATTCACCCGCCGATCTGCCGCTTCCCGGCGCGCAGTCGTGCTCACGGCGTCTCACCGGCCGAAGCGGCACACGAGGTGGGCTCGGCCGCCTCGGGCAGTATCGCGATGCGCTGTGCCATGTCGTGTGCGGAGACGGGAGTGCCGGCGGGTCCGTTGGCCGGCCTCGCAGCATCGGCCATCCCTTGGCGCCCTGGTCGACGGCGACCGCGACGATGACGACGGCACCGGTGACGATCTGTTCGTAGAAGCTCGGCACGTTCAGCAGTACCAGGCCGTTGGTGAGGGCACCGAGGATCAGGGCTCCGACGAGGGTGCCCGCGATGCGTTCTTCCCCGCCCATCAGGTTCGCCCCGCCGATCACTGCGGCGGCGATCGCCGTCAGGAGGTAGGGGCTGCCGCCCTCTGGCTGTGCTGCGCTGATGCGTGCGACCAAGACAAGTCCGCCCAGGCCCGCCAAGGCCCCGGAGAGGGCGTAGACGCCGAGCTTGATGCGCTTGACGGGAATGCCTGACAGCCAGGCGGTTTCCTGGCTGCCGCCGACGGCGATCACGTTCTCGCCGAAGACGGTTCGGCGCAGCAGCAGCCATGTCACGAGCCCTATCAAGAGCACCAGGGCCACCCCTGTGGGGATGCCGCCGATGTAGCTGTTCAGCATGAACACGAAGGACTGCGGGACGTCGTAGACGGGGTCCCCTTCGGTCACCACGTATGCGCATCCTTGGAAGACGCTCATGGTGCCCAGCGTGGCGATGAATGGCGGGAGTTTCAGGCCCGTGACCAGGGCGCCGTTGGCCAGTCCGCAGATTGCGCCCGCCAGGAGGCCGATGAAGAGGCCCGCGACGGGAGTCACGCCGTGATCGACCATCAAGGTGGCGCTGACGATGCCGGCGAAGCTGGCGATGGAACCGACAGAGAGGTCGATGCCGCCGGTGATGATGACGAATGTGACACCGAGGCCGATGATCGCGTTGATGCAGGCGGACACGGCGACATCGCGGAGGTTGCCCAGCGTGAGGAAACCCGGCGCGAGCAAGCTGAGAAGGATGAAGATCGCCAGCGCGGCGACGTAGATGCCGAGTGCCTGTGCGCTGACGGCGGGAAGCTTCAAGCCTCCCGGTCGGGCCGAGTGGTTCGGCTCATTCATCGGTTGCCCCTTCCGTGTGCCCCATGGCGCTCGCCACGAGTGAGTGCTCCGTCATCTCGGCTGCTTCGTGTGTGGAGTTGATCCGCCCGGAACGCATCACCAGTGCCCGGTCGCAGAGGGTGATGATTTCGGGCAGGTCTGACGAGACGACGATGACCGCTTTGCCCGCACCGGCCAGCTCATCGATGAACTTGTAGATCTCGGACCGCCCCCGATGTCGACACCCTTTGTGGGCTCGTCGAACAGGTATACCGACGCGTCTCGCCACATCCATTTTGCAATGGCGATCTTCTGCTGGTTTCCACCGGAGAACTGCCGTGCTGTCAACGTGACATCGGATGGCCGCAGTTCGAGTGCGCGGGACGTCTCGCAGGCGGCTGCCAGTTGCTTCCTGCGGCTGGTGAACGGGCCAAGGGCGTTGAACTCGTTGCTCGCGGTCATGGCCACGTTTGCGTAGGCGGGAAGTCCGAGCACCAGTCCTTGTCCCTTGCGGTCCTCCGGTATGAAGGCGATGCCCGCGCGTCGACGGTCACGCGGACTGGAGATCTCCAGCCGGCGGCCGTCGATCCCGGCATCCCCGGAACATCCGCTGTCCGCCCGGGTGAGAGCCCGGAGGAATTCGGTCCGTCCTGATCCCACCAACCCTGTGATGCCCAGCACTTCGCCTTGTCTGACGTCCAGTGATATCGGGCCGGTGCCGTTCGGATGAGTCACTCGGCTTGCGGTGAAACGGACCGGACGGTCAGGTGTCAGCGGGTGTTGGCGGGTGAACTGAAGAAGCTCGCGGCCGACCATGCGGCGCACGATCTGGCCCTGATCCGTCTGCCCGATGGGGCTCCTGGAGGCCACTTTGCCGTCCCGCAGAACCAGCACCGAGTCGGAAACGCTCATGATCTCGGGCAGTTTGTGGGACACGTAGAGGATGCCCACACCGCGTTCGTGCGCGAGTTCCCGTATGCGCTTCAGCACGTGCTGGACGTTGTGCTCGAGCATGCTGGTGGTTGGTTCGTCGAGAGCGACGACCTTCGGATTGAAAGCGAAGGCCCGGGCAATCGTGAGGGCGTGGCGCTGGGCAGGACTCAGGGTCGCCAGCCGGCTTTTCGGGCTCAAGGGAAAGCCCATGAGGCGGACGTCCTCAAGGACCTGGCCCACGACGTCGGGCATCTTTGCTCGCTCTGCCCGGGAGCGGCCGAGCACGACGTTCTGTGCGACGGTGAGTTGGGGAACGACGGCAGGCTCTTGATGGGCGATCGCGAGGCCGTCTGCCAGCCCGACCCCAGGGGTGTACTCGTGGCGTTCGACGCCGTCGAGTGAGACCGAGCCCCGGTCAGGCTTCAGTGCTCCTCCGAGAATTGCCAGAAGGGTGCTCTTGCCAGCGCCGTTCTCGCCGCTGATCGAGCAGACCTCGCCTCGTTCGAGGTGGAGGGTCACGCCGTCCAAGGCACGGACGCCGGGAAAGGACTTGACGACGTCGTTGACTTCTAGGAGATGGGTTGGCATACCGACGAACCTCCTGGTCGTCTCGTGGTGGTGCGCGGAGGGCCCTGCGCTTCCCCGTCTGTGTTCGAGTACGTGTGCGGACGCGCGAGCGTCGTGCCGTCATCGGCCGTATAAGGTTCGCGGCGTCGATGAGGCCTCGTCGACACGGCGGCTTGGGGCCGCAGCCTGCGCACGGCATGCCGTGCACTCGGCAGGGCAGCCGCCGACGTCTGCGCGATCGGCCTCTCTGTGCACTGCCCGGTGGCTGTGCTGCTCGGAGAGGACGGGGAGGCACTCGCTCCGGGCATCACCTGGAGCCACCCAGCGCTGCCGCCGCTGGTCGTGGAGTACCGCCGGGTGCGGGCCGAAGAGGAAGAGGAAGACCATGTAGGCAACACCGCCTCGGCTTCCACTGCGCTCGCCGTGGCCTGGCAGGTCTTCCTCGACGAAGAACCCAGTGCAGCGGAGCGGGCCAACACGCTGGCCTTCACCGGGACATGGCTCGGCCGGCAACTGACCGGCCACGACGCCATCGACCCGACGCAGGCGTCGTACAGCGGATTGTTCACAACGTCCGCCGGCAGCACCGGAACCTGGCTGCCAGACCTGGCCCGGAAGGTCGGGGTGGAGCCCCGGCTGCTTCCTCCGCTGCGGCCCTCTCTGTCGCAGCTGGGCCACCTGCGCGCGGACGCGGCGGCGGATCTGGGGTTGCCGCCCGGCATCCCCGTCATCGTGGGTGCAGCAGACACCGCAGCAGCAGCGCACCTCCTGGACCTCCGTACGAACGACGACGACCCCCCGCTCTACACCCTGGGCACCACCCATGTGCTGACCCGGGCCGCCTCGGCACCGATCCACCGCCCCGACGCGCTGCAACGCGCGGACGTACGTCCCGACCGGTGGTCGCGGCATTCCGCCCTGGGCGGCGGCGACGCTCTCTCGGCCGCGGCGCGGCAGCTGGGATTCGGCGAGGACGTGTCCCAGATGATCGCCGCGGCTCGCGGAGCGACGCAGGAACAGACCAGAGGCGCACCGCACTTCATCCCGCACGTGGCACCGGAACGCGGACCACTCTGGCTCGACCGTCCGCACACCGCGCTGCTCGGGTACGGGCCGGACACATCACCGGTGGCCGCCGCGTGGGGTGCCGTGGAAGGTGTGGCCTTCGCGATGCGGATTCTCCTCGAACTGGATACACCGGCACGCCAGAATGTCCCGATCCTGCTCGCCGGCGCCTCCGGGGCCGACGCCGGCTACCCGGCACTGGCTGCGGACCTGCTCGGCCGCCCCATCGAACTGGTAGAGGAATCACACCTGTCGGCGCTGGGCGCCGCCGCGATAGCGGTCACGGCTACGAACGGCAGCCGTCTGCCGGTGCCGCACTCCCGTCTTATCGAGCCGCGGCCCGGATGGTCAGCGGCGGTCGCAGACCGCTGGGCCGTATGGGCAGAGCACTGGAGCGCTGTTGTGGGCCGCCGCTTTCCCATCCCTGCTGCGCTGCCCGGAGACCAGAAAGGCGTCGCTGTATGACTGCGGCATCACCACATGTCTACGTCGCCCGTGCCCTGACCGATGACGCGATGCGGGCCGTGCAGGACATCGGCCTCCCGACCGTCCTCAGCGCCGAGGAACCGCCGGAACGTGAGGAGTTGCTCAGGTCAGCCGCCGGGGCGGCAGCAGTGGTCTGCACCCTTACCGAGCAGATCGACGAGGAGTTTCTGGGCACTGCCGGGCCGCACCTGCGAGTGGTGGCGAACACCGCGGTCGGCTACGACAACATCGACGTCGCGGCAGCCACCTCACGCGGGGTGGTCGTCACCAACACGCCGGGAGTACTTGACGGGGCGACAGCCGATCTGACGATGGCTCTGATCCTCGCCGCTGCCCGCCGCGTGGGAGAAGGAGACCGGCTACTTCGCTCCAAGACCCCCTGGGTGTGGGGGCCGACAATGATGCTCGGGCTGGATCTCAGCGCCGGCGCGGTACTGGGCATCGTCGGGTACGGCCGGATCGGCAGGGCAGTGGCCCGGCGCGCCCGCGCTTTCGACATGACGGTCATCGCCACACCACGGGCGGAGCCGGCAGCGCCTGCTGCCGAGGACGGGACGGAGTTCGTGCCCCTGCCGGAGCTCTTGCAACGCAGCGACGTTGTCTCGCTGCATTGCCCACTCACGCCAGAGACCCGCCACCTGATCGACACCGCTGCCCTGTCCCTCATGAAGCCGTCGGCCGTGCTCGTGAACACCGCACGTGGCGGCATCGTCGACGACCAAGCACTGACTGCCGCGCTGCGAGCCGGCACCATCGCCGCTGCGGGACTGGATGTGTTCGAGGAAGAGCCGAACGTCGACCCGGCCCTTCTCGAACAGGACAACGTGGTACTCACACCCCATCTGGGCAGCGCAGGCGCGGCCACACGCCAACGCATGTGCGGCCTGGCCGTTGCCAACGCGGCAGCTGTGCTGGGCGACCGGGCCCCCCTGACTCCGGTCACGATGCACGCCGCTCATTGAGCCGGGCCAATTCCAGCTACCCGCGCATTTCGTGAGTCCAGGACGGCTGCACCCGTTGACGGCGTCCGCGAGCCCGGCCGCAGCCGCCGACACCCGCACACCGAAAGCCCGGAAAGGGTGCGATCGACGCCGGGCTGCGCGACCGTCAGGCGGACGAAGCCGAGGCCAAGTGAGACGTCTGCGATCCGCGCCTGGGGCGAGGTTGCGTACATCTTGCCCTCAATGATCAAGGCAATGCCCGATTGGGAAGTTCGGGCTGCCCCGGTCAGCCCTGGCGTCTCGTGGCTGGAGGTTCCAGCGAAGCCCACAATGTCCCGTCGGAGCCGTGGCGGAGGAGCTGCTGGGCCATCTGGTACCCCCTGGCGGCCCGGCCGAAGTGCAGCTCCTCCGCCACAGTGAAGAAGGCTGCCAGCTGGCGCAGTTCCATGAGCGTTATCGGCCTCTCGCAGCCCCCTCCTGCGATCTATCAATCTACTGTCTCAATGTGACTGTAGTTCGGTATTGGACAGTATCAATGGGGTGCTGTCACGGTGGGGTCAATCGTTCAACCGGTGAGCAGTACGACACGAATGTCAGCGCCCACAGATCTGCTCGCCAGCCGTGAACAAGGCATGGAGAGGGGAAGGCGGTCGTGACGTCCCTCCACCACGAGGTCCGTCTCTCCCTCTCAGGAGTTCTGACGCCCAACTGCTAGCCGCGAAGGCCAACTGGAAACGCGGGTCCATGACCAGGGACGAATGCTGGCCCGATGCCTCGAATTCCTCGACCATCCCGAAGCCAAGGAGCATGACAGTGTACGCACGAGATTTCGGCCTGACTGAGACTCAGCGCGACTTCCGCGCCATGGCCGCCGACTTCGTCGACTCGGAGATCGTGCCGCACGCCCGCGAGTGGGACCGCGCCGAGCGCGTGGACCCCGGCGTGGCCAAGAAGCTGGGCGAGCTGGGCTTCCTCGGGCTGACGCTGCCCGAGAAGTACGGCGGTGTCGAGGCCGACATGCTCAGCTACGTCCTGGTCACCGAGGAACTGGGGCGCGGGGACTCTGCCGTGCGCGGCATCGTTTCCGTCTCCCTCGGCCTGGTCACCAAGTCCATCGCTGCCCACGGCACCGACGCACAAAAGGCCGAGTGGATCCCGCGGCTGACCGCCGGAGAGGCGCTGGGCTGCTTCGCGCTCACCGAGCCCGGCACCGGCTCCGACGCTGGCGCGCTGACCACTCGCGCACGGCGGGACGGAGGCGACTGGGTGCTCGCCGGAAGCAAGATGTTCATCACCAACGGCACCGTCGCGTCCGTGGCTCTTACCTTCGCCCGTACAAGTGAACGCGGCATCACCGCCTTCCTCGTGCCCACCGATACTCCCGGCTTCACCGCAACGGAGATCCACGGCAAGCTCGGCTTGCGCGGCCAGGCCACCGCCGAACTCGCCCTGGACGGCGTGCGGGTGCCCGACTCCGCCCGCCTCGGCGACGTCGACCGCGGGCTGGGCATCGCCCTGGGAGCCCTCTCACGGGGGCGCATATCGGTGGCGGCGGGCTCCGTCGGCCTGGCCCAGGCCGCGCTAGACGCCGCCGTGCGCTATGCGGGTGAGCGGCAACAGTTCGGCAAGTCGATCGCCTCTTTCCAGCTGGTGCAGGAGCTGCTCGCCGACTCCGCCGTGGACGTGCGCGCCTCGCGGCTGCTCACCCACCAGGTGGCGCGGATGGCCGACGCCGGCGCCTCGCCTAAGGAGTACGCGACCGAGGCATCCGTGGCGAAGTACCACGCCAGCGAGGCAGCCGTCCGCGTCAGCAACAACTGCCTGCAGGCCTTCGGCGGTTACGGCTTCATCGACGAGTACCCGGTCGGCAAGTACCTGCGCGACGCCCGCGTCCTCACCCTCTACGAGGGCACCAGCCAGGTGCAGAAGCTCATCATCGGCCGTGCGCTCACGGGCGTCGACGCCATGGTCTGAGCCCACCGGGGTCCGTCCAACACGCCCCTGATCTCGAAACGCGTGACAACTAGCGAGCAAGGATGACCGGCGTGAGCTTGAGGATCGTTGTCTGTGTGAAGTACGTGCCCGACGCCACCGGCGACCGGCACTTCGCCGAGGACCTGACCACCGACCGCGAGTCCGTGGACGGCCTGCTCTCGGAACTGGACGAGTACGCGGTGGAGCAGGCGCTGCAGATCGCGGAGGACGCCGATGCCTCCGAGGGGGCCGAGATCACCGTGCTGACCGTCGGACCCGAGGACGCGAAGGACGCGCTGCGCAAGGCGCTGTCCATGGGTGCCGACAAGGCCGTCCACGTCGAGGACGACGACCTGCACGGCACCGACGCGCTCGGAACATCCGCCGTACTGGCCAAGGCGATCGAGAAGACCGGGTACGACCTGGTCATGTGCGGCATGGCCTCCACCGACGGCACCATGGGCGTGCTTCCGGCGATCCTCGCCGAGCGCCTGGGCGTGCCGCAGGTGACGCTGCTGTCCGAGGTCTCCGTCACCGACGGCAAGGTCAACGGGCGGCGCGACGGCGACACCGCGACCGAGCACCTCGAGGCCTCCCTGCCCGCTCTCGTCTCGGTCACCGACCAGTCCGGCGAGGCTCGTTACCCGTCCTTCAAGGGGATCATGGCGGCGAAGAAGAAGCCGGTGGAGTCCCTGGACCTGGACGACCTGGACATCGAGGCGGACGAGGTCGGACTCGAGGGCGCCTGGACGAAGGTCGACGACGCCACGCCGCGTCCGCCGCGCACCGCGGGCACCGTTGTCAACGACGAGGGCGAGGGCGGCAAGCAGCTCGCCGAGTACCTCGCGGGCCAGAAGTTCATCTGAGGCCCGCCCGAGCGACACGCACCTGATGCGAACGCCCGCCCGCACCATCCGCCCCATTCTTCCGCAGGAGCAACCCCATGGCTGAAGTCCTTGTCTACGTCGACCACGTGGACGGTGCCGTCCGCAAGCCGACCCTCGAACTGCTCACTCTGGCCCGCCGCATCGGCGACCCGGTCGCCGTGCACCTCGGCGCGGGCGCCGACGAGGCCGCGAAGACGCTCGCCGAGTACGGAGCCGTGAAGGTACTGGCCTCCGACAGCGGTGAGTTCGCCGACTACCTCGTCGTGCCGAAGGTCGACGCGCTGAAGGCTGCCTACGACGCCGTCTCGCCCGCCGCCGTCCTCGTCCCCTCGTCCTCGGAGGGCAAGGAGATCGCCGCCCGCCTCGCGGTGCGCATCGGCTCCGGGATCATCACCGACGCCGTCGACCTGGAGGCGGGCGACGAGGGGCCGGTGGCCTCGCAGTCCGTCTTCGCCGCGGCGTTCACCACCAAGTCCCGTGTCAGCAAGGGCACTCCGGTCATCACGGTCAAGCCCAACTCCACCTCCCCGGAGGCCGCGCCGGCCGCCGGTGAGGTCGAGCAGCTCTCGGTGTCCTTCGGTGAGACGGCGACCGGCACCAAGATCGTCTCCCGCACGCCCCGTGAGTCGACCGGGCGTCCGGAGCTGACCGAGGCCGCGATCGTCGTCTCCGGCGGCCGTGGCGTGAACGGTGCGGAGAACTTCCACGTCATCGAGTCCCTGGCGGACTCCCTCGGCGCGGCGGTCGGCGCCTCCCGCGCCGCCGTCGACGCCGGCTGGTACCCGCACTCCAACCAGGTCGGCCAGACCGGCAAGACGGTCTCCCCGCAGCTGTACATCGCCACCGGTATCTCCGGCGCGATCCAGCACCGGGCCGGCATGCAGACGTCCAAGACCATCGTCGCCATCAACAAGGACGCCGAGGCACCGATCTTCGACCTCGTCGACTACGGCATCGTCGGCGACCTCTTCGAAGTCGTGCCCAAGCTGACCGAAGAGGTCAACACCCGCAAAAGCTAAGCCTCGTAGATCGGGAGAAGGCATTACCCATGCAACTCACACGGCGATCGTCGTGACGCTCGTGCTCACCGTGGGCGGTGTGCCCTCATCACATGTGCAGTCGCGCAGATCTACCGTTTCGTCATGCGACTGGGGAAGCCGCTGCCTTCCGGGCCGCGGACCAACGCCCCGAAGGCCCATACCACTACTGGGGACTCCGTCAAGACCCCCACCGACGGCTCCGGCGAAGAGGATGAAGCCAACGACGCACCGGAGCCGGAGCCCGCGAAGCGACCGGACTCTGGAATTCAGCAAGCGTCACACCGGTGGCTGGGACGGGGTCGGGCGAGGCGTGTGGCCCAGTCCAGGAAGGCCGAGACGGAACTGGCCCGGCAACGGCAGCCCCTCGACCCGGCCGTGGTCCGCAGCCCGGCCCCCCCTTCGCGCCCCCCCGGGGGGGGGTGGCCGAGCCTGAGCCAGCCGTTGACTTGATCCGCTTGTGGTCCCCAGTCAGACATTTCATACGAACGGAGCTTGCCGCATCAAATGACAAGCTCTGTTCGCGACTTTCAACATCGGCTACCGCTCAGACAAAGAGCATTCCGCAATCGATGAGCACGGATTGGCCGGTCATGTAGTTGGAGTCAGAGCCAGCCAAGTAGGAGACGAAGCTCGCCACGTCCTCGCCGATTGACAGTCATTGCGAACGGCAAGATCCATTCCGTCCTGGGGGAACGATCCAGCTCTGATCCAGCACGGTCCGGATTCCAACGGATGACGTGGGGTGACGACGTGTCAGGTTATCCAGCACCGAGCCAGCACGGCAAGAGCTTGGGGCCGAGGTCCGGAGAACCCGACCCCATCTGACCTGCATGTTTGTCAGGTCAGCGATGCCGTGCTGTGGCATGCGCTAAACGTTGAAGCGGAGCTCCACCAGTTGACAGGAGTGGCTGACCCGCACTGGCCCTCACGGGCATTGCCTCGGCTCGGAACGATCCGCCGACGGCAGCCGCATCATGCGCACAGCAGCGACCACAGTTTCAGCTGTATGACAATTCCAGTTCCGTCGTGACCGGCGTGATCCGTGGGGTATCGGTCCAATTCCCCCTCCCGACACAGAACCCACCGTGAGACATGAGCGGAACGGGCCCCGGCCAACGGCGGAATCGCCGGCCGGGGCCCGTTCCCTTGGGCCGGTCACATGCCTTTTCCGCACATGCACCAACCTGCTGCCCTCCCCCGGTCTTCCGTTCCCGCACGCCACCGGTGAGGGTCCTCCCGCCGCGGTACGGGCACCCGGGGAGGCGGTCAGGACCGTCAGCCTTCCAGTGGCTGGCTCACGCCTGCGGGACGCCCTCCGGCGTTCTGCTGGAGCGAGCCGTTCGCGGATCTCCTCGTGGGAAGCAGGGCAGCGGCCGCCGGACAGGAGCCGCCCTGCCGTCGTGTCCTCCCGGGCGCGGGGGCCGGCCTCGGTGCCGTGCCCGGGAGGACGTGGCCGCGAGGCACGGGCCCGAACCGTCCCTCGGCGGCGGCGTGTTCAGCGGGTGCCGTAAGGCAGCAGCGCCATCTCGCGGGCGGTCTTGATCGCCCTTGCCAGCTGCCGCTGTTGCTGCGCGGACACGCGCGTGACGCGGCGGCTGCGGATCTTGCCCCTGTCGGAGATGAACTTCCGCAGGAGATCGGTGTCCTTGTAGTCGATGTAGGTGATGCCGGCCTGGTCCAGGGGATTCCGGCGGGACCTGGCGGGTTTGCGGGAGGCGTTGGGACGTGGCACGGGGTCTCCAAGGATGTGCGGCGGTACGGGCGTCGACTGGTTGCGGCGGCGTCAGGTCGCGCGGTCGAGAAGCGGGGCGAAGCCGGACGACAACTGCCGCCATGCGTCAGGGCCTTCGGCGTACTCGGCGTCGGTCAGCAAGCAGGATTCGAGGAGTTGCTCGATGCCGTCGCGGTCGAGGTCCGGTGAGGTGAAGACCAGGTGCTGGCACCGGTCGCCGTGTTCGGGATGCCAGTCGAGTGCGGCGGCGGCTCTGCGCTCAGGCATGACCAACTCCCACGCGGCGTCCGGGAGGGCGGCCAGCCAGGGACCGGCGCTCTCCACGCTGAGTGCGCCGCCGGCGGCGTCCCATGCCAGCAGGGTGTCGGGGCGGTCGGCGAGCCAGAAGCGTCCTCGGCTGCGGGCCGCGACGCATGTCAGGTCCTCCAGCGCCTGGTAGAGCCGTTCCGGGTGGAACGGACGGTCGCGGTGCCAGACGCAGGTGCTCACTCCGCACTCGTCCGCCTCCTGCGGCAGCAGTGCGCAGGAGGCGTCCTGCGCCGCGGCCGCGGCCCGTACGTCGAAGCCGGCGAAGGCCGCGGCTGCCAGCTCGCCGGAGGCCGCGTGAACATGGTGCGCCGTGGGGTGCAGCTGGTTCAGCAGCGCGGCGTCCTGCTCGTCCGCGTCCTCGCTGTCGACGAGGGCGAGGACGGAGGCGTACTCCAGCTGCCGGGCGAAGGTGTCGGCGACGGTCCGCTGGTCGGTGGGAGCCGCCGCGAGGCCGGCGTCGGCCAGGTCGTCGCCGTTGCCGAGGCAGGGCAGGACCAGAGCCGGGTCGACTGCTGTGAACACACCGGTGAGGACGGTCTCTTCGCCGTGCGCGGCCACGACCTCGGCCATCGCCTTGGGCTCCACCGAATCCCACAGTTCCACGACGGCGAGCCGGGTCATGCCGTCCGCGGCCAGCCTCTCCAGTTCCGGCATCAGGTCCTCGCGCAGGGCGCAGCACGCGCAGTCGTTGACCAACGGGACGTCTCCTGCGTGCAGTTCACCGGTCGCACTGCGTATGGTGCGCCGCACCGTTCCCCGCGAGGCCGTCGAGTGATCGTGGTGCAGCGCGACGCTGCCGGGCACGGTCCGCAGCAGACGCTGCACCACCTCGGTACGGGCCTCGGAGTGCAGACCGCACACGATGACCACGGGAAGTCTCGGCTGCCTCTGCATCAGCGGACCTCACGGCGGCCGTAGCGGCGCTCGAAGCGCTCGACCCGTCCGGCTGTGTCCAGTACGCGGGCCGTGCCGGTGTAGAAGGGGTGGCTCCGGGAGGAGATCTCGACGTCGATGACGGGGTAGCTGTTGCCGTCCTCCCAGTCGACCGTCGTGTCGCTGGTGGCGGTCGAGCGGGTGAGGAAGGCGAATCCCGCCGCCTTGTCCCGGAAGACGACGGGGCCGTAAGCGGGGTGGATGCCGTGCTTCATTGCGGTCTCCTCTGCGTGGGGTCGGCTGGATGGGATCTCAGCGGGTTTCGCGGAAGTCGACGTGGCGGCGGGCCACGGGGTCGTACTTGCGCAGGGTCAGGCGGTCGGGGTCGTTCCGGCGGTTCTTGCGGGTCACGTAGGTGTAGCCGGTGCCGGCCGTGGAGCGGAGCTTCACGATCGGGCGGAGTTCGTTGCGAGCCATGACTGGTACTATATGAAAATGGTTCCCATTAACAAAACGCTTCACGCGCTTCGAGAGGCAGGTCACCCGTGTCCGCCCGCTGCCAACTGACAGGCGCCGAGCCCCGCTTCGGCAACACCGTGTCCCACTCGCACCGCCGCTCCCGCCGGCGCTTCGACCCCAACATCCAGCGCAAGCGCTACTGGCTGCCGAGCGAGGGCCGCCACGTGCGGCTCACCCTCAGCACGAAGGGGATCAAAACGGTCGACGCAATCGGCATCGAGGGGGCAGTCGCCCGAATCCGCGCCCGGGGAGGAAAGGTCTGATGGCGAAGAAGAGCAAGATCGCCAAGAACGAGAAGCGGAAGGCCGTGGTGGAGCGGTACGCAGCCCGCCGGGCGGAGTTGAAGGACATCCTCCGCCGTCCCGCCTCCACGGAGGCTGAAAGAGAGGCCGCCCTGCGTGAGCTGCGCCGTCAGCCCCGCGACGCCAGCGCCACGAGGGTACGCAACCGCGACGCCGTCGACGGCCGCCCGCGCGGGCATCTGCGGAAGTTCGGGCTCTCGCGCGTGCGCGTCCGGCAGCTCGCGCACAAGGGACACCTGCCGGGAGTGACCAAGTCCTCCTGGTGACGCCCGGCTCGGTGAGGCGTTCGATCCGCACCCGCCGGCAGCGCGACCGGCAGCGGAACACCCCGGAACCTGCCCGCCGTCGATGAGCCCGTGCGTAGCCGCAATCCGCCCGACTGACCCGAACACCCGAGGAGAACCTTCATGGCTGTCCCCAAGCGGAAGATGTCCCGCAGCAACACCCGTCACCGGCGCGCTCAGTGGAAGGCTTCCACGCCTCAGCTCGTGCCGGTCGCCGTCGACGGGTCCGTCCGTCTCGTGCCGCAGCGGCTTGCCAAGGCGTACGCGCGCGGACTCCTGCGCCCCGAGGGCTGAGCCGGGCGGTCCCGGTTCGCGGAGGAGCCGGCGCAGGCTCCTCCGCGACCGGGGGCAAGACCCGCCGGGTCCCCGGGAATTCGCCTGTACGGCGGGGCCTCACCCCGACAAGGGTCAGTGCTGCGCCAGTCCTGCCCTTGTCAGCGTGGAGACCGCACGCCCCGCCCGGCGGGCCCGGTACAGCGAGAAGAGTGCGGCGGCGCAGGCGAACAGGGCGAGCGGGGGCTGGACCATCAGCAGCGCGCCGCCGACAACCACGCCCACGGCGCCGAGAACCTGCCACTGCCGAGCCGAGGTGCGGTACCCCTCCAGGGAACGCTCCACCTCGGCGCGGTCGGGGCCGGGCCCGGACGGCGCAGCAGCCCGGCTCGCAGCGGCGCCCGTCGAGGCGGACCGCGCCCGTCCTTCGTGTACGCCCAGCCAGAAGTTCACGGCCGCGGCCGTGGCGAACACCGCGGCCCACACCGGGGCGTCCTGGGACGCCCTGACACCCGCGAGCCCGACGAAGCCGAGACCGATCACCAAGTAGCGCCATTTCAGAGGCCGGTTCATCAGATGACCTCCACGTACGCGAGCATCGCCACGACGCCGCACACCGTGAGGAACACCGACCCGAGCGCCACCAGCCGGCGCACCAGGGCACTCATCCGGTACTCGGCGGGCAGGTTGACCTTGTCGACGTAGAGGAGTCCCGCGCCGTAGATGCCGCACGCGAAGACACCGCCCACGATCGACGCGGGGGTGATCAGCGCCAGGAAGCTCGCCCCGGTGGCGATCATCAGCAGGGCGCCGATGCCGGTCCACGCGTAGACGAAGGGCCTGATCCCGCGCTGCCCCCGCAGACGCACCTTCTCCGAGACGGCCGCCAGGCTCTCGTACGTCGTCCACGAATACGCCTCCCACACGGCGTAGACGGTGCCGAAGAGCACCGTCACGATGGCGACGATGTAGAAGGACTCGAATATCCGGGCCACCGAGGCGAGGAACTGCGACTGGTACGTGAGCACGTCGTTGCCCTCGGGCACCAGGTGCTTCTCGCCGAGTATCGCCGCGCCGTTGATCATGAACGCCGCGGCGATGATCGCCAGGGCGATGAAGGCCGCCATCATGTCGAAGAGCGGGGCGCGGCTCCACGCACGGGCCTTCGTCACGTCGTCCGGGGCGGTGGACAGCGGGATCGTCTCGCGCGCCTCCATGCCGGCCAGCCGCCGGCCGATCGCGTCGATCTCGTCGTGCCCGAGCATTCCCCACTTCTTCTCGCGCAGCATGCCCGTGTAGCCGATGTAGTCGTACATGCCGCCGCCGAGGCCGCCCATGAAGACCACGAGTTCGACCCAGACCGAAGTGCTGGTGATCTCGGGGTACTTCTCCGCGACGAAGGGCGCGTAGTCGAAGCTGCCGGGGACGAGTCCGCGCAGCACGCCGAGCCATTCGGGCTGCGCGACGAAGACGGCGACGAGGACGAGGACGACCATCAGTCCCGCGATGGCGACCTGCACCCGCTCCAGCAGTGTGTACCCCCCGACCCACGAGAGGACACCGGCGAAGAGGAGGACTCCGACGGCGTAGGCGGTGGCGTTGCCGGCCCCTTGCGATTCGAGGAAGTCGCCGAGCGCCACGGCCACACCGCTCGCCCAGCCCGGGAAGGACGCCAGACAGATCAGCGCCAGCAGGACCGGGAACCATCCGCGCGGCCCGGGCAGCACCTTGGCCAGACGCATCATGGGATGTTCGCCGGTGAGCGTGATGTGCCGGTTGGAGGCGTAGACGAGAGCGCCCTTGGCCACCGTGCCGACGACCACCGCCCACAGCACGGTGTAGCCGAAGACCGCCCCTTCACGTGAGGCGAGGATGGATTCGCCGCTCCCGATGGTGAGCGAGGCGATGATCGCGCCCGGTCCGAAGAACTTGAGGACCGTGGCGACGCTGAAGCGCCCCCGTCGCAGCTCCGTCGGTGGTTCCGGGATACGCAGGGTGGAGTCTGCGTGACGACCGATTTCTTCTGTGGCCATGTCAGTCCAGACGATCGGCTTCGTATATCCTATAGGATACGTTTGACTGGTCGACGATTATTCGAGCGGGTCAGTGCGGCGTCAAGGGAGTGGACCGCTCTCTTTCCGTCACACCACGACCCCTCCAAGGAAACCCAGGGGGAGCCACCATGGGCCGGCCACCTGCGAGAACGGCGCAAGGCACGGATTCCGCGGCACCGCTGCCGCGCCGTCAGATGCTCACCGACGACGTCCACGAAGCGATCAAGGCACTGATCATGGATCACGCCATCGCTCCGGGCGCACGGGTCTCCATCGACGGCCTCGCCCGCCAGCTCGGCGTCTCCCCGACTCCGGTGCGGGAGGCGCTGGCCCGTCTGGAGACGGCGGAACTCGTCGTCAAGGAACCGCTGCGGGGCTACCGGACCACCCCCCTGCTCGACCGTGAACAGCTCGCGGACCTCTACCGGTTCCGGCTGCTCATCGAGCCGTGGGCGGCGGCACGCGCCGCCGAGAACGCGGACGAGCGGGGGCGCGAGAGGCTGCGGAGCGAGATGGCCGCGTGCCAGGCTCCCAGCGAGGCGACGTACGAGGCGTACAAGGCGCTGGCGGCACATGACACCCGCTTCCATGTGCTCGTCGCGGAACTCGCCGGAAGCGCTCAGGTGCGGCTGGCGTTCGAGCGCACGCACTGCCACCTGCATATCTTCCGGCTCCACTACGACCGCGGGATAGGGCAGCGGACGCTGGAGGAGCACCGCGCGATCACGGACGCCGTCCTGGCCGCAGACCCCGGGGCCGCCGAGGCGGCGATGCGCACCCACCTTGAGACGGCGTACTACGAGCGGCTGCGGCCGGTCACGGAGACGACCGGATGATGTCCCCGCCTGCCGGCCCTCTTTCACCGACCCCCGTCTCAACGCCCCCGCTGCGCCGGCCCGTTGACCGCCTCCGCACCGGCCCGGCGGTCGTGGGACTTTCCTTGTATGAAGAAGAGGAGGGATCTCAGCTGCCGTACTCCTCGCGCAGTTCCCTCAGATAGGTGCGGACGTCGGGGATGTACTTCGCGGCGAGCTGTGAGATGCGGGTGTGCGTCTCCAGGTGCGGTACGACCTCGCGGCGCTGGTCGTGGTAGAGCGCACTGGTGAGCCCCACCTCGGTGTACACGATGTCCTGCAACTCAGGCTCCTGGAAACGGAAGTACGTGAAGTGGCTGCCGGCGCCGGAGTGCGCGCCGGCGGCGAGTGGCAGAACCCGCAGGGTGATCCTCGGGTGGTCGAGCGCCTCGATGAGCCTGCCGATCTGGCCCCGCATCACCCTGTGACCGCCGACTTCGCGGCGCAGAGCCGTCTCCTCCATCACGACCCACAGGGCCGGGGCGTCCGGGGAGTCGAGAAGGTTCTGGCGGCGCAGCCTGAGATCGACGCGCTGTTCGAGGGCCTCCTCCGGCGCGTCGGGGAATCCGGCGCGGATGACGGCGCGGGCGTATTCGCGGGTCTGCAACAGCCCGGTCACGTAGTGCGGTTCGTACACGCGCAGCACCTGTGCGGAGGTCTCCAGGCTGACGTATGCGCGGAACCAGTCCGGAAGTGCCTCGCGGAAGGAGTGCCACCACCCGGGCCGGTTGGCCTGCTCGGTCAGCACCGTGAACTCGTCGGCCTCCGCGGCGGAGACCTCGTACAGATCCAGCAGCGCCCTGACGTACGGCAGTTTGAAGCCCACCTGGCCGCTCTCCAGGCGGCGCACCGTCAGCTGGTTGACGTCCAGGACGCGGGCCGCGTCGGACAGGCCGAGCCCGCGCTCCTCGCGCAGTTCACGCAGCCTCCGCCCCAGGACGATGCGCAGCACCGTGGGCGCGCTCTGGCCGCTCGGCAGCGGGCTGCTCACGCCGGACCTCCTGACTGGGTGCGAACTGTGTGCGGATGCACCTCAGTTGGACGGCGCACAGTTGTTGACCTTGTGAACTTCACCTCGATGCCGTCGAGTTGAAAATATCAGGAGACAGCTCGGTCATTGAAGGGTCAAGCACGCCCGGAATCGGACGGACCGGGGCTCATGCGGGCAGTGCGGTGTGCCGGGGTGGCCCGTAGGCGTCCAGGCGGTCGAGCCAGCCGGTGGTGATCAGGTACTGCCCGAGGATGTAGCCGGCCATGATCAGCAGCTCCTGCGAGGGCACCTTGCGGCCCGCCGCCTGAAGTCCGATCAGCAGGTCCGAGCCGACGAACGCCACGGCACCGGCGCCCACCCGGCCTCCGACTCCGAGCCCGGCGACGCCCATCACCGTCAGCGCGAGGCTGTAACCCGCCACAGGCAGCCGAAGCCGCTTCTCCAGCGAGGGTGCGAGGACGGCGTTCACCGCGGCCCAGCCGGCGAAGCACCCGACTGCCTGCCAGGGCCTGTTCCGCAGCGAACGCAGGGCGCCCATGCGGGCGTAGCCCGTGGTGTAACTGATCTGGGTGCCGAGGAAGGCGGCCATGCCCAGGAGGAACGCAGGTTCGTGCTCGTCGAGGAGGAGCGCGGTGTCCCCGGCGGTGGAGCAGGCGAGGCCGGCGACGAGCGGAGCGGGTGCGGGTGTCCGCGGGTCGGGGCGGCGGCGCAGGACGTACGAGGCGAGGGCGGGCATCAGCAGCGGCTTGGCGGCGCGGCTCGGCCCTCGCGTGCGGTCACCGGCGACGGCTGCCAGGTCCGCCGCGGCCAGCGCCCCGAAGGCGACGAGCGCCCCGCGGCCCTTCCCGTCGGGCCGCGTGGCCCACGCCGCCGTTCGTGAGACGGCTCTTCGGATTCCGTGCCGGGCCGAACGTCCTGTGATCATCATGCCGGGCAGTCTTGTCGGCGCCCGTACGGCCGGTCAACAGGGCAGGAGCGCGGCCGGTGGTGCGCACCTGCGGCGCATTCGGCCGAAGCGGGCGAGTGGCGCGACCCGGTCGGATCGGAGCGTTCCTACCGTTCGTCTGTGAGGGCCGGAACGGCCGCACGACCGCACTGCTCCCCCACGGCTGCGCAGCGCTGCTGCGAAGTCGTCCTCGACCGGCTGGAGAAGACCGTATGACGCCCCCGATCGTCGTTCATCCACCCGCCGCCGGAGGCGGCCGCCGGGTCACCGCGCACGCCGAGCAGCTGGGTGTCGCCTTCCGCCCGGAGGACGTCAGCGAGTTCCTGCGCTACGCGGGTCTGAGCGAGGACGAGATCCAGCTCGACGATCCGAACCTCATCGAGTGGCGCGGAGGCGGCCCCGACGAGTGGGGCTGAGGATCTCTGCGGGGCCGGAGACGTGCGGAGGCCGAGCAGGACCGGCCTGCTACGGCGCGGCCTCGAAGCGCAGCCGGCCCTGAAGCGCAGCCGGCCCTGAAGCACCTTCCGAATCACCGCCGCCGCCCGCGGCTCTCCGCATCACACCCCGTCAGAACGCGACCGACCGCACGCGATGACTCCGGCATCCGCCGGCGGTCGGTCCATGCAACGGCAACCGCGCCCACCGTGGCCGAGGAGGACGGAACAGCCATGCAGAAGATCACCACATTCCTCTGGTTCGACGACCAGGCCGAAGAGGCCGTGGAGCACTACACGTCGGTCTTCCCCGACTCCCGGGTGATCGACGTGCAGCGTTACGGGGAGGCGGGGCCGGGCGAGTCGGGAACCGTCATGACGATCGCGTTCGAGCTCGCCGGGCAGCGCTTCACCGCTCTCAACGGCGGCCCGGAGTTCACCTTCAACGAGGCCGTCTCCCTCTACGTGGACTGCGCCGACCAGGCCGAGGTCGACATGTACTGGGCCAAGCTCGGCGAGGGCGGCGAGGAAGGACCGTGCGGCTGGCTGAAGGACAAGTACGGCCTGTCGTGGCAGATCGTCCCCCGGGTTCTGACCGAGCTGCTGAGGGACCCCGATCCGGCCAGGTCGGCGCGGGTCATGAAGGCCATGTTGGGCATGAGGAAGCTCGATGTGCAGGCGCTGGAGGACGCGGGCAGACAGTGAGCGGCGGTTCGACGGGTGTGGCACGGGCGGCGTGCCGCACCCGTGCGCTGCCGGGGTGATGCCGCACTCGTCAGGCGGCACGGGCGCCGCCCACGGAAGGAGCGAGCGATGACGCCTGATCAGTGGGCGACGATCCGGGGTCTTGTGGAGTGGCTCGACGCGGCCAACGGCGAAGGCGAGCAGGAGACGGCGATGCGGCTGATGAAGCTCGCCGAGGAGTCCGGCGAGGTGATGCAGGCGTACATCGGCGCGACGGGCCAGAACCCCCGCAAGGGCCGCACGCACACCTCCGAGGACGTGGCCGCCGAGCTGTGCGACGTCATCCTGACCGCCGCTGTCGCCCTGCACCGCTTCACCGGCGACCCGGCCGCCGCCCTCGACGCGCGGATCCGCGAGGTGGCGCGGCGCTCCCGCTCCCCGCGTGAGCCGCGGCAACCGGCGCCGTCCGGCCCGGGACCGAAGCAGCCTCGTCCCCCGGAGCAGGCCCTGGGGTGAGGCGGGTGCGGCGGGGCCGGCGGAATGGACGCGCGGGGAGAGCGCCGGGCGGAGCGCACGGACGCAGGGTGCGGGCGCAGGGCACGGCCACCTCCACGTCCGGCCCAGCGGTTGCGCCCCCGCCCGGCGGGGTCACCGTGGCGCACCCGGCCCCGAACTCCCCGGGGGCGCACGGCACTTGAGGAAGTCGCCCGGGCCGCGGGAACGGCGGGGGCCACCGCACCTGAACGGAGGACGGGAGGGCCGGGGGGTCAGGGCTGCGGCTCCCGCTCCGGCCCGCCGTGCACCGCGTCGCGGGGTTCGCCCGGCAGCACCCTCGCAGCAGGGGCGGCTTCCGGTGTTCCTGCCGCCCGGCCCGCCGCGTCCGCGTCGGCCTCCGCGGCAGCGGACGCCAGCGCACCCTCCGTGTCCGGAGAGAGCGACCTCTGGGCGCGTCCCATGACGAAGAGGACGACGACCATGACGGCGGGGCACAGCGCGAAGGTGGTGAAGGCACCGGACGTGCCCAGGCCCGCGTCGAGCAGCACACCACCGAGCCAGGGGCCGACCATGGCACCGACCTTGGCGACGGATGACGCCCACGCTGCGCCGTTGGCTCGGATCGCCGTGGGATAGAAGGTGCCGGCGATGCTCGTGATGCCGCCATGGCCGCCGTTGACGAACATCTTCGCGGAGATGACGACGCACACGTACAGCACGGGCCCCGGTGCGCCGAGGCCGAGCATCAGCATCGCGGCCGTCGCCATCAGCGGCATCCACAGGATGCTGCCCACGCCCCTGCGGTCCACGAACCGGCTGATCGCGAGCTGCGCGCATGCGCCGGCGACGCTCGCCGCGGCGGCGATGAGGGCGGCGTTGCTGACGCTGAAGCCCATCCGCTCGTTGATCATCGGCGTCCAGAAGACCATGAAGTAGATCAGCGCGGACGAGCACACGTACACGATCCACAGCAGCGGAGTGATGCGGGCGAGTGAGCCCCGGAAGAGCGTGACGGGCGTGAACTTCTTCTCGGCGGCGGGCGGTTGGGGGTCGCCGGCGACGAAGCGCGTTCCGGGTGCGACGGCGTGGCCGGGCCACAGCCGGGTGAGTATCGCCGCGATGCGCCGGTCCGCGTCCGGACGGCCCCGCTGAGCGAGGAACTTCACGGATTCGGGGAGGAAGATCATCACCGGCACGAGCGCGAGCAGCGAACAGACACCGCCCGCGACGAAGACCGAGGTCCAGCCGTAGTCCGGCACCAGCAGGTTGGATATGGGCCCGCCCGCCGCGCCGCCCAGTGTGTAGCCGACCATGATCACGGAGATCGCGGTGACGCGGACCTTCCTGGGCGCGTACTCCGCGGTCAGCGCCCAGGACAGCGGGAGCACCCCGCCCAGGAAGAAGCCCGAGACGAAGCGCAGCACGAACAGGTGCTCGTAGGTTTCCGCGAGGGCGAAGGCCGTCATGAAGACGCCGAAGCCGGCGACGCACACCACGATCGAGGGTTTGCGGCCCAGGCGGTCGCCCAGGTAGCCCATGCACAGGCCGCCCACGAGCGTTCCGAAGAGACCGACCGTGCCGAGCGTGCCCAGTTGGGTGTCGCTGAGGCCGAAGTCGCCCTTCAGGTAGGTGGCGGTGAAGGAGAGGATCTGGAAGTCGAAGCCGTCGAGGAAGGTGATCAGACAGCAGACGGCGAAGACCCGGTACCAGGCCCTGCGGCTCTGCTGCTTCTCGATGAGCGGGGCGAGTTCGACGACGGGCGGTGCCGGGGGTCCGTCCGGGGACGGCTGTGCGGATGACATGGGAAGCTCCTCGTCATTGAGGGGGCGCGGGATACACGCGGATGAAGCCGTTGTCGGCGTCGGCGTCGACCCGGACACGGTCACCGGTACGGATCACGGTGAGCGGGTCCTGGTCCAGCCCGGTGATGGTGGGGACCCGGGTGACAACCGCCCCGAGGGCGGCCTTGGTTGTGGTGGTGACGTAGATCATCGCGAGCGGTGCGGTGCCGAGCAGCCGCGTGGACTGGAAGAAGCCGGCCCAGCCGGAGGAGCCCTTGGCGCCGGGGAAAACGAGCACCTTGCCAGCGAAGGACTGTCCGTGAAGCGGGTGACGGCGTTCGATGATCACGCCGCGGGCCGGGTCGATGCCGCCCCAGCCGGAGATCGTCTCCGGGGAGACGAGCGCCTCTCCTTCCGCCGTGCCGGGCACGACCGTCCTGCCGCGCAGCTCCAGGGGGGCGCGGATCTCTCCGCCCGCCGCGGAGTCCGCGGTCCCGGGCCCGGCACCGCCGGTGAGGGGGCGGCTGCCGGGGGTCGCGCGGGACGGCGGAAGGGCGGAGGAGTGACGGGGTTTCACCGCAGTTCTCCTTTCCAGCGTCCGGTGACCGCGGCCGAGACGCAGTCCTGGAGCGTGCCGAACCACGCCTCGATGCCGAGGATCGCGGGCAGGTAGTGCGCCTGCTTCGCCGAGTCGGTGGCGAAGACCCTGGTGCCGGGCGGCGCGGAGCGGGACATGGCGGGGCAGGAGTCGGTGAGCACCCTGCCTCCCGCTCGTTCGATGGTTCCGGTCCATCCGTTGCGGTCGGCGGTGGTGCGCAGCGCGCGGGGCACCATCAGCCACAGCTGCGTCCCGGAGTGCAGACGGCGCCCTTCGAGGAGGTGCGCCGTCTCGCGCACCTGGTCCAGGGAGGCGTGCGGGCAGCCGAGCAGGACGAAGTCGACGTCGGTGCGGTCGCCCTGGGAGTTCAGGTCGTCGTAGACGGCGCGGCGTTCGCGCTGCCCGTACGGCACCGCCTCGGGCGGACCGGTGCCGAAAGCGGCCTGCACGGTGGGGGCTTCGGGTGTGATGCCGGGCAGGTGGTAGATCTCCACTCCCCCGGACGAGGCCGCGGCCGCACCGAAGTGCTTCAGGTCGAGCAGGTCGGGTTGCCTCAACTCACCTGTGACGACGGGACGTTCGTCCTGGACGAGGCCGCCGGCGAAGTACCCGAGCATGCCCCACTCCAGCGGTCCGTCCACGGGTGTGCGTGCCTCGACGAGGTGGGTGCCGCGGCGGTTGGCCTCGTGATGGTTGCCCCAGCAGGGGATGCGGCCGGTCAGTGACGCGGCTCCCGTGGAGGCGGTGCCCTCGCAGTTCGTGCGGGCGCCGAGTACGGAGTTGGCGTACACCACGGCGGAGGACTCCATCCACGCGACGTGCTCTCCGCGGACGGGGATGTTGCCCACCTGGTAAGGCGTGCACGTGGCGAGGATGTTGACGCCCTTGCGCCCGTAGAAGGATTCGGCGTCGCTCTGCAGCTCGATCATTTCCTTCGGGTACGGGGCGATGCCCTCGGAGTCCGGGCCGAAGGACTGCTGGAGCTGACAGGTCGGGACGCGCATGGCCGGGATCTCCAGTTCCTCGTCGCTGTCGAGGTTGATCACGGCGTACGCCTTGTCCCAGCCGCCTTCGCGCACCAGTTGCGCCTTGACGGGCGAGGGCTGCGTCATCGTTCCGGCGACGTTGCGCACGTCGCACAGCCTCTCGGCGTCGAGCGCGCGGCCGTAGCGGACGAGGAGGTCCATGGCCGCCGCTGCGGCGGGGCCCTCGGCGCCGTCGAGCATCGCCTTGTCGGAGTCGGTGAGCAGCATCAGCGGCGGTCTCCTTGCGCGCGGGGTGAGAGGACCGCACCCTCCTGGAGCGGGCGGACGGTGCGCCGGTAGACCGAGAGCCAGCCCCGGGACGCGGGACCGCCCGGGGCCCCGGACGCCTCCGGTTCCGGCGGCTCGGCCAACTCCTGTCTGCGCCGGTCGAGTTCACCGTCCGGCACGAGGAGGTCGGCGCGGCGCGAGGTGAGGTCGATCGAGATGGTGTCGCCGTCCCGGACAAGAGCCAGCGGCCCGCCGTCCGCGGCCTCAGGCGAGACCTCGCCGACGACGACTCCCTTGTTGACGAGTCCGGAGAGCTGTCCGTCGGTGACCACGGCGACCCGACCGGTCAGCCCGGCGCCGTCCAGGGCGAAGACGGGCCTGGAGGCCATGCCCATGCCGGGCGTGCCCTTGGGGCCGAGTCCGCGCAGTACGAGCACGTCCCCGGCCTCGACCTCGCCGTCGCGCAGGCCGTCGAGGGCCGAGTACGGGTCCTCGTAGACCCTGGCCGGCCCCGTGAACGACGTCTCGCGCCGCTCGTCGACCGAGAGCTTGACGATGCCGGTCGCCGGGGCGAGGCTGCCACGCACGAGGACGATGGTGGGATGCCGGCCGAGCGGCCTGTCGGCGGTGCGTATCACCCGTCCGTCGGAGGGCTGCGCCGCCTCCAGGTTCTCACCGAGAGTGCGGCCGGTGACCGTCCTCGCCTCGGTGTGCAGCAGCCCGCCGAGGCTGCGCATCACGGTGGCGGCTCCGCCTGCGGCGTCGAACTCCTCGATGGAGTCGGGGCCGTTGGGGCGTACGGCCGCCAGCAGCGGTACGTCGTCGGCGAGTTGCTCGTACAGCCCGTACACGTCGACGCCGGACTCGGCCTCCTCGGCTATCGCCTGGAGATGCTTCACCGAATTGACCGAGGCGCTGAGCGAGAGCATGAGCGTCACGGCGTTCTCGAACGCCTGCGGTGTGAGCAGATCCCGCGGGCGCAGGTCCTCGTGGACGAGCGAGACCGCACGGCGTGCGGCGGCCCGTACGTCCTCCCACATCTTCGGACTGTCGGCGAGGACGGGCGTGGATCCGGGCAGAGTCATGCCGAGGGCTTCGCACGCCATGTGCATCGAGTTGGCGGTGCCCATGCCGGCGCACACGCCGGGGCCCGCCACGGCGTTCTCGCTCATGCCGGTCAGCTCCTCCAGCGAGATCCGCCCCTGGGCGTGGTGACCGGCGCCGAGGAAGACGTCCTCGATGTCGCAGTGCTTGCCCTCGAAGGTGCCGCACGCCTGGTAGCCGCAACCGACCATGACCGTGGGCAGGTTGATGCGGGCGGCGGCCATCAGCTGGCCGGGGGCGGTCTTGTCGCACGAGGCCAGACAGATCATTCCGTCCAGCTGTGCCCCCTCCACGGCGGCCTCGATGTCGTGGCTGATCAGGTCACGGGAGGAGAGGATGTAGCCGCCGCGGCCTCCCGCGCTGTGGATGAAGTCGCTGGGTGCGACGGTGCGGATCTCGAAGCCGAGGCCGCCCGCCTCCGCGACCGCCTCCCTCGCGGCCTGCGCGACACCGTCCAGGTGGCTGTAGCAAGTGGCCAGTGAGGACGAGGAGTTGACGATCGCGATCTTCGGCTTGGCCATGTCCTCGTCGGTGAGTCCAAGGGCGCGCCACTGCGCCCGGCGTACGGCCCAGGGAGATGTGCCGGGCCGGTAGTTGCTGCGCAGTTCCGTCATGCTCTCCTCCTCTTCCCGCTTCCGGTCTGCTCCTTGACCGCTCGCGTCGTGGCCGCGTTCCTGCCTGCGGGCCCGCGGGCGGCTGTTCTTCGCGCCCGGCCTCGTCAGTCGTCGAGGTTGGCTGCGAGCCGTTCGCGGAGCACGGGGATGTCGATGTCGTGCACGCTGCCGTCACCTCCCGCGAGGTCGAGGGCGTGGGCGGCGCCGGCGCCCATGGCGGCGCACGGGCCCATGACGCGGACGCTGGAGAGGGCCGCGGCGTCCCCGTCGGCGCAGCGTCCCGCCGCGACGAGGTTGTCCGCCTGCGGGGAGAGCATCGAGCGCAGCGGCACGTAGTGCACGTGGTCGGCGTCGAACATCTCCCACACGTAGCCTTCGGGACGGTCGTGCAGTTCGACCGGCCACGCCGTACGGGCCACGGCGTCGTGGAAACGGGTGCCGGAGCGGACTTCGTCGAGGCCGAGGGCGTGAACTCCCTTGATCCAGCGGGTCTGCCGGCGGCCGGGCAGCCCGTAGGAGCGCACCCGTGCCCGCCCGAACGCCTTGGGGTACTCCGCGCGCAGGAACTCCACGACAAGGTCCGCCTGTTCGCGTCCTTCGAGCTGGGCCCGTGCGGCGCGAACGGGATCGAGCGGCGCCTCGATGTGGGTCATGTTCATCACGGCCGTGTTCCTGCCGGGGAAGAAGAAGGCGAGGCCGTCGCGGCGCAGCAGCCCGTACTCGCCGGCCTTGCGGGCGACGTGCTCGGCGAGTTCCTCGCGTCCGGGCTGGTGGGTCTCGTCGAGGTGCTCCAGCACGATCTGCTGCGACCCGTAGATGGTCCTCTCCGGGACGCGGCAGGGCAGTCCCGCCTCCCAGGCGAGGGCCGCGTCTCCGCTGGCGTCGACGAAGCCGCCCGCCTGGACGCGTACGTCGCCGAAGCGGGTCGCGAAGGTGACGGCCCCGATGCGGCGGCCGTCGCGTTCGACGCCGGTGATCGAGGCGCCGAGCACGACGCGGATGCCCAGTTCGCGGATTCTGCGCTCCACCCAACGGCCGAGGACCACTTCGTCATAACTGACGGTGATGGTGTGTCCCTTGTTGAAGTGGAGGTCGTCGCTCGCCCCGAGAGCGGCGAAGACGTCGTCGAAGATGCCGTGTGTGAGCTGCCGGTATCCGGGTGCGTTGCCGAAGACGCCGCAGAAGAGGCCGATGAGGGAGTTGACCATCTGGCCGCCCAGCACCGGCAGGCTGTCGACCATCACGACATCCCGCCCCAGCTGGGCCGACTCGATCGCGGCGGACACTCCGGAGACGCCGGCCCCCACGATGCACACGTCCGCGTCCAGGGCGTGAGCAACCGGGTCCGGCGCCTTGGTGACGGTGTGCAGGGTGAGTTCGGTCAGCGCGTGGGGCATGCGGCCTCCCTTGGCGAGCTGCGGCGGCACTGTCGGGTGCGGCGTGAACGCGGCGTCGCGGGCAGGTTAGGGAGGTCACATCCGGAAAAGGAACGTCCGGTTCAATAGGCTCTTCGGCTGGTTGGCATCAACGGTGTTTATGCCGGCAACTCGGCGGCAGGTCACAGCCGTCCCGGACAGGTCCGTGACCGGACCGCCGGGCGCGCGGGCGGTCCGGTCACGGCGCGGCCTCGGACGCCGCCCGCTCCACCAGGCCGCGCAGCCAGACGTTCGCGGGGTCCTTGTCGTAGACGGTGTCCCACCACAGCAGTTCGTCGATCTCGTCGAGCGGGACCGGCCATTCCAGGGCCCGCACGCCGCGCTCGGCAGGCAGCCGCGCAGCGAGCCGGGCGGGATACAGGGCGACCCGGCGCGTGCCGGCGATGAAGTCCGGGACCGCCCGGTAGCTCTCCACGCGTACGGCGACCCGCGGGCGGATGCCGAGCGCCGTCAGCTGCCGGGTCGCCGGGGAGGCGGAGGGGTAGCCGGCGTCCCGGTGGTACGGAACCACCCAGGGCAGCGGCGTGAGGTCCTCCAGGCCGAAGGAGTGCGCTTCGCACAGCGGATGGTCCGCGGAGAGCAGGCACATCCAGCGGTCCTTAAACAGCGGCTGCGAGCCGACCGGCGTGCGGAAGTGGCCAAGACGCGGGGAGACCATGCCGTCGACGAGCCTGATGGCCTCGACGATGTCCCCGCCGATCGTCTCCCGTACGAGCCGCATGTGCAGGGCGGCACGCGGCGCCTCACGCTCCAGCAGCCGCGAGATCCGATCGCCGAGGACGGTCGCCGGATAGTCGGACATCAGCAGCGTGAACTCGCGCCGTGACGCGGAGGGATCGAAGGCGCTGCCGGTGGCGAAGAGCCGTTCGGTGGCCGCGCACACCGTCTCCACCTGGTCGGTCAGCTGCGTGGCCAGCGGAGTGAGGACGTACGCGCCCCCGGAGCGCAGCAGCAGTTCGTCCCCGAAG
Organism: Streptomyces sp. CNZ301; assembly: GCF_004217425.1. Lineage (NCBI taxonomy): Bacteria > Bacillati > Actinomycetota > Actinomycetes > Kitasatosporales > Streptomycetaceae > Streptomyces > Streptomyces sp. CNZ301. The sequence goes on from NZ_SHLG01000001.1 coordinate 762,556, forward strand.
TGCCGGCGCAGCCGGGACAGCGAGGCACTGACGGCCGGCTGGGAAACGCCGAGTTGCCGGGCCGCCCGCGTGACGTTGCGCTCCCGGAACAGCTCGCGCAACGTGACCAGGAGGTTCAGGTCGAGGTTGGCGAGGTGTGCGGGTGTGCGCTCCGGTGGGGTTGCCATGCGGGCAGCGTGCGCGGTGGTTCCCCCGGCGGCAAGCCTCTGACGGCGGTGGACGCGGTCGGGCGGGGAAGACGCAGGCAGGAGAGGCAGGCCGCCAGGCGGAGCAGGAGGCGAACCCGGGCACGACGGCGGAAGCGGGGCGCAGACGCTGTTCCTGGTGGTGAGCGCGGTAGCGGAACGCGCCGCGCCCGGCTCTGTCCCGCCCGTGCGGGGGCGCCTCCCTCAGGGGCGGGCCCGCCGCTCACGTTGACGGATGGCGTGGGCCTGTCTAGCTTTTCGCCGGGGCGGCCCGGTCCGATTCGTCCGAAGGAGAGCCACATGCGCGAGGAGAACCGGGCCGTGGCGAGCACGGGCTCCGTGACCGGCAGAGCCCTTCGCGTTCTGGAGGCATTCTCCCCCTCCGCCCCCGTCCTCACCCTCACGGAGATCTCGCGCCGCAGCGGACTGCCACTGACCACGGCGCACCGGCTCGTGAACGAACTCGCCGAGTGGGGCGCCCTGGAACGCGACCCCGAAAGGGGCTACCGCATCGGCCTGCGGCTGTGGGAAATAGCGGCACTCGCCCCGCGGGGGATGGGCCTGCGCGAGGTCGCACTCCCCCACCTGTCGGACCTGGCGCGCGTGACCGCCGAGAACGTGCAACTGGCCGTGCGTGAGGAGATGTCGGTCGTGTACGTGGAGCGGCTCGCGGGGCGCCGCTCCGTTCCGGTGCTCACCCGGGTCGGCGGACGGTTCGCGCTGACGCCGACCAGCGTGGGACGCGTCCTGCTGGCCTACGCACCACCGGAGGTGCAGGAAGACGCCCTCGCTCAGCGGCCCGTCCGCTACACCGAACGCACCGAGTGCGATCCGGCGCGGCTGCGTCAGGCCCTCGCAGAGGTACGGCACACCGGAGTCGCCGTGTGCGAGCGGCAGGTGACGATGGACAGCGTGTCCGTGGCCGCTCCCGTGCACGGCCCGGGCGGCGAGGTCGTCGCTGCTGTCTCCGTCGTCGCACACGTCGACTCCGTACAGGGCCACAGCCTCGTGCCCCTTGTGCAGGTGGCCGCTTCCGGCATCTCGCGCGCACTCGGTGCCACGCCGCCCGGCTCCCCCGCGCCACGGCCGGTGCGTGCGGTCCGCGGCTCCGTGCGCCGCTGATCCGGTGCCGCACGGGCGCGCCGGTGCCGGACGAGCACGCCGGTGATCACGCCGGTGAGTGACATGCGGGCCGCAGGGGCCGCTCACCACCAGGTCCGCGTCTGCCGTGCGCGGCACGGGTCAGGGATTCACAGATCCAGCACGAGCCGGTCGCCGCGGCACCGGGAGACGCAGAGGAACATCACATCCGCGGCTGCGCGTTCGTCCGGCGTGAGCAGTGAGTCCCTGTGTTCGGGCTCACCGCCGAGCACCGTGGTCTCGCACGTGCCGCAGGTGCCTTCCCGGCACGACGAGAGCACCTCGATCCCGGCCTCCTCGACGGCCTCGAGCACGGAGCGTCCTGGCGGGACCGTCAACTCCCTCCCGGACCGCGCGAGTTCCACGACGAAGGAGCTGTCGCCCCCCTCGCCCTCCCGCACGCGCGGAGTGAATCGTTCGGTGTGCAGCGCGCCCCGCGGCCATGGGCGGCACCGCTGCTCGACCGCGTCGAGCAGCGGTGCGGGACCGCAGCAGTAGACGGCGGTGTGCGGGCTGGGAGACCTCAGCAGCGGGTCCAGATCCAGCATTCCGCTCTCATCCTGAGGGCACAGCCGGACCCGAGCGGGCCACCGCTGTGCCAGCCGGCCGGCGAACGCCATGGAGGAGCGTGTGCGCCCGCCGTAGAGGAGGTGCCAGTCGGCGCCGCGGCGGTCGGCCTCGGCGAGCATGGGAACGATCGGGGTGATGCCTATTCCGCCGGCGATGAAGAGGTAGGCGGGGGCGGGGGCCAGCGCGAAGTTGTTGCGCGGTCCGCGGACGCGGACCGTCGTCCCTTCGGCGAGTTCGTCGTGCACGTACCGCGAGCCGCCCCGCCCTTCGTCCACGCGCAGGACGGCCACCTGGTACGCGGACGTGTCCCCCGGGTCGCCGCACAGCGAGTACTGCCGCTCCAGTTCCTCCCCGAACCGCAGGTCGAGGTGCGCGCCGGGTGTCCAGGCCGGCAGCGGCCCCCCGTCGGGCCTGGCCAGGGTCAGGCGCACGACGGCCTCGGCGAGGTGCTCCTTGCGCACCAAGGTCAAATTCAGGACGCTCTCGCCGGTTGCCGTCGCTTCGCCCTGTGCCTCGCCGGCCGTGACGGCCGGGCTCGCAGCGTCGCTGTTCACGCGTGCTCTCTTTCGTCTCGTCGCGGCACGGGGCCGTCGTGCGCGGAGAATCCGTCCTCTTCCGGATGTGCGAGCAGCCAGTCCCACAGACGCAACGGATCGTCGAACTCCCGCTCGCGACCGCAGAAGCAGCGTGCGAGGAGCAGATCGGTCCCCGGGATCCAGCGGATGCGCCGCAGTCCGGGCGCCGGTGGGGAGGACGTCGTGTGCGTGTCCATCCCGGTCACCGCGCGGCCGGCTCGCGGCGGCGCTCGCCTTCCTCGCGCAGCCGGGCGAGGATGCGCCGGGCGGCGAGGCCCCCCGTGTCGATGTTGATGCTGAGCTCCTGGCGGCCCGGCGGCTCGGAGGCCAGGGCCTTCTCCAGCGCGTCGAGGGCGACGACGTCCTGGAGGACCACGGTGCGGTTGTTCTCACCCAGGAAGTCGGAGACCTTCTCGTCCTCGGTCGCGAAGTCCCGTGCGACGGCCCAGAAGTCGTGGGTGCTGCCTTCGGTCTCCGGGGTGATCGCGTAGACGACCTCCACGTGGAAGGCCCCGGGGTCGCTGCCGTCGGCGCCGGGCGGCGACGTGCCCACCGGAGCGATGCGGCTGTGCAGCAAGTACAGGCAGGGGGCGAGGTATTCGATGTCCTGCCAGCGCGTGATGCGGCCTTCGATGCCGGTGGACTCGGCGTAGAAGGGAGGGCAGGCGGCGTCCTCCATGTGACGGCTGACCCGCACGATGCCGGCGGCCTCGTCGACCTCCGTGGTGATGGGGGTCTCCGCGACCTCGGGGGTGCCGATGTAGCCGCCGTGCAGATACGTCTCGTGGGAGAGGTCCAGCAGGTTGTCCACCAGCAGGCCGTAGCGCGCCGCGAGCGGCTCCATCCCGCGCACGACGCTCCAGCCCGGAAGGTCGAGCCATGGTGCGCGCGGAATTCGTCCCTCATCCGCCTCCGCGGGGTCGCCGATCCAGACCCAGACGAAGGAGTCCCGCTCGGCGACCGGGTACGTCGCCAGCCGTGCCGTGCGCGGAATCCGCTGCTGCCCCGGCACCGAGACGCACACACCGTCCGTGCCGTACGTGAAGCCGTGGTATCCGCAGACCACGCGGTCGCCGTCCAGCCGGCTGGGCTCCTGGGACAGCGGATACCGGCGGTGCACGCACCGGTCCGCCATGGCCGTCACCGCGCCGGCCTCGGTACGCCAGAGCAGCAGTGGCTCACCGCAGACCGTACGGGAGAACAGCGTGCGGCCGATCTCGGTGCCGTAGGCGGCCACATACCACTGATTCCGGATAAAGGATGTCATGGCGCCTCCTGCCCGTAACGGGCCGTAGGGGAGGTATGGGAGGCACCACCGTGCGCCCGGCCACCGGGCCGGAAACAGAGGTGTTTCCGGTCAACGGAAGACGGGGCTGCCGTCGGCCCGCTCCCCGGCGCGCTCCCGGCGCCGGACTCCCGGCCGCCTACGCGGATGCGGGCACGTCGCGCAGCCGAACGGACAGGCAGGTCACGCAGCCTTCCAGCTTCTCGAACTCGCCGATGTCCACAAGGACGGGCTCGTAGCCCATCCCGGACAGCACTTCCGCGGTGCGGGGCGCACTCGCGGCCATGAGCAGCCGGTTCCCGCCGAGGAGTACGACGTGGGCGCCGGATTCCTCCGGCACGGGCCGGAAGGCGGGAAACCGCGACGGGTCGTCGACGAGCCGCGGGTGGCCGATGACGGTGCCGTCGGGCAGCGCGGTGACTGCGGACTTCAGGTGCAGCACCCTCGCGACGGGAACGGGCGCCACGCGTGCCCCCAACGGCTCGAAGGCGTCCCGCAGTTGGCGCACGCCTCCCTCGTTGGTGCGCCCGCCGGCACCGACGTACACGGTCTCTCCGCTCTTGAGCACGTCGCCGCCGTCCACCGTCCCCGGAGCCTCGACACGGCGGACCGCGTACCCCAGGTCACGCACCGACGCCTCGACCGCTGCGGCCTCGGGGCGTCTTGACGGCGCCCCGGAGCGGCAGATCAACGCGGTCCCGCGCAGAACGACCACGGCGTCCTCCACGAACACACTGTCGGGGCAGGCCTCTTCGGCCGGCACCTCGATGGTGCGCCAGCCGTTGTCCCGCAACGCCCGTACGTAGCCCTCCCATTGGCCGACGGCGCGTTCGCGGTCCACCGGCACCCGCTCCACGTGGGTGACCAGCCCCTCGGCGAGGCTCGCGGCGGGCGGGCGTACGAGGGCCTTCAGTTCGCTCACGGGACGGCTCCCCCTCCGGTGTCCGGCCGGGCCGGCCGCTCGGACGGCCCGGCGTCCTTCTGGTCCCTGCTGCCGCCGGCGGGTTGCGGTGACCCTACGGGCGCAGCCGGCCTCACGGGGACGTGATCGCGCCCAGCAGCGCCCGTGCGCACAGGTCGCGTACCTGGTCACGCGGCATCCTGGGCTCCTCTTCGAGCCACTCCAGGCACACCGTCACCATGAAGGACAGCCAGCCGCGCACGGCGATGCGGAGCGTGGGCAGGTCTCCGGCGGTGCCGGCGGACTCGGGGTCCGCTGCGAGCGCGTCCAGGATCTGCCGCTCCTGAGCCGCGAGGCCTTCCCTGTAGACCCTGCGCACGGCCGGGTCGCCGGCGGCCTCGGCCCGGTGGAAGGCCCGGAAGCCCTGCGCATGTTCCTCCACGTACTCCAGGAAGCACTCCAGGCCGCTGGTCAGCTGCTCCCGTACCGGCACTCCCGGTACCGCGGCGGTCAGCCGCAGCATCCGGCGGCTCTCCCGCTCGACGACGGCGGCGAAGAACTCGTTCTTGGTCGGGAAGTAGTGGTAAAGGAGCCCGCGGGAGACGCCCGCGATCTCGGCGACCAGCTCGATCGACACGTCCTCGTGGGGCCTGGCGGCGAACAGCCGCGCCCCCACGGCCAGAAGCTCCTCGCGACGCTCCTCGGTGCTGAGCCGGCGGCGCGTACGCTCCCCGTGCTTCTCGCCCATGGCCCGTCACTTTACTTGACGCCCGCAGGACGGCGCGCCCAGACTGAACCCTCTATTGAACTCATGTACAACAAGCCCGATCGCAGTGTTGGCACGGGGAGTTGAGGTGGATGGCTCAGGCACAGGCGTCGCAGCCCGGTGCCCGGCACAAGGGATTCCGCAGTGCCCGGCTCGACTGGCCGGAACTGCACCGCATCCCCCATCCGCCGCGCCGCGTACCCGTGCTCGGGGACGTGCTCGGCACCAGCGTGCGCTCGCCCGTGCAGGACTCGATGCGCCTCGGACTCGAACTCGGCCCCGTTTTCCGGCGCAAGGCGTTCAACCGGGAGATCGTCTTCGTCTGGGGCGCGGGCCTCGCAGCCGAACTCGCCGACGAGTCCCGCTTCGCCAAGCACGTCGGCCTCGGTGTCGCCAATCTCCGCCCTCTCGCCGGGGACGGCCTCTTCACCGCGTACAACCACGAGCCCAACTGGCAGCTCGCGCACGACATTCTCGCGCCGGGCTTCAGCCGTGCGGCCATGGAGGGCTACCACCCGCTGATGCTCGACGTCGCCCGGCAGCTCACCTCGCACTGGGACGAACGCAGCGGCGCGGGCGACGCCGTGGACGTACCGGGCGACATGACCAAGCTGACTTTGGAGACCATCGCGCGCACCGGGTTCGGACACGACTTCGGCTCCTTCGAACGCTCCCGTCCGCACCCGTTCGTGACTGCCATGGTCGGGGCGCTCTCGTACGCGCAGCGCCGCAACACCGCCCCGCCGCTCCTCGGCCGGCTCCTGCAGCGCGGCGCCGCGAAGCGCAACGTCGCCGACCGCGAGTACCTCAACCACACGGTCGACCAGGTCGTCGGAGCCCGCCGCCGGTCCGGCGGCAGCGGTGCCCGCGGCGACCTGCTGGACCGCATGCTGGAGACCGCGCACCCCGATACAGGAGAGCGGCTGTCGCCGGAGAACATCCGCCGCCAGGTCGTCACCTTCCTCGTCGCAGGACACGAAACCACCTCCGGGGCGCTCTCGTTCGCCCTCCACTACCTCTCCCGCCATCCGGACGTGCTGGCACGGGCGCAGGCCGAGGTGGACGAGGTCTGGGGCGGCGCAGAAGAACCGGCGTACGAGCAGGTCGCGAGGCTGCGTTACCTGCGGCGCGTGCTGGACGAGTCGCTGCGGCTGTGGCCCACCGCACCCGCCTTCTCCCGCGAGGCACTTGAGGACACGACTCTCGGCGGTGTCCATCCGCTGCGCCAAGGGGCATGGGCCCTGGTGCTGATCACGCTGCTGCACCGCGATCCGGCTGCCTGGGGCGCGAACGCCGGGGAATTCGACCCGGACCGCTTCGAGCCGAAGGCGGTGCGCGCACGTCCTGCGCACGTCTTCAAACCGTTCGGGACGGGCGCCCGCGCGTGCATCGGGCGGCAGTTCGCGCTGCACGAGGCGACGCTCGTACTGGGACTGCTGATCCGCCGCTACGACTTCCGGTCCGATCCGGACTACCGGCTGCGTGTCGACGAGCGGCTCACGCTCATGCCGCGGGGCCTCCGGCTGCACCTCACGCGCCGCAAGGCGGCACAGACCCCGGCGGCGGCCGCCCGCGGCTGACCCGACTCGCCGTCGCGGTGACGGGGACAGCGCGGACGGAGGGGACGTGGGGACGGACGGGACGAGGGAGACGGAGCGTCAACCGCCCTGCACAGCAGGCGAGTCGAGGGGCAGCGGCGTGTCCCAGTCCAGCTGCCGCGCCAGCTCCTCCTCGGCAGCCGACTCGGAGGCGGCCGCCGAATCGCCGTTGCGGCGGCTCCACTTGGCGCGGTAGTTGCTGAGCCGCTTCTGCAGCCGTCCCGGAGCGGGCCGGCGGGCCGTCAGCCGGGCGCTGTTGAGGATGTTGCTTTCGACGCGCGGCCTGCGCAGCCTCTCGTAGCCCTCCAGCGCCGTGCGCGTATCGGGGGCGTCCCGCAGCGACTTGGCGAGCACCACCGCATCCTCCAGCGCCATCGACGCCCCTTGACCCGTCGCCGGTGAAGCCGCGTGGGCGGCGTCACCGATGAGGAGCATCCTCGGGGTGCGCCACCGCGTGACGGTCGACAGGTCCCGGGCGTTGGTCACCATCAGCCTCGTGCCGGTCGCCTCGACGATGTCCGCGGCGGGGGTCGCGTCGGGCCGCAGCAGCGGCAGGAGTTGGTCCCGCCACTGTGCGGGAGTCGTGTCCGCGATCTCGGCGTCACTCAGCTCCGGCGCCGACACGCGCGCGAACCAGAAGGTCTCCCCGCTCGGGGAGACCGCATAGCCCATGGCTGCCCCGCTGCCCCGCAGCATGTCGATGCGCCCGGGTTCGCTCGGCGGCGCGGCCTCGGTGGTGTACCCGTAGAAGACCCGCTGGCCGGCGTAGCGTGGTCGGGCGGCTGCCGGGTCGGTGAACGGCCGTACGACGGAGTTGATTCCGTCGGCTCCGAGCAGCAAGTCGCCCCGCGCGGTGCTGCCGTCGGCGAACTCCGCGGTGACGCCTGCCTCGTCCTCGGTGGCCGTAACGAAGCGCTCGCCGTGCCGGACGGGGATCCCCCGCCGCACCGCCTCCTCCCGCAGCACGGTGCACAGTTCGGCGCGGCGCAGACAGCGGAAGCGCGTGAGCGGATCACCGGTCTCGCCGAGCGGGACGGTCGAGACCACGGAACCGGTGTCGCCGGTGAGGCGCATCGTCGTCAGTTCGAAGCCCGCTCGGGCAACCACCCGTGCCGAGCCGAACTGCGCCAGCGCGAGCATCCCGTTGCTCGCGAGGGTGAGGAACGCACCGATGTCGGCGCCGCTTTCCGGATGCGCCTCGTGGACGGCCACCTCGAATCCGGCCTTGTCGAGGGCCAGCGCCGCGGCAGTTCCGGCGATGCCGCCACCGATGATCAGGATCCGCATCTTCGAAGCCCTCATTCGCTGTTCGGTGCGCCGGCTGGGCGGCCCGTCGACGAGTCTCGTCGCGGACGGGACGCTCCGGCACCGCCGATGGCCGTGCGGACCGTGCCTCCCGGGTGAACGGTACCCGTTGCCGGGCCTCCGCATCCGGGGGAAGCGGCAGGCCGCCCGTGCCGCTCCCGCAGGTCCGCCGGGCCGGCCGGGTCCGTCACGCACGCCGGCGTGCGCCGACGCCTCCTCGATCGCGCAGCGCGATGTCCCGGTCGCAGAGCGCGGTTGTCATCCGCGAAGTCGTGGGCGGGCTTTCGCGGAGCATGAGTTCACGTCCGCTTCCGGCCGGCACCGTAACGTCCCGCGCAGGTTCCCCTCAGCACGACGCAAAACGCCGGCGCGGGGCCCCTGGTGTCACTCCATGCAGTGGCCCTAGTCCGGCTCCATGTAGGGGCGGCGGAAGACCGGGACCTGGCCGGGGGTGTGCGGACGGACAGCTCTCAGCGCCTGGGCGACGGCCGCCTCAAGTGCCCCGCTGGTGTCGACGCCGACGGCTTGGGGCCACGGCGGTTCCCTGGCCTCCATGGCATCGACCACGTCGGGGCCCGCGTCGGAGGCTCCGCCCGTGCGGCCGGCCAGGCGGGCGGCCGTCGTCCCGCGCGGAACGTGGCAGTGGAGCGCCACCAGGTCCGCGTGGGTGCGTTCTGCCATGCGCAGAGCGGCTTCGCGCTGATCCGCGTCGGACCAGGTGGCGTCCAGGACCACCGACTCACCTTGGGAGAGCAGGGCCGATGCGCGGTCGAGGAGAGCCGCGTACGTCTTGTGGGTCCACTCGGGAGCGTAGAGGCCCTCGCCGTAGGGGGCGGCGGCCGACTCCTCCGCGGGGATGCCGGCCAGTTCCTTGCGGACGCGGTCGCTGCTGAGCAGCGTGACGCCCAGGCGGTCGGCGAGCGCGCCGGACAGGGTGGACTTGCCGCTGCCGGGCAGCCCTCCGACGAGCGTCACGCCCACGGCGGAGGCGCGCAGGTGACGCAGGGCGGTCGTCATCAGCCGCTGTGCCGCGGCCTCCGCTCCCGGCCTGCCCTGACGGGCCTGGATGACGGAGACCTTGGCGCGGACGAACGCGCGGTAGGCGACGTAGTGGTGCCGCAGGGAGGCCGGTGCCGGATCGCCCGAGTACTCGCTGTACTCGGCGAGGAGGAACTCGGCGGCCTCGGGCGCCCCGAGTTGCTCCAGGTCCATGGCCAGGAAGGCGGCGTCGTCGAGGCCGTCGACGTACCGGAGACGGTCGTCGAACTCCAGGCAGTCCAGCACCCGGGGGCCGTCGTCGAGGCAGAAGACGTCATCGGCGAGCAGGTCCCCGTGACCGTCCACCACGCGTCCCTGCTCGATCCGCTTGGCGAACAGGGGCTCGCGGCCTGCCAGGTAGCGGCGCACCAGCTCTTCGGCCTCCGCGAGTCCGTCGGGCACGGTGCCCTCCCGGGACAGCTCGTGGACCTGGGCGAAGCTCGCCTCCCAGCGGGACGAGAGCGCGTCGCGCGTACCCTCCTCGCTCACCTCGGGGCCACGGGGTGCCCGCGCGTGATGGGTGGCGAGCAGCCGGGCCACGTCCCGCACGGCGTCGCGCACCGGCGCGCCCTCCCGTACGAGACGTGAGAGGCGGCGCTCCTCCGGCATGCGCCGCATCACCAAGACGGGTTCGGCCACGTCCGCATCCGGGCCGCGGAATTCGCCGACCCCGAGGTAGACGTCGGGTGCGAAACGGCGGTTGAGCGCGACTTCCCGTTCGCACACGGCCCGGCGGGCCGTCACCGAGGTGTAGTCCAGGAACGTCAGATCGACCGGCTTCTTGACCTTGTACGCGCGGTCCCCTGCCAGGAAGACCACCGCGGTGTGGCTCTCCCGGGCCTCCGCGTCCGAGAGAGGCGCCGGAGCCTCTGTGCCGCCCGTGTCAGTCATGAGCGGCGACCACGCGAGGCCCCCGGACGAGACGGACGGCCGGTCCGGGCCACCGGCCCCGGGGCGGCGAGCGTTCCGGAGAAGTCGTCCGGGCCCCGGGTGAGGACCAGGGCCTGTCCTCGGTCCATGGAACACCTCCTCAGGCGGCAGGGCCGCGTCGGTGCGGGGCGGCCGGCGAATGCGGGTGCGCGGCCCCGGCGACGTGACCGAGTCGGACGTGATGCGACGAGTCCTTGCTTCCATCCTCACGCGGGTCGTGCCGCCCCGCACCCGAGGGGGCGGCGCCCCGCACCCCCGTGCCCCGCAGGCGGGGCGGAGCCCTCGCCGCGCGACGGGCGTCAGCTCCCTGCCGGAGTGAACATGGAGGCAGAGGGACGGACGAGCGGCCCGTCGTGGTTGCCCGTTCCTCCCGGAAGGGAGCCGGAACGTGTTCTTCGAGAACCGTCGTGTCGCCGGCCGCCGGCTCGCCGCCCGGCTCGAGCACCTCCGGGGCACCGGCGTGGTGGTGCTGGGCCTGCCCCGCGGAGGGGTGCCGGTCGCCGCGGAGGTCGCCTCGGCGCTGGACGCACCGCTGGATGTGTGCCTGGTGCGGAAACTCGGGCTGCCGTCCCACCCGGAATTGGCGATGGGCGCGATCGGCGAGGGCGGTGTGCGCGTGACGAACGACGACGTGATGCGCACGGCGCGCATCACCCCGGACGAGCTGAGCCGGGCCGAGGCCCGTGAGCGGAAGATCCTGGAGAGTCGTGCGCGGCGATACCGGGGCGGGCGGGAGCCGCTACGGCTCGAGAACCGGACGGTGCTGGTGGTCGACGACGGGGTGGCCACGGGCTCGACGGCGCGCGCTGCCTGCCGGATCGCCCGCGCCCGGGGAGCCGCACGGATCGTGCTGGCCGTGCCGGTGGCGCCGTACGACTGGACCACCCGGCTGGGCGAGGACGCGGACGAACTCATCAGCCTGCACGCACCGCGCGACTTCTTCGGGGTGGGACAGTTCTACGCCGACTTCTCCCAGACGGAGGACGACGAGGTCGTCGCATGTCTGGAGGTCGCCCCGGCCGGCCCGATGGCCTCTCACTCCTCGGGTCACGCCCCGGGCCCCTCCTCGGGGCGTGGGCGGAGGGTGTAGGTCCGACCCTCCCGGCCCCACTCGCCCACCTCCGGCGTCAGCCCCGCGTCCATCGCACGGATGCAGGGCCGCCCGATGTGCGCGTACACGACTCTCCGTACCCCGTGCCTGACGGCCTCCTCCCCGACCTCGCGCACGCTCGCGTGGCCGCCGACTCCGCCGCGGAAGTGGATCGGCCGGTTCCAGGACGACGCCTCGGCGAGCAGCAGGTCCGCGCCTGCGGCCCACTCCGGGAAGTCCTTGAACTCCGGCGCCCACACTGCCAGCAGGCCGCCGCATTCGATGCGGTAGCCGTACGCGGGATGCGAGGTGTGCACGACGGGACAGGCACGCACGGACACCGGCGGCCCGGCTCCCCCGGCGCGCCCGGTGCCGCCCGCTCCCCCGCCGTCCAGATCGAGGTCTCCCGCGTGGGCGACGAGGCCGTGTCCGGCGGCCATACGGCGCAGCTCGGAACGGAGTTCGGCGTGTTCGTCGGTGACCAGCCACGCTTCAGGACGCACTGACGGCCCTGCCCCGGGGCCTCCGTCGAAGACGACGCGGTGGCCACCGTGGCGCAGGAGCAGGCCGGCGGGGGCGAACCGCGGCGAGTTCATCGCACCGACCCCGAGCAGGGTGAGCCGCAACGGGCCGGCCGCCCCCGCTGCGGCGGATCGCCTCCCGGTGGCGTCAGTCCGTGACCGTCTCATTCCGGCGGACGCGGAGGGGGTCGCGGGCCTCGCGGGCCGCGTCGACCACGTCCGCGAGCTCCACCTGCTGGCTGGTGAGGTAGCAGAACAGGTCGTCGAAGGAGACCATCCCGGCCAGCCTCCCGTTCTCGGTCACGGGAAGGTGGCGGGCACCGATGGACCGCATGGCGTGCTGCGCCGCCGGAACGGCCGTGCCGACATCGACGGTCACCGGGTCCGAGGACATGACCGTACGCACGTCCGTCTCCGGTGCCAGTCCGCTGGCCATGGCGCGTACGACCAGGTCACGGTCGGTGAGCAGGCCGACGACATGGTCGTCCTCGACCACGGGCAGCGCTCCGACCCGGGCATCGGCCATGTGCCGCGCCGCCTCCGCCAGGGACGCGCTGGGGGCGACACTGGCCGGCGGCGTGCTCATGGCGTAGCTGATCTGCGTCATCTCTCTCCTCCTCGGCTCTTCCTCCTCGGCGCTCGACGTGTCACAGGTTCCGGGCGAGGAGGATCTCGTGCGCCATCCGCGCGCCCCGAGCGGCCTCCTCCACGTGGGAGACGTCCTCGGTGGGGATGTTCTCCAGGCTCGTGGCCAGTGCCCGAACGGCATCCGCGAGCGTCGAGACCTGCACCTCCAGCAGGGAGATCCGCTCCTCCTGCTGAGTCTTCGGGGGGCCCGTCCCGTATGGGCGGTACTCGCTCATGTGGACCTCCGTACGCTGCCGGATCGGTGAGCGGTTCACGGCCCGCCGGCAGACGGGCGTGAGCCTGCACCGCCCGGGGTTTCCGGTTTCCGCGCTCGTAGCCCCCGTCACGCGAAAGCAGGGCCGAAGGTCCCGGGGCCGGGCTGCCCCCCCGGGGGCCACTTCGTCCCCGCTGCCCGGCATCCGTGCGCCGTTGCGGGGCCCACGACGGGCCCAGCGGCTGTGCCGGCCCCCGCGCCGGCCGGGCGCCGGCCCCGCACCGGCCCGGCCGTCGGGCCCCTGCGCCGGTCGGCGTCCTGCGTCCTTGCGGCCGGCGGTCGGCGGCTCGGCGGCCCGGCGGCCCGGCGGCCCGGCGGCCCGGCGGCCCGGCGGCACAACTCCGCGCTCCGGTAGAGGAGTTCGCGGTCCACGCCACGTGGCGCCTGCCGCAGCGGCGACCGTGCCCTTGCCGGGCGCGGCCGCCGCTGCGGCACTCAGCGCGCGGAGGGCGCTCACGTCACCGATCCTTGAGGCCATGACGGGCGAACCATCCGGAAACGGGCCCGGCCGCCCGCGTGCCGAACCCCACCCCGCATGACCGTCGTCCGGTCCGGGGGTCACCCACCTGCCCCAAGTCGCCCTGGTGGGCCGCCTGCTGCAGAAGCCGGAGGAGCTGTGAACCACGACGAAGCGCTGGAGAAGGTCAAGGAGTCCATCCTGCGGGTGGTTCCGGACGCCGACTTCACCCGGCTCGCCCCCGACGAGCCCTTCCGCGAGACGCTGGAGATCGACTTCATGGACTTCCTCGGCATCGTCGAAGTCCTCATCGAACGCACGGGCCTGCGCATCGACGAGGACGACTATCCCCACCTGGCCACCCTGTCCAGCAGCGCCGACTTCCTCGTCACACACGGCGCCTGACGGGCCGCCACCGGCCGCAGAGGAGGCATTGGGATGAAGGCGAGCGTCGGTGACCGCCTGATCGTGGAGAGTCCGAGCGCCGGGACACCGCGCCGCGACGGCGAGATCGTCGGTCTCCACCGCGAGGACGGCGGGCCGCCCTACGACGTGTGCTGGTCGGACACCGGACGCGTGACTCTCGTCTTCCCGGGCCCGGACGCGCACGTCCACCACTTTCCGGAACACCCCGAACACCCCGAACACCCCGGGCGGTGACGAGGGCGGCATCACGTGGAGACCGGTACCGGCGTGGGCCCGCCTCCGGAAAACGAACGAGGGGACGACCGCTTCGGGTCCCGGCCGACGCTGCCTGATCCGGGCGGGCAAAGCAGTGGCGCCCGCAAGGGCGTGCGCCGGTGCCGGATTCCGGTGACCCCGGCGCCCATGAGCCCGGCGGCGGCATGGGCGGCCGCGTAGTCGGCGGCGGCGCGCACGGCACCGCAGGCCGCGTCGGCGGGTGCCGGCATGGCGCGCCGCGCTGGGCGGCCCTCCGTCCGGCGGAACGCCGTCTGTCCGGCCCGCCGCCCTCCGGGCGTTCCCCTCCGGGCGCGGGAGGTCAGGCAGACGCAGCCCCTGGTGCGGCCGTCACGAATCCGCCTGGGGGCTCAGATCGCGACGCAGCTGCTGGGCGTGCAGGCGGCCGGAGGTTCCTGCGTCGGTGATGTCGAGGAAGACGTGGTCGACTTCGCTCCAGCGGTCGACTATCTCGCCCTTGATGCGGACGGCGACCTCCTCCACCTCCTCGCTGTCCGCGCCGGGCGCGAGGTCGACCCGTGCCGCCAGCAGCGCCGAGTCAGGGCTGAGGCGCATGGTGAGCAGAGCCGTCACCGCGTCGATCTCCGGCTGGCGGTCGAGGAAGGCATGGACCTCCCGCTGGACCCGGTGGCTCACCGCCTCTCCCACGAGCTGTCCGCGGGCGTCCCTGCCGAGGCCGTAGGCGATGTAGACCAGCAGCAGCGCGATGGCCAGGGAGGCGACGCCTTCCCACCTGCCGTCGCCGGTGGCCAGGTGCAGAAAGATCCCGCCCAGGGCGAGCAGGACGCCCGTTACGGCGCCGGCGTCCTCGCCGATGACCGTACGCAGGGCCGGGTCGTCACCGTTGCGCAGCTGCTTCAGGAAGGGTCTGCCGTTCTCCTTGGCCTCGCAGCGGACCTGCCAGAGCGCCCTCGCGAGCGATGTGCCCTCCATCAGACCCGCGACGACGAGGATGAGGACTGCGACGAGGTAGCCGCCCGACGGCCCTCCTCCGGAGCTGCCGAGGGCGTGAATGCCCTGGTAGAAGGAGAAGCAGCCACCCATGACGAAGATGCCCACAGCGGCGAGCAGGGACCAGAAGTAGCGTTCCTTGCCGTAGCCGAAGGGGTGCCTGCTGTCGGGCCGCTTCTTGCTGCGGCGGAGGGCAGCCAGCAGAAAGACCTCGTTGAGGCTGTCGGCCACCGAGTGCGCGGCCTCCGACAGCAGTGCCGAGGAGCCGCTCACGATCCCGCCGGCGACCTTCGCCACGGCTATGACGAGGTTGGCGCCCATCGCCACGAAGACCGTGCCGCGGGTTTCCCCGTCCCGGCTTCCGGGGTCGTCGTCCGCTGCATCCGCACTCGCCGTGAAAGCGGCGCCGTCAGGTGTGGCCATCGTCCCGGGGTATCCCTTCGAACGGTCGGGTTGGAGAGAGACCGTTCGCCGGGGTACCCCCGCGCCCGGCGGGGAATCCACCACTGCCCTCGGACCGGCACGGCGGCCGCATACCGGACGAGCCGGTCACGGCGGACCGTTGTCCCAACGTCCCGTCAACGGGCCCTGACCGGTGTGGTGTTGTGCTGTGCCGTCGCAGGCCCGGGCCGGCGGGCGAACCGGTCGACGGGGACCCGCGGCCGCCCAACGCCCCGGCGGCCTCGCGCGGTTGGGAACATCTGGCACGGGACGAGTGCCCGTGCACGCAGAGGAACCCCCGTACCCCGCACCCCCGCACCCCCGCACCCCGCACTCCGCACCGCGGGCCGGGGCGCCGGAGGCCGGCACCGGGGCGGCCGCCGGAGATACGGCCGCCCCGGGTTCGCGCTCCCGCAGCCCGCCTGCCGCGCACCCGCTGATCACCGCTCGGAACGGGAGGCGCCCTCGTCCGAGGTGAGCGGCTTCAACGGGTCGTGCCCGAGCGTCATCAGACGGTGACGCCAGTTCGGCTGACCTGCGGTGGGCTCCATGTCCACGCCACGCTCGGAGCTGACGGTGTCGACGACCTTGCGCATGACGCGGACGTCGTCATCGGTGACGTCGCCCCGGCGCTTGCCGAGAATGCCCAGCACGTGGCGGCCGTTCCGGGTGCCCGCCTGATCCGGCAGCGTCTCGCTGTCCTCTCCGGCGGAACGCGTCATGAGCCACTCGTCCAGTTCGCGGGACGTCATGTTCACCACGGCGTGAAACTCGTTCCACAGGTCGTCCAGCTCCTGCGAGGAGATGTCAGCCATCCTCGTCTCCTTTCTGAGCGCTGTCGGCGTACTGGGTAGCCCGGCGGACCGGCGTGGAAACAGCCCCGGCGGGGAGCCGCCGGGCCGGCCCCGGGGCCTGACCACTCGTGCAACCGAGCGGTGACCGGCGGAACCCTTGTCGATCTGTGCCAAATTCAGCGCCTCAAGCCGTACCTTCCGCGGCGGTCGATACCGTAGGCAGGGAGCGTGAGGGCATGCGTACCGCAGTCCCGGCCTGACACCACCCCATGAGGGACGACTGGTTGAATCACGGAGGACGGTCGGCGCGCCCGGCGGAACGGGCAACGTGCTCGTTCCGGCACCCTCGGGGTGGGTGTCGTGGGGGCCGACCACGGTGGACGTCGCCGCTGACCCACTCGCCGGCCCGTCCGTCGGCTTCCCGCTCCTGACGCCACGCCTTGACCGATGGGGGGTTACGGATGGAACCCGAGTGGCTGTCCGACATCGAACTGGTCGAACTCGTATATGACGGCGGGGAGTCGGCCGCCGCGGCACTGGCCGAACTGAGGAGCCGCCACTTCGGTGCTGTCCGCAGGTTCGCTGCCCAGTGCGTGAGCGACGAAGCCGCAGGGGACCAACTGGCCGAGCGCGCCTGGCAGCTCGCCCTGTGGCCGCACGGCACAGCCGGGGCCGGGGCCGTGCGCCCCCACGCATTGGCGTCGGTGCTCCGGGCGGCTGCCGAAACCGCGGGCGCGAGTCAACACGGCGTGCTCGACTCGGACTTGGCCGGGTGGCTGGGCATGCCGGTGGCCCTTCCGGACCCGGGCCCCGAGGGCGCGGGCGCAGTCACGCTCCCCCCCGGCGAATCGACGGTCACCCGGGCGTTCGACGCGCTGCCCGCCAATCTCCAGACTGCTATGTGGCATCACTTGGTGGAGCACGCCGACGACGGCTCGATCGGGCGCCTCGTGGGCTCCGACTCGCCCGATTCCCAGGAGATCTCGGCACTGCTCAGGCGCGCGTACAGGGACTTCTACCACGCCTACGAGCAGATCCACCACGACGGGATGACGGACGACTGCCGTCGTTTCCACCGGATGGTCATGGCCTATGCCGACCAGAGGGGCGGCAATACGGCGGATGTGGTGCCGCACCTTCAGCAGTGTCACTACTGCTCCCGCGCGGTCGCCGATCTCCGGCGCATGTACACGGATTTCGGCGAGCTCCTGGTGGAAGCCGTGCTGCCCTGGGGAGGCAGCGCCTACGCCGCCGCCCGGCACGCGGAAGTGACCTCCGCGACGGTCGCCGTCGCCGCAGAAGAAGTGGCGGCTCCCGCCCGGGAAGCCGCTGCTGAGGGGACCCTCCCGCCTCCCGACGACCACCGGGGCGCGCTCGGCAGGGCCACGTGGGGCGTGCTGGGGAGAACCGGACTGGCCGAGCGGAACACCGGTGGGTTCAGGGTCCGTTCCGGACGGCTCACGCTGGCCGTCGGAGCCCTGAGCGTGTGTTCGCTGGTGGGAGCGTTCGCCTACGCGCCCGGGCTCGGCTCCCGGCTGCCTGTGAGCAGCGGTGCACCACCGGCGGAGAAGGTCCCGACCGCCCCGGCACCGTCGGAGTCGGGTGGGTCCGGCCCGTCCGGGTCGCCCACCGGTTCCCCGCCGCCGCCCGGATCTTCCTCGCGGGCTCCCGGCGGCCAGGACGGGCGCACGCCCGGCCCGCCGGTGCGGGGCGCGGGCCTGGAGTGGCTGTTCGACGACGTCAGGGGCAACGTGGCCCCGGACAGCACCGACAACGACCGGGACGGCACGCTCATCGGCGATCCGCTGCCGAAACCCCGCAAGGACGGCGGCGTGGAGTTCTTCGGGAAGCAGTCGGTGGCCACGAAGGACCCCGTGTTCGACACCGACCGCAGCTTCTCGGTCTCGGCCCGCGTGAAACTCCGGAACAAGGACGAATACCAGACCGTCGCCAGCCAGGACGGAACCGAAGTCAGCTCCTTTCAGCTCCAGTTCGACCCGGTGGAAGACCGGTGGGAGATGCGGATGCACCGGGAGGACACTCAGACCTCCCGAGCGGATGAGGCGGAATCCGACGCCGCACCGCGTGCCGGCCGCTGGACCTCCCTCGCCGGCGTCTACGACGCTCCGGAGGGACTCATCCTTCTGTACGTCGACGGGAAGCTCCAGGAGACCGTCCGCAGGGAGGGGGACCGCAGCTCGGAGGGGGTTTTCGCCGTCGGCCGGGCCAGGCTGGGCGACCAGCTCATACGCGGCTTCGAGGGGACCGTGAAGAACGTACGGGCGTTCCCGAAGGCTCTCTCGGACGAGGAGGCAAAGGCACTCGCAGCCGAGAAGTGAGCGGCCGGGCCCGGAAGTTCACCGGGCCGAACGAGTGGAGCCGGGCGCCGCGCCACCGCCCGATGCCAGGCGGGGCGCGCGGCCGCCGGGCCCGCGTCGCCCGCTCCAGCTACCGGGCGGCAGCAGTGATCCGTCGCCGACGGCCGCCGTGTCCCGGAAGCCTCCGTGTCCCGGCCGCCTCCCCACGCGCGGGCTTGTTTCCTGCGGCGCCGCGCCCGCGGCGACGGCCCCGGCTCCCGCAACGCCCGGCGCGCCGTAAACCGTCGATCCCGACGAGGTCGGGCCCGTAGGCGGATTCGAACGTCCGGAAGCCGGGGGTGAACTCGCCCGCGGCAACGCGCCCCAGCAGCAGCCGGGCAGTCCGCCCGGTGAACTCGCAGGCCTCGGGCCCATGCGGCGTGGCCGCCAAAGACGTTGCGTCCGACCGCCGGAAGCGGCTCGGAGTGACTGCCGGAAGCGGCTCGGAGTGACTGCCGGAAGCGGCTCGGAGTGACTGCCGGAAGCGGCTCGGAGTGACTGCCGCCGGCCACCCGACGGACACCGGCGCAACTGGCGTGCACTGGAGGCGAGAAGAGGCGCATCGCAGTCGTACGGACACGGTTCGGGCGAAGACGACGGGCCGCCGCCCCCGGAATGCTTCGCAGGCCGCAGCGAAACAGATCCGGGGGCAGCGCCCTTCGCGGGCCGGTTTGCGCTTGGGCGACATCGCGCTCCCCTGAAGTACGACATCGCACCCCCCAAGCCCGGCCCTGCCCCGGCAGGTTGAGGGGCTGAACTCCGGGCACCCGGTGTTCAGCATCACGTTGACACTATGTCCTTGTGGGCTTCAAGCCGCAAGCATCGTTCTGATAATTTCAACGAAGTCGCAAGGAAAACGCTTGTGTTGACGCTCACACAGCTACGCCGTGTGGTCTGCCGGACCGGCGGGCCGGTGTGTCTGTTCTTTTGGAAGCGCTCACATGTGTCTCGTTGCCGGCCGCACCACTGGTACGTGCTCCGACCGCGCACGTGCCCGATCGACCTGCGTAAGGAGTTCGGACGATGAACCCTGCTGCTGCAACCGGCCCCGCCGACCGCGTCCGCAACGGGATGCCCGCACGTGAACTGGGCACCGAGGGCTGGCACAAGCCCTGGAGCGGGCAGAACGGCGGAGCCTGCGTCGAGGCGAAGAAGCTCCCGGACGGCCGCGTGGCACTTCGCCAGTCCACCGACCCCGAGGGGCCCGTCCTGCTCTACACCCCGGAGGAGATCACCGCGTTCATCGAGGGCGCCAAGGCCGGAGCGGCCGACTTCCTCACCGCCTGAGCGGGCAGCGCCGACGAGGGGCGACGGCGCCGCAAGGCGCGGGCAGGAGGCTCACGCAACACGCTGTGGCCAGGTGGCGGCCGGGCGGCGGGCGGAGTCCCCGCCGCCCGGCGGCTTGCCCTGGAGCGCACTCGAATTCGTACCGTGCGCTCCATGAGCACACTCACACCTCAGCAGAGAATCGGCTCGGGCTTCGGGGCCGGCACCACCGCGTCCGAAGTCCTGCGCGGCATCGACCTGTCCGGGAAGCTCGCGGTCGTCACCGGCGGCTACTCGGGCCTCGGTCTGGAGACGACGCGCGCTCTGACCGTGGCGGGAGCCCGTGTCGTGGTGCCCGCCCGGCGGCGCGAGGCGGCACTGGACGCCCTCGAAGGTCTCCCCGGCACCGAGGTCGGCACGCTCGACCTCGCAGACCTCGACAGCGTCCGGACGTTCGCCGAAGGTTTCCTGGCCGGCGGCCGCAGCATCGACATCGTGATCAACAGCGCTGCTGTGATGGCCTGCCCGGAGACACGCGTAGGCCCGGGCTGGGAGGCGCAGTTCGCGACCAACCACCTCGGCCACTACGCACTCGTGAACCGGCTGTGGCCTGCCCTCGCGCGGGACGGCGGAGCGCGTGTCGTCTCCGTCTCCTCCAGGGGGCACCACCGCTCCGCGATCCGCTGGGACGACGTCCACTTCGCGCGGGGCTACGACAAGTGGCAGGCGTACGGGCAGGCGAAGACCGCGAACGCCCTCTTCGCGGTCGAACTCGACGCGCTGGGACGCGATTCGGGTGTGCGTGCCTTCTCGCTTCACCCCGGAGGCATCCTTACGCCCCTCCAACGCCACCTGGCCACCGAGGAGATGGTCGCGGCGGGGTGGATCGACGAGGACGGCGAACCGCTGCTCCCCTCGTTCAAGACTCCGGAGCAGGGCGCGGCGACGCAGGTGTGGGCGGCGACGTCCCCCCAACTGGAGGGAATGGGCGGCGTCTACTGCGAGGACTGCGACATCGCGCCGCAGGCCCCCTCCGATGGGACGTCGTCATCGGCCCCCGGCTCGGCCTCGGGCGTCCGGGAGTACGCGACGGACCCGAAGGAGGCGTCCCGGCTGTGGGCGCTCTCGGCAGAGCTGACAGGCGTCGACGCCTTCGCGGGGAACGCGGGGGCGTGAGCGCCGGCGGGCGGTCCCGGTTGCGGAGCGGCTCCCGAGCCGGGGGCACGGACGCCGCCGGGGCCGGACGCCGCGATAGCCGCAGCCGGGCCCGTCGCCATCCGCATCAGCCCGTCGCCGGTGCCACCTGGACCGTGCACAGCGGGTCGTCCCGGAATGCGCCGGCTGCTCCCGGCTCGCGCCCGCGTCGGTGATGAGGATCGACGGCCGCTCCAGGACCGACCACCGGTGGGAATCGGCCCGTGCCCACTTGCCCGCGTCGGCGAGGACATGGACGGCACGGGAGCGGTCCGTCATCAGCTGCTGCATCGGGACTCCGCCGCCGCGTCCTCGGTGCTGCCCCGCGCCTCGGCCCGCGCGCCGGTGCCCTTGTCCGCACCGGTGCCGCCGTCCGCACCGGGTTCCGCACCCTCTCCCGCACCGGCGTCCGGTCCCCGCTCCGGCCCGGTGCCGGTCCCGCCCCCGGTCCCCGTCCCATCGTCCGTCTGCGCGTTCCGCGCATCCTGCCCGTCCGTCACCCCGCGGCGTTCCAGCCGGCGCTGGTAGGCAAGGGTGACGACGGGCACGAGAAGCGAGGTCACGACGACCGACGCGGACACCAGAATCGTCGCCTTGTCGGCGGCCTCCTCGTACGCGGGGTTCGCCGCGGCCACGATCGCGGGGACGGCTGTCGCGCTGGCCTCCGTGGTGGCCGCCGCCAGGCCCGCCAGTCCGCTGCCGGCCCGGGGAGCCGCTTCCCCGACGACGGCGGGGGACACGGACGGCGCAGCCGGAGCACCCCGTCTTCGGCACGCACTTGTCCGCTCACGGCGGCGGACCGCACGTCCACCGACCCGCTTCGTGAAGAGGCGTAAGGGGCCTGCCCCTTGAGAAGGGGAGCGGGCCCGACCACCTCGCCGCATCACCCGGCCCGTGCAGAGCTTCTGGCGGAGCGTCAACTGACGGCACGGCAGACTGCCGTCTCCAGTGGGCCGACCAGAGGAGGCGGAGCCCGGTTCGCTCTGCTACAGGTGATTCGTGGCCCGCGTTTCTTTCAGAACTCCGATAAAGCCGCAACGCATTGCCCCCACGGGGTTGTCGCGTACATGGCGGACTGCCTTTACTGGCGAAGCGCGGAATCCGATTTCGGCCCGTGCGGGAGGGAGCGCTCTGCCTGCTTCCCGCCCGGGTCTCTTCCACGCATCGGTGACCGAACTCCGAGCGCGGGAGTCCCCGTTCCTTCCCACTCCCGAAGGAGACCGAGATGGCAGCACAGCCAGGCTTCGACCGACGTGCCCTGCTGCGCGGCGGAGCGGCGGCCACGGCCGTCGGCGCGATCGGCCTGACCACCACCGGGACCGCCCACGCCGCCGCATCGCCCAGCCGCAAGAGAACCTCGCGCGCCCGGATCGCCGAGCCGCGCATCTACAGCACCGAGGAGTGGGGCGCACGGCCCGCATCCGGTGAGATCGTCGTGGAGGACCACAAGCCGACCTTCATCGTCGTCCACCACACCGCGGAGCCCGGCAACAGCGAGGACTACTCGCTGGAGCACGCGATGAAGATCTGCCGGGACATCCAGGACCACCACATGGACGGCAACGGCTGGTCCGACAGCGGCCAGCAGTTCACCAACTCCCGCGGCGGGTTCCGCCTCGAAGGCCGCCACAAGAGCCTGTCCGTCGTACGCGGCGGCACCCAGCACGTGCAGGGCGCCAACGTCGGCGGCCACAACAGCGAGGTCATCGGAATCGAGAACGAGGGTCTCTACACGGACGTGGACGTCCCCGCCGCCCTGTGGAACTCCCTGGTACAGCTCGTGGCGTGGATCGCGTCCCAGTACGGCACCGACCTGGCGAACATCAAGGGCCACCGGGACTTCAACTCCACCGAGTGCCCCGGTGACGTCCTCTACGGCCGCCTCCAGGAGCTGCGCGACGCGGTCGGCGGCGTTCTCGGCGTCTCCGGCCCCTCCTCCGACGACGTGCTGGCCTGGCCGCTCCTGAAGCCCGGCGCCGTCGGCGCCCACGTCCGGGCGGCCCAGCATCTGCTGCGCGGCAGGGGGTTCAAGGTGCCCGCGGACGGCGTCTTCGGTACGGAAACCAGGCGGGCCGTGGCCGAACTGGCCGCCCGGAACGGCGTCGAGCGCCACACGTGCTCGGCCGCGTACCACTGCAGGACCGACGAGACCGGCTACCTCGGCTCCGACATCTGGCCGCTGCTCACTCCCTCGTCCCGCACCACAGGAGGCGAGGAGGCGGAGGACGCGGTCGCCACGCTCCTGCGCAGCCGCAGGCGCCGCGCCAAGCTCCCGTCCGGGGGGAAGCTCACACAGCCCGACTGGAAGCGGCTGCTGTCCTGAAGCGGCAGTCCTGACGCGGGGGACACGGCCGGGTCGCGCTCCCCGGCCGTGTCCCCCGCGCTGCTTCCGCTTCCCCTTGCTGCTCCCGCTCCCCCGCACTGCTTCCCCTTCCCCTTGCTGCTCCCGCTCCCCCGCACTGCTTCCCCTTCCCCTTGCTGCTCCCGCTCCCTCGCACTGCTTCCTCCTCGCTACGTCTCCTCCCTCTTCCTCGACCGGCAGCGTGCTCCAGCGGCAGCGCGCCGCCGACGGTGGTCTGCGATGCTGAAGCGGTGCCGCACACAGCCGGGGCCCCACAGCCCGTCACGCCGGAGCCGCCGGGCTCCACTTCGTGGCCGCTGCTCACCCAGTCCTGGCTCGACCTGGCATTCGAGCACTGGGCGGCGGACCCCGCGGACGTGGCGCCGCTGCTCCCGCCCGGCACCTCCCCCGACGTGCTGCACGGCAGGACGTACGTCGGTCTCGTCGCCTTCCGCATGCACCGGGTGGGCTGGTTCCGGCTGCCGGGCGTCCCCTACCTGGGCAGCTTCCCCGAGACGAACGTGCGCCTGTACTCGGTGGACGGGCACGGGCGGCGCGGCGTGGTCTTCCGCTCCCTCGACGCCTCGCGTCTGATCCCCGTGGCGGTGGCGCTCACCGCGTTCCGCATGCCCTACAGGTGGGCGCGCATGTCGGTACGGCGGGATGGCAGGAACATCACCTACACCAGCAGGCGACGCTGGCCCGGCCCTCGGGGCGCGCATTGCCGGATGACCGTACGGACCGGCGAACCGGTCGAGCAGCCCACCGAACTCGAACACTTTCTGACGGCCCGCTGGGGCATGCACAACACGTTCTTCAACCGGGCCGTGTACCTGCCCAACGTCCATCCGCGCTGGCCGCTGCACCGTGCCGAACTGACCGAATGCGACGAGGACTTGGTCACGGCGGCCGGCCTGCCCCAGCCCGTCGGGGACCCGTTGAGCGTGCTGTACTCGCCGGGCGTGCCCGTGCGGTTCTCACGCCCCGCGCGACCGGCGGGCGTGCCCACACCCTGAAGGCGGGCACTGTGCCTCGTGGCCGCTCGGCCCTGCGCCGGCGCACCTGCCCCTCGGCCCTGCGCCCTCGGCCCTGCGCCCGCGACCCTCGGCGTCCTCGGCCCGCCCCCGGAGGTCAGAGCGGTCCGCGCCGCAGCCGCACCCTGTAGGAGTACTGCTCCGGCAGGAAGTGACTGACCGCCAGCTCGACGCGCTCGCCGGTGGCCGTTGCGTACAACCGGTCGATCCGCAGTACCGGATGGTGCGGCTCGCAGCGCAGCTCCACCGCCACCTGCTCCGGCGCGGCCGCCACCGTGATGCTCTGTTCGGCGTCCGTGATGGGCGCGGGCAGCCGCTCGTCGAGCAGCCCGATCACGGTGACGGTGCTGACGCTTCCCTCGCCGGTGAGTTCGGGAACGGACTGCACCGCCGCGGCGACGTGTGGCGGCAGCGACACGGTGGTGTGGCAGAACGGCATGCCCTCGTGGAGCCGCAGGAAGGCCGCGGAGTGCACCACGTCGCTCTCCAGGCCCAGCCTGCCCGCCGCGTCCAGATCGACCCGCCTGCGCAGCGGCGCCGACAGCCGCATGGTCGTGTCGAGGGACAGGCTCATCAGGTCGTCCACCGAACCGAACTGGCGCAGATAGCGGCCACCGCGCGGCGCCGCGAACGTGCCACGGCCGGGCACCCGCTGCACCAGCCCCTCCGCGACGAGATCCTGGAAGGCACGGCGGACGGTCTGTCTGCTCACCCGGTACGTGCGAGCCAGCTCCGCCTCCGTGGGCAGCCGCGTGCCTTCGGGACAGCTGTGCGAGAGAAGTCCTGCGCGCAGATCGTCGGCGAGGGCCCGGTAGGCACTGCGGGCACGGCGAGGCCCGCCCGCAGCCGCGGGCGCCGCGGCACCCGCGGCTCTGTCCGCACCCGTTCCGTTGCCGCTGCCGCCGCCCGTCACGCGAGGGTCACCTCAGCGGTGGCGTGTGCGTCCTCGCGGCAACTGGCCACCCACAGACGCACGATGCCACTGCCACTGCCACCGCCCCTGCCACCGTCGTCGGCCCGGCTTTCCCGGGCCGCCCCTTCCGCCCCGCCCACCTCATCCACATCGTCCGCCCGCCCCGTCGCCCCTTCCGTCCCGGGCTCTCCGCACGTCAGCAGCCGTTCACCGCAGAAGACCGGCTTGCGCAGCCTGTACGACAGTGCACGCACCGCACGGTCCGGTGCCTCGCGCCGCACGAGCTCCAGCATCGACAGCACCAGCAGCGGCCCGTGCACGACGAGCCCCGGGTACCCCTCGGTGCCCGTGGTGTACGGGGCGTCGTAGTGGATGCGGTGGGCGTTGGCCGTGAGGGCGCTGAAGCGGAACAGCAGGGCGGGGTCGGTGCTCCACGGTGATTGCCAGGACGCGCCGGCCTCCGGCGCCGTCACCGTGTCGGGGACGAGGCCCTCCGGGACGGGCGCTCCGCCGCCGCTGCGGTAGACGAGGTTCTGTTCCTCCGTCAGGCACAGCGCGCCCTGCTGCCGGTACTCGCTCCGCACCGTCACGAACAGCAGCGCGCCGCTGCGGCCCTCCTTGACCTCGACTCCGCTGACGGAGCTGGTCACTTCGGCGGGGCTGCCCAGCGTCAGCGGCGCGTGCACCTCGAGCCGTCCACCGGCGAACATCCTCCGCCGCTGCGGCAGCGGTGGCAGGAAGTGCCCGTCGCGAGGGTGCCCGTCCGTGCCGAGTTCGTGCTGGCGCGGCCAGCGCAGGAAGTGCAGCCACTGCCACAGCGGGGGAAGCGGCTGCCCGGCCACGGCGGCAGCCGCCGGCAGCCCGAGCACCGCCGACAGCGCCGCCGAAGGTCCCGGGTCGAGGGCGTCGGTGCTGTGTTCGGGGCCGGGCCGCCACGTCCGTGCGACGTCCCGGAGGACGTCCGCGCCGCCGCGGCCTTCGGAACCGCCGGACCCGGCCCCGGACTCGGACGCGGACGCGGACGCGGGCTCGGTCTCGGACACGGGCTCGGACACGGCATCTCCTCGCTCTCCCGCTTCCGCGCGGGGGCCGCGTGCGGCGGCTCCGGTACGTACAAAGCAGGGGAATTCTGTGGAGCGCACGGCCCCTGGGTCAAGAAGTCCTGAAGTTCTCCCAGTTCACAGCCGCATTGACAGCGCGAATGAATTGGCCGTACAAATCGAGCGGTACCAGCGGAGTTGACGGCAGCCCGGCGGAGCACACGGAGACGAACGGAGAGCGCCCATGAGCGACGTCCGGCCGCTGGACGGCATCACGGTCGTCAGCCTCGAACAGGCCGTGGCAGCGCCGTTCGCGACCCGTCAGCTCGCGGACCTCGGCGCCCGCGTCATCAAGATCGAGCGTCCCGGCGGCGGAGACTTCGCCCGCCGCTACGACACGACGGTGCACGGGCACTCCAGCTATTTCGTCTGGCTCAACCGCTCCAAGGAGTCCGTGAGTCTGGACGTGAAGGACGAGCGCGGCCGCGCCGTGCTGGACCAACTCCTCGCAGAAGCCGATGTGTTCGTCAGCAATCTCGCTCCCGGCGCCGCCGCGAGACTGGGCCTCTCCCCCGAGGAGGTCACCGCCGCACACCCGCGTCTGATCCCCTGCACGATCTCCGGATACGGAACGAGCGGCCCATGGGCTGACCGCAAGGCCTACGACCTTCTCGTGCAGTGCCAGACCGGCCTCGTCTCCCTGACCGGCACCAGCAGTGAGCCCGCGAGGACGGGCGTGTCCGTCGCGGACATCGCTGCCGGGATGTACGCCTACAGCGGGGTCCTGACGGCCCTGTTCACCCGGGCGACCACCGGCGTCGTCCGCCCCGTCGAGGTGTCCCTCTTCGAGGCGCTGGCCGAGTGGCTGGGCCAGCCCGCCTACTACACCGCGCACACGGGCACACAGCCCCCGCGTCTGGGCACGCAGCACCCCACCATCGCCCCGTACGGCGCCTACACGGCGGCCGACGGCAAGGAGGTGCTCTTCTCCATCCAGAACGAACGCGAATGGGCCGCTCTGTGCACGGACTTCCTCGAGGACCCGGCGCTGACCGAGGACCCGCGCTTCGCCACCTCCTCCGACCGGGTGGAGCACAGGGAGGAGCTCAACGCCCTCCTCGCCGCCCGTTTCGCCCGCTCCGGGTCCGAGGAGATCATCGCCACCCTCGACCGGATCGGCGTCGCCTGCGCGGGCGTCAACTCTGTCGCCGAGTTCCTGGCACACCCGGTCCTCAGCGGCCGCGACCGCTGGCGCGAAGTGGGCGTCCCCGGAGGGTCCGTGCGTGCGCTGCTGCCGCCGGTCGACCTCGCCGGTACGAGCGCCCGCATGGACCCGGTCCCGGCGCCCGGTGAGCACACGGCGGACATCCTCGGCGAGCTCGGCCACTCCGCGGACTCCGTCGAGGCGCTGCGCGCCGACGGCGTCGTCTGACGCGGCCCGGCAGTACCGCCCTGCCCGGCCCCGCCCCGGCCGGGAGCGGCCACGGCCTCGCCCCGGTCGGCCCCCTCGTCCCGCCTCGCGGGAGGCGCCCGGCGGCGCGCGGACTTATCGTCGATGGCATGCGTCCTGGTGAAGCCAGTTACGACATCCTTCTGCAGCCGCAGACGGCCGACATCGAAGGCCACCCGGAGCACGGCCCCGTGCTCCGGGTGATCACGGTACGGGCGACGGGCGCGCAGGGTGAGAGCGGCTATCCGCGTTACGCGGGCGAAGGCGTCGAGGCGGACGTCGACCCCCGGACCCGTACCGTCGAAGCGATCACCGTCGACGGCGAGGAACTCCCGTACGGGTGGGTCGCGTTGGTCGCCGACCAGGACGGCGCCGGGGCGAACTGACTGCCCGGCCGACGGCCGAGCTCCCCATGGGACTCACCGCTCTCCCACGACCGAGCGGGCGGGCCGCCGCCGTTCCGGTCCGACGGTCTGACGGGCCGGCACCCCGCAGCTGCTCGGCCGGTCCGACGGCCGGTCCCGGCACTCGTCGATCGCGACGGTCACCTCCCCGTCGGCAGCGCCGGAACCCTGACCGGGCCCGTGCTGGTACGGAGCCCCTCCGGCCGAGGTCCAGGCCAGGGCGGGCCAGGCGGGGGCGAGCCCTCTCTCGGACCTTCGGGCCGGCGGGCCGTCAGGCCGTCAGGCCGTCAGGCCGTCAGGCCGCCCGCACTCCCGCCACGGTGAGGTCCGTGATCCGCTGCGCTGCGTCCGCACGGAAGAGGTCACGGCCACGGCGTATGCGCTGCTCGCGCGCCGGACCCGGCCGCACGACCCGCTCCAGCGCGGCTGCCAACTCCTCGTGGCCGGTGGCGAGTTCGGTCAGACCGGCATCCGCCATCTCCCGTATGCCTTCTGCGCCGTGACCGGGCAGCGGCCGGTATCCGATCAGCGGAAGCCCGGCGGCGAGGGCCTGGGCGGCGGTCTGCCCCGCCGCGTTGTCGACGAGCGCGTGCGCGGAGGCCATCAGCCCGGCCATGTCCTCGACCCATCCCAGCGCGAGCGTCCCGGGCAGCCACGCGGCACGCCGGCGCAGCTTCTCGTCACCGCCGCACAGCAGTACGGGGCAGAAGCCGGCGGCCTCCAGCTCCCGTGCCGTGTCCGTCAGCGCGGACCCGACACCCCACGCTCCCGCGGAGAGCAGGACAACCGGCCTGCCGGGAGCGAACTGTTCGAACTCCCCCCGCCAATGCGCGGAATCCACTCCGCTCTCCCCGCCGGAGCTCCCCGCCGCGAAGCGGGCCGGCACGACGGGCCCCGTCGCTTCCGCCCGGCTTCCCGTGACGGCGGCGGCGGTGCGTGCGGCGGCTCCGGTGACGCACAGGTACGCGTCGTTGCCCGGATGGAGCCATCCGCGGTGCACGGCGAAGTCGACGACCGTCACCACGCTCGGTATGCGCAGCGTTCCGCGCCGGCGCAGACGGCCCGTCACCTGAGCCGACAGATGGAAGGTGGAGACCACCGCGTCGGGCTGCCAGCTCTCGACGGCATTCATCAGCGGCCGCTCGGCGAGCGCCGCCAGCGGCGCGCTGCCCGGCCTCGGCACCGCGGCGGCGCCCCGCCCGGCCGGACGGGGCGCGAGGAACGCTGCGTAGATCCACGCGTAGAGCTGGGGAACGTGCCGCACCGATCCCCGGTAGCCCGAGCGGAGCGCCGTCCCTACCCCCGACGGGAGCAGTGTCAGCACATCCATGATCCGGGCCGAGTGACCACGGGCCCGCAGCCGGTCGGCGAGTTCGCCCGCGACCGCGTCGTGGCCCGCGCCCATGCTGGCGCTCAGCAGCAGAAACCGTTGCCGCACAGTGCTCCCCCACATCCGGTGATCGGTGACGGACGCCCGGTCCGTCGCCCGTACGGACTGCTTGGGTGCCGCGGTACGGCCGCGGCGAACCGGGCCCGATCGGGTGATTCGCGCTGCTGTGCGATCGAACCCCCGCAGGCGGCTGCGGTGGATAGCCAGCATTCTGGGAGTCCTGCTCCTGATCACGGGAGGGTGTCATGTTCGAGGGTTCTGGGCGGCTAGTGGTGCGCGGCACTCAGCGGCCGGTGGCGCTCATCACCGGTGCCTCGTCGGGCATCGGCACGGCGGTCGCCGAGACGCTCGCGGCGGAAGGCAGCTGGCGCCTGCTGCTGAACGGGCGTGACGAGGAGCGGCTGAACGACGTGGCGGTACGGACGCGGGGCACCGCTCTGCCCGCCGACGTCACCGATCCGCAGTCGCGCGCCGGCCTGGCCCGCGAGGCGGTGGCGCACGGCGGACGGGTCGACGCACTGGTCGCTGCGGCGGGCATCGGCTGGGCAGGGCCGTTCACCGCGCAGCCCGAGGAGTCCATCGACCGGCTGCTGTCGGTCAATCTGTCCGCCGTCATGCACCTGGTACGGCTGCTGCTGCCGGGCATGGTCGCCCGCCGCAGGGGCCGCATCGTGCTCATCGGATCCGTGGCGGGCACCGTGGGCGTGCGGAACGAAGCCGTGTACGCGGCGACGAAGGGCGGTCTGATCGCGTTCGCCGACAGTCTGCGCTACGAGCTGGCCTCAACCGGTGTACGCGTCTCGATGGTGCTGCCGGGGGCGGTGGACACTCCCTTCTTCGGGCGCCGCGGTGCCCCGTACCACCGGACGCGTCCGCGTCCGGTTCCTCCCGCACAGGTGGCGTACGCCGTGCGCAGAGCCCTGGTCTACGGAAGGCCCGACGCGTACGTGCCCGGCTGGCTCGGCATGCCCGCCCGGCTGCACGGCGCCGCGCCCGGCGTCTTCCGGTCCCTCGCACAGCGCTTCGGCTAGGAGTCGGAACAACGTGTGGCTGACGGTGGTAAGTGTCGTCCTCGCGCTGCTGGCCGCACTGGCCAACGCCGCGGCGTCCGTGCTGCAGCGGCGGGCGGCGGCGATGGAACGGATCGCCTCCAGCGGCAGGCGCTTCTCCTGGCTCACCCACCTCCTGCACCGGCCGGTGTGGATGTGGGGCACGGGGATGCTCGTCTTCTCCGGGATCTTCCAGGCGGGGGCCCTGGCCACGGGCCCGCTGGCGGTGGTGCAGCCGGTGATGGCCACCGAACTGCTCTTCACGCTCGTCGTGGGCAGCTTCTTCTTCCACCGCCGCCCGGACACCCGCGCCTGGTGGGCTTTCCTGTCGATGGTGTCGGGGCTGGGGGTCTTCCTCGTACTCATCGACCCCTCGGCAGGTACGACGCGGGTGCCCGTCGGGCGGTGGGTGGTGGTCGGACTGGTGCTGCTGGCCGTCGTCCTGCTGCTGATCCTGCTGGCCGCGCGGCTGCCGTCCTCGCCACGGGCGACGGTTCTCGGTACCGCGACGGCTTTCGGTTTCTCCAGCACGGCGGCCCTGATGAAAGACGCGGTCGCCCGGCTCTCGGACGGGCTCGTGGCGCTGCTGACGGCGTGGCAGACCTACGGCGTCGCCGTCATCGGGCTGGCGAGCTTCCTGCTTCTCCAGATGACCCTGCGCGCGGGAACGCTGGTGGCCTCGCAGCCCGCGCTCACTCTGGGCGACTCGATGATGAGCCTCGTGCTGGGCGCGGTGCTCTTCGAGGAGAAGCTGCGGCTCGGGGTGCTCGTCTTCCCGGAGCTGGGGGCCCTGGCGCTGGTCGGCCTGGGCAGCTTCCAGCTGGCGAGAACCCCTGAAGTCTCGGGCGATCACGAGGGACAAGTCTGGTGAGCGCGGCAGCGCCGGACCGCGACCAGCGGACCGCCGGGGCCGCCCGCGAGGCGGCCCTGTGGGCGGGCGCGGCCGCCCTCGCCCTCGCGGGCTGGCATCTGGGGCCGGCGGCGAGCTGGCTGCCGGGGGTCCGCAGAGCAGTCAGTCCGGGCCTGGACGGCCGCGGCGACCCCGGCCACGTGGCGCTCACCTTCGACGACGGTCCGGATCCGCTCAGCACCCCGTACTTCCTGGAGGAGCTGCGGCGGCTCTCGGCCCGGGCCACCTTCTTCGTCCTCGGCAGCCGTCTCGAGCGGTATCCGCAGCTGGGACGGCGCATCGTGGCGGAGGGCCACGAGCTGGCCGTGCACGGCTGGCGTCACGAGAGGTTCTGGCATCCGAGGCCTCGCAGCGACGTGCGCGACCTGGCGCGCGCCGCGGACTCGGTGCACCGCGCGTCCGGTTCGCGGCCGCTCTGGTACCGCCCGCCCTACGGCGTCCTCACCGCGACGCGGCTGGCTGCGGCGCGACGGGCCGGGCTGCGCCCGGTGCTGTGGACGGCGTGGGGCCGCGACTGGACGGCGGAGTCCGACGCGGACAGCGTCCTCGCGGAGCTGGCGAAGCGGATGGGCGGCGGAGCGACCGTACTGCTGCACGACTCGGATCACGCGTGCGCCCCGCGCGCCTGGCACTCGGCACTGGACGCGCTGCCGCACCTGGTGATGCGGTGCAGGGCCGAGGGGCTGACGGTGGGTCCGCTGGCCGAACACGGCCTGCGGACCACATGACGTCCGCTCCCCCGGCCCTCCGCCGGACCGCGCGCTGCGCCTGCCGGCGCCGGGTCAGCAGATGCGCGGCAGCTGCTCCCCCACCGGCAGGTCCACCACGCGTGTGCCGCCCAGCCCGGTGCGGGCGACGACCATCCCGGGGTGCGTCTCGACGCACTCCCCGATGATCGCCGCTTCCGCGCCCAGCGGGTGCTCCCGCATGGCCGCCAGCACCGCCTCCGCGTGCTCGCGGGGGACGAAGGCGACGAGCTTGCCCTCGTTCGCCACGTACATCGGGTCCAGGCCCAGTACGGCGCACGCGTTGGCCACCGGCGGGGGCACCGGGACCGCCTTCTCCCGCAGGACCACGCCGACCGTCGCCGCCACGGCGATCTCGTTGAGCGCCGCGGCAAGGCCGCCGCGCGTCGGGTCGCGCAGCACGTGCAGATCGGGCGTGACGGCGAGCATCGCTTCGACGAGGCCGCCGAGCGCGGCGCAGTCACTCTCGACGTCGACACCGAACTCCAGGCCGTCCCGCACGCTCATCACGGCGACGCCGTGCACGCCGATCGCGCCGCTGACGATGACGACGTCACCCGGCACGGCGCGCTGCGGGCGGATGTCCACGCCCTCGGGGATGAGCCCGATGCCCGCGGTGTTGAGGTAGATGCCGTCGCCGCGCCCGGCCTCGACGACCTTGGTGTCGCCGGTCGCGACCTCGACGCCTGCGGTGCGGGCCGCGGCGCCCAGGGCCTCGGCGACCCGGGAGACGAGCGGCACCTCGACCCCCTCCTCCAGGATGAAACCGCAGGAGAGGTAGGCCGCCCGTGCGCCGCTCATCGCCAGGTCGTTGACGGTTCCGTTGACGGCGAGGTCACCGATGCTGCCACCCGGGAAGAACAGCGGCCGTACGACGAAGGAGTCGGTGGAGAAGGCCAGCCGAGTCCCTCCCAGCGTCACAGCCGCCGAGTCGGCGAGCCCGGCGAGCACTTCACCGCCGAAGGCGGGCGCGAAGATGTGCTGGACGAGTTCGGAGGAGAGGGCTCCGCCGCCGCCGTGACCCATGACCACACGGGGCTGGTCCCGCAGCGGCGCGGGGCACGTCCAGCCGGAGAAGTCCGGTGCGGCGGTAGATGTTTTCGGCTCGGCGAGGCCGGTGGTCTCAGACAACGGGGCTTCCCTCCAGCGGTGCGGACGCGGGTGCGGTGCTCTTGCCGTCCGGGGTGCGGGGGGCATTGACGGCAGCCGGAGCGGCCGTCCGCGCGGCCTGTTCCGCGCCGCTGCCCGAACTCTCCAGCCGGCGGTAGAGGTAGTACGCGGCGCAGGCGCCCTCGCTGGAGACCATCGTCGCCCCGAGCGGGGTGCGCGGCGTGCAGGTCGTCCCGAACGCCTCGCACTCGTGCGGCTTGAGCAGCCCCTGCAGCACCTCGCCGCTGCGGCACTCCTCGGGTTCGCGGGTGTCGATGTCCGTCACCGCGAAGCGGTACTCGGCGTCGAACTCCCGGTGGCGGGCGGCCAGTCGCCATCCGCTGCCGGGGATGACGCCGATGCCCCGCCAGGAGCGGTTGGTGACCTCGAAGATGTCGGCGAGCATCGCCTTCGCTGCCGGGTTGCCCGCGGGCGGCACCACGCGCGCGTACGCGTTCTCGACGGTGTGCTCGCCCCGCTCCAGCTGCCGCACCGCTCGGCGCACGCCCTCGAGCACGTCGAGCGGTTCGAAGCCCGTCACGACGATCGGCACCCCGAACCGCTCGGCCAGCTCCGGGTATTCACCGGTGCCCATCACACTGCACACGTGCCCGGCGGCGAGGAACCCCTGCACCCGGCACGACTCCGACTGCATGATCGCCTCGATCGCGGGCGGCACGCGGACGTGCGAGACGAGCATGCTGAAGTTGCGGATGCCCAGCTTGCGCGCCTGGTGGACCGTCATGGCGTTGGGCGGCGCCGTCGTCTCGAAGCCGATGCCGAAGAAGACGACTTCCCGCGCGGGGTTCTCCTGCGCGATGCGCAGGGCGTCCAGCGGCGAGTAGACGACACGGACGTCTCCGCCCTCGCCACGCACCTGGAAGAGGTCGCGCCCTGTTCCGGGCACGCGCAGCATGTCGCCGTAACTGCAGAAGATCACCTCGGGCCTGGAGGCGATCTCCAGGGCCTTGTCGATGACTTCGAGCGGCGTGACGCACACCGGGCAGCCCGGTCCGTGGATCAACTCCACCTCGTCGGGCAGCAGTTGGTCGATGCCGTGCCGGATGATGGAGTGTGTCTGGCCGCCGCAGACCTCCATGAGCGCCCAGGGACGGGTGACGGTGGCGTGGATGTCCTCCACCAGTCTGCGGGCCAGTTCCGGGTTCTGGAATTCGTCGATGTACTTCACTTCGCCGCCTCCTGAGCAGCCAGCTCCCAGGGGTCACCGAACTCCTCCTCCAGCAACCCGAGTTCCTCGAACAGCGCGAGCGTCTGCCGCGCCGACTCCTCGTCCAGCCGCTGCAGCGCGAAGCCGACGTGGACGATGGTGTACTCGCCGGCTTGCAGGTCCGGCAGGTATTCGCAGCACACTTCCTTCGCCACACCGCCGAAATCGACCGTGGCCATGCGGGTGCCGTCCCGCTCCTTGATCTCCAGCACCTTGCCGGGTACTGCCAGGCACATGGGTCTTCTCCTCGCTCTGTGGGGCTGTGGGACTGTGGCTCTGCAGGGGTCGGGCCGAGCCGTCTACCGGACGGCCGCCGCCCGGTCCGGCGTCGTGCCTCGTGCGCCGTCCGTGGGCCGGGCCTGTTCCGTCTGCGACGCTTCCGGCGGCCCGGACGCTTCCGTGCGTGCCGCGATCATCAACTGGCCCAGGGCGAGGCCCCCGTCGTTGGGCGGCACGAGGCGGTGCCGCAGCACGGTGAACCCGTCCTCGCTCAGCAGCCGCGCACAGGCCGCGGACAGCAGGGAGTTGGCGAAGACGCCGCCGCTGAGCGCGACCGTCTCCAGCCGGTGCCGCTCCCGGGCCGCGCGGCAGACGCGGAGGACGAGTGCCGCGACCGACCGGTGGAAGCGCGCGGCCGTCGCCCCGGAGGGCACCCCGGCCCGTACGTCCGCGACGATCCCCGCGAGTACCGGCGCCGGATCGCAGGCCAGGGTCTCCGCCGCCGTGGTCCGCAGCGCGAACGCCCACTCGCGGCCGCCCTGTTCGCCTTCGTGAGGGACGGCGACCGCCTCGAGTTCCATGGCGGCCTGGGCCTCGTACCCGGCGTGGTGGCACACACCCGCGAGCGAGGCCGCCGCGTCGAAGAGCCGCCCCATGCTGGAGGTCGGCACACATCCCAGTCCGCGCTCCAACTGGACGCCGAGCGCCTTGAGTTCGTCCTCGGGGCAGGCGGCCGTGCACGGGAGGTCGCGCTCCCAGGGCAGGCCCGCCGCGTACAGATGCGCCAGCGCCATCCGGTAGGGGCGCCGCACCGCCGCGTCGCCGCCCGGCATCGGCACGGGACTCAGATGAGCCAGCCGCCTGTATCCGTCGTAGTCGGCGAGGAGGAACTCACCGCCCCACACCGTCGCGTCGTCGCCGTAACCCGTGCCGTCGAAGGCGACACCGATGACGGGGGACGTGCCGTCCAGTCCGTGTTCCGCCATGACGGAGGCGATGTGCGCGTGGTGGTGCTGCACGCGGCGCAGCGGCCGCCCGCGGGCGTTGCGCTCGGCCCAGCCGGCGGACCGGTAGCCGGGGTGCCGGTCCGCGGCCAGCAGGGCCGGACGCACCCCGGTGATCTCCTCCAACTGCCGCTCCGCGCCGTCGAAGGCGGTGAGTGTGGCGAGGTCGTCCATGTCGCCGATGTGCGCGGAGAGCCAGGCGTGGTGGCCCTCGCCGACACAGAAGGTGTTCTTCAGGTCGCCGCCCACGGCGAGTGCGGGCGTCACGGGTTTCGGCAGATTGACGGGGAACGGGGCGTACCCCCGGGAGCGGCGCACGGGCAGCTGCTCCCCGGCAACGGCCCTGACGACCGAGTCGTCGCAAGGCACATGGATCGGCCGGTCGTGCATCAGCCAGGCATCGGCGAGCGGGGCGAGCCGCTCGAGCGCCTCCTCGTCGGAGGTGACGATCGGTTCGCCGCCGAGGTTGCCGCTGGTCATCACCAGCAGCCGTGGTCCGGGAGGGTCGCCGGGCAGTCCGAGGAGCAGGTGGTGCAGCGGTGTGTACGGAAGCATGATGCCCAAGTCGGCGCTGCGCGGTGCCACTTCGTCCGCCACGGGCGGGGCGCCGCGACCCGGCCCGTCCGTGCGTCTGCGCAGCAGCACGATGGGACGGCGGCCCCCGCCGAGCAGACCGCGCGCCACGGCGTCCAGATGCACGAGCCGCCCGGCGTCCTCCAGGTCGCGCGCCATCAGCGCGAACGGCTTGTCACCGCGGGCCTTGCGGCGGCGCAGCAGGCGCACGGCCGCGGGGTCGGACGCGTCGCACGCGAGGTGGTAGCCCCCAAGGCCCTTGACCGCCACGACGGCGCCCTCGGCGAGCAACTTCCGTGCGGCGGCGACCGGTTCACCGCTCCCCGCGCCGGCCGCACCGTTCGTTCCCGGCACATGCAGCCGCAGCCGCGGCCCGCAGTCGTGGCACGAGACGGGCTGCGCGTGGAAGCGGCGGTCGCCGGGGTCGCCGTACTCGCGGGCGCACCGCTCGCACATCGGAAAGCGTTCCATCGTGGTGTGGGCGCGGTCGTACGGAAGGCCTGTGACGATCGTGAAGCGGGGTCCGCAGTGCGTGCACGTGATGAAGGGGTGCCGGTAGCGCCGGTCGCCCGGGTCGTTCATCTCGGCGAGACAGTCCGCGCAGGTAGCGGTGTCCGGCGCGACGAGGGTGCGTACGGTGCCTCCGCTGCCGCGGGACTCCGCGATGCTGAATCCGCGTCCGCCGGCCAGGTCCATCGGTTCGTGCGTCACGGACTGGACCACGGCCAGCGGCGGGGCGTCCGAACTGATGCGGCCGCAGAAGGCCGCGAGCGCGTCCACCCCGCCCTCGACCTCGGCGACGACGCCGTCCCCGGTGTTGGCGACGTGTCCGGAGAGCCCGAGCTCACCGGCGAGCGCGTAGACGAAGGGCCGGAAGCCGACGCCCTGCACCACGCCCCGCACGGTGACCTTGCGGCGCTGCGCCTCGCGGGAGTCCTCCGTACCGGTGCGTGCCGCTGTGGCCGTGCCGTGCTGCGGGTTCACGAGTGGCTGCGGGCCGGCACACCGGCGGTCGGTGCGTGCGGGTGGGTGTGCGTGTGGCCGTCGTGAGCATGCGCGTGGGCGTGCGTTTGCCCGAACGCGGTGGCGACGCCGGAAGCGGAGGCGGTACGGGCCATGACGGGCCGGTGCGCCCGATCGCCGCCGGCGACGGCCAGCGCCCGGTCCAGCACCAGGCCCACGCCCGTCCCCCGCCGCGCCGACGTCAGCACCACCTCGACACCCGGGTTGACCTGGCGGACGTTCGCCCGGAACGCGTCCTCGTCGAAGCCCGCCGCCTCCGCGATGTCGTCCTTCGTGACGACCACGAGCTGCGCCAGACCGAACGCCGTGGGGTACTTCAGCGGCTTGTCCTCGCCCTCCGTCACCGAGGCGAGGACGACGCGCAGCGACTCCCCCAGGTCGTAGGAGGCCGGGCAGACGAGGTTGCCCACGTTCTCCACGAACAGCAGGCGGGTGTCGTCGGGCAGCCAGCCCTCCAGCTGCGCCCGGAGCATGTCGGCCTCCATGTGGCACAGCCCGTCGGTGAGCACCTGCTTGACCGGAACGCCCGCCCGGGAGAGGCGCTCCGCGTCATGCTCGGTGGCCAGGTCCGCCGTCAGCGCGGCGACGGGCACGCCGCGCGAGGCGGCGAGCGCGAGTTCCGCCTCGAGCAGTGCCGTCTTGCCGCTGCCGGGGCTGGAGAGGAGATTGACGACCGTCGTTCCACGGGCGCCAAGTTCCGTGCGTAGTGTCCCGGCGCACTCGTCGTTCTTCACGAGCACCGCTTGTTGCAGATCGACGACTCGGCACATGCGTCTCAGCTCTCCTTGACCTGTACGGGGGCGGGGTGTGCGGCGCCGTCAGCGGTACCGCTGCCGGTGTGGCGGAGGCCGACGACCTGCAGTTCACGCCCCTGCACCAGGTCGGCCCTGCCGCCGTCGCACTGCGGGCAGCACAGCTGGGGCGGCATGCCGGTGGCCCACTCCGCTCCGCAGGGGGCGCACCGGGCTCTGCCCGGTACGTGGTCGATGAGGAGTTCGGCGCCGTCGAGAACGGTCCCGGCGCACGCGAGTGAGAAGCAGAAGCGCAGGGAGTCGGCCACCACCCCGGCGAGCTCGCCGAGGCGCAGCCGTACGGCGGACACCGTCCCGTACCCGTCAGCGGCGGGGCTCTCGGTCACCTGCTCCACCATCGCCACAGCGATGGACATCTCGTGCATCTCATCCCTCCGCGTCGCGGTTCATTACAGGCCCGGCCCAGCGGGGCTCACCCCTGACACGCCGCCCCCCGGCGGGAAGGTGATCCGTTCGGCTCACGGTCTCCGGCGCGGTTACGTTGTGGCGTATCTACCTATATGTCAGATTTTTAAATCGGCATTGATCTGAGAGCTGTACGAGCGGTCGGCGACGGTGCGAAGGGATCGGTCCCCATGGGCGACGAGACGGCAACGGCAGCGACAGCGACGGCACCTGGAGCGGCGCTGGAGGAGATCCATATCCTGTGGACCTCGGAGGGCCTGAGCTGCGACGGCGACACGGTCTCGGTGACCGCGGCCTCGCTGCCCAGCCTGGAGGACGTGGTACTCGGCGCCATCCCCGGCCTTCCCAAGGTCCACCTGCACAACAAGGTGCTGGCCTACGAGACCGGCGAGGACTTCCTGGCGGCCTTCCGCAAGGGAGCAAGCGGTGAGCTGGGGCCGTTCATCCTCGTCGTCGAGGGGTCCATCCCGAACGAGAACATCAACGGTGACGGCTACTGGACCGCCATGGGCAACGACCCGGACACGGGGGAGCCGGTCACCCTCAACACCTGGCTCGACCGGTTGGCCCCGCAGGCATGGGCCGTCGTCGCGATCGGCACCTGTGCCACGTACGGCGGCATTCACGCGATGGCGGGCAATCCGACCGGCTGCATGGGGCTGGCCGACTATCTCGGCTGGGACTACCGCTCCAAGGCCGGTCTGCCGATCGTCAACGTCCCCGGGTGTCCCGTGCAGCCGGACAACTTCATGGAGACGCTGCTGTGGGTCCTCCACCAGGCGGCCGGGCTGGCACCCACCATCCCGCTCGACGAGAACCTTCGGCCCACCTGGCTGTTCGGCAAGACCGTCCACGAGGGCTGCGACCGCGGCTCGTACTACGAGCAGGGCGACTTCGCCAAGGACTACAACTCCCCCAAGTGCCAGGTGAAGATCGGCTGTTGGGGGCCGGTCGTCAACTGCAACGTCACCAAGCGCGGCTGGATGGACGGCGTCGGCGGCTGCCCCAACGTGGGCGGCATCTGCATCGGCTGCACCATGCCCGGGTTCCCCGACAAGTTCATGCCGTTCATGGACGAGCCGCCCGGGGGCTCGCTCTCCTCGTCGCTGATGGGTCTGTACGGACCGTTCATCCGCAGCCTCCGGTCGATCACCAACCGTTCGGCGAACCGTGAACCCAAGTGGCGGCACGACGAGCCCGCGCTGACATCCGGCTACCAGCCCCGCTGGACCGGCCGCAACTAATCCGTTAAGCGACCTGCGAGAGGAACGAGAAGTGGCGACCGCCCAGCAGACCACCAAGGCCCCGGGTACCGGTGAGCGCGAACTGACCGAAGTGGCCTTCGACCCGATCACCCGGATCGTCGGCAACCTCGGGATCTACACGAAGATCAACTTTCCGGGCCGTGAGGTGGTCGAGTGCCGCAGCACCTCGTCCATCTTCCGCGGCTACAGCGTCTTCATGAAGGGCAAGGACCCGCGGGACTCGCACTTCATCACCAGCCGGATCTGCGGCATCTGCGGCGACAACCACGCCACATGCTCGGTCTACGCCCAGAACATGGCGTACGGCGTGAAGCCTCCGCCGCTCGCCGACTGGATCATCAACCTCGGCGAGGCGGCCGAGTTCATGTTCGACCACACGATCTTCCAGGACAACATGGTCTTCGTCGACTACTGCGAGCGCATGGTCAAGGAGACGAATCCCGGAGTCCTCGAGCGCGCCGAGCGCACCGCCGCGCCCCGTGCCGAGTCCCACGGCCACCGCACCATCGCCGACATCATGCGCTCCTTCAACCCGTTCGAGGGTGAGACGTACAAGCAGGCGCTGGTGATGAGCAGGCTGACGCGCGAGATGTGCTGCCTGATGGAGGGCCGCCACGTCCACCCGTCGACGCTCTACCCGGGCGGCGTCGGCACCGTCGCGACGCCGCAGCTCTTCACCGACTACCTGGTGCGGCTGATGCGCTGCATGGACTTCGTCAAGCGCGCGGTCGCCATGAACGACGACGTCTTCGACTTCATCTACGAGGCGCTGCCGGGCTACGAGGAGGTCGGGCGCAGACGCACGATGCTCGGCTGCTGGGGCAGCTTCCAGGACCCCGACGTCGTCGACTACGACTACCGGACGATGAACACCTGGGGCAATTCCATGTTCGTCACCCCCGGCATCGTCGTCGACAACAAACTGGTCAC
Organism: Streptomyces sp. CNZ301; assembly: GCF_004217425.1. Classification (NCBI taxonomy): domain Bacteria; kingdom Bacillati; phylum Actinomycetota; class Actinomycetes; order Kitasatosporales; family Streptomycetaceae; genus Streptomyces; species Streptomyces sp. CNZ301. The sequence continues at coordinate 803,405 of NZ_SHLG01000001.1, forward strand.
CACCGACCTCGTCGACATCAACCTCGGCATGCGCATCCTGCTCGGCAGCAGCTACTACGAGGACTGGACCTCCGAGGAGACGTACGTCGACCGGGACCCGCTGGGCAACCCCGTCGACCGGCGGCACCCCTGGAACCAGACGACGCTCCCGCAGCCGCAGAAGCGCGACCTCGACGGCGGCAAGTACAGCTGGGTCATGAGCCCGCGCTGGTACGACAAGCGGACGGGGGACCATCTGGCCCTCGACACCGGCGGCGGTCCGATCGCCCGGCTGTGGGCGACCTCGCTGGCAGGAAAGGTCAACACCCCGTACGTGCGTTCCACCGGCCGCAGCGTCCAGATCGATCTGCCGAAGACGCCGATGACGCCGGAGACGCGGCTGGAGTGGACGCCGCCGGCCTTCCCCAACACCATCGAGCGCAACCGCGCGCGGATGTACTTCGTCGCGTACGCGGCAGGCATGGCGCTGCACTTCGTCGACCGTGCGCTGGACGAGGTGCGCGCGGGGCGCACGAAGGTCTTCGAGGACTTCAAGGTCCCGGAGGAGGCCATCGGCGTCGGCTTCCACGAGGCGGTGCGCGGCGTGCTCTCCCACCACCTCGTCATCCGCGACCGCAAGATCGCCAACTACCACCCCTATCCCCCGACGCCGTGGAACGCGAGCCCCCGCGACCACTACGGCACGCCCGGCCCGTACGAGGACGCCGTCCAGGGCATGCCGATCTTCGAGGAGAACAGCAAGGAGAACTTCAAGGGCATCGACATCATGCGCACAGTCCGCAGCTTCGACCCCTGTCTGCCCTGCGGGGTGCACATGTACCTCGGCGGCGGGCGGACCGTGCGGGAGAGCCACTCCCCCACCTTCGGCGCTCTCGCGTGAGGCGGCTGGGATGAGGTGGAACGAGCGCGAGGCGCGTGAACACGTGGCCCGGACCGAGCAGTTGCTCTCCGGGCTGGACGGCATCACCGACACCGCCGTCCGCGAGCAGGCCCTCGACGCGCTGCACGCACTGGCCGCGATGTACGGCGAGTGCCTCGACCGGGTGATGAGCGGAGCCGACGACGCGACGCGGGCGGCGATCGCGGGCGACGAACTTGTCGGTCACCTGCTGCTGGTCCACGGGCTCCACCCCGAGGCTGCCGGGCAGCGGGTGCGCCGCGCCCTGGAGGACATGCGCGGCGTCACGGTGCTCTCCGCCGACGAGGCCGGGGTGCGCGTGCGCATCGCCCCGCAGGGCTGCGGCGCTCCGTCCCCGGAAGAGCTGGCGCAGACGGTCCGCGAGACGGTCGCCTGGGCGGCGCCCGAGGTCGCCCGGGTGGAGACCGAGGACGCCGCGCCGGAGTCGGCGCTGATCCCCGTGGACTCCCTCTTCCGGGGCGCCGCCGCGCAGCCCGCCGGGAACCGGTGAGCGGCGTGGGCCCCGCGGCGCCGTCGCACCCGGTGAGCGGTGCGGCACGGGGCATGCCGGGCGGTCGGCTGCGTGCCCTGCTGGAGCGGCCGCAGGCCACCGGGGCCCCGGGAAGTGCCGGAGCGTCCTCAGCCGCCGACGCCGAGCGGTGCGACCTGTGTGCCGAGCAGGTGCCGGAGAGTCACCGGCACCTGCTGGACGTCCAGGAGAGTTCGGTGCTGTGCACATGCGGGCCGTGTGCTCTGCTCTTCGGCCAGAGCACGGCGGGCGGCAGGCACTACAAGCTGCTGCCGGACCGCCGGACCCCGCTGGATGGATTCCGGATCGACGCGATGCTCTGGGCCCGGCTCCGGGTCCCGGTCGGCCTGGCGTTCTTCGTACGCGACGGCGCGTCCGGCGAGGTGGGCGTGGGGTACCCCAGTCCTCTGGGCGTGACACGCTCCGCCGTCGAACCGGAGGTCTGGGAAGAGCTCACACGGGGGTACCCGGAGCTGGCAGAACTCGCGGACGACGTGGAGGCGCTGCTGGTGCACCGCTCGGACGGCGCGGACGAGCACTGGATCGTCCCGCTCGACGACTGCTACCGGCTCGCGGCCCTCGTACGCACCCACTGGCGGGGGCTGTCCGGCGGCCCCGAAGTGCGCGAGCACCTGGACGCGTTCTTCGCGGGACTCGCCGGGCCCTCCCCGAAGCCCCGCACGAGCGGAACCGCCGTGCTGCCGAGCACAGCGGACGAACCGAGGAGTCAGCATGGCTGAGATCAAGGTCGGCAGGCCGCACGTCAGGCCCGACAAGGCCGCACACGTCACCGGAGTACGCCAGGGCAATCACGAGGGCGTGTACAAGCGTCAGCCGGGACACCTGCCCGACGACACCTCCACCGCCCGCAGGTCCACGGGCATCGGCTCGAAGTCGAAGGACCCGATCCTGCCCGGCATGCCGAACCTCTCCCCCGCGTGAAGGCGCACACCGCCCCGAGCGCGACCGAAGCGCCGCCCGGCCCCGGCGCCGGGCGGCGCACTGACCTGCCCGACCTGGACTTCACCGTCACGGGTGCACGTCCCATGGCCGACGCCGCCGTACCGACGCTGGTCTTCCGGCTCGCCCTCGCACGCAGCGGCGGCGGCAGGGTCCGCTCCGTCTCGCTCAACACGGACGTGCGCATCGCGGTGGCCCGGCGGGGCTACGACAGGGCCGACCGGCTGGTCATGGCCAGGCTCTTCGGCCAGCCCGAGCAGTGGGCCACCAGCATGCACCCGCTGACCTGGGCCAGGATCAGCATGGTCGTCCCGCCCTTCGACGAGCGTGCGGAGAGCGATCTGCCGGTGCCCTGCAGCCGGGACATGGAGCTCGCAGTCACGTCGTACTTCCACGGAGTGCGCGACGGGGAGATCCCGCTGGAGTTCCTCTTCAGCGGGACCGTCTTCCACGACGGGCCCGACGGGCGGCTGCGCACCGCGCAGATCTCCTGGACCAAGGACGCCGCCTTCCGCCTTCCCGCCGCCCTCTGGCACGAGGTGACGGGCAGTTACGACGGCGGCACGAGCTGGCTGCCGCTCTCGCCCGGCACCTACGGCGAACTCACGGCCCACCGGGACCGCCACGCACTGACGAGCTGGGACGAGACGGTCTCCGACCTGCTCGCCCGCGCACGGAACACCGCAGGAGGTACGGCGTGGACGCCGTAGAGAAGATCGCCCGCGCCTGTCTCTACGAGGGATACCTGCTGTGGCCGTACCGCAGGGGCGCGCTGAAGAACGCCCAGCGCTGGACCTTCGGCGGCGTCTACCCACAGCGCTGCGGCGAGCTGATCGGTGAACCCTCGCGGATGCGCACGGAGGTGCTGCTGCGCGGCAGCCCGGCGGCGAAACTGACGGTGCACGTACGGTTTCTGCAGGTCATCGACCGGCAGGTGTACCGCAACGGGCCCACGGGGCCGGTTCCCGTCGACGAGCTTCGCGTGGCCGGCCACAACCATCTGACGTGGCAGGAAGCGACCGAACGGCGCTGGGTGTGCCCCCCGTGGTCACCGCGCCGCGGTCCGCGCACCAGCACGGTCGACATCGCGGCGGGCTCGGACCGCGAGGCGCTGCGCTCCGAGTCGGGCAGCGTCGCCGGGACGCTCGTGCGGAGCTGGCAGCGGCTGACGGGAAAGGTCCGGCTGTCTTCCGTGCCCGTCACGGACACCGTGATGCGCGTGACGGTGGACGTCCGGAACACTTCGCCGTGCCCACTTCCCGCCGCCGGTGCCCGGGGGGCGCGGGACGCGATGGCGCCGTACTCCTTCGTCTCCACACACGCCGTGCTGAACACCGACTCGGGCCAGTTCGTCTCGCTGACCGATCCGCCGGCCGGGCTGCGGGAGGCCGCGGCGGCCTGCGAGAACGTCGGTGTGTGGCCGGTGCTGGTGTCGCAGGACCCGCAGGCCGCGCAGCGCAGCCCGCACTACTCGTCCGAAGTGCTCTCCTCGCCCATCACCCTCTACGACTATCCGGCCGTCGCACCCGAGAGTCCCGGTGACCTCTTCGACGGGGGCGAGATCGACCAGCTGCTCATCCTCAGCGTCCTCAGCCTCACACCCCGCGAGCAGGACGAAGCGCGGGCAACCGATCCGCGCGCACGGGAGATCCTGGACCGCTGCGCATCCCTGGAGCCGGAGGAGCTGGCCGCCCTGCACGGGACGATCCGCGCCTTCCGGCCGGTACTGGAGGCACGATGACCACGGCTTCCGGACGGACCGTCCAGGTCGGGGACGTACGGCTGGGCCGCGGAAGCCGCGTGCGGCTGCGGCCGCGGCAGTCGGCGGACGTGCTCGACCTGGCGCTCACGGGACGCACGGCGGAGGTCGACGCCGTCGAGGAGGACCTGGAGGGCCGCGTCCACGTCGTCGTGACGCTCGACGGCGACGACGGACGGGACTTCCGGACCGGCCTGGGCCACCGCTTCTTCTTCACGCCGGAAGAGGTGGAGCCCGTCGAGAGCGGCCCCGCGGGCCCGCGCATCCTCGTCGCCGGCATCGGCAACTTCTTCATGGCCGACGACGCCTTCGGGCCTGAGGTCGTGAGTGCCATGCGCGGGCGGCCCCTCCCGGAGGGCGTCCACGTCGCGGACTTCGGCATCCGCGGGATGGATCTGGCCTACCGGCTGCTGGAGGGCTACGACGTCGCCGTGCTCGTCGACGCGGCTCCGAGGGGCAAGGAACCCGGCACGGTCCACCTGATCGACCCCGGACCGCCGAGCACCCCGGCGGACACGGCCGACGGCGCCCTTCCGCAGGCGCACGGCATGAACCCCGTGCAGGTGCTCGCGCTCGCGCGGCAGCTGGCGGACGGGACGCAGGAACTGCCCCGCGTGCTCGTCCTGGGATGTGAACCGTCGGTGCGGATGCGCGGCGACGAACCCGACGTGGTCGTCGGACTGAGCGAACCGGTGCGGGCCGCGGTGCCGGTGGCCGCGGACATGCTGGAGTCGCTCACCGGCGAGCTGCTGCGCGATCCGCACCGCGACCTGAGCAGACCTGCAGTTGGGAGGTGAGGGACATGAGGAAAGGGATCTTCATTCCGGCGGTCGCCGTCCGCGTCGCCGTCGGCACCGCCGTGCTGGCGGTGGCCGCGATGACCGCGATCAGCGCACCGGGGATGGTGCGCTACATCAAGATGAAATCGATGTAGGGGCGGCAGGCGTGCGCGCGGCCGGGGGCGGCTCGTCACCTCTCACGGGAGTGCACGGTTCTCACGGGAGTGCACGGTGAACAGACCGCCCTCGGGGTCGACCAGGCGGGCCGAACGCCCGAAGGGATTGTCGCCGGGGCCGGTCGCGACGGCACCGCCGGCGGCGACCGTGGTCTTCGCGGCGTCGTCGACGTCGTCCACGGAGAAGGAGACGTGCCAGCGCGGCCGGATGTGCGGATCGGGCGCGGACTCGATCGCTCCGCCGCGCAGCGTGGCCACGGCGCGGCCGTCGACCCGTACGACGACCGCCTCGTACTGGTAGTCGACCTCGCAGCGTCCCGCTTCGGACGCCCAGCCGAAGACTTCGGCATAGAAGATGGCGGCGGCGAAGGCGTCCCGGGTGCGCAGCTCCAGCCGGGCCGGCAGATCGCGGCGGTCGGCGTCCCAGCTGGAGAGCACCGCGCCCTCCCAGAAGCCGAACGTGGCGCCGGCGAGGTCGGCCGCCAGGGCCGTGCGTCCCTCGCCCATGCGGAGCGGGCCGACCGCCACCGTCGCGCTCCGCTCACGCACACGCGCTGCCGTCGCGTTCGCGTCGGGAACGGCGAAGAACGGCGTCCACTGCACGGCCACGCCCATCGTGCGGGCGATGGCGCCCAGGCCCACCACGGGCACGTCCTCGGAGTAGGCGACGCTGAACTCCTCGCCGAGGCTGGCCCGCCGGAAGGACCAGCCCAGCACCTGGCCGTAGAAGCGCTGGGCGTTCTCGAGGTCGCCCGTCGCCAGGCTCACCCAGCAGGGCGCTCCGTACACGGGTGACACCTCGGAGGCCATGCCGGCTCTCCTCGCCGCTCCTGCGTAGCCGATCAGCGGCCCAGTGCTTTCTGGAGCTGGCGCTTGTTCATCGAGGAGCGGCCCTCGATCCCGCGCTGCCGGGCCTCGTTGTAGAGCTGGTCCCGGGTGGGGCCGCCCTTGGGGCCCATGCCCCGGCCCGAGCGGGTGCCGCCGCGCGCGGATGCGGACCTGCCCTTGGTGGAGGTCCGGCTGGCGCGCTTCGCCTCGCCCGTACGGGCCCGCTCCTTGTTGACCGTCCGGGCTGCGATCTCCTTGGCGCGGCCCTTGGAGGTGCCGCGCTTCTCGGCGCCCTCCTTGATGTGCTCGTACTGCCGCTCACGCTTCGCGTTCGACCCTGCAGGCATGACGCCTCCCTGTCTCACGTTCGGACCAGTGCCCCGGCTACCCGTCCGCAGCGATTGCTAACAAGAAGGCGCATAACGGAAGCGACCGGCGCCTTCGCCCCCGGAGGTTGAAAGCGCGACGACCCGGCGGCGGCGGGCGTCAGCAGGGCAGGGCAGGTCAGGGCAGGAGGCCTCGCGTCAGGGCTTGCGGGCCACCGCGCCGTAGCACGTAGCCTCCGCGTCGGTGACCTGGGAGAGGTCGTGCTCGGGATCGGGACGCCAGCGGTGGGTGACGGTGATGCCCGGGTCGAGCAGCTCCCAGCCGTCGAAGAACCGGGTGAACTCCTCGCGGGTGCGGGCCTGTACGGGGGTGCCGGCCGCGTCGTAGGCGGCGAGGGCCCGCGCCAGCGGCTCCGGGTCGAAGTCCGGGGTGACGTGGCTGATCGTCAGTGTGCTGCCGGAGGGCAGGGCCTCGCGGAAGTACTCGACGACGTCGTGGGCGGTGCGCTCCCCCGGTACGAAGTGGAGCAGCGCGATCAGGCTCAGGGCGACGGGGCGGCCCAGGTCGAGGGTCTCGCGCACCTGGGGGGACTTCAGCAGGGCCTCGGGGTCGCGGGCGTCGCACTGCACGTAGGCGGTGCGGCCCTCGGGGCTGCTGCGCAGCAGGGCGTGCGCGTGGGTGAGGACGATGGGGTCGTTGTCGGTGTAGACGACGCGCGCGTCGGGAGCGGTCTCCTGCGCGATCTCGTGCAGGTTGGGCGAGGTGGGGATTCCGGTGCCCACGTCCAGGAACTGGCGCATTCCCATCTGTGCCAGGTGCCGCACCGAACGGTGCATGAACTGCCGGTTGGCGCGGGCGGCGACCAGCAGGGCGGGGAAGACGGCCATGGCTTTGCCGGCGCTCTCGCGGTCGGCCGGGAAGTTCGTCGTGCCGCCGAGGAAGTAGTCGTACATCCTCGCCGAGTGGGCCCGGTCGAGCGCCAGGTCCACCGCGCCCTCGTCAACGGCCACAGGATTCCGCCTTTCTCGATTTCCGCGTCACGCACGGCTGTCGTGGCCGCTATCGTGCGCCACTCCGGTGAACTTGCCCAAGGCACATGGGAGTCGGCGGCCGGGACCGGTCGCAGCGTGGCGCGAAAGCAGCCCATCCGGACGGGCACGGTAGCGGGTCTTTCACTCTGTGTAGTATTTTGGCCGGACTTCCGCGGACACGTGCGTTTCCGGCTGTTCGCGTCTTCTTGACCAACGCTTTCCGACCGACGTTCTCCCATGGGAGGGCTCCTCCATGACGGCCGAGGACTACCAGCCGCCCGGCCCCGCCGCCCAGGCAGCGACCGCGACGGACGTGGCACACGACGGCCTTGACCGCCGGCGGCTGATGCTCTCCTTCGACGCGTTCGACACCTCCCACCACCGGCTCTGGCTTCGCTACGCGCACACCCAGGCCGGCAGCCGCGAGGCGGCGCAGCGCATCGTCGAGGACGCGTGCCGTCATCTGCTCGCCCACTGGGAACACGCCCTGCGCCGGCAGTCGCTCACCGGGTACGCCTGGACCGTGCTCAAAGAGCACGTGGCCACATGGCTGGCCGAGCGCGGGCTGCGGCCGCAGCTCGCCGAGACCGCGGCCTTCCACACGGCGGTGCGCAGGGTGCTGCTGGACGAACTGCGCGACGAATTCGCCGTTCTGGAAGGCGAGATGGGACTATACGCGGCGATCGTGCGGCTCCCGGAGCGGCAGTACGACGTGGTGGTGCTGCGCTACGTCCTGGGCTGTTCGGAGGAGGAAGTGGCCGACTGTCTCGGTTTTGAGACAGCGACGGTGCGCTCCCACATACGCTATGCGAAACGGAGGCTCGCCCGGGAGCTGCGCACGGCACCGGGGCCCGGCACAGGGGAAGGCTGATGCGGGGGAGGTACGAACACCGCACCATCGACGCGCTGTTGAGCGGTGCGGAGGTGCTCGCCGACGACTACGACGAGAGCGACGTGGCCACGGTGAGGGAGCGGGTGCTCGCCGGCGCGGAGCGTCGGGGAACCGGCGGCTCAACGGGTTCAGCGGTTTCCGCCACCGCGGCGGCGGCTTCCACGTCAGGGGCGGACCCGGCGGCGGTTCGCGCGCGTCATTACCCCACAGAGTGCGAACAGGCCACGCACGACCTGGACTTGGCGGTAAGCCTCGTCGTCAACGCCCCCGAGGCGGCGGCGAGTCTGACGCGTCTGGTCGACGACCAGGAGGCCATCGCACCGGAGGGCGCGCTTGTCTTCGGGTGCCTGCTGCATCTGGCGCGCTACCGCGAAGCGGCCCAGTTCTGGTGGCAGTTCGCGGCCGGCGGCGGCTCCGGGACCGCCGCGTTCTGCCTGTGCCTGCACCACCGGCGGCACGGAGAGTTCCGCGACGCCGAGTACTGGCGGGCACAGTCGGCCGGGCTGGCGCGGCGCGCACGTACGGCCGCGGCGCCGGCGCCCCGCCCGCCGCAGCCGCCCGCCGCACGTGCCCTCCTGCCGGACGGTGTGCGGCACGGGCTGCTGAGCGAATGCCACGAGGGCGGGCATCCCCGCCTGCCGAACGCCCTGGAGGCGGTGATTCACCGGCTTCCCGTGCTGGACGACGACGAGGACTTCGGGGAAATCCCCCAGCCGGCCAGGGACTTGACGGGGCATCTGACCGCTGTCTGAGAGCGGCCGGCCGGCGCTCGCATGTGGTGGGACCTTCTCGCGGACCCGCCACCCGGCACCCGGCAGGCGCCCGCCTGCCCTGCCGGGCGCCTGCCGGGTGAGCTGCTGGTCGCTGCTGCTCAGCCGTGAGGCGGTCTGCGAGCGGTGTTACAGCCGCCCGCCGGTGAGCCGCGTGAACGGGCCCGTCCTGCGCCTGGCCGAGTAACGGCCGGCCGCGAAGGTCGCGGCGAAAGCGGTAAGCGCTCCGGTGCCGAGGCCGGCGGCGACGGCCTTGCGGTTCTTCACCACGGTCCATGTCGCAGAAGCGGCGGTCGCGGCGGTGCTGGAGACGGAGACGAGCTTCTGGCGTCCCGCCTCGGCACTCCTGCTCGCGACGTGTCCGGCGCGCCTGGTGGCGTCCCCGAAGTTCCGGCCGCCGCCCTCGACGGCTTCGCCGACCGAGTGGGTGGCCGAACTCGTCTTCTCCGCGGCGTTGGTGATGCCGCGGTCCGCCTTCTCCCCTGCGGCGGCGGGCTTCTTGGTGCCGGCTGCAGCCTTTCCTGCGGTGCTTGATGTCTTGCCGTTCTGAGTCATGGTCAACGGGTTGCCGTGCGTTGGGGCTTGAAACATTCGATGTGGAGGGATTGTGTGCAACCTCCCCGGGGAAGAAGCTCCCACCCCGTGCGCGCTGCGGCCGCGGCCCGGGCAGGGCCTATCCGTCCTGGCGTGGCAGCAGTGAACCGAGCGGCCCCAGGTCGAGGTTGAGGTCCTCCATCGTGAGCCCGTAGCGCTCGCACAGCTCCGTCATGCGCTCGTGGAGGATCATCAGCGTCATGCCTATCCGCTCCTCCTGGTCCTCGCTCAGGTCGCCCTGGTCGACTCTGTTCAGGGCCGTGCGTTCCATGAGCTGACGCAGCAACTCCACGATCGTCAGGACGAGTTTCATCAGATCGCGCTCGACGGAGTCGGGGTCCGTGCGCAGCCTCTGGGCCAGCCTGCCGTCGCCGCGCGAGCCGCCTTCGTCGGGCCCGGCGGGCAGCAGCTCGAAGGCGCGGGCCGCCGAGCGTGCAACGTCGTCCAGGCGGACGCCGTCCGGCAGCCCTTCCGGGAGCCTGCCGGACTCCGGCCGCGCCGGCTCGCTTCCGGCCTCGTGCCCCGCGTTGTGCCGGGGCTCCTGCTCACTGGTCATGCCTGGCTGTCTGTCCGTTCCGTCGGTACGGTCTGCCGGTCCCTGCCCTGCGCCGACGGACCGGCCGGCGCGGCCGCGCTCACCACGGCGCCGGGTCGTCGGCGGTGACCGAGTGGATCACGGCACGCAGGTTGATGCGCACCAGGTCGACGTCCGCGATGGAGAGCACGAGGTCGCCGGTCAGCACCGCGCCACCGGACAGCAGCCGGTCCAGGAGGTCGATGAGGGCAACCTGGCGGCCGGCCAGCCCGTTCTCCTCGGCGATCCCCTCCGCGAAGCCGTCGGACGCGGACCGGGTGCCCGCCGCCACGGTGTCGGCGAAGCCGTGGCCGGGCAGTTCAGGTTCCATCGCCGGCGGTTCCCGCGTGCTGGGACTGCTGCGGGGAGGGCGACGACGGCGGGGTCGCGAACGAGTACGGCGCCCACGGCCCCGTCAGCACGACGCGGACACCCGGCACGCCCTCGGCGAGGCCGCCGATCGCGGCCCTGAAGTCCTCACTGCGCGCCTCGGGCACCAGATAGGCGTCGTTGGTGATGTTCTCGCCCGGCCCGGAGGCCAGTTCGCCCTGCTGCGGCCGGTGCGAGACCCTGGCCGCGGCGATGCCGTCCGCGAGCGCCGCCACGCGTTCGCCCACCGCGCCGGCCGCCCGGTAGGTGTCGCGGTGTGTGCTGCGCTGCTGCCTGCGCTGCTGAAGGTACGCGCGTCCGGGACTGCCGGACGCCGGCGACGACGCCCCACCGGGCGAGGACGCGGAAGCGGCGCCGGCCGCCGCCTCGCGGGGGTCGGCGTAGATCTTCACGCCCCACTCGACGTGGCCCTCCAGCCGGGAGAGCAGAGCGTCGAACTCGCCTTCCCGCTCGGCCAGCATCTCCGCGACCCGCCCGTCGTCGAGGTACACCGTCGCCAGGCGCATGGGCAGCACCGTGGTGTGCTCGTACGCCGCGCCGACGACTGCGTGGTGGGAGCGGGCCATTGCCTCCAGCCGCGCCATGTCCTCCAGTTGGGCCTTCAGCCCGGCCTCGTCGTAGAGACCCGCCGGGACGTCCGACACGAGCGCGCTCAGCCCGGCGGCGTCCACGGTGCGCACCGGAGAACCGGACGGACCGGAGAGCCCGTCGGCCGCGGATTCGAGCCGGCCGCCGCCGCGGCCGACCGCGAAGACGTAGCGGACCCGGGTCCGTTCGTCCTCCTGGCCGTGCTGCGGCACTGCGGGCTCTCCCTCCGGGATCGGCATCCTGATCATCACCTTCCGCGCTTGCGCGTGCCGTCGCCGTCGCCCTGCCGTGCGGCGGCCCGCTTCCGGGCGGGCTCCTCGCCGGTGGCTGCGCTCTCGTCCGTCCCTTCGCCGGCGGGGAGTTCGGCGGCCGAGCGCAGCCGTTCGATCTCCTGGCGGAGCCGGTCGTTCTCCTCCGCCAGGGCACTGCTGTTCTCACCGCCGCCCATGGCTGCGCCGGACTGCTGCGAGCGGACGGGCGCCCGGGAGGAGAGCGACGGGTCGTTCTCCCACCAGTCGATCCCCATCTCCTTCGCCTTGTCGACGGAGACCACGAGCAGCCGCAGTTTGATGGTCAGCAGCTCGATGTCGAGGAGATTGATCTGGATGTCGCCGGCGATGACGACGCCCTTGTCGAGCACCCGCTCGAGGATGTCCGCCAGGTTGGCGGAGGAGCCCTGCTGGCCGTACGGGCCCGCCCTGTTGGCGGACGGGCCCATGCGGCCGGCCAGTGAATCGGACACGTGGTATCAGCCTTGCCTGCTCAGTCGGAGTGTCACTTCGGACGGTCAGCGGCCGGCGGAGACAGTCCGGCGGCCACGCTCGACTTCCTCTTCAGCGTCGTCCGCCTCTTCCTCGTACTCCTCCTCGGGCTCGTACTCGTCGTCGTACTCGCCCTCGGGGTCCGCCTCTTCGTCTTCGTCTTCCTCTTCGTCTTCGTCTTCGTAGTCGCCTTCGGGTTCGTAGTCCTCGTCGAACTCGCCCTCGGCTTCTTCGTCCTCGACGTCCTCGTCCTCGTACTCCTCGCCGGACCCGTCCTCGCCGGAGGGGCGGTCCTCGTCGTCGTACTCGTCCTCGGCGGCCTCGGAACGGGACTCGGAGCTCCCGGACTCGGAACCCACGGCCTCGGAGCTCTCGGACTCCTCCCCGGCGCGCTCTTCCTCCTCGACGGCGTCGTCGTGCTCGACCACGACCTCGCCGTCCCGGATCTCACCGCGCCAGCCGTGCGTGGCCTCGCCCCGCATCATGATGAACTTGCGGTACAGCTTCAGGTCCAGCCGCGCGCGGCGGCCCTGCGCCCGCCAGATGTTGCCGGTCTTCTCGAACAAGCCGCCGGGGAAGTACTCCAGGACCAGCAGCACCCTGGTCAGGTTGTCGGTGATCTTGTGGAAGGTCACCACACCCTTGACGCTGCCCTTGGCGCCGTCGGTCGTCCAGGAGATGCGCTCGTCGGGGATCTGCTCCGTGACACTGGCCTTCAGGCTGCGCGTGGACTTGGCGACCTTCACCTTCCAGTTGCTGGAGGTGTCGTCGGCCTTCTCGACGCTGACGACGCCCTTGGCGAAGGTGCTGAACTCCTGGAACTGCGTCCACTGGTCGTACGCCTCGCGCACCGGCACGCCCACGTCGATGTCCTCGACGATGGTCACGCTCTTCGACTTGCCGCCGCCGCTCTTCCTGCCCTTGCCGAACAAACCCTTGACCTTGTCCTTGACAATTTCCTTGACGTGCGAGGTGCCCACCGCCATGGCGGCCTGCGCCGGGGACTTGCCCTCGCTCAGCGCCTGGCCGCCCTTCGCGAGGCTGCCCACGAGGGCGCTCGGGCCGCCGCCGGGATCGGCCAGCTTGCCGACGCCCTCGCCCAGCTTGCTGCCCAGGCCCGACACGGCCTTGAAGGCGCGGGCCTGCAGGTACGACTGGAGCTCCTGCTTGAGACGGTCGGTGGCCGGGTCGTTCGCCACTTCTTCCTTGAAGGTGCTCAGCGCGGACTCAGCCATTGCCGCCTCCCCGGTTGGCGGCCTTGCGCGCGCCGCCCGAAGCGGTCTTCGCGGCGGTCTTGCGCGCGCCGCCGGTGGTCTTGCGCGCGCCGCCGGTGGTCTTGCGCGCGCCGCCGGCGGTCTTGCGCGCGCCGGACGAGGCCGACTTGCGGGCGCCGGCCCCGGAGCCGCCGGTGCGGCGGCCGGACGCCGCCTTGCCGTTGGAGGAGGCGGCGCTCCCGGTGGGCTTGGCCGTCCTGGCGGCCGTGCCGCCCGCCGAGGTGGACTTGCGCGGCCTGGGCCGCGCTTCGCGCTCCTCGTGCTCGTCACGCCCGTCACGCTCGCCGGCCTCGTCACGGCCGGCTTCGGCGCGCTCCGCACCGTCCTCGGCGGCCTCGGCACGCCTGGCGCGCCGCGTGGGGTCGTTCATGTCGAGCGTGCGTTCGTGGAGGGAGTCGGCGAGACTGCCGGCCCGCTTGGTGACAGCAGAGGTCAGCGCGGACTTCGTGTTGTCGAAGAGGTCCTTGCGGACCTGGTCGCTCAGCTGTCCGACCACGGGCGAGTTCGCCACCATCCTGGCCAGCTGCTGCGGATTGATGTTGAGCTTCTTGCCGGCGAGGGCCATGCCCAGGCCGATGGCCAGTTTGGCCTTCTTGGTGCGCCCCAGGAGGTAACCCCCCACGAGCGCCATCCCTATCTTGCTGTTGTCCGTCATCTTCCGGTCACCTTCCGTCTCCCCGCCCTTCTGGACGGGGGTCTGGGCGCAGTCATGAGCGCTCCTGTTGCTGTCGTTGCCAGGCCTGGCGCCACTCCAGTTCGTCCAGGAGCTGGTCCTCGACCCGGTCGAACTCCTCTTCCGTGATGCGGCCGTCGAGCAGTTCCTGCTCCAGTTCGGCGAGCTGCCGGAGCACCGGCTCCGGGTCGTAGTACTGCTGCTCCGCGGTCAGCACGAGCTGGTCCATGACCCACAGCGCACCGCGTACGGGAGCGAGCGGCAGGGCCAGGAGTTCGGTGATGAGGCCCATGAACAGGCCCTCCGATCACGTGTCAGACGAAGCTGTAAGGGGGCAGCGGTCCGTAGAGGTTGAGCGAGTAGGCGTCGCCCTTGCGCTCGGCCTCCTCGTGCACGGCCTGTGCGAAGGCCGCCGCGTCCTCCCGCCGCACCAGGAACGAGGCGTTGAGGAAGTGCGACTGCGTCGGCTCCGCGACGGTGTGACGCTGTGCGCCGCCCGACAGCCGCTCCAGCAGTTCCCCACCCTCGGCCTCATGACGGGCCTGGACCTCGTTCGAGACCAGCTCGCCCAGCCGGATCTTCTCGTCCCGGGCCTCGGGACGGTCCTTGGTGACCTCGCGCAGACGCTGGATCTCCTCGGATCCGGCGACGATCTCGCGCAGCAGGTCGTCCTCGTCCCGGCCCGCCTTGAGGTTGTACTCGACGCAGCCGTCGAGCTCCGAGAGCCGCTCGGCATAGACGTCCTGGTTCTCCTCCAGCACCGTCTCGACGGCTCCGTCGTCGGGGCCGACCAGGCCGAAGCGCATCGGCAGCGTCGCGCCGTCCGCCATCAGCTTCTCCAGGACGGCCTGGTGAGCGGCGAGGTCGCGGCGCTTGGCACGCAGGTCCCCGGGAGCGTCGCTGACCACGGCGCTCAGGGATTCCGACTTGACCGTACGCAGCGTTCCTGCCGGTTCGCCGACGCCGTTCAGCCCTTCGAGGTTCTTCGGGTGGCCGGCGGCCGTGATCGCGTAGATGTAGGTGGACAACCGGATCAGTCCTCCTTGCGGCGGGTCGTGCGGCGGCTGCCGGCGGAGGCGGACTTCCTCGGTTCCCGCTCGTGCTCTTCGTCGTCGGCGTCGCGTCCCCTCTGGAAGGACTCGCTGAAGGCCTCGACCGCTCCGGTCAGGGCTCCTTTCGACTTGCCCTTCGCGCCGCTCTCCGTCGCGTCGCCCACGATGTCGGTGAGCTGGCTCGGCGCCTTGCGCCCGGCCTCGAGGTCCAGCCTGTTGCAGGCCTCGGCGAAGCGCAGATAGGTGTCCACGCTGGCGACGACCACACGGACATCGATCTTGAGTATCTCGATTCCGACGAGGGAGACCCGCACGAAGGCATCAATGACGAGACCACGGTCCAGGATCAGTTCGAGGATGTCGTAGAGATTCCCACCGCCGCTGCCGCTGCTCGGCTGAGAGTTGCTCGTCTGTGGGACTACCGTCACCTTCATCATCCTTTCGGGAAGGCATTGCAGGCGGAGACCGCCTTTTCGTGATCAGTGCTGCGGACAGCGCGGCGGCTTACTTCCGCTGATCGATCTGGCCGCGCGCGTACCGGCGGGTGCGCTCGTAACCGAGCAGATTTCCCTGGCCGTCGAGCTCCACGTGGTAGGTGCCCATCACGCTGGTCGTCTCGGGAACGCGCTCCACCTCTACGACCTCTACGTCGGCCTTCCAGCCCTGGTCCGTGGCCTTGACCGACGAGACGGACGCGGGCTCGCGCTGAAGGAGCCCGGCGAGCTGTCCGGCCGCGAGACGCATGGCCTCCGCGATCGGAACCCGCCCACTCTGCGAACTGCCGCTGCGCCCCTGACCACGGTCGGCGCTGCTGCTGCGGTCCTGCTTCTGATCAGCGTTCTCCGGCGCCCGACTTGACCGTCGGGGGACCGCCTGTTGCGTTTTTTCGTCTTTGCTCTCTTTGTCACCCGTTGTCGCCATGCTCTCACCCCTTTCCGTGAGGCCGGGCTGCAGTCCTGTGTTCCAGGTCTCTCACCGCTCAATCAGCGGAGGGTCTGTTGGGTGCCCCGACTGTGAAGACCTATGCGTCGGGCTACACGCGACAATCACAACTGCCCCGAGAGAGCGGGCAGTTGGGCTCAAATCAGGCGGAAGCGGTCTCGCGCACGACCAGTCGGTGCGGGACGGTGACCCGGCGCGCGGGCAGATGACCGAGGCGTCCGTACACGCGGTCCGCCAGGCACTGCAGAGCGCGCTCGGCGATCTGCCCCTTGTCGGGCGAGACGGTGGCCAGCGACGGCACCGAATACCTGCCGTCCTCGATGTCGTCGAAGCCGACCAGCGCCAGGTCCGCGGGCACCCGCAGACCCGCTTCATGGGCGGCTCGCAGCGCACCGAGGGCGAGTTCGTCGCTGAAGCAGAAAACGGCGTCGGGCGCCTGCCGCGAGTCCAGCAGTTCACGCATCGCGCGAAGGCCCTCCTCGCGGTGCAGGGTGGCGACCTCCCGCGTCAAGGACTCCCTGTGGGGCAGCCCCGCGGAGGCGAGAGCCTCCCGGTAGCCCTGCGCGCGCTGTTCGGCGGTGCCGTTGGAGAGCTGCGGCTGGAGGCCGATCGCAGCGATGCGGCGGCGGCCCAGGGAGGCGAGATGGTCCGTGGCCTCACGGGCGGCGGCGACGTTGTCGATGGCCACGTGGTCCGCGGTCCCGCCGGTCTCCTGCTCACCGAGCACGACGAGAGGCAACGTGGCGCTGTGACGGCCCAGCTCCCCCGGGGTGAGCGACCAGGGGCTCATGATCATCCCGTCCACGGTGTGCCGCTCGGAACCTTCCAGCAGGCGCCGCTCCCGCTCGGCGGTGCCGTCGGTGCGGTCGATGAGCACCGTCCAGCCGCGGTCCTGAGCGGCGTCGATGAGCAGCTCCGCTATCTGCCCGAAGTACGGGGAGCGGACCTCGGGGACGGCGAGCCCGATCAGCCCGGTGCGCCCCTGCCGCAGATTGCGCGCCGCGAGATTGGGCCGGTATCCCAGTTCGTCGATGACGCGCAGCACCCGCTCACGCGTGGCGGGAGCCACGGCGGCGGCGTTGTTGACGACGTTGGAGACGGTACGGACGGAGACGCCGGCCCTGGCTGCCACGTCCTTCAGCTTCGCCGCCACCTGCGCCCGTCCTTCCGGTCCGGTCTCCACCCCGCCGTTCACTCGCACCGGCGAACCGATCCTCCCATGCCGGGCAATGCGACGGTGAAATCTTCCTCCATCGTATTGCCACGCTGCATGCAACGTTGCAACAGTGGCGGTCACGCCAACTCTCACGGAAGGAGTCCGCCTGTGACCACGACGAGCACCCGGCCGGACAGCGACGCCGATCCGGTGAGCCTGTCGGCCATCGGCAACGTGGTGCGCGACCTGTACACCGACGGCATCAGCGCATGCCGCGGCGCCTTCACGCCCGAGTGGGCCGACCGCATGCGGGAGGACATCGAGGAGGCTTTCGAGGAGGCGCGGCATCGCCCCGGCGGCGCCGTGGGACGCGGGCCGAACCGCTACTACGTCGAGATACATCCGCAGCAGCTGCGAGGGTTCGCCGACCTGGCCGGGCACCCCTGGGTACGGGCGGTCTGCGAAGCGGTGCTCGGCCCGCAGTACTCGATCGTCGAGCTCGGGTTCGACATCCCCTTCGCGGGCGCCGTACGTCAGCCCTGGCACCGCGACTTCCCCATGCCCGACGTCACACGGACCCGTCGCCACCTGAACTCGCTCGCCTTCAATCTCACGGCGGTCGACACCACGGAGGAGATGGGGCCGTTCGAGATCGCGCCCGGCACGCAGTGGGACGAGGGCAGCAGCTTCGAGCACGGCATGTTCCCGCCCCGCGAGGACTACGCCCGCTACGACGAGCTCGGCGTACGCAAGTTCCCGCAGCGGGGCGACATCTCGGTGCGTTCGGCACTGACCATCCACCGCGGAACCGCCAACCTCTCGCAGCTGTCCCGCCCGGTGCTCGTACTCGGCGTGGACGCCCCCGGAGCTGGTAACGACGGGCATCA
This sequence comes from Streptomyces sp. CNZ301, assembly GCF_004217425.1. Classification (NCBI taxonomy): domain Bacteria; kingdom Bacillati; phylum Actinomycetota; class Actinomycetes; order Kitasatosporales; family Streptomycetaceae; genus Streptomyces; species Streptomyces sp. CNZ301. The sequence goes on from NZ_SHLG01000001.1 coordinate 821,245, forward strand.
CGACATGGCCGTCACCCGCGACCACTGGGAGACGCTGCCGGAGCACCTGCGCGCCCACCTGCACTGCCCGGTCGTCGACTCGCTCACGCCGATCGTGCAGAAGCACACCATCGAAGGCCTGGTCATGGGCGACGCAGACCCCGGCTCCCCCACCGGAGGAATGGCCGCCGTCGCCCCCGAGGACGCCGGCCCCGAGGGCGGCTGACCGCCCGGCGAAATGGACGAACAAGGAAAGGGCCTCACCGTGACCACCCCTGCTCCGCCGGACACGGCCGACTCCGCCGCACCCGGACGCCAGCCACCGCTGCTGTACGCCGTTGCCGCGATCTCCGCTCTCGGGGGTCTGCTCTTCGGCTACGACACCGGCATCATCGCCAGTGCACTGGTCGACCTGGCGCGCGACTTCCAACTCTCCTCCCGCGCACAGGAGATCGTGGTCAGCGCCATTCTCGTGGGCGCCATGGTGGGCGCCCCCGTCTCGGGGACGCTCGTCGCCCGCCACGGGCGCAAGCCCGTCGTGACCGGCGTCGCCGTCCTCTTCGCCGTGGGCGCCGTCGCGGCCGCCGTCGCGCCCGGCACGGGCACGCTCATCGCCGCCCGCTTCATCCTGGGGCTGGCGGTCGGGGCGGCGTCGAACACCGTGCCCGTCTACATAGCCGAGACCGCACCCGCGGCGATCCGCGGTCGGCTCATGGTGCTCTTCCAGCTCATGGTGGCCATCGGCCAGCTCATCTCCTACCTGGTCGGCTACGCCCTGGCGGGGCCCGGCGGCTGGCGGTGGATGTTCGCGCTGGCGGTCGTGCCCGCGGTGGTGCTCGCAGTCGGGATGCTGCCGCTGCCGGAGAGTCCGCGCTGGCTCGTCGGACAGGGGCGGACGGAGGAGGCCGCCGCCGTACTCACCAAGCTGCGCCGGCCCGGGTCGGACATCGGCGGGGAGATCACCGACATCAAGGCGGTACGCACCAAGGAGCGCGGCGCGGGCTGGCGTGCCCTGCGTGGAAGCTGGGTGCGCCCGGCGCTGGTGGTCGCACTGGGGATCGCCGCGTTCTCCCAGCTGACGGGCATCAACGCGATGGTCTACTACGCGCCCAAGCTGCTCACGGACGCCGGGTTCGGCGACTCGACGGCGCTGCTCACCGGCGTCGGGATCGGTGTGATGCTGGTCCTCGCGGGAATCGCCGGCACCCTGCTCGTCGACCGGACGGGGCGGCGCCGTCTGCTGCTGTGGCTGCTGCCCGGTTCGGGACTCGCCATGGCGGTGCTCGCTCTGGCGTTCCTCGGCGCTTCCGGCTCGGAGGCGCAGAAGTGGACCGTCATCCTGTCGCTGTTCGCCTACATCTTCCTCAACGGCGCGAGCATGCAGGCCGTCGTCTGGCTCATCGGCCCGGAGGTCCTGCCGCTGGCCGTGCGCGGCCCGGCCATGAGCCTTGCCACCACTGCGGTGTGGGGTTTCGACCTCGTCATCGCGATGACGGCGCTGACCGCCGTCGACACCTTCGGCCGTACCGTGACGTTCCTGGTCTACGCGCTGATGAACGCGGCCTGCTGGATCTTCGTGCTGCGCCGGGTTCCGGAGACGCGCGGACGCACGCTGGAGGAGATCGAGCAGGCGCTGCGCCACCCCGCGGGCAGGAAGAGCACCGCGAAGGAGCCGACGAACGCCTGACGGACCTCCCGGAACCGCCGGGCCGCGCCAGCGACGCGGCCCGGCGGTTCACTCCTTCACGGCGCCCGTCAGCATGCCCTCGATGAAGCGGCGCTGCAGTGCCACGTACACCACGACGACCGGCAGGGCGATGAGCACCGAGGCGGCCGCGAGCAGCGCCGTGTCCGAGCTGTGCTGCCCCTGGAAGAAGGCCAGCCCGAGCGGGACCGTGCGGTGGGCTTCGTCGCTGACCATCACCAGTGCCATCAGGAACTCGTTCCACGTCCACATGAAGACGATGACGGTCATCGTGGACAGCGCCGGACGCCCCATCGGAACGAGTACGCGCCACAGCGTCGTCCAGCTGGACGCCCCGTCGAGGCGGGCGGCCTCGATGACCGAGCGCGGGCTGCTGCGGAAGTACGCGCGCATCCAGAACACGCCGAAGGCGAGCGACTGCGCCGTCTGCGGCAGGATCAACGCCCAGTAGGTGTCGGTGAGTTGCCAGTACCGCATGTCGAAGTACAGCGGCACGACGAGCGCTTCCTGGGGCAGCGTCAGTCCGAGGACAAAGAGGTAGAACAGCACGCCCGAGCCGCGGAAGCGCATCACGCCGAAGGCGTAGGCGGCGAGAGTGGCCAGCACGGCCGTGGCCGTGACGACGACGACCGCGACGAGTACCGAGTTCGTCAGGTACGAGCCGAAGTGCCCGCGGGTCCATGCCTCGGCGAAATTGGCCCAGTTGAGGCCGTCCGGCAGCGAGAAGCCCGCGGCCTGCGAGGAGGAACGCCCGAACGCCGTGGAGAGGATGCCGATCACGGGCGTGAGGCTGATGACGGCGAACAGGGCGAGAATCCCGTAGGTTGCGCTGCGTTCTATGCGGCCGGTCATCGGTTGCGTCCTTCTACGAGCCGTGCGACGGAGACCGTCAGCACGAAGATCAGCACGGTCAGCCCGACGCCCATCGCGGCCGCCGACCCGACCTCGTTCGTCTCGAACGCGCGGTGGTACACCTCGTAGGCGGGTACGGAGGTGGCGTTGCCCGGGCCGCCGCCCGTCGTGATGTAGATCAGGTCGAAGTTGCGCAGCCCGGCGACGATGGTCAGGGTCAGCGCTACGGCGATCTCCGCGCGCAGCGCCGGGAGGGTGACGGCGAGGAACTCCCGCACCGGGCCGGCTCCGTCCATGCGTGCGGCCTCGTACAGCTCACGCGGGATGCGCTGCACGCCGGCGAGGAAGAGCACCACGCACAGCCCCGTCTCCACCCAGGTCCCGATCGTGCCGACCGCGGGCAGCGCCCAGGTGTAATCGCCGAGCCAGGAGCGTGCGAAGGAGCCGAGGCCGACCGCGCGCAGCGAGTCGTTGAGCAGTCCGTCCGGGCCGAGGATGGAACGCCAGGCGACGCCGACGACGACCATCGCCAGGACCTGCGGCAGGAAGAACACCGTGCGGAAGAAGGTCGTCCCCCGCACCCGGAAGCGGGAGAGCGCCGAAGCCAGGAGCAGGCCCAGTGCCACGGGCAGGACGGCGTAGAAGAGCAGCAGCACGAGGGCGTGCAGGAAGGGCCCGCGCAGCGACGGATCGGTCAGCAGGGCCTGGTAGTTGGCGGCTCCCGCCCAGGTGGCGACGGTCAGTCCGTCCCAGTGCAGCAGCGAGAGCCACACGGTCTGTCCGAGCGGGAAGAGCAGGAAGACGCCGTACAGGACGAGGGCCGGTAGGACATAGAGGTAGCCGACCGCGCGCGGCTCGCCGGGGGCCCCGCCTCTGCGGCGGCCCACGGTGCGGCGCAGCGGCCCGGAACCTCCGTCCGCCGCCGCGCTCCCGGGGTCGCGGGAAGCGCCGTCGCGGGGTTCGGCGGCCGGTGCCGCGGGGGCGGAGCTCACTGCTTCGCCTTCCCTTCGGCCCGCTTCTTCTCCTGGAAGTCCGTGTAGGAGCGCTGCATCTTCGACGACAGCTCCTCCGGGGAGAGCGAGCCGTCGATGACGCCCTGGAGGTCGGCGGAGAGCGAGTCGTAGAAGTCGGGCGTGGTGTAGTCGAGGTACGGCACGAGCCCGTCGTCGGCGTTGAGCTGCTGCCAGCCCTTCACCATCTGGGCGTCGACGCTGCCCTCGGGAATGCCGCGGGCGGCCTTGCCGGGCAGGGCGGGCAGCACGCCCTCCTCGGTCATCACGTCGGCCGCGTGCGTGCTGGTGATGAAGTCCAGGTAGGCGGCGGCGACTTCAGGATGACGGGACTTGGACGTGACGGACCATGCCAGGCCCTGACCGCCGGTGGTGACGGGTGCTGCGTCCTTCTTCGCGGGAGGCGGAGGCATGAATCCGAGGCTGTCGCCCATGGTCTTCTTCAGATCCGGCAGTTGCCAGGTGCCGGTGATGAGGAAGGCTCCCTCGCCGCCGGTGAACTTCTTTGCCGCGTCGTCGTATCCGGTGCCGTTGGCCCCCTTGGGGATGAAGCCGCGCTTCTTCCAGTCGGCGAGAGTCCCGGCGGCTTCCTTCGTCGGTTCGTTGTCGAAGCCCTTGCCGCGGCCGAAGACGCTCTCGCGGGTCTCCTCCGCCCCGCCGGCCTGGTTCTGGAGCACGCCGAAGGTGTGGATCGCCGGGTACTTGTCCAAGTTGCCGAACTGAACGGGGAGTTCACCCTCGTCCTTGATGCGGGGCAGTGCGTCCGTCAGCTCGTCCCAGGTCTTCGGGGGCTTCACCCCGGCCTTCTCCAGGACGTCCTTGTTGTAGTAGACGCCGATGTACTCGCCCGTCTGGGAGATGCCGTAGAGCCGTCCGGTTCCGAAGTCGCGCCCGTCGGCGGAGACCCGGTTGAGGTTGAGCAACGTCGGGGGGTAGCGGGTGTTCCAGGCGTAGATGCCCGCGTAGTTGTCGAGCGGCGTGAGCAGCCCCGCCTTCACGAAGGCCACCATGTCGGCGTAGCCCTGGTTGGCCTGGATGACGTCCGGGGGCTTGTTCCCCGAAATGGCCAGTTTCAGCGTCGTCTTGAGGTCGGAGAAGCTGCGCGCGACGCGCTTGATGCGGATGTGCGGGTACTTCTTCTCGAACTCGGCGTTGAGCCGCTCCAGTTCGTCGTTCTGTCCGCCGCGGACCTCCTGGTCCCATACGGTCAGAGTGGCCTTGCCCGCCTTGGACGGGTCGGGCTTGGAGGTGACGGCCGCTCCGGGCACGCCTGCTCCGGCCGCGCCGGAGCCGTCGGTCCCCGGCACGCAGGCCGCGGCCAGCAGCGCGCCGCCGAGGGCCAGAGCGAGCGCCGCGGTACGCCGCCGGGTCCGTCCCGTGGCGCTGAACGGGCCTTGACGGAACGGGCGTTGGCGGAGCGGCGCCCGTCGCACCGGGCCCGCGCCCGTCAGTCGCTCAGCACGCATGGAGTCTCCTCTCGGCGCCCTGCCGCGGTGACCGTGGTACGGACCGGGCGGGCCGCCCCCGTACCGCGGCACCCGTCAGGTCGCACGGAATCCGATGGTGGGCGTGGCACGGCGCAGTGCCGAGCCCCGGTTCGCCCCGGGCAGCAGGTCGGACAGGAAGGCGTAGCGCCGCATCACGTCCTCGCTCTGTCCTCCGCAGCGGGTCGCGTACTGCCACCACGCGGCGACCTCGGGCCAGCCCGGCGCGGAGAGCGAACCGCCGAAGTGCTGCACGGACAGGGCGGCGGTGAGGTTGGCGAAGGCGAGCCGGTCGGCGAGCGGCCAGCCGGCGAGCGTGCCGGTGATGAAGCCGGCGACGAAGACGTCACCGGCACCGGTCGGGTCCAGCGCCTCGACGGGCAGCGCGGGTAGGTCGGCGCTCTCGCCGGTCAGCGAGTCGACGGCGACGGCACCGCCGGAGCCCTTGGTGACGACGGCGATAGGCACGAGTTCGGCCAGGGCACGCACCGCCTCCTCGGGGCTTGCGGTGCGCGTGTAGTGCTGTGCCTCGGCCGCGTTGGGCAGGAAGGCGTGGCAGTAGGCGAGGTCGGCCAGGGTGTCCGGATCCCAGGCTCCGGTGTCGTCCCAGCCGACGTCGGCGAAGATCTTGCTTCCCTCGTCGTGGGCCTCGCGCACCCAGCTCTCCAGCCGCCCGGGTGCCAGGTCGGTGAAGCAGGCGCGGGAACGCGGGCGCGCGGCCGACCGCACGCAGGGGGCCGGGGCCTCGTGCCCGTGGGAGACCATCGTCCGCTCACCCTCGTAGGCCATGGAGACGGTGACGGGCGAGTGCCAGCCCTGGGCGCGGTGGGACGGTCCGAGGTCGATGCCTTCGCTGTCGGCCAGCGACTCCCAGCAGTAGTCGCCGTACACGTCGTCCCCGAACGCGGCGGCGAGGGAGGTGCGAAGTCCGAGGCGGCGCAGGGCGGTTGCCATGTTGGCCACGCCGCCGGGGGACGAACCCATGCCGCGGGCCCAGGACTCGGTGCCGCGTACGGGAGCGTGGTCGAGCCCGGTGAAGATGATGTCGAGGAAGACGGTGCCGGTCAGGAACACGTCCTGCTCCGGGCCGCCGTCGCCGCGCAGGGCCGACAGCGGGTCCAGGGCCGCCGAAGTCGGCGCCGGCTGCGCGCTCCCGGTCGTGCTCACTGCTCCTCCCGCCCCCTCTGCGCATGTCCTGCTGCATGTTCTGCGGCCTGTGAAGACCCGTCCTCCGGTGCACCGGCAGCGTCGTGCTGTGACGGCGTCGCGCTGTGAGCCCCCGGGCCGTGAACGGCCGGGCGCAGCCGGAAGCTCCTCGATTCTTTGAGCGATACCTTGCACGTCAGCGGCGACGAGTGCAAGACCCCGGTCACACTCGCGCAAAGACGCTCACGCACGCTACATTGCTGACATGTTGCGCGAGACCCGTCATGAGCGGCTGCTGAAGCTGCTCCGCGAGGAGGGCGTGCTGCCCGTCGGGCAGATCGCACATCGCCTCGGCGTCAGCGAGGCCACCGCGCGGCGCGACCTGAACGACCTGGGCAACGCGGGCCGGCTGACGAGGGTCTACGGCGGCGCCGTGGCGCGGGGCCCGGTCGAACGGCCCTTCGCGGAGGAGGAGGTCGACGACCGCGCGGACAAGGACGCCATCGCCAGAAGCGCCGCCGCCACGGTCGAGGACGGAGAAGTGGTGCTGCTCGACATCGGCACCACGGTGCTTCAGCTCGCGCGCAGGCTCCACGGCCGCAGCATCACCGTGGCGACCAGCAACCTCGCGGTCTACGAGGAGCTGAAGGACGACCCCGAGGTCACGCTGGTACTCCTCGGCGGCCAGGTGCGCCGCAACTACCGCTCGCTCGTAGGCCACTTGACGGAGTCGAGCCTCAGTCACCTCTACGCCGACCGGCTCTTCCTCGGCACCAGCGGCGTACTGCCCGACGGGCGCGTGCTGGACACCACCGACGTCGAAGTGCCCGTCAAACAGGCCATGCTGGCCTCGGCGCGGCACGTGGTGCTGCTCGCCGCGGCACGGAAGTTCCCCGGGACGGGCACTGCCCGCGTCTGCGGGCCGCAGGACATCGACGCCCTGATCACCAATCAGGCGTCGGACCCGAAAACCCTCGCCGTCTTCCGCGAGGCCGGGGTGAAGGTGGAGACAGCCATGGACGCGGAGGTGGAGGGCCGATGAGGCTGACGGTGCTGGGCGGCGGCGGATTCCGGGTGCCCCTGGTGCACCGGGCGTTGCTGGAGGACGAGGGCGACGACGCCGGACGCATCACCGAACTCGTGCTCCACGACACCGACTCGGACCGCCTGGGCGCGATCACATCGGTCCTCGCCCACCAGGCGGAACAGTCGCGGCGGGACCCGGACCGGGGCGGCGGGGGCCCGGCACCCGCCGTGCGCGCCACCACGGACCTCGACGAGGCGCTGCGCGGCGCCGACTTCGTCTTCTCCGCCATCCGCGTCGGCGGCCTCGAGGGACGCGCCCGCGACGAGCGCACTCCCCTCGCCGAAGGGGTCCTGGGCCAGGAGACGGTGGGCGCCGGCGGCGTCCTCTACGGGCTGCGCACGCTGCCCGTCGCCGTGCACATCGCCGAACGCGTCGCCGAAGTCGCCCCCGACGCGTGGGTCATCAACTTCACCAACCCCGCCGGCATGGTCACCGAGGCCATGAGCCGCGTGTTCCGCCAACGGGGCCTGGGCGAGCGGGTGATCGGCATCTGCGACTCCCCGGTGGGCCTGTGCCGGCGCGCGGCCCGCGCCCTGGGAGCGGACCCCGACCGCGCCGACTACGACTACGTGGGGCTGAACCATCTCGGCTGGCTGCGCCGCGTCGTCGTCGACGGCAAGGACCGGCTGCCCGGGCTTCTCGCGGACGACGCGCTCCTCGGGTCCTTCGAGGAGGGCAAGCTCTTCGGCGCCGGCTGGCTGCGGGCCCTGGGCGCGCTGCCCAACGAGTACCTGCACTACTACTACTTCAACCGCGAGGCCGTCGCCTCGATCCGGGGTTCGCAGGCCACCCGTGGGGAGTTCCTGCGCGAGCAGCAGTCCCGCTTCTACGAAGGGGCACGCCCGGGGCGTGCGGCCGGCCCGCCCGAGGCGTACCAGGCCTGGGCCCGCACGCGCCGGGAGCGCGAGGAGACGTACATGGCCGAGAGCCGCGAGGCGACCGGCGGCTGGGAGCGCGACAGCTGCGACCTGGAAGGCGGCGGCTACGACCGCGTCGCCCTCGCCCTGATGCGTGCGGTCTCCCGCAACGAGCGCACCACGCTGATCCTCAACGTGCCCAACCGCACCGCCGTTCCGGGTCTGGACGCGGAGGCGGTGGTGGAAGTGCCGTGCCTGGTCGACGCCGGTGGCGCCCGGCCCCTCTCCGCCGGCCCCGTCGCCGCGGACCAGCTCGGCCTGATGCTCCAGCTCAAGGCGGTGGAACGTTCGGCGATCGAGGCCGCGGAGAGCGGCTCACGGGCGGCGGCCCTGCGGGCGCTGGCCCTTCATCCGCTGGTGGATTCGGTACGGGTCGCGGAGCGCATCCTCGACGCGTCGGGCGGGTTCTGAGCCGCCGTCCCCAACTCGCCGATCATCAGCCGCTGTTGCGGAAGACGAGCAGATAGCGCCAGAAGAGCAGCCTGCGGATGCGGGAGCCGGGCAGCAGGACGGCCGCTTCCGACCGGACCTGCGACAGCGTCATCCCGGGCTGCCTCGTCGGGGGATCCGTCCGTGCCCGGCCTGCCGGAGCCGGTGCGGGACGCAGCCGTTCCAGTGCCCGAACAGCAAGCCTGGCAACGGCGTTTACGGGCACGGCGGTCAGGCTCCAGAGAAGGTCGAGCCGGCCCTTCTCCCGGTAGCAGCCCAGGATCACCAGGACGCCTCCGGGCGCGAGCGCCGCTCGCAGCGCGGAGACCGTACGGAACGGCACATGGTGGATGCTCGCCAGGCACGAGATGAAGTCGTAGTGCTCCTCGGGCAGTTCGAGGGCCGTGACGTCGGCCTGCCGGAAGTGCGGGTTGCGTGCGCCCGCTGCGGCAGGGCCCAGGGCATGTGCCTGCTCGATCACCTCCTGGGAGGGGTCGATGGCATCGACGTCCATCCCGAGCCGGGCGAGTCGCCGCGCGAACCGTCCGGTCCCGCAGCCCACGTCCAGCGCCGTGCCGCCGTGCCGCGGCACATGGCGCGACAGCAGCCGGTGATAGTGATCGTTGTGGTCGAAGGGCACCGCACGATCGTGTCACGGGACGAAGCCGACGAGGCGAGTCCCCCGGGTGTTCACCCGCGCTCCACGGCCGCACCGGACGGCCCCCGCTCGCCGGAACCCGTCGGCGCCCACCAGCGCCCACCAGCGCCCACCGGCGAGCGGGGGAACCGGGGGCCAGGCAACGCAGGACGGTGCGGCCGGGGGCTCCCTGTGAGTCCGGCGGAGCGGGGTGCGCTTCGCTTCACCGGAACGCAGGCGCGGGGCAAGGCCGTTGGCCGCGAGCCTCCGGACACCGAGGGTGCCGGTCCGGCTTGCTCGCCGCGGTGCGCACAGTGGACCGCCCCGCTCCGTGCCTGCTGTCCCGGACGCGGTTCAGGGACGCGGGAAGGCGTTGACGAGGGGCTCCCCCGCTGCGTAGCGACGGACCTGTTCCACGATCAGCTGCTCGGCGCGCGGCCGGAACGTGGCGGAACCGCCCGCGACGTGCGGCGTGATCAGCACCCCGGGCTGCTTCCGCAGCGGATGGTCCCCCGGCAGCGGTTCGGGGTCGGTGACGTCGAGCGCGGCGCGCAGCCGTCCGCTCCGGGCCTCATCGAGCAGCGCACCCGTCTCCAGTGTGCGGCCCCGTCCCACGTTGACGACGAGCGCCCCGTCGGGCAGCGCGGCGAGTTCGTCGGCGCCGAACATGCCTGTCGTGGCGGGCGTTTCCGGCAGTACGAGCACCGCGATGTCCACGTCCGGCAGCAGTTGTGGAAGTTCGGTCACCGCGTGCACGTCCTCCTCGGGCCTGGGCCGCCGGGCGACGCGCACGACCTCCGCCTCGCAGGCCAGCAGCCTCCGCTCCAGTGCCTGCCCGATCGATCCGTATCCGATGACGGCGACGCGCGACCCGGCGAGGGAGCGCGTGAAGTGCGGTTCCCAGCGCCCGGCCTGCTGATCGGCGACCCAGCGCGGAAGGTCGCGCTGCGCGGCGAGGATCAGCCCGAGCGCGTGTTCGGCGGTGCTGGCGTCGTGCAGACCCCGGCCGTTGTAGAGCTTCGCACCTTCGGGCATGACCGGCAGCAGCTTCTCGACGCCGGCGCTGAGGGACTGCACGGCACGCACGGCGGGGAGCCGCGGCAGCAGCCGCTCCGCGTCGGGCACGGCGTAGGGCATCACCCACAGACCGGTCGACTCCAGTGCTTCCGCGGGCAGTTCGTCCTCGGGTGTGTGTCCGTCCCATATGTGCACGCGGACGTTCGAGGGCCACGGCCCGTGCCGCTCGTCGAGGCCGTTCCAGGGCAGGAGCACGTGGACTGCGGGGTCGGTGGTCTCGGGCATCGGCGTGTGCCTCTCCTCGTCGCGTACGGCGGATGACGGGCGGACGGCCGGAACGAACGGACGGAGCGGCGGCTGACCGGCTGACCGTCGCACCGGCTGACTGGCCGACCGTCGCGCCGGCTGACCCACGGACCAGTCCGACCGTCCGCCGGACCGTCCCGGAACGCCCGCGGCGTGCGGACCGTGATGGGTCCTGACCGGCCGCAGCCATTGACCCGGCCCGCACACACTCGTAACGTCCTTCCCGCCCAGTGAAACACTTTCCACCCGACGGAAACAGGGGAGGTCCGGGAATGACGGCAGCGTCTCCCTCCCGCACCGGCAGCGGCGGCTTCTGGTCATCGACCCGCGCCAGGTATCTGATGCCGATCGCGTTCGTCACGTACTCGCTCGCCTATCTCGACAGGTCGAACTACGCGATCGCCTCGGCGGGCGGCATGGCCGACGAACTGAACCTGTCGGCCGGAACCGACTCCCTCATCGCGGCCTCGTTCTTCCTCGGCTACTTCTTCTTCCAGATCCCGGGCACGATCTACGCCGAGCAGCGCAGCGTGCGCCGGATGGTCGCCGGCTCCACGATCGCCTGGGGCGTGCTGGCGACGGCGCAGGGCCTGCTCAGCAGCCCCGGCCAGCTGATCCCGGTGCGCTTCGCGCTCGGCGTCGTCGAGGGCGCCGTGCTGCCCGCGCTGGTGGTGCTGCTGAGCCGCTGGTTCACCAAGCGCGAGCGCGGCCGGGCCAACTCCCTGCTGATCCTCGGCAATCCGATCACCGTGATGTGGCTGTCCGTGCTCTCCGGATGGCTCATCGAGATCTCCGACTGGCGGATGATGTTCATCGTCGAGGGCGTCCCCTCGATCATCTGGGGCCTGCTGTGCATACGGTTCATCAAGGACCGCCCGGCCGAGGCCCGGTGGCTGCCCGAGGCCGAACACGACCGGCTGCGCACGGAACTCGCCGACGAGCAGCGGGCCGCTGCCGCCGCGCCCGGCTCGGCCGTGACGGCCACGGAGGTCAGCGCGGGAACTCCGGCCGCGCCGGAGGCCGAGTCCGACCCCGGGGCGCACGCCACCACCGCCGACGCGCCGCGCGCGACGGCCGCGGACTACAAGAAGGTGCTGCGCTCCCGTGCCGTGACCGTGCTGGCCGCCCAGTACTTCTTCTGGTCGTTCGGCATGTACGGCTTCATCTTCTGGCTGCCGTCCATCGTGAAGCAGGCCTCGGGCGAGGGCATCGGAGCGACCGGCCTGATCTCGGCGATCCCCTACGCGTTCGCCGTCGTGGCGATGATGCTCAACTCCCGGCTGTCCGACCGCACCGGACGCCGCCGCATCGCCGTGTGGCCCTGGCTGGGCACGGGGGCACTGGCGCTGTTCGGGTCCTACCTCGCCGGGCCGAACTTCCCGGTCGCGCTGACCCTGCTCGTCGTCGCGGGATTGTGCATGTACGCGCCCTACGGCCCGTACTTCGCCTTCGTCTCCGAGCTGGCGCCCGCCGGTGTCGCGGGCGCGGCCGTCGCCGCCGTCAACTCCTTCGGTGCGCTCGGGTCGTTCGCGGGCACCTATCTCGTGGGCTGGGTGCGCGGCACACAGCTCGGCGACGCCGGCGCCTTCGGCTTCATGGCGGTGTGCACGATGATCTCCGCGGCGCTGATGTTCGCGGTGCGGGAACCGCGGGCCACCACGGCCGATACCGGTACGGTGAACCGCGAAACGCACACGAGTGCCGCCACGGCACCGGGCAGTGGCGGACGCGACTGACCTTGCCGCGCACGATCTTCGAGGGAGCACCGACGGTGACCGCACCGCCCGGCGACGACATGCTCAGCCGGGGCCTGCGGCTGATGACGGTACTGGCCGACAACCCGTCGGGGCTGGGTGTCAGCGCGGCGGCACGCACTGCCGGGCTGCCCGTCAGCAGCGCGCACCGGCTGCTGGGACGTCTGGCCGCCGAACGCTTCGTCGCCTACGACGAGGACACCCGCCGCTACGCCCTCGGCGTGCGCGTCCTGGAGTTCTCCCGTGGCTTCCAGCGCTCCCCCGCCGGCTACTCCGCCGCGGCCGCACCGATGCGCCGCCTCGCCGCCCGGACGGGACTTCCCGCCATCGCGGGGATCCTCGACGGCGGCGAGGTGCTCATCGTGCTCAGCGCACAGGGCACGCAGCACCTCCAGCTGCGCAGCGCCGAGGGCACCCGCAACCCGTGGCACGCCACCTCCATGGGCCTGGCGCTCGCCTCGGTGCTGCCGGAGGAGGAGCTGGCGGCGCTCCTCGCGTCCGACCTGCCCTCCCCCACCGCGCACACCGTCACCGACCCGGAGGCGCTGCGCGAGAAGGTCGCCCGCGTACGGGAGCGGGGCTGGGCGGAGGTCGACGAGGAGAACGAGGTCGGTGTCCGCTCCGTCGCCACGGTCGTGCCCGACCTGGACGGAGGAGTGCGCCCGCGGCTGGCGGTCTCGCTCGGCGCCACCGTCGTGCTCACGACCTGGGACGAACTCCACGGCCACGTACCGGCGTTGCGTGCCTGCGCGGAGGAGATCGCCTCCCTCATGGGGTGACAGCTCTTCGGGGTGGCAGCTCATTGGGGTGACGCCTTCGGCCGATCGTCCGGTCCTCCGGGTCGGGCGCCGTGCGCGGGGGTAGGACTGGGTGCGATCGGAAGCCGAACGGCCTGCGACGCAGCCAGGCCCTGGGGGAGGAAACCAACGTGCGGACGGGCATCAAGACGCTGACCTTCGTCGTCGGCACCGGGCGCAGCGGCTCGACGGCGCTGTCGCAGGTGCTGCGGCTGCATCCCGACGTGCTCAGCCTCAACGAGCTCTACTCCTGCATCGACGGACCACCGGCACTGTCCCGGCAGCCGCTCACGGGCCCGGAGTTCTGGCGATGTCTGCGCGAACCGATGGAAGTCTTCGACGCCATGGTGCGCAGCGGCACCCCGCTCCCGGAGTTCATCTACAACCGCCACCCCGAGTGGCGCTACTCGGCCGAAACGACGGGCATCCCCGCGATCAGCATGATGACGCTCCCGCACCTGAGCGACGACCCGGACGCGCTCCTCGACTCCCTCGAACCGGAGGTGTGCTCCTGGCCCGAGCGTCCCGCCCCGCAGCAGTGGCAGGCCCTCTTCGGCGCGCTCGCCTCCCGCGCCGGCGGGCGCGAGGCCGCCGTGGAGCGCTCCGGATACTCGCTGCACCGCGTCGGACTGCTGCACGAACTCTTCCCCGAGGCCCGCTTCGTGCACCTCTTCCGGGACGGCCCCGACTGCGCGCTGTCCATGAGCCGCCACAACGGCTACCGCATGATCTCCCTGCTGCGCGAGATCGTCCGCCGCTCGGGCGTGGAGTCCGCCTCCGACCTGACCGACGACCACATCAAGCAACTCCCCGCGGACCTGGCCCCGTTGCTGGGCCCGCAGTACGACCCGGCGCTCGTCCTCGACCGCGAGATGCCGGTGCCGGACTTCGGCACGCTGTGGTCGGACCTGATCTGCGAAGGCGTGGACCAGCTCTCCGCCGTCCCGCGGGATCAGGTCACGACGCTCTCGTACGAGCGCCTCCTCGACGCGCCCCGGGCGGAGCTGGCCCGCCTGGCGGACTTCATCGGGGTCCAGCCCTTCTCGGAGTGGCTGGAGGAGGGCGACGAGATCCTCGACGGCACGGGCCGCCGCGGCTCGGCGCTTCGCCTGCCCGCCGGGGTTCTCTCGGCGCTCCGCGAGAACTGCGCTCGTGGAGAAGGGGCGTTGGGCGTGCGTGGCGCGGATGCCGCCGTGCCGCACGGGCGTTGATTCGGCCCGTCGCCTCGGGCCCCCTCGGGCCGCCTCGGACACGGTCCTCTTCCATCCCCGGTAACCGGCCTTCCGGCCGGAACCGGGCACGGATCACGTTCGGCACCTGATTCGCTCCAACTCCGCCTTGACTGCAAAGAGTTCTTCGCAAAGAACCCTTTGCGAAGACATCTTTGCGTTCTAGGTTGGGGGCATGGGGAAAACCGACGAAAGCAGTTCTCCGCACACACCGCCGCCGGCACCGCAGAACACTCCGCGGGACACGGTCGTCCTGGACGCGAAGGGCCTGCGTGCACTGGCGCACCCGGTGCGCGTCCAGCTCGTCGGGCTGCTGCGCAAGAACGGCCCGTCCACGGCGACCCGTCTCGCGGAGCAGCTCGGCGTCAACTCCGGGACGGCCAGCTACCACTTGCGCCAGCTCGGCGCGTCCGGCTTCGTCGAGGAGGACACCGGGCGCGGCAACGCCCGTGAACGGTGGTGGCGTTCCGTACACCGCAAGACGCGATTCGACGACATGGAACTGGCCGAGCGCGAGCCGGAGGCGACGCTCACCTACCTGCACTCCGTGGCCGCCGCCTACACCCTGCGCACCCAGCGGGCCGTGAACGAGTTCCAGACCCTCCCCCGCGAATGGCGCGAAGCCTCCGACATGAGCGACTGGGCACTGCGCCTCACCCCGGAGGAAAGCCGTTCCCTGTACGAGGAGTTGACCTCGGTCATCGGCCGCTACCGGCGGGACGCGCCCGGAACCGACGCCCCCGAGGGCGCGGAACGCGTCATGCTGATCACGCAGATCCTCCCCGAGCTGGACGGCCCGGGGAGGCGGGAGTGACTCGATCCCCTTCCGGGCGCCGGTCGTTGCGGCCGCTGGCCGGCGTGCTCGCCGCGACCGGGCTGTCGCTCACGGGCACCCGCATCTCCGTCATCGCTCTGCCCTGGTTCGTCCTCGTCACCACGGGCAGCGCATCGCAGACCGGTCTCGTGGCCTTCTGCGAACTGGGGCCGTACGTGCTGGTGAAGGCGTTCATCGGACCGCTGGTGGACCGAAGCGGCCCACGCATCGTCTCCTGGTCCACGGACCTGGTGAGTGCGACGGCCGCCATCACGATTCCCGCTCTGCACGCCGCGGATCTGCTCTCCTTCTGGCTGCTGCTGCTCCTCGTCGCGATCATCGGCGCGGCCCGCGCTCCCGGCGATCTGGCCAAACAGGTCATGGTTCCGGAGGCCGCCGACCTCGGCAGCGTACGGCTGGAGCGGGCCACGGGGCTCAGCGGCGTCATGGAACGCCTCGCGTTCACACTCGGACCCGCCGCGGGGGGAACGCTCGTCGCGCTGCTCGGACCGATGACCGCACTGGTGGCCAACGCGCTGTGTTTCGCGATGGGTTCGCTCGTCATCGCACTGGTCGTACCACGCGGCGTCGGCCGCACCGCCGAAGAGCGCGACCCCGACGCGGACGGCGCGGGCTACTGGAGTCGCCTCGGCGAGGGAATGCGCTTCCTGCGCGACGATCCGCTGCTCCTCACCATCACGGCGATGATCGCGGTCACCAACCTGCTGGACACGGCCTTCTCCTCGGTCCTCGTACCGGTCTGGGCGAAGGAGTCCGGCAACGGCCCGGCCGCGATCGGGCTCACCGGCACCGCGACGGGGGTCTCGGCCATCGCTGCCAGCTTCGCGGCCGCCGCCGTGGCACACCGGTTCAACCGCCGCGTCGTCTTCTTCGCCGGCTTCGTACTCGCGGGCGCCCCGCGCTTCCTGATCCTCGCCGTCGACGTGCCACTGTGGACCGTGGTCGCCGTCTTCGTCGTCAGCGGCTTCGGCGCGGGCTTCCTCAACCCCATTCTGGGAGCGGTCCTCTACGAACGCATTCCGCGCCAACTGCTGGGCCGCGTAACGGGCCTGGGCACATCGATGGCCTGGCTGGGCATGCCGCTCGGCGGACTCGCGGCGGGAGCGGCAGTGGCCTCCGTGGGTCTCGTCCCGTCGCTGGCAGTGGCCGGAGTGGCGTACTTCCTCACCACGAATCTGACGGGACTGCGCCCGGAATGGCGGCAGATGGACCGTCGACGTGCCGAGGCGCGGAATCTCCCGGATGAGCAGATTCCCCAACCGAGTGACACAGCACCGACATAGGCTGAGTGCAACAGATCAGTCACTCCCGGTGAGACACATGACCGATATCGAAGACCTCGACGCCGACGAAGCAACGCCGGACCCGGTCCACAAGGTCCTCGGCAAACAGATCAAACACCTGCGTGAGCAAGCGGGCCTCACCCAGGCGGAGTTCGGCAAACAGGCGGGCTACGGCATGGACCTGGTCTCCTCCGTCGAACGCGGCCGCCGCGCGGCCAAGCCGCAGTTCATCGACGCGGCCGAACGCATCCTGGACGCCCGCGGGTTGCTGAAGGCGGTCGAGGAGGACATCGACAAGGCGCGCCTGCGGTACCCGGCGTTCTTCCGCGAGTTCGCGCGGTTGGAAGCGGTCGCCGTCGAGCGGCACGAGTACGAGACGATGGTTGTTCCCGGTCTCCTCCAGACCGAGGACTACGCGCGGGCGGTGTTTACAATGCGCCGCCCATTACTCGATGACGAGACCATCGAGCTACGGGTTGCGGCCCGCCTGGCCCGTCAGGAGATCTTCGACCGCTGGCCACCACCGAACCTGAGCTTCGTCCTGGAGGAGGTCATTCTCCGCAGACCGTTCGGTGGTGCAGCAGTACTCCAGGGACAGCTTCACCAATTGGCACGCTTCGCCCGCATGCGTCACGTCGAACTGCAAGTGATGCCGACGAGTCGCACAGACCACCCAGGACCGGCAGGCCCCCTCACCCTGCTCGAACCTCCCGACAAGCCCAAGCTGGCCTACGGCGAAGTGCAGGACCGCAATGTCTGGTTCACAAAACGCGAAGCAGTCCGTGCCGTCGAGGCGCGCTATGGGATCATCCGCGCGCAGGCGCTCACGCCCGACGAGTCCCTGGGCCTCATCGAGACGTTGCTGGGAGAAGGATGAACACCACCCTGAACTGGCTCAAGAGCAGCTACAGCGACAACGAGGGCGGCGCGTGCGTCGAAGTCGCCCTGGCCTGGCACAAGTCGAGCCACAGCAGTGGTGAAGGCGGCAACTGCGTCGAGGTCGCCAACTGCCCCGGCACCGTGCACGTTCGGGACTCCAAGGACGTCAGCGGCCCCCAGCTCGCCTTCCCGGCGGCGCCCTGGGCCGAGTTCATCGCGTACGCAACTCGCTGACGGGGCCGGACGGGCTCGGCTTCGTCCTGGGGTACGGTCGCCCCCGGTATTCGACCGGGAGGAGACATCGTGGCCGAGGCCGAGTTCCTCGCTGTGCTCACCACGACGGACACCGAGGAGAGTGCTCAAGTGCTCGCCAGGTCCGCCGTCGCGGGGCGGCTCGCCGCGTGTGGGCAGATCGACGGGCCGATCAAGAGTGTGTACCAGTGGCAGGAGAAGGTCGAGGTCGACACGGAATGGCGCGTGCTCCTCAAGAGCACGGCGGCCCGCTACGACGAGCTCGAAGCGCTCATCAAGTCCCTGCACTCCTACGACACACCCGAGATCATCGCCACCCCGATCACCGCCGGCAGCGACGAGTATCTGGCCTGGCTGCGGAGCGAGACTCAGACCGCCAACTGACGCCGAAGCGTGAGGGGTTCGGCCCGCCCGTCGTCCGCATCCTATGAACGCGCCCCGCGCCCGGGATTCTGAGGGCCGGAGCCTGCACGAGCGGAGGCCTGAGTTCCCGTTCGTCCTCGGCGTTGTCCTGGCGGGTCTCAGGGGGGCAATGGTTCGGGCTGATTGTCAATGTAGAACCGGCCTCGTGGGACCACGGGATGGGCAGGCCGGTGCGGGATCGCCGCCAGGTGGTCAACGGGAGCTTGTGGGAGCTATCCACGGGCGCGACTTGGCGGGACCTGCCTGAGCGGTACGGGCCGCGGAAGACGGGCGGCCGCGAGCAGAGCGAGTTCGGAGGCGACGGGGGTGACGGCTACCCGACGGCCTTCGCCGCCGCCTTGCCCGCCGTGCGCCCCGAGAAGATGCAGCCGCCGAGGAACGTGCCCTCCAGCGACCGGTACCCGTGCACGCCGCCGCCCCCGAACCCGGCGGCCTCGCCCGCCGCGTACACGCCGGGCAGCGGCTCGCCGCCCTCGCCCAGCACCCGCGCGTCCAGGTCGGTCTCCAGTCCGCCGAGCGTCTTGCGCGTGAGGATGTTGAGCCGCACGGCGATGAGCGGCCCGGCCTTCGGGTCGAGGAGCCGGTGGGGCGACGCGACGCGGATCAGCTTGTCGCCCAGGTACTTGCGCGCGCCGTGGATCGCCGTCACCTGGGAGTCCTTGGTGAAGGGGTTGGTGATCTCCCTGTCACGGGCCTCGATCTCGCGCCTCAGCCCGGCCTCGTTGATGAGCTCCTGGCCCGTCAGCTCGTTCATCCGCCGTACCAGGGCGCCGAGTTCGCGTTCGATGACGAAGTCGGCTCCGCGGTCCATGAACGCCTGTACGGGGCCGGGCGCACCGGACCCGACACGGGCCAGCAGCTGCCGCAGGTCACGTCCCGTCAGGTCAGGGTTCTGCTCGGAGCCGGAGAGCGTGAACTCCTTCTCGATGATCTTCTGGCTGAGCACGAACCAGGTGTAGTCGTGGCCCGAGTGCATGATGTGGTCGAGCGTGCCGAGTGTGTCGAAGCCCGGGTAGAGGGGCACCGGCAGCCGCTTCCCCGTGGCGTCGAGCCACAGTGACGACGGTCCGGGCAGGATGCGGATGCCGTGCAGATTCCAGATGGGGCTCCAGTTCTCGATGCCCTCGGTGTAATGCCACATCCGGTCCCGGTTGATGATGCGGCCGCCCGCTTCCTCGGTGATGCCGAGCATCAGGCCGTCGACGTGCGCGGGGACCCCGGAGAGCATCCGGGCGGGCGGAGTGCCCAGCCGCTCGGGCCAGTTGGCGCGCACGAGCTCGTGGTTGCCGCCGATGCCGCCGGAGGTGACCACGACGGCCTGTGCCCTCAGCTCGAACGCGCCGGTCACCTCGCGGCTGCTCGCGGTGCCCCGCTCGGCGTCGCTCGGCTCCAGCACCTCGCCGGTGACGGTGTCGACCGTGCCGGAGCTGCGGGCCAGGCCCGTGACCCGGTGCCGGAAGCGCAGTTCGACGTTGCCGCGTTCGACGCCGGCCCGCACGCGCCGTTCGAAGGGCTCGACGATGCCGGGGCCCGTCCCCCACGTGATGTGGAAGCGGGGCACCGAATTGCCGTGTCCCGTCGCTCCGTAGCCGCCGCGCTCGGCCCAGCCGACGACGGGGAAGATCTTCAGGCCCTGGCCGCGCAGCCACGACCGCTTCTCACCGGCCGCGAAGTCGACGTACGCCTCGGCCCAGCGCCTCGGCCAGTGGTCCTCCTCGCGGTCGAAGCCCGCGGTGCCGAGCCAGTCCTGCCAGGCCAGCTCGTGGCTGTCCCGGATGCGCATGCGGCGCTGCTCCGGGGAGTCGACGAAGAAGAGGCCGCCGAAGGACCAGTGCGCCTGCCCTCCGAGGGACTGCTCCGGCTCCTGGTCCAGAAGGATCACCTTCCGTCCCGCATCGGCCAGTTCGGCCGTCGCCGCGAGCCCCGCGAGTCCCGCTCCGATCACGATGACATCGGCGTCGTACGCCATGCGTCCCACCTGTTCCGCGCCCGGCTGTCCACCCTGAAGATCTGGTGACGGGAGGGTATGCCCACCCGGACGTGCGCGGCACCCCGGGGCACAGGGTTCGGGCGGCGCGTCCGCGGACTGCCGGGGCGCGCTGGGGTGCTGGACGTCGGGGGCCTCCCGTCCGCCCTCCAGTCCGCGCGGTACCCGGCGCCGGCCTCCTCCGGGCCTCGCGCGGCGCCTCGTCCCGAAGCCCGGCGAAGGCTGACGGCGGCAGGCTCTCTGGGA
The DNA here is from genome assembly GCF_004217425.1 of Streptomyces sp. CNZ301. Lineage (NCBI taxonomy): Bacteria > Bacillati > Actinomycetota > Actinomycetes > Kitasatosporales > Streptomycetaceae > Streptomyces > Streptomyces sp. CNZ301. The sequence continues at coordinate 841,499 of NZ_SHLG01000001.1, forward strand.
GACTGACCGCCACGGTGCGGGACCTTGCACTTTCGAGGCGCGGAAGACTGGGATGCGGGATGAGCGAAGAAGCCCTCTCGGCGGACGAGTTGCTCGACATCGTCGACGAGGACGACCGCGTCGTGGGGCAGGCTCCGCGGGGTGAGGCGATGGCGCGGCGGCTGCGGCACCGGGCCACGTCCGTCCAGGTACGTGACGCGCTGGGCCGGATCTTCGTGCACCGCCGCACACCGCGGAAGCTGGTCTTCCCCTCCATGTACGACGTGGTGGTCGGCGGCGTCGTCGGAGCGGGCGAGAGCTACGACGACTGCGCTCTGCGGGAGGCGGAGGAAGAACTGGGCGTCAGGGGGCTGCCCGCACCCGAGCCGCGCTTCACGTTCCTGTACGAGTCGCCGGAGCACACCTGGTTCCTGCGGGTCTACGAGCTGGTGTGCGAGCTGCCCGTACGGCCCCAGCCGGAGGAGATCGACTGGTGGGACTTCCTCCCGCAGGAGGAGCTGGAGCGGCGGCTGACACTGCCGCAGTGGCAGGTCGTACCTGACGGACTGGAGTGCCATCGGAGGCTCCGTGCCCGGCACGGAACGGGCAACGGCGACTGAACTGCCCCTGCGCCGCCGGGGGTTACGCATCAGCACAATCCGCCCCAGGACGCGACAAGGACGGGACGATCTACAAGAAGAGCGCCGTCAAGACCTCGACCGGCAAGAGCCGCGTGAGCCAGAACGCCGCACGCCGGTGCGTGAAGAAGCAGACGTACACCGGCCTCGCCAACGGCCTGGTGACGTTCCCGCCCAACTACACGCCGCGGACCGAGAAGGTCAGCCACCGGAGGGCGAGCGAGGTGATCCGGGCGTGCAAGAAGAAGTGATCCCCCGGCGGTGACCCGGTGGTGACGCGCGTGCGACGGTGACGTCTCCTGCGAGGCTCACTCGCGGAGCGCGTCCGGCACTACGAGCGCCAGAGCCTCGAGGCGTCGTCCGCCCGTCAGATCCCCGATCAGACGGGCGGACCCGCCGACGAAGGTGGAGTCCAGGTCGACGTCGGTCGCCACGCACCATGCCCGGTCCCCCGGCCACCACAGGTTGGGCGACTGGGGGAAGAAGAAACCGGCACCCCGCTCCCCCATGTCGACCGCTGCCCCGACGGGGCCCTCGTAGAGCAGATACGCGCGGCTTCCCAGGTCCGCACGCGGGGCGTCGTCGCCGCAGCCGATACGCGCGGAAAGTCCAGTATGAGCCATCGGGTGCATCCGCACCTCAGGTCGAGGGCCCGTAGGCTCGTCGGCATGATCGACCGGCTCAAGGCGACGCTCCGGCTGTGGTTCGCACCTCAGCACCTCCGGGCTGAGGGCACCACGCCCGACTACCGTTTCTCGCTCGCCAACGAGCGCACCTTCCTCGCCTGGATCCGCACCGCGCTGGCACTCGTCGCGGGCGGCATCGCCGTGGACCAGTTCCTCACGGAACTGAGCTGGGCCGTCCGCACGGCGATCTCGGTATCGGTGCTGGCGTTCGGCGCGCTGTGCGCGTTCCGCGCCGTCAATCACTGGATGCGCTGCGAGCGCGCGATGCGGCGCGGCGAGGACCTTCCCGTCTCCCGCTTCCCGGTGCTGCTGGCGACGGCGACGGCGGTCGCCGCGCTTCTGGTGCTCATCGCCCTGCTGGTGGGAGGCGGCCCGTGAACGCGGGCGGGGCGCCGAACGCCCGCACCGGTGACCCCGCGGCGCAGCCGGAACGGACGCGCTTCGCCTGGCGCCGCACCACGCTCACGTTCGCCGTCGCCGTCGCACTTGGTGTGCGTGCGGCGGTGTACGGGGGCGACGGCGTCTCGGCCGCGGAAGCGGCGGCGGCCGCCGTCGGCGCCCTGGCGTGGCTGATGTTCCTGGTACTGGCCCACCGTCGCATCCGGGCCATGGAGGCGGACCGGCCCTCTGTCGTGGGGGCGGGGACCGTACGGGCGGCGGCGCTGTGCACACTGGCCATGGCGATGGTTGGAGTGGTCTTGCTGTGGTGAACGAGGAAAGCGGACGCGCGGAGCGGCCGGAGGCGGCCGGCGGAGACGGAGCCGCCGACGGCAGGCGGGCACCCCTGGTCGTGGTGATGGGGGTCTCCGGCTCCGGCAAGTCCACCGTGGGCGAGCTGCTCGCGGACCGGCTGGGAGTGCCGTACGCCGAGGCCGACTCCTTCCATCCGCCGGGGAACATACGGAAGATGTCCGCCGGCACACCGCTCGACGACGAGGACCGGCGCCCGTGGCTCGACGCCATCGCCGCCTGGCTCTCCGAACACGCGGGGCCCGGCGGCGTCGTGAGCTGCTCCGCGCTGCGGCGCCTGTACCGCGACCGGCTGCGCGCGAGCGGCGCGCCGATGTTCTTCCTGCATCTGGACGGCTCGGAGGAGCTGATCGCGGAGCGACTGGAGGGCCGCAAGGGCCACTTCATGCCGCGTTCGCTGCTGCGTTCGCAGTTCGCGACGCTGGAGCCGCTGGAGCCGGACGAGCGGGGGGCGGCGGTCGCCGTCGGGGGGAGCCCGCAGGAGGTCACGGACAGGGCACTCGCCGCGCTCGCGCCGTAGCCGCGACGCCGAACGCACTGACAAGCTTTGAGCGTTGTGACACATGGCCCGGCAGCCGCAGGGCCGGCGGAACCGCCGCCGGTCCGTCGCTGGTCAGCCGGCAGTCGGTCGGGCAGTCAGTCGGCAGTCGGCCAGAACGAGGGAGAGCAGCGCATGACGTCTGCGTCAGCGGCGGAGGCGGACGAGAGCGCCCCGGCGCCGGGTGAGCCGTACACGGAGGAACTCGCCGGCGGGGTGCACGCCTACATACAGCCCGACGGCGGCTGGTGCCTCAGCAACGCGGGCTGGATCAGCGACGGCGGCGAGACGCTGCTCGTGGACACCGCGGCCACGGAACGCCGGACCAGAGCCCTGCGCACGGCACTTGCCGCGAGCGGCGCGCCCGCACCCGCCACCGTCGTCAACACCCACCACCACGGCGACCACACCTACGGCAACGCGCTGTTCAGGCCCGGCGCGACCGTCGTCGGCCACGAGACCTGCCGGCGGGAGACGCTGGCCGCCGGGCACCAGCTCCACGCGATCTGGCCCGGTGTCGACTTCGGCGACATCCACATCACCGCGCCGGACCTCACCTACCGCGACGAACTGACGCTGCACGTCGGCGGGACCGAAGTGCGCCTGCTGCACCCGGGCGTCGCGCACACCGCCGGCGACACCGTGGTCTGGCTGCCGGAGCAGGGGGTGGTCTTCACCGGCGACATCGTCTTCCACCACGGCACCCCCTTCATCCCGATGGGCTCGCTCAGCGGTTCGCTGCACGCGCTGGACCGGCTGCGGGCGCTGGGAGCGCGCACCGTCGTCCCCGGCCACGGTCCGCTCGCCGGGCCGGAGGTGTACGACACGGTTGAGCGCTATCTGCTGTACGTCGACGAGGTGGCCCGTGCGGCGCGCGGCCGCGGGCTCACACCCCTGGAGGCCGCGCGCGAGGCGGGGCCCGGCGAGTTCGCCGAACTGGCCGAGAGCGAGCGGCTGGTGGCGAACGTGCACCGCGCGTACGCCGAGCTGGAGGGGCGCCCTCCGGGAGATCCTCTCGACATCCTCTCCGTGTGGGCCGACATGGAGCAGCTGAACGGCGGCAGGCCGGTCGCATGCCACGCGTGAGCCGCCGCCCGCCGCGGTGCCGGGTCCGCCGGGTCCGCGCAGTCCGCCGGGTCCGGTGGCGGTTCGCGGGTGTGTCTCGTCACATGCGGGCCGTCCGGCGGGGTCCGTGGCCCTGTACCCCTAGACGCCATACCGACTAGTCGGCATGATCGTGCCAACCGCCGTACCACGGCCGTCAGTCAGCCGGCTCCGTCCCCGTCTCCGTTCTCCCCTGCCCCGTCCTCCTACTCCCCGTCGTCCACTCCACTGTCGCCCACTCCCTGTCCCCGACCCACTCACGCAGAAGGAGCGCTCACGATGAGCAAGGAGAATCCGCCCGGGCTCGATACGGAGCGGCTCGCCGCACATCTGGACCGGGAGCGGCCGGGCCTGGTGCGGGGGCCGCTGGAGGCAGAGGTGATCCAGGGCGGCCGGTCGAACCTCACATACCGGGTGACGGACGGCGTGAACCGCTGGGTCGTGCGGCGCCCGCCCCTCGGTCATGTGCTGGCCACGGCGCACGACATGACGCGCGAGTACCGCGTGATCAGCGCCCTTCGCGGCACGGACGTGCCGGTGCCCGGCACGGTGCTGCTGTGCGAGGACGAGGACGTGCTCGGTTCGCCCTTCTACGTCATGGAACAGGTGGAGGGCACCCCGTACCGCACGGCCGGTGAACTCGCCGCGATCGGCCCGGAGCGCACTCGCGAACTGGCGCTGGCGCTGCCCGACACGCTCGTCGCACTGCACTCCGTGAACCCGGCGGAGGTGGGGCTGGGGGACTTCGGGCGCCCTGAGGGTTTCCTGGAGCGGCAGTTGCGCCGCTGGGGCAAACAACTCGAGGCCTCCCGCAGCCGGGAGCTGCAAGGGATCGACGAACTGCACGCGTCGCTGGGGCAGCAGCTGCCCGACTCCCCCGAACCGGCCGTCGTGCACGGCGACTTCAGGCTCGACAACGTGCTGGCCGGCGACGACGACCGGATCGCCGCCGTACTCGACTGGGAGATGTCCACCCTCGGCGATCCGCTGACCGACCTGGGCCTGCTGGTGATGTACAGCGAGCCGCTGAACGTCCCTGACGCGCCGGTCAGTTCGACGGCGGAGGCCCCTGGGCACCCCTCGCCCGGCGAGCTGATCGAGCGCTATGCCGCCGGTTCGGGCCGGGACGTCTCGCGCATCAACTGGTACACGGCCTTCGCCTGGTTCAAGCTCGCGGTGATCCTGGAGGGCATCCACTACCGCTACACGCTCGGCCAGACGGTCGGGACCGGCTTCGACCGGATAGGCGGCCTCGTCCCGGTCTTCATCGACAACGGACTCACCACGCTGCGGAAGGGATGAGCAGTGGACTTCGCATTCGACGCCCGCACGGAGGAACTGCGCAGGAAGCTGCAGACCTTCATGGACGAGCACGTCTATCCGGCCGAGACCGTCGCCGACGAACAGCGGGCCGCACAGGACTCGCCCTGGGAGACCCCGCCCGTCGTGGAGGAGCTGAAGAGGACAGCGCGAAAGCACGGCCTGTGGAACCTCTTCCTTCCCGACCGCACCTACGGCGCCGGGCTGACGAACCTCCAGTACGCACCCCTCGCGGAGATCCTCGGACGCAGCCCCCGGCTGGCGCCGACGGCCGTCAACTGCGCCGCACCGGACACCGGGAACATGGAGGTGCTCACCGAGTTCGGCGACGCGGAGCAGCGCAGGACCTGGCTGGAGCCGCTGCTGAGCGGCGAGATCCGCTCCGGCTTCGCGATGACCGAGCCGGACGTCGCCTCGTCCGACGCGACGAACATCGAGACGCGCATCAGGCGTGACGGCGACGACTACGTCATCACGGGCCGCAAGTGGTTCATCTCCGGTGCGATGAACCCCGACTGCAAGATCTTCATCGTCATGGGCAAGACCGACCCGGACGCCCCCGACATCCGCCGCCAGCAGTCGATGGTGCTGGTGCCGCGGGACACCCCGGGTCTCGAAGTGCGCCGCGCCATGCAGGTCTACGGGTACGAGGACCATTACCACGGCGGCCACGCGGAGATCGTCTTCGACGGCGTGCGGGTGCCGAGGAGCAACCTCGTCGGCGAGGAGGGCGGTGGCTTCGCCATCGCCCAGGCGCGGCTCGGGCCCGGCCGCATCCACCACTGCATGCGGCTGATCGGCATGGCGGAGCGGGCCGTCGAGCTCATGTGCCGCCGGGCGCAGGGGCGTTCGGCCTTCGGGGGGCAGCTCGCCGCGCAAGGGCAGGTGCGGGAGTGGATCGCCGACGCGCGCGTGCAGATCGAGCAGCTGCGGCTGCTGGTGCTGAAGACGGCCTGGCTGATGGACACCGTGGGCAACAAGGGCGCTCACACGGAGATCCAGGCAATCAAGATCGCCACGCCGCGTGCCGTCGTCGGCATCCTCGACCGTGCGGTGCAGCTGCACGGTGCCGGCGGCGTCAGCCAGGACTTCCCCCTGGCGGAGCTGTGGGCGGCCGCCCGCACGCTCCAGCTCGCCGACGGGCCGGACGAGGTGCACCAACGCTCGCTGGCCAAGCGGGAGTTGAAGCGGCACGCCGTCGACGGCTGAGCAACCGGCCCGCCGACGCCCCGAGCCCCGTTTCCCGGCCGGCGGCCGGGGAGCGGGGGCCGCGGGCGGGGCAGGCCTTCCGCGTCCCGGCCGACCTCGGCGGTCACGCGGGCGGGGCGGTCCGGCAGGGCGTCGCTGACGTCCTCATGCCCGTCTGCGACCAGCCGCGGGAGCCACGCCGAGCGCCTTCGACGCACACCCTCAACAGTTCGCAGGCAACCCATCAAACCCCCGAGTCACACCGGACGTTCGACACTCCCTGTTGCGGCAGGGTCAGCGGGCCTCGGCACGGCTGCCGCCGCCAACAGAGCCCTGACAGCCGCTGGGGCGTTTCTCTTGGATCACCGGGCTGCTCACGCCGAGACCTCCGCCCGGGACGGCCGTCCACACGGAACGGCCCGTCAGGAACATTCCGGCTCGAACGCCTGCGCCACAGCCAGGCTGTCCTCGTATATGTGGAAGCGGACGACAAGGCCCTCTTCGAACGTGAGGTGCAGGGCGAACCGTGCCCGGTAGGCACGCCCCGTGGGGCGGGCGGTCTGCCGGATCTCACCGAGGACGACCGCGTCCTCGCCGTCGACCAGAATCCGCTCGACCTCAGTCGCCGCACCGCCCGGGGTGTGATGCCCGGCGAGCTCGCGGAAGTTGGCGCCGGCGTCGGCGCGGGTCGTCCTGTGACGGATCCACGGCGTTGCGCTCCGCCCGTGTTCCTCCTCGGGCCAGTCCAGTTTCCAGTCGACCCGCTCGGCGTACATCTCGGCGATGCGCTCCGGGTCGCCCTCGGCGATACGTCTCAGCAGTTCCTGCGTCCGGGCCCGGGTGTCGGTCGGGGTTGCGAGCACGAGGAGTCTCCGTCCTGGTATCCGGCGTCGCGCGGCGCGACGTACCGGATTCTTCCTGCGGGCGGCGTCCCGGGCGATTACCCGCCGGGTAATGGCCACTTCCGGTGTTCCACCCCGACTCCCCTTTCAGCTACGATCACTCGCATGACTGCCGGGTCGGCCGTGGGCCGCACACAGAACGGATTCCCGGCCGGCGATTGATCACCGCGCGGGCGAGAGGCCCGCCCCCGTTACGAGAAGCGCGCACAGCCACTCGTAGCGGAAGGAGGTGAGTTGATGAGCTGGCAGGAATTCCTCGCCCGTCACCAGGCAGGTGACGTCATCGAAGGCGTGGTCACCGCTGAAGTGCCGTTCGGTTCCTTCGTCGAAGCGGAAGGGGTCACCGGTCTCGCGTATCAGGAGTCCTGGCCCGTAGGCACCCGTGTCTCGGTCCGCATCCTCGAGATCGATCCCGAGAAGCAGCGGTTCAGCCTGGCCTCGGCCTGAGCCCGGCACTGATCCGGGGGAACGGAACTCCCCCGGATCAGTGTGACCGCATTATCCCGCCCCGTGCCCACACCGGAGCACCCCGGCACCTCTCACACGAAAGGGTTGCTCCGATGCGTGAACCGCCACCCGTGCAGACGGGCAGCAGACGCAAGTCGTGGGCGGAAATGCCGCGGTCGGTGAGGTCCGGCATCGAGGACGTCTTCGGCAGAAGGGCGGCCGTGGCCACGAGCCTGCCGGGTGGCTTCTCCGAAGGGCTCGCCGCGCGGCTGGAGTCGGCCGACGGCCGCCGGGTCTTCGCGAAGGCCGTCGACGCGGCAGCCGCACCTGCCGTGGGAGCCTTCCACCGGCGTGAGATCGCGACAGCGGGCGGGTTGCCGCCCGGGGCGCCGGCGCCGCGGCTGCTCGGTTCGTACGACGACGGCGAGTGGGTGGCCCTGGTCTTCGAGTACGTCGACGGGACGCTTCCCGTACAGCCGTGGCGGGAGGCCGAACTGGAGCGGGTGCTCGGCGGCGTCACGGAACTCGCGGAAGCGCTGACGCCCGCGCCCCGGCTCGAGGTGACTCTCGGCGCACCGCGATTGGGCGGGTGGAAACGTCTGGCCGCTGACGGCCGGGCCCTGGCGAGGCTGACGGCCCTCGCGCCCGGAGCCGCGCGGGACCTGGATCTGCACCTGACGCTGGAGGCGCAGCTCGACGAGGCCACCGCGGGCGGGACGCTCACCCACGGGGACCTGTACCCGTTCAACGTCCTGCTCGCCGACGAGCGTGCCTGCTTCGTGGACTGGCCGCACGCCTGGGTGGGCCCCGCGCACGCGGACCTCGTGACGCTGCTGAGCAGCGTGGCGCTCAGCGGCATCGACCCTCAACCGTTCGCCGAGCGCGCCCCGTTGCTGCGCGGGGTCGAGCCGAAAGCGGTCGATGTGCTCATCTCGGCGCAGGCGGGGTTCCTCCTGGCATCGGCCTCTTCGGCCAACACCTCGGCGGACCCGCACCTCGTGCGCATGATGACGCAGCTCGGACTGGCCTGTCTGCGCTGGCTGTCCACCCGCCGCACGACGAACGCACGGCGGACGCATGCCGGTTGGGGGCGAGCGACGACAGGACGCGGGGCACCGGAAGAGGACGGTGGCTGACATGCAGACCGGCAGTGCGAGCCGTTCCGCAATGGGCAGTGCGCTGCTGAGGGCGGCACACGTGCATGAAGACGATCCGCCGTGGGTGATGAAGGACACCGTTTCGGCATCGCTGCTCGACGCCGATGACGTGTCCCGGCTCGAAGCCTCCATGTCGTCGTGGGCGCCCGAGGTTCGTCGTGCCTGGCGTGTCGCTCACGCGGTGCGGGCGCGGCTGGCTGAGGACGTCGCCGTCGAAGGGCTCGCCCACGGGCGCCGCGACTACGTTCTGCTCGGTGCCGGCCTCGACTCCTTCGCATGGCGTCACCCCCGGGCGGCCGAGTTCGCCATCTGGGAGTTCGACCACCCGGACACACAGGCGTGGAAGCGCGCGTCGCTGCGGCGCAGGCTCATGCCCGAGCCGGCCAACCTTCGATTCGTGCCCGTCGATTTGTCAGCGACGGCGCTCGACGAGGCGGGCACGCCGCCGCTGGCCACGTGGAACTGGCTCGGCGTGACGATGTATCTGCCCCGCCCGGCAACGGAGAAGACGCTGCGTACCGTCGCGGCACACCGCCCGGGGACCACACTCGTCGTTAACTTCGTCCTTCCCGCACGGGAGTTGGACGAGCTGGCGGCCGCCGTGAGTGAGAGTGCGGCCTCGGCCGTCGCGGAGGCACACGAGCCCGTGCTCGCCTGCTACACGGCCGCTGAAGCGGCATCAATGCTTCGCGATGCGGGCTTCGGCGACATCCGCGTGCTGGACGCCCAGGCCCTCGGCCGGCGGTACCTGTCCTCGAAGGCACAGGCACCGCTACGGCTGCCCGGCTCGACCGTCGTCGCGGTGGCCACTGTCTGACACGCCCAACGGCCGGCGAGCGATACGCAGCCGCCGAAACCGGCGCACCTCCTCATGTCCCGTCTACTCAGGGCTGGATGACGACCCGTCCCGTCGTGGTGCCGTCGAAGACGCGCTGGACGGCGCTTGCGCCCTCCTCCAGCGGCAGGCGTTCGCTGATGAGCGGCTTGACCGAGCCGGCCGCCGCGAGTGCGGTCAGCTCCTCGTGGCAGGCCTGGACGGCGGCCGGGTCCTTGGTGTTGTAGAGGCCCCAGTGCAGGCCGAGGACCGAGTAGTTCTTGATCAGTGCGTGGTTGAGGCCCGGGGTCGGCACCGCACCGCTCGCGAAGCCGACGACGACGATGCGGCCCTCGAAGGCGATGCACTTGACCGACTTGGCGTAGGCGTCGCCGCCGACCGGGTCGTAGACGACGTCTGCGCCGCGGCCGCCCGTGGCTTCCTTCACGGCCGCCACGATGTCGTCCTCGCGCCGGTCCACGACCACGTCGCAGCCCAGCTCGCGTGCCGTCTCCGCCTTGGCCTTGCCGCCCACGACGCCGATCACGCGCGCACCGGCCGCCCTGCCGAGCTGCACCGCGGCGCTGCCGACGCCACCGGCCGCCGCGTGCACCAGCAGCGTCTCGCCGGGCTGGAGCCGGGCCCGGCGGTGCAGGCCGAACCAGCCGGTCTGGTAACCGATGTGGAGCGCCGCCGACTCGGCGTCGTCCAGTGCTTCCGGTGCCTTGCGCACGCTCGCCGCGCCGACGAGCGTGGCCTCCGCGAAACCGCCCATGGGCAGCGCCGGTTGGGCTATGACGCGGGAGCCCACCTCGGGTGCGTCGCGCTCCGGGGTGCCCTCCCCGACCGCGAGGACGTCGCCGCACAGCTCGACGCCGGGAGTGAACGGGAACGGAGGCTTGACCTGGTATTCGCCCCGGCACATGAGCGCGTCGGGAAAGTTGACGCCGGCTGCACGCACCCGCACGAGCACTTCGCCCGCGCCGGGTTCGGGGTCGGGGATGTCCTCCAGCCGCATCACCTCACGCGGCTCGCCGTTCTTGTGGACGCGCCATGCCTTCACCGGTGCTACCTCCGGAACGTAGTTGTGCCTGCTCTTCGCTCGTCTGCTCGCTGGTCCTGCCGCCCGGCCGCCGGGCCGTTGCGCGGGGGCGGCGAGCCCGTTTCCGGGTCCGTGTCCGTGTCCGTGTCCGTGTCCGTGACTGTGCCCGCGTGCGCCGCGTCCTAAGGCCGCAGCGCACGCAGCAGCAGGTCGGCGAGATGGTCCGCGACCTCCTGCGGAGTGAGCCGCCCCTCGGGCCGGTACCAGGTGCTCAGGTGGTGGACCGAGCCGAAGTGGTAGTCCACGACGAGGTCCGCCGGCGTCGCCGCGTTGAAGATCCCGTCGCGCTGGCCCTCGGCGACCAGGTCCCGGAAGCGTTCGTGGTATCGGCGTCGCTCCGCGCGCACCTGCTTCTGCTTCTCGGGGCTGAGCTGGTGCATGGAGCGGAAGAAGATCCGCGCGTCGTCGAGGTTGTCGATGGTGGTCACGACGACGTCGGCGGCGGCTCTGCGCAGGCGGTCCGCGACGGGCTGCTCCGCGTCCGCGTAGGCGTCCAGGCGCTCCTGCTGGAGGCGGAGCAGCCGTCCGTAGATCTCGTGCAGCAGGTCGTCCTTGGAGCCGAAGTAGTGGTAAAGGGCGCCCTTGGTCACCCCTGCCGCCTCGACTATCTCCTGGACGGACGTGCGGTCGTAGCCGCGTTCGGAGAACAGACGCGTCGCGGCGGCCATCAGACGCTGCGGTACGGGTACGGCAGCCGTGCCGCCCGTACCGTTCTTGTGGGCGCCGGTGCGGGGCGCCGTTCTAGGTGTGGCCATGCGCCCTCACCTGCCTTTCCTCGTGCGCCCGCTCACCGCGTACACCGCGACGGCCGCCGCCAAAGTCTCATCTGCCGCTGTCACCGCGGGAACGCAGTTCCCGCCTGAGGATCTTCCCACTGGTCGTCTTGGGCAGGTCCTCCAGTATCTCGACCTGCCGCGGGTACTTGTACGCCGCCAGCCGTTCCCTGCAGTGCCCGATCAGTTCCTCCGGCTCTGCCGGGTTCCCGGGGCGCAGGCTCACGTACGCCTTCACCGACTCGCCGCGGTACGGGTCGCTGACGCCGACGACCGCCGCCTCCCGCACGGCCGGATGACTGTGGAGAACGTCCTCCACCTCTCGTGGCCACACCTTGAAACCGGAGGCGTTGATCATGTCCTTCTTGCGGTCGACGACGTAGAGCCAGCCGTCGGCGTCCATGAACCCGATGTCCCCGGTGCGCAGTTCGCCGTCGGGCATCGCCGCGGCCGACTCCTGCGGCCTGCGCCAGTAGCCGGGCACGACCTGCGGTCCGCGGACGGTGATCTCGCCCTGCTCGCCGAGCGGTACGGGCCTGCCCTCGTCGTCGACTATGCGCACCACCGTGTCGGGCCCGGGTACGCCGACGGCGAGCGTGCCGGAGGCCGGGTCGACGGGCGCCTCGCGGCCCGGCGGCACGGAGGCGCAGGGCGCGGTGCACTCGGTCAGCCCGTATCCGTTGCGCAGGTACGTTCCGAAGGCAGCGCCGAGCCTCGTGACGAGCGCCGGCGGCAGCGGCGCCCCGCCCGAGGAGAGGACGCGGAAGGAGGAGAAGTGCTCCCGCGTGGCCTGCGGTTGGGCCGCCAGCGCCATGTAAGCGGTGGAGGGGCCGACGGTGAACGCCGGCCGGTGCTCCAGGAACGCGTCCAGTACGACACCGGCTTCGAACCGGTAAGCGAGGGCAAGGGTGCCGCGTCCCGCCAGGCAGGCCGACAGCTCGCAGACCATGCCGGTGATGTGGAAGAGCGGCGCGAGGACGAAGATGCAGGAACCGTCGGGCAGTTGGAGGCCCGTGTGCTGACGCTCGGCGTTGTAGGCGATGTTGGCGTGCGTGTTCATGGCGCCCTTGGGTGCGCCGCTCGTCCCCGACGTGTAGCTGATGAGCGCGATGTCGGAGCCGGCCGGTTCACGTCCCGGCTGGGCCGCGCCGCCAGCGCGCGCGACCGTGAGCAGATCGTCGGCGTCCTCTGCCGGCGCGGCACGTCCGAAGTCCAGTACGCGCGGATCGTCACGTGACTGGAGGTCGAGTTCGCAGGCCGTCAGGGCGATGCGCACCGGCGATCCGGCGGCGGTCGCCCGCAGATACGGCTCCCACGCCCTCTCGTCGCACACCAGCGCCGACACCTCGGCGTCGTGGAGTACGTGCGCGACCTCGCCCGCCTTGTACATGGGGTTGACGGGCACCACCACTGCTCCGGCCTTCCACGCGCCGAGCAGTGCGAGCACGAAGTGCGGGCTGTTCTGCAGCATCAGCGCCAGCCGGTCTCCGCGTTCGAAGCCGCGGGCGGCGAGGTGCGCGGCTATGCCGTCGGACAGCGTGTCGGCCTCGCGGTAGGTGAGGCGCCCGTCGAAGTAGGCGAGGGCGGTGCGGCCGGGGACGGTGCGCACCGCGTCGCGGAACGCGTGCAGCATGGTCTCCGGCGGCTGTACCGGGGCGCGCTGCACCTCGTTGAGCTGCTTCAGCCACGGCTTGTCCTCGTACGTCACGGTCAACGTGCCGCCCCCTGCGAGCGGTCGGCGCCGCCGGCTCCCGCCGCTTCCCCGGCGGTCTGGCCCTGCGCCTTCTGGTCGAGGAGCGCCTCCTGTCCGAGGATCCCCTCGAGCTTGCGCTGCATCTTGTTCATGCCGCCCAGCCAGTGGTCGGGGTCGCTCGCCCGGGCCGTGTAGAAGTCCGCCGTCTCGGGGTGCGGCAGTACGAGGAAACGCCCCGCCCGCATCGCTTCGAAGAGTGAGTCGGCGACGGCCTCCGCCTCGATGGCGGTCTCGGCGAGCACCAGTTCGCCCGCGGCGCCGGTACCGGCCAGCATGTCGGTGCGTACGCCCTGGGGGCACACGGCGTGCACGTCGATGCCGCGGTGCTTGTAGGTGACCGCCAGCCATTCCGCGAAGGACAGGGCCGCGTGCTTGGTCACGCTGTAGGGGGCGGAGCCGAGCATGGTGAGCAGCCCCGCCGCGGAGACGGTCGCCACGAACCGGCCACGGCCCCGCTCCAGCCAGCCGGGCACCAGTTCGCGTGCCGCCCGCACGTGCGCCATCACGTTGACGTCCCAGGCGCTCTCCCACAGCGCTTCGTCCGCCTCCTGACCGCCGTGCGGCGCGATCCCGGCGTTGGCGCAGAAGGTGTCGACGGTGCCGCCGAGCGCTTCACGGGCCGCCGGCACGATCGTGGAGGCGTCGCCGGGAACGGCGACTCCGCCGATCTCTTCCGCGACCGCCGCCGCCTTGGCCGCGTCGAGGTCGTTGACCGCGACGCGGGCGCCCTCCGCGGCGAACCGGCGGGCCATGGCCGCTCCGATACCGCCGCCCCCGCCGGTGACGACCACTGTGCTGTCGCGCAAAGACTCCATCCCCGCAACTCCCCTTCGCACTCTCGCGTCGGCTCTCCCCGCGGCGGCAGACTAACCAGTCGGTATGCCCGGGGGAAGAGGCAGGTTCCGGCCCGGGCAGGGGGGACCATGAGGACGCGGAGGGTGAGAGCTGCGGTCGGTACCGCCCCGCGCCGCGCTGACCAGCGTCCTTCGCCGGGCGGCAGGGGGGCCGACCGTCAGGGCTTGCGGCCGACCCCTCCGTAGGTGGTGACGGGGGTCACCGGGAACGGCGTGTGGTCGGGCCGCCACTGGGTGACGGGAACGAGCCCCGGCTCGAGCAGTTCGAGTCCGTCGAAGAAGCGGCCCAACTCCTCGGGGCTGCGCAGGTGGTAGGGAACGGCGCCGCTGGTGTTGTACTTCTCGTGGGCCGCCTGGCGCGCGGCGCTGACGTCGGTGCCGTCGCTCAAGGTGAGATAGCTGCCCGGGGGCAGGGCGTCCAGCAGCCGCCGCACGAGCGACCGGGCGAACTCGTCGTCGTCGATGTGGCCCATGATTCCCAGCATCATGAGCCCGACGGGCTGTCCGAAGTCCAGCGTTCTCGACGCGGCTTCGAGGATCGTGTCCGGCTCGCGCACGTCGGCGTCGATGTAGTCCGTGGCGCCCTCGGGTGTGGAGGTCAGCAGCGCCTGCGCGTGCACGAGTACCAGGGGGTCGTTGTCGACGTAGACGATGCGCGAACTCGGCGCGACGGACTGGGCGATCTCGTGGGTGTTGTCCACCGTGGGCAGGCCGGTGCCCACGTCGAGGAACTGGCGGATGCCGATCCGGCCGGCGAGATGACGCACCGCGCGGGCGAGGAAGTACCGGGATCCGCGCGCCGCGTCGACGATTCCGGGGAATGTCCTCGCGAACTCGTCGCCGGCCTCGGCGTCCACCGGGTAGTTGTCCTTGCCGCCGAGCCAGTAGTTCCAGATCCGCGCGGAATGCGGCACGGATGTGTCGATCTTCGGCGGAAGGTCCGGCTCCGGCTTCTCGTCGGCCATGCTGATCGTCTCCCCGTCTGCCCGGTGGATTTCCCTGCTCCACCCTACGGCGGTCCTTCCTCTCGCCCGCGTTGGAAAGGCGAACGGCGCCCGTCCCCGCACGGCCGACTCCGCCTGTTCCGGGCCGGGTTGACCTGTTCGGAGGGGTCCGCGCCCGGTAAGGCGCGAGCACGTTCCGTCCGTGCCGTGCACGGCGGAGCCATATGCGGAACCACTCGTTTCCATGTCTTCACGAGTGATGGGCGTCCTGTGAGAAGTCATGAGAACGAGGTGAGAATTCCTCTCGGAGGAGAGTGCTCACCCCTTCGCGGGGTAGCTGCCGGGCCCGGGAAGACGGAGGACGGCACGCCCGGACAAGCAGAAGGAAATGACTTCGCAACGGGGGGATCCGATTGCGCGGCACTTACGTCATAACGCCGACGAGTCGGGTCCAGTCCGTCGGAGGTGGGATGATTGGCCGGTTTCAGAGCCCTCGCAGAGCAGGTCCGCGACCCTGACAGGGCGCCCTCCCAGCGTCGGCAGGCGCTGCGCAAATGCCTTGAGCGCTTCGCCCCGTACGGGCACCGCGCGACGTGGCAACACCTGTGCGCCCGCGCCGGTTTCGGCCCGGACGACCGTGAGCCCGACCCGGAGCTGCTCGTCGCCGCTCTCGAAGAACTCGAGGAGGCGCGGACGGTGTGGCTGGAGTACGAGTCGCAAGTCGCCAGGAGGCGCAGAGCCGAGAAGCGGCACGGCATCAGACAGCCGGCGCAGCACGACGAATGGCATCGGCTGACGTGGGGCGGCAGGTCGCTGCTCCCCTGTGACCCCTCCACGCCGCCGACGCCCCGACTGGCGGACGTGCTGCGCCGGATGATCGCCGCCATGGACAAGGACGTCGGCAAGGACGTCATCCGCCTTGCCGGACGAGGCCGGGGACTGCGCACCGGAATCGGCTCGATGGCTGCTTCCCGCGGCTGACGGGAACCGCACGGACCTCCCGCTTCTCGCGGACGTTGACACGCGCGAGAGCGCCCCAGCATGCTGAGCGAGCGCTTAGCATCGGGCGGCGCGTGAGACGCATGCGGAGGTTGTACGGATGGCGGAGCCCCGGGTCTTCACCTCGACCGACGAACTGGTGGGCGCGGTCGGCCAGGAACTCGGCTTCAGCGACTGGCTGGAGATCGACCAGAAGCGGATCGACCTGTTCGCGGACGCGACGGGCGACCACCAGTGGATCCACGTCGACCCGGCCCGCGCGAAGGACGGCCCGTTCGGGACGACCATCGCACACGGCTATCTGACCCTCTCCCTGCTTCCCGACCTCGTACCGCAGATCATGCGTGTCGATGGGGTCCGTATGGGCGTCAACTACGGCGTGAACAAGGTCCGTTTCCCCGCGCCGGTGCCGGTCGGATCGCGGGTGCGCGCACGCGCGGAGCTCGTCGACGTCAGTGACGCGGGCGGCGGAGTGCAGGTCGCCGCCAAGGTGACGGTCGAGCGGGAAGGCGGCGACAAGCCGGTGTGCGTGGCGGAGACCCTCAGCCGCTACTACTGGTAGAGACCCCGGAACCGGCGGCGTCCCCCGTCACGGAACCCGGGCGTCGCCCTGCGGGGCGACCATGCGCAGGACGAGGTCGGCGTAGAGCGTGCCGATCTCGTCCGGTGTCCTGCGGCCCGACGGGCTGTACCAGCGGGCCACGTCGATGCACAGGGACATCACCGCGAGCGCCGTGCCGCGGATGTCGGCGATCTCGAACTCGCCCGAGGCGTCCCCGCTCTCCAGCACGCCGCGGAGGATCTCCTCGCTGCGGCGGCGCAGAGCCACGATCTCCTCGTAGTGCTCCGCGCCGAGCGCCGCCAGTTCGTACTGCACGACGCGTCCGGTGGTGTGGTGTTCGGCGTGCCAGCGCACGAAGGCCCGCACGGCGCGGCCCAGCCGCTCGGCGTCGCTGCCGCCGGCCTCCGCGGCCTCGGCGAGGACGCTCACGGAGCGCTCGTGCCCGACTTTGCTGATCTGGAAGAGCAGCTCTTCCTTGGTCTTGTAGTGGATGTAGAGCGCGGCGGGGCTCATTCCCGCACGGCCGGCGATGTCGCGGGTCGTGGTGGCGTGGAAACCGCGCTCCGCGAACGCTTCCACCGCGCCCAGCAGCAGCCGCCGGGCGGCGTCCGGGGAGACACCCTCGAAGGATTCGTCGGCAGCCGCGACCCGTTCCGCCTCCGATGCCATTGCCTGTGCCCTTCCCGTCGACCGGTCGAACACCCTACACGGGCGACTGAGCACATGCTTAGCGACGGGTGTCCGGGCCGGTGGCGGGGCCGTACGGAGGGTGTCGCGTCCGGGCCGTGTCCGGGTCGCGTCGCTGTGGCGCCGATGTGCGCCTGCCCGTGGCACGTCCCGTCCCGCTGCCGGCTGCGGGGGCGCGGCACGTCACGCTCCGCCCGTGACAGGCGGCGCCGGAAACGGCCGGAGCCGGCTCCGCATCGCGGTCGCTCTACCATTCACCGCATGGCCAGACCGTCCAAGCCGCTGCTGAGCCGCGAGAGGATCGTCGCGTGTGCGCTGGCGCTCGTGGACGCGGAAGGCCTCCAGGCCGTCTCCACGCGGCGGCTCGCTGCCGAACTGGGCGTGAGCGGACCGTCGTTGTACAACCACTTCCGCAACAAGGACGAGATCCTCGACGCCGCCGCCGACACCGTGTGCGCGCAGGTCGAGGTGTCGATGTTCACCGACGGCACGGACTGGCGGCAGGCCCTGGTGGAGTGGGCACGCTCCTACCGCGCGGCGCTCAACGCACACCCCAACATCGTGCCGTTCCTGGCGCAGGGCCCGGGCAGGCGGCCGAGCCAGCTGCGGATGGCCGACGCGGTCTTCGGCGCGATGACCGCGGCCGGCTGGAGCAACGCCCAGGCCACCCACATCGGCGCCCTCATGCGCTACTTCGTCGCCGGCTCGGCGCTCGGTTCGTTCGCCCGTGGCTTCGTCGGCGACGCCTCGCTGTACGAGGGCGACTACCCGCACCTGGACCAGGCCCACCTGCTGGCCAGGCACCAACAGCAGGTCGACGACGGGGCGTTCGAGACGGGCCTGCGCGCGATCGTGGACGGCCTGGCACCGCGCTTCCCCGGCTGACACCGGCCGGTGGGCGAGCACGCCGGCGGGCGGCGGGCCGATCCCTCTGCGCCGTTCCGGCGCGGAGGCGGGCTCCCCGTCGTCGCGGTGCGGGGGTCGTGGCCCCTCCGCGTCGCCCCGGGCCGGGGGCGGGGGGCTCAGCCGCGCAGGAAGTAAAGAACGGTCGTCGACACCGCGGTGGTCAGCAGGATTCCCCGCAGCAGCGGGGCGGGGAGGCGGCGGGCGAGATGGCCGCCGGCGAAGCCGCCGACCACGGCTCCGACCAGCATCGCCCCGAGCAGCAGCGGAGCGCTCAGCGCGTCGGAGGCCACGAGGAACAGCACGGTCGCACTGGCGAAGATGGCCGCGAGCTGCGCGATGCGCATCGGATTGCCGGACGCCGGGTCGAGGCCGAGGCCGATGCCCCACAGGGCCAGCATCATCACGCCCACGGCACCTCCGAAGTAGCCCCCGTACACCGCGATGAAGAACTGCCCGGTCAGTAGGGCCCGGGAGCCGAGGGCGACCGAGCGGCCCAGCGCCCTGCCCAGCGCCTGTGAGAAGCGCCGTCCGAAGGCGAGGACCGCCGTGGCGAAGGCGAGCAGCCACGGCGCCGCGGCATCGAACGACGCGGCCGGCAGCACCAGCAGCAGGCCGGCGCCGACCCCGCCGCCGATCATGCTGACCGTCGTCAGCTCCCTCATGGATGCCGGTCCGACCGGGACGAGTTCACGTCGGCACACCCAAGCGCCTGCCACGGCTCCGGGGACGAGGGCGATCCGCGACAGCGCGTTCGCCGTCACCGGCGACAGGCCGAAGGCGACGAGAGCGGGCAGCGCCACGAACGTGCCGCCGCCACCGACGGCGTTCAGCGCTCCGGCGGCAACTCCGGCCAGCAGAACCAGCAGTATGTCGAACACATGTCGAGCATGAGGGCGTGACCAGCGGTTTCACAATGCGTCATCTCTGTACCCTGCCTAAGGCTGCTCCTTAGGCTGGGGCGGTGCGCTACGACTTGGACGATCTGCGGCTGTTTCTCCACATCGTGACGGAGGGATCGATCACCGCGGGTGCGCACCGGATGCATCTGAGCCTGCCCTCGGCCGGTGCCAGGGTGCGTTCGCTGGAGCGTCAGGCCGGTGTGGCGCTGCTGATACGCGGACGGCGCGGCGTCCGGCCCACACCGGCCGGGGCGACCCTGGCCCGTCATGCGCGCGATGTGCTCACCCGGACCGCGCGGCTCGAAAGTGCCGTCGCAGCGTACGCCCGGCCCCGGAGTGCTCCGCTGACCCTGCTGGGCGGCGGATCCGCGATGCACCGGCTCGTACCGCGTGCCCTTGTCTCCTTCCTCCGCGCCCAACCGGACGTCGACGTCAGGGTGTCGGAGAGCCGTACCCCGAAGACAGTGCGGATGCTCGCGGACGGCGAGGCGCATCTGGGGGTCGTCCTCGACGCCGAAGCTCGTGACTGCGGCCTGCGCATGGAGCCGCTCGGTGACGACTCCCTCGTCGTGGTCGGCCGCACCGGAGGGGTCCTCGCCGGACGGAGAGCGCTCAGCTACAGCGAGGTCACCGAGCACCCTCTCGTCGGACTCGACGCCGGCTCCTCACTGCGCCGCTGGATCGAGAAGCACGCCGGGCCGCACGCTTCGGTGGCCCGGTACCGCACCACGGTCACCGACCTCAACGTTCTCGTCGCTCTCGCCACCGCCGGTGCGGGGCTCGCCGTCGTGCCGCGCCGCGCCCTCGGCCCGGGCCCGCGACTCGACGTGTGCGAACTGCGGGACTCCTGGGCCCGCCGCCGTCACTTGCTGGCCTGGGGCGCCGGTCACGACGACGCAGGCCGGCACGTGACGGCAGCCACCAGCGCGCTGGCCGGACATCTGCATGACGCCGCGTCTTCCGAGCCCTCCCGGGCGGTGCACCCGGATCATCAGGACGGGTGGGACTGACCGTCGAAGACCACCAGCGCGCGCCCGCCGCGTCCGGCGAGCATCGCGTCGAAGGCCGCGGGAATGCCCTCCAGAGCGATCCGGTCGGTCACCAACGCCCCCAGGTCCAGGCGTCCTTGACGTACGTGCTCCGCCAGCGTCGGCAGATCCCGGGCCGGGTCGCAGTTGCCGTAGACGCATCCGGTCAGGGTGCGGGCGAAATGGAAGATCTCCAACGCCGAGAGATGCACCTGCTCTTCCTTGCCTCCGATGCCGACCACACTTGTACGGCCGCCGCGCCGCGTGGAGTTCCAGGCGGTACGGATGGTCTCGGCCCGCCCGACGCACTCGATGGCCACGTCCGCCCCGTGGCCTCCGGTGAGTTTGCGGATCTCCTTGGCGGTCGTCTCCGAGGCGACGACGAACTCGCTCGCGCCGGCCCTCCGCGCCAACTCCTCCTTCTCCGGCGAGACATCGACGGCCACCACGGCACCGGCCCCGGCCAGCCGCGCCGACTGGATCGCGGCCAGTCCGACGCCGCCGGCCCCGAAGACGGCGACCGACTCCCCCGCTCGCACCCGGGCGCTGTGGTGCACCGCGCCGTACCCGGTCAGTGCGGCGCAGCCCAGCAGCGCGGCCTCGTCGAGCGGCACGCCCTCGGGCAGCGGCAGCACCGAACGGGACGAGACCACGGTCTCCTCGGCGAATACCGCGGAGGAGAGCCCGGGGTAGAGCTCCTCGCCCGCCATGGTGCGTGCGTACGGGACGGTCGTTCCGGCGTTGGCGTTCACGCACAGCCACGGTTCGGCGAGAGTTCCGCAGAAGTGGCAATCACCGCAGGAGGGCGCCCAGTTGAGGACGACGGGGTCTCCGGGGGCGTGCCCTTTTACTCCCTCGCCGACGGAGACGACCGTGCCCGCGCCCTCGTGGCCGAGCACGGCCGGTACGGGCTGTCGCAACGTGCCGTTGGACAGCGACAGATCGGAGTGGCACACGCCCGCTGCGGCCAGGCGCACCCGGACCTGCCCCGGTCCCGGCTCGGGCAGATCGATGTCGGTGACTTCGAGCGGCGTTCCGACGGCGGAGAGTACGGCGGCGCGGACCATGTCGGGCTCCTGGCGGGTGGTGTGCGGGCTCGGTTCGGGTGCGTGAAGCGTGGGCGGGGCCGGGAGACGGAGCGGATTGGGACGGCTGGGGCGGGGGCTCCGGCAGGGGCACCCCGGCAGCCCGGGCTGCCGGACTCCGTCAGAACTGGAGGGACTTGGTGTGGAGGTACTCGCCCAGCCCGTGCCGGCCCAGCTCCCTGCCGACACCGGACTGCTTGTAACCCCCGAACGGTGCAAGGGGGTTGAAGCGACCGCCGTTGATGTCGACCTGACCGGTCTCCAGCCGGCGGGCGAAGGCGACGGCCTCGTCCTCGTCCTTCGCCCATACGGCGCCGGCGAGTCCGTAGACGCTGTCGTTGGCGATGCGGACGGCGTCGTCGGCATCCTCGTACTTCAGGATCGACAGGACCGGGCCGAAGATCTCCTCCTGCGCGACGGTCATCTCAGGCGTCACATCGGACAGGATGGTCGGGCGCACATAGCAGCCGCCCTCGTACCCCTCGGGGGCATCGGGGCCGCCCGCCGCGAGGGTGGCCCCTTCCTCGACGCCCTTGGCGATGAAGCCGGTCACGCGTGCGTGCTGCTTGGCGTTGACGACGGGCCCGATGCGTGTCGTCTCGTCCTTCGGGTCGCCCGGCAGGTACTTCTCGACGGCCTCGGCGGCGAGGCGCACGGCCTCGTCGTAGTGTTCCGCGTCGACGAGCATGCGCGTCCAGGCACTGCACGTCTGGCCGGAGTTGGCCATGACGTTGGCGACGCCCTTCTTGACGGCCTTGGTCAGATCCGCGCCCGGCAGGATGACGTTGGCGGACTTGCCGCCCAGCTCCAGGGCGACGCGCTTGACCGAGCCGCCCGCCGCGGCGCCGATCCGCCGGCCCACGGCGGTCGAGCCGGTGAAGGACACCAGGTCCACGTCCTCGTGCCCGGCGAGCGCCTGCCCCGCGACGGGGCCGAGGCCCGTCACGAGGTTGAACACGCCCGCGGGCAGGCCCACTTCGTGCACCGCCTCGGCGAACAGCTGTGCCACCAGCGGCGTGTCCTCCGCCGGCTTGAGCACCACGGTGCACCCTGCGGCGAAGGCGGGAGCGGCCTTGGCGACGATCTGGTGCAGCGGATAGTTCCACGGTGTGATCGCACCGACGACTCCCACCGGCTCGTGGAAGACACGGGAGTTGCCGACCTGCTCCTCGAAGGGGTACTCGGCCGCCAGCTTCGCGTAACTGCCGCAGACGGCGACCGGTACGGCGGCGTGGACGGCCTTGGAGAAGGCCAGCGGCGAGCCCAGCTCCGCGGTGACGGTCTCGGCGATCTCCTCGCGCCGGGCCTCCAGGGCGTCGTGCAACGCGCCCAGCAGCGCCGCGCGTTCGGCGGGCGGCGTCGCGGCCCAGCCGGGGAAGGCGGCGCGTGCCGCCCGCACCGCGGCGGACACGTCCTCCTCGCCGCCCGCCGGAACCGTTGCGATCGTGCTGCCGTCGGCGGGGTTGATGACCTCGAGCTTCTCCGGGGATACCGCGGGGCGCCACGCGCCGTCGATGTACATACCGTCGTGTGCCTGCATGGACCCAAACTAGCGCCGCTAGTTTGGGGTGTCAGTACGGTGGCGGGTGCCGTGAGTCACCCGCGGCCACCCCGGCCCGCGCGGCTACCGCGTCCCCTCCCCCGGCCGCGCCCGCCCCGGGTCCCCCGGACCCGCCGCTCCGGCCGCCGGGGCTGCTCCGGCAGCTTCCGTCGGCCCGGCCGCTTGCTTCCGGCCCGCCCCGGAACCGCCGGCGGCAGCGGCGCCCTCGGTCTTCCCCGCGCTCCCGGAACTCCCCGCGCCGCCGGCCCCGCCGGCTTCGCCCGCTGCGCCCCGCCGGTACCGGCGCCACGGCGCGGCCGTTGCCGACGCCCCCAGCAGCAGCACGCCCAGGAGCACGAACGGCGCCGCCGCACCTGCCGCCCCCGCGACCAGTCCGGCGCCGGCGGGAGCGGCGACCTGTCCCAGCCGGTTGCCCGTCAGGCGCAGCGCCAGCGCCGTGGACCGTGCCCTGCCGGGCGCCGCCTGCACGACCGTGGTCATGGTCAGCGGCTGGCCGACGCCGAGGCAGAACCCGAGCACGACCATCGCGAGCAACAGCGTCCACAACGGGAGGGGAACTGCCAGCAGGACGCACAACAGGCCCGCGACGAAACAGCTGACGACGAGCAGCGGCTGCCTGCCCAGCCGCGCCGTCATCCTCGTCAGCCACGCACGTGAGAGCACCGACGCCGCTGCGCGCAGGCTGAGCAGCAGGCCCACCACGCCGGGCGCGATCCCCCGCTCCTCGCCGACGACAGGCAGGTAGGCCGTGAGTACGTCGGTCGTGGAGAGCACCGCGAGGGAGGCGAAGATACCCGCCGGAACCCCGCGCGAGCGCAGAATGCGCGCAACGGGGACCGGCAGATGCGGCGGCCCGTCCGCACCGGCACTCTCCCGCTGACGCCGCGGCAGCGCCCGGCCCTCGACGCGCCACAGCGTCGCGTACGAGCAGAACGCCAGCGCACAGGATGCGAACAGGGCGACGGCGCTCGTGTGTTCACCGCTCCCGAGCCCGTCGGCGCCCGCGCCGCCCACGAGCCAGCCGGAGAGCACGGGACCGATCAGCTGGCCCGCCGAGCCGCCGATGGTGAAGTGGCCGAAATTGCGGTCATGTTGATCGGCGCCGCTCTGCCGCGCCACCAGCGACTGTGCCCCGATCATGAACACCAGGTGCCCGAGGCCCAGCAGTGCGCTCCACGCGGCGAGCAGCACGAGTGAGGGCGCCGTTCCGGCCAGTGCACAGCCCGCGGCGACGAGAGCGACGCCGGCCGGCAGCAGCGGCCCGCACCGCTTCCGGTCGGTGCGCCTGCCGAGCGGTACGGCGACCACCAGCGGCAGCAGCGCGAACGCGGCCGTGACGACGCCGACGGCCCGCGCACCGGCTCCGAGTTCCAGCGCGTGGTAGGAGACGGCGGGCCTCGCCATGCTCACCGCGCCCTGGAGGAAGGCGAAGGAGACGACGAGGCGGAGCAGCCAGCGGCGCGGCGCCCCGGCCCCGGCCCCGGCCTGCGAGGACGAGGACGAGGACGAGGACGAGGACGACCGCGGAGCCGGCGGGACTCCCGAGGTCACCCGGCACCCGGCGCGGCGACCGGGACGGCGGGCGCGGCGGAGCCGCCCGCGGCGGCGGCCGGAGCCACCCGCACCGGGAAGCCGTTGAGGACGGCGGTGCCGGAGAGCGGGTCCAGCAGCGTGCCGTCGAGGAGCTGGTTGACGTTGACGCCGGGGTCGTCGGCGGCGACACGCATCCGCGTGCCCGGGCGGTCGTGGCCCCAGCCGTGCGGCAGGCAGACGACTCCCGTGCGTACGGCGTCGGTCACCTCGACCGGCACGGTCAATTCTCCCCCGGCGCCGGTCACTTGGGCATCGGCGCCGTCGGCGAGCCCGAGGCGTGCGGCGTCGTCGGGATGGATCTGGAGGGTGCAGCGGTTCGTGCCCCCGCGCAGCGCCGGCACGTTGTGCATCCAGCTGTTGTTGGAGCGCAGATGGCGCCGTCCGACGAGCACGAGGGCCTCGCCCGCGGCGCGCCGCCGCAGCGCGGCCCGCAGCCGCGGCACGTCCTCGCGGATCGGCTCGGGGCACAGCTCCACGGTGCCGGAACGGGTGCGCAGCACCTGCGCCAGCCGCGGACGCAGAGGCCCCAGGTCGATGCCGTGCGGGTGGGAGAGGAGCTTGTCCAGGCTCAGCCCTTGGGGGTCCGCGCCGAAGCCCTCTCCGTACGGGCCGAGCCGCAGCATCATGTCCAGGCGCCGCTCGACGCCGTCCCGCCCGGTCAGCTGCCGCGCGAGATGCTCCGGGTCCTTGCCGTGCACGGGTGAGTGCGGGTCGGCGACCGCCCTGTTCAGGGAGCGGGCGATGACGGTCTCGTCGACCGTCGGGGCGGGGGCGTCGGGGTTCCCGGCGATGCAGAGCAGCAGGCGCGCCATGATCTCGGCCTCGCCCCGCTCGTCCCCGTCCGGCTCGACGACGGCGCGCGTGTAGCGGACCTGGTTGCGTACGGGCAGCGCGTTGAAGGCGAAGTCGAAGTGCGCGGCGCGGCTGGGCCTGGCGGGAGGCAGCACGACGTCGGCGTGGCGGGTGGTCTCGTTCAGGTACGGGTCCACGCTGACCATGAAGTCCAGCTCCGCCAGGGCCTTTTCGAGCCCTTCGCCGTCGGGTGCGGAGAGCACCGGGTTGCCGGCGAGGGTGATCAGCGCACGTACCCGGCCCTTGCCCGGCGTCGTGATCTCCTCCGCGAGGGCGACGACGGGAAGCTCCGACTTGGCCTCCGGGTGCGAGGAGACCCTGCTGTGCCAGCGGCCCAGGGCGAATCCCTTTCCGGGGGTGCCGGCTCGGCGCGGGGGCCGTGCGGTGGCGGAGAGGGGGAACATGGTGCCGCCGGGCCGGTCGAGGTTGCCGGTCAGCGCGCTGAGGACGTCGACGAGCCAGTTGGTGAGGGTCCCGAACTCGACGGTGGAGGAGCCGACGCGGCCGTACACGGCGGCGCTCGGGGCGGCCGCCAGCTCGCGGGCGAGGGCGCGGATGTCGTCCGCGGGCACGTCGCAGGCGTCCTCGACCGCTTCCGGTGTGAACTCCCGGGCCAGTTCCCGTACTTCGTCGACGCCGCTCAGGTGCGGGCCGAGTTCGCCGGTGTCGGTGAGGTCCTCTTCGAAGAGCACCTGCACCATCGCCATCAGCAGCAGCGCGTCGCTGCCGGGACGGATCGGCACGTGCCGGTCGGCGAGCTTCGCCGTGCGCGTTCGGCGCGGATCGACGACGGTGAGGCGTCCTCCGCGCCTGCGCAGCTGCTTCAGCCTGCCCGGGAAGTCGGGGACGGTGGCGAGGGACCCGTTGGACTCGACGGGGTTGGCGCCCAGGATCAGCAGGTGGTCGGTGCGGTCGACGTCGGGGACGGGTATGGCCTGCGGATCGCCGTACAGCAGTCCGCAGGAGACGTGCTTGGGCATCTGGTCGAGGGTGCTGGCGGAGTAGAAGTTCCGGGTGCGCAGCGCTCCCAGGAGCTGCGCGGGGTAGAGGCCGCCCGCCATGGTGTGGACGTTGGGGTTGCCGAGGTAGACGGCGACGGCGTCGGCCTCGCCGCCGGCGAGTACGGGAGCGAGTCCGGCAGCCACGGCGGCGAACGCCTCGTCCCAGCCCGTCTCCTTCAGCTCGCCGTCGCGGTCGCGCACGAGCGGACGTGTCAACCGGTCGGGGTCGGCGTCGAGTTCGCCGAACGACGCGCCTTTCGGACAGACGAACCCGTGACTGAAGACGTCGTCGCGGTCACCCCGTGCCCTGGTGATGCGTCCGTTCTCGACGGTGACGGTCAGGCCGCAGGTCGCCTCGCACAGCGGACAGATGCGGAGGGCGGTGCCGGTCCCCTCACGGGCGCCGGCTGTGGTGCGGGTGTCTTCGGCGGGCGTCTCGGGCGTACCGGTCGCGGTCATCGCGCTCCCTCGAACCGTGCTGTTGTCACTCCGTGCCACGAACTGTAGGCCCTGCGGGCGCAACTTCGCCCGCGAGAGCGGTGAACGTGACCGGATTTACGGGCCTGGGCCGGCCCGCGTGCCGCACCCGCAACCGGCACCGCCGCCGTGCCGGATGCCGCCGTGCCGGATGCCTGACCCGCCCATGGGGCCGTGCCGGACTCACCGCCGCTCACGCCTCATTGACGCGGACACTCCGCATTCCTATGGTCAAGTACAGGAATTCAGGGGGAACCATGAGCGGCAGGAGCATCCGATGACCCTCGGCACCGGCGCCACCGGCGGCACGGCAGGCCAGGAACAGGCACGCAAGACGGCGGAAGGGCTGAGCCACCTTTCCGGCTTCGGGAACGAGCACAGCAGCGAAGCAGTGCCCGGCGCCCTGCCCGTGGGCCGCAACTCACCCCAGCGCGCACCGCTCGGCCTGTACGCGGAGCAGCTGAGCGGCACGGCCTTCACGGAGCCGCGCGCGCGGAACCGCCGCTCCTGGCTCTACCGCATCCGCCCCTCGGCCGCGCACCCCCGCTTCCGGCGCACCGCCAACGGCGGCCTGCGCTCCGCACCGTTCACCGAGACCGAACCCGACCCGAACCGGATGCGCTGGAACCCGCTGCCGGACCCTCCGCAGGGGACGGACTTCGTCGCTGGGCTGTGGACACTCGGCGGCAACGGCGACGCGGCGCAGCGCTCCGGCATGGCAGTCCACCTCTATGCCGCCGACACCTCGATGACCGACCGCGTCTTCTGCGACTCGGACGGTGAACTGCTGATCGTCCCCGAGCGCGGCGGACTGCTGCTGCACACCGAGTTCGGGCTGCTGCGGGCGGAGCCGGGGCACATCGCACTGATCCCGCGCGGGGTGCGCTTCCGCGTCGTACTGCTGGACGGGACGGCGCGCGGCTATGTCTGCGAGAACTACGGACAGCCCTTCGAGCTCCCGGAGTTGGGCCCGATCGGCGCCAACGGCCTGGCGAACCCACGGGACTTCATGGCGCCCGTCGCCGCGTACGAGGATGACGGCGGTACGGAGCGGCCGGTGGAGGTGGTCAACAAGTTCTGCGGAAACCTGTGGGCCGCCCGATACGACCACTCGCCGCTGGACGTCGTCGCCTGGCACGGCAACCACGTTCCGTACGTCTACGACCTGCGCCGCTTCAACGTGATGGGCACCATCAGCTACGACCACCCGGACCCCTCGATCTTCACGGTCCTCACCTCGCCGTCCGACACTCCGGGGCTGGCCGGCGTGGACTTCGTCGTCTTCGCGCCGCGCTGGCTGGTGGGCGAGGACACCTTCCGCCCTCCCTACTTCCACCGGAACGTCATGAGCGAGTACATGGGCCTGATCGAGGGCGCCTACGACGCGAAGGCGGAAGGCTTCGTCCCAGGCGGCGGCTCGCTGCACAACATGATGTCCGCGCACGGCCCGGACCGGGAGACCTTCGAGCGTGCGAGCTCCGCCGAGCTGAAGCCGCAGAAGATCGACGACGGTCTTGCCTTCATGTTCGAGACGCGCTGGCCGGTGATCCCCACCTCACAGGCGATCGAGGCCGCCCACCTGCAGTCCGGTTACGACGACGTGTGGCAGGGTCTCCAGCGCAATTTCCGCCCGTAGGGGGTGCGCCCGTGTCCGTCTTCGCTCCCGACTCGCTGGAGCTCAACCGCAAGCTGCCGCTCTGGTACCAGGTCTCGCAGTCCCTGCGGGCCTCGATACTCGGCCGCACCCCGCAGGCGCCACTGCGGCTGCCGACCGAGGAACGCCTCGCCCAGCACTACGGGGTGAGCGTGCTGACCATGCGGCAGGCGCTGAAGGAGCTGGAGACGGAGGGGCTGATCTCCCGGCACCGGCGGCGCGGCACCTTCATCGAGCCCGACGCCTGCCGGACGAGGCCCGTTCGGCTGCTGGGATCGGTCGACACGATCGTCGCCCAGCAGTCGGGCGACCTCACCACGCTGCTTGACCGGGGCACGGCGCCCGTACCACCCGAACTGGCCGAACATTTTCCGGGCGTGGCGGAGACGACGGTCTTCCGGCGGCTGCGCCGCGACCCGGACAGCGGCGAGGCGACCAACTGGGCGGAGAACCACATCCATCCCCGCGTCGCTCCGCAGATCGACCCCGCCGACCTGGAGCGTGGCTGGCCGATGACGAAGGTGCTGCGCGACAGGGCGGGCGTCCGGATCAGCCGGATCACCGACACCGTGGAGGCACGGCTGGCCGACCCGGCGACCGCGAAGCTGCTCGACGTGCCGCTGCTCAGCCCGATCCTGCACTACACGGGCGTGACGTACGACGAGGACGGGCAGGTCGTCGACGTCGCGCTGATCCACTACCGAGGCGACCGCTTCTCCTTCTCGGTGACCCTCCAGGCACACTGAGCACGGCGGACGGCCGGCCGGAGGGACGAAGCAGGGGGCGCCACGCACTCCTGACGGCGGCGCGCACCCCCTCGTAGCATCGAGCGGTGAGCGACGACGCAACCGGCACCAAGGACGCACCTGTGCTCGACGCGCCCCTGCTCGACGAGGTGATGCCCTGGTCCGTCGCGCCGCTGCGCACGGGCCGCGGATGGGTGTCCGCACCCGACGCCGCCTCGCTGCGCCGCCGTTGGAACGCACTGGTCCGCACCGAGGACGAGGGGGAGCGTGCCGCGCTGTTCGTCCCGAGCCGCTCCCGCACACTGCACAGCTCGGTTGCTCCGCTGCCCGGAGTGCCCGCGCACGGCGGGCCGCTGGCGCAGGAGCGGGGCGGCTGCCCGGAACCGGTTCGGCTCCTGCACGGGCCCTTCGACCAGCAGTGGCTCATTCCCGACCACCGGCTCATCGACGCTGCGCGGCCGCAGCTGTGGCGGGTCAGCGACGCCCGTCAGACGCATCTGGTGGAGACCGGCCACGACCACCGGCACCCCGGCCCGCTCGTCACCTTCACCGCGCTGCTGCCCGACGGGCAGGGGGCGGTGGGGCGTTCAGGCCGCATCCGTCCGCTGTACAGACGTCCCGGCGGCGGTGAACCGAACCTCCTTCCGGGCCTGACGGACCACCTCTCCGGGCGCCTTGGTGCGCCGGTCACCGCGGAGGACGTGCTTGCCTGGACCGCCGCCGCGGCGCGGTCCGGCCCGCGGGGGCGTGTGGTGCCGCTGACCACGGACCTGGACCTGTGGCGGCGCGGGGTGGAGCTGGGCCGCCGGGTCGTGTGGCTGCACACACGGGGCGCACGTTGCGCCGGCGGGGAGAACGAGGGGCGTCCGCGGCTGCCGGGCGGTCATCGCCCGTACGTGCGTGCTCCGTTGCCCGCCGCGGCGCCGCCGGAAGAGGAACTCGTCCTTGACGAGGAGGAGCGCTCGCTGCACATCGGGGAGGGACGCGTGGCGCCGGTGGCGCGGGAGGCGTGGGAGTTCGAAGCGGGAGGGAGACGGGTACTTGAGGCCTGGTTCGCGCGCCGGGCGGCGCCGCCGGCCGCAGCGGGGAGGCTCGCGGCCGTGCGCCCCGACAGCTGGCCGCAGGAGTGGACGTCCGAACTGCTCGAACTCATCACGGTCCTGACGCTGCTGGCGGAACTGCGCCAGGAGCAGAGCGACTTGGCGCGGGCGCTGGATTCCGGCGGGGAGCCCGGACGGGCCGGGCTCGAGCGTGCCGGGCTGCTGCCGGTGCCCCGGTCCTCACGTCTCCCGGCCTCGGTCCTCGACGTGCCCGAGGAGGGCCCGGACGGCCAACTGGCGCTGCTTTAGGGGAGGTTCCGGCTACGCAGGAACTTACGGCGCGGCGGCGGCCGGATCACCGGCCACCGCCCCGGGGCCCAGGGATGGGGTCTCCCCGGGCCGAAAGGCCCAGGGATGGGGTCTCCCCGGGCCGAAAGGCCCAGGGGACCTGCGGAAGGAAGCTCAGCCGCGGCCGCCGAAGAGCGTGCGGCGCAGTTTGCGCAGCGGCGCGAACAGCGACACGCGCGCGCTCCGGGCTGCGGTCCGGTTCCGCGCGGAATCACGCTTGGTGATCTCACGCATGAGCGAAGTCGCTTCTTCCGTCTCACCCTGCGGCACGGCGGGGCCCGCGAGCACAGCCAAATGCCGGTCGAGGCGCGAACTCGTCGCACCTGTACCGCATTTGATGGCGGGCACTCGCGCCCTGCCGCTCACCGTTATCTGTTCCATGACACTCCCCACCCGTACGAGGGCACGAGGCCCGGGCACCGCAACCCTAACGCCCGACTGCTCCACCCGTGTATCCCGGTCACAGGATTCACCTGCCCCACAGGCGCGTTGACGAACATACGGGACGCCCTGTGATACGCACCTGTTTCCGGACGGACGGGCGGAAACGTGCGTGCGCCACGGCCCGGCATGCCGGATCATGACAGCCATGCCAGCACAGCCCCGCAGGCCGTCCGCCGCCGACAGGAGTGAGACCCTGACCTCCCCGACCAGGCCCGAGCAGGCGATCACTCCCTGTCTGACCATCGATGACACGGACTCGCCGTCAGACGTCATCGACGCCCTCTTCCTCGGCCGTTTCACCAACGGGGAGCAGCCGTACTCGCGCGGTCACTCCGTCGACCGCGTCAAGAAGGGCCGCACGCTGCTGCCCCCGGACGCGAAGGTGCTGCGCGAGGCGCGGGACGACGGCCGCAGCACGGTCCTCGCGGAAGGCGAGGGCTGGACGGTTCTGGTCTCGCGCTGGACGCACGGGGCCGACGTCACGGTGACGGCGGTGACCGGCGAACTCGCCCAGAAGCGGCTCGACGAGGCGGTCCACGACGCGGAGGACGAGCCGGAGCCGCAGTCCGACAAGGTCTCCATGGGCTTCTGGTACCACTCGCCGATGCGCGGCCCGCGCCGCACCACGCGCGCCATCACCGCGGGCACGTGGCAGGAGGTGCGTCCCAACTACACGGCACGCGTGGCCGATGCCATGGACGGGCTGATGAAAATCACCCCGGACGAGGTATCGGGAAGGCTTCTGCTGCTCCACGGCCCGCCGGGTACGGGCAAGACCTCCGCGCTGCGCACGCTGGCCCGTTCGTGGCGCGACTGGTGCCAGGTGGACTGCGTCCTCGACCCGGAGCACCTGTTCAACAACATCGGCTATCTGATGGACATCGCCATCGGTGCCGACGACAGCGACTCCGACGAACAGCGCTGGCGGCTCCTTCTCCTGGAGGACTGCGACGAGTTGATCCGCGGCGAGGCCAAGCACGCGGCGGGCCAGGCGCTTTCACGACTGCTCAACCTGACGGACGGCCTGCTGGGTCAGGGCCGCAACGTGCTTGTGGGCGTGACCACGAACGAGGACCTGGAGCGGCTGCATCCCGCGGTCGTGCGGCCGGGCAGGTGTCTGGCCCGCATCGAGGTCGGCGCGCTCACCCGCAAGGAGGCGGTGGGCTGGCTCGGCACGGAGGAGGGCGTCGGCCGCGAAGGCGCCACACTGGCCGAGCTGTTCGCGCTCCGCAAGGGCACTTCCCCGGCCTCGGTACCCATGCGGAACGACGGCGAGGGATCGGGCCTGTACCTGTAGGGGTGGCGGGCTGGCAGGCCCGGGCGGGCACGGCCATGCGCCGCCGCGCCGTACCCCGGCGGCGCCGGGGCCGTCGCCGTCGCCGCCACGGGACGCACCGGCGGGCCGGCGGGCACGGCGCCCCTCTCCCCCGGGAACGGGCCCCGGCACAACAGGCATCCGTACAACGGGCCTCCGTACTCGGCCTCCGCCGACCTGATAAAGAGTCGAGGGAGGCGCCCCTGCGCTGCCAGAATCACGCCATGGTCGACAACGTCGCTGAACTCGCCGAGCGCGCCGCGCGGGGCGAGCGCTTCAAGTACCTCTACTTCTGGGGCCATCGGCCACGGCGGGACGGCGCCATCGGCAAGGGCTGCCTGAGCCAGTGGTGGCCTTCGCCCTTCGAGGCGGAAGGCGTCGAGTACGCCACCGCGGAGCACTGGATGATGGCCCGCAAGGCCCGCCTGTTCGGGGACGAGGAGGCGGAGCGGCGCGCGGTGGCCGCCGGGGACCCCCGGCAGGCGAAGGCCGCGGGCCGCTCGGTGCGGGGGTTCGACCAGGACGTGTGGGAACGCGAGCGCTTCGCCATCGTGGTCGAGGGCAGTCTGCGGAAGTTCGGGCAGCCCAGCGAGCTGCGCGAATTCCTGCTCGGCACCAACAGCCGCGTACTGGTGGAGGCCAGCCCGCTGGACCGGGTGTGGGGCGTCGGCCTCGCCGCGGACGACGCGCGGGTGCGTGACCCTTCGCAGTGGCGCGGCCAGAACCTGCTGGGCTTCGCGCTGATGGAGGCCCGCACGAGGCTGCTCACACGGACGGGCACGCTGGCGTAACCTCATCGCCCGGGTCCGCGGACGGACGATGCGGCGCCGTGTCGCGCAACTCCCGCGCGCCGCAGACCTGTTGAGCACGCCTGTTGGGTCAGGGACCGCTTCACGTCTCGCCCCTGCCCGGGCACGTGCGCTGATCCCGGTGCCCGGCTCTCACCCGTACACGGCGCGTAGCGCGTCCTCGACCGCCGCACGCGCCGCATCACGGTCCAGGCCCAGCCTGTTCACCCGTTGGGCGTAGGACATCGCCGCCTCGGACGCCTCCCTCTGCGCGGCGTCGCCCGCCGCCGCCACGAAGGTGCCGTGCCGCCCCCTGGTCTCGATGACTCCGTCAGATTCCAGCGCCCGGTAGGCCTTGGCGACGGTGTTGGCGGCGAGGCCGAGTTCCCCGGCCAGACCTCGCACGGTCGGCAGCTTGTATCCGGTCGGCAGATCCCCGCCGCGCACCTGCCCGGCGATCTGGGCGCGGAGCTGCTCGTAGGGGGCGTCCGTCCCCGCAGGGTCGATGGTGATCTGCAACGGCACGTGATCTCCGGTGTGTTCGCGGTTTTCTTCCGTCAGGGCGGCGCATCGGATGCGGTGCCGATTCTCTCTCAGGGGCGGGAAAATCAGGAGCGGCGCCACCCGCGGGCGCGTAGCGTGCCGGGGCATGACGCCGAAGGTCACCGTCGAAGCCTTCCGCCCGCGCGACGCGGACGCAGTGGCCGAGGTGAGGCGTGCGGCCGTCCCGTATCTGGTGTGCACTGCCGAATCGGTGGCCTGGGAGGCCGGGTCCGCGCGTGCGGCCGGCGGCCGGGTGGTGGGCTGCGCGGACACGGGGCTGCTCATCGGCAGCGTCGAGCCGGGGCAGGGCTATCTGCACACGGCTGTGCATACGCACGGCCGCGGACTGGGCGCGGGCGCGGCGCTGGTGGCGGAGGCGGAACGTCATCTGTCCGCGATCGGGGCCGGGCGTGCCTGGACGTGGGTGGCGGACGACGGCCGCTCCCCCGCCTTCGCGGAACGCCGCGGCTACACCCGCGGGCGGCGGGCCTGTTTCCTGGGGCTCGACCTCGACCGGGGCGGGCTTCCGGAGCTGCCGGAGCGGCTGCCCGCCGGCGTCGAACTCCGCACGGCTCTCGACTTCGCCGGTGACTGGCGTCCGCTGTACGAGGCGGACTTGGATGGGGCCTCCCCGAGCCGGAGGCTCAGGGGAAGCGTGGCGGACGAACCCGGCGATGTGCAGCACGGGTTCGTGCCGTACGAGGACTGGCTGCGGCTGAACCGGGACCGCCCGGACCTCGACCACCACCTCACCTCCGTCGTGCTCGTCGGCGGCGAGGTCGCGTCGTACTCCGTGGCGCAGACGGACGGGCGCGAGCGCTACTGGTCGGGCATGACCGGCACCCGTCGCGCGTACCGCGGGCGCGGTCCGGCGCGGCTGGCCAAGCTCGACTCGCTGCACCGCTCCCGTTCCGCGGGCCGCAGGCGTGCCTTCACCGGGAACGACGCCACGAACGCCCCGATGCTCGCGCTCAACCGCAGCCTGGGGTATGCGCAGACGGCCGCCGAGTGGCGCTACTCCAAGCCACTGTGAGCGGCCGGGACGCAGAGGCCCGGGGGTGCGAACGTGCCTCCACGCCCGCTGTGAACCGCGCCGCCCGCCGGTGTCCCGGCGCGGTTCACAGCGCCGAGCGGTTGCCGGTGTCGACGGGCCGGGTGGCCGCGGCGCCGCTCCGCGCGTGCTGCTGCACCTGTTCCGCGGTGAGCGCGTAGCCGGTGCCGTTGTCGGTCGTGGAGCGGGCGAAGATCACCCCGAGGACCTTCCCGTCCTTGGACAGCAGCGGCCCGCCGGAGTTCCCGGGCCGGACGGTGGAGCGTATGGCGTAGATGTCGCGGGTGCTGAGGTTGTCGCCGTAGATGTCCTGGCCCCGCGCCTCGACGCGCTGGGCGACGGCGGCCGCACGCAGATCGAGACTGCCGTTCTCCGGGTACCCGGCCACCACGCCGGGCGTTCCGCGGTCGGCGTTGCCCGCGAAGTCCAGGGCGGGCGCTTCGAGCCCGGGCACGGCGAGGACGGCGACGTCTGCGTTCGGATCGAATTCGACGACCCTCGCCTCGTAGCGCGGTCCGACACCGCCCACCCGCACCGTCGGCTCCTCGACTCCGGCGACGACGTGGGCGTTGGTCATCACGCGCTGCTGCGTGTAGACGAAGCCGCTGCCTTCCTGCCCGCGCGCGCTTCCGTCGACGTCGGCGACGCCCTCCACCTTGACCGTGCTGCGCTTGGCGGCCTGGGTCGCGGCGGGGGTGACGGAGTCGCCGGACGGCTTGGCGACGGAGGTGCCGGGTTCGTGCTCGAAGGGGTTGAAGACCGGCGGGAAGCCCGCCGTCGTGAGCGCTCCCGTGGCGTCGTTGAACCAGGTGGCTGCCTGGTCGGGCATGCGGTCCTGGACGGTGCCGAGCACGACGGAGCTGCGGATGGTCTGGTTCAGCGTGGGCGAGGGCGACACGGACAGGGCGCTGGCCGCGACCCATCCGACGACGAGCACGGCTATCGCGTTGACGGCCACGCCCCCGGCGCCGTCGGCCCATCGCACGGGGGTCCAGCTGAGCGCGCCACGCAGCCGCCACCCCAGCGGCGCGGCCACGGCCTGCCCCAGCGCGGCCGGTACGAGCACGGTCAGCAGCGCCACGACCGTGGCCTCCGTGGTACCCGTCTGGACCCGCTCCAGTACGAAGGGCAGGGCCCACACACCGACGACGGCTCCGCCGACGAAGCCGGCGAGCGAGACGAAGCCCGCGACGAGGCCGCGTTGATAGCCGGAAACGGAGAAAACCAGCACTGCGAGCAGCAACAGCACATCCAGCAGGTTCACCGCACACCCCTTCTCGCCCCACTCGGGTTACTCATCGTGCTCATGTTGCGGCCCTGTCCTCCGATTGTGCCTCGCCTGCCTTCCGCATCTGCCCCCGGTCGCAGAACACACGCGAATCGGAGCAGGGTTGGTTCCGCATCACACACGCTCATTGACCCGGCGTCCCGTTATGTACCGTTATGCGCCTGCAAACGCCGGGCGGCTCCTCCTGGTTCCGTGCTCGCCGCGGGGGTTGCTGATCTCACCCTCCACGGCGAGCCCGCCGGCCCGCCGCCGTCAGTCGACCTCTGTGGGGCGAGGCCCCACCGGCGCAGCAGCGCACCGTCGTCGCCGCCTTCCGGGGCGCGGACACAAAGCGCCGGGTGCGAGGCGGCTGCGCGCCCCGCACCCGGCGGTCGTTGCGGTCTCAGCGGGAGGCGGCCCAGGTGTGGGCCACGTCGATGACGAGACGGTCGCCCAGTTCGAGCACCCGGAACGGCAGCCGTGCCCTGACGCCGAGCCCGAGCTGGGTCGTTCCCTCGTAGCTGGCGCCGAACCGGGCGTCGCGGAAGGTCTTGTAGCCCTTGAGGTGCACGCCCGGCAGCGGCTTGCCGCCCCGGCCCGGGTAGGTGGCCTCGTAGGTGTCCGGGTCGTAAGCCGGCGCGGTCGCCACGATTTCCAGGATCGCGCCGCCGCCCACGTCGATGCGGCGGCCGGAGCCGTCCTGGTACAGCCTGTCGACGTAGCGGACCCGGTACGCCGGTGAACCGGCGGGCGTTCCTGGACGGACGTCGAGGACCATGCGGTCGTAGCAGTCGTGCCGCCCGGTTCTGACGTCGGTGAGCGGCCGCGTGCCCGTGCCGTGGCCGGCCTTCGGCAGGCTCCCCCAGGTGACTCCGCAGCTCGCGGCGGCAGCCGAGGCGTGCGGGGCGGTTGTCGCGGCCCCGGCTCCTGCGGCGGTGGCCGCGGAGGTGGTGGCCAGGAGCCCCGCGCAGGTGAGCACGGTGGTGATGAGCAGTCTGGTCCGGCGCATTCTGGCCCCCTTGTGGTGCATTTGCTGTGGTATGAGGCTAGACCCTTGAAAAGGCGGCAGAGTTGTACAGAAACAGATTCAACGGAACCTGACGAGTAAAAGGGATGTACGGCGCACATCGATGCGCCCCGGACTCCGCGCCTGAGCCCCCTCTTACCGCTGCCTTAACGGCACCATAAGGATGGGCAGTTGGGGCTTCCGGGCATCGAACGGGCAGCTGAGCGCGGCTAGCGTGCTGATGCATACAGCACCGGCCCGGCCCGCCCGGCACCACCGGGGCGCGCGGGGCGCGGGCGACACGTACGCCCCCCACACCCAGGAGCCCCAAGATGTCCGCTCGTCGCTCGGTCGCACGCATGGCCGCTCTCGGAGCCGTGCCGCTCGCGCTCTCCATGGCGGGCGCGGCGCCCGCCGCAGCTCACGGATCGATGACGGACCCGGTGAGCCGCGTGTCCGCCTGTTTCGCGGAGGGGCCGGAGAATCCCCGGTCGGCCGCGTGCAAAGCGGTGGTGAAGACCGGCGGCACCCAGGCGCTCTACGACTGGAACGAGGTCAACATCCCGGACGCGGCCGGCAGGCACAAGCAGATCATCCCGGACGGCAAGCTGTGCAGCGCGGGACGTGCCAAGTACAAGGGCCTGGACCTGCCGCGAAAGGACTGGCCGGCGTCGAAGATGGCCGCCGGGGAGCACGCCTTCTCCTACAAGTCGACGGCTCCGCACAAGGGCAGCTTCGAGCTCTACATCACCCGGTCCGGCTACGACCCGTCCGAGCCGCTGAAGTGGTCGGACCTGGAGTCCGAGCCGTTCGCGAAGGTCAAGGACCCCCGGCTCGTGGGCGGGGAGTACAAGTTCAAGGGAGAGGTGCCCAAGAGGTCGGGCCGCCATCTGATCTACAGCATCTGGCAGCGCTCCGACAGCCCCGAGGCGTTCTACACCTGTTCCGACGTCACCTTCGCGGGCGGGAAGGGCGCGGCCGGCACCGAGCGGAAGGCCGCTTCGACGGGCGGCCCCGCCGCCCCGGACGACTCGCAGATCGAGGCGGGCGCCGCCAGGTCGACCGTGGAACACGGCGGCCGCGGCAACCCGTCGGCCGGCGAGCACAGCGCTCACGGCAGCGACGTGAGCACCAGGGCCGGGCACTCCTCGCACAACGCCCCGAGGACGAGGAGCGCCGGACAGGGTGACCGGCTCGCCGAGACCGGCGACGACGGCACGACGACGGACATCGCGCTCGCCGGCGCGGGCGTCCTCGTCCTCGGTGCGGCGCTGATGTGCCTCAGTGCCCGCCGCCGTGACCTCGGCCGTCGCAGCAGCAGCTGACCCATGCTCGTAGGATGCGGATACGAGCAGGACAGGGACGGAACCTGCGTGCCCTGCGGGGAAGGTGAGGCAGGGTGGAGCATGTGGAACCGCCGCCGGCGACGCGGGAAGTCACTTCGGAGGACGAGCTGCGAGCACTGCTGGGCGAGCCCGCCCCGCACGCGGCGCGGAAGGTCCGGAGCACGCTGCACGCGCTGGACCGGGAGTGGCTTGCACACTCGCCGCTGTGTCTGATCGCCACGTCGGGCACCGACGGCTCGTGCGACGTGTCGCCGAAGGGCGATCCGCCCGGTTTCGTCAAGGTGCTCGACGAGCGCACCCTCGCGATCCCCGACCGCCCGGGCAACAGGCGTGCCGACGGGTTCCGCAACATCCTTCAGAACCCGCAGGTCGGGCTCATCCACCTGCTGCCCGGACGCGGCGACACGCTACGCATCAACGGCAGGGCACGGATCGTTCGCGAGGCGCCGTTCCTGGAGGAGATGACGGTCCGGCGGAACACGCCGGTGCTCGCACTGGTGGTGGAGATCGAGGAGGTCTACTTCCACTGCTCCAAGGCGTTCCTGCGCTCCGCCGCCTGGGACCCCGCCACGTGGGAGCCCGGGGCGCTTCCGGGGCGGGCGAGGATCTCCAAGGCTCTGGAGCGCCAGGAGGACCCGCTGGAGGTACTCGAGGAGCACTACGGTCAGGCGTACGCGGAGAAGCTCTACCAGTGGTGACGTGACGGACGGCGGGGCCCGCCCCAGGAGCGGGCCCCACCGTCCGTCATGCGCCGGCTCTCCGGTCAGGAGGTGCAGGTCGTGGGTTCGGCGTTGGCCGGGTCGAGGGCGTTTGCCGTCTCGTGGAACGCCAGCCTGTCGAAGAGGCCCACGGCCAGGTGTTCGGAGATGTCGGCCGGGCACAGGTCCTGAAGCGTGACGTTGTTGACGTCGGGGCCCTCCAGGAACTGCGACTTGTAGGGCGTCACGATCTGGTCGTACTTCGTCGCGATCACCGTGTACTTCACGCCCGGCAGGGTGTCGCCGCCTTCGTTGAGGCGGTTGATGAAGTCCGAGCCCTTCTTCTGCTGCATGAGCGACGGCGCGAGCCCGTCGACGGCGTCACCGAGCCCGGGGATCAGGTCGACGAGTCCGGTGAGCCCGCTCAGCGTGGTGCCGTGGTTGCTGGGAGCGATGCCGACGAGGGCGTTCACCTTCTCCGCTCCGTCGAGGAACTTCATGTAGTAGCGGGGCATCATGCCGCCCTGCGAGTGGCCGACGATGTCGACCTTGCCGGTGCTCGTCGCGTCGAGGACCTTGTCGACGAAGGTGTCGAGCTGGGCGGCGGAATCCTCGATCGGGCCCAGGCCGTGCAGCAGCGGAATGCCGTTGTACTGGCCGTAGTCGAGGGAGAAGACGCAGTAGCCGCGCTTCTTCAAGTAGGGCGCGAGACCGAGCCAGTTGTCGACCTTGTTGCCGCCCGTGCCGTGCACGAGCACGACGGGGCGGGGGTGCTTCTCCGACGGCTTGCAGTCGTAGTCGTTCCAGCCGCCCTTCGGCTCGCCGGCCGCGAGTTTGCCGGCAGCGGGCTTGTCGGCGAGCCGGGCCTGCCCGTCGGCGTCCGCGTCCGCGGCTGTGTCCGTCTCAGCGGACGTCTTGGAATCCGGAGCGGACGTGCCCGACGCGGAGGCCTCCGAAGCAGAGGCACCTGACGCCGTGAGGGGGAAGGCCGTCATGACGATCGCGGTCGCCGCAGCGACTGCCGGGGCGTAGGGGTGCTTCCAGGACAGTTTCACTGCCGTCTCCTCGTGGAGTGAGGGGGCGTTTTCCTGTGGCGCCTCGTGGGGGGTGGTGCGTGGGGGTGGTGCGTGGGGGGTGGTGGCTGTGTGGTGGCGATGGGGGGTGAGGCAGACCACATTTGACGAAGTCACGTCAATTAACGCAGCGGTAACTTGGGAGGGCCATAAGCGTGCCTGTGAAGATTCAGTGACCGTCACGCTCTTGTGTAGGCTGCCGCCGCAGCACGAAGACACGAGCGGAGGAAGTCCCCTGGTTCAGAAGATCACCTCCCGCAACGCCCGTTTCCAGCAGTGGCAGTCGCTGCTGACCAACCGGAACAAGCGCCTGCGCGCACGGGAGTTCCTCGTCCAGGGAGTCCGCCCCGTCTCGGTCGCCGTCGAACGCGGCTGGCCGGTACGGGCGTTGATCCACTCAACCCGCCGGCCGCTCTCGCGCTGGGCGGAGGACCTGCTGCGCTCCGTCCGCGCGGAACAGGTCGCGATGGCCCCCGAACTCCTCGCCGAACTCGGCGGGAAGGACGAGAGCGCACCCGAGGTCGTCGCGGTGCTCGAGATGCCGGAGGACGACCTGTCCCGCATCGGCGTGGACGACGGCTTCCTCGGCGTGCTCTTCGACCGCCCCTCCGGCCCCGGGAACATCGGCACGGTGATCCGCTCCGCCGACGCCTTCGGGGCGGCCGGCGTGATCGTGACCGGTCACGCCGCCGACGTCTACGACCCCAAGTCGGTGCGGGCCAGCACCGGTTCGCTCTTCGCGCTGCCCGCGGTGCGGGTGCCCTCGCAGCGTGAGGTCGTCGCATGGCTGGAGCGGCACAGGGCGCTCGGAAGGCGCGTCACGGTCGTGGGCACCGACGAGGACGGCGCGACGGATCTCTTCGACGCCGATATGACCGGGCCCGTTCTGCTCCTCGTCGGGAACGAGACCGCCGGGCTCAGCGCGGCCTGGCGCCAGTTGTGCGATCTCACGGTGCGCATCCCGATGAGCGGATCGGCCAGTTCGCTCAACGCGGCCGGCGCCGCGACCGCCGTGCTGTACGAGGTCTCACGGCAGCGCATCACCGCCCGCCGTGCCCGGGACCGGCCCTAAGCCGCGTCGAACAGCCCCGCCGGGTGCGCCGCGGCCGCGCCGAACCGCAGCCGGGCCCGGTCCGCCGCCGCCTCGGCGCGCCTGGCCTTCTCCTCACGGGCGTCCAGGGACAGCTGCAGGGAGGCGAGTTCGGCCGGCATCAGCTCCTCCGCGCGCAGGGCCACCGCGCGCACGCGGGCCCGCTGCAGCCCGAGCCCGTCGTGCATGGCGTAGGCGGCAGCGGTCAACGCCGGTGTGTGCGCGGAGGGTTCGGCGAGCGTGCGGGTGCGCGTGGTGACGGAGCGGTCGGCGTAGCGGACGGTGAGGGTCAGCGCGCGGGCCACCTGCCCACTGGTGCGCATACGGAAGCCCAGGTCGTCGGCGAGGGTGAGCAGCGCGCGGCGGCGCTCGCCCGAGTCGATCTCGTCCCGGGCGAAGCGGAGTTCGGAGCTCTCCGAACGCGCCGGTTCATCGGGAACCACCGGTGTCGGGTCGATGCCGCGGGCCCGCTCCCGCAGGAGGCGTCCGGTCCTCGCGCCGAGGAGGCGCTGCAGGGTGGCGGGCGGGGCGCCGGCGACGCGGCCGACGGTGTCCAGGCCGTACGAGCACAGGGTGCGAGCGGTCGCCGGGCCGACGCCGTGCAGGGCCGCGACGGGCTTGCCTGTGAGGAAAGCCGCGGTCTCTTCCGGACGCACGACCCGGACCGCACCCGCGGGCCCGGAGTGCGCGGCCATCCTCGCGAGCAGCGGGTTGACGGCGACGCCGACGGTGCAGTCGGTGCCGTACAGGGCCAGCGCGCGGAGACGGATGAGCCGGGCCAGCCCGGGCGCGTCCCGGTCGAAGTAGCGCAGCGCGCCCCGTACGTCGGCGAGCGCGGCATCCGGCGGCAGCGCCTGCACGACGGGGGTGAAGCCGGCGAGGAGACCGAGGAGCACGGGGAACTCCGGGCGGCCCTCGTCCGCCTGCCGGTCTCCGGCTCCGAAGTGGACGTACAGCACGCGCAGTTGTCCGCCGTCCACGGCCTGTCCGCGGTGGCCGCCGCCTCCGCCCTGCTCGCCGGGGTCGCCCTGCTTGGCGGGTTCGCCCTGCTCGCTGTGGCCGCCGTGTCTGCCGGGCCCGCCCGGTTCGCTGTGCGCGCTGTGCTCGCTCATCCCGCGCTCCCCGGGCTGGAGTGCCAGAGCTTGCGCAGGGCGTTCGGAGAGCCGGCGGCATCGCCGGGCGGACGAAGATCTGCCCAAGGGTGCATTTCGTACCCCTTCGTCACCTCGACGGTGCGGCCGCCGGAGCCGCTGCCCCCGCTCCGGACCTCGTCCTGGCCCTGCCCTTGGCCGCTCCCCTGCGTCTGCCCGGCGTCCTGCTCCGGTCCGGGCCTGCTCGGCGGCTCTGCCAGCCGGGCCGTGACCGCGTCCAGGCCGCCGGTGCGGCGCAGTTCGGCCAGCTCGGCCAGATCCCATGCCGCCGAACCGACCACGCTGAGGCTGCGCGGACCGCGCCGCTGCACCACTCCCCTCACCAGCAGCAGCCAGGAGTGGAAGACGGTGTGCGCGCAGGCGGCATGACTGTCGTCGAAGAAGGCGAGGTCGACCAGGCCGGTGCCGTCGTCGAGGGTGCTGAAGATGACGCGCCGCCCGGAGCGGATCGGCGGGGTCTGGGTCGCCGCCTTGGCCCCCGCGACCAGAACCGTCTCGCCGTGCCGCGCGTCGCGCAGCGCACGCGCGGAGTACGCGCCCAACTCCCGCAGGAAGGCGGTGTGATCGTCCATGAGGTGCCGGGAGGTGTCCATGCCGAGTACGCCGAGTTCCGCTCCCAGCCGCTCGTCCGCGTCGAGGTCGGGAAGCCCGGCCGGCTCGGGTGCGGCGGCGCCTTTCGCCAGATGGTCCAGCGCCATCTGCCCCTCGCGGGCACCGGACCGGCCGCGCTGCTGACGGTGGAGTTCGGCGATCTGCAGCAGCAGGTCGCGGCGGTTGCCGTCGGGCGTGAAGGCGTCCAGGGCCCCCACCCGCGCGAGTCCTTCGGCCACGGGGCGCGGGGGCCGTGCCCGGCGCCAGAGGTCCGCCAGCGAGTCGTAGGGCTGCCCGGCGGCGATGCGCTCCGCGTCCGCCTCACTGATGCCCTGCACTTCGGAGAGGGCGAGGCGGAGCCCCCACCGGAGCCGTTCCGGCGGAGGGCCGGGAAGCTCCGGGAGCTCTGCCGGGAGATCCGGAAGATGCGAGACCGCCGGAAGGCCGGGGAGCTCCGGCAGGTCGGGGAGGTCCGGCGGGCCAGGGAATCCCGGAGGGTCAGGGTGTCCGTGGGAGGGTTCCGGGGCGTTCGCGGCACCGTCCCCAACACCCTGAAAATCAGACACCAGTTCGATGCTATAGCCGACCGACGACCGGTTCACATCCAGCGGCAGCACCGGCACCCCGCGCCTGCGCGCATCCGCCAGCAGCAGCCTCTTGGGGTACATCCCCGGATCGTGCTCCAGCACTCCCGCGTAAAAAGCCGCCGGATGGTGGGCTTTCAGCCACGCCGACTGATACG
This sequence comes from Streptomyces sp. CNZ301, assembly GCF_004217425.1. Classification (NCBI taxonomy): domain Bacteria; kingdom Bacillati; phylum Actinomycetota; class Actinomycetes; order Kitasatosporales; family Streptomycetaceae; genus Streptomyces; species Streptomyces sp. CNZ301. Next base: position 884,991 of record NZ_SHLG01000001.1, read on the forward strand.
TCGGCACGGCGAAGGCGACGGCGTGCGCCTTGCAGAAGCCGTAGGAGCCGAACGCCTCCACGATCTCCCAGGTGCGTTCGACGGTCTCGGCCCCGTACCCGCGCCGGGACGCCTCCTGCGTGAACCAGGCCCGCACCCTCCCCTGCCGCTCGCCGTCCGAGAGCGCACGCCGCGCCTCGTCGGCCATGGCACGGCCGCATCCGGTCATGACGGACAGGATCTCGATGATCTGCTCGTGGAAGACCACGACGCCGAACGTCTCGCGCAGCACCGGCTCCAGATCCGGGTGCGGATACACGGCGGGCCGCCGTCCGTGCCGCGCCTCGATGAACGGCCGCACCATGTCGGCGACGACCGGCCCCGGCCGGAACAGCGAGATGTCGACGACGAGATGGTGGAAGTTCTCCGGTTGCAGCCGCCCCACCAGGTCGCGCTGGCCCGGTGATTCGATCTGGAAGCAGCCGAGCGTCTCGGCGGAGCGGATCAGCTCGTACGTCTGCGGGTCACCCTCGGGCACGTCGTCCAGCGCGACATGGCCGCCGCCGGTCCGCTCGATCTCCGCGACCGCGTGCGCCATCGCGGACTGCATCCGCACCCCCAGCACATCCAGCTTGAGCAGCCCCAGCTCCTCCACGTCGTCCTTGTCGAACTGCGACATCGCGATGGGCGCGCTCCCCGACCCGGGAGGGCTGAGGGGCACCTCGCCGCTGGTGGGCACGACGGGCGTACGGGCACGGAGCGAGGAGTCCGAGAGCAGCACCCCGCACGGATGCATGGCGATGCCGCGGGGCAGCGCGTCCAGCGACTCGACCAGGTCCCAGAAGCGGGGCCCGTGCTTCTCGGCGTCCACGCCGCGCAGTTCGGGGAGTTCCTCGAGGGCGGCACGCGCGTCGCGTGCCCGTATGTGCGGGAACGACTTCGCGAGCCGGTCGGTCTCGGCGGGGTCGATGCTCAAGGCCGCGCCCACGTCGCGGATGGCGTGCCGCACCCGGTAGGTCTCCGGCATGGCGACGGCGGCGACGCGCTCCTCGCCGAAGCGGTCGAAGACGGCGCGGTAGACCTCCAGCCTGCGTGCCGACTCCACGTCGATGTCGATGTCCGGCAGGGCGGCACGGCGCGGCGAGAGGAACCGCTCCATGAGCAGGCCGTGTTCGAGGGGATCGGCCTGCGCGATGCCCAGCAGATGGTTGACCAGCGATCCGGCGCCCGAGCCGCGCGCCGCGACCCGTACGCCCATCGCCCGTGCGTCCTCCACGACTTGCGCGACGGTGAGGAAGTAGGAGGAGAAGCCGAGCCCTTCGATGATCCGCAGCTCGTGTTCGAGTCTCTCCCAGCGCTCCCGCTGCTCCTCGTAACGCCGTGCGACCATCCCGGCCGCACACCGCGAACGCAGCACGCGCTCCGCGCTCCTGCCCCCGCCCGCGCCGACCAGCCACGGTTCGGGGAAGTGCACACGCCCGATGCCGATGTCGTACTCCGGGTCGACGCGGCAGCCCCCGGCGGTCTCCTCGGTCAGCGTCAGCAGCCGGTTCGCGGTGTCGCTCCGGTAGCCCGCGGCAAGCGCGATGCGCTCCGCGGCCGCCGCCATGGCCTCCGGGCCCTTGAGCCACCGCTCGCCGCCGTCCAGTCCCTTCCGAGGGTCGACGGGGACGAGGCGGCGCGCCGCGTCCAGCACGTCGGCGACCGGACCCTGGCCGGGATCGGCATAGCGCACCCCGTTGGCCAGTACGGGCTTGATCCCCTCCGCGGCCGCGAGACCCAGCATCCGCGCGGACTCCCGCGTCGGTACGTGCGCACCGGCCTCCAGGCGCAGCGCCTGCGTACCGAAGATCTCCCGCCAGCCGTCCAGTTGCCGTGCCGCGCGGTCTGGGCGTCCGGCGGCGAGCGACCGGCCGACGTCGGAGTCGGGGCCGAGCAGCACGGTCAGCACGTCCTCGTGCGGACCCGCTCCGGACGCCGGCGCACCTCCCACCGCGGCCAGGTCCTCCCACTCCAGGCGGGGGCGCTCGCCGCCGGAGGCGTGGGCCGCCGTGACCAGCCGGCACAGCCGCTCCCATCCCGCGGCGCCCTGCCCGGCGAGGAAGACGACGCGCTGGGCCGATTCGTCGATGAAGGCCCCGCCTCTGACGGGGGTACGGCGCCGGCGCACCGCGCTCCTGCTCTCCGGGCGCTCCGCCACGGCCAGATCCACCCCGTACACCGGGCGCACTCCGGCGCCGACGCTCGCACGGGCGAAGCGGACCGCTCCGGCGAGGGTGTCCCGGTCGGTGAGCGCGACCGCGTCCATGCCGCGCTCGGCGGCGCGTTCGGCCAGGGTCTCGGGGTGCGAGGCCCCGTATCTCATGGAGAATCCGGAGGCGACGTGCAGGTGCACGAATCCCGGCATCGCACACACCTCCCGCCGCATCCGCACCTCTGCCCGTCCTCGGGTACACACCCACCATAGACCAGTCTGTCGAACTCGCGTTCGAACAGGGTGTGTGACGTCTCTCTGCAGCTCAGCGACGGTACGCGGCCGTCCGCACCGGGCCCGTGGACACCGGCGGACCGGAGTGTGCGAACGGCCGCCCCGGCCCCGCCGCGGCCGTGCCGCGCCGGGATTCCCGCGCCCGGATTCCGCGCCCGAACCGCACGGCTGGAGGTCGACGGGCTCGGCCCGGTGCTCTTCTGCCATGCCACACCTCGCGACGACGCGGAGGTGGTACTGGCCGACTCCAGCTCCGAACGCTGGGCCGAGGTGCTGTCAGGCGCGGACACCGATGTGCGGACCGTGGTGTGCGGCCACACCCATATGCCCTTCGTGCGGCTCGTCCAGTGCCTGCTGGCCGTCAACCCCGGGAGCGTCGGGATGCCCTACGGACGGCCCGGAGCGCACTGGGCCCTGCTCGGCCCCGGCGACTCCGTCGCCCTGCGCCGGACCACGTACGACTACGCGGCCGCCTGTGCCCGCATCGCCGCCGAGTCCGGGTACGAGGGGGCCGCGGCGTGGGCGGACGAGTACGTGCACGCGCGCAACAGCGCCGAGGGCGCGCTCGCCGCGTTCGGACCGCTCGACGGCCCGACGGCCGTGCACGGTGATTTCCCGCCACGTGTGACCGATGTCAAAGAAGTGGCCGATCGTAGCGGGGGCAGGGCAGGGTAGAAGAGCCAGCGCCCGGCCCGTGCCGCGCCGCGGACAGGCAGGGCCCTGACCCACTCGCACAGGACATGCACAGAAGGAGCCCCATGAGGATCGGGATCGTCGGAGCGACCGGCCAGGTCGGCAGCGTGATGCGGGAGATTCTGGCCGAGCGGAAACTCCCCGTCGAACAGCTGCGTCTGTTCGCCTCCGCCCGTTCCGCCGGGCGCACGCTCCCCTGGCAGGGCGGCGACGTCACCGTCGAGGACGCGGCCGCGGCCGACTACTCCGGACTGGACATCGTGCTCTTCTCCGCCGGGGGTTCGACGTCGAAGGCCATCGCCGAGAAGGTCGCCTCCCAGGGGCCGGTCGTCATCGACAACTCCTCGGCCTGGCGGCTCGACCCCGAAGTCCCGCTCGTCGTCTCCGAGGTGAACCCGGACGCGGCGAGGCAGCGCCCGAAGGGCATCATCGCCAACCCGAACTGCACCACCATGGCCGCCATGCCCGTGCTGCGCCCGCTGCACGACGAGGCCGGGCTGACGGGCCTGGTCGTCGCCACCTACCAGGCTGTCTCCGGCAGCGGACTGGCCGGCGTCGCCGAGCTGAACGAGCAGGCGAGCAAGGCTGTCGAGACCGACGCGACCAGGCTGACCTTCGACGGGGACGCCGTGGACTTCCCCGAGCCGGACAAGTACGAGCGTCCGATCGCGTTCAACGTGCTTCCGATGGCCGGTTCGATCGTCGACGACGGCCTCGACGAGACGGACGAGGAGCAGAAGCTCCGCAACGAGAGCCGCAAGATCCTCGACATCCCCGGTCTGAAGGTGTCGGGCACCTGCGTGCGCGTGCCTGTCTTCACCGGTCACTCGCTCCAGGTCAACGCCCGGTTCGAGCAGGCGATCACGCCGGAGCGCGCGCGTGAACTGCTGGCGTCGGCACCGGGTGTGGAGCTCTCCGAGATCCCCACGCCGCTCCAGGCCGCGGGCAAGGACGCGAGCTACGTCGGGCGCATCCGCACCGACGAGACCGCGGAGAACGGCCTTGCGCTCTTCCTCTCCAACGACAACCTCCGCAAGGGGGCGGCGCTGAACGCCGTGCAGATCGCGGAGCTGGTCGCCGCCGAGTGAGGCGATGAGTGCGGCGCGCTCCCGCGAAGGACTCCCGGGGCGTGCGGACATCACACGACGGAACCCCCGGGCACCGCCCGGGGGTTCCGCATGTGTGCGACTGTGCCCGCTGCCGGGCCGGCGCTCAGTGCGAGGTCACACTGCGCGCTTCAGGTGCGTCAGGGAAGCTGGGCACCCGTGGCCTCGAGGGCCGTCGTCACCGGCTGGAAGAAGGTCTCGCCACCCGAGGAGCAGTCACCGCTGCCGCCGGAGGTCATGCCGAGGGCCTTGTCGCCGGCGAAGAGGGAGCCGCCGCTGTCGCCGGGCTCGGCGCAGACGTCGGTCTGGATCAGCCCGTTGACGGTGCCCTCGGGGTACGTGACGGAGGCGTCCACGGCCGTGACCGTGCCCTCGTGCACCTGCGTGGTGCTGCCGCTGCGGGTGACCTGCTGACCGACCTCGGCCTCGGCCGGCCCGCTGATCTCCTGGGTGCCGCCGTCGTAGAGGTTGACGGAGCTCGGGTGGTCGACCTCGGCGGTGTACGTGGCGATGCCGTAGTCGGCCCCCGGGAACTCACCGTCGCCGCTCTGGGCGATCTCCTGGCCGCCCGCGCTGTCGGACCAGCTGGCGATGGCGGTGGTGCAGTGGCCCGCGGTGAGGAAGGCCGGCTGGCCGTCGAGGGTCACGTTGAAGCCGAGCGAGCAGCGGCCGCCGTCGCCGTGGATGGCGTCGCCACCGGCGATCCTGGTGGTGTACTTGCCCGAGCTGCGCTTCAGTTCGACCTTGCTGCCCTCGGCCTTGGCCTCCTTCTTCAGCTGCGCGAGGTCGGCGCCCTTGACCGTCCTGTCGGCGGTGATGACGACCTTGTTGGTCTTGACGTCCACCATCCGCGCGGTGCCGGCGATCTCCTTCGCGGTGAAGGCGTCCTTGACCGACTTCAGCTGGGACATCGTGTGCTGGACGATTCTCGCCTCGGCACCCGCCGCCTCGACCTGCTTCTTGGCGTCCTGGTCCGTGACGTTGACGACCAGCTTCTTGGCCTTCGCGTCGTAGTACGAACCGGCGTCACCCTTGACGTCCGACGTGAGCTTCGTGGCGAGCTTCGAAGCCGATGCGCTGGTCAGGGTCTTGAGACTCGGCGCGGAGTCTTCCGAGGCGTTCGCTGTCGACAGGGTCACCGATCCGGCGACGAGGGCTGCGACGCCCGCACCCGCGATGACCATCTGCCGCTTCGATATCTTCTTCAACTCTGAACCTCCAGTGGGGGGTTGAGGCCGCCCTTCGCGTTCCCGGAGACGGCCCCGGAGGAAGTACGGACGCGTCCTTCGCCGAACGGAGGAAGTCACGTCCATGCCAACTCGTACGCATGAGTATTACGAGAATCGCCGTTTCCGCACAAGGCCGAGTAAGCGCCATCCTGTGAAAAGCCGGACCGTTGCAGGTCGGCCGTACACAGCGCAACTCGTCGCGTCGACGCCGTAATTGAGCGCAAGGGGCGACAAGGGAACATCATGCCCTCAACTGGCACAACAAGCGCACTTGTCCCGTTCTGTCCATCGATTCCTCTTTGATGCGCTGGATTTCGCCAAGGGCTCGGCAATGGCAGCAGAAAATGATTCGGAAACTCCGCGAGTTGCGTTTCCCGGGGCCTCCGGCGGGCTCCCGTGAATTCCGGCCGCCTGCGCCCCGGACCCGATCGATGACCGGACTGCGGCCCCGCACGCGAAATCGGCGCCCGCCCACGTCAACAGGCCGCAATCGCCCGCGACATGACCGGCCACTCCCGGACACAGAGGCCGAACACCCCTTCCACGCCTTCCTGTTGACCCGTCGCACAGTGTTTCGTGCGTGTCGGAGGGCGGCATCACACTGGCGGCAGTCCACCATGGGGTGCGGCAACGACCCGTACCAGCTGCTCCCGTCCGCACAGCGGCGGGAGATGCACAACTTGCACACCGTCACCACACGTGCGCCACAGGTTCCTTGACCCGGCGCCATAGGTTCTGCACCAGTACCGTCACGAAACCCGTACTGGGCAGGTAACCGCTTGGCGCAACATCCGCATCATGGACGACCATAGAGATGCGGACTCCCGGGGGGAGCTGCTCGATGTGACTGCGGACGGACCGCGCAGAGGAGAGGAGGCGTCCATGGGATCGGTGCGCAAGGCGAGTGCCTGGCTGGGCCTCGTCGACGACAGCGAAATGCGTTACTACGACGACGACTACGCCGAGGGACCGGAGCCCGGTGACGCCGCCCGCGAATCCTGGGTCACCGACCCGCGGATCCGGGTGACGGCGGAAGCCGCACAGGACCAGGGCACCCGGATCGCAACCGTGACGCCCGACGGGTTTCGCGACGCGCGCGGAATCGGCGAACTGTTCCGGGACGGCGTTCCCGTCATCATCAACCTGACCATGATGGAGTCCGCGGACGCCAAGCGCGTCGTGGACTTCGCCGCCGGCCTCACCTTCGGGCTGCGCGGGTCCATCGAGCGTGTGGCGACGCGGGTGTTCCTGCTGACGCCCGACGACTACAGGATCGTCGGCAGCGAGAACCGCCGCGCCGCAGAGGGCGGCTTCTTCAACCAGAGTTGATCCGGGACGCGGGCCGAGTCACCGCTCTCCCCCGGCAGTTGGCGCCGAGGATGAATGGCAGAGCCGTGCCCCTCAGTGCGCCCCGAGTCCGGTAGCGAACGCCTCAGGGCCCTGTGATCCCGCTCGGCAGGAGATCGCTGCCGTCGCTCTGCCCCTTGCCCTGCCCCCTCTTCCGATCGCGCCCGTTTCCGTTCCCGGAACTTCCGTTCCCGGAGCCGTTGCCCCGCGGGGTCCCGTTCCCGCCCGGGGCGCCGTTGCCGTTCCCCGAGCCCGCCGAGGGCGCATGGGGAACCGCTCCGCTCCGCTCCTGGCTCCCGTCGGCCTGACGGGGCAGCCGCCCGTGCACGGACGCGGGCGCGGGACGGCCGCCGTTGCCCTCGGCCGCGAGAGGCTCCTCGTCCCGGCCGTCCTCCTCGCCCCGCCGGCCGTCCTCCGGGGCGGAGTCCTCCTCGCCGCGCGCCGGGGTCCCGTCCGCCGCGGTCTCCTCGTCCGCCCCGCCCGAGGCGCCGCCGTCCATGGCGCGCGGAAGCCTCAGAGCCGCCAGGGCGCCGAGGAGCAGCAGTACCGCACTGGCGATCAGCGTGACGTGCATGCCGTGTACGAACGCCTCGCGCGCCGCCGAGCGGAGCGCTTCCCCTGCGGAGCCGCCGACCTGGGCCGCGACGCCGTACGCCTCCCCGAGGGAGTGGCTGGCGTCGCCCCTCGCGGCGGCGGAGACGCCGGGCACGTCCCGGACACCGGGCGCGTACGCGGCGTTCATCACGCTGCCGAGCACCGCGATGCCCATGCCGGCCCCCAGCTGGTACGCCGTCTCCCCCACCGCGGCGGCGCCTCCGGAGCGGGAGGCCGGCGCCTCGTTGAGCATCGACTCGTAACAGCCGAAGAGCGTGGTCTCCAGACCGAAGCCCAGCAGCACGAACCCCCCGACGAGCAGCACCGGCCGGTCCTCCTGGCCGAGGCCCATCAGGCAGAGCACCGCGACGGTGGTGACCAGGAAACCCAGTCCGACCATGCACCGCGGGCCCAGCAGCCCCAGCAGCCGGGAGCCCACCAGTCCGGCGGCGATGGCCGCCAGGGACAGGGGCAGCAGCCGCAGACCGGTCTGCAGCGGTGAGAGTCCGAGCACCAGTTGCAGGTACTGCGCGGCGATCAGGGCCAGCCCGACGAGGGCGAGCACCGTGAGCACGATGCAGCCCACCGCCGTGCCGAAGGCGCGGCGCGCGACCGTACGGACGTCGATGAGCGGGTACGTGCGCCGCCGCTGCCTGCGCACGAAGACCCCGAGCAGCGCCAGCCCCGCCGCCAGCGGCACGAGCGTGCCCGCCGAGAAGGGATGGCCGCCGCCGGCGTGCTTGACGCCGAGGATGAGACCGAAGAGACCGCCCGCGGCCACGACGGCACCGAGCACGTCCCAGGGGCCCCGGCGGTCGCCGGTGGACTCGGGCAGCAGCCAGCGCCCCACGACGAGGCCGGCGGCCATCAGCGGAAGGTTGACGAGGAAGACCGATCCCCACCAGAAGTGCTCGAGCAGGAGCCCTCCGACGAGCGGGCCGACCGCGGCTCCGACCGCCGCGACGGCGCTCCAGATGCCGATTGCCAGCGCCCGCTCACGGCGCTCGGGGAAGACGTGGCGCAGGATCGACAGCGTCGCGGGCATGATCATCGCACCGCCGACGCCCAGCAGGGCGCGTGCCCCGATGAGCATGCCCGGTGTCTGTGCGTAGGCGGCCAGAGCGGACGCCGCGGCGAAGAAGGCGTAGCCGAAGAGCAGCACACGGCGACGTCCGGTCCTGTCGCCGAGCGTGCCGAACATGATCAACAGGGAGGCGCAGACCAGCGGATACGCGTCCACGATCCACAGAAGTTCGACGGAGCCGGGCCGCAGCTGCTCTGAGACGGCAGGCACCGCCACGTGCAGCACAGTGGCGTCGATGGCGACCAGCAGCAGACTGGCGCAGAGGACGACGAGTACCGTCCACCGGTTCACGCGGGCCGCGTCGCGGGAGACGTGCAGGGCACTCCGCGCCGGAACGTCAGCCGCCTCGTGCGCGGGAGCATCCGCCGCATCACCGGCCGGTCGGCCCGTGGTCGTCCGGGACATCTGCGCACCTCCTCTCACGCTCGCCCTCCGCTCGGTGGGGGATCACCGGGCCCGCTGCCGACGGTTGCCCCGAGGGGGACGGAACACTCGGGGCGGCCCGGTGGAGAGGGCGAGTGGCAAGTCAGGGTACGCGAGTCCGCCGGGCGGCCGCGTGGCGCATCTCACCTACGGTCCGACCTGCACCGCACCCCCACGCATGCCTCCGTGTCCTGCACCTCCGGGCCCGTGGAGCGTCAACTCGGCGGCGCTGAAAGGGAATCCGGCCGGAAAAGCGGAACCGAATTCCGTACCGACCTGTGGTGAACAGAAATTCCGGGGCGTGTTGGCCGTCCGCACTCGGGACGGCATCCGAAATGCGGTGCCTAAACCCCGGATAAGCTGCGGGAATTCACTGACACAAACGCCTCGGTGAGACACACTCCACATCACATCGTCATCACGAACCCTCGTCATGTGTGCGGCCACCTCTCACACCCGTTGTAACGTCGACTGGGTGCGTACCGACCGACTACTCGCCCGGCTGGAACAAGAGCCCGAGCGACCGAGCAACCGCGAAGTCCCGCGGATGAGCCGAACACGCAAGCTGTTGTTCGGTGCTACTTCGGCGCTCTATGCGGTGATTGTCGTCGCCGTGCTGGTCCGGGCAGATCTGGTACGGCTCGACTGGCAAGTGATGCTCTTCCGGCCGTACAAGCAGTGGCCGCAAGTGCACGAGTTCCTGGACTACTTCGTCGTCCTGGGCCAGCGCGGCCCGACCGCCGTGCTCGTCGCGGCGTGGCTGGGCTGGCGCTCCTGGCGGCAGCGCACACTGCGTCCGCTGCTGGTCCTGGGTGCGGCGCTGCTGGCCCTCAACGTCACTGTCGGAGCCGTGAAAATCGGCCTGGGCAGACTCGGGCCGCACTATGCGACGACCGTCGGATCCGCCGAACTCTTCGCCGACGGCGATATATTCCCCTCTGGTCACACCGCCAACGCCGTTGTGACCTGGGGCATTCTGGCGTATCTCGCCACAACTCCCCGGGCCCGCCGGGTGCTGTCCGTCGTAGCCGCGAACTTCGCACTCGGAGTCGGCGCGACCACCGTCTACCTCGGTACGCACTGGGTGAGCGACGTCCTGCTCGGCTGGGCCGCCGGACTTCTGATCCTGCTCGGACTGCCGTGGGCCGAGCCCCTGATCGCGTGGTCCGAGGACCGCGTCCAGGCCTGGAGGGACCGCGGGCGCAGCACGCTCCCCGGGCGCCGGCTCGTACCTTCGCCGCTCTCCCCCGTCACACGGCAGGCCTTGGTGCCCTCGGGCAGAGCGGTACCGGCCGAGGAGATGGCGACGCAGGACGAGGTCCACGGCGAGACGGCGGTCATCGGCGGCCGTGCGCCCGCTTCGTCCTCGTCGGGCACCGGGATGGGAGCGGCCCGGCTCTACCACGCGCCGGGCCGTCAGCACCCGCTGCGCACCGAACGGGCACCGGTCGGCCCGCAGCCCGTCCGCCCCTACTCGGACCGTTCACAGCCGCGCACAGCGCGTCTGGGGCCACGAGGCCAGTAGCCACGCCGCATTCGGCCCCGGCGTCCCGTGGAGGGCGCCGGGGCCGAATGCTGTGCGGCGGCCGTCCCTGTGCGAACGCCGCACGGACTCTCCGCTTCAGGGGCAGTCCGTGGCGGCTCACGGGAGGCGGCCGCCGTGCCGGGGCGGCCGGTTCAGCCCTTCCAGCAGCGCACCACGTTGCCCGTGCTCTTCTCGACGGCGAAGTTCAGCCGCCCGCTCAGGAACTCCATGGTGATGATCGCGTCCGGCGGCAGGGAGCGCACAGTGGTCCAGCCGCGTGCGTACGCCTGCTCCTCGGCCGCCTCCGCCGTGAGTCCCACGTAGCTCTCGGGGTCGTCCTGCGGGTTGTCCTGGGCTGCGGGTTCCGGTGACATGCCGCCACCGTACCGCCGGAAGTCCGGGCAGTATCGTCAGCTCGTCACACTCTTGTCACAAAGGCACTTGTGCGCTTCACCGTTCACCTTGTCACTCGTACGTGGGCAGTTCGGCAACTCTCATTTCACTTCCCGTAGCGCACGGAATCGGTCGCGGAAATTCCCCGGCGGACGCACCGTCAGGAATTGCAGCGCTCCGCGAATTCACCCCGCGACCCCGCCCCGGTAACGCTCCGGAATCATCCGGAACCGTGCGTCGCAACCGCTTGCACAATTCCGGCGTAACGAGCCCCGGTCGCTCTCGCCGCTACGGGCCCACGCCCCGGAGGAAGAAGAGGAAGCGTCAGGAAGGAAGAGGAACGCAGCGAAGCAGTTGCACAGTCCTCAACTTCCTCCCAGCGCACCGTCCAACCTGTCTCTCAAAGCCCTGACCTGCGCGAACAACCCTTCTGGAGCGCGTACTTCAAAGTCGAAACCGAGCATCAGGATGTACGGAAGGATCACTTCCAGCGACGGACCGCCGGTGTGCAGCAGGCAGCTGTGCTCGTCGACCGCCTCCAGAGTGCCTGTCGAGACCGTCACCGCCTCGGCCGCACGCTCGACCGGCACCCGCAGCAGCACCGTCACTTGCTCCGCGTAGGCCCTGACCGCAACCCCCTCGGAGACCCATGCCGCCAGGTCCTCGGCCGGCGGCGTGCGGGGAACGAAGCGCGGCCCGTGCGGGGGTGTGAGCTTGACGCGGTCGACGCGGAAGGTGCGCCAGTCCTCCCGCTCCGTGTCCCAGCCGACCAGATACCAGCGCCGGTAGGAGCTGACCATCCGGTGCGGTTCGACGACGCGTCGGCTGGCGGTGCCGTCATGCGCCTCGTACGAGAAGCGCAGCTGCTGGTGATCGCGGCAGGCATGGGCGAGTTCGGTGATCACCGACGCATCGGCCGCGGGACCCTGGTGGGCGCGCGTCATCGGGACGGTGTAGGCGTTGAGCGCGTTCACGCGGCGGCGCAGCCGGTGCGGCAGCACCTGTTCGAGCTTGGCCAGCGCACGCCCGGAGGACTCCTCGATGCCCTGCACTCCGCCGGCCGCGGCGCCCCGCAGACCGACGGCCACGGCGACGGCTTCCTCGTCGTCCAGCAGAAGTGGAGGCAGTTGGGCTCCGGCGCCCAACTGGTAGCCGCCCGCCGTGCCCGTGCTCGAATGCACGGGATAGCCCAGGCCCCGCAGCCGGTCCACGTCACGGCGGACCGTCCGGGGAGTGACGCCGAGCCGCTCCGCGAGTTCGGCGCCCGACCATTCACGCGGGGACTGCAGAAGGGACAGCAGGCGCAGAAGCCGTGCCGAGGTCTCGACCATGCAAACGAGTCTGCCACCTGTTGCGGACATGTCCTGTCCGCAACAGATGGCAGAAAGGGAAAGCTCTCCGGCCCGTGATCCGGGCCGTGCTTCCGGTCGTGGTTCCGGCTGCTTACCGGATCGCTACCAGCGATACCAGCGGGCCTTCGTCCCCCCGGCGTTGGTGCTCCGCAGCAGGAAGCCGAGCAGCCAGATCACCAGGACCGCCACAGCGATCCACCACAGAGCCTTCAGTGCGAAACCGGCGCCGAAAAGAATCAACGCCAGAAGCAGCACGAGCAGAATGGGAACCATTCGTTCAACACCTCCTGGGCTGTGGGTGCCCCGCTCACGGGTTTCACACCGCCCCGTCGCAACCAAGTCGCAAAGAGAGGTCGTTGTCGAGCGTGTAGTACGGCCTCACGGAACGGATCGCGCCGTGAGGCCCGGTCACACGCTGCGGCGGGTAAGTGAAGATCTTCCCCTTGTCCGGCACGTCGTCCAGAATCCGGGCGAGCCGAACCGGCTCCTCACGGGACGACGGACGCACCCACAGGTCCCACACCCGGTGTCCGGACGCGACGGCGTCCAGGGGCAGCCGGGCGGTGAACAGCGGATCGGGCTCACAGCGGTCCGGGCGGCTGCTCCCCTTCTCCGGGTCGCCGGGGTCCGTTCCGTCCGGGAGCACCGGAACGCTCACGGGTTCCTGGACGTCGCCCTCGCCGCCGCGGGGATACGCCTCCAGGCGTGCCGTGGCGGAGAGCCGGGCACCGTAGAGCCTCCCCCGGAGCACCAGGCAGCCGTCCGAGACGCACAGCGGGCCCGCCTCCGCATGCGGCCAGCGCAGCCATGAACGGACCGTGAGATTCCCGTACTTGGTGGCGTACGGGATGCGGACGCCCAGCCAGGTGCGCCCCTGGCGCGGCACACGGCCGATCAGGGACCGCAGGTCATGAACGCCGGGCAGCAGCCTGCGCGGTTCGCGGCCGTCCAGAGCGAGATAGGCGTCCCAGCGCCCCTCGGGAAGGCTCATGATGCTGGGCAGCACCGCCCGCAGCGTTCCCTCCCCCTCCGCGGGCCCCAGAGGCAACCGGACGGTGTCGGCGGGTCCTTCGCCGCCCCGCAGACGGAGCAGCATCGCGGCGTCACCGGCCGGTGAGCCGGCGCCCACGGGGCCGGCGTCGGCCGGCCGTACGTCGAAGGTGAGCCCTCCGGCGCCGTCCGCGGTGCAGTCGGCGCGCGGACGCACGGACGCGGGAGGGGCGCCGGACGCCGGAGAGCGCACAGCCTCGTCGTCGCGGAGGCCGCTGCCCACGGCTCTCGCGTCCTTGCCGGCTCCGCGTGTCCGGCCCGGCCGCTGCGCCTTCGCGGCCCACCCCGTCCGTCCCGGTCGCGCTCTTCGTCCCGCCCTGGTGGCCGTTCCGGCGGGGGCCGGCGGTGCGCCCGACTTCGGGGCTTCCGCGTTCGGGGCTTCCGCGGCGGCCGCCTCCCGGCCCGCGGGCGCGGACGGGACGGCGGTTCCCATTGCTGCCGGCGTTCCGGCGGCGTAAGCGGTCATGCGCGTCCTCCTTGCAGTGCGAGTCCCGCGCCCTTGAGGGCGTCCTTGGCCGCGTAGGCGCCTCCGAGCAGCACCCCGCGTGCCCTGTGCAGGGCACCGCCGCGGCGGTTGACGAGAGCGATCATCAAGTCTTCGTAGCGCGCGCCCACTTGGGCCGGATCGAAGCGGGCCGACGAGGCGAGCGCCGCCTCCCCCATCCGCTGCCGCAGCGCGTCGTCGTTCATGAGGCGCAGCAGGGCGCCGGAGATGGACGGCACGTCGCCCACGGGCGCGAGGAACCCGTCGACGCCGTCGCGGAGGATCTCGCCGGGCCCGTGGGGGCAGTCGGTGGCCACGACCGGCAGTCCGCAGCGCATGGCTTCGACGATGGTCATCCCGAAGGACTCCAGACTCGAAGTGACGGCCCCGATCGCGCCCTTGGCCCACTCGGCCTCGATGGGATGCGCCGGGCCCATCAGCAACACGTGGTTGTACAGGCCGAGTTCGTCGATCAGGGCGCGCAGCCGGTCACGCTCGCGTCCGTTCCCGTAGATCCGCAGCCCCCAGTCGGGGCGTTCGGACACGGCCTCTCCGAAGGCGCGTATCAGCACGTCGTAACGCTTGGCGGGGGCGAGCCGCCCCGCGGCGACGACCCACTTGCCCGTGCCGTCGGACGGCCTGACATCGGGCGCGGGAACGCTGTTGGGCAGGGCCTCGATCCGTACGCCCGGCAGCCGCATGATGCGGCGGTAGTCGCGCGCGTCGGCCTCGGTGACGGTGGTGACCGCGTCCAGCCGCGGATAGGTGGCGCGGAGCATCAGCTTCAGCCGCGCCGAGTGCGTGGCGAGCGTGAGGTGTTCCTGCCCGAGACGCGCCGGGCCACGCCGTGTCTGACGGGCTATCTGCACATTGAGCCCGGGCCGGGTGCCGACGACGACGTCCGCCGTGGTGCTCCCCAGATGCTCGCCGATCCGACGGTCGGTCAGTGCGCTGAACTGCGGATGCCGGCCGTCGCCGCGCGGGAACATCCGTGCCGGCAGGGCCTGTTCCGGGTTGTCCCCCTCGTAGCCGGGGCTGTGGCGGCGCATGTCGATCAGTGACCGCAGCCGCACGCGCGGCCCCGGGTCGAAGAACGGCTTGTCCCGGTACCGGAAGACCGAGACGACCTCCACGTCGTGCTGTTCGGCAAGCGTCCGCGCCAGGTTGAACGTGGTGCGGATGGTTCCCCCCATGCCGTATGCGCTGCTGATCAGAAAGGAGATGTGCATTGCCCCGACTCCCACATGTGTAGAGCGTTCGTTCCCCCAACCACTCCTTGGTCGATTGCTAGACCGGCCCGGGTTGGTGATGGTTGGCCGCAATCGAGGTTTTGTTCCAGAAGAGTTCCGGCATCGTGAAGAAAATGCTGGAACTCGACGGGCCGGTGCGGCGTTCCCTCGGTCCCGCCCCCGCCGTTGCCCGGCGGTCCGATTCCGCGTCCGATCGCGCGTGACCGGGACCACGGCTCCCCCGTTGTTCATACGGACAAGAACCGAACGCCCAGGGAGCCCCCGTGTCCCCCATGCTCGATGTCAGCGACGAAGTACGCGCCGAGATCGGCGATGACGAAGCCAACCGGCTGCTCGCGGGCGACAACGCCCCGGGCAGCTACGACTGCACCTCGTGCCGCGCTCCGGGCGACACGGGCCAGATCCCCACCAGCACAGTCCTGTTCGTGGGCGAGGAGACCGCAGTGCTGGCCTTCGCGCACGCCACATGCGTCCCGTCCCAGGTGGTCAAGGTCTCCGAGGAGGAGGTCCAGGGGGCGGTCCGCACGATCACCGCCGACGCCGCGGCCGCAGCCCACGCCGCTCCGTCGGCGCCCTCCGTACCCGCACAGGCGCCGGCGCCAGTACCTCCGCCCGGGCCGGCGGGGCCGACGGCTCCGGTTGCGGCAGCCGCACACGCCGCCGCGCCGGCACCCCCGTACGACTCCTCCTACGCCCCGGCTCCGGCCTACACCCGGGAGCCCGCGCCCGGCCCCGCCCGGCCCGACGCCGGCCGGCCCACGGAGCACGCCGTACTCGGCGTCACCTGCGGGCAGGTCCTGATCAACGACACCCTGCACGCGGCCGTCGTCGTCGAACCGACGGCACGCATCGCCCGCCCCGGCTCCGACGGGCAGGGCGACGACTTCCTGCCCCTCCTGGTGGAGCAGGGCTTCATGCCCGTCACGGGTCTCACCCAGGCCCCGGCGCCGGTACCGGGCTGGTCGGTCCTCGTCGCCATGGGCCAGCTGCACGCGATCCTGCAACCGCCCACGGGCGGAAGCCTCCAGCAGAACATCTGGTGGCAGGCGCACGAGGCGCTGCCGGTCACCGACGGATGGCGCACTGCCGCGAACCAGAGCAACTCGGTTCTGGTCTACGCCGCTCCCGTCGGCTCAATCGGCCAGCAGCCACGTGAGGACCTGCTGCGTGAGGCGCTGGTTCAGGCCGCCGCCAAGGGCGTCCTCGTCGCTGCGGCCATGCCGCTCGCAGGGTCCTGACGCGGGCAGGGACGGCCCGTACCGTGAGTACGGTCTCGCACGTACGGACCACGGCCGACCCCTGCGAACAGGTCATCCGCCGCGCCGCCCCGCATCCGCGGGGCGGCGCCGTCGTTGGCCCAGACGTGCAGCCTTACGAACCTTCCCGAGCTCCCCGTCCCTACCGCGACCACGGCAGAGGCCCCGGCCCCGGCATCCCCGCCATGCGGACCGGCCACGGCTCCAGAGCCGGCAACGCCTCCTCCACGCCCATCTACGACGCGCTGTACGCCGAGTACAGCAGGCTCTTCCGTACGCTGCCCGGCGACCGGACCGGCGAGGAGGAGCTGCGTTTCGAGGGCTTCGGCACGGTGCACGGCACCGGAAGCTGGGGCAACGAGAACTGGCAGCACGACTCGCTGCCACGGCGCAGCACCCGCGTACCGGCGGCGCTGCCACCGGGCCCGCGGGACGGCCAGGCGTACTGATCCATCCGGCCACGGCGGGCCCGGGAGCGAGCCGGTCCGGGGCCGCCGTCCCGCGCCCCGGCTCCGGGGCTCCTGCCGTTTCCGCCGGCTACTTCTTCCTGCCGCGCTTCTCCCGCACGCGTACAGAGATGTGGATCGGCGTCCCTTCGAATCCGAACTCCTCGCGCAGCCGGCGCTCCACGAAGCGCCGGTAGCCGGCCTCCAGGAAGCCCGAGGCGAAGAGCACGAACCGCGGCGGACGGGTCCCCGCCTGCGTCCCGAAGAGAATGCGGGGCTGCTTCCCGCCTCGTACCGGGTGGGGGTGGGAGGCGACGATCTCGCCGAGGAACGCGTTCAACTTCCCTGTCGGCACCCGCGTCTCCCAGCCCTCCAGGGCCGTCTCGATGGCGGGAACCAGCTTCTCCATGTGCCGCCCGGTGCGGGCGGAGATGTTCACGCGCGGCGCCCAGCGGACCTGGACCAGGTCGCGCTCGATCTCCCGCTCCAGGTAGAAGCGGCGCTCCTCGTCCAGGTTGTCCCACTTGTTGTACGCGAGGACGAGGGCACGCCCCGCCTCCACCGCCATGGTGATGATGCGCAGGTCCTGGACGCTGATCGGCTCGGTCACGTCGATCAGCACAACCGCGACCTCGGCCTTCTCCAGCGCGGCAGCGGTGCGCAGCGACGCGTAGTAGTCGGCGCCCTCCTGGAGGTGCACCCGGCGGCGGATGCCGGCGGTGTCGACGAACATCCAGTTCTTTCCGGCCAGTTCGATCAGTTCGTCGACCGGGTCGCGGGTGGTGCCCGCCGTCGCGTCGACGACGACGCGGTCCTGCTTCGCGGCCTTGTTCAGCAGCGAGGACTTGCCGACGTTCGGACGGCCGATGAGCGCGACCCGCCGCGGGCCTCCCGCGCCGACGCCGCCGAAGGTCTGCTCGGGCGCCTCGGGCAGGGCCTCCAGCACGACGTCCAGCAGGTCGCCCGTGCCGCGTCCGTGCAGCGCCGAGACCGGGTGCGGCTCACCGAGGCCCAGTGCCCACAGATATGCCGCGTCGGCCTCGCCGGTCGGGCCGTCGACCTTGTTCGCGCACAGGACCACCGGCTTTCCGGCCTTGCGCAGCATCCGCACGACGGCCTCGTCCGTGTCCGTCGCACCGACCTGGGAGTCCACCACGAGAACCACGGCGTCCGCGGCCTCGACGGCGAACTCCGCCTGGGCGGCGACCGTGGCCTCCATGCCGAGCACGTCCTGTTCCCAGCCGCCGGTGTCGACGACCTTGAAGCGGCGGCCGGTCCACTCGGCCTCGTACGTCACGCGGTCGCGGGTCACGCCGGGGCGGTCCTCCACGACGGCTTCGCGCCTGCCGAGGATGCGGTTCACCAGGGTCGACTTGCCCACGTTGGGGCGGCCGATGACGGCCAGCACGGGAAGCGGGCCCTGCGAGGCCTCCTCCAGGGCGCCCTCCACCTCCTCGACGTCGAACCCCTCTTCGGCGGCGAGCTCCATGAACCGGTCGAACTCGGCGTCGCCGAGCTCACCGTGGTCATGCCCGGGCTCGTACACGCCGTGCTGTTCGTTCTCGTCCATCGGATCTCGTCCTCGTCGTTCTTGTTCAGGTGGTCCGCCGCGGTGCGGGGCGCTCCGCACCACGGCTGCTTCAAGTCTGCCGGGCCGCGGCCGCCGGGGCCGTGTGCCCTGCGAGATGCCCGTACGGGCGGCAGCGCCGGTGCCCGTTTCCGGAACGCCGTCAGCGCTCCGTGCGCCTCCTCGCCTCCGCCAGATGGTCCGTGAGCCGCCGCTGGATCCGCACCGTGGCCTCGTCCAGGGCGGCGCGCGTACGCCTGCCGCTTCCGTCACCCGCGTCGAACGGGTCGCCGAAGACGACATCGATGCGGCTGCGCAGCGCGGGAAGAGCCTTGACGAGCCGGCCCGGCCGGTCATCGCTGCCGAGCACCGCGACCGGGACGACGGGCGCACCCGAGCGTACGGCGAAATAGGCCAGCCCCGCCCGCAGGGATGCGAAGTCGCCCTCGCCGCGCGTGCCTTCGGGGAAGATGCCCATCACCCCGCCGCGCTCCAGCACACCCAGGGCACCGAGGACGGCGGCACGGTCCGCGCTGCCGCGGTCGACCGGGATCTGCCCGATACCACGGAGGAACGAGCCGAGAGGCCCCTTGAACATCTCCTGCTTGATGAGGAAGTGCACTGGGCGCGGAGCCGTGCCCATCAGCATCGGGCCGTCGACGAAGTGGGAGTGGTTGACGGCCAGTATCGCGGGCCCGCTCGGCGGCACGCGCCCGGCGCCCAGAACGCGCGGACGCCACAGGCCGTGCGTCACGCGGAGGCCGATCCGGCGTCCCGCCGCCGCCCCTCGCGCACCGGGCGCGGAGCCGGTCGATGTCACTTGGAGATCTGCCCCGCCTTCTCGTCGGCGCTCCCGGCGTCGCGGCCACCCCCGCGGCCGTTCTTTGCGGAAGCGGCCTTCTCGACGAGCGTGACGACGCACTCGACGACCTCGTCCAGCGTGAGCCGGGTGGTGTCGACCTCGACGGCGTCGTCGGCCATCTTCAGCGGGGACGTCTTGCGGCCGCTGTCGGCCGCGTCCCGCTTGATCAGCGCCTCACGGGTGGCCGAGACGTCCGTGGCCTCCTTCCCCTTCAGCTCCCCGCTGCGGCGGGAGGCCCGGGCCTCGGGCGAGGCGGTGAGGAAGATCTTGAGGTCCGCGTCGGGGAGGACGGTCGTGCCGATGTCCCGGCCTTCGACGACGATGCCGCCGGCCGCCTCGGCCGCGATGGAACGCTGAAGCTCGGTGATGCGGGCCCGCACCTCGGGGACGGCGCTGACGGCGCTGACCGCCGAAGTGACCTCCTTGGTCCGGATCGGCTCGGAGGCGTCCACGCCGTCGACGGAGATGGTCGGGGCGGCCGGGTCGGTGCCCGAGACGATCACAGGGTCCCCCGCGGCCGCCGCCACCTTCGCGGGGTCGTCCACGGGAACACCGTGGGTCAGCATCCACCAGGTGACCGCCCTGTACTGGGCGCCCGTGTCCAGATAGCTGAGGCCGAGCACCGTCGCCACAGCCTTGGAGGTGCTGGACTTGCCCGTGCCGGAGGGGCCGTCGATGGCGACAATCACTGCAGACACGCTGTGGGGGACCTTTCTCGAACACGGGCAGAGCGGGGCGGGGCCGTGCCGTACCGGCCCGGGCCCAAGGCTACCGGCTCGGTGAAGGGCTCAATTCCGCCGCCCTCGCACCGCCTCGGCCCCCTGGCCCGTCCCCTCGCAGCCCGACGACCGCGTTCACTGCTGCCGGAGGGCCCAGCCCCGCTCGCGCAGCGCCGTCTCCAGCGCCGATGCCGCGCCGGGCTCGACCATCAGCTGCACATGGCCCGCCTGCTGACCCGTCGCGTGCTCGATGCGCACGTCCTCGATGTTGACGCCGACGGCACCGGCGTCCGCGAAGATCCGTGCCAGCTCTCCCGGCCGGTCGCTGATGAGGACCGCCACGGTCCGGTACGCGGCCGGTGCCTGGCCGTGCTTGCCGGGCACCCTGGAGCGGCCCGAGTTGCCCCGGCGCAGCACGCTCTCGATGCCCGTCATGCCGCTGCCGCGCTTGTCGTCGTCGGCCGAGCCGAGCGCGCGCAGCGACCGCACGGCCTCGTCGAGGTCGCGCGCCACCTCGGCGAGGATGTCCGCCACGGGCCCGGGGTTGGCGGAGAGGATCTCCACCCACATCCCGGGGTCGGAGGCGGCGATGCGCGTGACGTCGCGGATGCCCTGACCGCACAGGCGCACGGCCGTCTCGTCGGCGGACTCCAGCCGGGCCGCGATCATGCTGGAGAGCAGCTGCGGCGTGTGGGAGACCAGGGCGACGGCCCGGTCGTGCGCGTCGGCGTCCATCACGACGGGGACGGCCCCGCACAGTGCGATCAGCTCCAGCGCGAGATTGAGCACCTCGGTGTCGGTCTCACCCGTGGGCGTCAGCACCCAGGGCCGGCCCTCGAAGAGGTCGGCGGTGGCGGCGAGCGGTCCGTTCTGCTCGCGGCCCGACATGGGGTGGCTGCCCAGGTAGCTGACGAGGTCACCGCCCAGTTCGAGGACCTCACGGCGGGGCCCGCCCTTGACGCTGGCCACGTCGATGCAGCCGCGGGCGAGACCGCGGCGCTGCACGTCCGCGAGGACGCGGGCCACGTGAGCGGGCGGCACCGCCACGATTGCGAGGTCGACCCGCTCCTCCGGCTCGTCCTCCGTACCGGCGCCGAGGGCCGTCGCCGTACGGACGCGCTCCGGGTCGAGGTCGCTCAGGTGCACCCGCACTCCGCGTCCGGTGAGAGCGAGCGCCGCGGAGGTGCCGATGAGGCCTGTGCCGACGACGAGAGCTGTGCGCATTACTGGGCGATGTCCTTGCGGAGTTCGGCTGCGGCCCCGAGGTAGACGTGGTTGATCTGCGCCTTCGGCAGATCCGACTCGACGTGCGCCATCACGCGCACCACACGCGGCATGGCGCCCGCGACGTCGAGTTCCTGCGCGCAGATCAGCGGGACGTCCACGATTCCGAGCTTACGTGCGCCTGCCGCCGGGAAGTCGCTGTGCAGGTCGGGGGTGGCCGTGAACCAGACGCTTATGAGGTCCCCGGCGGTCAGGCCGTTGCGCTCCAGGACGCTCGTCATCAGCGCCGCCACCTGGTCGTGCATGTGGCCGGACTCGTCCCGCTCCAGCTGTACGGCTCCGCGCACCGCTCGTACCGCCACGCCTGCTCCGCTCCCTGCTCCTACGTGCCGCCGGCCGCCTCGCTCACCGGCGCCTTCCGCGGCCGGGTGCTCACCGGCCGCGGACAGCGTAGATCGGCACGGGGGCCCACGTCCGTGCGGACCGAACACTGAGACGCCGGCTGCCCTGCGTACTGCGGGAGCCACTGCCCAGGCCCGTCCGGCCCCCGGAGACCGGCCCCCTAGAGACCGACCTCGTTCATCAGCATGCCGACCTCGGTGTTCGTCATGCGGCGCAGCCAGCCGGACTTCTGGTCGCCGAGCGCGATGGGGCCGAAGCGCGTGCGTACGAGCCGTTCGACGGGGAAGCCCGCCTCCGCGAGCATGCGGCGCACGATGTGCTTGCGGCCCTCGTGCAGGGAGACTTCCACCAGGTAGTTCTTGCCGGTGTTCTCCACGACCCGGAAGTGGTCGGCGCGCGCGTAGCCGTCCTCCAGCCTGATGCCGTCCTTCAGCCGCTTGCCGAGGTCACGCGGCAGAGGGCCCTGGATCGCGGCGAGGTAGGTCTTCTTCACGCCGTAACGGGGGTGGGTGAGCCGGTGGGCCAGCTCCCCGTGGTTGGTGAGGAGTATGAGGCCTTCGGTCTCGGTGTCGAGACGCCCCACGTGGAAGAGGCGGGTCTCCCTGTTCTGCACGTAGTCCCCGAGGCACTGGCGGCCGTCCGGGTCCTCCATCGACGCGACCACGCCCGAAGGCTTGTTGAGCGCGAAGAAGACGTGCGACTGGGAGGCGATGGTCAGCCCGTCGACCTTGATCTCGTCCTTGTCGGGGTCCACGCGGACGCCCTGTTCGACGACGATGCTGCCGTTGACCTCGACCCGGGCCTGCTCGATCAGCTCCTCGCAGGCGCGGCGCGAGCCCATGCCCGCGCGGGCCAGCACCTTCTGCAGCCGCTCGCCCTCCTCCTCCCCGAAGGTCTTCGGCAGTTTCCGGGCCGGCTTGCTGTGACGGGCGCGGTTGCGCTCCTCGACCTGCGCCTCGTACTCGCGGGGACGCGCGGGCGCGGAGGCGTTGCGGGCGCGGGCCTTGGGAGCGCCGCTGCCGGTGACCTTGCGCGGTCCGCTCTTGGCAGCGTTCTTCGCCGCGACGCTCCTCGCTGCCGCCCCGCGTGCCCCGGCGCTCCGGGGGCCGCTCTTCGCGCCCCCGCCGCCGGCACCGCCACGGGCGCCGGGCGCCTTCTTGGCCGCCGCCTTCGGGGTACTGCTGGACGGGCCCTGCGGGGACTTCCGTGCGGGCTTGCCCCCGTCCTTGTTGGCGGCGCCCTTGTTGCCCCCGCCCTTGTTGGCGGCGCCCTTCCTGGCACCGCCGCCCGAGGACCTCTCCTCGCCCTTGCCGTAGCGGCGCTCCTCCGGGCGCGGACGGTCCGTCCGCTTCTGGCTGCCTCCGCCTCCTCCGGCCGCGCGGCGGGACTGCCCGCCGCCCGGGCCGCTGTTCCTACGGTTGCCGCCGGTGTTGCCGCTGCTTCGCATCAGTGTTCCGTCTGCGTTCTGTCGTGGACTTCGTCGCCGCTGTCATCTACGTCGAACGACGGCACGCCCTCCTGCGAGTCCCCCTCGACGGCGTCCGCCTCGGGAAGGAAGGGCGCCAGCTCCGGAAGCTCGTCCAGGCCGCGCAGGCCCAGCCGTTCCAGGAAGTAATGCGTCGTCGTGTACAGGATCGCACCTGTCTCGGGTTCCGCGCCCGACTCCTCGACCAGCCCCCGCTGGAGGAGGGTACGCATGACGCCGTCGCAGTTGACCCCGCGCACGGCGGAGACCCGGGACCGGCTCACGGGCTGACGGTAGGCGACGACGGCGAGCGTCTCCAGCGCCGCCTGCGTCAGCCGCGCCTGCTGGCCGTCGAGTACGAAGCTCTCCACGGCCTCGGAGTACTCGGCCCTCGTATAGAAGCGCCACCCCTCCGCGACCAGACGCAGTTCGAATCCCCGGTGCTGCCGGTCGTATTCGTCGGCCAGTTCCCGCAGAGCGTCCGAGATCTCACGGCGCCGCCGCTGAAGGACCTTCGCCAGGTGCTCCTCGGTGGCCGGCTCGTCGACGACCATGAGGACGGCTTCCAGGGCGGGCTTGAGCTCCAGCGCGGCGACCCCGTCGACGTCGTCGGGATCGCCGGCGTCCGGGCCGGCGTCCAGGGCGGCACCGTGCGGGGCGGTGACGTCCGCGGGCGCCCCGCTGCCGCCCGCCTGCGCGACCGCTTCCGCCGCGGGCGCCGGCTCGTCCGCGCCCGCCTCCTGGATCTCGTAGGTCTCCTCGCTCATGGCTGCATCTCCTCCTCGGACGCGGACTCCCGCGGGGGCTGCTGCTTATCGTCCTGCTGCCCGGGTTCCTGGTCGAACTCGTCCGTCACCAAGGGCTCCTTGCCCTCCTCGCCGCTCCAGCGGACCATGAGCGCACCGAGCGCCTCCTCCTGCTCGAGGGAGACGGCCCGCTCACGGAAAAGCTCCAGGAGGGCGAGGAAGCGTGCGACGACGGTCAGCGTGTCCGGGGCGTCCTGCGTGAGGCGCTGGAAGCTGACCTCACCCAGCTCCCGCAGCAGCGCCACCACGACCTCCGCCTGCTCCCGCACGCTCACCAGGGGTGCGTGGATGTGCTCGACGTACACCTGCGGCTTCGGCTTAGGCTGCATCGCCTTCACCGCGAGGCGGGCGAAGCCCTCCGGGCCGATGCTGATGGCCACTTCGGGCAGCAGCTCCGCGTGGTGGGGCTCCAGGCCGACCGTGCGGGGATGGCGGTGCGCCTCCTGCGCCATGCGTCCGGCGAAGATCCCGGCGATCTCCTTGTACGCGCGGTACTGGAGCAGCCGCGCGAAGAGAAGGTCGCGCGCCTCCAGAAGCGCGAGATCCGCCTCGTCCTCGACCTCGGCGGCCGGCAGCAGTCTCGCGGCCTTCAGGTCGAGCAACGTCGAGGCGACGACGAGGAATTCGGTGGTCTGGTCGAGGTCCCAGTCGGGGCCCATGGCGTGGATGTAGGCCATGAACTCGTCGGTGACCCTCGAAAGAGCGACCTCCGTAACGTCCAGCTTGTGTTTCGAGATCAGCTGGAGGAGCAGGTCGAAGGGGCCCTCGAAATTGTCGAGGACGACCTTGAAGCGCCCGTCGTCGGGCTGCTCCTCTACCTGCCTTGGCTGTTCGTCCTGTTCGGGTGATTCGGGCGGTTCATCCGGTTCGGGTGGCCGCGGGTCGGTGCCGGTGGCAGTGGCGGCGCCGGTGCCGGTCTGGGTGACGCTTCTGCCGGTCTCGGTGACGCTTCCGGTGCCGGACTCCCGCCGCTCTTCCACGAGTTCCGGCTCGGGCCCTGCCTCTGCCGCGGGCCGCGGTTCCGGCATGGGTTCCGGTTCCGGTTCCGGTTCCGGCGACGCGGGTTCCGGCGCGGAGGCGGGGGCGGTCCCGGGCGCCGGTGCGAGCTCCTGCCCCGGTTCGGCCGGCGGCTCCGGTACGGGCTCACCCGCGGCCTCGGGCCCCGGCTCGCCGGGCCGCTCCTCGACGGGCCCCGGCTCCCGCCCGGGGTGCCCGACGCCGGGCGGCGACGACGTACCCGGCCCCCGCCCGAGGGAGCGGCGGGCGGCGCGGGGCGTCGTGCGGTCGTGGTCGTCAGGTCTGGGCATCGCGGGGCAGCGTACTGGGGAGGAGCCGGTCAGGGCGTTCCGGCTCACTCATCTGCCCGCGCTTTCGGATGTGGTGGCGCACAGGAATGTTTCAGCGCCCCCGCAGCCGCCGTACGAGAATGCTCGCGTCCCCGCGGGATTCCAGGTCGGCCAGGACGACGGCCACCGCCTCGCGCACGATGCGCCCACGGTCCACGGCCAGGCCGTGCTCGCCGCGCAGCACGAGGCGGGCGTGCTCCAGGTCCATCAGTTCCTCGGCGGAGACGTAGACCGTGATCTTCTCGTCGTGCCGCTCGCGGCCGCTGGGGCGCCTGTTGGCGCCGCGCCCCCCGCGCCGTGGTGAACCGGCGGTCTGCTGACGGGACCTGGGCTCGGCCGCCCGCGGACTCTTCGGCTGCTGCGGCGACTTCGGGCCGCCTGCCGCAGCCGTCTGTCCGGTCCGCCGGGGCGGGATCTCCACGCCCGGGGAGCCCGCCTGGCCGCCTCCACCCGAGGAGCCGGCCGCAGCCTGGGACGTTCCCTGGCCCGGCACCGCCGGGCGCGGCGCGGGCCGGCTCGCCTGTTCGCCGCCCTCACGGCCGGTGTGTTCGCCGCCGCCCGCCCCGGCGGTGCCGCCGGGCGCCGCTCCGGCCTCCGCGGTGGACTCGTCGCCCTCTCCCGCGGCGCTGTGCTCGCTCTGCCCGCCGTCCTCGGTGAGGCCGCCACCGGCCGTGTCGTCGCCGGCCGCGGCATCCGCGGCGCCCGCGGAGTCCTGTTCACCGGCGGGTGCCGGAACGCGGGTGGTGGACTGTGCGCTCTTGCCGGACGGCTCCTCACCGTTGGCGTGGTTCTGGTTGGCGGGGGACGACGGCTGGACCGCTGAGCCCCCGGTCGTACGGAACAGTTCGTCAGCTGCAGGAAGACTCACTCGGCGTGGCACCGGGCGAGCACCTCCCTGGCGAGCTGGCGATAAGCGGCTGCACCCACGGAGTTGGAGGCGTACGTCGTGATCGGCTCGCCCGCGACGGTCGTCTCCGGGAAGCGGACGGTGCGCCCGATGACCGTGTGGTAGACGTTGTCGTCGAAGGCCTCGACGACACGCGCCAGAACCTCGCGGCTGTGCACCGTTCGCGAGTCGTACATCGTCGCCAGGATGCCGTCGAGCTCCAGCTCCGGGTTGAGCCGCTCCTGCACCTTCTCGATCGTCTCGGTGAGCAGGGCGACACCGCGCAGCGCGAAGAACTCGCACTCCAGCGGCACGATCACCTTGTGCGCCGCCGTGAGCGCGTTCACGGTCAGCAGACCGAGCGAGGGCTGGCAGTCGATGACGATGAAGTCGTAGTCGTTCAGCAGGGGTTGGAGGGCGCGCTGCAGTGTCGACTCGCGGGCGACCTCGCTCACGAGCTGAACTTCGGCCGCCGAGAGGTCGATGTTGCTCGGCAGCAGGTCCATTCCCGCCACGGCCGTCTTGAGCAGCACCTCGTCGGGTGCCAGGCCGCGCTCCATCAGGAGGTTGTAGACCGTGAGTTCGAGCTCCATCGGGTTCACGCCGAGGCCCACCGACAGCGCCCCCTGAGGGTCGAAGTCGACAAGCAGCACGCGCCGTCCGTACTCCGCGAGCGCCGCGCCCAGGTTGATGGCGGAGGTCGTCTTTCCGACGCCGCCCTTCTGGTTGCACATCGCGATGATCTTCGCCGGGCCCGGTTCGTTGACCGGGCCGGGGATCGGGAAGTACGGGAGCGGGCGCCCGGTCGGGCCGATCCGCTCGCGGCGCTGCCGGGCGGCGTCGGGCGCGAGCGTGGCCGCGTACTCGGGGTCTGGTTCGTACTCCGCGTCCGGGTCGTAGAAGTGCCCTTCGGGCAGCTCGCCGTAGGGGACGCGGTGCGGGTCACTGTAGTCGGCGAGTTCGGCGGACTCGTCGCCCGCCGAGTTGCCGGCCATGGCGTTCACTTGGCGGCCGTCCATGCTCTGTTGGGCTGTCGTGGTCGGTGATGCGTTCTGGTGGGCGGCGAAGGTGCGGACAGCGACGGAGCCGACACCCTCGGACCCCGAGGACTCCTGGCCCCGCGCAGGTGCTCCTGGTTGACCACCCCCGGGAGAAAATGTCGACTCATTCACAAGTCGTCCTACCTCCTTGGTGACCAGGAAACTTCTAGACAGGTCAGCGTGACACCATGCCGATGATTGGCGACTCTATGGCGTGTCGGCGGTTCGCAGCAACACAATCCACCGGAGACGGCACGATGTGTCGAGCTGCGAACACTTCGCTGTCAAGAGGCAATGCGGGTCGGGGCACCCCTTCGAAGAGGCCGCCGGAGCGGCCCGGAGACACGTGAACGGCGCGGTCGCAGCCCGCGGTTGAGCCGCTGTCACCCCCCGGAGCCACCGAGGAATCACCCTGGAATACGTCGCCGGCCCGGCTGCCGCAGCGGCGGCGGGCCGGGCCGGTGACGTCCGGTGACGTGCCCTCAATGGCAGGTCGGCGGCATTGACTTGCGCGGTTGACGTGCTGAATCAGCCCAGCAGCGTGCCGAGTTCACGGCTGCCGAAACCGTGGGCCTCGGCGACGGGCCCGTAATAGACCTCTCCGTCATGGACGTTCAGC
This sequence comes from Streptomyces sp. CNZ301, assembly GCF_004217425.1. Taxonomy (NCBI): domain Bacteria; kingdom Bacillati; phylum Actinomycetota; class Actinomycetes; order Kitasatosporales; family Streptomycetaceae; genus Streptomyces; species Streptomyces sp. CNZ301. Next base: position 912,626 of record NZ_SHLG01000001.1, read on the forward strand.
CCCTTGGCCAGCGTCCCGTCCCGGCGAAGTGCCTCCCGCCAGCCGCAGTTGGCCAGCTCGACGATGTAGGGAAGCGTCGCGTTGGTCAGCGCGTACGTCGACGTACTGGGCACGGCGCCCGGCATGTTGGCGACGCAGTAGAAGACCGACTCGTGCACCTGGAAGGTCGGTTCGGCGTGCGTCGTCGGCCGGGCGTCCTCGAAACAGCCGCCCTGGTCGATGGCGATGTCGACAAGAACACTTCCCGGCTTCATACGGGAGACCAGCTCGTTGCTCACCAGCTTCGGCGCCTTCGCACCCGGGATCAGCACCGCGCCGACGACCAGGTCCGCCTCGAGGACGGCACGCTCCAGCTCGTAGGCGTTGGAGGCGACCGTGCTCACCTTGGTGCCGAAGATGCGGTCGGCCTCGCGCAGCTTGTTGACGTCCTTGTCGAGGAGCGTGACGTGGAAGCCCAGTCCGATGGCGATCTGCGTGGCGTTCCAGCCGGAGACGCCGCCGCCGATGACGACGGCCCGCCCGGCCGCCACACCCGGCACACCGCCGGGCAGCACACCGCGGCCGCCGGCGGAACGCATCAGGTGGTAGGCGCCGACCTGCGGGGCGATGCGGCCGGCGACCTCGGACATCGGAGCGAGCAGCGGCAGTGCGCGGTTGGCCGTCTCGACCGTCTCGTAGGCGATCGCCGTCGTGCCCGATTCCAGGAGCGCCTCGGTGCACTCCCTGGACGCGGCCAGATGGAGATAGGTGAAGAGCGTCTGGTCCTTGCGCAGCCGCCCGTACTCCTCGGCGACCGGCTCCTTGACCTTCAGCAGCATGTCGGCGGTGGACCAGACCTCGTCGGCGGAGCCAAGGATGGTGGCTCCGGCTGCGACGTACTCCTCGTCCGGGATGGAGGAGCCGAGCCCGGCTCCGCTCTCCACCGTGACCTGGTGTCCGTTGCGTACGAGTTCGTGCGCCCCGGCCGGGGTGATGGCCACGCGGAACTCGTTGTTCTTGACCTCGCGGGGGATGCCGACCTTCACGTCGATCACGGTCCTTGACTTCGGGTTGTTTCGGAAGTGCCCGCACCTGTGGGCGCGGAAGCATCCGTGGCGCACATCCCGGTACGGCGGCATATGAAGCCCATGGGAGGTATATGCCGGCTTGTCGCATGGACGGCCACGGCTCCGCCAGTTTAATGAAGGATCGCGCGCTGTCCAGCCTTACAAACAACCAATTTTTTCTGTCACGGCTATTAGTTTCTTAGGTCTACTCCATGTGCACCGTCAGATCGTGCGCATCCAGCAGCTCTTCGGCGGCACGGCGGTGCTTTGCGCCTTCCCGAACGTCCCCCGTCCGGTCGCACGCGTCGGCCAGCCTGAGCAGCAGGGCCGCCCGCAGCCGTACGTCCTCCGCGTCCCGCACGGCCTGGAGCGCCTGACGGCACACGCGCACCGTCTCCTGCGGACGTCCCGCACGCTCGTGCACCCTGGCGAGTTCGGCCAGCGCACGGGCATGGGCGCACGCGTCGCCCAGCCTGCGGAAGTTCGCCGCCGCCGCACGCCACTCGCGCAGTGCCTCCCCGAAGTGCCCGGCGGCGGTGTGCACCGCACCCAGCCGTCCGTGGAGACGGGCCGCGGGGGCAGCGGCGTCCCGGGTCTGGTGGTGGGCGAGGGCGCGGCCGTACCAGTCGGCCGCGCGCTCCAGATCGCCCATGTCCTCGTAGGTGGAGCCGATGGACTCCAGGGCGCGTGCGGCGGCGTGATGATCCTGCGCGCGGCGTCCGTCACGGCCGGGACCGCCGTCCCGGCCGCTGCGCACGCGGGCGGCGCCTTCGTCGCCGTCCCCGTCGCGGGCCGTCTCCAGTGCGGCCCGGTAGCGCTGAAGGGCACGGGAGTGCCGGCCCGTCCGGGCGTCCAGATCCCCGAGGTTGAGCAGCGCCGCGGCCCGCTCCCTCTGCAGATCCGCACGTTCGGCGACGTCGAGCACCAGCTCGTGCAGCCGGTAGAGCTCCGGCGCGGCCTCCTCGGGCGAGCGGTGGGCGTCGAAGGCGCGCGCCAGTGCGGAGATCAGCCGACGCGCGAGGCCGTCGAGTCTGCCGCCGCCCTCCGCGACGGCGAGCCGGGCCGCGGCGAGTATCGCGGGACGCCGGGCCTCCAGCCATTCGCGCGCCTCTCGGCGCGTGGCGAAGCGGACCGTACGGGGCAGCAACGCCAGGCGCTCGCGGGCTTCGGAACCCTCCGGCTCGGTGACGGCATGGCAGGCCCGCAATTGCCGTACGGTCCGCTCGAGCATCCGCGCACGGGCGAAGACCGTCCTGTCCGGGCCTTCGTGTTCCGCGAGTTCGGCGCGCAGCAGCGGGTCCAGGCAGCGCGGCACCGCGTAGCAGCCGGGCGCGAGCACGCTGGTGCGGAGCAGTCCGAGCCGCAGGAACTCCTCGAGGATCTGGCGGGCGGCCGCCACCGGGCAGCTCGCCAGTGACGAGGCCGTGTGAGCGTCGACGAGACCGTCCGGGGCGAGAGCGAGCATCCTCAGCACGCGGGCCGGCGTCTTGGCCAGGGAGCCCGCGACGAGGCGGAACGCGCGCTCCAGAGGGTCGCTGTGCGGCAGTTGTGCGAGCTCCTTCGCGGCGTCCGCCACGGAGAGTTTCGGCCGTGCGGCCAGCCATCCGCCCGCCAGGACGAGGGCGGCGGGCAGGTGCCCGCAGGCCTCTGCGACGAGTTCGGCGCTGCGCGGGTCGACGGTCGTACGGTGCGGGGCGCCCGCACGTGACGCGAGCAGCGAGACGGCGTCGTCGCGGTCCAGCCCTCCTACGGCGCAGGGCCGCACGTCCGGCACTCCGGTCAGCGGCCCGGCCGCGACGGCGACGACGAGGCAGTCACGGGTGTCGGGAAGCAGGTCGAGCACCTGCTCGGGCAGCGTCACGTCGTCCAGGAGCAGCAGCACCCGGCGGCGTCCCAGCTCAGTCCGCAGCGTCCCGGTCAGTTCGTCCTCGTCGGCTCCCGCGGGAACGGGGTCGGGGCCCAGAGCCGCCAGCAGGTCGCGCGCCGTGCGTTCCGTGGGTACGGGAGTGCCGCCGGGCTCGGTGAGGCGGGCGCGGAGAACGCCGTCGGTGAAGCGGTCCGACGCCTGCCGTGCGAAGGTCTCCGCGAGCGCCGTACGGCCGGACCCCGGCCGGCCCGCGACGAGCAGGACGCGGCTGTGCGGCGAGGGACGACCGGAGAGCGTGTGCAGGCCCGCCTTCTCCATGTCGGCCAGCATCTGGGCGAGTTCGCTCTCACGACCCGTGAAGTGGCCTGAGGGCGCCGGAACCGCGGCTCTCCCGGCCGGCCCGCCACCGCCGCGCGGTTCACCCTCGCGCGAGTCGTCCTCGCACGGTTCGCCCTCGCGCGTCCCGCCGCCGGATGCGCCGTCCGTGCCTGCGGGCTGCACCGCCTGATCCGTCACGGGCCACGCTCCCGTCCACCTGCGTCCGCGCGTACGAGCCCGCCGCAGCAGCGACCGGGCACGCACAGAGCGTAGTTCACCGCAGGCGACGGCATGCGGTTCGCACGCCGCACGCGCCGGGAGCGCTCAGGCCGCGCGGGCGGGCGCGGGCGGCGGGGCCAAAGCGCCCGCGCCGGGGGCTACTTCTCGAACGGGCGGGCGGGCCACGGCGCGTCGGCCGGACGCAGCGATTCCAGACCGGGCCCGGACCGCGCGGCGGTCAGCGCCAGAACGCCCACCACGAGGCAGTTGTTGTGCAACTCCCCCGCGAGCACGCCGCGTACGAGATCCGCCAAGGGCACCCGTGCCAGCTCCATGTCGGCCTCCTCTTCGGAGACTTCGAAGCGTTCGCCGTCGGCGGCGCCGATCTCGCGCGCGAGGAAGATGCGCACGGCCTCGTCGGAGCCGCCGGGAGTGGTGTAGACGTCGGCAAGAACCCGCCAGTCCTCCGCCTTGACGTGCGCCTCCTCGTACAGTTCGCGCCGCGCCGCATGCAGAGGGTTCTCGCCGGGGACGTCGAGGAGCCCGGCCGGGATCTCCCACAGCTTCTCCCGCACCGGGTGCCTGTACTGGCTCAGCACCAGCACACGGTCCTCGTCGTCGAGGGCGAGCACGGCGACCGACCCGGGGTGCACCTGGTAGTCGCGGCGGACGACGGAACCGTCGGGCATGACGACGTCGTCGGTACGCACGCCGGTCTTCTTGCCCTCGAAGGGCAGTGCGGTCGAGGTGACCTCCCACGCCTCGGGAGCGTCGGCGATGTGCTTTCCGGAACGCACCGGCGGCCTGTCCTCCGTCATGCCTCAGTCCTCGCCCTGCTGCCGTGCCACGGCGGCCGCGACCAGACCGGCGAAGAGCGGGTGGGGGCGCGTCGGCCGCGAACGCAGTTCGGGGTGGGCCTGCGTGGCGACCAGGTACGGGTGCACCTCGCGGGGGTACTCCAGGTACTCCACGAGCTTGTTGTCCGGTGAGGTGCCGGAGAAGACGAGGCCTGCCTTCTTCTCCAGTTCGCCGCGGTAGGCGTTGTTGACCTCGTACCGGTGGCGGTGGCGTTCCTCGACGTACGGCTCGTCGCCGTACACCTCCCGCACGATGGAGCCCTCGGCGAGCTTCGCGGGGTAGAGACCGAGCCGCATCGTGCCGCCCATGTCGCCCTCGCCCGCGACGATGTCGAGCTGCTCGGCCATGGTGGAGACCACAGGGTGCGCCGTGCCCTGCTCGAACTCGGTGGAGTCGGCGTCCTCGATGCCGGCCAGGTTCCGCGCCGCCTCGATGACGATGCACTGCAGGCCGAGGCAGAGCCCGAGGAGCGGGACCCGGTTCTCGCGCGCATACGTGATGGAGGAGAGCTTGCCCTCGACTCCGCGCTCCCCGAATCCGCCGGGGATGCAGATCGCGTCGCAGTCCCCGAGCTGCCTGCGGGCGCCCTCCGGCGTGCGGCAGTCCTCGGAGGTGACCCACTTGACCTTCACGCGGGCGTTGTTGGCGAAGCCACCCGCGCGCAGCGCCTCCGTCACGGACAGGTAGGCGTCGGGCAGATCGATGTACTTGCCGACGAGCGCGACCGTCACCTCGTGGTCGGGGTCGTGGACGCGGCGCAGCAGGTCGTCCCACTGCGTCCAGTCGACGTCCCGGAAGGGCAGGTCCAGCTTGCGCACGACGTAGGCGTCCAGGCCCTCCGCGTGCACGACCTTCGGGATGTCGTAGATGGACGGGGCGTCCTTGCAGGCGATGACGGCGCTGTCGTCCACGTCGCACATCAGGGAGATCTTGCGCTTGATGGAGCGGGGCACGTCCCGGTCGGCGCGCAGCACGATGCCGTCCGGCTGGATACCGATGCTGCGCAGCGCGGCCACGGAGTGCTGCGTCGGCTTCGTCTTCAGCTCCCCGGACGGGCCGATGTAGGGAAGCAGCGAGATGTGCACGACGAAGACGTTGTCACGGCCGACCTCGTGGCGCACCTGGCGCACGGCCTCGAGGAAGGGCAGGGACTCGATGTCGCCGACCGTGCCGCCGACCTCGGTGATGACGACGTCCACCTCGTCGGTCGCCAGGCGCCGGATGCGGTTCTTGATCTCGTTGGTGATGTGCGGGATGACCTGCACCGTGTCGCCCAGGTAGTCCCCGCGCCGCTCCTTGGCGATGACGCTGGAGTAGATCTGCCCGGTGGTGACGTTCGCGGACCCGTCGAGGTCCACGTCGAGGAAGCGCTCGTAGTGCCCGATGTCCAGGTCGGTCTCGGCGCCGTCGTTGGTGACGAACACCTCACCGTGCTGGAAGGGGTTCATGGTGCCCGGATCGACGTTCAGATACGGGTCCAGCTTCTGCATCGTGACGCGCAGGCCCCTCGCCTTGAGCAGCGCGCCCAGGCTGGAGGCGGTGAGCCCCTTGCCGAGTGAGGAGGCCACACCCCCCGTGACGAAAAGGTGCTTGGTCGTCCTGGACGTGGGCGGCAAAGGCAAGAGGTGCTCCCGTGGTAGCGAGGTGAGGTGCGCACCGGCGCCCTGACCTCGGTCACGCAGCGGTGCGCGAGCGGTTGTTCAGGGGTACCGTCGCTGCGGCTCGGGGGGCTTCCGTGCCGGAGATTCGAGGACGAATCCGGGAACTCCCGCCCACCGGTCCACGGGCCACCAGGGTATCAGCGACCCTCCCCCGGTGTGTCTCGCCGTGTGCCCGACTGCGTCCGGCGTCACAGCTCAGCGGCTTCAGGGAGCGCTCGTGCCGTTCCCCGAAGTGAGGGCATGGTCGCACCTCGTGAGCGGCCCCGTACAGGCTCACCGCATAGGCTCATCCATAGTGGGGAGAGCGCGGGCAGAGCCCGTCGCTCCGTCGTATCCTGCTCGGACGCTCGATCGGACACGTGATTGAGTGTGCTGGAAACCCGCAGGTCAACGCACGTCCCAAGGGGCGAGCCACAGTTCGACTGGAGATATACGTGGCTGGGCGCATCGAGGATTACGCACTCATCGGGGACATGCAGACCGCAGCCCTGATCGGCCGGGACGGCTCGGCGGACTGGCTGTGCCTGCCGCGCTTCGATTCCCATGCGGTCTTCGCAAGTCTCCTCGGCAGCGGGGAGCACGGGTGCTGGCAGGTGGGTCCCGCCGTCGCCGAGGGCACGGAGCCGCCGAGGGCGGACCGCAGGCGCTACCGCGGCGACTCGCTCGTCCTGGAGTCCGAGTGGGACACGCCGCGCGGCACCGTACGCGTCATCGACTTCATGCCGCCCCGTGAGCAGCACGCGCCGCAACTGGTGCGGATCGTGGAAGGTGTCAGCGGCCGGGTGCCGATGCGTTCCGCGCTTCGGATGCGCTTCTCGTACGGCTGGGTCGTGCCGTGGGTGCAGCAGATCGAGGGACGTACGGTCGCTGTCGCGGGGCCCGATTCGGTGTGGCTGGACACCGACGCCGAGACGTACGGCAAGGACCTGACGACGTACGCGGACTTCACCGTCTCCCCCGGCGAACGCGTCGCCTTCACCATCAGCTGGCAGGCGTCGCACAAGAGCCCCCCGGCCGAGCCGGACCCGGAGTCCGCCCTGGAGGCGACGCAGGAGTTCTGGCGCGAGTGGGTCGACCACTGTACGTACCACGGCCCCTACCGCGAGGCGGTCGTACGGTCGCTGATCACGCTGAAGGCGCTGACGTACGCGCCGACCGGCGGCATCGTCGCCGCCCCGACCACGTCGCTGCCGGAGTGCATCGGCGGCATGCGCAACTGGGACTACCGCTTCACGTGGCTGCGCGACGCGGCGATCACGCTGTCGTCCCTGCTGCGCACCGGCTACCACGACGAGGCGCTGGCCTGGCGCGAGTGGCTGCTGCGCGCGGTCGCCGGCGACCCGGAGAACCTTCAGATCATGTACGGCATCGCGGGTGAGCGGGAGCTGGGCGAGGCCGAGCTCAACTGGCTGCCGGGGTACGAGGGTTCGACACCGGTGCGGATCGGCAACGGAGCCGCCGGGCAGCTCCAGCTCGACGTCTACGGCGAGGTCACCGAGGCGCTGCACCTGGCACATATGACGGGTCTCTCACGCAACGACTACGCCTCGCTGCTCCAGTTGAAGCTCATCGGCTACCTGGAGGACCACTGGGACGAGCCGGACGAGGGCATCTGGGAGGTCCGCGGCCCGCGGCGGCACTTCGTGCACTCCAAGGTGATGGCGTGGGTCGCGGTGGACCGCACGGTCAAGCTGATCGAGTCCGGTGACGTGGACGGCCCGCTGGACAGGTGGCGCGACCTGCGCGACGAGATCCACCGCGACGTGTGCGAGAAGGGTTACGACAAGGAGCGCAACACCTTCACCCAGTCCTACGGTTCGCGCGAGCTGGACGCCTCACTGCTGCTGATCCCGCAGATGGGCTTCCTGCCACCCGACGACAAGCGCGTCATCGGGACGATCGAGGCGATCCAGCGGGAGCTGTCCACGGAGGACGGCTTCGTGCTGCGCTACCCCACGTCCCAGGTGGACGGCGCCAACCTCGACGGACTCCACGGCGAGGAAGGCGCGTTCCTAGCGTGCTCCTTCTGGCTAGCCGACGACCTCGCGATGATCGGAAGGGTGGAGGAGGCGCGGAAGCTCTTCGAGCGGCTGCTCTCGCTCCGCAACGACCTGGGTCTCCTCGCGGAGGAGTGGGACTCTCGTCTGCAGCGCCAAGTGGGCAACTTCCCGCAGGCGTTCAGCCATGTGCCCCTGATCGACACGGCCCTGCGGCTGACCGCCTCCGGGGCGTACAGCGGCTGACGCCGCACCACCCGCGCCCGGGCCCCGCAAGTGGACGCACGGGCACGGGATCCACGGACGAATCCACGCCCGCTGCCCGGCGACAACCGGCAGCGGGCGTGGACGTGAGGGAGGGGCCGCCCCCTGGGCCTGTCGGCCCGGGGGCCCGGGGCCGGAACTCCCCGGGGACCCGGCGGGTGGGCGCCGGCCCCGTGATCGGTTCCCTCAGAACGGGGTCAGCGTCAACGTCATTTCGCTGGCCCCGCCGTCTTCGATGTAGGAGGCGAAGCCCGCGACGTCGTCGAATGCGAAACCGTAGGCCTTGCCGTCCTCGGTGGCCGCGTGCATGGCCTTCACGTACTGGTGGGCGGACTTCCCCTTGTAGAACTCGGCGGGGTCGGTCGTCGGCTGGGAGGCCGCCGAGGCGAGCGTGGTCCGGTTGAACGCGGCGCCGAGGATGGCGGCCACCGGCCCGGTGGTGCCGTCGTTCGGCGCGGCGAGCTCGCCGTCGCAGAAGAGGATGTCCTTCGTACTGGGCTTGTTGAAGGAGACCTCGCCGGGCCCGGTGAAGGAGAGCTTGTCGCCGCTGACCTTGCCCGTGAACTTGCCGGCGTTGGTGGTGACGACGAGTTCCTTGCCGGAGTAGGTGCTCCACACTTCTTCGACGTACGCGTCGAAGAAGTCCTCGGCGAACTTCCCCTCGCCCATTCCGTGTCCGGGTGCGATGACGCGCTTGTCGTCGATCACCAGGTCGGAGAAGCCCTCGGCGGCGGCGACGGCCTTGAAGATCTGGTCGCGGCCGCCCTCCTTGAGGAAGCCGGTCTTCTGGTCCTTGTCGCCCGTGAGCTGGATGCCCAGCGGCACGCTGAACATGTCGACCATGGTGGTGTTGCAGTACATCGCGCCGTCCTTGTACGTGAACTCCGCGCAGTCGTGGAGCACCCCGAAGTTGGGGTCGGACTCCACCCAGCCCGCCGGATAGGCCAGCGCGGCCTTGCCGTCGCCGCCCTCGACCGCCTTGATCTTCAGCTTGTCGCCGAGCGCGAAGTAGATGCGTCCGGACATCTCGGGTAGCTTGAGCGTCGTCTCGCTGCCCGAGAGCGGAATGGCGTAGTCGGTGAAGCCGTCGCTGCCGTTGTCGCCCGCGGAGACCGTCTTCAGCTCGCCCTCCGGGGTGACGTGGACCTGGTTCGTCCCGTCGTTCCCGACGATGTAGACGTGAATCGACTTGTTGTCGAACTGACCGCTCTTGTTGACGATCTTCAACGACAGCGGGCCGGCCGCCTTGCGGGCGTTCTTGCGGGTCGCACCGCCGGCCTGCGTCACGAGGAGCCCTGCCGCCGGCACGGCGACGGCTGACGCGGCGGCACCGCGGATGAGGGACCTGCGGCTGATCACTTGGAGGCACCTCCGGTGCTTTCGACGGACACGTAGTCGACGGTCAGGGAGCCACCGGGCTTGGTGGCGGCGGTGGGCGTCTTCGAGCCCGCGACGCCGTCCGGGAAGGCGCCGCCCATGGCGAGGTTGAGCAGGATGAAGTGGCCGTGGTCCGTGGCCTGCGCCCAGGTCTCGGCGCCGACGTCGGACTCCTTCACGGAGTGGAACTGCTCGCCGTCGACGTACCAGCGCAGCTCCTCGGTCCCGCCGCTGCGGTCGAGTTCGAGCGCGTACTCGTGGAAGTCCGCCTTGCAGTCGCCGGCGCACTCGTGCGCCTTGCCGATGCCGGTCGTCTCGTTGCACGGCCCGCCCGGGTTGGTGCCGCAGTGCAGCACTCCGTGCGTGGTGTTCTGGCCGTTGACGTTCTCCATGATGTCGAACTCGCCGACACCGGGCCAGTTCTGGTAGTTGCCGCGGTACGCCTCGCCCAGGGTCCAGAAGGCCGGCCAGTAGCCGAGCGCCTCGTCGCCGGAGACGTCGGGCAGTTTGAGGCCCGCCTCGATGCGCATCTTGCCGCCCTCGGGTGCGGCGAAGTCCGTGCGCTTGGTCTCGATGCGTGCGGAGGTCCAGTTCTCACCGTCCTTCAAGGCGGTGATCTTCAGGTGGCCTTCGCCGTCGAGCTGGATGTTGTCCGTGCTGTCGGTGTATTCCTGGATCTCGCCGGTGCCCCAGTTGTCGGGCCCGCCCGGGTAGCTGTGCCCCTTGTCGATGATCCAGTCCTCCCCGGAGGGGAGTGACCCGGCGTCACCGTCGAAGTCCGTACGCCAGACCTCCTCCAGGGCCTGCGCCTTCTTCGTCTGCGCCCGGCCGTCGCCCTCGTCGGCCTGGGCGTACGGGGCCACACAGGTCCCGATGACCGCCGCTGCCGCGATGCCTGCAAGTGCCCAGCGCCGTCTGCCGCTCTTCAAGAGCATGACTTACGCTCCTCGTTGGTGGGGGGTGAGAGCGCTCTCACGTCATGGGCAGCACCCTGCCCATGAAACTCGCCATTGGTCAAGACCTTGGCAAAGAAAGGGAGTTGTTCGTGCACACTTTCCGCCAGTCCCGCCCGACGCTGGAGGCCGTGGCCGCCCATGCCGGGGTCTCACGGGCAACGGTGTCGCGGGTGGTCAACGGGGGGCCCGGCGTCCGCGCGGAGGTCCGCGAGAAGGTGCGGAACTCCGTGGAGGAGCTGGGGTACGTGCCCAACAACGCCGCCCGCACTCTCGTCACCCGGCGCACCGGCGCCGTGGCCGTCGTCATCGCGGAGCCTGAGAGCCGCGTGTTCGCCGACCCGTTCTTCGCGCAGCAGTTGCGGGGTATCAGTCGCGAACTGTCCGAGTACGACACGCAGTTGGTGCTGATGATGGTGGAGCGGCAGAAGGACTACGCGCGCATCGGGCGGTACCTGTCGGCCGGACACGTCGACGGCGCCCTGATGTTCTCCCTGCACGACGACGATCCCCTGCCCACGGTGGCCCGCCGGTCCGGCCTGCCGGCGGTCTTCGGCGGCAGGCCGGGCTGGCCCGGTGCCGAGGACGATGCGGAGCTGCTCTACGTGGACACGGACAACCGGGACGGTGCACGACAGGCCGTTGCTCATTTGCAGGAGCGAGGGCGGCGTACCATCGCCGTCATCAACGGGCCTCTCGACCAGACCTCCGCCCTGGACCGGATGCACGGTTACTGCGACGCCCTGGGCATCGGCGTGCACGAGGCCGATCCGGCGCTCGTCGCGCAGGGCGACTTCACCGCCGAGGGCGGCGAGCACGCCATGGCGCGGCTGCTCGACCTCTGCCCGTCCCTGGACGCCGTCTTCGCGGGGAACGACCTGATGGCGTCGGGGGCGCTGCGTACGCTGCGGGCCCGCGGCCGCCGCGTGCCCGAGGACGTGGCCGTGGTCGGCTACGACGACATGGAGCCCGCCGCATGGGCATCACCGCCCCTGACGACGGTGCGCCAGGACGTGGAAGGCATGGGCGGGATGATGGCCGAACTGCTGCTGCGGCGCATCGGGCTGGCGGGAGGGACGGACGACGCGCCGCCCGCGCCTGTCGTCACGCCGGCCACCCTGGTGGTCCGCGATTCGAGCTGAGAAACGGCAACGCGCCGGACGGGGGCGGCGCTCGGATCCCGCGCGGAAGGCAGGCGGAGGGCCCGGGACGGAGCCGGACGCAGAGGTACGGAGGCGAAGTCGTGGCGGCCGGGGACCGGTCGCCGAGGAGGCTCAGGAGCGGCCCGTACCCGTCAACTCGTCGTAGACGCTGAGGACATGCGCCACCGTCGACTCCTCCGTGGGCCAGTCCGCCGCCCGGGCCCGGCCCCGCTCGACGAGGCGCACGCGGCGCTCGGTGTCGGCCAGCAGGCCTCCTACGGCGGACGCGATGGCGTGCGAGTTTCCGTAAGGGATCAACTCGGCGGCGTCGCCGACCAGTTCGGGCACTCCACCGACCGAGGTGGCGACGAGCGGAACCCCTTCGTGCAGCGCCTCCTGCGCCAGCAGCGGACGGCTCTCCCAGCGTGAGCAGAGCAGTGCCACGTCCGCGCCGGCCAGCAGCTCGAAGGCGTCCTCCCGCCGGCCCAGCAGCCGAACAGGCAGCTCCTCGTCGTCGATACGCCGCTGCAACTCCGGCCGCCGCGGCCCTTCGCCGGCGATGGCGAGCAGCGGCGGCGGATCCATGTGCCGCCAGGCACGGGCGGCACTCAGCGCGGTGACGTAGCCGTGACGGTCGTCCAGACGTCCCACGCTGAAGACCAACGGACGCCCCACCGCCCCTACTTCGGCACGCGACTTGTGCGCTCCCCGGCTCTCGACGGCGGCCCGCGGCTCCGGCGGGCTCTCGTCGCGGGCGGAGCCGGGAAGGACGACGGGCGCGAGCCGCGCGTCGCGGGCGCCGCGCCGCCGTGCCCGGTCGACGAGGTCGGTGGTGACCGCCAGAACGACCGAGGCGCCACGGGCCACGCGCCGCTCCATCAGCTGCCGCAGCTGCGCCCGCGCCCCCGAGGCGCTGCCGCGGTGGTGCCAGGTGACCACGAGCGGGACCCGCCGCGCGCGCCCCGACAGAGTGAGCGTGGTGACGGCCAGGAGCCCGGCCCGCACGCCGTGGGCGTGCACGAGGTCGGCGTCCGCGCACAGCCGGCGGAGCACGGCCGCCGCCTCCGGCTCGCTGCGCGCGGGAAGCGGGGCGAAGCGGGCCCCGGCGCCGGTGAATCCGTACACGGCCTCCGCGCCCGGCGGCGCGCACACGGTCACCCGAAGGCCGCGCGCCACCAGCCCCTCCGTGAGTGAGCGCACATGGGCTCCGGTGCCGGCACTCGCACCGTCCACTACCTGGACGGCGTGCTGCGGCTCCCGGACGGCTGAGCGTGGGGACGTCGTGGGGGGACGGGTCACAGCAGGTCGAGCTCCAAAGAGGTTCGGTGCCGGTGCCGCACGGGGCACGGGCGGTCGGTGGGGCAAGGGGGCCGGGCCCTGGGGCGGGGCCGCGCGCCCAGCATGCCAGCCGGGCGGGTCCCGGGACACCGCGCCTGTGCGGGCGGTGCGGCACATCGCATGCGTACGGTACCGCCATCACTCACGCGAGTGATGCCGCCGGCCTTCAGAACCGCCCCGTCCCGGGCCGCCGAGAAGGCCGTCCGTCCGGCCGCTGCGGCTTCCGCCGCTCTCGTACGGTGCTGTTCAAGAACCGGAGCGCGCGGCTTCGAGCAGTTCCTCCGCGTGGGCCCTGGCCAGTTCGGAGTCCTCCTGCCCCGCGAGCATCCGCGACAGCTCCCGCACCCGGGACTCCCCCTCCATCGCCTTCACACCGCTGTGCGTGACGGAACCGTCATCGGTCTTCTCCACGACCAGATGCCGGTCGGCGAAGGCCGCGACCTGGGGAAGGTGCGTGACGACGACGACCTGGGCCGACCTGGCCAGCCGCGCCAGCCGCCGTCCCACCTCGACCGCGGCCTTGCCTCCGACTCCCGCGTCGACCTCGTCGAAGAGGTACGTGGGCACCGGGTCGGCGCCCGCGAAGACGACCTCCACGGCGAGCATCACGCGCGAGAGCTCACCTCCGGAGGCGCCCTTGGCCACGGGACGCGGCTGCGCCCCGGGGTGCGGCGCCAGCAGGAGCTCGACCTCGTCCGTGCCGTGCGGCCCGAACGCCACGCTGCGGCCGTCCAGTTCGAGTCCGGGGGTCCCGGCGGCAGCGTCGCTGCGTTTGAGGGAGAAGGACACCCGGGCGTGCGGCATGGCCAGTTCGGCCAGCTCCTCGGTGACGGCGTCCGCGAAGCGCTTGGCCGCGTCCGCACGGGCGTCCGTCAACTGCTGTGCAAGACCGGTGAGTTCGCTGACGAGCGCGTCGCGCTCCGCGGACAGTTCACCGATGCGTTCGTCGTCGCCCTCGAGTTCGGCGAGGCGTGCGGCGCTCTCCTCGGACCAGCTGAGGACGGCGGCGATGTCCTCGCCGTACTTGCGGGTGAGCTGCCCGAGGGCCGCGCGCCGCTCCTCGACGGCGGCGAGCCGCAGCGGGTCGGCGTCCAGATCGTCGGCGTATCCGGCGAGTTCGCCCGCCACGTCGCCCATCAGGATGGAGACCTCGCCGAGGCGGTCGGCGAGCGAGGCGAGCGCGGGGTCGTGCGCGCGCTGGGCCTCCAGGGCACGGTGCGCGGCCGAGACGAGCGCCGCCGCGTCGGAGTTCTCCGGGCGCCCGGTGTCCTCGGGATCGCCCGCGAGGGCCGCGTGCGCGGTGGTGGCGGCGGAGGCGAGTGCTTCGGCGTGGCCGAGGCGTTCGGCCTCCGCCGCGAGTTCGGTGTCCTCCCCCGCCCGCGGCTCCACCGCGGCGATCTCCTCCAGGCCGAAGCGGAGCATGTCCGCCTCCTGGGCCCGTTCGCGCGCGAGCGTGGTGATCTCGTCGAGTTCGCCGCTGACGCTGCGCAGCCGCTGGTACGCGGTGGTCCACCTGGCCAGCGGTGCGGAGACGGCCTCCCCGGCGAACCGGTCCAGGGCCTGCCGCTGGCGTGCCGGGCGCAACAGACCCTGCTGGTCGGACTGTCCGTGCACGGCCACGAGGTCGTCGCTCAGCTCGGCCAGCAGCCCGACGGGCACGGACCTGCCGCCGACGTGCGCACGAGAGCGGCCTTCGGCGGAGAGCGTGCGGCTGACGAGCAGCGCCCCGTCGTCGAGTTCGGCTCCGGCCTCGCCCGCGCGGACCGCGGCGGACGACTCCGGCGGCACGACTATGCGCCCCTCGACCACCGCGGCCGTGGCTCCCGCCCGTACGAGGGCGGCGTCGGCCCGCCCGCCGAGCAGCAGCCCGAGGCTGGTGACGACCATGGTCTTGCCCGCTCCGGTCTCACCGGTCACCGCGGTGAAGCCTGGGGACAGTTCGACGACAGCGTCGTCGATGACACCCAGGGACCTGATCCGCATCTCCTCCAACACGGGTACGACCATACGCAGTCCGTGGAGGTACCCCCACCCCTGCCCCGGAAGGCGCGGTCGCCCGGTCGTGGGAGGCGGCGTGCGTCAGTGCGGCGCGCCGCGCCAACCGGCCACCGGCAGCGCGAACTTGGCGACCAGCCGGTCCGTGAAGGATGCGTGGTGCAGCCTCGCCAGCCGCACGGGCACGGACCCGCGGCGCACCTCCACGCGCGCACCCGCGGGGAGTTCGACGCTGCGTCTCCCGTCGCACCACATCACGCCGTGCGGCGTCTGCGGCTGCACCTCCACGGCGAGCACCGAATCCGGCGCCGTCACGAGCGGTTTGGCGAACAGCGCGTGTGCGCTGATCGGCACCATCAGCAGCGCCTCCACCTCGGGCCAGACGACGGGGCCGCCGGCGGAGAAGGCGTATGCTGTCGAGCCGGTGGGTGTGGCACACACGACGCCGTCGCCGCCGAAACGGGAGACGGGACGGTTGTCGACCTCGGTGACGACCTCCAGCATCCGCTCGCGGGAGGCCTTCTCCACCGACGCCTCGTTGATGGCCCAGTCGCGGTGCACGATCTGCCCGTCGGTGCGCACGAGGACGTCGAGCGTCATCCGCTCCTCCACCTCGTAGTCCCGCGTGACGACCCGGTGCACGACTTCCTCCAGGTCGTCGCGCTCGGCCTCGGCGAGGAAGCCGACCCGACCCAGGTTGACGCCCAGCATCGGCACGCCGGAGGCACGGGCGAACTCGGCGCCGCGCAGCAGCGTTCCGTCGCCGCCGAGGACGACGATCAGCTCGCAGCCCTCCGCGGCCTGCTCGGTCGACGGCACCGTGCGCACCCGGTCGGGCAAGGGCAGGGCGCCGGCCTCCTCCTCCAGCACCCGCACGCCGATGTCGTTGCGCAGCAGACCCTGTACGACCAGCTCCGCGCTGCGTACGGCTGCTCCGCGTCCTGTGTGGGCGAGCAGGAAGACCGTGCGGGCGTCACTGCCTGTCGTCATTTCGGGCCCTCCGCCACAGCTCGCTCGACTTCGGCCGCGTCGATCGCGGGTGCTCCGGCACGCAGCCACAGAAAGTACTCGACGTTCCCGGACGGCCCCGGCAGCGGACTCGCCGTCACTCCGAGGGCGCCGAGTCCCAGCCGTGCGCCCTGGGCGGCCACTCCCAGCACGGCCTCCGTGCGCAGCGCGGCGCCGCGCACCACGCCGCCGCTGCCGAGGCGTTCCCTGCCGACCTCGAACTGCGGCTTGACCATGAGCACCAGGTCGGCGTCCGGCGCGGAGCACCGCACGAGAGCGGGGAGCACGAGTCCCAGGGGGATGAAGGACAGGTCTCCCACGACGAGGTCCACAGGCCTGCCGTCCACGTCGTCGAGCGTCAACTCCCGTACGTTCGTACGGTCCTTGACGGTGACGCGTGCGTCGCTGCGCAGGGACCAGGCGAGCTGCCCGTAGCCGACGTCCACGGCCACGACCTCGGCCGCGCCGGCGCGCAGCAGTACGTCGGTGAAGCCGCCCGTCGAGGCGCCGGCGTCCAGGGCGCGGCGCCCCTCGGTGCGCAGGCCCAGAGGCCCGAACACCGCGAGCGCGCCCGCGAGTTTGTGCCCGCCGCGCGAGACGTACTCCGGGTCGGCGTCGTCGGCCCGTACGACGACGGCGGCGCTGGTCTCCACCTGTGTGGCGGGCTTCGCGGCGACGTTGCCGCCGACGGTGACCCGTCCTGCGGCGATCAGCTGGCTGGCATGCTCGCGCGAACGGGCCAGGTTGCGGCGCACCAGTTCCGCGTCGAGTCGGCGTCGGGGCAAGAGTCAGCTCCGGTGAGGCTGAGGCCCTGGCGCGGGGCGGCCCGGACCGTGTACGGAGGCGGGGCCCGGGGCGTGTACGGAGGCGGGGCCCGGGGCGGGTACGGAGGCGGGGCCCGGGGCGGGTACGGAGGCGGGGCCCGGGGCGGGTGCCGAAGCGGGGTGCCGGTCGAGCCCGGCCAGCGCCTCCCGCAGCCCGCGGTGCACGTCCTCGTACACCTCCAGGTGACCCGAGACCGCGAGATGGTCGGCGTCCTCCAGGCGTCTCAGCTGGGCGTCGACGGGGGCCTGGCCCGTCGGCTCTACGTGCAGCCCGAGCGGGCGCGGCCCGTCGTCCTCAGCCTCCGCTTCACCGGGCTGCGCGGGCTCCTCCGCGTCTGCGTGCTCCTCGGCGCCCGTGTTGTCCTCGGCGCCCGCGCGGTGCTCCGCCTCGACGGGCCCATGGGCACCCGGCAGCTCTCCCGCGACGGCTTCCGCTTGTTCCGCGGGTGCCGTCTTTTCCGCCGGCTCCCCGGCGCCCGCCGCCCGTGCGGGGTCTGCGTCCTGCTGCGCCGGCACTGCGCCCGGCATCGGCTCGCTCATGCCCCTGACGCTACCGCTTCCGAAGCACCCCGCGGGCCCGCCCCGTGCGCGCGGGCTCAGGTGCTGCGCGCCGCGCGCCCACGGGACCGCGCGGCCGGTACGACCAGCGGCGTACCCGATTCCGGATCCTCGATCACCCTGCACGGCATGCCGAAGACCTCCTCCACGAGGCCCGCTGTGACGACCTCGCCCGGGGCGCCCTCCGCGACCACTTCGCCCTCCCGCATCGCGATGAGGTGCGTGGCGTAGCGCGCCGCGTGGTTGAGGTCGTGCAGCACAGCCACCAGCGTGCGGCCCTCCTCCTCGTGCAGCCGGGCACACAGGTCCAGGACCTCGATCTGGTGGGCGATGTCGAGATACGTGGTCGGCTCGTCCAGGAGCAGCAGCGGGGTCTGCTGCGCGAGCGCCATGGCGATCCACACGCGCTGCCGCTGGCCGCCGGACAGCTCGTCGACGAAGCGGCTCTCCAGGTCGTCCACCCCGGTCGCCTCCATCGACTGCCTCACCACCCGCTCGTCCTCCCGCGACCACTGGCGCAGCAGGCTCTGGTGCGGGTAGCGCCCGCGCGCCACCAGGTCGGCGACGGTGATCCCGTCGGGGGCGACGGACGACTGCGGCAGCAGCCCGAGGGTGCGTGCGAGCTTCTTCGCGGGCATTCCGCCGATGTCGGCGCCGTCCAGCAGCACGGACCCGGCAGTGGGCCGGAGCATCCGGGAGAGGGCGCGCAGCAGCGTGGACTTGCCGCAGGCGTTGGGGCCGACGACCACCGTGAAGGAGTTGTCCGGCACGGCGACGCTCAGCCCCTCCGAGACCGTACGCCGGTCGTAGGCGAGGGTGAGGCCCTTGCCCGTGAGCCGGGTGGCGCCTTCCCAAGTGCCGTCAGGCCGCGGGGATTCGGGGGCCTGCGGTTGCCGCGGGGACTCCGGGGTCTGCTGTTCGGTCACGCTCGCCGTCCTCGCACTGTTGCCCGTACCGGTCGTCGCATCCGTCGTGGTCGTGCCCGTCGCCGTCACATCCGTCGCCGTCGTGTCCGTGCGCTTCGCATACGTATCGGCGTCCGTGCTCTTCGCATCCGTCGCCGTCGTGTCCGTGCGCTTCGCATACGTATCGGCGTCCGTGCTCTTCGCATCCGTAACGGCACCCTTGACGCCGTCCCTGAACCTGACGGGACCCGGCGTCGCGTCCGCCGCGCTCCCGCCGCTCATATCCGTCCAGCCCTGCGCTCGGTCGCCAGCAGCCACACCAGATAGCCGCCGCCCAGCACACCGGTCACCACGCCCACCGGCAACTCCCTTTCACCGAAGGCGCGTTGGGCGCAGAAATCGGCAGTGACCAGCAGCGCGGCACCCATGCACATCGCCGGCAGAAGGTTCGGTCCCGGCGCCTTCGTCAGCCTCCGCGCCAACTGCGGCGCCGTCAGCGCCACGAACGCGACGGGGCCCGCGGCAGCGGCCGCGAGGGCCACCAGGAGCACGGCGGCGGCGAGGAGCACCAGCCGCACCCGCTCCACGCGGACGCCCAGCGCGGCGGCGGCGTCGTCGCCCATCTCCATCATGCGCAGGGGGCGTTCGCACCCGAGCAGCACGACCGGCACCAGCACCGCCATGGCGGCGAGCAGCGGCGCGGCGTCGTCCCAGCCACGCCCGTCGAGGCTGCCGGTCATCCACAGCACCGCACGCCCGGCCTCGGTGATCTGGGCCTTGGTGAGGAGATATCCGTTGACGCCGGTGAGCATGGCGGCGACGCCGATGCCGACGAGCACGAGCCGGTAGCCGTGCATGCCTCCGCGCCACGCCAGCCCGTACACGGCGATCCCGGTGGCGACGCCGCCGAGCAGCGCACCGCCCGCGAGTGCGGCGCTGCCTCCGCCGACGACGACGATCGCGGTCAGCGCACCGGTCGCGGCGCCGTGGGTGAAGCCGAGAACGTCGGGGCTGCCGAGCGGATTGCGCACGACCGCCTGGAAGACCGCCCCCGCCAGCGCCAGCGCGGCGCCCACCGAGAGGGCGGTAACGATGCGCGGCAGCCGCAGCTCGTTGACGATGAAGGCGTCCGCGGGCGCACCCTGGCCGGCCAGGGTGCGGATCACGTCCGCCGGTGCCATCGGGTATTCACCGCTGCCGATGGCGAAGACTCCGACGACGAGCGCCAGCACCACGCACCCCGCTCCCGCGAGGAACGCGCGCGGCCGGAGCGTGACGGAGTATCCGCCCGCCGTACGTATGACGCTCATGCCCGGGCCACCCTCCGGCGCCGCACGAAGTAGAGGAAGAACGGCCCGCCGAGCACGACGGTCACGATGCCCACTTGCAGTTCGGAGGGTCGCCCGAGCACGCGTCCGAGCACATCCGCGCCGAGCATCAGCACCGGCGCCAGCAGTGCGCAGTAGGGCAGCAGCCACCGCAGGTCCGGGCCCGTCAGGGAGCGCACCATGTGCGGCACCATCAGGCCGACGAAGACGATGGGACCGCAGGCCGCGGTCGCCGCACCGCACAGCAGCGTCACCGCCACGATGGCGGCGCCGCGCGTGAGTCCGGGACGTGAGCCGAGCGCCCGTGCTGCGTCCTCGCCGAGTGCGAGCGCGTTGAGCGGGCGGGCCAGAGCCAGCGCCAGCAGGATGCCGGCCAGCACGAACGGCAGCGCCTGGACGTTGGTGCCGTCCTCCGCGCGGGCCAGCGAGCCGACCGTCCAGAAGCGCATGCGGTCCAGCGAGGCGGTGTCCAGCAACTGCACCGCGTTGACGTAGGAGATGAGCGCCGCGTTCAGTGCCGTACCGGCGAGGGCGAGCCGTGCGGGAGTCGCCCCGCGGCCGCCACCGACCGCGTACACGGCCACCGAGACGGCCGCGGCGCCGGCGAAGGCGAAGCCGATGTAGCCGGTGTAGCCGGAGACCCCGAAGAAGGAGATCGCGGTGACGACGGCCGCGGCGGCGCCGCCGTTGATGCCGAGCAGTCCGGGATCGGCGAGCGGGTTGCGGGTCAGCGACTGCATCACGCCGCCCGCGAGCCCGAGTGCGGCTCCGGCGAGCAGCCCGAGAACGGTGCGCGGCAGACGCATTTCGTGCACCACCGGGTACGACGGCGAGCCGGTGTCCGTCAGGCCGTTCAGGACCTCGGTGAGCGAGAGCTGCTTCGCCCCGACGGCGATGCTCAGTGCGAGTACGAGCAGCAACAGGGCCCCGGCGCCCAGCAGTCCGGCGGCGCGGAATACCAGGACGGTCCGGCCACCGCCCGCGGCGGGGTCACCGTCCTGGCCCGCCGGCCCGGACCGGTCGGCGCCGGCCTTCCGCACGGACACCGCCGCCGGTGGGGGCCGTTCGGCTTCTCCGGGACCTTCGGCCGCCGAACTTCCCGTTTTCTGGCGGGAGTTGATGAGAGTCACGTACGGGCTCCGGTCGGGGACGGGGGGCGGGGGCACCCGGCCACTGGACAACAACGACTTTGGTTAGGTTAACCTAACTTGGCATTCGGCACACTGCCGCCCCGAAAGACACCGGAAAGAGAAGGCTTCGCCATGCCCCATTCGTCCGCGTCCCCCAGTCTCTCCCGTCGTGGTCTGCTGGCCGCAGGCGGCGCCGCGGGTCTCGGCGCCCTGCTCACCGCCTGCGGCGGCGACGGGGGTTCGAAGTCCGGCGCCGGCAAGGGCGGAGGCGCCTGGTCCTTCACCGACGACCGCAAGAAGAAGATCAGCCTCGACGCCGAACCGCAGCGCATAGTCGCCTACGTCGGCACCGCCGCGGCCCTGCACGACTTCGGCGCCGGCGACGCGATCGTCGGAGTCTTCGGCCCGACGAAGAAGAAGAACGGCGAGCCCGACGTACTGGCGGGCGACCTGAACGTGAAGAAGCTGGCGGTCATCGGCAACGCCTACGGCGAGTTCGACATCGAGAAGTACGCGAAGGTCCGTCCCGACCTGCTGGTGACGAACATGTACGTGAAGGACGCACTCTGGTACGTGCCGGACGAGAGCAAGGCCAAGATCCTCAAGCTCGCCCCGGCCCTGGCGCTCAAGACCGCCGAGACGTCCATGCTGGACGCGATCAAGCGCTTCGCCGAACTGGCCGGCTCCCTCGGCGCCGACCTCAAGGCCAAGCGCGTCACCGACGCCAAGGACCGCTTCGAGAAGGCCTCCGAGAGGCTTCGCAAGGCGGCCAAGGCGAGCGGCGGCCTGAAGGTGATGGCCGCCTCCGGCGCCCCGGACCTCATGTATGTCTCCGACCCCTCCGCGAATGCCGACCTGCGGTACTTCAAGGAGCTCGGCGTCGACATCGTCGTGCCGAAGAAGCTCAGCAAGCAGGGATTCTTCGAGGAACTCAGCTGGGAGAACGCCGACAAGTACAAGGCCGACGTGATCATGCTGGACAACCGGACGCAGGCCCTCCAGCCCCCGGCTCTCAAGTCCAAGCCCACGTGGTCGGACCTGCCCGCGGTCAAGGCCGGCCAAGTCACCACATGGGACGCCGAGCCGCGCTTCTCCTACGCGGGTGCCGCCCCCGTACTCGAACAGCTCGCCAAGGCGATCGAGGACGCCAAGAAGACCGCCTGATGCGGTGGAGCGGGCGGCGGCACCCCCGCCGCCCGCCTCTCACCCGGACGCCTCCCGGCCCGTTCCGGAGCTCGATCCGCCGCACACGCCGCGTAGTTGACACGCCCGGGGCCCGCCCCCGTGGCCGCGGCACCGCACAGCCACCGGCCTCGCGGCCGGACCACCAAGCAACCCGACACCCACGCACGGCACGGCCCACCCGGGAGGAAAGCCGCAACATGAGCACCGCAGCCCCCGAAGCCCCCGCCCGCACCGTCCCGTTCGAGTTCTTCGACGCCCACGTCGTACGGACCCGCCGGCTGGGCCCGACGATGCTGCGCATCACCTTCGGCGGCGAGCCGCTGCGGGACTTCGCCTCCGGCGGGCGCGACCAGCGCTTCAAACTCTTCCTTCCGCACCCGGGCCAGGACGCACCGGTCGTCCCCACCGACGCCGGCGACGCGTGGTTCACGGCCTGGCGGGCCATGGACCCGTCCGTGCGCGGGATCATGCGCTCCTACACCGTGCGGGAGCAGCGCCGCTTCCCGCAGGACGAGCTGGACATCGACTTCGCGCTGCACGGCGTCGGCGACCCGTCCGAGGCCTCATCAGCGGGCTTCGTACCGGCCGGTCCCGCGTCACGGTGGGCCGCGACCGCGCGCCCCGGTGACCGGGTCACCCTCCTCGGCCCCACCGTCCACGACAACGCCGGCGTGGACTTCCGTCCCGCCGCCGGCACCGACTGGGTACTGATCAGCGGAGACGAGACCGCGCTGCCCGCGATCGCGGGAATCCTCGAGTGGCTGCCGCCGGGCACCCCCGCCAAGGTGTGGATCGAGGTGCCGCACGCCGAGGACGTCCAGGAGCTCCCGACAACCGCGGACGCCGACATCACCTGGCTCGTCAGGGAGAACACCACCGAGAACCGCACGGACTTCCACCTCGCGTCCCTCGCCGCGGCCCGCCTCCCCGGGGGCACCCCGTACGCGTGGATCGCGGGCGAGGCCGGAACCGTCAAGGCGCTGCGGCGTCATCTGGTCGGTGAGCGCGGCTTCGACCGCAAGAGGGTCAAGTTCACCGGCTACTGGCGGATGGACACGAGCGAGGAACAACTCGTCGAGGAGGCCGTCTCCGGCCGCGCGGGCGCCGCGGGCGACTGAGGAGGAGGCCGCGCCCCTCAGGGCTCAAGTCCCGCAAAGCGCCGGCCCCTCAAGGCCCCGCTCCTCAAGATCCCCCGCTCGTCAGAGCCCCAGCCGCGCAAGGGCCTTGTCCGCCTCCAGCGTGCAACGGCCCGCCCCCGCGGCGGTCCACGCGGCGGCGCACAACGCCCGCAGTCCGTCGAGCACTTCGCCCTCCCCCTCGAGGACGAGTTCCCCGCTGCCCGCCCTGGCGTTCCAGCCGGCGCATCCGAAGCCGCTCCCGGCGTCGGCCCCCGGCTCCGGATGGGGCTGCGCCAGTCCGCGCAGGTCCCGTGCGACGTACGCCGGGCGGTGCTCGGGCGGCGCCGCGAGCAGCTGCACCGCGTCGGTCACCCCTGTCAGCACGAGCAGCGAGTCGACGCCTCCGACGTGCGCGCCTTCGATGTCGGTGTCCAGGCGGTCGCCGACGACCAGGGGCCGCCGCGCTCCCGTACGCAGAACGGTCTCGCGGTGCATCGGCGGCTGCGGCTTCCCCGCGATCCGCGGCTCGGGAGCATCACGCATCCATCGGGTCGCCAGGCGGACGACCTCGACGGCCGCGCCGTTGCCGGGCATTATGCCGCGGTCTCCGGGGACGGTGACGTCGGCGTTCGAGGCGAACCACTCGGCGCCCCGTCCGACGGCGAGCGCCGCCTCCCCGAGCCGTCCCCACTCCAGGTGCGGGCCGCCGTACCCCTGCGCCACGACGGCCGGTTCGTCGTCGGCCGATTCGACGACGCTCATCCCCTGCTCGCGCAGCGCCTCCCGGAGGCCTTCGCCGCCGACGGCCAGCACCCGGGAACCCTGCGGATGCCGCTCGGCGATGAGACGGGCCACCGCCTGCGCCGAGGTGACCACGTCACCGGCGTCCGCGGGGATGCCGAGGTCGCACAGGTGCGCCGCGACGGCCTCCGGCGTGCGTGACGCGTTGTTCGTCACATACGCCAGGCGCATTCCGGCTTTCCGCGCCTCCTCCAGCGCTCTCACCGCGTGAGGCACCGCATCGCCCGCGACGTACACCACACCGTCCAGGTCCAGCAGCGCCGTGTCGTACGCCTCCCGCAGGGCCCGGCCGCTTCCGGAAGGGCTCGTACGCACAGTGCCCGCCATCGTCTCTCGCTCTCCTCGCAACGGATGCCTCTCCTCGCCCGACTCCCCCGATGATGCCGCCCTGTGCCGCCAGGGGCCGCTCCGTCCCCGGCCGGAGTCCGGCATAGCATGCGGTAATGACCACCGACGGCCTCCGGCTCACTCCCTTCCGCGGCCTGCGTTACGCCCCCGGGGAGGTCGGCTCTCTCGCCGCCGTGACCTCGCCGCCGTACGACGTGGTCGTCCGCCCCGACGAGTTGCACCACCTGGAGACCTCGGACCCGTACAACATCGTCCGGCTGATCCTGCCGCAGGCCGGCGACGCGGCGGGAGGGCAGGCCAAGGCCGCGGAGACGCTGCGTTCCTGGCGTGCGGAGGGCGTGCTGGCGCAGGACCCGCGGCCGGCGCTGTACGTCTACGAGCAGCGCCGCGGCGACCTGCTCCAGCGCGGACTCATCGGCGCGCTGCGGCTGTCCGCGCCCGAGGAGGGCGTCGTCCTGCCGCACGAGGACGTCATAGCCGAGATCGTGGAGGACCGTGCGGCGCTGATGCGCGCCACGGGAGCGAACCTGGAGCCACTGCTCCTCTCCTACCGCGGCGACGGCACGGTCACCGGCGCCACGGCAGTCATCGAACGGGCCGTGCTCCGCACGCCGTTGCTCTCCACAACGACCGAGGACGGCTTCTCGCACCGCCTGTGGTCGCTGACCGATCCGGCCGAACTCGCCGAGATCGACGCCGACTTGTCCCGGCACCGCGCTCTCATCGCGGACGGACACCACCGATGGGCGACCTACCTCCGGCTCCGCGGCGAACACCGGGGACCGGCCGGGAGCGCCGAGGGCGGCGCACACGGCAGCCCCGGCGCGCAGGCCGGCCCGGCCGGCGGCCGCTCCGGCTCCGCCTCCTGTTCCGGCGGTTCGCCCTGGGACTACGGCCTCGTCCTCCTCGTCGACACCGTCCGCCATCCGCTGCGGGTTCAGGCCATCCACCGGGTGCTTCCCCGGCTCCCGCTCGAACAGGCACTGCACGCCGCCGCGTCGGAGGGCGCCTTCCGGGTACGTGCTCTCGGGACGGGCTCCCTTGCGCAGGCGCTCGGCACCCTGGACGAGACGCCGGGCAACGCCTTCCTGCTCACCGACGGTGGCGCCTTCCATCTGCTGCGGGACCCCGCTCCCCGTCTGCTGGAAGGGCTGACCGCCGGCGGTCCGGAATCGTGGCGGCGCCTGGACGCGACCGTGCTGCACTCCGTACTTCTCGACGAGGTGTGGCAAGTGCCCGACGTCCCGGATGAGATCAGCTACATCCACGATGCCGCCGCAGCCGTCGGCAAGGCGGCCCGCGCGGGCGGCACCGCCGTTCTCATGAGGCCGGTGCGGGAGGAAGTCGTACGCGAACTCGCCGAGCGGGGCGTGATGATGCCCCGCAAGTCGACCTCTTTCGGCCCGAAACCGGCGACCGGTCTGGTGCTCCGCGTCCTCGACGACGGCTGCTGAGGCCTCCTGCTTCCTGTGACGCTCGTGACCCGCCCCACTGCACCCTCACCCGGGCATAGTTAGGGTAGCCTTACCTCACCGCACTCTCCGTGCGGTGCATGAAGACGATGCCCGCGTCAGGGAGGACAGTTCATGAGCAGCAGGTCACACCTGCTCAACGACGGGACGGTGGAGCGCTACCGGCGCTGCGTCACGGAAGGCGTCGGCCGTGTGGCGGACAGGATCGCCCGCACCGACCGCCCCTTCACCGGAGTCACCCCGTCCCAACTCCGCCCGGCCGTCGAGGGCATCGACCTGGAAGAGCCCCTGGGCGACCCGGCCGCAGCCCTCGACGAGCTGGAGAACGTCTACCTCCGCGACGCCGTCTACTTCCACCACCCGCGCTACCTCGCCCACCTCAACTGCCCCGTGGTCATCCCGGCGGTCCTGGGCGAGGCGGTGATCTCGGCCGTCAACTCCTCGATGGACACCTGGGACCAGAGCGCCGGCGGCACGCTTATCGAACAGCATCTGATCAAGTGGACCGCCGAGCGAGCCGGCCTCGGCACCGCGGCCGACGGCATCTTCACCAGCGGCGGCACCCAGTCCAATCTGCAGGCACTGCTGCTCGCCCGGGAAGAGGCGTGCCGCCTGGTGCAGAAGAACTCCCCGACCCCGCTGCGGAAGCCGGAGATCCTGCCGCGGCTTCGCGTTCTCACCTCCGAATGCAGCCACTTCAGCGTCGAGAAGGCCGCCACGCTGCTCGGCCTGGGAGCCGAAGCCGTCGTCGCCGTACCGTGCGACCAGGACCGGAAGATGCGCACCTCCGCCCTCGCAGCCGAACTCGAACGGTGCGAGCGCGAGAACCTGGTGGTGATGGCCGTCGTCGCCACCGCCGGCACGACGGACTTCGGCAGCATCGACCCGCTGCCCGCCATCGCCGGCCTGTGCGAACGATTCGGTACATGGCTGCACGTGGACGCGGCCTACGGCTGCGGTCTGCTGGTCTCCCGGCGGCGCGGTCTGCTGGAGGGCATCGAGCGCGCCGACTCCGTCACCGTCGACTACCACAAGTCCTTCTTCCAGCCGGTGAGTTCGAGCGCCGTGCTCGTACGCGACCAGGCCGCGCTGCGCCATGTCACCTACCACGCGGACTACCTCAACCCGGCACGGACGGCAGAGAACGACATCCCCAACCAGGTCGACAAGTCCATCCAGACCACCCGCCGCTTCGACGCCCTCAAGCTGTGGCTGACGCTGCGCATCATGGGCGCCGCCGGAATCGGCGAACTCTTCGACGAGGTAGTGGACCGTGCGGCCGACGCCTGGCGGATGCTGCGGGAGGACCCCCGCTTCGAGGTCGTCACCCGGCCGCAGCTGAGCACCCTCGTCTTCCGCTGGCTGCCGCCCTCGCCGGCCGGCCGGTCCCTGACGGACGAGGCCAACCTGTATGCGCGGCACGCCCTTTCGGCCTCCGGTGAGGCCGTCGTGGCGTCCACCGTCGTCGACGGACGGCACTACCTGAAGTTCACACTGCTCAACCCGCGGACCTCACTCGACGACATCGCCACCGTCCTCGACCTCATCGCCGAGCACGCCGGCCGACACCTCGCCGAGCGCCGGGGCGGCTCCGAAGACCGGCTTCCGCCCCCGGAACCGGTCCACCCCCGCGCCAGCTGACCGCCCGCCCCCGGAGATCCGGAGACCTACGTGTCCACCCCACAAGGCACCACCCACGTCCACGACTTCATCGCGGTCGGCCTCGGCCCCTTCAATCTCGGCCTCGCCTGCCTGAGCGAACCCGTCGAGGAGCTGGACGGCCTCTTCCTGGACGACAAGCCCGGGTTCGACTGGCACTCGGGGATGCTGCTCGAAGACGCCACGCTGCAGACCCCGTTCCTCTCCGACCTGGTCACCCTCGCCGACCCCACCTCCCCGTTCTCCTTCCTCAACTACCTGAAGGAGTCCGGCCGCATCTACTCGTTCTACATCCGCGAGAGCTTCTATCCGCTGCGCGCCGAGTACAACGACTACTGCCGCTGGGCCGCCGGGAAACTGGATTCGGTGCGGTTCCGCAACCGCGTCACCAGCGTCGAGTTCGACGACGAAGAAGACGTCTACCTCGTCCGCGCCGACGACCTGGACGCCGGGGAGCCGCGCACCTACAGGGGAAGAAAGCTCGTGCTCGGCACCGGCACCCCGCCCCACATCCCCGACTCCTGCCGCGGCCTCGGCGGGGACTTCCTGCACAACTCGCGCTATCTGGAACACAAGACGCAGCTGCAGAGGAAGAAGTCCGTCACGGTCGTCGGCAGCGGCCAGAGCGCCGCCGAGATCTACTACGACCTGCTTCAGGAAATCGGCAGCCACGACTACCACCTCACGTGGGTCACCCGCTCCCCGCGTTTCTTCCCGCTCGAATACACCAAGCTGACGCTCGAGATGACCTCCCCGGAGTACGTCGACTACTTCCACAGCCTCCCGCCGGCCACCCGTGACGAGCTCGTCGCATCGCAGAAGAACCTCTACAAGGGCATCAACACCGAGCTGATCGACGCGATCTTCGACCTGCTCTACCAGAAGAGCATCGGCGGCCCATGCCCGACGCGGCTGATGACCAACACCTCGCTGACGGACGCCTCTTACGACGCCGCCTCCGGCACGTACACCCTCGGCCTGCGCCAGGAGGAGCAGAAGCAGGACTTCACCCTCAGCACCGAGGGCCTCGTTCTCGCCACCGGATACCGCTACCGCACGCCCGAATTCCTCAACCCCATTGCCGACCGCATCGAATGGGACGAGCAGGGCCGCTTCGACGTACGGCGCAACTACCGCGTCGACAACGGCGCGAGCGACGGCCACGAGATCTACGTGCAGAACGCCGAACTGCACACCCACGGATTCGTCACGCCGGACCTGGGCATGTCCGCGTACCGCAACTCGTGCATCATCCGCGAGCTGCTCGGCCGCGAGTACTACCCGCTCGAAGAGGCCATCGCCTTCCAGGACTTCAGCGCCCCGGTACCCGACGGGGCACCGGCACCGGCCACACGGACGGAGGTTCCGCACCCATGAGCAGCACCCGTACGGACGACGGCGGCACCGCCGCCATCGTGCACACCCGCAACGACCCGAACCTGGGCCGCTTCGCCCTGCGCCCCGTGGACCCGGCGGGCGACGCCGAGTTGCTGCACACCTGGGTCACCCACCCCAAGTCGGCCTTCTGGCTGATGCAGGAATCCACGCTCACCGACGTGGAGCGTGAGTTCATGAGCATCGCCGCCTCCGAGTACCACGACGCCTTCCTCGGGCTGCACGAGGGCGAGCCGCGCTTCCTCATGGAGCGCTACGACCCCGCACACGTCGAACTGAAAGGCCTCTACGACGCACAGCCGGGCGACGTCGGCATGCACTTCCTGTGCGCTCCCACCGACGCGCCGCTCCGCGGTTTCACCCTCGCCGTGATCACCACGGTGATGGACATGCTCTTCGCCGACCCGGACACACGCCGGGTGGTCGTCGAGCCGGACGTGCGCAACACCGCCGTGCACGCACTCAACGAAGCCGTCGGTTTCCGCATCGAACGCACCGTCGCCAAGCCCGAGAAGGACGCCTACCTGAGCATGTGCACCCGGGAAGAGTTCGAGGCCGCACGCGAGGCCCTCGCGACCCGGGAGTCCGGCGATACCCGCGCGACCCCAGGAGAGACGAAGAAGCGATGACCACCCCCACCTCCCTCTCCCCCCGCGAAGCGATCGCCCATCTCACCCCCGAACGCTGGGACCTGGCCAACCGGCTGCTGATACGCAAGGCCCTCGCCGAGTTCACCCACGAGCGGCTCCTCACTCCGGAACCGTCACCGGCCCCCGACGGGCAGCACACCACCCCGTACAGCGTCCACAGCGACGACGGCACCACCGAATACCGGTTCACGGCACGGCAGTTCGCCCTCGACCACTGGCAGATTGACTCCGGCAGCATCAGCCGCCACCGCGACGGCGACCAACTTCCCCTGGACGCCCTGGCGTTCATCACCGAACTGCGGGATTCGCTGCGCCTGGGACCGGAGATCCTGCCCGTCTATCTCGAAGAGATCAGCTCCACCCTTGCCAGCACGGCGTTCAAGCTCGCCCGTGACCCTGTCACTTCCCGCCGACTGGCCCGCTCCGGCTTCCAGGACATCGAGGCGGGCATGACCGAGGGCCACCCCTGCTTCGTCGCCAACAACGGCCGCCTCGGCTTCGACGTCGCCGAGTACCGCGCCTACGCGCCCGAAACCGGCGCCCCCGTACGGCTGATCTGGGTCGCCGCCCACCGCGACCACGCCACCTTCACCACGGCGGCCGACCTCAGCTACGACAAACTGCTGCTCTCGGAGCTGTCCGCACAGACGCTGCGCCGCTTCTCCGCCGTGATGCGGGAAGAAGGCCTCGACCTGGACGACTACTTCCTCATCCCCGTCCATCCGTGGCAGTGGTGGAACAAGCTGTCCGTCACCTTCGCCGCCGAGGTCGCACGCCGCAATCTCGTCTGCCTCGGGCACGGGGACGACGAACACCTCGCCCAGCAGTCCATCCGTACCTTCTTCAACGCCACCGCCCCGGAGAAGCACTATGTGAAGACGGCCCTCTCCGTCCTCAACATGGGTTTCCTGCGCGGCCTTTCGGCCGAGTACATGAAGGCCACCCCCGCGATCAACGACTGGCTTGCCCGACTCGTCGCCGAGGACGAAGTGCTGCGCGAGACGGGTCTCACGGTGCTGCGGGAGTGCGCCGCCGTCGGCTACCACCCCGCCCCGTACGAAGCGGCCGCAGCCAAGGGATCCCCGTACCTGAAGATGCTCGCCGCCCTGTGGCGGGAGAGCCCCGTGCCGCTGCTCGCGCCGGGTGAGCGGCCGGCGACGATGGCGTCGCTCCTCCACACCGACGCCGAGGGCGCCTCCCTGGCCACCGCGCTCATCGAAGAGTCGGGCCTGGGCGCGGCGACGTGGCTGCGCCGGTACCTCGATGTGTATCTCACGCCGCTGCTGCACTGCTTCTACGAGTACGACCTGGTCTTCATGCCGCACGGGGAGAACGTCATCCTCGTACTCGACGAGGACGGCGTCCCCGCAAGGGCGTTGTTCAAGGACATCGCCGAAGAGGTGGCGGTGATGAGCGCGGACGCCGAGCTCCCCCCCGAGGTCGAACGCATCCGCGCCGACGTGCCGGAGGAGATGAAGCTCCTCTCCCTCTTCACCGACGTCTTCGACTGTTTCCTGCGCTTCCTCAACGGAATCCTCGCGGACAACGGCACCCTCGACGAGTCCTCCTTCTGGTCGACGGTCGCCGACTGCATCCGCGACTACCAGAAGTCCGCACCGCACCTGGCCGAACGCTTCGAGCGCTACGACCTCTTCGCGGAAACCTTCGCGCTCTCCTGCCTCAACCGCCTTCAGCTGCGCAACAACCAGCAGATGGTGGACCTGCAGGACCCGGCGGGCGCTCTCCAGATCGTCGGCGAACTGGAGAACCCCCTGGCGCCCTTCGCACCGTAGCCCCGCCCTTCCCCCGTCGGACGACAAGGAGGCGGGAGCCCGCCACGGGCTCCCGCCTCCTCATGTCTCCCGGCTGCTCACCGGCTCACTCCGAGGTGCTGCCGCCGTCACCTTCCCCGGCGGCCTCGTCCTCCGCCTCCGGATCGAGGGCGTCGATGAACTCCACGCCGTCGAGCTCGGCGAGCCTGTCCGACGCGTCCGTGGAACCGCTCTGGTCGGCTTCCAGCGCCTTGGCGAACCACTCCCGCGCCTCGTCCTCACGTCCGACCTCCAGCAGCGCGTCGGCGTACGCGTAGCGCAGCCGGGCTGTCCACGGCTGCTGCGAACTGGACGCGAGTTCAGGGCTCTGCAACGTCACCACGGCAGCCTCGGCCTGGCCCATGTCACGGCGCGCCCCCGCCGCGACCAGCCGCATCTCCACCTGTCCGGCCTTGTCCAGCTTCTGCACCTCGGGCTCGCCGGCCATCGCCAGGGCCTTCTCCGGCCTCCCCATGCCGCGCTCGCAGTCGGCCATCACCGGCCACAGATGCTGCAGCCCCGTCATGCGCCGGGCGGCACGGAACTCTGCCAGCGCCTCCGCGTACTTCTCCACCGCGTACGCGGCGAAGCCCGCCGCCTCACGCACCGACGGCACACGCGAAGCCAGCCTCAGGGCGACGCGTGCATAGCCGTAGGCCCCCTGCGGATCCTCGTCGAGCAGCCTGGCGACCATGACAAGGTTCTTCGCGACGTCCTCGGCAAGAGTCTTCGGCAGGCTCATCAGCTCCTGCCGGACCTCCTTGTCGATCTCGGCGCCGGTCACGTCGTCGTCGATGGGCAGCCGCCGCGGCGCGTCGCGGTCCAGGCGCCTGTCATCCCGGCGCCCTTCCCTGCGGTCGTCCCGGCCGGGGCGCCGCGGAGGGCCTCCGCGGTCGTCGTCCCTGCGCCCACGGAAACCACCACGCCGCTCCCGGTCGTCCCGTCCGCGACCGCCGCCCTGCCCGTACGGGCGCCGGCCCCCGCTTCCGCTCCGCTCGTCCTCCCGACGGGGCCCACGCGGCCTGTCATCCCGCCGGTCCTGCCGCGGCCTCTCTTCCCGCCGGTCCTGCCGCGGCCTCTCTTCCCGCCGGTCCTGCCGCGGCCCATCAGACCGGCTCCTGTCAGGCCGGGGGGCGCTGCCGCGCCCATCGCTCCGCCGCTCCGGCCGGTCCCTCCTGTCGCTCCGCTCATCGCGGCGGAAGCCGGCGCCTCGCGGCCTGTCCCGGTCCTTCCGATCGTCACGCCGGTCGCTGCGACGTCCGTCCTCGCGCCGGTACCCGTCCCGTCCACGGTTCTCACCGCCGCTCGCGCGACCGTCGCGCTTTCCACCACGAGGGCGGTCATCGCCGCTCCGTGGCCCGGACCGACGAGGACGAGGCTCAGGCCGATCGTCTGGCGAATCGGTGGACATCGACGTGACTCCTTCTACGCACAGGGCCTTTCTCCAAGGCCCGCACTATTGCAATTCCGAAAATCAAAAAAGCCCGTGGCCCACAGCGCATGCACGCTGTGGGCCACGGGCCCTCAATAGTAGTTCGGCGGTGTCCTACTCTCCCACACGCTCCCGCATGCAGTACCATCGGCGCAGTAAGGCTTAGCTTCCGGGTTCGGAAAGTAACCGGGCGTTTCCCTCACGCTATGACCACCGAAACACACCCCCCACCCACAGCGGGGGAAACCTGTGTGTCAGCGCACTGTTCAATTCTCACCCCGATACAACAACCCGAAGACTGCTGCACCGGACCAACCAAAACGGTTGTTGTTTCAGATACCGCACAGTGGACGCGAGCAAAAAGAATCTGTGGTCAAGCCCTCGGCTTATTAGTACCGGTCAACTCCAACCCTCACGGGTCTTCCATATCCGGCCTATCAACCCGGTCATCTCCCGGGAGCCTTAACCCCACACAGGGGGTGGGAGTCCTCATCTCGAAGCAGGCTTCCCGCTTAGATGCTTTCAGCGGTTATCCCTCCCGAACGTAGCCAACCAGCCATGCCCTTGGCAGGACAACTGGCACACCAGAGGTCCGTCCGTCCCGGTCCTCTCGTACTAGGGACAGCCCTTCTCAAGACTCCTACGCGCGCAGCGGATAGGGACCGAACTGTCTCACGACGTTCTAAACCCAGCTCGCGTACCGCTTTAATGGGCGAACAGCCCAACCCTTGGGACCGACTCCAGCCCCAGGATGCGACGAGCCGACATCGAGGTGCCAAACCATCCCGTCGATATGGACTCTTGGGGAAGATCAGCCTGTTATCCCCGGGGTACCTTTTATCCGTTGAGCGACGGCGCTTCCACAAGCCACCGCCGGATCACTAGTCCCGACTTTCGTCCCTGCTCGACCCGTCAGTCTCACAGTCAAGCTCCCTTGTGCACTTACACTCACCACCTGATGACCAACCAGGCTGAGGGAACCTTTGGGCGCCTCCGTTACATTTTAGGAGGCAACCGCCCCAGTTAAACTACCCACCAGACACTGTCCCTGATCCGGATCACGGACCCAGGTTAGACATCCAGCACGATCAGAGTGGTATTTCAACAACGACTCCACCCACACTGGCGTGCGAGTATCACAGTCTCCCACCTATCCTACACAAACCGAACCGAACACCAATATCAAGCTGTAGTAAAGGTCCCGGGGTCTTTCCGTCCTGCTGCGCGAAACGAGCATCTTTACTCGTAGTGCAATTTCACCGGGCCTATGGTTGAGACAGTCAAGAAGTCGTTACGCCATTCGTGCAGGTCGGAACTTACCCGACAAGGAATTTCGCTACCTTAGGATGGTTATAGTTACCACCGCCGTTTACTGGCGCTTAAGTTCTCAGCTTCGCCACACCGAAATGTGACTAACCGGTCCCCTTAACGTTCCAGCACCGGGCAGGCGTCAGTCCGTATACATCGCCTTACGGCTTCGCACGGACCTGTGTTTTTAGTAAACAGTCGCTTCTCGCTGGTCTCTGCGGCCACCACCAGCTCCCCCAGCACGTGGGATCACCAGCCGTGGCCCCCCTTCTCCCGAAGTTACGGGGGCATTTTGCCGAGTTCCTTAACCATAGTTCACCCGAACGCCTCGGTATTCTCTACCAGACCACCTGAGTCGGTTTAGGGTACGGGCCGCAACAGCACTCGCTAGAGGCTTTTCTCGACAGCATAGGATCATCCACTTCACCACAATCGGCTCGGCATCAGGTCTCAGGCACATGCCGTGCGGATTTACCTGCACGACGCCCTACACCCTTACCCCGGGACAACCACCGCCCGGGCTGGACTACCTTCCTGCGTCACCCCATCACTCACCTACTACAGGATCGGACCGCCGGCTCCACCACACCCACGGCATCCCGAAGGACACACACGGGGGGCTTCACGGGCTTAGCATCACCTGATTCAGCGCTGGCGCACTGCCACGGGTACCGGAATATCAACCGGTTATCCATCGACTACGCCTGTCGGCCTCGCCTTAGGACCCGACTTACCCTGGGCAGATCAGCTTGACCCAGGAACCCTTAGTCAATCGGCGCACACGTTTCTCACGTATGTATCGCTACTCATGCCTGCATTCTCACTCGCATACCGTCCACAACTCGTTTCCACGGCTGCTTCACCCGGCACACGACGCTCCCCTACCCACCCACACACCCGTTAAGGCACATATGTGAGTGACACGACGTCGGCGGTGTGCTTGAGCCCCGCTACATTGTCGGCGCGGAATCACTTGACCAGTGAGCTATTACGCACTCTTTCAAGGATGGCTGCTTCTAAGCCAACCTCCTGGTTGTCTCTGCGACTCCACATCCTTTCCCACTTAGCACACGCTTAGGGGCCTTAGTCGATGCTCTGGGCTGTTTCCCTCTCGACCATGGAGCTTATCCCCCACAGTCTCACTGCCGCGCTCTCACTTACCGGCATTCGGAGTTTGGCTAAGGTCAGTAACCCGGTAGGGCCCATCGCCTATCCAGTGCTCTACCTCCGGCAAGAAACACACGACGCTGCACCTAAATGCATTTCGGGGAGAACCAGCTATCACGGAGTTTGATTGGCCTTTCACCCCTAACCACAGGTCATCCCCCAGGTTTTCAACCCTGGTGGGTTCGGGCCTCCACGAAGTCTTACCTCCGCTTCACCCTGCCCATGGCTAGATCACTCCGCTTCGGGTCTTGAACACGCTACTCAAACGCCCTCTTCGGACTCGCTTTCGCTACGGCTCCCCCACACGGGTTAACCTCGCAACATGCCGCAAACTCGCAGGCTCATTCTTCAAAAGGCACGCAGTCACGACACGCCAAGCAAACTTGACGTGCGACGCTCCCACGGCTTGTAGGCACACGGTTTCAGGTACTCTTTCACTCCGCTCCCGCGGTACTTTTCACCATTCCCTCACGGTACTATCCGCTATCGGTCACCAGGGAATATTTAGGCTTGACGGGTGGTCCCGCCAGATTCACACAGGATTTCTCGGGCCCCATGCTACTCGGGTGATCCTCAAACGAGCTGCTGACATTTCAGCTACGGGGGTCTTACCCTCTACGCCGGGCCTTTCGCATGCCCTTCGCCTACATCAACAATTTCTCACTCGCCGACCGGCCGGCAGACCGATCAAGAGAACTCCCACAACCCCGTACATGCAACCCCTGCCGGGTCTCACACACATACGGTTTAGCCTCATCCAGTTTCGCTCGCCACTACTCCCGGAATCACGGTTGTTTTCTCTTCCTGCGGGTACTGAGATGTTTCACTTCCCCGCGTTCCCTCCACACACCCTATACATTCAGATGCGGGTGACAGCCCATGACGACTGCCGGGTTTCCCCATTCGGACACCCCCGGATCACAGCTCGGTTGACAACTCCCCGGGGCCTATCGCGGCCTCCCACGTCCTTCATCGGTTCCTGGTGCCAAGGCATCCACCGTGCGCCCTTAAAAACTTGGCCACAGATGCTCGCGTCCACTGTGCAGTTCTCAAACAACAACCAGCCACCCACCACCCCGAACACACAGTCCG
The DNA here is from genome assembly GCF_004217425.1 of Streptomyces sp. CNZ301. Taxonomy (NCBI): domain Bacteria; kingdom Bacillati; phylum Actinomycetota; class Actinomycetes; order Kitasatosporales; family Streptomycetaceae; genus Streptomyces; species Streptomyces sp. CNZ301. The sequence goes on from NZ_SHLG01000001.1 coordinate 948,852, forward strand.
AGTACACCAGGGCCGGCAACCAAGAGACACACAACCACCACCACAACAGCAGCAGCCGCCCGCACTCTCAGACACCCAACAGCGCGCCCAGCCAGACCCCGACCCAACTCCCCGCGTTCCACGCCCTCTTCATCTCCCACCACAACGGCACAAGATCAAGACAGCAGTACTGGCACAGAGCAGGACCAACGGCCCGGCTGAATAGTCAACGTTCCACCCATGAGCAACCACCGCCGGACGTGCGCCGGCGTAATGGCCTCCTGGACCGTGCACTGCACGGCCAAGATGCTCCTTAGAAAGGAGGTGATCCAGCCGCACCTTCCGGTACGGCTACCTTGTTACGACTTCGTCCCAATCGCCAGTCCCACCTTCGACGGCTCCCTCCCCGCAAGGGGGTTGGGCCACCGGCTTCGGGTGTTACCGACTTTCGTGACGTGACGGGCGGTGTGTACAAGGCCCGGGAACGTATTCACCGCAGCAATGCTGATCTGCGATTACTAGCGACTCCGACTTCATGGGGTCGAGTTGCAGACCCCAATCCGAACTGAGACCGGCTTTTTGAGATTCGCTCCACCTCACGGCATCGCAACTCATTGTACCGGCCATTGTAGCACGTGTGCAGCCCAAGACATAAGGGGCATGATGACTTGACGTCGTCCCCACCTTCCTCCGAGTTGACCCCGGCAGTCTCCCGTGAGTCCCCAGCACCACAAGGGCCTGCTGGCAACACGAGACAAGGGTTGCGCTCGTTGCGGGACTTAACCCAACATCTCACGACACGAGCTGACGACAGCCATGCACCACCTGTACACCAGCCACAAGGGAGGCTGTGTCTCCACAGCTTTCTGATGTATGTCAAGCCTTGGTAAGGTTCTTCGCGTTGCGTCGAATTAAGCCACATGCTCCGCCGCTTGTGCGGGCCCCCGTCAATTCCTTTGAGTTTTAGCCTTGCGGCCGTACTCCCCAGGCGGGGCACTTAATGCGTTAGCTGCGGCACGGACAACGTGGAATGTCGCCCACACCTAGTGCCCAACGTTTACGGCATGGACTACCAGGGTATCTAATCCTGTTCGCTCCCCATGCTTTCGCTCCTCAGCGTCAGTATCGGCCCAGAGATCCGCCTTCGCCACCGGTGTTCCTCCTGATATCTGCGCATTTCACCGCTACACCAGGAATTCCGATCTCCCCTACCGAACTCTAGCCTGCCCGTATCGAATGCAGACCCAGGGTTAAGCCCCGGGCTTTCACATCCGACGTGACAGGCCGCCTACGAGCTCTTTACGCCCAATAATTCCGGACAACGCTCGCACCCTACGTATTACCGCGGCTGCTGGCACGTAGTTAGCCGGTGCTTCTTCTGCAGGTACCGTCACAAAAGCTTCTTCCCTGCTGAAAGAGGTTTACAACCCGAAGGCCGTCATCCCTCACGCGGCGTCGCTGCATCAGGCTTCCGCCCATTGTGCAATATTCCCCACTGCTGCCTCCCGTAGGAGTCTGGGCCGTGTCTCAGTCCCAGTGTGGCCGGTCGCCCTCTCAGGCCGGCTACCCGTCGTCGCCTTGGTAGGCCATCACCCCACCAACAAGCTGATAGGCCGCGGGCTCATCCTGCACCGCCGAAGCTTTCCACCCGGTAGAGATGCCTCCCCGAGTCGTATCCGGTATTAGACCCCGTTTCCAGGGCTTGTCCCGAAGTGCAGGGCAGATTGCCCACGTGTTACTCACCCGTTCGCCACTAATCCACCCCCGAAAGGGCTTCATCGTTCGACTTGCATGTGTTAAGCACGCCGCCAGCGTTCGTCCTGAGCCAGGATCAAACTCTCCGTGAATGCACTAGACACCACGAAAGAGCGGCACAACCAGGAGGAATAATCCCGGCGTGCACAGCATCCTCGCTGTCAATCAAAGAAATCCCACGCCTCCACAAAACGTGAAGACACGAGGGTATCAACATATCTGGCGTTGACTTTTGGCACGCTGTTGAGTTCTCAAAGAACGGACGCTTCCATCACGACCCTCACAGGCCGCTCCGGGCGCTTCCCTCTCGGTGTCACTACTTTAGCGGATTTCCTCGCCCGCCCCTAATCGGAGCTTGTAGCTCGTTTTTGGCGCACCAAAAGCGAACCCCATTTGGGGAAATCGTAGGTAGTGTTTGGTCGCTTCCGATGGGTTACCCCGGCTTCGAGGCCGCGGCTACCGTCGATCGTTTTCAGCGACTCGCTCAACGTTAGGTCTTCCGGCCTTCGGAGTCAAGTGACCTCTGACGGCGCCGGGGTTGATGTGGCCGGTAAGGGCTCACCGTGGGGTCCTCGTCGATCCAGTAGCGCCACGGATGCACCGCCCCGGCACCCCCCACGCCTGTTCGCGGGCCACTCCGTATCTCTCCCGTGCCGACCTCCTCACCAGCCAGAACGCGAAGCGGAGCGCGCTCCTCAGTGGAGCAGACGTCCGTGCCGTTCAGCGTTCGGTCCACGTCCAGGGCCGTTGCCAGACGGGCCGGGCCCTTGGCGAGTTCCGTGTCCTTGCGCGCCTTCGGACGTCGCTTCCACGCATGCTCCCCGCCCGTCAGGATCTCGCCGGCACGGATCAGCACACCGCTCGCGTGGCCCTCGGCTCCGCAGACGAGGTTGAGGCTGAACCACATGCCGTAGATGAAGTAGACGTAGGCATGCCCAGGGGGCCCGAACATCGAGGCGTTGCGCTGGGTCCGGCCTCTGTAGGCGTGCGAGCCGGGATCCGCCTCCCCCGCGTAGGCCTCCACCTCCGTGATGCGCAGAACAATCCGTCCGTCCGGCGCGGTGCGGACGAGGTGCCGGCCCAGGAGCTCGGGTGCGACCTCGAGCACTGGACGGTCGAAGAACGAACGGGGCAGCGGGGTGCTGCTGCCGTCGTGCCTTCGCGTACGGTCTCCGCCGGTGATCATGCCGACAGAGGGTAACGAGCCGGAGGGCTGTGCTTCCAGCCGGTCGTCGATCATCCTGCCCTGATGCCGGAACCGTCGGCCGTCGCCGGGCGTACCTGGTAGCGGAGTGCCGAGTACGTCACGAGTGATCAGAAGAGACGCGCACGAAGCGCCTGGGAGGGACTGGAAGAGATGGGTTTCAAGAAGCTGTTCGCGAGCCTGGGGGTCGGGAGTGCGTCGGTGGACACCGTGCTTCACGAGCCGAACGTCGTGCCCGGCGGCGTCGTACAGGGCGAGGTGCACATCGAGGCGGGGTCCGTCGACCAGCAGATCCAGAGCCTGTCCGTCGGTCTCATGGCGAAGGTCGAGGTGGAGACGAACGACGGTGAGCTGAAGCAGAACATCGAGTTCGGCAGGCAGCAGCTCGGGGGTGCTCTCGATCTCAAGGAAGGCGCACGGCACACCGTCCCCTTCCAGCTCGGCGTGCCCTGGGAGACGCCGATCACGATGTTCATGGGGCAGCAGCTGACAGGTATGCACATCGGGGTTTCCACGGAACTCGCCATCGCTCAGGCCGTCGACTCCACGGACCTCGACCCCGTGAACGTCCACGTGCTCCCCGCGCAGCAGGCGATCCTCGACTCCTTCGGGACGCTGGGCTTCCGCTTCAAGTCGGCCGACATGGAGAAGGGGCGGATCCGGGGTACGCGGCAGCAGCTGCCCTTCTACCAGGAGATCGAGTTCCTGGCGCCGCAGCAGTACCGGGGGCTGTCGCAGGTCGAGCTGTCGTTCGTGGCGGACGGTCGCCAGATGGACGTCGTCATGGAGATGGACAAGACGCCGGGCATCTTCACCGGCGGCAGCGACTCGTACCGGGCGTTCCAGGTGGACCTCACCGACTTCCACCAGACGGACTGGACGGCATTCATCAACCAGTGGCTCACGGAGGTCGGAGGGCGCCGCAACTGGCTGTGAGTCCGTGGCAGCTCCCGAAGCCGGCCGACGGGACGGGCCGGAGTCAGCCGAGGAGCACCGAGAGCGGTGCGTCCCGCACTGCCCAGTAGCCGACCGCCGCCGTGAAGACGTTCACGGCGGTGGCGGCTGCCTTGGGATCGGCCTGTTCGAAGCCGGGCCATCCCGCGGTCATCAGTACATATCCGTCGGTCTCTCCCCACCAGGAGAGGTCGGTGAGGGAGTCGGCGAGCGCGTCCCAGTTGTGCCCGAACCAGCCGGGAAGTTCGAGTCCGGTGGCACACCGGTTCATGAACTCGGCCTTGTCGGTGACGTCGCTGAGGTCGATCACCGCTCCGATCCAGTTCGCGGCGTCGGCCTGCATCAGGACGTGCGGGCCGACGGAATCGCAACGGTAGACACCGGGAGGCACGGTGCCGTCGAACAGTCCCGGCAGCCCGCCGTCGGGCAGTTCGGGCAGTTCGGGCAGTTCCACGGGACTGGTCATCGTCGCACCACCGCTTCGAGGTCTCGTCGTGGGGTCCATGGTGACAAAGACCACGACAGGGGCTGGTTAGGCTGGCCGGTGCACCGATTTCGTGCCATCAGGAGGTACCGAAGTGACCGAGCAGAAGCAACCGCCGCTCCCGCACGACTTCCATCCGCCCGTCGCCTCTTTCGAGGTGGTGAGCGAGGACGTCTCGGAGGGCGGGCGGCTGCGGCCGGACCAGCTCTACTCGGAGGGGAACACCTCGCCCCATCTGCGCTGGGAGGGCTTCCCTCCGGACACCCGGAGCTTCGCCGTGACGTGCTTCGACCCGGACGCCCCCACGGGCAGCGGCTTCTGGCACTGGTCCGTCTTCGACATCCCCGTCTCCGTGACGGAGCTGCCTGCCGGGGCCGGCAGCGGTGACATGAAGGGGATGCCCGAGGGAGCGGTGCACGTACGCAACGACTTCGGCACCCGGGACTTCGGCGGGGCCGCACCGCCGCCCGGGGACGGGCCGCACCGTTATGTCTTCACGGTCTACGCCGTCCAGGACGAGAAGCTCGGCCCGGACGGCGACGCCTCTCCCGCCTTCGTCGGATTCAATCTGCGCTTCAAGGCCATCGGGCGGGCTCAATTGATCGGTCTGCACGAGGAGGTCGGAGGCTGACCGCAGAGGAAAGGGCCGGGACGCAGGCCTGAAAATCCTTTGCGCCCCGCCGTTCCCGGATCGCACAGTGGTGGCGGGCAGTCGGCACCGCAGTGCGGGGACGGCGGGGCGCTTGTGTCTGCGCCGGTCGTCCGCCGGAGCTCGGCCGGGGGCCGGCGACCGCGCCGACTGCCCTTGGGCTTCAACCGTTTGGCGGCCGATCAGGCCGTCCACCGATTGCGTTCCCGCCGCATTCTCCGCACCCCGCGATTCTGCCCGGTCGCATTCTTCGTTTCCCTTTCGCCATGTCACCGGCTCGTCGTCGACTCCCGTACGGCGCGCGGAAATTGCGTTGTCCGGGAATTTGCCACGACGGCAGAGTGGGGTCACCGCCGCAGGGGCGGGAGGGAAACGGGAGGTGGAGGGGATGCGCGCGACGCTCATCCTGAATGCCGGCTTCGAGCCGCTGTCGACGGTGTCTCTGCGCCGTGCGGTGGTACTGGTCATGCAGGACAAGGCCGTCGTGGAGCACGCCCACCCCGGCCTCCGTGTGCGGGCGGCGAACATCGACCTTCCCGTTCCGCAGGTGATCAGACTCCGCAGATACGTGCGGGTGCCGTTCCGACAACGGGCGTCGTGGTCCCGGCGCGGTGTGCTCGTACGGGACAGGCACCGGTGTGCGTACTGCGGGCACCGCGCGACGACCGTCGACCATGTGGTGCCCCGCTCTCAGGGCGGCGGCGACACCTGGCTGAACACCGTCGCCGCCTGCGCGGCGGACAACAACCGGAAGGCGGACCGCACGCCCGAGCAGGCCGGGATGGCTCTCGCGGTGAAGCCCTTCGAGCCGACTCCGGCCGACGCGCTGCTGCTCGCCCTGGGCCTCAGGGACGGTGAAGGGCTGCCGGACTGGCTCGCGGTGCCCGGTGCGCCCGTCTCCGCGCCCGCTCTGCCCGCCACGGCCTGAACCGGCGGGCGGCGGGTGGCGGTCACGTCTGAGGCCGGCGAGAGCGCAGGCGCAGGCGCAGGCGCAGGCGGCCGCAGCGTGGTCACCGCGAGAGGACGAACTCCGGTTCTCAGCGGAGGAATTGCTGAATGATCGCCGCTGTCCCGATGACGATGACGATCCCGCGAAGCGCGATCGGCGGCAGCCTGCGTCCGGCAAGGGCGCCGAACTGGCCGCCGACCGCGCTGCCCGCGGCGATGAGCAGGACGGCGGTCCAGTCGAAGTCGGCGACGAAGAGGAAGAAGGCGGCGGCTGTGCCGTTGACGAGTGCGCCGAGGACGTTCTTCACGGCGTTGATCCGCTGCAGGCCCTCGTCGAGGAAGAGCCCCATCAGGGCGAGGTAGACGATGCCCTGGGCGGCGCCGAAGTAGCCGCCGTATGCGCTGGCGAACAGCATTCCCGTCGACAGCGGGACGCCCCCGTTCGGGCGCGCCGTCGTGCCTCGCTTCTCCCGGTGACGCTCCGCGAGGCGGCCCAGCCAGGGCTGCAGGGCGACGAGGAGCACGGCGGCACCGATGAGTGCGGGGACGGCCATGTCGAAGGCGCTGGAGGGCAGAGCGATCAGCAGGGCGGCTCCCGTCATCGCGCCGGCGAAAGCCACACCACCGAGCACGAGTACGCGCCGCCCCTGTCCGCGCAGTTCGCGTCTGTAGCCGATGGCGCCGCTGACCGACCCGGGGACGAGACCCAGCGCGTTCGAGACGTTGGCGGTGACGGGCGGGAGGCCTACGGCGAGCAGCACCGGGAAAGTGATCAGGGTGCCCGAGCCCACGACGGTGTTGAGGGCACCCGCCCCGAGGCCCGCGGCGCAGACAGCGACCGCCTCCCAGATCGTCACGCGAAGCCCCTTCGAGATCAGTGCCGTACACACTGATCATGCCGGAGGGGCTTTCGACGTGTTTCTCCGGGGGCTCAGTCGAGGTTCGGGCTCTCCCGGGGCGGCTTCACCATGCCGGCGGCCGAAGCTCCGCCGCTGCCGGCTGCGCCGCCGTTGCCGCCCCCGGGCTTGAATCCGTCCAGCGCACCGCCGAGTCCCTTGAGGGCGTCGCCGATCTCGCTGGGGACGATCCAGAGCTTGTTCGCGTCGCCCTCGGCGATCTTCGGGAGCATCTGCAGGTACTGGTACGAGAGCAGTTTCTGGTCCGGGTCGCCGGCATGGATCGACTCGAAGACCGTGCGGATGGCCTGCGCCTCGCCTTCGGCGCGCAGTGCGGCGGAGCGGGCTTCACCTTCGGCACGCAGGATCGAGGACTGCTTCTCGCCCTCGGCGGTCAGGATCGCCGACTGCCGCACACCTTCGGCCTGGAGGATCGCCGCGCGCTTGTCGCGGTCGGCGCGCATCTGCTTCTCCATCGAGTCCTGGATGGAGGTCGGGGGCTCGATGGCCTTCAGCTCGACGCGGTTGACGCGGATGCCCCACTTGCCGGTGGCCTCGTCGAGCACTCCGCGCAGTGCGGCGTTGATCTCCTCGCGGGAGGTGAGGGTCCGCTCCAGGTCCATCCCACCGATGATGTTGCGGAGCGTGGTGACCGTGAGCTGCTCGATCGCCTGGATGTAGCTGGCGACCTCGTACGTGGCGGCACGGGCGTCGGTGACCTGGTAATAGATGACCGTGTCGATGTTGACGACCAGGTTGTCCTGGGTGATGACGGGCTGCGGGGGGAACGGCACGACCTGTTCGCGGAGGTCGACCCTGTTGCGGACCGTGTCGATGAAGGGGACCACGATGTTCAGGCCCGCGTTGAGAGTTCGGGTGTAGCGGCCGAAGCGCTCGACGATGGCGGCGCTCGCCTGCGGAATGACCTGGATCGTCTTGATGAGTGCGATGAAGACCAGCACCACCAGGATGATCAGGACAATGATGATGGCGTCCATCCGCCCCCCTGCGTGTATGTCTCTAAATGTGAGGTCACCAGGACCGACAGCAATTGTCCCACCGCAAGTCGCCGTGTACTCACGGTTGTTGAGGTTAGCTGCTTCCGGTCATCCCATCACGACCGCCGTGGCCCCGTCGATCTCCACCACGTCGACCTGTGAGCCCGGCTCGTAGGCCTCGCCGGAGTCCAGCGCGCGTGCCGACCACACTTCGCCGGCGAGTTTGATCCTGCCGCCCTGCCCGTCGACCCGCTCCAGCACCGTCGCCTGACGTCCCCTCAGCGCGTCGACTCCGCTGCTGAGTTTCGGGTTCTGCCTGCGGGAGCGGCGGGCCACCGGCTGCACGACGACGATCAGAGCGGTCGAGACGACGGCGAAAACGAGGACCTGCGCCACCATCCCGCCGCCCAGCGCCGCCGTGACGGCTCCTGCGACGCCGCCCACCGCGAGCATGCCGAATTCGGGCATGGCGGTGATGACGAGAGGGATTCCCAGCCCAACGGCGGCTATCAGCCACCAGATCCATGCATCCACACGACCATGGTAGGCGCGCCGTCAGCTCAGGGGCAGACCCTGAGCGGTCCAGCGCTCTCCCCGCCTCTCGACGACGAGCGGCAGCCCGAAACAGCGGGAGAGATTACGGGAGTTGAGCTCCGTCTCGAGCGGCCCGGCGGCCAGCACCTGCCCCTGGCGGATCATCAGGACGTGTGTGAACCCCGGGGCGATCTCCTCGACGTGGTGGGTGACCATGACCATCGACGGCGCGTACGGATCGCGCGCGAGCCTGCCCAGTCTCCGCACGAGGTCCTCGCGGCCGCCGAGGTCGAGCCCTGCCGCGGGCTCGTCCAGGAGGAGCAGCTCGGGGTCGGTCATCATGGCCCGGGCGATGAGGGTCCGCTTGCGTTCGCCCTCGGAGAGGGTGCCGAACTTGCGGTCGAGGTACTCGGTCATGCCGAGCCGGTCGAGAAAGGCGCGTGCGCGCTCCTCGTCCACGTCCTCGTACTCCTCCTGCCAGTGCGCCGTCATCCCGTACGCGGCCGTGAGAACCGTCCGCAGCACGGACTGGGAGCGGGGCAGCTTGTCCGCCATGGCGATGCCGGCCATGCCGATGCGGGGACGGAGCTCGAAGACGTCGACCGCGCCGAGCCTGTCACCGAGGACCGTGGCCGTGCCCTTGCTGGGGAAGAGGTAGCTGGAGGCGAGGTTGAGCAGGGTGGTCTTGCCCGCGCCGTTGGGGCCGAGGATGACCCACCGTTCGCCTTCCTTGACCGACCAGGAGACATCGTCCAGCAGAGCGTGGCCGTCGCGGACCACTGATACGTCCACCAGCTCCAGTACTTCGCTCATGAGCGCGTTGTCTCCCAATGCAGTCGCCGTTACCCGTGCCTTGTGAGCAGAGTCCCCAGCCAAACTTACGCCACGCGTTCGAGGGTCCGTTCCCTAGGCTGGGGTCATGCTCGATGAACCTCGTTCGGGACGCCTGGCCGCTTGGGGAAACGCTCTGCTTGCCGCACTCATCTCGCCGGATGAGGCGGTCCAGCGGATCGTCGGCGACGACGTGGTGCACCGCGTGATGGGGCTTCCCGCTTCACCGGCTCCGTACGCGGATTCCGAGCCGGAGTCCGTGGGACTGACTCTCGCCCTCGGCCGTCTTCGGTCCATGGGGGCGCGGGGGCTGCGGATCGCGCTGCCCGTGCCGGGGCATCCGCTGGGGCTGAGCGGGCCGCCGGAGTTCAACTCCCGGGCGCTGGAGGCGGGTGAGGCAGTGATCGCTCCGGACGCGGGCGTCGGGCTGGTGCCCGAACTGTACGAGGCGGGTCCGGAGGGTGACGTGCACGCGGAGGTCACGTGGCACTGCCTGTCCGTACGGGAGGCGCCGCCCGCCGACGTGCCCTCCCTGAGCGAGGCCGAGCGCGAACTGGCCGAGGCGCTGCGCGAGGCGACCGAAGTGCTCACGCAGCTGGACGTGGCCGGTTCGGGTCCGGTGGCGAATGCCGCGCTGGAGAGCTACCGGGCGCGCATGGAAGCCGGGAGGCAGCTCCTGGCTCCGGGGTATCCGCCGCGTGCGGTGCGGGTGCTGGAGCTGGCGCAACGGGTGCGGGCGCTCGTGGCCATCGCCCACGGGGAGGAGAGCGGAGCCGGGTACGGCGGCGGCAGCGGCGCTGACGGCCGTGAACACGGCGGCGCGGTCAGCGCCTCGCAGATCGCGGCCCGCGTGGAGGCTCTGCGGCCGGTGGAGCGGACCGCGAGGCGGGCGCAGGTTGCGGCGTACAACGCCTACGCGGAGGAGCTCGAACGGAAGCGTTCGTGGGAGTCGTGAGACCGCGGGCCCGGGCTGCCCTGGCGTGACGGGGCGCCCGGGCAGCCGCTCCGCCACCATCGTGTGCCGGCCGGTTCGGCCCGCCGGCTCGTCAGCCCGCCAGGCATCCAGCCACTCAGCCCGTCAGCCCGTGGCGCACCGCCCACAGGGCAGCCTGCGTACGGTCGGCGAGGTCGAGCTTCATCAGGATGTTCGACACATGCGTCTTGACCGTCTTCTCCGAGAGCACCAGGGCACGGGCGATCTCCCGGTTCGAGCGCCCGTCGGCGATCAGCTCCAGCACCTCGCGCTCCCGCTCGGTGAGGACGGAACCCCGCCCGGCTCCGGCACCGCCGCCCGGCTCGTCCGAGAGCAGCGCTCCCGCGACCTCGGGCTGCAGGAGCACGTGGCCGGCGTGTACGGAGCGGATGGCCCCGGCAAGGGCGTCGGGGTCGACGTCCTTGTAGACGTATCCGGCCGCTCCTGCGCGGAGGGCGGGGACGACGGTGCGCTGTTCCGTGAAGCTGGTGACGACGAGGACCCGCGCGGGGTGGTGCAGCCTGCGCAGCTCCTTCAGTGCCTCGATGCCGTCGGTGCCGGGCATCTTCACGTCCATGAGGACGACGTCGGGGCCCAACTCCTCGGCGCGCGCGACCCCTTCGTCGCCGTCGCCCGCCTCGCCGACGACCTCGATGTCGTCCTGCACCTCCAGGAAGGTGCGAAGTCCGCGCCGCACGACCTGGTGGTCGTCGACGATCAGGACCCGGATCGGATCAGCCACCGGGCACCTCCAGCTCCACGACCGCTCCCTTGCCGGGCTCGGAGTCGACGGTCAGGGTTCCGCGGACGCCGCTCGCCCTGTCCCGCATGGAGACCAGGCCGAGGTGGCGTCCCGCCTTCCGCACGGCCTGCGGGTCGAAGCCGCGGCCGTCGTCGGCGACGCGCAGCCGCGCCCCGGCGGCGCCGTAGGTGAGGGTGACTCCGACATGCGAGGCGGACGCGTGGCGCAGCGCGTTGTGCAGGGCCTCCTGGGCGACGCGCAGCAGGGCTTCTTCCTGGGCCGCGGGCAGCGCCCGCACGCTCCCCTCGGTGCCGAACGCGACCTCGGCCGTGTGCGCCCGGTCGAGCACCTGCGTCTGCGTGCGGAGTGTGGCCACGAGCCCGTCCTCGTCCAGGGCCGCGGGACGCAGTTCGACGACGGCCGCGCGGAGTTCCTCGGAGGCGTCGGCGGCGAGCCGGTCGATCTCGTGCAGTTCGCTCTTGGCCCGGGCCGGATCGCGGTCGACGAGCGCCGTGGCGGCCTGTGCCGTGAGGCGGAGGGAGAAGAGCTTCTGGGCGACGGCGTCGTGCAGGTCGTGGCCGATGCGGGCGCGCTCGCCTGCGATGGTCAGTTCGCGGCTGCGCTCGTAGAGGCTGGCGTTGGTGAGCGCTATGGCGGCGTGCTGGGCGAGGAGGCGCAGGAGTTCCTCGTCCTCCTCGGTGAAGGCGCAGCCGCGTGCCGGCGCCGCACCCCCACCCGTCGCCGGTTCCTCCCCGCCGGGGCCGGGCTCGTGCTCATCGGGCGCCCTGCCGGCGGAGGGCGTGCACCTCTTGTTGGCGAGGAAGAGCGCGCCCAGCACCTCCTCACCGTCGGCGACGGGCATCCCGAGGAAGTCGGCGAGTTCCGGGTGTGCGCGGGGCCAGCCTCCGAAGCGCGGGTCGTTGCGTACGTCGGTGAGCCGCTGGGGCGTGGCCTCCTGGAGCATCGCGGCGAGGATGCCGTGCTGCCGGGGCAGCGGCCCGATGGACTTCCACTGTTCGTCCGTCACGCCGTCCACGACGAACTGCGCGAAGCCGCCGTGATCGTCGGGCACGCCGAGGGCCGCGTACTCCGCGTCCAGCAGCTCACGGGCCGAGGAGACGATCGTCTGCAGGACGTCGCGCACCTCGAGCTGCCTGTTCATGGAGAGGATCGCGGCGCTCACCGCGGCGAGCCCTGAGCTGCGGACCATGCCGCCACGGTACCGGCGCGGAAGCCTCTCCGGATCGGGCCGGGGCGGGACTCCGGCGGGGGTCCGGAGACCTAGGACCAGGGACCAGCAGTGTGACCCTGCGTTTATCGCACCTACACACTGCGTACAAGTAACCGGGTGTGTGATGTGAGTCGTCGCATAGGACCCAGATCACGTACGACCCTACTTAGTAGATGTTGACCACTGACCGGACGTGCAGCGCTGGCACATCAAGGCATCGACTCTGTTCCAAATCCACTACCAAGGTTAGTAATGGTGATTTTTGCCCGGTGACTGACGGCAGCTGAGAATGACTGCCGCCGCAGCGGCCACCGTCGCTGCGGTCCGCGAACTGGAAGAGGTTTCCTCCCCATGAGCGTTCCCAATTCCGAACGCCACGGCAGGCTTTCCCGTCTGCACAAGATCTCTGCGGCGACCGGAGCCGCAGCCGTCGGTGTCACCGCATTCGCGTTCACCGTCGTGCCAGGTCAGAAGAGCAGCGGGAGCGTCACTGCCGGATCGGAGATGGCGGCCAAGCCGGTCGCACTTCAGGCCGCCGCGGACAGCCCGGCCGAGCAGAAGGCGAGCATCGACGCTCAGACCTCCGCCGCGGACGACCGCGCACGCGCCGACGCCAAGGCCGAGGCCCGCAAGAAGGCCGAAGCCCGGGCGAAGGCACGGCACGAGGCAGCTGTGAAGGCCGACCGGGAGCGTGAGCGCGAACTGGCGGCGAGCCGCTCCGCGGAGCGCAGCAAGACCACGTCCCCCTCGGGGTCCCCGAAGCAGATCGCGCGGCAGCTCATCGGCGACGAGTCACAGTTCCAGTGCTTCTCGCAGATCGTCGAGCGTGAGAGCGGCTGGGACGTGCACGCGCAGAACCCGAGCGGAGCGTACGGGCTCGTGCAGGCGCTGCCCGGCTCCAAGATGGCTTCCGCCGGCCCCGACTGGCGCAACAACGCCGCCACACAGATCAAGTGGGGTCTGGGCTACATGAAGGACCGCTACGGCAGCCCCTGCGGCGCGTGGTCCTTCTGGCAGTCCAACAACTGGTACTGAGCAGCGGCCGCACGGGCCCGGGGAACCGCCCCGGCTCGTGACGGCGCAGACGCCGGAGGCGGCGGCATCATCTCCTGATGCCGCCGCCTCTCGGTGCGTTGTCCTCCGGGTCCGCGTGTGACCGGGGTGCTCCCCTGCTACTTGCGCATGACCTCCGGCTCGTGACGGCGCAGCAGCTTCGCCACGACGAAGACGAGAGCGATGCCGAGGCCCAGCAGTACGGTCATGTCCAGCACGTAGGTACCGGCCGTGTGCTCCCACAGCGGGTCGGGGTTGCCCCTCTCCCACGGCAGCAGCGTGTTCATGTCGGCCGTCGCGCCCATCGCGGCCACGGCCCAGCGGGACGGCATCAGCCAGGACAGCTGGCCCACGCCCGGGGTGTCGAAGAGCTGGAAGAGCACTCCGGTGAAGACCACTTGGACGATGGCGAACATGACGAGCAGGGGCATGGTCTTCTCGGCCGTCTTCACCAGCGCCGAGATGATCAGGCCGAACATCATCGAGGTGAAACCGAGAACGATCACGGCGAGTGTCATCTCGACGGCGGGGAAGTTCTCCCCGATGACGCCTTCCGCGGGCAGTTCGCGCGGGGCGAATCCGATGGCTGAGATGATCACGCCCTGGACGGCCGTGACGAGCCCGAGCACGAGGACCTTGCTCATCAGGTACGCGGACCGCGAGAGGCCGGTGGCCCGTTCGCGCTCGTAGATGACCCGCTCCTTGATCAGCTCACGCACGGAGTTGGCGGCGCCGGAGAAACACATTCCGACGGCGATGATGAGCATGATCGTGCCGGCGTCGCGGTTCGTTCTGCCGCTCTTCAGCGGTCCGTAGCCCAGCCCGAAGTCACTGGGGATCAGGGTGCTGACACCGCCCAGGACGACGGGAAGGATCACCGTTAGCGCGAGGAAGCCCTTGTCGGAGGCGACGACCGAGACATAGCGGCGCACAAGCGTCCAGAACTGCGATCCCCAGCTCTGCGGCTTCTGCGTCCGGGCCGGCGGCGGCTGCACATGCGGGGCCTGCTGCGGGGTGACGGAGTCGAGGTCCGCGGCGTACATCTGGTAGTGCTGCGAGCCGTGCCAGCGGCCCATCCAGTCGTAGTCGCGGTAGTTCTCGAACGCCGAGAAGACGTCGGCCCAGGTGCCGTACCCGAAGAAGTTCAGCGCCTCCTCGGGGGGCCCGAAGTAGGCGACGCCGCCGCCGGGAGCCATCACCAGCAGCTTGTCGCACAGGCCCAGTTCGGCCACGGAGTGAGTGACCACGAGCACCGTGCGGCCGTCGTCGGCGAGACCGCGCAGCAGCTGCATCACGTCGCGGTCCATGCCCGGGTCGAGCCCGGAAGTGGGTTCGTCCAGGAAGATCAGCGACGGCTTGGTCAGCAGTTCCAGGGCGACCGAGACGCGCTTGCGCTGGCCGCCGGAGAGGGAGGTGACCTTCTTGTCCGCGTGGACGTCCAGCTTGAGCTCGGCGAGCACTTCCTCGACGCGGGCGTTGCGCTCGGCCTCGGCGACGTCGCCGGGGAAGCGCAGCCGGGCCGCGTAGCGCAGCGCCGTACGGACCCTCAGCTCCTTGTGCAGGATGTCGTCCTGCGGGACCAGGCCGATGCGCTGCCGCAGTTCGGCGAAGTGCTGGTAGAGGTTCCGGTTGTCGTAGAGGACCTCGCCGACGTCGGCGGGGCGGTAGCCGGTCAGCGCACGCAGCAGCGTCGACTTGCCGGAGCCGGACGGGCCGATGACGCCGATGAGCGACTTCTCCGGGACGCCGAAGGTGACGTTGTCCAGGATCACCTTCCCGTTGTCGACCTTCACCGTGAGGTGGCGGGCGGAGAAGGTGACCTCGCCGGTGTCCACGAACTCCTCGAGCCGGTCGCCGACCAGCCGGAAGGTGGAGTGGCCGACGCCGACGGTGTCCTGCGGAGTGATCACCGTCGAACCCGACTTGGGCAGCGGCTGGCCGTTGACGTACGTGCCGTTGTGCGAGCCCAGGTCGTGGATCTCGAAGCGGCCCTCCGGCGAGGCGCGGAACTCGGCGTGATGACGGGATACCTGGAGGTCGGAGACCACCAGTTCGTTCTCCAGGGCGCGGCCGATCCGCATCACCCTGCCCTGGGAGAGTTGATGGAACGTGGTGGGGCTGCGGTCGCCGCCCTGCCCCGGAGGCTGCGTGATCCGGCGGGGCGCGTCGTGCTGCGGTATCCGTCCCTGCTGCGGCTGAGGGTGCGTGGGGCCGCCCTGGTAGCCCTGCTGCGGTGGCACTCCGGGCTGCTGGTGCGGATAGGGCTGCTGCCGGCCGGGGTTCTGCTGCGGCTGCGGCTGCTGCCAGGCCTGTGGTTGCTGGGGCTGCGGTTGCTGAGGATGCTGCGGTTGTTGCTGGGGCGGTGCCTGCACGGCCCCAGCCGACGGGGCCTGGGGCCGCCCGCTCCCCTGCGCCTGCGGCTCCGGCGCGGACGTCCGCGCGCCCTGGAGATCGCCGCGGGGGGCCTGCGCCGCCTCGCTGCCGGAGAGGTCGAGCTTCGGCCCGTCTGTGGCGTTGCCCAGGCGCACGCTCATGCCGGGACGGAGCTCCGTCTGCTGGATGCGCCGGCCTTGTACGTACGAGCCGTTGGTGCTGCCCTGGTCCTCGATGACCCAGCTGTGACCGCCCCACCTGATGGTGGCGTGCCGCCAGGAGACCCTGGCGTCGTCGACCACCACATCCCCCTGCGGATCGCGCCCCACGCGATACGGTCTGGACGGTTCGAGTGTCCAGGTCCTGCCGTTCAATTCCAGTACGAGTTCCGGCACTCCATGCCCCACAAAGTTGTCCCCCGAGTGACTCCCTGCGCCGGGAGCCTAGGGATGGCGAACATCGTGAGGAACTATTTCAGGCCCGGGCCCCGGACAGGAAGTCGCCCCATGTCACAACCCCACGTCGGCTGTGACAGGCCGGGGACGGTCCTGTACCGGGCGGGAACGAGGGCCGCCCGCCCCGGCCGGCGGGTACGGGAAGCCGTGCGGCGGGCCCGCGGGGCCACGAGCCCCCGCAGGGGCCCCCGCGCCCCGCAGCGATACGGTTGAAACACCATGACCACATCGCCGGGCACGCCGCCCTCGTACGCCGATACCCCCACCCTCCTGGTGAAGATCTTCGGAAGGGACCGGCCCGGCATCACCGCCGGACTGTTCGAGACCCTCGCCGCCTTCGCCGTGGAGGTCGTCGACATCGAACAGCTGGTGACACGTGGCCGCATCACGCTCTGCGCCCTGGTCACCGCCCCCGCATCGGCCGAGGAGCCGGGCGCCGCGCACGGCACGGCCGGCGAAGGCGAACTGAGGGCCACCGTGCACGGCTGGGCCGAGACGATGGGCCTCGAGGCCGAGATCATCTCCGGTACGGGCGACAACCAGCCGCGCGGCACTGGCCGTTCACACGTGACGGTGCTCGGCCAGCCGCTCACAGCCGAATCGACCGCCACCATTGCCGCCAGCATCACCGCAACCGGCGGCAACATCGACCGCATCTTCCGGCTCGCCAAGTACCCGGTCACGGCAGTGGAGTTCGACGTGTCCGGCGCCGAGACCCCCATGCTGCGCACGGCGCTCGCGCTGGAGGCGTCCAGGCACGGCGTCGACATCGCCGTCGTCGCCTCGGGGCTCCAGCGCAGGGCGCAGCGGCTCGTCGTCATGGACGTCGACTCCACGCTGATCCAGGACGAGGTCATCGAACTCTTCGCGGCGCACGCCGGCTGCGAGGACGAGGTCGCGGAGGTCACCGCCCGCGCCATGCGCGGCGAGCTGGACTTCGAGGAGTCCCTGCACGCGCGTGTGGCGCTGCTCGAAGGACTCGACGTCTCCGTCGTGGACAAGGTGCGCAAGGACGTGCGGCTCACGCCCGGCGCGCGCACCCTCGTGCGCACCCTCAAGCGTCTCGGCTACCAAGTGGGCATCGTCTCCGGCGGGTTCACGCAGGTCACGGATGCGCTCCAGGAGGAACTGGGCCTCGACTTCGCCGCCGCCAACACCCTGGAGGTCGCGGACGGCAAGCTCACGGGCCGCGTCACCGGCGACATCGTGGACCGGGAGGGCAAGGCGCGGCTGCTGCGCCGCTTCGCCTCCGAGGCGGGCGTACCGCTCGCGCAGACGGTCGCGATCGGTGACGGCGCCAACGACCTCGGCATGCTCAACGCCGCCGGGCTCGGGGTCGCCTTCAACGCCAAGCCCGTGGTGCGCGAGGCCGCACACACCGCCGTCAACGTCCCGTTCCTCGACACCGTCCTGTATCTGCTCGGGGTGACCCGGGAGGAGGTCGAGGCCGCCGACTGCTCCGGCGAGGACGAGACAGCCCAGGACGGCGGCGCGGCGCGGGAGGGCGCGGACGACGGGCACCGCCTCGGCACGGCCTGAGCGCGCCGGGTGCCCGGGGAGCTCAACTCCCGCCCTCGAAGGGCGAATTCGCGGCCGCGGCCGCACGGCACCGAAGCGCACGGACGAACGCACGGTGCCCCCGGCCGCCACACGGCACGGGGGCACCACAGACGCCTCGGGGCGAGGCTACTCCGGCGGCTCGTGCGGCTCCCAGTAGTCGGTGAGCGTGGCGACACCGGGCTCGAGGCCCTTCCAGGAGCCGTCGAAACGGAGCACGGCGACCGTCGAGGTGGGGAAGCCGTTACGTGTCATGCGCTCCAGGGTGTCGCCCTTGGCATCTCCGGTGAGGGCCTCGGCGACACCCTGGATCCCAGGGTTGTGCCCGACGAGGAGCAGGTCCTGGACCTCCTCGGACACATCGTTGAGCACGGCGATGATCTCACCGGGCGAGGCCTCGTACAGACGCTCCTCGTAGACGGTCTTCGGGCGTTGTGGCAGGTGGTGGGCGGCCAGTTTCCAGGTCTCGCGGGTGCGGACGGCGGTCGAGCAGAGGGTCAGTCCGGGGGCGATGCCGTGCGTGGCGAGCCACTCTCCGACGGCCGGGGCGTCCTTGCGGCCGCGGTCCGCGAGGGGACGCTCATGGTCTGCCACGTCCGGCCAGTCGGCCTTGGCATGCCGGACAAGGACGATACTGCGGGGCACATCGACGCTCATGTTCCCCAGCTTCGCACGAAACGGGGCGCGGGGCGGAGGGTGTTGACGGAGCTCAGAAGGATGCGGAGGGCTGACGTCTCCCGTTCGTCAGCCCAGCAGCACCTGTGCAACGCGCTCCAGGACGGCGGCGATCAGCGCGCCTCCCGGCTGCTGCTGAGCCGCGCCGGCCTCGCTGCCGCCCAGCAGCAGCGCCAGCAGCAACGCGAAGGCGAGCACCGGCAGCACGACCGCCCACCACGGAAGCCGGGTGCGTCCCGCCGGGGGCGGTGAGTGCTGCCGCACGGACGGTGCCTGTGACGCAGAGCGGTGGCTGCGGGCTCGGGCCGTGGTCATGGGCTCGCCCTCCTGTTTCCGTGGATCGCCGACGGTGTGAGACGACGCTACGGAAGCGGAAGCGGGCGTCCCATCCGGTGATCCACCCAGTTCTCCCTGACTCGGCCCCCCTAAGGGTGGTGGGGTCAGCACCACCATCCCGGGGCGGCCTCCCGGATCAGGGGGCCACGAGGGTCGCGACGACGCCGATGAGGACCATGATTCCGAAGATCAGGGCGAGGATCAGGAGCAGCTTCTTCTGGCCGTTCTCCGGACGGGGTTCAAGGACAGGCATGTGGTTAGTGTCGCACCTACCGCCCGTCCTCGATCACGCGGTCCCGTCCCGCCAGTACGCCCGTCACCGTCTGCGCGAGCAGCAGTCCGGTCATCAGCAGCAGCGGTGCGTGCCAGCCGCCGGCGGCGTCGCGGAGGGCCCCGACGAGCAGCGGGCCCGGTATGGAGAGCAGGTAGCCCGTGCTCTGCGCGAAGGCGGAGAGCTTGACCACGCCCGCGCTGGAGCGTGAACGGAGGCTGATCATCGTAAGGGCAACGGGGAAGGCGCAGTTGGCGATCCCCAGCAGCAGCGCCCACAGCCAGGCACCCCCGGCCGGAGCGAGCCACAGCCCGGCGTACCCGGTGAGACCGCACAGGCAGAGAGCCACCACGAGCGGGCCCTGGTGCCGCATGCGGGCCGCCAGGCGCGGGACGACGAAGGCGAGCGGTACGCCCATGCCCATCGTGACGGCGAGCATCAGACCCGCGGACGAGGCGGAGATCCCGGCGTCACGGAAGATCTGCGGCAGCCAGCCCATGATGATGTACGCGGCGGACGCCTGGAGGCCGAAGAAGACGCCGAGCGCCCAGGCGGTGGGCGAGGTCCCGATGCGTATGCGTACGTTCTCCGGCCGGGAGCCCGGCGCGGGGGAAGCTCCCTCCGGACCATCTCCCTCCGCCTCGGCCGCAGCGCTGTCGGCCGGCTCCGCCCGCCGGCTGACCGGGTCCTTGAGAACCGCGATCCACGGCAGCGCCGCCAGCACCCCCAGCAGGGCCCACGCGCCGAGGCCGGCGCGCCAACTGCCGCCCAGCGCCGAGGTCATGGGAACCGTGACGGCTGCCGCGCAGGACGTGCCGAGCGCCAGGCCCATCGAGTACAGGCCCGTCATCGCGCCGACCCGGTTGGGGAACCAGCGCTTGACGACGACCGGCATCAGCACGTTGCTCACCGCGATGCCGGCGAGGGCGAGGGCGCTCGCCGCGAGGAAGGCCGCCGTGCCGCCGGCCAGCGGCCGCAGCGCCAGGCCTGCGGTGATCGCCACCATGCCTGCCAGTACCACCGGGACGGGACCGCGGCGCCTGGCGAGGCGGGGGGCGAGGCTGCCGAAGACGGCGAAGCACAGTGCGGGAACGGACGTCAGCAGGCCGGCCACGGTGCCGCTCATGCCCAGGTCGCCGCGTACTTCCTTCAGCAGCGGGCCGAGGGCGGAGATGGCGGGACGGAGGTTGAGCGCTGCGAGGACGAGGCCCACGGCGACCAGGCGGACCGCCCAGCGCGGGGCGCTCGCGGAGGCCGTGTCCGGGAGTCCGGGGCGGCGCGTGCCGCGTGAAGGAGCCGGGGAGGCCCCGGCTTTCGCCTCTCGGCCGGAGTGGTTCAGTCCGTCTTCCGTCATTACCATGACTCCCATCATAGAATCATGGGATGAATAGACTCTAACGCGTCCCCTCCTGCCGGAGAACCCGTCGTGACGAACCGGCTCGGCGAAGCGCCGGTTCCCTCTGGGAGTTTGAGATGACCCTGTCCTCACCGCAGCGTTCCGCCCTTGCCGACCAGGTGATCGCGGCGCTGCGCACACAGATCACCTCGGGCGAGTGGCCGGTGGGCACCCGCATCCCCACGGAGCCCGAGCTGGTGGAGGAGCTGGGGGTCGCGCGCAACACCGTCCGTGAAGCGGTGCGCGCGCTCGCCCACAACGGGCTGCTGGACATCAGGCAGGGCTCCGGGACGTACGTCGTCGCGACGAGCGAGCTGGCCGGGGTCATGCACCGCCGCTTCGCCGACGCCGATCCGCGCCATGTCGCGGAGATGCGCGCCGCGTTGGAGACGTCCGGGGCACGGCTGGCGGCGCTGCGGCGCACCGAGCACGACATGGCGCAGCTGGACGCACTGCTGGAGCGGCGCGAGGCCGCCTGGGAGTCAGGGGACGCGGAACGCTTCGTCGAGGCCGACGCCTCGCTGCATCTGGGCGTGCTCAACGCGTCGCACAACGACGTGCTGACGGCGCTCTACGCGGACCTCGGCGAAGTGATGCGCGACTTCCTGCGGCTCGACATCGGTGAGGACCTGCATCCCGAGTCGCACATGGACCACGCGCGCCTGATCGAGGCGATCCGGGCGCGCGACGAGGAGGAGGCGGCCCGG
Source organism: Streptomyces sp. CNZ301 (assembly GCF_004217425.1). Taxonomy (NCBI): domain Bacteria; kingdom Bacillati; phylum Actinomycetota; class Actinomycetes; order Kitasatosporales; family Streptomycetaceae; genus Streptomyces; species Streptomyces sp. CNZ301. The sequence goes on from NZ_SHLG01000001.1 coordinate 969,853, forward strand.
GAGGCCGCCTCCCACACGCAGGAATGGCGCTGCGGTTCGGGGAACTCGAGCAAACCGCAAGGCCCGAAGGCCGCGCGGAGTACGAAGTACCGTGAGAATCCGGGGAGTCGGGCACGGCGCTCCTGAACTGCCGTGGCGTGCTTGCGGGTTCCCGTCAGGCGCCCATCATGTGCACGCCGCCGTCGACGTGCACGATCTCGCCCGTGGTCTTCGGGAAGAAGTCCGACAGCAGGCCGACGACGCCGCGGCCGGCCGGGTCCGGGTCGGTCAGGTCCCAGCCGATCGGGGCCCGGTGGTTCCACACGTCCGCCAACTCCTCGAACCCGGGGATGGACTTGGCCGCCATCGACTTGAGGGGGCCCGCCGAGACGAGGTTGCAGCGCACGTTCCGGGCGCCCAGGTCGCGGGCGAGATAGCGGTTGGTGGACTCCAGGGCCGCCTTGGCCACGCCCATCCAGTCGTACTTCGGCCAGGCGATCTGCGCGTCGAAGGTCAGGCCCACGACCGAGCCGCCGCGCGGCATCAGCGGAAGACAGGCCGTCGTGAGGGACTTGAGCGAGTACGCCGAGACGTGGACGGCCGTGCCGACGTCCTCCCAGCTCGCCTCGAGGAAGTTGAACGCGCCCTGCGGGCCGAACGCGATGGAGTGGACGATCCCGTCGAGCCCGTCGACGTGTTCGGACACCCGCTCCGCGAGGGAGTCCAGGTGCTCCTGGTTCGTCACGTCCAGCTCGATGACCGGAGCCTCCTTCGGGAGGCGCTTGGCGATCCGCTGCACCAGGGACATCCGGCCGAAGCCCGTGAGAACGACCTCCGCGCCCTCCTCCTGCGCGACTTTCGCCGCATGGAAGGCGATCGACCCGTCGGTCAGCACGCCGGTGACGAGGATGCGCTTGCCTGCGAGGATTCCGCTCATTCTCAGTGCCCCATGCCCAATCCGCCGTCGACAGGAATGACGGCTCCGGTGATGTACGCGGCCTCGTCGGAGGCGAGGAAACGGACGGAGGAGGCGACCTCCTCCGGCTGGGCGTAGCGCCCCAGCGGCACCTGCTCGACGATGTTCGCGCGCTGCTCGTCGCTGAGTGCCTTCGTCATGTCGGTGTCGACGAAGCCCGGCGCGATCACGTTGCAGGTGATGTTACGGGAGCCCAGCTCACGGGCGATCGACCGGGCGAACCCGACCAGACCGGCCTTGGAGGCGGCGTAGTTGGCCTGCCCCGCCGAGCCGAGCAGCCCGACGACGGAGGAGATCAGCACGATGCGGCCGGTGCGCGCCCGCAGCATCCGCTTCGTCGCGCGCTTGACCACGCGGAAGGTGCCGGTGAGGTTGGTGTCCAGCACGGCGCTGAAGTCCTCTTCGGACATCCGCAGCAGCAACTGGTCGCGCGTGACACCGGCGTTGGCGACGAGCACCTGCACCGGGCCCTGCTTCTCCTCGATCTCCTTGTAGGCCCTCTCCACCTGTTCGGGATCGGTGATGTCGCACCTGACCGCGAGGCAGCCGAGGTCCGTGAGCTCCTTCGGGGGCTCGCCCGTACGGTAGGTGACGGCGACGTCGTCCCCCGCGTCGGCGAAGGCGCGCGCGATGGCGAGGCCGATGCCGCGGTTGCCTCCCGTGACCAGTACCGAGCGGCTCAAGGTGGGACCACCCTTTCTGCGATCTCCGCGCTGCCGCGTGCGTGACGAGGAAGGCGGCCGGTGTCTGTCACTGTGAAAGCTATATGCGCGCGGCCCGATTCAGGGAATGGGGCAGCGACAGGGGGGCGAGCGGCCTCCTGTGGGATCTCCACAGATACCCGCGGTCATCCGGGAGGCTCGCGGGGCCCCGGCTCGGGAAGGGGCGCGGGCCCGGACGGCGGCCGCCGGGAGCCCGCCTGGCACGAATAGACTCTGCGGCGACCCTGATCCGCTTCTATCCCCAGGACAGAACGTGACACGCCTCGGCGACTCCGTACAGCGCGCCAGCCGGCTGCTGGCCCAGGACCTCTCCTCCGACACCACGGTCGAGCAGCTGCTCGCCGAGACGGGGTCGCGCCGCTATCTGGATCTGAGCGATCTCCCGGCGAAGGAGCAGGCCGCGCTGATCGGTGCACGCGCCGTCGAGGTGCTTCCGTCGGTGGAGAAGCTCGCCGAGGCGATCGAGACGAAGCGGGCGCAGGGCAAGGGCCTGCACGTGAAACTCGGCATCGACCCGACCGCCGCCGATGTGCACCTGGGCCACGCGGTACAGATGATCGTGCTCAGCCGGTTCCAGCGGATGGGACACGACGTCACGCTGATCATCGGTGACTTCACCGCGAAGATCGGCGATCCGTCGGGCCGTACGGCGGAGCGTCCGGCGCTGACCGACGAGGACATCGCGAAGAACCTCTCGGGCTACCAGGACCAGGTCAGGCCGTTCTTCGACTTCGAGAACGTCAGCTTCCGCAACAACAGCAACTGGCTGGGCGGGATCGGGTTCGCGCAGCTCATCGCCCTGCTCGCCCAGGTGCCCGCCTCGGCGCTGCTCCAGCGCGAGGACTTCCGCAACCGCCTTGCTCAGGGCTCCGGGCTGACCATGTCGGAACTGATCTACCCCGTGGCGATGGCCCTGGACTCCGTCGAGCTGGACTGCGACATCGAACTGGGCGGCGTGGACCAGCTGTTGAACATGCAGATGGGCCGGCGCCTGATGGAACTGCACGGGCAGAGTCCCCAGATGATCGCGGCCATGCCGCTCATCGAGGGCACGGACGGCTCGGGCGCGAAGATGTCGAAGTCCAAGGACAACTACGTCAGCCTGACCGCCGACGCGGACGATGTGTACGGCAAGATCATGTCGATCCCGGACCGGCTGATGGTGCCGTACCTGCGTGCCTGGACGGAGTGGACGGACGCCGAGATCGACCAGGTGGCCGCCCGTACCGAGGACAGGACGCTGCACCCGATGGACCTGAAGAAGGTGCTGGCGGGCGACGTCGTCATGGCGCTGTACGGACCGGAGGCGGCGAAGGCCGCCCGGGCGCACTTCACGGCGCAGTTCTCGAAGAAGTCCTTCGGGGACGTGGAGACACTGCCGAGCGTTGACGCCGCCGAGCACGGCGGCGAAGGCATCGCGGCGATCCTCACCCGGGTACTGGAGTTCACCCCGAGCGCCTCGGCCGCGCGGCGCATGGCCAAGCAGAAGGGGCTGCGGCTCGTCGTCGAGGCGGAGACGGGCGGCGGTCAGCACGCGATCGTGCTGCTCGAGACGGACGCCCTTCGGCCGCTGGCCGAGGTGGTGCCCGAGAAGCTGGCCGAGGCGGGCCTGAGCGGGACGGTCTACCTCAAGGCGGGCCGGAGGATCGCGCAGATCGAAGGTCTCTGAGGAGGCCTCCGAGGAGCGGGCGGGGCCTCCGGGGCCCGCCCGCCCTGCAGCCCCTCCGGCCCCGCGCAGCCCGCCCGTCCCGCACGCTGTCCGCCCGCAACCCGTGCGGGCACCGGGGCCGGGTGCGGGCACCGGGGCCGGGTGCGGGCAGGCCACGCGGGTCTGCGCCTCACATGCGTGCCCGCTGCCCCCTGCCTCTGATCCGCTGCCACAGCGGCGAGCCGAGCGCCACCACCAGCACGGCGCAGCCGAGTTGGAGGCCGTGCCGGATCCAGTCGAAGCCGCTGGTCACGCCCACACCCGCCCACGTGGCGATCGCGTTGCCGAGGACGGCTCCCAGCATCCCGAAGAGCACGGTCAGCCAGAGGGGCATGCGCTGCCGGCCCGGGATGATCGCCCGTGCGAGCACGCCCAGCACCAGCCCGACGATGATCGCCCACAACCAGTTCATCGCACCTCCGTAGAGCGCCTGAGCCTGCCCCCGGCTCGTGCCCGCGCCGGGCCGGACGGTGCCGGGCCTTGCCGGACCGTGCGCCGTCAGCTTGGCGCCGCACGCACTACGCCGCACTGCGGAGTGGTCCGTACGGGCTGTGCCGGAGTACGACCGGTCCACACGGCCGGTCCGCCCGGTCTCGAAGCCGTCCGAGCTCAGGCGTACCGTGAGGGAGACTGTGTGCCCGGCGGCAGGCCGGGCGACCGGCACGGGTGAGGTGGTGAGAGTGATGCGGAAGCAGCGCGGAGCCGAGGTCTTCCAGATCACCGGAGCCCGTCAGTCGCTCGCCGACGATGTGCGGGGCAGACAGCGGCGCTACGTGATCTCGATGCTGATCAGGACGGCGTCGGTGCTGCTGACCGTCGTCCTGTGGAACGTTCAGCGGCCGTTGGCCGTTGTGACACTGGTGATTGGTGCGTTGCTGCCGTACGTGGCGGTGGTGATCGCCAACGCAGGCCGGGAGAACCCTTCTTCGATGCCGTCGGCCTACGTGCACACCCACACGCGGCCCGCTCTCACGGCCTCCGACGCCGTACCGGAATCCCGCGGCGAACCGGCCGAGGGGCCCTCCGGCGACCGCAGTTGAACCGGCGGCCGGCCATCCTTGCGTAAAAGCTCAAGAAAAGCTCAGATCAATCATGCTGTTCCGCTGCACCTCGCAGGGGTCCCCGTGCCATACTTCAGAAGCGCTCCGCATCCCCCGTCGGAGCGACAGACCGACGCCGGGCGGCTCCCCCCGTGGCTGCCCGGCGTCGCTTGTCTTCCTGCCCAGGGTGTTGGATAGAGGCCGTGTCCTCAAAGCCTTCCTCACCCTTCCCGTTCCAGCCGTCCGGCCCGTCCCACGACGGTGAGGCCCCCGAGAGCCCGATCTGCTCGGCAAAGGGCTGCCGCGCTCCCGCCGTGTGGGTGCTGGCCTGGAACAACCCCAAGCTGCACACCCCGGAGCGCCGCAAGACATGGCTGGCGTGCGACGAACACCGCGAACACCTCTCGTCCTTCCTGGGAATGAGAGGGTTCCTCAAGGACGTCGTCCGCCTCACCGAGTGGGAGGGGGGCGGCAGCTCCGGGCGCTCAGCCGCCGATGGCTGACATGGGGCGGTCGGGCTGCACGAATGACGGGTCGTCGATGCCGGCGCCCGCCTTCTTGCCCCACATCGCCTGCCGCCAGCGCGACGCGACCTCGCTGTCGTCCGCGCCCGAGCGCAGCGCACCGCGCAGATCGGACTCCTCCGTCGCGAACAGGCAGGTGCGCACCTGGCCGTCGGCCGTCAGGCGCGTGCGGTCGCAGGCGCGGCAGAAAGGCCGGGTCACCGAGGCGATGACGCCGACGCGGTGCGGGCCGCCGTCGACGATCCAGCGCTCCGCGGGAGCGGATCCGCGCTCTTCCTCGTCTTCGGGGGTGAGGGTGAAGCGGCTGCTCAGCGACTCCAGGATGTCGCCGGCAGTGATCATGCCGTCCCGCTGCCAGCCGTGCTGGGCGTCGAGCGGCATCTGCTCGATGAAGCGGAGTTCGTAGCCGTGTTCCACGGCCCAGGCGAGCAAGTCGGGCGCCTCGCCGTCGTTGAGCCCCGGCATCAGAACGGAGTTGACCTTCACCGGAGTCAGGCCCGCCTCGTGCGCCGCGGCCAGACCGCGCAGCACGTCCGCGTGCCGCTTGCGGCGGGTCATCCTCTGGAAGACCTCCGGATCGAGCGTGTCCAGCGAGACGTTGACCCGGTCCAGGCCGGCGTCACGCAGCGCGCCCGCCGTACGTTCGAGGCCGATCCCGTTCGTGGTGAGGGAGAGCTTCGGGCGGCGCGTCAGCGCGGCGCAGCGCTCGACGATGCCGGTCAGGCCGGGCCGCAGCAGCGGCTCGCCGCCGGTGAACCGGACCTCCTCGACGCCGAGTTCGTCCACGGCGATGCGCACGAGGCGGACGATCTCGTCGTCCGTGAGCAACTCCGGCTTGGCCAGCCACTGCAGACCTTCCTCGGGCATGCAGTAGGTGCAGCGCAGATTGCAGCGGTCGGTGAGCGAAACGCGCAAGTCGGTGGCGACCCGGCCGTATGTGTCGAGCAGCATTGCTGGCAGCCCTCCCACGGTTGTGCCGATTCTTCGCAGCGTACGGGACGCCACCGACATTCAACAGATCGTTGAAGTCGGTGGCGTCCCGTACGGGTTGCGCTCAGTGCGCGCCGTGACCCGTAAGGGAACGCACCTCCAGTTCCGCGTGCTTCTCCACCGCGCTGTCCTCCTTGGAGGTGATCGAGCCGAGCCAGCCCATCAGGAAGCCCAGCGGAATCGAGATCAACCCCGGGTTGGACAGCGGGAAGACAGCGATGTCCGCACTCGGGAACATCGAGGTCGGCGTGCTGGTGACGACGGGCGAGAAGAGCACCAGCACCACGGACGAGATCAGTCCACCGTAGATCGACCACAGCGCACCCCTGGTGGTGAAGCGCTTCCAGAACAGGCTGTAGAGGATCGTCGGCAGGTTGGCCGACGCGGCGACCGCGAAGGCGAGCGCGACGAGTCCGGCGACGTTCAGCCCGCCGGCGAAGATGCCGAGGACGATCGCGACGGCACCGATGATCACCGAGGAGATGCGCGCGGCGCTGACCTCCTCCTTGTCGGTCGCCTTGCCCTTGCGGATCACGTTCGCGTACAGGTCGTGCGCGAACGACGAGGACGAGGCGAGCGTGAGCCCCGCGACCACGGCCAGGATCGTGGCGAAGGCGACCGCCGAGATCATCGCGAGAAGGATCGCCCCTCCGGTCGAGTCCGCGCCGCCGCCGATCTCCTGGGCCAGAAGCGGGGCCGCGGTGTTGCCCGCCGGGTCGGAGCCGGTGATCGTCTTCTGGGAGAGCAGGGCCGCCGCGCCGAAGCCAAGCGCGATGGTCATCAGGTAGAAGACGCCGATGATCCCGATCGCCCAGTTCACTGACTTGCGGGCCGCGTTGGCCGTCGGAACGGTGTAGAAGCGGATCAGGATGTGCGGCAGGCCCGCGGTGCCCAGAACGAGCGCGAGGCCGAGCGAGATGAAGTCGATCTTCGACGTGGCGCTGACGCCGTACTTCAGGCCGGGCTCCAGGAACGCCGCTCCCTTGCCGCTGTTCTCGGCGGCGGCACCGAGCAGGCTGGAGAGGTTGTAGTTGAACTTGTGGAAGACCAGCACGGTGATGATGAGCGTGCCGCCGATGAGCAGGACGGCCTTGATCATCTGCACCCAGGTGGTGCCCTTCATGCCGCCGATCGTCACGTACAGCACCATGACGACGCCCACGAGGACCACGATCAGGTTCTTCCCCGCCTCACCCGTGATGCCCAGCAGCAGGGCGACGAGCGCGCCCGCACCGACCATCTGCGCCAGCAGGTAGAAGATCGAGACGATGATCGTGGAAATGCCCGCCGCGGTACGGACGGGGCGCTGCCGCATCCGGAAGGCGAGGACGTCACCCATCGTGTAGCGGCCGGAGTTGCGCAGCGGCTCCGCGACGAGTACCAGCGCCACCAGCCATGCCACGAGGAAGCCGATGGAGTAGAGGAAGCCGTCGTACCCCGACAGCGCGATGGCGCCGGCGATGCCGAGGAACGAGGCGGCCGACATGTAGTCGCCGGAGATCGCCAGCCCGTTCTGGAAACCGGTGAACTCACGGCCGCCCGCGTAGAAGTCCGTGGCGTCCTTCGTCCTGCGGCCGGCCCACACAGTGATGCCGAGCGTGAGCAGGACAAAGACCGTGAAGAGTGTGACGATCAGAGTGCGGTGCTGGCTGGCGCCTTCGGCCGCGAGCTGCAGCTGTCCCGGGGACGAGGCCAGCGAATGGGTGAGGCTCATGCTTCACCGTCCAGACGGTTCTTGATGGCCGCGCCCTTCGGGTCGAGCTTGGCCGCGGCGTGACGGGAGTACCACCAGGCGATGAGAAAGGTGGTCAGGAACTGGGCGAGCCCCAGGACGAAGGCGACGTTGATCGTGCCGACGACCTTGGTAGCCATGAACCCGCCGGCGTAGTTCGACAGCAGCACGTACAGCAGGTACCAGGCGATGAAGCCGACGGTGAGGGGGAACGCGAATGACCGGAAAGTGCTGCGCAGCTCTCCGAACTCCGCGCTCTGCTGCACCTGCGCGTAGTCCGTGCCATCCGGTGGCGCGGACCTCTCGTTCTCTTGTGCTGAGTCCACGGGAACTCCAGTCGATGTGAGTAACGGGTGAGAAGAATGAGCAGGTCGGGGTGTGGACACCGGGAGTGCGGTGCGGCGCATCGTAGATCTTCACAAGGGGCTGGCAACAGGGGGAGGTCGTTGAGACGCGGAAGAGTTATCGAAGACAAACCCGGGTCATCTTCGGGATTCCATTGCTGGGCAGTACCGATCGGCGCTAAGTTCCCATCTCTGTGGTCAACTTCGGACAACATGGAGATCCCATGGATTCGCAACATTCCAGGCGGTGGCGAAGACTCGCCATGCCGCTGGGACTGGTTCTGACTGCCTCCATCGGTCTGGCCGGTGCAGCCGTGGCCAGCGGTCAGGACACGCCCGCATCCTCGACGGACGGCGAGAAGCTGAGCTACGTCGTCAACACCGAGGCGGACGCCGGCACGGTGAAGCGTGTCAAGAAGGAGATAGCCAAGGCGGACGGCAAGGTCGTCACCGCTTACGGGAAGATCGGCGTGATCGTCGCGCACTCGTCGAACGCCGGGTTCGCGGAGACGATGCGCTCGGTGAAGGGCGTGGAGACGGCAGGCGCGACCCGCACCGCACCTCTCCGTAGCGCCGCAACCACGGATGTGGGGAAGCCGAAGTACCTCGAGGTGCCGAAGTCGGCGAAGGGGGCCGAGGCCAAGGCCAAGGCCCTGGCCGACGGCACGGAGCCCCTTGAGTCCCTCCAGTGGGACAAGCGGGCCATCAGGGCCGACGAGGCCAGCAAGATCAACCAGGGCAGCAGGGACGTCACCGTCGGTGTGATCGACACCGGTGTGGACGACACTCACCCCGACCTCGCGGCCAACTTCTCGGCCAAGCAGTCCGCGAGCTGCGTGGGCGGCAAGGCCGACACGAAGAAGGGCGCCTGGCGTCCCTTCGACCCGTCGGGCGACTACCACGGCACGCACGTGGCGGGCATCGTCGCCGCTCCGCGCAACGGAGTCGGCGTGGCCGGCGCCGCGCCGGGCGTGCAGGTCGCCTCGCTGAAGGTCTCCGAGCCGGAGACCTCGCTGTTCTACAGCGAAGCGGTGGTCTGCGCGATGGTCTTCGCGGCCGACCACGGCATCGAGGTCACCAACAACAGCTACTACGTGGACCCGTGGCTCTACAACTGCTCCGACGACCCGGACCAGAAGGCGATCGCCGACGCCGTGGGCAGGGCCGTGAAGTACGCGACGGGCAAGGGCGTCGCGCACGTCTCGTCCGCGGGCAACTCCTCGCACGACCTGGCCGCGACCGAGATCAAGGACGACACCAGCCCCAACGACACCGAGCCTGTCGAGCGGACCGTCAACCCGGCGGACTGCCCCGACATCCCGACCATGCTGCCCGGGGTGATCTCGATCTCGTCCACCGGCGCCGAGGACGGGAAGTCGTACTTCTCCAACTACGGCCTCAACCAGATCGATCTCTCGGCTCCCGGCGGCGACCGGCGCTACCAGACTCCTGAGGAGCCGGCGAAGGACGGCGGCGTGCTCTCGACGATGCCCGACGGCGACTACGCCTACCTGCAAGGCACTTCGATGGCCGGTCCGCAGGTCGCCGGTGTCGCGGCGCTCATCAAGAGCAAGCACCCCGACGCCAGCGCGAAGGACGTCGCCTGGATGCTGAAGGCGCAGGCGAGGAGCGTGGCCTGCCCCGATTCCTACGACCCCGACGGCAAGGGCACGTACGAGGCCGAGTGCACCGGTCTCAAGGGCAACAACAGCTTCTACGGCCACGGCATCGTGGACGCGCTCGCGGCCGTCAAGAAGTAGGAACCACCCCCGGCGGACTCGACGCCGGTGCCCGCGCCGCCTCCTGACCCGCCAGGTCAGGAGGTGACGCGCGGCGCCGGTGAATCCGCCGGCGAGAGGCCGGGCTGCTCGGGCGGCCCGGCCTCTCGCGTGCCGTCCGCCTCGCCCTTGCCGTCCTCGCCGTTCCCGCCGTTCCCGCCGTCCGCTTGCGGGGCCCAGCCGGGCCCGCGGAAGACCCTTCCGGCACGCTCGCCCCACGTGCTCGCCGCACGCAGGTCGCGTCCGATGGAGACGTACTCGTGCGTGGCCACGCGCAGCGGGTTGTAGGTCGAGATGTTCTTGGTGAGCCCGAAGACGCACCGCTCGGTCTCCGGCGTGAAGGAGCCGAACAGCCGGTCCCACACGATCAGGATTCCGCCGAAGTTCCGGTCCAGGTAGCCGCCTTGGGAGGCGTGGTGGACACGGTGGTGCGAGGGCGTGTTGAAGACGAACTCGACCGGACGGGGCAGCTTGCCGATCCGCTCCGTGTGGATCCAGAACTGGTAGACGAGGTTCACCGAGGAGCAGAAGGCGAGCGCGGCGGGGTGCACGCCCAGCGCGATCATCGGCACGTAGAAGGGCCAGACGGTCCACGTGGTCCATGGCTGGCGCAGCGCGGTGCTCAGGTTGAACTTCCTGCTGGAGTGGTGCACCACGTGGCAGGCCCACAGGATGCGGATGACGTGGTGCCCGCGGTGGGACCAGTAGTAGAAGAAGTCCTGCGCGAGCAGCATCAGCGGCAGCGTCCACCACTCCACGGGTACGCGCAGCGGCGTCAGTTCGTAGATGCCCACGTAGAGGGCCACGATGGGGATCTTCCACAGGGCGTCGAAGGCGAGACTGCCCAGCCCCATGCCGATGCTCGTGGCGGCGTCCTTTGCCTCGTATCCGGCGGCGTCGTCGTCCGGATGAAGGCGATAGCTCACGATTTCGATCACCGTGAGCAGAATGAAGGCAGGTATCGACCAGAGTACGACGTCAGGCAGCTGAGACGGCATGTCAGCAAGGTAGACCCGGAGGGCGCCCCCCGCCAGGGGTTGTTACCGACAAGTATAAAATGAGTGGCCGTCACCCGGACCGCGAACGGGCACCTCTCGGCTCTCCTCTCCGGGCTCTCCCCTCCCGCAGCGCTCCCCCGCACGTCTGCGGGCGCGCTCCCGGCGGAAGGCGGCCGCGTGCCTCAACCCCCCGCACGGGCCGGGTCGTTGACACACCGTCGGGCCGCTCCCGCCGGTCCGGTTCGGCACGGGGCACACGGCAGGCCCCGCGGGAACTGTCAGTGCCGCCCCGTATTCTCTGTGACCATGCTCGAAGACCAGACGGCATCCCCGGGCGAGCCCGCGGACGGGACGGCGGCAGCCGGCCGGGTCCCCGCCCAGTCACCAGCCGTCGGCTCCGCAGCAGGGGCCGCCGCCTGGCCCGACGGATATCCGCAGGGCTACGCGGTGGTGGACGTCGAGACCACCGGCCTCGCCCGTGACGACCGCATCGTCTCCGCCGCCGTCTACCGGCTGGATGCGCGCGGCGAGGTCGAGGACCACTGGTACTCGACCGTCAACCCGCAGCGCGATCCGGGCCCCACCTGGATCCACGGCCTGACCACCGAAGTCCTCGCCGACGCACCGCTGTTCACGGAGATCGCCGACGACCTGGCCACCCGCCTCGACGGCCGCGTGCTGGTCGCGCACAACGCGGTCTTCGACTGGTCGATGATCGCGCGGGAGTACGCGCGTGCGCAGCGCACGCCGCCCGTCCGCCAGCGGCTGTGCACGATCGCCCTCGCCAAGCAGCTCTCGCTTCCGCTGCCCAACCACAAGCTGGAGTCGCTCGCGGCGCACTACGGCGTCTCCCAGCAGCGCGCACACCACGCCCTCGACGACGCGCGCGTGCTGGCCGAGGCGTTCCGGCCGAGCCTCCATCTCGCCGTCCAGCAGGAGGTGCGGCTGCCGCTGCACGCCTGCCGGCCCCTCTCGGAGTGGCCGGAAGGGCAAAGCACCGACGGCGGCGGCTTCTTCGGCGGCCAGCGAGGCCGGGGGTCACGTCCGTACGGGCACGGCTGGCGCCGCTCACGAAAGCGGCCCGCCTGCCCGTACCCGAATCCGGGCCGGTACGAGCCGGGCGGGAGGCTCGTGCAGGGGATGCGGATCGCCATCTCGGGCGACACCTCGGTCGACCGTGAGCTGCTCGAGGACAGGGCGACCGAGGCCGGGCTGCACATCTCCTCCCACGTCTCGCGGCTCACCAGCCTGCTGGTCACCAACGATCCCGATTCCCTGACCTCGAAGATCGTCAAGGCGCAGGCGTACGGCACTCCCGTCGTCGACGAGGCCGCCTTCGGCCATCTCCTGCGGGACGTGGCCCCAGCACCGGGTCCGTGAGCTCCGGGGAGTACCGTCGTCAGGCGTGTACCGCTTCCTGTTGTCCAGGCAGTGGGTGATCCTCACCCTCCTCGGCCTCGCCCTCATCCCCGCGATGATCAAGCTGGGCTTCTGGCAGCTGCACAGGCACGAGTCGAGGGTGGCGCACAACGAGCTGATCTCCTCCAGCCTCCGGGCCGAGCCCGTGTCCTTCGACCGGCTCAGCAGCCCCGCGCACGGCCCCGCGGAGGACGAGCAGTTCCGCACGGCGAAGGCGACGGGGCGCTACGACGCCCGCCACGAGGTCGTGGTGCGGCAGCGTACGGGCGCGGACGGGAAGTCCATCGGGTACTTCGTCGTCACACCGCTGGTCCGCGACGACGGCAGCGCCGTCCTGGTCAACCGCGGCTGGATCGAGGCGGGCGGCGACCTCACCCGCTTCCCTGACGTGCCGGCACCGCCACTCGGCAAGGTCACGGTCACCGGCCGCGTCATGGCGGACGAGACGAGCGAGGCCAGCGGCATCAAGGACAAGCGGGGACTGCCGCCCCGTCAGGTGATGCTGATCAACAGCGACCGGCTGGCCGGAACGCTCGGCAGGCCCGTGCTGCGTGGTTACCTCCAGCTGACGTCGACGTCCCCGAAGCCGGCGGCCGGCCAGCCGCAGCGCATTCCTGAGCCCGACCACAGCAGCATCGGCGCGCACATGGCCTACGCCGTCCAGTGGTGGCTCTTCGCCGCGGGCGTTCCGGTCGGCTGGGTGATCCTGGTACGGCGCGAACGCAGGGACCGTGCGGCGGCGCCCGGCACCGCCCCGTCCGAAGGGTCGGAGGCGGCGGAGGCCGGGGGCGCCCGGGTATCCGGCACTCCGCGCGACGGCTCGGGCCGCGACGGCGAAGGCGACGGCTCGGGCGACGCCCCGAACCACGCCTCGAACGACGACGAAAGCGGCGCTGAAGGCGACGGTGAGCAGGAGAAGACGCCGCCCTCCACCGCCCCGGCCGGAATCCCATCTTCCGCCGACTGACCCTGCCTGCACGCGCCGGTGAACGGTGGCGCACACTGTGAGCCATGGATCTCGGGCTGAAGGACCGCGTCTACGTCATCACAGGTGCCACCCGCGGACTCGGGTTCGCGACAGCGGAAGCGCTCGTCGCCGACGGAGCCAAGGTGGTCGTCTCCGGCCGCAGCGATGAGGCCGCCACCGAGGCCGCCGCGCAACTCGGCGCGGGATCGGCCGTCGGGATCGGTGCCGACAACGCCGACCCGGACACCGCCGGGCGCCTCATCGAGACGGCGAAGCGCAGTTTCGGGCGCTTCGACGGCGTACTGATCAGCGTCGGCGGTCCGCCCGCGGGCGTCCCGGCGGACTCGCTCTCCGACGAGCAGTGGCGGTCGGCGTTCGAGACGGTCTTCCTCGGGGCGGTACGCCTGGCACGCACGGCGGCCGGCGAGCTGGGCGAGGGCGGCGTCATCGCCTTCGTTCTCTCCGGATCCGTGCACGAGCCGATTCCGGCGCTCACCCTCTCCAACGGGCTGCGCCCCGGGCTGGCCGGCTTCGCCAAGACGCTGGCGAACGAGGCGGGACCGCTGGGGATCCGGGTGCTCGGTCTGCTTCCGGGCCGGATCGCCACCGAGCGGCTCCACTACCTCGACTCGCTGAGCGGCGACGGCGACGCCGCACGCGAGCGCAACGAGGCAGCGATCCCGCTGCGCCGCTACGGGACGCCGGAGGAGTTCGGGCGTACGGCGGCCTTCGTGCTCTCACCGGCGGCCTCGTACCTCACGGGCGTCATGCTCCCGGTCGACGGCGGTGCCCGCCGGGGCTTCTGAGGCTCCCCCGCCCGCGAGGTCGTGGCTCCGGTCACGACCCGCGGCTGCGACTCGCGACCGCGACCCATGACGAGGTCCGTGCCCCCGGACTCCCACAGGGACGCGGCGGGGTCTCAGAGCACTTTCTCGGCGCGGTGTTTGACGGTGCGCAGCCGGACCTCCGCCGGCAGGCCGTCCAGCGACGCCGACGTACGCGCGTGTTCGAGCGCCTCTCCTGTGACGCGCTCCAGCACGGGCCCCGGCTCGGCGTGAGCCGCCAGCAGCAGCTCTACCGAGGCGCGCGGGGCGGTGCGCCGTCCGCTCAGCCGTACCGCCGCCTTGTCGACGCCCGGGAGCGCGGCGGCCTCCGCCTCCAGCACGCTGGACAGCGCCCTTCCGCGCAGCAACGCGGCCTCGCCCCCGCCGCTTTCGACCAGGACCTCGCCGAGCCTGCGCCTGCGCAGCTGCGCGAGCAGCCACCACAGCAGCAGGAGCACCAGCAGCGCCAGGCCCCCGAGGACCGCCGGCCACCACCAGCTCTCCCCGCGCCACTGGGTGCGGTCGGCGCTGGAGAGCAGCACGTCGTCGGGCCGTGCCCACGGCCATCCGGAGGGCAGGCTGAAATGCCAGTGGCGAGGCAGGTCGAACCCCCCGACGAGTACGGCGAGTCCGAGGGCGAGCAGCAGCAGTCCGGCCAGGCCCAGCAGCACCCGGTTGACGCTCCGCAGGACTCCGTCCATTCCGCTCACCGCTTCTTCGCGCGCTGTACGTGTACCGAAAGCCCCGGCTGACGTGCGAGGCCGAGCCGAGTGATGCCGTCCCCGAGGACGGAGTCGAGGTCGCCGCGCACCTCGTCCAGGTCCCTGAAGTGCGCCTGGGCACGCGCCCGTACCTTGCGCCGTCCCACCGCGACCCGCACCGACTGCACGCCGGAGACCTTCATGGCGCGGTCCCGCAGCACCAGCGCCGCGGCCGTCCGCTCCAACCCCCCACGCACACCGGCGACTTCACGGCGCATCGGAAGCAGACCGCGTCGGCCCGGTGTGACGGCGAGCGCGATCAGCCACACACCGAGCAACGTGACCACGCATGCGGACGCGAGGACCTTGGGGTCGTCGACAGGGGTGACCGCCATCTCGTGGGCGAGGGTGCGGCGCCAGCCCATCGCGGAACCGCCCGCCCGTACGGACACCACGTCGTAGAGCATCAGGCCCGCGGCGGCGAGCGCCAGCAGGGAGACGACGCCCGCGGGCAGCCGCCGCACCGACCAGAACCGTTTCGCGCGGCCCGGCTGCCCGGGGCCGCTGCCGGGGTCGTAGCCGGCCGCGGAGGTCGACTGTTCCAGGTCTCCCCCGCCCGCTCCCGGGCCCGCCTGCGGCTCCTTCTCCAGCGTCGGCAACCGCTGGGTGCGCTCGTCGCTCACCGGGCCCTCCCGGACCTCTCGCCGTCCAGCTGCTGGGAGTGCAGCCGTTCCACGCCCACGGCCACGTCCGGCACGTCCATGCCGGCCAATTCCTTTACCCGCGAAACGACTTGCCGGCGCACCGCAGCACACTGCGCGCCGATGTCGGAAGGGTAGCCCAGCTCCACGAGGACGCGGACCCTAGCGGTCCCGTCCCGCACCCTGGCGGAGGCGCGGGGCCAGTGACGGGGGCCCGGCGGGACCCAGGGAGCGGACGCGGCGCGCAGAGCCTCCCGTGCCGCCTGAACGGCGATCTTGGCCACGACACGCTCGACGACAGTGGTCGCGCCCCGTTCCGCTCCGTCCGGTACCTCGGTTTCAGCTGTCACCGTCCGGTTCCCGTCACCTGCGCCGGCTCTCGCCACGCAGGCGGAAGAACTCCTCCGCCCGCAGGTCACTCTCGAAGAAGCGGCCCACGACGAAGCCGAATCCGCCCAGCGCCGCCACCAGGAGGAAAGCACTGAACCCGCCGAAGAATCCGGCGAAGCCCAGGCCCATCCCTGCGATCAAGCCGATCACGGCCATGCTCATCGTGCGCCCCTTTGCTCAGTACGGATGTGCGCCGTAGCTACTGAAGCCGCGTACGGCCCTGCTCCTCTTCTTCGTCCGGTTCGTCGGGCAACTTGACGTCGTCCACGGCGATGTTGACCTCAACGACCTCCAGGCCCGTCATCCGCTCGACCGCCGAGATGACGTTCTCGCGCACGGAGCGGGAGAGATCAGCGATGGGGTAGCCGTACTCGACCACGAGCTCCAGGTCGAGCGCCGTCTGGATGTCACCGACCTCGGCGCTGACGCCCCGTGCGGCGGACCTGCTCGTCCCCGGTACGCGGTCCCGCATGGCCCCGAAGGTGCGGGCCATGCCGCCGCCCAGGGCGTGGACGCCGGGCACGTCACGCGCGGCCATGCCCGCGATCTTCTGGACGACATCGTCGGAGATGGTGGTGCGCCCCCGGTTGGCCGCCTCGACACGGGCGCCACGGGTCTCCCCCGCTCCGTCGCGTGAGGCCGTGCGCGATCCCTGTCCGGAAGCCTCGAACCGGTTGCCGGTCTTGGTGTCGGCCATGACCTTCACCCCTTTCCGTGAAGGAGAGCAATCCTGAATTGCGTCTCTTGTGCCACATTAGGTGCGCTTCGACAGATTCGCCTCGTACGTCCGCACTTGGCAGGTCGAGGGCCGTTCCGGCAGGTCCCCTCGGACGGGCCGACCGGTCACGCAGTGGGTCCGGAAAAAGACGGAGGGCAGCTGAGATGGAATCCGAAGGGCTCTCCCGGGCGGTACGGCGCCGGCTCGGGCTCGGGCGGCTGCTGCCCCTGGGGGACGCGCAGGACGGAGCGTGGCTGGCGGAGAGCGCAGCGGTGACGTCGCTCCGGGCGGCGGCCTCGTCGGCGCTGCCGCATGTACGGATCGGTGACCTGCGGATCTCCTCCGCCGGACCGGGGACGGCCGGCGTACCGGCGGTCCCCCCGCCTCCGACCGCGCTGCCTCCCGGTCCGCTGCGCGTCGACGCCGCCTTCGCGTCGACACCGCACGTGCCGCTGACGACGACGGCGGAGCTGCTGCGGGCGACGCTGCTGACGGCCGCGGACCGGACGCTGGGGCTGCGCGTGCGCACCGTGGATCTGCGGGTCACGGACCTGCTGGAGAGCCCGAACGGGCACGACGGCCGGTCCTCCGACGACGGCTACCGGGCCGGGGTGAGCGGCGCCGCCGGGCTCACGGCCGGTCCGGCCGGGCACCGGGCGCCGACCCCCGAGACGCATCCGCCCGCCCCCGCGGACGACCCGAACGGCGCCGCCACCGCGCAGGCGGTCATCTCCGTGCCGGGAGTGACACGCCTCGACCCGGTTCTGGGTCCGGCGTTCGGCGGCCGCGCCGCCGGCGCGGTGAGCGTCACGGACACGACCGACGCCGGCGGGCGCCCCACGGGGAGGCATCTGCAGATCCAGATCGCGGTCGCCGAGGCCTCACGCGCCCTCGACGTGGCACGGGACGTGCGGCACGCCGCCGGCAAGGCGGCCGCCTGGGACGCCGAGGAGCCGTCCCTTCCGGTGACAGTGGCCGTGCTGATCGGCGCCATCGACCCGGAGCGGCACCGATGACCCCACGGCCCGGTGCCCACTGGCGCACCGCAGCCCGGAGGTCACCGGCCGGGCCGGCCGCGGGAGTTCACTCGCCGAGGCCCGCGAGGTCGCGGAGCCGGCGCGTCTGAGCCGCACGCTCGGCGGCGCACTGCTCCTCGTAGGTGCGCCGGCCGGCGCCCTGCAGCAGGGCCTTGGTCTCGACGACGGCGTCCCGCGGCCCTCCCAGCAGGGCGGCCGACAGATCGGCGACGGCACTGTCGAGTTCCGGAGCGGGCACGACGAGATTGGCCAGCCCGGTGCGCTCCGCCTCGGCCGCGTGCACGAAGCGGCCCGTCACGCAGATCTCCAGCGCGCGCGAGTACCCGAGGACGCCGACGAGCGGGTGCGTGCCCGTCAGGTCGGGGACCAGTCCGAGGCTGGTCTCCTTCATGGCGAACTGGACGTCGTCGGCGCACACCCGGATGTCCGCGGCCAGCGCGAGCTGGAAACCCGCCCCGATGGCATGACCCTGCACGGCGGCGACGCTGATCAAGTCGGGACGGCGCCACCAGGCGAACGCCTCCTGGAAGGTCGCGATGGTCTCGTCGACCTTGTCGTCGGAAGCGCCCGCGAGTTCCAGGAACGACAGCTCGCCGTCGATTCCTTCGGGGGTGAACGCCTGCTTGTCCAGGCCCGCGGAGAATGACTTGCCCTCGGCACGCAGCACCACGACGCGGACGTCGCCGGGCAGGGTCCGTCCGGCCTCCGTCAGGGCCCGCCACAGGGCGGGCGACTGTGCGTTGCGTTTGGCCGGGTTGGAGAGCGTGACCGTGGCCACGGCGCCGTCCACGGCGAGACGCACGCCGTCCTTGTCCAGCAGGGTCATCGACATCCTCCGGTGGTTACTCATTGGTCAAGTAACCGAAGAGTAACCACCGGGAGAGATGCCCGGAAGCCCTGTCAGGCCGAGGCGGACTTCTTGCCTCGTGTCGCTCCGCCACGACCCCGCAGGGCCACGCCGGACTCACTGAGCATTCGATGCACGAAGCCGTAGGAACGGCCCGTCTCTTCGGCCAGCGCCCGGATGCTCGCGCCGCCGTCGTACTTCTTCTTGAGGTCTGCCGCGAGCTTTTCGCGCGCGGTGCCGGTCACCCGGCTGCCCTTCTTCAGAGTCTCGGCCACCCGTGCCTCCTCATGGGAAGTGCGCTTTGTGACTCTCATGATCACCCCTCCCCCTGCTTCTGGCCACCCATTCGGCAAGGTCCGTGGAACCGCCGTGAGCGCCGGACTACCGCCCGTTTCCGGTGGAACTCTCAATTCCGGTGGCCGGATCTGGGCGGTCCCCGGCAGGACTCCGGCGAACCTCCTGGTCAGCGAGGGAGATCTTCGTCACGGAGCGGAGTCCGGAAACGGCTGCCACAGGTGCGCGAACCCGCCCGGCGGCCACGCCGGGATACGAGCCGCCCTCACTCATATGAAGGATCAAGCGTCGGCCGAATGATCCAGCGGAGATTGATCAAGACGGCCGGACGTCAGGCCAGGGCGACAAGATCGGCGTACTCGTCGTTCCACAGGTCCTCGACGCCGTCCGGGAGCATGATGATCCGCTCCGGCTCCAGCGCCTCGACGGCCCCCTCGTCGTGGGTGACCAGGACGACGGCACCCGTGAAGGTGTGCAGCGCGCCGAGGATCTCCTCGCGGCTGGCCGGGTCGAGGTTGTTGGTCGGCTCGTCCAGAAGCAGCACGTTGGCGGACGAGACGACGAGCGTCGCCAGCGCGAGACGTGTCTTCTCTCCGCCGGAGAGCACCGCGGCCGGCTTGTCCACGTCGTCGCCGGAGAAGAGGAACGAGCCCAGCGTCTTGCGGATCTCGACGAGGTCCATGTCCGGGGCGGCGGAGCGCATGTTCTCCAGGACCGTCCGCGCGGGGTCGAGCGTCTCGTGCTCCTGCGCGTAGTAGCCCAGCTTCAGACCGTGCCCGGGCACGACCTTGCCCGTGTCCGGGTCCTCGATCCCTGCGAGGAGACGCAGCAGCGTCGTCTTGCCCGCGCCGTTGAGGCCGAGGATGACGACGCGTGAGCCCTTGTCCACCGCGAGGTCGACGCCGGTGAAGATCTCCAGCGAGCCGTAGGACTTGGAGAGGTCCTCCGCCATCAGCGGTGTCCTGCCGCAGGGCGCCGGATCGGGGAAGCGCAGCTTGGCGACCTTGTCGGACTGCCGCTCCTCCTCCAGGCCGGACAGCAGCTTCTCGGCACGGCGGGCCATGTTCTTGGCGGCGACGGCCTTGGTGGCCTTGGCGCGCATCTTGTCGGCCTGGGAGTTGAGCGCAGCGGCCTTCTTCTCGGCGTTGGCGCGCTCGCGCTTGCGGCGCTTCTCGTCGTCCTCGCGCTGGACGACGTACTGCTTCCAGCTCATGTTGTAGATGTCGATCGCCGCGCGGTTGGCGTCCAGGTAGAAGACCTTGTTGACGACGGTCTCGATGAGCGCGAGGTCGTGGGAGATGACCACCAGGCCGCCGCGGTAGGTCTTGAGGAAGTCCCGCAGCCACACGACGGAGTCGGCGTCGAGGTGGTTGGTCGGCTCGTCGAGGAGGAGGGTGTCGGCGTCCGAGAAGAGGATGCGGGCCAGCTCGACGCGTCGGCGCTGACCGCCGGAGAGGGTGTGCAGAGGCTGGCCCATCACGCGGTCGGGCAGGCCGAGGCTGGCGGCGATGGTCGCGGCCTCGGCCTCCGCGGCGTATCCGCCCTTGGTGAGGAACTCGGTCTCCAGCCGCTCGTACTTCTTCAGGGCACGCTCGCGGGTGGCTCCCTGGCCGTGTGCGATGCGGTCCTCGTTCTCCCGCATCTTGCGCATCACCACGTCGAGGCCGCGGGCGGAGAGGATGCGGTCGCGGGCGACGACGTCGAGGTCGCCCGTGCGCGGGTCCTGCGGCAGATAGCCCACCTCGCCGCCGCGGCTGATGGTGCCCGCGGCGGGGGAACCCTCGCCCGCGAGGCACTTGGTGAGCGTCGTCTTGCCGGCGCCGTTGCGGCCGACGAGGCCGATGCGGTCGCCCTTGGCGATGCGGAAGGTCGCGGACTCGATCAGGATGCGGGCGCCGGCGCGCAGCTCGAGGCCGGTGGCGGTGATCACGGACTACTCCAGGCAGGGTCAGGCGTACGTACGGACGAGGACTGGGGCGTACGTACGGCGCTAATGCATCGGGTGAGTAGCCATGCCGCCAGTCTAGCGGCGCACCGCAACTGCTTTCCCCCGCAGATCCCCGGGCGCGACCCCCAGTGGGCTTCGCCGCGCCGTTGTCAGTGACGGGTGCCACACTTCGGCTCAGCCGGAGGTGTTCCGGCCTCCGCGGGCCAGGAGAAGGGCGAATGCCATGTCCGACGCACCCACGCTGTACCCCACGCTGCTCTACAAGGATGCCAAGGCCGCCGTCGCGCAGTTGGAGAAGGCGTTCGGCTTCAGACGCCTGGCGATGTACGAGGCGGACGACGGCACCGTGATGCACGCCGAACTGGCCTACGGCAACGGCGCCGTGATGCTCGGCAGCAAGGGCAGGGAGGGCGTCTTCTCCGAGGCGATGCGCGGAGCGGGCACAGTGGGGATCTACGTGGTGGTCCAGGACGTGGACGCACACTGCGCGCGGGCGCGCGAGGCGGGCGCGGAGATCCTCATGGAGCCCACCGACCAGGACTACGGCGCGCGGGACTACATGGCGCGGGACATCGAGGGCAACGTGTGGAGCTTCGGCACGTACACGCCCGCGCTGGGCAGTTGAACGGCTGACGGGCCGGCGGCGGCACGGCCCCGTGTCGTCAGCCGTCAGACGCCACCGCCGGTGTGCACCTGGAAGGCCGCGCGGCGCACCGCCTTGGCGAGGGCCGGGTCGGGGTGCGCCGCCGCGAGGGCGACCAGCACCTGCACGGTGCGCGGGTGCCCGACCGCACGTACCTCCTCCAGCAGCTTCGGCACGGTGCCCTGGACCGCCGTCTCCAAGTGGTCGACGAGCAGCCGCTGTTCGCCGTGGTCGGTGACTGCTGCGGCCGTGTCGACCCACAGCCACGTCGCCTCCTGACGGCTGAGCACGCCGGGGGCGCCTCCGGCGAGGTCCTCGGGATCGGCCCCGTCCAGCTCGGCGAGCCAGAGCAGTGCGTAGGGGCGCAGGGTCGGTTCCTGCGCCCCTTCCCGTACGGCCTCCTCCGCGGGGGCGCCGATGACGCGCAGGGCCTCGAAGGCCAGCCCGCGGATGAGGGCGTCGTCGCCCCGGGCCGCCGCGAGGAGTTCGGTGACCGCGGCGCCGTTGGAGCGGGCTGCGATCCAGGCGCGGTACTCGTCGCGAGCCGGGCCGGGCGTGAGCCGCGCGCAGCCGCGCAGCATGTCCTGGGCGGACTGCTCGATGTTCCCCGCGGGGCTCTGGGCGGCGACACAGATCTGCTCGAGCTTGGTCCACACGGCCCAGTTGCCGAGCGGGGTGAGCACCGCCGAGCCCTGCCGGACGCCCGTCTCCCCTTCGCTGCCCTGCGGTTGGGAGGACGCCCGGGCATCGGTGCAGCGGGTCAGCGCTCCCACTGCCGCGAACCCGTCGAGCGCCCAGTCGAGCAGGGCGGGCAGGAGCACCTGCTCCGAGTGGTCCGCGGCGGCGCCGCTGCCGCCCTCCTGGGAGGCCGGCTCGTCGAGGGCGTCACGCTCGGCACGCAGCTCGGCCACGCGCTGGGCCAGCAGGTCGTGCAGTGCGGGGAAGGCGACGGGCCCGGCCGTCAGATGCATGACGGACAGCAACTGGGGTGCGGCCTCCACGACTTCGGCGACGAGCGCGGGGTCCGCGGGAGTCGGTGCCGGATAGGCCAGGGACCAGGCGTCGAAGAGCGCCATCCAGCCGCGCAGCACCGCGCTGTCGTCACGCTCCCAGGCGCGCAGCCGCCAACCGGGGCGGGCGGTGCCGCCGTGGAGCTCGATGAGCCCTGCCAGGCGTGCCCGGTCCCAGTGGGTGCGTACGTCCTCGACGGGCATCCGCAGTGCGGCGGCGGCCCGTTCGCGCTCCGGGCCGCTGCCGGGGAGAGCCTCGTTCCGCTCGGCCCACCGGGCGAGGACGACGGCGTCCGCGAGTGCGGCCCTGGCCTGCCGGGCCAGCTGCTCGCGCGGCGGCAGCCCTTCGGGCGGCGGCGGGGACGGGCGCCGGCGGCGGGCCGTCACGGTGCGCCGGGCGGCGGCGATCGGCCGCGTGGGGACGAGGCGGAGCGGGTTGTCTCGCGGGGTACGGGACGGCGTCACAGGAGCAGTCTTCATGGTCCCCGGCACAAATCCCAAACGGGGCCCCGGAATGGCCGAATCCGCTTGCTGGGGCGGGGCGGATTTCCGCGCAGCGATGCCCATTTGACGGGTGAAAGCGGACGCCTTCGCCTCGCCGGTCGCGGCGGTCCGCGGCCAGCGTTCCCACGCCTCACCGGCGTTGCCTCGCCGGCGTCGCCTCACCCGGGTGCCGCCCGGCCGGGGCCGACTTCCCGGGCTCCGCCGCCGCGTGTTTCGCGTGCCGTCGCGGCCGCGGCCTGTGCCGGACTACATCAACGGCGTCAGGAACTGCC
The DNA here is from genome assembly GCF_004217425.1 of Streptomyces sp. CNZ301. Classification (NCBI taxonomy): domain Bacteria; kingdom Bacillati; phylum Actinomycetota; class Actinomycetes; order Kitasatosporales; family Streptomycetaceae; genus Streptomyces; species Streptomyces sp. CNZ301. The sequence goes on from NZ_SHLG01000001.1 coordinate 992,919, forward strand.
GCAGCCGCTTCTCGTACTCCTCGGGGTCGGCGTTCCACATCGCCGCGTGCGGGGCGGTGGGCACCGTCTGCAGGCGGACCAACTCGCTGCGGCTGTCGGCGAGTTCCTTCGAGCGCTGCCAGGAGGCGACGGTGTCGTCAGGTCCGTGCAGCAGCAGGGCCGGGACGTCCAGTGCGGCCGGATCCACGATCTGCCGCATCCTCTCCGGCTCGACGTGCGCACGCCCCTGAGCGGCGCGTTGTGCGAGCGGCAGCAGCGCGCGCGGGGTGTGCCGGGAGACCGCCAGCGCCCGCACGGCCGCCCACCAGTCCAGTACGGGCGAATCGAGCACGAGGCCCGCGATCCTGCCGACGGCTTCGGGGGCCACGCCGCCGTCCGGCGCGGGGCCGCTCTCGTCCCCTTCTTCGGCGGACGGTCCGGAACGGCGCCGGCTCAGCTCACCGGCCGTGCGCAGCGCCATGGAGGCACCTGCGGACCAGCCGTGCAGAACGACGCGGGCAGCGCCGTTGCGCACCGCATAGGCGACCGCAGCCTCGGCATCACGCCATTCGGTGCCGCCGAGATGACGTACGCCGTCGGGCGGGGGCGGGGCTCCGGCGTCGCCCCGGTAGGAAAGGCCCAGCACGGGGATCCTGAGCCCGGCGTAGAAGGGAAGCAGCGGCAGCGCCTGGGCGGGGGTCGCGCCGAGTCCGTGCAGGGCGACGACCCAGGTGTCGCGCTCGCCGGGCATGAACCAGGCGGGCAGCGGGCCGAGTTCACCGGGCACCTCGACCGAGGTGCGGGAGACGGCACCGTCCATGATCTCCGTGCCGTCCGCCCCCACGGCGGACTCGTCCGTGTACAGCTGCGGGGTGAACCACACCTTGGTGCCGGGCCTGAGTTCGCCGCGGCCCACCCACTGCAGGCGGCGCACCACCGTGTCGGCGGGCGCCTTCGAGGGCTCGCCGTCCAGTACGGGGCCGACGACGGCGTGGCAGTTCCGGCCGACCAGCCCGTACACGCCCGGGAGCTGAGCGGTCAGGGAACGGGTGAGGGAGACGTGGCCGTCGCCGACGTCGTGGACCGTCAGCGGAGGTCCGCCGAATCCCGCGGGAAGCTGCAGGCCCGCCGCCGCTCTTCCGGTGCGCGCGGGCCGCAGGGCCGCGTCGGCGGCGTACCGTCCGGCGGCCAGTGCCGCGGCAGCGGCGGCCGTCACTGAGGTGGCGGCGAGGGCCGCGTTGCGCAGACGCATTGAGCCAGTGTCGTTCACGGAGCGGCCGCGGGGCCAGTACCGCCGTACCGTGCGGGCCAACTCCCGGCCGTGACCCGCGCGTCCGCGCCCCGGCCGGATGCTGCGGCGCGCCGTTCACCGCCCGGTGGGCCGCTGCCCGTGTCCCCTGAACTTCTCTTCCACACGGGCGAGTTCGCCGTCGGGGATCAGGGAGGGCGTGCGCCCGGGCAGCGAGGACGCCGCCAGCCAGACCCGGCACATCCACTCCAGCTGCGCGGTGCGGTCGTACGCCTGGGCGAGGTTCTCGCCGTACGCCACGGTGCCGTGGTTCTGCAGCAGACAGGCGCGACGGCCGTCGAGGGCGGCGCGTACGTGCGCGGCGAGTTCGTCGCTGCCGAACATGGCGTAGGGCGCGACGCGTACGGGGCCTCCCAGTTCGGCCGTGATGTAGTGAACGGCGGGGACTTCGCGCACAAGCGTGGAGACGGCGGTGGCGTGCACCGCGTGCGTGTGCACCACCGCACGCGCTTCGGTGTGCCGGTAGACGGCAAGATGCATGGGGAGTTCGCTGGTCGGCGACAGGTTCCCGGCTGCGCGCCGCCCTTCGAGGTCCACGGCGCACAACTCGGCGTCACCGAGGCGATCACAGGCGAGACCGCTCGGGGTCACCAGTACCGTCTCCCCCACCCGCACGGAGAGATTGCCGGAGGTGCCCACGACGAGCCCCTCGGCCGCCGCACGTCGAGCGGTGTCCACCAGTTCCCGCCAGGCGCCGAGCAGTTCAGCCGACTCCACGGCCTGTTCCTCCTCTGCTGCCGTTCTCCGCCGGCCCCGCCGCGGAGCCGCCAGGGGGCGGTGGCGGAGGGCCGAGGTACCGGTGGGACGGGTGTGTGACGCCGCTCACAACAGACCCCGTGGGGTGACACCCGGAAGCCCGCCGCAGTTCATCTTCCGTTCACCCTTGCTTCCTACGTTCATCTGGACATCAACCATCGAGCTGATTGTGCCTGGGTGAATGGAACACATCACGCTTCTCATCGGGATCGTGATCGTCACGGCCCTGGTGTTCGACTTCACGAACGGGTTCCACGACACGGCCAACGCCATGGCCACCACCATCTCCACCGGGGCACTCAAGCCCAAGACAGCGGTGGCGATGTCAGCGGTCCTCAACCTCGTAGGGGCGTTCCTGTCCGTCGAGGTCGCCAAGACCATCTCATCGGGAATCATCGATGAAGGCTCCGGCATCCGGCCCGAAGTGATCTTCGCGGGGCTGGTCGGAGCGATCATCTGGAATCTGCTGACCTGGCTCGCCGGGCTTCCCTCAAGTTCCTCCCACGCGCTGATGGGCGGCCTCCTCGGTGCCACCGTGGCCTCCGCCGGCATCGGCGCCGTCAACGGCGGCACCGTGGTGATGAAGGTGCTCATCCCTGCCATCGCCGCTCCGCTCGTCGCCGGCCTCGCCGCTCTCTTCGCCACGCGGCTGACCTACCGGGCGGCACGCAACGCCGACGAGCAGCACACCGCCAAGGGCTACCGCGCGGGGCAGATCACCTCCGCCGGGCTGGTCTCCCTGGCGCACGGCACCAACGACGCGCAGAAGACCATGGGTGTCATCACCCTCGCCCTGATCACCGGCGGAGTGATCGCCCCGCAGTCGGACCCGCCGACCTGGGTGATCGTCTCGGCCGGCCTGGCCATCGCCCTCGGTACCTACCTGGGCGGCTGGCGGATCATCCGCACCATGGGCAACGGCATCACCGACATCAAGCCTCCGCAGGGATTCGCCGCGCAGACCTCCGCCGCGGTCACGATCCTCGCCTCCTCCCACATCGGCTTCTCCCTCTCCACGACGCACGTGTGCTCCGGCGCCATCATGGGCTCGGGAGTCGGCCGCAAGGGCGGCGTCGTGCGCTGGTCGACGGCGGCCCGCATGGTGGCGGGCTGGGGGCTGACCCTGCCGGCCGCCGCACTCGTCGCCGCCGGGGCGGCGGTACTGGCACAGCAGGGCGACTGGGGCGTCACGACGGTGGCGGTCCTCGCGCTCGCCATCAGCGGCGGCATCTGGCTGCTCTCGCGCCGTCAGCCCGTCGACCACACGAACGTCAACGACGTGTCCCTGCCGGGGACTTCCGGACCCAAGCCGGCCGGTGCCGTCACGGCCGCGCTGGATGCCGTCGCGCCGCCGCCCGCGGCCGCCACGGTCCACGCCACGGCCGACAGCAACGGGGACCCGGCGAGGACCCCCGAGGGCGCCGGCACGGCGAGTCCGGCTCCGCAAGCCGAGACGGAGTCCAGGAAAGCGGCCTCCACGCTCGGCTAGACCGGCCGCCGGTGTGTTCCGCGGACTCGGCAACGCACCGGCGCCGGACCCGGCGAGCCATCACGACGACAAGCAGTCACAACCGGAACCAGACAACCGGACCAGACGCCCGGACCGCGGATCGAACGGTCCGGCACGGAGAGCAGACAGGGAAACGCTATGGACATCGACTGGGCAGCGCTCGGCGAGGTATTCGGCGTGAGCCTCGTGGCCACGGTCGGCCTGGTGGGCGTGTTCACACTCGGCATCGTGGGTGCGTCCGCCGGCAAGGCGGGTGGCTCGCAGGGCGGTGACACGTCCGTACTCGGGCGCACCGGAGCGTACGCGTGCTTCGCACTGTGCGCGGCGGCCGTCGCGTACGGCATCTACATCATCACCGCCGCGTCCTGAACCACTCGGCGCCGGAAGGTCGTTGACAGCAGCCGCCGGCACCGGAACGGCACCGGAAGGGGTACGGAGCACCGCTCCGTACCCCTTCTCCGCTTCTCCGTACAGCTGCTTCCCCATGCCACGGCGCGGGTCCCGTGTGCCTGCTCACACTCTCCCGTCGCAGGTCAAGGGCGAGTTGACGCCCCTCCTGGTACGTGGTGGACTGCCGAGTGCCCAACGGCGGCAGGAGAGGAAGCCGGTGCGAATCCGGCGCGGTCCCGCCACTGTCACCGGGGAGTGCACCCCCAACCGACGGCCACGGCCCCTTCGTTCGAGGGCTGGAAGGCCGGGGGACGCAGCGATCCGGGAGCCAGGAGACTCTCGTCGCCGGCACGTCGAACCAGGGCGAGGACCCTGAGTGAGGACTCCGTCATGCGTGGCTTGCCAGCCTCTCCCGCGTCCATGCGCCCGTTCGTCTCCGTGCCCGCGTTCGTCTCCGCGTCCGGCTCCTCGACGGCTGCCGCTGCCGCGCACGTCCCCGCCCGGCTCCGCGGCGGCGTGAACGTCCGCGTCCGGCGCGGGCCGGCTCAACGCCGCGGCCGCACCGGGTCCGGCATGCTCCTCCGAGGCACGACGACGGCACGCTGACGGTGCGGGCTCATCGCGCCCACATCTGCAGCGCGGCCCTCGGTCAGCTGGGCGACGCGCTGCTGGGCGACCCCCGTCGCGGGCACCCGGTCGCCGCCTTCGGCCGGGCCGCCGCCGCTGCCGAGCGCGCCCTGTGGCGGGACCACAGAGGGGCCGGCGCCCTGCACACCGCGCTGAGCGTCGCCGGCGCCGTCTCCGCCGTCGCCGCGCTCTCGCGCACCGCACGCATCCTCGGCGGCACGGGTGGCTCAACCCTCGTCGACGCCGCGGTGACCTGGACCGTGCTGGGCGGTACCGGGCTGCGCCGGGAGGCCCTCGCCGTCGCCGATGCCCTGGAGAAGGGTGATGTGGCGGGCGCGAGGCGGCTGTTGCCGCATCTGTGCGGCCGCGACCCGCAGGCGCTGGACCGGGACGCCATCGCGCGGGCCGTCGTGGAGTCGGTGGCGGAGAACACCTCGGACGCCGTCGTGGGCGCCCTGGTGTGGGGGGCGGTCGCCGGGGCCCCCGGCATGGCCGCCTTCCGCGCGGTCAACACGCTCGACGCGATGTTCGGTCACCGGTCGCCGCGTCACCTGCGCTTCGGCTGGGCGGCAGCCCGCATGGACGACGCCGCCGGATGGCCGGGCGCACGGCTGACGGCCGCTCTGGCCGCGCTCGCCGGCCCGTCGCCGCGTGGGGCGCTGCGTGCCTGGCGCGCCGACGCGCACAGGCATCCCAGCCCCAACGCGGGCCCTGTCGAAGCCGCGTTCGCGGGCGCGCTGGGCGTACGTCTGGGCGGCACCCTCACCTACGGGGGACGCATCGAGCACCGGCCGGTTCTCAACTCCCCCGGCCGCGCCGTGCGTTCGGATGACATCGCGGCAGCGGTCCGTCTCTCGCGGCGGGTCGGCGCGCTGGCGCTGCTGGTGACCTCGGTGGCCGGTGCGCTCGGCAGGAAGTGCCGGGCGGACGGGAAACGCCGGGCCGAGAGGCGGACTCGATGACGGCGGCCGGTGAGTACGGCGGACACGTGCCGGGCGGGACGGCCGGCGGACACGTGCGAGGCCGGGACACGCGCGGGAGCGGCGGCGGACTGCTCGTCGCGGGCACGACCTCAGACGCGGGCAAGAGCGTGGTGACGGCGGGCATCTGCCGCTGGCTGGCGCGCAAGGGCCTGAAGGTCGCACCGTTCAAGGCGCAGAACATGTCGCTCAATTCGTACGTGACGCTGGACGGCGCCGAGATCGGCCGTGCGCAGGCCATGCAGGCTGCCGCCGCCCGCACCGAGCCGACGGCTCTGATGAATCCCGTGCTGCTCAAGCCCGGGAGCGACAGCAGCAGCCAGGTCGTGCTGCTCGGCAGGGCTGTCGGCGAGATGAGCGCGGGCGGCTACCACTCCGGCAGGCAGGAGCGGCTGCTGGACACGGTCACGGACTGCCTAGCCGAGCTGCGGCGCACGCACGACGCGGTGATCTGCGAGGGCGCCGGCAGCCCCGCCGAGATCAACCTTCGCCGCACCGACATCGTCAACATGGGCCTGGCCAGGGCCGCCGGCCTGCCCGTCGTGGTCGTCGGGGACATAGACCGCGGCGGCGTCTTCGCCTCCTTCTTCGGCACGACGGCGCTGCTGGCGGGCCAGGACCAGGAACTGCTCGCGGGCTACGTCGTCAACAAGTTCCGCGGCGACGTGAGGCTGCTGGAGCCCGGCCTGGAGATGCTCCACGGGCTGACTGGGCGGCCCGTACTGGGCGTGCTGCCCTTCCGGCACGGGCTGGGCATCGACGAGGAGGACGGGCTGAGGGTGTCCCTCCGCGGCACCGTCCGCGAGTCCGCGCCGGCCCCGGCGCACGGCAGCGACGTGCTGCGTATCGCGGTCGTGCCGGTGCCGTTGATGTCGAACTTCACCGATGTCGACGCACTTGCCGCCGAACCCGGCGTCGTCGTGCGGTTCACGGACCGCCCCGAGGAACTCACCGACGCCGACCTGGTCGTACTCCCGGGCACCCGCGGCACGGTGCGGGCGCTGACGTGGCTGCGCGAGCGCGGACTCGCGGACGCGGTGCGCAGCCGCGCGGCCGAAGGCCTGCCCGTCCTCGGCATCTGCGGCGGCTTCCAGATGCTGGGCGAGCTGATCGAGGACGAGATCGAGTCGCGGGCCGGCACCGTGGAGGGGCTGGGCCTGCTGCCGGTGCGCGTGCGCTTCGCGCGCGAGAAAACGCTCGCCCGTCCCTCCGGCCGGGCCCTGGGCGAGTACGCCGAGGGCTACGAGATCCACCACGGCGTCGCCGAAGTGCTCGGCGGCGACGCCGTGTTCACCGGCGTGGACGGCGGAAACCAGGACGGCTGCCGGTCCGGAGCCGTGTGGGGCACCCACTGGCACGGGTCGCTGGAGAGCGACGGCTTCCGGCGGGCCTTCCTGCGCCGGGTGGCCTCCGACGCGGGACGTTCCGGGTTCGTACCGGCGCCGGACACGGACTTCGCGGCGCTGCGCGAGGAGCAACTGGACAACCTGGGCGACCTCATCGAGGAACACGCCGACACGGACGCGCTGCTGCGGCTGATCGAGGACGGGCCGCCGCCGGGCCTGCCCTTCGTCGTACCGGGCGCGCCCGAAGCGGCGCCACGCGCGGGAGGGACCGCATGAGAGCTGACCCGAACGGCCGCCCGAACAGCCCGGGGAGCGCCGCGCGGCGGCCCGGAGAACGGCGAACGGCCGCCGTGCGCACGGCGGTTGCCGGCGGCCGAGCCGCACACGGCCGGCCCCGCGGCACGCACCTTCACGCTCCCGCACACGGTTCCCCGCACCGCGGGCACCGCACGCACGAAGACCGGCCCCGAGGAGAGAAGAGGGCATGAGCATCCCCTACCCGTTCACCGCGCTCGTCGGAATGCGGGACATGCAGCTCGGACTGCTGCTGAACTCGGTGAACCCCGCCATCGGCGGCGTCCTCATACGCGGCGAGAAGGGCACGGCGAAGAGCACCGCCGTCCGGGCCCTGGCCTCGCTGCTGCCGCAGCAGCGAGTCGTTCCCGGATGCCGCTTCTCCTGCGACCCGGCGGCGCCGGATCCCGGATGTCCCGACGGGCCGCACGAGTTCGGAGACGAGGTGGGGGTACCTCCCGCGCCGCACGGCGCAGGGGTGGGGGTACCTCCCGCGCCGCACGGCGCAGGGGTGGGGGTACCTCCCGCGCCGCACGGCGCAGGGGTGGGGGTACCTCCCGCGCCGCACGGCGCAGGGGGAGAGATGCGTGCGGCGAACCTCGTCGAGCTGCCCGTCGGCGCGTCCGAGGACCGTCTTGTGGGGGCGCTCGACATCGAACGGGCCCTCTCGGAGGGTGTGAAGGCGTTCGAGCCTGGTCTGCTGGCGGACGCACACCGCGGCGTGCTCTACGTCGACGAGGTCAATCTGCTGCACGACCACCTTGTCGACCTGCTGCTGGACGCGGCGGCCATGGGCTCCTCGTACGTGGAACGCGAGGGCGTGTCCGTACGTCACGCGTCGCGGTTCCTGCTCGTCGGCACGATGAATCCCGAAGAGGGCGAACTGCGCCCGCAGTTGCTGGACCGGTTCGGGCTGACGGTGGAGGTGACGGCCTCCCGGGAGACGGACGAACGCGTGGACGTCGTGCGCCGCCGTCTCGCCTACGACGCCGATCCCGCGGCGTTCGCGGCGGAGTGGGCGGCGGAGGAGGACGCGCTGCGCGAACGCATCGCCGCGGCACGCGAGTTGCTCCCCCAGGTGCGGCTCGGCGACGGGGTGCTGCGGCAGATCGCGGCGACGTGCGCAGCGTTCGAGGTGGACGGCATGCGTGCGGACCTGGTGATGGCCCGCACCGCCACGGCGCTGGCCGCCTGGTCGGGCCGCACCGATGTGCGGGAGGAGGACGTACGGCAGGCGGCCCTGCTGGCGCTTCCGCACCGGCGCAGGCGCAACCCGTTCGACGCGCCGGGGCTGGACGAGGACATGCTGGACGAGACCCTTCAGCAGCACTCCGGTCCCGACGACGGCGACGACCCCGACCCCGGCCCTGACAACCCGGACGGGCCCGACGGGCCCGACGGCGGAGGCACCCCGCCCCCGCAGCAGCCCGACGGGAGCCCGGACGAGGAGACGTCCCCGCCCGGTGAGCAGCCGCAGCCGCAGAACGAGCGGCAGGAAGCACCGCAGGAACAGCCGTCGCCGCCGGCCGCCTCCGCCGAGGACGGCCCGAACACGCAGGACGACGAGGACGACCCGGGCCCAGCCCCGGGCGCCTCCGGCGGCGCGGCGCCGCAGCAGCCCGCCGCGCCCTTCCGCGCCCGTACCCTCTACGTCCCCGGCCTGGGCGAGGGCGCGGCCGGCAACCGCTCCCGGGCCCGTACCGCGCACGGCCGCACCACGGGCGCCCGGAAGCCGCGGGGCACGCTGGGGCGGCTGCATCTCGCGGCCACCGTGCAGGCCGCGGCACCGCACCAGCGCGCACGCGGACGTGACGGCCGGGGGCTGCTGCTGCGCCGGGACGATCTGCGCGAGGCCGTGCGGGAGGGCCGCGAGGGCAACCTCGTCCTCTTCCTCGTGGACGCCTCCGGTTCGATGGCCGCACGGCAGCGGATGGGCGCCGTCAAGGGTGCCGTGCTGTCACTGCTGCTGGACGCCTACCAACGGCGGGACAAGGTCGGCATGGTCACCTTCCGCCGGGCCGGTGCGGAGGTCGCCCTGCCGCCGACCTCGTCCGTCGAAGCGGCCGCCGCGCGGCTGGAGTCGCTGCCGACCGGAGGCCGCACGCCCCTGGCGGAGGGGCTGCTGAAGGCCCGCGAGGTGCTGCGCGTGGAGCGCCTGCGCGATCCGTCCCGCCGTCCGCTCGTGGTCGCCGTCACCGACGGGCGGGCCACCGGCGGTGCCGAGCCCGTGGAGCGCGCGCGGCGCGCGGCGCGCCTGCTGGCGGCCGACGGCACGGCGTCGGTGGTCCTCGACTGCGAAGCCGGGCCGGTGCGGCTCGGGCTCGCCGGCGCGCTCGCCGCCGATCTGGGGGGCAGCGCCGTGACGTTGGAGGAGCTGCGCGCGGACGCGGTCACGGACCTCGTACGGCACGCGACGGACCCGCGCGCCGGCGCCACGGCGCCCGCCGCCGCATCCGCCGCTTCGGATTCCCCGCACACACAGCCACAGACTCGGAGGGCCGCATAGTGCCGAAGGGACAGCCCAGCTCCGTACCCGACGACGGACTCACCACACGCCAGCGCCGCAACCGGCCGCTCCTGGCCGTGCACACCGGTCCGGGGAAGGGCAAGTCGACGGCCGCGTTCGGTCTGGCCCTGCGCGCGTGGAACCAGGGGTGGCCGATCGGGGTGTTCCAGTTCGTGAAGTCGGCCAAGTGGAAGGTCGGCGAGGAGCGTGCCCTGCGGGTGCTCGGTGCGAGCGGTGAGGGGGGCACGGTCGACTGGCACAAGATGGGCGAGGGCTGGTCCTGGATCCAGCGCGACGGCGAGATGAGCAACGAGGAGGCGGCGCGCGAGGGTTGGGAGCAGGTCAAGCGCGACCTGGCCGCCGAGACCTACCGCCTGTACGTGCTCGACGAGTTCGCCTACCCGCTGCACTGGGGCTGGATCGACACGGACGAGGTGGTGTCGGTGCTGGGCGAGCGTCCGGGCGCGCAGCACGTGGTGATCACGGGCCGCAACGCGTCCGCGAAACTGATCGACGCGGCCGATCTGGTCACGGAGATGTCCAAGGTGAAGCACCCCATGGACGCCGGCCAGAAGGGCCAGCGGGGCATCGAGTGGTGAGCGCATGAGCGAGCGCTGCGTGAACCCTCCGCGTCTCGTCGTCGCGGCGCCGTCCTCCGGGAGCGGCAAGACGACGGTGGCGACGGGGATGATGGCCGCCTTCACGGAGGCGGGTCTGACCGTCTCCGCGCACAAGGCCGGGCCGGATTACATCGATCCGGGGTACCACGCCCTGGCCACCGGCCGCCCGGGGCGCAATCTCGACGCGTACCTGTGCGGCCCCGAGCGGATCGCACCTCTCTTCGCGCACGCGGCCGCCGGGACCCAACTGGCCGTCGTGGAAGGTGTGATGGGCCTGTTCGACGGTGCCGCTGGCGGGGGTGACCTGGCCTCGACCGCGCAGGTGGCGAAGCTGCTCAAGGCGCCGGTGGTGCTCGTGGTGGACGCCTCGTCGCAGTCTCGTTCCGTCGCCGCGCTGGTGCATGGATTCGCGTCGTGGGACCCGGAGTTGCGGGTGGCGGGCGTCGTGCTGAACAAGGTGGCCTCCGGCCTGCACGAGGCTCTGCTGCGGGACGCGCTGGAGGGCTCCGGTGTGCCGGTGCTGGGCGCGCTTCGCCGGGACGCCGGCGCGGACACGCCGTCCAGGCATCTCGGGCTGGTGCCGGCCGCCGAACGGCAGGCCGAGGCGGTGGAGTCCGTGGCCGCGCTGGCCGCCCGTGTGCGTGAGGGCTGCGACATGGAGGCGCTGCTCGCGCTGGCGCGCAGCGCTCCCCCGCTGCCCGTCACACCGTGGGAGGCGGCGGCCGAAGTGGGCGGCGGCACTCCTTCGGTGCCCCGCGGCGAGCGGCCCCTTGTGGCCGTCGCCGGAGGCGCCGCCTTCACCTTCTCCTACGCGGAGCATGCCGAACTGCTCCAGGCCGCCGGCGCGGAGACCGTCGTCTTCGATCCGCTGCGCGACGAGAGCCTGCCCGAGGGCACGCGCGGGCTCGTCGTCGGGGGAGGCTTCCCCGAGGTGTACGGGCCGCAGTTGTCGGCGAACAAGCCACTGCGCCTGGCGGTGCGCGAATTCGTGGCCGCCGGGGGCCCCGTGGCGGCCGAGTGCGCGGGAATGCTGTACCTGGCCGCCGAATTGGACGGGGAAGAGATGTGCGGGGTGTTGGACGGCGCGGCCCGCATGACCGGGCGGCTCACGCTCGGCTACCGAGAGGCCGTCGCCATCGACGACAGCGTTCTGGCGCCGGCCGGACTGCGGGTGCGAGGGCACGAGTTCCACCGCACCACGCTCGAACCCCACGCCGGTTCCACACCCGCATGGGGTCTGGTGCGCCCGGAGCGGCGCAAGGAGGGCTTCGTGGGCGGTCCCTCCGGCAACGTCCACGCGTCGTATCTGCATGTGCACTGGGCCGCCGCGCCCGTGATGGCCCGCCGGTTCGTGGAGAAGTGCGTACCGTGCCGGGGCTGACCGGCACGGGAACCGGCCCGGGCGAGGGCACGGACGACGGCGTGCCGCGTGAGCCGTCGCTCGTGGTCGGAGTGGGTGCCGGGCGGGGCGTGGGCAGCGGCGAAGTGATCGGCCTGATCCGGCGGGTGCTCGACGGTGCGGGGCTTTCCCTGTCCTGCGTAACGGAGTTGGCGACCGCCGAGGCGAAAGCGGGTGAACCGGGGCTGCTCGCGGCCGCGGACCGGCTGCGACTGCCGCTGCGCGCCTACCCCGCCGACGTCCTCGCCGCCGTCGAGGTGCCGACTCCCTCCGACGCGCCGCGGGCCGCCGTCGGCACGCCCTCCGTCGCGGAGGCCGCCGCCCTCGCCGCCGCCGGTGAGGGCGGCCTGCTGATCGTGCCCAAGGCCAAGTCCGCGCCCCTGAACGGTTCTCCGGCCAGGGCTACCGTAGCCGTGGCACGCCGCGGCCGGGCGTGCAGCCCTGCGGCCGGCGGCGAGGTCTCCGCGAAGCGCGCTTCGGCGAGGGCCGCCGCTCCCACGTCCTCGTCCCGCACGGGGAGTTCACCGAACGCCGGTGACGAGAGCGGCACGCCGGGCACTACCGTCCCCACCAGGGACACCCAGCACAGCAAGGAGAACCCGTGACGCACCCTCCCGCCCTCCTCCTCGTCGGTCACGGCGTCCATGCCGGCGAAGACGCCGAGGACCTGCGGTCGTTCGCCGGCGACCTCGCCGAGCGCAACCCGGACATAGCCGTGGCCGTCGGCTTCGGCGAACTGTCCCCGCCGGCGGCCGACTCCGTCGCCGGGCTCGTCGAGCGTGGCGTGAGCAGCTTCGCGGCGGTGCCCCTGATGCTCACCCCCGACCGCCGCGCGAAGGACGACATCCTCGCAGCGCTGGCCCGCGAGGAGGAACGGCACCCCGGCATCTCCTGCACCTACGGGCGGCCACCGGGCCCGCACCCGGCACTCCTGCCGGTGCTGGAGCGCCGCATCGAGGAGGCACTGGACGGGGGCACCGGAACCGGCGGCCGCGCGGCCCGCTCCCCCGGCGACCGCGCCGGCACGACGGTGCTGCTCGTCGGGCGCGGCTCGACCGAGCCCGACGCCAACGCCGAGGTGCACAAGGCCGCGCGGCTGCTGTGGGAGGGACGCGGATACGCGGGCGTGGAGGTCGCGTTCGTCTCTCTCGCCGCGCCTGACGTGGCGTCGGGCCTGGACCGGTGCCGCAAGCTGGGCGCGAAGAGGGTCGTGCTGCTCCCGTACTTCATCTTCGAGGAGGGCCTCCCGGAGCGCGCCCGCATGCAGGCGCAGGGCTGGTCCGCCGCGAACCCCGACGTGGACGTCGTGTACGCCGGCGTCATCGGCGCGACCGGCGAACTGGCGGACGTCGTTCTGGAGCGCTACCGGGAGGCGGCCGGGGGCGGGTCGCGGGCGTGCTGCGAGGCCTCCGTCCACCCCGTCACGCCGCCCGGTTCCGGGGAGGGAAGCGGGCAGCCGGCCGGGCAGCCGTCCTTCCCTCCGCACGAGGACGGCCTCCGGGCCGGGCAAGGACCGTCGCAGGACCACGGCCACGGCAAGTCGAACGGTGCCGAGCACGATGCCGATGGCGATGCGCACTCCCACTGAGAGCGGGACGGCAAGGGAGGCGGCGCTCCTCCGGCACCACGGCGACGCCGAAGTACGAGACGGCGGGCGGGAGTTGACCGACCTCGCCGTCAACGTCCGCACGGGCACTCCCCCGCGCTGGCTCAAGGACCGCATCGCAGCCTCGCTCGACTCGCTGGCCGCCTACCCCGACGGCCGTGCCGCCCGCCGGGCCGTGGCGGCCCGGCACGGTCTCGCGGACGAACAGGTGCTGCTCACCGCCGGGGCGGCCGAGGCGTTCGTACTGCTGGCCCGCGCCCTCACCGCGCGTCAACCGGTCGTGATACACCCGCAGTTCACCGAGCCGGAGGCAGCCCTGCGGGACGCCGGGCACGACGTGGAACGCGTGCTGCTGAACGCCGGCGACGCGTTCCGGCTCGATGCCGCGGCCGTGCCCGCGAGCGCGGACCTCGTCGTCGTCGGCAATCCGACCAACCCGACGTCCGTGCTGCATCCTGCGGAGACTCTCCTGCGACTGGCGCGGGAGGGGCGGACGCTGGTCGTCGACGAGGCGTTCATCGACGCGGTGCCCGGCGAACGGGAGTCCCTGGCGCCGCTGCTGGCCCCCCGCCCGGGGCGCACGCCGCTTCCCGGCCGCGTCGTGGTGCTCCGCAGCCTCACCAAGACCTGGGGCCTGGCGGGTCTGCGCATCGGGTACGTCCTCTCCGATCCCGCGACGGTCGACCGGCTGGCGCGGCACCAGCCGCTGTGGCCGGTGTCGGCTCCGGCCCTGACCGCGGCGGAGGCGTGCTGCGAACCGCACGCGCTTGCGGAGGCCGAGGAGGCGGCGCGGCAGGTCGCCCGTGACCGCGGCCATCTGCTCGCGCGGCTCGGCGAGTTCGCGCCCGCGGGCCTGGACGTGCAGGGCTCGCCGGAGGCCCCTTTCGTCCTGGTGCGGCATCCGCGTGCCGCGGCACTCCGCGAGGACCTGCGGTCGCTGGGTCTCGCGGTGCGGCGCGGCGACACCTTCCCCGGGCTGGGGACGCAGTGGCTCCGCATCGCCGTGCGGGACGAGGAGTGCACGGACCGGCTGGCAGCGGCGCTCCGCGAACTGCTGGGCGGCGACGCGCAGGCACCCGGCACGCCCGTACCCGGCGGGGGCGGCTGAGGAACACGCAGCGGCCAGGAGCACCCCGAAGTCCCGCGCGAACGGCAGGGGCGAAGCCCGGCCGACAACCCGGGTGATCCGGGGCAGTCCGCCATGAAAGGGCGCCCGGTGGCGTCCCCGGCGGGAACGTCCGGGTGTGAAACCGCGCCGGTTCAGGCGTGCCGGTTCAGGCGGCGTCGCTCTGCGACGCTCCGTCCCGTGGCACGACGACCGCCCGTGCGACACCCAGCCGCACGACGTCCTGGGGGCGCAGCATGAGCTCGTCCGCGGTCGCGGCCGCCTCCTGCTCCGCGCGCTTGAGGATCGCGGCCGCGAGTTCGGGCGCGATCACGGAGAAATAGCTGTCGGGCGTGACCCAGAGCCTGCCCGGCGCGGCGAGCGCCAGCGCGCCGCCCGAGCCGCCCTCCCCGATCAGCAGGGAGGTCACGGGCACCGCTGCCTCCGCGACGGCGGCGAAGACCTCGGCGATCGCCGGTCCGGCGCCGGCGCGCTCGGCCTCGGCGTCGTTGGCGGCCCCGGGGGTGTCGATGAGGGTCAGGACGGGGATTCCCAGCCGGTCGGCGGTACGGATGAGCCGGGCCGCGGTGCGGAAACCGGCGGGGCGGGTGGCGGTGCCCGTCTGTGCCGCGTAGGCGATCGTCCGGCCGCCGCGGCGCCCGAAGCCGCACACCATTCCCGCGTCGACGCCGCCGCACCGGTCTCCGCGCACCTCCTCGTGCCAGTCGAAGTAGTCGTCCAAGTAGGCGGCGGCGCGCGGCCGTTGAGCGGTACGAGCACGCGCCACCGCCTCCTGCCCGCTCAGGGGGACGGCCGGGGCGTCCCCGCGGCCGGAGCCTGCGGGAAGGGCTCCGGCGGGCAGGGTCTGAGGGGGCTGCGGGGTCTCCGCGGTCTCCGGGCTCTGAAGTGCCTCCGCGGTCCCGGGGCTCTTCGGGCCCGGTGAGGTCGCCGCGTGCGTCGGCGGCAGCGAGGACGGGGGGCGGGGCGGCAGCGCCTGCGGCGGCGGCGCCGGGCCACCGGAGCGGCCGGTCAGCAGGGTGAGCCAGCGCTCCAGCGAAGCCGCGAGCCGCGTCTCCTCCACGATCTGGTCGATGTGTCCCGCGGCGTGCTGGCCCTCCGCCGTGTAGGCGGCCGGGTCGGCGTCCCCGGGCCGCACCCGGGAGCCGGCGAAGGCGACCTGTGCCCCCGGCAGGGCAAGCACCACGTCCGCGCCGGCGCCGAGCGTCGCCCAGCCGCCGCCGGTGGCGGGGTCGCGGAGCACGGCGAGCTGCGGCACCCCGGCGCGGCGCGCGAGGACCGACTCCCGTGCCACACGCTGGAGTTGGCTGAGGGCGACCATGCCCTCCTGCATGCGGCTGCCACCGGTGGCGATCAGCGACACCAGCGGCAGACGGTGCTCCCGGGCATGCTCGTAGGCGGCGGCGATGCGGTCGCCGGTGCGCGCGCCGAGCGAGCCTCCGAGGTACCCGAAATCGAAGGAGATCAGCACCGCTTCCACCCCGGCGGCGCTGTCCTCGCCAACGCTGTCCCCGCCGTCGCCGTCGCCGTTGTCGCCGTCGTCGCCGCCTCCCGTTCCGCCGCCGATCCGGGCGGTACCGCACACCACCGAATCGCTCTCGCCTGTGCGTTCACGCGCCCGCTCGCGTGCGGCACCGTAACCGTGCCAGTCGAGCGGCCCGTCCGGCTCCTCGCGGCCGCCCGGCCCGGCCGCGCCGGGCGCGGATGACTCGAACTCGGAGAAGCCGAACGCGACGGCCCGGATCGCGGCGCGCGCCGAGGAGCCGAGTCGGCCGCCGGGTTCCGCGCCGGTGTCGCGGCCGGGTTCACGGCCGTCGCGGGGCGTGTCACTCATGGAGCGCCCGCTTCATCAGCTTGCCCATGTCGTTGCGCGGCAGCGCCTCGCGGAAGCGCACGACACGCGGCCGCTTGTGCGGAGAGAGCTGCTCGGCCACATGGTCGGCCAGCTCCTGCTCTCCGGGGCGCCGGGCTCCGGGCACGATCCACGCGACGATGCGTTCGCCGAGGTCGTCGTCGCTCTCGCCCGTCACGGCGGCCTCCATCACATCGGGGTGCTCCAGCAGCGCGTTCTCGATCTCGCCCGCCCCGATCTTGTAGCCGCCGCTCTTGATGATGTCGGTGGCCTTGCGGCCGACGATCCGTACGTACCCGTCGGGGTCGCGCGTCGCCATGTCGCCCGTACGGAACCATCCGCCGTCGAAGGCCTCGGCCGTGGCGTCGGGCCGGTTGAGGTATTCGGTGAAGAGGTTGCGTCCGCGGACCTGGATCTCGCCCACCGTCTCCCCGTCCATGGCCTCGACGGTCCGGCCGTCCTCGTCGACCAGCCGCAGCTCCACCCCGTCCAGCGGGACGCCCACCGTGCCCGCACGGGGCTCCCCGTCGGCCCGCACGCTGGTGTTCATCAGCGTCTCCGTCATGCCGTACCGCTCGACGATGCGACGGCCGGTCGCGGCGGCGATCCGCTCGTGGTCGTGCACCGGCAGCGCGGCCGACCCTGACACCAGCAGCCGGGCACCGGCCAGCGCCTTGGCCAACTGCGCGTCGCCGCCCACCTCTTCGGCGATGCGGTGGTACATGGTCGGCACGCCGAAGAGCATCGTGGCGCCGCTTTCCAGGGCCTGCCGCACGCCGTCGGTGGAGAAGCGCCCGAGGTGGTGGACGGTGGCGGCGCGGCGCAGCGGGCCGAGGATGCCCAGGATGAGCCCGTGCACGTGGAAGAGCGGAAGGCCGTGCACGAGAACGTCCTCCTCCGTCCACTGCCACGCGTCCCGGAGCGCGTCGAGGGTGGCGGTGAGGGCGCGGCGGGGCAGCACGGCGCCCTTGGGCGGCCCGGTTGTGCCGGAGGTGTAGACGATCACCGCCGGTGACTCCTCGCCGGGTTCGGCGGGGAGCGCGGCGGTGGCGGGCCGGGGCCCGGTACGGACGGCGGTGTCGACGGTGGTGCGCGGCAGCGCGCCCAGCGCGGCGGGAAGCTCCGCACCGCCCTCGGCCAGTACCAGGCCCGGTTCGCTGTCGCCGAGGATGTGGGCCAGTTCGCGTTCGCCGATCTTCGGATTGAGCGGGACGACGGGTGCTCCGGCGAGGAGCGCGGCGACCACCGCGACGCTCGTCTCCATGGTGGGGGTGGCCCAGACGGCGACCCTGCGCCCGGGAGTGAGCTCCGCGGCGAGCGCCCCCGCCACGCCCGCGAGTCCGGAGTAGGTGAGGGTCTGCTCGCCGAACCGCAGAGCGGTCTTGTCGGACGGGCGGGTCAGCGCCGGGAAGAGGGTGGACACGGGGGCTCCTCACAGGGTCCTGCTCGCGGTGCGGTCTCTGGGCTGTGCGGCCGTAGCGGCCGCTGCGGCTGTGGGCGCGGACCGGGTGCCGCCGCCTCCTCACGGTCCCGGTGCCCGGGTACGGGTCACCCGAACCCGGGCACGACCATGGTCAGCCAGATCAGTGCCGGCACGGCGGCGGTCACCACGCCGCCGTAGATCATCAGCTGCCGGAAGAAGCGGTCCCTGTCGGTCTCTTCGGCGCTCGCCAGTACCAGCGCTCCGTTGGTGGAGAACGGGCTGACGTCGACGACGGTGGCGGACACCGACAGCGCGGCGACCATGCCGACGACTCCGATCTCGCCCTTCTCCAGGAACGGCACGACCAGCGGGATGAGTGCGCCGATGATGCCGGTGGACGATGCGAAGGCCGAGACGAACCCGCCGATGTAGCAGAACAGCAGCGCGGCGACCAGCGGGAGCGAGATGGCGGCGACGCCTTCGCCGGCCCATTCGATCGTGCCCATCTCGTCCAGGACGTTGACGTAGGTGAGCATGCCGCACACGAGGAGGACGGTCGGCCAGGCGATGCCGTTGATCGCCTTCTTGCTGTCGGCGGGCCAGATGACGGCGAGCACGACGGCCAGCGCGATGGCGGTCAGGCCCGCGTCGAGGTCGAAGCCGAGCACGGCGACCACGAGCAGGACGAGGCCGGTGAGCGTGGCCGCCCGTGCGGGGGTGAGGCGTTCGGCACCGTCGGGCACGCCGCCGGCTCCGCCGGAGCGGTCCGGGCCGGTGCTCTCGCGGGTCTGCGTCACCACTGCGGTGCCTGCGCCGCCGGCCGGTGCCCCTGCGGCGGCAGGGGCACCGGAGCCTCCGGAGGCGCCGCGCGTGCCGGGTGCGCCGCCGGTGCCTTGTGCGCCGCCGGTGCCCGGGCCGCCGCCCTCGTCCGCGGCGTCCTCCGCCCTGGTTCCACGCAGGCCCATGCCGCCGCAGGCGATGAAGATGACGGCGGCGATGACGAGGTTGACGACGAGGCTGGCGGCGAAGAGGGCGAGTTCGTTGCCGGGCAGGCCCTCCCTGGCGACGATGCTGTTGACCGTCGATCCGTAGATGCTGATGGGCGAGAAGCCGCCCGCCTGGGCTCCGTGCACGACGAGCGCGCCCATGAGCAGCGGGTGGATGCGGTACTTCGCCGCGAAGCCCATCGCGATGGGCGCGATGATGGCGACCGCCGCGGGGCTGACCGCGCCGATGGCGGTCAGCACGCCCGTGACCGCGAACATCACCCACGGGATGAGGACGATGCGGCCGCGCACCGCCTTGATCCCGGCGTGCACGAGCCAGTCGGTCGTGCCGTTGGCGCGGGCGATGGCGAAGAAGTAGGTGACGCCGACGAGGACGACGAAGAGGTCGCCGGGGAACCCGGCGAACACCTTCTCCGCGTCGAAGCCCGCTGCCAGCGTGCCGACGCCGAAGGCTGCCGCGAAGGCGAGGGCTCCCATGTTGACGGAGCGGGTCGTGGCGACGACGAAGATCACCGCCAGCACCAGGATCGATATGAGTTCGGCGGACATGAGGGCTCCCGTCCTTGGGCGCCGGAGGGCGGACAGCGGATCTGAGACGGCCAAAGTGGCGCAATGGCCAAGTGGCTGAACCAAAATCCCCGCCGATCTGCCGGGTGTCAATGCCTCGGGCAAAAATTGGCCCAGCCACTTGGCCACCGGGCCGTCAGGCCACTCAACTGCGGTGTTACGCTCCAGGCCAGGAAACTCAGGGGGCAGAGGGGGCCGCATGACCGACGACGCGCTGCGACCGATGACCCGTCCACGCCTGTACGAGCAGGTTCTGGACCGGTTGCGTGCCTACGCCGTCGATCACGAACTCAGCACCGGCGACCGCCTTCCGCCCGAGCGCGAACTCGCCCAGCGGCTGGGAGTGAGCCGCTCCTCCGTCAAGCAGGCCGTGGTCGTCCTCGAGGTGCAGGGGCTCGTCGAGACCCGTCACGGCGGCGGCACTTATCTGGTGCGCGACACACTCGATGCGGAGCCCGTCGAGCGGCTCGTGGAGCGCCGGAGGCGCCTGCCCGACGTGCTCGAGGCACGCGAGGCGCTGGAGACGAAGCTCGCCGAACTGGCGGCGGAGCGCCGCACCGACGAGGACGTCGAGGCGATGCGCACCGCTCTGCGTGCCATGGAGTCCGACATCTCGGCAGGGGGCCACGGCGTGGACGGCGACCGCCGCTTCCACGCGGCCGTCACCGCCGCCGGACACAGCACTCTGCTCGCGGAGTTCATGGGCTCGATCTCCGAGCCGGTCGCCGAGAGCCGCAACGAGTCGCTTCGCCAGCCCGGGCGCCCCACCCGCTCCCTTGAGCAGCACGCGCGCATCCTCGCCGCCATCGAGCGAGGCGACCCGAAGGGCGCGGCGGCGGCGATGCGCCGTCACGTGCGTACGGTGGCCAAGGTCCGCCTGCTGGAGTGGAATCCGGACGAGGACGGAAAGGGCGAGCCCGACCGCTGACGTCCGTCCGGGAAGCACCCGTCCCACCCCGCCCAACTCGACGCGCTGCCCGGCAGCTCGGACGTCGCCGTCGAACGTCCCCCGGAGCACTTCGCGCGCTCCCGGCCCCTCAGCCCAGCAGCGCCGGCCGCACCCGCTCCACCCAGCGTGTCTCCCGTTCGTAGGCGTGCGCCAGTCGCAGCAGCCCGAAGTCGCCGCGGTGCCTGCCGATGAGCTGGACGCCCATCGGCAGGCCGCCCTCGCCGAACCCGGCGGGCAGGGCGACCGCCGGCACCCCGGCCAGCGTCCACGGCACCACGGTCTCCATCCACCGGTGATAGGTGTCCATCTCCCGTCCGCCGACCCGTTCGGGCCAGCGGGCTTCCTTGTCGAACGGGAACACCTGCGCGGCCGGGGCGAGGACGTAGTCGTACTCCGCGAGGAACTCCGTCAGCGCCGCGAACCAGCGGTCCCGCGACTGCGCGGCGGCGGCGACGTCCAGCGCACTGAGCTCCAGCCCGCGCTCGATCTCCCAGACGGCCTCCGGCTTCATGCGTCCGCGCGTGTCCGGGTCCGAGTACAGGCCGTGGCGCTCCAGGTTCGCCAGCCCGCGCCAGGTCAGGAAAGTCCGCCAGATCTCCTCGGGCCCGAAGTCCGGCCGTGCCTCTGTGACTTCGCACCCCAGAGCCTCGAAGGCGGCGAAGGACGAACGGCACACCTCCAGCACACCGGGCTCCGTCGCCAGCCGGCCTCCCCAGTCGCCGACCCAGGCGACGCGCACGCCGCGGAAGTCGCCGCCCTCGAGGCTCTCCCGGAACCGTCCGCCCTCTTCGGCACCGCCCAGGGGTGCACCGCCGTCGGGCCCCGCCATGACGGACAGCAGCCACGCCAGATCCGTGACGGTGCGGGCCATGGGTCCAGCGGTGCCCAGCTGCGCGGAGAAGCCGGGCGTGGGCACCAGGCCCCAACTCGGGCGCATGCCCAGGACGTTGTTGAAGGCCGCGGGATTGCGCAGCGACCCCATGTAGTCGCTTCCGTCCGCCACCGGCAGCATCCGCAGCGCGAGCGCCGAGGCCGCGCCTCCGCTGCTCCCGCCGGCCGTCCGGGAGGGATCGTAGGCGTTCCCGGTGGCCCCCCAGACACTGTTGTACGTGTGCGAACCCAGCCCGAACTCGGGGGTGTTCGTCTTGCCGATCACCACCGCGCCCGCGTCCTTGAGCCGCTTGACGACCAGCGCGTCCTGCTGCGCCACGCGGTCCTCGTGCACCGGTGAACCCTCGGTCCAGGGCAGTCCGCCGGCCTCGGTCAGATCCTTCACGGCGTGCGGGAAGCCGTGCATCCAGCCCAAGTACCGGCCGCGTCGCAGCTGTTCGTCGCGTTCACGCGCCTGCCGCAGGGAGATCTCCGGGTCCTGCATGCCGACGATGGAGTTGACGTGCGGATTGACCGTGCTTATGTGCTCCAGGTACGCCTCCATGACCTCGACGCACGAGACCCGGCGCTCCGCTATGGCCCGGGACAGCTCGGTCGCGTCCCACGAAACGATCTCCCGCACAGTGCCTCCCGCTCCCCTCATCGCCGTTCCCTCCCGAGCCGACCGGTGCGCGCCGGGGCGGTCCCCGGCCGGCTCCGCGGCGCGGCACCATCTAACGGACGACCCCGCCCCGCAGCACCACGTGCCGCGGATCGTTCAGCACCCGTACGTCCGCACGCGGGTCCTCGGCGAAGACCAGGAGGTCCGCCGGCGCGCCCTCCTCCAGCCCCGGCCGCCCGAGCCAGCGACGCGCACCCCAGGTCGCCGCGGACAGCGCGTCGGCGGGCGGTATCCCGGCCGTGACCAGCTCCGCGACCTCCGCGGGAACGAGCCCGTGCGCCAGGGAACCGCCGGCGTCCGTGCCTGCGTAGACGGGGACGCCCGCGTCGAAGGCGGCGCGCACGGTCTCGTAGCGGCTCTCGTGAAGCCGGATCATGTGCTCCGACCAGCGCGGGTATTTGGTGCCGCCCTCCGCGAGCCGCGGGAACGTGGCGGTGTTGACGAGCGTGGGGACGATCGCGACCCCGCGCTCGGCGAAGAGGGGAACCGTCTCCTCGGTGAGTCCGGTCGCGTGCTCGATGCAGTCGATGCCCGCCTCGACCAGGTCACGGAGCGAATTCTCGGCGAAGCAGTGCGCGGTGACGCGTGCTCCCTCCTCGTGCGCCGCGGCGATGGCCTCCTCCAGCGCCCAGCGGGGCCAGCAGGGAGCGAGGTCGCCCTCGCCTCGGTCGATCCAGTCGCCCACGAGCTTCACCCAGCCGTCGCCGCGCCGGGCCTCGAGACGGACGTACGCCGCCAGGTCGCCGGGCTCGATCTCGTGGGCGTAGTTGCGGATGTAGCGCTTCGTACGGGCGATGTGCCGGCCGGCGCGGATGATGCGCGGCAGGTCCTCGCGGTCGTCGATCCACCGGGTGTCGGAGGGCGAGCCCGCGTCGCGGAGCAGCAGCGCACCGGCTTCCCGTTCGGTCAGCGCCTGCTTCTCGCTGGTGGCCTCGTCCACCGGGCCCTGCTGGTCGAGACCGACGTGGCAGTGCGCGTCGACGAGTCCGGGGAGGACCCAGCCCTCGGTGCTGAGGGTGTCCCGGCCGGTACCCGGGGGGCGCTCGTAGGTGACGCGTCCGTCCACCACCCACAGTTCGTCCCGTATGTCCTCGGGCCCTGCCAGCACGCGCCCCTTGATGTGGAGATTGCCGCGGTCGCTCATGCCCGCACCCTATGAGGACTCACGGGACTCCCTGCACCCGCCCGGCACGGGCAGTACGGTGGCACGCATGCACACGGTGATGATTGCTCGCGCGTCCGGAAGGGCCCGGAAGGAAAAGATGCGGCATCGGAGCCGTTGCGGGAGAATGCATTTTCGCAACTATTATCAGCGTAGCCGCCCGTATTCTTCTTCCCGATTTCCACTTCTTTAAACGCTGCGTTTTTTCACAGGTCACCGTGGCGAAATTCGGGCCCGCTTCGAGGTCGTTACCGCAATGTGACGGACTCCACAAGTGGCCCGGCCGGCACGGAAAAATGCGGAAATACCGGGACGGAACAAGGGCCCGGGCACACGTGTGCGCCTGCGCGCGATAACACACCATGCCCCGTCACGTAACCCCACCCCGCCGTGCGTTTTCGGATTCTGCTGGGTAAATTTAATACCCATGACCGCCGCACAAGCAGACCGTGCACGTGCCCGCAGTGATTTCCGGGAAATGCCGGAGGGGCTGACACTCGACGCTCCGCAACTCGAGGACGGAGCGGCGCTCTGGCGCATCGCTCGCGACTCGCGGACGCTCGACCTCAACTCCTCCTACAGCTACCTCCTGTGGTGTCGCGACTTCGCCGCCACCTCCGTGGTCGCACGTGACGAGGGCGGTGAGCCGGTCGGATTCATCACCGGCTACGTACGCCCCTCACACCCGCGCACGCTGGTCGTCTGGCAGGTGGCCGTCGACGAGTCGGCGCGCGGCCGCGGACTGGCGGCGGCGATGCTCGACGGGCTGGCCCTGCGCACGGCCCGGGAACTGGGGACCGACGGGATCGAGACCACCGTCACCCCGGACAACACTCCCTCCAACCGCCTCTTCACCTCCTTCGCGGAGCGCCACGGCGCGGCGACGGAGAAGGAGGTGCTCTTCGATGCCGGAGTGTTCCCGGAGAGCGGCCACGAGCCCGAGGTCCTCTACCGGATCGGCCCGTTGGCGTCCTTGAAGGACCCGGACCCGCTGACCGTGCACTGAGACTGCCGCGTTCCGCCGGCGCTTCGCGCCCCACAACTGAGAACCGCCCGCGATCCCTGCAGTCCCGCGATCCGACCCGCATCCGACCACTTCGACCGCACGCAACTCACTCCCAGGAGCACGCCGTGACCATCACGCAGCCCGACCTCAGTGTCTTCGAGACCGTCGAGTCGGAAGTACGCAGCTACTGCCGTGGCTGGCCCACGATCTTCGACCGGGCCCAGGGCTCACACATGTACGACGAGGACGGCCATACGTATCTGGACTTCTTCGCCGGAGCCGGAACGCTCAACTACGGCCACAACAACCCCGTGCTCAAACGCGCCCTGCTGGACTACCTGGAGCGTGACGGGGTCGTCCACGGCCTCGACATGAGCACCAGCGCCAAGCGTGCCTTCCTGGAGACCTTCCAGGAGAAGATCCTTCAGCCCCGCGGCTTGAACCACAAGGTGATGTTCCCCGGCCCGACGGGCACCAACGCCGTCGAGGCCGCGCTGAAGCTGGCCCGCAAGGTCAAGGAGCGCGAGTCCATCGTCTCCTTCACCAACGCCTTCCACGGCATGTCGCTGGGCTCGCTCGCCGTCACCGGCAACGCCTTCAAGCGCGCCGGTGCGGGCATCCCGCTCGTGCACGGCACGCCGATGCCCTTCGACGACTATCTGGGCGGCAGCACCGAGGACTTCGTCTGGTTCGAGCGGCTGCTGGAAGACCAGGGCTCCGGCCTCAACAAGCCGGCGGCCGTGATCGTCGAGACCGTGCAGGGCGAGGGCGGCATCAACGTCGCGCGCGCCGAGTGGCTGCGTGACCTCTCCGACCTGTGCGAGCGGCACGACATGCTGCTCATCGTCGACGACATCCAGATGGGCTGCGGCCGCACCGGCGCCTTCTTCTCCTTCGAGGAGGCGGGGATCAAGCCGGACATCATCACGCTGTCCAAGTCCATCGGCGGTTACGGGATGCCGCTGGCTCTCACCCTCTTCAAGCCCGAGCTGGACATCTGGGAGCCGGGCGAGCACAACGGCACCTTCCGCGGCAACAACCCCGCGTTCGTCACGGCCACGGCCGCGTTCGAGACGTACTGGACCGATGACCAGACGGAGAAGCAGACTCTCTCCCGAGGTGAGCAGGTCGAGACGGTTTTGCGGGCGATTTCGGAGGAACACAGCGAAGACGTCGCCGACTTCCGTGGGCGCGGGCTGGTATGGGGACTGGAGTTCCACGACAAGGACCGTGCGAACGCCGTCGCCAAGCGGTGCTTCGAGCTCGGGCTCCTCATCGAGACCTCGGGCCCGCAGAGCGAGGTCGTGAAGCTGCTTCCGGCTCTCACGATCACTGCCGAGGAGCTCGACGAGGGCCTTCGTGTGCTGGCCAGGGCGGTGCGCGAGACCGCGTAACTGCTTCGCTCACGGCCCGCCCCGGTTGCGTCCGGGGCGGGCCGACCCCGTAATGAATAGAGAAAGGTACGCCACAACATGATTGTTCGTTCGTTCAAGGACATCGAGGACACCGACCGTCACATCAAGTCCGCATCCGGCACCTGGGAAAGCAAGCGGATCGTGCTGGCGAAGGAGCGTGTGGGCTTCTCCCTGCACGAGACCGTGCTGTACGCGGGTACCGAGACTTCGATGTGGTACGCAAACCACGTCGAAGCCGTACTGTGCGTAGAGGGCGAGTCCGAACTCACCAACGATGAGACCGGTGAGAAGCATCTGATCACCCCCGGCACCATGTATCTGCTCGACGGGCACGAGAAGCACACAATGCGTCCCATTACCGACTTCCGGTGCATCTGTGTCTTCAATCCGCCCGTGACGGGCCGGGAGGATCACGACGAGAACGGCGTCTACCCGCTTCTCACCGAGCCTGACGACTGAGCCGCAGAGCTCGGCCGGTACAGGCCAGTACGGCGGCTTCTGCCGTCCGCGCTAAGGCCGCTCGCCCACCGAACAGGGCCGTACGAGAGGAGAGGAAGGCAACACCATGACCACCGCACCCGAGCGCACCGCCGACCTGTACCCGACTCGCGGAGCCACCGAGGTGGCCACCCCAAGGATGGACCCCGTCGTGTGGTCCGAACCGGGTACGCCGGGGCCCATCGAGGCCGCGGTTCTGGCGGAATACGAGCGGGACGGGTTCCTTGCGATCGACCAGCTCATCACTCCCGATGAGGTCGACATGTACAGCAGGGAACTGGAACGGCTCACCACGGATGCGGAGATCCGTGCCGACGAGCGCTCGATCATCGAGCCGAAGTCGGATGAGATCCGGACCGTGTTCGAGGTGCACAAGATCAGCGAGGTCTTCGCCGACCTGGTGCGGGACCCGCGGGTCGTGGGCCGGGCGCGACAGATCCTGGGCTCGGACGTCTACGTCCACCAGTCCCGGATCAACGTCAAGCCGGGCTTCGGTGCCACTGGTTTCTACTGGCACTCCGACTTCGAGACCTGGCACGCGGAAGACGGTCTTCCGGCGATGCGGACCGTGTCGGTCTCGATCGCACTGACCCGGAACTACGACACCAACGGCGGCCTGATGATCATGCCGGGGTCACACAAGACCTTCCTCGGCTGCGCGGGCGAGACGCCGAAGGACAACTACAAGCAGTCGCTGCAGATGCAGAACGCGGGCACACCGTCCGACGAGGCCCTGGCCAAGTTCGCCGACGCGCACGGCATCAAGCTCTTCACGGGCGAAGCCGGTTCGGCCACCTGGTTCGACTGCAACTGCATGCACGGAAGCGGTGACAACATCACTCCGTACCCGCGGAGCAACGTGTTCATCGTCTTCAACAGCGTGGAGAACGAGGCCGTGGAGCCGTTCGCGGCACCGGTCCGCCGTCCCGAGTTCATCGGAGCGCGCGACTTCACGCCCGTGAGGTGACGCGGCAACTGCCGCGCTGAGCCCGGTGGATGAGGGGGGAGGCCGCATGACGGCCTCCCCCCTTTTCCGGCCGGGCGCCTTCCGGTGCGATCCCCCTGCACCACCGTCCGGGAGCCCGACCGAGGGAGAGAGCCGAGCGCATGGCCGGCACCACCGCCGCCTACCAGGCAGACGAGGGCGGTCCGCTCGACGTCGACCGCGCCTTCTACGACAGGGTCGCCGCCGGGTCCCGTGAACCCGTCGAGCGCTTCACCGTCCCCATACGCTCCGGGCGCGCGTGGGAAGTTCCGGCGGGGCACCTGTGCCGCCTGGTCACGGTCGACGGCCCGCAGGTCGCGGACCTCAACGTGTGGAACCGCCACGATCCGCGCGAGCGGCTTTGGGCCTCCCGCACACGGCAGTTGCAGCGCGCGCACGTGAGCGTGTACGACCGGCTGTGGTCCACCCTGCCGTTCCTGCGTCCGCTGCTGACCGTCACCGCGGACACGCTGGCCTCCTACGGGCGCGACGCCGAGGGCGGCAGGGTGCACGACCTGCTGGGCACGCGCTGCGATCCGTACGTCAACCGCATGCTGAGCGGCGAGGACTTCGACTTCCACTGCCACTCGAACCTGGTGCGGGCCGTACTCCCCTACGGGCTCACCGAGTTCGACGTGCACGACGTGCTGAACGTCTTCCAGTGCACCGGACTCAACGACGACGACCAGTACTTCATGAAGGACTGCCCGGCCCGCCCGGGCGACCACTTCGAGTTCTTCGCAGAGATCGACCTGCTGTGCGCGCTGTCGACGTGTCCGGGCGGCGATCTGTCCGTGCCCATGTGGGGGCCCGGCTCCGACGTGGACCCCGTGGAGTTCTGCCATCCGGTCGGCGTGGAGGTCCACCGCGCCGACCCCGCCCTGCTGACCGGCTGGACGCCGCCGGAGCCGGCCGCGTACCGCGGCATGCACGGCATGACCCTCCCGGGATGGCGCCCCTGAGCGCCCGTGCCGTGGCCGCTGACGCCCCGAGTCCGGGCGCCGGGCTCCTCCTGTGCGCCGCGCAGTTGAAGGACGTCCGGGCGGACTCGGGGGCGTGCGGCTCCCGTTGGGGGTGGCGCCTGTCTCCCCGTGCCGTTCAGCTCTCCCTGCGGCCGTCCACCCTGCGGGGCAGGCCCAGAGGGTTCGCGTCACGCAGCTCGGGCGGCAGCAGCGCCTCCGGCGCGTCCTGGTAGGCGACGGGGCGCAGCCAGCGTTCGATGGCCGTGGCCCCGACGGACGTCGACGTGGACGTCGTGGCCGGGTACGGGCCGCCGTGGTGCTGCGCGGGAGCGACGGCCACGCCCGTGGGCCAGCCGTTGACGAGGACGCGGCCCGCCAGCGGCGTCAGCGTGGCGAGCAGCCGCGCGCCCCGACCGCCGTCGCCCGCAGCCTCGGCTGCACTGAGGTGCAGCGTGGCGGTGAGGTTGCCGGGCAGCCTGGAGAGCACCGAGGCGACCTCGTCGTCGTCCCGGTAACGCGCGACGACGGTGACGGGGCCGAAGCACTCCTCCAGGAGCACCTCGTACTGCTGCTGTCCGAGCTTCTCCGCCGGGACGGTGAGGAACCCGGCGCCGACCGACTGCTCGTCGTCACCCGCGCCGGCGAGCACGGGGGCCTCCACGCCGTCCAGTTCCGTGCGGGCCTTGACCCCGTCGAGGAACGCCTCCCGCATCCTGCCGTCCAGCAGCGGACCCTGCGCGGCCTTGCTCACCGCGCCCCGCAGCGCCTCCAGCATGCGGTCGCCGGCCTCGCCCTCGGGTGCGAGCACGAAGCCGGGCTTGGTGCAGAACTGGCCGGTGCCCATCGTCATCGACCCGGCGAGCCCCTCACCGATCTCCTCCGGGCGCTCGTCGGCGGCGGCGCCGGTGATGACGACAGGGTTGAGGGAGCCCAGTTCGCCGTGGAAGGGAATGGGGGTGGGACGGGAGGAGGCGGCGTCGAAGAGGGCGCGCCCGCCCCGTACGGAACCGGTGAAGCCGACCGCCGAGACCAGCGGGTGCTTGACGAGTTCGACACCGGCCTCGAAGCCGTGCACGACGCTCAGCACGTCCTCGGGCAGTCCCACCTCTGCGGCGGCGCGGCGCAGCGCAGCGCCGGTCAGCTCGGACGTCGCCGGGTGGTCCGGGTGCGCCTTGACGACGACGGGGCAGCCCGCCGCGAGGGCGCTCGCGGTGTCGCCTCCGGGCACGGAGAAGGCCAGCGGGAAGTTGGACGCCGCATAGACCGCCACGACACCCAGCGGAATCTTGTAGCGGCGCAGGTCGGGACAGGGGGGCGTCGCGTCGGCGTCCTTGTGGTTGATGGTGACGCCGAGGTACGCGCCGTCCTCGATCTCGTCGGCAAAGGCACGCAACTGCGCCTGGGTGCGGGCCAGTTCGCCGGTCAGCCGGGGGCGTCCCAGCGCGGTCTCGGCGTCCGCGGTGGCGATGATCTCCTCGCTCGCCGCGTCGAGCTGCCCGGCGGCCTCGCGGAGCAGCGCCGCACGCACGGTGCGGTCGGCGAACGGCTCCCTGGCGGCGTGCGCGGCCCTGACGGCCGCGTCCACCTCACCGGCCGTGGCCTCCGTGCCGACCTGTTCGCGCTGCTTTCCGGTCCGGGGGTCGACGCTCCACACTGGTGCTGCTGCCACGGCGGTCTCCTCCTGCCACGTGCCTGTCTCCGCAGAGACGTCGTTCGATATGCTGAACATCATCTCTGTCAGTGAACCTGCCG
Source organism: Streptomyces sp. CNZ301 (assembly GCF_004217425.1). Taxonomy (NCBI): domain Bacteria; kingdom Bacillati; phylum Actinomycetota; class Actinomycetes; order Kitasatosporales; family Streptomycetaceae; genus Streptomyces; species Streptomyces sp. CNZ301. Next base: position 1,022,494 of record NZ_SHLG01000001.1, read on the forward strand.
GGGAGCCTATGAGCGCCGCAACAAAGGGGTCAAGGACGATGTCAGCTGGCGAGACGGGTGCATCGCAGGTCAAGTCCGCCGTGCGCACTGTGGAGCTGCTCGAGTACTTCGCGGGGCGGCCCGGGATGCACTCCCTCGCCGATGTCCAGGAAGCCGTCGGGTACCCCAAGTCCAGCCTCTACATGCTGCTTCGCACCCTCGTCGACCTCGGCTGGGTGGAGACGGACTCCACCGGCACACGCTACGGCATCGGCGTTCGCGCCCTGCTGGTCGGCACCTCCTACATCGACGGCGACGAGGCGGTGGCGGCTGCCCGTCCGACCCTCGACCGGCTCTCCGACGACACCACGGAGACCATCCACATGGCGCGGCTCGACGGCACGAACGTCGTCTACCTCGCCACCCGCCAGTCCCAGCACTATCTGCGTCCGTTCACCCGGGTCGGGCGGCGGCTGCCGGCGCACTCGACGTCCCTGGGCAAGGCGCTGCTCGCGACGTACGACGACGAGCAGGTGCGCAAGATGCTGCCGGAGACGCTTCCCTCGCTCACCGACAACACCCTCACCGACCGCGAGGCGCTGATCGAGGAACTCGCCCTGGTCCGGGAGCAGGGCTATGCCGTCGACCGGGAGGAGAACACGCTGGGCCTGCGCTGCTTCGGCGTCGCCATCCCCTACCGGACACCCGCGCGGGACGCCATCAGCTGCTCGGTCCCGGTGGCCAGGCTCACGCCCGCGCACGAGCAGATGATCAAGGACGCGCTGTTCGACGCCCGCGACCGGCTCACCCTGGCGACGCGGCGTCTTTGAACCCGCCGCCGCGCCGGCCGCCGTTCGGGCCGCGGTACCGGGGAGCCGCGCCGCATGCAGGACGTAACGTGGGCGTATGGCTGAGCTGTTGCACATCACGGAGCGTTCCTCGTGGGAGGCCGCACGCGCCGCCGGCACGTACGAGATGTCCACGCGTGGCCGCACCCTGGAGGAGGTCGGCTTCATCCACTGCTCGCTGAGGCATCAACTGCCGCAGGTGGCCGAGATGTTGTACAGCGACATCGACCCGTCGGCCCTGGTGGTGCTCGTCATCGACAGCGAGCGACTCACGGCGCCGGTACGCTTCGAGCCGCCCGAGCCGGCAGCCCCGAACGCGGGCGGGGAGGACGGCGAGGGCGCCCGGGGCGGCGGCACGGCAGAAGAATTCCCGCACATCTACGGGCCGTTGCCCGTCCCGGCGGTCGTCGCCGAGGAGCCGTGGCACGGGAACTCCCCCACGGCGTAGGGACGTTGGGCGTGTCCGCGGGGCGATGAGCCCGTACGGCCGCGGCGCACCGGCGCCCCTCCACGCCGTGCGGCGGCGCGGCCGTACGGGCTACGGCCGGCCCCGTGGGGGGCCGGCCCTTCTCAGGAGGCCGCGGCCCCCGCCGCCCCGGCGGCCCCCTTCTGGACGGGCTGCACCGCGCACCGGTCGGAGAACCCCTGGCCGACGAGTCCGAGTGCGGCGTTCATGCGGGAGCGGTGGTTCTCGACGGCCACGATCGCCGCCAGCTCGACGAAGGCCTTCTCCCCCAGCCTGCCGATCAGCTCCTCGGTCATGGCGTCGGTCACCGCCGGCTCGGTCTCCGTCATCGCCTCGGCGAACTCCATGACGAGCAGCTCCAGTTCGCCGAACCGCTCCCGGTGCTCACGCCAGGCCGGGACGTACCGGATCTTCTCCATCGGCAGGCCCAGGTCGTCCGCCAGCCAGTACCCGAAGTCCATGCACCAGGTGCAGCCGATGCGGGAGGCCGAGACCATCTCGGCGAGATGCTTGAGACCGGGGTCAAGGTCACGCCACTTCGCCACGCGGGACTCGTACAGGGCGACGGCGCCGAGCACCCTCGGGTTGTGCCCTGCGGCCCTCAGCGGGTCCATGATCGCTCCGTACTTGCGGCGCGAGTACCACTCGGCGATGCGCAGCATGGGGCCGCGCGGCGGATCGAGCGAGATGCGTGCCATGTGCGGTGCTCCTTCGTCCCTGGGTTCGCTGTGTCGGTGTCGGACCGCGGACTCCGGCCCGGCCGACACCACTACGACGGGACAGGGCGCGCGGATGTGACACGCGCCGGTGGGTCACCCGGGCGGACCCGCCTCGCCGAGTGCGCGCAGCGCTTCCTTCACGGCTGCGAGGTCGGCGTCCGGGGCGAGGCCGGCATGGTAGAGCCGCAGCTCGTGTGCACCCAGTTCACGGGCGTGCGCCGCGTCGGCGGCAAGGCTGTGCGGGGAGCCGCCCATGCCGGAGACCACGGTGAAGTTCGCGGCGACGGTGAACCCGGCGGTCCGCCCGGAGCCACGGCCGGTGCCCGTGGCCGCGGCGGCGCCGCCGGTGGTGGCGCCTGCCGTGGCCACGGCGGCGAACGGGCCGATGGCGCCGGTGCGTTCGGCGGCGCCGCCTGAGCAGGGAACGACCACTCCGTCCGTCTCCGCCGCCGCGTCGGCGGGAGCCGTGCCCGCGTTCGCGCCGAGGCGGTGCGGGGCGGGATCGGCGTGCAGCATCACCCTGAAGTCCCCGTCCGTACGCGTTCGTGCCGCCGCCTCCCGCACCGCCGCGACGGCCTCACGGCGCAGCCGCCGCGCGGCCGCGTCGCGCCACGAGGCGCACGCCGCCGCCGTCTCCGGCCCCAGCAGTTCACTCACACGGGCCCACTCCCCCTCCCGGTCCTGCTCCGCTCCTGCGGGCTGCGCCTCGGCTCCGGCGCCTCTCCAGGCGGGTTCCAACGCGCCGCGCACACGGAAGCGCAACTCGTCCGGATCGGCACCGAGCGCGGCGTACCCGTCACGGCACACCTCGCAGAAGCACAGCGACATCAGGTACTGGCCCGCGCCGCTCAGCCGTACTCCCCCGGTCTTGTCGTGCGCGTGCAGGTGCGCCAGCCCGTACCAGCCGCACGACTCCAGTTCCGTACCCTCGGTGCGGGGCCGCACCGCGGCCTCGGCGGCCAAGTCGACGAGGTATTCGCGCACTTCGGGGCGCGCGATGCAGGGCGCCCAGGGGTAGCGGTCGCCGTAGGCGTTGCGGACGGTGATCCGCCGGTGCTCCTCGCCGAGACGCGAGTTGTGGGCCATCACGACCCACGAGTGCACCTCCAGACCTGCCTCGCTCAGGGCACGCGCGGCCTCCCCGTAGGGGCCGCCGGGATCACCGCCGTCCACCCAGTCCTGCTCGTACGGGCGCAGCCGGCGGCCGCTCCAGCGGTCCGGGCCGGGCGGGTAGAGCACCGCGGAGTGCCGCGCCGTGACGACGCGGTGGCGTGGATGGCGCGGCGTGAGGGCGCGCACGGAGTGGTAGGCGGAGGCGAGGGTGACCTGGCGGATGCCGAGGGCGGCGAGGCGCCGCGGCGCGTCGGGGTCGCCCACGACGTCCCAGGGGTAGACGAAGGCACCGGCACGCATCAGCGGCGCCCGCCGCCGCGGGGAGACGCGGCTCCGCCGCCGGAACCGCCGCCGGAGCCGCCGGGAGAGCTGCCCGGGGGCCCCTCTCCGGAGACCAACGCGAGCCCGTGCTCGATCAGTCGGGCCAGCTCCTCCACATGGGCCGCGGCGGGTTCCGACAGCGGCGGCCGCACCTGGCCCACGTCCAGGCCGCGCAGCCTCACTCCTGCTTTCACCAGCGAGACGGCATAGCCGCGTCCGCAGTCGCGCAGTTCGACGAGGGGGCGGAAGAAGCCGTCGAGCAGACAGCCCACGCGGGCGTCGTCACCGGTGGTGAGGGCCCGGTGGAAGTCGAGGGCGATTTCGGGGGCGAAGCAGAAGACCGCGGACGAGTAGAGGGTCACGCCCAGGCTCCGGTAGGCGAGGCCGGTCTGCTCGGCGGTGGGCAGTCCGTTGAAGTAGCGGAACCGGCCCGCGACTTCGGCCGGGACCTCGCTGCGGACCGTGCTGATGATCCGCTGCATCAGATCGAGGTCGCCGTGGCCGTCCTTGAGCCCGGCGATGCCGGGTGTACGCGCGAGTCGCGCGACAGTGGACGGGGCGAAGACCGCGTTGTCGCGCTGGTAGACGATGACGTCCAGAGCGGTGGCGGACGCCAGCGCGGTGTAGTGCCTCAGCAGGCCCTCCTGCGAGGGAACGACGAGATAGGGCGGCATCGCCAGCAGACCGTCCGCCCCGGCCTCCTCCGCGAGCGACGCGAACTGGCAGGCGAGCGCCGTGCCGTAGCCCGCGCCGGCGACGACCGGCACCTCGCCGCGCGCCTCCTCGACGGCGACGGCCACGCAGTCGCGGAACTCCTGCGGGGTCAGCGCGTGGAACTCACCGGTGCCGCAGCAGGCGAAGACGGCTCCGGCACCGGCGTCCAGGCCGCCGCGCACGTGCGTGCGGAACGCGTCGAGGTCGAGCGCGCCGTCCTTCCCGTACGCGGTGACGGGAAAGAACAGCAGCCCGTCGAGCCGCGCGGACAGCGAGCGTGCCTCGCGGGCGGAAGCCCCCGGGGAGGAGGACGGCGAGGACGAGGACGGTGTGGTCATTGCGCGCTCCTGCTCAGGGCGGCACGGAAGCGAGCCGGGGCAGCGCGTCGCACCACTTCGACAACCGTGCACGTTTCTGATCTGTGTCTACATTTCTGAACTAAACGGTAGGCCAGGCCGCGCAGCACGGTCAAGCACGGCGATCACAGCCCACAATGCCGAGTGTCAACGGGGAAAGACCGACGACGCACACCTCCCCCGACCCGTTCGCCCGATCCTTGACGACCCAGCCACCGCATCCATAGCTTGTCTCCATATATGAACCACGTCTATGGACGGATATCCTGCCGATGCCCGCCCCTCGCACCGTCCTCCTCACCGGCGCCGCAGGCGGCCTCGGCACCCTGATGCGCGGCCTCCTTCCCCGGTACGGATACCGGCTGCGCCTGTTCGACCTGCGTCCCGTGGACGGCGAGCCCGACGCCGTCACCGCGGACCTCACCGACGCGGCCGCACTGCGCGAGGCCGTGCGCGGCGTCGACGCGATCATCCACCTCGCGGGCATCTCGCTGGAGGCTTCGTTCGAGAAGATCCTGCACTCCAACATCGAAGGCACGTACCGGCTCTACGAGGCCGCTCGCGAAGAGGGCGTCCCCCGCGTGGTGTTCGCCTCCTCCAACCACGCCGTCGGCTTCACGCCGCGCCCGGCCGACGGCGGTCCGCTGATTCCGGTGGACACTCCGCACCGGCCCGACACCTACTACGGCCTCTCCAAGTCCTTCGGGGAGGACCTCGCGCAGCTCTACTGGGACCTGCACGCCGTCGAGACCGTCTCCGTGCGCATCGGTTCCTGCTTCCCCGAACCGACCTCCGTGCGGATGCTCTCGCTGTGGCTGAGCCCGGCCGACGGGGCCCGTCTCTTCCACGCCGCCCTGACGGCAACGGACGTCGGCCACACAGTGGTCTACGGCTCCTCCGCCAACACCCGCCTGTGGTGGGACCTTTCGGGCGCCCGCGCGCTCGGGTACGAGCCGCAGGACGACTCCGAGCCGTACGCCGCCGAACTCATCGCAAAGCAGGGGCAACCGGACCCGGAGAGCCCCGAACACGCCCGTCTCGGGGGGCACTTCTGCACGCAGCCGCCCATCTGGCCGCACTGAGGCCGACGTCGGAGGGCATGATGGACCCGAACCGATCACGCAGGACCGCTCACGGGGAGGGCCCACATGAACTTCGCCGCAGACACCGATCCGGAATCCGCACTCTCGGGCCTCGTGGACTCGGGGCTGCTCAGCTGGCTGATCCTCGGCCTGATCGCCGGCACCATCGCCAAGGTCATCCTCCCCGGACGCGATCCGGGCGGTCTGCTCGGCACCATACTCATCGGCATCGCCGGAGCGTTCATCGGCGGCTGGCTCTCCTCCACGTTCCTCGACCGCTCCGTGGACCACGACTTCGTGGATCCGGCGCTGTGGCTCTCGGCCATCGCCGGATCGCTCGTACTCCTCATCGGGTACCGGATCTTCTTCGGCCACTCCCGGGAACGCCGGCGCTGAGGACCACGGGCCGGGCCGTGGAGCCCGCCATCCCGGGTCCGCCGCCGGATCATGTGCGCGTTCCTCAGCCGCCCCACCCCTTCCCCGTACGCTCCTCGAACCCATCGGTCCTGGGCGGCAGTACGGGTATGTAGCCGGAGTCGAGCAGCCGGGGGAGGAAGTCGCGCAGGGCGGTGACGGTCTGCGAGCGGTCTCCGCCGCCGTCGTGGGAGAGCAGGATGGAGCCCGGCTGTACGGACTTCAGGACGGTCGAGGTGATCTTCCGCGCGCCGGGCTCCTCCCAGTCGCACGTGTCGACGGACCAGCCCAGCGGGCTCATGCCGAGCGAGGCCGATATCCCGAGGGCCCGCCTGTCCCAGTCGCCGAACGGCGCGCGTGCCAGAACGGGCGCCGTACCCACCGCCTCGTCGATGACGTCGCAGGTGCGGGCGAGTTGACGGCGTATCTCGGCGGTGCGCATCCGCGTCAGCTGCGGGTGGCTCCAGGAGTGGTTGGCTATCAGGTGGCCGCCGTCGGCCATGGCGTTCAGCAGCCAGGTGTGGGCCGCCGCTTCTCTGCCTATGACGCAGAACGTGGCCTGCACGCCCCAGCGTCGCAGCGCGTCCAGCACCTGTGGCGTGTACTCGGGATCGGGTCCGTCGTCGAAGGTGAGGGCTATCTCGCGCTCTTCGGAGCCCAGCGTGTAGGCGACGGAGGTGCTTCCCCGCACCTGGGAGTGGATCTGTCCGGCCTCGGGCCGCAACCGGTAGGAATGCGGCTGCGTCACGGCCTGCCGGTGCCGGAGCGTGTGCCGGGCACCCTTCGCGTCGGCGCCGGCGCCGGATGCCCCGGGGGAACCGGAGCCTGTGACTGCGGCATGCGCGCGGTTCGCGACGCAGGCCCCGGCTATGAGCATCCCGCCGAGGAAGACGCGTCTGGTGCGCGCGCTCGTGAGTGATTCGGAAGTCATGCGGGACGTACTGCCACGCCGGAGCGTGGTCACACATACCCGGACAGTGACACCACCCGTATGCCCCACACAGCTTCCGCCTGCGGCGCAAGCCCGTCTGCTAATGAGGCGGCGCCGGGCATCCCTCCCGGTCCAGAGCCGCACGGGCCATCGAGCGGGCGCGGGCGACGGGGTCCGGCATGACCTGCAGCCCGTTCAGCACCGTCGCACCCTCGTGCAGCAGGACGAGTTCCTCGGCGAGCCGGTCCGGCTCACGAGCCCCCGCCTCCGCCGCCAGCTCCCGCAGGAACGTACGCAGCCAGCGCTTCTGCCCGCTGATCACCTTCCGGCCGGGGTGCTGCGGATCAGGCAGTTCGGCGGCCGCGTTGACGAAGCCGCAGCCGCGAGGGTTCTCCCGCCGCATCCACTCCTCCAGGGCGTCGAAGGTGGCGAGGACGCGCTCGGGCGCGCTCGCCCCGGCTCTCGCGGCGACCCGCCCGGCGAGCCACTCCCGCCATCGCTCGTCGCGCGCCCGCAGGTACGCCCCGACAAGGGCCTCCTTGGAGCCGAAACGGTCGTAGAGCGTCTTCTTGGTGACACCGGCCTCCTTGGCGATCAGATCGACGCCGACAGCCGTGATGCCGCGTGAGTAGAACAGCCGTGCCGCCGCCTGAAGGATCTTCCGGGCGCCGGGCGTGAGGCCGGCACCGGCCGTCGCCTCCGTCATCGCTTCGCCTCCGCCACTTGCGATAAACCGATCGGTTTAGTTCACTCTATACCCGACGAGGTAGACAGATCTGTTTACCTCGTCGGCCGCCGACGGGCGCGGTTCACTGAGCGAGCAGGGAGCGAACGATGCCGACGACCATGCGCACCCACCTCGTGGCGACAGGGCTCGTCGTGATGTGGAGTTCGGGGTTCATCGGTGCCGAACTCGGCACGCGCGAGGCATCGGCGGACACCCTCCTGATGTGGCGTTTCGTCGTCGCCGCCACGCTGCTCGCGGCCGCCGCGCCCGTGCTGCGGCGCAGGCGGACGGCGACGGAGGCAGCGGCAGGGCACAAGCGCCGCGGCCGCCTTCCGGACATACCGGGCGGGGGCGCCCGGCTGCCGCTGCGCGCACTGGGCGAGCAGTCGGTGATCGGCCTGCTCTCCCAGGGCGTCTACCTCGGCGCGACCGTCTGGGCGGTGGGACTGGGCGTCCCCGCCGGAACGTCCGCGCTCATAGCGGCACTTCAGCCGCTCGCCGCCGGCGCCCTCGCGGGCCGGCTGCTCGGGGAGAGGGTCACCGGCCGCCAGTGGGCGGGGCTCGTCCTCGGCCTGGCGGGGGTCGCCGCCGTCGTGCGGGACGACCTCGGCTCGGCGTCCGCCGCGCCGGCCCCCGCCTACCTCCTCCCGTTCGCCGGGATGGCGGGCCTTCTGGCCGCCAGCTTCCTGGAAGGCCGGGCCCGCCACCAGGTCGGCGCCGCCGAAGCCCTTCCGGTGCACTGCGCGGTGAGCGCGGCTCTCTTCACGGGGCTCGCCGCCTGTGCCGGCGACGGGCACCTGGTTCCGCCGCTCACCACGGCGTTCTGGCTGGCCGTGGCCTGGGTGGTGGCGTTCTCCACGTTCGGCGGTTACGGCTTCTACTGGCTGAGCCTGCGGGACAGCGGCGTCACCCGCACGAGTGCGCTGATCTACCTGACGCCTCCCACGACGGTCGTGTGGGCGTACGTGATGTTCGGCGACGCCCCGGGCGGTATCGCGGTCGCCGGAATGGCGGTGGCGCTGGCCGGGGTGTTGGTCGCGCTGCGTTCCCCCGCCCCGCGAAGGCACGGCCGCTCGCCCGGCCCGCTGAGCCCGCCGTGTTCCCGACCGGCCGCGCGCGCGGAACGGGAGGCACCGGAACGTCCGGCAAAGGAACCGCAAAGCACGGCCGCTCGTTACGACCGGCATGACGGCAATGACTCCCGGCTCGAACCTCCCGCTCAGCACGGCCCAGGTGGCGATTGAGGTGACCGCACCCTCCCGCCTGGACGTATCGGCGCTGCTCCTCGGCGAGAACGGAAAGGTCCGCTCCGACGAAGACTTCGTCTTCTACAACCAGCCGGCCGCTCCCGGCGTGACCCACAGCGGCGGCGCCGCCGACACCATCACCGTCGACACCGACAAGGTGCCGGCCGATGTGCACAAGGTCGTGGTCACCGCGAGCCCCGACGCCCCCGGAACGTCCTTCGCGGGCGTGGAGCCGACCGCCACCGTCCGCGACGCCTCCACGCGGGACGTGGTCGCCACGTTCACCCCGCCCTCGCTCGGCAGCGAGACGGCGCTCGTCGTGGTCGAGGTCTACCGGCGCGGCAACGCCTGGAAGGTGCGCGCGGTCGGCCAGGGCTACGCCAACGGACTGGGCGGTATCGCAACGGACTTCGGCGTCAACGTCGAGGAGCCCGCCGCCCCCGCTGCCACACCCGCGCCGGCTCCCACGCCCCAGGCGCCTCCGCCCGCGGCGGCCCCCCAGGCGGTCCCGGCGCCGCCACCCACTCCGGCGGCGCCCGCCGCCCCGGCGGCCGGTGCGGGCAAGATCAACCTGGACAAGGGCAAGGTGAGCCTCCAGAAGAACCAGACCGTCTCGCTCACCAAGGGCGGCCGTCCCATGCTCAGCAGCGTCCGCATGGGCCTGGGCTGGGAGCCCGTCTTCCGTGCGGGCGGCCGCGCGAAGGACATCGACCTCGACGCCTCCGTCATCGCCTACGACGCCAACCGCAAGAAGGTCGACGCCTGTTACTTCGGCAAGCTCGCCATCCTCAACGGGGTCGTGCAGCACTCCGGCGACAACCTCACCGGAGAGGGCAGCGGCGACGACGAAGCGATCACCGTCCACCTCGGCGACCTCCCGCCGCAGGTGACCGGCCTCGTCTTCACGGTCAACTCCTTCTCGGGCCAGAAGTTCACCGACGTGGCCAAGGCGTACTGCCGTCTCCTCGACGCCGCCTCCGGCCAGGAGCTGGTCCGCTTCGACCTCAGCAACGCCGAGCCGCGCACCGGGGTTCTGATGTGCAAGCTCGTGCGGCAGTTCTCGGGCGAGTGGGACATGACGGCGCTCGGCGAGTACGTCGACTCCCGCACGGTCCGCGGAATGGTCAAGCCGGGTGGCGCCGCGCTCTGACCATTAGCACAGCCGATCCGGGGTACCGCGAGGACAGGGACGCACGAGTGCGCACACGTCCCGCGGGACTCCGGTCGGCCGTGCCCCGCGCCCCCTCCGTTCGCGCTCGTGCACAGGCACCGAAGCAGCCGAAGGAGGCGCTCACATGGCCATCGCCACGGTGAATCCGGCCACGGGCGAGACCCTGAAGACGTTCGAACCGCTCGACGCGGGCGAAATCGAGGAGCGGGTCTCCAGGGCGGACCGCGCCTTCCGCGAACACCGCCTCACACCCTTCGCGGAGAGGGCCGCGCTGATGCACCGGGCGGCAGACCTGCTGAAGGCGGACCAGGACGCCGTCGCCCGCACGATGACGACCGAGATGGGCAAGCCGCTCGCCGCGGCCCGGGCCGAGGCGGCCAAGTGCGTCAAGGCGATGCGCTGGTACGCGCAGAACGCCGAGGCGCAGCTCGCCGACGAGCATCCGGCCCCCGCGGACGTGGAGGACTCGGGTGCGTCCCGAGCTTTCGTGCGCTACCGGCCGCTGGGCACGATCCTGGCGGTCATGCCCTGGAACTTCCCGCTCTGGCAGGTCGTGCGTTTCGCTGCGCCCGCCCTCATGGCCGGCAACACCGGGCTGCTCAAGCACGCGTCGAACGTGCCGCAGACCGCCCTGTACATCGAGGAGCTCTTCCGCCGCGCCGGCTTCACCGAGGGCGCCTTCCAGACCCTCCTCGTGGGTTCGGACGCGGTCGCGGGGCTGCTCCGCGACGAGCGGATCGTGGCCGCCACCCTCACGGGCAGCGAGCCCGCGGGGCGTTCCGTCGCCTCGATCGCGGGCGACGAGATCAAGAAGACGGTGCTGGAGCTCGGCGGCAGCGACCCCTATGTGGTGCTGCCCTCGGCGGATCTGGAGAAGGCCGTACGCACCGCCGTCACGGCCCGCGTGCAGAACGCCGGGCAGTCGTGCATCGCCGCCAAGCGCTTCATCGTGCACACGGACGTCTACGACACCTTCACGGCACGGTTCGTCGAGCGCATGTCGGCGCTGAAGGTCGGCGACCCCATGGCCGAGGACACCGACGTCGGTCCGCTCTCCAGCGCACAGGGGCGCTCCGATCTGGAGGAGCTCGTCGACGACGCCACGAACCGGGGTGCCACCGCACTGTGCGGCGGCGGACGTCCGCTGCACCTGCCCGAGGGCTGGTTCTACGAGCCGACCGTGCTCACCGGTATCACCGAGGAGATGAGGATCCATCGCGAGGAGACCTTCGGCCCGGTCGCGACCGTGTACCGCGTGGACGGTCTGGACGAGGCGGTCGAGCTTGCCAACGACACGTCGTTCGGGCTCAGTTCCAACGCCTGGACGCGGGACGCCGCCGAGCAGGAGCGGCTCACACGCGATCTGCAGGCAGGCGGCGTGTTCTTCAACGGCATGACGGCCTCGCACCCGGGCCTGCCCTTCGGAGGCGTGAAGCGCTCCGGCTACGGGCGGGAGCTCGCCGGGCACGGCATCCGCGAGTTCTGCAACGCGACCACGGTCTGGTTCGGTCCGGAGGAGTGACACGGGAAGAACGACAACGGTGACGACCCGGTCTGCGAGAGGCGGACCGGGGAGGCAGCACGCCGGGTCCGGAGGGGGCCGGGCGAGCCGGCCGCACGCCGCCTCCGCGGCGGACGGGGCCGCTCGCCCGGCCTCCGCCGTACGGGCCCGGCAGGGCAACGAGGCAAGGGATCCGGCGGGGCCCGGTCCGGGCCGGTCAGCACACCCCGTCGCGAGGTGCGGGATTGCTCAGCTTGAACAACGGCCGCAGCTTGAGCCCCGCGAAGGTGCCGAGCAGCGCCGCGGCGCCCCAGAGCCAGCCGTGCAGGCTGCCGGAAGCGATCCCCGCCAGGTACGCGCCGATGTTGCAGCCGCCGGCGATCCTCGCCCCGACCCCCATCAGCACACCGCCGACGGCCCGGCGCCAGGGGATGCCGCGGTGCAGCGACCATGTGCCGCCCGCCGCCGCGGCGATCGCCGCTCCGACCATGATGCCGATGTCGGTGAGGCTCGTCTTGTCGGCAAGCACCGGACCGGTCAGCTGCGGCGCGTTGTTCGGCTGCTGCCAGTACGCCCAGGTCTCCGGTGACGCGCCCAGCACGCCGGCAATCTTCGACCCCCACAGCGCGAAGGCGCTGGTCACACCCCAGGCACCCCCGGACACCAGCAGCACCGCCGCGCCCAGCACGGCAAGCACCAAGGCCCCGGCCGCCAGCGGCCAGGAACCGCGCACCGCACGGGCGAGGGCGCCGCGGGCAGAGGGCGGAGGGCCGACGGGCGGCGGGTTGCGGCGCGCCTGGACCCGCCGGGAGACGAGGACGACCAGCGCGAGCAGGGCGAGCGTGACGGCCAGCGAGCCGGGCCAGCCGAGCCCGTCGGAGAAGAGAACCGGATCGAGGGCGGGCAGGTCCCGCCAAAGCCCGAACTGCCAGGCCGCGAGCGTCGAACCGGCGACGAACCCGCCAAGGGTGAGCACGATGGTGCTCTGCCCGGAGCCGACGGCGAAGAGCGTGCCGGAGGCGCAGGCGCCGCCGATCTGCATGCCGACGGCGAAAAGGAAGGCTCCCGCCAGCAGACCGATGCCGAGGGGGGCCGTGCTGGGCACGGGCGTCGTGCCGAACAGGCCCGTGCCGGTGCCTATGACGAGGGCGAACAGGGTCGCCGTCGTGCCCAGGAGCAGGGCATGGGCGCGCATGCCGGTTCCGTTGCCGACGGCCACCAACTGCCGCCAGGCAGAGGTGAATCCGAAGCGGGAGTGGAACAGCGCCACGCCGAGGGCGGTGCCGAGCAGCAGCAGGATTCCGGGCTTGGCACCGTGCACTGCCCACACGTAGGCGGTGAGCGCGGCGCCGAGCGTGGCGGCCATGGTCAGCGGGAGACGCCGTACCGGGGGCACGGTGGCCGCCTCGGGCGCGGGCACGTGCGTCGGCGCGGACGGAATCCAGGCCGCCGTGCGGGAGGGGCGGCCGGTGCGGGGCGGCGCCCCGGAGGGGGGAGCGGTTGTCACGTGACGACCTCACAGGACGGGACGGACGGGCAGAAGCGGAGGGGCCGGCCGGATGCGACCCGGCCCGGTGCGGGCGGCAGGGGGATCCGGCCAGTCGGGGTTCTCCGGGGTACAGGTGCGCGCGGGGCGCGAGCCCGGCGCGGGAGCGGAGCGCGGCTGCCGCGACGGACGCGGATCCGTCACGGATCCGGATCCGTCAGCTGGGACAGAGCGCGTCGTCGACGCTCCACGCCGTCGCTGCGAAGAGCGCGAGGGCCAAGTGGCGCGCGGTTCCGGACATGCCGGGCAGGCTAATCGAGCTGTCCCGGATGACGGAAATGCGTCTCGTCATGCGGAATACCGAGTGAGGCGCCGGGCTCCGGGCTCAATGGCGAAGCAGGCACGGCCTCCTGGGGACGCCCGCCCAGGGCGCCTGCCGCGCCGTCGGTAGAGTCGGCGCCGTCTCCCGTCGCCCGTACCCAGCCCGCCCCCACCGGAGGTCGAGCCCGCATGGCCGTACGCACCGAGAAGCGGGGGCCGGTCACGACCGTCGTCCTCTCCCGTCCGGAAGCACGCAATGCCGTCGACGGTGACACGGCCGCCCGACTCGCCGACGCCTTCCGCGAGTTCGAGGCCGATGCGGACGCGCTGGTCGCGGTCCTGTGGGGAGAGGGCGGCACCTTCTGCGCCGGGGCGGACCTGAAGGCCATCGGCACCGACCGTGCCAACCGCGTCGAGCCGGAGGGCGACGGCCCGATGGGCCCGACCCGGCTGCGGCTGTCGAAGCCGGTGATCGCGGCGGTCAGCGGCCACGCGGTGGCCGGGGGCCTGGAGCTGGCCCTGTGGTGCGATCTGCGGGTGGCCGAGGAGGACGCCGTCTTCGGCGTCTTCTGCCGGCGCTGGGGTGTCCCGCTGATCGACGGCGGCACCGTGCGCCTGCCCCGTCTCATCGGCACGAGCCGGGCCCTCGACCTGATCCTCACCGGCCGTCCCGTCCCGGCGGCCGAGGCGTACGAGATGGGGCTCGCCAACCGCCTCGTCCCGCACGGGAAGTCGCGTACCGCGGCCGAGGAGCTCGCCGCGGAACTGGCCCGCTTCCCGCAGACCTGCCTGCGCGGCGACCTCGCCTCCGTGCACGAGCAGCAAGGCCTGCCCGAGGACGAGGCGATGGCCCGCGAACTCCGTTACGGACGGGCCGCGTTGGCGGAAGCCGCCGAGGGGGCGGCCCGCTTCGCGGCGGGCGCCGGCCGCCACGGCGACTTCGGGTCGATCTGACGCTCCTGCACCCGGCAGCGCACGCCCCAAGCGGCCGGGACGCGGCGGCCAGGCGCACGGCACCGCGTCTCGCGATCAACTCCCCCGTCAGCGGTGCGGAGTTGCCTCTCAGGCGCATCCCGGGCACTCTGTGCGGCACAGGGGGTTAACAAGGATGGACATACAGTTCACGCTGCCCGACGCTCCGGATGATTCCCGCCACCTCGGGCAGTTGCGCGACTGGCTGCGCCGTGACCGCGACCTGCGGACCACTTCCGAGGTGTCCGTGCTCCCCGCCCCGCCCGACCCGGAGGCGATGAGCACGGGGGTGGAGGTGTTGCAGCTGATTCTCGATTCGAGCTTGCAGCTGGCGTCCCTCGCAGTCGCGATCGTCTCGTGGCGCAAGGCGAACGGGACCCGCCCGGCGATGACCATCACCCGCGGCGACGTGGAGGTCCGGCTCGGCAGTGCCGACCTTGACGACGTCGGCACCGTGCTGGAGGCGCTGGAGCGCCTGCGCGATGCGGACGAGGCCTCGGAGACCCGCGACGACGAGGGCGACGGGGACGGGAACCGGTGAACTCGCTGCCCGAGCCTGGGCATTCCGCAGCGGTGATCATCGGTGTGGACGGTTACACGGAGCTTTCGCCGCTGCCCGCCGTCGCCAACAACCGCGACCGGCTCAAGGCCACGCTGACCGATCCCGAGATCTTCGGCCTGCCCGCGGAGCGGTGCCTGGTGGTGCCCGATCCGGCGTATCCGAGGGCCCTGATGGCTCCTGTGGTCGAGGCGGCACGGCAAGCCCGCGATACCCTGATCGTCTACTACGCCGGACACGGATTCACGGACGAGAAGGGCGACTTCTTCCTCACACTCCCCGACAGCAGCGACGGTGATCCGTTCACCGCTGTCCCGTACGACTGGCTGCGCGGGGCGATCCTCAAACACAGCAGCGCCCAGCGGAGAATCGTGATCCTGGACTGCTGCTACAGCGGGTTGGCGCTGGAGGCGATGTCCGATCCCGCCACCGAGCTGCCGGCGGCCGCCAGCATCAACGGCACCTATCTGCTGACCGCCGTGGCGGAGACCGCCAAGGCGCTCTCTCCGAAGGGGGAGGAGTACACGGCCTTCACCGGTGAGCTCAACCGCGTCCTGAGCGAAGGAGTCACGGACGGCGGGGAGTTCCTGACTCTCGACACGATCTACGGCCAGGTACGGCATTCGCTGCGCGCCAAGGGCAGGCCGGAGCCGCAGGAACAGGACCGGGGTCAGATCGGCAGGCTGCCCTTCGTACGGAACCGGGCGAAAGAGCCCTCTGCGCTGCCTCCGCCGCCGCCACGGCCCAGGCGTGGGTGTTTCGTGGCGGCCGCGGCGGGTGTCGTGCTGGCGGCAGTCGCCGTCCCCGTCACCTGGAAGTTGACGGGAGACGATCAGCGCTCCGGCAGGTGCTCGCAGCACGCGTCCCTGCTCGGCCACTCCGACCAGCTGGACAAGGCCCGCTACAAGGGACGGAGCCTCGCCGGGCTCTCCTCGCTCGCGATGGACGGCCCGTCGCGGCTGCTGGCTCTCTCGGACACCGCCACTCCCTCGCTCTACGGGCTTTCCCTGAGCTCCCAGGACAAGGCGGAGGTAAAGATCGACGGCAGGAAGGACCTTCGGCGCAAGGACGGCACGGAGTACACGGGCGAGGACTTCGACGGCGAGGCCATGGCTCTCGAGAAGGGCGGGCGCACAGTGCTGGTGGCCTCGGAGTCCGGCCCCAGCGTCAGCCGCTTCGACGTCAGGACCGGCAAGCTGCTGACCGGATTCCCGGTACCGGAGCGGTTCGGCATCGCCCCGCGGGGAGACGGGCAGCACAGCGAGAGCTTCGAAGCGATGGCCCTGAGCCCCGACGGCCGATTCCTCTACGTGGGTCTCGAATCCCCGCTCAGCGGCGACGGCAGTCGGCAGGGCCGGTCACCGGTGCGCATCCTGCGCTACAAGGGCACACCGGGCGGGGATTACGTCCCCGACCGGCAGTTCGCCTACGAGACGGGTTCCGGGCTGCGCCTCGCCGACCTGGTGGCGACCGGCGAGGACGGCGACCTGCTCGCTCTGGAGCGCGGCTACGCCGAGGGGCAGGGGAACGCCGTGCGGATGCACCGGATCTCGCTGCGCGACCTGCCCGACGTGTCCCGGGAGACCTCTCTGGCGAAGGCCCCCTCGGACGTCTTCGCCGCCAAGAGGCCGCTGTTCGACCTCGCCGAATGCCCCGCGTCCGGAGCCGATGCGCCGCAGAAGCAGTCCAACCCGCTGCTGGACAACGTGGAGGGCGCGGCGCTCGGGCCCGTGCTGACGAAGGGGGAACACAAGGGACGGCGGGTGTTGTATCTCGTCTCCGACGACAACGCGAGCCCGAAGCAGGTGACGAGGTTCTACGCGCTCGCCGTCACCGCGCCCTGACCCCCCACCGACGCACCACCGTCCGGCCGCGCGGGGGCCCGGCCGGACGGCCCCGACCGCTCAGCCCAGCCGGCTCCGCGCCTTGAAGGCCGCCTTGCGCGCCTCCTTGGCCGCCTGCCTGTCGGGGTGGACGCGGCCCATGGCCTCCAGGACGTCGGCGGTCGCCGGGTGGTCGACCTTCCAGGCCTTGTCGAAGAAGCCGGCGTGCTGGTCGACCAATCCCTGGACCAGACCCTGGAGTTCGGCTGCCTCGCCGGCCGTCGCCAGCTGCGCGGCGATGGTGTCGACGGTCAGCCAGAAGACCATCTCCTCGTCCGGCTGCGGAACGTCCTGCGCGCCGTGCTCGACGAGCCACACCCGCGCCAGACCGCCCAGCTGCCGGTCCTCAAGCACGTCGCGCAGGGCCGGTTCGGCCTCGGCGCCGATGAGGGAGAGCGCCTGCTGGCACGAGAGGCGGCGGGTCGGAGCGTTCTCGTCCGTGCCGCGGGAGGCCGTGAGCAGTTCACGAGCGGACTCCAGGGGCGTGCGGGCGGCGAGCCAGGACTCGATCTCGGCCTGCGCGTTCTCCTCGGTGTAGGGGGGCAGTGCGTCCAGCAGCGTCTCCGCGTCCGCGCCGGCGAGGTCCCCGACGGCGGGCGCCTCGACGCCGGCCTCCCGCATGCGCGCGCGGACGCCGTGGATGCCCAGCGGAGTCAGCCGCACCATGCCGTAGCGGGAGACGTCCTCGTCGTCGAGGTTCTCCGGCAGCTCGGCATCCTCGTCGCTCTCCTCGGTCAACGCCTCGTCGACGGGCTGGTATTCGACGAGGCCGACGGGCGCGAGCATCCGGAACTGCTCGTCGAGCTTCATCATCGCCGCCGAGACCTCTTCGAGCACGGCGTCCGTCGGTTCCTCCATGTCGTCCGGGACGATCAGCGACGCGGCGAGCATCGGCAGCGGCACCATCGCTCCGGCGGAGACCGCCTGGTCGGTGGCGGTCAGGACATAGAGGTTGCCCAGCGCGGCGTCGAGGAAGTCGGCTTCCTTCTCCGGGTTCCAGTCGAGGGAGTCGAGGTCGATGGCATCGGGATCGATCTGCCCGTCCTCGCCGGTGACCTCCTCGAGGCCGCCGACGAGGTCCTCGAAGCTCGGCGTCGCGGCGTCGGCGAGTACGGTCTCCAGGCCGTCCTGCCAGATCTCCAGCACTTCTTCCGGGCTGCCCTCTCCCCGCAGGCGGGACAGTTCGTCGCCGGGGCGTGCGGTGCCGACGGGCTCCTCGGTGAGGGCGCCGCCCGTACCGCCGGCGTCCTGCGAGGTCTCCTCGCCGTCCTCCTCGACCTCCAAAAGACCTGTGTCGACGGCGAGTTGCCACGCCTGAGCCGTGTGCATCTCCCCGTCCTCGTCGCCGGAGAGACCGAGGTGTGCGACGGCCTCCTTCAACTGGCCCGCGAGCAGCTCCCCTCCGGCGCCGACGGGCACCCCGGCCCTGCCCGCGCCCGCCTGTTCCCCGGCCCAGGCCGCGAGGCGTGCGGCCCATGAGAAGAGCGGTGCCGCCATTGCGTCCCGCGCGAGTTCGGCCTCGGAGGACAGCCGCACGGGCGGCAGGGCGGGACGGTCGCCCCCGGTCGTTTCACCGGACATCAGCGCGTTCATCTCCTACGGGTGCTGCATGGTGCGGAAAGATGCGGCCCCCAGCGTAGACGGGATGTGTCCCGGGCTGCCCGAATCGCGCGCCGGTCACCCCCGGCGTCTCCACGGTCCGCGCGGGGACCCTGTGTCTCACCGGGCGGCGGGCGGCGAGCAGTTGTGTGGCGCCGTGCTCAATGGCCCGGATCCGCTTGACAAGTGTGATGAGCACGACAGACTTTTACGCGCGTAGAGATTACCGGTCCGTAATGCACGCCCGGAACTGGACAGTTCGCCGTCCGCCACCCCCCTCCGGAGGCCCCGTTGTCGTCCCGTCTCACAAGAACCTCCGCCCTCACCGCCGCCGCGGTCTGCGGTTCCGCGCTGCTCGTCGTCACCGCCGTCACGGCGTCCGGCAGCACGGCCGAGCAGCCACGGCTCCACGACATCCAGGGCAACACCCGGATCTCGCCCTACGCGGGCAAGCAGGTCTCGGACGTGCCGGGAGTCGTCACGGCGGTGCGCGGCTTCGGCAAGGCACGCGGATTCTGGATGCAGGACCCGAAGCCGGACGACGATCCCGCCACCAGCGAGGGCATCTTCGTCTTCACGGGCGAGAAGACACCCGATGTGAAGACCGGGGACTCCATACGGATATCGGGCGAGGTCGGCGAGTACTACCCGGGCGGTGAGGATGCGGGCGGCCAGTCCGTCACACAGCTGACGGACGCGACGTGGGAAGCGGCCTCCAAGGCGAAGAAGAAGCTGCCCAAGGCGCTCGCGCTGACCGCGGACCGCGTCCCGGACGCGTACGTCCCCGAAGGCAAGGGCGACGGCGGGAACATCGAGTCCCTGCCGCTTCAGCCCCGCAAGTACGCCCTGGACCTGTACGAGTCCCTCGAAGGCATGCGCGCCGGCATCAAGAACGCCCCGGTGACCGGCCCCACCAACCAGTTCGGCGAACTGTGGGTCACGGCCGACCCCGACGAGCACCCGACCAAGCGCGGCGGCACCCTCTACGGCGGCTACGACCAGCAGAACGGCGCCCGCATGAAGGTCAGTTCGCTGCTGCCGCGCGAGGAACACCCCTTCCCCGACGCCAACGTGGGCGACGCCCTCAGCGGCACCACCGCGGGGCCCGTCGACTACGACAACTTCGGCGGCTACGGCATCCGCGCCACGACCATGGGCGAGTTGAAGGACAACGAGCTCCAGCGGGAGAAGACCCGCAAGGGAAGCAAGGACGAACTGTCCGTCGCCACCTACAACGTGGAGAACCTCTCCCCCGAGAGCGAGCCCGCGAAGTTCGACCGCCTCGCGGAGGCGCTGGTCGACAACCTCGCCTCCCCCGACATCGTCGCCCTGGAAGAGGTGCAGGACAACTCGGGCCCGAAGGACGACGGCACCGTCGCCGCCGACAAGACCCTCGAGAAGCTGACCACCGCCATCGAGAAGGCCGGCGGCCCCGCCTACGAGTCCCGCGGGATAGACCCCGAGAACAACGCCGACGGCGGTCAGCCCGGCGGCAACATACGCGTCGCGTTCCTCTTCGACCCCGACCGCGTCGACTTCGCCGACCGCGAGGGCGGCGACGCGACCACGCCGGTGAAGGTGACCGACGACGGCGGCTCCCCCAAGCTGTCGGCGAACCCCGGCCGCATCTCCCCGGAGGAGGAGGCGTGGAAGGAGAGCCGCAAGCCCCTGGCCGGTGAGTTCACCTTCAAGGGCCGCCAAGTCTTCGTCGTCGCCAACCACTTCGGCTCCAAGGGCGGCGACCAGCCGATGGAGGGACGCAACCAGCCCCCAGTCCGCGGGTCGGAGAAGCAGCGCATCGCGCAGGCGAAACTCGTCAACTCCTTCGCCGAGGAGGTCGAGTCGGTCGACAGGAACGCCGCGGTCATCGCCGCCGGCGACTTCAACGACTTCCCCTTCTCCCCCGCCCTGGACGCCTTGCGCGAGGGCGGCGTCTTCACCAGCCCCATGGACGAACTGCCCGCCGGCGAGCGCTACGGCTACGTCTTCAACGGAAACTCGCAGGTCCTCGACCACGTGGTGACGAGCCCGGGCACGGGCCGCGTCAAGTACGACATCGTGCACATCAACGCAGAGTTCCACGACCAGGCCAGCGACCACGACCCGTCGGTGATCCGCATCAAGCGGTGAGCCGGACCTGCAAGCCGGTCCACGCGGCTCCGTGCCGCGTGGACCGGCTTGCGGCGTTCCGGCGTGACGCTCCTGCGAGCCGTACCGCTGTGCCGTGCGGCTGCACCGCCCGGCGCGGTGGGGAGGGAGCGGCACGATGACAGTCGAGCTGACCATCGGCTTCGGGACCCGGTCGATCTGACGACCACGCTCCTCGGGATGACGCTGCCTACTGAGGCCTTCCCCCGCGAGTCCACGGCCCCAGCCGGGGGTCCTGGTCCGGGGCCGAAGCCTTCGGGGCGCTGAGGCCGGGTGCGGATGCGGGCCCGGGTGCGGATGCGGGTCCGGTGGCCGGCGAGCGCAGCGCGCGATGGTCGGCGCTCCCGTGCCCGTGTTCGTGCTCGCCCCCGCCCTCCGCGATCCCGTCGGGCCGCTCGTCCACACCCATGAGGTCCCGCACGAGGAGCGCCGCCCCCGCGACCGCACCCGGCATCAGCACGACCGCCACCAGCGGCACCAGGAACGCCAGGACCAGCGGTACGCCGAAGCCGAGCGCCAGGCTCCGGCGGGTACGCAGGATGCGCAGCCGCTCACGTACGGGGATGCCCCGCCGCTGCATGGCCACGGAGACCAACTCGAGGGTAAGGAAGAACCCGGAGACGGCGAGCCCGATCGCCGGGACGACGGTCTGGCCGACGACGGGCAGGAAGCCCAGGAAGAAGAGCGGCACCGTGAAGACCAGCATGCGCCACAGCACGTAAAGGCTGTCGCACACCGAGATCCACATCTCCCGCCACAGAGGGCTGTCCGGCGCGGCGGGAGCGCCGCCCTCCGAGTCCTCCACCTGCTCCGAGAGCTTCTCGTAGAAGGGGTCGCCGAGGACGAGCGTGACGGCCGTGAAGGTGAGCACCGAGATCAGCAGCCCACCGAGCCACAGCAGCACCGCGAAGAGGACTCGCAGGGAGTCCCGCCACAGCTCGCTCCAGTCGTCCGCGAAGGGCGTGGCCCAGGCGGCGACGTCGCCGGCGAAGAACGCCAGCGCGGTGAGCGCGGCACCGTAGAGCACCAGCGTCACCAGCGCGGGCAGCAGACCGAAGCCGAACCACCGGCCGTGGCCGAACACCCAACGCTGCCCACGCGCCAAGTACCGCATCCCCGCGGCGAGATCTCCCATGGCGGTAACCCTATGGCCTACGGCCTGCGAACCGGCATGCGGGCGGGCGCGGACCGGGAGGAGCACGGGGGCGAGCCCCGTCATCGCGCCCTGCCGTGGCGTGCCGAGGGGCAAGAGTTCAACGTTCCGTCGTGCGCGGGGTCCTGACGAGCGGAGCACTCTGCGCTGGAATACGGCGCATGACGACACACGAGCACCTCCATCATCACGACCGCACGCCCAGCCGGCGGTCGCTGCTCGCCGGTGCGAGCGGCCTCCTCATCCTCGCCTCTGCCCAGGGCACCGCGAGTGCGGCCGCCACCCGGACCGCCAGATCGTCCGACTTACCGGTCAAGCGCACCGGAGCCGCCCGGGGCTCCCGTCTCACCCAGGGCACCACGCTGGTCCACGCCGACCTGCACAACCACACCGCCATGTCCGACGGCGACGGCGACCCCGAACTCGCCTTCGCCTCGATGCGTGACGCGGGTCTGGACGTGGCCGCCCTCACCGACCACGCCACGCTGCTGTCGATCGAGGGCCTCAGCTCCGAGGAGTGGGACCGGACGGGCCGGCTCGCCGACGCCGCCGACGACCCCGGCGCCTACACCGCCATCCGAGGCTTCGAGTGGTCCCACCCGCTTCAGGGCCACGCGAACGTCTGGTTCACCGACGACTGGGTCGACCTCGGCGGCGCCTCCGGTCCGGGCTCGCTCTACAGCTGGCTGAAGGACCGCAACGCCGTCGCCAGCTTCAACCACCCGGGGCGCGAGGCCGGCATGTTCGACAATTTCAGCTTCTCCGCAGAGGCGTTGGAGAAGATGGTCGGACTGGAGATGTTCAACCGCGGCGACGACTACCTCTTCGACGGCTGGGCCGGCACCGGCCGCTCCCCCCTCGTCGCCTGCCTCAACGCCGGCTGGCGCACCGGCCTGACGGGCGTCACCGACGAGCACGGCACCGACTGGGGCTTCCCCGAGGGCAAGGGCCGCAGCGGGCTGTGGGTCACCGAGAACACCCGGGCGGGCGTCTTCGAGGCGATGCGGGCCCGCCGGTTCTTCGCAACGCGCGTGTCGGGCCTGCGACTTGACGCGGTGGCCAACGGCGTCCGGATGGGCGGCACCCTCGGCCTGGCCTCGGGTGACGTCCAGTTCACCGTGGACCTCGACCGTGGCCCCGAGTGGGAGGGCAAGCCCCTCAACGTCCAGGTTCTGCGCCCGGGTTCA
This sequence comes from Streptomyces sp. CNZ301, assembly GCF_004217425.1. NCBI lineage: Bacteria > Bacillati > Actinomycetota > Actinomycetes > Kitasatosporales > Streptomycetaceae > Streptomyces > Streptomyces sp. CNZ301. The sequence continues at coordinate 1,045,391 of NZ_SHLG01000001.1, forward strand.
CACGCGCCGGCTGTCGTGGACGTCATCGAGACGCAGTCCAACCGGCTGACGACGTTCACCGTGCCCCTCAACGCGGCCGACGGCGACTGGATCGTCCTGCGCATCTCCGACCCGAGCCGGGCCAACCCCTCCCCGGGCCCCGCGGACCATCCGTGCAACGACTGGGGCGTCGCATACTCCAGCCCGTGGTGGCTCCGGGCCTGACCGCAGCGCGTGGTCGGCCCTGAGGGGCCGGCCACCCTGCGGGGGCGCGGAGCCGGTCAGGCGCCGGCTCCGGAACCGAAGTCCACCTCGGCGTAGTCCGCCACCTTGCGGTAACCGATGCGCTGGTAAAGGCCGTTGCTGGTGGGGTTGGCCAGGTCGGTGAAGAGCAGCACGTCCCGCACGCCCGCCGCCAGAGCACTCCGCGACACCGTGGCGGTCACCGCGGAGGCATAGCCGCGGCCGCGCAGTCGACGGGGCGTGAAGACCGGGCCGATCCGCGCCATGCCTGCGGCGGTCCGGCTCAGCCCCGCCAACGACACCGGCTGCCCACCGTCCTCCCAGAGCATCAGCCCGCCGTAGGACAGGCGCTCCTCCACCGCGCGGCCGGGGTCGTCCTGATGGGGCCGGGCCAGCTCGCGGCCGAACTCTGCCCACCAGTCGACGAGCAGCGCCCGGTCGGCCTCCTGCGCGGTACGCCCGGAACCGTTCGGTGGAACGGCGGGTGACAGCAACCGGTCCAGACGGTAGAGACGTTCACGGCGCCGCATACTCCAGCCGCCTCCGGTGACGTCGGCCCACGTGCCGGCGAAGCACAGCGCTGCCGCCTCGGGCCCGAAGACCCCGGCCGGCCAGGACCTGTCCCGGAGGTACGCCTCTGCAAGCGGACGGTGGGCGGCATCGGGCAGCCGGGTCAGGATGAGCCCGCGGGGCGGGGTGCGCAGGAACGCGCCGGAAACGCCGCTGTCCCTCCCGGCCCACCACCCGAACTCCGCCGGGAGGTCACCCAGGGCACCGGGTCCTTGATGGCGCAGGCGCTCCACGAGAGTCAGCAGAAGCGTGTGCTCGGCGGGGCGGGAGCGCAGGAAGGCTCCGGCGGCTTCCTCGAAGGCCCCCATGTCCCGCGTCGTCGTCCAGACCATGCCCCATTCTCACCGGCTCCCCCACGTCCGATCAGCCGGATTCCGGCACGTCGCCCGCGCCTCGTGGCCGGACCGTGACGCGCCGCCCCGGCCCGAGGGCGCTGCGGGAGATGCGGGAGCTGGGCAGCCCATGGAGGGGTGCATCGCCGGCGCCTGCGGAACCGCCGGACGGCCCCGCCTGAGGACACCCTCACCGTGCGGTCGGAAGTCACCGCCGAGCCGAACGCGAACCCTTCCCTGAGTCACCGCCGGTCTCCGGCGCCGTATCACCGGTCGGCGGCCCGCCCGCCCGGCGCGCACCTGGGCCACCGCGACTGGCCGTCCCCGGGGAGACCGGCCACATTGGGAGGGTGCGGGAGCAGACCAGGGACCGGGCGCTGCAGAGCGGGAGAGAGCGGCAGGCGGACAGGTGGGGCGGGCGGATCACGCGCGAGGGCCGCTTCACCGCCCAGGCGCGCGTGCGCCGCGTGATCCTCCCGCTGCCCGTCATGATGGTTCTCGTCGCCGTGGGTCTGGACCTGGTCACGGCTCCCACGCTGACCGGCTCCGCCCTCTTCTGTGCGGCGCCCCTCGTTGCCGCTCCCTTCTTCTCGACCATCGGCACCGCCTTGATCGGCTTGTTCTCGGTCGGGTCCGTCGCCCTCATGCGTGTAATCGATGAGATGTCCACCGGAATGATGGATATCGCCGAAACCTCTTCGACGGCCGTCGTGTCACTCGGGGCGGTCGTCATCAACCGCCTCCTGCGACACAGCCGCGCCACTGCCTTCTCCGCTCGGACCATCGCCGAGGCCGCCCAGTTCGCGGTGCTGCCGGTGCCGCCCTCCCGCCTCTGCGGTTTCCAGGTGGCGGCGCGCTACCGGGCCGCGCAGATCGACGCACGCATCGGCGGTGACCTGTACGCGGTGCAGGAGACCCCGTACGGCCTCCGGCTGATCGTCGGGGACGTGCGCGGCGCGGGCATGGACGCGGTCGAGGCGGTGGTGGTCGTGATCGGGGCCTTCCGGGAGGCCGCGGAGCAGGAGTCGTCCCTCTCGGCGGTCGCCGCACGCCTGGAGCACGCCCTGCACCGCGAGGGCCGGCGGCAGAACACCCGCCACTACGACGAGGCCTTCACCACGGCCGCGCTCGCCGAGATCCCCGCCGGCCAGCCCGAGACGCTGCGCATCGTCAACCGCGGTCACCCGGCGCCGCTGCTGCTGTCGGCCGACGGCAGCACACGCTTCCTCGAACCGAGCGAGGCCGCCCTGCCTCTCGGCATGTCCGGGCTGGTCCCGGGCAAGGGAGCGGACCGTACCGACGAGGTCCCCTTCCCTCAGGACACGCAGCTCCTCCTCTATACGGACGGCCTGTCCGAGGCGCGGGACCGCAACGGCAGGTTCTTCGAACCGGACAAGGCGCTCGCGGGGCGCGCCTTCGCCGATCCGGAGACGCTCCTCGACGCTGTGCTCGTGGACGTACAGGCGCATTCGGGCGGCGCGTCGGCCGACGACATGGCACTTATGGCCGTCCAGCGGAGCCCCCGGGTGCGCCCGCACACTTCACGGCGGTGACGGTGGGTGCGGTGCGCCCGCGCCCCGGACCGGGAACCGCGCTGTGCGGCCGAAGACGGGCCGGGGACGCGAGCGCCGACCGCGACGGACGACGACGGCGGCCGGCAGCGGGCCCGCTGCCGGCCGCCGAGATGCCCGAAGGCGCGCGGAGGTGCCCGAAGACGCGCGGATGTCGGCTCAGTTGTGGCTGTGCAGCGCCTCGTTCAGCCCGCCCCAGGAGCCGCTGCGCTGGATGACCTCGACCTTTCCGGTCGTGGAGTTGCGGCGGAAGAGCAGGTTGTTGGCACCGGAGAGCTCCAGCGCCTTGACGATCGTCCCGTCGGGCAGGGATACCCGCGTACCGGCCGTGACGTACAGCCCGGCCTCGACGATGCAGTCGTCGCCGAGGGAGATGCCGATGCCGGCCTCGGCGCCCAGCAGGCAGCGCTCGCCGATGGAGATCGTCTGCTTGCCGCCGCCCGAGAGCGTGCCCATGATCGAGGCGCCGCCGCCGATGTCGGAGCCGTCGCCGACGACGACTCCGGCGCTGATGCGGCCCTCCACCATGGACGTTCCCAGGGTGCCGGCGTTGAAGTTGATGAACCCCTCGTGCATCACCGTCGTGCCTTCGGCCAGGTGCGCCCCCAGGCGGGCACGGTCGGCGTCGGCGAGGCGGACGCCCTTCGGCACGACGTAGTCCGTCATGCGCGGGAACTTGTCGACGCTGGTGACGCTCAGGTGCTTGCCCGAGGCGCGCGCCGCCAGCCGCACCTGCTCCAGCCTGTCGACGGCGACGGGGCCGAGGTTCGTCCAGGCGACGTTGGCGAGCAGCCCGAACTGGCCTTCCAGGTTCAGCCCGTGCGGGCGCACGAGGCGGTGGCTGAGCAGATGCAGCCGCAGGTACACGTCGTGGGTGTCGGCCGGCTTGTCGTCGAGCGAACCGATCACCGTGCGCACGGCCACGATCTCGACGCCGCGCACCGGGTCGGCACCCAGCGCCTTCGGCGCCGCCTCGCCCAGGGCCTCGGCGGCGCGCTCCGGGCTGAGGCGTTCGCTCCCGGCGGGCCCGGCGGGTTCGTCGACGAGTTCGGGGGCGGGGAACCAGGTGTCGAGGACGGTCTCTTCGCCGTCGCTCCCACGGGAGATCGTGGCGAGCCCGACGCCGACGGCGCCGGTCGTACGGGTTGTGGTGGCTGCTTGCGTCATGCCGGGCACGTTATCGGCCCGCCCGTCGGCGGGGCCAACCGGTCTCAGCCCACGGAAGACGCATCGGCCGGCGTCTCAGGTCTCGCCGGTGACGCGCGCGAGCGTCGACCGCACCGCCCGGCGGTCGAACGGCCTGTCGGTCAGGAGCAGTTGCAGCAGCAGGCCGTCGATGAGGGCGACCAGGACCCGGGCCGTGGCGACGTCCGCCGTGTGCCTGCCGATGACCTCGACCATCTCGTCCAGCCAGGCCGCGGCCACGGGCTGGAGAGCAGGACGCCGCAACGCCGCGAGGTAGAGCTCGTACTCCAGGCGGATACGCCCGCGGCCTCCGTGCGCGTACTCCTCCATGAGCTCCGTGAGCACATCGGCGAGGGGCCTGCGCTTCTGTGACTCCTGCGGCCCCTGCGCCGCGCTGTGCTGCGCCACGGGCGGCGCTTGCGCGGCCAGAACCTCCTCCCAGTCCTTCATGGCGCCGCGAGGTCCGCCGCAGACCTGCTCGAGGGAGGCGACCAGCAGGTCGTCGAGGCCGGCGAAGTGGTACGTGGTCGATCCGAGCGGCACACCGGCCTCGGCGGCGACTGTGCGGTGGCTGAGGGCCCCGATGCCCTTGAGCTCGACGATCCGGATGGCGGCGTCGATGATGCGCTCGCGGCGCTCCGGGTCGTACCGCCGTGCCATCAGTGGATACCCCCGAGGTTGAGCACGACCACGCCGGCGATGACGAGCCCGATGCCGATGATCTTCGCGGCGGTGACGGACTCGCCGACGAAGACGATGCCGATCGCGGCGATGGCAGCGGTGCCGGCGCCGGCCCAGATGGCATAGGCGGTGCCGACGGCCATCGACTTCAGCGTCTGCGCGAGGAGCGCGAAGGCCACGAGGTAGCCGATGCCGGTGATCAGCGAGGGCCACAGCTTGCTGAAGCCGTCGCTGTACTTCATGGCGGTGGTGCCCAGCACCTCGGCGAGGATCGCACCGGCAAGCGTCACGTAGACCATGTGTACGAGCGTACACAACCATGTGTACGCTCGTACACGACATTCTGCGCATCGGGGCGTTCAGTCACGGAATTCCACCAGGGCCTGCGCGGCCGCAGCACGCAGAACTCCCGTCCTCCGGGTCTTCCGGCACCACCAGGACTCCCCGCCGCCCTGGCCGGTGTCGACGCGGTGGGCGCCGAGCCCGGCGAAGCGCTCGGCCTCCGCCGCCTGGTCGTCGGAGGCCAGGTCGAAGTGCGGCCGGTTCCTGACGGCCTCCCCTCCGTAGCCGGCATGAAGCAAATCCCGTCGGGGCGGACGGCGCCGGGCCGATGACGGCCTCGCGCGCCTTCTCGGAGAGCACACCCCGGCCGAGCGCTGCGCACCGGCAGGGGCACCGCCCAGGCGAAGCGCCGGGGACCACACGCCGCAGGTCGTGGGCGTCGACGATGATGTGATGCAGAGAAACGGCCATGGCCCCGGGTGGGGCCATGGCCGTCGTGTTACGCCGATCCGCCTGCAAACATGGCGGAAGCCGCGTCAGCGGAGCCGCTCAGACGTTGAAGCCCAGCGCCCGCAGCTGATCGCGTCCGTCGTCGGTGATCTTGTCCGGGCCCCACGGGGGCATCCAGACCCAGTTGATCTTCAGCTCGTTCACGATGCCTTCGGTCGCGGACTTCGCCTGGTCCTCGATGACGTCCGTGAGCGGGCAGGCCGCCGAGGTGAGCGTCATGTCGATCGTGGCCACGTTCGACTCGTCGACGTGGACCCCGTAGATCAGGCCCAGATTGACGACGTCGATGCCCAGCTCCGGGTCGACCACGTCGAGCAGAGCCTCACGGACCTCTTCCTCGCTCGCGGGCTTCGCGGTGGTCTCGGTCATGCGGTCCTCTCCTTTACCGAGTCCTCGCCCAGCGCCTGGGCGGTGGCGTCCTTCCATGCCATCCAGCTCAGCAGAGCACACTTCACACGCGCCGGGTACTTCGAGACCCCGGCGAAGGCGACGGCGTCCTCCAGCACGTCCTCCATGGCGTCGTCCGGCTCGAGCTGTCCTCTGGACTGCATCAGCTCCAGAAAGGTCTCCTGGATGGTGCGTGCCTCACCGAGCTCCTTGCCGACCAGCAGCTCGTTGAGCACCGAGGCGCTGGCCTGGCTGATGGAGCAGCCCTGGCCCTCGTAGCTGACGTCGCGGATCGTCTCACCGTCGTAACGCACACGCAGGGTGATCTCGTCACCGCACGTGGGGTTGACGTGGTGCACCTCCGCATCGCCCTCCCGCAGGCCCTTGCCGTGCGGGTTCTTGTAGTGGTCCAGGATCACTTCCTGGTACATGGAGTCCAGCTTCACGAGTCAGTCCGTCCGTCCAGTCCTCTGCGGCCGCGCTAGGCGAAGAAGTTCCGTACGTGTTCCACGCCCTCGGCCAGGGCATCCACCTCGGCCGGCATGGAGTACAGATAGAACGACGCCCGCGTGGTCGCAGGAATTCCGTACCGCAGACAGACGGGCCGTGCGCAGTGGTGGCCGACACGGACGGCGATGCCCAGCTCGTCCAGGACCTGGCCCACGTCGTGCGGGTGGATGTCCCCGAGCGTGAAGGAGATCGCCGCGCCCCTGTCCTCGGCCGTCGTGGGACCGATGAAGCGCAGACCGGGGATCTGGCTCAGCCTCTCCACGGCGTACGCGGTCAGCGCGTGCTCGTGCTCCTGGATGCGCTCCATGCCGATGGACGACAGGTAGTCGACCGCCGCGCCGAGACCGACCGCCTGCGCGATCGGAGGCGTCCCCGCCTCGAACTTGTGCGGGGCGGGCGCGTAGGTCGACGCGTGCATCGTGACGGTCTCGATCATCTCGCCGCCGCCGAGGAAGGGCGGCAGGTCGTCCAGCAGCTCCTGCCGTCCCCACAGCACGCCGATGCCCGTCGGTCCGCACATCTTGTGCCCGGTGAAGGCGACGAAGTCGGCCTGGAGCGCCTGCACGTCCAGCACCATGTGCGGCGCCGCCTGCGAGGCGTCGACGACGACGAGCGCGCCGACCTCCTGGGCGCGGCGGACGATCGTCTCGACCGGGTTGATCGTGCCCATGATGTTGGAGACGAGCGTGAACGAGACGACCTTGGTCTTCTCGGTGATGACCTCTTCGACGGCCGACAGGTCGAGGCGGCCGTCGTCGGTGAGGCCGAACCACTTCAGCTTCGCGCCCGTGCGCTGCGAAAGCAGCTGCCAGGGAACGATGTTGGAGTGGTGCTCCATCTCCGTGATGACGATCTCGGTGTCGTGCTCCACCCGGTAGGGCTCGTCCGCCCAACCCAGCATGTTGGCAACGAGGTTGAGCGACTCGGAGGCGTTCTTGGTGAAGACCACCTCGTCACGGCTGGGCGCGTTGATGAACGCCGCGACCTTGTCGCGCGCGCCTTCGTACAGCGCCGTGGCCTCCTCGGCGAGGACGTGGACACCGCGGTGCACGTTGGCGTTGTGCCGCTCGTTGTAGTCGCTCATCGCGTCGAGCACCTGGCGCGGCTTCTGCGAGGTCGCCGCGTTGTCCAGGTACACGAGCTTCTGCCCGCCGTGGACCGTACGGTCCAGGATCGGGAAGTCCTTGCGGATCGCCTCGGTGTCGAGCAGACCCGGAAGCGTCACGTCGCTCACGAAGCGGCGCCCCCCTTCACGTATGCCTCGTAGCCCTCTTCCTCGAGCTTGTCGGCCAGTTCGGGACCGCCGGACTCGGCGATCCTGCCCTTGGCGAAGACGTGCACGTGGTCGGGCTTGATGTAACGCAGGATGCGCGTGTAGTGGGTGATCAGCATGGTGCCGACCTCGCCGTTCTCACGGACGCGGTTGACTCCCTCGGAGACCACCCGCAGCGCGTCCACGTCGAGGCCGGAGTCGGTCTCGTCGAGGATCGCGATCTTCGGCTTGAGGAGCTCCAGCTGGAGGATCTCGTGCCGCTTCTTCTCACCGCCGGAGAAGCCCTCGTTGACGTTCCGCTCGGCGAAGGACGGGTCGATCTGAAGGCGCTCCATGGCCTCCTTGACCTCCTTCACCCACAGCCGCAGCTTGGGCGCCTCGCCGCGCAGCGCCGTCGCCGACGTGCGCAGGAAGTTGGAGACGGAGACACCGGGCACCTCGACCGGGTACTGCATGGCGAGGAAGACGCCGGCACGGGCGCGCTCGTCCGGAGCCATCTCCAGGACGTCCTCGCCGTCCAGGGTCACCGAGCCGCCGGTGACGGTGTACTTGGGGTGGCCCGCCAGCGAGTAGGCGAGCGTGGACTTGCCGGAACCGTTCGGCCCCATGATCGCGTGCGTCTCGCCCTGCTTCACGGTCAGGTCGACGCCGCGCAGGATCTCGTTCGGGCCGTTCTCGGCTTCGACGGAGACGTGCAGGTCGTTGATCTCAAGCGTTGCCATGGGGACTTCAGGACTCCTGTGTGACGGAGACGAGCACGGCCGCGTCGGGGCCGTCGCCTTCGATTCTTACGGGGTATACGGGGATGGGCCGGGTCGCGGGCAGGCCGGAGGGCTTGCCCGTTCGCAGGTCGAAACTGGAGCCGTGCAGCCAGCACTCGATCTGGCAGTCCTCGACCTCGCCCTCGGACAGCGAGACGTTCGCGTGCGAGCAGATGTCATTGACCGCGAACACCTCTCCCTCCGTACGGACGAGGGCGACCGGCACGCCTTCGAGCTCCACCCGCTTGGGGGTGTCGTCCTCCAGCTCGCCGAGCAACGCGACCCTCACGAAGCCTTCGCCACCGCTCATACGGACGCCTCCAGCTCCGCCTCGATCTTCTCGATGAGGCGCTTCTCCACGTCCGGCAGTCCGATCTGCTGGACGAGTTCGGCGAAGAAGCCCCGCACGACCAACCGCCGCGCCTCATGCTCCGGAATGCCCCGGGCCTGGAGGTAGAACAGCTGCTCGTCGTCGAAGCGGCCGGTCGCCGAGGCGTGGCCCGCCCCCACGATCTCACCGGTCTCGATCTCGAGGTTGGGAACCGAGTCGACCCGCGCGCCGTCCGTCAGGACGAGGTTGCGGTTCAGCTCGTAGGTGTCGGTGCCGGTGGCGGCGGCGCGGATCAGCACGTCGCCGATCCAGACGGCGTGCGCCTCCTCGCCCTGCAGAGCGCCCTTGTAGACCACGTTGCTGCGGCAGTTGGGCCTGTCGTGGTCGACGAAGAGGCGGTGCTCCTGGTGCTGGCCGTTGTCGGTGAAGAACAGGCCGTAGTACTCGGCCTCGCCGCCGGGGCCCGCGTAGTTCACGCGGGGGTGGAGCCGCACGACGTCACCGCCGAAGGTGACGACGACCGACTTGAAGGTGGCGTCCCTGCCGACCAGAGCGTTGTGCTGGGAGCAGTGGACGGCCGAGTCGTCCCAGTCCTGCACGGAGACGACGGTCAGCTTGGCGCCGTCGCCGACGACGAACTCGACGTTGGCCGCCCGTACCGCGTCGCCGGTGTGGTCGATGACGATGACCGCCTCGGCGAACTCCTTCACCTCGAAGACGGTGTGTCCGTAGCTGACGCCGCCCTCACCGTGCAGGGAGACCCGCACCGGTTCCTTCAGCACGGCCTCCTTGGGCACGGTCACGACCGAGGCCTTCTCGAAGGAGGTGAACGCCTGCGCGGCGACGCGGTCGACCGGCGTACCCGCCCGGCCGATCCGAGAGTCGTCGCGTCCGACGGTCTCGATCGTCACGCCTTCAGGCGCGTCGACCTCGACCTTGAGGGAGCCCGACGCCTCGGCCGTGCCGTCGTGCAGCCCCTTGAGCCGCTCGAGCGGTGTGAAGCGCCACTCCTCCTCCCTGCCGTGCGGCACGGGGAAGTCCGCCACGTCGAAGGAGGGCGGTGCGCTCATCCGGGTGGCGACGGTGGACTCAGCTGCCACCGCGACGCCGCCCTCGGCGGTGGAACCCGCTGGAATCTTCTGAGCCTCAGCCATAGCTGTCGTCGTGCTCTCTTTCTGCCTTCGGTCTCCTCGCCCGGCCCCGGACGTGCGCGGTGCCGGATGCCTCTCCGGCTCCGCCACGTCCGGTGACGTGCGAAACGGTTGCGCGCTCGCAGCCCGAGCGCGGGGCTGGAAGGACGGTGCCCGCCGGCGGGCGGCTAGCCGACCGCGCCCTCCATCTGCAGCTCGATGAGCCTGTTGAGCTCCAGCGCGTACTCCATCGGGAGCTCCTTCGCGATGGGCTCGACGAAGCCGCGGACGATCATCGCCATCGCCTCGTCCTCGGACAGGCCCCGGCTCATCAGGTAGAAGAGCTGGTCGTCGCTGACCTTGGAGACCGTGGCCTCGTGGCCCATCGTCACGTCGTCCTCGCGGACGTCGACGTAGGGGTAGGTGTCCGAGCGGGAGATCGTGTCCACCAGCAGCGCGTCGCACAGCACGTTGGACTTCGAGCCCTCGGCGCCCTCGGCGACCTCGATCAGACCGCGGTAGGACGTACGGCCACCGCTGCGGGCCACCGACTTGGAGACGATGTTGGAGGACGTGCGCGGCGCCATGTGCACCATCTTCGCGCCGGCGTCCTGGTGCTGCCCCTCACCGGCGAAGGCGACCGAGAGCGTCTCGCCCTTGGCGTGCTCGCCCATCAGGTAGACGGCCGGGTACTTCATCGTCACCTTCGAGCCGAGGTTGCCGTCGACCCACTCCATGGTCGCGCCCTCGTAGGCCACCGCACGCTTGGTGACCAGGTTGTAGACGTTGTTCGACCAGTTCTGGATCGTCGTGTAGCGGCAGCGGCCGCCCTTCTTGACGATGATCTCGACGACGGCGGAGTGCAGCGAGTCCGAGTTGTAGATCGGAGCCGTGCAGCCCTCGACGTAGTGCACGTAGGCGTTCTCGTCGACGATGATCAGCGTCCGCTCGAACTGGCCCATGTTCTCGGTGTTGATGCGGAAGTAGGCCTGGAGCGGGATGTCGACGTGCACGCCCGGCGGCACGTAGATGAACGAACCGCCCGACCACACCGCGGTGTTGAGCGCGGCGAACTTGTTGTCGCCGGGCGGGATGACGGTGCCGAAGTGCTCCTGGAAGATCTCCGGGTGCTCGCGCAGCGCCGTGTCGGTGTCCAGGAAGAGGACGCCCTGCTCCTCCAGGTCCTCACGGATCTGGTGGTAGACGACCTCCGACTCGTACTGCGCCGCGACACCGGCGACCAGGCGCTGCTTCTCCGCCTCCGGGATGCCGAGCTTGTCGTAGGTGTTCTTGATGTCCTCGGGCAGGTCGTCCCAGGTCTGGGCCTGCTTCTCCGTGGACCTGACGAAGTACTTGATGTTGTCGAAGTCGATGCCCGAGAGGTCCGAACCCCAGTTGGGCATGGGCTTCTTCTCGAAGAGCCGGTGACCCTTCAGGCGGAGCTTGAGCATCCACTCCGGCTCGTTCTTCTTCCCCGAGATGTCGCGGACGACCTCGTCGGAGAGACCGCGCTTGGCCGCGGCACCGGCCGTGTCGGAGTCGGCCCAGCCGTACTCGTACTTGCCCAGCCCCTCGAGCTCGGGGTGAGCAGTCTCCGTAGGAGAGGTCATGCGGGGTTCCTCCCGGCGGTGTTCGCAGGTGCTGTGGTGGCGTTGCTCGCCCTGGTCTTGCTGTTGTCGGTCTTGCTTGCGTGCTTGCTCGTCTTGCTCGTCCTGCTCGGGTTCTCACCGGCGGGCCTGCCGGCGGTCGTGCTGCTGGTCCGTGTGACGGTCCGGGGCTGCGACGGGGATCCGCCTCGGTGCCCCTGCGCGGAGGATGCGGCGTGGCTGTTCGGGACGAAGGTGGTGCACACCCCGTCCCCGTGGGCGATCGTCGCCAGCCGCTGGACGTGCGTGCCGAGCAGGCGGGAGAAGACCTCCGTCTCCGCCTCGCACAGCTGCGGGAACTGCTCGGCGGTGTGCGCCACCGGGCAGTGGTGCTGGCAGAGCTGCTCGCCCGCGGCCGTGCCTCCGGCGGAGGCGGGCGCACTGCGCGCAGTGGCAGCGTACCCGTCCTTGGTCAGTGCATCGGCCAGCGCCCGCGTGCGTTCCTGGGGCGGAACCCGCTCCAACTCGCGCCTGTACTGCTCGGCCTGCGCGGCCGCGCGGGCGCGGGCGAAGTCCGCCACGGCGGCGTCGCCGCGCTCGCCGCCGCCGGCGCTCTGCGCTATCCAGCGCAGGGCATCGGCGGCCAGATTGTCGTAGTCCTGTTCGAAGGCGTCCCGGCCGCAGTCGGTGAGCGCGAAGACCTTGGCGGGCCGGCCCCTGCCCCGCGAGCCATAGACCCGCTTCTCGCGCGGCTCGACGACCCCTTCACCGAGGAGGGAGTCGAGATGCCGGCGGACGGCCGCCTGGGTGAGCTCCAGGCGCAGTGCCAGCTCGGCGGCGGTGGACGGCCCGTGGTCGAGGATCGATCGGGCCACCTTGTTGCGCGTACCCTGCTGCTCGTCGTGGCCTCCGGAGGCCGTGGAGTGCCCGGCCGGACCGGGCACGGACGGACCGTCGGCGGCCGCTCCGGCCGCCGATCGCGTCTCGTGTCCCTCAGCCGTCTTTTTCACAACGCTATTGTTGCGTAATTCTTCGCGGCGCGGCAAGCCGCCTCCTGACCTGGCTCAATGTCCTGCGTCACGTAAGGGGAGCCTTACCTCCCACATACGGCCGCCGTCCCGCCCCCGCGCCCCCGGGGTCGGTCACACATCTCAACCCCCGGCCACGGAAGGCACTTGGGAATCCCTAGACTCGCCCGTATGGGAAGCGGTGGGGCCCTCGAAGTCGCGGGTCTGGTGAAGCGGTACGGCAGGAAGACGGCAGTCGACGGTCTCGGCCTGTCCGTCCCGTATGGCACGGTCACATCGCTCCTCGGGCCCAACGGCGCGGGGAAGACCACCACTGTCGAGACCTGTGAGGGCTACCTCAGACCGGATGCCGGCACCGTGCGGGTCCTCGGGCTCGACCCCGTCGCCCAGGCGTCCCGGCTGCGTCCCCGCATCGGCGTCATGCTGCAGAGCGGCGGTGTGTACTCGGGTGCGCGCGCCGAGGAGATGCTGGCCCACATGGCCCGGCTGCACGCGAACCCCCTGGACACGGACGCCCTCGTCGACACCCTGGGCCTCGGCGGCTGCGGCCGCACCCCTTACCGGCGCCTCTCGGGCGGGCAGCAGCAGCGCCTCTCCCTCGCCATGGCCGTCGTGGGACGGCCCGAACTGGTCTTCCTCGACGAGCCGACCGCCGGACTCGACCCTCAGGCACGCCGCGCCACGTGGGACCTGGTGCGGTCGCTGCGCACCGACGGCGTCACCGTCGTCCTCACGACACACCACATGGACGAGGCCGAGGAGCTCGCCGACGACGTCGTCATCATCGACGGCGGCCGCATCGTCGCCCAGGGATCGCCGGACGAACTGTGCCGCGGCGGCGCCGAGAACTCCCTGCGCTTCACGGGACGCCCCGGCCTCGACCTGACCTCCCTGCTCAAGGCACTCCCCGACAACACCGCCGCCGCCGAACTCGTCCCGGGCGGCTATCGCGTCACCGGCACCGTCGACCCGCAGCTGCTGGCCACGGTCACCTCCTGGTGCGCGCAGCACGGCGTCATGCCCGACCGCATCTCGGTCGAGCGCCGCACTCTTGAGGACGTCTTCCTCGAACTCACCGGCAAGGAGCTTCGTTCGTGAGCGCCGGCACCTTCACCCCCGCGCCCGGAGCGGCACCCGTGGTGCGCATGATCGGCGCCCAGGCCGTGCTCGAGACCCGGATGCTGCTGCGCAACGGCGAACAGCTGCTGCTCACCGTCGTCATCCCGGCGCTGCTGCTCGTGCTCTTCAGCTCCGTCGACGTCGTCGAACTGGGCGGGGGTTCGCGCGTCGGCTTCCTCGCCCCCGGCATTCTGGCGCTGGCCGTGCTCTCGACCGCCTTCACCGGCCAGGCCATCGCCACCGGGTTCGAGCGCCGCTACGGAGTGCTCAAACGGCTCGGCGTCTCGCCGCTGCCGCGGTGGGGGCTGATGGCCGCGAAGACCTGCTCGGTGCTGGTCGTCGAGGCGCTGCAGGTGCTGCTGCTGACCGTGATCGCTCTCTCGCTGGGCTGGTCGCCCCGCGGGAGCCTGCTCGCGGTCGCGCTGCTGCTGGTCCTGGGAACGGCCGCGTTCTCCGGTCTCGGGCTGCTGCTCGCGGGGACCGTGCGGGCGGAGGCCACCCTCGCCGCGGCGAATCTGGTCTTCATCCTGCTGCTGGTGGGGGGCGGCGTCATCGTGCCCCTCGACCGGTTCCCGGAGGCGGCGCAGGGCGTGCTCGGCCTGCTGCCCATCTCCGCGCTCTCCGGCGGTCTGCGCGACGTGCTCCAGCACGGTGCCGGCGTGCCCTGGGAGAACCTGGGCGTGCTGGCCGTATGGGCCGTGGCGGGTACGGGTGCCGCGGCACGCTTCTTCAAGTGGGAGTGACCCCGCCCGAGGCGTCGCCCTTCCCGCGGAACCGCTGAAGCCTTCACCCCTGAGCCTGCCTCCGGGGCCCCTCGTGAACGCGCGCACAAGCTCGCCCGTACGATGTCTGCCGTGCATCTCGTGCCGAATCTGCTCGAACTCGTACGCAACCCGATCGCGTACGTCGCCAAGCGCTGGACGCCCGCACCGGCCACCGTCCGGCGGGCCGCGCTCTCCGCGCTCGTGATGAGCGTCCTCATCATCGTGACCGGCGGCGCCGTGCGGCTGACCGGCTCCGGACTGGGCTGCGACACCTGGCCCAAGTGCACCGGCGACAGCCTGTACGCCACGTCCGAGATGGGCGTGCACGGGGCGATCGAGTTCGGCAACCGCTTGCTGACGTACGTGCTGAGCGCCGCCGTCGGCTGGGCGATCGTCGCGGCGCGCTCCGCGAAGCCGCGCCGCCGCCGCCTCAGCCGGCTGGCCTGGTCGCAGTTCTGGATCGTGATGGGCAACGCGGTCATCGGCGGCGTCACCGTGCTGACCGGCCTCAACCCGTACACGGTCGCGGGCCACTTCCTGCTCGCCACCGGGCTGCTCACCGTCGCCACCCTGACCTGGCTGCGCGCCGGCGAAGGCGACACCCCACCGCGCCCGCTGGCGGGCACGACGGTCACAAGGCTGGTGCGGGCGCTTCTCGTGGCGGCCGGTCTGCTGGTGGCGGCGGGCACCGTCGTCACGGGCGCGGGGCCGCACGCGGGCGACAGCAGCAAGGTTCCTCGCATGCCCGTCGATCCGGAGACGGCGGCCCAGGCGCACGCCGCCCTGGCGTGGATCGTGGTCGCGCTGACGCTGGCGGTGTGGCTCGTGCTGCGTGGCTCCGAGGCCCCGGCGGGCCCGCGGCGGCGCACCCGTGAGCTTCTGGTCGTCCTGCTCGGGCAGGGAGTCATCGGTTACGTGCAGTACTTCACCGACCTGCCCGAGGTACTGGTCGGGCTGCATCTGCTGGGTTCGGCACTGGTGTGGATCGCGGTGCTGCGGCTGCTGCTGTCGCTGCGCGAGCGCGGACTGCCCCCAGGCGTCCCGCATGCGGCCGACGGCACCGAGCAGCAGCCCGGCGACGACCCCGCTCGCACCGGTGAGGCCCGGATTCCCGGCCCGGCCGCGGCGGCCGAAGCCGCGGCGGACGAAGTGCGGGACCGGCCCGCCTCCGCCGTCACCCCGCGCCCTTAGGGCCTGTCCGGCAGGCGTGCACCACCGATCTCGGAGCCGCCCCCGCCTCTGCCGCCCCGCGTCGATGGGGCGATGACGTACGTCACGGCCGCCGCCCGATGCTCGCCGGAAATCTCCTGTCAACCGAATCGCGCCACTCGGCAACTCTGTAGCGAACCGCCGGGCGGCTAGCTCGCGGCATCCGTGCAAGAGGTAGGGGACACCGGTGGCAGACAGCGGGTACGGACTCACGCCGAGCCGGACGTCGACCGACGACTCCGGCCGGGTGCGCGTGGCTGGCCGTGGCGGGCGAGTTCCGCCGCTGCCACGGCCTGCTTGCTGCCCTGACGCAGCACACCACGCCCGGGTACGCCGCCGAGCCGCACAAAATGGGTGCGGGCGCCCGGTATTCCGTTCCGGTCGCCGGCCTCTCCCCCGGCCTAGAAGACTGCTGAAGATCTTGGGGTTCTGGCCTCGTCGTTTGAGCGGTGGGGCCAGACTCGTTGGTGTGGTTCAAGGGGAGTGGGTCGGGGAGACGGTCGGTCCGGATGTGTGGGAGACCTGCCGGGAGTTGATCCCGGCTGGGAGTGTGTTCGCTTTCCTGGCCGAGCACCGTGGACGGTTGTTCCCGGCAGGAATGTTCGCGGACATGTACCCCTCGGCAAACGGGCGGCCGAGCATGCCGCCGCAGATCCTGGCCGCGGCCGTCACGCTGCAGGCTCTTCATGGCCTGTCGGACTTCGAGACGGTTCAGGAACTGCGCTGTGACCTGCGGTGGAAGGCTGCCTGCGGACTCGGCCTGCACGACACGGCCTTCGACCCGTCGTTGCTGTCCTACTTTCGCCGCAGGCTGGCCCGCTCGGCCCGGCCGAACCGGGTATTCGAGACCGTCCGCGAGGTCATCAAGACCACCGGCGTGCTCAAGGGCAAGCACCGTCGGGCACTGGACTCCACGGTGCTGGATGATGCGGTGGCCACCCAGGACACCGTTACCCAGATCGTCGCCGCGATCCGGACGGTGATCCGTGAGGTCCCCGGCGCCCCGGCAGTCGCCGACCAGCAGTGTCGGGCTCACGACTACAGCGATCCCGGCAAGCCCCGTATCGCCTGGAACGACCAGGCGGCACGAGCTGAGCTGGTGGACGCCCTGGTCGGTGACGCACTGCGGCTGCTGGGTCATCTGCCCGAGCAGGAACTCGGTGAAAAGGCCGCGAATGCGGTCGGCATCCTGGCCTTGGTCGCCGGCCAGGACGTCGAACCCGCCGATGACAGCGACGGGCGTGACGGGCGCTGGCGCATCACCCAGGGCACCGCTTACGACCGGATGATCTCCACCGTCGACCCGGAGTCCCGCCACGCGCACAAGACCCGCCACCAGCAGCAGGACGGCTTCAAGGCCCATCTGGCCATCGAGCCCGAGACCGGCTTATTCACCGCAGTCGCCCTCCGGCCCGCGACCGGCAGCGAACACCACGAAGCTGCTGTCGGCCTCGACCTGCTCGCCCAGGAAAACGATCCGGTGGACGCCTTCGGCGACACTGCCTACTCCACCGGTTCCGCCTGTCAAAGTCTCCAACAATCGGGGCACCGGCTGTTCTTCAAGCCCGCGCCACTGCGGCCTGCTGTCCCGGGCGGTTTCACCCTCGACGACTTCGCCATCGACACCCTCGCGGGCACGGTGACCTGCCCCCAGGGACACACCGTCCCCCTCACCGATCCCAGCGGACGGCACCGTCAGCGCAAGGCCACCTTCGCCAAGGAGTGCACCGGATGTCCTCTGCGTCAGCGATGCACCAAAGCCAAGACCGGACGCATCCTGACCATCCGGCCGCACCACGATCTACTCGTTCAAGCCCGCCACCAGGCCGCCGCTGACACGGACTGGCAAGCCGACTACCGACGCTGGAGACCACCCGTCGAACGCGCCGTCGCCTGGCTCGTCCACCACGGCAACCGCAAACTCCGCTACCGCGGCACCATCAAGAACGACACCTGGATCCACACCCGAGCCGCCGCCCTCAATCTCCGCCGACTCATCAACCTCGGACTCCATCACAACGGCACCACCTGGCAGATCCAGGCCACCACCTGACGGTGGCAACCCGGATCAACCAAGATCTTCAGCAGTCTTCTAGGTCCTGTCCTTCGGATCTTCGTGGATCAGCCCGCGGCGTCAGATGCATGGGGCCTCCCCCGCGAAAGCGAGGGGACGCATCGCAAGGCGGAGGATCGTCCTCGTACTGGGCGTTCTCGGATGACTCCGACAACGCAGAGAGGCGCCGTAGCTGTCGTCGCGGGCCCGCGGAGATCCGAACGACAGGGCCTAGGAGAGCCACGCCACACCGTCCCCGCTGTCTGCCTGTCAGGGGCACATCTCGTGCAGGGCAGCGGCTCCATCTCCCAGAATTCAAAGGGCGTCTCGTATGAATGCACTTCCACTGCTGTTGATCGGCCTTGCGATGTTCGCGGGCGGATATCTCCTCTACTCGAAATTCCTGGGCAACCGGGTCTACAAGCTTGACGCGTCCTACAAGACGCCCGCGCATGAGCTGCAGGACGGAGTGGACTACGTCCCGACCAACAAGTTCGTGCTGTGGGGTCACCACTTCACCTCGGTCGCAGGCGCGGCGCCGATCGTCGGCCCCGCTATCGCAGTGATCTGGGGCTGGCTGCCCGCGTTCCTGTGGGTCACCCTCGGAACGGTCTTCTTCGCGGGCATGCACGACCTGGGCGCCCTGTGGGCCTCGGCGCGCAACAAGGGCCGCTCGGTGGGCGCGCTCTCCGGCCGCTACATCGGCCGCCGGGGCGCGAACCTCTTCCTTGTCGTGATCTTCCTGCTGCTCCTGATGGTGGTCGCGGCCTTCGCGGTGGTCATCAAGGACCTGCTGATCTCCAATCCCTCGGCGGTGATCCCCGCCTGGGGAGCGGTCGCGGTGGCGCTGCTGGTCGGCCAGGCGGTCTACCGCTACAAGATGAGCCTCGGCCTGGTCACCGTGATCGGCGTCGCTGCGCTCTACGGCCTGATCCTCCTCGGTGACTTCGTCCCGGTGGAGCTGCCCGACCCGATCCTGGGCATGTCCCCCGCGACCTTCTGGATCGTCGCCCTCTTCGTCTACGCCGGCATAGCCTCCCTGTTGCCCGTGTGGGTGCTGCTCCAGCCGCGTGACTACATCAACGGCGTCCAGCTCTTCGTCGGGCTCGGCATCCTGTTCGTCGGGGTGCTGCTGAGCGCACCGACGATCGTCGCCCCGGCCGTCAACGACGCCGTGCCCGCGGGCACCCCGGACCTCGTGCCGCTTCTCTTCGTCACCATCGCGTGCGGCGCGATCTCCGGGTTCCACGGGATGGTCTCCTCGGGCACCAGCTCGAAGCAGCTGGACAAGGAGACCGACGCCCGCTTCGTCGGTTACTTCGGCGCGGTCGGCGAGGGCATGCTCGCGCTGGGCGCGATCATCGCCGCCGTCGCCGGCTACCGAACCCTGGCCGACTGGAAGGCCGTCTACGGCGCCTTCGGCGAGGCCGGCGTCGCGCCGTTCGTCGATGGCGGCGGCGCGATCGTCAACAGCGGCCTGGGCCTGCCGGCCTCGCTGAGCTCGACGGTCCTGGCCACCATGGCGATCCTGTTCGCCGCTACCACCATGGACACCGGCCTGCGCCTGCTGCGCTTCGTCGTCCAGGAGGCCGGCGAGGCCGCAAAGGTGAAGATCAACAATGGCCTCGGCACCCTCATTGCGCTCGCCGCCGGTCTGGGACTCACCTTCAGCCAGGGCGCAGAAGGCGCCGGCGGCCTCCGTATCTGGCCGCTGTTCGGCACCAGCAACCAGCTTCTGGCCTCCCTGACCCTGGCCGTCGTCGCGGTCGTGCTGATACGAAAGCGGCGCAACCCGGCGCCTGCGCTGGTGCCGCTCGCAGTCGTGTTCGCGATGGCGTTCTGGGCCGCGCTCGTGCAGCTCGGCGACCTCTATGACGCCCGGGACTGGCTGCTGCTGACCATCGACGTCGTCATCATCGTCGCCGCCCTGTGGGTCGCCTTCGAGGCGGTCGTCGCGATGCGGCGGGCGTCCCAGGAGCCGCAGGAGGCCCTTGACGCCGATGTGATGGAGAAGGCCGAGCTGAAGGGATGAAATCCCGCTGGGCCTCGCTCCGGGCCGGGCTGGAGGAGTTCTACGCCGGTCCCTACCGGCGTACCTTCGCCCGCGCCCGGCGCGAGGAGGACGACCTGTTCCGGATGGTCGTCCTCGCGGAGGCATTGGGCGTGCCCGACCCGGCGGCGTACTACACCGCCGAGCTGATGCCCGCCCTCTACGAGGACTTCCACGCATGGCACCGCCGAATGGGCATGGACCGCTCACCACTGGAGCATGTCGGATGCTGCTAGACGTCATCACCTCGCGCAGGGTCGTATTCGTCGGCGGCAAGGGCGGGGTCGGCAAGACGTCCATCGCCGCGGCGCTGGCCCTCGGCCGTGCCGGGGCAGGCGCCCGCGTGCTGCTCGTTTCCACCGATCCCGCCCACAACCTCGGCCACCTCTGGGACCGCCCAGTGGGGGACGAGCCCATGCGTCTCGCCGGTCCCGGGGTCCTCGCCCCCGGGGCGAGGGCCGTACGAGCGGGGGCAGCGGGTTACGTCGACGGGCTGGAGATCGACCCGGAACGCACGGTCGAGCAGCACCTGTCCGCGGTGGCCGCGACAATGCGGCGGCTGCTCCCCGAGCGGATGCACGCACCGGCCGCCCGGCACCTGGAGCTGGCTCGGCAGGCACCCGGCACCCACGAGTCGGCGGTGCTGGAGCGGATCGCCGAGGCGGTGGAGCTCGCGGAGGGAGCGTACGACCTGGTCGTCTTCGACACCGCCCCGTCCGGCCACACGCTGCGGCTGCTTGCGCTGCCCGAGCAGCTCACCTCCTGGACCGAGACCCTGCTCGCCAACCGTGACCGGTCCGAGCGGTTCGGCGCCGCGGTGCGCGGTCTCGGCGGCAGCGAGGAGACCGACCGCGACGCCGAGCTGCGCCGGATCCTGCTGCGTCGGCGCAACCGCTTCTCCCGGCTGCGCGAGGTGGTGACCGACCCGGCGCAGACCGGGTTCGTGGTGGTGCTGACCGCCGAACTGCTCCCGATCGCCGAGACCATGGAGATGTACGAGAAGCTCACCGGTCTCGGCGTCGACGTGGCGGCGCTCGTCGCCAACCGCCGTTCCCCGGCGGACGCCGGTGAGCTGCTCGCCCGGCGCCGGGGGCAGGAGGACGAGCACCTCGTCCGGCTGCGGCAGCGGGTCCCGGACGTACCGCTGCTCGACGTGCCGCTGCTGCCGGGAGACCTGGTGGGCAGTGAGGCGCTTGCCACGCTGGCCGACCGGCTCGGACCCTCCTCTTCCTGAATTACCGGAAGATTCCGGACTGCCTGCTTGTCCCCACCGTGCTTCTCCCGCGTCTCCGGCTCGGCCTCACCCGGCCGTTCTCGCGTGGCCGTCCACGGAGTACCCGTCCGAGAAGATGACGTCCGGGTCGGACGGGGCCTGGTTGAGGACCCAGAGGCCGATCAGCGTGGTGAGGGTGAAGACGACCGCGATCAGTACCGCGAGTACGAGGCGGCGACGCCGTTCGCGGCGCAGCCAGTCGCTCCGGGCCGTGCGGTACGCGTCGGGGTCGGCGCGCACCCCGCAGGCCAGCGTGCCCAGCGCTTCGCGCAGCGCCTGCTCCGTGCGGTCCTCCTCCGTCAGCTCCGCCGCCTCCGACTGCTCCTGCTCTGTCAGCTCTGCCGGTTCCGGCCGTTCAGTCCGGTCCGGTGAGATCTCGTTCATCGCCGGGCCTCCATCGTCCTGGTCAGGGCGGCGATGCCGCGTGCGGTGTGAGTCTTGACCGATCCGCGGGAGATCCCCATCGCGGCCGCTATTTCGCTCTCCTTCAGGCCGAGCCAGTGTCGCAGGACCAGCGCCTCGCGCTGCCGGGCGGGCAGTTGCTGCAAGGCGTCGATCAGTACGCGCTGGTCGTCATGGAGGAGCGCGGTGCTCTCGGCCGAGGCGACTGTCCCGCCCGGCGGATTCTCCTCGTGCTTACGCACGACCTGGAGGTGGCGGATACGCATTCGGATCAGATTGCACACGGTGGAGCGCAGATACGCCTCAGCCGCCTCCGCGTCCCGCAGGCGCCGCCACTTCCGGTAGATCTGGTAGTACGCCTCGGCCACCACGTTCTCCGGGTCGTCCGCGCCGAGCAGGACGGCCAAGCGCAGCATCGAGGCATAGTGCAGCTCGAAGAGCCGGGCCAGGGCGGCCTCCCGTTCGATATCGGCCGGATCGTTCGCCGAGGGGGAGAGCACCTCGCCGTCGGCCGGCGGCGGGGTCGGCGTGTCATCGGTGGTGGCTCGTGGGATGCGTGACTCGGGGACGAGTGCCGGGTCGGCCTCCGCCACGGTCCCGGGTGGGTGCTGTCTGCGTCTCACGGGTTGTTCGCTCCCGTCTCGGGACGCCGCCTGCCGGTGAGGCGGGAGGGCAGGTCGGTGAGGTCGCCACCCCGTGGGACCCCGAACCGATCGAGGACCACGGTGCCGGCCACCGCGACGACCAGGTTGAGCAGCAGGGCCGCCAGACCGGCGTAGATCTCCAGCGGCGCCTCGGCGCTCCCGAAGGACACGACCGACGAGAACCCCTTGCGCACCACCAGGAACGTGCCGACCGCCATGCCCGCCGCCCATCCGGCCAGCAGTGCCCGGGGATGCAGCCAGCGCGTGAAAAGGCCGACGGCCACGGCCGGGAAGGTCTGAAGCACCCATACGCCGCCGAGCAGTTGGAGGTTGATGGCGTCCTGGTCGCGCAGTCCGAAAACGAACGCGACAGCCCCCGCCTTCGCGGTCAGCGAGACGGCCTTGGCTGTGCGCACCTGACGTTTGGGCGTGGCGGTCGGATGGACGTACTCGACGTACACGTTGCGTACGAAGGAGGTCGCGGCCGCGATCGACATCACGGCCGCCGGAACCAGAGCGCCCACAGTGATCGCCCCGAACACCAGCCCGGCCAGCGCCCCCGGCATCAGTCTGTCGACCAGCATCGGTACGGCAGCCTCGGCGCCACCCTGGGGCGCCCGTACGCCCATGGCGAGTGCGGCTATGCCCAGGAAGCCGAAGAGGGCTAGCAGTCCGGTCCAGGCGGGCAGTGCCACGGAGACCTTGCGAAGAGTGCGCGGGCCGTCGGCGGCGAACCCGGCAGTGAGCACATGCGGATACATCAGCAGTGCCAGAGCCGAACCCAGTGCGAGCGTGGCGTAGGCGGGCTGGTGCTCGGGCGACAGGAACAGGGCGGAATCCGCCACGCCGGTGCCCCCGAGCCGTCGCGCCGCACCATCGAAGACGGCGCGGGGTCCGCCGAGGCGCGCGAGGACCAGCCAGCACACGGCGGTGAGCGAGACGAAGACGGCCACCGCCTTGAACGCGGAGATGACCGTCGGCGCACGCAGCCCGTGCCGGTACGTCGCCATCGCGAGCCCCGCGAAGAGCGCCACCATCACCAGATCCCCGCCGACGCCCCGGGCATGGACGCCCCCGGCGGTGAGAACCGCGCGGATGCCGAGCAGTTGAAGCGCCAGGTACGGCATCGTCGCGAGGATCCCGGTCAGAGCCACAGCCAGGGCGAGCGGCGGCGAAGCGTACCTCCCGCGCACGAAGTCGGCGACGGTGACGTAGCCGTGGCGGCGGGCGACCGCCCACAGGCGGGCCAGCAGGACGAAGGCGAGAGGGCAGACGAACACCGTGTACGGCACCGCGAAGAAGGCGGGAGCCCCGTTTCCGTACGCCAGTCCCGGTACGGCGGTGAAGGTGTAGGCGGTGAAGATCGTGCCGCCGAGCAGCATCCATGTCCACACGGGGCCGAGGCTTCTGTCAGCCAGCGCCCAGCCTTCCAAGGACGGCAGCCGGTCGGTGGGACGCAGGCGGCGGGCGGTGACGGCGAGCAGCGACGCCCCGCCAGTCACGGCGAGGAACGTCGCGGTCATGGCGATGTCCGCCATGGGTCACCGTCCTTGGTGTGCCTGTCTATTGCCGATGAGTTGCGCAACGGGCCCGTCAGGAGGACAGGAAGCCGGAGGAGGTTTCCTGGGACTTCGCTGGCAACCATTTCCAGACGGCAGGCAACTCTTGCACGAACGGACCTCGAACGGGAGAGGAGCGCAGGTCATGGCACACAAGGGTCACACCGGCTGCAGCGCATCGCGTCGCCGTGCTGCTCCTCGCACCCGCCCCAGGGCTGCTGTGGGTCCCATGTACGCCGGTGCGTCCCCGCGGTTGCGGGGACGCCGTTCCTCTACTGGTACCAGCTCGCCGGAGTGCCGGGGTATGGCCTCAAAACGGCCTCCGCTGCGATGGCACGCGATTCGTCCCGGCGACTCCGTGTCTCGGCGAACACATCAAGATCACCAGCCCCAGCCCCAGCCCCCATCGTCCCCCGTCTTCCGCAGCCCCCAGCAGCGGACGAGCCATGCGGCAGCAGGCACAAAAGTGTCCTGACCAGCGCAAACCCGCCAGGCAGGCCCCCCGGGAAAGGTGTCAGCGCAATGACCGGCCCGGCGGGGCCGCCGCGAATCGCGGGCCGTGTGGCGTGGGTCTCGCACCCGTTGACGCTGTGGTCGCACCGGCTACCCGCCGGTAGCATCAGGGCATGGCAGACAGCAGCAAGCGGGCGGCCAGGCTCGCCAAGGAGATCACCGCGTTCGCGCAGCGGCACGGCGGCAGCGCGGAAGGACAGATCGCCTACGTGGGACAGTCCGGTGCCCGTATCGCCCTCGTCGGCGCCGACGGCAGCTGGGGCGACCTGATGGCGCCCTCGGTCGAGACGGCCCGGCAGGCCACGGAGCAGGCGGGCATCACCGTGCACGAGTCCTTCGCCGGCGAGATGGCCGAGAAGATGAAGACGGGGCCCTACGAGTGGAACCGCATGGCGGGCATCCAGCTCGAAGGCGGCACCCCCGCCCGCTCCTGACGCGGCGCACTCACCCGAGACGTTCCGCCGGGGAACGGTGAGGGCCCGGACCACCGTCACTGGTCCGGGCCCTCACGCATGCCCAAGGGTGCCGGACTGCCCGACCTCCGGGCACACGTGCCCGCGAAAGTCCGCCCCACCGCGGGAAAGTCGGCCCGGGCCTCAGCGCAGGAAGGGATCGACCGCGACGGCCACGAAGAGCAGCGAGACGTAAGTGATCGACCAGTGGAAGAGGCGCATCTCCTTCAGCTTCGCGCCCGTCGCCCCGGACTTGGCCCTCGCCAGCAGCGCGTGCGCCTCCCAGAGCCACCAGCCGCCGGAGGCCAGAGCGACCCCGGTGTAGAACCAGCCGACGTAGCCCAGTGGCCACAGCAGCAGCGAGACCGCGACCATCACCCAGCTGTAGAGCACGATCTGGCGCGCGACCGCGGAGTTCGTCGCGACGACCGGGAGCATCGGCACACCGACGCGCGCGTAGTCCTCGCGCACCTTCATCGACAGCGGCCAGTAGTGCGGCGGCGTCCAGAAGAACATGACGAGGAAGAGGATGACGGCGGCCCAGCTGACCTCGTTCGTCACCGAGGACCAGCCGATCAGGACGGGCATGCAGCCGGCGATGCCGCCCCAGACGATGTTCTGCGAGGTGCGCCGCTTGAGCACCATCGTGTAGACGAGGACGTAGAAGAGCAGCGCCCCCAGGGAGAGCGCAGCCGAGAGCCAGTTGACGAGCAGCCCGAACCACAGCGTGGAGACGACCGCCAGGCTCAGGCCGAAGATCAGGCCGGCACGCGGGGTGAGGGCACCTGTCACCAGAGGACGCTTCTCGGTGCGGTGCATCAGCGCGTCGATGTCCCGGTCGACGTACATGTTCAGCGCGTTGGCGCCGCCGGCGGAGAGGTAGCCGCCGATGCAGGTGGTCAGCACGAGCAGGAGGTCGGGCACACCCTGCGCGGCGAGGAACATCACCGGGATCGTGGTGATGAGAAGCAGTTCGATGATGCGGGGCTTGGTCAGCGCGACATACGCCTTGAGCCGGGCGGAGAACGACCGGTCCACGGTGCTGGTCTCGAGCACCCCCGCAGGACGGGATCCGACGGCCGTCACGAACACCCCTGATCACTACATGAGATGCGAGCGGGAACGGTGCACGTTCCGTAAGGCTCGCGCGTACCACGCCACTTTAGACGGCGCCGCCGTGCGCCTTGCGCGGGGGGTCTCGCGGCGCCCCGCCGCACCCCGCGCAAGGCGCCCGCGCACGGCCCGCCCCGCCCGCGGGGGGAGGTTCGCCGCCATGTCCGCCACCGGGTCCCCACCGGATTCGGCACCGTACGCAAGGAATCAAGGCGGACCTTCTCTTGTTCCGGCAAGTGCCGGTGTGCCGTTGGTGAGCACCCGGAAGGGATGCGCCTAGCACAGGGGTACGCTCGACACCGCCGGTGAGCGCAACGGCACCGGACACCGACTTGTGGAGAGGAGCCCTGACTCAGGGTGAGCACGAAGCCGATCACCGCAGACCTCGAATGGACCGAACTGGACCAGCGGGCTGTCGACACCGTCCGGGTTCTGGCCATGGATTCAGTGCAGAAGGTCGGCAACGGCCACCCCGGCACGGCCATGGCACTCGCACCGGCCGCATACATGGTCTTCCAGAAGCTGATGCGTCACGACCCGTCCGACCCCGACTGGTCGGGCCGTGACCGGTTCGTACTCTCCGTCGGCCACTCCAGCCTGACGCTCTACATCCAGCTCTACCTCGCCGGTTACGGCCTCGAACTGGACGACCTGAAGAGCTTCCGCACCTGGGAGAGCAAGACGCCGGGCCACCCGGAGCACGGCCACACGGTCGGCGTCGAGACGACGACCGGCCCGCTGGGCCAGGGCGTCGCCAACGCCGTGGGCATGGCGATGGCGGCCCGCTACGAGCGAGGCCTCTACGACCCGGACGCACCCGAAGGCGAGTCGCCCTTCGACCACACCATCTGGACGTTCGCCAGTGACGGCGACCTTCAGGAAGGCGTCTCGGCCGAGGCCTCGTCCCTCGCGGGACACCAGAAGCTGGGCAACCTCGTCGTGATGTGGGACGACAACCACATCTCCATCGAGGGCGACACGGAGACGGCCTTCTCCGAGGACGTCGTCAAGCGGTACGAGGCCTACGGCTGGCACGTGCAGCGCGTCGACCAGCTGCCCAACGGCGACCTCGACCCCGAGGCCCTGTACAAGGCGTTCAAGGCGGCGAAGGCCGAGACCTCGCGTCCGTCCTTCATCGCCGTGCGCTCCATCATCGCCTGGCCCGCGCCCGACGCGCAGAACACCGGTGCGGCTCACGGTGCGGCGCTCGGCGAGGAAGAGGTGGCCAAGACCAAGAAGGTCCTCGGCTTCGACCCCGAGCAGCACTTCGAGGTCGGCACGGACGTGCTGGAACACACGCGCGGCGCCTGGGACCGCGGCCGCGAGGCGCGCGTCGCCTGGGAGAAGCAGTTCGCCGGGTGGCGGTCGGCGAACCCCGAGCGTGCTGCCGAATTCGACCGCATCCGCGCGGGCGAGCTGCCCGACGGCTGGGAGAAGGCGCTGCCGTCCTTCGAGGCGGGCAAGGACGTGGCCACGCGTAAGGCGTCGGGCGCGGTGCTCAAGGCTCTCGGCCCGAAGATCCCGGAGCTGTGGGGCGGTTCGGCCGACCTTGCGGGCTCCAACAACACTTCGTTCGAGGAGAGTTCGTTCCTGCCGGAGGGCAACCCGCTGCCGGGCGCCGACCGTTACGGCCGCACGGTGCACTTCGGCATCCGCGAGCACTCGATGGGCGCGACCATGAACGGCATCGCGCTGCACGGCAACACCCGCGTGTACGGCGGGACCTTCCTGACCTTCTCCGACTACATGCGTCCCGCGGTGCGCCTTGCCGCACTGATGAAGGCGCCCGTGACGTACGTGTGGACGCACGACTCGATCGGCCTGGGCGAGGACGGCCCGACACACCAGCCCGTCGAGCAGCTGCCCGCGCTCCGCGCCATCCCGGGCCTGAACATCGTCCGCCCGGCCGACGCGAACGAGACGGCGACCGCCTGGGCCGAGGTGCTGCGCCGGCACGCGGACAAGCCCGCGCCGCACGGCCTGGCCCTGACCCGGCAGAACGTGCCCACCTACGAACCCAACCCTGCTGCCGCCAAGGGCGGTTACGTGATGTTCGAGGCGGACGGCGGCGAGCCGCAGGTGATCCTCATCGCCACCGGCTCCGAGGTGCAGCTGGCCGTCGAGGCGCGCGATGTCCTCCAGGCGGAGGGTGTGCGTACGCGAGTGGTGTCCATGCCGTCCGTGGAGTGGTTCGAGGAGCAGGACCAGGCGTACAAGGACACCGTGCTGCTGCCGACCGTGCGGGCGCGGGTGGCGGTCGAGGCAGCCGTCGGTCTGACCTGGCACCGGTACGTCGGTGACGCGGGACGGATCGTCTCTCTGGAGCACTACGGCGCCTCCGCCGACTACAAGACGCTCTACCGGGAGTTCGGCCTCACTTCCGAGGCGGTCGTCACGGCCGCACGGGAGTCGCTCGAGGCCGCGTCCCGCTGACGCCCCGCCCCGACACGTACAGAAAGCTACGACAAGCAGGAGATGCAATTCCCATGACAGACGCTCTCAAGCGCCTCTCCGACGAAGGCGTCGCGATCTGGCTGGATGACCTGTCCCGTCACCGGATCACGTCGGGCAACCTGGGCGAACTCATCGACGAGCAGCACGTGGTGGGCGTCACCACGAACCCGACGATCTTCCAGAAGGCCATCTCTTCCGACGACAAGTACGACCAGCAGGTCTCCGACCTGGCCTCCCGCGGCGTCACCGTGGAGGAGGCACTGCGCATGATCACCACGGCCGACGTGCGGGACGCCGCGGACGTGCTGCGTCCCGTCTTCGACGCCACCGGCGGCAAGGACGGGCGCGTCTCCATCGAGGTCGATCCGCGCCTGGCCCACAAGACCAAGCCGACCGTCGCCGAGGCGCGGCAGCTGGCCTGGCTGGTGGACCGCCCCAACACCTTCATCAAGATCCCGGCGACGAAGGCCGGCCTGCCCGCCATCACCGAGACCCTGGGCAGGGGCATCAGCGTCAACGTCACGCTGATCTTCTCGCTGGAGCGGTACCGCGAGGTCATGGACGCCTTCCAGGCGGGCCTGGAGAAGGCCAAGGCCCTGGGCATGGACCTCTCGACGATCCACTCCGTCGCGTCCTTCTTCGTCTCCCGCGTGGACACGGAGATCGACAAGCGGCTGGACGAGATCGGCACCGAGGAGGCCAAGGAGCTGAAGGGCAAGGCCGCGGTCGCCAACGCCCGTCTCGCCTACCAGGCGTACGAGCAGGTCTTCGGCGCGGCCGACGGTTCCTCCGAGCCGCCCTCGCGCTGGAAGGCCCTGGAGCGCGCGGGCGCCAACAGCCAGCGTCCGCTGTGGGCTTCGACCGGTGTGAAGGACCCGTCGCTCCCCGACACGCTGTACGTCACGGAACTCGTCGCGCCGAACACGGTCAACACGATGCCTGAGGCGACGCTGAAGGCCACCGACGAACACGGCGAGATCACGGGCGACACCGTGCGCGGAAGCTACGCGGACGCCCAGGCGGTCCTCGACGCCGTCGCCTCCCTCGGCATCTCCTACGACGATGTCGTGCAGGTGCTGGAGGACGAGGGCGTGGAGAAGTTCGAGGCGTCCTGGAACGAACTGCTGTCTTCCACCGAGGCGGAACTCAAGCGCCTCACGCCGAAGGAGGCGTAAGGAAGTTGACCGACGCAGCCAATCCGCTGCGTGACGCACTGGACCGGCGGCTCCCGCGCATCGCGGGGCCGTCCGGGCTGGTCATTTTCGGCGTCACGGGTGATTTGTCACGCAAAAAGCTGATGCCTGCCGTCTACGACCTGGCGAACCGCGGCCTGCTCCCGCCGGGCTTCTCGCTGGTCGGCTTCGCCCGCCGCGACTGGGAGCACGAGGACTTCGCGCAGGTCGTGCACGAGGCCGTCAAGGAGCACGCGCGCACACCCTTCCGCGAGGAGGTCTGGGAGCAGCTGTCCCAGGGGATGCGTTTCGTGCCGGGCGTCTTCGACGACGACGAGGCGTTCCGCACCCTCAAGTCGACGATCGAGGAACTGGACAAGTCCCGTGGCACGGGAGGCAACTTCGCCTTCTACCTGTCGGTGCCGCCGAAGTTCTTCCCCACCGTCGTCTCGCAGCTGAAGAAGCACGGCCTCTCCGAGGGCGGAGACGGCTCGTGGCGGCGCGCCGTCATCGAGAAGCCCTTCGGGCGCGATCTGCCCAGCGCCCAGGAGCTGAACGCGATCGTGCACGACGTCTTCCACCCCGACCAGGTCTTCCGCATCGACCACTACCTGGGCAAGGAGACCGTCCAGAACATCCTGGCGCTGCGCTTCGCCAACACGATGTTCGAGCCGTTGTGGAACCGCAGCTACGTCGACCACGTGCAGATCACGATGGCCGAGGACATCGGCATCGGCGGCCGCGCCGGTTACTACGACGGCATCGGTTCGGCCCGCGACGTGATCCAGAACCATCTGCTTCAGCTGCTGGCTCTCACGGCCATGGAGGAGCCCGCCTCCTTCGGCGCCAAGGCACTGCTCACCGAGAAGCTCAAGGTGCTCAACGCGGTGCGCCTGCCGAACGATCTGGGCAAGCACACGGTGCGCGGCCAGTACACGTCCGGCTGGCAGGGCGGACTGAAGGTACGCGGCTACCTGGAGGAAGAGGGCATCGACCCCAAGTCGAAGACCGACACCTTCGCGGCCATGCGCCTGGAGATCGACAACCGCCGCTGGGCCGGAGTGCCGTTCTACCTGCGCACGGGCAAGCGCCTGGGCCGGCGCGTCACCGAGATCGCGGTCGTCTTCCAGCGCGCGCCGCACTCCCCCTTCGACGCGACCGACACCCAGGAACTCGGCCAGAACGCCCTGGTGATCCGCGTACAGCCGGACGAGGGCGTCACCATCCGCTTCGGTTCGAAGGTCCCCGGCACGCAGATGGAGATCCGCGACGTGACGATGGACTTCGCCTACGGCGAGTCCTTCACCGAGTCCAGCCCCGAGGCGTACGAGCGCCTGCTGCTCGATGTCCTGCTGGGCGACGCGAATCTCTTCCCGAGGCACCAGGAGGTCGAGCGGTCCTGGGAGATCCTCGACCCCGTCGAGCACTACTGGGACAAGCACGGCAGGCCCGAGCAGTACCAGGCCGGCACCTGGGGCCCGGAGGGAGCCGACAAGATGCTCGCACGCGACGGACGGAGCTGGCGCCGGCCATGAACATCGACCTCACGGACACCAATTCGAGCCAGATCAACGCCACTCTCGTCCAGGCGAGGCGTTCGATCGGCTCCCCCGCCGTGGGCATGGTCCTCACTCTGGTGATCGTCACCGACGAGGGCAACCACTACGACGCGCTGAAGGCCGCGAGCGAGGCGTCGAAGGAACACCCCTCCCGCATCCTGGTGGTCATCCGCCGCCCCGGGCGCTCGCCCCGCGACCGTGCGATGGCCAGGCTCGACGCCGAGGTGCGGGTGGGCAGCGACTCCGGTACGGGCGAGACCGTACTGCTGCGCCTGCACGGCGAGTTGGCCTCGCACGCCTACAGCGTCGTGCTGCCGCTGCTGCTGCCGGACGCGCCCGTCGTGGTCTGGTGGCCGGACGACACACCCGAGCACCCGTCCGAGGACAAGCTCGGCACGCTCGCGCAGCGGCGCATCACCGACGCCGCCGCCGCGGAGGACCCGCTCGCCGAGCTGAAGCTGCGCGGCGAGACGTACGCCCCCGGCGACACCGACCTGTCGTGGACGCGGCTGACGCCCTGGCGCAGCATGCTCGCGGCGGGCCTGGACCAGCAGGCGCTGAAGGTGCGTTCCGCCGTGGTCGAGAGCGAGGCGCACAACCCGTCGGCGGAGCTGCTCGGGATGTGGCTGGCCGAACGTCTGCGCGTGCCCGTCGAACGGAAAGTCACCGAGGGCCCCGGCATCACGGCGGTCCGGATGGAGACCGCCGACGGCGCGATCTGCCTGAGCCGCGCGGACGGCTCGCTCGCCGAACTGGCCGTGCCGGGCC
Source organism: Streptomyces sp. CNZ301 (assembly GCF_004217425.1). NCBI lineage: Bacteria > Bacillati > Actinomycetota > Actinomycetes > Kitasatosporales > Streptomycetaceae > Streptomyces > Streptomyces sp. CNZ301. Next base: position 1,076,854 of record NZ_SHLG01000001.1, read on the forward strand.
AGCCGGACCGGCATGTGGCACTGCACCGTCGCGGCATGTCCGAGCTGATCGCGGAGGAGCTGCGCCGTCTGGACCCGGACGAGGCGTACGCGTCGGCCGTGCAGGCCGGCGCGAAGGAGCCCGGCAAGAACCCCGGCACGCGGACGGACGGAAGCGGGAGCGGCGGTGGCCGCCGCGGGCAGACGCAGACCCAGGGGCGTCCGCAGGCGGAGGAGGATTCGGCCAAGCAGCCCGCCGCTGCGAAGAAGGCCGCCAGGTCCGCCGCGAAAAGGACGGCGAAGAAATGAGCCCCGCCGCCCGCGTCCACGTGCACCGCGACAAGGACGAGATGGCCCGGGCAGCCGCCGAACGGCTCCTCGCCCGGGTGGCCGAAGCACAGTCGGCACGCGGAAGCGCCTCGGTGGTGCTGACGGGCGGCCGCAACGGCAACGGACTGCTCGCGGCGCTGCCCTCCGCACCCGGCCGTGAGTCCGTCGACTTCTCCCGGCTGGATGTGTGGTGGGGCGACGAGCGGTTCCTCCCCGAGGGCCACCCGGAACGCAACGTCACTCAGGCACGGGAGGCCCTGCTGGACTCCGTGCCGCTCGACCCGGCCCGCGTCCACCCGATGGCCGCGTCCGACGGAGCGTACGGCAGCGACGTGGAAGCCGCGGCTGCTGCGTACGAGTCCGAACTGGCCGCGGCCGCACGCCCCGAGGGAGCCGAGATTGGAGCCGGTGTTCCTTCTTTCGACGTGCTGCTTCTGGGTGTCGGTCCCGACACCCATGTGGCCTCGCTCTTCCCGGGGCACCAGGGTGTCCGCGAGACGGAGCGCATGGTCGTCGGCGTGCACGACTCACCGAAGCCGCCGCCCGTGCGCATCTCGCTGACGCTGCCCGCGATCCGGGCGGCACGTGAGGTGTGGCTGCTGGCCGCGGGCGAGGACAAGGCGGACGCGGTGGCTCGTGCTCTGGCGAAGGCGGACGAGGACGAGTCGCAGGCACCGGCCGCGGGTGCGCGCGGACGCGACGGAACGCTCTGGCTGCTCGACGAGGCGGCCGCCGCGGAACTGCCGGGGGATCTCCTGCCGCGGTCGTGACGTCCGTGACGCGGAGCGGCCGGACGGGCCGGACCGCCCGCAGCGAGCCGGCGCAGGCCCCGCCCGGCCTGCGGTCCTCAACACGAGGGTGCCCTGCGACCGGAGTTCCGGTCGCAGGGCACCGTCGTGTTGTGCGTGTGGCGGCTCAGGCCTGGCCGTCGGCGGACTCGTCGGCGGGCCCGGGCCAGTACGCCGGGAACGCCGCGGCGGGCTGCCGGCCGGTGTCCAGGGAGGACTCGGCCGGATCGGCCGACGCCGGGTAAGCAGCTCCGTTCGGCTGATGGACGACGGGCTCCGTGACGGTCGCCGGCTCGGCTGCCGGCTCCGTGCCCGTTCCGGCGAACGGGTGCTCCGCCCCCATGTCGGGGAAGAGGTCGCGGAACGCCACCGCGCCGCCGAACTCGTCGATCATCCGCTGCGAGTTCTCCTTCGCGAACAGGATTCCCTCCGTCCGCACCGACAGGGCGGACCCGTCGGCCCGGCTCATGAGGTCGCGGACCAGCGGACGGATCTGCTCGGACAGCCGCATGCACGCACCGGTGGGGCTGACCACCTCACCGAGGATGACCCACCAGGCCCCGGCGGCGGCGCCGGTGTTGGCGATGAAGTCGGGGATCACCGTGATCCCGCGCTCCAGCAGAAGCTGCTCGGCCTCGGGGGTGGTGGGCACGTTCGCCGCCTCCACCACGAACTTGCCGCGGATGCGGTCGCAGTTGTCCGCCGTGATGGTGTGGCCGACGGCGGCCGGCACCAGCACGTCCACGTCGAGACCCAGCCACTCGTCGCCCGGGCGTTCCACGTCGTCCTCGCGCAGCACGGAGCGGTCGATGACGCCGCCCGTCGTCCGCGCTGCCAGCAGAAGCTCCACATCGAGGCCCCGCGACTCGTTGAGGATCATGCCCTGGGCGTCCGTGACACCCACGATCTTCACGCCGGCGTGCTCGAGGTAGAGCGCCGTGGAGCCACCCATCGCCCCGAAGCCCTGCACGACCGCACGGGCCGTCGTGGCGGGGATGTCCCGGTGCTCCAGCGCCGCCAGCGCGGCCTCGGCCACGCCGTAGCCGCCGATCAGCTCCGACAGCTTCAGGCCCTCGGTCTCCGCCGTGAAAGCCTGGTGGATGCGCTCACGCACCTCGGCCTCGTCAGCTGCGCGGACCACCGCCGCATGGAACGAGGTCTCACCGATCCCGACACGGGCGAAGGCCCGGTTGAGCTGCTCCTGCCCCGTGCCGAGGTCGCCCGCGGTCACCCAGAAGCGCTCGAGCAGCGGCCGGATGCCTTCAAGGAACCGCTCCCGCACTTCCTCGGCCCGTGGGTCCGAAGGGTCGAAGTCGATTCCGCCCTTGGCGCCGCCCACGTGAATTCCGAAGGCGCCCATCTTCAGGGTCATTTCCCGTGCGAGTTCAGCGACCTCGTTCATCGTGCAGCCGGGCCGCATGCGCAGACCGCCGGTGGCGATGCCCGTGACCAGCTGGTCGATCACGACGAAGCCGCGAGCGGAGGTCTTGGAGTCGCGCCATGTGACCTGCAGATAGGGTTCATGCTCAAGAACCTGCAGCGGCGTCTCGACAGCTGTGTGTGTCACTTGGCACTCACCCTTTCCAGTCACTGATAGGAAACTACTCACACGTACGGGCCATTACGGACCGGAATCCGGTTATCAGGGCAGGGGCTACCGCCCCGGGAACTGAAGAGAAATGATTCCGCTGATTCGAGCCGCTGCGCGCGCTCGCATGCAATCGACGACCGTACGGGCAGGAAGAATTACGCCGCAGGTCACACTTGTGGCGGGCCCTCGGACGGCGCAATAAAGTTAATCGGGGATTACGCAGAGAACGTATCCGGTTGCGTTGTGCGTAGCGCCTACTGTGAGGTCACGCTTCGCCCCTTGTCAAGCGGTCTCTTGGGGGCCGGATTTCCGCTGTCTGTCCGTCAATTCGAACAGAAAAGAAAAGGCAGCTCAGCGCGGTCGCCCGGCCGGGCGGAACCACGCAGTCCGGGGTCCCGCCGCGGCCTCCGACGGCTCCTGACGCGCCGCGACCAAGACCTTGTGCTCGTAGAGCGCGATGAGCTGCCCCAGGACGGACGGCAACAGCTCCTCGGCGCGGATCGTCGTCGGGCGGTCTCCGGGAAACGGGCAGTGCGGCACCTGCTCCTCCGGAACACCCTCCGCCCGCACCTCCAACTCGGTCTGCCCGAAGGCGAGAGCCTGCCCCTGCGCAAACAGGTTGGCCACAAGTTGACTCGCCGACCCTCACCCTGTCCGCCTGCATGAGGCTCAGGAAACGCGAGAGGGAATAGGTCAGGAACCGGCGAGACCCGTCACGAGTCGTGTCCGCTCCTCCAACACCGCCCGCGCTCCGGTGACATCGGAGAACCGGACCGCCAGCGTCTCCTCGGCGAGACCGGGCGGAAGCGCCTCGGCGAATTTCAGCCCCTTCACTGCCTGCGCGTCGACATCGGGCAGGCACAACCGGCTGGACGCCTCGGCGACGGCTTGCTTCCAGACCCCGGGTTCGATGTCCTCCCGCAACCGGATCCAGCAGTCGTTGATGCGCTGTCCCGGCACGGTGACCGCTCTGAGCGATGCGGCGAGCGTGGCGTTCGCCCCGTGCCCGGCCCAGGTCCACCATCGTGTGCGACCATCGCTCCCGCGTGTGATGAGGGTTCCGTCCGGGTGTACGGCGTCCATGAAGTGCTCCCTTGCCTGGCCGAGACAGATCGCAGCGCGCCTCGTAAGCCCCACGGCCGGCTCGGTGCCGAGCAGTACCTCACGTACCGCCCGGGTGAATTCGAACGATGTCGCTTGCACGAACCCGAAGCTGCTCCACTTTGCCCTGCCACCGCCGTCGGTCGGTTCCACGTAGCAGCGTTTGCGGGTCCAGTCGATGTAGGTGACAGTCCAACTGCGCCCCGCGAGCAGCAACTTCCTGGGGCCCTCGATCTCTTCCGTGAGGAGGTCCGGGTCGGTCCTGCCGATCTCCGTACGTCCGTTCAGCACCGTGAACTGCGGCGGAGAGGTGAAGACGGCGGTCAGTCCCATGAAGTGCCAGTGTCCGAAGCGGCGTTCGGCCTCCGGGCCGACGAAGAGCATGCTGCCGTCGCGGTCCAGATAGCCCTCGTCCACCAGGTGGCGCACGATCGCCTCCGCGGGCTGTCCGAAGGGCCCCAACCCCTTCCACCACTCGTGCCACAGCCGGTCGCCGACCTGATGTTCCTGCAGACAGAGCGCGATGATCTGCTGCGCGACGATGTGCCTGGGGTCAGGTGGTGCGGCGACCGGCTCCACCCAGCCGCGCGACCACAGCAGCAGCAGACCCGCCGCATAAAGCAGGCCGCCCTCGGACAGAGCGAGGAAGAGACAGTTGCGCCTGGTGTCCGCGCGACGTCCGGTGCGACCGCGTCGTTGAAGGAAGGACGCGACGGTGCTCGGGGCATCGATCTGGATGACGCGGTCCAAATCACCTACGTCGATGCCGAGTTCCAGGGTGCTCGTGGAGACGATGACACAGTCCCGGGCCTCGGCGAAGGCCTGCTCCGCACGGCGTCGTTCGTCCACCGACAGCGACGCGTGAGACAGGAAGGTGGTCACGCCTCTCAGCCGGAGCTTCTCACCGAGTTCTTCCACCAGCTTGCGCGATTCGCAGAAGACGAGCCGCTTCTCTCCCTGGTGAAGCGAAGCGATGACCGTGGCGGCGTTGTCCACTGAGCCGACATAGTCAAGCTGGACGTCGCCCTCCGGCGTTGCCGGTTGAGCATCGTTGCGCGCCTCGGGACCCACGCCGCCGACGCCGAGGTGCGGGGCAACGACACTCGCGGCACGACGGCCTGCTCCTGATCCCTGAAGCCAGTGGAGAAGTTCTGCCGGATTGCCCACCGTGGCGGACAGGCCCACCCGTTGCAGCGGCCTCCCCACGATCTTCTGCAACCGTTCGAGGACGGCCAGCAGATGCCAGCCGCGATCATCACCAGCGAAGGCATGGACCTCGTCCACCACGATGCTGCGCAGGCCAGAGAAGAATGCTCTGTGGTCGACCTTCGCACTGACGAGCATCGCTTCGAGCGATTCCGGGGTAGTGAGCAGGACATCGGGACGGTTCGCCAGGACCTTCTTGCGCTTGCCCGCGGTGACGTCACCGTGCCACAGGGCGGCCGTGCGGCCCGTTCTGCGTCCGGGAGATGTCGTCCGGAGTAGTGCCGCTGGGCGGCGGCGGGACGGGGTCTGTCACCTGCGCCAGCCGTGCGGCGTCCTGCACCAGGGCGACGGCCCTGTCGCGGATGGACGCCAGCACGGGGCTGAGCGGGCGCCTGAACTCGCTGTCGTCGGCGGCCTCGGCGATCTCGTTCAGCAGCTGCTCGGCCCGCTCGCCGACCCCGTCCGGGCGTCCGGCGAAGCCCCGCACGCTGTCGAGGAGTTTCCAGTCGGCGTCGTCCAGTGCTCGCAGCACCTCCGGGGCGGAGGTGATGGCGGTGCCGAGTTCGTCGTCCGGTGTGCTGTAGGAGACGGCCGCCAACTCGCGGACGAACGCGCTGATCCCGCCGCCGAAGGTCCGGCCACAGGGCGGCGAAGCATGTCCGGGCGGAAACTGCTTGATCGCGCCCGTTCGTTGTCGGGTACATTGCCGGTGGCCGTCGTCGTGCTCCATGGGGGACTGCTCATTGACGGCCAGGGGGAGGAAGCATGGGCCAACCTGTCGACCCCAGGGTCGTGTACACGACGACCGCGGAGCCCTTGCCAGGGCCTTCACCGGGCCCCACTCCGAGCGCCCCGCCCGAACCGGGCGGAAACCGTCCCGGCCCCGAGCCATCGCCCTCGCCCAACCCGAGCCCTACAGCGCCGGCGCCCTGGGGTTCGGATCCGGACGTCGGTGTCACTTCGTCGTTCCTGCGTAGGCGGGCCGACGACTGCGAGACGGCGTCGGAGATCATCCGTAAGACGCGGGGAGTGGCCGAAGACGCGCGCACGGACCTCGCCCGCGCCGCTGAGGGCTGGAGGTTCGTCGACAGCCTGGACGAACTCGAAAAACGCTGGGAGGCGTTGAACAAGGTCGTCGTGCGGCGACTTGACCAGGCAGCGGAGAACTTCCGTCTCAGCGCGGACGCGTACGACGCGAACGAAACAAGCATCGCGTCGGAGTTCCTCTGACGATTACCGACCAGACCGGCACGGGGGTGGGCAGGACATGCCTGATTTCGCCGCACTGCTACAGCTTGACGTGGCAGGACTGGAGAAGTTCGCCGACGAGTGGGCGACGGTCCACCGCAAGCTCAAGGAGTCCCGGACGGGGTTCCATGACGACGTGGTGAAACCTCTCCACGAGGACAATTGGCGCGGCAAGAGCGGCCGAGCCGCCCAGGACTACTGCGACCGCATCCAGCTGGACATCGACGCACTGGACAAGGAGGTCAGAGCTCTTCGGAAGTTCTTGGACACGGAGGCCGACGGCTCCACCGGCCGAGGCGGCGTGAAAGGCCTCGCGGGACTCAAGCTGCGCGCAGAGAAACTGCAGCGGGAGGCCCTGGAGGAGGGGATGATCATCACCGACTCGGGGAAGGTCCAGTGGTCAGTGATGTACGACCCTGACAGTCCCAGCGCTCCGAGCATCGTCGATGAGCGCAGGCAGACCGCTGACGCGCTGGAGAAGCGCGTGCGGAAGCTGCTCGATGATGCTGCTGAGGACGATGACTGGCTGGCGAAGAGCCTCAAAGTGATCTTCGGTACGGTCGGCAATTTCGAGTCCGAGAACCGCAAGTTCGACATCGTCGACCCCACCGCCAAGGACCGCCAGGTCCACAATCAGCTCAACAACGTCGCCGCCTACTTCGCCGGCGTCAAGGGCTGGCCGACGGCCGCTGGTCTGGTCGAGCACTATCTGGACGGCAGCGGCAAACCGGTCGAGGTCGAGCCGCAGCAGATGATGGAACAGATCCCGGCCTTCCAGAAGGACGTCGACAGCACGCTGGAAGACGACGTCCGCAAGCGCGGAGACGGGCCGTTCACCACGGAATGGTCGTCCACCGCTCCCAACCCGGCGGACGGTGACAGCAGCATGGAGTGGTACTACGCGCTCAACCACTTCCAGTACCGTCTCGTCGGGGAAAAGGAGGGCAGCGAGATCAACTACCACGTCGAGGTCCAGAAGCGATACGACTGGGGCATCCCGAGCGAGCACCGTGCCACGGTCTCCGGCGGTGGCCCCGGGCCGTTCGGCATGGACCTGGAGCAGGCCGACATCGCACATCTGCACAGCTCCGGAATGGCCCGGGACTTCGACGTATCCGGCTCGTCCGACCAAATGACGGCTCGATCATGAAAGGCCGGCACACGGCCTCCGGAAGGCCGGAGAATCAGCCGGAGCCTGCGGCCGGACAAGGTGTGCAGGACGAGGACAGCGCAGGAGAGCGCGACCTCGCCGAAGACGAGGCGCCTCGCGGCAGCCTTCCGAAGAAGATCGCCCTGTACGCGGGACTGACCCTCTGCGTCGCCTTCATCATCTGGGTGGCCTGGGGCTTTCTCCAGTTCGACCACGCCATCGAGAACCCTCGCGAAGGTGGCTTCTCCGGCTGGCAGTGCGAGCCCGGGCGCGACTGCGGCTCCTGACCGAGTCCAGCAGACGCGCCTTGTGAGACGGGGACTCGCTGGCCGGATCCGCTTGGTGGCGCGCTCCCGTGCAACTCCTTAACGAACAGCGAGTCCAGAACCACCCACTCGGTGCCGCGGTCGACGACCTCCACGGTGCGACCGTCCAGCGTCGGCGTCTGCTTCGAGTCCTCCATGGGGCACAGCCACCACAGGCCGTGCGGTGACTGCGCAGGACGCCTGGACGCCTGCTGGAGTCCCACGAGCAGAGCGCGGCGGCCGAACCGGGCAGGTCCGCTCCCGGAAGAACGCGGCCTGCCGGTTCTCCGCGTCGGCCGACCGCTCGCCGGGGCCCGTGATGAACGCGTCCTCGATCAGCCCGTTGTCCTCGCAGAACCGCACGAACACCGTGGCCAGCACCCACGCCGCCGCGGCCTGTGTGACGCGCTCGTCGCGCCACGCCTCGTACGTCGCCGCCGTACGGCTCGCCTGCCGCGCGGCCCGGTACTCGCGGTCAAGGTCCGCGCTGTCCGCCGGCAAAGACGGCATCAACCCCTCGTTCGCGTATGTCACCAGCGGTGAACCACCGTCGTCACACATGCGACTTCCCCATGAAGAGCACAAACACATTTGCACCACAAACGACGGAGTCCGTAGGCCCGGATATTCGGTGCCCTGGCGAACGAGATCTCATGGCCCCGCCTCGCTCGCCAGAGAAGTAGTACTCTACTTGTCCAACGGCCCTAGCAGCGCGACTATTTGAGGAATCAACGGTGGGATTTGAGGTTGACCCAGACGACTTGGAGGCCTTCTCCAGGCAGCTGGGTAGGGCGTCGGACGATGTTCACAGCGCACTTGACTACATGCAAAAGGAATGCACGATCGGCCCCTTCGACAGGGGGCCGTTGTCGGAAATCGCTTCGATGTTCAAATCGGGCCACGAAGAAGTATTCAGCAGTACGAAGTCCAGTCTCAAGAAACTGGGAAAAATTCTCGACACCTCAAAGCGAGAGATGTCGCAGAGCGCAAAGTACTACGCAAATACTGACCGAAGCGAAGCTTCGAGGGTGGATGCGACGTATCCGGCCATCAGTGAGGGAGCTCCCGGGCGCACTATTCCCGGACGGGGAGCTGGGACCGGTAAGAGCAGTTTCAATGATGTGGCGGAACCAACAGAGCGCCTCGTTCCGCCCACCGTCGACTCCGAAGCGGATGAGCCCACCATGGCCTACCGTGAGCTGACGAAGTACGGTGACCCTCTCAGTCCTTCGTGGGTGGCGAGCAAGGGTATCGAAATCTTCTGCAGCTGGTTCGGGCTCGAGTTCAACCCCATTGACGAGGCCAAGAAGGTCTTGGCCGGCAACTGGGAAGAGTACGCCGAGTGCGCCGAAGCCTAGGCAGCGCTCGGGAAATTCTGTGACGAGCTCGCAAGAAATATCGGGGCGGGAAATAGAGCACTTGAGGATTCCTGGTCCGGAAATGCCGCAGACGGCGCCCACGTTTATTTTGAAAAGTTGTCCAAAGATGTCGCGGAAATGAAGAAATCTTCTGATTCCCTCAAAGAGCACTACGAAGCCCTCACGGAAGCCGTATGGCACGCGACTGAAGCATCCGGCGACGTCCTCAGCGGCATGCTGGACCTTGCTCTGATCATTGGGCTCACCGCTGCGGCCGGCGCTTCCACGAGTTGGACGCTCGTGGGGCCGGTCATCGCAGGAGGCGCAATTGCCGGAGAGCTCGCGATGATGGCAACGCTCTACGCGAAATTCACAGCCGTGATTTCGACAGTTCAAACAGTGGTCAGCGGATCCGCTGGTGCCGTCGTGCAGGTGAATCGACTGGTCGAGGCAAAGATGGTCAAATTCCCACTTCCGAGGAGTGGGTATGACAACCCGGCAGTTTGATCACAGGAGAGCAAGTCATGAATGATCACCGAGACGCGCCGCGGGTCGGCGACGAAGAACTCCTGCAGATTGCGCGAGACCCAGCCATTGCCAGGCTGCTGGGTAAGAAGTTGGATGCACTTGCCCACGGAGAAGGCGGCCAGACCCTGAGAGAAATGGCGAAGGAGGTGCTGTCGGGTCGTCTGGACCTCCGGCAAGCCGTGCAAATCGGCTCGTACGAGCAGGAGATCATTTCTCACATGAATGAGACTCAGAGGAATGTGGACCAGATGTCTTCAGGGGAGAAGATGAGAGCCGAGGATGAAGGAAGGAGAATCCTTGACGAGTGCCAGAAGGAGATCGATCAAGAGCAGCGCGAGAAGTCGGGTTCCCAGGTTCCACAGTCGAGAAAGCGGCACAGCGCAAAGGGGTGGAGTCTTTACTGAGTGAGTGGCAGAGTACACGTTGAGAATTTCCTGCATCACAGACCTGGTCTAGATTTCTGACAATGAGGAGAAAGAATGGACTCCGAACTTCCTGACCTGGGGGCGTCCAGCCCGACACGAGACCTCGCCGCACGCGAGGCAGGGCAGTTCAACATCATCCTGCTCATTCTGGGTATCCTGGCGCCGCTGCTGCTTGTGTATCTCTCAATTGCAACCGGACATCATCTCTGGGTCACGCTGCTGAACCTCGCGTGTACATATTCGGGACTCGCCGTCGTGGTGCTCGGCTGGAGGCGCAAACGTCGGAAGCTGGTGAATTTTGGAACTGCCGGGATGGTCGTATCCTGTGTTGCCTGCCTGGTGAGCTTGTCTCTTCTGAGTTGAGAAGGCGGTAAAGGGATTCAAATTGTGGATTTCCAAGCGTCGCCTCTGTCTGCACTGAAAGCGGTGAAGGTATTTCTCGTCAAACAGGTTGCAGCACTGGAGGTGCGGGAGAAGTAATCCACCCTTCGCCGGATGGAGAACGTCGTCACCTGAAGGTCACGACCCCTCAGGTGCGCGCCCTCCCATGCAACTCCTTGACGAACAGGGAGTCCAGAGCCACCCACTCGGTGCCGCGGTCGACGACCTCCACCGTGCGGCCGTCCAGCGTCGGCGTCTGCTTCGGGTCCTCCATGGGGCACAGCCACCACAGCCGTGCGGCGACTGCGCCGGGCGCCTGGACGCCTGCTGGAGCCCCACGAGCAGATCGTGACCGCCGCCGTCGAAGTAGCGGGCGAGCAGGCCCGAGTTGTGCACGAAGAGCACAGCCTTGGGGCCCGACTCCTCAGCGAGCGCGGTCAGTCGGCCTTCCAACCGCTCGGTGACGCGCTGGACGTAGGAGCGCAGGCCCGGCTTCAGCTCGCCGCCCGCGCCGAACGCGGCGTCCGCGCGCAGCACCTTCGACCAGTCCGTGCCCAACTCCTCCGCCAGAGACCGGAAGACAGCCAGGAACTCGGCGTTGAGGTCCACCGGTACGACGCCGAACTCCGCAGCCAGCGCGGCAGCCGTGCCGGGCAGGTCCGCTCCCTTGAGGGTGAGGGCGAGGAATCCGCCGCGCCGCACGGACGCCGTCATCCTGGCGCGCAGCGCGGCCTGCGGGTCCGGCCCCGCCCCTGCCGCGGCCCTCGCCTCGGCGACGAGCACGCTGGTACGGGTGTAGGTCGAGCTGGACCAGCGGGCGCCCTCGGCAGGGGGCGGAAAGAATCGCTCACGCCCGGAGTCGTACTCCAGCGGGAAGTCCGCCTCGTTGAGCGCGTCCTCGAGCGCCACGTGTGTGAGAACGTCGGGAAGCGGCAGCGACGGAAAACGGGCCCTGATCCGGGTTGTCAGCTCCCCGGCGGAGATACCGGACTCCCGGCGGACTCCCGCCGCCGCCTGCGAGATGCGTATGGCGCGTGCCAGCCCGAGCGTCCTCGGGTAGATCTCCAGCCTTGGAGATGCATACGCGTGCTGGGAGGCCGAAGCGGCCAGGGTGACCAGCCGGGTGTCGGCGAGCGGGTTCATGCGCTCCGGGGCCGCGACCTCACGCAGCGTCCGCAGCACCGCGCCCCTGCCGGGAAGCGGATCCTTCGCCGCTAGATGAATGAGTCCGATGTCTTCAGTGGTCGTAGGCGGTCAGGGATCGCTTGATCGTGGCGTTGGTGGTCCAGTTGTGCCAGATGGCGGCTGCCAGGGCCAGCAGGCGCTGTCCGGTGCGGGCGAAGACACCGGCGGGGGTTCTGCCGCCGTGGTCTTCGAGGCTGAGCTGGCCTTTGAGGGTGTCGAAGACGGCCTCGATCCACTGCCGGGAGCGGGCGAGGCGGCCGTGCCGGGCGGGCTCGTCCCGCCGGTCGGGGCGGATGAGGTGCACGCCCAGGCTCTCGGTGAGGAGGGTCTCGAACTCCCGGCCCGCGAAGCCTTTGTCGGCGAGGATGACTTGTCCTGCTCGGATGAGGTGGTGGTCGCGTTCCAGCAGGGCGGTCATCACCTCGCGTTCGCCGAGTTTCGGGTTGGCCAGGCACCAGGTGACGGGCATTCCCTCGGCGGTGGTGAGCAGGTAGAGCCGCATGCCCCAGAAGAAGCGGGAGTGGCTGCGGCAGTAGCCGTATCCGGCGTGCCCGGCCAGGGCGGAGCGTTTGACGGTCTCACGCGAGGCGGCGCACGGCAGCGGGGTGGAGTCGATCAACCGCAGATCGTCGTGCCAGGTGGGGACCTGTCGTGCCAGAGAGTCGATCACCTGGCGGATCAGCGGTCCGGCTGCGTTCAACCGCTTTGTGTAGCCCGACTGTTGGGGCAGGTAGCGGAAGAGGTGCGGCAGCCGGGCGTGAGCGAAGCGCAGCCAGTGCCGGGCCGAGGGGAAGCCGAGGAGGACTTGCGCCACCGCCAGGCACAGCAGTTCCGCATCGGAGAGTTTCGGGGGTCGCCCGATCCGGCGACGAGGAGCTACATGGTCGTCGATGAACACGTACAGTGCCGCCAGAAGGGCGTCCAGGTTTGTCGTCACACACGAGCCAACGGGCGCCCTTCGTCATGGTCGCGGCCAGCACCGACATCGGACTCATTCATCTAGTCCATCGGCGGCCGCACCGAGGGCCGCCGCGTAGTTCACCAGCTCCTCGGGGGTGGGATCGTCGGTGCCGGGCAGGGAGCATGCGACCTGCCGCCCGAAAGCCGACTGACGTCTGCCGCCGCTCACAGCAGCTACGTTTGCCGAGTCGAACCGTCCCTGGAATGTCGTCGGTTACGCGACCCCCGGCTCGACTGCCGGTCACCCGGATTAGGCCCCGGTTCGCCTGGACCCGGGACCCTACGCCTCGCGGCATGGTCCCGGGTCCAGAGCGATCAGCGGCCGCGCAGCCTCCGGTAGCGCTCCACGAGGGACGAGGTCGAGGCGTCCAGACCCGCGACGTCCGCGCCGTCCGTCAGCGCCGGCTCCAGCCGCTTGGCGAGGACCTTGCCCAGCTCCACACCCCACTGGTCGAAGCTGTCGATGTCCCACACCGCACCCTGGACGAACACCTTGTGCTCGTACAGCGCGACGAGCTGCCCCAGAACGGACGGCGACAACTCCTCGGCGAGGATCGTGGTCGTCGGGCGGTTGCCGGGGAACGTGCGGTGCGGCACCTGCTCCTCCGGAACACCCTCCGCCCGCACCTCCTCCTCGCTCTTGCCGAAGGCCAGAGCCTGCCCCTGCGCGAACAGGTTCGCCATCAACAAGTCGTGCTGACCTGCGAGTTCACCGAGGCCGGGAGCGGGGCGCGCGAAGCCGATGAGGTCGGCGGGAACCATTTTGGTGCCCTGGTGCAGCAGTTGGTAGTAAGCGTGCTGGCCATTGGTGCCCGGAGTGCCCCAGACGACAGGGCCCGTCTCCCAGTTGACGGGGCGGCCCTCCCGGTCGGTGGACTTGCCGTCGGACTCCATGTCCAGCTGCTGGAGATAGGCGGTGAACTGGGAGAAGTAGTGGCTGTAGGGCAGCACGGCGTGCGACTGCGCGTCGAAGAAGTTGTTGTACCAGATGCCCAACAGGCCCATCAGCAAGGGGCCGTTGGCCTCCGGGGGCGCCTCGCGGAAGTGTTCGTCGACGCAGTGGAAGCCGGCCAGCATCTCGTTGAAGTGGTCGGGCCCGATGGCGACCATGAGAGAGAGCCCGATGGCCGAGTCGAACGAGTAGCGCCCGCCGACCCAGTCCCAGAATTCGAACATGTTCTCCGTGTCGATTCCGAACTCGGAGACCTTTCCGGCGTTCGTCGAGACTGCCACGAAGTGCTTGGCGACGGCGTCCTCTTCCGCTCCCAGCCCGGCGAGCAGCCAGCGACGTGCCGCGGTCGCGTTGGTGATGGTCTCGATAGTGGTGAAAGTCTTCGAGGCGACGACGAACAGGGTCTCTGCCGGGTCCAGATCGCGCACGGCCTCGTGCAGGTCGGCACCGTCCACGTTCGAGACGAAGCGGAAGTCCAGATCACGCCGGGTGTACGGGCGCAGCGCCTCGTAGGCCATCTTCGGGCCCAGGTCGGAGCCGCCGATGCCGATGTTGACGACAGTCCTGATGCGCTTGCCGGTGTGCCCCTTCCAGTGCCCGCCGCGGACCTTGTTGGCGAACAGGGCCATCTTCGCCAGCACCGCGTGCACCTTCTGCACGACGTCCTCGCCGTCGAGCCGGACTCGGGCAGCGGCAGGGGTACGCAGCGCGGTGTGGAGCACGGCGCGGTCCTCGGTGACGTTGATCCGCTCGCCGCTGAACATCGCCTCGCGCAGCTCCGCCACCCCCGACGCGGCGGCCAGTTCCCGCAGCAGCCGCAGCGTCTCGTCGGTCACGAGGTGCTTGGAGTAGTCGAGGTAGAGGTCGCCGACCTGCACGCCGAACCGTTCGGCTCGGCCGGAGTCGTCGGCGAACAGCGTGCGCAGATGTGTGTCGCCGAACTCCTCACGGTGCTTGGCCAGCGCGTGCCACTCGGGCAGCTGATCGAGCCGGGTGCGGCGTGCTGCGTTCATCGGCGGTCGTCACCTTTTCCTCGTCCTGAATACGCCGCGCCCCAACCTAATTGACGGGCAACCCGGCCGTGTGCACCGCAGGGTGCGGCCCGGTGGCGACACGGGAAAGACCCGGGCAACAGGAAGGGCGGGACGGGAGTGCGGCGGAGCAGCGGAGCCGTCGAAGGGCGCACGAGCGTGCTCAGACCGCTCCGCGAAGGGAGGCCGGGACGCTCCGCGAAGGGGGGCCGTGCCGTCCCCTCGGGCCGCGGCCCGAGGGGACGGCACGGCCCCCCCGCGTGGTGTCCGTCAGATCTCGCCGCGGAGCTTGGCGAGGGCCTCGGCCAGAATCGCCTCGCCGTCCTCGTCGCTGCGCCGCTCACGCACGTACGCGAGGTGGGTCTTGTACGGCTCGGTGCGCGGCGGGTCCGGCGGGTTCTCCTCGTCCTTGCCGGCGGGGAAGCCGCAACGCGGGCAGTCCCAGGTCTCGGGGATCTGCGCGTCGCTGGCGAAGCTGGGCTGCGTCTCATGTCCGTTGGAACACCAGAAGGAGATGCGGAGCCGGGGGGCGGAATCGCCTCGCTCGGCCTCTCCCATCGGCCCCGCCCCTACCCGGCTTCCCCGGATCGCGTTGCCACTTGCCACGGTCCAACTCCCTGCCTCGCGGTGCCGCGGAACATCGACGATGAGTCCGTTGCGGGCGCCCTAGTGTACGTAGGGCCCAACGCACGTCCAGTCACCGGAGTTACTGCGTCGGCTCCGGACGCGAGCCTCATGATAGGCCGGGTTCGGCGACTTGCGGCTGCTCTTGCAAAGCCTGAGACGCCCTCGGGGCCCGGCCGCACGCCGGGCCCCGAGGGCGGCAGATGAGAGCGGAACGACGGCGCGCCCCACGGCTCGGCCGGGAGCGTCAGCTCTGCAGCTTCATCAGCAGACCGAGCACGACGATGATCGCGAACCAGACCAGCCCGACCACGACGGTCAGCCGGTCCAGGTTGCGCTCGGCGACCGACGATCCGCCGACGGACGACTGCATGCCGCCGCCGAACATGTCGGAGAGGCCGCCGCCCTTCCCCTTGTGCATCAGAACCAGCAGCGCCAACAGGAAACTGAAGACGATGAGGGCGATGGAGAACCCCATGATCACGGCTGGACCAACTCTCTCGGACTTCGCGGGAAAGACTTCACATGTGCGGGAGCCGGACACGGGCCCGGCTCCCGCACAGCGTACGACGGGTCACGGCCCGCCGTCATACGCCTGCCCTTTCGGGCTACGCGCCACCGCCCTGCCGGGCCGTGTCGCCGTCACTGGTCGCGGAAGCGCACGATCTTGACGAACTCGTCCGCGTCCAGCGAGGCACCGCCCACCAGCGCGCCGTCGATGTCGGGCTGCGCCATGATCTGGGCGACGTTGCCCGACTTCACGGAACCGCCGTACTGGATACGGACCGCGTCGGCGACTTCCTGCCCGTACAGTTCGGCGACGCGGGTGCGGATGGCGCCGCAGACCTCCTGCGCGTCGTCGGCGCCGCACGTCTTGCCGGTGCCGATGGCCCACACCGGCTCGTAGGCGATCACGAGCGTGGAAGCCCGGTCGGCGGGGACATCCTTGAGCGCGCCGTCGACCTGGGCCAGCGTGTGCGAGACGTGGTTGCCCGCCTCGCGCACCGCGAGTTCCTCGCCGACGCACAGGATCGGCGTCAGGTCGTTCTCGAAGGCGGCCTTCACCTTGGCGTTGACCAGGGGCTCGTCCTCGCCGTGGTACTGGCGGCGCTCGGAGTGGCCGACCGTGACGAACGAGCACTTCAGCTTGGCCAGCATCGCGCCGGAGATCTCGCCGGTGTACGCCCCGGAGGCGTGGGCCGAGAGGTCCTGCGCACCGTACTTGATCTTCAGCTTGTCGCCGTCGACCAGGGTCTGTACGGAGCGCAGATCGGTGTAGGGCGGCAGGACGGCGACCTCGACGGCCGCATGGTCCTTGTCGTTCAGCGCGAAGGCGAGCTTCTGGACGTGGGCGATGGCCTCGAGGTGGTTGAGGTTCATCTTCCAGTTGCCCGCCATCAGCGGGGTGCGGGTGGTCACGGGGTCAGTCCTCCATTGTTCGCTCCGCCGCAGCAGCGGCTCATGTCACGGCCGCAGCAGAATGCCGCCTGCGGCTGAGCGGCCGCAGGCGCGTCGCTCACGAGTCCTCCAGCGCGGCGAGACCGGGCAGCGTCTTGCCCTCGAGGTACTCGAGGCTCGCACCGCCGCCGGTCGAGATGTGGCCGAATGCGTCCTCGTCGAAGCCGAGCAGCCGGACGGCGGCGGCACTGTCGCCGCCGCCGACGACATTGAAGGACCCGCTGTCCAGCAGCGCCTGTGCGACAGCCCTGGTGCCCTCGGCGTAGTCGGGGTGCTCGAAGACGCCCATCGGGCCGTTCCAGAAGACGGTCGCGGCGTCGGCGAGCTTCGCGGCGTAGAGCTCACCGGTCTCCGGGCCGATGTCCAGGCCCATCAGACCGGCCGGGATGGCGCTGACGGGGACCGTGGACGGCGAGGCCGCCGC
This sequence comes from Streptomyces sp. CNZ301, assembly GCF_004217425.1. Lineage (NCBI taxonomy): Bacteria > Bacillati > Actinomycetota > Actinomycetes > Kitasatosporales > Streptomycetaceae > Streptomyces > Streptomyces sp. CNZ301. Next base: position 1,093,877 of record NZ_SHLG01000001.1, read on the forward strand.
CTTGGTCTTGAGGTCGGGGAAACTCTCCGCGGCCAGCACGTCCACCGGCAGCACGAACTCCACGCCCAGCTTCTCCGCCTGCTCCAGATAGCCCTTGACCGCGGGGATCTGGTCCTCCTGGAGCAGCGAGCTGCCGACCTCGTGCCCCTGGGCCTTCAGGAACGTGTAGGCCATGCCGCCTCCGATGAGGATGCGGTCGGCCTTCTGCAGCAGGTGTTCGATGACGCCCAGCTTGTCGGAGACCTTCGCCCCGCCGAGGACGACCGCATACGGCCGCTTCACGTCGTCGGTGAGCTTCTTCAGCACGCCGACCTCGGTGGCGATGAGGCCGCCCGCTGCGTGCGGAAGGCGTGCCGGCAGGTCGTAGACGGAGGCGTGCTTGCGGTGCACGGCGCCGAAGCCGTCGCCGACGTAGAGGTCCGCGAGCGCGGCGAGTTCACCGGCGAAGGCGGCACGCTCGGCGTCGTCCTTGCTGGTCTCCCCCGGGTTGAAGCGGAGGTTCTCCAGGAGCGTCACGCTTCCGTCGGCGCTCGCCCCCACCGCGGCCCTGGCGCTGTCGCCGACGGTGTCGGACGCGAACGCGACGTCGGCGCCCAGGAGTTCGCCCAGCCGCTTCGCCACCGGCGCGAGTGAGTACTGCGGGTCGGGCGCCCCCTTGGGCCGGCCCAGGTGCGAGGCGACGACGACGCGGGCGCCCGCGCCGGCCAGCTTGCGGATGGTGGGGACGGCGGCCCTGATGCGGCCGTCGTCGGTGATGCCCCGTTCTTCGACAGATGCGGCCCCGTCCAGCGGGACGTTCAGGTCGGCGCGGACGAAGACCCGCTTGCCGGCCACTCCCCCGGCGATGAGTTCGTCGATCGTCTTCATGCTTGCTGGTGTTCTCCTTGGAGTTCAGGCCCTCGGTGTCCCGCCGGGCGGCCGCATGGGGCAGGGCTCGCAGGGCGCGTCATCGCGCCCTGCGAGCCCTGCCACGGTCTGCCATTTCCGGCGCTGATCGGCTTCCCCGGAGGGAACGCTCAGAGCTTGTCGCCGACGAAGGTGGTCAGGTCGACGAGACGGTTGGAGTAGCCCCACTCGTTGTCGTACCAGCCGACGATCTTGGCCTGCTTGCCCTGGACCATCGTCAGCGAGGCGTCGAACGTGCAGGACGCGGGCCAGTTGACGATGTCGGAGGAGACGATCGGGTCCTCGGTGTACTCCAGGATGCCCTTCAGCTGGCCTTCGGCGGCCTTCTGGAAGGCGTCGTTGATCTCGTCCTTGCTGGCCTCGCGGTCGAGCTCCAGGACGAGGTCGGTGACGGAGCCCGTGGGCACCGGCACACGCATGGCGATGCCGTCCAGCTTGCCCTTGAGGTGCGGGAGGACGAGGGCGGTGGCCTTCGCGGCGCCGGTCGAGGTCGGGATGATGTTCTCGGCGGCGGCGCGGGCGCGGCGCAGATCCTTGTGCGGGAAGTCCAGGATGCGCTGGTCGTTGGTGTAGGCGTGGACCGTCGTCATCATGCCCTTGACGATGCCGAAGTTCTCGTCGGCGACCTTCGCCATCGGCGCCACACAGTTCGTGGTGCAGGAGGCGTTGGAGACGACGTGGTGCTTCGCGGGGTCGTAGTTGTCCTCGTTGACGCCCATGACCACGGTGATGTCCTCTTCCTTGGCCGGAGCCGAGATGAGGACCTTCTTCGCGCCGGCGGCCAGGTGCTTGGCCGCGTCGTCGCGCTTGGTGAAGATGCCGGTGGACTCGATGACGATGTCGGCACCCAGCTCGCCCCAGGGCAGCTGGGCCGGGTCACGCTCCGCCATCGTCTTGAAGGTCTGGCTGCCCACCGTGATGCTGTCGTCGGTGTGGCTGACCTGCTGCTTGAGGCGCCCCAGAATGCTGTCGTACTTCAGCAGGTGCACCAGGGTCGCGTTGTCGGTCAGGTCGTTGACACCGACGATCTCGATGTCCGCCCCCTGCTCGAGCAGCGCGCGGAAGTAGTTGCGACCGATGCGGCCGAAGCCGTTGATGCCTACGCGGATCGTCACGAACCGATCTCCTCGTTGGTACGCCGGTACGGACACCGGCAAAGGTGTATGGGATGTCCCCGACCGGTTCCCGACCCTACCGCGCCCCGGTCTTCGTGGTGACATCGGCCACCCGGGGCCCGGAGGCGCCACCGTCCCCGGAGCCCGGGGCCCAGAGGACGGGTGGAACTTGGGTGGAACGGGCCCTGAACGGGGCCCAGCGCGGGGAGGCCGGGAGGCCCCGGGCCCGGCGGGCCCGGGGTGGGGCCCGCCCCGAAGGGCCGAGGGGAGGTCAGCCGACCATCTCCTCCGTGAGGCTCGTCTCCGTCCCCGGAATGCCCAGGTCCTGGGCCCGCTTGTCGGCCATGGCCAGCAGCCGGCGGATACGGCCCGCGACGGCGTCCTTCGTCAGCGGCGGATCGGCCAGCGCGCCCAGTTCCTCCAGCGACGCCTGCTTGTGGTCCATGCGCAGCCGGCCGGCAGCGGCCAGGTGCTCGGGCACGTCGTCGGCGAGGATCTCCAGCGCACGCTGCACGCGCGCTCCCGCGGCGACGGCCGCACGCGCCGAGCGGCGCAGGTTGGCGTCGTCGAAGTTGGCGAGGCGGTTCGCGGTGGCGCGGACCTCGCGACGCATGCGCCGCTCCTCCCAGGCCAGCACCGACTCGTGGGCGCCCAGCCGGGTCAGCAGCGCGCCGATGGCGTCGCCGTCACGGACGACGACGCGGTCCACGCCGCGCACCTCCCGCGCCTTCGCCGCGATCTGGAGCCTGCGCGCGGCGCCGACCAGGGCCAGCGCGGCCTCGGGCCCGGGGCAGGTGACCTCCAGCGAGGAGCTGCGGCCGGGCTCGGTCAGCGATCCGTGTGCGAGGAACGCGCCGCGCCAGGCGGCCTCCGCGTCGCAGGTGGCCCCCGAGACCACCTGCGGCGGAAGACCGCGGATCGGACGGCCGCGGCTGTCCACGAGTCCCGTCTGCCGCGCGAGCTGGTCACCCCCGGCCACCACGCGTACGACGTAGCGGCTCCCGCGCCGGAGCCCGCCCGGCGCCATCACCACCAGGTCGGAGCTGTGCCCGAAGATCTCCAGAACGTCCTTGCGCAGGCGGCGGGCAGCGATGCCCGTATCGAGTTCCGCTTCGATCACGATCCGCCCGCTCACCAGGTGCAGGCCGCCCGCGAACCGCAGGATCGACGAGACCTCGGACTTCCGGCAGCAGGTCCGGGTGACGGGAAGCCGGGAAATCTCGTCCTTCACCGCAGCCGTCATCGCCATGGGCCGATCCTTCCATGCATCCGAAAAATACGGTCGTACGCGGCGGCCAGCAGCTCCGGGTCGTGCCTGGCTGCGCCTCCCGCGGGGCCATCGCCCGGGGAGGCGCCTCCGACCGCCGCGACCGGTGACAGCTGAGCCGTCGCTCCGAGCCGCTCGGCGGCCTGACACAGGGAGTCCCGGTCGGGAACAGCGTTCTCGTCGGCCAGCACCACGTCGAAGGCGAGTTTAGGGGCGTGTCGGGCCAAAACGTCCAAATGACGCTGCGGGGAGAAGCCTTCCGTTTCTCCGGGCTGCGGAGCGAGGTTCAGCGAAAGCACCTTGCGGGCCTTGGTCTGCGTCAGCGCGTCGAGCAGTTCCGGAACGAGCAGGTGCGGAATGACCGACGAGAACCAGGAGCCGGGGCCGAGGACGACCCAGTCGGCGTCCAGCACGGCCTTGACGGCCTCGGACACGGCGGGCGGGTCGTGCGGAACGAGATGCACCTGCTGCACCTCGCCCCGGGTGAGCGCGACGTTGGCCTGCCCGCGCACGGTCGAGACCTCGTCGGGGCGCTCGGGGTCGTGGCCGCGCACCAGCGCCTGGAGTTCCAGCGGGACGGCGGACATCGGCAGCACGCGCCCGTGCGCCCCGAGCAGCTTGCCCACCAGGTCGAGGGCCTGGACATGGTCGCCGAGCTGCTCCCAGAGGGCGACGATCAGCAGGTTCCCCACGGCGTGGTCGTGCATGTCGCCGCGACTGACGAAGCGGTGCTGGATGACCTCTGCCCAGGTGCGGCCCCACTCGTCGTCGCCGCACAGCGCCGCGAGCGCCTTGCGCAGATCGCCGGGAGGCAGCACTCCGAGCTCGTCACGGAGCCGGCCGCTGGAGCCGCCGTCGTCGGCGACGGTGACGACGGCGGTGAGGTCCCCTGTGATGCGGCGCAGCGCCGTGAGCGAGGCGGACAGGCCCGCGCCGCCGCCGAGCGCAACGACCTTCGGCTGGGTGCCGCGCTGTGCCGCGCGCGTGCCCACCGGACGCCGCAGCCGGATGGTCCTACGAGGCATTCGCGCTTCTCACGTCCTCATTCACGTCCCATGTCGCGGTGCACCACGACGGTCTCCACGCCGGCGCCGGAGAGCCGGCGCGCCAGCTTCTCCGAGACGGCGACGCTGCGGTGCTTGCCGCCCGTGCAGCCGATCGCGACGGTGACGTAACGCTTGCCCTCCCTGCGGTAGCCCGCGGCGATGAGCTGGAGCAGTTCGGCGTACCGGTCGAGGAACTCCTTCGCGCCCGGCTGGTCGAAGACGTACTCCGAGACCTGAGGGCTGGTGCCGTTGTAGGGGCGCAGCTCCGGAACCCAGTGGGGGTTGGGGAGGAAGCGGCAGTCGGCGACGAGATCGGCGTCAACCGGGAGCCCGTACTTGTACCCGAAAGACATCACCGTGGCGCGGAGTTCGGGCTCCTCATCGCCGGCGAAACGGGCGTCGAGCTTGGCCCTCAGCTCGTGGACGTTGAGGCCGGAGGTGTCGATGACCAGGTCGGCGTCGCCGCGCAGTTCCCGCAGCAGGTCGCGCTCGGCGGCGATGCCGTCGACGATCCTGCCGTCGCCCTGGAGCGGATGGGGGCGGCGCACCGACTCGAAACGCCGCACCAGCGCCTCGTCGCTCGCCTCCAGATAGACGATGCGGCGCTTGACCTGCCGCTTCGCCAGGTCCGCCAGGGACTGCTTGAGGTTGTCGAAGAAGCGCCGGCCGCGCACGTCGACGACGACGGCGATGCGCGCGACGTTGCCCTGCGAGCGTGCGCCCAGGTCGACCATCGTGGGGATGAGCTCGGGCGGCAGGTTGTCGACGACGAACCAGCCGAGATCCTCAAGGCACTTGGCCGCGGTGCTGCGGCCCGCGCCCGACATCCCGGAGATGATCACAAGTTCGGGGATGACCGCCTCGCCCGCCGCGTCGGTACCCGTCACCGTCTCCATGCCCGCATCTGCGTCCCTGTCCGCGCCCGGCGCCGTCACGCTCTCCGGTCCCGCGGGGGCAGCCGTATCCGTGTCCGCCGCCCGACTCGGCCGTGCCGGCTCCGCTTCCAGGCGCGAGTCTCTGCCGTGTTCCTGTTCCTGCTGACCGTTCATGCTGTTCGCCCCCCGGACTCGTGGCTCACTCTTCTTCAACGATCTCACCGGTCGCTGTGTTCACCGCCGCCCCGGACGACTTCGTGACGAGCGCCGCGGCGACCGCCTCCGCCGTCTTGCGGCCCACACCCGGCACCTCGCAGATCTCCTCCACGCGCGCCGCCCGGAGCCGCTTCAGGGAGCCGAAGTGCTTCAGCAGTGCCTGCTTGCGGGACGCCCCGAGGCCCGGAACCGCGTCGAGCGGGCTCGCCTTCATCGTCTTCGAGCGTTTGCTGCGCTGATATCTGATCGCGAAACGGTGCGCCTCGTCGCGGACCCGCTGCAGGAGATAGAGGCCCTCACTCGTACGTGGCAGCACGACGGGGTCCTCCTCGCCGGGCAGCCAGACCTCTTCGAGCCGCTTGGCCAGCCCGCAGACGGCGACATCGTCGATGCCCAGCTCGTCCATGGCGCTGCGCGCGGCGGCGACCTGAGGGCGGCCGCCGTCCACGACGATGAGCTGGGGAGGGTAGGCGAACTTCTTCGGCCTGCCGTCCTCGTCGCGCCCCGCGGTGCCGGCGACCTCTTCTCCCCGCTCCTCGGGCTCCGGGGACGCTTCCCCTTCGGCGGGCTCCGGGCCCTCGCCCTCCGCGGAGCCGTCGCCGTCGCCGCCCCACTCCCCCGTGCGCCGCTTCTCCAGGAGGTAGCGGCGGAAGCGGCGGCTGACCACTTCGTGCATCGAGCGGACGTCGTCCTGGCCGGCGACGGACCTGATCTGGAAGCGGCGGTACTCGCTCTTGCGGGCGAGGCCGTCCTCGAAGACGACCATGGACGCGACCACGTCGTCGCCCTGGAAGTGGGAGATGTCGAAGCACTCGATGCGCAGCGGCGCCGAGTCGAGGCCGAGGTTCTCGGCGATCTCCTCCAGGGCCCGCGAGCGCGTCGTGAGGTCCGAGGCGCGTTTGGTCTTGTGCAGGGCGAGGGCCTGCTGGGCGTTGCGTGCGACCGTCTCCATCAGGGCGCGCTTGTCGCCGCGCTGCGGTACGCGCAGGCTGACGGCGCTGCCGCGACGCTCGCCGAGCCACTGGGCGGCCGGTTCCGGCGGGTCGGGCAGCGCGGGAACCAGCACTTCCTTCGGGACGCCCTCGCCGCTCTCCTCCCCGTAGAGCTGCTGGAGCGCGTGCTCGACCAGTTCGGGTGTGCCGATCTCCTCGACCTTGTCCGTGACCCAGCCGCGCTGGCCCCGCACGCGTCCGCCGCGCACGTGGAAGATCTGGACCGCCGCCTCCAGTTCGTCCTCGGCGACGGCGATGAGGTCGGCGTCGGTGGCGTCGGTGAGGACGACGGCGCTCTTCTCCATGGCGCGCTTCAGGGCGTCCATGTCGTCACGAAGCCGCGCGGCCCTCTCGTACTCCATCTCCTCGGACGCCTGCGTCATCTCCCGTTCCAGGCGGCGCAGGTACGAGCCGGTGTGCCCGGCGACGAAGTCGCAGAACTCCTCGGCGAGTTGGCGGTGCTCCTCGGCGCTGACCCGCCCGACGCAGGGCGCGGCGCACTTGCCGATGTACCCGAGAAGGCAGGGGCGGCCGATCTGGGCGGAGCGCTTGAAGACACCGGCGGAGCAGGTGCGTACGGGAAACGCACGCAGCATCAGGTCGACGGTCTCGCGGATCGCCCAGGCGTGTGCGTACGGACCGAAGTAGCGCACGCCCTTCTTCTTCGGACCGCGCATCACCTGGACCCGCGGATATTCCTCGTTGAGGGTGACGGCGAGGGACGGATAGCTCTTGTCGTCGCGGTACTTGACGTTGAACCGGGGGGCGAACTCCTTGATCCAGGAGTACTCCAGCTGGAGCGCCTCGACCTCGGTGGAGACCACCGTCCACTCCACCGACGCGGCCGTGGTGACCATGGTGCGGGTGCGTACATGCAGACCGGCGAGGTCCTGGAAGTAGTTCGCGAGCCGCTGGCGCAGGCTCTTGGCCTTCCCTACGTAGATCACGCGGCCGTGCTCGTCCCGGAACCGGTAGACCCCCGGTGAGTCCGGGATCTCGCCCGGTTCGGGGCGGTAGCTGGAGGGGTCTGCCATGCAGCACAGCCTACGTCCGTACGGTGACAGCGCCTCGCCTCACCTCCGGCCGGGAGCCCTCAGGCCCGGGCCCGGAGAGCGGGCCCGGGAACGCCTGAAGGGGCCGCCTTCCCGGATTCCGGGAGGCGGCCCCTTGCGCCGCGTTCCAGCGCTTCTGCCGCGGCGTCAGGGGCGGGCTTGTCCCGTCACCAGCCGCGCTCGCGCCATTCGCCGAGGTGCGGGCGCTCGGCGCCGAGCGTCGTGTCACCTCCGTGACCGGGGTAGACCCAGGTCTCGTCCGGGAGTTGGGCGAAGAGCTTGGTCTCGACGTCGTTCAGCAGACTCGCGAACGCCTCCGGGTCGTCATGGGTGTTGCCGACGCCGCCGGGGAAGAGGCAGTCGCCGGTGAACAGATGCGGATGCCCGTGCGGGTCGTCGTAGATGAGGGCGATGGAGCCGGGTGTGTGGCCGACGAGGTGACGAGCCGTCAGCCCGACCTCGCCGACGCGCACCGTGTCACCGTCCTCGACGAGCACGTCCGTGCCGACCGGGATCCCCTCGGCGTCGTAGCGGCCCGCGTAGGTGCGGGCGCCCGTGCCCTCGACGACGGGGGCGAGGGCCTGCCAGTGGTCGCCGTGCCGGTGGGTGGTGACGACGGAGGCGATGCCGTCGGAGCCGATGAGTTCGAGCAGTGTCTCCGGCTCGTTGGCCGCGTCGATCAGCAGCTGTTCGCCGGTTCTGCGGCAGCGCAGCAGGTAGGCGTTGTTGTTCATGGGGCCGACCGCGACCTTGGAGATCATCAAGTCGGTCAGCTCGTGCACGTCGGCAGGTCCCCCGACCTGCACCTCTCCGGTGTAAGCCATGGGGACACCCTAGGCCGTGCCCCGCGGGCGGGCGCCAGAGCGGAGGCGTGGCGGATACGGGGACATGCGGTGTGCGGCGCGGGGGCCGGGGCGGTGCGACGCGGGGCCGGGCCGGGGCGAGGCGGGGTCGCCAAGGCAGGGGCGGGGACCCCGCCCCTGCACGCTAGAGAGCCGGCAGCGCGGGCAGCGGGGCGCTCGCGGAGAGCCCGGAGCCGGTGCTGCGGCCGGTGAGCCAGGCGACGAGGTCGGTCGGGCTGCCGGCGACGACCAGCGGCTTGGCGGAGTCGCCGCCGGGTGCGCCCGTGTGCCAGACGACGCCGTCCTCCGTGCGGAGTTCGACCGGCTCGGCGATCCCGGGGTGTCCGGCGAAGCGCCGTGCCATGGTGGCCAGTTCACGCTCGATGAACGTCGCGGGCAGATCGTCCACGGCGTAACCGACGCCGAGGTCGACGTGGTGGAGCTCCACCTCGATCCAGCGGCGGAAGGGCAGGGAATACGCGTGGTCCGTCACACCGTTACGCAGCTCCACGGTCCGTTCCCAGTCGGAGTCGCGCTGCGCGCCGAAGGCGCCGTCGAGACGGGCCGCGCTCTCGCGCAGGTCGACGAGGTGTTCGGCGACGGTCCGGTGCGCGTCACGCTCGATGTCGGCGTCGCGGCTCTCGGCGCTTGCGTACATGGGCCGCGCGGCCAGCGTGTTGAGCAGGGCGTCCGCGTTGCGGGCGACATGGGCCAGCACATGGCCGCGGGTCCAGCCGGGAAGCAGCGAGGGCTTGGACGCGGTGGCGTCGTCGAGTTGCTCGACGGCCGCGAGCAGCCGGCCGGTGGCGGCGCGCAGGGCAGCGGCGTCGGCGGCGGGGTCGGGAACGGATGCGGCGGGGTTCGCTGGCTGGGTCATGATCCCCAAGCTAGCCGTGCCACTCCTTCGGGTGGAAGACGGCGCGGACTGCGGAACTTCCCACAGGGGAGGGCCAGAATCGAATACACGTACTATAAGCTCTGAGGGCGGTACCTGCCCTGTCCGGACACACTCGGGCGGCACCGCCTCTAGTCTTGAGCGGGGGGCTCCTGCGCAGTCGGGGCACCCTGCTTCTCACACGAAAGGTGCCAACCGGCGTGGCCTCTGACCGTCTCCTTGTCCGTGGCGCTCGCGAGCACAATCTCCGGAATGTCTCGGTCGACCTCCCGCGCGACTCGCTCATCGTCTTCACCGGTCTGTCGGGGTCGGGCAAGTCCTCCCTCGCATTCGACACGATCTTCGCCGAGGGCCAGCGCCGCTACGTCGAGTCACTGTCCGCATACGCCCGGCAGTTCCTCGGCCAGATGGACAAGCCGGATGTGGACTTCATCGAAGGCCTCTCCCCCGCGGTCTCCATCGACCAGAAGTCGACCTCGCGCAACCCGCGCTCGACGGTCGGCACGATCACCGAGGTCTACGACTACCTCCGGCTGCTCTTCGCCCGCATCGGCAAGCCCCACTGCCCGGAGTGCGGCCGGCCCATCACCCGTCAGTCGCCGCAGGCCATCGTGGACAAGGTGCTGGGTCTGGAGCCCGGCAGCCGCTTCCAGGTGCTCTCCCCACTGGTGCGCGAGCGCAAGGGCGAGTTCGTGGATCTCTTCAACGAGCTTCAGACGAAGGGCTACAGCAGGGCGCGCGTGGACGGGCAGACGATCCAGCTCTCCGAACCGCCGAAGCTGAAGAAGCAGGAGAAGCACACGATCGAGGTCGTCGTCGACCGGCTCACCGTGAAGGAGGGCGCGAAGCGGCGGCTGACGGACTCCGTCGAGACGGCGCTCGGCCTCTCCGGCGGGATGGTCATCCTCGACTTCGTCGACCTGGACGAGGACGACCCCCAGCGCGAGCGGATGTTCTCCGAACACCTCTACTGCCCGTATGACGACCTGTCGTTCGAGGAGCTCGAGCCGCGCACCTTCTCCTTCAACTCCCCCTTCGGCGCCTGCCCGGACTGCACCGGGATCGGCACGCGCATGGAGGTCGACGCCGAGCTGATCGTCCCGGACGAGGAGAAGTCGCTCGACGAAGGTGCTCTGCACCCCTGGTCGCACGGGCACACGCGGGACTACTTCGGCCGCCTCATCGGTGCGCTCGCGGACGCCCTCGGCTTCCGTACGGACATCCCGTGGGCCGGGCTGCCGCAGCGGGCCAAGAAGGCACTGCTGTACGGGCACAAGACGCAGATCGAGGTGCGCTACCGCAACCGGTACGGGCGGGAGCGGGCCTACACCACGGCGTTCGAGGGCGTCGTGCCCTTCGTCAAGCGGCGGCACCAGGAGGCGGAGACCGACAGCAGCCGGGAGCGCTTCGAGGGGTACATGCGCGAGGTGCCCTGCCCCACCTGTGAGGGCACGCGGCTGAAGCCGATCGTGCTCGCGGTGACGATGCAGGGGAAGTCGATCGCCGAGATCTCGGCGATGTCGATCAGTGAATGCGCCGACTTCCTGCGGGAGATGACCCTCAGCGACAGGGACAAGAAGATCGCCGAGCGGGTCCTGAAGGAGGTCAACGAGCGACTGCGTTTCCTCGTCGACGTCGGTCTCGACTACCTCACGCTCAACCGCGCGGCCGGGACACTCTCCGGCGGGGAGGCACAGCGCATCCGCCTTGCCACGCAGATCGGTTCGGGCCTGGTGGGTGTGCTGTACGTGCTGGACGAACCGTCGATCGGGCTGCACCAGCGCGACAACCACCGGCTGATCGAGACGCTGGTGCGGCTGCGGGACCTGGGCAACACGCTGATCGTCGTCGAGCACGACGAGGACACCATCAAGGCATCCGACTGGGTCGTGGACATCGGCCCCGGCGCGGGCGAGCACGGCGGCAAGGTCGTGCACAGCGGTCCGATGAAGGAGCTGCTGGAGACGTCCGATTCCGTCACCGGCGACTACCTTGCCGGGAGGAAGAGCATTCCGCTGCCGCAGATGCGCAGGCCGGCCGATGCCGAGCGGCAGCTGACGGTGCGCGGTGCACGCGAGAACAACCTCCGCGACATCGACGTGTCCTTCCCACTCGGCGTGCTCACGGCGGTGACCGGCGTCTCGGGCTCGGGCAAGTCGACCCTCGTCAACGACATCCTCTACACCCACCTTGCCCGGGAGCTGAACAACGCCAAGTCGGTGCCCGGCCGGCACACCCGCGTCGACGGCGACGACCTGGTGGACAAGGTCGTGCACGTCGACCAGTCACCCATCGGCCGCACTCCGCGCTCCAACCCGGCGACGTACACAGGGGTCTTCGACCATGTGCGCCGGCTCTTCGCGGAGACGACGGAGGCGAAGGTGCGCGGCTACCAGCCGGGGCGCTTCTCCTTCAACGTCAAGGGCGGGCGGTGCGAGAACTGCTCCGGCGACGGCACGATCAAGATCGAGATGAACTTCCTGCCGGACGTGTTCGTCCCGTGCGAGGTCTGCCACGGCGCGCGCTACAACCGCGAGACGCTGGAGGTCCACTACAAGGGCAAGAACATCTCCGAGGTGCTGGAGATGCCCATCGAGCAGGCGACCGAGTTCTTCGCGGCGGTGCCCGCCATCGCCCGCCATCTGCGGACGCTCAACGACGTGGGGCTGGGTTACGTGCGGCTCGGGCAGCCCGCCCCGACGCTCTCCGGCGGTGAGGCTCAGCGCGTGAAGCTGGCCAGCGAGCTGCAGAAGCGCTCCACGGGGCGCACCGTGTACGTGCTCGACGAGCCCACGACGGGCCTGCACTTCGAGGACATCCGCAAGCTCATCTCCGTACTGGACGGGCTGGTCGACAAGGGCAACACGGTCATCGTCATCGAGCACAACCTGGACGTCATCAAGACCGCGGACTGGGTCGTGGACATGGGCCCCGAGGGCGGGTACGGCGGTGGCCTGGTGGTCGCCGAGGGCTCCCCGGAACAGGTGGCGGCGATTCCTGCGAGCCACACGGGGAAGTTCCTGCGGGACGTGCTGGGTGACCGGGTGAGCGACGCATCGCCGGCCGCTACGCGCAAGTCCCCGTCCGGCGGCACCGGCGGCACCGGCGCGCGGAAGAGGGCGCCGATGAAGAAGCGGTAGGGCGTCACACCCCAGGCGACGCAGAAGCGTCACACCTGAATTTCCTCGCGGCGCGGTGTCGTGCGCCGTCCGCCTACCGCTCCCGGACGGCGTAGGTCAGGTGCGTCACCCTCGGGGAGGGCTCTGCGCGGAGCGGCTCCAGGGCCACGCGGCCCGCGTCCACGCCCTCGAACAAGCGGATTCCGGAGCCGAACAGCACGGGCGACAGCGCGATGGAGAACTCGTCGATCAGGCCGGCGTTCACGTACTCCAGGATCGTCGCGCCGCCGCCCGCGATGCGGACGTCGCGGGCGCCGGCGGCATCGCGGGCCTGGTCGAGCGCGGACTCGATGCCGTCGTTGACGAAGTGGAAGGTGGTCCCGCCCGGCCGCTCCCAGGGTTCGCGCTTCTCGTGCGTCACGACGAAGACCGGCGTGTGGAACGGCGCCTCCTCCGGCCATGCCTGCTCGCCGGCGTCGAACATGCGCTTGCCCATGACGCTCGCGCCGGTGCGCTCGAACGTCTCCCGCACGATGTCGTTGTCGCGCCCCTCCTCGCCGCCCTCGCCGAGCTTCAGGTTCTCCCGGATGAACCGCTGGGGGAAGAGCCACTGCTGCAGTTCCATCCACTGCTGCCCCATCAAGTCCTCTGAGGACTCGGGTGCGATGAACCCGTCCAGGGACATCGACACGCTGAAGAAGACCTTCCCGGCCATCAGCCCTCCGCTCCCTTCCGAACGATCTCGGTGACGTAGTCAGCCAGGCTGCTCAGGGTCTGCCGGCCGCCCTCGATCGCGCGGTATTTCTCGACCGCCTCGTCGCGCTGCTCCTTGGTGGGGAAGACCGTGCGCATTTCGATCCGGGTCGCCGCACCGTCGCGTGCGAACGTCAGGACCGACTCGAAGGCGTTCGGGTCGCCCTGGGACTCACCGTGGATCAGCGCGATCCGCTCCGGCGGGGCGATCTCGGTCCAGGAGATCCACTCGGTGTAGTCGGTCCCGTCCGGTCCGTGCATCACGAAGTCCCACTCCCCGCCGACACGGAACTCGAACGCCCGCGTGGTGGTGGTGAACCCCTTCGGCCCCCACCACCGTGACAGGTGCCGCACCTCGGTGAACGCCTCGAACACCAGCTCCCGTGGGGCCTCGATGACCCGGGAGATGACGATCTCGCGGTCGGCCGTCGCGGACTGCGCGGGCGATCCTCTTCCCGTCTCACTCATCAGCTACTCCTCCTGCCTTGCCTGCTTCAGGTCCTGCACGTACTCCTCCAGCCGGTCGAAGCTCTCGTTCCAGAACCGCTCGAACCCGCCGGTCCACTCGTGGACCGGCCGCAGCCCGCGGGCGTCAAGGCCGTACAGCCGCTGCTTGCCGGCCCTGCGGTCCCGCACCAACCCGACCTCCCGGAGCACCCGAAGGTGTTTGGACGCCCGCGGCTGGGTCATCCTCAGCTCCCGCGCCAGCTCGGTCACCGGCCGCTCACCCGCCCGCAGCAGCACCAGGATCTCCCGGCGCTGCGGCTCGGCGATCGCGTTGAAGACGTCCGACGTCGTCGCTGCTCGTGCCATGGTCGCCATCATATGCCCATATCGGCATGTGACTAGTGGAGCTGAATCCGCGCCGTTCGGAAACGCCGCGTGGTGCCGTTCCGCGAACTCCCGCAGCCGCTCGTCGCTCCCGTACGGCTTCGCACCGTGCGGCAGGGCCGGGGAGGCCTCCGGTGGATACCGCAGGCCGGACGCGGTGCGCGGCTGCTCATCTCTCAACTGCGCCTCACAGACGGTGGGTTGGTGGTTTACACCTGTTGTTCGAATTTCCTCCCGGCGTCTGGTGCGGCCCGTCCACCGCTGGGACCCTTTGCGGCGCTGTGCGCAGAAGCGCATGGAACACCCGTGTTTACAGGGGATGTTGTGATACGAGTAAACGTACGCAGAAGAGTCCTCGCCCGGTCGCTGCTTCCCGCAGTGACCGCTCTTTCATTTCTGACGGCCGTTCAGCCGGTTGCGGCGAATGCGGCCCAGGCCTCCGCTCCCGCTCCGTCCGTGGCCGCACGGACCGGTGCGGCCCAGGCAGCGGCAGCACAGGCCGCGGCGACAACTGCCGCTCCGGCGGGCATCCCCGACGGCGACGGCATGGAGCTCTCCCGCACCAGCCGGCCGGTCGCACCCGGTGCCCGGCTCACGTCCTTCCAGCGGCTGGAGTCGGACAAGTGGCTGCGGGCGGACGCCCTCAGCGTGGATCTCGGAAGCAGCAGCGACGGCGGCACCCGCGCGGACTACCTCTCCAGCGGCGAGGTCTCCACCCGTCAACCGCTCAGCGAGCAGGCCGAGAACCACGACCCGGGCAAGGGCCGCCGTACCGTCGCGGCCTTCAACGCCGACTTCTTCGACATCGACGAGACCGGGGCGCCGCTCGGCCCCGGCGTGCGGAACGGCAAGGTGGCCCACTCCCCCGCCGCCGGCAACAGCGATGCCCTCGGCTTCGGGCCGGACGCGGCGGGCCGGATCCTCTCGCTCTACTTCGAGGGCACCCTCACCCTGCCCGGCGGCAAGCAGCCGCTGGCCGCCTACAACGCCGCCAACGTGCCCGAGGACGGCATCGGCGCGTACAACTCCCGGTGGGGCAAGGCCGACCGGGCACTCACCACCGACAGCGACCCCGAATCCACCGAGGTGCTCGTGCGGCACGGCCGGGTCAGCCGCGTCCTCGAAGAGCCCGGCAGTGGCCCGATCGCCGAGGGCACCACCGTTCTGGTCGGCCGGGACACCGGTGCGAAGACACTCGACGGACTGGAAGTGGGCGACCGGGTCTCGCTCGAGTACCACATGCGGACGGACGACGGCAGCCCCGTCCCCCGCACGGCGACCGGCGGGCGTGGCCTGCTCGTCGTGGACGGCGAGCCCCAGGACTGGGAGGGGCGGCCGAACAACGCGACGGCACCGCGCACAGCCGTCGGCTTCTCCAAGGACGGGTCGACGATGCACGTGATGTCGGTGGACGGACGCCAGGCGGCGTCCGGCGGGGTGACCCTCACCGAACTCGCCCTGATGATGAAGGACTTGGGCGCCTACAACGCGCTCAACCTCGACGGTGGCGGCTCCTCCACCCTCCTCGCGCGCGAACCGGGCTCCGATGACCTTCAGTTGGAGAACGCGCCGTCCGACGGAGAAGAGCGTGAGGTGCCCAACGGCGTGGCACTGACCTCCCCGGCGGGCAGCGGAGCGCTCAAGCACTTCTGGGTGGAGACGGCGGCCGACCCTGCCTCCGCGCCAACGGCCGACAACATGCCCGTCGGCCACCCGGACCGCGTCTTCCAGGGCCTGACAAGGAAGTTGACCGCCGCCGGCTACGACGAGTCCTACGGCCCGGCCGAGGGCACCCCGCACTGGTCGGCCTCCAGGCCCGGCGTCGGACGGGTCGACGACGAGGGTGTCTTCCACGCCCGCCGCACGGGCTCGACGCGGGTCACCGCACAGCGGGGCCACGCGCGGGGATCGGCTCAGCTGTCCGTCGTCGGCGAACTGGACCGCATCCGCCCCACCAGCGAACGCGTCGGGCTGGCCGACGGCGGCGCCGAAGGCTCGTTCGGCATCGTCGGCTTCGACGCCGAGGGCACCAGCGCCCCCGTGGAGCCGGCCGACGCCCGCCTGCGGTACGACCGTTCGCTGTTCTCCATCTCACCGGACGAGGCCCGCGGCGGCTTCACCGTGAAGGCAAGGCCGGGACAGGAGTCGGCGTCCGGCGTCGTCACCGTCGACGTCAAGGGCCGCACCACGCAACTCGCCGTCACGGTCGGTCTGCACGACGAGCGGACCGCCGGCTTCGACGACGCCGCGGAGTGGAAGTTCAGCGCAGCCCGTGCCGAGGGATCACTCTCGGCCGTCCCGGACGGCAAGGACGGCACAGGGCTGAAAATGACGTACGACTTCAGCCGTTCGACCGCCACCCGCGCCGCGTACGCGACTCCGCCGGAAGCGGTGCCCGTAGCCGGGCAGCCGCAGAGCTTCACCATGTGGATCAAGAGCGACGGCAAGGGCGCGTGGCCCTCGCTGCATCTGAAGGACGCGAACGGGACCGACCAGGTGCTGCGGGGTGCACACCTCACCGAGGCGGGCTGGCAGCAGGTCACCTTCGAGGTCCCCGGGAGCGTCAACTACCCGCTGCGGCTGCACCGTTTCTACCTCGCCGAGACCAGGCCCGCAGAGCAGTACACCGGTGAGGTCGTCCTGGACGAGCTGATGGCCCGGATTCCGCCCGACGTGGACCTGCCGGAGGCCGAGCGCCCGCAAGACCCGCTGATCTCGACGGCGGCCGACGTCGCGGGCCGCGACTGGCGCTTCGCGGTGATGTCCGACGCGCAGTTCGTGGCCCGCGATCCCGACAGCGCCGTCGTACGGCAGGCACGGCGCACTCTGAGGGAGATCCGCGCGGCGTCACCGGACTTCGTCATCATCAACGGCGACCTGGTCGACGAGGGGTCGAAGGAGGACCTGAGCTTCGCCCGTCGTGTGCTGGAGGAGGAGCTGGGAGACGCCGTCGACTGGTACTACGTGCCGGGGAATCACGAGGTGATGGGCGGCAGCATCGCGAACTTCACCGCCGAATTCGGCCCGGCGCAGCGCACGTTCGACCACAAGGGCACCCGGTTCATCACGCTCGACACCTCGTCCCTGACGGTGCGCGGCGGCGGATACGAGCAACTCCAGGAGCTGCGACGGCAGTTGGACGACGCGGAGGACGACCCTTCGGTCTCGTCCGTGGCAGTCGTGCAGCACGTGCCGCCCCGGGACCCGACTGGTCAGCAGGCGAGCCGGCTGACGGACCGCATGGAGGCCGACCTGCTGGAGGACTGGCTGGGCGACTTCCGCACCAGCACTGGCAAGGGGGCTGCGTTCGTCGGCGCACACGCGGGCGCCTTCGACGCCTCGCGGGTCGACGGCGTCCCGTACCTGGTCAACGGCAACTCCGGGAAGTCACCCGCCACTCCGGCCTCCCGCGGCGGCTTCACGGGCTGGTCGATGCTGGGAGTCGACCGGGACGCACCGCGGCACGCCGGGGACTGGCTCGCCGCACAAACCGTCGCGCACGTGGACGGCCTCACGATGGAGGCGCCGGACCGGCTGCCGCTCGGTGAGTCGGCCCGCGCCGCTGCCACCGTCACGCAGGGGGAGGGCGAGTCGGCGCGGAAGGTGCCGGTGGCCTGGCCGCTGAGCGCGGACTGGTCGGGCTCCGGCAACCTCTGCATCGCCGGCGGCCGTACCGCCGCGGACGACACGAGGGTCCGCTGCTCCGCTTCGTACGACCCGCGGACCGGCACGCTCACCGCTCACCGGCCCGGCCTCGTCACACTCAGCGTCGAGGTGGCCGGCAAGCGGACGGAGAGGCAGGTGAGGATCACCCGCTGACCCCGGGACGACCGGCCCGACCGGGACGGGCGCACCGGGCACTGCCCGGTGCGCCCGCGAGCCGGGCAGGGCTCAGACCTCGACGTCCTTCTTGCCGCGCGTGGCCGCGAGACTCGTGATGGTCGTGACGACAAGGACCCCGCCGATGACGCCCAGCGAGACAGGAATGCTGATCTCCGGCACATGCACACCGGCCTCGTGCAGCGCATGGAGCACGAGCTTGACGCCGATGAACCCGAGGATGACCGACAGGCCGTACGACAGGTGCACCAGCTTCTTCAGCAGGCCGCCGATGAGGAAGTACAGCTGACGCAGACCCATGAGTGCGAAGGCGTTGGCCGTGAAGACGATGTACGGGTCCTGGGTCAGGCCGAAGATCGCCGGGATGGAGTCGAGCGCGAAGAGGACGTCCGTCGAGCCGATGGCCAGCATCACGATCAGCATCGGCGTCATCAGCCGCTTGCCGTTCTCGACGATGAAGAGCTTGGTGCCGTGGTACTGGTCGGTCGAGGGGAAGCGCCGCTCCACCATCTTCATGAAGCGGTTCTCCTCGTACTCCTCCTCGTTGTCCTGACGGGCCTCCTGGATGAGCTTCCAGGCCGTCCAGATGAGGAACGCGCCGAAGACGAAGAAGATCCACGAGAAGGCCGAGATCATCGCGGCGCCTGCGGCGATGAAGACTGCCCGGAGCACCAGCGCGATCAGGACGCCCACCATCAGCACGCGCTGCTGGTAGATCGAAGGCACGGCGAACTTCGTCATGATGAGGACGAAGACGAAGAGGTTGTCGACGCTGAGCGACTTCTCGGTGAGGAATCCGGCGAAGAACTCACCGGACGCCTCGCTCGTCCCGAAGAGCCACAGCCCCAGCCCGAAGATGCCGGCCAGGACGATCCAGACCGTCGTCCAGGCCCCGGCCTCCTTGAGGGAGACCTCGTGCGGCTTGCGGCCGCCGATGAAGAAGTCGACCGCGATGAGGGCGCAGAGGCCCACGATCGTCAGTGCCCAGACATTCAGGGAGACATCCATGTGCTCATCCTCCGGCTCGCGTGCACACATCGGCCGGAGGTCTCCTCCACCTGGCGGGCACCGAATGTGCCGGCCGGCCGACGCCCCGGGGCCGGTCACATCCGGCCCGTATTGACGGGTACGCCGCTGGTTGCTGGGAGTACTCCCCTCCGCGCAAAGAATAGTAAAGCAACACCAAGGAAACGTAAAGAGTCGCTGGTCAGGGGGCGGCTTCGGGAGCCTGACCTCGTGTCAGCCGCCCGTCCTGCGAGTGCGCCCCGCGGATGCGACCCGGCTCAGCACCTGCGAAACCACCTGACTTCCGTGCGGCACGAGCGGAGGCTCGTACGTCCAGTGGTGACCGACCCACGGGTCGGCCAGGTGATCGTCCGGTACGGGCGTGATGCGCAGCAGCGCCCGCCACAGCGGCGAGAGCACCGGGCCGTAGGCCCGGGCGTCTTCGGCGTCGGCGACCATCAGCAGATGCACCCCGACGGAGGGGCCTTCGTCTGCGAGGTAGCGCAGCTGCGTGACTGCACGGTCGTCGAACCCGTGCGGGAAGTCGTGCACGAGGAGGAGCTGTTCGGCCATGTCGATGTCGGCGGGCAGGGCGTCGGTGGCGCGGCTGCGAACCGCCATCTGCACCAGGTCGACGCGCCGGGTGAGTGCCTCCAGCACCGTGCTCACTCCCGCGGCACCGGCTGCCGGCCGCCCCTGCAGTACCCCGCTCTCGACGAGCGGCGCGAGCGCGGCCGATGCCGAGCCGGCCGGGTCGATGACGTGGAGCGTGACCTCGCCCGCGGGATAAGCCGCCGCGAAGCGTGCGGCGACGGCGGTCGCGGTCTCGGCGGCAAGCCGACGCAGCTCGTCCGAACCGAGGACGGAGGCCGCCGCCGGACCGGTCGCGGACGAGCCGGCCTGGCCGCTCCGGCCGCTGTCGATCCACAGGCCCCGCTCCAGCGGAAGGCGCACCAGCATCGGGATCCGCAGGCCGGCGCTCTCGGGAAGGCACAGGTCACCCAGGCGCATCGCCATCGGCGTTCGCGTGGGCGGACGGTAGCCGTGCCAGACCGGGTTGTCCCAACGGGCGTACGGGGGCGGGAGCGCGGGCTCGACGACATCGGCCTCGGCGCACAACTGCTGCAGATCGCGGTCGAGCACCTCACGGGCCTGCTGGACGAGCCGGGCCTGCCTGGAGCGTGCCTCGTCGCGCGCCGCGTCGGCGGTGGGGCCCACGCGGGTCCGCGGGTCCGAGAGCACCTTGTCCAGCTCCTGCTCCATGCGCGACTCGGCGAAATCGACGGCGGAGCGGTAGGCGGCGACCGTGCGGGCCAGGTCCTCGAACATGTCCCAGACCTGGTTGTAGAGCCGCTCGTCCATGCTCCAGCCGTTGGCGTCGCCGGCGACCGGGACAGACGGACCATTGCCGCCGCCGACGCCGGCCGCGGTGGGCGTGGGCCCAGGGGAGGATTCCCCGGCGGGGCACGGCGGCTGGGAGGGCGGCGGTGCCGCGCGGTCGGGATGCCGGTAGCTGATGCGGCCGCCGGGCGCGGCCCCTGCCGCGCCCGGCCCGGTGACGCCTCTCGCACCGCCGACGGTGGCTTCGCCGGAGCGCTCCTCATCCGTCCGGGGCGGGGGCGGAGGGACGGACCGTGCGCGGCCCGCCGCGACCGTCTCGTTGATCGTCGCGGCCAACTCCTGGGCGCGGGCGAGTCCTTGATCGGCGAGCATCGCGGAGAGCCCGCCGGCGTAGCCCTGCCCGACGGCGCGCACCTTCCAGCTGCCCTGGCGGCGGTAGAGCTCCAATGCGAGGACGGCGGACTCGGCGTCGAGCCCGGTGAGCGTGCAGTTCGCGATCCCGTCCCCGCCGAGTTCGGTCACGGTCACGGACGGGGGCGCGAGCTCCCCGAACCGGGACGGCCCCTCCGCCCCCGCGGGCAGAGCGAGCAGCACGTTGACGCGGTGCACTTCGTCCGGCAGGGCTCCGAGATCGACAGCGAGCCGGTGTTCGGCCGCGGCCTGCCGGGACACCTCAAGTCCGGGCAGCTGCGGCCGGGCGGGATGAGCTGTCCACGTCTCTTCCCGCATCCTGCCGTGCTCGTCGTTCAGCGTCGCGCCGGCGATGACCGGCCGCTCCACCGACACCCGGATCTCCAGGCGGACTCCGGGCAAGGGATGGTTCTGCCCCCGTACCAGGTCGGCCGTCATCCTCTCCCCCAAGTCTTCCCGTCCGGCGACGGCCGCCTCCGCGGCTGCGGCCGCGCCCCCTTGCTGCCTGCCGCCGCGGGCTCAGAGGTGGGGCACCAGCGCGGGCATCAGGTCCTGGAACGTACGCCCGTTGGCCTGTGCGCCGAGGGCCGTCATCTGCCAGCCGTTGCCCTGCCGGTGCACCTTGGCCATGATCTGCGCCGTGTACCGGCCGCCGCCGGTCAGCGTGTACCGCGCCAGTTCCTCGCCGTTGGTCTCGTCGACCAGGCGGCAGAAGGCGTTCTCCACCTCTTCGAAGGTCTGCCCCGTGAAGGAGTTGACCGTGAAGACGATCTGGTCGATGTGGACCGGGACGCGCTGCAGGTCGACCGTGATCGCCTCGTCGTCGCCGCCCTGGCCGGCACCGCCGACGAGGTTGTCGCCGGTGTGCCTGACGGAGCCGTCGTCGCTCACCAGGTGCCGGAAGAAGACCACGTCCTTGGGTTCCGTGCCCGCGAAGAGCACCGCTGAGGCGTCGAGGTCGATCTCCTTGCTGCGCTTGCCGAAGAGGCCGCGGCGCGGGGCTGACTGCCAGCCGAGACCCATCCGCACTGCCGACAGGCTGCCTCCGTCGTTCTTCTGCAGACTGATGGCCTGTCCCTTGGACAAGTTCACCGACACGTGCTTACCCCTCTCGACTTTCCGCTGCCATCCCGCTTGCGATGGCGGTCACGCTCCGACCCTACGCATGCACGCGAAGCACCCGGTCAGGACGTGCGCCTTTGTGTCGCTCTTGCAACATGCACGTGCGACGCGGCAGTCCCGGCCCCGCCTCGCCGGCGTCGGCGGCCGCCGCTACTTGAGCCCGGCCTCCCTCATCTGCCGCAGTTCCTTCTTCAGTTCCGACACCTCGTCGCGGAGCCGGGCCGCGATCTCGAACTGGAGCTCCGCCGCCGCGGCCCGCATCCGCTCCGTCATCTCCTCGATCGTTTCTGCCAGTTCACTCGCGGGACGGTCGGTGAGGACTTCCGCGCCGCGCTCCTTCCGGCTCGCAGACTTCGCCGGAACGGGCGCCTTGCCCTTGCCCGTGCGGTCGCCCTGCTTGTGCTCCTTGCGGTATCCGGAGCCGAGCAGCTGCTCGGTGTCGATGTCCTCGCGGGCGATGTCCGCGACGATGTCACCGATCTTCTTGCGCAGCGGCTCGGGGTCGATGCCGTGCTCCTTGTTGTACGCGATCTGCTTCTCGCGGCGGCGGTTCGTCTCGTCGATGGCCTTCTCCATGGCGGGAGTCGCCTTGTCCGCGTACATGTGCACCTGGCCGGAGACGTTGCGCGCGGCACGGCCGATCGTCTGGATCAGGGACGTGCCGGAGCGGAGGAACCCTTCCTTGTCCGCGTCGAGGATCGCGACGAGCGACACCTCCGGCAGGTCCAGCCCCTCCCGCAGCAGGTTGATGCCGACCAGCACGTCGAACTCGCCGGAGCGCAGCTCCCTCAGCAGCTCGACACGGCGCAACGTGTCGACGTCGCTGTGGAGATAACGGACCTGGATGCCCAACTCGAGGAAGTACTCGGTCAGATCCTCCGCCATCTTCTTGGTGAGGGTGGTGACCAGCACCCTCTCGTTCTTCTCCGCACGCGTGCGGATCTCGTGCACGAGGTCGTCGATCTGGCCCTCGGTCGGCTTGACCACGACCTCCGGGTCGACGAGACCGGTCGGGCGGATCACCTGCTCCACGTAGCCGTCGCCGCGGGAGAGCTCGTACGGGCCCGGAGTCGCCGAGAGGTAGACCGTCTGGCCGATGCGCTCCAGGAACTCCTCCCACTTCAGCGGCCGGTTGTCGATCGCGGAGGGCAGCCGGAAGCCGTGGTCCACCAGGGTGCGCTTCCGGGCGGCGTCACCTTCGTACATCGCTCCGATCTGGGGAACGGTCTGGTGCGACTCGTCGATGACGAGGAGGAAGTCGTCCGGGAAGAAGTCCAGCAGCGTGTGCGGGGCGGTGCCCGGGTCACGGCCGTCGATGTGGCGTGAGTAGTTCTCGATGCCCGAGCAGGTGCCGATCTGGCGCATCATCTCGATGTCGTACGTGGTGCGCATCCGCAGCCGCTGCGCCTCCAGCAGCTTCCCCTGCTTCTCCAGCGACTCCAGCTGCTCCGCCAGTTCGGCCTCGATGCCGGTGATGGCCCGCTCCATGCGCTCCGGCCCGGCCACGTAGTGGGAGGCGGGGAACACGTACAGCTGCTCGTCGTCGGAGATGACCTCACCCGTGAGGGGGTGGAGCGTGGAGAGGGCCTCGATCTCGTCGCCGAACATCTCGATGCGGACGGCCAGTTCCTCGTAGACGGGGAAGATCTCGATGGTGTCGCCACGGACACGGAAGGTGCCGCGGGTGAACGACATGTCGTTGCGTGTGTACTGCACCTCGACGAAGCGGCGCAGCAGTTCGTCCCTGTCGGTCTCCTGCCCGACCCTGAGCGGCACCATCCGGTCGACGTACTCCTGGGGTGTGCCCAGGCCGTAGATGCAGGAGACGGAGGCGACGACGACCACGTCGCGCCGCGTCAGGAGCGAGTTGGTCGAGCTGTGCCGCAGCCGCTCGACCTCCTCGTTGATGGAGGAGTCCTTCTCGATGTAGGTGTCCGTCTGCGGGACGTACGCCTCCGGCTGGTAGTAGTCGTAGTAGGAGACGAAGTACTCCACCGCGTTGTTCGGGAGGAGTTCGCGGAACTCGTTCGCCAGCTGGGCGGCGAGGGTCTTGTTCGGCGCCATCACAAGCGTCGGCCGCTGGAGCTTCTCGATCATCCAGGCCGTGGTGGCCGACTTTCCCGTGCCGGTCGCCCCGAGCAGCACCACGTCCTTCTCGCCACCGCCGACGCGTCGCGCCAGCTCGTCGATGGCGGTGGGCTGGTCACCGCTGGGCTGATAGGGGCTGACGACCTCGAAGGGCGCCACCGTACGTTCGATCTGGGTTTGCGGCCGCATGCAGACAACGGTACGACCCCCCTCTGACAACGGCGTCACGCAGCGGATCGTGATCGTCGCGCCACGTTCACACGCGCGCCACTCCGGTTCTGCTTCCGTGTATCGCACAACGGGAAGTATCTGGCTGACAGTGTTCGCACGAACGCGAGGAGTTCCCGAATGTCGATGCGCCGTGCAGTAGCCGCCGCCACCGGCGTGCTCCTGGGCATGTCCGCCCTCACCCTCACCGCGTCCCCGGCCCATGCGGCCGCGCGGCAGGACAGCACGAGCGACCGGGCGCCGACCACAGTCGCCCACCGCGGAGCTTCCGGTTACGCACCGGAAAACACGCTCGCCGCAGTCAGGAAAGCCGACAGGCTCGGCATCGACTGGGTCGAGAACGACGTACAGCGCACCAAGGACGGCGAACTCGTCGTCATGCACGACACCACCCTGGCCCGCACCACGAACGCCGAGCAGCTCTACCCGAACCGCTCGCCGTGGAACGTCTCCGACTTCACCGCCAAGGAGATCGCCCGCCTGGACGCGGGAAGCTGGTTCAGCGACGACTACAAGGGTGAAAAGGTACCCACGCTGGAGCAGTACCTGAAGCAGGTCACCAAGGGCGGCCAGAAGCTGCTGCTGGAGCTGAAGGCTCCGGAGCTCTACCCGGGCATCGAGATGCAGACGCTGAGAGAGCTGCGCAGTGAGGGCTGGCTCGACAGCTCCCACACGAAGAGCAAGCTCGTCATCCAGAGCTTCAACGCCAACGCGGTCAGGACGACCCACGTCCTCGACGGCCGGGTCAAGACCGGGTTCCTGGGCAACCCGAAGGTCTCGGAACTGGACTCGTACGCGAAGTTCACCGACCAGATCAACCCGACGCACTCGGCGGCGACGAAGGACTACGTCGACGCGGTGCACGCGCGGAAGGGCGCGCTCGGGAAGCGGATGGAGGTCTTCACCTGGACCGTGAACGACGCGTCGACCGCGCGCACTGTCGACAAGGCCGGAGTGGACGGCATCATCACCAACTTCCCCGACGTCGTGCGGGACGCGACGGGCGGCTGACCTGATTCGCCGGTCCGAGGGCCGCGCCGGCGTCTCCGCACCCTCCACCCCCCACAGCGCCCTCATGGCCGGTCCCCCGGCCGGGCATCTGCCCCCTCCGCATCACCGCTCCCTTTCCGCCGTACTTCCCCCTGTCCCCCACCCGCTGTGAACCCCCAACCCCCCACAGCACCTCCTGCGGCCGCCCGTCCCGCGAGGCGGGCCGTGTCAGAGGTGCCCTCTAGGGTTCCCTCATGACTGAGACAACGGCGAGTGCGGCAGCCCGCGCCTGCATCTGGACGGTTCGGGAGAGCCCTGTGGGTCCCCTGCTGCTCGCCGCTACCGACGAGGGCCTGGTCGGTGTCGTCTTCCACGCCGACGGCGCCACGGCGGACCGGGCCCTCGGCCGGCTCACCGGCAGGCTCGGTGCGCCGCCGGTCCACGTGGAGGCACCGGCGGACGCGGCAGCTGCGCAAGGTTCCGCCCGCGGGCGCGTCCTCGAACTCGCCGCCGCGGAGCTGGACTCCTACTTCCGCGGTGAACTGCGCGAGTTCACCGTGCCGCTGGACTGGTCGCTCTCCGGCGGATTCAACCAGAAGGTGCTGCGGGAACTGCTCTCGTCCGTCCCGTACGGGGCCTCCGCCGGCTATCAGGATCTAGCCGACCGCGTCGGCGAGCCGGGCGCGGCCCGCGCCGTCGGCACGGCCATGGGGTCGAATCCGCTGCCGGTCGTGGTGCCGTGCCACCGGGTCGTGGAAAGCGGCGGCGGCCTGGGCGGGTTCGGCGGGGGCCTGGAGACCAAACGCCTCCTGCTGGCGCTGGAGGGGCTGCTTCCGGAGCCTCTGTTCTGATGCGGGCGCACAAGAGGGCAGCTGCCTGCGTCAGGCCGTCCCGGCCAGGCCCGAAACCCCCTGGGCCCCTGCGCGACCGGCTGGGAGACTTCCCGACGTGACCGACATCAACGACACCGCGGACGCACCTGACAGCCCCGCCGACCGCGCCGGCACCCCCCAGCTGCCCGAGGGCGCCCAGCTGGAGCGGCTGCGCCGCCGCACCGCGGCCGTGCTGGTGGTCAGTCAGATGCTCGGCGGCCTGGGCGTGGCCACCGCCGTCACGCTGGCCGCGGTGCTGGCCAAGGAGATCAGCGGCTCGGAGGCCCTTTCCGGGCTGGCCTCGACGTCGGCCGTCATCGGGACGGCGCTGCTGTCGCTGCCGCTCGCCTCCCTCATGGCGGCGCGGGGCCGCCGCGCAGGACTGTGCCTCGCATACCTCATCGGCGCGGCGGGCGGCGCCGTGGTCGTCACCGGGGCCGTGCTCGGCAACTTCCCGCTCCTGCTGCTGGGCATGACGGCCTTCGGCGCGTCGAGCTGCGCAAACCTCCAAGCCCGCTACGCGGCCGCCGACCTCGCCGAGCCGGATCAGCGCGCCCGCGCCATCTCCTTCGT
The DNA here is from genome assembly GCF_004217425.1 of Streptomyces sp. CNZ301. NCBI lineage: Bacteria > Bacillati > Actinomycetota > Actinomycetes > Kitasatosporales > Streptomycetaceae > Streptomyces > Streptomyces sp. CNZ301. The sequence continues at coordinate 1,120,256 of NZ_SHLG01000001.1, forward strand.
CGTATGGGCGACCACCGTCGGAGCGGTCCTGGGTCCCAACATCGCCGGGCCCGCCGGGGACACCGTCACAGGGGTGGGCATACCGGCGACCGCCGGGGCGTTCGTCTGGGGCTCGGCGGTCTTCCTCGTCACGGCCGTCCTGATCCATCTGCTGCTGCGTCCCGACCCGCTGCTCACCGCCCGGGCCCTCGCCGACGCCGAGACGGACGCCGGATCACGGGACGCCGCCCCCGGCGAGGCGGTCACCGGTCCCGAGGGGGGCACCGGAGTTCATCCGCCCGCTGCCCGCAAGGTCCCTTCCGGAGGCGGCCGCCGTTCGCTGCGCGCCGGCCTCGCCGCGGTGGCCGGCTCCGCGAACGCGAAGCTGGCGCTGGTGACCATCGCGGCGGCGCACACGGCGATGGTCTCGATCATGGTGATGACACCGGTCGACCTCGGCCGGCACGGTGCGGACGTCGAGCTGATCGGTCTCGTCATCAGCGCCCACATCGTGGGCATGTACGCGTTCTCGCCGCTGATGGGCTGGCTCGCGGACCGCTTCGGCCGGCTGACCGTCATCGTGCTCTCCGTCGCGCTGCTCACCTGCGCGGCCGCGCTCGCGGGCACCGCGGACGGCCACCACACCCAGTCGGGCCTGGGCCTGTTCATGCTCGGACTGGGCTGGTCCGCGGGGCTCGTCTCCGGGTCGGCGCTGCTGACCGATTCGGTGCCGCAGCCGGCTCGCGCCGCCGTCCAGGGCCTGTCCGACCTGATCATGAACGCGGCCGCGGGGGCCGGCGGTGCCCTGGCGGGGCTCGTCGTCTCGACGGCCGGCTACGGATGGCTCAACGCGTTCGCGGCGGTGCTGCTGGTGCCGGTCCTGTCCATGACGCTGGCGGGCCTGGCACGCCGCGAGGCCACTGCCGGGAGGGCGGACGGCGCCACGGACGTCAGCGCGGATACAGCTCGAAAGTGACGCACCGCCGCCCGCCGAACCGCTCCGCGGCCAGCCCGGCGATCCACTCGGTGAAGGAACGCGCGTAGGTCTCGACGGGTTCGTCGCTGAGCGCCTCGATGTACGCGCGGTGCTCGGCCAGTGAAGCCACCGCGCGCTCCACGGCTGCCTCTCCCACGGCTACGGCGTGCGTCGGCTCCGGCGACCCGGCCACTGCCACCCACCGCACTCCGCTCCAGGGCCCCTCCCCTCCGGGCTCCAGCTGCTCGGGAAAGATCCAGCGGTTCCCGGCGTCGCCGACCGCGTCCAGGACGGCGCGGCCCACGGCGCGGTGATCGGGAGTGTTCCAGGTGGTGCCGCCCCAGGTCTCCCGGTGATTGATCGTGACGACGAGCTCCGGCCGCCACTTGCGCACGGCGGCCGCGATGTCCCGCCGCAGTGGCACGCCTTCTTCGATGACGCCGTCCCTGTGGTCGAGGAATTCCACGGAGGCGACGCCCACCTTGCTTGCGCTCGCGTGCTGTTCGGCCTCGCGCACCCGTGCGCTCTCGGCGGGTTCCAGACCGTCGATGCCGGCCTCGCCTCGCGTGACCATCAGGTAGGCGACCTGCTTGCCCTCCGCGGTCCACTCGGCGACGGCCGCGGCCGCCCCGTACTCCATGTCGTCGGGGTGTGCGACGACCGCGAGGGCGCGCTCCCAGTCGCCGGGCATCGCCGCCAGTTGCTCGCCGCTGTTCGAGGCCACCGCGTCCACCTGTCTCCCTGCCCGGCTGTGAGGGCCGTCCCGGCCGCCCGGGTCTTCATCGGCGTTCGAAGGGGACCCATTCCAGCTTCTCGCCCGTCCCCTCCCCGGGACGTGTTCCCCACTTGCGCCTGCCGTCCCGTTCCATCATCGGGTCGAGGCTGACGAACAGCGCGATGAGCAGCAGCAGGAGTACGGGGCCGATGAGCAAGGGTGTGAGGGTGCCCAGCGAGGAGCTGCCCACCGCGCCGGCGTCGCTGTAAAGGCTCACCGTCATTCCCGCCATGCCGGTGTAGTGCATCGCGACGAAGCCCAGCCCCATGATGAGCGCCGCGGCGAGCGAGGCGCCCATGTGCCGCACCCGCCTGGCGCACAGCAGGGCCGCGGCGCTCACGACGACGGCGACAACTGCCGAGATCAGCATGAGCCTCTGGTCGTAGCGGACCGCACCGGCGACGCGCATCCCCATCATGCCCACGTAGTGCGAGGACGCGACGCCCAGCCCGAGGGCCAGGCCGCCGCCGAGCACCGCGAGCCAGGCGTACCGGCGCAAGGAGACGAGGAAGAGCGCAACGGCCGAGATCCCGACGGCGACGAGGAGGCTCGCGTACGTCGTCAGCATGTCGTAGCCGATCTCCGCCTCGCCCACGCTGAAGCCGATCATCGCCACGACGTGCATGGTGAAGATCCCGATTCCGATGGCGACGGATCCGAGGGCCAACCACCCTGCTCCCCTTCGGCAATCGGCGAAGGGGGCCCGCAGCGCGCATCTGAGTCCGACCGCACTGCCGACGCAGGCCATGCCGTACGCGAGTAACGGCGTGACCGGTCCGTAGGTGAGAACGTCCGGCTGCGTGGCAGCGGTACGGAACATCGCCCGTCATCCCCATCAGGAAGCGTGAGTCGATCACCACGAGGCCGTCACATGATGAACACATGTACGGGGAGCTCATGTTATGTTCCCGCGCCCACGCGCGCGCCCCATTCCGGCAAGCCCGTCGCAGCCGTTGGACGGGCGCACCGGTGCCGCCCCTGCGCCGCTCCGGATGCGGATTCCGGGTGGTTGCTCCGGTCCAACGGAGAGCCCCGCTCAGCGCCACCCGTATATCTGCTGCAGACGGTGCACGACGCGGTTGAACCTCGCCCGGTCCAGCGCACACGCCTCGCGCCGCATCCCGTCCGGGTGCACCCGCAGCACCCGCTCCGTACTCACCCACGAGTCGCGTCCGCTGCGGTCCCACGGGCCGGCGCCGAGCGGGAGCCAGCCGGGACGCCCGTGCTGCTCCCGCGAGGTCAACTGGACGCCGAGCAGCGTGCCTTGAGGCTCGCGGGCCACGATCAGCACGGGACGGTCCTTGCCCCTTCCGTCGTCCTCCTCGTAGGGCACCCATGTCCAGACGATCTCGCCGGGGTCCGGATCGCCGTCGGGGTCGGGGTCGTAAGCGGTGCGTACGGCACCGATCTCCGCAGGCTCCACCTCCTCCGTCGCCGTGGGGCCGCCCCTGCCCGGGGCGGCGGATGCGGCGGGTGCACCGGGTGCGGTCTCGCGGACGTCGTTGCTTGAATGGCTCATGCCGGGAACCTATCTCCGTCCCGGAACGGGGCATGACGAGGGAAGGCGGGGCGGGATGACGAGAGTTCTCGTGGTGCAGAACACTCCGGCCGGAGGGCCGGGGCGGATCGGCGACTGGCTGGGCGAAGAAGGACTGGCACTGGACGTCGTGCACGCCTACGACGGCGGGCAGTTGCCGCGGGACCTCTCCGGCCGTCACGGCCTTCTCGTGCTCGGCGGCGGTTACATGCCCGACGCGGACGACCGTGCGCCCTGGCTCGCCGCCGTCCGCGGGCTGACCCGGCAGGCACTCGAAGAGGACGTTCCGGTGCTCGGCATCTGCCTGGGCGCGCAGCTGCTCGCGCACGTCGCGGGCGGCACGGTACGGGCGCGGCACGGGCTGCCGGAGTCGGGGAGCACCGAACTGACGCTGCTGCCCGAGGCGTCGGACGATGCGCTCTTCCACGGACTGCCGCCCCGCATGAAGGCCGTCGAGCACCGTGTCGACGCGATCACCGCACTCCCGCAGGACGCCCAGTTGCTCGCGAGCAGCGAGCGCTGTCCCGTGCAGGCCTTCCGTGTCGGGGACTGCGCGTGGGGCCTGCAGTTCCATCCCGAGGCGACGCCGCACGACATCCGCGGCTGGGACTCGGAGGCGCTTCGCGAACAGGGCTTCGACCGTGAGGAGTTGGTCAACACGGCTGAACGGGACGAGCCCGGGGCCAGGAGGGTGTGGCACACGCTCACGCGCCGCTTCGCCGCCGTCGTGAGCGACGGCTGAGCCACGGGACCGGGAGCGTCAGCCGGGCGGTTCACCGCCGTTGCGCGGCGGACCGTTCCATGCGGGATGCTCCGGCTTGTCGGCGCGTACGAAGACGTCCGCGGTGTGCGCCGGTGCCACCTCGTCCTCGTAGCGGGCGAAGGCCGGCAGCTTCCAGCGCTCGCCTGCCGGTGTCTGCCGCTCCAGGGCCGCCCCGGAGAGTCCCAGATGCACCGAGAGGTCGAAGGGGAACCATCTCCCGAGGAGAAACGGCCCGTGCAGCAGCATCACGCCGCCCGGGGGCAGTTGGACGCGGGGACTGCGGGTGGGCCGGTCGGCCGACGGGGTCCGCAGGTCGGGCAGGACGCGGCCGTCGCCGCCGGGGTCGAGGGGGCCGAAGACCTCACGCCACAGGGCTCCGGTGTCGTGCCACAGGTCGTAGTACGCGTCCGGGTCCTGCTTGCCGAACTCGAAGCGCAGGGAGTCCGCCCGCAGGAAGCCGTCGGCGTCGATGACGAGCGCCGGCAGGCCACCCAGACGCAGGGCCTCGGCGAGCCGGCCGGCGAGCACGCCGGGCCGCGCGGGCGGCGCGCCGTCGACGGCCACGCGACGCCACGCGCTGCCGTCCCCCGCCCCCGATCCGCCCTGCGAAGCGTCCTGCGAACCGGCGCCTTGCTGCGCGAAACGGCCGGCGAGGTGGTCGGCGAGCCGCTCCGTGAGCCGCTCCCAGGTGATCGCTTCGAGTCGCACGTCCTCATCCTGCCGTGCGCGGCACACGGCGCGCATCCACGAAGGCACGCGCACCGCAGCGCAGGCGGGACACGGGAGGGCGACGGGGCGGCCGGGGGCTGGGCCGGGCACGGCCGCTACGGGCACCGTCAAGACAAGCGGGACGGGGACGCGGTGGGCTGCGGCGTCTGGCCGCCGCGGGCGGGGCCGGCCGCCGCCGGTCCTCCGCTGGAGCACCCGCCCGCATTGTCCCTATCCTGGATGCGTGATCCACCGGCGTCGACGCCATGACCCCCCGGAGGTGTCCGGCCGATGTACCGCAAGCGCGTGATCGTCTCAGGCGACGTGCAGGGCGTCTTCTTCCGCGACTCCTGCCGCGCGACGGCCGAGGCCCAGGGCGTCCACGGCTGGGTCCGCAACCTCCCCGACGGAAGGGTCGAGGCCGCCTTCGAAGGCGAGACGGGTGTCGTGGAGCAACTCGTGGACTGGGCGCGGGAGGGCCCGCCGACCGCCCGCGTGGAGAAGGCCGAGGAATTCGAGGAGGAGCCGCAGGGGCTGACCGCCTTCGAGGTCCGCCCGACGCCGCCGGCCGAGTCCGCTCCCACCGACGCGCCCGCCGGCGGCCCGTGACACCGGCGCAGATCCGGCTCCGCTTCGACGAAGGCCTGCGCTTCTTCCTCACCGCGCGCCACCGCGGCTCCGGTGTGGTGAGCCTGTCCCACGACGGGACGTCGACGCTCGGCCACGTCGTCCAGTCCCTGGGCGTTCCGCTGACGGAGGTGGGAGAGCTGACGGTGCGCGGGCCGGGTGATGCCGCCGCCCGCCAGGTCACCCCCTCGTACCGCCCGCGCGACGCAGAGGTCGCCGACGTCGCAGCCGCTGCCCGGCCGCAGCCGGTTCCCGCACCGGCTCCGCCCCGCTTCGTCCTCGATGTGCATCTGGGCGCGCTGGCAAGGCGTCTGCGGCTCGTCGGGCTGGACACCGCCTACGGCAACGACAGTTCCGACGACGCGCTGCTCGCCCAGGCCAACGCGGAGCGCCGGGTGCTGCTCACGCAGGACCGCGGACTGCTGCTTCGCAGGGCTCTGTGGCTCGGCGCGTATGTGCGCGGCGCCCGACCCGACGACCAACTCCTCGACGTCCTGGACCGGTTCGCGCCGGCTCTGGCGCCGTGGACGCGCTGCATGGCCTGCAACGGCACGCTGGCGCCGGTCGCGAAGGCCGAGATCGCCGCGCTGCTCCGGCCGGGCACCCGGCGTACGTACGACACGTTCATGCGCTGCCGCTCCTGCTCACGCCTCTTCTGGCGCGGCGCTCACAGCGACAGGCTGGAGTCGCTGGTGACGACGGCGCGTGAGGCGGCGCGTGCAAGCTCGGAGGAGCGGGCCGTCTCCGATGGGCCGGCCGGCACGGACAGGCGGGCCGGCTCCCGGCGCGACGCCTGATCCGACGGCTCCCGCACCGGCCCTCTGCCCGGATTCTGCCTGAGCAGTGAAAACCCCCCGGCTGGCCCCGGATGCGCCGGGCGGACGCCAACACTCCTGCGGAACAAGCCTGTTGAGCCACGTGCACGCAGTCGGGCGCGGCACCCGGCGAAGATGCGCGGCACATTCCAGGTCACAGCAGGGGAGCTATTTCACCCGGAAGCATCCCGAGTGGCTGCGGAGTGCTGCACGATGCGGTATGGCCGCGGCATGTGCGGCCTTGACTCTCCCACTGGAGCTCGGATGAAAAGACGCGTCATGGCCGTATACGGCGGCGCAGCGGTCGTACTGGCAGGACTGATCACAGCCATACCGGTGGCGGCGAACGCCGGTTCCACCGACGCCGGCACATCGGGCAGCGCCGGCAGCACTCTCAAGTGGACGGACTGTGCCACCGAGAACTACCCGGACCTGGAGTGCTCCAAGGTCCGTGTGCCGCTGGACCACGACAAGCCGGGCGGCAAGAAGATCACCATCGCGCTCTCGCGCGTTCAGCACACCGCCGACAAGTCCCAGGGCCCGCTGCTGGTCAACCCAGGCGGCCCGGGCGGCAGCGGGCTGACTCTCGCGGGCTTCGTCGCCAAGTCGCTGCCGAAGAAGGTCGCGTCGCAGTACGACGTGATCGGTTTCGACCCTCGCGGAGTCGGCAAGAGTGAGCCCGCACTCGACTGCAAGCCCGGCTACTTCGACCCGGTACGTCCCGACAGCGTGCCGCGCAGCACGAAGGACGAACTGGCCAACGTCAAGCGCGCGAAGGGCTTCGCCGAGGCGTGCGGCAAGAAGCACGGCAAGCTGCTGAACCACATCAACACCGTGAACGCGGTGAAGGACATGGACAGCATCCGCACCGCGGTCGGCGCCAAGAAGATCAACTACTTCGGCTACTCGTACGGCACCTACCTCGGCGCCGTCTACTCCAAGCTGTTCCCGGACCGCGTCCGCCGCGCGGTGCTCGACAGCATCGTCGACCCGGACGGCGTCTGGTACGAGACCAACATCTCCCAGGACTACGCATTCGACGAGCGCCACAAGGCCTTCGCCGCGTGGGTCGCCGAGCACGACGCGGACTACAAGCTCGGCAAGGACCCGGCCGCGGTCGAGAAGGCCTGGTACGGGATGCGCGACGAGCTGCGGAAGAAGCCGGCGGGTGACAAGGTCGGTCCTTCCGAACTCGAGGACACCTACCTCCCGGGCGGCTACTACAACGGCTACTGGCCCGATCTGGCCGCGGCCTTCTCGGCGTTCGTCAACGACAAGGACACCGCGCCGCTCGTCGACGCGTACGAGGCGATGGCATCCGTCGACGCCTCGGGCGACAACGGCTACTCCATCTACACCGCGGTCGAGTGCCGTGACGCGCCCTGGCCGCGCGACTGGGGCACCTGGCACCGCGACATGGCGAAGGTGCACGAGAAGGCACCCTTCATGACCTGGAACAACGCCTGGTACAACGCTCCTTGTGCCTTCTGGCCGACGAAGTCCCAGAAACCGGTGGACGTTTCGAACAAGAAGCTTCCGCCCGTGCTGCTCTTCCAGGCCACCGACGACGCGGCCACCCCGTACGAGGGCGGCGTCAGCATGCACCGCAAGCTGCGCGGTTCGAGCCTGGTGGTCGAGGAGGGCGGTGGCAACCACGGCATCACGCTCGGTGGCAGCGAGTGCCTGGACGGCTTCCTGGCCGACTACCTCGCGACCGGCAAGGTCCCCGAGGGCAAGGGCGGCGGCGAGGCCGACGCCACCTGTGAGGCGCTGCCCGACCCGGAGCCGCTGAGCCCGGAGGACGCCAAGTCCGCCGTGCCGGCGCCGTACGGCTCCGACAGCACCGCCGACAGCGGCGCCGAGCTGCACCGCCTGCTCGGAAACCGCGGCTGACAAGGCTGAGCCGGCGGGCAGGCGGCCCGCCGGCCGGCCGTGAACGCGTGAGCGCTCCGGGCGCGGTGGCACAAGCCCCGCCGTCCGGAGCGCTCACGGGCCGTCCTACGGTACGGGCGTGAACTCCGTCACTGAGGAAATGAACCGTCTGCGCCCTCCGTACGCGCTGCGCAAGCACCAGGAGGACGCGCTGGCACGGCTCATGCGGGTGACCGGACGAGACGTCCAAGGCGCGAAGCCGGGCCAGGACGACGAAGCTTCCGACGGCGCGTGCGGCTCCGGCGACTCGCCTCGACAGGCCCGTGCCTGGATGGTGTTGCCGCCCGGCATGGGCAAGACGCTGACAGGGCTGGAGGCCGCGCGCAGGCTCGGCGCCCCCGTCGTGGTCCTCACCCCGAACACCGCGATCCAGGGCCAGTGGCTGCGGGAATGGGAGGCGTTCGTCCCCGCGGTCGGAACCGGAGCCGGCGCCCCGGCGGACACCGGGACCGGCGCCGAGGGCCCCGCGCCGACCGTGCCGGCGGGCACGGACCGTGGCCTCGACTGCCCGGTCACCGTGCTCACTTACCAGTCGCTCGCCTCCTTCGACCCCGACGCCGAGGTCGACGAGGACGGCACCGAGCGCAGAGCGCGCAGCTCAACCGCCCCACGCGCGGCAGCAGCACGGACGGTGCGGCATCTGCACAGGCTCCGTCCGCAGGGGCTCGAACTCGTCGAGGCGCTGCGACGCACGGGAACGTTCACCCTCCTGCTCGACGAGTGCCACCATCTCCTCGACACCTGGGGCGAGTTGCTGGCCGAGCTGCTGCGTGAGCTTCCCGACGCCACCGTCATCGGCCTCACCGCCACACCCCCCGACCGGCTCTCCCCCGCACAGGCCGAGCTGGTGGCCGAGCTGTTCGGCCCCGCGGTGCAGGGTCCCTCGATCCCCGCCGCCGTACGGGAGGGCAACCTCGCCCCGTACGCCGAACTGTGCTGGCTGACCGCGCCCACGCCCGTCGAGACGGACTGGCTCGCCGCCGAGGCCGAGCGCTTCACCGAGCTGACGACCGGCCTCCTCGACCCGGGCTTCGCCTCCCTGCCTTTCCTCACGTGGCTGGACGAGCGGTTCGTCGTCCGCCGGGGGCCGGACGGAGCACGTGTGCCGTGGGTCCGGCTGGCACGCGACCGTCCCGAACTCACCGCGGCCGCACTGCGGTTCCACCACGCGGGGCTTCTCTCGCTGCCCGAGGGCGCACGGCCGCACGAGGAGCACCGCCTTGCACCCGGCGCGGACGACTGGGTGCGCCTGCTGGACGACTGGGTGCGGCACTGCCTGCGACGCAGCGGCTCGCCCCGTGACGCCGAGGTCCTGGAGGCGCTGCGGAAGGCACTCCCGTCCGTGGGGCACCAGTTGACGGCGCGCGGAATCCGCGGCGGCCGCTCGCCCGTCGACCGGGTGCTGGCACGCAGCGCCGCCAAGCCGCAGGCCGTTAAGGAGATCCTCGCGGCCGAGGACGCGGCGCTCGGCGACGGGCTGCGCGCGGTCGTCGTCTGCGACCACGAGCGTGCCACGGCGACCCTGCCGGCGCGGCTGACCGGAGTCCTGGAGGCTCAGGCCGGTTCGGCCGTGCTGGTGCTGGAGGAGCTGGCGTCCGATCCGCGTACGGCATCGCTCGATCCGGTGCTGGTGACGGGCCGTACGGTGGCCGCGCAACGGGAGACCGCGGAGCGGCTGATGTCGTACTGCCGTGCGGCCGTCGCTCCCGGCATGGAGCTGAGCGCCGAGCCGCTGGACGCGCGCGGCGAATCCGCCGGCGGCGACGGTGCCCCGGGTTTCCCGGACACGGGCGCAGCCGGCGTCGTGACGGGTTCGGGTCCGCTCGTCCGCGTCGTCGGCCCGTCCGGCTGGAACAGCCGACGCTGGGTCGAGCTGGTGACCCGCTTCTTCGAGCGGGGCGGCACCCGCGTGCTCATCGGCACCCGCGGCATGCTCGGCGAGGGCTGGGACGCCCGCCGGGTCAACACACTGATCGACCTCACGGAGGCGACGACGCCCACCGCGGTCGTCCAGACGCGGGGCCGCGCGCTGCGGCTCGACCCGGACCATCCCGCCAAGGTCGCGAACACCTGGTCGGTGGTGTGCGTCGCGGAGGCGCACCCGCGCGGCGACCGCGACTGGAGCCGCTTCGTCCGCAAGCACGACGGCTATCTCGGGCTGACGGACGCGGGTGAGGTCATGGTCGGCGTCCCCCATGTCCACCCCGAGCTGTCCCCTTACGCGCCGCCGCCGGCAACGGAGTTCGACCGTTTGAACGCCACGATGCTCCAGCGCGCCACCGCCCGGGACGAGGTGCGGGAGCGATGGCGCCTGGGCGAGCCGTACGAGGACGAACTGGTCCACACGGTCCGGGTGACCGTCCCCCGCGACAGGCCCGCCGCCCCCGCCCCCGTGGCGCGACCGGGGAGTGCGCCCGCGGCGGTTCCCGCGACGCGCGGGGTCCGTCCGGCCCGTTCCGCCGACGGCTCCGGGCTCTCCCGAGCGGCCGTGCCCGGTGCCGCGTTCGCCGGGGCTCTCGGAACGGTGGCTTCCGCGGCCGCCGCGCTGCCGGGGATGCTCGCCGCGGCAGCGGGCGGCCTCGCGGCCTGCGCCGCATACGCCACGGTTCGTACGGCGGAGGTACGGCGGCACCTGAAGAATGTCGCGGAGGCTCCCGTGCTCGTGCACATCGCGTGGGCCACGGCGCAGGCCCTGCACAAGGCCGGGCTGGTCCCGCGCGGTTCGGAGGGCGTCTGCGTCGAGCCCGACGAGACGGGTGCCTACCGCGTGGAGCTGGACGGGGTGCCCCAGGACGCCTCCGCACTCTTCGCCTCGGCCTTCGACGAGGCCGTCTCCCCCCTGACCTCGCCCCGCTACGTCATGCCACGCCACCTCCTGCCGCCTCCCACGGCGGGCTCGGCCTTCCGCGCCCTGTGCCGCAGGCCGGCCGCCAACGCGGTCGTCCACCATGCCGTGCCCGCACCGCTCGCGGAGAACCGCCGCCTCGCGGACGTCTTCGCCGCCGCCTGGAACACCTACGTCAGCACAGGCGCGCCGCTCTACACGCGCGCCCCCGAAGGAGCGGGCGTGCTCGCCGCGCAGGCGGGCGGCTCGCCGCTGGAGGTCACGACAGCGATGCGGATGACGTGGCAGTGAGCTGAGCTTTCCCGGAGGCTGACGGACAGCACCCCGCACGGGCCGCACGCCGAGGCGCTGGAGAAGAGCATGAACGGACAAGGAGAGGCCGCCCCTGACGGCGCCGCCCTCACCGCCGCCATCAACGGCCAGACATGGCACGTCGCGTGGTATCCGCCCCCTGGCCCACCGCCGGGAACTCCGCACGGTGCGGAGGCGCTGTGCCTCGCAGGCGACCACGTCCTCGTGGTCAGCCGCGACGGCCGGCACTGGGCTCTGCCCGCAGGCCGCCCCGAGCAGCATGAGAAGTGGGACGAGACGATGCGCCGCGAAGTACGTGAGGAGGCCTGCGCGGAGGTCACGGGCTCCCGGCTCCTCGGCTTCAGCCGCGGTGTCTGCGTCCGGGGCTCCCAGGAGGGTCTGGTGCTCGTGAGGTCGATGTGGCGTGCAGAGGTGCAACTGGAGCCGTGGGACCCGCAGTTCGAGATGTCTCACCGCCGTCTGCTGCCGGCGCGGGAGGCATTCGGCTCCCTGACCGTCCCCGGCGGTCTCGGCCCCTTCTACCGCCGGCTGTTCGCCGAAGCCGGCGTTCCCACGTCCTGAGTCCAGGACTTCCACAGGCCAGGTTCTCGTGCGGAATTGGGCGCTCAATGTGCTTCCAGCACCTCGGCGAGCCGGACCGATGTGAACATGACTGCATGACAGCTGGTCGGATCATTTTCCTCAACGGCACGTCCAGTTCGGGCAAATCGAGCATTGCGCGGGAGCTGCTCGCCACCCTGGACGACGGCGTCTTCTTCCACTTGGCGGTGGACAGCTTCAACGCGATGCGCACGAAGCGGCCGCTCACGCCGGACACGCTCGACGTCGCTCTGCGCCGGACCAGGATGGGCTTTCACCGTTCGATCGCGGCGATGGCCGAGGTGGGCAACGACGTCGTCGTCGATCACGTTCTGAGCGAGCAGTGGCGGTTGCGCGACTGCCTGGCCGTGCTGCCTGCTGAGGACGTGGTGTTCGTCGGTCTCCACTGCCCGCTGGACGAACTCGCACGTCGCGAACTGGCCCGGGGTGACCGGCCATCCGGCCTGGCAGAGCTCCAGTACGACGTGGTCCACCAGCATGGCGACTACGACCTGGAGTGCGACACCAGCACCGCCGGCCCGCGGGAGTGCGCAGAGATGATCAAGGAATTTCTCCCTCATCGCCCCAGCCCCACCGCCTTCAGCAGGCTCCGCGCACGTTATCGGGCGGACGTCGACGAACAACCAGTCCCATAGGGCACGCGCCATGCCTGCCGCTGGAAAAGCAGCGCCGTCCCCTGGGGCGTCCGGCCCGGCAACAGCGGATCAACCGGGTCCGCCGGGCTTCGCTCACCGGGACACCGGCCGAGCGAGCCGGTGATCCGGACGATGCGCCCTAACCGCCGAAGCTGATCGGCCCCGAGAAGTCGCGCCCCTGAATGAGGGGGCCGCTGATGCGGGCGTCGCCGCTAACGGTGTTGTGGACGCTGCCGGAGGTGATCCGGAGGGTCAACCCGTGCCGCCCGGCCCATGTCTCCAGGTCGTCGGCGAAGGCTTCGTCCCCCTCGCTCGCCTCGATCACAGCGGCGGTCAGCAGACGGACCTGCTCCTCGTCACCGGCGTCGTCGGGCAGCGCGATCTCGCCTCCCGGCCGTCCCCTGCCGATGCGGCGGCACAAGTCGAGCAGCGACTCCCACGCGTGCCTGCCGGCTTCCGTACCGGCCGAGGCGGCAGCCGCGCCGACGGCCGCGGCGATCGCTCCCGCTGAAGCAGTGTCCATGCCGGTCCCCCTCCGAAGTCCACGTCCGCGCACGGCACTTGATGGTACCGGCGGACCACACGCCGGCGGGGCGGACAGCCCGGCGGAACGTCATCCCGCCAGCAGCGCCGTCAGCGCGGCCACCGGGTCACCGGCCGAAGGGCCCTCCGGCCACCACTCCTCCGCCTCCGCACCCCCGGAGGCCTCGCTGCGGTACGGGTACCAGCGGTTGTCCCGGCCGAAGCGGAGCTGAAAGGTCCGGGTGGGGTCGGTGAGGCGGTTGCGGTGCATCGACATCCGCGGCAACCCGGCGGCGGCGAGCGCGCCGCGTGCCCGGTCGAAGTTGCCCGCGGGCGGGTCCCATGCGGACTCCAGTACGGCCACTCCCTCACTGCCCTGCCGCCACGCCGCCGCCGCCCGCGCGAGGCCGGGCGCCGTCTGCCCGCTCTCGCGGGCCAGACGGGCGAAGCGGGCGGAGAGAGTGCCACGCCCCGTGAGGTCGGGGTGGGTGGCCGCCAGCCGGATCGCGTCGTGCCGCGGCCGGAGCGGTGCGAGCCCGGCGTGGCCCGCCGTCAGGGCCGTATGCGCCCGCTGCGCCGCGTGGGCGGCGAGGAAGGCGAGGTCCAACGGGTCGGGTGCGCCGGGGAGTTCGGGCAGCGGGGGCGGTTCGCCGGGTGCGGACGGCGGTTCGAGGGGCGCCGGCAGCGGCGGACGTACGGACGTGGCCAGCACCTCTCGGGCCGGCACGCCGGAAGTCGCCCCCTCGCCTGCGGCCGCTTCCCCGGGCCGGTCCTGCCCGGCCTCCGCACCATGGACGCCGCGTGCCTCACGGACACGGCGGGCCTCACGGGCGTCGCGCGCGCTCGATCTCGCGTTGCGCCGGGCGAGTTCACCCAGAAGCTCCTCCTCGTCCCGGCCGCGCAGAAGCAGCAGCACGAACGGATCGGAGTCCAGGAAGCGCGCCGTCTGATAGCACAGGGCGGCCGCGTGCTTGCACGGATACCCGTCGTCGGGGCAGGAGCAGTCCGGCTCCAGGTCTCCGGGCCCCGGCAGCAGCCGCACCCCTGAAGCAGTGGCCGCGTCCACCAGCGCGTGCGGCATGTCCTTGTCCAACAGTGCGGCGATGTGCGCGGGTTGAGCGCAGACGGCGTCCAGGAATCCGTCCCATTGCGGGCCGGTCAGCACCCGCGACCGGATCACCGTGCGGTACGGACGGGACCGGCTGCCGGTGACGGGCGCGGCGATCCGGCCGGGCGTGACCGTGATCGTGCCGACGTGTCCGCCGCGCGCGTACGTACGGCCCCGCGAGAGCCGCCCCGCGTCCAGCGAGGACTCCTCCAGGGCCCGCACCCACGCGTCGCCCCACCACGACTTCGCGAACGACTCCCGCGCGCCCGGCCTCGGAGGCACGGGCGGGAGGCTGCGCGTCCGCGCAGCAGCGGGACGGGCACCGCCGCGGCCACGGATCTCACCGAATGCGCCCCGCGCGCCGGGCCCGCTCACTCCGTCCTCCGCAGAGCGACGAGGTCGGCGAGCTCCTCGTCGCTCAGCTCGGACAGGGCCGCCGCCTCACCGCCGTCGAGCACCGCGTCGGCCAACTCCCGTTTGGCGTCGAGCAGCAGAGCGATCCGCTCCTCGACCGTCCCCTCGGTGACGATGCGGTGCACCTGCACGGGCTGCGTCTGCCCGATGCGGTAGGCGCGGTCGGTGGCCTGCTCCTCCACCGCGGGATTCCACCAGCGGTCGTAGTGCACGACGTGCGCGGCACGCGTGAGGTTGAGGCCGGTGCCCGCGGCCTTCAACGACAGCAGGAACACCGGGACTTCGCCGCTCTGGAAGCGACGGACCATCTCCTCGCGCCGCGCGACAGGTGTACCGCCGTGCAGCAACTGCGCCTGCACGCCCCGCTGATGGAGATGGCGCTCGATGAGCCGGGCCATCTCCACGTACTGCGTGAAGACCAGCACCGCTGCGTCCTCGGCGAGGATGACCTCCAGCAGCTCGTCGAGCAGCTCCAGCTTCCCGGAGCGCCCGGCGAGCACGGCGCCGGCCTCCCCTCCCGGTGGGGCGACGGCCTCCTTCAGATACTGCGCCGGGTGGTTGCAGATCTGCTTGAGCGCAGTCAGCAGCTTCATCACCAGGCCGCGGCGCGCCATGCCCTCCGCCGCCTCGATCCTGGCCATTGTCTCGCGCACGACGGCCCCGTAGAGCCCGGCCTGTTCACGTACGAGCCCGACCGGGTGGTCCGTGACGGTCTTCGGCGGCAGCTCGGGGGCGATGCCCGGATCGGACTTCCTGCGCCGCAGCAGGAACGGGGCCACCAGACGCGCCAGTCGCAGGGTCGCCTCCTCGTCCTCACCGCCCTCGACGGCGCGGGCGTGGCGTGCACGGAAGGACTTCAGCGGGCCGAGCAGACCCGGTGTCGTCCAGTCGAGAACGGCCCACAGTTCGGAGAGGTTGTTCTCGACGGGCGTGCCGGTGAGCGCCACCCGTGCGGGAGCGGGGACGGTGCGCAGGGCCCTGGCCGTGGCCGAGTGCGGGTTCTTCACGTGCTGCGCCTCGTCGGCGACGACCAGCCCCCAGCGCTGCGCGGCCAGTTCGGAGGCGCTGGAGCGCATCGTGCCGTAGGTGGTGAGGACGAAGCCGCCGCCGGAGTCATCCGGGACGGCGCCAGGGAGGCTGCGGCCGGAGCCGTGGAACCGGCGCACCGGCACGCCCGGGGCGAAGCGTTCGATCTCCCGCTGCCAGTTGCCCAGGAGCGAGGCCGGACAGACGACGAGGGTGGGCGCCCGCGAACCCGACCGCGCGCGGTGCAGATGGAGCGCGATGAGGGTGACGGTCTTGCCGAGCCCCATGTCGTCGGCGAGGCAGCCGCCCAGGCCGAGGGACGTCATCAGGTCGAGCCAGGCCAGACCCCGCAACTGGTAGTCGCGGAGGGTGGCTTGGAGCCCTTCCGGCTGGGCCGGAAGGGGCGGTTCGGAACGCAGGCGTGCGCGCAGCTTCTCCAGAGCGCCGACGGGGACGGCCTCGACGGTCTCCCCGTCGACCTCCGCTGCGCCGGTCAGCGCGGCGGACAGCGCGTCGGCCGGCTCCAGCAGGCCCAGGTTGCGCTTGCGGGCCTTGCGTACGAGCCCGGGATCGACCAGCACCCACTGGCCGCGCAGCTGTACGACCGGAAGGTGGGCCTCGGCCAGCGCGTCCATCTCGGCCTCGGTGAGCTGTTCGCCGCCGAGCGCCAACTGCCAGCGGAACTCGAGCAGTTCGTCGGCCTCGAAGAAGCCGAACCCGTCCGAGGCGGTGCCCGGGGCGGGACGGATCACGGCGGTCGCGGTCAGTTCACGGGCGACTTCGCGTGGCCAGTGCACGGCGACGCCGGCGGCCGCGAGCCGGGTGGCGGCCCTGCCGAGCAGATCGCTCAGCTCGTCCTCCGACAGCGGCAGCACGTCCGGGACGGGATGCTCCAGCAATCGCCCCAGCGGCGGCCACACGCGGGAGGCCCGGCGCAGCCCGAGGAGGGTGTCGATGCGGGCGCGCGGGCCGAAGTGTTCGGCCCCCGCCCAGAGTTGAGCGGCGTCGGCGACGAGTGCGGGATCGGCGAGACTGTGCACCTGCACCACGGCCGCCGAACCCCGCCGCACCCGGTCGCCGCCGTTCTCACCGGCGGCGGCCTCGACGTCGGGGCCCGTGTCGAACAGGTCGTCAACCGCCAGGTCGAGGCGCAGGGAGATCCGCACGCCCACGTCCGTCCCTGCCGCGACCTCCGCGGCCCACTCGCGCGCTCCCGGCAGCCGCTGCGGCGCCCACGCGGCGAACGGCGCGCCCGCGGCGTACGGCGCCGCCGGGGTGCGGGGAAGGGTGTCCGCGACGGCGTCGAGAAAGGACCGCAGCAGGGGCTCCGCAGCGGGCACCCGCAGCGGTCCGCCGTTGCCGGGCACCGGAACGGCGTGCGCCTCGGCCGGCATGGCAGCGGCGATCGCCCGCAGATGCCCGATGTCCTGAGCCTCCAGCGGACCGGCCCGCCACTCGTCGCAGTCCCCGCCGCCGAGACCGGGCAGCAGACGACCCCGCGCGACGAGGTGCAGGGCGTGCAGAGCGGCGGCACCCCAGCAGGCGGCGGCCGGATGCGCTCCCTGCTGCCGGCGTGCGTTCACCAGCAGCGGCAGCGCGTCGCCGACGCTCACGCTGAGGGCAGCGACCGTACGGGCGCGGGCGCCTCTTCCGTGCCGCCGTGCGACGGTCAGCTCCAACAGCTCCGCGTCGGGAACTTCGCACTTGCCGGGCGGCGGCAGCTCCCCGCCGTCCGGACGCCAGAAGGCGACCCGGCCCGTCCGCGACGGCTCCCCCGGCAGGAAGACCGCGGCACACCGCGCGAGCCCCTCCCTCGGCAGCACAGCCATCCCGGCCACCACTTCCGCTTCTCGTGCTGCGGAGACCGTGCGCTCCCCGGTGACGCACGGTCCCCACTCGAACGCACACGAGTCTATGGCGCACCACTGACAACGCCCCTTGCGCTGTCGTCCGGCGCAGTCCGCACGGGAATCGGCGCGCGGCGGCACGCCCTGTGTTGCTACGTTCACGCCATGACGGACAGCGAAGTGACAGGCGCCGATGCCGCGGTGACCGCCGACGACCTGCGAGACGCCGTGCGCCTGGCGGTGGCGGCCCTCAGCGAGGGGATCGAGGCGGACTGGAGCGGCGCGGCAGGGTCGCTGGAGTGGGACTGCTGGACGACCGTCGAGCATCTCTGCAACGCCCTGTTCGTGTACGCCACTCAACTCACCCCGGACAACCCACCGTTGACCGGCAACGTCCCCTTCGGCGCCACCCCCCGGACACCGAACGGCCCCGCCACCGCGATCAGCGCGAACCGTGACGCCGGCCCTGCGGGACTGCTGCGGGTCCTGGAGGCCTGTGGCGCGCTGCTGACCGCGACGGTGCGCACGGCCCCGCCGGATCTGCGCGCGTGGCATGTGTACGGTGTCGCGGACGCCGGCGGCTTCGCCGCGATGGGCGTGGTGGAGACCCTGGTGCACGGGTACGACGTCGCCGGGGGCCTCGGCATCGCGTGGGACCCGCCGCAGGACCTGTGCCGCCGCACGCTCGCCCGGCTCTTCCCCGACGTACAGGTCCTCGACGCCCAGCCCTGGCAGGCTCTGCTGTGGGCCACGGGCCGCACCGCTCTCCCGGGCCGTCCCCGCCGCACGTCGTGGCGCTGGTACGGCGCGTTGGACGCACAGCGGGTCACGGCGCCCGCGGCGGAATGATCCGGGGACGGACGGTGGCGGGCCACGCCGCGATCCTCCCCTCTCGAGGAGGACGTCAGATCGCTGCGCGCAGGGCACGAGGATCAACACGGGCCTGATGTCTCAGGCCTCAGGCCTCAGGCCTCTGTCCTCAGGCCTCAGGCCTCAGGCCTCAGGCCTCAGGCCTCAGGCCCTAACTGAGTCTGTTCTCACGTGAGTCCGGCCCCGTCGGCCCCACCTCGGGCAGGACACCCCCGCAGGGGCAGGATCAGGACGAGCGTGGAGGGTCGAAGTCCGCGGCCTCGACGAAGTCCGGACGCGGGTCCAGCGCCGCGGCCAGCCGGAAGTGGCGCCGCGCCTCGTCCTTGCGGTCCGCGCGCTGCAGGGTCCGGGCGAGAGCGAAATGCGCGAACGCGTTGTCCGGCTCCCGCTCCAGCACGGTCTGGAACTCCATCTCCGCCGGGCGTAGTTGCGCTCCGAGAAAGAACGCACGGGCGCGCAGCAGCCGCGCCGCCGTGTTCTCCGGGTGTGCTGCGATGACCGTGTCGAGCAGTTTCAGAGCGCCGCGCGGATCCCGCGCGTTGATCAGCTGCTCGGCAGCGCGGAACTCGATGACCAGGGTTTCGGGAGTGGCCTCGGACACGGTGGCTGCCTCCTCACCGGGGCCGGCGTGACAAAGGATGTCGGTGCACAGGCGCGGAACGCCTCATCCCCTGTAGCTATTCCCAGTCGCAACCACTGGCACTCCGCTCCCACTGAAGCGGGCTAGGGGTGTCTACAAACAGCGTCGTCCTCCCCCTGGGCCGGCCGGGCGCCCCTACGCCCGCCGGCGCAGCTCCTCCCACACCTCTCGCACCCGCGCCTCCAGCTCCTCCCGCGAGCCGTCGTTGCGGATCACGATGTCGGCCAGCGCCAGCCTCTCCTCCCGTGTGGCCTGCGCCGCCATGCGGGCGGTGGCTTCGTCCTCGGCCATTCCGCGCTGCTGCACGAGCCGGTCGAGCTGCGTTGCGGGCGATGCGTCGACGACGAGAACCAGGTCGTAGAGCGGGGCGAGCCCGTTCTCGGCGAGGAGCGGCACATCGTGGACGAGTACGGCGCCGCCGCCACCGTCGCGCGCATCCCCCGCCCCGGACGCTCCGGCCGCCTCCGCGTGCTCCGCCTCCTCCGCCTGACGCTCCAGCTCGGCGGAGCGCTCCCCCACGAGCGGGTGAATGATCGCGTTGAGCGCCGCCAGCCTCTCCGTGTCGGCGAAGACGACGGAGCCGAGCCTGGGCCGGTCCAGGCTGCCGTCGGGCGCGAGGATCTCCTCCCCGAACTCCTCGACGACGGCGGAGAGCCCCGGTGTGCCCGGCGCCACGACCTCCCTGGCGATCTTGTCGGCGTCGACGATCACCGCGCCGTACCCGTCGAGCAGCCGCGAGACCTCGCTCTTCCCGGCGCCGATACCACCCGTCAGTCCGACCTTCAGCATGGCGGTCACGCTATACGGTGCGCGGGAGCGGGCAGCGCGCAGGCCGGGCGCCCCGTCCCGGTCCCTCAGCTCGCGCTGTCCCCGCCGCCTCCGGAGCCGCCGCCACGCCCGCGACCTGGATCTTTCTCGTCGCCCTCACCCTCACGTTCGGCAAGGAAGCGCTCGAAGACCGCTCCGAGCTCCTCGGCCGAAGGCAGCTCGCTCGGCTCGGCCACGAGGCTGCCACGGGACTCCGCCCCGGCAAGTGCGTCGTACTGCTGCTCGAGGCCCCGTACGACGGCGACAAGGTCCTCGTCCCCCTCGGCGAGCTGCCGCTCGATCTCGCTCTGTGTCTTCAGCGCCTCGTTGCGCAGGGCGTGCGCGACGTCCGGCAGCACCAGGCCCGTCGCCGAGGTGATGACTTCGACGATGACGAGGGAAGCGTCCGGGTAGGGCGACCGCGCCACATAGTGGGGCACGTGCGCGACGACGCCGAGCACGTCGTGCCCGGCCTCAGCGAGCCGCAGCTCGATCAGCCCGGCGGCGCTGCCGGGGACCTCGGCCTCCTCGAAGAGGGGCCGGTGGCCCGGCACGAGATCCGTACGCGTGCCGTGCGGGGTGAGTCCCACGGGACGGGTGTGGGGGACGCCCATCGGAATGCCGTGGAAGTTGACCGACATCCGTACGGCCAGACGTTCGGTGATCTCGCGGACCGCCGCGGTGAACGCCTCCCACTGCACATCCGGTTCGGGCCCGGACAGCAGCAGGAACGGTGCGCCCGTCGCGTCCCGTACCAGCCTCAGGTCCAGCCGGGGCGTCTCGTACGAGACCCAGCGGTCGCGGCGGAATGTCATCGTGGGCCGGCGCGCCCGGTAGTCGACGAGGCGGTCGGCGTCGAAACGCGCGACGACGGTACTGGGCTGAGTGTCCTTCAGACGCTCGACGATCTGCTCTCCGGCCTCGCCGGCGTCCATGTATCCCTCGAAGTGATACAGCATCACCAGACCGGCGCTGTCGGACTCCGCGATGACGGCGTCGACGGCCTCGAGGCCGCTCTCGTCCCACATGTACACGCTTTGCCCACTGTGCGGTTCAAGCACTGCTGGCGCCCCTAACTAGTCGTGTTCCGATGCGACAACGGTGCGCGGGCGGCAAGCATTCCTGCGGCGGCACGCGGACAGCGAAGTGGGGCCCGCTCCCGAAGGAGCAGGCCCCACTTTCCGTACCGTCAGCCGATGCCGCCGCTCAGCGGCGGACCTTCGGCTTCAGCGCCTCAGCTCTGGCCGCCGGCGAGCTTCTCGCGCAGCGCCGCCAGCGCCTCGTCCGAGGCGAGGGCGCCGGAGTCCTCGTTCGACTCCGAGGAGTACGAACCGCCGGAACCGCCGGTCTGGCCACCGCCGCCGTTGCCGCCCTGCTGGGGCTGCGGGCTGCCGCCGCCTGCGCCGGCACCCTCGGCCGCCGCCTGCTCGTCGGCTTCGCGGGACTTGATGACCTGCGCCTGGTGCTGCTCGAAGCGCTGCTGCGCCTCGGCGTACTGGCGCTCCCACTCCTCGCGCTGCTTCTCGTACCCCTCCAGCCAGTCGTTGGCCTCGGGGTCGAAGCCCTCGGGGTAGATGTAGTTGCCCTGGTCGTCGTACGACGCGGCCATGCCGTAGAGCGTCGGGTCGAAGTCGACCGTGGTCGGGTCCGCACCGAAGGACTCGTTGGCCTGCTTCAGCGAGAGGCTGATGCGGCGGCGCTCCAGGTCGATGTCGATGACCTTGACGAAGATCTCGTCGTTGACCTGGACGACCTGCTCCGGGATCTCCACGTGGCGCTCGGCCAGCTCGGAGATGTGGACCAGGCCCTCGATGCCCTCGTCCACACGGACGAACGCACCGAACGGCACCAGCTTGGTGACCTTGCCGGGCACGACCTGCCCGATCTGATGCGTGCGGGCGAACTGCTGCCACGGGTCTTCCTGCGTGGCCTTGAGCGACAGGGAGACGCGCTCGCGGTCCATGTCGACGTCCAGGACCTCGACCGTGACCTCCTGGCCGACCTCGACGACCTCGGAGGGGTGGTCGATGTGCTTCCAGGACAGCTCGGAGACGTGGACGAGTCCGTCGACACCGCCGAGATCGACGAAGGCGCCGAAGTTGACGATGGAGGAGACGACGCCGGAGCGCACCTGGCCCTTCTGGAGGGTGGTGAGGAAGGTCTGGCGGACCTCGCTCTGCGTCTGCTCCAGCCAGGCACGGCGGGAGAGGACCACGTTGTTCCGGTTCTTGTCGAGCTCGATGATCTTGGCTTCGAGCTCCTTGCCCACGTAGGGCTGCAGGTCACGGACGCGGCGCATCTCGACCAGGGACGCGGGCAGGAAGCCCCGCAGCCCGATGTCGAGGATGAGGCCGCCCTTGACGACCTCGATGACGGTGCCGGTGACGATGCCGTCCTCTTCCTTGATCTTCTCGATCGTGCCCCAGGCACGCTCGTACTGAGCGCGCTTCTTCGAGAGGATCAGGCGTCCCTCCTTGTCTTCCTTCTGGAGGACAAGGGCTTCGATCTCGTCACCGACGGCGACGACCTCGTTGGGGTCGACGTCGTGCTTGATCGAGAGTTCGCGGGACGGGATGACGCCTTCGGTCTTGTAGCCGATGTCGAGCAGGACCTCGTCCCGGTCGACCTTCACGATGACGCCGTCGACGATGTCGCCGTCGTTGAAGTACTTGATCGTCTCGTCGATCGCGGCGAGGAAGGCTTCCTCGGAACCGATGTCGTTTACCGCAACCTGCGGAGTGGTGGCGGTGGTCTCGGTGCTGCTCGTCATGTGTGAAAGGGTCTCCGGGTACGGACATGAAAGTCGTAGGTCTTGCTACGCCGAGAGCCCGTTATCGCACCGCGCATGCAAGCCAGCCGGACACAGCCTTGAGAGCCACAAACCGAGGGGATACACCACCGATGCGAGCGCGACCTGCTCCGTCCGAGGCGCGCAGGCCCGCAGCGCAACTTGTAGCATACGGGGGCCGCTGGGCATGGTCAATGCGCGAAAGAGCACAGCTGGGGTGGAACGTCCCATAACCGGCGCGCCCGTCACAGCGTGCACCCCTTGAGGCACTGAGCGGTGTCACCGCAGCCCCCGCGGCGACAAGTCATATCGGTGAGAGTACGACGGCGGGCGCGATGATCCAAGAAGACGGCGGCAGGAAAAGCACAGCGGAGTACGCCGAGCCGGAAGCCGTACGCAGACAGGCGGGAGACGCGGAGAGCAGCCGCGCGAACCGCGGATGGTGGAACCGCAACGCCGACGAGTACCAGGACGATCACGGCGCCTTCCTCGGCGACGCCCGTTTCGTGTGGTGCCCCGAGGGCCTGGACGAGGCGAAGGCCCGGCTGCTCGGGCCGCCGGAGGCCCTGCGGGAGCGGCGTGTGCTGGAGGTGGGCGCCGGCGCCGCACAGTGTTCGCGGTGGCTCGCCGCGCAGGGCGCACGTCCCGTAGCGCTGGACCTCTCGCACCGTCAGCTCCAGCACGCGCTGCGCATCGGCGACGGGGAGGGGCCGGGCGCCGGCTTCCCGCTCGTGGAGGCGGACGCCCGGGCGCTGCCCTTCGCCGACGGCTCCTTCGACGCGGCCTGCTCCGCCTTCGGTGCGCTGCCCTTCGTCGCGGACCCGGTGCGGGTGCTGCGGGAGGTGCGCCGGGTGCTGAAGCCGGGCGGACGGTGGGTGTTCTCCGTGACGCATCCGCTGCGTTGGGCACTCCCGGACGAGCCGGGCCCGGACGGGCTGACGGTCATCAGCTCCTACTTCGACCGAACGCCCTACGTCGAGCAGGACGACGGAGGCCGCGCGGTCTACGTCGAGCATCACCGCACCATCGGCGACCGGGTGCGGGACCTGGTGGGAGCGGGATTCCGGCTGCTGGACCTCGTCGAGCCGGAGTGGCCCGAGTGGAACTCGCAGGAGTGGGGCGGCTGGTCCCCGCTGCGCGGGCGGCTGATTCCCGGGACGGCGATCTTCGTGTGCGAGCGCGACGAGGGGCACTGACACGGCCCTGCGGGGCGATGGATGCGACGGCGAACCGTGCGGGACCTTCTCGGCCTCCCCCTGCGGCCGTGCCGGGCACTCACCCCGCACGGCCGCGCTCGGGCTCGATGACGGAGCGGACGCGCGCGCCCTCCCGGCCTCCGTGCCGGACGTGCGGCCCGCGTTCGTGCCGGGAGTACGGTCCGCGTCGCATCGGTCCGGGACCGGGAGCGGGAGCGGACCGTGCGCCGCAGTGCCCGGGACTACTCGGTGACCGTCAGCTCGATGTCGAACGTGGATCCGTCCTCGGTGGTGAGGCGGAGCGTGAAGGCGCCCGCGCTGCCGTCGGTGTGGACGGCGGGCAGTTCGAGCACTCCCGCCTCCCCGAGGATGCCCGTCGGCTGGGTGACGGAACGGTCCTCGTTGCCGAAGAGGTCCTTGAAGAAGGGGCCCTTGGTGTTCTCCTCGCCGTCCTTGTCGATCATGGTGGCGGTGACGGGCACACCTCCGGCCGCTTCCTTCTCGTGTGCGAGGTCGACCTTGATGTCTGTGAACTTCGAGTCCACGGGGGCCTTGAGCGGGCCGCCGGGGGTGCGGGCGAAGGTGTACTTCGGCTCGACGGTGGCCTCCATCGTGGCGGCACGCAGGCCGCGGCCCTCCGCCTTGGCGCTGACGGTGAAGCTGCCTTCCCGCTCGCCCGCGTCGATGAGGGGGGCGGTGGCAAGGCCGTTCAGCGCGGTGGTTGCCGTGGCCTCGCGCGAGCCGCCGGCGAAGCGGGCGCCGGTATCGCCCTTGATCGTGTACTCGATGCGGACGCCCTTGACGGCCTCGCCTGACGAGTTGACGGCCCGTACGCGGGCTCGATCATCGAAGTTCTCGCCGGTGTAGGCGGACAGTTCGTCTGCGAGGACCGGCTTCAGGGCCGTGGGCGTGTCCGGGTCGGGAGCGGGTGAGTCGCCTCCGCCGTCGCCCTTGCCGGGCTTGTGCGACCCGGGTCCGCCGTGCGAACCCTTGCCGCTCTCCTTGCCGTTGCCCTTCCCCTTGCCGGCCCCGGCCGTGCCGCCGGCGCCAGGTGAGGTGGGCAGGACCCCGGACCCGTCGGGGACCTTGTGCGTGCCGTTGCGGTAGAACTCGTACCAGGCCAGCACTGTGCGCAGGTAGGCCTGGGAGTTGTTGTAGCTGAGGATCGAGCGGTTCAGGCCCGCCTTGGAGGTCAGGTCCCGTTCGCCCGCGCAGAGATATCCGGCGGCGGCCAGCGCCGCGTCGTGGATGTTGTCCGGGTCGCGGCTGCCGTCGCCGTTGCCGTCGGTGCCCCAGCGCGACCACGTCGACGGTATGAACTGCATGGGGCCGACTGCACGGTCGAAGCGCCGGTCGCCGTCGAAGCGGCCGCGGTCGGTGTCGTGGATACGGGCGAAACCCGATCCGTTCAGCACCGGGCCCAGGATCGGGCGGAGGGTGGTGCCGTCCTTGTCGACCGCTCCGCCGCGGGCCTGTCCGGACTCGACCTTGCCGATCGCCGCGAGCAGTTCCCAGCGCAGTCCGCAGGCCGGGTCGGAGGCGTTGATGGAGCGGACGGCGTTCCTGTACGCGGCGAGCAGCGTCGCCGGTATGCCGGAGTCGGAGGGCTTGTCGGGTGAACTGCGGGGCGGGGTGGGCGATTCGAGGGGCGGCAGCTCCGTGTGGTACGAGCCGTCGCCGGGCGTGCGGTCGGGCTGGACGTCATCCGCACGCTCCTTGCCCGGGTCCGCGCCGTGGGCCATGTCCGTGCCCGGGGCCTGCGATGCGGTCAGCGCCGCCATCGTCGCGGCGGCGATGGCCGTACCGGTCACCCCTCGGCGGAGCTTCCTGCCGCCGCGAATCCCGCCGTTCAGCGCCATGTGCCGGACTCCCCTGCTCTCCGCTGTGGTCGCCAACACGGCGACACTACGGCAACTCCCCTGCCGCGTCTGCGGGTCGGGGGGCATTCGCCGCTCAGGGCGGAGCAGGGCTCAGGCTCAGTGCGCTGCCGACTCCCAGTCGTCGCCGACGCCGACCGACACATCCAGCGGCGCACGCAGCTGGACCGCGCCGGCCATCTCCCTGCACACCAGTTCCTCGACCGCGTCGCGTTCGCCGGGGGCCACCTCGAGCAGGATCTCGTCGTGCACCTGAAGCAGCATCCGTGAGCGGAGCTTCTCCTCGCGCAGCGCGGCGTCCACGCGCAGCATCGCCAGCTTGACGATGTCGGCTGCCGTCCCCTGGATGGGTGCGTTGAGCGCCATCCGCTCCGCCATGTCACGGCGTTGGCGGTTGTCGCTGTTGAGATCGGGAAGGTAGCGGCGGCGCCCCATGATCGTCTCGGTGTAGCCGGTCGCACGCGCCTCCGAGACGGCCCGGTGGAGGAAGTCACGTACTCCGCCGAACCGTTCGAAGTAGTCGTCCATCAACTTGCGGGCCTCGTCCGGGGTGATGCCCAGCTGCTGGGAGAGGCCGAAGGCCGACAGACCGTAGGCCAGGCCGTAGGACATGGCCTTGATCTTGCGGCGCATCTCGGCGTCGACCTGGTTCTCGGTGACGTCGAAGACCTGCGAGGCGACGGTGCTGTGCAGATCCTCGCCGGAAGTGATGGCCTCGATCAGCTTCTCGTCCTCCGACATGTGGGCCATCACGCGCAGTTCGATCTGGCTGTAGTCCGCCGTCATCAGGCTCTCGTAGCCCTCACCGACGCGGAAGCCGCGGCGGATGGCGCGGCCCTCGTCCGTACGGATGGGCACGTTCTGCAAGTTGGGGTCGGTGGAGGAGAGACGGCCGGTGGCGGCGACGGTCTGACTGAAGCTGGTGTGGATCCGGCCGTCGGCTGCGATCGTCTTGATCAGGCCCTCGACGGTGGTGCGCAGCTTCTGCTGTTCGCGGTAGCGCAGCATCAGCACCGGCAGCTCGTGCTCCGTCTGCGACGCGAGCCACGTCAGCGCGTCGGCGTCCGTCGTCCAGCCCGTCTTCGTCTTCTTCGTCTTCGGCAGGCCCAGTTCTCCGAAGAGCACCTCCTGGAGCTGCTTGGGCGAACCGAGGTTGAACTCGTGCCCCACGGCGGCGTGCGCGTCCTTCACCGCCTGCTGCGCGGCGTCCGCGAACTGCTGCTCCAGGCCCGTGAGCCACTCGCGGTCGGCGCAGATGCCGGCGCGCTCCATCCGCGCCAGCACGGCGGAGGTCGGCAGCTCCACATCGCGCAGCAGTTCGGCGGCGCCCACTTGCGCGAGCCTGTCCTCGAAGATCTCGCCGAGGTCGAGGATCGTGCGGGCCTTGACCATCAGCGCCTGCGCCTCGGCCTGTTCGTCCACGCCGAAGGCCAGCTGCCCCCCGCCGGCGTCGGCGGGGCCGATCTCACGCCCCAGGTACTCCACGGACAGCGCGTCCATGTCGAAGGAGCGGCGGCCCGGCTTGTCGAGATACGCGGCGAGCGCCGTGTCCATGGTGACCCCGGCGACGCTCCAGCCGTGCTCGGCGAAGACCCGCATGACCGCCTTGGCGTCGTGGACGACCTTCAGGCGGGCGGCATCGGCGATCCACGACGAGAACGCCTTGTCCTCCGCCTCGTCCAGCTGCGCCGGGTCGAACCAGGCCGCGGGCCCGCCTGCGGCGGCGAGAGCGATCTCGCTGACGCTGCCGGTGCCCAGCTTCCACACGTCGACGGTGGCCAGGCCGAGAGTGCCGCCCGCATGCTCGTCGAGCCAGGCCACCAGCTCGCCGGGGCCCAGCACGCTGCCGTCGATCTCCACGCCCTCCGCGGACGGGGCGACCTCTTCCTCCTGCGCGCCCGGATCGACCGCGAACAGCCGCTCGCGGAAGTTGAGATGACGGAACTCCAGAGCGTCCAGCACGACGTTCAGCGTGTCCCGGTCGTAGGCGACGCGCTCCAGGTCCTCCGGACGGCAGCTCAGCTCGACGTCGCTGACCAGCTGCGTGAGGTGGCGGTTGAGCGTGACCGACTCCAGATGCGCCCGCAGGTTCTCCCCCGCCTTGCCCTTCACCTCGTCCGCCCGGCGCGACAGCTCCGCGAAGGAGCCGAACTGGTTGATCCACTTGGTGGCCGTCTTCTCGCCGACGCCGGGGATGCCGGGGAGGTTGTCGGACGGGTCGCCGCGCAGCGCGGCGAAGTCCGGATACTGCTCGGGCGTGAGCCCGTACTTCTCGAAGACCTTCTCGGGGGTGAAGCGCGTCAGCTCCGAGACGCCCTTCGTCGGATAGAGCACCGTCACGTCGTCGCTGACGAGCTGAAGGGCGTCCCGGTCGCCGGTGACGATGGAGACCTTGAAGCCCTCGGCCGTCGCCTGCTCGGTCAGCGTCGCGATGACGTCGTCCGCCTCGAAGCCCTCAACGGCGAAACGGCGCACCCGCATCGCGTCCAGCAACTCCCCGATCAGCTCCACCTGGCCCTTGAACTCGTCCGGGGCCTTCGAGCGGTTCGCCTTGTACTCCGGGAACTCCGCCGAGCGCCAGGTCTTGCGGGAGACGTCGAAGGCGACCGCGAAGTGCGTGGGCTCCTCGTCGCGCAAAGTGTTGGACAGCATCGAGGTGAAGCCGTAGATCGCGTTCGTCGTCTGGCCCGTCGAAGTGGAGAAGTTCTCCGCGGGCAGGGCGTAGAACGCGCGGTAGGCGAGCGAGTGCCCGTCCATCAGGAGCAGGCGCGGTGCGGTCTTCTTCGATGCCTTCTCAGTCACGTCCCCGATCCTCCCACGCCCCACCGACAGCCCGGTCCGGACGCATATGGAGCGGCCGAGGAGGCGGTGCGCAGCAGCCCGCCGCCCGTGGACGAAAGGTCGTCGCACCGCTGAACGCCACCGCCGAGGTGAGCGGCACCCGGCGGGCACGCAGCCGGTGATCCGCGTCACCCGGGCCTGAGCGCACGCTCAGCAACCTGATATGACAGTGCCGGACAACTGACCGCGCAGGCCCGCCGGGAGCCCACGACCGCCCGACGGGCCCGGCCCCGGCAGGCCGCCCCACACGGTGATCGGAGCCGCTGCCCATGGGTGAGCACGCCAGAACCACGTTCCCGCAGGAGATCCTCGACCAGTGGGAAGGACTCGGAGTCGACCTGCCGGCGCTCTTCTCCGCGGGGCACCTCGGCGCACGCATGGACCTGCAGATTCTGCACGCCTCGCCCGAGAAGGTCACCGGCACGCTCCCCGTCGAGGGCAACACCCAGCCCTACGGGCTGCTCCACGGCGGCGCCTCCGCCGTACTGGCCGAGACCCTCGGCTCGGTCGGCGCGATGCTGCACGGCGGCCCCGGCAGGATCGCCGTCGGCGTCGACCTCAACTGCACGCACCACCGCGGAGTCCGCTCCGGCCTGATCACCGGCACAGCCACACCCGTGCACCGGGGACGCACCACCGCGACGTACGAGACCGTCATCACCGACGACGACGGCAAGCGCGTGTGCACCGCCCGCCTCACCTGCCTGCTGCGCGACGCCGCACCCAATGCGGACGCTCTGGCCGCCCCGCCGGAAGGCCGCTAGCTTCCCGCACATGGCAGGCACCGGACGAAGACGGGGCGGAACACCGGACACCCCTCGAAAACCCCCGGCCCCCACGGGCAGCCGCGGTGCTCACCCGCCGCGGCACCGGCCCCCTCGGCCGGACATGGTGGTCTCGGGACGCGACAGCGCCGGCATCGCCGAACGCTGGTACGGCCTCTCCCCCGCCACCCGCCGCGCGGCGGCCGGCGCGCTCGGTCTCCTCCTGCTCGCCGGCGGCGGCTACGCCATCGCCACCCAGCCGCCCGCAGCACGGCCGCAGCCACAGCACAAGCAGGACAAGCCCCGCCCGGAGCCGGACGACGCGCTGCCCTCGGCCACCTCCCGGCGCATGCCCTACCCCGCGCAGACCGCGCGCATCACCTTCGAACGCCTGGCCGTCACCGACCGCGCGCGCCGCACCTTCACCGTCGAGATGCACGCGGCCGCCACGTCACCGCTGACGGTCCTGGACGTCGGCCAGGGCTACGAAGCCCTCCGGCTGAACCTCGCCGGAGGGCGGGCCGTCTCCGTCTCCCCCGGCAGCCCGCGGACTCTGCTCCTCAAGGCGCGAGTCACCAACTGTGACCGCGTTCCGCTCCGTGCCCGCTCACCGTTCCTCAATGTCACGCTCCGCAATGACCGTGCGCACCAGGAGCTGAGCGTGATCCCGGGCGAGCGCTACGCGGCCGCGCTCACGCACGCATTCCGGACGGTGTGTGAGCGGGGCATCTCCGGGACGCCGTCGGAACCCTGAAGCGATCTGCTGATTCGCACTCCCGAAATGTGTCCGCTGCACGCACGTCACAGAGCGGATGTTCCAGGACGCTCCCCTACGGACACGCAGCGGTCGGGTCTCAATAACAAGAACGTCACACCTTGCCCTGGCCCTCTGCCCCCCGCGATGCGACGGCCATAGAGTCACCGCCAGTCACCGCGCAGCCGGGTGTGCAGTGCGAACCCTGACCCGCATCACGCTCAGGGTGCCCGGCGCGCGACACGGCCCTTCATCTCCGAAGGCCGCGCCAGGGGAAAGGACTGATCGTGCGCCACCGTTCATTGCTCATCATCACCACCGCGGTCGCCGCGGGATCTCTCACGCTGTCCGCGTGCGGCTCACGCGGCGAGGACAGTGGCGGCAAGAGTGGCGGGGACAACACCGTGACCATCGGTCTCGACGCCCCGCTCACAGGTGATCTCTCCGCGCTCGGCCAGGGCATCAAGAACTCGGCCGACCTCGCCGTCAAGACCGCCAACAAGAACAAGGAGGTGGACGGCGTCACCTTCAAGCTGCAGGCACTCGACGACGCCGCCCAGCCCTCCGCCGGCCAGCAGAACGCCAACAAGTTCGTCGCGGACGACAAGGTCGTCGGCGCTGTCGGTCCCCTCAACTCCAACGTCGGCCAGTCCATGCAGAAGGTCTTCGACAAGGCCGGCATGGTCGAGGTCTCTCCCGCCAACACCGCGCCCGAGCTGACGCAGGGCACCGACTGGCGCAGCGGCAAGAAGGAACGCCCCTTCAAGACGTACTTCCGCACCTCGACGACGGACGCCATCCAGGGCCCGTACGCGGCGCAGTACATGTACAACGAGAAGAAGCTCAAGAAGGTCTACGTCATCGACGACAAGAAGACCTACGGCAAGGGCCTCGCCGCCACCTTCAAGAGCGAATTCGAGGACCTCGGCGGGGAGGTCGTCGGCACCGACCACGTCGACCCCAAGGAGAAGGACTTCACCGCGGTGGCCAACAAGGTCGCCAAGGCCAAGCCCGACTTCGTCTACTACGGCGGCGAGTACCCCGCCGGCGCCCCGCTCGCCGACCAGGCCAAGAAGGCCGGCCTCGAGGGCCCCGTCGTCGGTGGTGACGCGCTCTTCAGCGCCGAATACGTGAAGCTGGCAAAGAAGAACTCCGAGGGCGACATCGCCTCCTCCGTCGGCGCACCGCTGGAGACCCTCGACAGCGCCAAGGAGTTCACCAAGAACTACGAGGCCGCCGGCTACAAGCTGCCCTACGAGGCCTACGGCGGCTACGCCTACGACGCCACCTGGGCCATCATCCAGGCCGTCAAGGCCGTCGCCGAGAAGAACGACGGCAAGCTGCCCGAGGACATGAACGACACCCGCGAGCAGGTCACCGAAGCCATGCAGGACGTGACCTTCGACGGCGTCAGCGGCAAGGTCGGCTTCGACGAGTACGGCGACACGACCAACAAGCAGCTCTCGCTGTACGAGGTCAAGGACGGAGAGCACAAGCCGGTCAAGACCGGCACGTTCGAAGAGGACTGAGCCGGGCGAACACCCCGTCCATTCACATCACTACGCCGCGCGGGGACGCGAACAGCGCCCCCGCGCGGTCGTATCCAGACACCACTCGGAGGCCCCGCGGTGAACGACCTGCCGCAGCAACTGGCCAGTGGACTCATCCTCGGCGCGATGTACGGGCTCATCGCGATCGGATACACGATGGTCTACGGCATAGTTCAGCTCATCAACTTCGCCCACGGCGAGATCGTCATGTTCGGGGCCTTCGGCGGCCTCACCGCATGGCTGCTCCTCCCCAAAGGCACAGCCCTCATGCTCGCCCTGCCGGTCATGCTGGTCATGGCAGTGGGCGTGTCCGTACTCGTCGGCATCGGCGCCGAACGCTTCGCCTACCGCCCACTGCGCAACGCCCCGAGGCTCGCGCCGCTCATCACGGCCATCGGTCTGTCGATCATGCTCCAGCAGCTGATCTGGAGCTTCTACCCCGACGCCAAGAAGGCCCGCACCTTCCCGCAGTTCAGCGGCAGCAGCGTCGAGATCCTCGGCGCCAACGTCCAGCGCGGCGAGCTCTTCCTGCTCATCGCCGCACCCGTCTGCATGATCGCCCTGGGCTTCTTCGTCGCCAAGACCCGCACCGGCCGCGCCATGCAGGCCACCTCGCAGGACCCCGACACCGCGAAACTGATGGGCATCAACACCGACCGCATCATCGTCACCGCGTTCGCCATCGGCGCCGCGTTCGGCGGAGTCGCGGCCATCGCCTACGGCCTCAAGTACGGGCAGATCGACTTCAAGATCGGCTTCATCCTCGGCCTGAAGGCCTTCACCGCGGCCGTGCTCGGCGGCATCGGCAACATCTACGGTGCCATGGTCGGCGGCATCGTCCTCGGCCTCGCCGAATCGCTGGCCACCGCGTACATCGAACTCATCCCCGGCATGGAACTCTTCGGCGGCGGCGCCTGGAAGAACGTATGGGCATTCGTCCTGCTGATCCTCGTGCTTCTCGTACGACCCCAGGGCCTGCTCGGCGAACGCATCGCGGACAGGGCGTGATAGCGATGGCAACCACCAACCCCGAAGCGGGCACCACCAGCCCCGCCAACACACCGGCCGAACCCCTCGACCCCACCGGCGCACCCGGCACCCTGCCGCTGCCCCCCAAGGCAGCCCGCATCATCACCGCCGCCGGAGCCGTCGGCACCCTCGCGAGCACCATGCTCGCCTGGACCTGGACCGCCGAATTCCCCGGCGACCTCACCTACTACGGCTCACCCGTCGACCTGCAGACCCTCACCCTCGTCGGGTCGGTCCTCACCCTCGCCGTGCTGCTCGCCGGAAACGGCGTACGCGGACTGCGCTGGCTCACGCCCGGCGGCAGGACCGCGCCCGTGGTGCTGCTGGCCATCGGAACGCTCGGAGTCGCCTGGTTCACCGCCGGCGCCATAGCCGTCGTACTCGGCGGACTCGTCAACTTCGAACCCGGCATGTGGGTCGCCGTACTCGCCAGCCTCGTCACCGTCGTCGGCGCCCTCGGCCTGCGGGCCGACGAACCCTTCGACCCCGCGGACCCCGCACTCCGCAACCCCGGCGCCTGGCAGCGCTTCCGCCACACCCTCAAGGCACCGGCGCCGCGACCCGCACGGGAGCTGCCCGCCTGGGCCGAACTGCTCGTCATCGCCGTCACGTTCGGGATCGCCCTGTTCGTCTTCACCTACGGCATCGACACCCCGTACGGCGAACTGTTCATCGGCTTCCTGATCCTCGTCGGCTTCGCCGCCACCGCACTCGCACGCGCGGGCCTCACGCAGCGGCTGTCGAAGATCACCGGCAAGCACCGCAACGTCACCTTCGCCGCCGCATTCGTCGCCGCGGCCTGCTTCCCCTTCACCCAGAGCAGCGACCAGTACACCTCCGTCGCCGCCAACATCCTCATCTTCGCCACCGTCGCACTCGGCCTCAACGTCGTCGTCGGCCTCGCCGGGCTCCTCGACCTCGGATACGTGGCCTTCCTCGGCGTCGGCGCCTACGCGGCGGCACTCGTCTCCGGATCGAACACATCCGTGCTGGGCGTCGAATTCCCCTTCTGGGCCGCCGTCCTCACCGGCGCCGGAGCCTCACTCGTCTTCGGTGTCGTCATCGGCGCCCCGACGCTGCGGCTGCACGGCGACTACCTCGCCATCGTCACCCTCGGCTTCGGCGAGATCTTCCGCATCGGAATGGAGAACCTCGACGGCTCCTCCGGCCCCTCCGTCACCAACGGCGCCAACGGCATCGCCAACATCCCCGACCTGGTGATCCTCGGCTTCGACCTCGGCGAGGACCACACGATCCTCGGCGTCGAACTCGGCCCGTTCGCCAACTACTACCTGCTCATGCTCCTCTTCACGATCATCATCGTGACGATCTTCCGCCGCGCCGACCGCTCCCGCATCGGCCGCGCATGGGTCGCCGTACGCGAGGACGAGACCGCCGCACGCGCCATGGGCATCAACGGCTTCCGCGTCAAGCTCATCGCCTTCGCGCTCGGCGCCACCCTCGCCGGCATGGCCGGCACCGTGCAGGCACACGTCACCTCGTCCGTCACGCCCGAGCAGTACCAGTTCGTCGAAGTCGTACCGCCCAACTCGGCGTTCCTGCTCGCCGCCGTCATCCTCGGCGGCATGGGAACCGTCAGCGGACCCCTCGTCGGCGCCTCACTGCTCTACCTGATCCCGGCCAAGCTCCAGTTCATCGGCGACTACCAACTCCTCCTCTTCGGACTGGCGCTGGTGCTCCTGATGCGCTACCGCCCCGAAGGCCTCCTCGCGGACCGCCGCAAGAAGCTCGAATTCCACGAGACCGGCCAGCTCGACGTACCGACCGGCGGCCCCGGCCTCAGCAAGACGGAGGCATCACGATGACCACCACCACGACAACCGGCGTACACGACGCCGCGCCCGCAGGACGCACCGACGTGCTGCGGGCCACCGGAGTCACCATGCGCTTCGGCGGCCTCACCGCCGTGCGCAACGTCGACCTCAACGTCGACAGCGGCGAGATCGTCGGCCTCATCGGCCCCAACGGCGCCGGCAAGACCACCTTCTTCAACTGCCTCACCGGCCTGTACATACCGACCGAAGGCCAGGTCTCCTACAAGGGAACAGTGCTGCCGCACCGCTCCCACCTGGTCACCAAGGCAGGCATCGCCCGCACCTTCCAGAACATCCGGCTCTTCTCCAACATGACGGTCCTGGAGAACGTCCTCGTCGGCCGCCACACACGCACCAAGGAAGGCCTCCTCTCCGCGCTGCTGCGCGGCCCCGGCTTCCGCAAGGCCGAACGCACCTCCGAGGAAAAAGCCATGGAACTCCTCGAGTTCACCGGCCTCGCCGACAAGCGCGAACACCTCGCACGCAACCTCCCCTACGGCGAACAGCGCAAGCTCGAAATCGCCCGCGCCCTCGCCAGCGAACCCGGCCTGCTCCTCCTCGACGAGCCCACCGCAGGCATGACCGCCGGCGAGACCAGCGCGACACGCGACCTCGTCCTCGCCGTACGGGAACAAGGCACCGCCGTACTCGTCATCGAGCACGACATGCGCTTCATCTTCAACCTCTGCGACCGCGTCGCCGTCCTCGTACAGGGCGAGAAACTCGTCGAAGGCTCACCCGAGACGGTCCAGGCCGACGAACGAGTCGTCGCCGCCTACCTCGGCACACCCTTCGAAGGGGAACCCGGCGAAGCAGAAGCCGCGGAAGTCCGCGAAGCGGAAACCCGCGGCGGCGACGCAGCCGCAACCGGAACAGCCACGGCCACCCCCGCCGGGAGCGACGAGAACCCGAAGGGAGAGCGGTCCTGATGCCACTCCTCGAAGTCGACGACCTCCGCGTCGCCTACGGCAAGATCGAAGCCGTCAAAGGCATCTCCTTCAGCGTCGAAGCCGGCCAGGTCGTCACCCTCATCGGCACCAACGGCGCCGGCAAGACGACGACCCTGCGCACCCTCTCCGGCCTCCTCAAGCCCCTCGCCGGAAAGATCACCTTCGACGGTGAAGTGATCAACGACATGGGCGCACACAAGATCGTCGCCAAGGGACTCGCACACTCCCCCGAAGGCCGCCGCATCTTCCCCCGCCTCACCATCGCCGAGAACCTCCAGCTCGGCGCCTTCCTGCGCAAGGACGCAGCAGCAATCCAGCGGGACATCGACCGCGCCTACAGCCTCTTCCCCATCCTCGGAGAACGCCGCAACCAAGCCGCCGGCACCCTCTCCGGAGGCGAGCAGCAGATGCTCGCCATGGGCCGCGCCCTGATGTCACAGCCCAAGCTGCTCATGCTCGACGAACCCTCCATGGGCCTCTCCCCGATCATGATGCAGAAGATCATGGAGACCATCACCGAGCTCAAGGCACAGGGCACGACGATCCTCCTCGTCGAACAGAACGCCCAGGCCGCCCTCTCCCTCGCCGACCACGGCCACGTCATGGAGATCGGCACCATCGCCCTCTCCGGCACCGGCGAGGAACTCATGCACGACGAATCCGTGCGCAAGGCCTACCTCGGCGAGGACTGAACCCCGCCGCAACACCGACACGGGCACACACGAGTGGGCCGCCCCCGGCACCCGGGAGCGGCCCACTCGAGCTTCGCGGCGACGCCGAGATCTGCCGCATGGCGGGGGCCGCGTGGCGGGCCCGGAGCCGGCCGGACCGGCCCCGACTCACCGCTCCTGCTGCTTGCGCTCCTCGCCGTCCGCGATCACAGCCTCGGCGACCTGCTGCATCGACAGCCGCCGGTCCATCGACGTCTTCTGTATCCAGCGGAACGCGGCCGGCTCCGTCAGCCCGTACTGCGTCTGCAGCACGCTCTTCGCCCGGTCAACCAGCTTCCGCGTCTCCAGACGCTGCGAGAGATCCGCGACCTCCTTCTCCAGCGTCCGCAACTCCGTGAACCGCGACACCGCCATCTCGATCGCCGGCACCACATCGCTCTTGCTGAACGGCTTCACCAAATACGCCATCGCACCCGCGTCACGCGCACGCTCCACCAGCTCCCGCTGCGAGAAAGCCGTCAGCATCAGCACCGGTGCGATGCTCTCCTCCGCGACCTGCTCCGCCGCCGAGATCCCGTCCAGCACCGGCATCTTCACATCGAAGATGCACAGATCCGGACGGTGCTCCCGCGCGAGCTCCACCGCACGCTGCCCGTCACCCGCCTCACCGACGACGGAGTAGCCCTCCTCCTCCAGCATCTCCTTCAGATCCATCCGGATCAGCGCCTCGTCCTCGGCGATCACCACCCGCGTGGTCAGCGGCGGCACATGGGCGCTCTGCTCACCGGCAGCGGAGGCGTCGGCGACGGAGTTGTCAGGCTCGGGGATGTCCGCGGTGCTCACTGGGCTCCTCGTTTCCGCACAGGTGGGAGGTACGAGGGTATCGAGTACCTCCGGGCAGCCGTCACCCGGTACACTCCCAGAGCAGCTGTGGCCGGGTTGGCGGAACGGCATACGCGGATGCCTCAAAAGCATCTGTCCGAAAGGGCATGCGGGTTCGAATCCCGCACCCGGCACCTTTTCCCTGATCGGCCACCCTTTCGGGTTACCGATCAGCTGTTCCCAATCGCCACAGTGGAACGGCGTTCACGCTGTGTGCATGGAACAGCACAGCCCTGCGCTCAAAGATGAGGCTCTCGCCCTGCTTGGACAGGGAGTCTCCAACCGGGCCGTGGCGGAGAGGCTCGGCATACCCCGGGGCACGATCGGCTGGTGGCTGCACCAGGACCGCAAAGCCCGGGGAGTCACGTTCGAGCGCCCCCACGATTGCCCGCGGTGCCTGAAGCTGCCGATCGACGGGCCTGCGTACTCCTACCTGCTCGGCCTCTACCTCGGGGACGGCCACCTGGTCTCGAAGGGAAAGCAGCACCATCTGTCCATCTATTGCTGCGATTCCTATCCGGGCCTCATCGACGCCGCTGAAGAGGCGATGAGGAAGGTGATCAAAGGTGCAGGCACAGGACGGCGCGCCAAGATCGGATGCACAGAGGTGAAGTCCTACACGAAGCACTGGAAATGTCTGCTTCCTCAGCACGGGCCCGGCCGGAAGCACGAGCGGCCCATCGTGCTGGTGGACTGGCAGCGGGAATTCGTCGACGAGCATCCGTGGGAGCTGGTGCGAGGGCTTGTCCACTCCGACGGTTGTCGCTTCACCAACTGGACGACCCGCATGGTCGGCGGGGAGCGCAAACGCTACGAATATCCCCGGTACTACTTCACCAACAAATCGGACGACATCAGGAAGATCTACACCGACACCCTCGACCGGCTCGGTGTCGAGTGGAGCACGCTCGCCCGCGGCAGCGACCCGTACAACATCTCCATCGCACCCCGCGCCTCCGTCGCGTTGATGGACGCGCACGTCGGTCCCAAATACTGATCCGCCGCGGCGATTTACTGCGGTGCGTGCGCACTCGCGGTGCGGCAGCATGGCCCGCATGTCATCACTGACGCGCGACGAGGCGCGTACGCGGGCCGGGCTCCTCGAAGTGGAGCGGTATGCCGTCGATCTCGATCTGACGTGCGGCGAGGAGGAGTTCGGGTCGGTGACGACCGTGCGCTTCTCGGTGAAGGGGGGCCGGGGCGGGGCGGACACGTTCCTGGAGGTGCGTCCCGTCGAGCTGCTGCGCGCGGAGCTGGACGGGGTGGCGCTGGATGCGGCGAGTGCGTTCGGGGAGGGCCGGCTGTGGCTGCGGGGCCTGGCTGAGGGGGCTCACGAGCTGCGCGTGGAGGCGCGGATGCCGTATTCGCGGGTCGGTGAGGGCATGCACCGGTTCACGGATCCGGCGGACGGGCTTGTGTATCTGTACACGCAGTGCTGTTTGGACGACGCGCCGCTGGTGTTCGCGTGTTTCGACCAGCCGGATCTGAAGGCGGTCTTCGAGGTGGCGGTGACGGCGCCGGAGGACTGGACGGTGCTGGGCAACGGTGTCGCGCGCAGGACGTCGGCGGGCCGTTGGGAGTGTGCGTCGACGCCGCCGGTGAGCACGTATCTGGTGGGGGTCGTGGCGGGGCCGTACCACTCGGTGCGTACGGAGCATGCCGGGCTGCCGTTCGGGCTTCATGTGCGGCGCTCATTGGCGGAGTTCCTCGATGCGGATGCCGAGGAACTGATGGACATCACGCGGCGGTGTTTCGACCGGTATCACGAGGTCTTCGACGAGCCGTATCCGTTCGACTCCTACGACCAGGCGTTCGTGCCGGAGTTCAATGCGGGGGCGATGGAGAATCCGGGGCTGGTGACGTTCAAGGACGAGTTCGTGTTCCGGTCGGCAGTGACGGAGCTGGAGCGGTGCACACGCGGTGTGACGGTGGCGCACGAGATGGCGCACATGTGGTTCGGGGATTTTGTGACGCTGCGCTGGTGGGACGACCTCTGGCTGAACGAGTCTTTCGCCGAGTACATGGGTTACCAGATCGTGCATGAGGCGACGCGCTTCACGGGTTTGTGGACGGATTTCGCGGTCGCGCGCAAGGGCTGGGGTTATGACGCCGATCAGCGTCCGTCGACGCATCCGGTGGCGCCGGAGCCGGAGGCGGTGCCGGACACCGCTTCGGCTTTGCTGAATTTCGACGGCATCTCGTATGCGAAGGGGGCCTCGGCGCTGCGTCAGCTGGTGGCGTGGCTGGGCGAGAAGGACTTCCTGGCGGGCGTCAACAGGCATTTGACGCGGCATCGTTTCGGGAATGCGACGCTGGCGGATTTCATCGAATCGCTTGCCGGGGCGTCGAGGCGTGATGTGCCGGGGTGGGCGGAGCGCTGGCTGCGTACGACCGGGGTGGACACGTTCTCGCCGCGGGTCGGTGAGGACGGGGGGCGGTGGTCGGTGGCGCTGCGCCATGAGGGGAGCCGTCCGCATCTGCTGGGGCTGGGGCTGTACGACGTGGCGCCTGCGGATCCCTGCCGTCTGGTGCTGCGGGAGCGTCTCGAGCGTGAAGTGGCGGCGGACGAGGCGGAGTCGGTGGTGGTCGCTGAAGGGCCGCGTCCTGATCTGCTGCTGTTGAACGAGGGGGATCTGACGTACGCGAAGGTGCGGCTGGACGATGTCTCGTGGCGGACGGTGCGGGGGGCGCTGTCGGGGCTTCCGGATGCTCTGTCGCGTGCGGTGACGTGGAGTGCGGCGCGGGACATGGTGCGGGACGCGGAGCTGCCGCCGAGGGAGTTCCTGGAGGCGGTGCGGGACCACGCTCCGTCGGAGCCGGAGGTGTCGGTCCTGGAGAGTGTGCTGTCGTTCGCGCGCGGCACGGTCGCGGACCGCTTCGTGCCGGCGGAACGGCGCGGTGGCGCGCTGGAGTTGCTGACGGGTGTGTGCCGCGAGGTGCTGGCTCGTACTGACGGCGGTGCGGCCGGTGAGGGGGCCGTGGCGGGGTTGCGTCTGACGGCGGTGCGTCAGTTCGTCGACTGCGCCGTGGATGCCGGGGAGTTGTACGGCTGGTGGGAGGCGGGTTCGGTGCCCGGGGGGCCGGTGCTGGACGCGGAGTTGCGGTGGCGGCTGCTGCTGCGGCTGTCGGTGCTGGGTGCGGTGGGTGCGGCGGAGATCGACGCGGAGCTGGCGGCCGATCCGGGTGCCGCGGGCCGGGAGGGCGCGGCGCGTTGCCGGGCTGCGTTGCCGGACGCCGCGGAGAAGGAGGCGGCGTGGGGGGCGATGTTCGCCTCGGACGAGTTGTCGAATTATTTGCTGCGGGCGACGGCGCAGGGCTTCTGGCAGCCGGAGCAGCGGGAGTTGCTGGAGGAGGGCGGGTTCGCGGAGCGGTATTTCGCGGATGCGGTGCCGGTGGCGGCGCGGCGTGGTGCTGCTGTGGCGGCGATCGTGGGGCGGTTGGCGTTTCCTCGTACGGTCGTCGAGGAGGGGGTGCTGCGTCGTGGGACGGATTGTGCGGCGGGTGAGGATGTGACGCCGACGCTGCGGCGTGAGTTGGCCGATCAGCTGGATGACCTGCGGCGTGCGTTGCGGGTGCGGGAGTCCGCTCAGAGGTGGTGACGGGGGAGGCCGGGACTGCGGGGCCGGCCGTGGGGGGTGACTGGCTCCTGATGCCGCGACCGCCGCCGGGTCGTCGGTCGGACCGGCG
The DNA here is from genome assembly GCF_004217425.1 of Streptomyces sp. CNZ301. Taxonomy (NCBI): domain Bacteria; kingdom Bacillati; phylum Actinomycetota; class Actinomycetes; order Kitasatosporales; family Streptomycetaceae; genus Streptomyces; species Streptomyces sp. CNZ301. The sequence goes on from NZ_SHLG01000001.1 coordinate 1,160,818, forward strand.
GAACGGCTGCGGGCCGGCTGCCTGTCGGGGCTTGCGGTTGTGCCTGTGCCGGTCCGGTCGTTGTGTGCTTCGCCGCACTTCTCTCAGGCCTTAACTTTAGCCTTGACCAACTGATAGTCCGGACCTACGGTCCTCTCACCATCCTGACACCGTCGAGGAGTTGGACCCGCATGTCCCCCACACCCCACTCGCCCCACGGCATCGAGGAGCCCGGCAAGGTACCGGGCGCCCAGGACGCTCAGGACGCCCAGGCTGCACCGTCCCGCTCCGTCGTCCGCCGCCGTGCGGTGCTGGCGACACTGGCCGCCGCCGGGCTCGGCGGGCTCGGTGCAGCCGCCGCTCCCAGGGCCGCCTCCGCCGTCACCGCCCTCTCCGGCTCCGGCACCTCCGCCGCCGAGCCGGACTTCGGTCCGAACGTCTCCGTCTTCGGCCCGGACACCCCCGCCGAGGACATCCAGGCGAAGGTCGACTCGGTCTTCGAGAAGCAGGAGGAGGCCCAGTTCGGCGAAGGCCGACACGCCTTCCTCTTCAAACCGGGCTCGTACGAGGCCGATGTGAACGTCGGCTTCTTCACGCAGGTCGCCGGGCTGGGGCTGACTCCCGACGATGTGAAGATCTCCGGCGCGGTCCACGCCGAGGCCGACTGGTTCGACGGTAACGCCACGCAGAACTTCTGGCGTTGCGCCGAGGGCATCTCGGTGACCCCGTCGGGAGGCAAGGACCGCTGGGCGGTCTCCCAGGCGGCTCCGTACCGGCGCATGCACGTGAGGGGCGACCTGGAGCTGGACGACGGCGGCTGGTCCAGCGGCGGCCTGATGGCCGACACCGTCGTGGACGGGCAGGTGCGCTCCGGTTCGCAACAGCAGTGGCTCTCACGCAACACCGAATGGGACAGCTGGTCGGGTTCGAACTGGAACATGGTCTTCGTGGGTGCGAAGAACGCCCCGAGCGGCGACGGCTTCCCCTCTCCCCCGTACACCACCGTCGAGGCGACGCCGAGGTTGCGCGAGAAGCCCTACCTGTACGTCGGTGAGGACGGCGGTTACCAGGTGTTCGTGCCGGCGCTGCGCGAGGACTCCAGCGGCACGAGCTGGTCCGGCGGCGCCCCGAAGGGCGAGTCCCTGCCGATCGGCGACTTCCACATCGCGCAGGCCGGCGACTCCGCCGGCAAGCTCAACTCGGCGCTGGCGGACGGGAAGCATCTGCTGCTGACGCCGGGCGTCTACGAGCTGGACGAGCCGCTGGCGGTGACGAAGAAGAACACCGTGGTGCTGGGCCTGGGCCTGGCGACGCTCATCCCGGCACGCGGTAACGCGGTGCTGACGGTCGCGGATGTGGACGGGGTCAAGCTGGCCGGGTTCCTCGTCGACGCGGGGAAGGAGAACTCTCCGACGCTGGTCGAGGTCGGCCCGAAGGGGGCCGACGCGGATCACTCCTCCAACCCGACGTCGCTGCACGACGTGTTCATCCGCATCGGCGGCATCGGCGCCGCGAGGTCGGAGACGAGCCTCGTCATCAACAGCTCGCACGTGATGGCCGACCATCTGTGGCTGTGGCGCGCCGACCACGGCGACGGCGTCGGCTGGGACACCAACCCGGCCGACACGGGCCTGATCGTCAACGGCGACGACGTGACCGCGTACGGGCTGTTCGCCGAGCACTACAAGAAGTACCAGGTCATCTGGAACGGCGAACGCGGCCGCACCTACTTCTTCCAGAACGAGATGCCCTACGACCCGCCGGACCAGGACGCGTGGATGAACGGTGACACGCGGGGCTTCGCCGCCTACAAGGTCAACGAGTCGGTCACCGACCACCAGGCGTTCGGGCTGGGGAGTTACTGCTTCTTCAACGTCGACGAGTCGGTCGTCGCGGACCGTTCCTTCGAGGTGCCGAAGGCGGACGGCGTGAAGATGCATCACATGACGTCGGTCTCGCTCGGCGGGACGGGCACGATCGAGCACGTGGTGAACGGCACCGGCGGGCCGGCGAACGCCGACAGCAACGTGGCCACGGTCACGGCGTATCCGTGACGGGCGAGCGGCGCGGAACCGCGGCGGCCGCATGACGGATCGGAGGCTCCCCCGGGCGAGCGGGTCCCGGGGAGCCTCCGCCGTGAGGATCACCCCTTCGGGCGAACCAGGCTTCGGATCGAGATCAACAGGCGCCGTACGCACGTAAGTTAGGGCCACCTCACCAACTCCTCCCGGTCGGCGGGCACGCGCTTGTGTGCTTCGCCGTGCCGGGAGTTGCTGGTCCGCGTCGGCGAAGGATTACCGCTCATGCCGCTCCCGCCCTCCTCCGCGCCCACCGACGGTGCCCTCAGCCCACCGCTCGCCGGCGGCACCGAAGGAGCCGCCGCGCTGCGTCCGCTGGCCGGTGCGGTGATCGACGCCCTGGAGGAGGGGGCGGTGCGGCGTTGCGGCCCGCTGCCGGGCGGAGGGCCGCGGCGAGTGGCCGCCGGTGTCGCCGAGGTGCTGCGCGGCGGTGTGATTCCGGAGCGGGGCACCGGCGCGCGGGAGGCGCTGGGGTCGCTCGTGCGGCTGCTCGCGGAAGGGGCCGCCGATCCGGCCGATCCGCTGTGCGCGGCGCATCTGAACTGTCCTCCGCTCGCGGTCGCGGCGGCCGCGGAGCTCGGGGCGAGTGCGCTCAACCCCTCGCTGGACTCGTGGGATCAGGCGCCTGCGGCTTCGGAGTTGGAGGCGTGGACGTGCAGGGCGCTGGCGCGGCTCGTCTACCACGGCGGGGCCGGCGGCGACGGCAGTCCGGGCGGCGACGTGGCAGCCGGCGGCCCGGACGCGAGACCGGACGCGCTGGTGACGACGGGCGGCACGGAGTCGAATCAGCTGGGCGTGCTGCTGGCCCGTGAGCGGCTCGGCCCGGACGTCCGCGTCCTGTGCGGTACGAACGCACACCACAGCGTGCACCGCGCGGCGTGGCTGCTGGGTCTGCCGGAGCCGGTGCGTGTGCCGGCGCCGGGCGGGGTGCTCGACCCGGGTGCGCTGCGTGCGGCGCTCACCGCGCAGGGGCGGGGCGCTCCCGTCCTGGTGGTCGCCACCGCCGGCACGACGGATGCGGGAGCTGTCGATCCGCTCGGGGAACTGGCGGATGCGGCCGGGGATTTCGGCGCGCGACTGCATGTGGACGCGGCGTACGGCGGCATGCTGCTCTTCAGCCGGCGGCTGCGTCCGCTTCTGGCGGGGCTGGAGCGGGCCGACAGTGTCACCCTCGATCTGCACAAGCTGGGGTGGCAGCCGGTGGCGGCGGGGATTTTCGTGGTGCCGGACGAGCGGGACCTGTCGCCTCTGGGCCACCGCGCCGGCTATCTCAACGCGGACGACGACTGCGACGCCGGGCTTCCGGATCTGCTGGGGCGTTCGCTGCGTACGACGCGCCGCGCCGACGTGCTGAAGGTGGCGGTCACGCTGCGCGCCCTCGGTCGCAGCGGGCTGGGAGAGCTCGTGGAACGGACGTGCGCCGTGGCGGATTCGCTGGCGGAACTCATCGACGCCGACTCGGGGTTGGAGCTGTTCGCCAGACCGGAACTGTCGACGGTGCTGTTCCGTCCGGTGGGGGCGGACGCTGCGACGGTGGCTTCGGTCAGGCGACGCCTGATGTCGGAGGGCAGCGCCGTGCTGGGCCGGGCCGACATCGGTGCGTGCTCGGCCGGAGACGGGGGCGGAACCGGCCGTGCGGACCTGTGGCTGAAGGCGACGCTGCTCAATCCGTACGCGCGCAGCAGCGATCTGGAGTCGTTGCTGAAGCTGGTGCGCGACGCCCTCCCCGAGGCGGGACCGGCCTCCGCACGCCCCGAGGCGGGACCGGCCTCCGCCCTCCCCGAGGCGGGACCGGCTTCTGCACGCCCCGAGCGGGAACCGGCTTCGGCCCTTCCCGGTGCGGGTCCTGCTTCCCCGGCCACGGCGGCGGCCGGTTCGGCTTGGCTGTTCCCGCCGCCGCCCCGGCCCACGTCCGTCGACAGCAGCACCAGCACCAGCACCGCGAGGAGCCAGCGCTCATGACGACAGCCGACGAACCGCGCACGGCCCGGCCTCCCGCTGCGGCGAAGCTGTCGTCCGCGGTGCCGGGGCAGCGGCGGCCCGACGCGGAGGGGCCCGCCGACGGACCCGCGTCGCCGCCTCTCGATCTCGTGGGCGTCGGCGTCGGCCCGTTCAACCTCTCCCTCGCCGCGCTCGCCCACGGCGTTCCGGGTCTGCGCACGGCGTTCTACGAGCAGCGGGAGGGCTTCCACTGGCATCCGGGCATGCTCATCGAGGGCGCCACGCTCCAAGTCCCCTTCCTGGCCGATCTGGTCACCCTCGCGGACCCGGCGAGCCCGTGGTCCTTCCTCAGCTTCCTCAAGGCGCAGGAGCGGTTGTTCCCGTTCTACTTCGCGGAGCGCTTCCACATCGAGCGCGCGGAGTACGACGCGTACTGCCGCTGGGTCTGCGAAGGGCTGGACAGCGTCCACTTCGGCCACCGCGTGGACGCCGTGCGGTGGCATCCCGAAGCGGGCCTGTTCGAGGTCGACTTCACCCGCCGGCAGGCCGACGGCGCTGCGGCGCAGGGCCGTTCGTACGCGCGCAACCTGGTCCTTGGCGTCGGTACGGCGCCGCACGTGCCGGAGCCGTTGCGCTCGCTGGCGTCGTCGGTGGGTGCGGGCGCGCCCGTCATCCACTCCTCGGCGTATCTCGAGCACCGTGAGCGACTCCTGGAGGCCGGGCACGTCACGGTGGTCGGGTCGGGCCAGTCGGGGGCGGAGGTCTTCCTCGATCTGCTGCGGCGGCGGCCCGCGGGCCGGGAGGGACTGCACTGGATCACGCGCAGCGCGGCGTTCGCGCCCATGGAGTACAGCAAGCTGGGCCTGGAGCACTTCACGCCGGACTACACGAGTTACTTCCACGGTCTTCCCGAGTCGGTGCGGGACGGTCTGGTCCCCCGGCAGTGGCAGCTGCACAAGGCCGTCGATCACGGCACCCTGGCCGCGATCCACGACGAGCTGTACCACCGCACGCTGGGCGGGGGCTGGCCGGATGCGGTGCTCACGCCGGGGGTGGCGGTCCGCACGGCGGGGCGGATCGGTGCGACGCGGGTGGAGCTGCATCTGGAGCACACCGAGCAGGGGGTCCGCACCCGGCTGGCGACGGATGCGGTGGTTCTGGCGACGGGCTACCGCGAACGTCCGCTGGGAGGCGTGCTGGCGTCGCTGGAGCCGTGGCTGCGGCGGGACGCGTCGGAGCGCATCCGGGTCGACGAGCAGTACCGGCTGGTGACGGACCGGTCGGTGTCGGGCTCGGTGTTCGTGCAGAACGCGGAGCGGCACACGCACGGCGTGGGCGCGCCCGATCTGGGTCTGGCTGCGCACCGCAGCGCGGTGATCCTCAACTCGCTGACGGGCGAGGAGCGTTACCGGCTCCCGCGGCGCACGGCGTTCACGACGTTCGGGTTGCGTCCGGAGGGTGCGCTCGCCAACGGCTCCCCCGGTGTGGCCGAGCAGGCGGACCGGCGGCACGCGCAGTTCCGTCCGCTGCGCATGACATAGGCCCTGGCGCGGGGAGCGTCGGGAGGGTCTCGCGTTCCGGGTCCAGGACCGTGACTCCGATTCGTGAGAGCCGCGGACAGGGCACTCCCGGGGTGGAAGACTGCCGGGATGTTCGATCACATTTCGATTCAGACGCAGGACCCTTCGGCCGCCGCCGCCTTCTACGACGCCGTCCTGGCACCCCTGGGCGCCGGCCGCGTCCTCGACTCCGGGGAGGTCATCGGCTACGGCAGCACCGGTCCTGTCTTCTGGCTGGGCCCCACGAACGGCGGCGAGGCCCGCGAGGTGCACATCGCGTTCGCCGCGGGAGACCGTGCCACCGTCGACGCCTTCCACGAGGCCGCGGTCGAGGCCGGGGCGCAGGTGCTGCACGCTCCACGGCTGTGGCCCGAGTACCACGGGTCGTACTACGGCGCTTTCGTACGCGATCCCGACGGCAACAACGTGGAGGCCGTCTGCCACCGCCCTGACGGGCCGGAATGATCCATGATCCCCGGCGCGGGCCGGTGCCGTTCTGCGAGAGTGACCGTATGACGAACACACCCGGTCACTCCGCGGCTTCCGGCCCCCTCCCCTACGGCACGCCCGACGAACCGAGGGTCGCCGTGCGGGGCGAGGCGACCCTCGAGTTCGACCCCGAGGTCGCCCGCATCACGGTGACGGTCAGCGCCCGCGGCACCGACCGCAAGGAGGCCCTGGCGTCGCTCACGCGCCGGAACGCGGAGGTGCTGGAGCTGGTCAAGGGGTACGGGGAGGCCGTGGAGAAGCTCGCCACCGGCACTTTCTCGGTCACGCCCGAGCTGACGGAGAAGGGCCGCCGGGAGAAGGTGCGCACCTACAACGGCCGGGTGCAGATCACCGTCACCGTCGGCGATTTCACGGCTCTGGGCGAGATGAGCACGCGCCTGGCCGACCTGGAGCTGACACGGGTGGAAGGTCCGTGGTGGGCGCTGCGTGCGGACTCCCCCGCGCACCGGGAGGCCCGGCAGCAGGCGGTGCGTGAGGCGGTGACGCGGGCGCGGGAGTACGCGGCGGCGCTGGACGCGGAACTGGTGTCGTTGCTGGAGCTGGCCGATCTCGGAGCGGAGAGCAGTGCCGCGCCGTCGCCTCCGCCGCTCGGGGCGCGCGCCGCCGGATACCGTGGCGCGCCGCAGGAGGCGGCTCCGGTTCTGGACCTGGAACCGCAGCGGCAGCGGGTGCAGGCTCAGGTCAACGCCCGGTTCGTGATGAGCAGGCCCGCGCTGTGAGTTCCTGAGCACCGCGCACTCACGGATCACGTGAAGACCTGAATGCCGCTCATCGGAGCGGTCGCCCTCTCACTTTAGAAGTTGTCAACGGCCGCTGCGGTCAAGGTGGTTGACGAATCCGCCGCAAGCAGGTCTCTACCTGTGGGTAAGCCGTAGGCTCGTGGCATGCGCCGCGCAAGGATCGTCTGCACACTTGGCCCCGCCAGCAACTCGTACGAGCAGATCAAGGCGCTCGTCGACGCCGGCATGGACGTGGCCAGATTCAACATGAGCCATGGCTCGCACGCCGAGCACGAGGAGCGTTACCACCGGGTGCGCAAGGCCTCCGAGGAGGCCGGCCGCGCTGTCGGGGTTCTCGCTGATCTTCAAGGTCCGAAGATTCGCCTCGGGTGCTTCCGTGAGGGGCCCGTACTCCTCGAACGCGGCGACGAGTTCTCCGTCACCGTCGAAGAGGTCGAGGGCGACCGCTCCCGCTGCGGCACCACCTACTCCGGGCTGGCCGCGGACGTCTCCCGCGGCGAGCGCATCCTCGTCGACGACGGCCGGGTCACGCTGGAGGTGACGGAGGTCGACGGTCCCGTCGTGCGGACCGTCGTCATCGAGGGCGGCATGGTCTCCGACCACAAGGGCCTCAACCTCCCCGGCGTCGCGGTCTCCGTGCCGGCCCTGTCGGAGAAGGACGTGGCGGACCTGCGCTGGGCGCTGCGCACGGGTGCCGACGTCATCGCCCTGTCCTTCGTGCGCAGCGGCGACGACGTGAAGGAGGTCCACCGGATCATGGCGGAGGAGGGCCGGTACCTCCCCGTGATCGCGAAGCTGGAGAAGCCTCAGGGCGTGACGAACCTGGAGTCGGTCGTCGACGCCTTCGACGGGGTGATGGTGGCCCGCGGCGACCTCGGTGTCGAGATGCCGCTGGAGTCCGTGCCGCTGGTGCAGAAGCGCGCGATCAAGCTGTGCAGGCGGAACGCCAAGCCCGTCATCGTCGCCACACAGATGCTGGATTCGATGATCGACGCCTCGCGGCCGACGCGCGCGGAGGTCTCCGACGTCGCGAACGCCGTCATGGACGGGACGGACGCCGTGATGCTCTCGGGTGAGACGAGCGTCGGCAAGCACCCCTCCGGGACGGTCAGGACGATGGGACGCATCGTGGAGGCGGCCGAGGAGGAGGAACTCGCCAAGGGCCTGCCGCCGCTCACGCAGCAGAGCAAGCCGCGCACCCAGGGTGGTGCGGTCGCGCGAGCCGCGGCGGAGATGGGCGACTTCCTCGGCGCGAGGTACCTGGTTGCCTTCACGCAGTCCGGGGACACGGTGCGCCGCCTCTCCCGCTACCGCTCGCCGGTGCCGGTGCTGGCGTTCACGCCGGAGCCCGCCACAGCGGCGCAGCTCAGCCTGACGTGGGGCGTCGAGGCCTTCACGGGTCCGACGGCGCGGACCACGGACGAGATGGTCAGGCAGGTCGACGAGCAGCTGCTGAAGCTGGGGCGCTGCGAGAAGGGCGACCTCGTGGTCATCACCGCGGGCTCCCCGCCCGGCGTTCCCGGCTCCACGAACCTCGTCCGCGTCCACCACATCGGCGAGGACGACGCTCCGGGCCGCTGAACGCGGGCAGGTACGGGCGCAGGGCCCTGCCCGCCGCGGGCGGGCGGCCCGCAGCGGGCGCCGCGGCCAGGTTCAGGCGCGGGCGATCGTCTCGTGGTGGCGGATCACCTCGGCGATGACGAAGTTGAGCAGTTTCTCGGCGAAGGCCGGGTCGAGCTTCGCGGACACGGCCAGCTCCCTCAGCCGCGCGATCTGTCTGGCCTCGCGGGCGGGATCGGCGGGGGGCAGATCGTGGTCGGCCTTGAGGCGGCCGACGCGCTGGGTGCACTTGAAGCGCTCGGCGAGCATGTGCACCACCGCCGCGTCGATGTTGTCGATGCTGTCGCGCAGTTCGATCAGCTCGTTGCGCACCGACTCGTCGACACCTGCGGTGGTGTCCTCGCCGGAGCCGGTCGATGAGCCGGTGCCGCTCGCGGGGCTCCCGCCGGAGCCCGTGCCGGTGCCGCTGGTCTCGCCGTGGATCTTCGCCATGCCTGCCGTTCCAGGTCGCGGGGATGGTGGCCTGCTACGACCCTATGCCGACCTCGCGGACGGGTCCGCGCCCGTACAGTGACAGTGACCGAGAAAACTCCGGGGGTGGTGTCGATGACGGCACGGGGGGCGCCGACGGGGCCTGCCGAGGACCCCGTCGAGCGGGGATTCCCGCATCTGGCGACCGTGCGCGCCTCCATCACCGCGCTCTACAAGCGCCTCTCGTGGGACACCTTGCGGACCTTCGACGTGAGCGTCCCGCCCGGCGACGTGGCGTTCTCCGACTCCGAGGACCTCTACGCCGGGGTGCAGCGCGTGGCCCGCGTCATGGTGCAGCAGTTCCGGCTGCCCGACGCCCGTATGATCGTCAGTTTCCGCGAGATGGAGCACGCGGCGCACGTCGAACTCGCCGCGGGCCCCGAGTACTTCATCGAACTGAACGCCCGCTTCAAGCATCACCGCCGCGACATCGGGGCGGCCCTCGCGCACGAGGTGATGCACGTGTATCTGCACCGCCTCGGCCTCGCCTTCCACGGCACGCGGGACAACGAGATCCTCACCGACACCGCCACCACCTATTTCGGCGCGGGCTGGCTGCTTCTGGACGCCTTCCGCCAGGACCAACTCTCTTCGCAGAAGCTGGGTTACCTCACGCCGGAGGAGTTCGGCTACGTCCTTGCGAAGCGGGCCGCCGTCTTCGGCGAGGGCCCCGAGGTGTGGTTCACCAGCCCGCAGGCGTACGAGGCCTATCTCAAGGGCAGCGGCCTCGCCCGGTCCGACGAGACGCGGCCGCCGCTGTCGGCCTCCGGCTGGGCGGGACGGCGCCGCTACACCCGGGACCGGCGGTACGTGCTGGGCCACCCGCGCAGCGTCCCGTACCCGCCTGACGCGGACGCCTACTCGTACTGCTTCGAGGAACGTTCGCCGCTGCGGGTCTCCTTTCCCTGCCCGACGTGCCAGCAGCGCATCCGCGTACCCGTGCGGGGGAAGCTGCGGGCGCGGTGCGGGCTGTGCCGCGCGGTGCTCGACTGCGACACGTGAGGGCCGGTGCCGCTTCGCCTCACGCGCACGGACGGCGTCTGTGACCACGCTTCAACTCCGGTGGAGCACGGGCCTGTTGACGCTCCTGGGCACGTGCCGGCGCCGCGTCGGAGCGGGCCGGGGCAACCGCTTGCCGCCCGCCCGGCGCGCGGACGGGGGCCGATGCCGTACGTTCGCGGTATGAGCCCTTCCATCGCCACCAACACCCGCGTCGAGCTGGCAGGACTGCTCGAGTTCGTACGCCCCCGCCACCGCGCCGTCCTCATCACCCGCCGCTCCGACGGCGCGCCACAGGCGTCGCCGCTGACGTGCGGCGTGGACGACTCCGGCCGGATCGTCGTCTCGACCTATCCCGAGCGGGCCAAGACCGTCAACGCGCGCCGCGATCCGCGCGTGAGCGTCCTGGTGCTCTCCGACGAGTGGAACGGCCCGTGGGTGCAGGTCGACGGCGACGCCGAAGTCATCGACGCCCCGGACTCGGTGGAGCCGCTCGTCGAGTACTTCCGCAACATCTCGGGCGAGCACCCCGACTGGGACGAGTACCGCTCCGCGATGCTCAAGCAGGGCAAGTCCCTGATCCGTGTGACGCCGCGGCACTGGGGGCCGATTGCGACGGGAGGCTTCCCGGCGCGGCTGGCCGACTGAGCCTGCCGTCCCCGCGCCCTGCCAGGGCGTATGCGGAGGGTGACCGCGCACCTGGGCCTCTGACGTGCGTCGGCACCCCGTGCCGGTCTGTTCCGTCGGGCTGCGGAGTGCGCTCACGGGGGTCAGAATCGAGTGAGCGGGGGCCTTGCGGAGGCGGTTGCATCCCGGGGCCGGCTGTGCCCGATGACCGCTGGGCCCGATGACCGCTGCGCCCGAGTCGTACAGGGGAGTTGACGCAGAAATGACCACGACAGTGCCCACGATCACAGCTGCGCCGTCACGGTCGCTGAGTGACCGCGTGATGACGGGCGGCAACGAACTGCCACCGCCACCGGGAGTGTGGCTGGAGGCGCCGCTGTGGCTGCTGGCGGGTGTCGAGGACGAGGAAGAGATCAGCTTCGAACCCAACATCTGGCGGGGGATCGACTGAGGACGCCGTCACGGGGCCGGGCATCGTCGCCCGGCCCCACGTGCGGGCCGGGGCGTGCCTGACCGCGTGGGGCCCGTCACGTAAGGCTTGCGGACCAGGGCCGCGGTGTTCTCCCACGGAGCGGAAAAGTACGGGCCCGTCCCGATGCCGGCGTTTCCTGCGGCGCTCCCGGCACTCCCGGCACTCCCGGCGGGTCCTGCACGGTCACCGGCGCGGATTCGCCTCGCGGCCGGCGTGGACCGTGCCGCCCGAGCAGCGGCCGCACGACGCGGCCGCTTCACGGACCGCCGGTGCCGGTGCGGGCGTCGCGGGAAGAGGTCACCGCTTGAACTCGTTGCGCAGCCGGTCCAGATACGTCCGGGGGTCCGGCAGCAGTTCGGCGGCGAGGCGGGAGATGCGGGTGTAGGCCTCCAGATGGGCCACGACGTCCGGCCGCTGGTCCAGGTACACGGCGCTGGTGAGGCCGACCTCCGTGTAGACGATGTCCTGCAACTCCCGTTCCTGGAAACGGAAGTAGGTGATGTGGCCGCTCGCACCGGAGTGCGCACCGGCAGCCAGTGGAAGAACGCGCAAGGTGATGCGGGGGTCCTCGGCCGCCTCCATCACATGCTCGATCTGCGCACGCATCACATCGGGCCCGCCGACCTCACGCCGCAGCGCGGCCTCCTCCAGGACCACCCACAGCGTCGGTGCGCCCTCCCCGCCCAACAGCGCCTGCCTGCGCAGGCGCAGGTCCACACGGTGTTCCAGGACGTCGGCCGCCTCGTACGGGAAGCCTGCGCGGATCACGGCCCGCGCGTAGTCGCGGGTCTGCAACAGGCCCGTGACGTAGTGCGGTTCGTATACGCGGATGACCTCGGCGGCGGTCTCCAGGGAGACGTACGCACGGAACCAGTCGGGCAGCGCCGTCTTGTAGTTGTGCCACCAGCCGGGCTCGTTCGCCTGCTCGGCCATGTCCGTGAAGTCGCGCGCCTCCTCGTCGGAGACCTCGTAGAAGCGCAGCAACTCCCTCACATAGGGGAGTTTCAGGCTCACTTGAGCGTTCTCGATACGGCGGATGGTCAGATGGCTGACGCCCAGGGCTCTGGCCGCCTCCTCCAGCTGAGCGTTCCTGCTCTCCCGCAGCTCCTTCAGCCGCTTGCCGAGGATGATACGCAGCACCGTGGGCGCACTCTGGCCGCTCGGCAGTGCCTCGCTCACGCACAGGCTCCTGTCCGCGGCCGGCCACGGAAGAGCGCGAGTCTCAACTTGCCCTGGCTGCCGCGTCGTTGTGATGGTGACGAAAGAAAAGGACGAGGTCGCACGAAGCTATCAGAGCTGTCCACGCACGCGGCAGCCCCGCACCACGTGGAAGTGGTGCGGGGCCTCGGCCGGGAGGCACCGGCGTCAGGGGGTCAGGGCCTGCGCAACGCGTTCCGCGCGCCGCGGCTCCCCGACCGATGTGTCATCCCGTCATCAGTATCTTCCCCGTCGCCGCGTCGACGACGGTGCGCTTGCCCAGTGCGCTCTTCAGCTCGACCTTCTTCTTGTCGGTCACGATCTGCTTGGTGCAGAAGTCGGCCTTCTCGTCCTTCTTCGACCAGCCCGAGACGATCACGAGTTTGCTGGTCTCGCGCACGTGCGCGCCGTACTTCGTCTCACAGCCTCCGTGTCCGACGGTCACGGTCAGGGAGTCGTTCTCGCCCTTCACCGGTGGCTGAGCAGCCTCGATCGGCAGCATGTCCCGGTGCCTGCCCTTGGTCTTGTGCACCTTCGGCCAGCTCTGCTCGATCTCGGCCGCGCGCTTCTCGAAGCGGGTCTGCTTCTTCGGCGCCTCGCTGCTCACGGTCTGGCCGCTGCCGCCGCACGCGGTCGCCGTGAGGGCCACGGCGACCATCGCCGGGGCCAGGACGAGCGCGGCCTTGCGTCGGGCGGTACCTGTCGTGCTGTGTCGCATCTTCGATCTACCTCCTGCTTCACCGCTCTGACGGAAGAGGCGCGTGAGAGGTTCCGCAGAAGGCCGCCGGGACGTGCCGCACAGCACCGCCTGCCCGAACTCTCGGTCCGCTACGGGACGAATGTCAGCTCGTAGCGCTACCCGTACTCGAGGCGCGCACCACCAGCTGCGGAGCCAGACGGACCGAGTCACCCCCGGAACCCCCGATGAGCGAGATCAGCGTCTCCGCCGCCCGGTATCCCATCTGGCGCATCGGCGACCGGACCGTCGTCAGCCCTACCGGCAACTCAGCTGCCAACGGCACGTCGTTGAAGCCCACGACCGCGACATCGTCACCCACCCGCAGGCCCGCATCACGGATCGCCCCCATCGCACCGATCGCGGAGAAGTCGTTGACGGCGAACAGGGCGGTCGGCCGTGGACGGAGTCGAAGCAGCTGCTCGGCGCTCTCGCGTCCGCCGCGCACATCGAACCGCGAGTTCAGGACGTGCGTGGCCGGGACGTCCACACCCGCGCGCTCGCACGTCTGGAGAAACCCGGCAGTCCGCTCGGCGCCCGTGGACGCATACGGCTCTCCCGCGATCACGGCGAGCTGCGAGTGCCCGAGCCCCAGCAGGTGCTCGGCCGCCAAGCGGCCACCGAGAGGGTCGTCGCAGGTGACGGACAGTACGTCGGGAAGACGTCGGGAGGTGAGCACGACGGGAATGCCACGTTTGATCAGATTCCCCACGAGAGGTGAGTCCGCTCGGGCGTCACCGAGGATCAGCCCGTCCACGCGGGCACCCAGCAGCGTGTCGACCCGCACCTGCTGGACGTCGATGTCGTCACCGCTGTTGGCGACGACGGTCTGATAGCCGGCATCCGCCGAGCCGTGCTCGATCCCCTCGTAGATCGTGGCGAGGACCAGGTCGGTCAGCCTGGGCACCACCACACCGAGCATCTTGGAGCGGCCGGTCCGCAGACTCGTCGCGGCGCCGTGCGGCAGGTATCCGAGTTCGCGCGCGACCGCCCGTACCCGCTCGGCTGTCTCCCGCCCGACCCCTGTGTCGCCGCGCAAGGCCCGGGAGACCGTCGTGGCGTGGACACCCGCCGCTTTGGCTATGTCGGCCAGCTTCGGGGAACGGGAGTGGTTCGTGCCCGGCCGATCCTCCGCAGCGCTTTCGGCGGAGCCGCTCCAACCGTCAACCACCGTTTCCGTTTCCCCTCTGCTGAGACCAAGTCCAACGGCATTGTGTCGTACGGGTTTCGGTGACCCGCGTCCCACCGGGCTCCCGATTACGTTCTCATCTCCCTATTGACCGAGTAGGGGGGTCCGTGGAAGATGCTACGCAATCGTTAGCGCAATCGTTAGCGTGGACAAGTCGGCGGAGGGCCCGTGAAGCGTCTGATCCTGCTCGGCACAGGTGGCACCATCGCCTCGCGCGGTGGCCCCCGGGACCGTTCGGTCGCCGTCGGCGCCGACCGTCTGCTGCGGGCGGCGAGGTCTGTCGGCGGCTTCTCGGACGCCGAGGTGGAGTCGCGGGACGTGTCCGGCATCACCAGCTTCGCCGCCACCGTGCGGGACGTGCTGTCGCTGGCGGACACCGTTCGACAAGCGGCCGCGGACGCTGACGGCATCGTCATCACACATGGCACGGACTCAATGGAGGAGACCGCGCTTCTGCTGGCAGTGACGCATGCCGGACCGGTACCGGTGGTGCTCACAGGGGCTCAGCGCCCCTACGACGACCCGGCCACGGACGGCGCCCGCAACCTCGCGGCAGCGCTTCGCTGGGCGTCGTCACCCGAGGCGGCCGGATCGGGTGTCACCGTCGTCTTCGGCGACGAGGTACTGCCCGCCGTCGGCCTGCGCAAGTCCCACACTCTGGCGATACGGGCGTTCTCCGCACCCGGCCGGGGCGCCATCGGACACGTGGACGAGGCAGGTGTGCGGCGGCACGGATTCGCGCCGCAGGCGCCGTTGCTGTCGCCGGGCACCACCGATCTGCCCAGGGTCGACGTGATCCCGCAGTATCTCGGTGCCGACGCCTCGGCGGTAGAAGCGGCGGTCGCTGCCGGGGCCCGCGGGCTGGTGATCGCCGCCTTCGGGTCGGGCAACACGACGCCCGAGGTCACACAGGCGTGCCTCCAACTACTCACCCGTGGAACGCCCGTGCTCATCGCGAGCCGCACGGGCGAAGGTCCCGTCGCCGGCATGTACACGGGCGGCGGCGGCGATCTCGCGGAAGCGGGAGCCCTGTTCGCGGGCGACCTCTCCCCCTGGCAGGCGCGACTGGTGCTCGCCGCGGCGCTCGCCGCCGAGGAAGAACCACAGCAGGCCGCACTGCGCTGCCGGAAATGGCTCTACGAAATCGGCGCGGTGGCCGCGGACCCACCGCACACACCGGCGAAGAAACCGTCACCCCTCGACGGTCGTACAACGAAAGGAACGTGAACGTCATGGGCAAGGAGATTCTGGTGGCCTACGGGGTCGACGTCGACGCCGTAGGCGGATGGCTCGGGTCCTACGGGGGCGAGGACTCCCCCTGCGACATATCGCGGGGTCTGTTCGCGGGCGAAGTCGCCGTTCCCCGCATGCTGGAGATGTTCCGTCGGGCGGAGTTGCCGACGACCTGGTTCTGGCCCGGTCACTCAGTGGAGACCTTCCCCGAGCAGTTCGACGCCTGCGTCGCCGCGGGCCACGAAATCGGTGTGCACGGCTACAGCCACGAGAATCCGATCGCCATGAGCCGCGAGCAGGAATCCGAGATTCTGGACTACTGCATCGACCTGATCGACCGCCGCTCCGGACGCCGCCCCACCGGATACGTGGCCCCCTGGTGGGAGTTCTCACCGGTGACCAACGAACTGCTGCTCGAGCGCGGCATCAAGTACGACCACTCGCTCATGCACCGCGACTTCGAGCCCTACTACATACGCGTCGGCGACTCCTGGTCGAAGATCGACTACGAGCGCCCGGCTCGGACCTGGATGACGCCTCTGGAGCGCGGCGAGGAAACCGACCTCGTAGAGATCCCGGCCTCCTGGTACTTGGACGACCTCCCGCCGATGATGTTCGTCAAGGCCAGCCCCAACAGCCACGGCTTCGTCACACCGCGGGAGCTGGAGACGATGTGGCGCGACCAGTTCGACTGGGTCTACCGCGAGAACGAGTACGCGGTCTTCACCATGACCGTGCACCCCGACGTCTCCGGCAGGCCGCAGAACCTGCTCATGCACGAGCGGCTGATCGACCACATCAACAGCCACGAGGGCGTGCGCTGGGTGACCTTCGACCAGATCGCCGACGACTTCCTGCACCGCCGCCCCCGTGGATGACTTAAGGGCTGCCTGCTCGACACCCGTCGCACCTTCCCGCGGCCACCACGGTCCGGCCTGTTCTCCGACTTCCCTCTCTTCGTCACCCGCCGCGCCTTTTCGCCAGGCGCGCCCACCACCGTCCCCATGTTGCTCCGGACAGGAGATTCCTCATGCCCGCAGAACCCGACATCCTGCCTCCCGGCGGCCACCCGCTCACCCCACGCATGGTCCGCCGGGTATCCATCGTCTGTTTCCTCGCCTGGGTCTTCAGCGTCTTCGACCACACCCTCTTCGGAACGCTTCTGCCCGAAATATCCAAGGATCTCGGGTGGAACTCCGCGGAGAGCACCGCCGTCGCCACGTGGGTGACGGCCGGCACGTTCGTCGTCTCGCTCGCAGTCGGCCCCATGCTCGACCGACTCGGCCGCAAGCCGTCCCTGATGATCACCACGGCCGGAGCCGCACTGACCTCGGGATTCAGCGCCCTGACAGGTGGCAAGTTGTCACTGATCCTGGTCCGGGCCTTCTCCGGCCTCGGGTACTCCGAGGAGGTCGTCAACAGCGTCTATCTCAACGAGGTCTACGGCCGTAAGGACAAGCGCGGCTTCATGTACAGCTTCGTACAGAGCGGCTGGCCGATCGGCGCCCTCCTGGGCGCCCTCCTCACCGCCGTCTTCCTGCCCGTCGCGGGATGGCGGGGCGTCTTCCTGTTCGCCACCTTCCCTGCGGTCGTCATCGTGTTGCTGGCACGGCTTCTTCCCGAGTCGCCCGTGTTCGTCAACATGCGCCATGTACGCAAGCTGCGTGCCGAGGGACGTACCGACGAAGCCGACAAAGTGGCGGCAGCGGCCGGCATCGACGACGACCGGGCGGGCACGCTGCGGGACGTCTTCGCTCCGGGCCTGCGGCTGCACACGATCAGCCTGAGCGGCGCCTGGCTGCTGAACTGGATGGCGATCCAGGTCTTCTCCGTACTGGGTACCACTGTGCTCATCGAAGCCAAGGGCGTCTCGTTCAACAGCGCCCTGCTGGTGTTGATCCTCGCCAATGCGGCCGGATTCACCGGTTACCTCTTCCACGGATACATCGGCGACCGCCTCGGCAGGCGCACCACGATCATCGCCGGCTGGCTCGTCGGCGGCGTCGTCATGACCGTCATGCTGTACGGGCCGAACGGCTCCGCCTTCGTCATCCCGCTCTATGCGCTCGGGCTGTTCTTCCTCACGGGCCCGTACGCCGCGCTGCTCTTCTACATGGGCGAGTCCTTCCCCGCCCACGTCCGCGGCATCGGTCCCAACACGGCGCACATCATGGGCCCCGTCGGAGCCATCGTCGGGTCGGCGGTGCTGACCGTACTGATCGGCTCCGGAGCGTCCATGACGACGGCGGCGTTCTGCGCCGGCTCCCTCGGCCTGCTCGGCTCCAGCCTGGCGATGCTCGGCACACGCAAGGTCGTGCAGCGCACCGAAGAGCCACTCCCCCCGGCCACTGTCGAAGCAGCCTGAAGAGGAGGCAGGACGATGACCGCCACCGCACACACCACACCACCCCGCGACGACGGCCTGCAGGGCAGGATCGCCGTGATCACCGGTGGGGCGAGCGGCATCGGCCGGGCGCTCGCCCTTGCCTACGCTCGGGCAGGCGCCGTGAGCGTGCTCGGCTACTTCCCCGGCGATCCGCACGACCCGGCGCCGGCCGTGGCGGACGTGGAATCGGCCGGCGGGCAGGCCGTCGCCGTTCCTGTCGACGTCAACGACCCGCAGTCCGTGGACGCTCTGATGGAGGCGGCGTCCGAGAGGTTCGGCCGGGTCGACATCGCGGTGGCCAACGCGGGTGTACTGCGCCGCGCGCCACTGGCCGGACTGACGGACGAGAACTGGGACGAGATGCTCAGCGTGGACCTGACCGGAGTGCTGCGGACACTGCGGTCGGCCGCGGCATCGATGCGAACCGGCGGAGCCATGGTCGCCGTGTCCTCGATCGCCGGCGGAGTCTACGGCTGGGCCGATCACGCACACTACGCCGCCGCCAAGGCAGGCGTACTCGGCCTGGTCCGCTCCCTGGCCGTCGAGTTGGCGCCACGCGGAATCAGGGCCAATTCGGTGATTCCAGGGCTCATCGAGACCCCGCAGTCGCTGGACGCGGAGAACTCGCTCGGCCCCGAAGGACTGCGGGCGGCGGGTGAGCGCATCCCGGCCGGCAGGGTGGGACGCCCCGACGAGGTGGCCCGCGCCATCCGCTTTCTCACCTCCGACGACGCGGCATATGTGACCGGTCGGCAGCTCGTTGTCGACGGCGGCCTCACGGTTCGCTTCCCCGACTGACGGCCGTGCGCGGTCCGTTCGCATCCCGACCTCGACCACAGAGACAAGGTGCACCATGACTTCCACCAGCCCCACAGGCAGTGGCGCCCTGGCCGGACGCCGCTGCCTGGTCACGGGAGCCGCCAGCGGCATAGGCGCCGCGATAGCCGAGGCGTTCGCGGCAGAAGGCGCGGTGCTCGTCCGCACCGACCTCACCGCGGAGAGGCTCGACCCGAACGTACCGGGCACCAGGCACGGCGCCGACCTCACGGACCCGGATGCTGTGACCGCGCTCGCGGGCGCGGTCATCGAGGAACACGGTGGCCTCGACGTCCTCGTCAACTGCGCGGGCATCCTCACTGAAATGCCCTTGGTCGACATGGGCTTGGCGACATGGCAGCAGATGATCGATGCCGACCTCACAAGCGTGTTCCTGACCTGCCGCGCGTTCACACCGTCCATGGTCGAAGCCCGCGCCGGGCGGATCATCAACGTCGCCTCGCAGCTCGGACAGAAGGGCGCCGAAGGCCTCACCCACTACTCGGCTGCGAAGGCGGGCGTCATCGGCTTCACACGCGCCCTTGCTCGCGAGGTCTCCGGGCGCGGGATACTGGTCAACGCGATCGCACCGGGCCCGATCACGACACCTCTCATCGACGGGCTGAGTGCCGAGTGGAAACGGGCCAAAGAGGCCGAGCTGCCCTTGGGGCGCTTCGGGACCGCCGAGGAGGTCGCACCCACGGCCGTACTGCTCGCATCCGACCCCGGCGGCAATCTCTACACGGGTCAGACACTGGGCCCCAACAGCGGCGATGTGATGGCCTAGCCGTGTGCGGAGCATGCGGGAGGCCGAAGACCCTCTGGACCGAGCGCCTCGCGCCGCTGGGCGGTGCGGGAGCCGCCGCTCGCCGCGCCCGTGCCCTGTCGGCGCTGCTGCACGCCTCGGCGGACCCGGCGGCCCGACGAACCAGAGCCGTTGACTGGCACGGCGGTGGCCTTCGCCTTGCGGGGCCCTGGGGCTGGCGCTTCGCGCCTTCCCTGACCGCTGCGGTCGAGGACTTGACGGGTCGCCACGGCCCGCTCGTTCCGACCGCCTCGACCGCTTCGCCGCAACCGGTTCTTCTGACGTTCGACGTGTGGCCGGAGGCTACGGCCGTCTGGTGCGCGGCAGTTGTGGCGGCGGAGCTTCCGCGGCGATCCGAAGTGCTGCTTTGCGCGAGCGGCACCCGTATCACGCTGGCAGCCGAAGGAGTCCACATCGACGGGGATCGGTACGCGAAACCGGCGCTGACCACACTCAGGGGCGGTTCGGAACTCGGCCGTCACTGGGAGGAAGCACTTGCCGCCTTCAGCCGGGCTTGACGTGCCGCGAGGGCGCGGTCCTGCACGCATCGGCCACCCCCGCCCGGACGCCCGTCACCGCCGCCCGCACACCACGGCACCCGCCCCGGTCGGGAGGGGCGGGTGCCGTGGCCGTGAGGTGACCGGCGGGGCCGGAGGGGTCAGACCGCCATGGCGCGGTCGTTGGGTCCGATGGGCGACGGAAGGGCGCTGGCGCCCATGAGGTAGCGGTCGACTCCCTTGGCCGCCGAGCGGCCCTCGGCGATCGCCCAGACGATGAGGGACTGCCCGCGGCCCGCGTCGCCCGCGACGAAGACACCGTCGACGCTGGTGGCGTAGTTGCCGTCGCGTGCGACGTTGCCGCGCTCGTCCAGCTCGACGCCGAACTGCTCGACCAGGCCGTTCTCGCGGTCGACTCCGGTGAATCCCATGGCGAGAGTGACCAGCTGGGCCGGGATCTTCCGCTCGGTTCCGGCCTTCTGCTCCATCTTGCCGTCCTTCATCTCCACCTCGACCAGGTGCAGCCACTGGACGTTGCCGTCCTCGTCGCCCTCGAAGTGGGTGGTGCTGACGGAGTAGACCCGCTCGCCGCCCTCCTCGTGCGCGGAGCTGACCTTGTAGAGCATCGGGAAGGTCGGCCACGGCTGGTTGGGGCCGCGCTCCTCGCCCGGCTTGGGCATGATCTCGAGCTGGGTGACGGAGGCCGCGCCCTGCCGGTGGGCCGTACCGACGCAGTCGGCGCCGGTGTCGCCGCCGCCGATGACGACGACGTGCTTGCCCTCGGCGCTGATCGGGGAGACCGTCAGGTCGCCCTCCTGCACCTTGTTGGACAGCGGCAGGTACTCCATCGCCTGGTGGATGCCGCCCAGTTCACGTCCGGGCACCGGCAGGTCGCGGGCAGTGGTGGCCCCCGCCGCGATGACGACCGCGTCGTGCCGCTTGCGCAGCTTCTTCGCGTCGATGTCGCGGCCGACCTCCACCTCCGTGCGGAACTTGGTGCCCTCCGCGCGCATCTGCTCCACGCGGCGGTTGATGTGCCGCTTCTCCATCTTGAACTCGGGGATGCCGTAGCGCAGCAGCCCGCCGAGCCGGTCGGCGCGCTCGTAGACGACGACGGTGTGGCCGGCACGCGTCAGCTGCTGCGCCGCCGCCAGCCCGGCGGGGCCGGAGCCGATGACGGCGACGGTCTTGCCGGAGAGCCGCTCGGGCGGCTGCGGCGTGACGTGCCCGTTGTCCCACGCCTTGTCGATGATGGTGACCTCGACGTTCTTGATGGTCACGGGCGGCTGGTTGATGCCCAGCACGCACGCCGACTCGCACGGCGCGGGACACAACCGCCCCGTGAACTCGGGGAAGTTGTTCGTCGCGTGGAGCCGCTCGATCGCGGCGCTCCAGTCCTCGCGGTAGGCGTAGTCGTTCCACTCCGGGATCAGGTTGCCCAGCGGACAGCCCTGGTGGCAGAAGGGGATGCCGCAGTCCATGCAGCGTCCGGCCTGCTTGCTGACGATGGGCAGCAGCGAGCCCGGAACGTACACCTCGTTCCAGTCCTTGACCCGTTCCTCGACGGGACGGGACTGCGCGACCTCACGGTCGGTGTGCAGGAAGCCCTTGGGGTCAGCCATTGCTCGCCGCCTCCATCATCTTCTCGTGGGTCTCGGACTCGCTGAGTCCGGCTCGCTCGGCGGCGTCCTTGGCGGCGAGCACTGCCTGGTACGTGGCGGGGATGACCTTGCCGAAGCGCGTGACGGCCGCGTCCCAGTCGGCCAGCAGGGCCTCGGCGACGGTCGAGCCGGTCTCCTCGTGGTGGCGGCGCACGGCGTCGTGCAGCCACTGCTTGTCGGCGTCGTCGAAGTCCTCGTGGCCGAACACGGCGTCCCGCAGGCCCGCGTTGACGTTGTCCGGGTCGAGGTCGATGACGTAGGCGACGCCGCCCGACATGCCGGCGCCGAAGTTGCGTCCCGTCTCCCCCAGTACGACGGCCGCGCCGCCCGTCATGTACTCGCAGCCGTGGTCGCCCACGCCTTCGGAGACGACGAGCGCACCGGAGTTGCGGACGCAGAAGCGCTCGCCCACGCGTCCGCGCAGGAACATCTCGCCGCCCGTCGCCCCGTAGGCGAGGGTGTTGCCGGCGATCGTGGAGAACTCGGCGAGGTGGTCGGCGTCGCGCTCCGGGCGGACCACGATGCGGCCTCCCGAGAGCCCCTTGCCGACGTAGTCGTTGGCGTCGCCCTCCAGGCGCAGCGTGACGCCGCGCGGCAGGAACGCGCCGAAGGACTGTCCGGCGGAACCGGTGAAGGTGAGGTCGATGGTGTCGTCGGGCAGTCCGGCGCCGCCGAACTTCTTCGTCACCTCGTGGCCGAGCATCGTGCCGACGGTCCGGTTGATGTTGCGGATCGCGATGCGGCCGCGCACGGGCTGCGCCTCCTGCGCGGAGTCGGCGGACAGCGCGTCCGCGGACAGCTTGATCAGCTCCACGTCGAGGGCCTTGGCGAGGCCGTGGTCCTGTTCGACGACCTGGTGGCGCACGGCGCCGTCGGGCAGGTCGGGGACGTGCAGCAGCGGCTCCAGGTCCAGGCCCTGCGCCTTCCAGTGGTCCACGGCGCGGGAGACGTCGAGGAGCTCGGCGTGCCCGATGGCTTCGTCGAGGCTGCGGAACCCCAGCTCGGCGAGGAGCTCGCGGACCTCCTCGGCGATGAACTGGAAGTAGTTCACGACGAATTCGGCCTTGCCGTTGTAGCGCTCCCGCAGCACCGGGTTCTGGGTGGCGATGCCGACCGGGCAGGTGTCCAGGTGGCACACCCGCATCATGACGCAGCCGGAGACGACCAGCGGCGCCGTGGCGAAGCCGAACTCCTCGGCGCCGAGGAGCGCGGCGACGACCACGTCACGGCCGGTCTTCAGCTGCCCGTCGGTCTGCACGACGATGCGGTCGCGCAGCCCGTTGAGCAGCAGCGTCTGCTGCGTCTCGGCCAGACCCAGCTCCCAGGGGCCGCCCGCGTGCTTGAGGGAGGTGAGCGGGGAGGCGCCCGTGCCGCCGTCGTGCCCGGAGATGAGCACCACGTCGGCGTGTGCCTTGGAGACGCCGGCCGCCACCGTTCCGACGCCGACCTCGGAGACGAGCTTGACGTGGATGCGGGCCTGCGGGTTGGCGTTCTTCAGGTCGTGGATGAGCTGGGCGAGGTCCTCGATGGAGTAGATGTCGTGGTGCGGCGGCGGCGAGATCAGGCCGACGCCCGGGGTGGAGTGCCGGGTCTTGGCGATCCACGGGTAGACCTTGGGGCCGGGCAGCTGACCGCCCTCGCCGGGCTTGGCGCCCTGGGCCATCTTGATCTGGATGTCGTCGGAGTTGACGAGGTACTCGCTGGTGACGCCGAAGCGGCCCGAGGCGACCTGCTTGATCGCCGAGCGCCGCGCCGGGTCGTACAGGCGCACCGCGTCCTCGCCGCCCTCACCGGTGTTGGACTTGCCACCCAGCTGGTTCATGGCGATGGCGAGAGTCTCGTGCGCCTCCTGGGAGATGGAGCCGTAGGACATCGCTCCGGTGGAGAAACGCTTGACGATCTCGCTGACGGGCTCGACCTCCTCGATGGGGACGGAGGGGCGCTCGTCCTTGAGCTGGAAGAGTCCGCGCAGGGTCATCAGGCGCTCGGACTGCTCGTCGACGCGCTGCGTGTACTGCTTGAAGATGTCGTAGCGGCGTGCCCGCGTGGAGTGCTGGAGGCGGAAGACCGTGTCCGGGTCGAACAGGTGCGGCTCGCCCTCGCGGCGCCACTGGTACTCGCCGCCGATGTCCAGGGCCCGGTGCGCCGGTGCGATGCCGGTCGCCGGGTAGGCCTTGGCGTGCCGTGCGGCGACCTCCTTGGCGATGACGTCCAGGTCGGCGCCGCCGATCTTCGTCGTGGTGCCGTGGAAGTAGGTGTCGACGAAGGACTCGTCGAGGCCGACGGCCTCGAAGACCTGCGCACCGCGGTAGGAGGCGACGGTGGAGATGCCCATCTTCGACATCACCTTCAGCACGCCCTTGCCGAGGGCCTTGATGAGGTTGCGGATGGCCTGCTCGGCGTCCGTGTCGGCGGGCAGGAAGGTGCCGGCACGCACGAGGTCCTCGACGGACTCCATCGCCAGGTACGGGTTGACCGCGGCCGCGCCGTAGCCGATGAGCAGCGCGACGTGGTGCACCTCGCGCACGTCACCGGCCTCGATGAGCAGGCCGACCTGGGTGCGCTGCTTGGTGCGGATCAGGTGGTGGTGCACCGCGGAGGTCAGCAGCAGCGACGGGATCGGCGCCTGCTCGGCGTCGGAGTGCCGGTCGGAGAGGACGATCAGCCGGGCACCGGCCTCGATGGCGGCGTCCGCCTCGTCGCAGATCTCCTTGAGTCGCTCGGCCAGGCCCCTGCCGCCGGTGTGCACGCGGTAGAGGCCGGAGAGCGTCGTGGACTTGAAGCCGGGCAGGTCGCCGTCGGCGTTGATGTGGATGAGCTTGGCCAGCTCGTCGTTGTCGATGACCGGGAAGGGCAGGGTCACGCTGCGGCAGGACGCGGCGGTCGGCTCCAGCAGGTTGCCCTGCGGTCCGAGCGACGAGTGCAGCGAGGTGACCAGCTCCTCGCGGATGGCGTCCAGCGGCGGGTTGGTGACCTGCGCGAACAGCTGCGTGAAGTAGTCGAAGATCAGCCGCGGCCGGTCGGAGAGCGCGGCGATGGGCGAGTCGGTGCCCATGGAGCCGATGGGCTCCGCCGCGGTCTTGGCCATCGGCGCGAGCAGGACGCGCAGCTCCTCCTCGGTGTAGCCGAAGGTCTGCTGGCGGCGGGTGACGGAGGCGTGCGTGTGCACGATGTGCTCACGCTCGGGCAGGTCGGCCAGGTCGATGAGCCCGGCGTCCAGCCATTCCTCGTACGGGTGCTCGGAGGCGAGCTGCTCCTTGATCTCGTCGTCCTCGATGATGCGGTGCTCGGCGGTGTCGACGAGGAACATGCGGCCGGGCTGGAGGCGCCCCTTGCGCACGACGCGGGAGGGGTCGATGTCGAGGACGCCGACCTCGGAGCCGAGGACGACGAGCCCGTCGTCGGTGACCCAGTAGCGGCCGGGGCGCAGACCGTTGCGGTCGAGGACGGCGCCCACCTGGGTGCCGTCGGTGAACGTGACGCAGGCGGGTCCGTCCCAGGGCTCCATCATCGTGGAGTGGTACTGGTAGAAGGCCCTGCGTGCGGGGCCCATCGAGTCGTGGTTCTCCCACGCCTCGGGCACCATCATCAGCACGGAGTGCGGCAGCGAGCGTCCGCCCAGGTGCAGCAGTTCGAGCACCTCGTCGAAGGTGGCGGAGTCGGAGGCCCCGGGGGTGTTGACGGGGAAGATCCGCTCCATCGCCCTGCGCTGCTCGCCTTCCTCGGCGCCGCGTCCGAAGAGCTCCGAGGACAGCTGGGACTCGCGGGCGCGCATCCAGTTGCGGTTGCCCTGCACCGTGTTGATCTCGCCGTTGTGCGCGACGAAGCGGTACGGGTGCGCCAGCGGCCAGCTCGGGAAGGTGTTGGTCGAGAAGCGGGAGTGGACGAGCGCGATGGCGCTGGCGAAGCGGCGGTCGGACAGGTCCGGGAAGAAGGGCTCCAGCTGCCCGGTGGTGAGCATCCCCTTGTAGACGAGGGTGCGGGAGGAGAGCGACGGGAAGTAGATCCCGCTCTCGCGCTCGGCGCGCTTGCGCAGCACGAAGGCGAGCCGGTCGAGCACGATGCCCGAGCGGGGAGCGCCGGTGTCCTTGTCCGCGGTGGCGTCCTTCACGAACAGCTGACGGAAGGACGGCATCGTCGCGCGGGCGCCCGGGCCGAGCAGTTCGGGTGCCACCGGCACCTCTCGCCAGCCGAGGACGCTGAGCCCCTCCTCGGACGCCAGCGTCTCGATCTGTGAGACGGCCTCGGTCGCCTCGGCCTCGCCGGCGGGCAGGAAGGCGATGCCGACGGCGTAGCTGCCGGCCTCCGGCAAGGAGAAGTCGACCGTCTCACGGAGGAAGGCGTCGGGAACCTGGAGCAGCAGGCCCGCACCGTCGCCGGTCTCCGGGTCCGCGCCGGTCGCGCCGCGGTGCTCCAGGTTGCGCAGTACGGTCAGCCCCTGCTGCACGAGTTCGTGGCTGGGTTCACCGGTCAGGGTCGCCACGAAGCCGACGCCGCAGGCGTCGTGCTCATACCGGGGGTCGTACATGCCCTGCTTGGCAGGGTGGGCCGCCTGAAACGATGCACGCATCGGCTCTCCCGTCGTCGTCGTGGCCGGGCTCCCCCGGCGGTGCCTGGGGGGCTGCAGGTCCCCCGGGGTGACCGGAGGGGGTGCCGAGGGACGACGCTGGCCCTCTGCAGAACAAATTTCCATGAAGGTTACATGGTGGACCAGACCTCGGAAAAAAGATGTGTCGTCTCGGGTTGTGGACAGGACGACCACATAGCGATACCGGGAGGTTCGGCCCCCAGGACCTGCGCCGGAGGTACGGATGGCCCCTGCGCAGCAGCACGGTGTGCGGCCCCCTCGCGAGCTTCATTGCCCGCGGGCCTCCGGGCTCTTGCCCCGTTCAGACGGCCTGAAACCGCTGGGTAACAAGAAGATCGTACCGAGGGCGCCGCCGCACCGGCCAGGCGCTCATCCCAGGGCCACCCCGAAGGCGGCACCCAGCCCGTACGTCACGGCCGCCGCCCCGGCGCCCAGCGCCAGCTGCCGCAGTCCGCTGAACCACCACGTCCGCGCCGTGACACGGGCCACCATCGCCCCGCATGCGAAGAGTCCGGCCAGCGCCAGCACCACCGCGAACCACAGCGAGGTCGCCCCCAGCAGATACGGGAGGACGGGTACGGCGGCCCCGGCGCAGAACGACAGGAACGAGGAGATCGCGGCCGTCCTCGGCGAGGGCAGATCACCGGGGTCGACCCCCAGTTCCTCGCGGGCGTGCGTCTCCAGGGCCTGCTCCGGATCCTCGTGGAGCTGGCGGGCCACCTCCATGGCGAGCCCGGCCTCGACCCCGCGCGACTCGTAGACGGCGGCCAGTTCCTTCAGCTCGTCCTCGGGGTGCCGTTTCAGCTCGCGCCGCTCGACCTCCAGTTCCGCCTGGACCAGCTCACGCTGCGAGGCGACGGAGGTGTACTCGCCGGCGGCCATCGAGGAGGCGCCGGCCACGAGGCCCACGAGGCCGGAGATGGCGATGATCCGGCTCGAGGCGGAGCTGCCGGCGACGCCCGCCACGATTCCGAGGTTGGAGACGAGTCCGTCCATGGCACCGAAGACGGCCGGCCGCAGCCAGCCGCCGTTGATGTCCCTGTGGGTGTGGGTGCCGTCCTCACCGCGCGCTGTGTTCCGCTCCATGACCGCCATGTCCGCTTCCTCCCGACGCGGGTGGAGCCGTCGGCGGCGCCACCTCCAGCCCTTCGAAGGTATGCGCGGAGTGACGGGGGCCGCCAGCAAGGAAGGCCGAACTTACCTGGTGAGAAGCCTGGGTTCTGGGCGAACCGCGAGCGCGGGGTTGACGCCCCCTCTCCGTAACCGCAGGATTCCCGTCCGTGGCTGCAACCGTTTCCAGTTCCGGCGCCGGGCCGGCCGTGCGCCGCCTCGCCGGGACGGGCCGCCGCCCCGCCTTCCGACGCGCTACGCCCTCACGGACGGGGGAGGCGGCCCGGTGAGCGTCACCGCACGCGGCGCTTCCGCGCGCCGGAAAGGAGCCGGCACCCCGCCGCCCAGGTCCGCGCCGGAGCGCCGGAGAGCCCTCGGGCTGGACCGGGACGGGTGGTTCCTGCTGCTGCCCGCCCTGCTGCCGATCCTGCTGCTGAGTGCGGGGCCGCTGCTGTACGGACTCTCGCTCGCCTTCACCGACGCCCAGTCCGGCCGTACGGCGGTGACCAAGTTCACGGGCCTGGCCAACTTCGCGGACCTGCGGCTGGATTCCCTCTTCTGGGACTCCTTCAGAATCGGCCTCGTATGGGCCGTCTCGGTGACGGCGCTGCAGTTCCTGCTGGGGCTCGGCCTGGCCGTCCTGCTCAACCAGAACCTCCGCTTCCGCTGGCTGGCCCGTACGCTCGCGCTCGTCCCGTGGGCGATGCCGGAGGTCGTCGTCGGCGTGATGTGGCGGCTCGTCTACAACCAGGACGCCGGCATCCTCAACGCCACGCTGCGTGACCTGCGTCTGATCTCGGAGAACGCCGACTGGCTCGCCGGTGCCTCCCTCGCCCTTCCGGCGGTGATCGTGGTGGGCGTATGGGCGGGGATGCCGCAGACCACCGTCGTACTGCTGGCCGGGCTGCAGAACGTGCCGCAAGAGCTCCACGAGGCCGCCGCGATCGACGGCGCGAGTGTCTGGCGCCGCTTCGGAACGGTCACGTGGCCGGTGCTGAAGCCCGTGGCGCTGGCGATCACCGCCCTCAACTTCATCTGGAACTTCAACTCCTTCGGCCTGGTCTATGTCCTGACCGGCGGAGGCCCGGGCGGCTCGACCCGGCTGCCGATGCTCTTCGCGTACGAAGAGGCCTTCCGCTACGGGCAGTTCGGCTACGCGGCCGCGATGGGCCTGGTGATGGTCGCGGTCATCGCCGTGCTGCTGGCGGTCTTCCTGCGCAACCGCCTGAAGGAGGACGACCGGTGAGAACCTCCCGGGCGGGCGCCGCGCGCGCCGGCCAGTACCTGGCGCTGGTCTGCTATCTGGTCTTCCTCGCCTTCCCGCTCGTCTGGCTGCTCTCCACGGCCTTCAAGTCCCCGCAGGAACTGGGCTCCGTGGACGCGTCCTGGCTTCCGCGCGACCCCTCCCTGGACAGCTTCAGTGCCGCCTTCGGGCAGCAGCCGCTGGCGCGTTCGGCGCTCAACAGCCTGATCGTGGCCTCCTGTGCGGCGGCGATATCGGTGGCGGTCGCCGTGCCGGCGGCGTACGTGATGGTCAGATACCGCTCGGCGGTCGGCAAGGCGGCGACGGGCTGGATCCTGGTCAGCCAGATGTTCCCGTTCGTGCTGGTGATCATCCCGCTGTTCCTCGTGCTGAAGAGCCTCCACCTCATCAACTCCCTCACGGGCCTGATCCTTGTGTACGTGGTGTGGAACCTGCCGTTCGCGCTGTGGATGCTCCAGGGCTACGCACGTGCCGTGCCCGCATCGCTGGAGGAGGCCGCCGCGATCGACGGCTGCGGGCGTTTGCGCACCCTGCGCAGCGTGGTCCTTCCGCTGCTCGCACCGGGACTGGTGGCGACGGTGATGTTCTCCTTCGTCACCGCCTGGAACGAGTTCTTCTTCGCCCTGGTCCTGCTCAAGTCCCCGGAGAAGCAGACGATGTCCGTGATCCTCACCCACTTCATCGGCGCGGAGGGCGCTGCCGACCTGGGACCGCTCGCCGCGGCCGCGCTCATGGCCACCCTCCCGAGCCTGCTGTTCTTCGCGCTGCTCCAGCGGCGCCTCGTCAGCGGCATCATGAGCGGGGCGGTGAAGGGCTGATGCGCCGTCGCGCCTTCCTCACCACGGCCGCCGCGGCGGCAGGCGCGCCGGTCCTGACCGGCGGCTGCGCGGGCGCCCCCCGCGACTCGGGGCCGCTGGAGTACCTGAGCCTCGCCTGGCAGAAGGAGTCCATCGAGGTCAACAAGGCGCTGGTGGCCGAGTGGAACGAACGGAACCCTTCGGTGAAGGTCCGCTATGTGCAGGGCGCCTGGGAGAGCGTCCACGACCAGCTGCTGACGTCCTTCGAGGGCGGCGAGGCACCCGACATCATCCACGACGAGGCAGGAGACCTCACGGACTTCGCCCACGGCGGCTACCTCGCGGATCTGCGGCCACTGCTGCCCGAGGACCTCAAGAGCCAGATCTCGCAGGCCAATTGGGACACCGCCACCATCGCGGGCGGCATATACGGCGTACCGTTCCTGCACGATCCGCGGGTGCTGATCGCCAACCGGGAGCTGCTGGAGAAGTCCGGCGTGCGCATGCCCACGGTCCGGCGGCCCTGGAGCTGGGAGGAGTTCGAGGACGTCGCGAGGGAACTGACCCGTTCCCGGGGGCACAGCCGCACGTACGGCGTCGCGTGGTCCATGAAGGAGCCCGTCAACCAGTCCGTGAACCTCACGTTGAGCACCGGCGGCGCAGTCTTCCACCGTGAGCACGGCAAGGACGTCATCCGCTTCGACGAGGCCGACTCCCGCGTCGTCGAACTGATACACCGGCAGGTCAACGAGGACCGCACGGCGGCCAGAAGCAGCCTCGGCATGGCCGGCTCCGAGACCCTTCCGGGCTTCTTCGCCGGGCGGTACGCGATCGTGCCGCTCAACTTCTCCTTCCGGCAGCAGATCCAGCAGCAGGCCCCCGACGGATTCGGATGGGTGACGCTGCCGATGCCCGTGGGCCGCGGCGCTCCGGGCGGTGGGCGGTTCCAGGGAGTCAGCCCGCAGACCCTGTCCGTCTCGCAGGACACCTCGCGGAAGAAGACGGCCATGGCGTTCATCGCGTTCATGACCCGCCCTGACCACATGGCGCGCCTCGCCGGGGGAGACTGGCTCGTGCCCACCGGACGTGAGGCGCTGCGCGACCCCGCGCTCGACACCGGCGAACACGGCTGGAGCACCGGGCTCCGCATCGCCTCCGGCCTGCGGGCGTCCCCCGTGCTCGGGGTACGCGGCTATCCCGAGTGGAAGGACAAGGTCGCCACACCCGCCTTCCAGGAGTACTACGCGGGCAGCATCGGCCTGCGCGAGCTGCGCGGCAAACTCGTGGACGACGGCAACCGCATCCTCGCCAGATACCAGCGCTGAAGCCGCCCCGTGCACCCGCTCCACCGCAGCACCCGCACCACGGCGCACAAGTCACAAGCACAGAACGGCACCCGCACCATGAGCACAGCCCCCGCCTCCTCCCCGTTCTTCCTCTCCCCTTGCCTGCCCCCTGCCCCGGAGCCTCCGCCCGGCCGAACCGGCAGGCACCGCGGCCGGTTCCGGGCGGGACACGGCTTCGACGCCACCGCCACCGCCACCGCCTTCGCCTTCGCCTTCGCCTTCGACGCTCTCGCCGCCTGACCCCGCGACCTCGCACCCCCGCCCGTCCCCGGACCGACAGGAGACTCCCGTACCGTGACCTCGCCCACGACGCCACCCGCCAAGTCCCCGTGCTCACCCGCGATCGCGGTGCTGGGCAGCACCAACATGGACCTCGTCGCCTACGTCGCGACCGCGCCGCGCCGGGGTGAGACCGTCACCGGCCGCGCCTTCCGCACCGTCCCCGGCGGCAAGGGCGCCAACCAGGCGGTCGCGGCGGCACGTTCGGGCGGCTCGGTCACGATGATCGGCGCCGTCGGCGACGACGACTTCGGCGTGCGCCTGCGGGCGGCCCTCACCGCGGACGGTGTCGGCACGGACGGTCTGCGCACCGTCGAGGGCGAGTCCGGCACCGCGCACATCGTGGTGGACGACGAGGGAGGCAACGCCATCGTGGTCGTGCCCGGCGCGAACGGCACCGTCGACGGCCTCGCCGACGGCGACGAGCAGCGCATCGCCGCGGCCGACGCGCTGCTCCTCCAGCTGGAAATCCCTCTGGGCGGCGTCCTCGCGGGGGCACGCACGGCACACGACCACGGTGTGCGCGTCATCCTCACTCCCGCCCCCGCGCAGCCGCTGCCCCCCGAACTCCTTGCCGTCACCGATGTATTGGTCCCCAACGAACACGAAGCTGCCGTGCTCACCGGCAAGTCCGACCCGTACGAGGCGGCGTCCGAGCTGCTCGCCCTCGTGCCCGAGACCGTCGTCACCCTCGGCGAGAAGGGTTCGCTGTACGCCGTGCGGGACGCCGAACCGGTACACGTGCCCGCCCGCCGCGTGAAGGCCGAGGACACCACCGCCGCCGGCGACACCTTCGTGGGGGCGCTGGCCGTCGCCGTCGGGGAGGGGCGGGCGATGCCGGACGCCCTGGCATGGGCCTCGGCGGCGTCCGCCCTGTCCGTGCAGCGCCCGGGCGCATCCGCGTCCATGCCGCACCGCACCGAGACCGACGCGTTCGCCGCAGGCGCCTGACCGGACAGGCGCCCCACGGTCCGGCCGGTGGCCGGCCGGACCGGCCGCCGGGCCGTGGGTCGCCGCACGCGCGCGGCGGTACCCGCTCCCCGCCGCCCTTCGTGCCTCGGCACGTGCCCGACGGGGACGGGCCCGCCCGGCGCCCGGTTCTGCACAGAGCGCCGGGACCAAGGCGGAGATCACCGCGCGAGCGCTTGCCGCCCCACGCATCAGCGCCGCGGCCCGGCGGTCAGGAGACCGGGGCCGCGGCAAAGGTCAGGAAGGCCGTACCGCCCGGGGCGTGGCGCTCCCCGCGCTGTCCGGCGACGGCTCGCGGACGGGAGACGGCCGCCTGAAGGCGGGAGACGCCGCAAGGCGGCGGCGCAGTCCCTCGCGGGGCGCCCTCCCGGGGTGCCCTCGCAAGGCGTGCCGCCGCCGAGCCGTCCTCTCCGGCAAGCCCGCGTCGGCGCGCATCACGCGCCAGGCCCGCGGGAGCGGGGCGTCAGGATGTTCCGCTGGAACTCTCCGGGGCGGACACGGCGGACGTCCGACCGCCACCGCTCCCATCGGCCTCGTCCCCCGGCCCCTCCGCGGAAGCGGACGTGGCGGGAACGCCTGCCTTCTCCGCGGCCCGGCCGCCGGAGGATGTGCCGTCGCCGGAGGGCTCCGGCTCGACGATCTCCTCCCGCCCGGGATGCTTGCGCGCAGAGATCACGATGCCGACCACGGCAGCCACGAAGACGACGAGCGAGGTCCAGTCGTTCAGCCGCAGTCCGGCGATGTGGTGGGCGTCGTCGACGCGCAGGTACTCGATCCAGAACCGGCCGACGGTGTACGACGCGATGTACAGCCCGAGGACGCGGCCGTGCCCGAGCTTGAAGCGCCGGTCCGCCCAGATCACCAGCGCCGCGACGCCGACGCACCACAGGGACTCGTAGAGGAACGTCGGGTGGTACGTGGCCAGGCTGGGGGTGTCGACAGGCCTGTGCTGGGCGTCGATCTCGACCGCCCAGGGCAGCTCCGTGGCACGCCCGTACAGCTCCTGGTTGAACCAGTTGCCCCAGCGGCCGATGGCCTGCGCGAGCGCGACCCCTGGGGCCACCGCGTCCGCATACGCCGGGAGCGGGATGCCCCGCCGACGGCAGCCGATCCATGCGCCCAGGGCCCCGAGTGCGACGGCACCCCAGATGCCGAGACCGCCGTCCCAGATCTTGAAGGCGTCGAGCGGGTTGCGGCCCTCGCCGAAGTAGAGCTGGTAGTCGGTGATGACGTGGTAGAGACGTCCGCCGACCAGACCGAACGGCACGGCCCACACGGCGATGTCCGCGACCGTGCCGGCGCGCCCGCCGCGCGCCACCCAGCGGCGGCCGCCGAGCCACACGGCGACGAAGACGCCGATGATGATGCAGAAGGCGTAGCCGCGCAGCGGAACCGGACCGAGGTGAATCTCGCCGGCCGAGGGGCTGGGGATGAATGCAAGGATCTCCATGGCCTTCCCGACGCTACCCTGCACTGCCTCGCCATCGGCAATGCACCCTGTGCAACAGCTCCATAACGGCCGATCGGCGCACGCCCCGGACCCGGCGTCCTGTCAGGTTCCGCGCGGCCAGAAGGCCGGCCCCGCCCGGGCCTTGGCCCGGACGAGACCTTCGCCACATCAGAGGTCCGGGACCACGCCCGGGGAGGACGCCGGGCCTCAGCCCTTCGCCAGGACCTTCTGCTTCAGCGAAGCCGGGGTGAGGGGCTCGCTGCCGCCGTAGACGTTCTCCCCGTCGAGCAGCACCGTCGGCGTCGACTGATGGCCCGACTTCTTGAAGGCGTCGCCGGTCTTCTTCACCCAGTCGTCGTGCGTGCCGCCGGTGACGCACTCGCGGAAGTCCTTGCCCTTCAGGCCTGCCTTTCCGGCGAGGTCGAGGAGCCGTTCACTGCTGGCGAAGGCGTCGTTCTGCTCCGGGGGCTGGTTGCTGAAAAGGACGTCGTGGAAGCGCTGGAAGGTGCCCTCGTCCTCGGCGCACGCCGCCGCGTTCGCGGCACGGTGCGAGCCCTTGCCGCCCAGATTGTCGTCGATGATCGTGACGAGGTGGTACTCGGTCCTGAGCTTGCCCTGCTTCTCCAGGGCCCGGATCGTCGGGCTGAACTGCTTCTCGAACTGTCCGCAGGCCGGGCAGCGGAAGTCCTCGTAGACGGTGAGTTTCGCCGGTGCGTGCTGCTTGCCCACGGCGATCGGCTTGGCGTCGGCAGGCCCCTCCCCGGAGGTCTGCTGGGCGACCAGGGCACCCACTCCGGCACCGAGGGCCAGCACCGCGACGACCACTCCCGCGACCTTGAGCTGCCTGCCCCGTTTCTGGGACGCCTGCCGGCGCCGCTGCTCGTCCCGCAGGCGCTCCGTGGCGGTGCGGTTCCCCTCTTGGTGTGCTGCGTTCTTCTTCTGGCTCTTCACACCGTGAGCCAACGAACGGGAGACCCCACCGCCTGCGCGACCGCCCCGCGTTTCGCCCGAAAGAGCGAGACGCGGGGCGGCGGAGACGCAAGGAGCCGGTGGCCCGGGGCCCGTTACCCGGCGGCCCGGCGCCGCACTCCCGCGGCGAGTTCGGCCGCCAGCTCCCGTACGTCCTCCAGCCCGGCCCCGAGGTCGTCCGGGTGGGCCAGCAGCTTCTTGACGAAGGCCGAACCGACGATGACACCGTCCGCGAAGGCGGCGACCTCCTCGGCCTGCGCCGCGGTGGAGACGCCGAGCCCGACGCAGACCGGCAGCTGTGTCGTGGCCCGTGTGCGCTCGACGAGCTGCTGCGCCTCACGCCCCACGGACTCCCGGGTGCCGGTGACGCCCATCAGTGAGGCCGCGTAGACGAAGCCGCTGCCCGCCGCCGTGATCTTCGCGAGCCGCTCGTCCTTGCTGCTGGGAGCCACGACGAACACCGTTGCCAGCCCGTACTGCTCGGCGGCCTTGCGCCATCCCTCGGACTCCTCCACCGGCAGATCCGGCAGGATGCAGCCGGCGCCGCCCGCCGCGGCGAGTTCGGCGGCGAAGCGGTCGACACCGTAGCGGTCCACGGGATTCCAGTACGTCATGCACAGGACCGGCTTGCCCGTGGCGGCGTGCGCGTCGCGCACGGTGCGCACGACGTCGGCGATGCGGACGCCGCCACGCAGGGCGATGTCGTCGGCGGTCTGGATGACGGGGCCGTCCAGCACGGGATCGCTGTGCGGCAGGCCCACCTCGACGATGTCGCAGCCGCTTTCGAGCAGCGCGACGCACGCCTCGATCCCGCCGTCGACCGTCGGGAACCCGGCGGGCAGATAGCCGACGAGGGCGGCGCGGTTCTCCGCGCGTGCCCCGGCCAGGACCCTCTCCAGCAGCTCGATGCCGCCGCTCGCCGCGGTGCCGGCGCCGCTGTCCGCTGCCGTTGCCGTTGCCTCGGTGCTCACTGGTCCGCCCCCTCGTCGTACAGGCCGAAGTAGCGGGCGGCGGTGTCCATGTCCTTGTCGCCGCGCCCGGAGAGATTCACCAGGATCAGCCCGTCCGTGCCGAGTTCCCTGCCGAGCTCGAGCGCCCCGGCGAGCGCGTGTGCGCTCTCGATCGCCGGGATGATGCCCTCGGTCTCGGACAGCAGCCGCAGGGCGCGCATCGCCTCGTCGTCGGTCACGGGCCGGTAGTCCCCGCGTCCCGACTGTTTCAGATACGCGTGCTCCGGGCCGATTCCCGGATAGTCCAGGCCCGCGGAGATCGAGTACGGCTCGGTGATCTGCCCCTCGTCGTCCTGGAGTACGAAGCTGCGCGATCCGTGCAGGATGCCCGGCTCGCCGACGGAGAGCGTGGCGGCGTGCTCCCCGGACTCCACACCGTGCCCGGCCGCTTCGAGGCCGACCAGCCGGACGTCCTCGTCGTTCAGGAACGCGTGGAAGAGCCCGATGGCGTTGGAACCGCCGCCGACGCATGCGGCGACGGCGTCCGGCAGCCGCCCGGCCCGCTCCAGGATCTGACGGCGCGCCTCCACGCCGATGACCCGGTGGAAGTCCCGTACGAGCTGCGGGAAGGGGTGGGGGCCCGCGACCGTGCCGAAGAGGTAGTGGGTGCGGTCGACGTTAGCGACCCAGTCGCGGAACGCCTCGTTGATCGCGTCCTTGAGGGTGCGGCTTCCGGAGGCGACGGGCACGACCTCGGCGCCGAGCATCCGCATCCGCGCCACGTTCAGCGCCTGGCGCTGCGTGTCGATCTCGCCCATGTAGATGGTGCATTCGAGGCCGAAGAGCGCGCAGGCGGTGGCGGTGGCCACGCCGTGCTGGCCGGCGCCGGTCTCGGCGATGACGCGGGTCTTGCCCATGCGCCTGGTCAGCAGGGCCTGACCGAGCACGTTGTTGATCTTGTGCGAGCCGGTGTGGTTGAGGTCCTCCCGCTTGAGGAAGACCCGGGCGCCGCCCGCGTGTTCGGCGAAGCGCGACACCTCGGTCAGCGGACTGGGACGGCCGGTGTAATTGACCATCAGGTCTTCGAGTTCGGCGATGAACGCCGGGTCGGCTTTCGCCTTCTCGTACTCGACGGCCACCTCGTCGACTGCGGCGACGAGCGCCTCGGGAATGAACTTGCCGCCGAAGGCGCCGAAATAGCCTCCGGGATCGGGGACCCGGCCCTCGGGGTCGGGGACAAAGTAGTCGGACATCCGACGTGCTCCTCGTGAAAGTGCAGACGTGCTGCGGAAGTACGGATGGGTCACCGCTGTACGGGCGCTGCCGCACCCGTACGCCATCGGCGGCCGTTGATCTGGCCCGGCTCACAGCCGATGTGGTAACGCACCCGCCGTCCGTGCACGCGTCGCGCCGGCGCCCGGCACCCGCGCGGGCGGCAGCCGCGCGCCAGCGCAGCGTACGGACCGCGCGCCTGCCGACGCTGTTCACAAGGTTGGGGTCTTCCCAGCCCGGAGGGCGAGGGGAAGGTCGTGCTGGAAGTCATGCGGAGGTCAGCCCCTCCCGTGCCCGTGCCGCAGCGCGGGGTGCGCCCCGGCGGCGACGAGGTCGGCGACTGCCGTCTTCGGGGCCTTGCCGGTCACCAGCGACTCGCCGACGAGCACCGCGTCGGCGCCCTCGTTGGCGTAGGCGATCAGGTCGTGCGGCCCGCGGACTCCCGACTCCGCGACCTTGACGATGTGATCGGGGATCTCCGGGGCGATGCGGCCGAAGTTGCCGCGGTCCACCTCGAGCGTCTTGAGATTACGCGCGTTGATCCCGATGACCCGCGCCCCGGCGTCCAGCGCACGCTGGGCCTCGTCCTCGTCGTGCGCCTCGACGAGGACGGTCAGCCCGATCGACTCGGCGCGCTCGATGAGGGAGACGAGGGCCTCCTGCTCCAGCGCCGCGACGATCAGCAGCACCACGTCCGCACCGTGCGCGCGTGCCTCCCACAGCTGGTAGGAGGAGAAGATGAAGTCCTTGCGCAGCACCGGGATGTCGACCTTGGCCCGCACGGCCTCGAGATCCGCGAGCGAGCCGCCGAAACGCCGCTTCTCGGTGAGGACGGAGATGACGGAAGCGCCGCCCGTCTCGTAGTCGGCGGCCAGAGCGGCCGGGTCGGCGATCGCCGCCAGCGCGCCCTTGGAGGGGCTGGAGCGCTTGACCTCGCAGATGACCCTGACGCCCTCGCCCTTCAGGGCCGCGACGCCGTCCCTGGCGGGGGGACCCGCGGCGGCACGCTCCTTGAGCTCGTCGAGGCTGACGCGCGCCTGCCGCTCGGCAAGGTCTTCACGCACGCCTTCGATGATCTCGTCGAGCACACTCACCGAGTGGCCTCCTTCGGGTCGGGTCGGCCTCCGCGAGACGGGCGGGGTACCGGTCAGATCGGGCACTGCGATGCTATCGGGCGGGAGCCGGAGGACTCGCATCCGCCTGGCGCCAATCCCACATTCCGGACAAAACGGCCCACTTGGTCCGCAGGACGATCCGCTTCCGGGCCGTGGATTCAGGGCGCGAGGGCGGCTCCCGGCGGGAAGTTCCGCACGACGGTGAAGGCCAGCGCGAGCACGCCCAGCGCCCACCAGTGCGAGGTGCGCAGCGGCACCGTCACCGGCCGGGAGCGCAGCACCTGCACCACCCAGAAGACGACGAAGACCGCGAAGGCGGCGAAGGAGGCCACCGCGAGGGCGTTCATCCCGAGCGCCGCGCCGAAGTCGCCGTGCGCGACGGCGTGTGCGCTGCGCAGGCCGCCGCAGCCGGGGCAGTAGATGCCGGTGAAGTACAGCAGCGGGCAGACCGGGTAGTGCCCGGGCTCGCCCGGGTCCACGGCTCCCACGTAGACGAATGCCGCGCCGGCGGCCACGAGAGTGCCGAACGGCGCGGCGAGGCGGGACAGCGGCGCAGCCGGCCGTCGTCCCGCGGGTACGGGCTCCTGCCCGCTCAGGACGACTGCTCCTGGGGCCGCGCGGCTCCGGAGCCGCTGCCCGCCTTGGGCTGCCCGAGGCCCGCGGCCTTCATCAGCAGTCCGACGACGCCGCCCACGGCGACCACGACCAGGCCCGCCACGAAGCCGATCGGCTGGGCCAGCACCGTGAAGATGCCGGCGACGAAGAAGCCGATGGTGCTGATCGTCACGCCCGTCCAGGCGGCCAGGGTGTGGCCGTGGCTGTTGCCCGCCATGTTTTGTGCTCCTCGTAGTTCAACCGA
Organism: Streptomyces sp. CNZ301; assembly: GCF_004217425.1. Lineage (NCBI taxonomy): Bacteria > Bacillati > Actinomycetota > Actinomycetes > Kitasatosporales > Streptomycetaceae > Streptomyces > Streptomyces sp. CNZ301. The sequence goes on from NZ_SHLG01000001.1 coordinate 1,199,302, forward strand.
CTGGGCCATGCTCACCGCCCATTCTTCCCCCTGCCCCGCGGCCCCGACGAGCCAGGGGTGCACTCGCTGGGACCGCGGCCGCTGCGGCGGCTCGGTGCGGGTCCCGGAACGGCCCCGGCGCCGGGCCGGTGCGGGTCCCGGTGCGGCTCCCCGAACTGGCCCGGCGCGCGTACGGGACACGGCCGGTACCGGTCCGGTGCCGGGCTCAGGCGCCGGCGCCCTCCGCACCGTCGGCGCGGGCGGGCGCCCTCCCCTCCGGGACCGCGTCCCCTCGCTGCGCCTGGGACGCGGTGTGGCCGGTGGGGTCCTCGCCCCGGTCGAGGGCCTTCCACAGGTCCTCGGGACGGTCCGGGTCCACCGGTGCGGGAGCGGCTTCACGGGTGCGTCGCGCCGTACGTCCGTTCCGCTCGTAGCGGGCGCTGCCCGACATCGACGGCCACGCCGGCCCGTACCGCAGCGCGACCACGCCCGCCACCACCAGCAGCGCGCCGCCCGCCGCGGACACATACGGCCATGCGCTCACGTGCACCGTCTCGATTCCCGCACGCGCGAGCCCGCTCGCCCTGGCCGCCTTCTCCTCCAGCGCACCGCTGTCCGCGGCACCGAGGAGCGCCGCGGCGGCCGTGCCGGCGCCGCAGAGCGTCAGCAGGGCGGCGACGAGGACGCGGGCGGCGCGCCTGACCGCGAACACCGCGACGAGAGCGGCGAGTCCGACGAGTGCGAGGGCGCTGGGCAGACCGGTGACGTCACCGCCCTTGGCCTTCACCGGGAGATCGCCCTGCGCGAAGGACGCCGTCGCGTGGCTCCACACCTGTCCGCCGGAGAGGAGCGCGAGGGCGGCACCCGCCGCCCCGCACAGCAGCGCCAGCGCGAGGGCGCGGCGTGCGGAGCCCGCGCGGGCGGCGGCGGAAGCCGGTGCGGAAGGGGCCGCGGCGGAAGCCGGTGCGGAAGGGGTGGCGGCGGCCGGTGCGGCGCTGCCGGACGCTTCTGCTTCAGCCGTCTCTGCGCGGCTTTCGTGGCCCGGTGCGCCGTCCGAGGAACGTGGGTGCGGTACGGGAGTCACCCGTCCACGCTACCGCCGAGCCTTTCGGCCGAGGCGACCGCCCTGAGGACCGCCGCCGCCTTGTTCCGGCACTCCGTGTCCTCCGCGACGGGGTCGGAATCGGCGACGACGCCCGCACCCGCCTGCACGTACGCGGTGCCGTCGCGCAGCAGCGCGGTACGGATCGCGATGGCCATGTCCGCGTCCCCGGCGAAGTCGAGGTATCCGACGCAGCCGCCGTAGACGCCGCGACGGGTCGGCTCCAGCTCCTCGATGATCTGCAGGGCACGGGGCTTGGGCGCCCCGGAGAGCGTCCCGGCGGGGAAGCAGGCGGTGAGCGCGTCGAAGGCGGCGCGGTCCGGGGCGAGCCGACCGGTCACCGTGGAGACGATGTGCATGACGTGGCTGTAGCGCTCGATGGACATGAAGTCGACGACCTCGACGCTGCCCGGCTCGCAGACCTTCCCCAGGTCGTTGCGGCCCAGGTCGACCAGCATCAGGTGCTCGGCGCGCTCCTTCGGGTCCTCCAGCAACTCCTCGGCGAGCGCCGTGTCCTCCTGCGGAGTGTGGCCGCGGGGGCGGGTACCGGCGATGGGGTGCATCATCGCCCGGCCGTCCTCGACCTTCACCAGCGCTTCGGGGCTGGACCCCACCACGTCGAAGCCGCCGCTGCCGTCGGCGGTATCCGCGAAGCGGAACAGGTACATGTACGGGCTGGGGTTGGTCGCGCGCAGCACCCGGTAGACGTCGAGGGCGCTCGCGGTGCAGCCGGTCTCGAACCGCTGGGAGGGTACGACCTGGAACGCCTCGCCCGCGCGGATGCGTTCCTTGATGTCCTCCACCCACGCCCGGTACGTCTCGCCGCCGGACCGCGCGGTGAACTCCGGCAGCCGCGAGGGCGGCAGAGCCGCGGGGGCGGCCGGCGCCGGGCGTGCCAGGTCCGCGGCCATCGTCTCCAGCCGGGACACCGCGTCCTCGTACGCCTCGTCGACGCCGGTGTCCAGGTCGTTGTGGTTGATGGCGTTGGCGATCAGCAGGACGGTGCCGTCGCGGTGGTCGAGGACGGCCAGGTCGGAGGCGAGCAGCATGGTCAGTTCGGGCAGGGCGAGATCGTCGGTGGTGCTGTCGCTGTCGCCGACCTTCTCCAGCCGACGCACGATGTCGTATCCGAGGTAGCCGACCATGCCGCCGGTGAAGGGCGGCAGGTCCGAGTCCTCGTGGAGGTCGCGGGGGGTGTGCAGGGCCTCGACCGTCTCCCGCAGCGCCCGCAGCGGGTCGCCGCCGCGGGGCAGCCCCACGGGCGGCGCGCCCAGCCAGTGCGCCGATCCGTCACGCACGGTGAGGGTCGCGGCGCTGCGCACGCCGACGAAGGAGTAGCGCGACCACGTGTGACCTCCCCCTACGCCTCCGGCGTGGGAGGTGCCCCCAGGGGCGGACTCCAGCAGGAAGGTGCCGGGCCGCTCGCCGGCGAGCTTGCGGTAGAGCCCGATGGGGGTGTCGCCGTCGACGAGCAGGCGACGCGTCACCGGGATGACACGGCGGTCCTTCGCAAGCGTGCGGAATGTCTCGAGGTCCGGAGTCGTCATGATCGCTGACCTTACTGGCCGTCACCCTGCTCGGTGTGCGGCCCGTCCATGGGCGATCCCCCCGGCCCGGGGAGGAGACCCGCGTCGAAACACGTCCTGTCCCCCGTGTGGCAGGCGCCGCCGACCTGGTCGACCTGGACCAGCACCGTGTCGCCGTCGCAGTCCAGCGCCACGGACCGTACGTGCTGGACGTGGCCGGAGGTGTCGCCCTTGACCCAGTACTCCTGGCGGCTGCGGCTGAAGTAGGTGGCGCGGCCGGTGGTGAGGGTGCGGTGCAGGGCCTCGTCGTCCATCCACCCCAGCATCAGCACCTCACCCGTGTCGTGCTGCTGGGCGACAGCGGGGAAGAGGCCGTCCGCGTTGCGCTTGAGACGTGCGGCGATCTCGGGGTCGAGCGAGGTGGCGGAGGATCGTGCGGGCATGGGCCCCATTCTCCCGCATGCCGGGCCCTGTCGTGCACGCGCGTACGGGCCCGGCATGCGATGGGGCTCGCCGCGGGTGTGCACGGGAGGAACCCGAGGCTGTCCGGCCCCGCGAGCGTCCGGCGCAAGGCCGGGCCGCCCGCCCGCGAGTGCCGCGCCGTTCCGGTGACCCGTGCCTTCATGGCCACGGCCTGGGGACTTCCCCGACCGCGCCCGCGAGTGGCCGCCCCGCCGGGAGCGGCCAGAAATCAGCTCTCCTTCCGGAAACCCGCCGTACCCTTGGCGGCATGTCGACCCATGCGAAGCGTGAACGTCTCATCCTGGCGGACCTGTTGGAGAGCAGCGGGCCGGAGGCCCCGACCCTGTGCGACGGTTGGAAGGCCCGTGACCTCGCCGCTCACGTGGTGGTTCGCGAACGCCGCGCGGACGCCGCGGGCGGGATACTGCTCAAGTCGCTCGCACCCCGACTCGAGCGTGTGCAGGGCGAGTTCACCTCCAAGCCGTACGAGGAGCTCATCCAGCTCATCCGCACGGGGCCGCCAAGGATGTCCCCGTACGCGCTCAAGCAGGTCGACGAGGCCGCGAACACCGTGGAGTTCTACATCCACTCCGAGGACCTGCGCCGTGCCGTTCCGGACTGGACGCCGCGTGAAGTCGACGCGGTCTTCCAGGACGCGCTGTGGAAGCGACTGGAGAAGATGGCGCGGGTGTTCGGCCGGAAGTCGCCGGTCGGACTGGTCCTGCGCCGCCCCGACGGCCAGACCGCCGTCGCCCGCAAGGGCACCCCTGTGGTGACCGTCACCGGCGAGCCGAGCGAACTGGTGCTGTACGTCGCCGGGCGGCAGCGCGTCGCACGCGTGGACGAAGAGGGCCAGGAGGAAGCCGTGGCACGGGCTCACGACGCGGACCTGGGGCTCTGAACGCGCCCCGGAGCCCGGCCCTCCCGCGCACGCCGGCCTGGTGCCGGACCGGCCGCTGCCGTCGTCCGTCAGACGGCTGCCGTGCCGATGAGCCCTTCGCGGGTCACCAGCTCCGCGAGCTGGTTTTCCGTCAACTCCGCCGTGCCCGGCGGTCGTTGCGGCAGAACCATGTACCGGCTCTCCGCGCTGGAGTCCCAGACGGTGATCTCGCGTTCCTCCGGGATGGCGAGCCCGAACTCCGCGAGTACGGCACGCGGTTCGCGTACGACGCGCGAGCGGTACGCCTCGCTCTTGTACCAGGACGGCGAGGGGCCGAGCAGCGCCACCGGGTAGCAGGAACACAGCGTGCACACCAGCACGTTGTGACGCTCCGGAGTGTTGGCGACGACCTTCAGACGCTGCTCCTGCAGTCCGCCCGCCATCGAGAGGCCCACCTCGGGCAGAGCGGCGTTGGCGTCGGTGAGCAGCCGCTCGCGGAAGCCGGCGTCGCTCCATGCGCGGGCGGCGACACGGGCGCCGTTCAGCGGGGACGCGCCGTCCAGGACCGCGGTGAGGACGGCATCCAGCTCGGCGTCGGTCACCCGGCCTTCCGCGACCAGGCGCTCCTCCAGGCGCCGCACCCGCGCGGCGACAGGGTTGCCGGTGTGCGATCCGCTCATGAACGGTGCTCCTCCGCCGGTTCCAGATACGACTGCCACAGGTCCAGAGTCACCTCGTGGTCTCCCTCGCCCCACAGGTCGCGGGCGGCGAAGGCCACGGTGTAGACGGGCTCCACGCGTGGCCGTTCCAGGCGCCGGGCCACATCGTCCGCGAGCGGCCAGCTTCCGGTCACCTCGACGATCCGGCCCGTACGCCCGCGGGCGTAGACGGGAAGCCGCGTGTGCCAGTCGGGGTCGAAGGCGCGGGTGCGCACCCGCTCACCGGCGGCGAACCGCGCGGCCGCCGGTTCACTCATCGCCGCCGCCCGGGGCGGTGAGCACATCGATGGCGTGCAGCCAGCGCTCGTAGTACGAGGCGGCCAAGTACTCCTGTGGAGGCATGCGTTCGATGGCGTCGCGGAACTCGTCGAGGGTGTAGGCGCCGCGCCGCACGAGCGCGATGTTCAGCGCGTAGACCCGCGCCTCCCAGTCGGCGTGGAAGGGCGGCTCGTCGTCCTCGGCCACGACGGACCCGAACCCCCTCTGCCCGCCGACGTCGTTGACCCTGCTCATGCGCCGCAGCCTATGCTCCCCCGCCGTCCGCGGGAACCGTCCCGGATCTCCGGGCGCGGTCTGCTGCGCGTCGCTCCGAACGCGGCGGGAGGGCGGAAGAAAGAGCGGCTGCCCGAAATCGGCCGCGGACGCGTTCCCGGACGGAAGACCGGACTTATCCGAAAGGGACGAAACCGCTATTGCCGACGCGGCCGGAACCTATTGCCGCACACAGTGACACCGATGTGCGCCTAGGAGTCGCTTCGTCCTTCTCAGGGCCTGTGACGAGGTCAACGGGGCTGCGCGCACCTCCGTTCAAGTTCTCCTGTCAACTGTCTTGAATTCAAAGAGGGCTGACGTATCTTGACGTATCACCGGAGACGCCCTGCCCGACTGCGCCAAGGGCACCGACCGATGGGCACAGGTTCGACCTGTCCGTCTCGAACGGAGCCCTGATGATTCTGACCATTCGTGACGTGGTCGCGGATCCGTCGCGCGGTTCCCGCCTGGCCGTGCCGGACGGTTCGTCCGTCCCGAACCGTCCGTACGCGCTCTCCGCCGCGTCCCGGTGGCCTTCCGCGGGCCACGGGGTTCCCCGTGCCGGGCCGCCTCGTGCACCGCTCGCTCACTCTCTCCCGACCGGCGAACTCGCTCCTGCCTGAGGTTTTGATGATGCGTATGACGGACGTGGCGTTCTGGCTCGTGCCGCTCCTGGCTCTCGTCGCGGTCGCGGCCGGATTCACGGCGGCGCGCTACCGGAGGATCGCTGTCCGGAACGCCGAACGCAGCGACATCCTCGAACGGCAGGTCCGCATGCGTGACGAGGAGACGCAGCATCTCGTCGAGCAGCGCCTCCAGGCACTCGCGGACGCCCAGTGGCAGGGCCGCCGCCGGCAGATACCGGACCTGCGCCACCAGGGCCTCGCCGGAACGGACTTCGCGGACGCGCACGACACCGTCCTCGAGATGTTCAGCTTCGCGAGCGAGACCGCCGAGCAGACCGCCGAAGGTCTGCTGCTGGCCGTGGCGCGCAAGCTCCAGGGCCTCGCCAACGGCCAGCAGTTGAAGATCAACGAGATGACCGAGCGCCACGACGACTCGGCCTTCCTCGAAGACCTCATGCAGCTCGACCACACCAACGCACAGATCCTCCGCCGGGCCGTCGGCATGGCCGTGGTCTGCCGCGCGTGGCCCGGCCGCCAGCACAACGCGACGTCGCTCCACGACATCGTCCGCGGCGCCATCGGACGCATCCTGGACTACAAGCGCGTCCAGATCGTGCGGATCGATGACACCCGTGCGGTCACGGGCCGGGTCGTCGAACCCCTCGTCATGACCATCGCCGAGCTGCTGGAGAACGCCACCCGCTCCTCGCACCCGCAGACCCCCGTCCAGGTGCACGTCCAACTCACCCACACCGGACTGGCGTTCGTGATCGAGGACGCCGGTGTCGGGCTGAACGCGGCGGAGCAGGAGAAGGCCGTGCGCCTGCTCAAGGACGAGTCCCTCGGGCTCACGAAACTCGGAGACCCGCCCCGGTTCGGGCTGGCCGCGTGCGGTGCGCTCGCCCGGCGTTACGGCTTCACGGTCTCGGTCGACACCGCCTCCGCGTTCGGCGGCGTCCGCGCCGTGGTGAACGTCCCCCGCACGCTCCTCACCGACCCCGTGAAGCCCGCCGCCGCGCCCGCAGCCACCGCCACCGCGCCCGCCGACGCCGTGCCGGCGCCCCGCGCGGAGCCCGTCGCGTCCGGGCCCGCCCGCTCCGCAGCCGAGGCCGGGGAGAGCGGGACGACGGCACCGGCACCTGCCCGCCCGACCACCGCGAACGGGCTGCCGAAACGGACCCGGAAACAGCCTGCCCCGAGCGCCGGTGAGGCCCATCAGCAGCCACCCCCTGCCTCCAGGTCTGCCGCGTCCCGCACACCCGGCGAGGCGGCGGCATCGATCGGTGCGTTCCAGCGAGCAGGCAAGGCGGCGGCCGACCGCCTCCGTCCGTCCACCGAAGGGACTACCGAGTCATGACCGAGAACCCGGACGCCTGGATGCTGAACCAGGTGCTGGACCAGCCCGAGGTGCACGACGCCATCCTCATCACCGCGGACGGCCTGGTGAAGGCCTTCTCCCCCGGCCTCGACCAGGACCAGGCGGACAGCATCGCGGCGGCCCTCGCGGGTGTGCAGTCCACCAGCAGCGCCACCGCGATGTTCTGCCGCGCCCCGGCCGACTCGTGGAGGCAGAGCATGGTCGAGTTCGACGGCGGATTCGTCGTCACCATCCGCGCGCACGACTCGACGTTCCTGTCCGTTGCGACCTCCGGCGCCGCCGACGTCGGACAGGTCGCCTACCGGATGCACGAGGTCGTGGCGCAGCTCGGACGGGAGATGGGCGCCGAACTCCGCGAGGACGTGGGCAGCGGCACATGACGCACCGGCACAGGCACGACCTGGTGAGAACGTTCGTGCTGACCGGCGGGCGCGCCCAGCCCACCGGGACCGCCGACGGACTCGACGTGCTCACGATGGTGACCGCCGTCCCCGGCAGACCGCGGACCGGACTCCAGCCCGAGGACCTGCGGGTGATCGACCTGTGCCGCGGCGGCTACCTTTCCGTCATCGAGGTCGCCGGGCACCTCGGACAGCCCCTCACCATCACGCGGATCCTGCTCGGGGACCTGATCGACGCCGGGCTCCTCGAAGTCAAGGCGAGCCGGAAGGACTCCGGGAGCCACGACGCCTCCGGCGCCGCCACCGACCCCGACCGCCTCCGGACCCTGGAGAGGATGCTGCATGGCCTCCAGGCTCTCTGACGGTGTCTACGTCCGCGACACCGTGCAGATCACGGCGAAACTGATGGTGGTGGGCCCCTTCGGGGTCGGCAAGACGACCCTCATCGGAGCCGTCAGCGAGATCGAACCGCTGCGTACCGAGGAACTCATGACGCAGAACGGCGCGGCCACCGACGACCTGAGCGGGGTGCCGGACAAGCGGTCCACCACGGTCGCCCTCGACTTCGGGCGGCTCACGCTCGCCGACGACCTCGTGCTGTACCTGTTCGGCACGCCGGGACAGCAGCGCTTCACACACATCTGGTCGGATCTCTCCCGCGGCGCCTACGGGGCACTCGTACTCGCCGACTCCCGTTATCTGGACCAGTCGTTCGAGGCCCTGAGCCTCGTCGAGAAGAGCGCGCTGCCGTACATCGTCGCGCTCAACGCCTTCCCCGACACCCCCGACTACCCAGAGGCCGAGCTGCGCGAAGCGCTCGACCTCGACCCCGGCACGCCGCTGGTCACCTGCGACGCCCGGGACCGCCAGTCCGCCAAGACCGCGCTCGTCACGCTCGTCAAGCACCTGTACGCCGGCCACCAGGAGTCGTCGTGACCTCCTCGTCCCACTCCGGACCACACCCGGCGCCGCCGGGCTGCCCCGCACACCGTCCCTCCGCGGGGACCGGCAGCGAACTGCCGAAGCTGTACGACGACGACTTCGCGGCGGACCCCAACGCCCTCTACGACCGGCTGCGTTCGCAGGGCGGCCCCGCCCAGTGGGTGGAACTCGCACCCGGTGTCGAGTCGATCCTCGTGACCGGCTACCAGGCGGCCCTGGAGGTCCTTCGCAGCCCCTACTTCAGCAAGGACGCCCACCGCTGGAAGGCGCTGGCCGAGGGACACGTCCCCCACGACAGCCCGATCCTGCCGATCATGGGTCCGCGCAAGAGCCTGTGGTTCGCCGACGGTCAGGAACATCTGCGCCTGCGGACGCCGGTCGACCGCGCCCTGGGCGGCATCGACCCCCGTCAGCTCCGGGACGTGGTGCAGCGCAGCGCCCGGCAGCTCATCGACGAGTTCGCCGAGGACGGCAGGGCGGACCTGGTCTCGCAGTACGCGGCGCGCATTCCGGTGATGGTCCTCACCCAGCTCTTCGGCTGCCCCGACCATCTCAACGGCCGGATTTCGAGCGCCTTTCTCCAGATGGTCAACGCCGTCGAACCCGGCGCCGCCACGGAGGGTCTCCAGGACCTGGTGGCCTGCCTGAACGAACTGATCGAGACCAAGTACCGGACCCCCGGCGACGACGTGACCACGCGGCTGCTGCGGCACTCGGCCAACGTGACGCGGGAGGAGCTGATCGACCAGCTCGTGGTCATCACCGGTGCCGGCCAGGTGCCCGGCACCGCGTGGATCTCCACGGCCACGATGATGCTGCTCTCCGACGACCGCTTCGCGGGCGACCTGACCGGAGGGAGCCTCACCGTCACCGACGCGCTCAACGAGGTGCTGTGGCTGCACGCGCCGCACTCGAACTACTCATTCGTGTACGCCATCGAGGACTACGTCCTGCGCGACCAGGAGACCGGTGAAGAGACGCGCATTCCGGCCGGCGTGCCGGTGACCATCAGCCACGCCGCCGCGAACCTGGACCCGGCGCTCCCCACGACCCAGTCGCAGCGGGCCACGAACACCGCTCATCTCGCCTTCAGCGCCGGCCCGCACGCCTGCCCCGCGCAGGACACCGCCGGCGTCATCGCCGAGGTCGCCATCGACACGCTTCTCGACCTGCTGCCCGAGATGGAACTCGCCGTGCCCGCGAGCGAACTCTCCTGGCGTCCCGGGCCGTTCATCCGCGCGCTGACCGCGCTGCCCGTCCGGTTCACCGCCACCCCGGCGACGCACGCGGCGGACGCGGCGGCGACACCGGACATGCCGCCCGCGCCGTCCGTACCGCTCGCCACTTCCGGCACGCCCTCCGGCGTTTCCGACGCCTCCTCCGAGGGTCGGCCCGGCCCGGAGGCGTCCCACGGCACGCGGGGGCGCCGCTGGAGCCTGGCGGGGCGCCGGGGCAGGTGACCCGGAACGGCGCGCTCCGCGGCCCGCGGCCCGGAGCGCACGCGGTTCACCGTACGGGCGCCCGGTTCACCGTACGGGCGTGCCCGCCTCGCGGAGCGCGTCCTTGACCTCGCCGATCCGCAGGTCGCCGAAGTGGAAGACGGAGGCGGCCAGCACCGCGTCCGCGCCGGCGGCGACCGCGGCCGGGAAGTGCTCCAGCCGGCCCGCGCCGCCGGAGGCGACGACGGGCACCGAGACGTGCGCACCGACGGCCCGGATCATCTCCGAGTCGTAGCCGTCCTTCGTGCCGTCCGCGTCCATCGAGTTCAGCAGGATCTCCCCGGCGCCCAACTCCGCGGCCCGCCGCGCCCATTCGACCGCGTCGATGCCGGTGCCGCGGCGGCCGCCGTGCGTGGTGACCTCGAACCCGGACGGGGTGGAGACCCCGCCTCCCTCCACGTCCCCGGAGGCCGACGGCACGCAGCGCCGCGCGTCCACCGAGAGCACCAGCACCTGGCTGCCGAAGCGTTCGGCGATCTCCCGGATCAGCTCGGGACGGGCGATCGCCGCGGTGTTCACACCGACCTTGTCCGCGCCCGCGCGCAGCAGCCTGTCCACGTCGTCCCCGCTGCGGACGCCGCCACCGACCGTCAGCGGGATGAAGACCTGCTCGGCGGTGCGCCGTACGACGTCGTACGTCGTCTCACGGTCGGAGGAGGAGGCGGTGATGTCGAGGAACGTCAGCTCGTCGGCGCCTTCCTCGTCGTAGATCTTCGCCATCTCGACGGGGTCGCCCGCGTCCCGCAGGTTCTTGAAGTTCACGCCCTTCACGACCCGTCCGGCGTCCACGTCCAGGCAGGGGATGACTCGTACGGCCACGGCCATTGCTGTGCTGACTCCTTGCGGGGTGGTGCTGCGGGGCGGTGGGTCACCGTCCCGGTGAGGTACGGGTTCGATGAGCTACGGGTCCGAGGAGGTACGTGCTCGGTGGGGCACGGTGGCGGCGTTACCTGCCGCCGCCGCGGAAGGCCTCCATCTCCACCTCCACCAGGACCCGGGAGTCCACGAAGCCGGAGACGACCACGACGGTGGCGGCGGGAGCGACCTCGCCGAAGACCTCCTTGTGGGCGCGCGCCACGTCCCCCACGTCCCGCCCGTGCGTGAGATACATCCGGGTGCGGATCACGGACGACGCGTCGAGGCCGAACGGTTCGAGTGCCTCCAGCGCCTTCCCGAAGGCCGCCCTGGTCTGCTCGTACGGGGAGCCCTCCCCGAGGAGCTTGCCGTCGGCCAGGGGCATCGTCCCCGCCACAAGCACCCGGTCGCCCGCCGCGACGGCGCGCGCAAAGCCGATCGTCTCCTCCCAGGCGCTTCCGGAGCGGTCACGTTCCACGTCGGGGTCACGCCGTTCGGACGGGGTCATCAGGAGACGGCCTCCAAAGCCTCTTCAAGTGTGAACGCCTCGGCGTAGAGGGCCTTCCCCACAATGGCGCCCTCGACGCCCTCGGGTACAAGCGTGGCGATCGCCCGCAGATCGTCAAGGGACGAGACACCGCCGGACGCGACGACGGGCCGGTCCGTCACGGCGCAGACATTGCGCAGCAGTTCGAGGTTGGGGCCCTTGAGAGTGCCGTCCTTGTTGATGTCGGTGACGACGTAGCGGGCGCAGCCCTCGGAGTCGAGCCGGGCGAGGGTCTCGTAGAGGTCGCCGCCGTCGCGGGTCCAGCCGCGGCCGCGCAGCGTCGTGCCCCGTACGTCCAGGCCCACCGCGATCTTGTCGCCGTGCTCGGCGATGACCTTGGCGACCCACTCCGGGGTCTCGAGCGCCGCCGTGCCCAGGTTCACGCGGCGGCAGCCGGTGGCGAGGGCCGCGGCGAGGCTCTGGTCGTCGCGGATGCCGCCGGACAGTTCGACGTCGATGTCCATGGCGCGGGCCACCTCGGCGATGCGGGCCCGGTTGTCGCCCGTGCCGAACGCGGCGTCGAGGTCGACCAGGTGCAGCCACCGGGCGCCGGCGCGCTGCCAGGTGAGGGCCGCCTGCAGCGGGTCGCCGTAGGCGGTCTCCGAACCGGACTCGCCGTGCACGAGGCGCACGGCCTGTCCGTCACGGACGTCGACGGCGGGCAGCAGTTCCAGCTTGGGCTCGGACGAAGACGTGGACACAGGCACTCTCGGCTTCTGTAGTGGAGCGGAAAGGTGTTGTCGGACGGAGAAGCGGAAGCGGTCGGAGGAAGGACACCCCGGGAGCCCCGGACGTGCCCGGCGGCTCAGAGGGACGCGACCCAGTTGGACAGCAGCCGGGCGCCGGTGTCCCCGGACTTCTCGGGGTGGAACTGGGTCGCCCACAGCGGACCGTTCTCGACGGCGGCGACGAACGGGGCACCGTGCTCGGCCCAGCTGACCTTGGGCGGGCTCATCGCCGGGTTCGTGACCGTCAGTTCCCAGTCGTGGACGGCGTAGGAGTGGACGAAGTAGTAGCGCTCGCTCTCGGGCAGCCCCTCGAAGAGGCGTGAGCCCTCGGCGGGAGTGACCGTGTTCCAGCCCATGTGGGGCACCGCGTGATCGGCGTCCGCCCTCAACGGCCCCACGGTGCCCGGCCATTCACCCATGCCTTCGGCCTCGACGCCGTGCTCGATCCCGCGGGAGAAGAGGATCTGCATGCCGACGCAGATACCCAGCACGGGGCGGCCGCCGGCGAGTCGGCGCTCGATGATCCAGTCGCCGCGTGCCGCCCGCAGCCCGTCCATGCAGGCGGCGAAGGCACCGACGCCTGGCACCAGCAGCCCGTCGGCCGCCATGGCGGCGTCGTAGTCGCGGGTGATCTCCACATCGGCGCCGGCCCGCGCGAGCGCACGCTCGGCCGAACGCACGTTGCCGAAGCCGTAGTCGAAGACGACGACCTTCTTGCGCCCGTCGTGCCCGCTCGCGGAGCTCCTTGTCTCCGCATCCGTCTGTCCCGTGCTCATGTCCACACCTCCAGCCGCAGGATCCCGGCGAGCAGCGCCAGCGCGGCGCCCGCGCCGAGCACGGCGATGACGCCCTTGGGCTGCTTCTGCTTCGAGAAGGCGATCACTCCGCCGAGCAGGAACAGGCCGACGAAGATGAGAACAGCCGCAAGGCCCGTCACAGCGCGCCCTTCGTCGAGGGGATGCCGCTCTGCCGCGGGTCGATCTCACTGGCGTGACGCAGCGCGCGGGCAAGGGCCTTGAACTGGCACTCGACGATGTGGTGCGCGTTGCGCCCGTACGGCACGTGCACGTGCAGCGCGACCTGCGCCTGCGCGACGAAGGACTCCAGGATGTGCCGCGTCATCGTCGTGTCGTACTCGCCGATCATCGGCGCCATGCCCTCGGGTTCGCTGTGCACGAGGTACGGGCGGCCCGACAGGTCGACCGTCACCTGGGCCAGCGACTCGTCCAGCGGCACGGAGGCGTTGGCGAAGCGCACGATGCCGCTCTTGTCGCCGAGGGCCTGCTTGAAGGCGGCGCCCAGCGCGAGGGAGGTGTCCTCGATCGTGTGGTGGCTGTCGATGTGCAGATCGCCCTCGGTCTTGACCGACAGGTCGAACAGGCCGTGGCGGCCCAGCTGGTCGAGCATGTGGTCGTAGAAGCCGACGCCCGTGGAGATGTCGGCCTTGCCGGTCCCGTCGAGGTTGATCTCGACGAGGACCGAGGTCTCCTTCGTGCTGCGCTCCACGCGGCCCACGCGAGCCAGAGTCATCGGGTGGTCTCCTTTGTCACTGCACGTACCGCGTCGAGGAACGCGTCGTTCTCTTCGGGCGTGCCCGCGGTCACCCGCAGCCGGCCCGGCACTCCGTTGTCCCGCACGAGCACCCCGTGCTCCAGCAGGGCCTGCCAGGTGACGTGTGCCTCGTCGAACCGTCCGAACTGGACGAAGTTGGCGTCGGACTCGGTCACTTCGAGCCCGAGGGCACGCAACTCCCGCACCAGCCGGTCACGCTCGTCCTTGAGCCGCTCCACGTATCCGAGCAGCGTGTCCGTGTGCTCGAGGGCGGCAAGCGCCGTGGCCTGCGTGACCGAGGACAGGTGGTAGGGCAGGCGCACGAGCTGCACCGCGTCCACGACGGCGGGGTCGGCGGCGAGGTAGCCCAGCCGCAGCCCCGCGGCTCCGAACGCCTTCGACATGGTGCGGGTCACCACGAGGTTCGGCCGTCCCTCGATGAGCGGCAGCAGCGACGGCCGGTGCGAGAACTCGCCGTAGGCCTCGTCCACCACCACCATCGACGGCCCGGCCGCCTGCGCCGCCTCGTACAGCGCGACGACCGTCTCCCGCTCGACCGCCGTGCCCGTCGGGTTGTTGGGCGAGCAGACGAAGACGACCGAGGGGCGCTGCTCCGCGATCGCGCGCACAGCCGCCTCCGTGTCGATCGTGAAGTCCGCACGGCGCGGCCCGGACAGCCAACCGGTACCCGTGCCGCGGGCGATGAGCTCGTGCATCGAGTACGAAGGCTCGAATCCGATGGCTGTGCGGCCGGGTCCGCCGAAGGTCTGCAGCAGCTGCTGAATGACCTCGTTGGAACCGTTGGCCGCCCACACCTGCCCCCCGGAGACCTCGAAGCCCGTGGTCCGGGTCAGGTAGGACGCCAGGGCGGAGCGCAGCTCCACGGCGTCCCGGTCGGGGTAGCGGTTCAGCGCGCGGGCGGCCTCGGTGACGCGCTCCGCGATGCGCCGCACCAGTTCCTCGGGCAGCGGGTACGGGTTCTCGTTGGTGTTCAGCCGTACGGGCACGTCCAGCTGCGGGGCGCCGTACGGGGTCTTGCCGCGCAACTCGTCCCGGATGGGGAGCTGTTCGATGCCGGTCACTTGCTTTGCGGCACCTTTCCTTCGCTCGTGCCTTCTTGTCCGCCTCCGGCGCTCGTTCCTTCTTGTCCGCCTCCGGCGCTCGTGCCTTCTTGTCCGCCTCCGGCGCTCGTACCTTCTTGTCCGCCTCCGGCAAACCTTGCCTTCAGGGCCGTCCCGTGCGCGGGCAGGTCCTCGGCCTCCGCGAGCGTGACGACGTGGTGGGTGACCTCCGCGAGGGCGTCCCGCGAGTAGTCCACGACGTGGATGCCGCGGAGGAACGACTGCACGGAGAGCCCGGAGGAGTGGCAGGCGCAACCGCCGGTCGGCAGCACGTGGTTGGAGCCCGCGCAGTAGTCGCCGAGCGAGACGGGCGAATAGGGGCCGACGAAGACCGCGCCCGCGTTGCGCACCTGTGCCGCCCAGCCTGCCGCGTCCTCGGTCTGGATCTCCAGGTGCTCCGCCGCGTAGGCGTTGACGACCGCGAGCCCGTCCTCCAGCGAGTCGACGAGCACGATGCCGGACTGCCGCCCGGCCAGCGCCTCGCTGATCCGCTCACGGTGCCGGGCGACGGCGACCTGCTCCTTCAGCTCGCCCTCGACCGCCGCAGCCAGGTCCTCGGAAGGGGTGACCAGGACGGCCGCGGCGACCGTGTCGTGCTCGGCCTGGCTGACGAGGTCGGCGGCGACGTGCGCCGGGTCGGCCGAGTCGTCTGCGAGGACGGCGATCTCGGTGGGCCCGGCCTCGGAGTCGATGCCGATGCGGCCCTTGAGCAGCCGCTTCGCGGCCGCGACGTAGATGTTGCCGGGGCCGGTCACCAGCTGCGCGGGCGGGCACTCGTCGGTGCCGTGCGCGAACATCGCGACCGCCTGGGCGCCGCCCGCCGCGTACACCTCGTACACACCGAGCAGCGCGCACGCGGCGAGCACCGTCGGGTGCGGCAGCCCCCCGAACTCGGGCTGCGGCGGCGAGGTGACCGCGAGGGAGTCCACGCCGGCCTCCTGCGCGGGCACGACGTTCATCACGACCGACGACGGATACACGGCCCGCCCGCCCGGCACGTAGAGGCCGACCCGCTCGACCGGCACCCACCGTTCGGTGACCGTGCCGCCGGGCACGACCGTGACGGCCGAATCGCTGCGCCGCTGGGCGCGGTGGACGATGCGGGCGCGGCGCACGGACTCCTCCAGAGCGGCCCGCACCTCCGGGTCCAGCCCGGCCAGCGCCTCGTCCAGGGCCTCACGCGGGACGCGGACCCGCTCCAGCGTCACCCCGTCGAACCGCTGCGCGTACTCGATGAGCGCCTCGGTGCCGCGATGCCGTACGTCCTCACAGATCGGCCGCACCTTCTCCAGGGCGGCCTCGACGTCCAGCTCGGCACGGGGCAGCAGATCACGGTCGAACCCGCCGTCTGCGGAGACGGCGGAACCGCGCAGGTCGATTCGGGAAATCACGGGTCCAGTCTCTCAGACGGCGTCCGCCCACCGGCCGCGCGTATCAGTGAGTGATACACGCCCCGGGAGACGAACCTCGCCCCCGGCGTTCATACGGTCACGCAGCGGGAAAGAAGCGGACGGGCACCGGGCGCAGCCGCCCGGCCGAGGGACCGGACACGACCAGCCCGGTCCGGAGTTGACGTACCGGACAGCCCCGGGCCGCAGCAGCCCGGAGGAACCGCCCGGCAGCCGAGCAGAGGGGGAAGCCGACCGGTGAGCGAGTCACTGGAGTCCAGAGAGCCGCCGTCCTGGCTGACACGGGCCGAATGGGGCATGTGGCAGGCCTTCGTCAACGGCAGCGAGTACGACCTGCGCAGCGGAGAAGCGGAACTGGACGACCCCAACGGGGACCACGACTGGGGCCCGGACCGCACCGTACGCGCCCGCGTCATCGCGCACCTGCTGCTGCACGGGCCGCCGCCGCTGCTGGGGCGCGTCGCGTCGCTGCACCTCTCGGGCGCCCTGATCACCGACGTGCTGGACCTCTCCGGCGGCATCATCGAGCCGTACTTCGAACTGCGGCAGTGCCGCTTCGAACGTGAGGTGCGGATGGCGGAGGCCCGCATGCACACCGGGCGCCTCGTCGACTGCTACATACCGCGCCTGGAGGCCGCCCGGCTCAGCACCGACGGCGACCTGCACCTGCCGCGCTGCTCGATACCCGAGGGCATCAAGCTCACCGACGCCACCATCGGCACCGACCTGATGCTCAACGAGGCGACGGTCGGCAGCGGCCGCCGCATACGTGCCATCGCCGCCGACGGCATCACCGTCTCCCAGGAGCTTCAGGCGAGCCTCCTGGTGACCGACGGCGAGGTGAGCCTGCGCGGGGCGACGGTCGGCAGCTCGCTGCACATGTTCGGCACGGTGCTGCGCAACACCAAGGGCCGCTACGCCCTGTACGCCCCGCAGATGACCGTCGAGCACGTCGCCAGCTTCGCCGACGCCAACCGCGGCCGCTCCTCGCAGCTGCGGGAGGGCGCCACTCCCGCTTCCGGCACCCCTGTCCCCTTCACCTCCGACAGCGGCAGCCGCTGGCGCACGAAGCACTTCGAGTGCACGGGCGGGGTGGTGCTGGACGACGGGCGGTTCGGCTCCTCACTCGTCATCGAGAACGCCCGCTTCGAACTCGGCCGGGACCAGGAGCTCTCCCTCCGCCGCATCCAGACACCGGAGCTGAACTTCACACCGCGCGCCCCGGAGCGGGGCCTGACGGTGCTCTCCGGCGCCAACGTCGAGAAGCTGCTCGACCGGGTGGGCAGCTGGCCGAGGGACCAGCGGCTGTGGATGGCCGGCTTCACCTATCAGCAGGCGATCCCCAAGGAGGGCCACTTCAACGTCCGCGAACGGCTGCGGTGGCTGGCGGCGGCCACCCCGGAGTATTCGCCGCTGCCGTACGAGCAGTTGGCGCTGATGTACCGCAACAGCGGGGAGGACACCAACGCCCGCGCGGTGCTCCTGGCCAAGCAGCGGCGCCGCCGCGAGACGCTTCCGCTGGTGGGCAAGCTCTGGGGCTATTTACAGGACTGGACGGTCGCCTACGGATACCGCCCCGCGCAGGCGGCGCTGTGGATGGCGTTGCTGTGGGCGGCGAGCACCATGTACTTCGGGGCGCATCCGCCGGACCCGCTCAAGGGCGACGAGTCGCCGCACTGGAACGCCGCGCTGTACGCGCTGGACCTGCTGCTGCCCGTCATCAGCCTCGGACAGGACAACGCCTGGGACCCGAGGGGCGGGCCGCAGTGGGTGGCGGCCGGGCTGATCCTGCTCGGCTGGATCCTCGCGACGACCGTCGCCACGGGGGCGACGCGGCTGCTCCGCCGTCAATGACCCCCGGCCGGTGACCGGCCGGGGGCGGTTCGCCGCCGGTGAACCGCCGCGCCACCACGGCCCGGACGGCACTCGTGATCGATCGGGAGCACCGGGCACCTCCCGAAGGCTTTAGGCTTACGCGTTGTGACAACCGCGCTTCCGCTCTTCCCGCTCAACTCGGTGCTGTTCCCTGGCCTGGTACTGCCGTTGAACATCTTCGAGCAGCGATACCGCGCGCTGATGCGGGACCTGCTGAAGATTCCCGAGGACACGCCCCGGCGTTTCGGCGTCGTCGCCATCCGCGACGGCCGGGAGACCGCGCAGACCTCCACGGGACTGCCGGAGAGCGCACACCCGGCGGGCACCGGGCCTGCGGCCGGTTTCGGCGCCGATCCGATGGCGTCGTTCTACTCGGTCGGCTGCATCGCGGACGCCTCGACGATCCGCGAACGCACCGGCGCGGCAGGGGGCCCTGCCGCGTCGGGCGCGTCCGGCGGCGCCGGAGCGGGCGCCGCCGACGCGTCCCTGGAGGAGGACGAGGCCGCGGACGACGGCCCGGGCTACGAGGTCCTCGCCACCGGCACCACCCGCTTCCGGCTGCACTCCGTGGACACCGGCGGCCCGTACCTCATGGGACAGGTCGAGGAGCTGCCGGAGAACGAGGGCGACGGAGCGGGCGCGCTGGCCTCCGGAGTGCTGCGTGCCTTCCGCGGCTACCAGAAGCGGCTGGCGAGCGCGCGGGAGCGGACCCTGGCCGCCGGGCAGGAGCTGCCGGACGATCCGTCGGTCGTCTCGTATCTGGTGGCCGCCGCCACGATCCTCGACACCCCGACGAAGCAGCGCCTGCTCCAGGCCCCGGACACCGCGACGCGGCTCGCGGACGAGCTGAAGATCCTCCGTCGCGAGACGGCGGTCATCGGGAAGCTGCCGTCGCTGCCGGCGGCGGATCTCACACGGGACCCGACCAACCCCAACTGAGCGTGCGGCGCGGCGGCTCGGGACACACGCAGGACGGCACTCGCCGGGCGGAGGGGCAGCGATGGCGAAGAAGAAGAGGCAGCCGAGGCAGCAGCAGGCGGCGACTCCGGCGACGCTCGCCGCGGCACGTGCGGAGGTGAAGTTCACCACGCACTCCTACGAGCACGACCCGTCCGCGCCCTCGTACGGCGCCGAGGCCGCCGAGGCCCTGGGCATCGCCCCCGAACGGGTCTTCAAGACCCTCGTCGCCGAGGTCGACGGCGCGATGACCGTCGCGGTCGTGCCGGTCTCCGCCTCGCTGGACCTGAAGGCCCTGGCGTCGGCGGCCGGCGGCAAACGGGCGGTCATGGCCGACCCGGCGGCCGTCGAGCGCAGTACGGGCTATGTGCTGGGCGGCATCTCACCTCTCGGGCAGCGCAGGCCGCTGCCCACCGTCATCGACGAGTCCGCCTCCGCGCACGCCACCGTCTGCGTCTCCGCGGGCCGCCGAGGTCTGGAGATCGAGCTCGCACCGGACGACCTTGCGGCGCTGACGCGCGCGGCCAGGGCGCCGATCGCCCGCGGGGTGTCCTGAACCATCTGGCCGCCCGGCCCGCCGCTCACCAGTGCGGTGCCGCCTTGCCGTCCTCGGCCGGCGGCGGCGCGGCGGGCTCCGGATCGCGGTGCCCGAAGACACCGATGAGTACCAGATGCGTCGTGAGCGCGATGAACGGCCAAACCAGCAGCGCACCCATGGCCTGCAGTTTCAGCGGACCGTCGAAGGTCTTGTCCTCCCCCGCGGCCTTCGCCGACGCGGTCAGGTCGCCGCTCGGACCCAGCCAGACCCCGAGCCGCCAGGCCACTACCGACCCCAGCAGCGCCCCCACCGCCAGGCCGACGACGATGCCGAGTCCGCCGCTGCGGCTGCGCAGGAAGGCCAGCAGGCCCGTCACCAGACCGAAGGCGATCGCAAGCAGCACGAACGTGCCGTCCGCTCCGATCGCCTCCTCGCCCTCCGGGTCCTTGAGGAACACGCCGCCGTCGACGCTGACGAGCGGGACGCGCGGCGCCAGCCAGAGCCACAGCAGTCCGAGCCCCACTCCGAGGACGAGGAGGGGCAGGGCGCACAGCACACCTGTGCGCACCTCGCGGCGCACATCGGGTGGTTCCTCGTCAAGGTTCTCCGGATGTTCCGGGCCGTGTGCCGTGTGGGCCGGCGGCCCGTCGGAGTAGCCGTACGAGGCGGGGTGGCCGTACGCGCCTCCGCTCCCGTACGCACCATCGCTCCCGTACGCACCATCGCTCCCGTACGCGCCTCCGCTCCCGTACGCACCGGAGTCATCGCTCCCGTAGCCGGACGGACCGGGAGCCCCGTACGGAGAAGACGGTTGATCACCACCCGTGGGGTCGCCGCGCCGGCGCGGTTCCTGCCGTCCGTCGCCGTGCCGGCCGCCATGGCCGTCGTACGGGCGGGAGCGACGCGAGCGGTCGGGGTCGGGTGAGGAAGGCGTTGGAGCGGTCACGACGCCATCGTGCCAGTCCCGTACGGCGGTTCGGGCGGGGGGCGGCAGATGGCTCTGCGGCGTACGGGCGCGAATTCGCCCATTCCGGCCCAGTCGGCGTACGGCGCCTCCGGCTCCCGCACCGTCCGGTCTCCCGCTCAGCGCACCGCCGCGCGCCGGTACGCCCATGTCGCCAGGGCCAGGGACACCACTCCGACGGCCGCGCACACGCCCAGATCCATCGCCGCATGCGCCCAGTCGGGCCGTGCCTCGAACGCCCGGGCCAGTGCCTCCACGCCGTACGTCGAGGGCAGCAGGTCCCGCAGCAGCCCCACGGGCTGCGGCAGCCGCCCGCCCGGAAGTACGCCCAGCAGCAACGCGGCGGACATCCCCAACTGCCCGCAGAGAGTGGCGATCTCGGGCCTCGGCGCGAGCAGTCCCAGTGCGGCGCCCAGCCCGGCCAGAGCGGCCCCGGCGAGCGGGACGACGGCCACGAGAATCCACAGACCGCTCAGCGGCAGCTGGTAGAGGACGCCGCCAGCGACGGCTGTGACGAGGACCCCGGGCACGGTGAACGACGCATACGCCCCGGCGGCGCCGAGCACGACCGCCGCCGCGGGCACCGGCAGCGTGGCGTAGTGGTCGAGGCCGCCGCCCGCGCGCAGCTGCCCGAAGTACTGGGCGAGCAGATTCAGAGCCACGAACGCCACAACCAGGACGGACGCCCCGGCGACCACGGCTCTCGACTCGGCGCCGCCGTCGACCACGCCCCTCATCAGCACCATGATCCCCAGCGACTGGAAGGTCGCCACGAACAGCAGCGGGATACGGGCCACCCGAGCGCGGGACAGCTGCGCACGGTACACCGCGGCCAGAGAGGGCCACAGCCGTGCCCGGGGCGCGAGAGCGGCGGGAGGCTCCCCGGCCACGTCCCCGACGGCCTCCCTCGCCGACTCCCGGGCCTGCTCCCCAGCCGTGGCGGACAGCCCGGCGGACGCGCCCGCAGGCACCGCGTCCGCGGCACCGGCGTCCTCCGCGGCACCGCGCGGAGCCCGGCCGCGGACATCCGTCTCACCGGCCCGTGAACGTGCCCGGGCCTCTGCCTTCGCACGTGCCTGCGCCGAAGCGGCCGTACTCACACCCTCACCAGACCTTCCCCGCTGCCGCCCAGCGCGAGATACACGTCCTCAAGGCTGGGCGTCGCCAGCGAGAAGTCGTCGAGTGCCGCGAAGGCCCGCCCCGTGGTGACGACGTCCACGGCGGCGCGGGCCGCCTCGGGCGGCATGCGAAGCGTCCAGCGGCGTCCGGAGACCGCGGCCTGCGCGGCGAGACCGGCGACCTGCGGCACGTCGAGGGGTGCGCGGTCGCGCCAGACAAGTTCGAGGCGTACGTCGCCGCCGACCATGGCCTTCAGCCCGCCGGGAGTGTCACAGGCGATGACCCGGCCGCGGTCCAGTACCGCCACCCTGTCGAGAACGGCCTCCGCCTCCATGACGTTGTGCGTCACCAGCACCACCGTCGCATCGCGCTCGGTGCGACGGCGCTCCACGGCCGCCCACACAGCGCGCCTCGCCACCGGGTCCATGCCGGTCGTCGGCTCGTCCAGCACGAGCATCGGGCGCTCCCCCACCAGCGCCGACGCGACGCAGGCCAGCCGGCGCTGACCACCCGAGAGCTTCCCGAGCGGACGGCCGGCGAGTGGGCTCAGGCCCAGCTCGTCCAGTACCTCGTCACGCTCACGCCGCGCGGCCGCCGCATCCAGGCCCCGCAGGCGTCCGGTCGTCTCCGCGGCCAGGGCGACGGTCAGTTCGTCGAGCGCGCCGGACTCCTGGCCGAGGTAGGCGAGGAGCCGTGCGGCACGCTCCGGGTACCGCACCAGATCGTGTCCGAGGATCTCGACCGTGCCGGAGTCGGGCCGCATCAGGCCCGACAGCTGTCTGACGACGGTGGACTTGCCCGCGCCGTTCGGGCCGAGCAGGCCGAAGATCTCGCCCTGCCGCACTTCGAGGGTGATGCCGTCGCAGGCACGCACACCCTCGGTGCCGGGCGCGTCCCGCGCGGTGCGCAGGGGATTCAGGGGAAGCGCGCCGAACCGGCGCCGGCTCGTGGGATACGTCTTGACCAGGCTCGTCATGCGCACAGCGGCCCGCGCCGGGGTCCGCACGCTCTGCGCCGTCTGCTGCGTTGTGCCGGTTCCCACGAGCGACGAGCCTACGCTCCGCCGGCGGCGGGCCTTCCGGAAGGGTCGTTCACGGACGGACGGGGGCTACTGCCCGGCGACGGAAGCGTCCTCGCCGGGCGCGGCCTGTCCGGCGGCGGGAGCGTCGATCTCGCGCCAGAAGCCCGCCCGGATCGCGTACCGGTCGTGCTCGTCGATCTGGTCGTCCTTGTGCGTGAGCAGCCCGAAGCGCGCCGCGTAACGGAGCAGCTCCCCGTCGATGCGGTGCGGGATGCGCGGATACTCGCGGGCCAGCGACTGCACGTGTGAAGGGGCGGAGAGCCGCTCCAGCCAGCGCCGGGCGAAGACCTGGCCGACCTCGAAGGGGTCGCCGCTGACCGCCGTGATGTCCTCCTCGCGGTCCGCCCAGCGCTGCTCGGCCGTCGTCAGCTGGGCGAGCATCGGCAGTGCGGCCGCCTCCGGGGACTCCCCGGGCGTGCCGCGCTCCACCCAGCCCCGCTCGGAGGACCATCTGAGCGTCGTTCCGGGAGGCGTCCCGTTGCCGGGCTGCGAGGGAGCGGGACGGCCGAGGCCGGCGAGGTCTTTGGGGGTGGGAACGCCGGTGAGGCCCTTGCCCGGGGCGGCCGTCCCGCCGTCCTCGCTCTCCGCCTGCGGCGTCTGCCCGTCGCTGTCGGCCGCGGTCCCGGCGGGTGAGGGTTCGGGCGGTGCGGATTCCGTGTGGTTGACGGGCACCGCGGGCCCGCTTCCGTTCTTTGCCGCCTCGGGCAGCGGCGCGGACAGGATCGCCGCGATCTCCGGTCTGGACGCCGACTGCGGGTGGTAGGCGCCGGAGGGCTCCGTGGCGCGCACGGCCTCCGTGATCCAGCTGCGGTCCAGGACCCGGCGTTCGTCGGCCTCGGCCACGAGGTCCTCGGACTGGTTGTAGTCGCCGTCCGCCGCCTGTACGGCCCACAGGTGCACGGCCACACCGTGTTCCTTGGCCGACATCAGCCCGGGGAGGAGATCACCGTCGCCCGTGACGAGGACGATGTCGGAGCAGGCGCGGTTGCGGGCCAGTTCGGTGAGCTCGGCGTGCATGGCCGCGTCGACGCCCTTCTGGGCCCAGCGGCCGTCGCTTCTGGTAAGCGCCCCGAGTCGTACGGTGACGCGCGGCATCACCCGGAGTCTGCGGTGCTCGGGCTGCGGCACCCGGTCGGGGGCGCCGTCGAACCAGTAGATCCGCAGCAGATCGCATCCGGTGTCGGCCTCGGCACGTTCGCGCAGCCCGCGGATCAGGGCGGCGTGGTCGACGCTGATCTGGGAGCGCATGGGCTCTCCCGCCAGAAGACTCGCGGCGGCGCCCAACAGATATCCGGCATCCACCAGAACGACGCAGCGGTCCACGATCCACCCACTCTCGGTCACCGACAGCGGCCCACGGCCGGAGTCGTGTTTCGCCTTCGAGTCTGCCCGACCGTACAGGGCTTGGCTGCGGTGCACGATCACCGGCGTGGCGGCACAGATGCGGAGGAGACGCAAGAGCACGAAGAACCGCCTCACTCACGGTGATTGTCCGACATGCGCGCTTCATACCCCCGTGCCAGGCTGAATTCGGCCCAAAGTTCAACGGTCACCAGGAGGCGATCATGGCCAAGGGCAGGAATCAGGAACGCAGTCAGAAGAAGGCCGGTGACGGCGAGCGCGACCAGAGCAGGACCGAGAGCGGTTCGGCGGAAGGTCAGCAATCGCGCCCGTCGTCGGGCAGAAGCGTCAGCCCTGCTGACGTGGCCCGTAAGCACCAGCGGCGCTTCGGACACAACTGACCCTGCCTGGCGCAGAGGTCGACAACACTCCGTTTGATTCACCTGTGCCCTTGGGCACCGCACGTCGGCGCTTGATGAGGAGAGGGCGGCCCCAGCCCCGGGGTCGCCCTCTTCCTGCGCGCGGGTTCATGCCGGCTTCCGCCGCACTCGCCCCGCGGGGAAGGGCGTTGACGCCGGCGCCGGCACCGCCCCGGGTGCGGGAGGGTGCCGGCGCCGGGAAGTTCGGGCTCAGCCCGCCATGCAGGACGGGCCCAGCAGTTCCTTCAGATCGCCGAAGAGGGCCGGATCGGGCGTGACCCGATGCCGGTCCAGCCGCAGGACCGTGGTCTTGCGGGCGCCCTGGAGCCGTACCCGCACCTCGCTCGAACCGCGGTGGTGGGTGAGGACTTCGCCGAGCTTCTCCACCAGCGGCGGTGTGATCTTCACCGTCGGAATCGTGATCGTCACGGGCGCGCTGGCGGAGGCCTCGCTCAAGTCGGGAATCATCAGCTCCATCGCGACCAGACGCGGAACGTCCTCCCGCTTGTCCAGCCTGCCCTTGACGAAGACGACGGCGTCCTCGACGAGTTGGGTGGAGACGAGCTGATAGGTCGCCGGGAAGAACATGCAGTCGATGGAGCCCGCCAGATCCTCCACGGTCGCGATCGCCCACGCGTTGCCCTGCTTGGTCATCTTGCGCTGCAGTCCGGAGATGATGCCGCCGATGGTGACGATCGCCCCGTCCGAGTGCTCGCCGCCGGTGAGCTGTGCGATGGCGGCGTCCGCCTTGTCGTTGAGGACGTGCTCCAGCCCGAACAGCGGGTGGTCGGAGACGTAGAGACCGAGCATCTCCCGCTCCTGGGCGAGGAGGTACGTCTTGTCCCACTCCTCGTCGGAGAAGGTGACGTCGAGGCCGAAGCCGGGGGCGTCATCGTCGTCACCGCCGAGGTCACCGAAGAGGTCGAACTGGCCCTCGGCCTCCTTGCGTTTGACCTGGACCACGTT
This sequence comes from Streptomyces sp. CNZ301, assembly GCF_004217425.1. NCBI lineage: Bacteria > Bacillati > Actinomycetota > Actinomycetes > Kitasatosporales > Streptomycetaceae > Streptomyces > Streptomyces sp. CNZ301. The sequence continues at coordinate 1,224,818 of NZ_SHLG01000001.1, forward strand.
GTCGATCATCGGCTCGAACTGGGCGGTCAGGCCCTTGCGCGTGTGGCCCATCTCGTCGAACGCGCCCGCCTTGATGAGGGATTCGACGGTGCGCTTGTTGCAGACGACGGATTCGACCTTGTCGAGGAAGTCCGGGAAGGAGGTGTACTTCCCCTTCGCCTTGCGGCACTTGACGATCGAGTCCACCACGTTCTGCCCGACGTTCCGCACGGCGGTCAGGCCGAAGACGATCGTCGAGTCGTCCCGCGAGGTGAAGTTCGCCTCGGACTCGTTGACGTCCGGGGGGAGGACCTGGATCCCCATCTTGCGGCACTCGTTCAGGTAGACGGCCGACTTGTCCTTGTCGTCGCGCACCGAGGTGAGCAGCGCCGACATGTACTCGGCCGGGTAGTTGGCCTTGAGGTAGGCCGTCCAGTAGGTGACCAGTCCGTACGCCGAGGAGTGCGCCTTGTTGAAGGCGTAGCCGGCGAAGGGCACCAGCACGTCCCAGACGGCCTGGATGGCCTCGTCGGAGTAGTTCCGCTCCCGCATGCCCTTCTGGAAGTTCACGAACTCCTTGTCGAGAACCTCCTTCTTCTTCTTGCCCATCGCCCTGCGCAGCAGGTCCGCCTGACCGAGCGAGTAGCCCGCGAGCACCTGCGCGGCCTTCTGCACCTGCTCCTGATACACGATCAGGCCGTGCGTGATGTCGAGGACTTCCCTCAGCGGCTCCTCGAGCTCGGGGTGGATGGGAGTGATCTCCTGCTGGCCGTTCTTCCGCAGGGCGTAGTTGATGTGGCTGTTCATGCCCATCGGGCCCGGACGGTAGAGAGCCGAGACGGCGGAAATGTCCTCGAAGTTGTCGGGCTTCATCATGCGAAGCAGCGAACGCATGGGCCCGCCGTCGAACTGGAAGACGCCCAGGGTGTCGCCGCGGCACAGCAGCTCGAACGTCTTCGGGTCGTCCAGCGGCAGGTCGAGCAGCTTGAGATCGACGTCCTTGTTCTTGCGGATCATCTTGACCGCGTCGTCCATGATCGTCAGGTTGCGCAGCCCGAGGAAGTCCATCTTCAGCAGGCCCAGGGCCTCACAGCTGGGGTAGTCCCACTGCGTGACCACCACGCCGTCGTTCTTCGGTGAGAAGACGGGCACGTGGTCGATGAGCTTCTCGCTGGACATGATCACACCGGCGGCGTGCACGCCCATCTGCCGCACCAGGCCCTCGATGCCGCGGGCCGCGTCGATCACCTTGGTGACGTCCGGCTCGTTCTCGTACATCGCGCGGATCTCGCCCGCCTCGCTGTAGCGCGGGTGGTCCTTGTCGGTGATGCCGGACAGCGGGATGCCCTTGCCGAGGACGTCGGCGGGCATCGCCTTGGTGATCCGGTCGCCCATCGCGTACGGGTAACCCAGCACGCGGGCCGAGTCCTTGATCGCGTTCTTCGCCTTGATGGTGCCGTAGGTGCCGATCATGGCGACCTTGTCCGCGCCGTACTTCTCCGTGACGTAGCGGATGACGTCGCCGCGCCTGCGCTCGTCGAAGTCGATGTCGACGTCGGGCATGGTGACGCGCTCGGGGTTGAGGAACCGCTCGAAGATCAGGCCGTGGGTGACCGGGTCGAGGTCGGTGATCCCCATCGCGTAGGAGACGATGGAACCGGCGGCGGAACCACGGCCTGGCCCGACCGCGATGCCGTTGTCCTTCGCCCAGTTGATGAAGTCGGCGACGACGAGGAAGTACCCGGGAAAGCCCATCGAGATGATGACATCCATCTCGTACTCGACCAGCTCCTGCCGGTCCTGGGGGACGCCGCCGGGGTAGCGGCGGGCCATCCCCCGCTTGACCTCCTCCTTGAACCAGGACACCTCGTCGTACCCCTCGGGCACGTCGAAACGGGGCATCAGGTTCTTGGTCTCGAACATCCCCGCGGTGTCGACGCGTTCGGCGATGAGCAGCTGCGTGTTGCGGCAGCCCTGCTGCCACACGTCCGAGGAGTCGATGGCGTACATCTCCTCGGCCGACTTGATGTAGTAGCCCGCGCCGTCGAAGCTGAAGCGGTCCGGGTCGGACAGGTTGCTGCCGGTCTGGATGCACAGCAGGGTGTCGTGCGCCGCGGACTCGTGTTCGTAGGTGTAGTGCGAGTCGTTGGTGACGACGAACGGGGCGTCGATCTTCCTGGCCACCTCTTCCAGACCCGCCCGCGCCCGCTTGTCGATGTCGATGCCGTGATCCATCAGCTCGACGAAGAAGTTCTCCTTGCCGAAGATGTCCTGGAACTCTCCGGCGGCCTTGACGGCCTCCTCCTGCTGCCCGAGACGGATCTTGGTGCTCACCTCGCCGGAGGGGCAGCCGGTGGTGGCCATCATCCCCTTCGCGTACTCGGCGAGCAGCTCGCGGTCCATCCGGGGCTTGCGGAAGAAACCCTCCAGACCGGCCCTCGACTGGGCGCGGTAGAGGTTGTGCAGTCCCTCCTTGTCACGCGCCCACATCGTCATGTGCGTGTACGCACCGTTACCCGAGACGTCGTCGCGCTTCTGGTGGGGGGTGCCCCACTTGACCGGCCGCATGTTGCGCCGGTGGTCCGGGGCGACGTACGCCTCGATGCCCATGATCGGCGTGATCCCCGCGTCGGTGGCCTGGTGGAAGAAGTCGTAGGCACCGTGGAGGTTGCCGTGGTCCGTCATCGCCACATGCGACATGCCCATCTCCTGGCATGCCTTGAACATGTCCTTCAGCCGCGCGGCGCCGTCCAGAAGCGAATACTGAGTGTGCACGTGCAGATGTGTGAACGGCTGGTCGGTCACGGCGCGGGCCACCTCCGGGCACGGATGCTGCTGGATCGGTTCCGGAGTCTACGACCCCGCACCGACATCCGCGGGCGCCGGCCGCGCCGCGCCAACTGACCGGCGGCGCCCGGGCGTACGGACCGCCGCACCCTGCCGAACGCGCACCCCACGGCTCCCCCGGCTTCGCCCGCGGCGGCCCGTGCGAGAGGATCCCGGTGCACTCCTTCGTCAGCATCCGGCACCGCGACCCACCCCGATTGGGCGGTTCTCATGGCTATGCAGCAGACCGGCGCGGACGGGCGCGCCGAGCGGATCCTCGAGGTCTTCGACAGCGCCTTCGGAGAGCTGCTGGCCGCCGACCCGGCCGCCTTCCAGGTCAAGTTCCGGAAGATGGCCGCGTCCGCGTTCGCCTTCTACCGGGGGACGGCATGTCTCTTCTACGCGGACGTCACCGAGGACGACAAGGAGGGGCCCGGCCGCGCCGGCCCGTTCCTCGACGAGCGGACCGGCAGGGTCTGGATCCACGGCGACCTGCACGCCGAGAACTTCGGCACGTACATGGACGCCGAAGGCCGCCTCACCTTCAACGTCAACGACTTCGACGAGGCGTTCGTCGGACCCTTCACCTGGGACCTGAAGCGCTTCGCCGCCTCCGTGGCCCTGCTCGGCTACAGCAAGGCACTCAGCGACGAGCAGATCACCTCGCTCGTGCGCGCCTACGCGGACGCCTACCGCGAACGCATCCGCCTGCTCGCCGACGGCGCCGAGCCCGCCGCCGCGGCGCCCTCGCTCACCCTCGACACCGCACAGGGGCCCGTGCTGGCGGCGCTGCGCTCCGCACGCGCCAACACCCGGTTCGGGCTGCTGGACAGCATGACCGAGATCCGCGACTGGGAGCGCCGGTTCACCCCCGGCGACGGAGCCGTCGAGCTGGACACGGCGACCCGCTCCGAGGTGCTGGAGTCCTTCGACGCGTACACCGCGACGCTGCCCGGCACGACGCGCCTGCGTTCCGACGCCTACCGCGTCAAGGACGTCGTCGGACGTCGCGGCATCGGGATCGGCAGCGCGGGCCTGCCCTCGTACAACGTGCTGCTCGAGGGGCACAGCGACGCCCTCGAGAACGACCTGGTGATCTACATGAAGCAGGCGCAGAGCCCCGCCGTCGCCCGCCACATCACCGACCCGGCGATCCACGACTACTTCCGGCACGAGGGTCACCGCACCGTGATCTCGCAGCGCGCCCTCCAGGCGCACGCCGACCCGTGGCTGGGCTGGACCGAACTGCAGGGCAAGGGACAGCTGGTGGCCGAGGTCTCGCCGTACGCCGTCGACCTCGACTGGTCCGACCTGGACGACCCCGAAGAGATGTCCCACGTCGTCCGCGATCTCGGCCAGGCCACCGCCACCATGCACGCCGCGGCGGACGACGAGAGCGGTCACTCACTGGTGCCGTTCTCCACGGAGCGTGCCATCGACGCCGCGATCGCCGAGGACGAGGAGGGTTTCCCGCAGATGCTCACCGACTTCGCGCACGACTACGGCTCGAGGACCCGGCGCGATCACCAGACCTTCGTCGATCTCTTCCGCAACGGCCGCATCCCCGGCCTGTAGGCATCCTCGGTTCCACCGGGCCCGCCGGCGCATCCACGGTCCGCAGGCGGGAGCAGCGGGAAGCGGGGCAATTCACGGACCGCTTTTAGAGACCCCTTACCCCTCCGCATGGCACACTTCCGGCGATGGACATGGGTGCGGCAAGCATACGGACGGTACGCGCGGTGGTCTTCACCGTGCTGTGCGTCACGCTGTCCGCAGGGTCCCACGTCCTGCTCTCGGGGATGCCGCTCCCCGTCGGCCCGCTGCTGGCGGTCACCGGCGTGATCTTCCTGCTGGCCTTCGCCCTCGCAGACCGCGAGCGCGGCTACGGCCGCATCGCCGCCGTGCTGATCCCGCTGGAACTGCTCGCCGACACCGTCTTCACCACCGGTCAGCACGCCTGCTACGGGCAGACGGGCGGACCCGTCACCGGTCCGCTGCGCACCGTCGGCGTCGACCTGCTGTGCGGCGGCACCGGCATCGGCACCCCGCTCGCCCACATCGCTTCGCAGGGCGCTTCCGGCCGGACCGAGGGCCTGGCCCACGGTGCCCTGGCGCAGCTGGGCCCGCTGGACACCGGCCCGTCGACGACGCCGTTCGTGCTGCTCGCCGCGCACGTCGCGGTCGGGCTCGTGGCCGCCGCCTGGCTCCGCCGGGGTGAGGCGGCACTCGCCGGGCTGCTGCGCGCCGCCTCGGTGACCGCGTTCCGGCCGCTGCGGACGGCGTTCGCGGCCCGTTCCCGTACGTACGAGTGCGGGGAACCCCTGCCCGCCCCGCGGTCGTTGCCCGTTCTGGGCCCGCGTGCTCTGCCGCTGCTCACCCACTCCGTGCACCGACGAGGACCGCCGCCGGTCGCGCTCGCAGCCTGATCAGGAACGGATCCTGAGCAACAGGCGCGCGAGCCGACCGGTACGAGACCGTCCATCGTCGTCCCCACGCACACCGCGTACATCACCACGGAGAAGAAACCCATGAGCAAGCGCAACAGCCAGGAAGCCAAGCGCGCCGCCCGCGATCGGCTGCGCGCGGAGCGTGAACGGCAGGCAAAGAAGGACAAGATGCGCCGGCAGGCGCTGGTCGGCGTCGCGGTCCTCGCCGTCCTCGCCGTGGCCGGCGGCATCTTCTTCGCCGTCACGAAGCTGACCGCCCCCAGCGGCTGGGAGGCTGCCAAGGACCAGAAGCTGGTCAAGCCCGCGAACTCCTCGGGCAAGGACGGCCAGGACATCGTCATCGGCGACGGGAAGAAGACCGTCGACGTCTACGAGGACCTCCGCTGCCCCGCCTGCGCGCAGTTCGAGCAGACCGCGGGGAAGATCATGGTCAAGGGCGCCGAGGAGGACAAGTACAAGCTCAAGGTGCATCTGGGCGCCCTTATCGACGGCAACCTCGGCGGTGACGGCTCGAAGAACGCCATCAGCGCCCTGGGTGCCGCGCTCAACGTGAGCAAGGACGCCTACCGCGACTACCACGACGCGCTGTACTCGCCGAAGTTCCACCCCGAGGAGAGCCAGGACAAGTTCGCCGATGACGACTACCTGCTCGAGGTCGCGGACTCGATCCCAGCGCTGAAGAACAACGCCGGCTTCAAGAAGTCCCTCGAGAACGGCACCTACGACAAGTGGGCGCTCGTCATGGTCGAGGACTTCAAGAAGAGCAAGATCCAGGGCACGCCCACGATCCGGATCGACGGCAAGGACGTCGACCAGCAGCAGCTCCCGGCCGAGCTGCAGAAGCTGGGCGTGAAGCTCACGCCTCCGAAGCAGTAACGGCGACGGGGGTGGCGGCGGGCTCGCCCCGCCACCCCCGAACCCCCGTGCCGCGAAGGGCGGTTCGGGCGGACCGCCCTTCGTGCGGTCCGCCTGCTCCGCTTTCCGTCCCGTGAACGAACACGCCCCGGCGGGCAGTTGAACTCTTGCGAGGGACCTGCCCGCCGGGGCTACTTGTGCGTAACATCTGAGTCCGTGACAAACACACATGGTGAGTCCCCCACTTCGGTCCCGGCAGAGAGACCCTCCTCCGGGCACCCCAGGCGCCGCACCGTCGTTGCGGCCACCGCCGCCTCGGCGGCCCTCCTCCCCCTCGTCGGCGGCGCGCCCGTCGCCCACGCCGCCGAAGGCCCAGCCTTCCTCCACGGCGTCGCCTCCGGTGACCCGCTGCCCGACGGCGTTCTGCTGTGGACGCGCGTCACTCCCACCGCGGACGCCGTGCCCGGGTCGGGCAAGGGCGGCCCCGTCACGGTGACTTGGGAAGTCGCGGAGGACGAGGGCTTCGGCAAGGTCGTCGCTCGCGGCACCGTCACGGCCGGAGCCACGAGCGACCACACCGTGAAGGCGGACGTACGCGGACTGGCCGCGGACACCGCCTACTGGTTCCGCTTCACTGCGGGCGGCGTGAACTCCCCCGCCGGCCGCACCTGTACGGCCCCCGCCGAAGACGCCGACCCCGCCCGCCTGCGCTTCGGCGTGGTTTCGTGTGCGAGCTACGAGGCCGGCTGGTTCGCTTCGTACAGGCATCTGGCCGCACGCGCGGACCTGCACGCCGTCCTGCACCTCGGCGACTACATCTACGAGTACGGCCACGAGGAGTACCCCCTTCAGGGGGGCGCGCTCCGCACCGTCCAGCCCGAGCACGAGACCATCACCCTCGCCGACTACCGCGCTCGGCACGCGCACCACAAACTCGATCCCGATCTGCAGGCGATGCACGCGGCCCACCCCCTCATCGCCATCTGGGACGACCACGAGATCGCCAACGACACCTGGTCCGGCGGCGCGGAGAACCACACCCCCGGCGAAGAGGGCGAGTGGGCGGACCGGCAACGGGCCGCCAAACGGGCCTACTTCGAGTGGATGCCGGTACGCCCCTCCACGGAGGGCACCACGTACCGCCGACTGCGCTTCGGGCGGCTCGCCGATCTGCACCTGCTCGACCTGCGCTCGTTCCGCGACAAGCAGGCGTCCATCGGCGACGGCGACGTCATCGACGACCCCGAGCGCACCATCACCGGACGCAAGCAGCTGGACTGGCTCAAGTCCGGGCTGACCTCCTCGCCCGCGCGCTGGCACATGGTCGGCACCTCGGTGATGATCTCCCCGGTCGCCTTCGGCGCCGTGCCGGCCCATCTGCTGGGCCCCCTCGCGGAGTTGCTGGGCATCCCGAAGGAGGGCCTGGCCCTCAACGTCGACCAGTGGGACGGCTACACGGACGACCGGCGGGAACTGCTCACGCACCTGCGCGACCAGCGCATCGACAACACCGTCTTCCTCACGGGCGACATCCACATGGCCTTCGCCAACGAGGTCCCCCTCAAGGCCGCGACGTACCCCCAGGACGAGCCGGTGGCCACGGAGTTCGTCGTCGCGTCCGTCACGTCCGACAATCTCGACGACATCATCCATGCCGCGCCCGACACCGTCTCGTCGGTCGCGGAGGCCGCCGTCAGGGCCACCAACCGACACGTGCGCTGGCTCGACATGGACTCGCACGGCTACGGCGTCCTCGACGTCGACTCCGAGCGGGCGCACATGGACTACTTCGTCCTCTCGGACAAGACCGACAAGAACGCGACCAGCGAGGTCCGCCGCTCCTACCGCACGCTCTCCGGCACCCGTCGCCTGGAGAAGGCGGACGGCCCGCTGGGCACCTGACCGGCCGGAGGCGCACCGGGACCGTCATCGTCAGGGTGCCGCCGTCGGACGGCTCGGCCGACGGCGTACGCACGGCGACGGTGACGGTCCCGGCGCAGCGCCCCGGTCCTCGCACCGGGCCCGGTCCCGGCGAGGAAACGGTCCCGGTCCCCGTCCCCGTCCCGGCGGTCCTGGCCGGGCCCGGAAAGCTCAACACGGCGCGGTCCCCGGGCGGTTGGCCGTGCCCGCACGCGTGGCCAGGGACCGAGGCGCGTCTACACGCTGTCGAGGAAGCCCAGCACCGTGCGCCAGGTGCGCTCGGACGCCTCCGCGTCGTGGTCGTCCAGCTCCTCGTCGGTGAAGAGATGTCCCGCTCCGGCGTACCGGAAGACCTCGACGTCCGCTCCGGCCCGTCGCATCTGCAGGTACCAGGCGTTCAGCCAGTCGTGCGGCTCGAAGGGGTCCGGGTCGGCGACGTGCAGCTGTACGGGGAGATCGTCCACGGCGGCGTCCTCCGGAAGGTCCGACGTGCCGTGCAGGAGCAGCAGCGCCCGGGCACGGTCGTCGGCGAGGGCGAGGTTCTGTGCGATGGAACCGCCGAGCGAGAAGCCCGCGTAGACGAGGCCGCGCTCGGAAAGCGGTGCCGTGACGGTGACGGCGCGCATCAGCAGTTCGTCCCGGCCGATCTCGTCCTTCAACTCCGCGCCCTCCTCGACGGTGCCGGCCGTGCGCCCCTCGAACAGGTCGGGCGTGTGCACCTCGTGCCCGGCGGCCCGCAACCGGTCCGCCGCCCTGTGCACGGCGGGTCGCAGCCCGTAGACGGAGTGGAACAGAACGACGGTGGCCAAAATGTCACTTCCCTCACATAGCACCCGAGGCCCGGTTCCGGGCCGGGCCACCGCACATGGTGGCAGGTACCGTCGGCAGTGCCCGCCAACCCCCGAGGAGTCATCCCGTCATGGAGAACGTGCTACGCCCGCTCATCGTGTTCGGCGGTGCGATCGTGCTCGCGTTCGCCATCGCCTGGGGCGTGGACCGCCTGCTGCGCCGCATAGACGCCCGGCACCCGGAGACGCCCCTTTGGGGGCTGCTGCGGCGCGGGCGCGTACCGCTGCAGGCCGTGGTCTTCGTGGCCCTCCTGAATCTGTTCTACGACCAGGCGGAGATCGCACGCAGCTACCGCCCGACGGTCAACCTGTGGCTGCACATCATCCTCATCGCGGCGACGGCATGGCTGGTCCTGCGGGTTCTCGCCGCCGTGGTGGAGACGACCACCGCCCGGTACGCCGGTGTGGCGCACGACCCGGCGCGCGCACGGCGCGTGAAGACCCAGCTCACCCTGATCCAGCGCCTGGTCACCACGGTCGTCGTCGTCATCGCGGCCTCCGCCATCCTGTTGCAGTTCCCGGCGATGAGGACGCTCGGCACCTCGATGCTCGCGTCCGCGGGTGTGCTGGGAATCGTCGCCGGTATCGCCGCCCAGGCCACTTTGGGCAACCTCTTCGCCGGCCTGTCCATCGCCTTCGGCGACATGGTCCGCATCGGCGACGAGGTCGTGGTCGACGGGGAACTGGGCACGGTGGACGAGATCACCGTCTCCTACCTGGTGCTGCGCACATGGGACGAACGGCGCATCACGATGCCGGTCTCGTACTTCACGAGCAAGCCGTTCGAGAACTGGTCGCGCGGCGGCCCGCAGATGACCGGCACGGTCCTTCTCCAGCTGGACCACTCCGCCCCGGTCGCGGAGATCCGCAGGCGGACCGAGGAGCTGGTGCGGGCCAACGACTACTGGGACGGCCGCAGTTGGAGCCTCGTCGTCACCGACGCGACCCACACCACCATCGAGGTGCGCGCTGCCGTCTCCGCCCGTACGTCCGACGATCTGTGGACGCTCCGCTGCGACCTTCGTGAACAGCTGCTCGACTGGCTCCAGCGTGAACACCCGTACGCGCTGCCGGGTATCCGGCTCTCCTCCGCGGGCGATCACCCGGAGTCGTACTCCAACTCCAGCTCCAGCTCCAGCAACGGACACCTGGAAGGCCGCAACAACCGCAGCGGCAGGCGCTCCTGACCCAGGGCCCCGGGTCCCTGCCCCTGCCCCTGCCCCTTCCCCCGGCCGCGGGGGCAGGCCCATGCTCCCCGATCGTGCCGCGCGCCCGCGGGCGGACCGCCCCGGCCCGCCCGTTCCGCGTCGCCGTCTCAGAACCGGAAACTGCGGAGATCGAGCTGATGCAGGACGCGGTCGCACACCTCCGGGTCGACACCGGGCTCGCTGCGCGCGGCGATGACCTCGTGCCGGGCGGCGGAGAGCAGCTCCGCGTTGAGCCTGTGCATCTTCTTCATCCGGGCGGTACGCATGGTGTGCGCCTCCCTGCGTTCGTGCTCCACGATGTCCGGCGAGATGCGCGCGCCCACGTCGTGAGCCCGACGCAGCAGCGCCTCGGACACCTCCTCCGGAAGGTCCTCGTCCTCCTCGACCTGCCGCACGCGCCGCCGCGCCGCCTTCGCGCACCTCATGGCCAGCTGCCGCTCCAGCTCCCGCTCGGCGGCGCTGTCGGACTTCACGTGCAGGCGCTGGACCAGCCACGGAAGGGTCAGCCCCTGGAGCAGGAGCGTGGCCAGGACGACAGCGAAGGCGATGAACAGGATGGCGTCCCGCTCGGGGAAGCTGCCGCCGCCGTCCACCGTCAGAGGCACGGCGAGCGCCAGCGCCACAGAGGCCACGCCGCGCATGCCGGCCCACCACACGACCGTCGTCTCACGCCAGGTGAGCGGGATGTCCTCGTCCAGGTCCTTGCGCCGGTGCAACCGCTTGGCCAGCCACGCCGCCGGCAGGAGCCACACCAGCCGGAGCACGACCACCACGGCGATCACGGCGAGCGCCGCCGGCAGCAGCTCGTCCCAGCGTCCGCGTACGGGGCCGACGACGGCGGCCAGTTCCAGCCCGATCAGGCCGAAGGCGACGCCGGTGACGAGCGTGTCGACGATCGACCAGAAGCTCTGACCGACCAGCCGACCCTGCACGTCGTCCGCGTCCACTGCACGCCCGGAGGAGAGATACAGGGCGGTCATCAGCACCGCCAGCACGCCGGAGCCCTTCAGCTCCTCGGCCAGGACGTAGGAGGCGAACGGCACCAGCAGTGTGAGCCCCGTCTGCAGCGTCGCGTCCCCGAGGAACCCGGCGAGCTTGTTCGCCGCCCACCCCAGCGCGAGTCCGACCGCCACCGCGACGACCGCGGAGAGGACCAGCTCGCCGATCGCGCCGCTGACGGAGAACGTCCCGGTGACGGCCGCCGCGACGGCGACGTGGTAAAGGGTGATCGCCGTGACGTCGTTGAAGAGGCCCTCGCCCTCCAGGATCGACACCAGCCGCCGCGGCAGCCCCAGCCGCCCGGCGACCGTCGTCGCCGCGACGGGGTCGGGCGGTGCGACGAGCGCCCCCAGCGCCACGGCACCCGCCAGGCCGAGCCCCGGCACCAGCGCGTCGGCCACTGCCGCGACAGCCGCGGTGGTCACGAAGACCAGCGCCACCGCCAGCAGGAATATGGGCCGCTTGTTCGCCGCGAACTGGCGCCAGGACGTTCGGTGCACGGCCGCGTAGAGCAGAGGCGGCAGCACCAGCGGAAGAATGAACTCCGGCGGCACCTCGACGGTCGGCACGAACGGCAGCAGCGCGAGGACACCGCCGAGCAGCGTCATCAGCACCGGAGAGGGCACACCTATTCGGTCCGCCACGGGAACGGTCAGAACGGCACCGAGCAGCAGGGCGAAGAGCAGGGCGAGCTGGTCCATGCTCAGGCACTTTCGGACCGGACGATGTCCAGTGCCTTCTGCAGGTCCTCCGGGTAGGCGCTCTCGTACTCCACCCGGCTCCCGTCGGACGGGTGCTCGAAGCCGAGCCTGACCGCGTGCAGCCACTGCCGCTCCAGCCGCAGCCGCTTGGCGAGCTTCGGGTCGGCCCCGTAGGTGAGGTCGCCGACGCACGGGTGCCTGTGCGCGGACATGTGCACGCGGATCTGGTGCGTACGGCCGGTCTCCAGCTTGATGTCGAGGAGGCTGGCGGCACGGAAGGCCTCAATCAGGTCGTAGTGCGTCACGGACGGCTTGCCCTGAGCCGTGACCGCCCACTTGTAGTCGTGCTGCGGGTGGCGTCCCACGGGGGCGTCGATCGTGCCGCTGAGCGGGTCGGGGTGCCCCTGCACGAGCGCGTGGTACCGCTTGTCGACGGTCCGCTCCCTGAACTGCTGCTTCAGCAGGGTGTACGCACGCTCGGACTTGGCGACGACCATGAGCCCCGACGTGCCCACGTCGAGGCGGTGCACGATGCCCTGCCGCTCGGCCGCGCCGGAGGTGGCGACGGAGTACCCCGCCGCGGCCAGCCCGCCGATCACCGTCGGGCCGCTCCAGCCGGGGCTCGGGTGCGCGGCGACGCCCACGGGCTTGTCGACCACCACGAGGTCGGCGTCGTCATGAACGACGGTCATGCCCTCGACGGGCTCGGCCACGATCCGCACCGGCTCGGGTGGAGGCGGCAGTTCCACCTCCAGCCACGCTCCCCGTGGACCCGGTCGGACTTGCCGGCCGCGGAACCGTCCAGCAACACCTTGCCGTCTGCGGCCAGTTCGGCCGCCTTCGTGCGGGAAAAGCCGAACATCCTGGCAATGGCGGCGTCGACGCGCTCGCCCTCGAGGCCGTCCGGTACGGGCAGGGTGCGGGTTTCGGGGATCGTGCTCACCCGGTCGAGTATGCCGGATGCCCGGATGCTCTCCGTCATCGCGGCCCGACTCCGCGCATCGGCGGGCGGTGGCCCTGAGCGCTCCGCTGCCGGTCAGTCCCGGTGCACGGTCCCGTCGGGGTCGAGGCCCCGGAAGGAGAGGATCACGATCAGAATGCCACCGCAGACGATCGCCGAGTCCGCGAGGTTGAAGACCGCGAAGTGCGTGGGTGCGATGAAGTCCACGACGGCGCCCTGGAAGACGCCCGGCGAACGGAAGACCCGGTCGGTGAGATTCCCGAACGCTCCGCCCAGCAACAGCCCCAGCGCGATCGCCCACGGAACGCTGTAGAGCCGCCTCGCGATGCGCGCGATGACGACGATCACCACGGCCGCGATCGCCGTCAGGACGATGGTGAGAGCCTCGCCGATACCGAAGGCCGCGCCGCGGTTACGCACCACGTCCAGCTGAAGCACCGTACCGATCACCTGAATCGGCGCATGGTGTTCCAGACTCGCGACCACGATCAGCTTGCTGATCAGATCGAACGCGTAGGCGAGGGCGGCCACCGAGATCAGAACACCGACCCGGCGTCTGCCGCGGTGGGCGGTCTGTGCGTCGCCGCCGGAACCGTCGGCGGGCTCTTGTGTGGCCTCGTCAGGAGTACCGATAGTCCGCTCCACCTCTGTCACCCGACGAGGGTACGACATATGAGGACGGTAGCGGCCCCCTTCGCCCCCCACCCGCCCCTCGGGCACCTAGCGCCGCTCCTGCTGCTGCTTGCACTCCACGCACAGCGTCGCACGGGGAAACGCCTGCATCCGTGCCTTGCCGATCGGATTGCCGCAGTTCTCGCAGAGGCCGTACGTCCCGGCGTCGAGCCGCTCGATGGCCCGCTCGGTCTGGTAAAGCATCTCGCGGGCGTTGGCCGCCAGGGCCATCTCGTGCTCGCGCGTGATGTTCTTGGTGCCGGTGTCGGCGTCGTCGTCGCCGGCGCCGTCGCCCGAGTCCCGCATGAGTCCGTCGAGCGCTTCGCCGGACGCAACCAGTTCGTCGCGCAGCCGCTGGGCCTCGCTCTGCAGTTCGCTGCGGGCCCCCTCGACCTCTTCGGGTGTCCACGGCTCCTCCCCCGCCCTTACGGCGAGTTCGCCCGGCTCCGCAGGAGCGGCGACCGCCCGTGCCGTGGGGACCTTCTCGGTCTTCGCCACCGGAGTCTTTTTCGCAGCCACCTTCTCGGCTCCCGTCGTCTGCTTCTTCGCGGCCGTCTTCTTGGGCGCGGCCTTCTTCGCGGCCGTCTTCTTGGGCGCGGCCTTCTTCGCCGCGGTCTTCTTCGCTGAGGACTTCTTCGCTGAGGTCTTCTTCGCTGGGGTCTTCTTCGCCGGGGTCTTCTTCGCCGGGGTCTTCTTCGCGGGCGCCTCCCCCTCCGCTGCGGTCTTCCCCGTCTTCCTGGCTGCGCTCTTCTTCGCCGCCGCCTTCTTCGGTGCCGTCTTGCCGGCCGCAGAGGTCTTCTTCGTGGACGCGGCCGTCTTCGTGGACTTGTCAGCAGCTGCCGGATCACTCGCGGCAGATCCTTTCGCCACCATGGCCGTGGCCCCTTCACATATTGTGATCTTGCTCGCGAAACGTGACCGGAACGATAAATCGACTCCGAACGCTCGACAACGGGGGCACGCCGGTCTCCAATCCGTTGTGCCCCGCCCGGCCCCGCGAAAACCGGCCCTCCGCAGCCCGCCGAGCCCCTTACACTGGGCTGAGCGAAAGGCGATGAAGGGGACGAGTAGCGTCCGCACGCAGCCGCGAGCGACCTGGGGACGGTGTGAGCCCAGGGGTCTGCACGGCGTGAAGATCACCCCGGAGCCGCCGGAAGAAAGCGCCGGGCACGACCCGCGCGAGTAGAACCGGCAGCGCACCCCAATGAGGGGGCAGTGGGCACGTTCCGCTGCCAAGGAGGGTGGTACCGCGGGACCGCCGCCGTTGAGGCAGGTGATCTCGTCCCTCCGACGGAAGCGAGATGTCCGCCGGAGGAAGTTCCGATGCCGCAGTACCGCCAGGTGCCAGCCCAGGTCGACCTGCCCGCCCTCGAGCACGCCGTGCTCGACTTCTGGCGGGACAACAAGGTCTTCGCCCGCACTCTCGAGCAGTCCGAGGGACGGCCCGAGTGGGTCTTCTACGAGGGCCCGCCCACCGCCAACGGCATGCCCGGCGCCCACCACATCGAGGCACGCGTCTTCAAGGACGTCTTCCCGCGCTTCCGTACGATGCGCGGCTACCACGTGGCTCGCAAGGCCGGCTGGGACTGCCACGGCCTGCCGGTGGAGCTGGCCGTCGAACGGGAGTTGGGCTTCAACGGCAAGCAGGACATCGAGAACTACGGCATCGCGGAGTTCAACGCCCGCTGCCGCGAGTCCGTCACCCGGCACACCGACGCCTTCGCAGAGCTGACGACGCGCATGGGCTACTGGGTCGACATGGACGACGCCTACCGCACCATGGACCCGGAGTACGTGCAGTCGGTGTGGTGGTCGCTGAAGCAGATCTACGAAAAGGGTCTGCTGGTCCAGGACCACCGCGTCGCCCCCTGGTGCCCGCGGTGCGGCACCGGCCTGTCGGATCACGAACTGGCCCAGGGGTACGAGACGGTAGTCGACCCGTCGGTCTACGTGCGGTTCCCGCTGACGTCGGGGCCCCTCGCGGGCGAGGCGTCGCTCCTGGTGTGGACGACCACGCCCTGGACGCTGGTCTCCAACACCGCGGTCGCGGCCCGCCCGGACGTCACCTACGTCGTCGCGACCAACGGGCTGGAGAAGCTCGTCGTCGCCGAGCCCCTGCTGGAGAAGGCGCTGGGCGAGGACTACGAGCCGACCGGGGAGCGCTTCACCGGCGCCGAGATGGAGCACTGGGGCTACGAACGCCCGTTCAACATCGTGGAGATGGAGGGCGCCCACTTCGTCGTCAACGCCGATTACGTCACCACCGAGGACGGCACCGGCCTGGTCCACCAGGCTCCCGCCTTCGGCGATGACGACATGCGCACCTGCCGCGCCTACGGCCTCCCCGTGGTCAACCCGGTCCGCCCCGACGGCACCTTCGAGGCCGGACTCCACCTGGTGGAGGGGCAGTTCTTCAAGAAGGCCGACGAGGCGCTCGTCGCCGACCTCGCCGCCCGCAACCTGCTGCTGCGGCACGTCCCGTACGAGCACAGCTATCCGCACTGCTGGCGCTGCCACACGGCCCTGCTCTACTACGCGCAGCCGTCCTGGTACATCCGCACCACCCAGATCAAGGACGCGCTGCTCGAGCAGAACGAACGCACCAGCTGGTACCCGGAGTCGGTCAAGCACGGACGCTACGGCGACTGGCTGGACAACAACATCGACTGGGCCCTCAGCCGCAACCGCTACTGGGGCACGCCGCTGCCCTTCTGGCGTTGCGAGGAAGGTCACTTGACATGCGTCGGCTCGCTCGCGGAGCTGACGAAGCTGACGGGCACCGACCAGTCGGCCCTGGACCCGCACCGCCCCTACATCGACGAGGTCACGTTCGACTGCCCGGCCGAGGGCTGCCCGCTGACGGCGGTGCGCGTCCCCGAAGTCATCGACGCCTGGTACGACTCGGGCTCGATGCCCTTCGCGCAGTGGGGCTACCCGTACAAGAACAAGGAGCTGTTCGAGAAGCGCTACCCGGCGCAGTTCATCTCGGAGGCCATCGACCAGACCCGTGGCTGGTTCTACACGCTGATGGCCGTCGGCACGCTCGTCTTCGAGAAGTCCTCGTACGAGAACGTGGTCTGCCTCGGGCACATCCTCGCCGAGGACGGCCGGAAGATGTCCAAGCATCTGGGCAACATCCTGGAGCCGATCCCGCTCATGGACCAGCACGGTGCGGACGCGGTGCGCTGGTTCATGGCAGCCGGTGGTTCACCGTGGGCCGCACGTCGCGTGGGGCACGGCACGATCCAGGAGGTCGTCCGCAAGACGCTGCTGACGTTCTGGAACACGGTGGCCTTCCAGGCGCTCTACGCCCGTACGTCCGGCTGGTCGCCCTCCGGCTCGGACCCGGCGCCCGAGAGCCGGCCCCTGCTGGACCGCTGGCTGCTGAGCGAACTGCACGCGCTGGTCGACCAGGTGACGCTGGCCATGGAGGGCTACGACACCCAGCGCGCCGGAAAGCTGCTCTCCACCTTCGTCGACGACCTGTCCAACTGGTACGTACGGCGCTCCCGTCGGCGCTTCTGGCAGGGCGACCCGGCGGCCCTGCGCACGCTGCACGACACTCTGGAGACGGTCACGCGCCTGATGGCCCCCATCGTGCCGTTCGTCACCGAGCGCGTGTGGCAGGACCTGATCGTCCCCGTCACACCGGGGGCGCCGGACTCGGTGCACCTTGCCGACTGGCCCGAAGCGGACCCGGGCAAGGTCGACCCGGAACTGTCCCAGGACATGCTTCTGGTGCGCCGCCTGGTGGAGTTGGGGCGTGCGACGCGCGCCGAGTCCGGCGTCAAGACGCGTCAGCCGCTCTCCCGCGCGCTTGTCGCGGCGCACGGCTTCGAGACCCTCTCCCCCGACCTGCGCAACCAGATCACCGAGGAGCTCAACGTCACGGCGCTCGCCTCCCTCTCGGAGGTCGGAGGCTCGCTCGTGGACACCACCGCCAAGGGCAACTTCCGTGCTCTGGGCCGCCGCTTCGGCAAGGGCACCCAGGCGGTCGCCAAGGCGATCGCCGAGGCGGACGCCGCATGGCTCTCGGCCGCTCTCCGCGAGGGCACAGCCGCTGTCGAGGTGGACGGGGAGCACGTGCCGCTCTCACCCGAGGAAGTGATCATCACCGAGACGCCGCGTGAAGGCTGGTCCGTCGCCTCCGACTCGGGAGCGACGGTCGCCCTCGACCTGGAGATCACCCCCGAGCTGCGCCGCGCGGGACTCGCACGGGACGCGATCCGCCTCATCCAGGAGGCCCGCAAGAACTCGGGCCTCGACGTCGCCGACCGCATCGCGCTGCGGTGGTCCACGACGGACGAGGAGGTCGGCCGGGCCCTCGCGGACCACTCGGTCCTGATCTCCGAAGAGGTCCTCGCGGAGGAGTTCGCGCAGAAGGACGTGGCTGCCGAGGAGGCCGACTTCGGCGCCCCGTTCCGGGACGAGTCGCTCTCCCTCACCTTCCGTCTCCGCAAGATCTGACGGAATCGCCCCGGAGCCCGCGGGACAGACCGCGAGGGGCCGCCCGCACAAGCGGGCGGCCCCTCGCGGTGTCCGCGCTTCAGCACTGCCGCAGGACACCCGTCACGGGGCCCGCCGCAGAAACCTCTGAGCATCCGCCTGACGGAGTGAGAACCCGCCGCTGGATCGCCGGGGCGGAGAGCGAACCGCCGGGCGTCCGAGAGCCCTGTGCGACCACGAGAGGGACCACGTCCCCGGCCCCCCGCTACGAGGGCCGAGGGGCCGAGCACAAGGGCCGGCGGAGTCCGCCGTCAGATGATCAGTTGTCGTCCTCGTCGATCAAGAAGCCCCGCATCGGTGACGGAGCCTGCTGCGGCGCGGGGCCGCCCTGCGGACGCACGGGCGCCATGGGCTGCGTCATGGCCGGGGACATCTGCTGCTGACCCCCGCCGTAGCTCGGGCCGCCGTGGCCGCCGGAACCGCCCATGCCGTTGCCGCCGCCCATCGACTGGTGGCCTCCCATGCTGCCCATCCCCCCACCAGCGGGCGCACCCGCGGATGCCATCGACGGGGACGGCGGGAGGGAGGGCGCGGCGGGAGTACGCGGCGGAGCCAGCGAGTCGTCCGCCTGGTTCTCCAGCTGACGCAGCTGGCTCTCCAGGTACGACTTCAGACGCGTCCGGTACTCGCGCTCGAAGCCACGCAGGTCCTCGACCTTGCGCTCCAGCGTCGCCCTGGCGGACTCCAGGGAGCCCATCGCGACGCGGTGCTTCTCCTGGGCGTCCCGCTCAAGGGCGTCGGCCTTGGCGCGGGCGTCGCGCTCGAGACCCTCGGCGCGGCTGCGTGCCTCACCGACGATCTTGTTCGCCTCGGAACGGGCCTCCGCAATGGCCTGGTCGGCGGTCTGCTGGGCAAGCGACAGCACGCGTGCGGCGCTGTCGTTGTTCTGCCCGCCGCCACCCGGCATCTGCAGGCCGCCGCCGGGGCCCATGGGGCCGCCGGGGCCGCCCTGGGGTCCACCGGGGCCACCCTGCGGTCCGCCCGGGCCCATGGGACCACCGGGACCGCCCTGAGGGCCGCCAGGACCGGCAGGAAGCTGCGGCTGCCCGCCGGGAAGCTGAGGGGGACCGCCCATGCCCTGCTGCGGACCGTGCTGTCCAGGACCACCATGCTGACCGGGGTGCTGACCCGGGCCGCCGTGCTGACCCGGGTGCTGGCCCGGGCCGCCGTGCTGACCGGGAGGCACAGGACCTGATATGGCGGGCACCGGCCCACCCTGCCGGTTGTCCTGCGGCTCGGGCTTGCGCATTCCGCCCTGCTGCTGGTTCTGCGCGGCAGCACGGGTCGCTGCGGCGAGCTTCGCGCGCAGGTCCTCGTTCTCGCGCAGCAGGCGCGTCAGCTCGGCTTCGACCTCATCGAGGAAGGCATCGACCTCGTCCTCGTCATAGCCTTCTCGGAGGCGGACGGTCGTGAACTGCTTGTTCCGCACGTCCTCGGGGGTCAGTGGCATCTCTTCACCTCAACGTAACTCGTCGGCATGTCGGCAAGACCATTTCGATCGTTCACAGCCTGGCCACGACGTTGATCAGGATGTAGACGATGATCATCAATACGAAGAAGGACAGGTCGAGCGCCACGCCCCCGAAGCGCAACGGCGGAATGAACCGCCGCAGCAGCTTGAGTGGCGGATCAGTGACAGTGTAGGTCGCTTCGAGAACGACCACCATCGCCTTGCCGGGCTGCCATGAGCGGGCGAACTGGAAGACGTAGTCCATCACCAGTCGGAAGATCAACACGAGCAGGAAGCAGTACAGCGCGACTTGGACCACCTCGAGTGCGGTACTCACTGCGCTTCCCTCTCCCCTCGCCACACCGGGCGCTCTCGTGCGACCTTACGGCCCGTTCCGTTGATCCTTGCGTCTTCAGCTCTGGTTGAAGAACCCGCCCTCTGCGATGCGGGCCTTGTCCTCCGCCGTGACATCGACGTTAGCAGGAGACAGCAGGAACACCTTCTGCGTCACTCTTTCAATACTCCCGTGCAAACCGAAGACCAGACCGGCCGCGAAGTCGACAAGTCTCTTCGCATCCGTATCGTCCATCTCCGTCAAGTTCATGATCACGGGGGTACCTTCGCGGAAGTGTTCCCCGATGGTACGGGCCTCGTTGTACGTCCGGGGGTGCAACGTGGTGATCCGGTACGGCTCCCGTTCGGACACAACTTTGGGCATGATCACCGGGGCACTCTTCTCCAGGCTCTGGCGTTCAGGTGTGATGGATGACACGGGGGCAATTCTCCCGGATCGTCCATTTTCGATGATCGCAGGGGGAGACGACTGCTCCCTCTCCCGCTGCACGGGAGGGTGCATCACGCGTACCGGCTCGGCCGGTTCGTCCTTCTGCAGGGGGTCGTGCGACTGCAGCGGCTCGTGGCGCCGACGGTCCCTCTCGGGCTCCGGTTCGGGCTCGAACTCGTCGTCTGGGTCGAAACCCGGGCCGTCGTACCCATCGTCCTCCACGAGGCCGAGGTAGACCGCCATCTTGCGCATAGCGCCGGCCATTCTCTGCGTCCTCCGCTCTGTGGTGGGTTCCCCGCGTGCGGCGGGGAGGCCCCATGGCTCCGTCACCGGTTGCCGGCCGTGGCGCTCTCCGTCTGCCCGCTCGCGACGGAAATGACCATATTTTGTGCCGTGGTCCGACTCGCTTCGCGACGTTACCCGAGCCTGGGTCGCTCTCCGAGTACCGCACTGCCGACGCGCACATGTGTCGCACCCGCAGCCACGGCCTCTTCGAGATCCGAGCTCATCCCTGCTGACACCATGGTCGCAGCAGGATGCCTTGTACACAGGCCGGTTGAGATTTCCCGCAACCGCTCGAAGGCCTCGGCCGGCCGTCCCGCGTACGGTCCCGTGAGCGGAGCGACCGTCATCACCCCTGCCAGGCGCAGCCCTTGGGCGGCCTCCACCGCGTCCGCCAGAGCGGGAACCGACTCGGGGGCAGCACCACCGCGCCCGCCGGCGGTTTCTGACTCCGCGTCGAGCGCGACCTGGATCAGACAGTCGAGCCGGCGCCCCTCGCTCACGGCTGCGCTGCTCAGTGAGTTGACGAGCCGGGAACGGTCGACGGAGTGGACCACGTCTGCGTAACCGGCAACGGAGCGGGCCTTGTTGGTCTGGAGCTGGCCCACGAAATGCCACGTCACAGGGGTCCCGGCGCACTCCGCGGCCTTCGCCGCCGCCTCCTGGTCCCGGTTCTCCGCGACGTGCCGCACGCCCAGGTCCGCCAACAGCCGTACATCCCGGGCGGGGTAGGTTTTCGTGACAACGATCAGCGTGACTTCGTCACGGCTGCGCCCCGCGGTGACACAAGCGCCCTCGATGCGCTGCTCCACTCGTGCGAGGTTCTCGGCGAGTTCGGCCTGACGGGCCGTGAGGTCCGTCACGGTTCAGTTCCCCTCCAGCCAGACATAACTCGCAAGACGTCCGGTCGTCTTCTCACGGCGGTACGAGAAGTGGTCGGCCGACTCCATGGTGCACACGGCGGACTGTTCCAGATCTGTGACACCACGGGCCGCTAGCTGCGCACGTACACCGGCCGCGACGTCGACCGACGGGGTGCCCCAACTCGTCGTGGCGTAGGCCTCCGGAACCTCGGCCGCGACGGACTCGCGCATCTCCTCGGGGACCTCGTAGCAGCGGCCGCACACGGCCGGTCCCGTACGGGCGACGATCCGTTCCGGCACCGCCCCGCGCTCCCGCATCGCCTCGACGAGCGCGGGGACCACACCCGCGACGAGCCCCGGGCGCCCGGCGTGCGCCGCGCCTGCGACACCCGCGACGGGATCGGCCAGCAGCACCGGGGTGCAGTCGGCGGTGAGCACGGCGAGGGCGAGCACGGGGCGCTGGGTGACGATTCCGTCGACCGGAGCGTCGTCCGCGAACGGTGTGTCGACGAGAGCGACATCGCGCCCGTGCACCTGGTGCATCCAGACCACGTCGTCCGGGGCGAGCCCGAGGGACGCGGCGGCGCGGGAACGGTTCTCGCGTACGTTCGCGGCGTCGTCACCGACGCGGCCGCCGAGGTTGAGCGACTCATACGGAGCGGCGCTCACCCCGCCCCACCTGTCGGTGAACGCGAAATGGGCGCCGCTCGTGGAGTCGTGCGTACCTATCACTTCAGGAAGTCCGGCACATCCAGCTCCTCGGCCTGGCTGTCCTGGTACGGACGGGCCGGCGGGACCGTCGGAGGCAACGAGTCGCGGCCCGCGCCGGACGATTCACCCAGCGGCTCCGGCTCGCTCTCACGCGGGGTCACGCTGCCGAGGCCGCCGAAGGAGGGACGGTCGGCCTCGGGGTCCGCCCCGAACGCCGCCGTGGAGGACTCGTCCTTGGACGAGTGCGAACCGAGCGCCTTCTCGCCGCGGTTCCTGGAGGGCGGCTGCCCGCCGTCGAAGCCCGCAGCGATCACGGTGACCCGCACCTCGTCCCCGAGGGCATCGTCGATGACCGCGCCGAAGATGATGTTGGCCTCGGGGTGTGCGGCCTCGCTGACGAGCTGCGCGGCTTCGTTGATCTCGAACAGGCCGAGGTCCGAACCGCCCGAGATGGACAGCAGCACGCCTCTGGCACCGTCGATCGACGCCTCCAGCAGCGGCGAGGAGATCGCCATCTCGGCTGCGGCCACGGCCCTGTCGTCGCCCCGGGCCGAACCGATGCCCATCAGCGCCGAACCGGCCTCCGACATCACGGACTTGACGTCGGCGAAGTCAAGGTTGATCAGTCCCGGCGTGGTGATGAGGTCGGTGATGCCCTGCACACCCGACAGCAGCACCTGGTCCGCCGACTTGAACGCGTCGAGCACGCTCACCTGACGGTCCGAGATGGACAGCAGACGGTCGTTGGGGATGACGATGAGGGTGTCGACCTCGTCGCGCAGGCCCGCGATGCCGTCCTCCGCCTGATTGGCGCGGCGGCGGCCCTCGAAGGTGAACGGCCGCGTGACGACGCCGATCGTCAGCGCGCCCAGCGAGCGGGCGATGCTGGCGACGACGGGGGCGCCGCCGGTGCCGGTGCCGCCTCCTTCGCCGGCCGTGACGAAGACCATGTCGGCCCCCTTGAGGACCTCTTCGATCTCCTCACGGTGGTCCTCGGCGGCCTTGCGGCCGACATCGGGGTTGGCGCCTGCCCCCAGACCGCGCGTCAGTTCACGGCCCACATCAAGCTTGACATCGGCATCGCTCATCAACAGGGCCTGCGCGTCGGTGTTGATCGCGATGAACTCGACGCCCTTGAGACCGACCTCGATCATCCGGTTGATGGCGTTCACGCCACCGCCGCCAATGCCGACGACCTTGATGACTGCGAGGTAGTTCTGCGGTGCTGCCACGTCGAAGGCCTCTCGCCTCGAGTTACGTATCCCTGTCGGGCGGTCCACGTCGACCCGAACCCCAAGTGTGAAGTTTAGGGTTACCGGTGTCTGTCTTCCCTGGAGTCTTGGGAACGGACACTAAGTCGACAAGCGGTGGGTGTTCAACGAACACGCCGAACCTCCCGTTTTTCTTTTCACCCTATGTGATCAGGCCCGGCGATGCTTATCCAGGGTGCTGGCCTGCGGTGACGCCCGTCAACTCCCGGACGAGGCAGGGGCGCTGGGAACGCTCACATCGAAGTGCCGTGCTCCCTTCGAAGCTTTCATCAGCGCGGTCAGTGACTCCGCCTTGGCGCCGCCGCGTTCACCGCTGCCCCACAGCACAGTCCGGCCGCCCGTCAACTCGAGTGTGATGGAGTCGTAGGAACGCAACCGGACCGTCCGTGTGTCCCTGCGGACGGAATCGGGAAGTGCGGCAGCGGCCCGGACGGCTTCGCGTCGCAGCCGTTCCTTGCCGAAGTGACGGAGACCCGCTGAGCGCTCGACTTCCATCACCAGAAGCGGAACGCCCTTCGGTTGCTCCTGAACGACGTCGAAACGCACGCCTTCAGCGTCAACTTCAACGAATTTCCCCCCATGCTTCATGACCAGTTCCGGCTTCCGTTCTGTCACCTCGATACCGATTCCGTGGGGGAAGGCCCGTACGACGCGAACCTCGTCCAGCCTGGGCAGCGAGGTCTCGAGACGGCGCTCGGCCGCGGCCCTGTCCACGGACAGGAGCGGGGTACCAACCGGAATACGGGCGGCGTCGCGTACCTGTTTCTCCGTCAGCACCTTGTTGCCGCTGACGGAGACACGTTCCACGAGCACCCAGTTCGATCCGTACAGGGCCCATGCGCCGAAACCGGCCAGTCCGAGCATCAGCGCGAAGACGACGAGCAGGGCGCGCAGCCGCCGAATTCGCGCCCCCCTCCGCAACTGCGCGCCGCGCGAACGGGCCGGGGACCGGCCGGAGTCGGCCTCAGCCGACGGACGGGCCGCCGAGTTGCTGCTGCGCCGCTTTCCGGCGCTCTTCGTCGGTCCCGTGGATCCGGCCACACTGCCCTGCCTTCTCTCACGCCCCTCGGCGTGCCGCGATCGCCTCGTACACCATGCCGACCAGAAGCTCGTCGGAGTCCCGCCGACCGAACTCCGCCGCGGCGCGCGCCATGTCGTGCAGCCGGTGCGGCTCGCTGAGAACAGGAAGCACGCTGCCCAGGATCCACTCCGGAGTCAGCTCGGCGTCGTCGACGAGCAGCCCGCCGCCCGCCTTGACGACGGGCTGCGCGTTCAGCCGCTGTTCGCCGTTGCCGATCGGCAGCGGCACGTAGGCGGCCGGCAGTCCGACGGCAGACAGCTCCGCGACGGTCATCGCGCCCGCCCGGCAGAGCATCATGTCGGCCGCGGCGTACGCGAGATCCATCCGGTCGACATACGGTACCGGGACATAGGGCGGCATTCCCGGCATGTTGTCCGGTTGCGGCAGTTCGTTCTTGGGGCCCACCGCGTGCAGGATCTGAACTCCCGCCCGCTGAAGGTGCGGCGCCACGTGCTGCACGACCTCGTTGATGCGGCGCGCACCCTGCGAGCCGCCGGTGACGAAGAGGGTGGGCGCATTGGCTTCCAGGCCGAAGGCCGCGCGTGCCTCCGGCCTGGCGGCGGCACGGTCCAGCATCGCGATGGAGCGGCGCAGCGGGATGCCGATGTAACGGGCGTTGCGCAGCTTGCTGTCGGGCGTCGAGACCGCGACCTGCTGCGTGTAGCGCGAACCGATCTTGTTGGCCAGGCCGGGCCGCGCGTTGGCCTCGTGGATGACGATGGGAACGCCGAGGCGCTTGGCCGCGAGGTAGGCGGGGAGCGCCACGTACCCGCCGAACCCGGCGACGCAGTCGGCCTTGGTCCTCTCCAGCACCTGCTCGGCAGCCTTGATGGTGCCGCGCAGCCGCCCGGGAACGGTGATCAGTTCGGGTGTGGGCTTGCGCGGCAGCGGTACGGCCGGGATGAGTTCGAGCTGATAGCCGCGCTCGGGGACCAGACGGGTTTCGAGGCCGCGTTCGGTTCCCAGCGCGGTGATGCCCACGGTCGGATCCTGCCTGCGCAGAGCATCCGCGAGGGCGAGCGCGGGCTCGATATGGCCGGCGGTGCCCCCACCGGCGAGTACGACGTGCACTCTGATTCACCGCTCTCCGGACGGCCGCCGATCCGCGCGCCGTCTCATCGTGTTCGATCTCACCCCTGCCAGCCTTCTCTGCAGGCGCTGCCGCAGAGCAGGCTGCCGCATGGCCAGAGCCGCTCTGGCCGCGGGGTCGCTTCGCGCGAACGCGATGAGCAACCCGATGGCGAACATCGTCGGCAGCAGGGCGGAACCACCATAGGAGAACAGCGGGAGCGGGACGCCGGCGATCGGCAGCAGGCCGAGCACCGCACCGATGTTGACCACGGCCTGTGCCGTGATCCATGTCGTCACGCCTCCCGCGGCATACCTCACGAAGGGTTCCTCCGTGCGTCCGGCCACGCGGATACCCGCATAGCCTAGAGCCGCGAAGAGAGCGAGTACCGACAGCGTCCCCGCAAGACCGAGTTCCTCCCCGGTCACGGCGAAGATGAAGTCGGTGTGCGGTTCCGGCAGTTGCCCCCATTTTTCCACACTGGCGCCGAGCCCCGAACCGAACCATCCGCCCGATGCGAGCGCGTAGATGCCGTGAACGGCCTGCCAGCACTGGTCGTTCGCACCGGGGTCCGTGGCCCCGATGCAGCCGAGCCGGGCCATCCTGTTCGGGCTGGTCATGATCAGCAGAGCGCCGATGACGGCGGCCACGCCCATGACTCCGGCGAAGAGCCGTGTGGGGGCGCCCGCGAGCCAGAGCAGTCCGAACAGGATCGCCGTGAGGATGATCGCGGTCCCCATGTCCCCGCCGAGCATGATGAGTCCGAGCACCAGCAGGCCGACGGGCACGAGCGGCACGAGCATGTGCTTCCACTGGTTCAGCAGCCGCCTGGAGCGCTTGCGGGCCAGCAGGTCGGCCCCCCACAGCACCAGCGCCAGCTTGGCGAACTCGCTGGGCTGGAGCTGGAACGGGCCCCCGAGGTAGAGCCAGTTGCGGTTGCCGTTCACCGCATGCCCCATCCCGGGCACCTGGACCAGGCCCATCATCACGACGGAAACGGCCAGCAGCGGGTACGCCAGGGCCCGGTGCAGTCTGATCGGCATACGAGCGGCAAGCGTGAGCAGAACGGCGCCCACCATCGCCGCAATGAGCTGCTTGCGGAAGAAGTACGTGGAGGACAGGCCCGATTGGAGCGCCTCGATCTGCGACGCCGAGAAGACCATCACCAGCCCGAGCACCGTGAGCAGGAGGCTGCCGCCGAGGATCAGGTAGTACGCCGTCAGCGGGCGGTCCCAGGCACGCCTGGCCCTCGCGACGAACGCGGGCGTACCGCGGCCGCCGCCGGGACGGTTCGGGCGCCGTGCTGGGCGTCGAGGCCGCAGCGGGCGCCCGGTTCCGGGGCCGGAGGCGGCCGAAGGTCCCTTCCCCGTGCGGGCGTTGGCCGTGCGGGAGCGCTGCGCCTCGCGCGGCAGGAGAAGGGCTCCCGCCGCGTGCGGCAGCGGGAGGGCCGTGCGGGCCGGGACGGGACTCGGCAGCGGAGCCAGAGGCGCCGTGAGAGCCCGTCCCAGGGCTGCGCACCGGTCGCGGAGGGCGGGGCGGCTGCGGGAGCCGGTGGCGGCGGTGTGCCGGCGCGTACTCGGCGCTCCCGGAAGAGAGTCGGCCGCAGCGCCGCTGTCGGGCGTCATCTGTCGCTTCCCCTCCGTCTGTTCCCGCGACGCGGTCCGCGGGACCGGCGGGTTACTCCACCTCGTGTGCGCCGGTCGCTGCCAGCGCACGCACCGCGTCGGTGAAGGCGTCACCGCGCGCGTTGTAGTTGACGAACATGTCCATCGAGGCGCAGGCCGGTGCCATCAGCACCGTATCCCCGTGACGGGCCAGCCGCGCCGCTTCATGGACTGCCGCAGCCATCGCCCCAGTGTCGGTCCGCTCCAGGTCCACCACCGGGACATCCGGGGCGTGTCGCGTGAGGGCTTCGTGGATGAGGTGACGGTCGGCGCCGATGAGTACGGCGGCGCGCAGGCGAGGCGCGGACTCCCGTACGAGTTCGTCGAAGGTGGCGCCCTTCGCCAGGCCGCCCGCGATCCACACGATGGAGTCGTACGCGGCCAGGGATGCCTGCGTGGCATGGGTGTTGGTCGCCTTGGAGTCGTCGACGTACGCGACGCCGTCGATGTCGGCGACGTGTGCGATGCGGTGTGCGTCGGGACGGAAGGCGCGCAGCCCGTCCCGTACGGCCGCCGGGGGCACGCCGTAGGCGCGGGCGAGGGCCGCCGCCGCAAGGGCGTTGGCGATGTTGTGCGGAGCCGCGGGAGTGATGTCCGAGACCTCGGCCAGCTCCTGCGCCTGCTCGCGGCGGTTCTCGACGAAGGCGCGGTCCACCAGGATGCCGTCCACGACACCCAGTTCGGACGGCCCCGGGGTGCCGAGGGTGAAGCCGATGGCGCGGCAGCCCTCCTCGACATCCGCCCGGCGCACGAGCTGTTCGGTGGCCGGATCGGCGCAGTTGTAGACGCAGGCGACCTGGTTGCCCTCGTAGATGCGGCCCTTGTCGGCCGCGTAGGCCTCCATGGAACCGTGCCAGTCGAGGTGGTCCGGCGCGAGGTTGAGCACGGCGGCCGAGTGGGCGCGCAGGCTCGGCGCCCAGTGCAGCTGGTAGCTGGAGAGCTCGACCGCGAGCACGTCCGGGGGGTCCTCGGCGAGGACGACGTCGATCAGCGGGGTGCCGATGTTCCCCACCGCTGGGGCACGGAGTCCGGCGGCGCCGAGGATGGAGGCGAGCATCTGGACCGTGGTGGTCTTGCCGTTGGTGCCGGTGACGGCGAGCCAGGGCGCGGGAGTGCGGCGCCCGCCGGACGCGTTCCCGGGCGCCGTTCCGCGCAGCCGCCACGCCAACTCCACGTCGCCCCATGCAGGTACGCCCGCGGCGTCGGCGGCGGCGAAGAGCGGGCTCTGCGGCTTCCAGCCCGGTGATGTGACGATCAGATCGGTCCCGGTGGGCAAGGTGTCCGCGTCCGCGAGCCGTACGGTCACGTCCCGGGCACCGAGTTCGGCCGCACGCGCACGGTGCGATTCGCTGTCGCCGCCGTCGACGACGGTGACCTCGGCGCCGAGGCGCTGCAGCGCACGGGCCGCGCTCACACCGCTGACGCCGAGTCCGGCCACCGTCACACGCCTGCCCCGCATGCTCCCGGCATCCGCGAAGTCCGCTGCGTGCGCGGGGTCTTCGGAGCCCTGGGGATCGTGCCGGTCGTTCACTTGCTGGCCGCCCACCCTGCGTAGAAGATCCCGACGCCGAGGATGGCGCACATGCCCTGGATGATCCAGAAACGGACGACCACCAGGACCTCGGACCAGCCCTTCAGTTCGAAGTGGTGCTGAAGGGGCGCCATCTTGAACACCCGCTTGCCGGTGAGCCGGAAGGAGCCGACCTGGATGACGACGGACATGGTGATGAGGACGAACAGTCCGCCCAGGATGGCCAGCAGCAGCTCCGTGCGGGAGCAGATGGCGAGCCCGGCGAGGGCCCCGCCCAGCGCGAGCGAACCGGTGTCGCCCATGAAGATCTTGGCGGGCGAGGTGTTCCACCACAGGAAGCCGAAGCAGGCGCCCATCAACGCGGCGGCGACGACCGCCAGATCGAGAGGGTCGCGCACCTCGTAGCATCCCGGGCCTGCTGTGAAGGGGTTGGCGCAGGACTCCTGGTACTCCCAGACGCAGATGAAGACGTAGGCGCCGAAGACCATCACCGAGGCGCCGGTGGCCAGGCCGTCCAGGCCGTCCGTCAGGTTCACGCCGTTGGACATCGCGAGGATCATGAACAGCGCCCAGATCACGAAGATGACCGGGCCCAGCGACCAGCCGAAGTCCTGGGTGAAGGACAGCTTCGTCGAAGCGGGCGTCAACAGGCGGAGATTGGGGAAGCTCAGCGCGAGGACCGCGAACGCGGTGCCGACGATGAGCTGTCCGGCCATCTTCGCCTTGGCCCGCAGGCCGAGGCTGCGCTGCTTGACGATCTTGATGTAGTCGTCGAGGAAGCCGACCAGGCCCATGCCGGCGAAGAGGAAGAGCACGAGCACGCCGGAGAAGCTCGGCTGACTGCCTGTCAGCAGCTTCGTGAGCGCGTACGCGGCGACCGTGGCGAGGATGAAGGCGATGCCGCCCATCGTCGGGGTGCCGCGCTTGCTGTGGTGATTCCGCGGTCCGTCGTCGCGGATGAACTGCCCGTAGCCTCGTCTCGCGAGCAGCTTGATCAGCAGGGGCGTCCCGATCAGGGACAGGAAGAGTCCGATGACTCCCGAGAAGAGGATCTGGCTCATACCCATCGGGCGGTGACCTCACCCTCGTTGGTCCCGGGCTCCATGAGCGCGTCCGCGACGCGCTCCAGACCCACCGAACGGGAAGCCTTCACCAGTACGACATCCCCCGGGCGCAGTTCGCTCCGCAAGAGCTCGACCGCCGCCTCAGCGTCGGACACGTGCACCGACTCCTCACCCCACGAACCCTCGTTCTTCGCGCCCATGTCCAGCCAGACGGCCTCCTGGCCACCCACCGCCACGAGCTTGCTGACGTTGAGCCGGACGGCGAGCCGTCCGACCGCGTCGTGCTCGGCAAGCGACTCGTCGCCGAGCTCGGCCATCTCACCGAGCACCGCCCATGTCCGCCGGCCCCGTCCCATCGCGGCCAGCGCGCGGAGCGCGGCCCGTGTCGACTCGGGGTTGGCGTTGTAGGCGTCATTGACGACCGTGACTCCATCGGCGCGCTCGGTGACCTCCATCCGCCAACGCGAGAGCGAGCCCGCGGCGGAGAGCGCGGTGGCGATGTCCCCGGCGGGCATGCCCAGTTCGTGGGCGACGGCCGCCGCGGCGAGCGCGTTCGACACGTGGTGCTCACCGTACAGGCGCATGGTCACGTCACCGCACCCGGTCGGTGTTTGTAGCGTGAAAGACGGCTGACCGCTGTCGGTGAGCCGGACATTCTCGGCACGGACGTGAGCATTTTCCGCCTCGCCGAACAGCAGCACACGAGCACGGGTCCGCTCGCTCATGGCCCGGACGAAGGGGTCGTCGGCGTTGAGCACGGCGACACCGCCCTCGTCTCCCCCGGCCGCACCGTCGCCTGCGGGAGCAGCCGGCGGCAGGGCCTCCACCAACTCGCCCTTCGCGAGGGCGATCTGCTCCCGGCCGCCGAACTCGCCGATGTGCGCCGTCCCGACGTTGAGCACGACGCCGATGCGCGGCGGGGTGAGCTGCGTGAGGTAGCGGATGTGCCCCACGCCGCGTGCGCCCATCTCCAGCACGAGGTGACGGGTGCCTTCCTCGGCGCGCAGAGCGGTGAGCGGCAGCCCGATCTCGTTGTTGAGGGAGCCCGGCGTCCAGACCGTCGGCCCGAGGCGTTCCAGCAGTTGTGCGATCAGATCCTTGGTACTGGTCTTTCCGGCGGAGCCCGTCAGCGCGACGACCTGCGTGCCCAGGCGTTCGACCGCGTGCCTGGCGAGGGCGCCCAGGGCCCGGGTGACGTCGTCGACGACGACGGCCGGCACCCCGACGGGACGGGTGGCCAGCACGGCCACCGCACCCGCTTCGACCGCGCTGCGGGCGAAGTCGTGTCCGTCGGCTCGTTCACCGGCGAAGGCTGCGAAGAGACTGCCGTGGGCCACTTCCCGTGAATCGATGACAACGGGTCCTGTGACCAGGGCGTCGGGGTCCGGTATGTCGCTCTGCTGTCCGTCGACGACAGCGGCGATATCGGCGAGAGATAGGGGGATCATCGGTCTTCGGCGTCTGTCCCTTGGGTCGGGGTGCTGCTGTTCGCGGCCCCCGCGGCAGCCTGCGCGGGGGCCGCGGGAGCCGTGGGGGTCTCTTCCTGCTTGTTCCGGATGGCTTCGCGCAGCACGCGGATGTCGTCGAACGGCCTGACGACCCCCGCGATGTCCTGTCCCTGCTCGTGGCCCTTGCCGAGCACGATCACGGTGTCACCGGGCTCGGCACGTTCGACCGCGAGACGGATCGCGGCGGCTCTGTCCTCCTCCAGCAGTACGGTTCCCCGGTCGTACGCCGGCACTTCGGCGGCGCCCGCGAGCATGGTGGCGAGGATCGCGAGGGGGTCCTCGGTGCGGGGGTTGTCGGAGGTCAGGACGGCGGTGTCGGACAGCCGCGCGAGCGCGGAACCCATGGCGGTGCGCTTGTGCGGATCACGGTCGCCGCCGCATCCGAGAACGGCATGCACGCGCCCCTCGGTGACCTTCCGGATCGCGAACAGGACGGACTCGACGGCGTCGGGCTTGTGCGCGTAGTCGACGATCGCCAGGTAGTCCTGCCCGACGTCGACGCGCTCCAGCCGGCCCGGCACGCCCGGCACGGCGGCGATGCCGTCGGCCGCCGTCTGCGGGTCGATACCGGCGGCGACGAGGGCGGTCAGGGCGGCGAGCGTGTTGGCGACGTTGAAGGGCCCGGGGATCGGCGCGGCGGCCCGTACGGACTCGTCCTTCGGCCCCACAGCGGTGAAGGTCGAGCCGAGGGGCCCCACCTCGACGTCCTCGGCGCGCCAGTCGGCGTCGGGGTGGCCCTCCGCGGAGAAGGTCGTCACGGGGACCTCGGACTCGGTGATCAGCCGCTGCCCGTACTCGTCGTCGAAGTTGACCACGCCCGCGCGTGAGCGCGCGCGTGTGAACAGCTGCCGCTTCGCCCGGAAGTAGTCCTCCATGTCCGGGTGGAAGTCCAGGTGTTCGGGGCTGAGGTTGTTGAAGACGGCGATGTCGAAGATGCAGCCGTCCACGCGGCCGAGCACCAGCGCGTGGCTGGAGACCTCCATGGCCACCGCCGTCACGCCGCGTTCCCGCATCACCGCGAAGAGCGCCTGGAGGTCGGTGGCCTCGGGGGTGGTGCGCTCGGACTTCAGCCGGTCGTCCCCGATGCGGGACTCCACGGTGCCGATGAGCCCCGTCAGTTCGTCCGTCTTGGCGGCGGCCTCGCGGAGTCCGCCGTCCACCAGGTAGGCGGTGGTGGTCTTGCCGGAGGTGCCGGTGATGCCGATCTGGAGCAGGCCCTTGCCCGGCTCCCCGTAGATCGCCGCGGCCAGCGCACCCATACGGGCGCGGGGGTCCGGCACCGTCAGGACCGGCAGCCCCGTGTCAGCGGAGCGTTCGGTACCGGCCGGGTCGGTGAGCACGGCGACCGCGCCGAGGCTGGCGGCCTGCGAGGCGAAGTCGGCGCCGTGGAAGCGTGCGCCGGGCAGCGCCGCGTAGACATCACCGGGCCGCACGGCACGTGAGTCGTGGGTGATGCCGGTCACCGGGGCCTCCTCCGCGCCCTGTGGGGCTGCGGTGTTCAGCCGGCGGGCCAGCTCCGCGAGGGGAACGGGCCGTACCTGTGCGGGCCGCGGCGTGCCCGAGGTGACGTTCGTGGTCGTCCCGGGGGCAGCCTCCGCGGAAGGCGGGACTGGGCGGCCCTCCGCCGAGGGCGAGAGGGAGTTCTGATCAGCTTGTGGCACGGCGGTGAGCGTACCGGGCGGGAGGGCTGTGCCGCGAAGCGAGGGGCGTCACGGAGGGGCGTCGCCGGGCCTCCGTGACCCGCTCCCGGCACGTTCGGCGGGACGGCGCGACGGGGGCCTGCGGGCCGCTTTCCCGGCTCATCGCTCCGTCTCCGAGCGGTCCTTCCCGGCTTTGACGGGCAGCGGGTCGGCCTTTGCTCCGGTCGGGGGGATCTGCAGCGACTTCAAGGCGAATTTCATGACCTTCTTGTAGACGGGGCCGCAGACGTCGCTCCCGAAGTAGCTTCCCTTCTTCGGGTTCTGGACGGCGCAGTAGACGGTCACCCGCGGCTTGTCGGCGGGAGCGAAGCCCGCGAACGACGAGGTGTACCCGCTGTACCGGCCCGTGTCGGGGTCCACCCGGTTGGCCGTACCGGTCTTGCCCGCGACCCGGTAGCCGGGGATCTTCGCGGTCGTGCCCGTCCCCTCCATGTCGCTGACCACGGACTCCAGCATCCTGGAGAGGGTCTTCGCGGTCTTCTCGCTCACCACGCGGCGGTGGCCCGGCTCGGGTGCCGCCGTGAATCCGCCGTCCGGGCCGGTGGTTCCCCGTACGAGCGAAGGCACCTTGCGCACGCCGCCGTTGGCGATCGTGGAGTAGATCGACGCGGCCTGTACGGCGTTCAGGGAGAGGCCCTGGCCGAAAGGGATCGTGTACTGCTGGGAGGCGCTCCACTTCTCGGGCCGCTCCAGAATGCCGGAGGACGCGCCGGGCAGCCCCAGGCCCGTGGACCTGCCGACGCCGAACCGGCTCAAGTAGCGGTGGAGGACGCGATTGGCCTCCTTCTGGTCCTTCCCCAGCTGCTCGGTGGCGAGGATCGTCCCGATGTTGCTGGACTTGGCGAGGACGCCGTTGAGCGTGAGATGCCAGGTCTCGTGGTCGATGTCGTCGGCGAAGGAGCGGTCGGCGCGCTTGAGGCGGTTCGGCACCGTCACTTCGGTGAGAGGCGTGGCCTTGCCCTCCTCCAGGACGGCCGCCATCGACATCACCTTGCTCGTCGAGCCGGGCTCGTAGATGTCCTGCGCGGCTGCGTTGCCGAGGGCCAGGGGGTCGGCGCGTGAGATGTCGTTCGGGTCGAAGTCCGGGGCGCTGGCCATGGAGAGGAGTTCACCGGTGCGGGTGTCCTGTACCACCACGTAGCCGCTGTCCGCGTCGGAGTCCTCGACCTGTTCGCGAATGGCCTGCTGCGCGGCCCACTGGATGTCCCGGTCCAGGGTGAGCTGCACGTCGGCGCCGGCGCGGGCCGGGTGTTCGCGTACGCCCGCGGTGGGGACCTGGCGGCCGCCGGACTGGGCGTAGGTGATCTTGCCGTCCTTCCCGGCGAGCTTCTTGTTCAGCAGGGCCTCGACGCCCGCGCCGCCCTTCCCCTCGGAGTTGACGAAGCCGAGCACGGAGGAGGCCAGTTCACGGTTGGGGTAGATGCGCTTGGGGTGCTTCTCGCGGTAGACGCCCGCCAGGACGTCCGCCGCTTGACCGGCGCCGCCGTCCGCGGACTTCTCCGACTCGGCGGCGGTGCCGGCCGAGCCCGCCGGCCGTCCCGCCTCGGCCGCCTTCGCGGCGACTTCCTTCTTCAGCTTCTTGATCCGCGCCCAGGTACGCGGCGTCTGCTGGCGGGCGAGGAGCACGTAGCGGGTGTTCTTCTTCGCCAGCTTCTGGGTGAGCTGCTGCTCGTCCTCGTGGAGCACGGGTGCGAGGAGGGCGGCGGCGCGCTCGGGGGCGTCCGTGACGCCGGTCTGCTTACGGGTGAAGAGATACGGGTCCGCCGTCACGTCGTAGGCATCGACGGTCGTGGCCAGCGCCGCGCCGTCGCGCGAGGAGATCGTGCCGCGCTCGGCCGCGAGCGGCACGGTGATGTAGCGGTTGACGGCCGCCTTGTCGGCGAACGCGCTGGCGTCGACGGCCTGCACCTGGAGCAGCCGTGCGGTGAAGGTGAGCATGATCGCGGTGAGTCCGAAGGCGATCAGCCGCAGCCTCGGCCTGGCGCGCGCGAGGCGCAGATGACCGCCCTGTGCGGGAACGGCAGGCCTGGTGCCGCCGGAGGCCTTGGCGGGCCTGCCGGGCTTGGCCGCACTCGCGGACCTGACGGTCCTGGCGAAGTCCGAAGACCGGGACTGCTTGGCGGACTTGAAGGGTTTGGGGGACTTCGCGGCCTTGGCGGACCCGGGCTGCGAGGACTTGGCGGACCTCGCGGAGCTCCCGGCCTCGGGACGGCCCGCGGAGGGCTTGCCCTCGCTCTTCCCGCCGCCGTCGCGTCGAGGCCCACGGGGACGTTCGCTCACCGCTCCTCCTGCTCGGGGTCGCCGGCGGCGGGCTGCGGCTTGCCCTTGACGGTGCCGTCGGGGGCCAGGAACGCGGGCGTGCCGCCGGGTACGAGGCCCAGTTCGCGGGCGCGCTTCTCCAGCGAGCCGGGAGCGGAGTAGGAGTCGACCTCCTGCTGGAGCGACTGCTGTTCGTCCGTCAGCTCGTCGGTCTGCTTCTCGAGCTTGCTCAGCCGGAACGAGCCCTGGTTGACCGCGGCGTTGAGCAGCAGCAGCCCCAGCAGCCCTGCGCCCAGTATCAGCACGACGAGCAGCACGAACGGCGTGCGGGCAGCCGTCGAGGGGCCGGCCGGTACGAGACGGGCGAGCCGGGAAAGCCGCTGCTGTGCACTCACGAGGTGTGCGCCTCCCTGATGCGCTCCGCGCCGCGCAGCCGGGCCGGTGCGGCGCGGCGGTTCTCGGCGATCTCGTCCTCGGTGGGGAGTTCGGCGCCGCGCGTCAGCAGCTTGAGCCGTGGCTGGTACTGCTCGGGCACCACGGGCAGCCCGGGCGGCGCGGTGCTCCCGGCACCGGCGGTCAGCACCCGCTTGACGAGCCGGTCCTCCAGCGAGTGGTACGACAGCACGGCGATGCGCCCGCCGACCGCCAGCGCGTCCACGGCCGCGGGCACGGCCCGCTCCAGGACGTCGAGTTCGCCGTTGACCTCGATGCGCAGCGCCTGGAAGGTCCGCTTGGCGGGGTTGCCCCCGGTGCGCTTGGCCGCCTGCGGCAGTGCGTCCCGGATCACTTCCACGAGCCTCGCGCTGTGGCTGAAGGACTCCCTCTCCCGTTCCCGTACGACCGCTTCGACGATGCGCCGGGCCTGCTTCTCCTCGCCGTACGCACGCAGCACCCGCACGAGTTCCCCGGGCGGATAGGTGTTGAGGACGTCCGCGGCGCTCGGGCCGTGCGTCTGGTCCATGCGCATGTCGAGGGGGGCGTCCTGCGCGTAGGCGAAGCCGCGCTCCGCCTCGTCCAACTGCATGGAGGAGACACCGAGGTCGAACAGCACGCCCTGCACACGCGGGACGCCGAGACGGCCGAGGACGTCGGGCAGTTCGTCGTAGACGGCGTGCACGAGGGTGGCGCGGTCGGCGTACGGGGCGAGCCGCTGCCCGGCCAGGCGCAGCGCCTCCCGGTCGCGGTCGAGCGCGATCAGCCGGGCTGCCGGGAAGGTCGAGAGCAGGGCCTCGCTGTGGCCGCCGAGGCCGAGGGTGCAGTCGACGACGGTGGCGCCGGGCTCGGCGAGGGCCGGGGCCAGCAGATCGAGGCAGCGCCGAAGCATGACGGGGCGGTGCCGCTCCCCTGGAGGTGCCTGGGAGGAGTCACTGAAGGAATCGCTGAAGGGGCCGCCGCCGGCGGAGTCCTGACTCACGGCCATCTCCGAGGCTCCGACAGGCCCTTCGCGGGCGGGCTGCTCTTCGGTCGTCATGCGCCCTTCCTGCCCACGTGCTGCTTGGTCCCCGCCCGCTCGAAGGGGAAGAGGCCGGACGGAACCGGGGAAGGGAGCACCGTACGGCCAAGAGCGGGAGGAGGCCGAGCCGCACGTACGCGCCTGCGCACTCGGGGAATCGGAGTCCCTGGAAGCGTCCCGCCTCCCACTTCGCGCCACTTTAGTCCACTCGTCCCTTCGGTCAACCAGCGCCGTGGCGCGTTGACCCGGGGGTACGGCCACCTGTGGAGCACGTCACAGAAACGGTGGAAAGCCCGATTGGTCCGCCACGGAAGGGAGCCTGGCGCGCCTCGGCGGTCTAACGTCGTCACATGTCGACGCACCAGCGGCACGCTCAGCCGCCCTCCCAGTCCCCCGCCGGCGACCAGCACCGTCCCGGAACCGTCACCGACCGACTCGTCGAAGCGAACCAGACCTACGCGGCGAGGTTCACCGACCCGGGCATGGACGCCCGTCCCGTCCTCAAGGTCGCCGTCGTGGCCTGCATGGACGCCCGGCTCGACCTGCACGAGGCCCTGGGGCTCGAACTCGGCGACTGCCACACGATACGGAACGCAGGCGGCGTGGTCACCGACGACATCATCCGCTCACTGACCATCAGCCAGCGTGCCCTCGGCACCCGTTCCGTCGTCCTCATCCACCACACCGGCTGCGGAATGCTCAACATCACCGAGAACTTCCGGCACGAACTGGAGCTGGAGGTGGGGCAGCGGCCGTCGTGGGCGGTCGAGGCGTTCCCGGATCTGGACCAGGACGTGCGGCAGTCCATGGAACGTGTGCGTACTTCGCCTTTCCTCCTGCACACGGACGACGTGCGTGGTTTCGTCTTCGACGTGAAGACGGGGCTGCTCCGCGAGATCGATCCGGAGATCACCGCGGAAGCCTGACGCGAAGACGCGTGGGCGTGAAGAATGCGTGTACAGGCACCAGATGAGCAGAGCGGGATACGGGGCGACGGGCCGAGGAGGGCCGGGTGACGACCTTTGACGAGCGAGCGGATCTCAGCGATCTGAGCAGCACGGCGGACCGGGTGCGCCGCTCGATGGAGTCGGTGATCGAGGGGAAGCCCGAGGTCGTGCGGCTGTCACTGACCGTGCTGCTCGCCGAGGGGCACCTCCTGATCGAGGACGTGCCGGGCGTGGGCAAGACCATGCTGGCCAAGGCCCTCGCCCGGTCCGTCGACTGCTCGGTGCGGCGCATCCAGTTCACGCCGGACCTGCTGCCCTCGGACATCACCGGGGTGAGCATCTACGACCAGCAGCGACAGGACTTCGAGTTCAAGCCGGGCGCGGTCTTCGCGCAGATCGTGATCGGTGACGAGATCAACCGGGCCTCCCCCAAGACCCAGTCGGCGCTGCTGGAGTCGATGGAGGAGCGCCATGTGACGATCGACGGCCAGACGTACGAACTGCCGTCGCCGTTCATGGTCGTGGCGACCCAGAACCCCGTCGAGATGGAAGGCACCTACCCGCTGCCCGAGGCGCAGCGGGACCGCTTCATGGTGCGGGTGTCCATCGGCTACCCCAGCCCGGCGGCGGAGCTGGAGATGATCGACGTGCACAGCGGTGCGTCGCCCCTGGAGGATCTCCAGCCGGTGGCGCACGCGCACGAGATCGGCAAGCTCATCGACGCCGTGCGCGGCGTGCACATCGCCGAGCAGGTACGGCGCTACGCGGTGGAGCTGGTCTCGGCGACGCGTTCGCATCCGGAGCTCCGGCTGGGCGCGTCGCCCCGTGCGACGCTGCACCTGCTGCGTGCGTCGCGGGCCGCGGCCGCGCTGGCGGGCCGTGACTTCGTACTGCCGGACGACGTGCAGTCGCTGGCGGTGCCCGTGCTGGCGCACCGCCTTCTGCCCACCTCCCAGGCGCAGCTGAGCAGACGGACAGCCGAACAAGTGGTCACGGAGATCATTCAGCGCGTGCCCGTCCCGACGGCGGCTCCGGGTGCCGCGGGCGTTCCGCCCCGCCCGGACGGTTACGGACAGCAGCCGCCGCGGGGTTACTGATGTCCGGCAGCCCCGCGCCGCGCGGGGGGTCCGCGGGACGGGCGGCCTTCGGCAAGGCCTCCGGAGGCGGCGGCAAGGCGGACCGCCGCGAGCAGGAGGACGGCGGCGCGCGGGACGGGAAGCAGCGCGGCCCGCTGCGCACGGCACTCGGAGGGCTCACCACCCGCGGACGGTCGTTCCTGGCGGCGGGCATGGCCGCGGCGGTCTGTGCGTACGTGCTCGGCCAGGCGGATCTGCTGCGGGTGGGGATGCTGCTGGCGGCGCTGCCGCTGGTGTGCGTGCTGGTTCTGTACCGCACGCGCTACCGGGTGGCCGGCTCCCGCAGGCTCTCCCCGGCGCGGGTCACGGTCCGCTCGGAAGCGCGCGTGCACCTGCGGATGGACAACGTCTCGCGGCTCCCGACGGGACTGCTGATGCTGGAGGACCGGGTGCCGTACGTGCTCGGGCCCCGGCCCCGGTTCGTCCTGGACCGGGTCGAGCCGGGCGGCCAGCGCGAGGTCTCGTACCGGGTCCGTTCCGAGATGCGCGGCAGCTATCCGCTGGGGCCGCTTCAGCTGCGCCTGACCGACCCGTTCGGGATGTGCGAACTGACGCGCTCCTTCAGCACGTACGACACCCTCATGGTGGTGCCGCGGACCGTGGCGCTCCCCCCGGTCCGCCTCACCGGCGACGCCACCGGTTACGGCGACGGACGGCACCGCTCGCTCTCGCTCGCCGGCGAGGACGACGTGATCCCGCGCGGCTACCGGCACGGCGACGACCTGCGCCGCGTCCACTGGCGCTCGACCGCCCGCTACGGCGAGCTGATGGTGCGCCGCGAGGAGCAGCCGCAGAAGGCGCGGTGCACGGTGCTGCTGGACACCCGCCGCGGCGCGTACGCCGGTTCGGGCCCGGACTCCCCCTTCGAGTGGGCCGTCGCGGGCGCGGCCTCGGTGTGCCTGCATCTCCTAGAGCGCGGCTACGCGGTCCGGCTGCTGACGGACACGGGGACGATGGTGCCGGGGCCCGAAGGCGTCGGCTTCGCCGGGGACTCCTCCGACACCGCCGGGCTGCTGCTGGACACCCTCGCTCTCCTCGAACAGTCCGACCAGGAGGGGATGTCGTACGCCTACGACATGCTGCGTGGAGCGGCGGGCGGGCAGGAGGGGCTGCTCGTCGCGTTCCTCGGCGAGCTCGACGAGGAGCAGGCTGCCACTGTGGCGCGCATGCGTCAGCGTACGAACAAGGCGGTGGCCTTCTGCGCCGCGAGCTCGCCGGACGGCACCGACGAGAAGCAAGTGCCGCAGTACGAGCGTGAGTCGGCGCCGGAGAGCGGCGCCCCTCCGCACGGCCACGGCCCCGGGGACGAGGGCATGCCGGCCGGAGCGCGGACGACCGTGACGGTGCCGCCGCCCACGGCGGACGCGGACGAGGAGTCTCTGCACGCGCTGCGCGAAGCGGGATGGACGGCGCTGCGCGGCGGTCCCGGTCTGGCCATGCCGGAGCTGTGGCAGGAAGCGGACGACGCGACCTTGGGGAGTGTGCAGCCATGAGCGGACGGGGACGGCTCGCTCTGTGCGCCGCGCTGGCCACGCTGGCCGCGGCCTTCGCACTGCTGCCGCTGGTGGAACCGGCGACGTGGCTGCTCCAGGCGGCGCTGCTGCTCGGAGTGCAGACGCTGGTGGGCGCCCTGGCCCGCCGGGTGCCGCTGGCGCGTCCGCTGACCCCGGCGGTGCAGGCGCTGGTCTCGCTCCTGCTGCTGACCTTCTTCTTCGTACGCGACGAGGCGTTCGCCGGGCTGCTGCCGGGGCCCGCCGCCTTCGCGGAGTTCGGGCAGCTGCTGGCCCAAGGCGGGCACGACGTGGGCCGGTACGCCATACCGGCACCGGTGACCGACGGCATACGGCTCATGCTGGTGGGCGGCGTCCTGCTGATCGGTCTGCTGGTCGACGCGCTGGCGGTGACGTTCCGCAGTGCTGCGCCCGCCGGGCTCCCACTGCTGGCGCTCTACTCCGTGGCGGCCGGGCTGGCACGGGACGGCGCCGGCTGGCCGTGGTTCCTGTGCGCGGCCGGAGGCTATCTGCTGCTTCTCCTCGCCGAGGGCCGCGAACGGCTCTCGCAGTGGGGGCGCGTCTTCACCGACCGCGGACGGCCCGGCTCCCCCGCCTACGAACCCGGCGGCGTCGAGGGTCCCGCGACCGCTCCGGTACGCACCGGGCGGCGGATCGGCGCGCTGACGCTCGGTCTCGCCCTGGTGGTGCCCGCGGTGATGCCGTCGCTGGGCAGCGGCCTGCTGGACGCGGCACGCAACGGCAGGGGCGGCCTGGGCCAGAACGGCGGCACCGTCTCGGCGGTCAACCCGCTGGTGGCGCTGCAGGACAGCCTCAACCAGGCGGAGGACCGCACCGCTCTGAGCTACACCACCAGCACCCGGAGCACCGAGGAGATGTATCTGCGGATCGTCGCCCTGGACCGGTTCGACGGCTCTTCGTGGAAGCCGTCGGAGCGTCGCATAGACGCCGTGCCGGACCCGCTGCCCGCGCCGCCGGGGCTCTCACCGGACGTGCGGACGGAAAAGGTCCGCAGCAACGTCGTTGCGGCCCCCTGGTACTCGCAGAACTGGCTTCCGATGCCGTACCCGGCCAACCGCGTGCGCCTGGAAGGCCGTTGGCGCTTCGAGCCGGAGGGCCGCACCCTGGTCGGGGACCGTGGGCAGACCACACGGGGCGAGCGCTACCAGGTGGAGAGCCTGCTGGTGGAGCCGACGCCGCGTCAGCTGCGCCGGGCGCCGGAGCCGGCGCCCGCGGTCACCGAGGAGTACACGAAGGTGCCCGATTCGCTGCCGGGTGTCGTGGAGCGGACCGCCCGCCAGGTCACGGGCAAGGCGTCCAGCGACTACGAGCGGGCGGTGCGCCTTCAGGACTGGTTCGCGTCCGACGGCGGTTTCACCTACGACACCCGTGTACGTGCCGGCAGCGGCTCCGCGGCGATCGGCAACTTCCTTGAGCAGAAGGAGGGTTTCTGCGTCCACTTCGCGTTCACGATGGCGGCCATGGCGCGCACGCTGGACATCCCGGCGCGGGTGGCGGTCGGCTTCACCCCTGGCACCGCGGACGCCGAGGGGCGGATGAACGTGGGCCTCAAGGACGCGCACGCCTGGCCGGAGCTGTACTTCGAGGGCGTCGGCTGGACGAGGTTCGAGCCGACGCCGACACGGGGCACCCCGCCTCCCTATGCGCAGCCGGAGACTCCCGACCCCCGCGAGAACCCCGCGGAGCAGCTTCCCGACCGGGGGCAGAGCGCCGAGCCGTCCCCCGTGCCCTCCGAGTCGGAAAGCTGCGACGCGAACGCGAAGCGGCTGGACCCGCAGTGCGGCCAGACCGCACCGACCCCGGACGGCGGGAACGGCGACGGCGGCTTCCCGTTGGGCACCGTCGCGGGCGTCACAGCGGCGTCGCTGCTGGGGCTGGGGCTGCTGATGCTGCCGATGCTGTGGCGGGTGCGTACGAGATCGAGACGGCTCGGCGACCGGGCCGGCCCGCCGCTGCCGGGCAAGGGCGCGGACGGCGCCGTCGTGCTCGGTGCCTGGCGCGAGCTCGTCGACAGCGGCTGGGACTACGGGGTGGTGCCCGAAGAGTCGGCCACGCCGCGCAAGGCGGCCGAGCGCATCGTGCGGATCGGCGATCTGGGGCCGGACGCGGCGGAGGCGGCGTTCCGGGTGGCCCTGGAGGTCGAGCAGGTGCTGTACGCGCCGCGGCCGCGGCCGGGGTCCGGTGTGCGGGCGGACGTGCTGCTGGTTCGGGCTGCCCTCCGGGACGCGGCACCTCGCAGCCTGCGGCTCCGTGCACTCCTGCTGCCGCCCTCGTCCATCCGGGTGATGTGGACGGTGACCCGGGCCGCTACGGCGGTCCGGGACAGGTGGCTGGGCGCGCTGCGGGTCCGCTTCGCGAAGTAGCGCCGCGAGGGGCGTCACGGTGGGAGACGGGCGGATTCCGCCGCCGTGACGGGAGCGGTCGCGTGCGAGCCGGCCAGGGAGCCGGAGCACGGCCGGCTCGGAGCCCGGCCGCCCCGGTGCCCGTCAGTGGCCGTCCTCCTCGCCGGTGGCGTCGGCGGCCGGCCCTCACGGGCGGCCGGGACGGGCGGCCCGGACCGGTCCTCAGGAGGGGCCGGCAGGTCCCGGAGGCGACGCGACCGGCAGGGGGCCCTGCGCACGGCTCCGGCCCCGGCCCCGGCCCCGGCATGACTGTGGGGCTGCTCCTCCGGATTCCGGAAGGGAGGCAGCCCCGCAGTGACGCTGTTCAGCGGGAGGACGCCGCACAGGCGTTTGTGCTCCGGCTACTGGCCCTCGTCGCGGCGGCGCTGCCACCGCTCCTCGATGCGGTTCATCATCGACCGGCGGGAGCGTGACTGGCGTCGCGTGGACGCCGAGCCGCCTCCGCTGCCGCCCTGCTGCGCGCTTCCCGGCCTCTGTTGCTGCTCGCCGCTCTTGGGGGCCTTGCGCCAGCCGGTGACCGCGAGGACGGCGCACCCGAGCATGACGAGGAAACCCACGACGCTGATCCAGATCTGCTGCGCGACCATTCCGGCCATGAGCAGGGCGATGCCCACCAGAAAGCCTGCGACGGCCTGGTAGACCCGCTTGCGGGTGTACCTGCGCAGCTCACTTCCCTCGAGCGCTGTCGCGAACTTGGGATCTTCGGCGTACAACGCTCGCTCCATCTGCTCGAGCATGCGCTGCTCGTGCTCAGAGAGCGGCACGGAGTCCTCCTACTCGTCGGTCGCGGGGGCGACCGGGTGCGACCATCCAAGGATAGGCAGGGAATCGCCCCCGTGAAACCCGCCCCTCTGCGCCATTACCTCCCACCAGGACCGAGATGACGGGTGCCGGCGCGGGACCGTTCAATCCGTGCATTCCCGCACCGCCTTTCCACCATGCCGAACGGTGTGCCCCGATCATACG
The DNA here is from genome assembly GCF_004217425.1 of Streptomyces sp. CNZ301. Classification (NCBI taxonomy): domain Bacteria; kingdom Bacillati; phylum Actinomycetota; class Actinomycetes; order Kitasatosporales; family Streptomycetaceae; genus Streptomyces; species Streptomyces sp. CNZ301. Next base: position 1,268,413 of record NZ_SHLG01000001.1, read on the forward strand.
GCGGTCAACAGCTGATCGGGTGAGCTAACGGCCACCGGGGTACTGATCGGTCACTCCGGCCGGGTCACCCCCGCCGGGCCCGGCGCCCGCCGGGTCACCCGTCGTGGTACCGCGCCTCGGCCAGGACATGCAGCTGACTCGCGACCGCCTGGAAGGCGGGCAGTTCGGAGGCGGCGCTCTCCAGCCGCACCAGGGCCGCCTCGGCGTCCGGTTCCGTGTCGACGAGCGCCCCGGGCACGAGGTCGGCGAAGACGCGGATGCCCTGCAGCGCTGTGACGGACAGCCCCGTGGCGTCGACGAGGGCGGTCAGCTGCTCGGGCGTGAACCGGCGGGGCATCGGGTCGCTCTCGCCCCAGCGCCCGTCCCGGCCCGTCAACGCCTGCCGGGCTTCGGTGAAGTGGCCCGCGAGGGCACGTCCCATCACGGCGCCGCCCAGACCGGCGGCGAGGAGGCTGAGTGTGCCGCCCTCGGGGCGCAACGCCGCGACGACGTTGCCCAGCCCCTCGGCCGGATCGTCCATGTACTCCAGGACGCCGTGGCAGAGCACCACGTCGTAGCCGCCCCGCCCCACGACGTCGAAGAGGCCGTGCGCATCGCCCTGCACTCCGCTGACCCTGCCCTCCACTCCGGCCTCGGCGGCGCGGCGTTCGAGCCCGAACAGTGCGTTGGGGCTCGGGTCCACGACGGTGACGCTGTGGCCCAGCTCCGCGACCGGCACCGCGAAGTTGCCCGTCCCGCCTCCGGTGTCGAGGACTTCGAGGGACTCCTTGCCGCTCGCCTTGACCCGCTGGTCGAGAGCTCCTCGCAGTACCTCCCAGACCACGGCGGTACGGCGGGATGTGCTGGGGCGGGACATGGCGTGCTCCTCGGCGGCTCAGGGGCGTGCAGCCACCACCCTATTGCCTTCGCAGCCACGGTGTTTCCCGCTGTCCCGGGCCATCGGGGGCCGCTGTCTGCCGCATCGCGCCGTCACCCCGCGCGGGGCCGGCGCTGGTCCTCCTCCGCGCCCGGCGGGCTCAGCCGGGCGGCGACGAGGCCCTCGTCGGACGCGGCGATGCGCGGCTGCGGCAGCGCGGGCTGCGAGACCAGCATCCGCTCCACCAGCCGCAGGAAGACCCCGGTCTCACGGACGAGGTCGTCGGCGTCGCGCCAGCTGGCCGCGCCCTGTATGCCGGCTTCGGCACGGGCACGCTTGGGCGCGCCGGAGGCGAACAGCACACTCCACTCTGTGAGTTCGGGTGCGGCCTCGGGCAGCACCTCCCACGCGCTTCGTATGGCCCGCCTGCGGCGCTCGCTGCTCTCGGGGCGCCCGCGCACCGCGAGCACGGCGGCAGCGGTCCGGAGGGCCGCCAAGTGCGCTGTCGCGAACCGCTCGTTGGGCGTCTCCATGGCCGCGGCCTCGTCCAGCCCGTGCTGCGCCTGGGCGAGCAGGTCGAGGGCGGCGGGCGGGGCGGCCGCCCTGCGCAGGACGGGATGAACGTCGTTGGCCGGCGGGGAGTTCGGGGGCGTTCCCCGAGAGGGTCGCTGCACGGGAACCAACCTCCTGTCGTCGTCCGACTTCCGAATGGACCGGCGTATGTACCCATCGTGAGGCCCACCACTGACAGTCCGTCCGACCTGCACAAAAACCCCTACGGCTGTGACGACGGCATGGAAGCGGGGGCCGCCCGCGGAGCCTCAGCACCGTGAGGTACTTTTGAACTGACCAGTCAGTGCAAAACGAGAGGTGGGTCCGTGGGCGACGCGGTACACGACTCCCACGGCAACGAGGAGCCGGGGACGGAGATGACCACCGGCGCCGGGACGAGCGGCGCGGACGGGCGCCCCGGCACGAACCGTGGCGCGGCGGAACGGGGGGCCGAGGCCCCGGGCCAGGAGCCGAAGTCAGCCCCCGTCGAGGGCGTCGGCCTCCACGCCGAGGACTTCGGGCTCGACGGCCCGCGTGGCCGGGTCTTCTCCGGCGTCCGTTTCGAGGCGGCACCGGGCTCGCTCGTCACGCTGGAAGGCCCGTCGGGCTCGGGCCGCACGTGTCTGCTGCTGGCTCTGACGGGGCGCATGAAGGCAACCGGGGGACACGCCGTGGTGGGCGGCCGCCGGCTGCCCGAACAGCTCGCCGCCGTACGCCGGTTCAGCGCCCTGGCCGCCGTGCCGGGCGTCACCGACCTCGAACCGTCCCTGTCCGTCGCCGAACACCTTCGTGAACGCGTGCTTCTGCAGCGGCGGTTCGGCGGTTCCCTGCGCTCCCTGCTGCGGCCCCGCAAGGAGCGGGCGGCGGCGCGCGGCCGCGTCGACGCCGCGCTGACCCTCGCGGGGTTCGACCCGGAGGCGCTGCCCAAGGGGCCTCGTACCCGCGTGCGCGACCTGGAGCGGCTGGAGGTTCTGAGGCTGTCGGTCGCGCTGGCCCTGCTGGGCGCGCCCCGACTGCTCGCCGTGGACGACGCCGACTTCAAGCTCTCGGATCCCGGGCGCGAAGAGGCGTGGGCGCTGCTGCGTTCGGTCGCGGCGTCCGGCGTCACGGTCCTGGCTGTGTGCAGCGAGGCTCCCCCGGGCGCGGTCGTCGTCCGTACGGATACCGGGCGAGAGCGGCAACACCCCGCACGTACGGGGAAGTTCGACGGTACGAGCGAGAAGGAGACGGCGGATGCGCTCGCCGAGGCTGGCCGCGCTTGAGCTCAAGCGGTTCGGGAGGGGCCGACTGCCCCGGGCGGCGATGGCGGCGATGCTGCTGCTGCCGCTGCTCTACGGCGCCCTGTACCTGTGGTCGTTCTGGAATCCGTACGGGCGTCTCGACAAGGTCCCGGTCGCCCTCGTCAACGAGGACGAAGGGGCGAGGGCCGACGGCAAGCAGATCGCGGCGGGAGACTCCGTCACCGAGGGGCTGCACAAGAGCGGCACGTTCGACTGGCACGAGACCGACGCCGAAGACGCCCGCAAGGGTGTCGAGGACGGGCGCTACTACCTGTCACTGACCGTGCCCTCCGACTTCAGCGAGCGCATCGCCTCCAGCTCGGGCGACGACCCGCGGGCCGGTGCCCTGAAGGTGCGCACGAACGACGCCGGGAACTACGTCGTCGGGCAGATCTCCCGCACCGTCTTCTCGGAGGTGCGCGCGGCGGCCTCCAGCAAGGCCTCCCGCGGCTTCTACGACCGGATCTTCGTCTCCTTCTCCACCCTGCACGACAGGACGGCGAAGGCGGCGGACGGCGCGGACAAACTCGGCGACGGCATCGGCCGCGCCAAGAAGGGGACCGGGGAACTGAAGAACGGTCTGGGCGAGGCCGAGCACGGCAGCGGCAGACTCAAGGACGGCACGTCACAACTGCACACCGGCGCGGGCAAGTTGGAGAAGGGCTCGAAGCGGGTGGCGGACGGCACGCAGCAGTTGAGCGACAAGGTCGACAAGGCTGCCGGCAAGCTGGGCCCGTTCCTGGACGAGCACGGCGACGAGATCGGCACCGCTGCCCGTGACGTGGCCCGTACGAGCAAGACGCTCAAGGACAACCTCGGCGAACTGCCCGGCGCGGCGCACCGGGCGAAGGCCGACTCCCGCAAGGCCGCCGACACCCTTGCCGCCGTTTACCGGGCGCGCTGCGAAGCGCCCGTCGAACTGGACACCTCCTGCGCGCAGTTGAAGAAGGCCAGGGACGCCGCCGAGACGGCGGCCGATGTGGCCGCGGACGTCGACGACATCGTCAAGAAGCAGGGCAGTCTCACCCGTCTCGGTGAGAATCTCGACAAGCTGCGCAAGCACGCGGACGCCCTCGCAGATCGCGGCCCCCGTCTGGGCGAAGACCTCGACAAGGCCGTCGCCCAAATCCACGCGCTCAACAAGGGCGCGCACAAGGTCCACGACGGGGCGGGCCGCCTCAAGAGCGGGCTGGCGGACGCAGAAAGCGGCGCAGCGGAGCTCGACGCCGGCGTCGGCAAGCTCAGCAAGGGTGCGGGCACGCTCGACGGCGGGATGTACAAGCTCGCCGACGGCTCCGCCCAGCTGTCGGGCGGACTGCACGACGGCGTGAAGAAGATCCCCGACTACGGCAAGCAGGAGCGCGAGGACCGTGCGGGCGTGATGGCCGACCCCGTCGGGCTCTCCTCCGCAAACGCGCACTCGGCACCCAACTACGGGACGGGGTTTGCGCCGTACTTCATCCCGCTCGCCCTCTGGGTCGGTGCGATGATCGCCTACATGCTGCTGCAGCCGCTCAACAGACGCGCACTGGCGGCGGGTGCGCCCGCCGCACGCATCGCACTCGCCGGATGGCTGCCCGTCGCCGCGATAGGGGCGCTGCAGGCCGGGGCGCTGCTGGCCGTTCTGCACTGGGGGCTCGGGCTCCAACTCGCCCGGGGTGCGGGCACGGTGGGCTTCCTGCTGCTGGTGACGCTCTGCTTCACCGCGATCGTGCAGTTCCTGGGCGCGCGGTTCGGCCCGGCCGGCCGCGTTCTCGTGCTGGCGATGCTGATGCTCCAGCTGACGTCGGCGGGCGGCACGTACCCGATTGAGACCAGCCCCGGATTCTTCAACGCCATCCACCCGTTCCTGCCGATGAGTTACGTCGTGGACGGCCTGCGTCACCTCATCACCGGCGGTGAACCGTGGCCGGTGTGGCGGGCCTGCCTCGTGCTGCTCGCCTTCACGGCCGGGGCTCTCGCGCTGACGGCCCTCACGGCCCGCCGCAGGCAGGTGTGGACCGTCGACCGGCTGCACCCGGAGATCGCGCTGTGAGCCGCGCTCCCACCCGCGAGAGGCTGTTCCAGGCGGCCGTGACGCTCATCGCCGAGCAGGGATTCTCCGCGACCACGGTGGACGAGATCGCCGAGAAGGCCGGCGTCGCCAAGGGCACCGTCTACTACAACTTCGCCAGCAAGAGCGAGCTGTTCGAGGAACTGCTGCGGCACGGCGTGGAGTTGCTGACGAGCGACCTGCGCGAGGCGTCCGCCTCGACCGCGTCGGCGGGCGGCGGTCACGTCGACGCGCTCGATGCGATGGTCCGTGCGGGACTCGTCTTCATCGACCGCTATCCGGCCTTCACACGGCTGTACGTCGCGGAGCTGTGGCGCACCAACAGGGCGTGGAACTCGACTCTGCTGGTGGTCCGCAGGCAGGCCGTCGCCGTCGTGGAGGAAGAGCTGCGCGCCGGTGTGGAGGAGGGCGAGCTGAGCGCCGACATCGACATCACGCTGACCGCGGCCGCACTGGTCGGCATGGTGCTGGTCGCCGCTCTGGACTGGAAGGCGTTCCAGCCGGAACGCTCCCTCGAGGAGGTGCACGGCGCGCTGTCGCTGCTGCTCCAGGGACGTGTCGGGGGGTGTGCGCAGCCCCGGTAGCCGGCCGAACCGGCGACCACCCGTTCCCAGGGCTGCGCACGCCTTCCCCCGTATCCCCCGACCCCCGTTACGGACGCGGGGCCCCGTGCCCCCGCGTCCCCCTTGCAAGGGAGCCGCCTCCGTTCCGCCGCCCCGTGTCGGCGGTGCCGGAGCCGGTGCTCCCTTGCCACGCGCATCACTCTGCCGTCCGGCGGGTCCCCGGCCCATCCGCTGTTCTACTCAATCGGCGGGCTAGGTAGCCCTACTCAGCACTGGGGGCCGGAGCCCGGGCGCTACCGCTCAGGGCGCGTCGCCCCGCTCTCCCGGCGGCACCGCCCGCCGCGAGGTGCCGTCCGCCGTCCCGCTAAAGTCCCTCGTCATGGCACGCATTGCGGTGATCGGCGCCGGGCTGGGCGCGATGGCGGCCGCCGCGCGGCTGGCGACGGCGGGGCACCGGGTGACGGTGTACGAGCGCTCGGCGACCTTCGGCGGCGGAGTCCGGTCCTGGGAGCGGGACGGCTTCCGCTTCGACACAGGGCCCGGCCTTCTGCATCTGCCGGCCGTCTACCGGGACCTGTTCGTGAAGACCGGCCGTGAAGCGCTGGAGGACCACGTGGGCCTCGTGCGGCTCGATCCGGCGATCCGGCACGTATTCCCCGACGGCACGGCCGTCTCGCTGCCCTCCGGCTCCCGCGCGGGAGTCGTCGGGGCGCTCGACGCCGCCTTCGGCAAAGGGGCGGGCGAACGCTGGACGGACCTGCTAGCCCGGGCCCGTACCGTCTGGGACGCCACCAGGCGGCCGCTCCTCGAGGAGCCGCTGACCGCGGACGGCGTCCCGGCGCTGCGCGAGAGCCTCGCCCGCGACCCGTACCCCGCGCTGCGCGGCAAGGGGCTGCTGCGGCGCCGCCCGCCCACCCTGGCGGAAGCCGCCGCCGACGAGCTCCGCGATCCGCGGCTGGTGTCCATGCTGACGGGCTGCGCCAACTCCTACGGCCTGGACCCGGAAGAGGCACCAGCGGGTGCGGCCGTACTCGCCTACGTGGAGCACACCTTCGGCACCTGGCACGTGCGCGGAGGGATGCGGGCGCTCGCGGAGGCGCTGTACACGCGGTGCACGGAACGCAAGGTGGACTTCCGCTTCGGCTGCGAGGTGGCGGAGGTGCTGGAGGAGGACGGCAGAGCGGTGGGCGTGAAGCCGGCCGGAGAGCCGGACGTCCCGGCCGACGCCGTGGTCGTCGGCGCCTCCCGGGTGCCGGGGAGGGCAGCCGGCGACGGAGCACCGCAGGACGTGCCGGCCCTGTCGCGCCTCACGGTGCTGCTCGCGCTGCGCGGCGCAAGACCGGCGGGCACTCCGCACCGCACCGTGGTCCACCGGGCCGACGCCCCCGGGCGGCCACTGACCGTGCTGCGTCCCGACGATCCCGCGCTGCGCCCGGACGACGGGCATGAGGCCGCGGTGCTCTCTGTCGCCGTCGAGCCGGGCGAGGCGGGCGAGCCGGGCGAGGAGAACGGACTGTACGGGCAGGACGGGCACGGCGGGCGTGGCGGGCAGAACAAGGCGTCACGTCTCGCGGACCGGCTGGTGGCCGCCGCCGACGCGGCCGGGCTGGACCTCGGGGAGCGCGTGCTGTGGCGCGAGGTGCGCACGCCGCGTCACATCGAGGAGGAGACGGGGGCTCCGGGCGGCCTGGTGCCGGCTCCGGCGCTCGCGGGGCCGTTCGCGCGCGGGGCCCGTACCCGGCGGGACGCCGTGGATGTGCGGCCGCCCAACAGGACGGGCACGAGCGGGCTTTACCGCGCCGGAGGCTGGGCGCATCCCGGCGGCGGTGCCGCACACGCGGGAATGTCCGGCGCGTTGGTCGCCGGACTGATCGTGGAGGGTGACGACTGGCGCGGCTCGCGCTGAGCCCGCGCCGCGGCCCGCCGCTGCCGGGCGCGGCCGCTCCGCCGGTCAGTAGTAGTAGCCGCTGCCGGCGCCGTATCCGTTGCCCTGGGTTCCGTAACCGTACGGGTCGCCGTTCTGGTACGGGTACTGCTGCTGGCCCTGCTGCTCGTTCGGGTCGCGCTGCTGCGGCACCCATGCGCCGGCGCCGCCGGTGGGCGGCTGGGGGAAGTAGGACTGTCCGTCGGCGTAGGACTCGCCGTTGCCGTACATGGACCCGTAGGCGTCCGCGCCCGCGCCGCCCGCTCCGAAGCCGCCGCCCCCGCCGAAGGTGTCGGAGACCCCGTACGGAGACTGCTGGGGGCCGTACCCCTGCTGGTCGCCCAGGCCGCCGATGCCGCCGATGCCGCCGTACGGATCGCCGCCGCCGTAGGAGGCGTTGCCTCCGTAGGTGTCGTAACCGCTGTAACCCTCGTACGAGGGGCCTGCGGCGCCCGCGCCGTTGCCGTCGAAGGCGGCGTACGGGTCGGAGAACCCGCCGTACTGCTGCTGGCCGTCCTGATATATGCCGGGCTGCTGTCCGGCTGCCGGATAGCCGAAGCTGTCGTAGCCCCCGAATGTGAACTCGCCGGTCTCGTCCGGCATGGGGCCGGGCTGGTAGACGGGGATCTGTTCCTGGCCGGTCGTCTGCGGCCCGTAACCGTTCGGCGCAGGGTACCCGTTGGGCTGGTAACCCTCGGTCTCCGGGCTGAACGGGCTGAACGCCTGGGTCGCCTCGAAGCCGTTGGGGCCGGGGCCGGCGAGGCCGTCGGGCGCCGCGAAGGCGGTCGTCTCATAGCCGTTGCCGTTCAGACTGTCGTAGCCGTTCCCGTTCAGGCTGTCGTAGCCGTTGCCGTTCAGGCTGTCGTAGCCGTTGCCGTTCAGGCTGTCGTAGCCGTTGCCGCTGGAAGCTCCGAATCCGCTCGGGGCGCTCATCGAGTCCACGGCGGGGAAGCCGCCCGTCTCGTAGCGGTTCCCGCTGCTGAACCCGCTCGGAGCGCTCATCGAGCCCACGGCGGCGAAACCGGCCGTGTCGTAGCCGTTCGAGTCGCCGGCGTTCTGCTGGAACCCGTCCGAGCCGTAGCCGCCCGACGCCGTCAGGGCGGGTACGGGCTCGGGCGCGGAGTCGAACTGCGGCACCTGCAGCGCCTCGGGCTCCGCCTCCTCGTCGCGGCGGCGGCTGACGCCGGGCACTCCGGAGAGTGCCCAGCCCGCCACGAAGCCACGGCGGTAGGAAAGCGTCACGAAGGTCTGACCCGTGGCGAAGGCGGCGATCCCGACGCCGATCACGACGACCGACGGGATCAGCGCCCCCGCCACCACGCCCAGGAAGCCGGTGAAGGCCAGCACGCGCCAGCGCAGCCGCGCCTTGTACTGCAGCAGCACTTCGCCCAACAGCCACAGCGCGACGATGCCGAACGCGATGTAGAGGACTGTCCAGCCCATGTGCGCCCCCTTCTCACTGCCTCGGCCGGCTACTTCGGCTCAGGGTCGATTGTGGAGTCCAAGATTCTGATGGATTTCCAACGTTGCCGTGGAGTTGTTGAGCGTAATGAAGTGGAGTCCGGGGACATCCTCGGCCATCAGCGTCGCACACATCTCCGTCGCGTACTCGATTCCGACCGAGCGTACCGCCGCGGGATCGTCTTCGACCGACCGGAGGCGGTCTGCCAGTTCGTCCGGGATCGTCGCATTGCTGAGCTGTGCGAACGTCTCGATCTGCTTCACGTTGGTGACCGGGATGATCTCCGGGATGATCGGTGTCTCGCAACCCGCTGCCGCCACGCTGTCCCGCAGCCGCAAGTAGTCCTCGACGCGGAAGAACATCTGCGTGATCGCGTAGTCGGCCCCGGCACGGCACTTGTTGACGAAGTGGCGCACGTCGGTGTCCCAGTCGTCGGACCGGGGGTGCATCTCCGGGAAAGCGGCGACACCGACGCAGAAGTCGCCGGACTCCTTGACCAGCTCGACGAGTTCGGAAGCGTAGGTGAGGCCCTCGGGGTGCTTGACCCACTCACCCATCGGGTCGCCGGGAGGGTCGCCCCGGATCGCGAGCACGTTGCGGATGCCGGCGTCCGCGTACTGGCCGATGACGTTGCGCAACTCCGACCTGGAGTGGTTCACGGCGGTCAGGTGCGCGACCGGGGTGAGCGTCGTCTCGGTGGCGATCCGCTCGGTGTTGCGCACGGTCCCCTCTCGCGAGGAGCCTCCGGCGCCGTAGGTCACGGAGACGAACGTCGGTGAGACGGCTTCGATTCGCCGCAGGGCGTTCCACAGCGAGCGCTCGCCCTTCTCCGTCTTCGGGGCGAAGAACTCGAACGAGTACGAGCGCTGACCCGTCGCGAGGAGGTCACGCACTGTCATGGTGCTGTCTGTCCTGGTAGCTGAGATACCGATGGCCATGGTTGCAGGCTATCGGCCTTGGCTAGAGGGCGACGGGGCGTGAAGAGCGCTTACGTCCCTTCCGTCGCCCTTGTCGGGGCGTCTCTTCCGGCTGCGCACGTGCTGGTCAAGCAGCGAGAACAGCGCGCGGGCGGCGCTTGGGAAAGCGATTTCCCCGCCGGTCGCGCGCGGGCCGGAGTCCCGCCCTGCACCCCCGCGGGTACCCCCGTCGAGCAGCGCTTCGGCGGCGCTCAGCGCGACGGGCCGGCCCCGTCGTGCTCGGCACCCGCGTCGTGCTCGGCGCGCTCCCGCAGCCGGCGGGCAAGCAGTGCCGCGGCGGCCTCGGGATCGTCGGCGCCGGTGAGGACGCGGACGACCACGACGCGCCTCGCGCCGGCGTCCAGCACCTGGTCGAGGTTGGAGGCGTCGATCCCGCCGATCGCGAACCAGGGACGCGAAGTGCCCAGCGAGGCCGCGTACCTGACCAGTTCGAGGCCCGGGGCGTGACGGCCCGGCTTGGTGGGGGTCGGCCAGCAGGGGCCGGTGCAGAAGTAGTCCACCCCTGGCTCGGCCGCCGCTGCCGCGGCCTCCGCCTCGGCATGCGTGGACCGGCCGATGAGGACGTCGTCACCGAGGACGGCACGGGCGGCGGGGACCGGGAGGTCACCCTGGCCGAGGTGGAGCACGTCGGAGCCGGCGGCGTGCGCGACGTCCGCCCGGTCGTTGACGGCGAGCAGCTTTCCGTGGCGCCGGCAGGCGTCGGCGAAGACCTCGAGGTGTTCCAGCTCCTCGGCGGCCTCCATGGTCTTGTCCCGAAGCTGCACGATGTCGACGCCTCCGCGCAGGACCGCGTCGAGGAACTCCGGCAGATCGCCCTGCTCCTTGCGCGCGTCGGTGCACAGATAGAGCCGGGCACCGGCGAGCAGACCGCGGGCGGTGGTGGCGCTCATGAGGGACGTCCCCCCGGACGAGGGCGTGCGGGCCGGACGCAGCGGCGCGCGCTGCGCCGGGCCCGCACGCCGGCGGATGTGCGGATGTGTGCGGTGTGACTCCGTGTACGGGCAGTGCAATGCGGTGTGCCGGAAGCTGCGCTGTGCGAGATGTCACACGGCAAGTGCCTGGGCGCGCCGCTTCACCTCTGTCCCGCGGTTCTCCCGGAGGGCCTGCGCGGGGGTGCCGGGCAGGCTCTCGTCCTCGGTGAAGAGCCACTCCAGCATTTCCTCGTCGCTGAAGCCGTCGTCCTTGAGGAGCGTGATCGTGCCGACGAGGCCCTTCACGACGCGGCCCGAGGCGATGAAGTCCGCGGGCACCTGCAAGGTCCGCCCCTCCCCTCTGCGGACCGCGATCAGCTGGCCCTCCTTGACGAGCTGACGGGCCCGGGTCACCGGGATGTCCAGCTTTTCGGCGACATCGGGCAGGGTGAGCCAGCCAGGGACGAGAGCATCGGTTTTTGCATCAATCTCTGTCACGCCACCAGCCTGCCATCCCGCTGTGACAGTCACTACTGTGCGGCGGCGACCAGTCCGGCTGAGCCCCTCTTATGGGGCCGCTCCGCCGCGGGAACGCAGGGCGCCGTACCGCTGGTGATGTGAGTCGCTAGGTGTATTGATCACGGGCGTCAACAACGCCCGTGATCAATACACCTAGGTCCCGGGGACGGCCTTCTTCAGGGGAACCGCCGCGTCGGCCACGCGTTCCGCGTCCACCGGCGCACCGCGGCCGATGAGCCTTCTGCCCTGCGCAAGATCGCGGGGCCGGCCGACCGCGAGCAGCGCGTTCAGCGTTCCGTCGCGCAGCCAGCACACCGACCAGGCGGCCTGGTCCGGGTCGCCGCGCCAGACCAGTTCGTCCTCCGGCGTGTGGTGTCCGGCGTACTGGATGAAGCGTCCGAACTGCTCGGACCAGAAGTAGGGAACCGGGTCGTAGAGCGCGGCCTCCGCCTCGCCGTCCGGCAGCGTTCCGGCCGTGATGTTGGCGGCCACGACGCGGGGTCCCTGCAGCGCGTTGTCCCAGTGGTGCACGAGCAGGCGTTCGCCGTACCGGGCGGAGGGGAAGGAGGCGCAGTCGCCGACCGCGAACACGTGCGGGGCGGAGGCACGCAGCCCCTCGTCCGCGAGCACGCCGCCGTCCTCGCCGAGTTCGATGCCGGAGCCCGCCAGCCAGCCCGTCGCGGGACGCGAGCCGATGCCCACGACGACGGCGTCGGCCCGCAGCCGCGTGCCGTCCTGGAGCACGACCCCGCCGCGCTCCACCGAGCGCACGGCTGTGCCGGTACGCAGGCGCGCGCCGCTCTCCTCGTACCAGGGGCGCATGTGCTCCGTGACCTCCGCGGGAAGCGCTCCCGGAAGCGGCGCTCCCCCGGCCTCCACGACGGTGACGTCGCAGCCCGCCTCGCGTGCCGCGGTGGTGAACTCGGCGCCGATCCAGCCCGCGCCCACCACGACCACCTCGCTGCGCGCCGCCAGCACGGTACGCAGCCGTGCGGCGTCGTCGAGGGTCCGCAGCAGGTGCACGCCGGGGGCTCCCTCGCCGCCGGGAAGCGCGACAGGTTCGGCTCCCGTGGCGATGACGAGATGGTCGTAGGCAACGGTGCCCGCGTCCGTCTCGAGAAGGCGTTCACCGGGACTCAACGCGGTCGCCTGCCGGCCCAGTTCCACATCGACGCCGAGGGCTCCGAAGTCGACGTCCAGTGCGGAGTCGTCCGCCTTGCCCAGCAGCACCGCCTTGGACAACGGGGGCCGGTCGTACGGCTGATGGGGCTCGCCGCCGATCAGCCTGATGCCGCCGGGCCAGCCCTGCTCGCGCAGTTGCACGGCCGTCTGCACACCGGCCATGCCCGCACCCACGACAACGACCCGCTGCTCGCTCCGACTCACGCCCACCCGGTCATCCTAGGGCGCGGGCACTGCTCCGGCGGTTGGCTGCCGCGGCGGCCGCCGGTCACATCACGGCCGGGGCGCAGTACGCTGGTTCGGCGGTACGAAGCCACGGCGGCCCGGCGAAGGGCCGTACGGCGAGCCGGCGGCAGCCTGCAGGACCGCACAGGACACACAAGGCACACGCGGGAGTCCGGCGCACCGGGCTGAGAGGGAGGCTGCGGCCTCCGACCGTACGAACCTGATCCGGGTCATTCCGGCGAAGGGAGAAGCAGCTTCCTCATGCGACGCAGCAGCACACCCGGGACCGCCGCCGGGCGGGGTTCCGGCGCGCCCGCACACCCCGACGTGGCCGTCGTCGGCGGCGGCATCATCGGGCTCGTCACCGCGTGGCGGTCGGCACAGCGCGGCCTTTCCACAACTGTCGTCGACCCCGAACCGGGCGGCGGCGCCGCCCGGGTGGCGGCCGGGATGCTCGCCGCCGTCACCGAGCTGCACTACGGCGAGGAGTCGCTGCTCGGGCTCAACCTCGCCTCGGCGGCCCGTTATCCGGCTTTCGCGGCGGAGCTGGAGGAGGCGAGCGGCCAGGAGATCGGCTACCGCTCCTGCGGCACACTCGCGGTCGCCCTCGACGCCGACGACCGGGCCCACCTGCGCGAACTGCACGCGCTTCAGCGGCGTTGCGGGCTCGATTCGCAGTGGCTCACCGGCCGGGAGTGCCGCCGTCTCGAGCCGATGCTCTCCCCTTCCGTACGCGGCGGGCTGCGCGTCGACGGCGACCACCAGACGGACCCGCGCCGGCTCGCCACGGCCTTGCTGCTGGCCTGTGAACGTGCGGGCGTGGCCTTCCGGCGCGCTGCCGCCGTGGGCCTCACCGTCGCGGACGGCCGCGCAACGGGCGTGACACTCGACGACGGCACCGTTGCGGGGGCCGGGCAGACGGTGCTGGCGACGGGCTCGTGGGCGTCCCGTCTGGAAGGGGTTCCGCACGAACTCCTGCCGCCGGTGCGGCCGGTCAAGGGCCAGGTGCTCCGGCTGCGGATGCCGTCCGCAGCCGCGTACGGGCCCTTCCTCTCCCGTACGGTCCGGGCGATCGTGCGCGGCGGGCACATCTACCTCGTGCCGCGCGCCAACGGCGAGCTGGTCATCGGCGCGACGAGCGAGGAGCTGGGCTGGGACACGACGGTCACCGCCGGTGGCGTGTACGAACTGCTGCGGGACGCCCACGAACTGACCCCCGGACTCACCGAACTCCCCCTCACGGAGACCTCGGCGGGGCTGCGTCCGGCGTCCCCCGACAACGCGCCGCTGCTCGGGCCCACCGCGCTGCCGGGGCTCCACCTGGCCGCCGGCCACTATCGCAACGGCGTGCTGCTCACGCCCGTCACCGGTGACGCGATGGGCGAACTGCTGGCGACCGGCGAACTCCCCGAGCAGGTCCGTGCGTTCACTCCGGCAAGGTTCGGCGCCCCCGGCTCCGGCGCCCCCGGCTCCGGCGACGCCGCGGGGGCCGCGGGGGCCGCAGGGACCGTCTCGGCAGGCGAGCCCTCGAGAGATTCCGCAAGCGAGCCACAGGAGCGTCCAGCATGACGAGCGTCCCCTCGCACACCGCGACCGTCACCGTCTCCGTGAACGGCGCCTCCCGCGACGTTCCTTCGGAGTCCACCCTCGACCAGCTCGTGGCGGACCTCACATCCGCGCCCTCGGGTGTCGCCGCGGCCGTCAACGAGACCGTCGTGCCCCGGGGCGAGTGGTCGCGGGTGCGGCTGGCCGAGGGCGACCGCATCGAGGTACTGACCGCAGTCCAAGGAGGTTGATCCGTATGCCAGGCACAGCGGTCGGCACGACGCCGCACCCGGAGCGGGGCACGTCCCCGTCGGCGCACTCCCCCGCGGCAGCGGCGGACCCGTTCGTCCTCGGCGACCGAACCTTCGGCTCCCGCCTGATCATGGGTACGGGCGGAGCGCCCAGCCTCGACGTCATGGAACGCTCGTTGGTGGCGTCGGGGACCGAGCTGACGACGGTCGCCATGCGCCGCCTCGACCCGACGGTCCAGGGCTCGGTGCTGTCGCTGCTGGAGAAGCACGGCATCGGCGTGCTTCCGAACACCGCGGGCTGCTACACGGCCGGCGAGGCGGTGCTCACCGCCCGGCTCGCACGGGAGGCTCTCGGAACCGACTGGGTGAAGCTCGAAGTCATCGCCGACGAGCGCACGCTGCTGCCCGACCCCGTCGAACTCCTCGACGCTGCCGAGACGTTGGTCGACGACGGCTTCACCGTGCTGCCCTACACCAATGACGACCCCGTCCTGGCACGGAAGCTGGAAGAGGCCGGCTGCGCGGCCGTCATGCCGCTGGGCTCCCCCATCGGCTCCGGGCTCGGCATCCGCAATCCGCACAACTTCCAGCTGATCACCGAGCGCGCCGGCGTGCCCGTGATCCTCGACGCGGGTGCCGGGACGGCCTCCGATGTGGCCTTCGCCATGGAGTTGGGGTGCGAGGCCGTGATGCTCGCCTCCGCCGTGACGAGGGCGCAGGAGCCGGTGCTGATGGCCGAGGCGATGCGGCAGGCGGTCACGGCCGGCCGCCTGGCCGCACGTGCGGGCCGCATCCCGCGCCGCCACTTCGCGGAAGCGTCCTCCCCGGCGGAGGGCGTCGCCGCGCTCGATCCCGAGCGCCCGGCCTTCGGCTGAGCGGGCCGGACTTCCCCGAAGCCCCGGGGTTCCGCGAAGCCCTGGAAGCCCCGGAGCCTCCAGGGCTCCCTCCAGGGCCCCAGGGCTCCAGGGCCAAGGTCCCGCAGGACCAAGGTCCCGCGGGGAATCCGGTGGCCGGCGAAACACGGGAGGAAGAAGGCACGGCGAGGAGAGCGGAAGGGGCAAGGGTGACGCCAGGAATTCCGCGCCCCTCGGCACCCCCGCAGTGATGCCGTTCAGACGAAAGTCCCAAAAGGGACAAATTGGAGATTCTTCCTTTTTGCCCTGTTTCCTCACCCGCTGCTTGGCGCATCACGGATTTCCGTCGCCGTGATGGCTCGTAGACTCTTCGTCGATGGATACGAGCCTTCAGGACTCCTCCTCCGGCCCCGCCGGGGAGTCCCCGCCGGTCGGACAGGTGCTGGACGGCCGGTACCGCGTCGAATCACGCATCGCCGTCGGCGGCATGGCGACGGTCTACCGCGCCGTCGACACCCGCCTCGACCGCGTGCTGGCGCTGAAGGTCATGCACCCCTCGCTCGCCACGGACGGCGCCTTCGTCGAGCGCTTCATCCGCGAGGCCAAGTCCGTCGCCCGTCTCGCGCACCCCAATGTGGTCGCCGTCTACGACCAGGGCACCGACGGCACCTACGTCTACCTGGCGATGGAGTACGTCTCCGGGTGCACCCTGCGGGACGTGCTGCGCGACCGGGGCGCCCTGCGCCCCCGCGTCGCCCTCGACATCCTGGAGCCGATGCTCGCCGCGCTGGGCGCCGCCCACCACGCCGGCATGGTGCACCGCGACATGAAGCCGGAGAACGTACTGATCGGCGACGACGGCCGGGTCAAGGTCGCCGACTTCGGCCTCGTACGGGCGGTGGACAGCCAGACGTCCGTCGGGACCGACAGCATCCTCGGCACCGTCTCCTACCTCGCCCCGGAGCAGATCGAACACGGCACCGCGGACACACGCACAGACCTCTACGCGTGCGGCGTGATGCTCTACGAGATGCTCACCGGCAGCAAGCCCCGCACGGGCGGCACACCGGCACAGGTGCTCTACCAGCATCTCCACGAGGACATGCCGGCCCCGTCGGCCTCCGTGCCCGGCCTCGCCCCCGAACTGGACATGCTGGTGGCACGGGCCACGGCCCGGGCAGCGGACGGACGCCCCCAGGACGCGGGCGCCATGCTCGCCGAGGCCCGCGGAGTCCGGGCCCGTCTCACGCCGTCCGAGCTGGATGCCGTCCCGCCGCAGGCGAACGACCCGGCGGCCGGGCTCGCCCAGGCACTCGCGGCCGGCGCCGCCCTCGGCGAGGGCCGCATGCGCTCGGCGGCCGGCCCCGGCGACGGGACCGAGGAGCCCACGAGCGTGCTTCCGCGCGACGTCGCGGCATCGCAGGAGTACGGACACCATCCCGGCCCCGGCGACGGCTGGGACGGCATCGACCGCACCGCCCGCTACACCGTCCCGCCGGGCGACGACGGGGGCACCAGGCGCCGCTCCCGGGGCCGCGCCGGCGGCCGGGGCTTTCTGGTGACGCTGGCGGTGATGCTGTTGCTGCTGGTGGGCACGGGTGTCTGGTACATCAACTCCGGCCAGTTCACGCAGACACCGGCGGTGCTGGCCAAGACGGAGTCCGACGCCAGGAAGATCCTCGGCGACTCCGGCCTCGACGTGAACGTCACCCACGAATACAGCGAGCGCGTCGAGCGCGGCCACGTCGTCGACTCCAACCCGGACCCGGGCGACCGCATCCGCAGGACCGGCACCGTCACCCTGGTCGTCTCCAAGGGCCCGGAGATCGTGAAGGTCCCCGAGCTGGACGGTATGCCGCTCGCCGACGCCCGGCGCAGGCTCAAGGACGCCGGCCTCGAGGCCGGCGTGGTGAAGCGGCAGTTCAGCGAGGACACGGCGCGGGGTTCCGTGATCGCCAGCGACCCGGAGGCGGGCAGCAAGCGCCGGCCGGGCTCTCCCGTCGCGCTGGCCGTCTCCAAGGGGGCGCCCGTCGACGTGCCGGACGTCGTCGGCGACGACGAGGACTCGGCCCGGGAGAAGCTCACCGAGGAGGGCCTGAAGGTCCGCATCGCTCCGGAACGCGTCTTCTCCGACGAGGACGAGGGCAGCGTGGCCCGTCAGTCGCCCGCCGAGGACAGCACGGCCGGCGAGGGCGACACCGTCACGCTCACCATCTCCAAGGGCCAGGACCTGGTCGACGTCCCGGACGTGGAGGGCCTGGGCAAGAAGCAGGCGCGCAAGAAGCTGGAGGACGCCGGCTTCGAGGTCACCGCACGCCGGATCTTCGTCGGCAACAAGGTCTTCGCCCAGTCACCCGGCGGGGACGACGAGGCTCCGCGCGGCTCCAACGTGACGATCTGGCTGCGCTGAGCAGGCCGGACCGTCCGGCTCTGCGCCGAGCGGCCCCCGCGCGGCCCTGCGGCGGTCACGGCAACACCGCCCGCGCCGCTGCGATGCCTCCGATACCGCTCGCGCCGCCCGCTGCGGACACTCCGAGGAGCCCTGACACCCCGCACGCGCGCCCTCACCCACAGACAGACGAGCCGCCCCGCGTGTGATACCGGACATAGGGCGCATGTCACTTACGACGGTGCCTAGTGGACCCGCTCTTCCCCCAGTCCGCCTTCCGAAACACGGCGGTCCCCGTTCCCGGCACCGCGTCTCTCCCCCGATAAACGAGCCGGGATAGTACGTCACACTTTTGGGCTGTGTTTTCGGAGCCTTTAACAATTGCCGTCGGTCGCATGCGCCGGGGTTCGGAACCCGGCGTACACCGCCTTTCCGGCCTCTGCGACGCACGCAATTGTTGAAAGGTTCGCTCACAATGCCCAGCATTCCCGGCTACGTCCGCAACCCCAAGTTCGCGCGTTACTCCGCCGCAGGTATATCGGTCGCGGGAGCGGCAGCGATCGCGCTGACCGTCCTCCCCGGCACGGCCGACGCAGGCGACCAGAGCCAGTCCAGCGCCAAGAAGGTCAGCGCATCGACGGCCGCCGCGGAGAGTACGAAGAACTCCGATACGCACAAGGTGGAGCTCGGCGCCGCCAAGCAGGGAACCCTGGACTCCGACGTCCAGCGCACCAAGGAGGCCGTGGCCGCCCAGAAGGACGCGGTGGCCAAGCAGAAGGCCGTCGCCGCCGACCGCGCGGAGGCCGCGAAGGTCAAGGCCGCAAAGGCGAAGGCCGCGAAGAAGGCTGCCGCGGAGCGCAAGGCCGAGGCCGCAGCCGCCGCAAAGGCGTCCCGCGCCGCCGAGCGCCCCGCTCCCAAGACCTACCCCGACAACCTCGACGGCTGGATCCGCGAGGCCCGCGACATCATGGCGAAGCACAACATTCCCGGCTCGTACGACGGCATCAAGCGGAACATCATCCGCGAGTCCGGCGGCGACCCCAACGCCGTGAACAACTGGGACATCAACGCCCAGAAGGGCACCCCGTCCAAGGGTCTGCTCCAGACCATCCAGCCGACCTTCGACGCCTACCACGTCGACGGCACCTCGACCAACATCACCGACCCGGTCGCCAACATCGTGGCCGCCTGCAACTACGCGGCGGACAGGTACGGTTCGATGGACAACGTCAACTCGGCATACTGATGGTGTGACGACCGAGCGACACCGCAATCCCATTGGCGGCCACGTCCCCGTAGCAGGGGGACTGGCCGCCACTGGCATTTCCTACGCAGATGACATCGGGGCGGAGGCGGTTCAGGTTTTCGTCGCCAATCCACGCGGCTGGGCGACGAACTCCGGCTCCCCGCAACAGGACGAAGAATTCCGTGCATCGTGCGAGGAGAGAAACCTTCCCGTATTCGTGCACGCTCCCTACCTCATCAATCTCGGCTCCCATACGGAGGCCACGGCCCGCAACTCGGTTTCCTCGCTGCGCCATTCGCTCCGCAGAGGGCGCGAGATCGGCGCTTCCGGCGTCGTGGTGCACACGGGCTCGGCCACGGGCGGCCGCACGAGCACCACGGCGCTGGCACAGGTGGGGCGGCTGCTTCTGCCGTTGCTGGAGGAGCTGACGCACGAGGACGACCCGTGGCTGCTGCTGGAGCCCACGGCGGGCCAGGGGTTCTCGCTCTGCTCGCGGGTGCGGGACCTCGGGCCGTACTTCGAGGTCCTCCGGCATCACCCCCGGCTCGGCGTCTGCCTCGACACCTGCCACGTCTTCGCCGCCGGGCACGACCTGGCGGCGCCGGGAGGGGTGAAGCGGACACTGGACGAGCTGGAGTCGGTGACCGGCCCGGGCCGGCTCAGGCTCATCCACGCCAACGACTCCAAGGATGTCGCCGGTGCCCACAAGGACCGCCACGCGAACATCGGCTCCGGCCACATCGGTCCGGGCCCGTTCGCCGGCCTCATGACCCACCCCTCGACCGAGGGCGTACCGCTCGTCATAGAGACCCCGGGCCGCAAGGAAGGCCACGCGGCGGACGTTGCACGGCTGAAGGAGCTGCGGGAAGGGGGAAACTGAACCTGCGGCAGGACGGCGGGTTCCCTGACCGAAGGCGGCACGCGCCACCTGCCCACGCGTTCGCCGTCGTCTTCCTTGTCACGACGCCGATGAAACGGTGGATGACCGGCCGGGGCAAGACCCACGCGGTGCTGCACGCGTACCACCGACCGGCGGTGCCACCACGGCCTCCTGCCACTGACAGCTACAGCTCCGGCCCCTCGCCGGGCTCCTCCTGGTAGGAGTAGCGCTGTTCCTTCCAGGGGTCGCCGATGTTGTGGTAGCCGCGTTCCTCCCAGAAGCCGCGGCGGTCCGTGGTCATGTACTCCACGCCGCGCACCCACTTGGGGCCCTTCCACGCGTACAGGTGCGGCACCACCAGCCGCAGGGGGAAGCCGTGTTCGGCGGTGAGCAGCTCGCCCGCGCGGTGGGTGGCGAAAAGCGTCGTCGCGGCGGCGAAATCCGGCAGCCTCAGGTTGGAGCTGAATCCGTACTCCGCCCAGACCATGACATGGGTGACATCGTCCGCGGGAGGCGCGAGTTCCAGCACGGTACGGGCGGGCACACCGCCCCACTCGGCCCCGACCATGCTGAACTTGGTGACGCAGTGGAAGTCCGCGACGACCGTCTCGTACGGCAGTGCCGAGAACTCCTCGTGGTCCCAGGAGTGCTTCTCACCGTCGGCGGTCGCTCCGAAGACCCGGAAATCCCAGCGGTCGGGCTTGAACTTCGGCACCGGCCCGTAGTGCGTGACCGGCCAGCCGCGCTGGAGCCGCTGGCCCGGCGGAAGCGGTTGCTGCTCCCCCTCGGCATTCTGCGACTGGCCCATCCCTCCATGGTGACAGACCCTTCCGAAGCCGCTTACCGGCACCCCGGCCGCGGGGTCTTCAAGGGGTTTCCGGCCGCCCAATTCCGGCGCTTTCGGTAAGCCTTCGCTTACTGGACCGGATTGACGGCACGGTGCGAGGATGCGCGGGCGCGCACACTCACCTGGCATTTTCCTCTTGGAAGGAGTCCGCACCATGCAGGGCGACCCCGAGGTCATCGAATTCCTCAATGAGCAGCTGACGGCCGAACTGACCGCTATCAATCAGTACTTCCTGCACGCCAAGATGCAGGAGCACTTCGGCTGGCCCAAGCTCGCCCGGTACACCCGTGCTGAGTCCTTCGACGAGATGCGTCACGCCGAGCGGCTCACCGACCGCATTCTGTTTCTCGACGGGCTTCCCAACTACCAGCGACTCTTCCACGTCAACGTCGGTCAGACCCTGGTCGAGATGTTCACGGCGGACCGGCAGATCGAAGTCGAAGCCATCGACCGTCTGCGGCGCGGGGTGGAGGTCATGCGGGCCAAGGGCGACATCACCTCGGCGAACATCTTCGAGGACATCCTCGCCGACGAGGAGCACCACATCGACTACCTGGACACCCAGCTCGAGCTGGTCGAGAAGCTGGGCGAACCGCTGTACATCGCGCAGCTCGTGGAGCAGGAGACCCCGTCGGAGGGCTGAGGTCAGGCGGCTTCGGCCACCGAGGCGGAGGACGGGACGGGCGCGCGGGCGGGCTCCTCGACGGCGGTCTCCAGCTGACGGCCCGGGCATCCGCCGCGTCCGAGAAGCCCCTGGATGCGGCGCACGCACGAGCCGCAGTCCGTCCCCGCCTTGCTCAGCGAGGCGATCTGGCGCGGCGTGCTGGCCCCGGCCTCCTGGTGCTCACGGACTTGCCGGTCCGTGATGCCGAAGCAGGAGCATACGTACACGCGGTCCTCCCGGTCGGGCTCGTACCCCGGGCGCCGTTACGGCAGTGTGCGCTCCGGACGACGCTCAGGTTTGATGAGGTTAACCTAACCTTAGCTGCCGTACTGCGTCCACAACAGAGAAGCGGGGCCCGCATCGATGTGATGCGGGCCCCACTTCTGCGCACCAACGTCGGTGCCTGCGGCCTCAGCGGCCCTCCGGATGCCGTCCCCTCCGGATCCCGGGCGAGGCCGGATCACCGGCTGCGCCGGCTCACTGGTCGCGGTACATCTCCGCGACCAGGAAGGCCAGATCGAGCGACTGGCTGCGGTTGAGGCGCGGGTCGCACGCCGTCTCGTAGCGCTGGTGCAGGTCGCCGACGAAGATCTCGTCGCCGCCGCCGACGCACTCCGTGACATCGTCACCGGTCAACTCGACGTGGATGCCGCCCGGGTGCGTGCCCGCGCTCTTGTGCACCTCGAAGAAGCCCTTGACCTCGTCGAGGACGTCGTCGAACCGGCGGGTCTTGTGCCCGCTCGCCGCCTCGAAGGTGTTGCCGTGCATCGGATCGCAGACCCAGACCACCTGGGCGCCCGAGGCGCTGACCTTCTCCACCAGCGTGGGCAGCCTGTCCCGCACCTTGTCGGCTCCCATGCGCGTGATGAACGTGAGCCTGCCCGGCTCCCTGTCCGGGTCGAGCCTGTCGATCAGCGTGAGGGCCTCTTCGGGCGTCGTCGTCGGACCCAGCTTCACACCGATCGGGTTGCGCACCTGCGAGGCGAACTCGATATGGGCGCCGTCGAGTTGGCGTGTGCGCTCACCGATCCAGACCATGTGCCCGGAGACGTCGTACAGCTTGCCGCTGCGCGAGTCCGTACGGGTCATGGCCGACTCGTAGTCCAGCAGCAGCGCTTCGTGCGACGAGAAGAACTCGACGGTCTTGAGCTCCTCCGGGTCCGTGCCGCACGCGTGCATGAACTTCAGGGCCTGGTCGATCTCGCGGGCCAGCGCCTCGTAACGCTGGCCCGAGGGCGAGCGCTTCACGAAGTCCTGGTTCCAGGCGTGAACCTGGCGCAGATCGGCGTAGCCGCCGGTGGTGAAGGCGCGCACCAGGTTCAGCGTGGAGGCGGACGCCTGGTACATCCGCTTCAGCCGCTCCGGGTCGGGCGTGCGGGCGGCCTCGGTGAACTCGAAGCCGTTGACCGAGTCGCCGCGGTACGACGGGAGAGTCACACCGTCCCTGGTCTCGGTGGGCTTGGAGCGCGGCTTGCTGTACTGACCCGCGATCCGGCCGACCTTGACCACCGGCACGGACCCCGCGTACGTCAGCACGGCGCCCATCTGCAGCAGGGTCTTGAGCTTGTTCCGGATGTGCTCGGCGCTGACCTGGTCGAACGCCTCCGCGCAGTCCCCGCCCTGGAGCAGGAACGCCTCGCCCCGCGCGACCGCGCCCAGCCGGGCACGCAGCTGGTCGCACTCGCCGGCGAAGACGAGGGGCGGATAGGACTCGAGCTCGGCGACCGCCGCACGCAGGGCGTCACGGTCCGGCCACTCGGGCTGCTGCGCGGCGGGAAGGTCTCGCCAGGTTCGGGCACCGGCGTCGGGGTTGGCGTTCGCACTCACGCGCCCCAGGTTACGGGGTCGTGCCCGGCCCCTTTCGCCGTGCCCGGGTGCTGAGACGGAAACCACTCGCACGCGGACTGCGGGGTAGGCTCGCGTCATGTTCGCGCAGCTCGTCCTCCTGCCTCCGGCAGGGGCAACCCGGGCCGACTGGTGGTGGACCGCTCATCCGGCGGCCCACTGACTGCGCGCGAACACGAGACAGCGACAGACGCGAAGGCCGCCCGAGGGGCGGCCTTCGGTGTGTGCACGGCCGTTCCCTCTCCGCGTGACTCCGCGCATCCCAGGAAGGAACGCCCGATGAACCGCCGCCGCACCGGTGCCGCCCCCGGCACCTCACACCCGGCTCCCGCGAGCACATCACCGTCCGCCCCGTCGTCCGGCCCGCCCTCCGTCCCGCCGTCCGCGCCCGAGCTGCTGCGCCGGCTGGCGCGCGAGGACGCCCCGCCCTTCGCGCTGCTGCGCAGACGCACCCCGGGCCGACGTCACGACACCGTCGAGGTCCTGACCGGGCCGGTCCACGAGGCGGCGCGGCTCGCCGACATCCCGGACGCCGGTCACGGCGCCCTCGCCCTCGTGCCGTTCCGGCAGATCCGCGAGCGCGGCTTCCGCGTGCGGGACGACGGGACGCCGCTGGCCGTACTCGTCCCGCGCGAGGTGCACGAGCTGCCTCTGGACGACGTCGCGGCGGCGCTGCCCTCGCACCGGGTGCGGGTGGAGGACGGTGCCTTCGACGTGAGCGACGAGGAGTACGCACGGACGGTGCGCCGCGTCATCGACGACGAGATCGGCACGGGCGAGGGCGCCAACTTCGTTGTGCGCCGAACCTTCGAGGGGCGCATCCCGGGCTTCGGCCGCCGCGACGCGCTCGCGCTCTTCCGGCGGCTGCTGAGCGGGGAACGAGGCGCGTACTGGACCTTCGTCGTGCACACCGGCGAGCGGGTTCTCGCCGGGGCGAGCCCCGAGGCGCATGTGCGGATGACCGGCGGCACGGTGGTGATGAACCCCATCAGCGGCACCTACCGCTATCCACCGGGCGGCCCCTCAGCGGAGGGCCTGCTGGGCTTCCTCGCCGACCGCAAGGAGAGCGAGGAGCTGTCCATGGTCGTCGACGAGGAGCTGAAGATGATGTGCACCGTCGGCGACATGGGCGGGGTCGTGGTCGGTCCACGGCTGAAGGAGATGGCGCACCTCGCGCACACCGAGTACGAACTGCGCGGGCGCAGCACCCTCGACGTGCGGGAGGTGCTGCGCGAGACGATGTTCGCCGCGACGGTCACAGGATCGCCCGTGGAGAACGCGTGCCGCGTCATCGAGCGCCACGAACGCGGCGGACGGGGTTACTACGCGGGCGCGCTGGCACTGATCGGCCGCGACGCGGGAGGTGCCCAGACCCTCGACTCCCCGATCCTCATCAGGACCGCGGACGTGGA
This sequence comes from Streptomyces sp. CNZ301, assembly GCF_004217425.1. Taxonomy (NCBI): domain Bacteria; kingdom Bacillati; phylum Actinomycetota; class Actinomycetes; order Kitasatosporales; family Streptomycetaceae; genus Streptomyces; species Streptomyces sp. CNZ301. The sequence continues at coordinate 1,292,850 of NZ_SHLG01000001.1, forward strand.
CGCGGAGAGCGGCCGGCTCCGCGTACCGGTGGGTGCGACGCTGGTCAGGGCCTCGCAGCCGGACGACGAGGTCGCCGAGACCCACGCGAAGGCCGCCGGCCTCCTCACGGCGCTGGGCGTACGCGAGGCTCCCGCGGGCAGAGCGCAGGCAGGGCAGCGGCCGCCCCGCCTGGCGGACGATCCGCGCGTGCGGGCGGCGCTCGCGGCCCGGCGCGCGGACCTGGCGCCGTTCTGGCTGCGGATGCAGACGGGCGGCGAGCCGGACGCGGGCCTGCCGCACGGAAAGTTCCTGGTGGTGGACGGGGAGGACACCTTCACGTCGATGCTCGCCCATCTGCTGCGGACCGCGGGTGCCGGGGTGGAGGTGCGGCGGTTCGACGATCCGGGGCTGCGGGACGCGGCGCTCGCGCACGACGGTCCGGTCGTACTCGGCCCCGGCCCGGGTGATCCGCGCGACGGGACAGATCCGAAGATCCGCCTGCTTCGCGGGCTGACGGCCCAGTTGCTGCAGCACCACCGGCACGGCCTGCTGGGGATCTGCCTGGGGCACGAACTGCTCGCCGCGGAGCTGGGGTTGGAGATCGTACGGAAGGCACGGCCTTACCAGGGCGCGCAGGAGACGGTCTCCGTCTTCGGACGGGACGAGACCGTCGGCTTCTACAACTCCTATGCGGTGCGCTGCGGTTCGCAGGAGGCACGGCGGTGGGAGCGGGCCGGCCGGCCGCACCGGGTCGAGGTCGGCCGCGACGCCGCCACGGGCGAGGTCCACGCGCTGCGCGGCGCGACGTTCGCGAGCGTGCAGTTCCACCCGGAGTCGGTACTGACGCTGGACGGGCCGGGGATCGTGAGGCGGCTGCTGGCGGCCCTTCCGGTGGGCGGCGCGCGGCACTGACACCCGTGCCGGACACCGTGAGCCCGGGCCCACCCTCACAGGGAAAGCCCGGGCTCATGTGCGCCGGAGCGCCACCGGGCCGGAGAGCCACCGGCGTCCGGCGGGGGCTCAGCCGAAGAAGACCTCGGCCTCCTCGTACAGCTCCGGGTCGACCGTCTTCAGCTTGGCGGTGGCCTCCGCGATCGGCACCCGGACGATCTTCGTGCCCTGGAGGGAGACCATCTTGCCCCAGTCCTCGTCGCGTACGGCGTCGATCGCGTGCAGCCCGAAGCGGGTGGCCAGCCAGCGGTCGAAGGGAGTCGGGGTGCCGCCGCGCTGGATGTGCCCGAGGACGGTCGTACGGGCCTCCTTGCCGGTGCGCTTCTCGATCTCCTTCGCCAGCCACTCGCCGACACCCGAGAGCCGCACGTGCCCGAAGGAGTCGTGCGAGTCGTCCTTGAGCACCATCTCGCCGTCCTTGGGCATGGCGCCCTCGGCGATGACGACGATCGGGGCGTAGCTCGCCTTGAAGCGGGACTCGACGTAGCCGCACACCTGGTCGACGTCGAAGCGCCGCTCGGGGATGAGGATGCAGTTGGCGCCGCCCGCCAGGCCGGAGTGGAGGGCGATCCAGCCCGCGTGCCGGCCCATCACCTCCACCACGAGTACGCGCATGTGGGACTCGGCGGTCGTGTGGAGCCGGTCGATGGCGTCGGTGGCGACGTTGACGGCGGTGTCGAAACCGAAGGTGTAGTCGGTGGCCGACAGGTCGTTGTCGATCGTCTTGGGCACGCCGACGCACTTGACGCCGAACTCGTCGGTGAGCCGGGCGGCGACGCCCAGCGTGTCCTCGCCGCCGATGGCGATGAGAGCGCCGACGTCGTGTTTGACAAGGTTGTCCTGGATGCGCTGTACGCCGTTCTCCTCCTTGAACGGGTTCGTACGCGACGAGCCCAGAATCGTCCCACCGCGGGGCAGCGTGCCGCGCACGGCGGGGATGTCGAGCTGAACGGTGTCGCCCTCCAGCGGCCCCCGCCAGCCGTCCCTGAACCCGACGAAGTCGTAGTCGTACCGCTGGACGCCCTTACGGACGACGGCCCTCATCACCGCGTTGAGCCCGGGGCAGTCGCCGCCACCGGTCAGCACTCCGACCCGCATGGGATCTCCCTTCTCATCGCCGCGCTCGTGCATACGCGGCCTGTAGCAACTGCGGCCACGCTAGCGGTGATCCACATCACCAGGCACAGGGCGCGGAGAGGTTTTCCGATCAGTTACCGAGCGAGGGAGGCCCGGCCGCGGCATCACTCCTCGTCGAGGCCGCGCCGGATGGCGTACCGCACCAGCTCGACCCGGTTGTGGAGCTGCAGCTTGCCCAGGGTGTTCTGCACATGGTTCTGGACTGTGCGGTGCGAGATGACCAGGCGTTCCGCGATCTGCCGGTAGCTCAGCCCCTTCGCGACGAGCCGCAGCACCTCGGTCTCCCGCTCGGTGAGCCGCGGCGCGGCGGGCTCGTCGGAATCCGCCGCGGGCACCGGGTCCGACGCGAGCCTGCGGTACTCGCCGAGGACGAGGCCCGCCAGGCCCGGTGTGAAGACCGGGTCGCCCACGGCGGTTCTGCGCACGGCGTCCTGCAGCTCCTCCATGCTCGCCGACTTCACGAGATAGCCCGTCGCCCCGGACTTCACCGCCTCCAGCACGTCGGCGTGCTCGCCGCTCGCGGAGAGCACCAGCACGCGCAGCCCGGAGCCGGCACCGACCAGACGGCGGCACACCTCGGCCCCGGGCAGGCCGGGCAGGTTCAGATCCAGCACGAGCACATCGGGGGCGGCCGCACGGGCGCGGCGCACGGCCTGGGGGCCGTCTCCCGCCGTCGCGACGACCTCGAAACCCGCCTCGCCCAGGTCCCGCGCCACCGCGTCCCGCCACATCGGGTGATCGTCGACGACCATCACCTTGACCGGGCGCTGCGGCCCGTCCCCGCCGTCCGCGGTGTCCGGGGCGTTCTGCCCGTTCTTCCCCTTGCGCCCGTTGCCCGGGTCGCCGCCCCGGCTGCCGGCGTTGCACGGGTTGTTCGCGTTGTTCCTGTCCGTCATTGCCCCCGCCGTCTTCTCTTCGTCATTCCGTACGGCTGCGGACCTGCTTCGGCACCCGCAGCTCAACCTCCGTGCCCTGGCCGGGAACCGAGATCAACTCGGCGCTGCCGCCCAGGTCACGCAGCCGCCCCCGGATCGAGAGGGCGACCCCCATCCTTCCCTCGGCCTCCGCGTCCGCGAGCCGCCCGTCCGGCAGCCCGGGGCCGTCGTCCCGCACCGTGACCAGCACTCCGTCCGGCTCGTCCTCCAGAAGGATCCACGCCTGGGGCGGTTCGCCGTCCGGACCGCCCGCGTGCTGCCGCACATTGTCCAGGGCGGCGCTGACAGCGGCGGCGACTTCCTGCGCGGTGGCCGCCGGCAGCGGCACGGGCGTGCCCGGCCCGACGAAGGTCACGCGGGCGTCCGAGTACGGCGAGAGCAGCGCCCGCAGATCGCACTCGGCGGCGGACTCCTCACCGCCGTCCCGCCCGGCCTTTCCGGTGGATCGCCGTGCCGCGCGTGCGCCTCCGCCCGCGTCCGGCGCGGAAGGGGCAGGCACCTGCGCGGTCTCCCGCGAGACGAGGCTGCGCAGAGCCACCTCCTGCTCCCCCGCCATCCTGCCCAGCTCGGCCGCCTCGCCGCCGATCTCGGTGCCGCGTCGCTGCACCATGGCGAGGACCTGGAGCACGCTGTCGTGGATGTCGCGGGCGAGGCGCTCCCGTTCGCGGGTGGCCGCCTCGATCTGGAGGGCCTGGGCGAGGGTGCGCTCACTCGCCCTGGCCACCTCGGTGACGTAGCCGATGCCGATGCTCGCCACACACACCAGCAGCACGTTGTGGAGGGTGGGCCGCGTGACCGCGCCCTGTTCGACGATGTTGGCGGCCCCGACCACCGTCGCCGCGACCGCGCCCCAGCGCCAGCCGCCCTTGATGGCGAAGGCCAGCACCGGTCCCGCTACCCAGATGGTGGGGAGCGTGGGCCCGATGCTGCCGTGCGCGTCGACGTGGACGGAGGCGAGGATGCCCGCGACGCCGAGCGTGATGTCGACGGCGAGGAAACCGTTCGTGCAGCGCCTGGCGGAGCGGACCTTGGGAATCGTGGCCGCCGTCCAGACCGTCAGCACTCCCAGATAGACGGCGCCCACGAGTGGATGGGCGAGACGGTCGTACGCCCACGCGAAGACCGCCAGCGCGTAGCCGATGGCCAGCAGCCGGTAGCCGGTCAGTGCCCGCCACAGCGGCTGTTCCACGGACATTCTCAGGACCATCTGCTGCGGCCCGCCCCCCTGCTTTGCCTGCGTCTGTCTACGCCGCGCCTGCCTGCGTCTGTCTACGCCGCGCCTGCCTGCGTCTGTCTACGCCGCGCGGTCACGGTCGTTCCGCCGGCGCCTGGCCGCCGCGAGCATTGCTCCCGGCCGCACCGGGCCGGTCCTCCAGGAGTGCGCGGCGCCGTCCTTTCCCGCTTCCCTCCCGGGGTCCTGCTCCTCCCCGTCCTTCGCTCCGGCAGCGTCCTCCGCGGCCTTCGCGGCCTTCTCCGCCTCCGCGTTCCGCTTGGCCTCCTCGGCGAGTTGGCGCTTGGCGGCGGTGGCGTACATGTCGACGTACTCCTGGCCGGACAGCCTCATGATCTCGTACATGACCTCGTCCGTGAGGGCACGCTGGATGAAGCGGTCGTTCTCCATGCCGTGGTAGCGGCTGAAGTCCATCGGCCTGCCGATCCTGATGCCCGGACGCATCAGCCGGGGCACGACCTGCCCCGGCGGCTGGATCTTCTCGGTGTCGACCATCGCCACCGGCAGCACGGGCGCTCCGGACCGGAGCGCGACCCGCGCCAGCCCTCCCGGCTTGCCGCGGTAGAGCCGCCCGTCGGGCGAGCGCGTGCCCTCGGGGTAGATGCCGAACAGCTCGCCGCGGGCCAGCACTTCGAGGCCGCTGCGGATCGCCGCCTCTCCCGCGCCGCGTGCGCCCGAGCGGTCCACGGGAAGCTGTCCGACCCCCTTGAAGAAGGCCGCGGTGAGTTTCCCCTTCACGCCCGGCGACGTGAAGTACTCGGCCTTGGCGATGAAGGTGACCTTGCGGTCGAGCACCGCGGGCAGGAAGAAGGAGTCCGAGAAGGACAGATGGTTGCTGGCGAGAATCGCCGGACCTTCTTCGGGTACGTGCTCAAGCCCCTCGACCCAGGGCCGGAAGGCAAGCTTGAGCCCGTTGCCGACCGACAGTTTCATCGCTCCGTAGAACAACCCGAGGACCTCCTGTTTCCGACACGGTGACTTTATCTCCCCGTCGCGGAAGCAGCGCTCCTGCGTCGGGCAGTGCTGAACTACCCGGTCCCCACGCCCCACGCGTAGGCTGGCAGTCGCACGCCCCGAGCGGGCACCGCGGGAGCAAGCACCACCTTCACAGCGCCGACCGACTCGATACCGACCGGCTGGAGGCCGACGTGTCCATACTTCCCGGGGCCGAGCCCATGCGTCATGACGGGTCGGAGACCGGTGTCCTGGTGTGCCACGGGTTCACCGGCTCCCCCCAGTCGGTACGGCCGTGGGCGGATCACCTGGCCGCGAAGGGGCTCACGGTCTCGCTTCCGCTGCTGCCGGGCCACGGCACCCGCTGGGAGGACCTGGCCGTGACGGGATGGCAGGACTGGTACGCCACGGTGGACCGCGAACTCCGCAGGCTGAGCAGCCGCTGCGAGCAGGTCTTCGTGTGCGGTCTGTCGATGGGCGGCGCCCTCGCCCTGCGACTGGCCGCGTACCACGGGGACGCGGTCAGCGGCGTGGCCGTGGTCAATCCCGCGATGACGTTCCCGCGGTGGCAGGGGTACGCGCTGCCGCTGGGCCGCTTCGTCGCCCGTTCGGCGAAGGGCATCACCAGCGACATCGCCAAACCCGGCTCCACGGAGGTCGGTTACGAGCGGGTGCCGACCCAGGCCGCATACTCGCTCCGCGACTTCTTCCGCCGTGTGCGCGGCGAACTGCCGCAGGTGACGCAGCCTCTGCTGGTCATGCGCAGCAGGACCGACCACGTGGTGCCGCCGGGCGACTCCGCGCTGGTGCTCAGCAAGGTCTCGTCGAGCGACGTGACGGAGACCGTCCTCGAGGACAGCTTCCACGTGGCCACTCTGGACCACGACGCGGAGCGCGTCTTCGCGGACTCCCACGGATTCATCACCCGGCTCGCAGCGAGGAAGACGGAGACGGCAGGCGATGGAGCGTAACCCCGGCGCGGAGGACGACGGCCACGGCGAGGACGACCCGCTGCGCGCGGAGGGCGGCCACGAGGAGCACGGCCGTGACGGGCTCCGCAAGGACGAACCCGACGACGGCGCGGCACCGGTGCCCCTCGACGAGAATGCCGCCTGGGAGCAGATCGTCGCCGCGTACGGGGACCACCCGGAGGCCGAGGACATGGCACCGGCGGATTCCGGCGGCGACGCCCGCACCGGCACCGCCACGCGTCCCGCGCCCCGCCCCGACGGCGAGAGCGAGGGCGACGACGGGCCCACGCCGGTGCGCAGCTTCACCGTCTACTCGGCCGGTTCCGGCCCCCGCGACTGGAGCCTGCCGGCGTCCGACGACGAGCCCGGCGGCGCCCCCGAGGAGGACGACGAGGGCCACTTCGTGCCGCCCGAGCCGCCGCCGCTGCCGCAGTCCGACACCACGGGCAAGTTCGCCTGGCTCGCGGTGCTCGGAGGTCCGCTGCTTCTCATCTTCACCGTCCTCTTCCAGCAGGAGCTGACCTGGTGGATCGCGACGCTGGGGGTCGGCGGATTCCTCGGCGGATTCGGCACCCTGGTGGCACGGATGCGCGACGGGCGCGACGAGGACGACTGGGACGACCCCGGACGCGGCGCCGTGGTCTGAACGCGGTGCTCGGACCGTGGTCTGAACGGGGCGGCCTGAAACGGGGTGACCTCAACGGGGCCCGAGCGCCCGGGTCCGGGCCTCGCTGCCCTCCCGCCGCGCGCCGGCCGTCAGTTGTGCGGACCGGGAGGCACACGCAGCGCGGCCAGCACCGGCAGATGATCCGTGGCCGCGCACAGGTCCTCCGGTGAGACGCCCTCCAGTCCTTGCGGTACGCCGCAGCCGAGCACCTCCACGCCCCCGGAGGCGAGGACGGCGTCGATGCGCTGGTGCGGGCGCCGCGGCGTGGAGGTGTACTCGCCGCCCCACGGTGCCACGGCCCAGCCGTCCTGCAGCCGCGCCGCGAGCTGCCGGAACGTGCGGCCCCTGGGGCGTTCGTTGAGGTCGCCGGCGGCCACGGTGTGCGGCGCGCCCAGGGCGCCGAGGCGGTCGAGAAGCATGCGGCCCTGGGCCTGCCGTTCATCGGTCTGCAGGCTCAGATGGCAGCTGAGCACGCCGAGCCGCGCAGCCGGGCCGAACCCCAGCACCGCCGTGGCGAAGCCCCGCCTGTGCAGGCCGGGCGTGTGGGGCAGCAGAACGTCCTCGGTGCGCAGCACCGACGCCCGCAGGGTCGCGAGGATCATCGGCCCCGTGGCGGTCGCGCCGCCCGTCACGTAGACCATCCCGCACTCACGTGCCAGCCACGCGGCGTGCTTGCGCCAGCGGAAGAACCGCGGCGCCTCCTGCACGCACACCACGTCCGGGGCGCACGCCCGGATGACCCGGGCGAGCGCTCTCCGGTCGTCCCGCATGGAGCGGATGTTGTAGCTGAGCAGACGGACGAGTGCCGAACCGTCCGGCTCGGTACGTCCTGCGGGCAGATCCGCGAGCGTCATCGGCGCGGCTCACACTCACATTCGTCGGTCGTTCCGCTTCGTCGCCGCCGGGGCCGTGCGGGCGCGCGCCCCTGCCGGGCCTGTGCGCTCAGCCCTGCCGGGCCAGGTCGGCGACGCCCACCATGCCTGCCTTGCCGCCCAGTTGGGCGGCGAGCACCTCGGCGTGGGGGCGCCAGCGGCTGCCGACGAGCCAGCGGCGGTAGGACTTGCGGATGGGGTCGAGCACCAGATCGCCCTCGTCCGAGACGCCGCCGCCGACGATGAACGCGCCCGGGTCGAAGAGCGACGCCAGGTCGGCGAGCCCGGCGCCCGCCCAGCGCGCCAGTTCCCGGAAGGAGTCCACGGCGACGGGGCAGCCGCGCCGTGCGGCCTCGCTGATGTGCTTGCCCTTGACGCCCTCCGGGGTTCCGTCGCCGAGCTCGAGCAGGATCGTCGCGTTCTCCGGCGTGGCCGTCGCGCGCTGCTGTGCGTACCGTACGAGCGCGCTGCCCGACGCGTACTGCTCCCAGCAGCCCTGGTTGCCGCAGCCGCACAGCAGGCCGTCGGGCACCATCCGGATGTGCCCGAACTCGGCGGCGACACCGAAGCGGCCGCGGTGCAGCTTGCCGCCGATGATCACGCCGCCGCCGAGGCCCGTTCCGATGGTGATGCAGACGACGTCCTCGTGGCCGGTCCCGACGCCGAACTTGTACTCGCCCCAGGCGGCGGCGTTGGCATCGTTCTCGATCACGACGGGGAGGTCGATGCGCTGCTCGACCTTGTCCTTGAGCGCCTCGTGCCGCCAGGTCAGGTTCGGGGTGAAGAGAACGGTCGCACGCTTGTCGTCGACGTAGCCGGGAGCGCCGATGCCGACGGCGTCCACCTCGTATTCGGCGCTGGCGTCCCGTACCGCGTCGGCGATGGCGTCGATGACGCCGTCCGCTGTGGGCGGGGTGGGCACGGTACTGGTCTCCAGGATGGTTCCGTGCTCATCGACCACGCCGGCCGCGATCTTGGTGCCGCCGATGTCGACGCCGATAGTGAGTCCCATGTGTCCCTCGGTATTCCGCTCCTACCCCGCTGCAGAACACCGTACCGGAGGGGATGGGCGGCCCTATCGTGCGCGTTGGCACGAGGCTTGAAGCTCACGGCACTTGGCGCTCACGGAGCTCTCGCCCGCGGCGCAGGTGCTTCTCAGGGCGCGTTGCGCCCGTCGCTTCCCGTTCCGGGCCCGTCCGGTCCGTCTTCCTCCGCCGGCCCGGGGTCCTGGGCAGCTCCCGTTCCGCCCGGCTCCTTGTCCAGGTCGATCCGCTCGACGCCCGGCGGGCCGGAAGGGCGCGAGGCTCCCGAGGCGGAGTCGTCCGGGCGCCCGGCGGGATCGCCCGTACCGGACGCCCCCGCGGTGCCGGCCGTCCAGCGGCCCTCCGCTTCCTGTACGGCAGCCCTGTAGGCGGCGAGCAGTTCTCCGCCGGCGGCGGCGAGGTGGTCGAAGACGTGCGGGTTGCGCTCGACGACGGGCTCGATCGCGGCCCTCGCCTGTGCGATGAGCTGCTGTGCCACGCCCTGCGCGGCGGCGGAGGCCATCGTGCCGCCGAAGGGCCTGCCCAGCTCGGCCACCCTGTCGGACACGGCGTCCGCGAGGCGCCTCAGCTCCTCGGCCGCGCTGCCGTGACTCTGCCCGTACTCGGCACGCCGGCGGGCCTTCTCGGCGGCAAGGTCTTCTTCGCAAGCGGTGGCCCAGGCGTCGGCGTCCGCGGCGTCCGGCATCTCGGGCTCGGCGGCATCGCTCATGGCGGCGCTCCTACGGCGAAGGGGGGAAGGACGGTGCCCGTCGGACGGTGGCACGTATCCGACGTTACCCGAACAGCCGGGGAGCGGAGAGCGCCGTAAGGGGGCGCCGCCGGGGCAGGGCCGCCCGGTCGTACGGTCGTACGCGCTCCGCCCGGAGCCGGCAGACCTGAACCGGCAGACGGGCAGGGGGACCGGAACCGGCAGGCCGGGGTCGCCGCGAGGGCCTGTCCGGCGCCGGCGCCCGTCAGCGGACGGTGCCCTCCGGCCACAGCGCCGGGTCGGGTGCGCACCGCACCCGCAGCTCGCCCCCGTCCAGGGACGCGCCCACGACCCGGCACCTGCGCAGCGCGGAGGGAAGCGGGAAGACGCGCCGGTACGGGCCGACGCCGAGAATCAACTCGTCCCCTCGCCGCACGAGTTCGAGCTCCTCCTTGCGGACCGAGGGCAGAGCCAGCCGCCACACCAGAAGGCCGTCCCGGGCCAGGAGGTCCTCGACGGCTCCGTCGTCCGCCGCCGCTCCCGCGGCACCTGCCGCTCCTGCCGCGCTCCAAGCCGGCTCGCCCGCAGGCGAGTTCTCCGTGACGAGGCGCAGCAGGTCGTCGGCGCCGCGCGGTTCCCGCCCCAGATGGGGCAGTTCGCGCAGCGGGACACCCTCCCGCCCGAACTCCTCGCGCCACGCCCCGAGCACCGTCTGCTGCTGCCCGGACAGCGAGGCCGTCCAGGGCTCCGCACTGCCCGGCGGGACAACCCTGTTGGCGACGACCGCCCGCAACGGCAACCCGTACAGCCCCAGTCCGGCACGGCCGAGCCGCACGGCCTCGGCGGCCAGTGGACCGGGTTCCGCGACGAGACACGCGGCGGTCCCTTCGGACTCCAGCAGGCCCTGTACGTCGGCGAGTTCGCCGTCCCAGCGGGCAGCGGTGGCGTAGAGCGCCTCGGTCGGCATGGGTACGCCCACGAGCTGTGCGAGCGCGGGCCGCAGTGCCCGCGCGGCCTGCCGCTCCGCGGGCAGGAGCCTGCGCAGCCAGCGGCGCAGCTGGGCGGGCAGTGCCAGGACGCGCAGCGCGGCCCGGGTGTGCGGAAGATCGACGACGAGGGTGTCCCACTCGCCCGCGCCGTGCGCGGCCCGCAGGGTGCTCAGCAGCGCGAAGGCGCCGGCGCCGGGGAGTTCGGTCACCTCGTCCTCGTCCAGCGGGTCCGAGCCGAGCAGATCCAGTACCTTGCGGCCACGCTCCTGGAGGGCGACGGCCGCGGCGCGGAAGTGCTCGGCCGAGTCGGTGCGGGCGACGTGCAGCAGCCCGTCCGTCCCGGGCACGGCAGCACCGGCGGCGCCGACGGCACCCGTGGCCCCCTCCGTCACGCCGAGCACGGCTTCCAGGGTCGCGGGCGTCTCGCCGCTCAGCAGCAGCGTCCGGCGACCGCCGCGGGCCTCGGCGACGGCGATCGCGGCGGCGGCTGTCGTGCGCCCGGCGCCTCCCGCCCCGGTGACCAGCAGTGTCCGCGGCCCCGGCCCGGCGGTGCCGCCGTGCTCCGGTGCGCGCCCTGCGACGGGCCGCTCCGCCGGTACGTCCCGGTCCTCCGGAGCCGCCCGAGGACCCGGTACGTGCGGGCCTCCCCCACAGACTGCGTCGTGGGTGGGACCCCCATCCTCGGGCCCGGGCACCGCCACGTCAGCCTTTGGCGGCGTCCGCGCCCTGACCGGCACCACCGCCCGACTCGACGCGCTTCTTCAGGCCGGACAGCGCACGGTCGATGATGACCTTCTCGGCCTTGCGCTTGATCATCCCGAGCATCGGGATCTTGACGTCGACGGTCAACTGGTAGGTCACCTCGGTGCGTTCGCCGCCCGCCACCGGCACCAGCCTGTAGACGCCGTCCAGTTCGCGCAGCATCTGGGACTTCACCAGCGACCAGCGGACCTCGTTCTCGCCGATCCACTCGTAGGCCAGGGTGTGTTCGTCCTTGATGGCACCGGCGTCCAGGAGCAGCCGCACCTCTTCGGCCCGTCCCTGCGAGTCCCGCGAGAGGACCTCGGCCTCCTTCACCTCGCCGGTCCACTCCGGGTAGCGGGCGAAATCAGCGATCACTCCCATCACCGCTGCGGGCGCCGCATCGATCGTGATGTCCGAACTCGTGTGTTCCGCCATCGCCGTGGTTCCTCCAAATGCTGCGCGCGGCCCCCGATTGCCGCTGGCAGGCTACCGTGCGTGTCCGGTGCGCGGCCTGCCGCCCTCTCCGGCGGGCGACGGGGCCGCGGGGCGGCGTGGTGCCGCCGGCTGCGGCCTCACCACTCCAGCACCCAGGGCGTGCCGGTGGCATTGAAGTGCCCCACGTTCACGCACTCCGTCGGCCCGATCCGCATCCTCCGCACCAGCGGCTGGTGCACGTGCCCGAAGAGGTGGAAGCGCGGCCGTATGGAGCGGACCGCCCGCAGCAGCGCCTCACTGCCGCGTTCGAAGCGCCGGGCGACCGTGTCGTAGCACAACTCCGGTACCTCGGGCGGGATGTGGGAGCACAGCACATCCACCTCGCCGAGTGCCTCGACCTTTGCCGCGTAGGTGTCGTCATCGATCTCGTAGGGGGTACGCATGGGCGTGCGGAGCCCGCCGCCCACGAACCCGAAGCGCAGTCCGCCGATGACGGCGGTCTCGCCGTCCAGCACGGTGACGCCCTCTCCCGCGTACTCCGGCCACAGGGGCGGCACGTCGACGTTGCCGTAAGTCGCGTACGTGGGCGAGGGCAGCGCGGCGAACAGTTCGGCGTACTGCTTGCGGACGGCTCGCTCGGTCGCCTCGGCCCTGTCGACGCCGGCCCAGAGTTTCTTCGAGAACTCGCGCGCCTCGGCGAAGCGGCGCGCGGTGCGCAACTCCACGATGTGGTCGGCGTTTTCGACTCCGAACAGCTCGGGGAAGATGCCGCGGGAATGGTCGGCGTAGTCGAGGAAGAGGACGAGATCTCCCAGGCAGACGAGCGCGTCGGCGCCGTCGCCGGCCGTCGCGAGGTCACGGCTGTTGCCGTGCACGTCGCTCACTACGTGGACTCGCATGACCACACCCTAGAGCGGAGACGCCCTGGCGCGGCACCCCTGCCCCGGCCCCGCCCCACCTGCGGTTACTTCCCTGTCACCGCGTACGTGGACTACGCTTTCGCCGATACGCCCGGGTCGTGTGACGCATCAGACATCTCAGGTCCACCCCCTACCCCGCAGACCCTACTGATGGGTAACGTCCGGGTCGTCATTGATCCGGGTCCTCCCACGGCCTTCGGATCCGAGCCATCGGAGGCCGCCCCCCTACGGCCGCCGTCCTCCGTCGCGACGAGGAGCAGCAGTCTTGCGCGAGTTCAGCCTTCCGGCCCTTTACGAGGTGCCGGCCGACGGCAACCTGACGGATCTCATCCGCCGCAACGCGGCCCAGCATCCCGAAGTCGCCGTCGTCGCTCGCAAGCAGGGAGGAGAGTGGGCCGACGTCAGCGCCGCCGACTTCCTGTCCGAAGTGCAGGCTGCCGCAAAGGGTTTGATCGCATCCGGGGTCCAGCCCGGTGACCGCGTGGCCCTGATGTCCCGCACGCGCTACGAGTGGACGCTGCTCGACTTCGCGATCTGGAGCGCCGGCGCCGTCACCGTGCCGGTGTACGAGACGAGTTCGCCGGAGCAGATCGCCTGGATCCTCGGCGACTCGGGCTCCGTCGCGTGCCTCGTCGAGACCGGCGAGCACAGCCGCGCGGTCGAGACCGTACGGGACCGGCTGCCCGCCCTGACCCATGTCTGGCAGATCGAGCCGCAGGCGGCCTCCGCCGGTTCAGGCGCGGTCGGTTCAGGCGCGGTCGAGCAGCTCACGGCGGCCGGCGCCGACGTGGACGACGCGACCGTCGAGGCCCGCTCCTCCAGCGCGCACGCCGACTCCCCCGCGACCATCGTCTACACCTCCGGCACGACCGGCCGCCCGAAGGGCTGCGTGCTCACCCACCGCAGCTTCTTCGCCGAGTGCGGCAACGTCGTGGAGCGTCTGCGCCCCATGTTCCGCACGGGTGAGTCCTCCGTCCTGCTCTTCCTTCCCGTCGCCCACGTCTTCGGGCGCCTCGTGCAGGTGGCGGCCGTCATGGCACCGATCAAGCTCGGCCACGTCTCCGACGTGAAGACGCTGACGGACGAACTGGCCGCGTTCCGGCCGACGATGATCCTCGGCGTGCCCCGCGTCTTCGAGAAGGTCTTCAACTCCGCGCGGGCGCAGGCCCAGGCGAGCGGCAAGGGCAAGATCTTCGACAAGGCCGCCGAGACCGCGACGGACTACAGCCGCGCCCTGGACGACCCTTCGGGTCCCTCGCTCCAACTGAAGCTGCGTCACAAGCTGTTCGACATCCTCGTCTACAGCAAGCTGCGCGCGGTGCTCGGCGGTCTCGCCACCCACGCGATCTCGGGCGGCGCACCCCTGGGCGAGCGGCTCGGGCACTTCTACCGCGGCATCGGCTTCACCGTGCTGGAGGGTTACGGCCTCACGGAGTCCTGCGCCGCGACGTCCTTCAACCCCTACGACCGCCAGAAGATCGGAACGGTCGGCCAGCCGCTGCCCGGTTCCGTCGTGCGCATCGCGGACGACGGAGAGGTGATGCTGCACGGCGAACACCTCTTCACCGGCTACTGGAACAACGAGCAGGCCACCCAAGAGGCCCTGTCCGACGGCTGGTTCCACACCGGCGACCTGGGCACCCTCGACGCGGACGGCTATCTCGCCATCACCGGGCGGAAGAAGGAGATCCTGGTGACCGCGGGCGGCAAGAACATCGCACCGTCGGTCATCGAGGACGGCATCCGCGGGCACGCGCTGGTCGCCGAGTGCATGGTCGTCGGCGACGGCCGCCCCTTCGTCGGCGCGCTCCTTACCCTCGACGAGGAGTTCCTGCCGCGGTGGGCCGAGGAGCGCGGCAAGTCGGGGCTCGCGCACGAGCAACTGCTGCGCGACGAGGAGCTGCTGGCCGAGCTCCAGCGCGCCGTGGACGACGGCAACGCCCTGGTCTCGCGCGCGGAGTCCGTGCGCAAGTTCCATGTGCTGAACACCCAGTTCACGGAGGAGTCCGGGCACATCACTCCCTCGCTGAAGCTCAAGCGGGGAGTGGTGGCGAAGGACTTCGCCGACGAGATCGACTCGCTGTACGTCTGAGTGGCCGGAGGCGGAGCGGGGGCCGGGGCCCGCAGGGCGGCCGGCCCCGCAGCCTCACGGCACGCCTCACAGAAGCGTCTTGAGCTGTTCCGCGAGCAGGTCCCAGCGCCAGCGTTCGAGGACCCACTCGCGGCCCTTCTCCCCCATGCGCGCGCGCAGTCCGGGATCGTCCAGCAGCGCGCTGACGCGCTCGGCGGTCTGCTCGGGTCTTCCCCCTGGGCCTCGCGGCCCGGTGGTGCCCCCGGACACGACCCAGCCCGTCTCCCCCTCCAGGACGGCGTCGGGTGCGCCGCCCGAGTCGCCCGCGACGACGGGCAGGCCGGTCGCCGAGGCCTCCAGGTAGACGATGCCGAGGCCCTCCACGTCCAGCCCGCCCCGGCGGGTGCGGCACGGCATCGCGAAGACGTCGCCCGCGCCGTAGTGCGCGGGGAGCTCCTCCCACGGGACGGCACCGGTGAAGCGCACGGAGCGCTCCACGCCCGTCGCCGCCGCCAGCTTCTCCAGGTCACGCCTGTACGGGCCGCCGCCCACCACCAGCAGCACGGCGTCCGGATGTGCGGCGAGGATCCGCGGCATCGCCCGGATCAGGGTGTCCTGCCCCTTGCGCGGCACCAGCCGCGAGACGCACACCACCACCGGCCGGCCGCTCAGACCGAGCCGCTCGCGCACCGCGTCGCCGCCGGAGCCGGGGTGGAAGCTCTTCTCGTCGACGCCGGGCGGCAGTTGGACCATCCGGGCGGCCGCCTGCGGGCCGACGGCACGCGCGATCCTCGACCGCGTGTACTCGCCGAGATACGTGAGGGTGTCCGTGCCCTCGCCGATGCGGCGCAACAGCCGCCTCGCAACGGGAAGTTGGGCCCATGCCGCCTCGTGCCCGTGCGTGGTGGCCACAAGCCGCCGTGCCCCCGCACGCCGAAGCGCCGGCGCCATCAGGCCGAGCGGCGCCGCCGCGCCGAACCACACCGATTCGCAGCGGTGTTCGCGCAGCAGCTCCACCGCACGTCGCGTCACGCGGGGCGTGGGCAGCAGCATCGTGCTGCGGTCGCGCACGACGGTGAAGGGCTGCTGCGCGTCGAACCGGGCGGTCTCCTCCGCGCCCTCACGGGTCCGCTTGAAGGTGGAGGCGTAGACGACGACCCGGGAGGGTTCCAGACGAAGCGCCATGCTGTGCAGGAACGCCTGGATGCCGCCGGGCCGCGGCGGGAAGTCGTTGGTCACGATCAAGGTCTTGTGCATCGCGCCCCCGACAGTACCGTCCGGGTGACCGGCACCGCCCCGTCACCGGCCCCTCGTCACTGCAGCCGACGTGGACGGGCATGATGTCGCGGGCGGCGGGGCGAGCGAGCACGGGGACAACCGACGGGGCGCCGGGCCGGACCCGGCACGCAGGAGACGGCAAGGTGGGTATGACCGACAGCACAGCGGCGCCGGCACCGCGCGAGGCGGAGGCCGGAGCGCCGCGGGACGAGAGCGGCCGGCGCGGCACGAAGCGCGGCAGCCACAGGCGCCGCGGCTCCCGCCTCCGGTCCGCCGCGCCCGTCGCGGTCTGGGCGGTCACCCGCGCGGCACTGCTCCTGTGCGTCTTCAAGGTCGTCACGCTGCCCGGTCCGGACTTCACCAACGACGTGAACGTCATCTACCGGGGCTGGTACGACGTGCTGAGGTCCGGGGTGTTCCCGGAGAACGACGTCACCTGGCAGTACCCGCCGGCGGCGGCGCTGGCGATCCTCTCCCCCGCGCTGCTGTCCTTCCTCGACTACGCCTCGGCCTTCTATCTGCTGGCTCTCGCCGCCGACGCCGTCACCTTCGGTCTGCTCCTGCGGACTTCGGCACGCCCCGGCAGGAGCCGCGCGGGCGTGTGGAGCTGGGTCGCGGGCGTAGCCCTGCTGGGACCGACCGCGTACGCGCGCTACGACCTGATGGTCACCGCCGTCGCCGTGGGGGCGCTGCTCGCCGGTGCCAGACACCCCCGTGCGGCCGGCGCGCTCGCGGCGTTCGGTGCGCTGGTGAAGGTCTGGCCCGGACTGCTGCTCCTCGGCACGCCCCGGGGACAGCAGACACGCACAGCGTGGACTGCCGCCCTGCTCACGGGAGTTGTCGTGACGGGCCTCTTCGCCGCGACGATGCCGGGGGCGTTCGCTTTCCTCGAGTTCCAGCAGGACAGGGGCACCGAGGTGGAGTCGCTGGGTGCACTGGTCCTCCACGTGGCCCGTCGGTTCGGCTGGGAGGGGCAGGTCCTGCTCAACTACGGCTCGATGGAGTTCGTCGGCCCGTACGTCCACCTCGTCAGCGACGCCGCGCTCGTGCTGACACTCCTCGCCTTCGCGTGGCTGCTGGCGTGGCGGCTGCGGGCCGTGGAATGGACGTCCTCGACCCCGGCGGACGCCGCGCTCACCGCGGTGCTCCTCTTCGTCACCACCAGCCGTGTCATCAGCCCCCAGTACATGATCTGGCTCGTGGGCGTCGCCGCTGTCTGCCTGACGCTGCGTGCCGGCTGCCAGGGGCTTCCCGCAGTGCTCGTGCTGGGAGCCACGGCGGTGACACTGCTGGAGTTCCCGCTCGGCTTCGCCCACGTCGTCGCCAGCGACTGGCAGGGCCTTGTGCTGATGGCCGTGCGGAACGGCCTGCTCGTGGCGGCGTCGCTGCTTGCGTGCGTGCGGCTGTGGCGCTCGACGAGACCGGCGGTCGACGGGACGTCCGAGGACGTCACGACACCTCCTTCCGAACGTACGCGCGCCACTTCTCCGTGAATTCCTCCGGGCCGATCCCCAACTCGCTGCGCATGGCCTCGTCGACAGCCGCGCCCTGGCTCTTCTGGGCCGAACCGAGCCGCAGATACAGGCCGAACAGCTTGTCCTTGCCCCACTCGTCCTCGATGAGCCGGCACGCGAGCCAGCCGCTCTCGTAGGCACGTCCCAGCTCTTCCGGGTCACTGCCGAACCGGAAGTCGCGGTCCGCGGGGAGTTTGCCGGGCAGCTTCCCGGCTTCGGCGGCCCGTACGAGCTCCGCAGCGGCATCCTTCGGCGTGCGGTCGGTGGCCTGGTAGCCGATCCAGTCGGCGATGCCCTCCGACAGCCACAGGGGCGTCGCGCCGCTGGTGTGGGTGCGGCTGGCGACGTGGACCGTCTCGTGGGTGAGGACGACCTGCTGCCCGTCACCGCTCAGGTCCCCGTACGCCTCGGGGTTGACGACGATCCTGTCCGCGGAGGCCTTCGTCTGTTCCCCGGCCTCGCCGGTGGTGACGGCGGCGATGCCCTCGTAGGAGGTGGCCGGGGCGTCCAGCAGCCGGGCCATGTCCCGCAGCGACGGCGGGGCTTCGATGACGACACGGCGCGGCCAGCTGCGCGGCCACTCCCGGTCCACCTGGGAGACCGCGGTGTCCGCCTTGCGGGCGAGGTCGTCGAGGTCTTCGCGGCTGCGGTCCGCGCCAAGCACCAGGCTGCGTTTCCCGCGTACCACGCTGACCTCGCCCTGCTCCCACAACTGCCGGTCACTGCCGGGGAGTTCGTCGCTGACGTACCACTTGCCCCCGCGCTTGGTGAACGCGAGCCTCTCGGTGACGGAGACAGGGACGTGATCGTCGCCGCGCAGCTGGTAACGCAGGCGCACATCCGCCTGGAAGCGGCTCGGGCTCCCGCCCCCACTGTCCTTCCCGGCGGGGCGTACGTCCCCGATGTGGTAGGACCACTGGGTCAGCGGCAGGCGACGCAGATTCCCGAACACCTGCCGCTGCTCCGTGCGGTAGCCCTCCGCCCGGGGGTCGACGGCCGCCAGATAGCGGCTCTCACTGCCGTCGCGCACCGCGTCGGCCTGCCGGTCGAGCACACGCTGCAGGGAGGCACGTTCACGGCTGTCGCGGCTCGGCTCCGCGTCCGCACCGCAGCCGCTCACCCCCGCCAGCACCACGGCCGCCAGGGCCGTCCTCAGCGCGCGGCTTCCCGCGGCTCTTCCCGTCTCACACCGCTTCCCAGGTCCAAGCACGCGAACGATCGTACGGGCGCCCCGGGCCGCGCACTCACGGACGGGTGACCGAGGAGACCGGCATCATGTTCACCGGGTCGTAGCGCACGGGCGCTCCCGGGTGCGGCGCGTGCACGACCTGGCCGTTGCCGGCGTACATGCCGACGTGGCTGGCGTCGTCCCGGTAGACCACCAGATCGCCGGGGCGCGCCTGGCTCAGCGGCACCTGACGGCCCGCCGAGCGCTGCGCCTGTGAAGTACGGGGAAGGGACACGCCGGCCCGCCCGTACGCCCACTGTGTGAGGCCTGAGCAGTCGAAGGAGGCGGGGCCCGCGGCGCCCCACACATACGGCCTGCCGACGGCCGAGCGCGCTGCGGCCAGCGCCGCCTCCGCGCGCTGCGAGGACGCCTTCCCGCCGTCCGGCAGGGCGGGCCCGCCGCGCTCGCCCGCGCGCGAGGCGCGCTCCCGCTCTGCCCGTCCGGCCGCGGAGAGTTCTTGCATCAGCTTGCGCGCCTCGCCGAGCTTCTTCAGCACGGCCTCCTTCTGGCGCTTCCTCTCGGACCGCTCCCGCTCCAGCAGATCGAGCTTCGCGCCCGCCTCGGAGCGCTGCTGCTTCAGGGAGCGCTGGGCGCTCTTGAACCGCAGCAGCTTGTCGTGCTGGCGGCTTCCGATGCGGTCGAGGGTGGCTGCCTTGTCCAGATATCCGTCCGGGTCCTCGGTGAGCATCAGGGCGATCGACGGGTCGATGCCGCCGGAGCGGTACTGCGCACCGGCGAACGAAGCCAGCGCGGACCGGAGCCGGTTGACCCGCTCCTGCTTCCTGGCGGCGCTCTCCTGCGCGTACTCGACCTGCCGCTGAAGTTCACGGGAGCGCTCGGACGCGGCGTTGTACCTCTCGGTGGCCGCCTCGGCCTGCTCGTAGAGCTTGTCGATGCGGGAGCCCACCGCCCGGTCGCCCGCGGCTTCGGGGTCGGACGGGCGGGCGCCCGCGGGTGCGGCAGGGGACAGCGCGGCTGCGGCCCCGGCCACTGCTGTCAGGACGACCAGACGGCCGGGCCAACTTCGGCCACGCTGGGCAGGTTTTCGATGACTCCGGTGCGAGACCACTGCGGACGTGCTCCTTCCGTTACGGCGCGGCGAATCTAGCCGTACCGCCAGGAAGGTTCCACGCACCGCGCGCGGCGCGACAGCCCGGACATTTGCGCGGACCCCGCCGATCGACGCAGGTCAACGGCGGGGTCGGGGATCATTCCGGCGTGTTCGCTTTCACCCGGACGAACGACGGTGCCCTATGGGCAAGATGACGCGCGTGTTGCCGGAGTGGCCGGAGTTGCCCAGGAGTCCGCACGGCTCCGGAAGGCAGCGATCCGGACGCGGAAGCTCAGCCGATCCGCACGCCGAACTGGAACGGCATGTTGTTGATCGACTCGTAGCGCACACCGGCGCCCGGCTTCGGGGCGTGCAGGATCTGGCCGTTGCCCGCGTAGAAGGCGACGTGGTGCTGGTCGCCGTAGAAGATGACCAGGTCGCCCGGCGCGAGTTCGCCGCGGCCGATCTGTGTTCCGGCGCGCGCCTGGTCCTGGGAGATACGGGGAAGGGAGACACCGGCCTGCTTGTAGGCCCACTGGGTGAGACCCGAGCAGTCGAAGGAGCTGGGGCCGGTCGCGCCCCACACGTACGGCGAACCCACCTTGCTCTTGGCGGCGGAGAGCGCGGCGGCGGCACGCTGCGAGGCGGAGGCGTCGCTGCCGAGGTCCACGCGGGAGGCCGAGGCGCGGTCCGCTCTGGCCTGCTCGGCGGCGAGAGCCGCACGGTCCTTCGCGGTGAGGGAGTTGAGCAGCGAACGGGCCTTGGAGAGCTTCGCCTGGATGTCCTTCTTCTTCTCACCGAGCTCCTTGCGGGTGTCGGCGAGGTCCTCCAGCTTGTCCGCGGCCTCCTGGCGCTGCTGCGCCAGATTGCGCTGCTTCGTCTGGATCTTCTTCAGCGCCTCGGCCTGCTTGCTG
The DNA here is from genome assembly GCF_004217425.1 of Streptomyces sp. CNZ301. NCBI lineage: Bacteria > Bacillati > Actinomycetota > Actinomycetes > Kitasatosporales > Streptomycetaceae > Streptomyces > Streptomyces sp. CNZ301. The sequence continues at coordinate 1,313,423 of NZ_SHLG01000001.1, forward strand.
CTCAACTGGTCGAGCGTGGAGGCCTTGTCGAGATAGCTGTCGGGGTCCGAGGAGAGGAAGAGCTGCACGGACGGGTCCACGCCGCCGGTGCGGTACTGCGCGGTGGCCATCGAACCGAGGCCGTTGCGCATGTCGTTGAGGTCGTCCTGCCCGCGCGCGACGCTGTCCTGGAGGTTCGCGACCTCCTTGTCCAGCTTCTGCTGCTTCTCCTTGGCCCCGTTGTACTTCTCGGTGGCGTGTTCGGCGTCCTCGTAGAGCTTGTCGACCTTCTCCTTGACCTCCTTCTTGGAGGCCTTGGGTTCCGCTTGCGCACCCTGCGTGGTGAGGGCCACTGCCGCGGCGGCGGTTGCCGTGAGCACGGTGACGCGGCGGGTACGGCTGGGCTGCTTGGGTCGACGGTGGGACGCCACTGGGGCGAGCTCCTTCTTCCTCAGCCGCCTGCCGGACTGGGGCTCCGGCTCCACTTCGCCATGGGCGTGGCTCCGTGGAACGAGGCGGTCCTCCGCCGCCGCCCCGGATGGACGGCCAAACTTGCGGAGGTTCGGGGCCAGACATTAGCCACGGGTAATCGTCGGATCAAATCACTCTCAGAAAAAACCCGTCACACGAGCAGATTCTTTACCTGACTCGCACTGGGAGCGATGAGAGTGTCACGCAGGGGTGCGAACCCGGCCCCGTGGCGCCCGGGTTGGAACCTGCCGTTCTCCGCGCGCCCTGCGCACGCCCGCCGTTGCGCGAATCGGTGACGATGATGTGAGGGACGTGAAGCCGGAACCGTCCCGCGGTGGGCGCCGGCGCCGGGTTCGCGCAGGTCGTCCCCTTGGAGTGCCGGTTGACAGATGGCCCTCCGGAGGCGGCAGTTCGAAGCTCGCTCCTTGCCGGCAACTCCATGCGCGGGCGACGGACGCCCTGTTGGGGCGGGCGGAACGGACGAGCTGGTCGGACGAACCCTCCGGGGCCCTGTCCCGGCGCATCGGCCGACGGGCGCCGCGGTGAACGTGTCAGCCTGCGCTGCACACAGCTCTCATTGTCAGGCCGCCGGTCAGCCGTGTGAACAACGCATCAGGCCGATACACCTAGCTCCGGCCCAGGCGGCGCAGCAGAAGCGCCGAGGAGACCGGGCGGGCTCCGGCCGCCGCACAGCCGTCCGCCACCTCGCGGTCCGAGGAGACGACGACCACCGCCCGCCCCGGGGGCTCCGCACGCACGAGTCGCCGGATGAGCTCGTCGGCGGTCTCCCCGGGTTTGCTGAACAGGACCCGCACCCCCCGTGGCGGCGCCAGCAGCACGGGCGCGGCGAGTTCGGCCCCGTCGAAGACGCAGGTGACCTCGGCGCCGGACTGGGCCGCGAGGCCCGCCAGTCCGCCCAGCAGCCTCAGCCGCTGCTTGTCCAGGGGCATCGTGGGATAACCGGTCTTGGTGACGTTGTAGCCGTCGACGACCAGATGCGACTGCGGCAGCGCAAGCAACTGGTCGAGAAGTTCCGGGTCGGTCTCGGACAGAGCGCGCGCGGCGATGTCCCGCGGGGTCATGCGCCCCGGTTCCACGGCGTCGACCGCGTCGGCGGGCCGGCTCGTCGTGGGCGGAAGCGCCAGCTCGCGACGGAGGCCCTGCGCCGCGTCCAGCACGCTGTCCAGCAGTAGCCGCACCCGCATGTCCTGCACGCTGCGCCCCTCGCGCGCGGCGCGGCGCCCGGCCTCCAGCGCGGATTCCGTTTCCGCGAGCCGGGTGCGCAGCCTGCGGCTCTCGCTCTCGGCTGCCGACTTCTCCGCGGCCGCCGAGGAGCGCAGCTCCTCCAGCTCGGCCCGCGTCTTCCGCGCCTCCGCCTCGCCGCGCTTCACATCGCTCTGGGCGCTGCGCAGTTTCCGCCGGGTCACCTCCAGCTCCTTGCGCACCGACTCCAGTTCCCCGCGGCCGCGTTCGGCCTCCGTGCGCGCCGCGGTGCGCGCCTCCGCCAGTTCGCCGCGGAGCCTGGCCAGTTCACGCTGGGCCTCTTCGCCCGCGCGTTCGGCCTGTGCGCGCTGGGCCTCCTCGCCCGCCGCGGCGACGAGCTTGGGCCAGTCGACGGGACGCAGCACGTAGGCCACGGCCGCCACGTCCACCGGGTCGGCGGCCGGCGGCGGCGTGCCCGAGGTCAGCGCCTCGGCGAGTTCAGGGAAGCGCTCGCGCAGCTGCTCGGCGATCCGCTCGCGGAAGGCGGGCTCGCTCTCGAGCGCGGCGGCCATCGCGTTCGCACCGAACTTGATGCGGCGCTGCGGAGTGAAGCGTGCGTACTGGCGCAGCGGGGCGGGCAGTTCGGCGACGCCGAGACCGCCCAGCGCCTCGCCCGTGAGGGACACCACCCGGCGGCGGACCTTCTCCGGCAGCGGCCTGTCGTACGGTTCGGCCTCCTCGGGGCGCGGCGGACCGGCGGCCCGGGGCTCGCCTCCGGACTCGTCGGCGACGGGCCCCGTGCCCGACTCCGGCTCGGGGCGCCCGGCACCCGGTGCCGACGGCTCGCGCCCCGAGCCGTCGGCAGTCCCATCCACCACCGTTCACACCTGCCGTTTCTCAGACCTGGGCGCCCGGCCGGTCCACGAGCTCGACCTGGTCGGCGGCGTCGCACCACCGGCAGCGCACGGATTCGATGCTCTCACTGAGCACCTCCTGCTCCTCGACCTGCGGCTCCCCGGCCAGGTCCAGGTGGACGTACTCGACGACCCTGCTGGAGCGCGTCACGTCGAAGCGCGTCAGATTGCCGCAGAGCGTGCATCGCCACCGGGTTCCGGCCGTGGGCTTGGGGACCGTCATGTACTCGACCTCATTCCTTCGAGCGTTCGCGGGCATCGCTGCGGTGCGACCAGGTGTGCGTGGTAACCCGGCGAGAGCACAGCATCGCCTGGCGTAACCCTATGACCCTGCCACGCACCGTGCGTCCCGAGGAGCCTGCCCAGTGGCCGAATCATCATGAACCGCACCGTCCCGAAGATTCCCGTCGTGACCTGTGCCCTCATCGTCCTGTGCACCGTGATCTTCCTCACCGGTCCGGCCTCGGGGTTTCTGCCCGGCTACGGCACGGGCCCCGGCCTGCACCGCGCGCAGGCCGCCTACTTCAATCACTGGGGCGTCGTGCCCCGCACCCTGTGGAGCGGTGCGCTGCGGCCGTTCGTCACACCTGTGACCGCGCTCTTCCTGCACGCGGGCTGGCTGCACCTGCTGGGCAACCTGCTGTTTCTCCATGTCTTCGGCGGCCCGGTCGAGATGCGCATGGGCCACCTGCGCTTCGCTGTCTGCTACATGAGCGTCGGGTACACCGCCATGCTCTGCTACGCGGCGGCACACAGCCAGTCGGCGGAGCCCCTGGTCGGGGCGTCCGGCGCGGTCTCTGGCGTGCTGGGGGCCTTCCTCTACCTTCATCCGAAGGCGCGGGTCACCAGCCTCTTCCCCTTCCTGTACTTCCTGCCGCTGCGCTTCCCGGCATGGGTGGCGCTCGTCTTCTGGCTCGCCCTGCAGTGGATCGCCACCCGCTCGGACACCGACGGACCGGGCGTCGCCTACCTCGCCCACGTGGTCGGGTTCACCCTCGGCTTCCTCTACGCCTGGGCGCGTTTCCGCCGTTTCCGTGCGGATACAGTGGGCACGCCCGCTCCGGCGACCCAGGGAGAGTCGACACCGTGATCACCTCGATCGTGCTCCTCAAGACCAGCCCCGAACGCATCCCCGAGATCGCCGAGCAGATCGCCGCGCTCGAGGGCGTCAGCGAGGTCTACTCGGTCACCGGTGCGCACGACCTGATCGCCATGGTGCGGGTGGCCAGGCACGACGATCTTGCGGACGTCATCCCCGGCCGGATCAGCAAGGTGCCGGGGGTGCTCTCCACCGAGACCCACATCGCCTTCCGCACCTACTCGCAGCACGATCTGGAATCGGCGTTCGCCATCGGCCTGGACGCCTGAGGGCGGCGGACGCGGCCCCGCCGGGGCCGGCCGGCGGACGTCCATCGCGCTGGACGCACCTGGCATCAGGATCTGCCGGCGGCCGGATCTCCTGACGGCGCTCAGGCGATGGGACCGACCCGGGCGGCGGGCTCCCGCAGGGTGCCGGGTTCCGGGACGCAGCGCCCGTCCTCGGTGCGGTAGCGCAGGCGGGCCCCGTCGCGGACCAGTTCGCTCACGGCCCGCACGAACCTCTCCACGTGCTCGTCCGGTGTCCCAGCCCCGATGCTCACCCGCACCGCGTTCAGCGACGGTCCCCCGGGCGCACCGCACTCACCGGAGTCCTCGCTCCGGGAGCCCAGCAGCGCACGCACCAGCGGGTGCGCGCAGAACAGGCCGTCGCGCACGCCGATGCCGTATTCGGCGGAGAGCGCGGCGGCCAGGTGGGCGCTGTTCCAGCCCTCGACGACGAACGAGACGACGCCGACCCTGCGCTCCGCCTCGGCCCTGGCGCCGGCACGTGCGCTGGCGCTGGGACTGGACCCGGCCCCGGTACCCTCGTCGTCCGCGCCGAAGAGCGAGAGCACCTTCACTCCCGGGACGTCCGACAGGCCCGACAGCAGCCTCGCCGTCAACTTCCCCTCGCGCGCGGCCAGTTCCGCGAATCCCGCGGCCGCGAGCGCATCGCAGGCGGAGGCGATGGCGCAGGCGCCGATCACGTTCGGCGACCCGGCCTCGTGACGGGCCGCCCCACTCTGCCACTCCACTTCGACGCCGCCGTCCGCGTCCCGCGCCACTCGGCGGCTGGCCCCGCCTCCGGCCAGATAGGGCTCGGCGGCGTTCAGCCAGTCGGTACGTCCCGCCAGCACACCGGCCCCGAACGGGGCGTACAGCTTGTGCCCGGAGAACGCCACCCAGTCGACGTCCAGTTCACCGATGTGCACGGGGCGGTGCGGTACGAGCTGAGCCGCGTCCAGCACGATGCGGGCCCCGTACCGGTGCGCCACGGCCGCCAGCCGGCGTACGGGCCAGATCTCGCCCGTGACGTTGGACGCGCCCGTCACGCACACCAGCTTCGGGCCCTCGGGCGCCGCGGCGAGGGCGCGCTCCAGCGTCCGGACGGCCCGGCCCGGCGAACGCGGTGCGTCCAGGAAGACGGTCCGGGTGCCGGCTCCGCGCCACGGAAGGAGGGCGGCGTGATGCTCCGTCTCGAAGACGAAGACGCGTGTGCCCTCGGGCAGCGCCGACGCCAGGAGGTTGAGCGAATCCGTGGTGGAGCGGGTGAAGACGACCTCGTCCGCGGGGCGGCAGCCCAGGAAGCGCGCCACCGTGGCACGGCTCCGCTCGAAGAGTGCGGTGGAGTGCCGGGAGAGGTATCCGGCGCCGCGGTGCACGCTGCCGTAGTAAGGGGCGAACGCGGCGACGTCCTCCCACACGCTGCGCAGCACGGGTGCGCTCGCGGCGTAGTCCAGTGCGGCGTAAGGGAGTTCACCGCCCGTGGCGAGCGGCGCGGGCACATCCAGGCCCAGCACCGGCAGGGGCGCGGAGGCCGGGGCGGAGGCGGACTGCGGAACCGGCCGGCGGGCCGGCGCGGGACGGTCGGTGGCGGACGCGACGAGCACGCTCATGCGATGTCTCCCTCGAATACCGGGGACCCCTGGCCATGGAGCCTCCCCGCCGATGCGAGGGAAGAGGGATCCGTGCTTGCCGCACGACCTTGCTGTCGTACGGCCCGGTCATCACCCGGGGCACCCCACCACGGAAGGAGGGTTGCCGGACAGCGGGCCGGGGCCTTGATCGCTGTCGCTCGTGACCTGGCGGGAAGTATGGCACAACGTGCCGCAGGCTCCGCCCCGCTGTCCGGATCCCGGACATGCCGGGGGCACCGGCCGGGCCGGAGCCCCACGGGGAGCGGAGACGGCGGCACCTCGGTGTCACATGTGACTGGCAGCCACCCAGCGGTCCAGAGCGGCCCGCGCGGCGCCGCTGTCGACCGACTCGGCCGCCCTGTCCATCGCCGCACGGATCTGCTCCGCAAGCGGGGCGTCCCCCGGCTCGAGAGCGACGAGCGCCGCCGCGGAGTTGAGCAGCACGGCATCCCGCACCGGGCCTCGCTCACCGTCCAGCAGGGCGCGGGCCACATCGGCGTTGTAGGCGGCGTCCGCGCCGCGCAGCGCCTCGACGGGCACGATCTCCACCCCGACGTCGCGCGGGTCGAAGGACTCCTGACGCACCTCTCCGTCCCGTACCACCCACACCGTGGAGGTGGAGGTGGTCGTCAGTTCGTCCAGCCCGTCGTCTCCGCGGAAGACCAGTGCCGACGAACCGCGTTCGGCCAGCACACCGGCCATGATGGGCGCCATGCGGGGATTGGCGACCCCTGTCGCCTGGGCCCCCACGCGTGCCGGATTCGTCAGCGGACCGAGGAAGTTGAACGAGGTGGGGATGCCCAACTCGCCCCGCGCGTTGGCCACATGCCGCAGCGACGGGTGGAACTTCACGGCGAAGCAGAAGGTGATCCCGGCCTCCTTGGCCACCTCGGCCACACGCTGCGGGCTCAACTCCAGGTTCACGCCCAGCTTTTCCAGCACATCGCTCGCACCGCTCGCGCTGGAGGCGGCGCGGTTGCCGTGCTTGACGACCTTCGCCCCGCATCCGGCGACGACGATGGCGGACATCGTGGAGATGTTGACCGTACGGGCCCTGTCGCCGCCCGTACCGACGATGTCGACCGTCGGTCCTGGCACCTCGATCACGTTGGCGTGCGCGTACATCGCCTGCACGAGGCCCGAGATCTCCCCGACCGTCTCGCCCTTGGCCCGAAGCGCCACCGCGAAGCCGGCGATCTGGGCGTCGGTGGCCTCGCCGCTCATGATGTTGTCCATCGCCCACGCCGTCGTGCCGGCGCTGAGATCCTCGCCGGCGAGCAGCGACGTCAGTACGTCCGGCCAGGTGTGGTGACCGGGGGTACCACCCAGGCCGGAGGCTCTGGGGGCGGGAGAGCCGGCAGACGGAACGGCACTCATGATCCCTCCTGAGGTCATCGGGGTGCGGCTGGGACCCACGCGCTCGCGTCCCGGCCATGGCACCGGGTGAGCCCGGCGGCCGGCATGCGAGCAGGGCGTGGGGGACGGCCCGGCCTCGGGGCCCAGCCAGTCACCACCCTAGCGGCACACGGTCGCCGCCAGGACCTCCGTCTCACGTGGGGCGAGGCGCCGGTGTGCTGCGTGCGGCCCGGGCCCCGCGCGGTCGCGGACAGACGCGAGGGGCCGGGCTCCCCGTCGGGAAGCCCGGCCCCTCGTCCGTGGCTGCGCGGTCCGCCCACGGGCGGTGCCGCGGCGGCTCAGTGGTGGCCGTGGCCGCTCGTGATCTCCTTGTACTCCTCGGCGGTCGGCTTGGGGATCTGCGCCTGCTCGCCGTAGTAGCCCTTGGACAGCCGGGCGCGCAGCTTCTGCCCGCGGCCGACCTTCCGCTGGACACCGTTCTCGTCCACCTCGGGGCCGGGCTCGTACGGCTTGTGCTGCTCGTGCGCGGTGAGGGTGTGCAGCTGCTCCTGCGAGAGCTGCTCGTGCACCTCGATGAACTCACCGTGCGGGAGCCGCTTGATGATGCCGGACTCGCGCCCGTGCAGCACCTTTTCCCTGTCGCGGCGCTGGAGCCCCAGGCACGCGCGCCGGGTGACGACGAAGACGATCACCGGCACCACGAAGAAGGCGATCCGCACGAACCATGTGATCGAGTTGATCGACAGGTCGAAGTGCGTGGCGACCAGGTCGTTTCCGCCGCCGATCAGCATCACCGTGTACCAGGCGACCCAGGCCGCGCCGAATGCCGTACGGGTCGGGGCGTTGCGGGGGCGGTCCGCGATGTGGTGTTCGCGTTTGTCGCCCGTCACCCACGACTCGATGAACGGATAGACGGCGATCGCAGCGAGCACCAGCGGGAAGATCATCAGCGGGATGAACACGCCCAACACGAGTGTGTGGCCCCACAGATGGATCTCCCAGCCGGGCATGATGCGGATCAGACCCTCGGAGAATCCCATGTACCAGTCGGGCTGCGCGTTGGTCGACACCTGGTCCGGCCTGTACGGGCCCAGCACCCAGATCGGGTTGACGGTGAAGGCCGCGGAGATGGCGGAGATGACGCCGAAGACGAGGAAGAAGAAGCCTCCGGCCTTTGCCATGTAGACCGGCAGCAGCGGCATGCCGACCACGTTCTTGTTCGTACGGCCGGGACCGGCGAACTGCGTGTGCTTGTGGTAGAAGACCAGGATCAGATGCGCCACGAGCAGGCCCAGCATGATCCCGGGCAGCAGCAGTACGTGGACCGAGAAGAACCGCGCGACGAAGTCGTGCCCGGGGAACTCTCCGCCGAAGAGGAACATCGACAGGTACGTGCCGACGATGGGCACGGAGAGGATCGCTCCCTCCATGAACCGCACGCCGGTGCCCGAGAGCAGGTCGTCCGGCAGGGAGTAGCCGGTGAAGCCGGTGAACATGCCCAGCACGAACAGCAGGAAGCCGAACAGCCAGTTGATCTCGCGCGGCTTGCGGAAGGCGCCGGTGAAGAAGACGCGCATCATGTGCACGAACATCGCGCCGAGGAAGATCAGCGCCGCCCAGTGGTGGATCTGCCGCACGAGCAGACCGCCTCGGACGTCGAAGCTGATGTCCAGCGTCGAGGCGAACGCCTCCGACATCCGCACACCCTGCATCGGCACGTAACTGCCGTGGTACTCCACCTCGTTCATCGAAGGGTGGAAGAACAGCGTCAGGTACACGCCGGTCAGGATGATGATGATGAAGCTGTAGAGCGCGACCTCACCCAGCATGAAGGACCAGTGGTCCGGGAAGATCTTGCGCATGTTGGCCTTGGCCAGGGTGTAGATGCCCAGGCGGCCGTCGGCCCAGTCCGCGACCCGCTCGCCGGCGGGTGCCTTGCGCTTCGGGGCGGTGGTCTCGGTTGCTGTACTCATGCTCGACGCTCCCAGTAGGCCGGGCCCACGGGTTCTTCGAAGTCGCCCTGCGCCTCGAGGAATCCTTCGTTGTTGACGCTGATCTTCAGCTGCGGCAGCGCGTGGCCGGCCGGGCCGAAGATCACTCGTGCACCGTCGGCCATGTCGAAGGTCGACTGGTGGCACGGGCAGAGCACGTGGTGCGTCTGCTGCTCGTAGAGGCTGACGGGACAGCCGACGTGGGTGCAGATCTTGGAGTAGGCGACGATCCCCTCGTGGGACCAGTCCAGCTCCCGCTTGTCCTTGATGTCGTCGGGCTCGAGGCGCACGAGCATCAGGGCCGCCTTGGCGATCTCCTTCTGGAAGTCCTCGTCCTCCTCCTCCAGGCCCTCGGGCATGGCGAAGGTCAGCGAGCCGACGGTGATGTCCTCGGGACGGAGCGGCTCGTGGGTGTTCTCGTTGACCAGGAGCTTGCCCTTGGCCCACAGCGTGTGCTCCAGCTTGTCCTCGGGCAGCGGCCCGAGGTCACGGAGGAGCACGACGCCGGAGAGCGGAACCAGGGTCAGCGCGCCGAACATTGTCTTGCGGATGAGCGAACGGCGCCCGAGGCCGGACTCCTTGGCGCCCTGAGCGAAGTCGTCCATGACCTTCGCCCGGGTCTCGGGCTCGGCCGAGACGGCGTGCCTCTCGTCGATCAGTTCGTGGTCGGACATCAGGGTGCGCGCCCAGTGGACCGCGCCCGCGCCGATGCAGAAGAGCGCGACGCCGAGCGTCATGCCCAGCGCGAAGTTCAGCGCACCGATGCGTCCCGCCGGCCACACGTAGATGATCTTGTCGATCGGGATGAGCACGAAGCTCGCGATGAAGCCCAGCGTCGCCAGCATCGACGTGGTGAACAGCATCGCCACGACGCGCTCGGAGCGCTTGGCGGCGCGCTCGTCGATGTCCTGGATCCGCGGCTCGTGCGGCGGCATGCCGGGGTCGGCGAACGGATCGTCCGCGACGGCCACGGCGCCGTGACCGTTCTGCTGCTCGGTCGGCAGGTTCTTCTCAGTCACGTTCTCGTGTGATCCAGTCTCGCTCATGACTTCCTGGCCTTTGCGGTCCGAGCTGCGACCCAGATGGCGACGAGGATGAGAACGCCGAGACCGAAGATCCAGGCGAACAGGCCCTCGACCACGGGGCCCAGGCCGCCCAGCTTGTAACCGCCGGGGCTGTCGGACTCCTTGCTGTTCACCGCCTTCAGGTACGCGGCGATGTCCCGCTTGTCCTGCTCGGGCATCACCTTGTCCGGGAAGGAAGGCATGTTCTGCGGGCCGGTCTGCATGGCCTCGTAGACGTGCTTGGAATCCACATCACCGAGGCCGGGCGCGTACTTCCCGTGCGTCAGGGCCCCGCCCTCACCGGTGAAATTGTGGCACTGGGCGCAGTTCGTGCGGAAGAGCTGACCGCCGTTGGCGATGTCGGCGCCGCTCGGGTCGTACTGGCTCTTGGTGGGCGTCACGGGGCCGGAGCCCAACGAGGCGACGTAGGCGGCGAGCTGGTCGGTCTCGTGCTGGCTGTAGATCTTCTTCTTCTTCGGCACCTGAGCGCCCGGCTGCTGCGCGGGCATGCGGCCGGTCCCGACCTGGAAGTCCACAGCGGCGGAGCCGACGCCCACCAGGCTGGGGCCGTCGCTGGTGCCCTGGCCGCCGGTTCCGTGGCAGCTGGAACAGCCCACGTCGTAGAGCTTCTTGCCCTCCTCGATGGCGAGGGACTGGCTCGACGACTGTTCGGCCTTCGCTTCACCTGCGGGAGCGAACGCGGCGTACAGCCCCCCGGTGACCGCCAGCGCGAAGATGAGAACGACGAGCGCCGCCAGCGGATGGCGCCGTCGTGCGGAGAGCTTTTTCACGGATTACCCCGGTGTCAGGATCTTCTGCGTCGATGCGTGTGCTTTGTGTCTGTCACTGCCCGGCGCACGCTCGCGCGCACCGGCGCCCGATCAGCTACTTGATCAGGTAGATCGTGGCGAAGAGGCCGATCCAGACGACATCGACGAAGTGCCAGTAGTAGGACACGACGATGGCTGCAGTGGCCTGCTGATGGGTGAAGCGCTTGGCCGCGTACGTCCTGCCGAGCAGGAGCAGGAACGCGATCAGACCACCCGTGACGTGCAGCCCGTGGAAGCCGGTGGTCAGGTAGAACACAGAGCCGTAGGGATCCGAGGAGAGCGTGATGCCGTCCTTCTCCACCAGCTCCGTGTACTCGAAGACCTGGCCGCCGATGAAGACAGCGCCCATGACGAAGGTGATGATGAACCAGCCCCGCAGCTTCTTCACGTCACCACGCTCGGCAGCGAAGACGCCGAGCTGACAGGTGAGCGAAGAGAGCACCAGGATCGTGGTGTTCACCGCCGAGAAGGGCACGTTCAGCGAGTCGGCATGTTCCTTCCAGAAGTCCGCACCCGTCACGGACCGCAGGGTGAAGTACATCGCGAAGAGGGCCGCGAAGAACATCAACTCGGAACTCAGCCAGATGATCGTTCCGACGCTGGTGAGGTTCGGCCTGTTGACCGACGGGTGCGCGTGCCCGGTTTCTACTGCTGTTGCTGTCGCCACGCCGACATTATGTCGGTCGCCCATAAGGCCCTTACTCCCGGGGTGCCGTTCGGTGTGTCCGGCCAGTGTGTCCAGCTCAAACAAGCCTCTCCCCCGGGCATGCGAAGCGGTGTTGAGCGGCCCGGCGAGGGAGTAACATCCGCGCAGCGGCTCCTTGCCGCCACGTGATCACGAGCGAGACGTCCCGCGGAGGAACGATGCAGCCGACCGCCACGGTGCTGGTCTACAGCGACAACACCGACACCCGCGAGCAGGTGCGGCTCGCCGCGGGCCGCCGTCCCGCCGCGGACGTGCCCCCCGTGGAGTACGTGGAGTGCGCGACGCTCCCCGCGGTCCTCTCGACGCTGGAGAAGCACCGCATCGACGTGTGCATCCTCGACGGGGAGACGGCACCGGCGGGCGGCATGGGCGTGTGCCGGCAGATCAAGGACGAGATCTTCGACTGCCCCCCTGTGCTGCTGCTGATCGGGCGCCCGCAGGACGCCTGGCTGGCGTCCTGGAGCCGCGCCGAGGCCGCTGTCTCGCATCCGATCGACCCTGTCGCCCTCGCGGGCGCCCTGGCGGGGCTTCTCCGGGAGAGCGACGGGGCCTCTGCGCAGGTGCAGCCTCTCTGATCCCCCCTTGCCGGTGATCGTCCGGGCCCCGTGACGGCCCGAACAGCTCATACCTGCGGGCGCAGCCTGTTCACTCCGCCCTCGGCACCGGCGTCCTGACCCTTGTTGCCGCGGTGCAGTGCGCTGCCCTTCTTCCACTTCTCCCAGGACAGGTTCCAGTCGCCGAAGCCGTTCTCGAAGGGCGCCATGTCGTCGCCGTCGGAGTTGACGTACTTGACCGGGACTCCGTTGCGCACGTTGTCGAAGAACCACTTGGCGTTGGCCGTGCTCATGCCGGTGCAGCCGTGGCTGCTGTTGGAGACGCCGTGCGAGCCGCTGGACCACGGGGCGGCGTGCACGTACTCACCGCTCCAGGTGAGCCGCGAGGCCCAGTGGACGCCCAGGTCGTAGGACTCGCCGCCGCCGATTCCGACGCTGCTGCTCCGCATCCGTACGAACGACTCCCGGCCCAGGATCACCTTGGTGCCGTTGCGGGTCTCGAAGCCGGCCTTGCCGGTGGTGATCGGGATCTCCTTGACGACCTTGCCGTTCTTGCTGAACTTCATGCTCAGGCCCGAGGCGTCCGCCAGGGCTTCCACCCGGTCGCCGGTCTTCAGCTTGACGGGCTTCGCCTTGTCGCCGTACAGCCCTTCGCGCACCTTCAGGCCCTTCAGGCGTGCACTGACACTGATGGTCGAGTGCGCGGGCCAGTACTCCTTCGGGCGGTAGTGCAGCTTCTTGTCGTCGACCCAGTGCCAGGAGCCCTCGACGTGCGGGGAGGACTTCACGGTGAGCGCGCCCTCGACGAGCTTGCGCTGCTTGGCGCCCTTGACCTTGTGACTCAGCTCGGCGGTGACGGGCTGGCCGACGCCGTAGGTGCCGCTGTCGGGCCCGAAGGTGACGCCGAGCCGCTTGGCGTGTGCCGGCTTGGTCTGGAAGGTCAGCGTCCGGCGTCCCTGCTCGCCGGCACCGTTCTCGGTGCTGATGCGGACGGTGTAACGGACACCCGCTGCGAGGCCGGCGGTGCTCCGCCAGCGCTTGCCGTCCTCCGAGAGCTTGCCGCTGAGGAAGCGTCCCGCGGTGTCGACGGCGGTGACGTCGGTTATTCGCCCTTCGTCGCCCGTTGCGGTCACTTCGAGGGGCTTGGAGGGGTCCACGACCGCCCCCTCCTCGCCCGCGCTGACTGATATCTGGTTGCTGGCGTCGTACGGGGCCCCAGCGAGGGGGTTCCCGCCGCTGCCGACACTGCACGAGGCAAGTCCGACAGCCATCGGTACGAGGGTGAGGGCACAGCCGGCCGAGATCCGGCGCTTCGTCCTGTTCGAAGAGTGATTCATAGGCCCAAGGTAGGAACTGTCACCTTTCAGGGCCTCTTGGGCGCATGCAAATGGGTCGGCGCCCGGTGATCACCGGGCGCCGACCCATTTGCAGACTGCCTCTGCCTGGAACCTTACTGGGTGCGATTCTCGCCGTGGTAGTACTCGAAGACCCAGCCGAAGAGGCCGATGAACAGCAGCGGCGCCGAGACGAACACCAGCCACCATCCGAAGGCGACGCCCAGGAACCCGAAGGCCGCGCCGAGCCCGAGGGCGAGCGGCTGCCAGCTGTGCGGGCTGAAGAAACCGACCTCGCCGGCGTCGTCGGCGACCTCGGCCTCCTTGTTGTCCTGCGCGCCGACATCCACACGGCGGGCGGTGAAGGCGAGGTAGTAGCCGATCATCACCGCCAGGCCGAAGGCGAGGAACAGTCCGGTCGTACCGACCGGCTCCTTCGACCAGGCGCCGTAGACGATCGCCGCGGCGAGCAGGAAGACGGCCAGACCGAGGAACATCTTGCCCTGGATCTTCACTTCGAGTCCTCCTTACCACCGACGAGCGTCCGCTCGACGGCCTGCTGCTCGCCGAGCTGGTCGAGAGCCGCGACCTCGGGGTAGTGCAGATCGAACGCCGGCGACTCGGAACGGATGCGGGGCAGCTGGAGGAAGTTGTGCCGCGGGGGCGGGCAGCTCGTCGCCCATTCGAGGGAACGGCCGTAGCCCCACGGGTCGTCGGCCTCGACCTTCTTGCCGTACTTGGCCGTCTTCCAGATGTTGTAGAGGAACGGCAGGACCGACAGCCCCAGCACGAAGGAACTGATCGTCGAGACCGTGTTCAGGGCGGTGAAGCCGTCCGCGGCCAGGTAGTCGGCGTAGCGGCGCGGCATGCCCTCGGCGCCCAGCCAGTGCTGGACGAGGAAGGTGCCGTGGAAGCCCGTGAACAGGGTCCAGAAGGTGATCTTGCCGAGCCGCTCGTCGAGGATCTTCCCGGTGAACTTCGGCCACCAGAAGTGGAATCCGGCGAACATCGCGAAGACGACCGTTCCGAACACGACGTAGTGGAAGTGCGCCACCACGAAGTAGGAGTCGGAGACGTGGAAGTCCATCGGCGGCGCGGCCAGGATGACGCCGGTCAGACCGCCGAAGAGGAAGGTGACCAGGAAGCCGATCGACCACAGCATCGGCGTCTCGAAGGACAGCGAGCCCTTCCACATCGTGCCGATCCAGTTGAAGAACTTCACGCCCGTCGGCACCGCGATCAGGAACGTCATGAACGCGAAGAAGGGAAGCAGCACTCCGCCCGTGACGTACATGTGGTGCGCCCAGACCGTCACCGAGAGGCCGGCGATGGCGATCGTCGCGCCGATGAGGCTGATGTACCCGAACATCGGCTTGCGGCTGAAGACCGGGACGATCTCGGAGATGATGCCGAAGAACGGCAACGCGATGATGTACACCTCTGGATGCCCGAAGAACCAGAACAGGTGCTGCCACAACAACGCCCCGCCGTTGGCGGCGTCGAAGACATGCGCCCCGAACTTCCGGTCCGCCTCCAGCGCGAAGAGCGCCGCAGCCAGCACCGGGAAGGCCAGCAGCACCAGCACACCGGTGAGCAGCACGTTCCAGGTGAAGATCGGCATCCGGAACATCGTCATGCCGGGTGCGCGCATGCAGATGATCGTGGTGATGAAGTTGACGGAACCGAGAATGGTGCCGAAACCGGAGAGCGCCAGCCCCATGATCCACAGGTCGGCGCCGATGCCCGGCGAGCGGACCGCGTCGGAGAGCGGCGAGTAGGCGAACCATCCGAAGTCCGCGGCGCCGGACGGCGTGAGGAAGCCGCCGACGGCGATGAGCGAACCGAAGAGGTAAAGCCAGTACGCCAGCATGTTCAGCCGCGGGAAGGCCACATCGGGAGAACCGATCTGCAGCGGCATGATCCAGTTCGCGAACCCGGCGAACAGCGGGGTGGCGAACATCAGCAGCATGATCGTGCCGTGCATGGTGAACGCCTGGTTGAACTGCTCGCTCGACATGACCTGTATGCCGGGCCGGGCGAGTTCGGCGCGCATGAACAGCGCCATGACGCCGCCGAAGAGGAAGAAGGCGAAGGACGTGACGAAGTACAGCGTCCCGATCTTCTTGTGGTCCGTCGTGGTGGCCCAGTCGACGAGCATGGCGCCGGGCGTCTTCTGCCGTACGGGCGGTGCTGCCTCGGCCGTCGCGGCGGCACCCTTGGGTTCGTTGAGGATGCTCACGGGTTATTCGTCTCCGCATTCCTGGCGTCGCCGGTGGTGGCGGTGCCCGACGGGATGTAGCCGGTCTGGCCCTTCTCGGCCAGGTCCTTCAGATGCTTCTGGTAACGCTCCGGGGACACGACCTTCACGTTGAAGAGCATCCGGGAGTGGTCGACGCCGCAGAGTTCGGCGCACTTGCCCAGGTAGGTGCCCTCCTTGGTGGGGGTCACCTCGAAGCGGTTGACGTGGCCGGGGATGACGTCCTGCTTCATGAGGAACGGCACCGGCCAGAACGAGTGGATGACGTCGCGGGAGGTGAGGATGAACTGCACCTTCTCGCCCTTCGGCAGCCACAGCGTCGGCCCGGGGTTCTTCGTCTGCGGGTTGCGCTCGGCGGGTGTACCGACGGTGTAGACACCGTCGGCGCCCTTGGGGAAGGCCGTCCTCATCCGGTCCGGGATGGCGGAGAGTTCCTTGTCGCCGGTGTTCGAGGTGGAGGCCTCGCCGTCGACGTCCTCGATGTAGTTGAAACCCCAACTCCACTGGAAGCCCACCACGTTGATCACGTGATCGGGCTTCTTCGTGGTCGCGAGGAGCTTGGTCTCGTCCCGCGCGGTGAAGTAGAAGAGCACCGCGACGATGATGATGGGGACCACCGTGTACAGCGCCTCGATCGGCATGTTGTACCGGGTCTGCGCGGGAACCTCGACCTTGGTCCTCGAGCGCCTGTGGAAGAGGACGCTCCACAGGATGAGTCCCCACACCAGAACGCCCACGGCGAGCGCTGCCGCCCACGAGCCCTGCCAGAGGGAGAGGATCCGCGGAGCCTCGTCCGTGACCGGGGTGGGCATGCCGAGGCGGGGAAAGTCCTTGTATGTGCAACCGGTGGCGGTCGCCAGGACCAGGCCCGCGGCGAACGCCTGCTGCAGCTTCCGCCGCATCGGGCGCCGCGACATGGGGATACCGCCCACGCCCTTCGGGCGGTGGGGGAGGTCGGAGCCGTTGGGACTCACGTAGCGCCTTCCCGAGAGTCTCGCCCGCCCATACCGGCTCGGCCGTTGCTGGTCGGGCGCGGCCCCTGGCGCGGGCAGGGGTTTGATGTTTATGCGGGGCAAACCTTACTGGACCGATCTCGGGGCCTCGCCGGGAGGGTCCCCAACGCGCCGCGGGCCTCTCAACAGGCGCCCTGCGGCGGCTCGTCGGGCGCCGCCGCCCCCGTACGGCAGCGGCGCGTTAGCGTTCCCACGTGCCCTACTTCGATGCCGCGTCCTCCGTACCCCTGCACCCCGTCGCCCGAGAGGCGCTGATCGCCTCGCTCGACGAGGGGTGGGCGGACCCCGCGCGCCTGCACCGTGAAGGACGGCGGGCGCGGATGCTGCTGGACGCCGCACGCGAGACGGCCGCCGAGGTGGTCGGATGCCGTCCGGACGAGCTGGCTTTCACCTCTTCGGGTACGCGTGCCCTGCACACCGGCATCGCCGGAGCCCTGACGGGGCGCCGCCGGGCGGGCCGCCGGCTGGTCGTCTCGGCCGTCGAGCACTCCGCGGTGCTGCACGCGGCCGCCGCGAACGAGGCTGCGGGCGGTTCCGTGACCGAGGTGCCCGTCGACCGCACGGGGCGGGTCGACGCGGCGGACTTCGCCGCCGCGCTCCGCGAGGACACGGCGCTGGCCTGTCTGCAGTCCGCCAACCACGAGGTGGGCACCGAGCAGCCGGTGACCGAGGTGGCCGAGGCGTGCGCGGTCTCCGGGGTCCCGCTCCTCGTCGACGCCGCGCAGTCGCTGGCGTGGGGCCGGGCCGGCGAGGGCTGGTCGCTGCTGGCGGGCAGCGCGCACAAGTGGGGCGGGCCGCCCGGTGTGGGACTGCTGGCCGTCCGCAAGGGCGTGCGCTTCGCGGCGCCGCCGCCCACGGACGAGCGGGAGGCGGGGCGCTCCGCGGGGTTCGAGAACATCCCGGCGATCGTGGCCGCGGCGGCCTCGCTGCGCGCCGTGCGTGCCGAGGCGGACGCCGCGTCGGACCGGCTGCGCGGACTGATCGACAGGGTGCGTGCGCGGGTGCCGGAACTGGTCCCGGACGTCGAGATCGCCGGCGATCCCGTGCGGCGCCTGCCGAACGTGGTGACGTTCTCCTGCCTGTACGTGGACGGTGAGGCCCTGCTGCACGCCCTGGACCGGCTGGCGTTCTCGGTCTCCTCGGGCTCGTCGTGCACGTCCAGCACGCTGACCCCGAGCCATGTGCTGCGCGCGATGGGAGTGCTCTCGGAGGGCAATGTCCGTCTGTCGCTGCCGCCCGTCCCGGGGCCGTCGGCGGAGGAGGACGTGGAGCGCTTCCTGGAGGTCCTCCCGCAAGCGGTACGTGAGGTGCGCGGCCACCTGGACGCGCCGGGCCGGCCGCCGGCGGAGCGCGAGGTTCAGGACGAGCGGGATGAGCGGGACAAGGCGGAGGGCCGGGACGAGGCGGCGGCGGAGCGAGAGCCGCCCGCGTCGTCCGCCGGGCCGCCCTCGGCCGTGACGGTGGACGCTCTGGGGTCGCTCTGCCCGCTGCCGGTGATCGAACTCGCGAAGGCGATCGGCGGCGTGCCGGTGGGCGGTGTGATCTCGGTCCTCGCGGACGACGAGGCCGCCCGGGTCGACATCCCCGCGTGGTGCGAGATGCGGGGCCAGGAGTATCTGGGCGCCGACGGCACCGAGTTCAGGGTGCGCAGGCTCAACTGACGGCCCGGCCGGCCGCCCGATACACGTGTCCCGTGGGCGGGACGCGCCGCCTCCGCCCACGGGACACCGGTGCCGTCAGCGCGTCACTTCAGGTGCGCGGCGACCTCGGCGGCGGCCTCGTCGCCGTACTGCTCCGTGAAGCGCTCCATGAAGTGCGCCCGCTTCAGCTCGTACTCCTGCGTGCCCACCGTCTCGATGACGAGAGTGGCCACCATGCAGCCGACCTGGGCGGCGCGCTCCAGGCTCACGCCCCAGGCGAGGCCGGAGAGGAAGCCCGCGCGGAAGGCGTCGCCGACGCCGGTGGGGTCGGCCTTGGCCTTCTCCTTGGGCACGCCGACGACGATGGGCTCCTCGCCCTCGCGTTCGATGCGGACGCCCTTCGCGCCGAGCGTGACGATCCGGGTACCGACCTTGGCGAGTATCTCCTTGTCGGTCCAGCCCGTCTTGGTCTCGATGAGCTCCTTCTCGTACTCGTTCGAGAAGAGGTACGTGGCGCCCTCGACGAGATCGCGGATGTCCTCGCCTTCCATGCGCGCGATCTGCTGCGAGAAGTCCGCCGCGAAGGGAATGCCCCGCTTGCGGCACTCCTCGGTGTGCCGGGTCATCGCCTCGGGGTCGTCTGCGCTGATACAGACGAGGTCGAGGCCGCCGACCCGCTCGGCGACGGTCTGCAGCTCGATCAGGCGGGCCTCGCTCATGGCACCGGTGTAGAAGGAGCCGATCTGGTTGTGGGCCTCGTCGGTGGTGCACACGAAGCGGGCTGTGTGCCGCAGCTCGGAGATGTGCACCGACTCGGTGTCCACCCCGTGCCTCTCGAGCCAGGCGCGGTAGTCCTCGAAATCCTCGCCCGCGGCGCCGACCAGGATCGGGTTCGCTCCCAATTGCCCCATGCCGAAGGCGATGTTGGCGCCCACGCCGCCCCGCCTGATCTCGAGCGAGTCGACGAGGAAGGAGAGCGAGACGGTGTGCAACTGGTCGGCGACGAACTGGTCGGCGAACCGGCCGGGGAACGTCATCAGGTGGTCGTTCGCGATGGAGCCGGTGACTGCGATACGCACGGCGAAATCTGCTCCTGTCGGAGGACGCTGTCGGATGGCAGCATCACGCTACCTGCTCCCTCCGCTCAACCGAACAGGACGGAACTACCAGATAGTAGGGCCTTCCAGGCGCCTCACCTGCTGCGTAGCGTCGGACTCATGCGCAACCTCACGCGGCACACGGCCGCAGACCCCGAGTCGATGGACGAACTGCTGGGCGACTGCGCCCGCATGGCGCCGCACTGGACGGAGCCCGCATGGGCCCTGCACATCCCGGCCGACAGGGACGTCCCCGCGGTCGGCCCGGCCTCCCACGAAGCGCTGCACGGGGTCCGGGTTCCGGCTGCCTCCGCCCGCATGCTGGAAGGCATGTCCGAGTACGGCGTCTGGTGAGGGCGGGAGCCGCGAGCGGCTGACCGTTCCCGCTGTCCCTGAGATCTCCCGGGAACCTTCGCGGCCTCGTGCGGGAACCGCCGGAGCCTCGGCTTCGTCCCAGGTGTGCCACAACGGTCCAACTCGTCGGCAGGGGCGGGGCGGAGACGCGGTGGCGGAGCCGAAGGAGCGATGGCGTGAGCACCGAACCGTCTCCCACCTCCCGTGGGGAGACCCCTTCCGCCGGCGGACAGGGCGTTCCGGCCCGCAAGCACCGGCTGCCCGTGATCGCGGTGGCGGCCGCCGTACTGGTGGCCGGCGGCGGGGGCGCGTGGTGGGCCTCGACCGCGGAGTGGGGCTCTGTGGGCGCGGACAATGCGTCCGAGCCGCCCCGGCTCGCCCTGGACGGCCTCGCCTCCGCCGGCCGGAGCAGCGAAGGAGACCGGGAGCGGCCGGGCATCGCGCCGGGCGAACCGCACCCGCAGGTCTACCGCGCCAACGGCGAGCTTCCCGACGGCCCGGACAGCGCGTCCGTCTACCGGAATCCGGCACACGTCGGGCGTGCCTCCGTCGCCGCGCTCGCCGACGCGCTCGGCGTGAAGGGGAAGCCGGAGCGGAAGGACGGCCGGTGGATCGTGGGCGAGGACGCCGAGTCCCCCCGCGGAACCGCCCTCGTCGTCAACGACGACCGCATGGCCGGAAATTGGACATACCGGTCCGCGGACCGGCCGGTGCACTGTGCCAGGCCGCTGCCGACCGTGCCGCAGTCCGGCATCGTCCCGCCCGACCACGGCGACGCCCCGGACTCCTGCTCGTCGGTGCCGGGCTCCGGCAAGGGTGACCCCGTCTCGGAGAAGAAGGCCGAGGACGCCGTACGGCCGCTGCTGAAGACGCTGAAGCTCGGGGACGCCGGAATCGACGCGGGCGTGACCACCGGCCCGCTGCGCATGGTGACGGCCACCCCCGAGGTGGGCGGCATGCCGGCCAAGGACTGGAACAGCACGTTCACGGTGAACGAGGACGGCAAGGTCGTCCTCGGACACGGCAATCTGGGCGAGCTGAGGAAGGGCGCCTCTTACCCGGTGATGTCGGCGGAGGAGACCCTGAAGCACCTCAACAAGCAGGGGTCCATGGCCTCCGGCCCGGGTGCGGGCACCACGGTCCGCGAGCCGTGGGCCGCCGAAGACCGGGCGGAGCCCGGAAAGGCCGAGCCCGGAAAGGCCGATCCCGGGAAGCCGGAGCCCGGAAAGGCCGAGCCGGCACGGCCTGGCGGCACAGAGCCCGGAAAGGTGAAACCGCGCAGGGCGCTGAAGGTGACCGGTGCGGAGTTCGGGCTGGTCACCCGGTACACCGCCGGCAAGCCCGTGCTCGTACCGTCCTGGATCTACGAGGTGCGGTTCGGCGGTGACCACACCGCGAGCGTCGCCCACCCCGCGATCGAACCGGAGTACCTCGAACCGGCCAAGCCCGCGCAGCCGGGCTCCGGCACCGGTTCCGACTCCGATGCCGGCACCGGATCGGACCCGGGCTCCGGTCAAGCCGAGGAGACCGGAGCGGCACCAGGGCAGGCCGTCACTTCCTACACGGCGGACGGACGCAGCGTGAAGCTCACCTTCTGGGGCGGCGTGTGCGACGGCTACGAGGCGAGTGCCGAGGAGTCCGGCAGCACGGTGAAGGTGACGGTGCGCCCGAAGAACACGGACCCGAAGAAGGTCTGCGTGAAGATGGCCAAGCGGCAGACCGTCGAGGTCGAGCTGGACAAGCCGCTCGGTGACCGCAAGGTGGTGGACGCCACCGACGGGGAGGGCGTTCCGCTGAAGTGAACCAGCGATCGGCGGGTAGACGTCAGTAAGCGCGGCCCGGGCTTCGGCTACAGCACATCCGACGGACACGGAGGCGCGGGGGCGGGAACGACGAAGGCGGCGGACCCCTGGTGGGGGGAGTCCGCCGCCTTCGTCCTGTTCAGCCGGCCGGGCGTCCTGGTCAGTTGAAGGAGTCGCCGCAGGCGCAGGAGCCGGTCGCGTTCGGGTTGTCGATCGTGAAGCCCTGCTTCTCGATCGTGTCGACGAAGTCGATGGAGGCGCCGCCCAGGTACGGGGCGCTCATCCGGTCGGTGACGACCTTCACACCGTCGAAGTCCTTGACCACGTCGCCGTCGAGCGAGCGCTCGTCGAAGAAGAGCTGGTACCGAAGGCCGGAACAGCCACCGGGCTGGACGGCGACCCGGAGCGCCAGGTCGTCACGGCCCTCCTGCTCGAGCAGGTTCTTGACCTTCGCCGCGGCGGCGTCGGACAGGATGATGCCGTCGCTCACAGCGGTGTCGTCCGATACGGACATCTGCTTCTCTCCCGGGTTGTTCGGACTGCTCTTCCGCCGACTGCAACCGTCGGCGTCCCGGATTCATTCCAGGGGGACACGTTCTTTCTACGTCCTTCTCCTCCCTCATGCTCGCACACGCCCGGAGCGGCTGGGAATGCGTCACATCGACGCGAACGGCATCGTCAAAGTGACGTGAAGCGGTTATGATAAATAGCGTCAATTAGACGAAAAGCCGCTTGCGGCGATGGAGAAGAGGAAGGGTGGGTGCCGTGACCGCCCCACTGGACGTACAGCCGACTCCGCTGGCGCTGCTGCTCCTCGGCCGCGACGCGGACCCGAAGAGCGAGCGCGGCGTCGATTGCCCCGGGGACCTCCCCGCCCCCTCCGACCCCGGCCTCGTCGAGCGCGCCCGCGCCGCGAAGGCCGAGCTCGGCGAGCGTGTCTTCGTACTCGGCCACCACTACCAGCGCGACGAGGTCATCGAATTCGCCGACGTCACCGGCGACTCCTTCAAGCTGGCGCGGGACGCGGCGGCCAGGCCCGACGCGGAGTACATCGTCTTCTGCGGCGTGCACTTCATGGCCGAATCGGCCGACATCCTCACCTCCGCCCGGCAGAAGGTCGTCCTGCCCGACCTGGCCGCCGGCTGCTCCATGGCCGACATGGCCACCGCCGAGCAGGTCGCCGAGTGCTGGGACGTGCTCACCGAGGCCGGCGTGGCGGACGTCACCGTGCCCGTCTCGTACATGAACTCCTCGGCCGACATCAAGGCGTTCACGGGCCGGCACGGAGGCACGATCTGCACCTCGTCCAACGCCCGCCGGGCCCTGGAGTGGGCCTTCGGGACGCAGGAGAGGCGGCCGGGCGGCGGCAAGGTCCTCTTCCTGCCCGACCAGCACCTCGGACGCAACACCGCCGTGCGGGAGCTGGGGATGTCCCTGGAGGACTGCGTCGTCTACAACCCGCACAAGCCGGACGGCGGTCTCACCGCGCAGCAGCTGCGGGACGCGAAGATGATCCTCTGGCGGGGACACTGCTCGGTCCACGGACGCTTCTCGCTCGACTCTGTCCGGGACGTGCGCGAGCGCATCCCGGACGTCAACGTCCTGGTGCACCCGGAGTGCAAGCACGAGGTCGTGGCGGCGGCCGACCACGTCGGCTCGACCGAGCACATCATCAAGACGCTGGAGGCCGCACCCGCCGGGTCGAAGTGGGCGGTCGGCACCGAACTCAACCTGGTGCGGCGGCTGGCGGCCCGCCACTCCCCCGACAAGGAAGTCGTCTTCCTCGACCGTACGGTCTGCTTCTGCTCGACGATGAACCGGATCGACCTGCCCCATCTGGTCTGGGCGTTGGAGTCCCTGGTGAAGGGCGACGTCGTCAACAGGATCGAAGTGGACGCGGAGACCGAGAAGTTCGCGAAGCTCGCCCTGGAACGCATGCTGGACCTGCCGTGATCTGCGGCGGATGCTGCTGCAACCAGTGAGGGACACGGACGCCGAGGCCGTGCGGCAGCCGGCCTCGGCGTCCTTCGCCGCGTCGCACGGCGAGGGCTCGGCCGGCACCGGCGCGCCGCACGGCGCCGAGCCCTCGCCCGCGCCCGTCGCCTCCGTCGTCCGGACGCGTCGGCGGCGGCGACCCCGGCAGCCCGCACGCAGCCGGGAGCGGATCCGGCACCTGGCACATACCGGCCCGGGCGGGCGGCAGCTGGGTCGCCGCCGACGCGTCCGGACGTCCCGTCGAACTCCTCGCTGCCACTTCGCGACACCTGGCCACACGGCTGCTGACCACGGCCTTGCTCAGCCTCCCGGAAGGCGCCCGCGCATCGGCCCACGACCTGACGGCGGACCAGCAGGGGGCACCACCCGGGCCGCGAGGCCCAAGGGGAGGGCCGTGGACGTCGGCCTCGCCACGGGGCCGGAGGTGACCACCGGCGGCTACGTGTGCCTCCGGGGGATGCGGCCGCCCTCGCCGTACATCCCTTACGGGGCTTGCGGCGGCGGGCCGGGAGCGGTCCGGGACGCGGGTTCCTCAGTGCGAGCCGGGCCGCACGAGACCGTTCTCGTACGCGGTGACCACAAGGCGGGCCCGGTCGCGCGCCCCCAGCTTCGACATGGTGCGGTTGACATGCGTCTTGACGGTGAGCGGGCTGACGGACAGCCGCTGCGCGATCTCCTCGTTGTTGAGACCGCCGCCGATCAGCGTCAGCACCTCGCGCTCCCGGCCGGTGAGCACGTCGAGCGGGCCCTGATCGTTCCGGCTTCCCTCCCCGTTGCCGGCGTGCTCCCCGCCGGCCGTCTCCGTGGCGGCGTCCGGGCCCGCCTGCGCCAGGAAGGAGGCGATCAGCCCCTTCGTGGCCGCCGGTGACAGCACGGCCTCGCCCCTGGCGGCCGTACGGATCGCGGCCAGCAACTCCTCGGGCTCCGCGCCCTTGCCGAGGAAGCCGCAGGCGCCCGCGCGCAGAGCCTGCACGACGTAGCCGTCCACCTCGAACGTGGTGAGGATGACGACCCGCGCCCCGGCGAGCGACGGATCGTTCGTGATCGCCCGGGTGGCGGCGATGCCGTCGGTACCCGGCATCCGGATGTCCATGAGCACCACATCGGCGTCCGTCGCACGTACGGCGTCGACGGCTTCGGAGCCGTCGGAGGCCTCGGCGACGACCTCCATGTCCGGTTCGGAGTCCACCAGCACCCGGAAGGCGCTGCGAAGCAGCGTCTGGTCGTCCGCCAGCACCACACGGATCGTCATGCCGACGCGCCTTCCTCGGCCCGGGGGCCCGGCCCGCCGTCCACGTCCGTGGCCACGTACCCCTTCCCGTGCGCGGCACCGGCGCGGTCGTCCGCGCGGTCGCGGGGCCGGAGCGGCAGGCGTACGAACACGCGGAATCCGCCCTCCGGCAGTGGACCCGCCTCACACAGCCCGTGCAGCGCGGCGGCTCGTTCCCGCATCCCGATCAGGCCGTGCCCGCCGCCCGGCACGCCCGCTCCCCCGACCGCCGCATGGGCCGGGGCCGGGGCGGGAGCGGCGGCCGGATCCGCTGCTCCTTGCTCCGCCGCGGGCGCTGCCGCTGTCGTCTCCTCGGGGGCTGCACCGCCGCCGTCGCCGTCGCCTTCACCGTCGTCCGTGACGGTGATCTCCAGCCGGCCGGGCAGGGTGACGATCCGCACCTCGGCGTGCGCCCCCGCGCCGACGTGCTTCTGCACGTTCGTCAGCGCCTCCTGCACGACCCGGTACGCGGTCAGGTCCACAGCTGACGGCAGGGCCCGGGGCGCTCCCCCGCCCTCCCCCTCGGGCGGGTCCTCCCCCTCCGCTGCGACGTCCACCGAGACGGACAGCCCCGCCCTGGTGAAGCCCTCGACCAGCTCGTCCAGGACGCCCAGCCCCGGCGCCGGTTCGGTCGGCGCCGTGCTCTCCCCGGACTGACGCAGCAGGCCGACCGTGGCCTGGAGCTCGTTCAGCGCGTGCCGGCTCGCCTCCCGTACGTGCGCCAGCGCCTCCTTCGCCTGGTCCGGCCTGCGGTCCATGACGTGCGAGGCGACACCGGCCTGGACGTTGACGAGCGCGATGTGGTGGGCGACGACGTCGTGCAGCTCGCGGGCGATGCGCATGCGCTCCTCGGCCACGCGGCGCCTCGCCTCCTCCTCCCGGGTGCGCTCAGCCCGCTCGGCGCGCTCCCGTATGGCGTCGACGAACGCGCGGCGGCTGCGCACCGCCTCCCCGGCGGCAGCGGCCAGCCCGGTCCAGGCGAAGGTGGCGAGGTTGTCCTGCGCGTACCAGGGGCGGCTGCCCAGCAGCATGCCCGCGGCCGTGAGCACCGCCACGGTCACGGCGCCGACGCGGACGCTCGTGACTCGGTCCGTGCGGTTGGAGACCGTGTACAGCGCGATGATCGCGGCGATCACGATCGGCGCGCGGTGGCCTCCGGACGGGGCGCCCACGCGCGGGTCGACGACCAGGCCGACGACGGTGACCAGAGCGGTGATGCACAGCACCGGCATCGGCGCCCGGCGGCGGAGCACCAGCACACCGCAGGCCAGCGCCGCCAGCAGGACCGTCTGCGGGGCGATCTCGCGCCGGACGAAGCCGGGGCTGATGTCATGGCCGGAGGCTCGCGCGCCCGCGCCGAGCAGGATCGCCGCGAAGGCGCCCACGGCGATGAGTGCGTCCACCGCGTAGGGATGCGTATGCATCCACTGCCGCACATCGCTCATGGTGCCTGCTGAGGGCTTCGGCGTCATTGGGGGCTCGTCTGTTGCTCAGGCCTGCCGGACGGGCCGGAAGCGTCGAGGGTGCCGGTCTCGCCGGCATCCGCCGGGCCGGGCCGTCCGGCAGGGAGTGCCGGAGGGGCCGGACGGGCCGGTGGGAGCCTGGGCCCCGTCGGCCCTCCGGCTGTCCGCCGAGCGCTCCGCGGACCGGCCGGTCCGGCGGGTCAGTTGGGGATGAGGCCCCCGTCGGTGAGCATCTCCCGTACTTCTTCGAGGGATGCGTCCGGCGCGGGCAGGATCAGCTCCGAGGGCTCCAGTGCGTCGTCGGACAGGGGCGAGCCCATCGTCCGCACCGCGTTGAGGAGCGCCGCCAGCGTGTGGCGGAAGCCCTCCTCGTCGCCCGTCTCCATCTCGGAGAGCAGCTCGTCGTCCAGCTTGTTCAGCTCGGCGAAGTGGCTGTCGTCCAGCTTCACCTGGCCTTCTCCCATGATCCGTACGATCATGCCGCTCTCCTTCTGGCGCGGGGCCCTCAGCTGCTTCTCGGTGTCACTGCTCCCGGGAGCCGGGGCTGCCGCTCGTCCGCGGCGCTGCCCCGGCCTGCCTGCCGGCCGCTACTTCTCGAACTTCGGGGTGTCCTGGGACTGCTGCTGGCCCTGGGACTGCCCGGTGCCGCTGCCGCCCTCGATGGCCTGCTGCCCGCCGCTCTCCGAGCCGCCGGCCAGCTCGGCCTTCATACGCTGAAGCTCCAGCTCGACGTCCGAACCACCGGAGAGCCTGTCCAGCTCGGCGGTGATGTCGTCCTTCGCCATGCCGGAAGGGTCCTCGAGAGCGCCGGAGGCGAGCAGCTCGTCGATCGCGCCGGAGCGGGCCTGCAGCTGCGCCGTCTTGTCCTCGGCGCGCTGGATGGCCATGCCGACGTCGCCCATCTCCTCGGAGATGCCGGAGAAGGCCTCGCCGATGCGCGTCTGCGCCTGCGCGGCCGTGTAGGTGGCCTTGATGGTCTCCTTCTTCGTGCGGAAGGCGTCCACCTTCGCCTGAAGCCGCTGGGAGGCGAGCGTCAGCTTCTCCTCCTCGCCCTGCAGCGTCTGGTGCTGCGACTCCAGGTCCGTGACCTGCTGCTGCAGCGCGGCACGGCGGGAGAGCGCCTCGCGGGCCAGATCCTCGCGCCCCAGGGCGAGGGCCTTCTTGCCCTGCTCCTCCAGCTTGGTGGACTGGCCCTGGAGCTGGCTCATCTGCAGCTCCAGGCGCTTGCGGGACGTTGCCACGTCGGCGACCCCGCGGCGCACCTTCTGAAGCAGCTCGAGCTGCTTCTGGTACGAGTAGTCGAGCGTCTCGCGCGGGTCCTCGGCCCGGTCCAGGGCCTTGTTGGCCTTCGCGCGGAAGATCATTCCCATACGCTTCATGACACCGCTCATGGGCCTCGCGCGCCCCCTTCGTAACGGACTGAGCCTCAGCAGCACACCTTCAAGACCCAAGACTACGGGCCCTGGTTCCATTACCGCACTGTTCGACCGCGGATGCGCTCCTCCTGAAGGACGATCGGGGCGTGACACCTCCGGCGCAAGGAGTAGGCGCGTCCCGTGGTCAGCCGACGTGGAGGGCCTCACGGCCGGTGGTCCCGTCGTGGCAGCAATGGCAGTCGTGGCAGTACGGGCACGGGCGCGGGCGCGGGCGCGGGTGGGGGCGCGGGCGCGGGCGCGGGTGGGGTCGGGGACATGCAGCGCGATGACCGGACGGGCGGCGCGAGGGGTGCCGGCGGACCGGACGCGGCGCGGCGACCGCTCCGCACCGGCTCGAACCCGGGTGTTGCGAGATCGTTCCCGGCAGGGCTCTGGGGCACCTCCGCGCCGCACCGTAGGCTTGGCGGCGTGTTCCGAAGCCGTTCGAAGGACGGGCAGGCCGCTCCCACCGCGAAGGTGACCGCCGCCGAGCCCCAGCAGACCCGTGACCCGCAGGCTCCCAAGGGCCGGCCGACGCCCAAGCGCAGCGAGGCCCAGTCGCAGCGCCGCACGCTCGCGAAGGCGCCGTCCAACCGCAGGGAGGCCGCCAAGCGGCAGCGCGAGGCGCGCCGCAGCGCCATGACCCGCCAGCGTGAGGCGCTGGCGAGCGGCGACGAGCGCTATCTGCCCGCGCGTGACAAGGGCCCCGTACGGCGCTACGCCCGCGACTACGTGGACTCGCGGTGGTCCGTCGCGGAGTTCTTCCTGCCGATCGCTGTGATCATCCTGGTGCTGAGCATGATGCCCTCGCTCCAGCTGAAGAACATCTCGCTCCTGCTCTGGCTGTTCGTGATCGTGATGATCGTGCTGGACTCGATCGGGCTCGGCTTCCGGCTCAAGAGGGACCTGCGGGAGCGCTTCCCGGACGAGTCCAGGCGCGGCGCCGTCGCCTACGCGCTGATGCGTACGCTCCAGCTGCGCAAGATGCGCCTGCCCAAGCCGCAGGTCGCACGCGGCGAGAAGCCCTGAACGGGCGGCAGGGAGGCCGGGCCGCCCTCGTGTGCGCGGCCTCGGGCCCGGCGGAACGCCGTCGATGTGCCGCGGGTGCGCCGTGGACCTGACTGATCCCGGACAGCTCGCGCAGCGGCTCCTGGCCCGCCAGCTCGACGAGCAGATATCGGCCGCGTTCGACGCCGAACGGCGGCTGCGTGTGCTCGACGTCGGGCTCGGCCGCGGTGTCCAGGCGCTGAGGCTGGCGCGCGCGGGCCACACGGTCACCGGCCTTCAGTCCGATCCCGATCTGCGTGAACTCTTCGAGAAGGACCTCGCCGAGGAGCCGGAGGAGACACGCGGGCGTGTGCGGCTCGTGACCGGTGGGAGCGAGGACACCGGCGCGCACTTCCGGCCCGGTGCCTTCGACGTGGTGATGTGCCACGACGGCCTGCTCCAGGCCTCCAGTCCCGGCACCACCCTGGCCGGACTCGCCCGTGTGCTGGCCCCCGGCGGACTGATGTCCCTGCTGATACGCAACGACGCGGCCCTGGCCATGCACCCCGGCAGGGCCGGCGACTGGGACGCGGCGCTGGCCGCGCTCGACTTCCCGGAACGGACCGGCAGCACGCTGCGTGTGGAGACGCTCACCAGGGGGCTGGCCGGGATCGGCACGCCGCTGCGCCAGTGGTACGGGGTGGGGATATTCGGCAGCCATTGCCCCGCCGAGGAGGAGAAGTCGGAGCGGATGCTCGCCGTGGAGGAGCGCGCGGGACGCCTCGATCCGTACCGTTCCGTGGCGTCGATGCTGCACATCTGCGGGGTGCGCGGCGGCTGACCGTCAGGGGACGCCTCCGGCGCCGGCCGGGGACGGCGAACGCGCGGGCGGCGGACACCGAGGCGGCTCCCGCTCCGACGCGCTCGTCCCGCTCCTGGGAGCCGGTGGCCCCGCCCCCTGTCACCGGGGGTCGAGGACCCTTGGGGGGCGGGACGCGGCCGGGTTCCGGCCACGGCCCGCCGTCGCCGGCCGCTACACGTTCTCGCCCTCGAAGCCTTCCTCGGCGTGCAGGCTCATGGGGCCGTAGACCTTGCTGCCGTCGTCCAGCAGGGTCACCTGGTCGGTGCCGCCCTGAAGCAGGTCCTTCCAGACCTCGCCGATCCAGGACTCGGCGTCCCCCTGAGTGGGGAACTCCTCGGGCGCCACGGCGGGTTCGGTCTCCGATCCGTCGGCCTTCTCGAACCGCCACGTCCACGCCATGAATGCCTCCCGAGATCGACTGTTGCTGCCCGCAGACTAGTCCTGAGCGAGCGGGCGCCGACCGCGCACGAGACGATCGGGGGGTGGAACTCACACTGCTCGGCACCGGAGCCCCTTCCGGTCTCCCGCGCCCCGACTGCCCGTGCGCCGTGTGCGCCGCCTGCGCCAGGGGCCGTACGAACACGCGCGCGGCCACGGCCGTTCTCGTCGACAGCACGCTGCTCCTCGACCTCACCCCCGGCCCCGCATTCGCCGCCGCCCGTGCGGGACGGTCACTGCACGGCGTACGTCAGGTGCTGCTCACGCACCCGCACGAAGGCCCCGCCACGGAGTTCCCCGCGGGGCTGCCCGCGCCGCTGCGTGTCGCCGAGCGGCAGGAGCTCGCGCTCATCAGCGGCCACCGCGTGCGTGCCCTCGCCCTGGACGCGCCCGGCACCGGCTACCAGGTGACCGGCCCCGGCGGAGAACGCCTCCTCTACCTGCCGCCACGGGCCGCCCCGGCCGGTCTCGAGGAAGGGCGCGAACCGGTCTCCGCCCCCTACGACATGGTGCTGCTCGACATGCTCGGCCGCCCCGAGGCGCTCGCCCGGCTGCGCGAGGCGGGTGCGGTCGGCCCGGCCACCGACGTCGTCGCGGTCCACATCGACCACGACGTGCCGCCGGGCCCCGAGCTGCGCCGGCGCCTCGCCGCTGCGGGAGCCCACGCCGAACCGGACGGGACGACCCTCGTCGTCGGCGACTACCCGGACATCCCCGAGATTCCGCGCCGCACGCTCGTACTCGGCGGGGCGCGGTCCGGGAAGTCCGTCGAGGCGGAGCAGCGGCTGGCTTCCTTCCCCGGCGTCGTCTACGTGGCGACCGGCGGTACCCGCGAAGGCGATTCCGAGTGGGCGGCCCGGATCACCGCGCACAAGGAACGACGTCCCCCCTCCTGGCGCACCACCGAGACCTGCGATCTGGTGCCGCTGCTGGAGGAGCCGGGCCCGCCCCTGCTCATAGACTGTCTCGCCCTGTGGCTGACGGACGCGATGGACACCGTGGGCGCCTGGGACGACCAGCGCTGGGCCACCGTCGGTTCGCGCATGCTCAGGGAGCGGGTCTCGGCGCTCGTCTCGGCGCTGCGCGGAACCCGCCGGACCGTGGTCGCGGTGAGCAACGAGGTGGGGTCGGGCATCGTCCCCGAAACATCGTCGGGGCGCCGCTTCCGCGACGAACTGGGCCGTCTGAACACGGAGTTCGCCGGCGAGTGCGAGCACGTACTGCTGGTCACCGCCGGGATCGCGCAGCCGCTGCGCGGCTGACGGCACGGGCCCC
Organism: Streptomyces sp. CNZ301; assembly: GCF_004217425.1. Classification (NCBI taxonomy): domain Bacteria; kingdom Bacillati; phylum Actinomycetota; class Actinomycetes; order Kitasatosporales; family Streptomycetaceae; genus Streptomyces; species Streptomyces sp. CNZ301. The sequence goes on from NZ_SHLG01000001.1 coordinate 1,344,689, forward strand.
TCGGGCGGAGCCGCGGCGCCCCGGCACGACCCCTGTGCGCGTACGCACCGCACCGCCGTACGCACGGGCACCGTGCCGTAACCTTCGCCTACATGACTGACCGCACCCTGGACCTGGACGACTTCTCCGATCTCATCGAGCGCCCGCACGGCGGCCTGCGCCGGGACGCCGAGGAGCGAAGGGCGCGGACGGGCCTGCCGGCCGAGGCGCTGGGCAGGCTCGACGAGCTGGGCGAGTGGCTGACGGCGGCTCAGGGACGGGTGCCCGTCGAACCGTTGCGGCAGCCGCGGCTCGTGGTCTTCGCGGGCGATCACGGTGTGGCCTCGCTGGACGTCTCGACCCGCCGTGCCGGTACGGCGCACACGCTCGTACGGGAGACGCTGGAGGGCACGACGCCCGCCGCGATCCTCGCCCGCAGGTTCGAAGTCCCGGTCAGGATCGTCGACATGGCGCTCGACTGCGACCCGTCGGAACTGCCGGAAGAGGTGACCCGCCACCGGGTGCGCCGCTGCTCCGGCCGCCTCGACACCGAGGACACGCTGACCGGGCCGGAGGCCGAGGCGGCCTTCCGTGCGGGGATGGCCGTCGCGGACGAGGAGGCGGATGCGGGCACGGACCTCGTCGTTCTCGGCGATCTGTCCGTCGGCGGCACGACGGCCGCGGCGACGCTGATCGCAGCGCTGTGCGGAACGGACGCGTCCGTCGTCACCGGCCGGGGCGGCGGCGTGATCGACGACCTGACGTGGATGCGCAAGTGCGCCGCCGTCAGGGACGGGTTGCGCCGTGCGCGGCCCGTACTGGGCGATCAGCTGGAGCTGCTGGCCGCGGTCGCGGGCGCCGACCTCACGGCCATGACCGGTTTCCTGCTCCAGTCCGCGGTACGCCGCACGCCCGTCGTGCTCGACGGCGTCGTCACCGCGGCGTGCGCGCTCGTTGCGCAGCGGGTCGCCTTCCGGGCCCCTGACTGGTGGGTCGCCGGGCATGCGAGCAGTGAGCCCGCGCAGGCGAAGGCGCTCGACCGCATGGCCCTCGATCCGCTGCTCGAGCAGCGGATCGAGGTCGGCGGTGGCACAGGCGCTCTGCTGGCCCTGCCGATGGTGCAGGCGGCGGCCGAACTCGCGGCGCAGCTGCCCGTGTCGGAGGACGCCGAGGACGAGAAGAAGGACGACGGATACTCCGACGAAGCCAACCCCCCGGCGCTGGACGTGACTTGAACGCTCACCGGTACCGGGTGCGCATCCCGCTCGACCCGCCGCGAGCCGCCCTCGGTGAAGCCCTCCCGGTCAACCGGGTGCATGGGGCAGCGTGCAGGACGGGCGGACCTGCGAACTCTGCGGCGCCGGGGACGAGTTGACAACGAAGTACGACGCGGACCGACGGGGCCGACGGGCCGGGCCTCTCCCCGGGGGCGTCCCGCCGGGCAGAGGCCCGGCAGGCCGGGAGTGCCGGCCGGGGCCGGCCGACGCCGGCAACCGCGGTGCGCCTCCGCGCCGGCCTTGCCTCGTCGTGCGCGGGCGGTGCCGTCGCGGAGCGTGAAGCGCTAGCCTGCGTTCCGATGGACACCACTCCCCCGGACGACCCCGGACAGACCGGCGGGCCCGGCGGGCCCCGGGACCACGACGCCCGGACCCGCGAACCCGGCGAATCCTGTGCGCCCCGCGGGGAGAAGTCTTACGAGGCGCCCCGCGAGGAAGACACCCGCGGGTCCGCGGAGCCGGCCGGCGACGACGGCCGCAAGGGCTCCGGCAACGGCTCCGGCACAGGCTCGGGCAACGGCTCCGGGAAGGCCGCCGATGCGGTCGCCTCCGCCGAGGACGGCATCCGCTTCGCTCTCGGCACGTTCACCGTCCTTCCTGTGAACGTCCCACGCTGGGACCGCGGTTCGGCACGTCGCGGAATGGAGTGGGCTCCGCTCGTGGGTCTGCTCGTCGGGCTCACCGCCGCCGCCGCGGGCCTGCTCGCGCTGCTGCTCGGCACGTCCTCGCTGCTCGCCGCCGTCGTCTCCGTGGCCGTGCCCGCCGTGCTCACGCGGGCCCTGCACCTCGACGGCCTCGCCGACGTCGCGGACGGCCTGGGAAGCGCCAAGCCCGCCGAGGGCGCACTGCGGATCATGAAGCAGCCGGACATCGGCCCGTTCGGCGTGGTCACCCTCGTCCTCGTGCTGCTGGCGCAGGTCGCGGTCCTCAACGAGCTCTACGGCCAGGGGGGTTGGGCCCCCGGAGCGCTCGCCGTCATCGTCTCGGCCGTCACAGCGCGCACCGCGCTCACCCTCGCAGCTCGTTCGGGTGTTCCTGCCGCCCGTCCGGAAGGGCTCGGCTCGTTCGTCGCCGGAACGGTTCCGGTGCGTACGGCCGTGATGGTCGCCGCGTCGGTCGCCGTGCTGAGCGCCGCCGCGGGCGCTGTCGTGGGCTGGTGGAACCCGCTCTTCGGCGCAGTGTCGTACCTCTTCGCCGTGGGGCTCGGACTGGCCGTCGCGGAGCTGCTGCTGCGCCACTGCCGCCGCCGTCTCGGCGGCATCACCGGCGACGTCTTCGGTGCGCTCGCGGAGTGCGCGGCCACCGTGACGCTCGTCGTGCTGGCCTTCGGCTGACCCGCCCGGCGCAACGCCCGGCCTGCGGTCCGCCCGCCGGCCCGGACCTCAGTACCCGCCCCGGGCCCCGGTGTTGACCGTCACGCGTTGCGTAAGGTCTCCCGCACAACACGTGTTGTACGGGCATACGATGCCCGATGTGCCGGGAGCCGTTCACCCGTATCCGGCGATCCGGCGCTCCGGCGTCCGAACAGGAAGAAGGTCCCTCTCACCGTGTCTGCTCTGACTCTCAGCACTTCGTCCGCCACGACCCAGCGCGCGGACGTGGTCGTGATCGGCGTCGCCAAGGGCGCCAAGGGCCCAGTCGTCGCTCTCGGCGGCGAGGCCGTGGACAAGGCGTACGGCGGGAAGCTCGCCGCGACCCTGGACGCGCTCGGTGCGAGCGGCAACGAGGGCGAGACCACGAAGCTCCCGGCGCCGGCCGCCGGGCTCAAGGCGCCGGTGGTGCTGGCCGTCGGCCTGGGCGACGCACCCGGCAAGCACGAGTCATACGGCCTGGAGACACTGCGCCGCGCCGCGGGAACGGCGGCGCGGGCCCTGGCCGGCACGAAGAAGGCCGCGTTCGCCCTGCCCGTCGACGACGCGGCGGCAGTGGGCGCCGTCGCCGAGGGTGCGCTGCTCGGCGCGTACTCCTTCACCGCCTACCGCAGTTCCGACGAGGGCCGCAAGAACGGCAGGAAGGGCGGCGCCGCCGGGGAGAAGAAGGACAAGGGGGGCGCGAGCGCGCCGCTCGCCGAGATCACCGTCATCGGCGCGAAGCCGCGGGACAAGGCGCACAAGGCCGCCGCCGAGCGTGCCCAGGTGCTCGCCTCCGAGGTGGTGCGCGCCCGCGACCTGATCAACACCCCCTCGAACGACCTCACTCCGGCCGTCTTCGCCGACCACGCGAGGGAGGCCGCCAAGCAGCACGGCCTGGACATCGAGGTGCTCGACGAGGGTGCGCTCGCCAAGGGCGGCTACGGAGGCATCCTCGGCGTCGGCAAGGGCTCGGAGAACCCGCCGCGTCTGGTGCGGATCTCCCACACGCACCCCAAGGCGCAGAAGACCGTCGCCCTCGTCGGGAAGGGCATCACCTACGACTCGGGCGGCATCTCCCTCAAGCCCGTCGGCCACAACGAGACGATGAAGTGCGACATGAGCGGCGCCGCCGCCGTGTTCGCGGCCGTGGTCTCGGCCGCCCGGCTCGGCCTGCGCGTCAACGTCACCGGGTGGCTGGCGCTGGCCGAGAACATGCCGTCCGGGTCGGCCACTCGTCCGGGTGACGTCCTGCACATGTACAGCGGCAAGACCGTCGAGGTCCTCAACACCGACGCCGAGGGGCGGCTGGTGCTCGCGGACGCGCTGACCCGCGCGGGCGAGGAGTCGCCGGACGCGATCGTCGACGTCGCCACCCTCACCGGCGCGATGATGGTGGCGCTGGGCAACCGCACCTTCGGCGTCCTCAGCAACAACGACGACTTCCGCAGCACCGTGCACGAACTGGCGGAGCAGGCGGGCGAGGCGTCCTGGCCGATGCCGATGCCGAAGCATCTGCGCAAGGGCATGGAGTCCCCCGTCGCCGACATCTCCAACATCGGCGAGCGGCCGGGCGGCGGCCTCGTCGCGGGCCTGTTCCTGAACGAGTTCGTCGACGAGGACGTCCTCTGGGCTCATCTGGACATCGCGGGGCCCGCGTTCAACGACTCCGGCCCCTTCGGCTACACCCCCAAGGGCGGCACCGGCTCCGGGGTGCGCACGCTGGTGCGTCTCGCCGAGCGTGCCGCGGCGGGCGAGCTTCCTTGAGGCGGCCCGGCGTTCGCCGGTTTCTCCCTCTCCCCGCGAGTGCGTGCCGGGCTGCGTGAGCATCGTCACACTTCCCGCCGTATTCGAGGGGTACGTCGTGCAGTCGCCCGGCGGTACGGCCTGGTTCGCCGAGAGCGATCGTGGCCGTACCGCCGGGTACACGGCCCCGCGTCCCGCATCGTGCCGACAAGTGCGAAGATGGGTTCCCGGCAGGACAGGGCCCCAGCGCGGCTTCACCAAGCCGAGTCCAGGGCCGAGCAGTACAGCGGCCGCAATACAGCCGCCCGGTCTGAGAACAGGCCGGCTCCGGCGTACCCATGCATGGAGGACGTGACGTGGCGAACGACGCCAGCACCGTTTTCGACCTAGTGATCCTCGGAGGCGGTAGCGGCGGCTATGCCGCTGCCCTGCGCGGGGCGCAGCTGGGTCTGGACGTCGCCCTGATCGAGAAGGACAAGCTGGGCGGCACCTGTCTGCACCGGGGCTGCATCCCCACCAAGGCGCTGCTGCACACCGGCGAACTGGCCGACCAGGCCCGCGAGGGTGCGAAGTACGGCGTGAAGAGCTCCTTCGAGGGCATCGACATGGCCGGGGTGCACAAGTACAAGGACGGCGTGGTCTCGGGGCTGTACAAGGGCCTCCAGGGCCTCGTCGCCTCCCGCAAGATCACCTACGTCGAGGGCGAGGGCCGGCTGTCGTCCGCCACGTCCGTCGACGTCAACGGGCAGCGCTACGAGGGCCGGCACATCCTCCTGGCGACCGGCTCGGTCCCCAAGTCGCTTCCCGGGCTGGAGATCGACGGCAACCGCATCATCTCCTCCGACCACGGGCTGCTCCTGGACCGCGTTCCGCAGTCCGCGATCATCCTGGGCGGCGGCGTCATCGGCGTCGAATTCGCCTCCGCCTGGAAGTCGTTCGGCACGGACGTGACGATCGTCGAGGGCCTCCCCCACCTCGTTCCCGCCGAGGACGAGAACAGCTCCAAGCTGCTGGAGCGCGCGTTCCGCAAGCGCGGCATCTCCTTCTCGCTCGGCTCCTTCTTCGAGAAGGCCGAGTACACGAACGACGGCGTGAAGGTCAGCCTCGCCAACGGCAAGGAGTACGAGGCGGAGATCCTGCTCGTCGCCATCGGCCGCGGCCCCGTCTCGCAGGGCCTGGGCTACGAGGAGGCCGGGGTCGCCATGGACCGCGGGTTCGTCCTCGCCGACGAGTACTGCCGCACCAACGTGCCGACGATCTCGGCCGTGGGCGACCTCATCCCGACGCTGCAGCTCGCACACGTCGGCTTCGCCGAGGGCATCCTCGTCGCGGAGCGGCTGGCCGGGCTGAACCCGGTGCCGGTGGACTACGACGGCGTTCCGCGGGTGACGTACTGCCACCCGGAGGTCGCCTCCGTCGGTGTCACCGAGGAGAAGGCCAAGGAGATCTACGGGGCCGACAAGGTCGTCACCCTCAAGTACAACCTCGCCGGCAACGGCAAGAGCAAGATCCTCAACACCACGGGCGAGATCAAACTGGTCCAGGTCCGCGATGGTGCTGTGGTGGGCGTCCACATGGTCGGTGACCGGATGGGCGAGCAGGTGGGCGAGGCCCAGCTCATCTACAACTGGGAGGCGCTGCCGGCCGAGGTCGCGCAGCTCATCCACGCGCACCCCACACAGAGCGAGGCGCTCGGCGAGGCCCACCTGGCCCTCGCGGGGAAGCCTCTGCACTCCCACGACTGATCAAGGCCTCCCCTGGCCCCCGCTCAGCGAGGGGCACGGCAGTAGGGGAAGAGTCCGGGCGCTTCCCGCATCCGCACCATTCCGTTAGGAGCAACCGAAACCATGGCGGTTTCCGTAACCCTGCCGGCGCTCGGCGAGAGCGTCACCGAGGGCACCGTCACCCGCTGGCTGAAAGCCGAGGGTGAGCAAGTGGAGGCCGACGAGCCGCTGCTCGAGGTCTCCACCGACAAGGTCGACACCGAGATCCCGGCGCCCGCCGCCGGAACGCTCTCTTCCATCAAGGTCGCCGAGGACGAGACGGTCGAGGTCGGCGCCGAACTGGCCGTGATCGACGACGGCGGCTCCCCTGCGCCGGCGGCCGAGGCACCGGCCGCTCAGCCGGAGCCGGCAGCCGAGCCGCAGCAGGCGCAGCCCGCGGCCGAGGCGGCTCCTGCCGGCGGCGGGGGCGGCGGCTCGGCGGAGGGCACGGACGTGGTCCTTCCCGCGCTGGGCGAGTCGGTCACCGAGGGCACCGTCACCCGCTGGCTGAAGCAGGTCGGCGAGGAAGTGGAGGCCGACGAGCCGCTGCTCGAGGTCTCCACCGACAAGGTCGACACCGAGATCCCGGCGCCCGCCGCCGGAACGCTGCTCGAGATCGTCGTCGGCGAGGACGAGACCGCCGAGGTCGGCGCGAAGCTGGCCGTGATCGGCAGTGGGGCCTCCGCGGCGCCGGCGGCCGAGGCACCGGCCGCTCAGCCGGAGCCGGCAGCCGAGCCGCAGCAGGCCCGCCCCGAGCCGCAGCCGGAACCGGCCAAGCCGGCCGAGCCCGCCCCCGCACCGAAGGCTGAGCAGGCTCCGGCTCCCGCCCCCGCGGCGCCGAAGCCCGCACCGGCTCCCGCGCCCGCCGCGTCCGCCGCTCCCGCCGTCAGCGAGTCCGACGGCGCGTACGTCACCCCACTCGTGCGCAAGCTGGCCAACGAGCAGGGCGTCGACCTGAGCACCGTCAAGGGCTCGGGCGTCGGCGGCCGCATCCGCAAGCAGGACGTCACCGCCGCGGCGGAGGCCGCCAAGGCTGCCGCACCGGCTCCGGCCGCCGCGGCAGCGGGTGCCCCTACGGCCCCCAAGTCGCCGAAGCTGGAGCCCTCTCCGCTGCGCGGCCAGACGGTGAAGATGCCGCGTATCCGCAAGGTGATCGCGGAGAACATGATGAAGGCGCTGCACAACCAGGCGCAGCTGTCCACCGTGGTCGAGGTCGACGTCACGCGCGTGATGCGGCTCCGGGCGCGCGCCAAGGACGCCTTCGCGGCCCGGGAGGGCGTCAAGCTCTCCCCGATGCCGTTCTTCGTGCAGGCGGCGGCGGAGGCGCTCAAGGCGCACCCGTCCGTCAACTCGCGGCTCAACGACGACGGCACGATCACCTACCACGACGTCGAGAACATCGGCATCGCGGTGGACTCCGAGAAGGGCCTGATGGTCCCCGTCATCAAGGAGGCGGGAAACCTCAACCTCGCGGGCATCGCGCGCAAGACGGCGGAGCTGGCGAAGAAGGTGCGCGAGGGCGGCCTGGGCCCGGACGACATGTCGGGCGGCACGTTCACGATCAGCAACACCGGTTCGCGCGGTGCGCTGTTCGACACGGTCATCGTGAACTACCCGCAGGTCGCGGAGCTCGGCATCGGCGCGACGGTCCGCCGTCCGATGGTCGTCGACCACCCGGAGCTGGGCGAGACGATCGCCATCCGCGACATGGTCTACCTGACCCTGTCCTACGACCACCAGCTGGTCGACGGCGCGGACGCCGCGCGCTACCTCAGCGACGTCAAGGCCCGCCTGGAAGCAGGCGAGTTCGAGGGCGAACTGGGTCTGTGACCCACCGCTGAAGGACCGGGACGGCCCCGCACGGACAGCTCCGGCTGCTCCGTGCGGGGCCGTCGCCGTACTGCCGTCCGGCCTCCCGCCCGGCCGAGGGCGTGGGCAGCCGAGAAGCGCAGGGGCCGCTTACGGAAAGGGCCCCCGGGAGCGGGGCGTCCACGCGTACGATCTGGGCCCGGCACAAAACACCGGAGAACCCCCCATGCTGCGCATCCACTTCACGGGTACCGACCTCGCGCGCACGCACGTCGCAGAGGGCCCCGATCCGCTCTGGGAGACGGTCTTCAGCCTGCACATGCTGCGGGCCCGCTACGGCAGGCTGCCGTTCGCGGACTGGCGCCGCCGCGTCCGGGCCGGCCTGCGGGGACACGGACGAACCGACGACGTACGGCAGTTGATGTCGCTCGTGCCCGACGCCAGTTACTTCCCGGACTTCCTCACCCCGCCCGAAGGACTGCTCGGTCTGGAGGAAGGCATCGAGGCCGTCGTCGCCACGCCGCGCGAGCGCATCTCGCGCGAACTGGCCGTCCTGCACGCGCGCGTCGGCGCCCCGAGCTGGGCCAAGGACCTGACGGACCGGTCCCCCCACGCCCGCAGGCACCTCGGGGAGATGATCTCCGGCTATCACGCGCGGGCAGTGACGCCGTACTGGCAGGCGATCCGCCGGCGCGCGGCCGCCGACCGCGCGCTGCGCGTCCGCGCACTGCACACGGGCGGAGCGGACGGCGCGCAGGGTCTGCTGGCGAGCTTCCGTCCCGCGATGCGCTGGCGGCCGCCCGTGCTGGAGATACCCGGGCACCCGGTCGACCGCGATCTGCACCTGCGGGGGCGGGGACTGCTGCTGGTGCCTTCCCAGTTCCTCTGGAACCGCCCGGTGCCGCTGGCCGACCCCGAACTGCCGCCCACCATCCTGTATCCCCTGGACCGCGACGCGCGGTGGATGTCCCTCGTCCCGCACCACAGGGCCGCTGAGCCCTCGCCCTCCGGTGACGCCCTCGCGCGGCTGCTGGGCAGGACACGCGCGGAAGTGCTGCGTGCCACGGCCACCGTCCCGAACACGACCGAACTCGCCCGCCGCGTCGGCATCTCGCCCTCGGCCGCGAGCCAGCACGCCGCGGTGCTGCGGGACGCCGGTCTCATCGTCAGTCACCGGCACGCCAACAGCGTTTTCCACCAGCTCAGTTCGGCAGGGGGCGCGCTGCTGCGGCAGCAGTCGGCGGACTCGGGACATATGTGACGGCGGTGACGGCGGAGCGCGTGCGCGCACGCCGCCCGCGCAGCGGGCCGCCCCGGACAGCGAGCCCCCGCCTGCGGTTGCGGGCAGGCAGGGGCACCCTCGGGCGGCCGTGGCCGGAGTTGCTCGCCGTTCACGACCGACGGCCGCCCCGACAGAGGCAGACCCGGGCGCCGCCCGGGTCTTTCCTTGCTGTCCCCCCATGCCCAGGGCGGAGCACGCCCTGCACGTCAAGGACTGTGACTCACACACGGCCCCGCGGCCAGGTTGATGAAGCCACAGGCACAACACACAGGTCAGATGACCCAACACACGTACGAGCGAGGCGAGTTGGCCGCACCGGGGAGCCGCACGGGAGGACGCGGTCCGGGAGGGCGAACGCACACGCCGGTCGCGCCGGACCGTCAAGGGCGGGCATGCTGCCGGGATGGACAACGCCGAAGCGCTCCTCATCGGAGGCCGTGCCGGGGTGGGCAAGTCAAGCGTGGGGTGGGAGGTTTCGGCCCGGCTGCGCGCCTCCGGTGTCGCGCACGCCGTCATCGAGGGCGACTTCATGGGCCAGGTCCACCCCGCGCCGGCAGGTGACCCCGACCGCACGGGGATCGTCGAACGCAACCTCACCGCCGTGTGGGCCAACTACGCGGAACTCGGGTACCGGCGCCTGATCTACACCAACACCCTCGCCGTCATGCCCCGGATGGGGGTCCTCTTCCAGCGCGCCATGGGTACGGACGTACGCGTCGTGCGCATCCTGCTGACAGCCTCCGACGGGGCGGCGACCGAGCGCCTGACGGAACGCGAGCGCGGATCGGAGCTGGAGGACGCGCTGCGCTCCAGTCTGCGCAAGGCCCGGCTGCTGGAGGAACGGGTGCCCGCGGACACCGTGCGGGTGGCGACCGACGGCCGCTCCGTCGTGAAGATCGCGCGGGACGTGGTGGCCGCAACCGGATGGGGCTCGTGACGAAACCCTCACGGATCGTGGCCCCCGGCCGGCGCGCCCGTAACCTGCGGGGTCGTATCGTCGAAGCACCGTCCCCGCCGAGCCCACTCGCACCACCGGCCTCCCGGACCGCCCCAGGAAGGACCCGCTCCCGTGACCTCGACTCCGTCCCCGTCCCGGCCGCTGGCGCACTCGCTGCGCGAGCAGATCCGCGAGCACATCGTGGACGGCATCGTCAGCGGCCGGTGGAAGCCCGGTGAGCGGATCGTGGAGCGGCGGATCGCCGTGGAACTGGAGGTCAGCCAGACGCCGGTGCGGGAGGCGCTGCGCGAACTGGAGACGCTGCGGCTGATCGAGTCGGCGACGAACAAGGGCGTGCGCGTACGGGAGTTGTCGGCGGCCGATCTGGAGGAGATCTACCCGGTGCGCGCCGGGCTGGAGCAGATCGCCGCCGAACTGGCGGCTCCGCGCCTGGCCGGTGACGCGTCCGCACTCGCCCCGCACGTGGCCGCGCTGTACGAGGCGGACCGTGCCGGTGACGGCGAGGCCCAGGTGCGGCACACCGTCGCCTTCCACCGGGAGATGGTGCGGGCGGCGGGCAACAGCGTGCTGCTGCACACGTGGGAGTCGCTGGGCATCGAGGTGTGGACGGCGCTGTCGATCCGCTGGCTCGGGACGGTGCAGCAGTCGTACGCGGAGGAGCACGAGGCGGTCATGGAGGCCTTCCGCCGGCGCGATCCACGGATCGCGGAGCTCGTCAAGGCGCATGTCATGGGCTGCGCGCCGGCACCGCGGGACGGCGAAGCCTGAGCCCGCCGGGCGCCTGACCGGGGCCCCTGCGGGGTGGACGCCGCTCAGTGCACATAGTTCTTGAGGATCTCCGTGTCCAGCTCCATGCCGACGGGCTCCGGGATCTCCACCTTCTCCCCGGAACGGGAGGTGTGGATGTCCCGGTAGCGATCCCCTTCCTCGTCCGGGCCGCTGTGCGCGACGACGGTGCCGGAGTCCCGGTCGATGAGCAAATAGACCGGGATGCCCGCTGCGGCGTAGGCGGACGGCTTCTCACAGCGGTCCCGCCGGTCGGTGTCCTCGTCGTAGGAGGTCACCTCCAGCACCATCAGCACACCGCTCGGATCCGCCCACTCCCCTTGCCCGGCCAAGTGAGCCACTGGAGCGAGCACACCATCGGCCCGGGCACGGCCGTTACGGTACAACCCGACTTTCAGGCCCTGCTCAGGATGCAGATCCAGGTCCGGCCGGGACTGGATGCACTGCCTGATCAACCACATCGTGATGGTGGCGTGGTCCCCGTCAGGCATGCTCTTGACCCCGATCCGTCCGTCGATGAACTCCAACATGACGGTCTCGGGCCTTCGAGGCGATCTCCTCGAACTCCTCGACCTGCATCTGAGACGTGCGCTCGGCCATGACCGTCATGGAGTACCCCCTTTCAGGCGAAGGCCAGTATTGGCGGAACAGAAGGGCGCGGCAGCCCTCTCCGCCGGGGGTGCACTCAGGTGAGTGACCTCTCACGTGACCGGCATGACGTCGAGGACCTCGTCGGCGAGGCGGGCCGCCGTCGGCTCGTACTTGCGGGCCAGTGCACGGAAGCAGGTCTCCGCCCTGATCGCGGGCCAGTCCTCGGGCAGGTGTTCCGCGGGGAGGTGCGGGTCCTGGCGGACGAGGCGCAACCAGTCGGTGTGCAGCATCAGTTGGCGGGCCAGGTCGTCGGGCGCGGCGGGCAGCGGAGGGCGGCTGCCGGTGTCCCAGCGCCGCAGGAACTCCCGGTATCCGTCGGCTATCGACGCCGCGTCGAACCCCTTGCGTACGAGGTCGGCGGCCTCGGTCGGCTTGAACGCCTGCGCGCGGAGCACGGTGACGTACTCCTCGAGCCCGAGCGGCGCGAGGATCGCTGCGGCGTCCTTCTCGCCGGGGGCGATCCACAGCCCGTTCTGAAGCGGCCCGAAACCCTCCCAGAGCAGCCGTGAGCGCAGATCGTGCCGTTCGCGGCGGTGGCTGTCGGGCAGGGAGAAGCCGACCAGCGTCCATGTGCCGTCCCAGTCCCGGTTGACGGCTCCGGTCTCCCAGATGCGGCGGTGCCCGTCCTGGAGCACCTCCTCCGCGTGCGGTGTGAGGGCGAAGTACACCTTGCGGCCCTGACGGTGGCGCACCAGGAGGTTGCGTTTGGCCATCCGGGCGAGCGTCGAGCGCACGGCCTCCTCGCCGACGCCGGCACGTGCGAAGACGTCGATGACGCTGCCGGAGTAGACGCCGGTGCCGCGCCCGAGTACATGGATGCCGAAGAAGCTGAACATGAGCGACTGCGGACGGACGGCGGGGCCGGGGCCCCGGTCCGGTTCTTCTGATTCCGAGCTGCTGGGCGTCACGTTGACGAGCGTAGCCGCCGGGAAGCGATGTTGTGCACATTATTGACGGCCGTCTCAGAACTGCCTTACGTTCCTTGGCGTACGACGCAAGAGCAGCAGTGGCCGAAAGAGGTACGTGCCCATGGACCTGTCCGGGAAAGCAGCGGTCGTCACCGGCAGCGCCCGGGGCCTCGGCCTCGCTTACGCGGAGGCGCTCGCCGCCGCCGGCGCGTCCGTCGTCGTCAACGACGTCGACGCGGCGGCCGCCGGCGCCGCGGTCGAGAAGATCACCGCCGGCGGGGGCCGGGCGGTGTCCGTGGTCGCTCCCGTCGGTGACGCCTCCACGGCGGACGCCCTGGTGGACGCGGCGGTCGAGAACTTCGGGCGACTGGACGTCATGGTCACCAACGCGGGCGTACTGCGCGACAAGGTGCTGTGGAAGATGTCGGACGAGGACTTCGACACCGTCGTCGGCGTGCATCTGCGCGGCACGTTCACCTGCGCCCGCGCGGCGGCCGTACGGATGCGGGAACAGGGCACCGGCGGACGGCTGATCCTGGTCTCCTCCCCCGCCGGGCAGCGCGGCAACTTCGGGCAGACCAACTACGCGGCCGCCAAGGCCGGCATCGTCGCCATGGCCCGCACATGGGCGATGGAGCTCGCACGCGCCGGCATCACGGCGAACGCGATCGTCCCCGTCGCCGCGACCGAGATGACGAAGACGATCCCAGCCTTCGCGCCCGTCATCGAGGAAGCGGAGAGGACCGGCAGCCCGCTGCCCGAATGGCTGCGCAAGCACGAGGGGTTCGGAACGGCGGAGGACGCCGCGCCGCTCGTCGTCTTCCTCGCCTCCGATGCCGCCTCCGACGTGACCGGTCAGGCCATCGGCATCGGCGGCGACAAACTCGCCCTGTGGTCGCACCCGCAGGAGAAGACGCCGGCCTACGCCGACGGCGGATGGGACGCGGACTCCATCGCCGCCTCCTGGAAGTCGGGCCCGGGCGCCCAGCCGGAGACGTACGGCATTCCCGCACCGCGCCCGCCGGAGGCACAGTGATGACCCGGGCCGACGGCACACCCCGCGAACCGGCCATCGACGCCGAGCAGCTGACGGCGATCGACGTGCACACCCACGCCGAGGTGTCGGCCGACGGGCACGGCTCGCTCAGCCCCGAACTCTTCGGCGCCTCCGCCGAGTACTTCAAGACGCACACCGAACGGCAGCCCACCATCGGCCAGATGGCCGCCTACTACCGCGAACGGAACATGGCCGCCGTGGTGTTCACGGTCGACGCCGAGCATGCGACGGGCCATCCGCGCATCTCCAACGAAGAGGTCGCCGACAGCTGTGCGCAGCACGCCGACGTCCTGATCCCCTTCGGCAGCGTCGACCCGTGGAAGGGCAGGGCGGCCGTGCGGGAAGCGCGCAGGCTCGTCACCGAACACGGCGTGCGCGGCTTCAAGTTCCACCCGAGCATCCAGGGCTTCTCACCCGACGACCGGATGGCCTACCCGCTCTACGAGGCGATCGAGGAACTGGGCGTGCCCGCACTCTTCCACACCGGCCAGACCGGCATCGGCGCGGGAGTGCCCGGCGGCGGCGGGATCCGGCTGAAGTACAGCAACCCGATGCTCGTCGACGATGTCGCCGTGGACTTCCCCGAGTTGCGCATCATCCTCGCCCACCCGTCGTTCCCCTGGCAGGACGAGGCGCTGGCCGTCGCGACGCACAAGCCGTACGTGCACATCGATCTCTCGGGCTGGTCGCCGAAGTACTTCCCGCCGCAACTGGTGCGCTACGCCAACAGCCTGCTCAAGGACAAGGTCCTCTTCGGCTCGGACTACCCGGTGATCACGCCCGACCGCTGGCTCTCCGACTTCGACAAGCTCGAGATCAAACCCGAGGTACGTCCCAAGATCCTCAAGGAGAACGCGGCGCGTCTGCTCGGCCTCACGAAGCCGGCGGCCGCCACGTCGGAAGGAGCCACCCCGTGACCACCACAGTCCACGGCGTCGAGGAGCTGAAGGCCCTCGCCGGTCAGGACCTGGGCAGCAGCGACTGGCTGGAGATCACGCAGGAGCGGGTCGGCACGTTCGCCGACGCCACGGACGATCACCAGTGGATCCACGTCGACGAGGAGGCAGCCGCCTCCGGTCCCTTCGGCGGCACCATCGCGCACGGATACCTCACGCTCTCCCTCGTCATCCCGCTCTTCACGCAGTTGCTGCAGATCAGCGGCGTCTCGATGAGCGTCAACTACGGGCTGGGCAAAGTGCGTTTCCCCAGCCCCGTCCCCGTCGGCAGCAGGATCCGCCTGACGGGCAAGGTCGGCACCGTGTCGGACGTGTCCGGAGGCGGGGTCCAGATGGAACTCGACTTCACGGTCGAACTGGACGGTTCCGACAAACCGGCGTGTGCAGGCCAGGCCCTCTACCGCCACTACCCCTGAGCTCACGCTCCCCCTGTAACTCACCGACACGGGAGGCCAGTCATGGCCGGCACCGCAGCGTCATCCACCCCATCACCCCGGAACGTCCAGCTCCGCCGCGCGGTCACGTCCAGCTTCATCGGCAGCGTGATCGAGTACTACGACTTCCTCCTCTACGCCACCGCCTCGGCCATCGTCTTCAGCAAGGTCTTCTTCACCGACCTGGACCCACTGGCCGGCACCGTGGCGAGCCTCGGCACCTTCGCCGCCGGCTACCTGGCCCGCCCCCTCGGCGGCGTCGTCTTCGGGCACTTCGGCGACCGGCTGGGCCGCAAACGCATGCTCGTGATGACGATGACCCTGATGGGCGCCGTCAGCTTCCTCATCGGCGTGCTCCCGACCTACGAGCAGATCGGCAGCTGGGCGGCGGTCATGCTGGTGCTGCTGCGCGTCCTGCAGGGGGTCGCGGTCGGCGGCGAGTGGGGCGGCGCCGTCCTGATGTCCGCCGAGCACGCGACGTCGCGGCGCGGGCTGTGGGCGTCCTTCACCAACGCGGGCGCACCTTTCGGCATGGTGCTCTCCACCGCTGCCCTCACCGGGACCGGCGCCGTGGTCGGCGACGAGGCGTTCCTGGCGTGGGGCTGGCGCGTTCCGTTCCTGCTGAGCGTCGTGCTGCTGGCCGTCGGCCTGTTCGTGCGGCTGCGGGTCGAGGAGACTCCCGTCTTCGCGGCGGCGCGCACCGGGAGCGACGGCAAGCTGCCCCTTCTCGACGTGCTGCGGCGCCATCCGCGCAACTTGCTGCTGGCCGTCGCGGTCGGGCTCGCGGCGTTCGTCGCGCAGGGCACACTCACGACGTTCCTCATCGCCCACGGCGTCCAGGCGGGCCACGAGCGGCAGACCGTGCTGAACGCGCTCACGCTCTCCTCCGCGCTGGCGGTACCGGCGATCGTCGGCTGGTCCGCGCTGTCGGACCGGGTCGGGCGGCGGCCCGTCGTCCTCGCCGGTGCGGTCGCCATGGGCATCTTCGCCTTCGCCCTCTTCCCGATGGCCGACGCCGGAAGCGCACTGCTGCTGACGGTGGCGCTCGTGCTGGGCCAGTCCGTCATCCACCCGATGATGTACGGGCCGCTGGCCGCGCTGTGCGCCGAACTCTTCAGCACCCGCAGCCGCTACACCGGCGCATCCCTCGGCTACCAGCTCGCCGGGCTGGGCGCGGGACTGGCGCCGCTGCTCTTCGCCGAGATCCAGCGCGCGACCGGCGGGGCCGGGACTCTCACCATCTCGATGGTCGTCGCGGGATTCTGTGCGCTGACCGTGGTGAGCATCCTGATCCTGGGCGAGACCCGCGACCGGGACCTCACCGAGAAGCCCGAGGCCGGCCCCCGTCCCCTGATCAGGAGCTGAGGGATGCACAACCAGGGCATCGGGTCGTGGCCCGGCCGGAGGGCTCAACTCTCGCCGGGCCGCACCGCGTTCGTCCACGAGGGCGACGCGGTGACCTACGCCGAGGTCCACCGGCGCAGCACCCGGCTCGCGTCGCAGCTGAGAGCCGAAGGCGTGGGGCCCGGCGACCGGGTGGCGTATCTCGGGCCCAACCACCCGGCGTTCGCCGAGACGATGTTCGCCACGCACATGCTCGGCGGCGTCTTCGTACCGCTCAACTTCCGCCTCACGGCCCCCGAACTCGACTACGTGCTCGGCCACTCGGGAGCCTCGCTGCTGGTGTACGGCCCCGAGTGCGCGAAGACCACGGCCGACCTCACCGCGCGCGGCGGCCTGCGCGGCGTCGTTGCCCTGCGCGACCCGTCCCCGGGTGAGCGGGACTACGAGCCGTGGCTCGCCGCGGGTGATCCCTCGCCCCTCGACGCCACGGTCTCGCGCGACGATCCCGCATTCATCCTCTACACCTCCGGGACCACCGGCAGGCCCAAGGGCGCCGTCCTCACGCACGCCAACATCATCTGGAACACGCTCAATCTGATGGTTGGCCTGGACATCGCCTCGGACGAGGTGACGCTGATCAGCGCCCCGCTCTTCCACGTCGCCGCGCTCAACCAGACGCTGCTGCCCACGTTCCTCAAGGGCGGATGCAGCGTGATCATGCCGTCGTGGAACGTCGGCGCCTGCTACGACCTGATCGCCGCGCACCGCATCACCTGGATGTTCGGCGTGACGACGATGTTCGCCGCGTTCGCCCAGTCCCCGCGATGGCCCGAAGCCGACCTCTCCTCGCTGCGCCACCTGATCTCCGGTGGCGCGCCCGTCCCGGAGGCGCTGATCCGCACGTACCAGGAGCGGGGTCTGGTCTTCTGCCAGGGCTACGGCCTCACCGAGACCGCACCCGGCGCGACGTGGCTCGAAGCGGCGGAGAGCGTCGAGCGGGCGGGATCGGCGGGCGTTCCGGTCTTCTTCGCCGATGTGCGCCTGGTACGGCCCGACCTGACGGAAACGGAACCGGGCGAGCGGGGCGAAGTCCTCATCCAGGGGCCCAACGTCACGCCGGGCTACTGGAACGACCCCGGAGCGAGCGCGGCTGCCTTCTCCGAGGGCGGGTGGTTCCACTCCGGGGACGTCGCGACGCGCGACGAGGACGGCTTCATCACCATCGTCGACCGGGTCAAGGACATGTACATCTCCGGAGGCGAGAACGTCTACCCGGCCGAGATCGAGGCCGTCCTCTTCGAGCACCCCTCGATCGCGGCGTGCGCGGTCGTCGGCGTGCCGGACGATAAGTGGGGGCAGACGGGCCGCGCGTTCTTCACGCCGCGCCCCGGAACCCGCGCGACCGCCGAGGAGTTGCGCTCGTTCCTCACCGCACGCCTCGCCAAGTACAAGATCCCCGCGTACTTCGAAGAGGTCGACTCGCTGCCCCGCACCGGTTCCGGCAAGATCCAGAAGCAGAAACTCCGCGAACTTCCCCTTCCACCCGGCGGTTAGCCTGTGCCCATGCCGGACGAGGTCGCGGCGTTCCGCCGCTCGCTGGGCCTGGACTCCCTGATAGACGTCCACACCCACTTCATGCCGCAGCGCGTACTGACGAAGGTCTGGGCGTACTTCGACACGGGCGGCCCACTCGTGGGGCGGCCCTGGCCGATCGAGTACCGGCACGAGGAGGAGGAACGCCTGCGGCTGCTGCGGGAGTTCGGCGTGAAGGCGTTCACCTCGATGCTCTACCCGCACAAGCCGGGCATGGCGCGCTGGCTCAACGACTGGGCCGCGGACTTCGCCGCCCGCACACCGGACTGCCTGCACACGGCCACGTTCTACGCCGAGCCGAGCGCGGGCGACGACGTGCGGCGCGCCCTGGAACAGGGCGCGCGGGTCTTCAAGAGCCACCTCCAGGTCGGCGACTACGACCCCAACGACCCCACACTCAAGGAGGTCTGGGGACTGCTCGCCGACGCCGGCGTCCCCGTCGTGACGCACTGCGGCTCGGGCCCGAGGCCCGGCCGCTTCACCGGGCCCGGACCGATCGCCGCACTGCTCGGCAGCCATCCCCGACTACCGCTGGTCGTCGCGCACTTGGGGATGCCGGAGTACGAGGACTTCCTGGAACTGGCCGAGCGCCACGAGAACGTCATGCTCGACACGACCATGGCGTTCACGCCGTTCGTCGAGGCCGAAACGCCCTTCCCCCGCCGGGCGCTGCCGCGCCTGGCGGCCCTCCAGGACCGCGTACTGCTCGGCACGGACTTCCCCAACATCCCCTACACCTACGCCGAGGCGCTTCGGGCGCTGGAGTCGACGGAGCTGGGGACGGAGTGGCTCCGCGCGGTCTGCCACGACAACGCGGCGCGGCTGTTCGGGCTCTGAGGGGCCGTGGCCGTGCGGGGGCGTGTGGAGCACGGCAGTCGGAAGCATGGGTGGGTACGGGGCGGCTGGACCGAGACGGGCCGGACGACCGCCCCGGAGGCACCGGCCCCGACCCACCCACGCACCAGATCCGCAGCACGCTGAAAAATCACGGCACCGCGTGCCGATTTCCGTGGCACGGAATGCCAATTTCGCGAGAAGCTTTGATCGATCATCGATCGCAGGCGTACAGTCCAATTGCTGGGCCGACCCTGTCCTGCCATTCAGGAAGGCCCCGCACCGAAGAACCCAACCGTGGAGCCCCGCGGCCGGCGGAGCTCGTACGGGATCCCGCACCCACGGGAGCCCGTACAGGAAGGACGCGCACCGAACGCGGCCCGACCGCACGTGAACAACCCCGCGCCCAGCGGGCCCGCGCCCAGCGGAGTGCTCCACCCCCGAAGACCCCTCCCCCGTCCGCCCGTCCGGAAGGTGGCCACCATGCCCCGCCCCGTACGCAACCGTCCGAGCGAGCTCGACCAGCTCGTGGACCGCGACCCGCAGGAGACCGCCGAGTGGCGGGAGTCGCTGGACGCCGTCATCGCGCATGCCGGTCCCGAGCGGGCCACGTACCTGATGCGCCGCGCTCTGGGCCACGCCCAGGACAGCGGGCTGGCGGTGCCGCATCTGCTGGAGACGGACTACGTCAACTCCATCCCGACCGCGGCCGAGCCCGAGTATCCGGGCGACGCGGAGACGGAGTCCCGCATCACCGCCTGGAACCGCTGGAACGCCGCCGCGATGGTGACCCGCGGCAGCCGCTACGGCCTGGGCGGTCACATAGCGACGTTCGCCAGTGCCGCCTGGCTGTACGAGACGGGCTTCCAGCACTTCTTCCGCGGCAAGGAGGACCCGGCGTCCGGAGGTTCGGGCGACCAGCTCTACATCCAGGGCCACTCCTCTCCCGGCATCTACGCCCGAGCCTTCCTCGACGGCCGGCTCACGGAAAGCGACCTCGACCGCTTCCGCCAGGAGACCTGGCACCCGGGCGAGGGCCGCGGTCTGCCCTCCTACCCGCACCCCCGCCGGCTGCCGTGGCTGTGGGAGTTCCCCACCGTCTCCATGGGCATCGGCCCGATCAACGCCGTCTACCAGGCACGCTTCAACCGCTACCTGACCGATCGCGGGATCAAGGACACCTCCGCCTCCCACGTGTGGGCGTTCCTCGGCGACGGCGAGATGGACGAGCCGGAGTCGACGGCCGCCCTCGCCCTCGCGGGCCGCGAGCGGCTCGACAACCTCACGTTCGTCGTCAACTGCAACCTCCAGCGCCTCGACGGGCCCGTCCGCGCCAACTTCAAGATCGTGCAGGAGCTGGAGGCGCAGTTCCGCGCGGCCGGCTGGAACGTGGTCAAGTCGCTGTGGGGCACCGCCTGGGACGAGCTGTTCCAGCTGGACACCACCGGCGCCCTGGTCCGCCGCCTCCGCGAGGTGCCGGACGCGCAGTTCCAGACGTACGCGACGCGCGACGCCGCCTACATCCGTGAGCACTTCTTCGGCGCCGATCCCGCTCTCGCCGAGATGGCGAAGCTGCTGACGGACGAGAAGATCGCCGCCTGCTTCCACACCTCCCGCGCGGGCCACGAGCCGCGCAAGGTGTACGCCGCGTACAAGGCGGCCGTCGAGCACAAGGGCGCGCCGACCGTGATCCTGGCGCAGACCGTGAAGGGCTGGACGCTGGGCCCCGGTTTCGAGTCCCGCAACGCCAACCACCAGATGAAGAAGCTGACCGGCAAGGAGTTCCGCGCGATGCGCGACCTCCTCGAACTGCCCATCCCGGACAGCAAGCTGGACGACGAGCTCGTGCCGTACGTGCACCCGGGCGAGGACTCCCCGGAGGTGCGCTACCTCCAGGAGCGCCGCGCCGCGCTCGGCGGGCCCGCGCCCGCGCGCAAGGTGCATCCCGTGGCGCTGCCCGAGCCCTCCGCGAAACCCTTCGAGACGCTGAAGAAGGGTTCCGGCAGCCAGGAGATCGCCACCACCATGGCGTTCGTAAGGCTGGTGAAGGACCTGATGCGGGAGAAGGAGACCGGCAGGCGGTGGGTGCCGGTGGTGCCGGACGAGGCGCGCACCTTCGGCATGGAGTCGCTCTTCCCGTCGGCCGGCATCTACTCACCGCTCGGGCAGAACTACGACCCGGTCGACCGCGACCAACTCCTTTACTACAAGGAGGCGTCGGACGGCCAGATCCTCAACGAGGGCATCACGGAAGCCGGTTCGCTGGCGGACTTCACCGCGGCGGCCACGTCGTACGCCACGCACGGCGAGCCGATGATCCCGTTCTACATCTTCTACTCGATGTTCGGCTTCCAGCGCACGGGCGACCAGTTCTGGTCCCTGGCCGACCAGTTGGGCCGCGGCTTCGTCATCGGTGCGACCGCCGGCCGTACGACGATGACGGGTGAGGGGCTGCAGCACGCGGACGGCCACTCGCCGCTGCTGGCCTCCACCAACCCCGCCGTCGTCACCTACGACCCGGCGTTCGCCTACGAGGTGGGGGCCATCGTCAAGGACGGCATGCGCCGCATGTACGGTCCGGACCCGGCTCTCAACGAGGACGTCTTCTACTACCTCACGGTCTACAACGAGCCGAAGGTCCAGCCGCCGCAGCCCGCCGGCGAGGACGTCGAGGAGGGCATCCTCAAGGGCCTCTACCGATTCAGCGAGGGGCCCGGGGGCACCGCCCTGGCCGAAGGCCCGGGGGAGAACCCGACTCGCCGCGCATCCAGCTTCTGGCGAGCGGCACCGCCATCCACTGGGCGCTGGAGGCACAGCGGCTGCTGGCCGGGGAGTGGGGCGTGACGGCGGACGTCTGGTCGGCGACGTCCTGGAGCGAACTGCGCCGCGACGCGCTGGAGTGCGACGCCGCGCAGCTGCGGGGCGAGGAGCGCACTCCGTACGTCACACGCGTGCTGGAGGACGCCCCCGGCCCGGTGCTCGCGGTCAGCGACTGGATGCGGGCCGTCCCGGACCAGATCAGCCAGTGGGTGCCGCAGGACTGGACATCGCTCGGCACGGACGGCTTCGGGCTCTCCGGCACCCGTGAGGCGGTGCGCCGCCACTTCGGCGTCGACGCCGAGTCGGTCGTCGTGGCGGCGCTGGCGCAGCTCGCGCGGCGCGGCGAGGTCAAGCACGAGACGGTGCGACGGGCCGCGGAGGGCTACGGCCTGGCCTGACCGGCGGCCGGCGGAGCCCGGTACCCGGAGCCCCGCAGCCGACAGGCGCGGGGCTCCGGGCGCGCTGCCCCGGGGCCCGGACACCCGGTGCCCCGGAGGTTCACCGCCCGCGGGCGCGGCGGCAGAATGCTGCCATGCGCGCGGCCCGGCTCATCAGGATGGTGCTTCTGCTCCAGACCCGGCGTGCCATGACCGGTGCCGAACTCGCCGCCGAACTCGAGGTCTCCGAACGCACGGTCTCGCGCGACGTGCTGGCCCTGTCGGAGGCCGGGGTGCCGGTCTACGCGGACCGCGGACGCAGCGGCGGCTACCGGCTCGTCGGCGGCTACCGCACCCGGCTCACCGGAATCGGCCGCGGCGAGGCCGAGGCCCTGTTCCTGTCCGGGGTGCCGTCCGCCCTGCGGGACATGGGACTCGCGGACGCCGCGTCGGCCGCCCGGCTGAAGGTCTCGGCGGCCCTCGTCCCCGAGCTGAGCGACGCGCACCGCTCGGCGGCGCAGCGTTTCCACCTCGACGCACCGGGGTGGTGGCAGCCACCGGAGGAACCACCGGAGCACCTGCCCGCGATCGCGGACGCGGTGTGGGACGACCGCACGGTGCGGATCTGCTACCGGCGCCGCGGAGCCGATGATGGGGGGACCCCCACCCCTCGCTTCGCTGGGAGGACTCCCGCCCGGGCGGCAAGGCCCAGGGGGAGGGAGTTGGAGCCGTACGGGCTCGTGCTCAAGGCGGGCGTCTGGTACTTGGCGGCCCGCGTGCCGGATGCCGGGGAACGGAGGGTGTACCGGGTGGACCGGGTCACCGGCGTCGAGGAGACGGGTGAACACTTCGTGCGCGACGAGGAGTTCGACCTGCCGGCGTTCTGGGAGGAGCGTTCCGCCGCGTTCGCGCGGTCGATCCTGCGGGACGAGGTGGTGCTGCGGCTGACCCCGGCGGGGATGCGCGCGCTGCGTCACGTGACCGACCGGCGGGCCGCGGAGGAGGCGCTGGCCGCGGCGGAGGCGCTGGCCGCGGCGGAGGCGAACACCGAGGAAGCGGACGCGGAGGACACGGAGTCGGACACGGAGTCGGACACGGAGTCGGGCGCGGCGGAGGCCGGACCGGGCTCCGCCCCGGCCGGGGAGGGCGGCGGCCCCGCCACGGTGGTACTCGCCGTGGAGTCCCTGGACGTCGCCTACACCCAGCTCCTCGCTCTCGGCCCGGAGTGCGAGGTGCTCGAACCTGCCGGGCTGCGCGCCCGGTTCGCGGACGCGGCACGGCGCATGGCGTCGCGGTACGGGCCCGGCGCGGTGCCGGCGGAGGCCGCCCACCGGTAGCCGGTCACCGGTAGCCGGTCACGTCCGCCTTCGCGCTCTCCTGGTCGACCTCGGCCATGTAGCGCCAGGCGTCCGGCGCCGACCCGTCGGCGTCGGTGAATCCGTACTCCTTCGCCAGTCCGCCGCTGGAGAGGGAACGCCCGTTGAACCGGGCCACGTCCGGGTCGGCGGCCAGCGCCGCCACGGCGCGTCCCACGAAGACGGGCGACTCGGAGATCGCGAAGTGCGGGTTCCGCGCACAGCCGTCCCGCCAGTTCTCCTCCGTCACCTCGAACGCCACCTCGAGCATGAACTCCGAGCGCAGCCAGCCCGGCGTGAGACAGACGGCGGCCGCGCCGTGCTCCGGCAGCTCCTCGGCCAGCGCGCGGGTCATCCTCAGCGGCCCGTACTTGGCGAGGTCGTAGTAGAACGGCTTGCGGTAGCGGGGGCCGTTGTACTCCTCGGTGCCGTCGGTGACTTCGACGACGAGCCCGCCCGGCCGGCGGATGAGCAGCGGGATCGCGTACCGGCTGGTGACGATGTGCGTCTCGATGCCGAGCCGGAGCATGCGCATACCCTGCTCCAGGTCGTGCTCCCACATCTTCCTGTCCCACTGCACGAGGTGGTCGCCGCCCCAGATGTCGTTGACGAGGACGTCCAGTCGGCCCTGCTCGTCGTCGATGCGCTCGACCAGTGCCCGTACCTGCCCGGGCTCCAGGTGGTCGACGGCTACGGCGACACCACGGCCGCCGGCCTCGTCGATCAGCTCCGCGGTGCCCTCGATCGTCTCGCTCGCGCGGCCGACCTCGCTGACGTGCTCGCGGGTGGTGCGGCCCGTCGCGTACACGGTGGCTCCCGCTCTTCCCAGCTCCACCGCCATCGCCCGGCCCGACCCCCGTGTCGCGCCCGCGACCAGCGCCACCTTGCCCGCCAGCGCGCCTGTTGTGTTCACCGGTCGTCCTCCCTCGTGTCCGGCAACCGCTGCGGACAGCACGCTCGCACGGAAAGCGGACATCTGCTGTCGGGTTTTCCGGCTTCCCGTGGCATGTCCGGCACGAGCACCTCATGGGATGGTCACAACAGCGGCACATATAGACCTTGACGCGCCCCGGTAACGACAAGGCGGCATCCGAGGGAGTCCGCGTGCGTCTGGCGGGTACAAGGCGGATGCTGTGTTCGTGATGGACGAGACCGAGTTCTGGGCGCTGATCGATTCGACCCGCGAGGACGCCGAGGGCGACCCCGAGGAGCAGGCCGACCTGCTCATCGAGAAGCTGACGCGACTCGATCCGGACGCCGTGACGTTCTTCGCCCGGCACTTCGAGTCCCGCTACAACCGCGCCAACCAGTGGGACCTGTGGGCGGCGGCGTGGATTCTGCTGGACGGGGTCAGCGACGACGCCTTCGACGCATTCCGCTGCTGGCTCATCGGCCAGGGCCGCGAGGTGTTCGAGACCGCGGCGCACGACGCCGATTCCCTCGCCGACGTACTGGAAGGCTTCGACGAGGAGCTCGACGGGGACGCCGAGGACCTCGGCTACGCCGCCGACGAGGCGTACGAGCAGCTCACCGGCACGGTCATGCCCGATCTCGGCCTGCCCGAGCCGCAGGAGGACCCTACCGGCGTCTCCCTCAACCTTGAGGACGAAGCCGCCCTCGCCGAACGCCTCCCCAAACTCTGGGACCGCTTCCGCGGCTGACCCGCCCGCTCCCGCCGCCTCCCGGGCCGGGGCCCGGCCCCGGCGGCCGGACCCGCCGGGCTGGTCCGTCGCCCCCCGAGCCCTTCACCGCCCGGCCGGCGAGCGCCCCATCAGAACATCGTCGACGTACTCCCCGTCGAGCAGGAACTCCCCGGGCAGCACGCCCTCCACGGCGAAACCGGCCGACTCGTAGAGCCGCCGGGCGGGCGCGTTGTGCGCGAGCACCCGCAGCGTCATCCGATGGACACCCTCCTGGCGGGCCCGTTCGCAGGCGGCCTCCAGCAGCGCCCGCGCGACGCCGCGGCCCCGCGCCCGCTCGTCCACCGCCAGGCCCCGTAT
Organism: Streptomyces sp. CNZ301; assembly: GCF_004217425.1. NCBI lineage: Bacteria > Bacillati > Actinomycetota > Actinomycetes > Kitasatosporales > Streptomycetaceae > Streptomyces > Streptomyces sp. CNZ301. The sequence goes on from NZ_SHLG01000001.1 coordinate 1,369,967, forward strand.
CTGCCGCACATGCGCGTTGCTCTCCAGCTCGATGGGCGGCACCACGCGTATGTAGCCGACCACTCCGAGGCCCTCCGGCTCGCCCAGCTCCGCGACGAGGACGTGCCGCGGCGGATGAACGGCGTCGAAGAACGGCGGGTAAGGCGGCCTGGGCCGTGCGGCCACCGAGTGCAGCGTCGACCAGCCGGCCCGGTCCAGCTCGCCGAGCGCGGGCCCGTCGGTCGGGCCTGCGGCGCGGATGGTCGGCTCGGTCGGCATGCGCACCACCCTGCCCACCGCCCGTCCGAAGGTCCACCGGATATCCGTCCTGCCCCGCCAACAACGCCGCAGTGCGCGGCGCTTCAGCTGCGGCGGGGCCAGGCGGCAGGATGGTGCCATGCGTATCGCGGTCTCCGGTTCAACCGGCCTCATCGGCACGGCCCTCTGCCGTTCCCTCCGTGCGGACGGGCACGACATCGTCCGCCTCGTCAGGCGCGCCCCCCAGGAGGCCCGGCGCTACGAGAGCGCGGGCCCCGCCCCCGCCTCGGGCGGTCCGCTGCCGTCCGAGGTGAGGTGGGACCCGAAGGGCCGCTACGTGGACGCCGCGGGCCTCGTCGGATGCGATGCCGTCGTCCACCTCGCGGGCGCCGGCGTCGGGGACCGGCGCTGGACCCCCGCGTACAAGAAGGAGATCCGTGACAGCCGGGTGCTGGGCACCGCGGCCGTCGCCGACGCGCTCGCCTCACTCGACGAGCCGCCCCGCACTCTGATCGTGGGCTCCGCCATCGGCTACTACGGCGACACCGGCTCGCGTGCCGTCGACGAGAGCGCTCCGCCCGGCGACGACTTCCTCGCCAACGTGTGCCAGGAGTGGGAGGAGGCCGCGGACGCCGCACGGGAGGCCGGGATCCGTACGGTCTTCGCCCGCACCGGCCTGGTCGTCGCGCGTGAGGGCGGTGCGTGGGGGCCGCTGTTCCGGATCTTCAAGGCGGGGGCCGGCGGCCGGCTCGGCAGCGGCGACCAGTACTGGAGCCACATCGCTCTGCACGACCACATCGCTGCGCTGCGTCATCTGCTGGACCGGGACGATCTGTCGGGCCCGTTCAACCTCACGGCTCCGGAGCCGGTCACCAACCGGGAGGCGACCGCCGCGATGGGCCGCGTCCTGCACCGGCCCACGCTCTTCCCCGTGCCGGCGCCGGTGCTGCGGGCGGCGCTGGGCGAGTTCTCGAAGGACGTGCTGGGCAGCCAGCGCGTGGTGCCGGGGCGGCTTCTCGAATCGGGCTTCACGTTCGCGTTTCCCGGCATCGAAGACGCGGTACGCGCCGCATTGCGCTGACGGTACGGCCGGCCCGGCGGGGCGCCCGCCGCCACCCCGGGATTGCGTGGGGCTGTGCCGCGGCCTGATCGAAGCGGTGTGCGACCGCTGTGCGCCCGTGCTCTGCCCGTGTGCCACTGACCGCGACCGGGCAGATGCGTAGAGTCCGGATCCTTACGGTTCACCAGCGCCGCGCCGGGCAGTACGGATGCAGGACGGCCTTCACCGCGCGCCGACCCCCGGGAGGCACCGTGCACTCCAGCGAGACATCACGCCCCGGCCGTGCACAGACCCCGGACGCGGACGTCGTCGTCATCGGCGCGGGCCTCGCCGGCCTCGCCGCGGCACAGCACCTCACGGACGCAGGACTGCACGTCACAGTGCTGGAGACCACGTCACAGGTGGGCGGCCGGATGGCCACGGAGAACGTCGACGGCTACCTGCTGGACCGCTGCGGGCGGCTGCTGTGCCCCGACTGGCCGGAGTTCCGGCGGCTCCCCGCGCTGGCCACGCTGGAGATGCGCCCCTTCTCTCCCGGTGCCCTGCTGCGCGCCGACGGCCGCACACACCGCATAGGCGACCAGCGCCGCACCGTCGGGCGTCGACCCCTGGGGCTCGGGGCGCGTGCGGTGCCCCCGGAGGCACCCGCCGACGTGTACGCGGAGGCCGCGGTCGCCGCCGGCCGCGCCGACCGGACCGAACGGCGCACAAGGAGCGCACTCGAGCCGGCACGCTCCGCCGCCGGCTCCCGCGGCCGGACTTCCTGGGGCATCTCCCGCCGGCGCCAGGGGAACACGGGCGCGTTCGAGCTCGCCCGGCTGCGCGGCGCGCTGACGCGGTTCGCGAGCGTGCCCTGCGACCGGCTGCTCGCTCGTACCGAACTCCCCGCAGCCCAGGCCCTGTCGGCACGCGGACTGCCCGCCCGCACCGTGGGCTCGCTCGTCCGTCCGCTGCTCTCCGCGCTGCTCTCCGACCCCGCGCTGACGACTTCCAGCCGCGTCGCCGACCTGACGCTGCGCGGCTTCGTGCGCGGCGGCAGCTGCCTGCCGGCGGGCGGCATGTCCGCCGTCCCGGAACTGCTCGCCGCGGCGCTTCCCGAGGGCACCGTGCGCACGGACGTCACGGCCGTGGCCGTCACGACGAACACCGTCACCACCCGCGACCACGGCACCCTCGCCTGCCGCGCCGTCGTCGTGGCCACCGGCGCCGCCGACGCGGGCATGCTGCTTCCCGGGCTGCGGGTGCCGGACTTCCACCCGATGACCGTCCTGCACCACGCCGTCGACGAGGCGCTGCCGCTGTCGCCCTCGCTGCTGGTCGACGGGGACGCGGCACGGCACGGGCCGGTGTCCCACTCGTGGGCCGCCTCCGCGGTCGATCCCGCGCGGGCGCGGCCCGGACGTGCGGGCCTCGTCACCTCGGTGGTGCTCGGCACCTCGGCGGCGCAGCCGCTCGCCTCGCTGGAGGAGGCCGCCCGCTCCCAACTGGCCACGCTCCACGGAGTGCCGACAAGGCGCTGGAGCCTGCTTGCCGCGCACCACGACGCGCAGGCGGTCCCCGCCATGCCGGCCCCGCACGACATGCGGCGCCCGGTGCGGCTGCTCTCCGGCCTCTACGTGTGCGGTGAGCACCGCGACACCAGCACGGTTCAGGGCGCGCTCGTCTCGGGACGCCGGGCCGCGCACGAGGTGCTGCGCGACTTCAGGCTGCCGCTGCCCGTGAGCGACGGTCCGCTGACGACGGCGGCGTGAGCGCCTGAGCGGCACTGCCACGGCGCCCCTCCACCTGCCCCCGTTTCCGCCCCAACATCCCCTGCGACCAGGGAAGTCGACCTTCCCTCGGCACCCTTCGCTGTCAGTGCCCGGCGGTAGTCTGGGAACCAGAACGACGCCGAATCCGGGCCGGTTCCATCACGTCAGCACACCAGTCGCGTCAGTACGTCACCCACGTCACGACGTTCACGGAGGTCGCCGATGACCGCAGCCACAGCCAGCAACCTGACGCCCCCTCTGCCGCTCGCCCTCCCGGCCCCGGCCGACGGCCGGCTCCCGAAGAGGCGGCTCCCGGCGGGCCGCCCGCGGGAGTGGTATGTCTCCCACAACCGCCAGTTGAAGGCGATGCGCATAGCCATCGCCCTGCTCGACTCCGGTGTCTACACGCCGGGTCAGGCCCGTGACCACACGATCCGCCGCACGGCGGCTCGCATCGGCGTGCACCCGCCGTCCAACACCACGTGCAGGCTGGTGCGTTCACTGCTCCCGTAGGTCCTGTCCAGCCCGCAGGCCGCGTCAGGTGCCGGGGCCGCCCGCCTCGCGGTCCCGGCCCTCGCGCCATCCGGCGACGACCCGCTCCACGTCGTAGGGGGTGAGATTGAGCGGCGGTCCGGAGAGCGGGCGCCGGATGGCCTCGCGGATCTTGTCGTTGATCCCGTTCACGATCCGCCGCACCTCCTTCTCCGACGGTGCGCGCGAGGCCGCGTCGAGCGCGTCCTGGGCCTCCTTGCGCAGGGCGAGGGTCGGCGGCAGATGCGACAGGCCCTCGTCGCGCATCTTCTGCTTCAGCCACCAGTTCTCGTCGTACGGGGCGTCCGCGTCCCGCAGCGGCTTGCCGGCACCGGGAAGTTCCGCGAAGGCGCCGCGCTCCCCCGCCTCGCGGATCTGCCTGTCGACCCAGGACTCGAAGGTGATGCCGGGCGGCTTCCGTTCGGTCATGGCGTCATTGTCCCGCAGCGCGGCCGGCACCGGCAGTGCGCCACCCGGCCGGGGAGGTCGGCGGCGGGGTGCCCGGAAGCCGCCTTAGCGGCCGGCTTCCGGAATTTCTGCCGCCGGAATCCCGCACGCCGTGACCGGCGTCACACGCGGGCGAAGACTGGTGATTCCCGGACCTGGCGGCTCTCCCATCACGGCCGATCACCGACGGTGGGTGACTTCAGGTGACGGATTCCGGCATTGACGCCTCTCGGTCATGACGGAGCGCGCCGCGCTCACGGCGGGCGTGCTGGCGGCGTTCACGGGCTGACGAGAAGCCGCGCGCGCCCGCTCCACCGTTCCCCCCCGGAGCGCCGCGCGCGGCCTGCCACCGCCACCCCTCCCGCACCGGCAAGCCTTCCGGCCGCGCTTCACCGGGCATGGTGCGGCCCCGCCCAACGTGCTTCCCCGGCAGTACAGTTGATCCCGTGTGCGGCCGGTTACCGCTGCATCCCGGACCAGGAGGGGAAGTCTGTGAGCAGTCTCAACAAGGGTCTCGAAAAGGTCGAGGTGACGCTGAAGTGGGACCCGAGTCCCATCGGTGCGCCCGTCCATGATCTCGATCTCGTCGCCGCCACGTACACCGCCGACGCCCCGTACGGCGACCCGGACTATCTGGTGCACTTCGACAGCCGTTCCCCGGACGGCACCATCACGCTCAACCGGGACAGCCGCACCGGCCAGGGCTTCGGGCCCGACGAGGCCATGACGCTGGAGCTGGAGCGGCTGGCGCCCTCCTACACCCGGGTGGTGGTGGGCGTCGCCATCCAGCAGGCCCCGGGCCGGACGACGTTCGGGGACGTGGCCAACACCATCGTGAAGATCGCCCAGGGCTACGACAAGCTCGCGGAGGACGACTTCGCGGGCGTGGCCACCTCCACGGCGGCGACCGTCGCGGAGTTCGTGCGCTCGGAGGACGGGGCGTGGGAGCTGCGCGACGGGATCACCGGATTCGACACGGAGCCGGAGTCCTTCGCGCGGGAGATGGGCCGCAGGCCCGCCTGATCCCGCCCTCCTGCCCCGCGAGCCCGCCCCGGAGGGGGCGACGCACACCTGCCGGTGCTGTGCCACGGCGCGCCTGCTGGGACAGACTTGCCGGATGAGCGATTCCCAGGGATCTTCCCGCAGCGAGCTGTCCGGGCGGACCCCCTGGGCGTCCCTCCACCGGCCGGTGCAGCAGTTCCTGCGCACGGAGACCGGAAGCGCGGCGGTGCTGCTGACGGCGACACTTGCCGCGCTGGTCTGGGCGAACATCGACTTCGCCTCGTACGAGGCACTGTGGTCGACGAAGCTGTACATCGGGATCTCCGACGACCGGCTGTCACTGGACCTGCACGACTGGGTCAACAGCGGGCTGATGACGTTCTTCTTCTTCGTCGTCGGCCTGGAGGCGCGCCGCGAGTTCGACATGGGAGACCTGCGTGAGCGGCGCAGGGTCGCCCTGCCCGCCCTCGCCGGGGCCGGCGGGATGCTGGTGCCCGTCGCCATCTATCTCGCGCTGAACGCTGGCAGCCCGTCGGCGCAGGGCTGGGGAGCGGCGATGTCGACCGACACGGCGTTCGCGCTGGGCATCCTGGCCCTGGTGGGACCGCGCTTCCCGCGCCGGCTGCGGGCCTTCATGCTCACCTTCACCGTCGTCGACGACGTCATCGCGCTGGCCGTCATCGCCCTCGTCTACAGCGAAGACGTCACTGCCGTACCGCTGTTGGCGGCCTGCGGTCTCCTCCTCGTCGTGCTGGGGCTCCGGTTCGCCGGCGTCTCCTCACCTCCGGCCTACGCCGCCCTGGGCGCCGGCATGTGGCTCGCGCTGCTCAAGTCCGGTGTCGACCCGGTCGTCACGGGTCTCGTGCTGGGCCTGCTGACGTACGCGTATCCCGCGGCGCGCGGCGACCTGGAACGCGCCAGCGGACTCTTCCGCCTCTTCCGTGAGCAGCCGACCGGTGAACTGGCACGCACGGCACGCGTCGGTCTGTCCGCGGCGATCTCGCCCAACGAACGTCTACGGAACCTGTTCCACCCCTGGGCCAGCTATGTGATCGTCCCCCTCTTCGCCCTCGCCAACACGGGCGTGCCGCTCACGGAAGAGCTGCTCGAGCGCGCCTTCACCTCGCCGCTGACGCTCGGCATCCTCCTCGGCCTCGTCGCGGGGAAACCGGTCGGCATCGTCGGCGTCTCGTGGCTGGTGACGCGGCTCAGCGGCGGACGGCTGCGTCCCCCGGTGGGCTGGGCCGCGGTGGCGGGCGGCGGGACGATCGCCGGCATCGGCTTCACGGTCTCGCTCCTCATCGCCGGACTGGCCTTCCACGGGGCGCAGTTGGAGGAGGCGAAGATCGGCGTCCTCAGCGCGGCGCTGTGCGCGTCGCTGCTGACGTGGGCGGTCTCAGGCGTGACGTCGATGCTGCCGCACCGCATCAAGGGGCGGGCCATGCTCGGCACTTCCGAACCGCTGACGGATCTGGTCACCGACGTCGACGACGAGCGCGATCACGTGCGCGGCCCCGCCGACGCCGTCGTCACCCTCGTCGAGTACGGCGACCACGAATGCCCGTACTGCGCCGCGGCCGAGCCCGTCATCCGGTCCCTGCTCGGCGACCGCGACGACGTGCGCCACGTGTGGCGGCATCTGCCGCTGACGGACGTCCACCCGAACGCGCAGCTGAGAGCCGAGGCGACCGAAGCGGCAGGCGCGCAGGGCGCGTTCTGGGAGATGCACGACTTCCTCCTGTCCAACCAGGAGGAGACGACCATCCCCATGCTGGTACGTCAGGCGAAGGTGCTGGGGCTCGACACCGAACGGTTCCGCGAGGATCTGCGCGAACGCGTCGGAGCCGACCGCGTCGCCGAGGACATCGAGTCCGCCGACGAGAGCGGCGTCTCGGGCACGCCCACGTTCTTCGTCAACGGCCGCCGCCACCACGGCTCGTTCGACAGCGCGAGCCTGCACAAGGCGGTGCGGGCCGCGCGGGTGAGGGCCGACATCGGGCGGTAGCGCGTGTCAGGAGGCGGGGCAGGCGACCCGGCCCGGCGGAGGGAAGGCGGACCGGGACGCGCCAGGTCGATGCGTCTAGGGGCCGCCGTCGGTGGGCCCGGTCAGGGCGGTGCCCGCGCGGAGGTTCCAGCGGCCCGAGCGGCCGCTGAGCTCCGTGGCTGTCAGCGGTGCGACGTCAACCCTCCACAGCGTGTGCGGCGGTGCCTCCAGGGCGGAAACCACGGCCGCACGCACGATGTCGGGCTCGACGACTGCCAGGACCGGGCCGCGGCCGGGCACATCCGCAAGCCCCGCCAGCCACTGCCGCGTCCTGGCGCACAGTCCGGCGACCGGCTCACCGCCGTGCGGGGCGCTTGCGGGGTCCGAGAGCCACAACGCGACGGCTTCCGGTTCGGCGGCGCTCACCTCCTCCAGGGTTCTGCCGCGCCAGCGGCCCGTCGCGCAGCCCGCCAGCCGCTCGTCCACGAGGTCGCGGGCGCCTGCGAGCCCCAGCTCCTCGGCCGTCCGCACACAGCGCGGCGAGGGCGAGACCGTGCTGCGTCCGGCCGCCGACAGCAGCCGCGCGGCCGCGGCCCGTGCCCGGCGCGCATCCCGCAGCCCGGCGTCGCTCAAGGGACTTCCGTCATCGAAGCGGAACTCCTCGGACGCCTCGCTGCGGGCCGGCGAGATCAAAGTCACTCGCGTGGTCATCGGCCTCTCCTCGCCGTGAACGGCGGCTTTCGGTACGGGAGTTGATCACGTGTCGTCCCGGTGTCCGGGACGCGCGCCCTTGGCCGGGCAGGTGAAGTCGGGGTACCTTCCGCTGGTATCGATCAACGACGGCAGGGCGGAAGCCGGTGAGATTCCGGCGCGGTCGCGCCACTGTATGCCCTTCCCGGTCCGCTGCCGTGCGCAGCGTACGGGCAGGGGCGAGCCAGACCCGCAGGCCGTCACGAGCTCCACCGACAGGGACGCGAGTTCCCAACAGGAGGTCCTGCCATGGCACAGTCCATCGCCCCGCCCAGCTCCGCAACTCCCGCCTCCGGCGCAGCCGTTCCGGCGACGCTCCCGGTCAAGGCGATCCTTCCGTGGGCATTCTTCTTCGGTCTGCTGATGCTCGTCCTGCTGTACTTCGTCGGCGCGGAGCAGGGGGCCACGTCCCTCATCTCCGGCACGGGCGTGCACGAGTGGGTCCACGACGGACGCCACCTCCTCGGCTTCCCCTGCCACTGAGCGGGGAGGAGCACGATGAACTCCGCCACTGTGAGGACCCTCCTCGTGCGCGGCATGCTCGCCGGCCTCGTGGCCGGCCTGTTCGCCCTGGTGACGGCCTCGTTCCTGGGTGAACCGCATGTGGATGCCGCGATCGCCCTGGAGGAGGCGCATTCGCACGAGCACGGCGAGGAGATCGTCAGCCGCGGCGTGCAGTCCACCGCGGGCCTCGCCACGGCCGTCCTGGTCTACGGCGTCGCGATCGGCGGCATCGCCTCGCTGGCCTTCAGCTTCGCACTGGGACGCGTGGGCCGCTTCGGCCCCCGTGCCACGGCGCTGCTGCTGTCGGGTGCCGCGTTCGTGTGCGTGTACCTGGTGCCGTTCCTGAAGTACCCGGCCAACCCGCCGTCCGTGGGTGATCCGGCGAGCCTCGACAAGCGAACGGCTCTGTACTTCCTGATGGTTCTGCTGAGTGTGCTGCTCGCCGTCGCGGCGACGATCCTCGGCAGGCGTCTCGCGCCGCGCATGGGCAACTGGTACGCGACGGTGACGGCCGTGGTCGGCTTCGTCCTCGTCGTCGGACTCGCCTACGCCTTCCTTCCGTCCCTCAGCGAGCTTCCCGAGCACTTCCCGGCGCTGCTGCTGTGGCAGTTCCGGCTCTCGACGCTCGCCGTGCATCTGGTGCTGTGGGCGGCCTTCGGGCTGGCGTTCGGCCATCTCGCCGAGCGTGCCCTCGGTCCGGCGGCGGGCGGCGAGAAGAAGGCGGCCCCGGCCGCCGCGGCACCCGCCGCCAACTGAAGGAAGAACGGAACAGCACGACTCCCGTCCTCCACGGGCCGTGCGCCGCTGCCGGGCGCCCGATTCGGGTGCCCGGCAGCGGCCTTTCATGGTGCGTCGTCGGCTCATGGTGCGTCCTCGGCGCTGTGCGGGGCACCGGTCCCGGCGGACCGGACCGGTGCCGCACCGCGCCGAACGCACGCGTGCTCAGCCGCGGCCCGCGCCCGCGGTCTCCGCGCGCACTGTCCGCGCCGCCTCGACCATGTGCTCCAGCGCCCGGCGTACCTCGGGCCAGGCGCGGGTCTTCAGACCGCAGTCCGGGTTGACCCACAGCCTCTCCGCCGGGATCGCGCCGAGCCCCTTGCGCAGCAGCGACGCGACCTCGTGCGCGTCGGGCACCCGCGGGGAGTGGATGTCGTAGACGCCGGGGCCGACCTCGTTCGGGTAGCCGGCGGCGGCCAGTTCACCGGCGACCTGCATGTGGGAGCGGGCGGCCTCCAGACTGATGACGTCGGCGTCGAGGTCCGCGATGGCGGAGACGATGTCGCCGAACTCCGCGTAGCACATGTGCGTGTGGATCTGGGTGTCCGCGCGCACGACGGAGGTGGCCAGGCGGAACGCCTCCGTCGCCCACGCCAGGTACTCCGGGCGGCGCTGCGCCCGCAGGGGCAGCGTCTCGCGCAGCGCAGGCTCGTCGACCTGGATGACGGCGGTGCCCGAGGCCTCCAGGTCGGCGACCTCGTCGCGCAGGGCGAGGGCCACTTGGCGTGCGGTCTCGGCCTGCGGCTGGTCGTCACGCACGAAGGACCACGCGAGCATCGTGACGGGGCCGGTCAGCATGCCCTTGACGGGCCGTGCGGTCTGCGACTGGGCGTAGCGCGTCCACTCCACCGTCATCGGCGCGGGACGTGACACGTCACCCGCGAGGATCGGGGGACGCACGTAGCGGGTGCCGTAGGACTGGACCCAGCCGTGCTGCGTCGCGACGTAGCCGTTCAGCCGTTCCGCGAAGTACTGGACCATGTCGTTGCGTTCGGGCTCGCCGTGCACGAGCACATCCAGTCCCGCTTGTTCCTGGAAGGCGAGGACTTCGCGGATCTCGGCGGCGATCCGCCTGTCGTAGCCTTCCGCGTCGAGCCGTCCGGCCCTCAAGTCGGCGCGCGCGGAGCGCAGTTCACCGGTCTGCGGGAACGAGCCGATGGTGGTCGCCGGAAGCATCGGCAGCTTCAGCCGTGCCCGCTGCGCCGCTGCCCGCTCCGGGTAGGGCGCGGTGCGGCGCGCGTCGGCGTCGGTGACGGCTTCGGTGCGGGCCCGCACGGCGGGGTCGCGGGTGAGCGCGGCCGACGAACGGGAGGCGAGAGCCGAGGAGTTGGCGTGCAGCAGTCCCGCGATGACGTCGGTTCCCTCGCGCAGTCCCGTCGCGAGGGCGACGGCTTCCTCCACTTTCTGCCGGGCGAAGGCGAGCCAGCGGGCGACCTGCGGGTCGACGCCGCGCTCTGCCGCCGCGTCGAGCGGCACGTGCAGCAGCGAGCAGGACGGCGCCACGTCGACGCGGTCGGCGAAGCCCAGCAGCGAGGCCAGTGTGGACAGCGACTTCTTCAGGTCGTTGATCCACACGTTCCGTCCGTCGACGACTCCCGCGACGAGCCGCTTGCCGGGCAGCCCGCCGGCGCGCGCCAGGTCCTCCAGGTTCGCGGCGGCGGGACCGGTGAAGTCCACCGCCAGCCCCTCGACGGGCGCCCTGGCGAGTACGGGCAGCGCGTCCCCCAGCCGGTCGAAGCAGGAGCCCACCAGCAGCGCGGGCCGGTCGGTGAGCCCGCCCAGCTCCCGGTAGGCGCGTGCCGCGGCGTTCAGTTCGGCGGGCGTGCGGTCCGCCACCAGCGCCGGCTCGTCGAGCTGAACCCAGCGCGCCCCGGCCGCGCGGAGGTCGGCGAGCACCTCGGCGTACACCGGCAGGAGCCGGTCCAGCAGCGTCAGGGGTTCGAAGTCCGGGGCCACGCCGGGCGCGGGCTTCGCGAGCAGCAGGTACGTGACGGGGCCGACGAGGACGGGCCTGGCCTCATGCCCCTGGGCGACGGCCTCGGACAGCTCGCCGGTCTGCTTCGCCGAGTTCGCGGCGAAGACGGTGTCCGGCCCCAACTCCGGTACGAGATAGTGGTAATTGGTGTCGAACCACTTCGTCATCTCCAGCGGCGCGACGTCCTGGGTACCGCGCGCCATGGCGAAGTAGCCGTCCAGCGCGTCCGCCTCCACGGCGTCGCGGTGGCGTTCGGGGACTGCACCGACCATGACGGTCGTGTCCAGCACATGGTCGTAGAGGGAGAAGTCGCCGGTGGGCACTTCACGCACGCCGGCTTCCCTCAGCTGCCGCCAGTTGCCGCGGCGCAGCCCCGCGGCGGTCTCCCGCAGGGCGTCGGCGGTGACGCGGCCCTTCCAGTAGCCCTCGACGGCCTTCTTCAGCTCACGGCCGGGGCCCTGCCGTGGATACCCGTGGACGGTGGCGCGGGGCTTCGTGGACGTCCTCGACGCCGCACCTTGGGATTTCGGTGTCACTCAACTCTCCTTCGCGAGTCTCGCCGGTGACCCGAGAGGCACGGGGCGAGGAGGAGAGGCGACGCGGCGGCACGCGCGCTCACCGCGTGCTGCTCACCTGTACCGCCGACCCGCCCTCGAGGTCACCGAGATCGCCGCGTACGAGGCGCGCACGCGGGCAGTGGCAGGTCTTCGGACTCGCGGGCACACCGCGTCCGTGATCCACGGACGGGCTCCTACCGGCCGTCGCTTCCCGGGTCCGCTCGGACCCAGTGCGTGTGACGGCTTTCGTTCCCACTCACCGCTGCGGGGCAGTTCCGGAGTCTCACCGGATTCCCTCTTGCGACGTACCTGTCTGGCGGACAGGCCGAACCGACTGCGTCTCCAGCGTACGAGGAGGTACGGCGCCGGCAAAGGCCACCGGGGTGAGGGGGACCTCATGCGCCGGAGCGGTTTGCCCGGCCGGGAGGTGTTCCGGGGGGCGTGGGCGGCAGAACGCACCGCGACGGGCCACTACGGGCGGGAGCGAAGTCACGCGGGGTCCCGGGCGCGAGCCACGGGTGAACAGCGTGGGCGGCCCCTCGCGGCGCGCGCCGGCCGTGCCGGTGAAGAGCCGCTCCACACGGACGGAGCGCAGGGCCGTCCGGGTCGCGGCGGTGTGGCGCACGGCGTGGAGCGGGCCACCGGTCCCAAGCTGCTGCCGGAGACTCACCGCCCGCCGGTGCGCAGGCCGGACGGGGCGGCCCGTTCCACGACGACTGGAGACGATGACCATGCCACCCCACACCGCGTCCGCGTCCTCGGCAGGGGCCGCGGCCGCACCGCACGTCCCCTCCCCCGCGGCCGCCACGGACGGGACCGAGGCCTCGGAGGCGGCCGAAGCCTTCGAGGCGGCAGGCCTGCCGCCGCAGACGAACCTCGCCGACCCGCGGTTCTGGCAACTGCCGCACGAGCAGCGGCACCAGGCGTTCGCCGTGCTGCGCGAGCGGGAGACGCCCACGTACTTCGCACATCCCCAGCACGCCCTGCGCAAGCGGCAGCAGCCGGGGTTCTACGCTCTCGTCAGGCACGAGCACGTGCAGGAGGCCAGCCGCAACGCCGCCGTGTTCGGGAGCGCCCCGGGGGTCACGACGCCGCATCCCGCGCCGTGGGTGAAGGCCCTCTTCGGGGAGTCCATGGTCAACGTGGACGGCCGCGACCACGCCAAGCTGCGGAAGATCATCTCCCGGGCGTTCAGCCCGCGGCTGCTGGCGGGCGCCGAGAAGGACATCGAGGAGGTCGTCGCGACCGTCGTCGGGAACGCGGTGCGGCAGCCCTCCCGGGAGTTCGTGACGGCCGTGGCCTCCCTCGTGCCCTGCGAGGTCGTGTGCAACATGATGGGCATCCCGCAGAAGCACCGGCCGCGTATCCTCGCCCAGCTCAACGACGCCTCGGAGAACATCGGCGTACGGCGCGGAGCAGGAGCGAAATTCCGCATTCCCGGCAAGGGTCTGCGGGCTCTGGCCCGCATGCACGTCATGATCGCCATGCTCGCGCGGGAGCGCCGGCGTCACCCCACCGGCGACCTCGTCTCCGCGCTCGTCACCACCGACGTCGACGGACAGTGCCTGGGCAACCGCCAACTCGGTGCGTTCTTCACCTTGTTGATGGTCGCCGGAGTGGAGACCACCCGCAACGCGATCTCACACGGACTCTCTCTGCTCAGTGAGAACCCGGAACAACGTGAGCTGTGGGAGAGCGACTTCGAGAAGTACGCGGACACCGCCGTGGAGGAGATCGTGCGGTGCTCGACGCCGATCATCCAGTTCCGCCGCACGCTGCGCACCGATCACGTCATGGGCGGCCGCACACTCCGCAAGGGCGAGACGGTGGCGATGTACTACGCCTCCGCCAACCGCGACGAGGCGGTCTTCACCGACCCCGGCACCTTCGACATCACCCGCGACCCCAACCCCCACCTCGGCTACGGCGGCGGCGGGCCTCACCACTGCCTCGGCGCGCACCTCGCCCGGCAGGAACTCAAGGCGCTCTTCAGGGTTCTGCTCACCGACTCCGTCGCCATGCGGGCCGCGGGCCTGCCGGAGCTGGTGCCCTCCAGCTTCGACAACCGCATCCGCTCGCTGAAGTTCGAGGTCGCCGGGGCGGAGTGACCGGCGAGGAACATCACCACGCGCTCGGGCGGCACTTGCCCGGCGCACCGCATGGAACAGGCGAGGCTCCCCACCGTTGCGCCGGTGTCCTTCACCGGGCCGGCGCAACGACAGGGAACCTCGCCTTCTGGACGGGAAGGCCGTTACCCGATTCATGCGGGATCGGGTAACGGCCTCCGTCACCGGCGTTGCCCTCGGAGATGACCGGCTGCACGCGAGGTGTGCGTGCGGCAACCCGTCACTGGAGCCTCCGGGGACGACCGGTCAGGGATTGACGGTGTGGCCCGCACTGCCCGCGGAAGCGGTGTAGTCCGCGTCATCCGGGGTGTACGTCGCCGTCACCGTGAACGGAGAACCCACTGTGGTGTTGTACGTGTGGCTGACAGTGGCCACACCGCCGGACAGCGGCACGGCCGCCGAGACGTTCCCGTCACCGAAGTCGAGCACCACCGACCCCGTCGGCGTGCCCCCGCCCGGAGCGACGGCATTGACGTGGACCGTGAAGTCCACCGACTGCCCCACCACCGACGGATCCGGCAGATCGTCGAAGATCGTCGTGGTGGTGGCCGACGGATTCACCACATGCGCATCCGTCCCCGCCGAACCGAGGTAGTCCGCGTCATCCGGGGTGTACGTCGCCGTCACCGTGTACGGAGAACCACTCACCGTGGCATAGGCGTGCGTTGTCGAAGCCACGCCGGCAACCAAAGGCACCGATCCCGACACGTTCCCGTCGCCGAAGTCGAAGACCACCGACCCCGTCGGAGTCCCCCCACCCGGAGAGGCCGCCGAGACCGTCGCCGTGAAGGTCACCGACTGACCCACGAGCGACGGATCGGGCGCACCCGCCAACGCCGTGGACGTCGCAGCGGCGTTCACCACATGCGCATCCGTCCCCGCCGAACCGACGTAGTCCGCGTCATCCGGGGTGTACGTCGCCGTCACCGTGAACGGAGAACCACTCACCGTGTCGTACGCATGCGTCGTATTCGCCGCACCGCCGGACAGCGGCACCGATCCCGACACGTTCCCGTCACCGAAGTCGAAGACCACCGACCCCGTAGGAGTCCCCCCACCCGGAGAGACCGCCGACACCGTCGCCGTGAAGGTCACCGACTCACCCACGAGCGACGGATCCGGAGAACCAGCCACCACCGTCGACGTCGCAGCAGCATTCACCACATGCGCATCCGTCCCCGCCGAACCGACGTAGTCCGCGTCATCCGGGGTGTACGTCGCCGTCACCGTGAACGGAGAACCACCGACCGTGGCATAAGCGTGCGTCGTGTTCGCCGCACCGCCGGACAGCGGCACCGATCCCGACACGTTCCCGTCACCGAAGTCGAAGACCACCGACCCCGTAGGAGTCCCCCCACCCGGAGAGACCGCCGACACCGTCGCCGTGAACGACACCGACTCACCCACGAGCGACGGATCCGGAGAACCAGCCACCACCGTCGACGTCGCAGCAGCATTCACCACATGCGCATCCGTCCCCGCCGAACCGACGTAGTCCGCGTCATCCGGGGTGTACGTCGCCGTCACCGTGAACGGAGAACCACTCACCGTGTCGTACGCATGCGTCGTGTTCGCCGCACCGGCAACCAAAGGCACCGATCCCGACACGTTCCCGTCACCGAAGTCGAAGACCACCGACCCCGTAGGAGTCCCCCCACCCGGAGAGACCGCCGACACCGTCGCCGTAAACGACACCGACTCACCCACGAGCGACGGATCCGGAGAACCAGCCACCACCGTCGACGTCGCAGCAGCATTCACCACATGCGCATCCGTCCCCGCCGAACCGACGTAGTCCGCGTCATCCGGGGTGTACGTCGCCGTCACCGTGAACGGAGAACCACTCACCGTGTCGTACGCATGCGTCGTATTCGCCGCACCGCCGGACAGCGGCACCGAACCCGAGACGTTCCCGTCACCGAAGTCGAAGACCACCGACCCCGTAGGAGTCCCCCCACCCGGAGAGACCGCCGACACCGTCGCCGTAAACGACACCGACTCACCCACGAGCGACGGATCCGGAGAACCAGCCACCACCGTCGACGTCGCAGCAGCATTCACCACATGCGCATCCGTCCCCGCCGAACCGACGTAGTCCGCGTCATCCGGGGTGTACGTCGCCGTCACCGTGAACGGAGAACCACCGACCGTGGCATAAGCGTGCGTCGTGTTCGCCGCACCGCCGGACAGCGGCACCGATCCCGAGACGTTCCCGTCACCGAAGTCGAAGACCACCGACCCCGTCGGAGTACCCCCACCCGGAGAGACCGCTGACACCGTCGCCGTAAACGACACCAACTGACCCACGAGCGACGGATCCGGAGAACCAGCCACCACCGTCGACGTCGCAGCAGCATTCACCACATGCGCATCCGTCCCCGCCGAACCGACGTAGTCCGCGTCATCCGGGGTGTACGTCGCCGTCACCGTGAACGGAGAACCACTCACCGTGTCGTACGCATGCGTCGTGTTCGCCGCACCGGCAACCAAAGGCACCGCCGCCGAGACGTTCCCGTCACCGAAGTCGAAGACCACCGACCCCGTCGGAGTACCCGAACCCGGAGAGACCGCTGACACCGTCGCCGTGAACGACACCGACTCACCCACGAGCGACGGATCCGGAGAACCAGCCACCACCGTCGACGTCGCAGCAGCATTCACCACATGCGCATCCGTCCCCACCGAACCGGAGAAGTTGGCACTGCCGCCATACGTCGCCGTCACCGTGAACGGCGAACCGCCGACCGTGGCATAAGCGTGCGTCGTGTTCGCCACGCCGCCAACCAAGGGCACCGCCGCCGAGACGTTCCCGTCACCGAAGTCGAAGACCACCGACCCCGTCGGAGTACCCGAACCCGGAGAGACCGCTGACACCGTCGCCGTGAACGACACCGACTCACCCACGAGCGACGGATCCGGAGAACCAGCCACCACCGTCGACGTCGCAGCAGCATTCACCACATGCGCATCCGTCCCCACCGAACCGGAGAAGTTGGCACTGCCGCCATACGTCGCCGTCACCGTGAACGGCGAACCCGACGTCGTCGTATACGTGTGCGTCGTACTCGCCGCACCGCCGGACAGCGGCACGGCCGCCGAGACGTTTCCGTCGCCGAAGTCGAAGACCACCGACCCCGTCGGAGTACCCGAACCCGGAGAAACCGCCGATACCGTCGCCGTAAAGGTCACCGACTGACCCACCACCGACGGATCGGGCGAATCCACCACCACCGTCGACGACGCAGCAGCATTCACCACATGCGCATCCGTCCCCGCCGAACCGACGTAATCCCCGTCATCCGGGGTGTACGTCGCCGTCACCGTGAACGGAGAACCCGACGTCGTCGTATACGTGTGCGTCGTACTCGCCACACCCCCGGACAGCGGCACGGCCGCCGAGACGTTCCCGTCACCGAAGTCGAAGACCACCGACCCCGTCGGAACACCCCCGCCCGGAGGGACCGCCGACACCGTCGCCGTGAACGTCACCGACTGACCCACCACCGACGGATCCGGAGAACCAGCCACCACCGTCGACGACGCAGCAGCATTCACCACATGCGCATCCGTCCCCGCCGAACCGGAGAAGTTGGCACTGCCGCCATACGTCGCCGTCACCGTGTACGGAGAACCGCCGACCGTGGCGTAGGCATGTGAAATGGTGGCGACGCCCCCGGACAGAGGCACGGCCGCCGAGACGTTCCCGTCACCGAAGTCGAAGACCACCGACCCCGTCGGAACACCCGAACCCGGAGACACCGCCGACACCGTCGCCGTGAACGTCACCGACTGACCCACCACCGACGGATCCGGAGAATCCACCACCACCGTCGACGACGCAGCAGCATTCACCACATGCGAGCCAGTCCCCACCGACGCACTGAAGTTGGCACTGCCGCCATACGTCGCCGTCACCGTGAACGGCGAACCCGACGTCGTCGTATAGGCGTGCGTCGTCGAAGCCACGCCGGCAACCAGAGGCACGGCCGCCGAGACGTTCCCGTCACCGAAGTCGAAGACCACCGACCCCGTCGGAGTACCCGAACCCGGAGACACCGCCGACACCGTCGCCGTGAACGTCACCGACTGACCCACCACCGACGGATCCGGAGAATCCACCACCACCGTCGACGACGCAGCAGCATTCACCACATGCGAGCCAGTCCCCACCGACGCACTGAAATTGGCGCTGCCGCCATACGTCGCCGTCACCGTGAACGGCGAACCCGACGTCGTCGTGTAGGCGTGCGTGATGCTCGTAGTGCCTCCGGCCAAGGCCACCGGACCCGAGACGTTTCCGTCGCCGAAGTCGAAGACCACCGACCCCGTCGGAGTACCCGAACCCGGAGACACCGCCGACACCGTCGCCGTAAAGGTCACCGACTGACCCACCACCGACGGATCCGGAGAATCCACCACCACCGTCGACGACGCAGCAGCATTCACCACATGCGAGCCAGTCCCCACCGACGCACTGAAATTGGCACTGCCGCCATACGTCGCCGTCACCGTGAACGGCGAACCCGACGTCGTCGTATACGTGTGCGTCGTACTCGCCACACCACCGGACAACGGCACGGCCGCCGAGACGTTCCCGTCACCGAAGTCGAAGACCACCGACCCCGTCGGAGTACCCGAACCCGGAGACACCGCCGACACCGTCGCCGTGAACGTCACCGACTGACCCACCACCGACGGATCCGGAGAATCCACCACCACCGTCGACGACGCAGCAGCATTCACCACATGCGAGCCAGTCCCCACCGACGCACTGAAATTGGCACTGCCGCCATACGTCGCCGTCACCGTGAACGGCGAACCCGACGTCGTCGTATACGTGTGCGTCGTACTCGCCACACCACCGGACAACGGCACGGCCGCCGAGACGTTCCCGTCACCGAAGTCGAAGACCACCGACCCCGTCGGAGTACCCGAACCCGGAGACACCGCCGACACCGTCGCCGTAAAGGTCACCGACTGACCCACCACCGACGGATCCGGAGAATCCACCACCACCGTCGACGACGCAGCAGCATTCACCACATGCGAGCCAGTCCCCACCGACGCACTGAAGTTGGAGTCACCGCTGTATACCGCTGTGACCGTGAACGGCGAACCCGACGTCGTCGTGTAGGCGTGCGTCGTCGAAGCCACACCACCGGTCAGCGGCACCACCACCGCAGGGCTGCCGTCACCGAAGTTGAACGTGACAGTCCCCGTGGGAGTGCCCATGTTGGGAGGGACGGGCGCGACCGTCGCCGTGAACGTCACCGACTCACCCACCACCGACGGATCAGGCGCATCCATCAGCGTCGTCGTCGATGTCGGCGCGCCGACGTAGTCGTAGGCGAAGCCGCCGCCCGGGCCGGATGCGGTCACCACAGTGACGAGCGCCGTGCCGGGGACTCCGGGGGGAACCACGACGTTGTTGATCACCGTGGGACCGACCACGTTGTAGCTGATCGCGTCGACGTTGCCGAACTTCACGGCCGTCACACCGGTGAAGCCGGTGCCGACGATGGCGACCACGTTGCCGCCGCTGCTCGGTCCGGATGCCGCCGGGCTGATTCCTGTGATCCTCGCGCCGGGCGTCCCGCTGTATGTGAAGGCCTTGCCGTTGCTGGTGCCGCTGGGGTTGACCACGGTGATCAGCAGCGTGCCGCTTCCTGCGGGAACGGTGGCGTTGATCCTCGCATCGCTGACCACAGTGAAGGTGGCATTGGTGCTGCCGAACTTGACGGCGGTCGCACCCGTGAAACCGGAACCGTGGATGGCGACGGTGTTGCCGGCAGAAGCCCTTGTAGGTTGAACGAGACTGATCGTTGGTGCGGGCATGACGCAGCTCCTCCGAAGGAGATTCCAGGGCGGAGGCCTCACCCGCAGGGACGTGCCCTGGTCAACTCCCCGTCCCGCCCGGGGGTACGGCAGAGAGGGTGGCCGTCCGGACAGCTGACGGAGGTGAAGCCCGTTGCCTCTTACGGGCAATAGAAGCGAACAGGATGCATGCCCCGAAAGGAGTGAAATCTGGCAGAAGATGCATACGGAGTGAATAGGACAATCCCATGAAGGCATCAACTGCGCCCGTTCGCGCCGGAGTACGCCCCTCCAGGCAGCCATGCCTGGCACCCGTGGACCACGTCCGGGGAGTCGTCCGCCTGAGGGCGGCCCAGGCACCCTCAGGCGGACACCACCGCCTCGTCGCCGCCTCGTCGCCGCCCCGTCGCCGCCCCGTCGCCGCCCGGCAGGGTCCGCCCCGCCCTCGCCCCTCCTCGGCGGCCGCTCACAAGCACTCGCAGCGGGCAATCCCCGGAAAAAATCCACGCCGGGCCGCTTCACGCGGCCCGGCGTGGCCGTGTTCACTGACGTATGCCCTTCATCAGAGCCATGTCCCGCATGTCTTCATCGTGTTCTTCGTATGCGAGTCGCCGGTTCCCATCGCCACTTTTCGTACTGAACGTGGTAAGCGGTCGCTCGCCGGTGGCGACTGACGAGTAGATTTTTCCGTCGCGTTGCGCCACAACCGTTTTCCAGGGCTACTGACTGCACTACGTTGTCAGGCGCGTACACCCCGCGAACCGGTCGGGTCAGACCAGCCCGTCTGACGGTTCTCCCGTTACGGGTCAGATCTGCGCCGTGAGCGATGTCCCGTGCCGCGGCAGCCTGCGCTCACTGGGGGAAGCCCGCCCGAAAGGCTCCAACATCGCGTGGCGACGGACAGTTGAACAGCGAGCTCAAGCACCGCCCCGGACCAGGCGCCTGATGCTTCACCGCTCCTGTGCCGCCGGCGGTTGCTCTCCGCGACAGCACTTCCGGCTCCACTGCGAATTGGTGGATCGGCGACTTCAGCACCCGCGTAAGCTGCCTCGAAAGAGAAATCATGAAAAGACCTCGCATTGCGGTAACACGCGTTGCGGCCGCCGCAGCCGCTCTCACCATTACGGCGACTGCCTGCAGCGGCCTGAACAGCGCTTCCGGTGAACAGGAGTTCAGCGGCCAGACCCTCACGGTCGCCGGCTCCTGGACCGGCGGCGAGGGAAAGAACTTCAGAAAGGTGCTCGACGGCTTCTCCAAGAAGACCGGCGCCAAGGTGAAGTTCGCTTCCAGCCGTGCGCAAGGACGTGACGACTTCGCCCTTTTCATCCGCGATCTGCTCAAGAGCGGAAAAGTCCCGGATGTGGCAATGGTGCCGCAGGTGGGTGTGCTGCAGCAGTTCGCGCAGAAGGGCTGGCTGGAGCCGCTTCCGCCGAGGGTCGAGCTCGAAGCCGCCCGCAACTTCGCCCTCGTGTGGCAGAACTACGGCAGCGTCCGGCGGATCTTCTACGGCCTCTACTTCAAGGCGTCGCACAAGTCGACGGTCTGGTACAACCCCAAGGCGTTCGAGAAGGCCGACGTCACTCCGCCGAAGGACTACTCGGAGATGATCGAGAACGGCGAGAAGCTGGCCAGCGCCGGCACCCCCGCCTTCTCCGTGGCCGGGAAGGACGCCTGGCCGCTCACCGACTGGTTCGAGAACATCTACCTCGCGCAGGCCGGGCCCGCCAACTACGCCAAGCTGGCCACGAACGAGATCGGCTGGACGGACCCCACCGTCATCAAGGCGCTGAAGACCTTCGGCAAGCTGTTCGAGGGCGGCAGGCTGGTGGCCGGCGGCGGTACGGAGGCGCTGCGCACCGACCTCAACGAGTCCGTCGGCGCCGTCTACGGCAAGGACCCCAAGGCGGCGATGGTCTACGAGGGCGACTTCGTGGCGGGGATCATATCCGGCGAGTTCAACAGGAAGGTCGACGAGGACGCCGACTTCTTCGAGTTCCCCCCGGTGGCCAAGGACAAGCAGGCTCCGGTGATCAGCGGCGGCGACGCCGCGGTCGCCATGAAGTCGGGCAAGAACAAGGACCTGGCCATGTCCTTCATCGAGTACCTGGCCAGCCCGAAAGCGGCCGAGATCTGGGCGAAAGAGGGCGGATTCCTCTCGCCCAACATCAACTTGAACCTCAACGCCTATCCGGACGAGACGACCCGCAAGGTCGCCAAGTCCCTCGTGGACGCGGGCGAGGCAGTGCAGTTCGACATGTCCGACCAGGCGCCGGGCGCTTTCGGCGGCACACCCGGACAGGGTGAATGGCAGCTGCTCCAGGAGTTCATCCGCGACCCGTCGGACCCGGAGAAGACGGCCCAGAAACTCGACCAGGCAGCCGCGAAGGCGTACTTGGACGCGTCGGCCACGGGCACCACGGGCTGAGCCCTCGCACCGATACTTCGCCGCGACGCCCGGTACGGCCGCCCCGACCGGGAACGGACCTTCCGCGCCCCGTCTCACGAGACGACGATCGCCCCTGGGCGAGGCCGAGGTCCGTTCCCGGCTGCGCCGGGCCGCCCCCCTCCGCGTCGCCCGACCACCTTTTGCGGAGCCGGCCTTCCCGTCCCGTCCTTGCAAAGCTCTTTTCCGAAGCCGACCTTGCGAAGCCGTGCCGTTCTGCCCGGATCCGCTTCCCCTCCCCCGGTGCTGCTCGTCCTTCCCGCCCGAGGGGCCGTCACGATCCGGCCTCGTCGGCCGTGTTCACGTGACGACCGTGTGACGTGTCACAGACAGGCGAGCGAGGATGTGGGAACTTCAACTCCCTTACTCATCAGTAGAGTTGCTGCGATTCCGAGTGCGAAGTCCCGTCCGTGAAGCGGGCCGCACCGGCTCCGTCGTCCTGTCCGCGGGCGCGCGCCGGGTGGCTCCCAGGCTTCGCCGGGAGGTACTCCCCCCAGCTTCGCTGGGAGGCACCCCCCGGCGGACCCGGCCGGGCGGCCGGCTCGGGGCGGCCGGCCCGCGGGCGGGAGAGGATCGGATGAGCACTTCGGAAGCCACCACACTGGAGGAACTGGTCGACACGGACCGGTATCCCCTCACGGACCTCGACAGCGCAGGGGCACGCGACGTGCTCTCCCGGGCCAAGGAGGACCTCCTGGCCGACGGCTGCACCGTGCTGCCGGACTTCATCCGCCCCTCCCTACAAGAGACGCTGCGGAAGGAGTGCGCGGAGATGGCGCCCCGGGCGCACGTCGACGTCGCCACGGTCAACGTCTACAACATGGCCGCCGGCCCGGACCTCCCCGAGGACCATCCGGGCCGCATGGCCTTCGAGCGCGGCAACGCCTTCGTCCCCCGCGACCGGA
Organism: Streptomyces sp. CNZ301; assembly: GCF_004217425.1. Lineage (NCBI taxonomy): Bacteria > Bacillati > Actinomycetota > Actinomycetes > Kitasatosporales > Streptomycetaceae > Streptomyces > Streptomyces sp. CNZ301. The sequence goes on from NZ_SHLG01000001.1 coordinate 1,392,830, forward strand.
TTCCCTCCGGGTCCCTCATCAGCCGTCTCTACTCCGACGAGACGTTCAAGCGCTTCGTCGCGGGATGCTTCGAACTCGGCGAACTGCACGAGCTGGCCGACCCGTTGTCCGGGCTTGTGCTCAACGTCGTCGAGCCGGGGATGGAGCACCCCTGGCACTTCGACACCAACGAGTTCACCGTCAGCATGCTCACCCAGGAGGCGCAGGTGGGCGGCGTCTTCGAGTACTGCCCCAACATCAGGTCCGCGCAGGACGAGAACTTCGGCCGGGTGCGGGACGTACTTCAGGGCAGGGGCGGGGAGTTGACGCGGCGCCTGCTGCTGCGCCCCGGTGACCTTCAGCTGTTCAAGGGGCGTTTCTCCCTGCACCGCGTCAGCCCGGTGCGGGGCTGCGCGGCCCGCCACTCGGCGATCTTCGCCTACAGCGAGCGCCCCGGCGTCGTGGGAAGCGTCTCGCGCACCCGGCAGCTCTTCGGGCGTGTGCTGCCGGAGCACCTGGAGGCCGAGGGCCGCGCCGTGCGCGGCGACCGGCTGCTCGACTAGGGCTGCCGTGAGGCGGCCCTTCTGCCGCGCGCCTGCCACTTGTACACCGCTGCGCCCCCCTGCCACCCCCACAGGAGCCGTCCGTGCGCTTCGACGCCACCGGGAAAGTCACGCTCGACCACATCTACAACGGGCCCGATCCCCGTGCCTACTTCAGGGAACTGCGCGAACTCGACTACTGCGTCCCCCAGCAGGCCAAGCCCTACTTCGCGAAACTCATCGAGGAGTACCGCGACGCGCGGCAGGTCGCCGTGCCGAAGGTGCTCGACATCGGCTGCTCGTACGGCATCAACGCCGCTCTGCTCAAGTACGACGTGACGATGGACGCGCTCTACGCCCGCTACTGCGACGAGCACCTCGCCGCCGGGCCCGGCGCCGGTGCCCGTGCCGAGGAGACCTCCGAGGCGCTGCTGGCACGCGACCGCAGGCTGGCGCGTTCGCACACACCGGCGCGTCCGGTCCGCTTCGTGGGTCTGGACACCTCCGGCAGTGCGCTCGGGTACGCGCTCGAAGCGGGGTTCCTCGACGACGCCGTCCATGCCGACCTGGAACAGGACGACCCGTCACCGAGGGCGCGCGCGCAGTTCGCCGGCACGGATCTGGTCATCTCCACGGGCTGCATCGGCTATGTCACCGAGCGCACACTTACGCGTATCGTCCGCTCCACGGGCGACCGGCGGCCCTGGATGGCGCACTTCGTGCTGCGCATGTTCCCGTTCGACCCCGTCGAGCGGGCGCTCGAGGAGCTGGGATACAGCACTGTCTGTGCCGACGACGTCTTCCGGCAGCGCCGGTTCGCCTCTCCCCAGGAGCAGACGCAGGTGCTGGAGACGATGAAGGAAGCCGGAGTCGACGCGGACGGCCTGGAGGCCGACGGCTGGCTGTACGCGCGGCTGTATCTTTCCCGTCCGAGCGGAACCGCGGGATGGCCCTGGACCCCGGAACGTCTCGCGCGGGAGACCGCTGCCGGGCCGCCCCGAGAACCAGCCGCGCCCGCCGCACCGGCCGGACACACAACACCCACCGACGAACCGGAGTGAGAGCGCAAGTGAACACCAGTCAGGGAAGCGCGAGTCACGGAAGCGCGACGACCAACCCCACCTTCGCGCAGGAGGACTCCCTGCCGCGCGTGCCGCTGCCCACGCTGGAGGCCAGCTGCGAGAGGTTCCTCGCCTGGTGCGCGCCGCTGCTCTCGCCGGGTGAACTCGCGGCGTCCGAGGCGGAGGTGAGGACCTTTCTCGACCCCGAGGGGCCGGGGCGCGTGCTCCAGGCAGCTCTGGAGGAGTACAACTCCGCGGAGGGCGTGCACAGTTGGCTGGACACGTTCTGGCCCTACCGCTATCTGGGGCGGCGTGACCGCATCGCCCTGAACGCCAACTTCTTCTTCCTCTTCAGGGACTCGGACGAGACGCAGGTGGAGCGGGCGGCCGGACTCGTCGCCGGTGCGCTCGACTTCAAGCGGCAGATCGACGAGGAGCTGATCCCGCCCGTGGTGCAGCGGGGGAAGCCGCAGTCGATGGAGCAGCTGAAGTACCTCTTCTCCAGCACCCGCATCCCGGGCGTGGAGCAGGACATTTCACGCACGCCCTACTCGCCGGAGCGGCCCGGCCCCTCACGGGAGCGGCACATCCTGGTGTTCTTCCGCGGCAACATCTTCCGGATGGACGTCATCGGTCAGGACGGCGCCCCGCACAGCCTGGAGGACCTGCAAGCGGGGCTGCGCGAGGTGATGAAGGCGGGTGCCGAGCGGGCGGCCGGGGGAACCTCGGTGGGCCACCTCACCACCATGGCCCGCGCGGAGTGGGCGAAGGCCCGGGCGTCTCTGCTGGACTGCGATCCGGACAACGCGGAGTCCCTGCGTACCGTCGAGGACGCGTTGTTCTGCGTGTGCCTGGAGGACTTCGCGCCCTCCGGCGTCCAGGAGGCGTGCGACGAGCTGCTGTACGGGGACCGGGGCAACCGCTGGTTCGACAAGGCCGTGTCGTTCGTCGTCTTCGAGGACGGCCGTGCCGGGCTGAACGTGGAGCACTGCCAGCTGGACGGCACCACGATCCTGAGTTTCGTCGACGCGCTGCTGCCCGTGCCGGCGGTGGTGCACTCCGAGCAGTCCGGTGCGCGCACCCAGGGGGCGCCGGACGTACGGCCCGTGGAGTTCCGTACCGACGACGCGTTGCGGGAGCAAGTGCGTTCCGCAGCGGCGGAGTTCGCGGAGTACGGGCAGAGCACCGCGACGCGCACCGTCTCCTTCGGTGACTTCGGAAGCAACCACGCCAAAGCGCTCGGGGTCTCCCCCGACGCCTTCGTGCAGGTCGCTTACCAGCTGGCCCACAAGCGCGCCAAGGGCCGTCTGGGCGCCACGTACGAGTCGATCGCCACGCGGCAGTACAAGCACGGCCGTACGGAGGCGATGCGCGTCGTGACCCCGGAGATGTACGCGTTCGTCGACACGATGGAGGACCCGGAGGCGGACAGGGAGACCCGGCGCCTCGCCTTCCAGGCTGCCGCGACCGCGCACGTGGCGCGCGCGAAGGAGTGCCAGGCCGTGGAGGCCCCCGAACAGCACCTGTGGGAACTGGAGTTGATCCAGCGCCGCCGCGGTGCGGAGCTCGGTGTGCACGAGCAGCCCTCGCTGTACCGCAGCGCGGGCTGGCTGAGGATGCGGGAGGACTATCTGAGCACCAGCTCCGCGCCGTCCACCAACATCCAGTTCTTCGGGTTCGGTTCGACGAGCAGCCGTTGCATCGGCGTCGCCTATGTGCTGCTTCCGGAGCGCTTCAACCTCTACCTGAGCACGCCGCTCACGGTGGCGGACCAGATGCACACCTTCGCGGACAGGCTCCGCGAGGCCGTGACCGAACTTCGGGAGCTGCTGGCCGGCTAGGGCCTCGTCCAGCGGGAGCGATCAGCAGTGGGCGGGCCGTCGCGGGACGGTCCGCCCGCGTGCGGTCGGGTCACTCCCGCGCGGCGCGCGCAGACGTCAGCGAGGCGTGCAGCGGTTCGAGCCCCACCAGCAGGCTGTGCAGGGCGAGTTCGAAGCTGTCGGTGTCGATCTCCTCGGCGTGGGCCGGGATCAGGTGTGCCTGCACGAGGTTGGGATAGCGCTCGAAGTAGACCCGTGTGTCATCGGCGAAGCCGCTCGCGAAGGGCGTGGTGGCGGCCCCGATCACGAGGTACTTCACGGACGCGGCGATCATCGTCGCGTGCCGCGGGGGCCAGCCGGCTCCGACGAGCCCGCCGTGCACGGCGTCGGCCATGGCCAGGAAGTCCTCGCGCCTGCCGGTGCCGGCGGCCACGACCGGGGCGGCGTTGGGGTGCCTGCTGAGCGCGGCGTGGTACGACCTGCCCCACGTCTCCAGGCCCTCGCGCCAGCCGCGTTCGAAGCCGGAGGTGTCGACCTGGCGGGTGAGCAGGTTGGCCACGGCGTCCAGCACGGCGTCCTTGTTGGGGTAGTGGCTGTAGAGCGACGCGGCCTTCACATCGAGCTTCAGGGCGAGGTTGCGCATGGAGAGTGCGCCGATGCCCTCGGCGTCGATCAGTTCCAGCGCGGTGTCACGGATCCGCTCCCGGCTGAGCAGCGGCGATTTCGGGCGTGGCATCGGGGACTCCTTGTGAAAACTAACGCCGTAAGGTTAACGTACCCGGAGACAGAAACCTAACGCTGTTAGAAACAGATGAGGAGATCGCCGTGCCGCCCGTGACATCCCAGACCCCGCTCGGACTCTTCGGCACCGAGGCCCTGATCGGCGAGGAGGACCGCGCGATCCGGGACACGGTGCGGCAGTACGTCGAGGAGAAGGTCAGGCCCCGGCTCGCCGACTGGTACGAGTCCGGCTCCGTCCCCGCACGCGAACTGGCCAGAGAACTGGGCTCGTTGGGCGTGCTCGGCATGCATCTGGACGGCTACGGCTGCGCGGGCACCAGCGCCACCGCCTACGGGCTGGCGTGCATGGAACTGGAGGCCGGCGACTCCGGGCTGCGGTCCCTGGTCTCGGTGCAGGGCTCCCTCGCCATGTTCGCGATCTGGGAGTACGGCAGCGAGGAGCAGAAGCAGCGGTGGCTGCCGTCGATGGCCGCCGGTGACGCCATCGGCTGCTTCGGCCTGACCGAGCCGGACTTCGGCTCCAACCCCGCCGGCATGCGCACACGCGCGGTGCGCGACGGTTCCGACTGGGTGCTGGACGGCACCAAGATGTGGATCACGAACGGGTCCGTCGCCGACGTCGCCGTGGTGTGGGCGAAGACGGACGACCCGGGGAACAAGGTCCGCGGATTCGTCGTGCCGGCGGACACTCCCGGATTCTCGGCGCCCGAGATCAAGAAGAAGATGTCGCTGCGCGCGTCGGTGACGTCCGAACTCGTCCTGGACGGCGTGCGGTTGCCCGAATCGGCGGTGCTCCCCGGCGCCGTCGGCCTTTCCGGCCCGCTCTCCTGCCTCAACGAGGCGCGCTACGGCATCGTCTTCGGCGCGCTCGGCGCAGCGCGCGACTGCCTGGAGACCGCCCTCGACTACGCCCGCCAGCGGGAGATCTTCGACAAGCCCCTCGCCGCCTACCAGCTCTCGCAGTCCAAACTCGCCGACATGTCGCTGGAGTTGGGCAAGGGGATGCTGCTGGCGCTGCATCTCGGCAGCCTCAAGGACGCCGGTACGCTCCGTCCGGAACAGGTCAGCCTCGGCAAGCTCAACAACGTCCGCGAGGCGATCGGCATCGCCCGCGAGTGCCGCACGATGCTGGGAGCCGCCGGGATCACCCTGGAGTACCCGGTCATGCGGCACGCCAACAACCTGGAGTCCGTGCTCACTTACGAGGGCACCTCCGAGGTGCATCAGCTGGTGATCGGCCAGGCGCTCACCGGCGAGGCGGCGTTCCGCTGACCTGACGCCGAACGGCCCACGGCGCGGCCGCGGTCGGCCGCCGGCCCGCCTACCCGGCGGGGGCGTCCCGCCGGGCAACGAGCTGGACATTGCGCGTGGTGTGTCCGTGGAGCGTGGCGGTCGTCCCCGTACGCTCCTCCGCGACGGTGAAGCCGTTGCCGTGCAGCAGCGCCCGCAGCTGCTCGGGGCGGTGGTGGCGGAAGAGTCCTCCGTCCGGCGTGGAGAACGTGCCGTAGGCGCGGTACGGGGCCGCGGCGACCGCCTCCGCGTAGCGCCGCGAATGGCGTTCGTCGTCCTGCAGCGGCACATCACTGAGGTAGAGCACGCCGCCCGGCCTGATCAGCCGGGCGAGTTCGGAGACGAGCGCGTTCTGGTCGGCGTCGCCCGGGACGACGCCGAGCACGACGAACAGCAGGGCCGCGTCGAAGGAGTTGGCGGCGAACGGCAGCGGCAGCGCGCTCTGCCGGGTCAGCGTCAGGCCCGGGTGTTCACGTGCTCCGCGCTCGATCATCGCCGCGGAAGGGTCCACGCCCTGCACGTCGCGGTAGCCGAGCTCCTCCAGCTGCGCGGTCAACCGCCCGTAGCCGCAGCCGTAGTCGAGGATCCGGGCGTCGCGGGGCACATACCGCTCCAGCAGCGCGTGGTCGAGCGGATGCGTGAACGTCATCGTCGCGCCGGCGGTCTCCCAGTACGTGTGCACGGCCGGGCGCGCGGAACCGGCCGAAGCGGCGGAACTCACCGAACCCGGGGAACCGGTGGAACCGGCCGAATCGGCTGAACTGGCGGAAGGGCCCATACCGGAAGCGTAGCGACGGAGCACCCCGTGCCGCTGGAATCCGGCCCTTCGGTGACCGGGCCGAACGGCGCGCTCGAGGCGACCGCCCCTGCCGCGGTCATGCTCGTCAACCGCCGCCTCGTGCACCGGTGTTCGCCTCCGGACGGCGCGGCGCGTGCCGCGCAGGCCTGTGGGCCGTGCTCCCGGTCCGGGAGGGCACGGCCCACAGGTTCCGCGTCCGCGAGGGCGGGGCTCCGACTCAGCCGAGCGACGCGAGCGCCTCGTTGAAGATCTTCGAGGGACGCATCACGGCGGACGCCTTCGCCGCGTCCGGCCAGTAGTAGCCGCCGATGTCCGCGGGCGAACCCTGCACCGCGATCAGTTCGTCGACGATGGCCTGCTCCTGCTCGCCCAGGGTGCGGGCGAGGTCCGCGAAGGCCTCGGCGAGCTGGGTGTCATCGGTCTGCCGGGCCAGCTCCTGCGCCCAGTACAGGGCCAGGTAGAAGTGGCTGCCGCGGTTGTCGAGGCCGCCGAGCCTGCGCGTCGGGGACTTGTTCTCGTGCAGGAAGGTCGCCGTCGCGCGGTCGAGGGTGTCGGCGAGGATCTGGGCGCGCGCGTTGTCCGTCTTCTGCGCGAGGTGCTCGAAGCTGACCGCGAGTGCCAGGAACTCACCGAGGCTGTCCCAGCGCAGGTAGTTCTCCTTGACGAGCTGCTGCACGTGCTTGGGTGCCGAGCCGCCCGCGCCCGTCTCGAAGAGCCCGCCGCCGTTGATGAGCGGCACGACCGACAGCATCTTGGCGCTGGTGCCCAGTTCCAGGATGGGGAACAGGTCGGTCAGGTAGTCGCGCAGCACATTGCCCGTGACGGAGATCGTGTTCTCACCGCGGCGGATGCGCTCAAGGGAGAACGCGATCGCGTCGACGGGCGCCATGATCTCGATGCGCAGGCCGTCGGTGTCGTGCTGCGGCAGGTACTGCTCGACCTTCGCGATGAGGTTCGCGTCGTGCGCACGGCCCTGGTCGAGCCAGAACACCGCGGGGTCGCCGGTCGCGCGGGCGCGGCTGACGGCGAGCTTGACCCAGTCCTGGACGGGGACGTCCTTGGTCTGGCACATGCGGAAGATGTCACCGGTGCTGACGGCCTGCTCCAGTACGGCGTTGCCGTCGCCGTCGAGGACCCGCACGGTACCGGCGGCGGGGATCTCGAAGGTCTTGTCGTGGCTGCCGTACTCCTCGGCCTTCTGCGCCATCAGTCCGACGTTGGGCACGGAGCCCATCGTGGCCGGGTCGTACTGGCCGTTGGCGCGGCAGTCGTCGATCACGGCCTGGTAGATGCCGGCGTAGCTGCTGTCGGGGATGACGGCGAGGGTGTCCTGCTCCTCGTCGTCCTTGTTCCACATGTGGCCCGAGGTGCGGATCATGGCCGGCATGGAGGCGTCGACGATGACGTCGCTCGGCACGTGCAGGTTGCTGATGCCGCGGTGGGAGTCGACCATCGCCAGATCAGGGCCCTCGGCGAGCTCCGCCTCGAAGGACTCCTTGATCTTCGCGCCGTCGGGCAGGGACTCGAGGCCCTTGAAGATGCCGCCCAGACCGTCGTTCGGGGTCAGTCCGGCCCCGGCGAGGGTCTTGCCGTACTCCGCGAACGTCTTCGGGAAGAACGCGCGGACGACGTGGCCGAAGATGATCGGGTCCGAGACCTTCATCATCGTGGCCTTCAGATGCACCGAGAACAGCACGCCCTCGGCCTTGGCGCGTGCGACCTGCGCCGTGAGGAAGTCACGCAGCGCCGCGACGCGCATCACCGAGGCGTCGACGATCTCACCGGCGAGCACGGGAACCGACTCGCGCAGAACCGTGGTACTGCCGTCGTCGGCGGCCAGTTCGATGCGCAGGGAGCCGTCCTCGGGGACGATCACGGACTTCTCGGTGGAGCGGAAGTCGTCACCGTCCATGTGCGCGACGTTCGTCTTCGACTCCGGCGACCAGGCGCCCATGCGGTGCGGGTTGGACCGGGCGTAGTTCTTCACCGACGCCGGTGCGCGGCGGTCCGAGTTGCCCTCGCGGAGCACCGGGTTGACGGCGCTGCCCTTGACCTTGTCGTAGCGGGCGCGGATGTCGCGCTCCTCGTCGGTCTTCGGCTCGTCCGGGTAGTCCGGCAGCGCGTAGCCCTTCTCCTGAAGCTCAGCCACGGCCGCCTTCAGCTGCGGGATGGAAGCCGAGATGTTCGGCAGCTTGATGATGTTGGCCTCGGACGTCCTGGCCAGCTCACCGAGGTTCCCGAGGGCGTCCTCCACGCGCTGCCCGGGCTCCAGACGCTCTGGGAACTGGGCGAGGATGCGCCCGGCCAGGGAGATGTCGCGGCTCTCGACACCGACCCCCGCCGTCGAGGCGTACGCCCTGACCACAGGCAGGAACGAATACGTCGCCAGGGCCGGGGCCTCGTCGGTGTCCGTATAGATGATGGTCGAGTCAGTCACCGGTACTCCGCTCCACGTGCTCCACGTCTACATCGTCTCGATATCAAGATATCTGGTCCCGCCGCCTCCCCGTCCACCCGCCCCCGGCACCGGAAGGGAGGCGAGCGGCAGGCGTTTCTGCTCGGGGCCGGATCGGACCACCCGGCATGACCGGCATATCGGATCCGGCGCCGCTGCTGCTTTTCCTGCCGGCCAGGAAGGAAGTGACCGTGTCACGGGCCGAGAAGGCCGCGGCCGGAGGCTGTCACACTGACCGGCCGTTCCCACGAGACAGCCGCGCTCTGGCCAAACCGGCCGTCACGCTTGATCATGGCTGCCGTCGTCCGACCGAACACCTCTCCCTGCCGGAGCCCGCATGCCCTTCGACATCGACCTCTTCCGCGCGCAGTTCCCCGCTCTCGCGACCGGAACGGCGTTCTTCGACGGGCCCGGCGGCACGCAGACGCCCCGCGCGGTCATAGAGGCCGTCGCGGGAGCGCTCGCCGGGCCGCTGTCCAACCGCGGCAGCGGCAACCCCGCGGAGCGCAACGCGGAAGCGCTGGTCGCCGAGGCCCGGCAGGCGCTGGGCGACCTGCTCGGCGCGGACCCGCGCGGTGTCGTCTTCGGCCGCAGCGCCACGCAGCTCGCCTACGACTTCTCGCGTACGCTCGCGAAGTCCTGGTCGCCGGGCGACGAGGTGGTGGTCACACGCCTGGACCACGACTCCAACGTCCGCCCGTGGGTACAGGCCGCCGAGCAGGCGGGTGCCACCGTGCGGTGGGCCGAATTCGACCCTGAGACCGGCGAGTTGACGGCGGAGGCCGTCGGCGCCGTAATCTCCGATCGCACCCGGCTCGTCGCGGTCACCGGTGCCTCGAACCTGATCGGGACGCGTCCCCCGATCCCGGAGATCTCCCGGCTGGCGCACGACGCGGGCGCCCTGCTCTACGCCGACGGCGTCCACCTCACCGCGCACTCCCTCATCGATCTGGAGGCGCTGGGCGCCGACTTCTTCGCCTGCTCCCCCTACAAGTTCCTCGGCCCGCACATGGGAGTGCTCGCCGCCCGCCCGGAGCTGCTGGAGACGCTGGCCCCGGACAAGCTGCTGCCGTCCACCGACGCCGTCCCGGAACGCTTCGAGTTCGGCACTCTGCCCTACGAACTCCTCGCCGGAGCGCGCGCCGCCGTCGACGTCCTCGCGGCCCCCGGAGCGCACCCCGAACGGGACCGCAGGGAGCAACTCGTCGCCGCCTACTCGATGCTGGAGAAGCACGAGGACGCGCTGCTGCAGCGGCTCGAGAACGGCCTGGCGGAACTCCCCGCCGTCCGCAGCCACTCGCGTGCCGCCCTGCGCACGCCCACGCTGCTGCTGACCTTCGACGACGGCCACAACACCCCGGCCGCCGCACGCCACTTGGCGGAGCGCGGCATCAACGCCCCGTCCGGCTCCTTCTACGCGATCGAGGCCTCCCGCCACTTGGGTCTCGGCGATGCCGGAGGGCTGCGGGTGGGCCTGGCCCCGTACAACGACACGGAGGACGTGGACCGGCTGCTGGAGGGGCTGGCGGACTTCCTGCGCTGAGCGGGCCGAAGCACGGCGGACTGAACGCCTGGAGGAGGCCGAGGCGAGCTCCGGGGCAGTTCCGCGACAGCGCCCCCGCCGCCCCGGGGCCCGCTCGGGATCTGCCCCGGGACCGGCCGGGCCGGGTTGAAACCACACCGCTCGCAAGTTGACAACTACCGCATGCGGCCCCGAGCCCCTGGCTACATTTGACGGTGACCTGCCAACTGTGCGTCCCAGTCGGCGTCCGGGTGGCAAAAAACGAGGGAACGCGTCGTGATTCCGTCGAGGGGGCCGACGATGGCAGCACTGAAGTGCTCCAAGTGTGGAGCGCGAATCCAGCTTGACGGCACGTCGTCGTGTTCGTGCACGCCCGCGGCCACCGGCCGCAACGACGTCTCAGCCTTCCAGGCATTCCGGCCCCGCCTGAAGGCCTCGTCCCGGCAGCTCGGAGCGGGCACCGCCGGACGGTCCTTCGAGAGCGCCCGCAGGTCCCTGGACCGACGCGGCAGGGGTGTCGCCGTGGGCGTCGCCGCGGCCGTCGCGCTCGGGACAGTCGCTTTCAGCGTGGACGCGATGAATTCGGGCTCGTCGGTGCAGGGAGGCGGCAGGCCCGCCGTCTCGGTCTCACCCGACCCTGACATGGTCGCGCGGGAGGCGGCGGAACGCTCCGACGGGCAAGGCGCCCCCGAGCAGCCGCAGACGGGCAATCCCCCGCCGTCCATGGACGACGACGGCATGCGGCCCGCGGGCGAGGAGCAGGAGGAGCACCCCGGCTCGCAGCCTCCCCCGTCGGATGACGGGACGCCCGCTCCCTCCCCTTCGGGGGACGACGCGGGCGGCGCCGCGCAGGGCGGCTCCACCGGCGACCCGGGCGGCGGCGACGAGGGCGACGCGGGTGGCGACACCGGCGACGGCGGCGCGTCGAACGCGGGCGGCTCGCAGGGAGGCGGCGACCAGGACGAGGACGACGACGGCGGCCTGCTGAGCGGCCTGTTGGGCTTCCTGTTCGGAGGCGGCGGCCAGGACGACCGCGACGCCGGCAAGGACCAGGGTGAAGCCGCCGACCACGGAGGCGGCAAGGGCGACGGCGGCGGACCCCACGGAGGCGGCGGCCACAAGGGCGGCGGCGGAGGATCCCACGGCGGCGGTGCCCACCACGGAGGCGGGGGCCGGCACTAGCCAGGGCCGGCCCGGTTCTCGTCGGCACCGCCGTCCTCGACGCCCGCGAGGCGCTTCAGGACTTCCTCCTCACACAGGGCGCCCGCCAGGCCGGCGGCGTACGCGTCCTCGGCCGGGAGCCCCAGCCGCTCCGCCACCTCGTACTCGTGGTCGAGGTCGGTGCCGAACATGGCCGGATCGTCCGTGCTGACCGAGCACAGAACTCCAGCCTCACGCAACCGGGGCAGCGGGTGAGCGGAGAGCCGTTCGACGACTCCTGTGCGCAGGTTCGACGTCGGACAGACGTCGAGCACCACGGCCCGCTCCGCCAACTCGGCGACCAGCGCGGAGTCGTCGACGGCGCGGATGCCGTGACGCAGTCTTACGGCGCCGAGTTCGAGGGCTTCCCGGATCGATTCCACGCCGGCTGCTTCTCCCGCGTGCGGCACGAAGGCGAGTCCCCCGTCCTGCGCGATCCTCACAGCCCTCCGATACGGCTCCAGAGGGCCTTGCAGCTCATAGCCTCCGATTCCCAGGCCCACCACGCCCCGGTCCCGGTAACGCACCGACACCCTGGCGCACTTCTCCGCCAGCTCCACCGGACAGCCCCGGTAGAGGTCCGGCGTGAACCGCACCGTCAGCCCGAACCGCTCCTGCGCCTCGACGGCTCCTTCGCAGTAGCCCGTGTAGATCTCGTCCCAGCCGATGCCGTGAGCCTCCACACGCTCGGCCGGGGAGAAGATCGCCTCGAGATAGACCGCGCCGTGACTCCGGGCCTGCTGCGCGTAGTCGACGACCACCTGCCGGAAGTCGTCAGCGGTCCTCAGGCAGTTGGTCGTCATGATCCACACGTCGATGAAATGGCGGAAGTCGGTGAATCGGTAGAGCTCCTCCAAGCCGCCGACCGTGTCGGCCGGCAGTGACTCGCCGTTGCGGCGGGCGATCTCCAGCAGCGTCGCCGGGCGGATCGAACCTTCCAGATGAACGTGCATCTCAATCTTCGCGGATGTCACGGCCCTGAGCTTTGCACAAGGACGCCCTGCCCACCGGCGCTTCGGCGCCAGAGGCCACCCGCGGTACGGCGGTGCGCAGGAGTTGCGCCGCACGTGCCGATTCGTGGGCGAGTGCGGGTGCGGGTGCGGAAAGTTCACGCGTGAATGAGCCTCCGCTGCCTGGGCACCCGGGCGCGGAAGCCGACCCGCGCGTTGGAGGCATCCCCGTGCTCGCCGCCATCACCGGCGCGATCCGGACCGTGATCTCGGCGGTCCTCCCGCACGGACGGCCGGATCCGGGACAAGCGCACCCTCACCGCGCGGGGAGCGCGCCCAACTCTCCGAACGCGCCGCGCAGCTGACGTTCCACACGGTGAAGTCATCGCCGAACAGCGCACATCGGGGAGGTCCGCACACCGCGGGCCTCCCTTCCGCGTCAGAAGCGGCGCGGCCTCAGAAGCGGCGGTCAGCCTTCACGCCGTCGACAAAGAGCCTCCAGGACCCCGCCGGGACGACGACGGCCGGGCCATCCGGAACCTTGCTGTCACGGACGGGCACCACGCCGGGAAAACCGTCCGCCACCTCCACGCAGTCGCCGCCCGCCTGATTGCTGTGACTGCTCCTGCGCCACACGGCGCCGCTGAACCCTGGCCGGGACACTGACTCCACGGTGGTAGCCCTCCATCACGCAGCGAATCATGTCGAGCGACATCTTGGAGGGCAGGGCCATGGCCCGCAAGCGGTCATAAATCGCCGAGTACCGTTTGACCTCGGCCAATTCCTCGATGAGTTGGCCGTAGTCGGAACCCTCCAGGTAGGCCACCTCGGTGTCTTCCGGAAGGTCCAGGATCGTCAGAGAGCCCCCCATCGCCTCGTGTTCGCCTTGGTCGAACGGCAGCACTTGGATCGTGACTCCAGCTTGGGCGTTGGCCGCCAGGAGGCGGGTCAATTGGTCGTGCATCACAGCGCGGCCGCCGATGGGACGTCTGATCACTGCCTCATCGAGTACAACCCACAGATCTGGGTGATCGAGTGCCTGCAGCCGTTCTTGTCGGCCCATGCGCGCAATGACTCGCTCCTCCAACTGCTCAGCGCTGGTCGGCGATGGATCGACGCTCAGCACCGCCCGCGCGTACTCCCGCGTCTGCAGCAGACCGGGCACCACGTGCGCCGCGTACTGGCCGATGATCACCGCCCGGGCCGAGTACGCCATGAAGGCGCGGGACCAGTCCGGGAACGTCTCACGGTGGACGTACGGCCAGAGGTCGACCAGCAACCCGTCCGCATCGAGGGCGTTGTCGAGCGCACGAGCAAGCTCCAGCGTCGGCTTCGCACCGGAGGCGCGCTCGACCTGGGTGATGCGCGTGCTGACCACGTGGGTTCCGCGGCCCAGTTCCGCCTGCGTCATGCCCGCGGCCGTACGCAGCTTGCGCACCCGCGAGCCGAAGAGCGCGGCCATGGACGAGGCGGGATCGATTTCGTTGGCCACGGCCTTACTTCCGTTCCTTACGACCACCGTTGTAAGCCTTCGGCACCTTTTGAGGATAGGCCCGCCCGACGATCCTTGAGTACGGAAAGTCACGAATCATGAACCGAATCGGGATGACGCACAGTGCTCCACGCGACGACGAACGAACAGCCGGACCCCGAAACGGGACCACAGCCTGCCCTTCACCTTCACCGGGCCCCGGAACCGGACTCGGCTCAACTGCTGACGTTCGCCATGCAGTTCACGTCCTCGCCCCGGGGAGCGCGGCTTGCGCGGCGGCTCGCCGTGAAGCGGATGGACCAGTGGGGCTGCGCACCCGCGTCCGACATCTCGTGCAGCGTGGCGCTGCTGGTCGGTGAGCTCACCGCCAACGCGGTCTGCCACGGCCGCGTCCCGGGGCGCGACTTCGCGCTCCGACTCGCTCTCGACCCGAAGACGGGCGCCGTCCGTATCGAGGTCTCGGACGCCGACCCGGAGCCTCCGCCCCGCCTGTCCCGTCCACCCGGGACCGGACGACGAATCCGGCCGCGGACTGCTCCTCGTGGACTTCCTGGCCACCCGCTGGGGCACATGGCCCCCGTCACCCCGTGGGGAAGACCGTCTGGGCGGAGGTCGAACGAGAGCCGTGGACCTGGGGGATCTGGTGAAAGCCGTGCGGCCGCCCGCACCGCGACGGACCGGCGGTGGCGCCCGTCAGCGGCGGAACGCGCTCCGGTGGCCGGACTCCTGCACTGCCGCCGGCGGACGGGCCGTCGGCGGCTGCGCGCACCGCCGGCCGAGAGCTGCCCCGACTCGCAGCGCCGTCCGGGCATTTGGAAACGCGGCAACGGCCCGCTTGCCGCGACCGGCTGCCTCTTCAGTGACCGCCGGTGTCGATGACGCAGAACCGGTTGCCGTCGGGGTCGGCGAGAACGATGAAGTCGGCGTCGGGCGGGTACAGGTCCCAGTCCACGCGCTGCGCCCCCAGGGAGACCAGTCGCTCGACCTCGGCCGCCTGGTCGTCCTTGTCCCCCGCGTAGAGGTCCAGGTGGACCCTCGGATACTGCTGGACGGGCGTCTCGCTGAGGCCGAGCGAGAGCTGGGCCCCCGGTCCGTGCGCGGGCACGAGGACCGCCCATGTCTCCTCGACCTCGTCGCGCGGGACGTACCCGAGGGCCTGCGTCCAGAATGTGACTGCACGCCGCACGTCCGAGACGCCCAGGACGACGGACCCGATTCTCAGCATGTGCCGATCCTGGCACGTGGCAGCTTCCCGGCCGACGGGACGCGGCCCCGTCCGCGCGGAACCTCGCCAGCCCTCCCGCGGGCTGGCAGGCTCACGTCATGACGCGACTCACATTTCACGGGGGTGCCCGTTCCCCCCACCCGGCGCCGGGCACGGACACGCCGTCGCGGCCGGTCTCCTGGTCCCGCACGCGCAGGAAAGTCGTCGCCGTGACCGCGGGCGTCGCCCTTGCCCTCGGTACGGGCGGCTCCGCCGGGGCGCGCACCACCGCGCCCGCACCCGCGCCCTCGTGGCAGAAGGCCGTCGACCGGATTCTCACCGCCGAGCGGCTGGAGGGAGCGGCGACGAGCATCGTGATCAGCGACGCGGGCAGCGGCCGGTCGCTGTACGAACGCAACCCCGGCAAGCGGCTGATGCCCGCCTCCAACACCAAGCTGCTGACCTCCGCCGCCGCCATGGACGTCCTGGGCCCGGACTACCGCTACCGCACCGACGTGCTCGCCCACGGCGACCGGCACGGCGGGCGGCTCGACGGCGACCTGTACCTGCGCGGCACCGGCGACCCGACGCTGCTCGCCGAGGACTACGACGCGCTCGCGGCGGACGTCGCCGCTGCCGGGATCAGGACGGTGACCGGCGAACTCGTCGCAGACGACACCCGGTTCGACTCTCAGCGGCTCGGACGCTCGTGGGCGGCCGACGACGAGTCGGCGTACTACTCCTCACAGATCTCCGCGCTGAGCCTCGCGCCCGACACCGACTACGACACCGGCAGCGTCCACCTGGAGATCGTGCCCGGCTCGTCGACGGGCGAGAAGCCCAAGGTGAAGGTCACGCCGTCCAACAGCTACGTCGACGTCGACGTCACCGCCACCACGGTCGACCGGGACGGAAAGGACACGATCACCGTCGACCGCGAACACGGCGGCAACACCCTCACCGTGAGCGGCGGCATCCCGGCCGGCGCGGACCCGGACGAGTCCTGGACGAGCGTGTGGGAACCCACCGGCTACGCGGCCTCCGTCTTCGCCGACGCGTTGAAGCGGCACGGCGTCCGGGTCTCGGGGAAGACGGAACTGGGCAAGGCCACACCGGACGGCGCCGAGCGCGTCGCCAGGCACACGTCGATGCCCCTGGCGAAGATCAGCGTCCCGTTCCTGAAGCTCTCCAACAACAACCACGCCGAGGTCCTCACCAAGACCATGGGCGACGAGACGGCGGGCAAGGGCACGTGGAGCGCGGGCCTGAAGGCGGTACGGGACTTCCTGGAGAAGCAGGACGTGGACGCGGGCACGCTGCGCCAGGTCGACGGCTCGGGACTGTCCCGTATGGACAACGTCTCCGCACGCCACATCGCTACTCTTCTCCACACCGTGCGCAAGAAGCCGTGGTTCAAGCAGTGGTACGACGCGCTGCCCATCGCCTGTGCCGGGGACCGCATGACGGGCGGCACGCTGCGCTCACGCATGTGCGACACCCCGGCCGAGGGCAACGCACACGCCAAGACGGGTTCGCTGACCGGCGCTTCGGCGCTGTCGGGCTACGTCACCGACGCGGACGGCCGAGAGCTCGCCTACAGCGTCGTCCTCAACAACTACCTCGCCGGTTCGGTGAAGGACATCGAGGACGCGATCGTGGTGGCCCTCGCCTCCGACGGCCGCGACTCCGGCAGCGGGGCCGGGGCCGGGGCAGACGCCGGGGACAAGGCCCGCACAAAGGGCGCTGAGGGCACGAGTGACGACCGGCGCCCTGCGGGGCCCCTCGTCGTCGGCCCGGAGTGCTCCTGGAAGAAGCCCGCCCGCTGCTGACGTACGCGCCTCCGCACCGCCGGGGGCGTGCGCCCTGGCGCCGGGGTGCCGCGGCAATGCGGCCGCCCTGGCGTCGGGCTGGCGCGGCAATGCGGCGCCCGGCGCTGCGGGGCGGGCGCCACGCCCCGCCTTCAGCCCTTCAACGCCCTCGTGAACTCGTCCGCCTTCTTCCCGATTCCCGAACAGGTCGCCTGCGCCTTGGAGTTCGGGCCCCCGGGGCAGGGCTTGTCGCGGGTGGCGGACCACATGGACAGGCCGCCCAGCTTCTTCCTGTCCGCGAACTTCCGCAGTTCCGTGGCGTCTTCGGGGCGGAACACCTCGCCCTTGACGTCGTTCACCCCGATCATCGGGGTGATGGAGAGCGCGTCCCAGGCCTCCTCCTCGTCCCTGATCCCGAGGGCGGGCCGGATCTGCCTGTGGGCGGCGGTGGCTGCCTTGACGGCGTATTCGCCCATGTCTCCGTCGTAGAACGTGCCGTAGTCCATGGCCATGATGTTCACCCGGTTCACCCTCGCGCCGTTCTTCTGCGCGTTCTCCAGCACGGCACGGGCGTCCCGGTTCAAGCCCGAAGGCATCACGGGCAAGGTGAAGGAGACGTTGAGGTTCGGACGCTGCCGCTGGAGGCGCACGATCGCCTGGCTGCGGAGCTCGTTCGCCTTCTTGTCCGTCAGCGCCGGGCCTTCGAGGTCGAAGTCGAGCTTCGTCAGGCCGTAGGCGTCGATGACCTTGGTGTAGGCGCTCGTCAGCTCGTCCACCGAGCCGCAGACCCGGGCGAGTTCGTTGCCGCTCTGACCGCCGAAGGAGACCCGTACGTCGCCGCCCTCGTCGCGCAACTGCTCCACCTGCGCGGCCACGGGGTTGTCCTCCAGCCGCTGCCTGCCGCCCCACTTGGGCACGCAGCCGCCTCCCGGGGAGACGAACGCGAGGTTGTACTCCTTCACACCGGTCTTCCCCGCCCGCTCGAGAAGGTCGTAGGAGGGCTTGAGGGAGGTGTCGACGTACGGCGCGAAGTCACCGGAGTCCGGCAGCGGGTCCTCCGTCTGCGAAGGCGTCGCCGGGGGCGGGCCCGTGGGCCCGGGGTCGGTCTCCCCGCTCGAACAGCCGGCGAGCAACGACGCGGCAACTGCCGCTGCCGTCAATGCGGTTGCTGCATGCTTCCCTGCGCGGGTCCTCGGGGAAGCCTGCGCCTCCACGCGCTCGGTCATCGCCGGGCTGCCTCCTTCTGCCTGCCGGACGTCCGGTCTCCTGCACACCCGACAAGCTAGCGAGCGGGAACCGGACAATCGGCACGTTGGGAGCGGCGGCGGGGAGGGCTTAACTCACATTTAAGGGAGCGGAAAGCGGGAACGCCCGCCTGCCGGGTGCGGGGCAGGCGGATCTTCGGCGAACGTGAGCGCGTACGTACGGACGCGTACGTGCCGACGCGTACGTGCCGACGCGTACATCGGGGGTGACCCGCTCCACGGCCGCCGACAGCCCGGTCCCGGTGCCTGACGAAGGGCTGCCCTCAGCCCTGCTCGAAGTGCCCGGACTGCCCGGACTGCTGGGCATGCCCGGACTTCCCGGGCCGCTGGGGTTCCGCGGGCCGCTCCGGCTTCCGCCGCTCGGAACACGCCCTCGGCGGCGCGCAGTTGTCGGGGCGGTTGCCCCTGACGACGCTGCGCCACAGCGAGACCTCCCCGGGCGGCGCGTTGTAGATGCCGCCTCCGGACCGCTCGGCGACGTTCTCCACCACCGCGGACTTTCTGAGCAGCAGCGACTTCTTGTTGAAGATGCCGCCGCCGTCGCTCGCGGAGTGGTTGCGCGAGACGCGGGTTCCGGTCAGCGTCGTCGAACCCTCGTTGTACACCCCGCCTCCTGCGAGCGCCTCGTCCCCCTTGTTGCGTGTCACCACGCTGTCGATCAGATGGGTCGTCATGTTGACGTCGACCCCGACCCCGGCCCCCCGGTTGCCCGCCACGGTGCTCCGCCGGACGGTGGCCGTGGCCGTGGGTGCCGGGGTGGAACCGCCGGTCACGATGCCGCCGACCTCCGTACCCGCATTGCCGGCCACCCTGCTGCCCGTCATGTTCAGGGTCCACCGGTTCCAGATGCCGCCCCCGCCGCTGCTGGTCGAGTTGTGCGTGATCCGGCTGGAACGCACCGTCAGCGGCCCGTCGTTGAGAATGCCGCCGCCCCACCGTGCGAAGCCGCGGGTGACCTCGCTGCGCACCAGTTCCAGACGGGCGCTGGGCGCCCCCACGAAGGCGTTCCCGCCGAAGGAGAATTCGGGGCTCAGCTTGCCGTTGCGCAGCGTGACGTCCTTCAAGGTGAGGGAGCCGCCTCCGGCGACCTCGACGATGCGCATGTCGGGCGCCGAGCCGGCCCGTGCGAGCACCGCGCCGTTGCCCTCGACGGTGATGCGGCCGGTGATGCCGGGCAGCGCGTTGTCGCCGTAGTTTCCGGGGAAGACCCGGTTCAGCCGGTACGTGCACCCCTTCGCGAGGCTGATGGTCCCCGAGCCCGCCGCGTTGGCCTCCTGCACCGCTGCGATCAGGGCGGCGTTGTCGTGGCAGGGCACGGCCCTGGTCCTGTCACTGTCGGCCTGCGCGGTACCGGCCGGCAGTACGGTCAGAGCCGACACGAGGGCGAAGGCCCCCAGGGTGCGCACGGCGACGGACGGCATGGGGCCTCCTGCTCAGCTGCTCCGAGTGCTGACGTCGAAACGCTGGGCAGACATGGCGGGCGGAGCACGGCGGAGTGCGCCGAATGCCCGAGGGTGCGCCTCCCTGCGGATTCCGGATTCCGGGTTCCGGGTTCCGGGTTCCGGGTTCCTGAAGGCGGGGCCGCGCGGGACGTCGACCGACCGGACCGGTCGCGGGCCCGGGGGCGGAGGGGCCCGGCCCCTGCCGCGCGCGATTGCGCCGCCGGGGGGCAAGCCGCATGAGTCCGGCCGCCTTCGGGCACACGGCCCGGCCGGGGCTCTTTCACCAGGGGGCTTCCCACTCGCCGGACCCGGAGAGCTGGAGGGCGGACGATGGCCGCGCCAGGCGCTGTGCGCAGCCCCGCTGTGCGCAGCACGTTCCTGCACCGCGCTCACCCCGCGGCGTGGCGGCACGCGCGATGGGTGGGGCCCGTACGTGTGCTGGCGTGCCTCGTGGCGGTCGTGTGCGTGACGGCACTCGTCGGCGCGGCGACGCTGCGCGCCACGGTGCTGGAGCGCGGTTACTACCAGGGCGTGCTGGACGACGAGCGGGCGTACGACCGGCTGTACGACGAGGTACTCGTCGACCCGCGCTCGCGTCCGGTCACCAGGAGCCTGCTGTCCCGGCTGCCCGTTCCGGAGCCCGTGGTGACGGCCAACCTGAAGACGGTGCTGCCCCCGGCCACCGTGCGGGAGCTGACGGACGAGCAGATCGCCTCACTGGCCGGCTACTTCCGCGGTGACTCCGACGCCCTGGGGGTGTCGGTGAATCTGCGGCCGGTGATGGCGAACGTCGGCAAGCTCGCGCAGGTGTACCTCGGCGACCTGACATCCGGGAACCGGGCCGCGCCGGAGGCGGACGTGTCGGCGGCGCTCGCTCGCGTCGACAAGGCCCTCGACAGCGTCGCGGCCGGACGCAAGCCGGCGGACCTGCCCAAGGTGGAGCTCAGCGACCGGGCCGTGAAGAAGGTGAGTTCGGCACTGCTGTCCGGGGTGCCCGAGGACGAGCGGGAGTCGCTGAGGCCGCAGGTCGAGGGGGCGCTCGCGGTCGGTGACACCGGCACGGCCCTGGCGGCCGCCGGACCGCATCTTCCCGGCAGCAGGGCCGACAGCGGCGAGGAGAAGAGCCGTCGTGACCTGCTCCGCATGGCCGACGGCGGCCGCTGGAACGTCGTACGGGACCTGAGAAACGCGGACTTCGACACGGGCGCACTGGAGTCCGCGCGCGACGTCACCCGCTTCACGCAGGGCCCTGCGCAGACGCTCGCCGTCGTCGCCGGATTCCTCGCCCTCGCGTTCCTGTGGGTGTCAGGCCCGCCGGCGCGGCACACACGCCGGCTGCGAACCGTCGGCTGGCTCCTCACCGCGGGCGGCGCGGTACCCGCGGCCGTGTTCTGTGCGGTGCGCTGGAGTGCCGACGGCCTTCTCTGGCAGCCTCCCGCGGCGTGGCCGACGACACTGGCCCGACTGGTCGAGGACGTGCAGCACAACGCCCTCACCACCCTTACGGCGGCGGGTCTGTCCGCGGCCGCCGTGCCGTTCGCCGCCGGGGCACTGCTGGTGGCCGCCACCTTCGTACGGGAACGGCACCGGGCCCTGCGCAAGACGCTGAGAGCGCTGACCCGGCGTACACGCACACGTCTGGTGGGCATCTCCGCGGCAGCCGTCGCGGCCTCGGTCGTGCTCGGCGTCGTGTTCGCCCCGGCCGCGGCCGGCGGACCGGAGAAGCCGTACTGCAACGGATCGGCCGAGCTGTGCGACCTTCGGTACGACCAGGCTGCCTATCTGGCCACTCACAACTCGATGTCCTCGACGGCCGACCGGTTCATCAGCCCGCTCCAGGACGGCGACATCAAGACCCAACTGGACGACGGCGCCCGCGCGTTGCTCGTCGACACCCACCTGTGGGAACGCTCCGAGCAGGTCGCGGACCGGCTGAAGCTGTCCGACTTCGCGCCAGGCATGCGGGAGAACGTCGCGAAGATCATCGACCGGACGGGCCCCTCGCGGCCCGGTCCGTGGCTGTGCCACGCGGTCTGCCGCGCCGGCGCGCTTCCCCTCGTCGACACGCTGCGCGAGATCCGCACATGGCTCGACCAGCACCCCGGTGAGGTGGTCACGCTGATCGTCCAGAACGGCATCTCCGGCGAGCAGACGGCCTCCGCCTTCCGCAAGGCGGGCCTCCAGGACCTGCTGTTCACCCCGGACCGCGACCCGAAGGCGCCCTGGCCGACGCTGGGCGAGATGGTCGCCGACAACAAGCGGCTGGTCGTCTTCTCGGAGGGGTCGGGAGGACCGGCGCCCTGGTACCGCGGCTTCTACGAGTACGGGATGGAGACCAGGTACGACTTCCCCGAACCCGCGAAGATGAGCTGCGCAGCCAACCGCGGAGGCACCGGCAAACGGCTGTTCCTGCTCAACCACTTCATCACCGATGCGGGCGGCAGCCGCCTCGACGCCGGCCAGGTCAACGCCAAGGACTTCGTGATGGACCGCGCCCGCCGCTGCGGGGCGGAACGCGGCCGTCCCGTGAACTTCGTCGCCGTCGACTTCGCCAACGTCGGCGACGCAAGCGGTGCCGTGGCCGCCCTCAACGCCGCACGCGCCGCACGCGCCCGCTGAAGGGCCGCACGCCGCGGTGCGGACCCGCGGATGCCTCGGTGGCCGCCGCCTCGGCTCCCTGCGGGACGGGGCACACCTCCATGGCCGAGAGGCGGCGCAGAGCGGCCTCGGCCAGCAGCACCACGGAGGCCACGGCGAGAAAGGGCTGCAAGGGCGCCCAGTAGCTGAGCGCTCCCGAGGTGCCCAGCAGGAGCAGTACGAGCTTGTTGCACACGGGGCAGCCCACGGCGACGAACGACAGTACGCCGCCCACGGAGCCGAGGCGGCGGCCCGCCTCGGGCTCGGGGACGTCGGGGCCGGGCGCGCGGGTCTTCGGGTCCCTGACGTAGGTGGCCAGCACGACTCCCCCGAGTACGGCGGTCAGCGCCAGCGCCGGGTAGCTCCACCACTGCACCGCAACGGCCCGTGAGAACAGCGGGCTCGGCACGACGGCGGTGGGGAGACCCACCAGCAGTGCGGTGCCGGCGGCCGCACAGGCGGCCGCGGTCCAGCGGCGCGGCGACCACCCGCGCAGGGCGAGCCCCGCACGGCGGGGCGACCTCGTGGCAGAGGGCATGGTTGCCGTCTCCGATCGAAGCGTGGATCGATGTGTGGGGTGAGCGCCTTGCACGTGCCGACGAAATCACATCCCTGCGGGTGGATCGAGGGGGGCCTTCGGCCTCGGCCGGTCAGCGGCGGGGGATGGCCGGGGGCGGGACGTCGGGCAGGACAAGGGGTGCCGGACAGGAGCAGGGTGCCGACCCGGCGCCTTCGGCAGCGCCCGGCGCCTTCGGCGGCGTCCTGCGTGATCGGCGGCGTCCGGCGCCTTCGGCGCGAGGTGTTCAGCCGGGTGCCTTCTCCGCGTCGTCGGCAAGGATCTCCGACAGGTACCGCAGCATCTCCGGCTGCCTCTCGTGCAGGAAGAAGTGATCGCCTTCGATCACCTTCAGGCTGAATCCCGCGCTGGTGTGGCGCCGCCACCCGGCCACCGACGAGACGTCGACTTCTCCGTCCTCGCTGCCCGCGAAGGCTGTGATGGGGCAGCTCAACGGGCGGTCCTCGCTGAAGCGGTAGGTGTCGGCGACGGCGAGGTCGGCGCGCAGGATGGGGATCATCAGTTCCATGAGCGATTCGTCGGCGAGCACCGCCTCCGGGGTGCCGTTGAAGGAGCGCAGCCGTTCGCGGAAGAGCGGCTCGGGCAGGTCGTAGTCGGGAACGGCCGTACGGCGCAGATGCGGTGCGCGGAAGGCGCCCACGCAGAGGTGCACGGGAGGGCGTCCGTGGCGCTGCTCCATGGTGCGGGCGAGTTCGAAGGCGACGAGCGCCCCGAGGCTGTAACCGAACAGCGCGTACGGGGAGTTGCGCGCCGCGGCGAGTTCGGGCAGCAGATCCGCGACCAGCGGCTCGATCCGGTCGTGCGGGGCCTCGCGGAAGCGCCTGCCCCTGCCGGGGGGCTCGACGGGGCGTACGCGGACGTGCGGGGGAAGTCCGCTGTCCCAGTCGGCGTAGAGACGTGCGGAGCCTCCCGCGTAGGGGAAGCAGAACAGTTGCAGTGTGGCGGGGGCGGCGGGGTGGGAAGTGGCCACCGAACCCCGTCGCGGATCGGTGTCGTGCGCCATCGCCGCTCAGTCCTTCCTGAATGCGGAGTCGTTACGGGGGTGTTCGCGGTCCGGACGTGCCCCGGTGCCGTCCTGCCGCCGTGTCAGCAGGGAGGCGATCGTCTTGAACTGGACGTTGGAGGTGCCCTCGTAGATCGAGCCGATCTTCGCGTCGCGGTAGAGCTTCTCCACCGGGTGATCGCCGGCGAACCCGGCGCCGCCCAGGGTCTCCACGGCCTGCGACGCGGCACGTTCGGCCACGGCGGAGGCGATGTACTTGGCCATGGAGGTCGCCTTGATCCGCTCGGCCTGCGGCGCCCCGTTCTGGAGCAGACGCGCGGTGTTGTACAACAGCACGCGGGCCGCCTCCAGTTCGGCCGCCGTGCGGGCGAGAGGGAACTGCACCCCCTGGAAGTCCATGATTCTGGTGCCGAACTGCTCCCGTTCCTCCGCGTGCCGGAGGGCGTGGGTGAGGGCTCCGTCGGCGAGGCCGACGAGTTGGGCGGCGATGCCGAGCTTGCCGATGTCCAGGGTTTCCACCATCAGTACGCCGCCGTCGCCGGGGCGCCCGATCAGGCTCCCCCGGTCGACGCGGACGCCGTCGAACACGACCTCGCAGGTGGAACTCGCGCGTATGCCCATCTTCGGCACCGGTTCGCCGATGCTGAGACCGCTCGTTTCGCGGTCGACGAGGAAGGCGCCGAGGCCCGGGGCCGACCCCGGCGGTCCCTTCTCGGTGCGGGCGAAGACCAGGAAGAGGCCGGCCTCGGCGGCACTGGTGATCCAGCGCTTGCGGCCGTTGATGACGAACCCGTCGTCCCGCTGCTCCGCCCGGGTCTCCAGCGCGAAGGCGTCGCTGCCCGCATGCTCCTCCGAGATGGCGTACGCGCCCACTTGGCCGCCGGCGAGCCGCGGCAGGTGACGGCGCTTCTGGTCGCCGCTTCCGTGCCGCAGCAGAGCGCTGACGACCAGGGCGTTCTGCACGTCGACGAAGACGGCGGCGGCGGGGTCGTGGCGGGCGATCTCCTCGATGGCGAGCACCACTTGGAAGAGGTCGCCGCCGCTTCCTCCGTAGACCTCCGGGATCTCGATGCCCATCAGGCCCTCGTCGAACAGCTCCTTGACGAGGCCCTCGTCGAGCCGGCCCGCCACGTCCATCGCACGGGCGCGCGGGGCGACGGACCGCCGGCAGAAGTCGCGGACCTTCTCACGCCAGGCCCGTGCCGGTTCCGGCAGCGTCGTCAGCGCCTGGGGGCACTCCCCCGGTTCGGGTGTCGGCATCCGGTGTCCTCTCACGGTCGGCGGTACGGGCGGTCGGGGCGCTTCGCGGGCGCGGTCACGGGCGCGGTCACGAGCGGCCCGCGGCGTTCACGGCTGACGTGTGGTGCAGCCGGGGCGGCTGCTGAAGGCCGCGCCACATGGCCTCCTGGCCGCGGTGGGCGAAGAAGGTGGTCATGCGGAGGAACAGCGGCCTGAGCAGCCGGTTGTCGACCTGCGGGGCGCCGGCGACCTTGAAGATCGTGTCCCGCACCCAGCGGACGCGTTCCAGCCGTGCCTGTTCGTAGGCGCGCAGTGCCGCCGCGGGGTCGCCGGGAGAGGCGGCCATCTCGTCGCCGAGGACCACGCCGTCCTCGATGGCCTGGCAGGCTCCCTGTCCGAGGACGGTCGTCACGGCGTGCGCGGCGTCGCCGAGGAGCGTGACGCGGCCCTTGCTCCAGTGGTCACGCCACTCGCCGTAGAAGAGGTCGGTGCGCAGCAGCCGCTCCTCGGGGGTGTTCTCGACGAGGCGGCGCGGCGGGCCCTCGAAGCGTTCGGCGAGTTCCATGACGTGGGACCGGCGGGTGCCGGGCGCGTCCTCGCCGCCCTCAGCGGCGGGGTGCCCGATGGTCCACGTGACGCGGCCGTCCGCGATGTGCCAGGCGCCGCCGTTGACGCCGTGACGTGTCTGGAAGAGGTGCACCGTGCCCTTCGGGACGCCGCAGGCGCTGTCGCTGACGCCCCGGTAGGTGGTGACGCCGGTGTAGACGGGCTCGGAGATGCCGAAGAGTTCTGCGGCGATGCCGGACACCCCGGACTTCAGTCCGTCCGCACCGATCAGCACGTCGCCCTCGGCCCGGGAGCCGTCGTCGAAACCGACCGCGACGTGCTTCTCTCCGGACGAGAAGCCCGTGATGTTCGCCCCGAAGTGGACCTCCACGTCGAGGTCTTCGCACCCCTCGGTCAGGATCCGGGCGAGGTCGCCGCGGGCGATGGTGACGCCGGGGGTGCTGCCGGGGGCGGTGAACTCCTGCACGGGCGTGCGGATGACGGACACGTCGCGTTCCGTCATCACCCGGCTCCGCTCGATGGGGACGCCGTATTCGAAGAGCTGCTTCTCCACGCCGAGCGCCGCCAGTGCGGTGGTGGCGTTGCTCCAGATCGTCACGCCGGTGCCGCTGGTCTCGACGCGGAGGCCGCTGCGCCGCTCGTACACGCGTACAGGGAAACCCTGGCGGCCCAGGGCGAGTGCCGCCGTCAGCCCTCCGATGCCTGCGCCGACGACGAGAACGGTGGGTTTGGCTGTCATCTCATGCCTTTCGCGTGGCGGGTGGCAGGTCCGGGAGGGGGCGGTCCCCAAGTGCCCGGCGGTGTACGGCGGTTCAGGCGCCGTCGGCCCGTCCGGCCGAGGTCGTTCCCGGGGGCCGCGCCGAAGGTGGGGCCTGCGGGGGCGGCGGCGGCAGGAAACCGGCGGTCGTCAGTTCGCGCAGGTAGCTTCCGAGCAGTGCGTCGTCCACCGCCGGCGGGCGGCGGCCGCCCGTCACCCGAAGCGTGTTGGCGGTGTCGAAGACCGGTTCCCGCAGCC
The DNA here is from genome assembly GCF_004217425.1 of Streptomyces sp. CNZ301. NCBI lineage: Bacteria > Bacillati > Actinomycetota > Actinomycetes > Kitasatosporales > Streptomycetaceae > Streptomyces > Streptomyces sp. CNZ301. Next base: position 1,419,438 of record NZ_SHLG01000001.1, read on the forward strand.
CGCTGCGGTCATCCTCGACCCGCTTGCCGAACAGCGAGAGCGTGGGCCCGAGTTCGCTGCCGGGGTGCCGGTCGGCGTAGTCGCGGCACGCCTCGTACCAGTCCTCGAAGCTGTCACGGCGCACCGGGTGCCCGGCCAGCCGCAGCGCCCTGTGCACCCCTTCGAAGCGCAGCCGCTCCGTGCCGCCGAACTGGTAGGTCCTGCCGAGGTGTTCGCGGCTGCGGGCCGCCTGTGCGACGACGTGTGCGATGTGGTCGACGGGCACGATGTCGGTGCTGAAGTCCAGCGCCGGGACCGAGCCCACCAGTGCGCACGCCCGCAGGATGTGGGTGAAGACGTCGTCGGCGCGCCACACCCCCGTGGTGCTGTCTCCGGCGATACGGCCGGGACGGTAGACCGAGACCGGCACCCCCCGTTCACGCGCCAGGGCGACGATCTGCTCGGCCGCCCACTTGCTCTGGTTGTAGCCGTTCTCGGCAGGCGGTGCCTCCGCGGGCAGTTCGTCCTCGCGCGCGGGCGGATCGCCCTCGCGGCGCAGCGTGAACACGGAGAGGGTCGAGACATGGTGTACGGGCTTGACCGGGCCCGTGCACGCCAGCCGCAGGATCTGCTGCGTACCGCCGACGTTGGTCCGCCGCAGGGCCGCGTAGGGCTTGGCGAAGTTGACGGCCGCTCCGCTGTGGTGGATCTCCTCGACGTGGTGGGCGAGTTCGCGGAAACCGTCGTGCCCGAGCCCGAGGTGGGGCTCGGCGAGGTCGCCGGGGAGCGCCCTTATCCGGTCCCGCGTCGTCCCGTCCCACCTGTCCCACAGCTTGAGGTCGCGCAGATGGCCGGCGAGTTTCTCCCGGGCCTTGTCCGGTGTCTCCGCCCTTACGAGGCAGACGATCTCGGCTCGGGTGCTCTTCAGCAGCGCGTCGAGCAGGAACGCGCCGAGGAAGCCGGTCGCTCCGGTCAGCAGCACCGCCCGCGGGTCGGGGTTCCACTCCCAGGTCCCCTCCACCCGTATCGCCGGGTCCAGGACCACGTCCTCGGCCGGGTCCGGGCTCTCGTCCCCTGCGTCGTCCCCTGCGACGGCCTCAGCCAGCGCACGAGGGGTCGGACGTTCGAACAGCAGCCGCAGGGGCGGCGCGGCCCCCGGCCAGGCGTCGCGTACGGCCGCGTGCAGTCGCGTGGCCGACAGCGAGTTGCCGCCGAGTTCGAAGAAGTCGTCGTGCGCGCCGACCCGTCCGACGCCGAGGACCTGCGCGAAGAGCTGCGCGATGTGCGCCTCGGCCGGTGTCGAAGGCGTCACATGGCCGGAGCGTGCGGCTACCGTGCGCACCGTGCCGGGCGCGGGCAGGGCGGCGCGGTCCGTCTTGCCGCTCGGGGTACGGGGGAACTCCCGCAGCACGGCCAGATGGGCGGGCACCATGTACTCGGGCAGGCGGTCACGCGCCAACTCATAGAGCTCGGCGGTGAGTTCGCCGTGCACGGAATCATTGGCGTCCGCGGCCTCCGCGCTCTCCTCACCCTTCGCACCGCCGGTCCCCGTGCCGCCGCTGCCCGGACCCGTGCTGACGTACGCCGCGAGACGAGGGTCGCCCGGCACGTCCTCGCGGACCACGGCGACCGCGTCCCGCACCGCCGCGTGCGTCCGCAGCACCGCCTCGATCTCTCCCAGCTCGATGCGGAAACCGCGGATCTTGACCTGGTCGTCCTCGCGCCCCAGGTACTCCAACTCGCCGCCGGGCAGCCAGCGCACGAGGTCGCCCGTGCGGTAGAGACGGCCACCGGGGCGGTCCGGATCGGGCAGGAAGCGCTCGGCGGTCAGTTCGGGACGGCCCAGATAGCCGCGTGCGACGCCGGGGCCTCCCACATGCAGTTCGCCTGGCACGCCGACCGGCACGGGACGCCCGTCCAAGCCGAGGACCTGGAGCACGGCGTTGGGCACCGGACGGCCGATGGGCGGGTGCCGGTCGCCGGCGAGGGGCCCGGCGAGCGTGGCGTAGACGGTGATCTCGGTGGGGCCGTAGGCGTTGAGGAGCCGGACGTGTGCCGCCCAGCGGGCGGCGACCGCCGCCGGGCAGTCCTCTCCGCCGGAGACGACCGTACGCAGCGAGGGCAGTTCGTCCGGGTCGAGCAGCGCCAGCAGCGACGGGGGGAAGAGCGCGACCGTGGCTCCGCCGGAGCGCACCTCGGCCGCCAGGTCCTCGCCCGCGAGGGTCGCCTCGGCGTCCGGTACCACGAGGCAGGCTCCGCCCAGCAGCGCCATGACCCACTCCCACACGGAGGCGTCGAAGCTGGTGGAGGCGAACGCCAGCATCCGGTCGCCGGGGCCGACGCCGATCAGGTCGCGGGTCAGATGGAGATCGGCCACCGAACGATGGGTGATCATCGTGCCCTTGGGGCGGCCCGTGGAGCCGGAGGTGTAGATGACGTACGCCAAGTCGTCCGGTCCGGCGAGCGGTCGGGGGTTCTGCTCGTCGTCCCGTTCTTCTGCCTCCGGCGGCTCCTCGTCGACGAGCACGGTCGTCGCCGGCTGCTCGCCGTCGGGGCGGTCCCCGAGGCGGTCGAGCAGCACGGACCGGGTGAGTACGACCGGCGCCGCGCAGTCGGCGAGCATGAAGCGGATCCGCTCGGGCGGGTATCCGGGGTCGACCGGCACATAGGCGCCCCCTGCCTTGAGCACAGCGAGTATCCCTGTGTACGTCTCGACCGAGCGGCCCGTGAGGAGGGCGACGAGGGTGCCGGGGCCGACGCCGAGGCCACGAAGCCGCCGGGCGAGGCGGTTGGCGCGGGCGTTGAGCTGCCCGTAGGTGACGGTGGTGGTGCCGCTGCTGAGCGCCGCCGCGTCGGGACGGGCGGCGGCCTGCTCCTCGAAGAGCACATGCGCCGGCACCTCGGGTACCGGCCGCACCTCGCCCCGCGACCAGGACCGGAGGTGCTCGCGGTCCGATTCGGGGAGGCCTGGAAGCCCGGAGAGGGGGGCTTCGGGGGCCTGCGCCACCGCCTGGAGCAGTTCTAGGTAGTGGTCGAACATCCGGTCCACGGTGGCCGGTTCGAACAGGTCGGTGTTGTACTCCATCGCGGCCCGCCAACCGTCCCCGCGCGGGACGATCTCCAGTACGAGGTCGAACTTGGAGGTGCCCGAGTGGATGTCGAAGGGACGCACGTCCGCGTCCCCCATGCGAACCTGCGGCACCTCGACGTTGCCGAAGGAGAAGACCGTCTGGAAAAGCGGGGTCCGTGACAGATCGCGTGCCGCGCCGACCTCGTCGACCAGGCGCTCGAAGGGGACGTCGGGGTGTGCGTAGGCCCCTACGCAGGTCTCCCGTACGCGGGCCAGCAACTCGGTGAAGGCGGGGTTGCCGGAGAGGTCGGTGCGGAGCACGAGGTTGTTGACGAAGAAGCCGATGAGGTTCTCCGACTCGGGACGTCCGCGGCCCGCGACCGGCGATCCGACGGCCACGTCCTGCCGCCCGCTGTAGCGCTGGATCAGGACGTCGAACGCGGCGAGCAGCACCATGAACAGCGTGGCGCCCGCGCGAGCGCCAAGGTTCTCCAACCCGCGCATCACGGCTGCCGGGACGGGCCGGTAGCGAACGCCGCCGCGGAAGGTCTGCACCGGTGGCCGCGGATGGTCCGCGGGCAGCTCGACGGGCGCCAGATCGCGCAACGTCTCCTTCCAGTAGGCGAGTTGGCGTTCCGTCTCCGGGGCGGTGAGCTGCCGGCGCTGCCAGTCCGCGTAGTCGCCGTACTGGACGGGCAGCGCCGGAAGGGCCGGTTCGGCTCCGGCGAGCCGGGACTCGTACAGCGTCACGAGTTCGCGCACGAGGACCGACACGGACCACCGGTCGCAGACTGCGTGGTGGAAGACCAGCGAGAGGACGCGGCTCTCCTCCCCGGTGCGCAGCAGCGTCGCACGCATCAGGGGCGCCCGTGCGAGGTCGAAGGGGCGGGTGGCGGCGTCCCGCAGGATGCGTTCCGTCTCCCGCGCACGCTCGCCGTCCCCGGCACCGCGCAGGTCGATCCGGTCCAGGGGGACGGTCACATGCGGGTGTACCGCCTGCCGCAGTTCCCCGTCCTTCTCTACGAGGGCCGTACGCAGGGTCTCGTGCCGCTCGGCGAGGCGGCCCAGGGCATCGGTCAGCGCCGGCTCGTCGACGGGGCCGTCCAGTTCGACCTGGGCGGACATCAGGTATGCCCGTGTGCTGCCGGGGTCGAGCTCGTGGAGGAACCACAGCCGCGACTGTCCGAGTGAGGCGGGCAGCAGCACGGCGTCCTCGCCGGGCGCGGCGAGGCGCGGCAGCGGTGCGGGGCCGTCCGGGTCGGGCTGGGGAGCCTGCTCCCGCTGCTTCGCCGCACCGCCCTGAGCACCGGCACCGGTCCCTGCCGGGGCGTCGGCCCCGTCCGGGGCGGGCGGGGAAGCCTGGTCCGGAGTCTCGCGCTCGGTCTCCTGCGCTTCCCGGGACTCCTGCGCCTTCCGGGCGGGAGCTGCCTGCTCCTCCCCGGAGCCGTCGAGTTCCTGCGCGAGGGAGGCGACCGTGGGCCTGTCGAACAGCACCCGGACCGGGACACGGCGCCCGAAGCGCTTGCTGAGTCTGCCCACGACCCGCCCGGCGAGCAGCGAGTGCCCTCCGAGGGCGAAGAAGTCGTCGTCGGCGCCTATCCGTTCGACGCCGAGCACTTCCTTCCACAGGCCGGCGATGTACTCCTCGGTCGCGGTACGGGGCGCGGTGAAGCCGTCCGCCGAGGCACGCGCGGCGCCGTCCGGGACGGGCAGGGCGGCCTTGTCGACCTTGCCGTTGGGGGTCCTGGGCATGGCCTCCAGTACGGCAAGGGAGGCGGGCACCATGTACTCGGGCAGCCGCGCGAGCGCCCACTCCCTCAGATCGCCCACGAGCCGGCCCGGGTCGTCGGTCGTCGTGCCGGGCACGACGTACCCGGTGAGCCGGCGGTCCCCGGGTGTGTCCTCCCGCAGGACCACGACGGACTCGCGTACCGCGTCGTGTTCGCGCAGCACGGCCGCGACTTCGCCGGGTTCGACGCGGAACCCGCGGATCTTCACCTGGGAGTCCGCACGCCCGACGAACTCCAGACGCCCGTCGCTGCGGTAGCGCACCAGGTCGCCCGTCCGGTACATCAGGGCGCCGGAGTCTCCCGGTTCCGGCACGAAGTGGTGTGCGGTCAGCTCCGGTTGGCCGTGGTAGCCGAGTGCGACGCCGGGACCGCCGATGTACAGCTCACCGGTGACGGTGACCGGCACGGGCCGCCCGTCGCCGTCCAGTACGCGGAAACGGGTGTGCGTCAGGGGCCGTCCGAGAGGCACGGGCGACTCGCCCTCCCTCGCCCGGTGGCAACTCGCCCACACGGTGGTCTCCGTGGGCCCGTAGACCTGCCATGCCTCGACCCCGGCAGCGGCCATACGTGCTGTCATCTCGGGGGTGAGCGGCTCCGCGCCGCACAGGCCGCGGAAGGGGTGTGCCGCCTGCCAGCCGGTGTCGAGCAGCAACTGCCACGCGGCCGGGGTGGCTTGCCAGTAGGTGGCCTTCGTGGCGGTCATGCGTGCCGCGAGCCGTTCGCCGTCGACGACGTCGGCGCGGGGGAAGAGTGCCACGGTCGCGCCGGTGGTCAGAGGCAGGAAGAGGTCGATCACCGACATGTCGAAGGCGTGCGTGATGGTGGCGGCGACCGTGTCGTCCTGGTCGAGGCCGGGCACGTTCCGCATGGAGTCCAGGAGGTTCGGCAGCCGCCCGTGGGGGATCATCACGCCCTTCGGCCTGCCGGTGGAGCCGGAGGTGTAGATGACGTACGCCAAGTCGTCCGGCCCGGCGAGGGGTCCGGGGTTCGTGGGCGGCTCGCCGGCCGCGGGCCAGGGCTCGTCGTCGAGGTGGATGGTGCCGGCGCCGTGCCGGGGAAGCCGTCCGGCGAGCGTGCGGTGGCTGAGCAGCAGCGAGATGCCGGAGTCCTGAAGCAGATAGCGGACTCGTTCGGGCGGGTATTCGGGGTCGATCGGCACATACGCGCCACCGGACTTGAGCACCGCGAGCAGGGCCACGACGAGGTCGGGTGTGCGCTCGGTGCACACTCCGACGCGGACCCCGGGGGCCACTCCGCGGCGGCGCAGCAGATGGGCGAGGCGGTTGGCGCGTTCGTTCAACTCGTCGTAGCTGAGGGCTTGTTCGTCGAGGAAGACGGCGCACTTGCCGCCGAGACGGGCGGCCTGCTCCTCCACCATGCGGTGCACGGGCAGTTCGCGCGGCGGGGCGCCCGTGTCGCCCCTGCCCCACTGCCGCAGCTGTTCCAGTTCCCCCTCGGGCAGCGAGGGCAGACGCGACAGGCGTTCACCGGCGGCGGCCGGGGCATCCCGCAGGAGCATGCAGAAGTGGTCGAGCATGCGGTCCGCCGTGGCGGCGTCGAACAGAGCCGTGTCGTATTCGAGTTCGGCGCGCAGGCCGTCACCGTCGGGCACGAGCGCGAGGAACAGGTCGACCTTGGCCGTGCCGGGATCGACGGGCACGGGCTCCACCGTCAGTCCCGGCAGGCGGAGTTCGTCGGGCGGGGTGTTGCCCAGCACGAGGATGGCCTGCGCCAGTGGCGCCCTCGACAGGTCGCGCTCCGGCCGCAGTTCCTGTACAAGCTGCTCGAACGGCACGTCTGCGTGGGCGTAGGCGCCCAGGCACACCTCACGGCAGCGGTCGACGAGTTCGCCGAACGTCGGGTCGCCGCCCAGGTCGGTGCGGAGCACGAGCGTGTTGATGAACATCCCGATGAGGTTCTCCAGTTCGGGCCTGTCACGGCCCGCTACGGAGGTGCCGACGGGGATGTCGTCCTGCCCGGAGTAGCGCGACAGCAGCAGGCAGTACGCGGCGTGCAGCACCATGAAGAGGCTGGCGCGGCGCTCGCCCGCGAGCCGCTGGAGCTCGGCGACGACGTCCGGCGGTATGTGCGCCACGCGGGTGGCGCCCCGGAAGGACTGTGCGGCGGGGCGCTGCCGGTCGGTGGCCAGGTCCAGTGCGGGCAGGTCCTCCAGCGTCATGCGCCACCACGCGAGCTGGCCCAGCAGCTCGCCGCTGTCGAACCGCCGGCGCTGCCACTCGGCGTAGTCGCCGTACTGGACGGGGAGTTGCGGCAGGTCCGGGCGACCGCCGGTGAGGAACGCCTTGTAGCAGGCGGCCAGTTCACGTACGAACACCGCGCCGGACCACATGTCGCCGATGCCGTGGTGGAAGGTGACGACGAGTACGTGGTCGTCGTCGGTGAGTTTGATCAGCGTGACCCGGGCGAGGGGGACCTCGTCGACGGCGAACGGGGTGGAGGTCTCCTGCGCGAGCGCCTCCTTGAGGGAGGTGCCGGGGTCGGCGGCGGCCGTCAGGTCCCGTTCCCCCACGGGGATGCGGCAGGGCGGTCCGGCGTCGTGGACGAACTGCACCGGTTCGCCGTCGTGCACGCCGAAGCTCGTACGCAGCGTCTCGTGCCGCTCCACCAGCGCGTCCACGGCGCTCTGCAAGGCGCCGCGGTCGAGGGTGCCGCGCAGATGCGCCGCGCCGTAGCCCAGGTAGGCGGCGGCGCTGCCGGGGTCCAGCTGCGCGAGGAACCACAACCGCTGCTGGCCGGAGGACATCGGCAGGACGAAGGGCTGGTCCGTCTCCTGCGCCGCCAGGGCTCCCGGCTCCGCTCGTTCGGTCGTCACGTCAACTCTCCTTGCTGTTCCCGGAGTCGGAGGTCCCGCCGGTGTTTCCGCGTGTGCTGCCGCCGCTCTTGCGCCGACGACGTGACGTCCGGTCGGCCGCCACCAGCTCCGGCCCCCCGGAGCCGGCCGGTGCGCCCCCGGACGGCTCCGCCCTCTCCTTCAGCTCTTTCGCGAAGGCGGCCAGCACCGGCTGTTCGAAGAGGGCCCGCACTCGTACGTCCCTGTGCAGGGCGGCCTTGAGCCTGCCGGTCACGCGTGTGGCCAGCAGGGAGTGGCCGCCGAGTTCGAAGAAGTCGTCGTAGGCGCCGACCCGGTCGACGCCGAGCAGCTCCGCCCACACGTCGGCGATCCGCTGCTCCAGCTCGTCGCGGGGCGCCACGTACTCTCCCGCGGCTGCCGTACGGCCGGTGCCGGGCGCCGGGAGAGCCCGCCTGTCGACCTTTCCGTTGGCCGTCAGCGGCAGCGCGTCGAGGAGCACGGCGGCCGAGGGCACCATGTACTCGGGCACTCCCGCGCGGGCCAGCTCGATCAGTCCGGCGGCCAGCTCCTCGCGGGAGTCCGCGCTTCGGGCCGCCACGTCCGGCACGACGGCGTAGGCGACGAGCCGCACGTCCCCGTGCCGGTCCTCGCGCGGCACGACGAGGACATCCGTCACCGCCTCGTGTGCCTTCAGCACCTGGGCGATCTCGCCCGGCTCCACGCGGAAGCCGCGCACCTTGACCTGGTCGTCGACCCTGCCCAGCACCTCCAGCTCGCCGTTGCCGAGCAGCCGGGCGAGGTCGCCGGACCGGTACATCCGCTCGCCGCCGCCCGCGAACAAGTCCGGCAGGAACCGCTCTTCGGTCAGTTCCGGCAGGTTGCGGTAGCCGCGGGCGACGCCGGGCCCCGAGACGTACATCTCCCCCGGCACCCCCTGCGGCACCGGCCGCAGATGGGCATCGAGGAGACGGATGCTCAGGTCGGGCAGCGGGCGTCCGATGTTGCTGCGCACGCCCGAGCCGGCCTCCTGCCGCGTCACGCGGTGGAACGTGGCGTGCACGGTGACCTCGGTGATGCCGTACAGGTTGACCAACTGCGGCTCGTCGTCGCCGAAGTGGCCGAACCAGGGGGCCAGCGCCGGCACATCCAGGTACTCGCCCGCGAAAAGCACGTATTTCAGGGGCGGTTGCTTCTCTTCGCTGTCGATCGCGTGCTGCATGTACGGGCGGAACGCTGACGGCGTCTGGCTGAAGACCGTCACGCCCTCCTCGGCGAGCAGGGCGTGCAGCGCGTCGGGGGCGCGCACCGTCTCGCGCGGAACGACGACGAGGCGTGCGCCTGTCGCGAAGGCGCCCCACATCTCGTAGACCGACACGTCGAAGGCGTAGGAGTGGCACAGGCTCCACACGTCCCCGGCGTCGAGGTCCATGAGCTGCTGCGTGCCGCGTACGAGGCGCACGACGTTGGAGTGCGGCAGCTCGACGCCCTTCGGGCGGCCCGTGGAGCCCGAGGTGTAGATGACGTACGCCAGAGCCGACGGGTCGGTGCCCGAAGTCGGCGCCGATGTCTCGCGGGCCCGGATGGCGTGCGCGTCCTCGTCCAGATTCACGGTGCGGCCGTCGAAGCCGGGGGCGCGGTCCGCGGCGGCGCCGTGGGTGACGAGCAGCGAGGCGCCCGCATCGGCGAGCACGTAGGCCATGCGCTCCCGCGGCTGGGCCAGGTCGAGCGGTACGTAGGCCGCTCCGCTCTTGAGCACCCCGAGAATGCCGACGGCCATGTCGGCGGTGCGATCCAGGCACAGGCCGACCCGCTCCTCCGGCCCGGCGCCCAAGTCGCGCAGGTGGTGGGCGAGTTGGTTCGCGCGCTCCTCCAGCTCCCGGTAGGTGAGGGTGTCGGTGCCGCTGACGAGGGCCACGGCGTCCGGTGTGCCGGCGGCCTGGCGGCTGAAGATGCCGTGGAGGCAGGACGCGGAGTCCTCCTCGACGGGCTGCGGCCGGTGACCGCCGTCCAGCAGCCGGACGCGTTCCTCGGGGGTGTAGGGCTCGATCTCGCCGAGCGTTCCGCCCGGCGCTGCGGCCATGCCGCCCAGCAGGTGGTTGAAGTGGGTCAGCAGTGTCTCCGCCACGGGCCCGGGGAAGCGGCGCCGGTCGTGCACCAGACGGGGCGGCAGTTCCTCCTGGGGGAAGACGACCATGGTCAGCGGGTAGTGGGGCCGGCCGTCATAGGAGAAGCCGGTGATCTCCAGTCCGTGCAGGGCCATTTCGGGCGGCGGGGTGTTCTCGAATGCGAGGTCGGTCTCGAACAGCGGCTGCCCGCCGGGCAGTCCGGCCCACCGGGGGAAGAGATGCAATGGCACGTCGGCGTGTTCGCGTGCGGCGGTCATCGAGTCCTGGAGGTGCCGCAGCCACGGCAGCAGCCGCTCGGCGGGGTCGATGCGGGCCCGCACGGGCGTGGTGGTGATCATCGGGCCGACGATGGTCTCCGCGCCGGGCAGACCGGTCGGCCGGTGCGTCGAGGTGGCTCCGCTGACGACGTCGTCGCGGCCGGTGTAGCGGCTCAGCAGCATCAACCAGGCACCTTGTACGAGGGTGTTGAGTGTGAGCCGGTTGTCCCGGGCGAGATCGTCGAGGTCTCGGACCAGCGAGCCGAGGGAGCGGTCGGGGACGAAGCTGTGCGTGGGGCCCTCGGGCTCAGGGTCCGGCGGGCCGATCTCCAGCGCCGGCGGCGGCATGTACCCGGCCAGTTCGCGGCGCCAGAACTCCTCCGCTCCCGCCATGTCCTGCTGCTTCCACCACGCCACGTAGTCCCGGTAGGAGCGGGCGGGCGCCAGACCGGCGGGCTCCTTGCGGCAGCGGGCCGCGTAGAGCGCGGCGAACTCCTGGAGTACGAGGCCGAACGACCAGCCGTCCATGACCAGATGGGGGAAGCTCCAGAAGAGGCGGTACAGGTCGTCCTCGAAGCGGATGAGGGCGAGCTTCATCAGCGGGGGCCTGCGCAGGTCGAAGCCGAGCCGCCGCTGCCGGGCGCGGAACGCCTCGTAGTGTTCCTCGCGTTCGGCGGGCGCCACCCGCCGCCAGTCGTGCTCCTCCACGGGTACGTCCACGCGGCGGTGCACGGCCTGGAGGGACTTGCCGACCTCCTCCCAGTGGAAGCCGGTGCGCAGGATCGGGTGGCGCGCGGCGACGTCCTGCCACGCCTGCCGGAAGGCCGCCGGGTCCATGCGCCCGCTGAGGGTGAAGGAGAGCTGTTCCAGGTACACGCCGGACTCGGGGGCGAACAGGCTGTGGAAGAGCATCCCTTCCTGTATGGGCGTCAACTCGTAGACGTCCTGGAGGTTTTCGGGCTTCACAGGGCCTCCTCGGCATGTGCGGTCGGGCCGGGCTGGGACGGGGAGGTCCCGGAGGGCTCGCCGTTCCCGGCGAGCGCGCCGAGGAACGTGTCGAGGGTGTTCTGGTCCAGCCCGGCGAGGGGGAAGTCGCCGGGGCTGATCACTGCTCGCCCGGTGTCGCGGCAGTGCTCGGTGATCCGCCGGAAGGCGGCGGGCAGCGCTTCGAGGACGGCGGCCAGCCGTGCGCCGGACGGCTCGCCGGCGCGGCAGGTGAGCGTCGCCAGCAGCCTGTCCCGCGCCAGGTGGGTGCTGAGGGTGACGGGGTGGTCCGCTCCGTCCAGCGCGGGTGGTCCCGCGGGCAGCAGATGCGCGCCGGCCGGGAGGTCCAGCTCGCCCAGGTGGCGGACCAGCACCTGCGCGGGTTGCGGCGAGGCGGGAGAGGGTTCGCCGTCGCCCGACGTCCCGGTGCGGCACTGGTCCTTGACGGAACGGAGCAGGGCGCCGACATCGCTGCTGTCGGCGGTGCCGGTCCCGGCGGCGGTACCGTCTCCGCCCGTACGGAATGTCAGCGTCACATGGGAGTTGAAGCTTCCCGCCGTGAACTCCGCGCCCGCACCGGCCTCTTCGCTGCCGCGCAGTTCGTATTCGAGGTCGTAGCGCAGCAGGGGTGGACTCCCGGTCGCGGAGACGGCCAGTGCGAAGGCCGCCGCGACGGTCTCGGAGGGCGTGAGGCGGTACGTGGCCGACGTGCTCCTCAGCAGCTCCGCCGTCTCCTCCTCGGTGAGCTGTGCCTGGAGGGAGTGCCGGGTGTCGCCTTCGGCGAGTTCCACCACGGGAGGCGGGGCGGGCAGCGGGGATCCGTCCGCTCCGCCTGCGTCCTCCGCGGCATCTGCGCCGGGGCCGCCTGCCGCGTTCTCCTCCGCGCTCTCCTCCGCGCTCTCCTCCGCGCTCGCCAGCGCGGTCAACGCCCGTACCCGCAGTGGGTCCTGGACCGGCAGCGCCGGATCCTCCCCGTTCGCGGCCGCCTCCACCGCGACGTGGAGGTCGCTGAGAAGCGCCCGCCAGGAGCCGCCGTCGACGCAGAGTTCGTGGACGAGCCACACCATGCGCTGCTCGGACTCGCCGAGGCGGAACAGTGCCGCCTTCGCCACGGGCCCGAACTGCGGGCACAGTTCGCCGCACATCTCCTCGACCATGCTCGTGAAGGCACGCTCGCGGCGGCCTTCGGGCAGCGCGGTCAGATCGATGTCGGGCACCCCCGACTCGTCGGCCTGCGCACTTCTGCGCACGGTCCGCCAGCCGCCGTCGGCTTCGGCCAGCCGCGTGTGCAGTGCCGTATGGCGTCGCGTCACGGCGGCGAGGGCCGATTCGAGCCAGGCGGACTCCACTTCGGGGCCGGTCCGCAGCTCCGCACGGTGAACTCCTCCGGGCAGCCCGGGGGCCGCCCACTCGACGAGCTGCCGCTGGCGCCGCGTCAGCGGCTCCGTGGAGGCCGCTCCGGCGACGGTGGCGCCGCGCGACTCCAGTTCTGCGGCGAGTTCTTCGAGCGTCTCGTGCTGGAAGAGGTCGGCCGCGGTGAACTCCAGGCCCTCCGCGTTGGCGCGGGAGACGATCTGGATACCCATGATCGAATTGCCGCCCACCGAGAAGAAGTTGTCGCGGGGCCCGATCCCGGACACCCCGACGACCTCCGCGACGATCTCCACCAGCCGTGCCGCGACAGGGCCCTGGGCGGCGTCCGAGCCGCCCTCGACGCGCGCCGGGTCGGGCAGCGCCGCGCGGTCCACCTTGCCGTTCGCGCTCAGCGGCAGCCGGTCCAGCACGAGGAAGACGGTCGGCACCATGTAGCTCGGCAGCACTTCTTCGGCCAGGGCCCGTACCTCGCCGAGGAACGCCTCGTCCCACTCCGGGGTGCGGCCGGACTCCGCCGCGTCCGGCACCACGTACGCCACGAGCCGCCGGTTGTGCCGGTCGCCGGGCGCGGCCGCCACGGCGGCGCGGACGCCGTCGTGGCGCGCCAACGCGGCCTCGATCTCGCCGAGTTCGATACGGAAGCCGCCGATCTTGACCTGGAAGTCCTCGCGCCCCAGGAACTCCAGCGTCCCGTCCGGGAGCCGGCGCCCCAGGTCACCGGTGCGGTAGAGCCGTTCCCCCGTCTCCGGCCAGGTGACGAACGACGCCCGCGTGCGCTCCTCGTCCCGCCAGTAGCCCGAGGCCAGTCCGGCGCCGCCGATGTACAGCTCGCCGGTGACCCAGACCGGGCAGGTCTCCATACGGTCGTTGAGTACGTGGAAGGTCTGGTTGCGCAGCGGCGTGCCGTACGGGACGGAGTCGCGGGCGCCGTCGGCCTCCGGGTCGATCGGGTGCCAGATGGACCACACGGCGGCCTCGGTGGCGCCGCCCAGGCTGACCGGCTCCACCTGCGGAATCAACTCCCTCAGCTGTGCGGGGAGTTCCACGGGGATCCAGTCGCCCGACATCAGCGCGAGCCGGAGCGGATTGGCCGGCCCGGCGTGCTCGTCGGTCCGGGTACCGTCACCGGCGCCGTCGCCGATGCCGCCCTCGCCGTTCTGCCCGGCGAGGTGTTCGACGTACATGCGCAGCAGCGCGGGAACGCTGTTCCACAACGTGACCCGGTGCCGCCGCACCAGCTCGTCCCAGTGGCCCGGGTCGCGGCTCGTGCCCGGCAGGGGGAGGACGAGCCTGCCGCCTGCGCCCAGGACGCCGAAGACGTCGTACACGGACAGGTCGAAGCTGAGCGAGGAGAGCCCCAGCACGGCGTCGTCGGGCCCGACGGAGAAGCGCTCGTTGATGTCCGTCAGCGTGTTCAGCGCGGCCCGGTGGGTAAGCATGACGCCCTTGGGCTCGCCCGTGGAGCCCGAGGTGAAGATGGTGTAGGCGAGGTCGCCCGGCGACTGCACCGGCTCGGGCGGCGTGCCGTCGGCGCCCGGCCCGTCCGGGTACGCGCCCACCTCGACCTCGACCTCGCGTATGCCCTCGGCCCAGGCGTGCCCGGAGCCGCCCTCGGGCACGAGGACGAGCCGCACCTCGCCGCGTTCGCACAGATGGTCCTGGCGTTCGGCGGGCAGCGCGGGATCGACCGGCAGATAGGCCGCGCCCGCGAGCTGCACGGCGAGCGCCGCGACGATCTGCTCGCAGCCTTTCTCCACGGCCACGGCGATCAGCCGCCCGGGGCCGGCACCCAGGCCGCGCAGCCGGTGCGCCAGCACGCACGCGTGCGCTCGCAGTCGCCCGTATGTCAACTCCGTTCCGGAGGCGGACACGACCGCGACCCGGTCGGGGTGCTCCGCCGCCCTGGCCATCACAGGCGCGTAGAGGAAGTCCTCCTTGAGCGGGCCCTCGGTGGCGTTGACGCTCTCGGTGAGCCGGCGCTGCTCCGGGGACAGCGGGCAGCGCACGGTGCCCCGCCACGCCTCGTCCGATGCCGCCAGGTCCGTCACCAGCCGCTCGAAGGCGTCGAAGACCTCCTCGATCACGCCCTCGGGGAAGAGCTGCCGGACCCAGTGCCAACTCAGCTGCACGCCCTCGGCGTTCTCCATCACGGCGAAGTCGAGCCACACCTGCGGCGTCTGGGCGATCTCGTGCTCCATGCGGCCGAGCCAGCCGAACATGGAGGCGTCCTCGGCCTCGTTCTCCTGCACGAGGGTGCTGGTGAAGACGACGGGCATCACCGATCCGCTGGTGCCGCCGCGCATGCGGGCCATCTCGCGGAGGATGTCCACCCCGTTGAGGTAGCGGTGCTCCAGGTCGGCCCAGCTCTGCCGCTGCACGGCCGAGGCGAGTGAGCCGAAGCTCTCCCCCCGCGACAGGTCCACGGGCAGCAGGTCGAACGACGCGAACTCCCCGACGAGGTCGCGCACGTCCTCGTGCACCTGGAGACGGTTGATCACGGTGACGTTCAGCGTGAACGACGCGGACCGCGACCAGGTGCCCAGCGCCGCCGCGTAGGCGGTGAGCATCGCGGCGGACGGTGTGACGCCGGCCGCCGCCGCCCGCTCCTTGAAGGCGTTCCACTGCTCGGTCGCCAACTGGGCGTTGCGCGCGGTGAATTCGGGGTCCTTGAGGGAGCCGGGGCTGAGTGCGAGCGGAAGGTCGGGCCCGGGCGGCAGCTCGGTCACGCGTTCGCGCCAGTACGCCAGTGAGCGCTCGTAGAGCGTGGTGCCGCGCAGCTCCTCGGAAGCGAGCACGTAGTCGCGGTAGGAGATGCGCAGCGGCCGGATCTCGTCGTCGCGGCCCTGGTAGTACCTGCGCCAGTCGCGCACCAGCAGCCGGATGCTGCCGATGTCGGCGATCAGCAGGTCGAAGCTGAAGTGCAGCCGGGCGCGTCCCTCGGGAAGCAGCGTGACCCGCACGTCGAACAGGGGCCACTCGTCGGCGGGCCGCACCTCGCGGGAGTGCTTCTCGCGCAGCTCGTCGAGCCGCCGTTCGCCCTCCTCGGCGGAGGCGTCCCGCAGGTCGAGCAGTCCGAAGCGGTAGGGCCCGGTGTCGGCGAGTATGCGCTGGCGTCCGTCGTCGCCGATGACGGCGCGCAGCATGTGGTGCCGCTCGATGACCTGCTGCCAGGCCGCCTCCAGCCGTGCGAGGTCGACGTCGGCGCCGAGTTCGACCTCCCAGTAGACGTGTGCGGCGACGTTGCCGCCGTCGAAGCTGTCCTGGCGGCCGATCCACTGTGCCTGCTGCATCTCCGACAGCGGGAACGGCTCGTGGAGGCACTCCGGATCGGGCCGCGCCACGGGCAGTTCCCCGTCGCCGCGCTCCGGCTCGCTCTCGGCGGCCCCGCCGCTCGTCCCGCCCGAGGTGTGGGACTCCCCCGCGCCCACTCCGCTCTCTTCGAGGAGTGCCGCCAGCCCCGCCACGGTGGGCTCGGCCAGCAGGTCGCCGAGCTTCACGCCAGTGCCGAGGTCGGCCTTGACGCGTTCGACCATGCGGGCCGCCAGCAGCGAATGGCCGCCCAGCTCCATGAAGTTGTCGTGGACGCCGACGGGCGCGACGCCCAGCAGCTCCTGCCAGATCACCACGAGCCTGCGGTCACGGTCGTCGCGTGGCTCGACGTACTCCGTGGTCAGGGCCGGCCGGGGGTCGAAAGCGCCCAGGGGCACGGGCTCGCCGCCACCGCCGGTGCCGGTCTCCTGCTCCGGCTCGGCCGCCTGGAGCACATAGCCACCGGGCTTGGCGCCGTGGACGCCGGGAGCCGCTTCGATCCAGTAGCGGCGGCGCTCGAACGGGTACGTCGGCAGGCCCGTGCGCCGGGCCCTGCCGCCCTGGACCAGGTTCCAGTCGATGTCGCCGCCCGCGGTCCACACCCGGCCGAGTCCCAGCATGAACTGCCGTACGTCGTCCCGCTCTTCGCCCGCGGACGGCAGCAGAGGGACGGTGACCGAGCCACGGGCACGCACCGTCGAGCGGGCCAGGGTGCTGAGCGTGGAACCCGGCCCGGCCTCCAGCAGCACGCACGGCCCGGACTCGGTGAGCTTGAGTACGCCGTCGCTGAAGCGGACCGGTTCGCGGATGTGGTGGACCCAGTGGTCGGGGTCGGTGGCCCGCTGAGGGGTGATCCAGTCGCCCGTGCGGTTCTCCACGTAGGGGACGGCCGGTTCGTGGAAGTCGACGCACGACAGTTCGTCCGCGAAGCGGCTCATCATCGGCTCGACCATCGCCGAGTGGAAGGCGTGCGAGGTGTGCAACTCCCTTACAGGTGTGCCCTGTTCGTCGAGGAGACGGGCGAAGGAGCGCAGCTGTTCTCCGGGCCCGGACACCGCGCACACGTCGGGTGCGTTGACCGCCGCCAGTGAGAGCCCTTCGGGCAGCCGCTCGAGGACCGCCTCTTCCGGCAGGGCGACGGACAGCATGCCGCCGGGCGGCAGCTCCTGCATCAGCCGCCCTCGTACGGCCACCAGCCGCAGGGCGTCGGGCAGCGAGAAGACCCCTGAGCGGCAGGCCGCGACGATTTCGCCGACGCTGTGCCCGATCATGGCGTCCGGGCGGACGCCGACGCTCTCCAGCAGCCCGGCGAGTGCGTAGCCGACGACGAAGAGCGCGGGCTGGGCGAGGGACGTCTGGCGCAGCAGCCCGGCCGCGGCCCCCGGGTCGGTGGTGGCGGCCGGGTGCATCACCTCGCGCAGATCGTGGCCGAGTTCGTCGAAGAGCAGGTCGGCGCAGGTGTCCACGCACTCGCTGAAGACGGGCTCCTGCTCGTACAGCAGCCTTGCCATGCCCGGGTACTGGCTTCCCTGGCCCGGGAACATCAGGGCGATACGCGGCTCTGGGGACGCGGCTGACGTGGCGGTCGACGCGGAGTCCCTCGTCTCCAGGGCCTGTTGAGCCTCCGAGGCGCCGGCGGCCACCACGAGCCTGCGGTGCCGGTGTGCCGCGCGCCCGTGCTGGAGCGTGGTGGCGGTGTCCGAGAGGTCCTCGGTGCCGTCGAGGGCGGCGGCCAGGCCGTCGGTGGCCGCTTCGAGGGACGCCGGCGTGCGCGCCGACAGCGGCAGCAGGAACAGGTCCCGGGTGAAGGGCACCGACGGCGCGGGCTCGGGCCCCTCCTCCAGCACGACGTGGGCATTGGTGCCGCCCATGCCGAAGGAGCTGACGCCGATCCGCCGCGGCATCGCGTCGGGCCGCCAGTCCTCCAGCTCCGTGACGACCCTGAACCGCGTCTCGTCCAGGCGCAGTTCGGGGTTGGGCTCGTCGAAGTTGAGGCTGGGGGCAAGCTGCCGGTGCCGCAGCTGGAGCACGGCCTTGATGAACCCGGTGATGCCGGCGGCCTCCGCCAGGTGCCCGACGTTGGACTTCACCGAACTGAGCGCGCAGGAAGCGGCGGCGGCGGTGCGAGTGCTGAACACCCGGCTGAGGGCCGTAACTTCGATCGGGTCGCCCAGCGGTGTGGCCGTGCCGTGCCCTTCGAGCGCGGTCACGGTGTCCGGTTCGACCTCGCCGACGCCGAGGGCGCCGGCGATGGCGCGGGCCTGGCCGTCGACGCCCGGGGCGGTGTAACCCACCTTGGCGGAGCCGTCGTTGGTGACGGCGGAGCCCTTGACCACCGCGTCTATCCGGTCGCCGTCGGCGATGGCGTCCACCAGCCGCTTGAGTACGACGGCACCCACGCCGCTGCCGAACATGGTGCCGCTGCACTCGGCGTCGAAGGAGCGGGTGTGGCCGTCCGCGGAGAAGATCATCCCCTGGCGGTGGAGGTAGCCGCGCCCCTGGGGCAACCGCAGCGAGGCCCCGCCCACGAGGGCGATGTCGCACTCGTGCCCGAGCAGTCCCTGTACGGCCATGTGCACGGCGACCAGCGACGACGAGCACGCCGTCTGCACGGACACGGCGGGCCCGTCGAGGCCGAGGCCGTAACTGATCCTGGTGGCGAGATAGTCCTTGTCGTTCGTGGTGAGGAGCTCCGTCACGTCGGCGATGTCGTCGAACCCGGGCCCGGCGGTGAGCAGATTGGATATGAGGTACGTGGACAGGCTGCTCCCGGCGTACACGGCGATGGAGCCGGGGAAGAGCGCGGGCACGCACCCGGCGTCCTCCAGCGCGGCGTGTGCCGTCTCCAGCAGCAGCCGCTGCTGCGGGTCCACCATCGCGGCATCACGGGCGTTGTAACCGAAGAACGCGGCGTCGAAGAGTTCGGGACCGTCGAGCACGGAGCCCGCCTTCACGAACGCCGGGTCGGCCACCAGTCCCTCGGGGACCCCCTTCTCCCTCAGTTCGGCGTCGTCGAAGAAGGTGACCGACTCCGTCCCACTGCGCAGGTTCTGCCAGAAGCTCGCCACGTCGGCCGCGCCGGGGAACCGCCCGGCCATGCCGATGACCGCGATGTCCCCGTCCGCGGCGGGCTCCGAGGGGGTGCTGTTGTGGGATGTGGTCATGCCCGGGCTC
Organism: Streptomyces sp. CNZ301; assembly: GCF_004217425.1. Taxonomy (NCBI): domain Bacteria; kingdom Bacillati; phylum Actinomycetota; class Actinomycetes; order Kitasatosporales; family Streptomycetaceae; genus Streptomyces; species Streptomyces sp. CNZ301. The sequence goes on from NZ_SHLG01000001.1 coordinate 1,438,313, forward strand.
CTCCTGATGTGTGCGGAACGACCACCGGTTCGTCCGCTGCGCTCCTTCGCGCGGCGTGCCGGGGGCCGCCCTCGGGCCGCGGTCCCGTGCTGGGGCGCGGCCTCGCCGTACGGGTGCTCAGACGGTTCGGACCGTGTCCGGGACGGGCTCCGCCGGCTGGGACTCGCCCGGATCGTGTCCCGTCCCGAGGGGGCGGTTGCGGCCGTCGACGAAGACCACCTGTGGCCGGTGCTTTTCCAGTTCGCTGTCCGACAGCTGGGCGTAGCTGATGATGATGACCAGGTCGCCGGTGTGGACGAGCCTGGCGGCCGCTCCGTTGATTCCGATGACGCCAGAGCCCGGCTCGCCCTCGATGACGTAAGTCTCCAGCCGTGCACCGTTGTTGATGTCCACGACGTGCACGAGCTCACCGGGCAGCAGGTCCGCTGCGCGCATCAGGGCGGCGTCGACGGTCAGCGACCCCACGTAGTGCAGGTTCGCGTCCGTGACCGTGGCGCGGTGGATCTTCGACTTGAGCATTGTCCTGAACGGCATGGTCGGCCCCAAGCGATGAGAAGGTCTGGCCACAGCGAGGATGCAGCGACGGGCGGGATGAGTCGCACCTCGTTCAGAGAGGTCCTTCGTACTGCCGGGAGGGGCCCGGTCGGACAGCCCCGACTACTGGCTGACGGAGTCGCCGGTGCGGCCCTCCACCCGTACCCGCCCGCCCGGCCCGATCAGGCACCCCGACAGGGCTCCGTCCGGCACGCCGGGCGTCCGCGCCGGCAGGCGCCCCCGCGGCCGAAGTGGCGTCTTGCCAGGGCCGCCGGCGTCTCGACGGCTGCCGCACACGGGTGCGGTGGCAATACGGGTACGTAGGTCGGCCGCCCAGGAAGCGGTTTGTACAGCGTTCCGCCGACTTCCAGTCTGGAGCCCGGAGTTGAGGCGAAGAAATCGCGAGCTAAGGAGCGCCGATGAACGGCTTGAGCGCCGGTTCCGGGACCGCGGGCGTGAACGGCTGCCCCGTGGCGCACCAGCCCTCCGGTACCGGCGACGCGGGACCCGGCTACGGCGACCTTCTCCGCCTTGACGAGCTGCTCGCTCTCCCTCCCGGGCCCACGAAGCTCCACGACGAGCATCTGTTCTACGTCGCGCACATGGTCTACGAGCTGTGGTTCAAGGTGATCCTCGACGAGCTGGAGTGCGCCCGCGACGGGATGTTCGGCGACGACGTGCCGCGTGCCCTCTACTGTCTCCGCCGGGTGGCGACCATCGAGCGAGTGATGGTCCAGCAGGTCGAGGTGCTGGAGACCATCAGCCCGGGGAGCTTCGCCAAGCTCAGGCCGTTCCTGTACGAGGCGAGCGGCATACAGTCCGTGCAGTTCCGGGAGATCGAGTTCCTCTCCGGGCTCAAGGACGAGCGTCATCTGGGGCGCGGCGATCTGCGCCCGGCGGACCGGGAGTCGCTGAGGCGTCGCCTGGCGGAACCGACTCTGGGCGACGCCTTCCGTGCACTGCGCCGAGGGCGGGGCGACCCGGATCTCCTGGAGCTGCTGCGCGAGGAGATACCCGGCTCCGAACTGCTGTCCGTCGCCGAGGCGTTGACCGACCACGACGAGCAGTTCAGCGTCTGGCGTTCCCGGCATGTGCACATGGTGGAACGGATCATCGGCGCGAAGACCGGCACGGGCGGATCGAGCGGCGTGCACTATCTGCGTTCGACTCTCGACGAGCGCTTCTTCCCCGAGCTCTGGGAACTGCGCACCCGCCTCTAGAAGACTGCTGAAGATCTTGGTTGATCCGGGTTGCCACCGTCAGGTGGTGGCCTGGATCTGCCAGGTGGTGCCGTTGTGATGGAGTCCGAGGTTGATGAGTCGGCGGAGATTGAGGGCGGCGGCTCGGGTGTGGATCCAGGTGTCGTTCTTGATGGTGCCGCGGTAGCGGAGTTTGCGGTTGCCGTGGTGGACGAGCCAGGCGACGGCGCGTTCGACGGGTGGTCTCCAGCGTCGGTAGTCGGCTTGCCAGTCCGTGTCAGCGGCGGCCTGGTGGCGGGCTTGAACGAGTAGATCGTGGTGCGGCCGGATGGTCAGGATGCGTCCGGTCTTGGCTTTGGTGCATCGCTGACGCAGAGGACATCCGGTGCACTCCTTGGCGAAGGTGGCCTTGCGCTGACGGTGCCGTCCGCTGGGATCGGTGAGGGGGACGGTGTGTCCCTGGGGGCAGGTCACCGTGCCCGCGAGGGTGTCGATGGCGAAGTCGTCGAGGGTGAAACCGCCCGGGACAGCAGGCCGCAGTGGCGCGGGCTTGAAGAACAGCCGGTGCCCCGATTGTTGGAGACTTTGACAGGCGGAACCGGTGGAGTAGGCAGTGTCGCCGAAGGCGTCCACCGGATCGTTTTCCTGGGCGAGCAGGTCGAGGCCGACAGCAGCTTCGTGGTGTTCGCTGCCGGTCGCGGGCCGGAGGGCGACTGCGGTGAATAAGCCGGTCTCGGGCTCGATGGCCAGATGGGCCTTGAAGCCGTCCTGCTGCTGGTGGCGGGTCTTGTGCGCGTGGCGGGACTCCGGGTCGACGGTGGAGATCATCCGGTCGTAAGCGGTGCCCTGGGTGATGCGCCAGCGCCCGTCACGCCCGTCGCTGTCATCGGCGGGTTCGACGTCCTGGCCGGCGACCAAGGCCAGGATGCCGACCGCATTCGCGGCCTTTTCACCGAGTTCCTGCTCGGGCAGATGACCCAGCAGCCGCAGTGCGTCACCGACCAGGGCGTCCACCAGCTCAGCTCGTGCCGCCTGGTCGTTCCAGGCGATACGGGGCTTGCCGGGATCGCTGTAGTCGTGAGCCCGACACTGCTGGTCGGCGACTGCCGGGGCGCCGGGGACCTCACGGATCACCGTCCGGATCGCGGCGACGATCTGGGTAACGGTGTCCTGGGTGGCCACCGCATCATCCAGCACCGTGGAGTCCAGTGCCCGACGGTGCTTGCCCTTGAGCACGCCGGTGGTCTTGATGACCTCGCGGACGGTCTCGAATACCCGGTTCGGCCGGGCCGAGCGGGCCAGCCTGCGGCGAAAGTAGGACAGCAACGACGGGTCGAAGGCCGTGTCGTGCAGGCCGAGTCCGCAGGCAGCCTTCCACCGCAGGTCACAGCGCAGTTCCTGAACCGTCTCGAAGTCCGACAGGCCATGAAGAGCCTGCAGCGTGACGGCCGCGGCCAGGATCTGCGGCGGCATGCTCGGCCGCCCGTTTGCCGAGGGGTACATGTCCGCGAACATTCCTGCCGGGAACAACCGTCCACGGTGCTCGGCCAGGAAAGCGAACACACTCCCAGCCGGGATCAACTCCCGGCAGGTCTCCCACACATCCGGACCGACCGTCTCCCCGACCCACTCCCCTTGAACCACACCAACGAGTCTGGCCCCACCGCTCAAACGACGAGGCCAGAACCCCAAGATCTTCAGCAGTCTTCTAGGGCCTGTCCGGCGCCTCCGGCCGGACCGGACTGCCGGCCGTACCGGGCCTCTGACCGTCTCGGTCCTCCGGCCGGCCGCGGCGCGGCGCCGGTCCCGCCTCCTGCGGACCGAGTACGGCCCGCCTCCCATCAGTCGAGTGCCGTGACCGTCCAGATCACGTCACTTGCGGACCATGAGGAAGCACGCCATCTTCGAGTCGAGCGGCGGCTCCGGAAGGCGCTCGATGGTGAAGTCGTCGCCGAACAGCTCGTGTTCCTCACCGGGACGTATCCCGCTGAGGAACCGGGAGACCCCCTGGAAGGCGAACCTGGGCACTTCCTTGTCGTCGCTCTCGGTGTAGAAGCACCACAGCACGACCATCGACCCGGGATGTGAGAACCGCTTGAAGTTGGCGGCCATGTCCAGCCGGTCCTGCCCGGTCAGGTCGTCGAGGGTGCCGAAGTCGAGCAGCAGATCGTAGGTGCCCTCGACACCCGGTATGGACGGCCGGGTGAGGTTCCCCTTGACGAAGCGGACGCGGTCGGTGACTCCCGCCGCGGCGGCGGCCTTGCGTGCCTTGCGCAGGGCGACGGGCGTGAAGTCCACGCCCGTCACGTCCTCGAAGCCCTGCTCGGCGAGGTAGACGGAGCAAGTGCCGCCGCCGCAGCCCAGGTCCAGTACGCGCTTCTGCTCGGTGGGCGAGATCCGGTTCTCCTTCACCAGCTCCACCAGGTTCTCCCGTACGCCTCCTTCCCAGGGTGCCCCGACCCGGTACAGCACGTCGTACATCCAGCGTTTGACAGTCACGGAGTTCTCCCTCTGGCGACGTTCGGGCGCACAGCGCTGTTCGTAGGCGCATGGTCGCCATGGCGCGACGAACCGGACAACCGCCATGAGCGCGCAAGAAAGACCAAGGACACAGGTAGTCGATCACCCCCCTCGGCCGGGGAGTGCCCGCTTGGGTACGTGGCTCCGCGCACCGGGGCGGCCGGTCCCGCCGAGTCGCCGCTCGCGTCCGCGCCGCAGGGCAGCGGGCACGCCGGAGGCGCCCCACGGCCCTGCGGACCGGCCCGGGAAGCCGCCACCCGTCCGGCCGTACGTCCGGCTCCCCGTCCCCGGTTGCCGTCCGCCGACCCGCCGACTCTCCACGTCCGCACGGCACTTGTGCGGCAGGAGCCGGCCCCTGCCCGACGCCGCCCGCCCGGGCCCGAGCCGTCAGCCCGTCTGGAAGTGCATGGCATTCGGGGTGAGCTTCCGTGCCCGTTCGGACACCTCTCCCGGGGCTTGGGCGGTGCCCGCGCTGCCCGCATGATCCTGCCGGGACGCGTACGTGCCGCATCACCGCGCGCACCCGCCAGACCGTCGAGATTGGGGAACAGCGTCATGACTGTCAGCATCCCGTCCGGCACCGAGCTTCCCGCCGCGAGTCTCCTCGACATCCTCCGCGTGCGGACCGAACAGGCGCCCGAGGCAACGGCGTTCAGGTTCCCCGCCTTCGACGAGCGGTCGGGGCGTCCGCTGCCCGCGGGCGGTCTCACCCGCGCACAACTCGACGCCAGGGCACGGGCAGTGGCCGCGACACTCCAGCAGAGCGGGGCGGGGGGCCGACGCGTCCTGCTGCTGCTCCCGCCCGGACCGGACTTCGTGGCGGGCCAGTTCGGCTGCTACTACGCGGGCGCCTGCGTCGTCGCCTGCGCACCCCCGAAGGGCGCACCCGACACCGTCCAGGGCGAGCGCTTCGTCCAGATCGGCCTGGACGCGGACGTCGCCGCCGTGGTCTGCCAGGCCGGCCGCAGCGGGGAACTGCGCGCCGCCTGGCGGGAGTCGGGCGTGGCGGACGTGCCGTGGATCGAGGTGGACGGCGAGCTGGCCGACCCGGAACTGTGGACCGCGCCGAAGGTCGCGGGCGGCGATCTGGCGCTGATGCAGTACACCTCGGGCTCCACCGGCTCGCCAAAGGGCGTCATGGTCTCCCACGACAACCTCCTCGAACAGCTCCGGGTCTTCCGCGACTTGGCGGAGCTGCCCGACGGCGCCGAGGTCGTGACCTGGATGCCCGTCTACCATGCGCTGGGCATCGCCGGGACCGTGACGATGTCGCAGTTCATCGGCGGACGGTGCACGCTTCTCACGCCGGAGGACTTCGTCGCAGAGCCGTTCCGCTGGCTCAGGGCGATCTCCGACGCCGACGCGCCCGTCTTCAGCTGCGGCCCCAACTTCGCCTATGACCGCTGCGTCGAGCATGTGACGCCCGAGCAGCGCGAGCAACTCGACCTGAGCCGCTGGCACTCCGCCTTCAATGCCGCGGAACGCATCCAGGCCCGTACCGTCGAGGCATTCACCCGTACCTTCGCGCCGCACGGTTTCCGCCGCGAGGCGTGGTTCCCCGGCTACGGGCTCACCGAGGTGACCCTCGGCATCAGCGGCAGGCGCAGCGCCGACCCGCTGGCCCTCTCCGTCGACGCCGCCGAGCTGGAGAAGGGCCGGGTACGCCCCGTGGAGGACGGCTCCGGGGCCCGTACCGCCGAACTCGTCGGCTGCGGCCCCGCCCACCCCCGGGTCCGCATGCTCATCGTCGACCCCGCGACCCGCCGCGAGTGCCCCTCGGGCGAGGTCGGCGAGGTGTGGGTCAGCGGCGACGTCGTCAACCAGGGCTACTGGCAGCGCCCCGAACAGACGGAGGAGACATTCGCCGGTCGGCTCGACGACGGTTCGGGGCCGTTCCTGCGCACCGGCGACCTCGCCTTCCGGCACGACGACGAGATCGTGGTCTGCGGGCGGCTGAAGGAACTCATCATCGTGCGGGGACGCAACATCCACCCGCAGGACGTGGAGGCCGCCGCCCGCCGGGCGCACCCGTCGCTGGCGACGGCACCGGCGGCCGCGTTCTCCGTCGACGCCGAGGAAGGCGAACGCCTCATAGTCGTACAGGCGGTTGAGGACCCGGGCAGCGATCTGGACCTGCCGGCGCTCGGCGCCCGTATCCGTACGGCCGTCGCCGCCGACGAGGAAGTCGAGCCGTACGCCGTGGTGTTCGTCAAACCCGACGGGATCCCGATGACGGGCAGCGGCAAGATCCGCCGCACCACCTGCCGCCAGTCGTACCTCGACGGTGAGATCGACGCGCTGCACACCGACGTGAGCCGCGCACGCACCGCGGCACCCGAATCCGCCGCGGAGGACACTTCGGCCGCCCCGCTGCGGGACATGGCGCTCGCCCTGCCCGACGAGCTGCGCGGCCAGGTGGTGACGGCGGAGGTGCGCCGCCGCATCGCCGCGGCCCTGGACACTCCGCAGGACGAACTGCCCGTGGACACCCCGCTGATCGCTCTCGGCCTGGAATCGCTGCGCATCGTGGAGTTGCGCTACGCACTCGGCCGGGACTTCGATGTGTCGCTGCCCATGGCCGACTTCGTGCGGGGCAGCGTCACGGACGTGGTGACGCGCCTGCTGCGGGGACTTCAGGGCGACAGCCCGCAGGGCATCGCCTGGCCCGAAGTGACCGCCGACCCGGAGAACCGGCACGAGCCGTTCCCCCTCACGGAGATCCAGCACGGCTATCTCGTCGGCCGCAGCAGCGCGTACGACCTGGGCGGCTCGTCCATCCACCTCTACACGGAGTACGACTGCGCGGACCTGGACCTGGAGCGGCTGCGCCGGGCACTCGACGCGCTGGTGCGGCGGCAGGAGATGCTCCGTGCGGTGATCTCGGCGGACGGCCGTCAGCGCATCCTTCCCGACGTGGGCGAGGTGCCCGTCACGGTCTACGACCACCGGGACTCCGAAGAGGCGGCGCTCGACGCTCACTTGGCGGAGCTGCGGGAGGAACTGGGCCATCAGGTGCTGCCGTTGGACCAGTGGCCGATGTTCGATGTCCGGGTCACTTGGACCGGCGGCCCCGGCAGCACACGGGCCCGTGTGCATGTGAGCCTTGACCTGCTGGTCGCCGATGTGGCGAGCGTCCGGCTGTTCTTCCTGGAACTCGGCGACCTCTACGCCGACCCCGAGGCTCAACTGCCGCCCCTGACGGTGTCGTTCCGCGACTACGTCATCGCCGCGCAGGCCCTGCGGGACACCGACGCCTACGCCCGCTCCAAGTCGTACTGGCTCGACCGTATCGAGACGCTGCCGCCCAACCCCCAACTCCCCCTCGTATCCGGCGGCCTGCCCGAAGGCGCTCGGCCCGAACGCAAACGGCGACTCAGCAGACTCGACGCCCCGCGCTGGAGCCGGGTGAAGGAGCGCGCCGCCGCGCACGGCATCACGCCGTCCGCCGTCCAGCTCGCCGCCTACGCGGCCGTGCTGGGGACCTGGAGCCGCAGCGGCCACTTCACCATCGACGTGCCCCTCTTCAACCGGCACCCTCTGCATCCGGACATCGACCGGATCATCGGCGACTTCACGTCGGTGACGCTGCTGGAGGTCGATCTGCGTCCCGGCGGCGGCTTCCTCGCCCTCGCCCGGCGCATCCAGCAGCAGCTCTGGCGGGACCTGGACCACCGGTTCTTCAGCGGAGTCGAGGTGATGCGCGAGATCACCCGCAGCCGGGACGTCCCCGTCGGCTCCTACGCCGGCATCGTCTTCGCCAGCGCCCGTGAACAGGGCCGTGACCAGGACTTCCAGCAGGGCGAACTCGGCGCGGACTGGCTGGGCGAGACGGTCTACGCGGTCTCCCAGACGCCGCAGGTCCTCCTCGACCACCAGGTCTACGAGCAGCGGGGCGCACTGTCGTACAAGTGGGACGCCGTCGAGGCCATGTTCCCGCCGGGCGTCATGGACGAGATGTTCGGCGCCTACGACCGGCTCATGCACGCCCTCGCCGACGACGAGAACGCATGGGGACCGGACGGCACGGACCTTCTTCCGCCCGCGCAGCGGCAGTTGGCGGACGAGGTCAACGACACCGCGGGCGAGTCGCCCGACGAGCTGCTGTGCACCGCCGTCGTGGAACAGGCCGTCCGGCACCCCGACCGTGTCGCCGTGATCGCCTCCGGACGCTCCCTCACCTACGGCGAGCTGTACCGGCACGCCTGCCGCCTGGGACGGCGCCTCCGTGAACTCGGCGCGGCCCCCGGCAAGCTCGTCGCGGTGTCGCTGCCCAAATGCGTGGAGCAGGTCACCGCCGTGCTCGCCGTGCATCTCTCCGGCGCTGCCTACACGCCGCTCGACCCGGACCTGCCGAAGGAACGCCAGGACAGGCTGCTGGCACACTCCGGCGCACAGCTCGTGCTGACCCCCGCCGACGGCTCGGGCCCCGACCGTCCCGGGGACGTGACCGAGGTCCCCGTCGACCTCGACGGCACCGGCGACGACTCCCCGCTCCGCACCGTGCAGCACCCGGACGATCTCGCCTACGTCCTCTACACCTCCGGCTCCACCGGCGAGCCCAAGGGCGTGGCACAGTCCCACCGCTCGGTGCTCAACACCGTCGCGGACTTCGCCGACCGCTGCGCGCTCACCGCCGACGACCGCGCGCTGGGCCTGTCCGCACTCAGCTTCGACCTGTCCGTGGGCGACCTCTTCGCCACGCTGCGCAGCGGCGGCGCCCTGGTGCTGCCGGAACCCGAATCCCTCAAAGAGCCGGGCCGCTGGCTGGAGTTGATGGCCGAGCACCGCGTCACCGTGTGGAACTCCGTGCCGGCACTCATGCGGATGCTCGTCGAGCACGTCGGAATCCCGGCGGTGTGGAGCGGCGCCGCACACCCCGGCCTCGACGCGCTGCGCGTCGTGTGGTTCTCCGGCGACTGGATCCCCGTCGACCTTCCGGGCCGCGTGCGGTCGATCGCACCGCACGCACGTGTGGTGGCCTCCGGCGGCCCGACCGAGACGGCGATCTGGTGCGTCGCCCACGAGGTGACCGACGACGACGCCGGCCGCGTGTCCATCCCCTACGGCCGCCCGATGCGCAACCACACCATCGACGTCCTCAACGACCGCATGCAGCCGTGCCCCGTGTGGGTCCCCGGAGAGATGTACATCGGCGGCAGCGGCCTGGCCGACGGCTACTGGCGGGACCCGGAACGCACCGCGCAGTCCTTTGTGACCGACCCCGCCTCGGGTCGCCGCCTGTACCGGTCGGGCGACCTGGGACGCCGGCTCCCGAACGGCGAGATCGAGATCCTGGGCCGTGAGGACTTCCAGGTGAAGATCCGCGGTCACCGCATCGAACTCGGCGAGATCGAGGCAGCGTTGCTGCGTCACGACGACATCCGTACGGCCGCGGTCACACCCGTCGGCGACAGCCATGAGAGCGCGCGGCTCGCGGCCGTGTTCGTCGCCGCCGGATCCCGCGCGTCCGCCGTGGCGGACGAGGACCGTACCCGTGCGGACGGCAAGCCCGGACCGGCCGGGCACGACGTCTACGACGAGGCGCTGGGCGACGTCGTGACCGATCCGATGAAGCGGCTCGAATTCAAGGCGCGCCGCCCCGGGCTGCGCAGGGATCTCGAAGGAGGCGCACACCCGCTGGCCGCCGCCCCGCCCACGGAGCACGAGGGGCGATCCGGCGTGCCGCCCCGCAGGAGCCGACGCACCTACGGCACAGGCCGGTTGACCCTGGCCGCCCTCGGACGGCTGCTGGAACCCCTGCGCACCGAGGCCGACCCCGGAGGAATGCTGCCGCGCCGCCGCTACGCCTCCGCCGGTGCCCTCTACCCCGTACAGACCTATCTCTACGTCGCCGAGGGCCGCGTCGCGGGACTGGCCGGAGGCACCTACTACCACGACCCCGACGGTCACCGGCTGGTGGAGGTGCAGCCCGGAGCGCTGCTCGACGCGGGCATCCACGCCCCCGACAACCAGGAGACGCACCGCAACGCCGCTTTCGCGCTCTTCCTCGTGGCTCAACTTGACGCCATCGACCCCCTGTACGGAAAGCGGGCCCGGGACTTCAGCGTGCTCGAAGCGGGCCTGATGACCCAGCTTCTGGACGACGCGGCACCGGAGAACGGCATCGGACTCTGCCAGGTCGGCTACTTCCACGACACCGAAGCGCTGCACGCGGCACTGGAGTTGGGGCCGTCGGCGGATGTCGTGCACGGACTGCTCGGAGGGGTTCTCACCGAGGACGCCGGGAGCGGCGACAGCAGCGCCGGAATAGCCGCTGCGCAGAGCGGGTCGGGCCGGCCGGCCGCTCCCCCGCGGCGGCTGGCGGACGAGCTGCCCGGCCACCTCGCCGCGTCGCTGCCCGGCTACATGGTGCCGGCCACGTATGTCGAGGTGCCCGAACTTCCGCTCACGCCAAGGGGAAAGCTGGACCGTGCCGCGCTGCGGCGGCTCGCCGAGGAGGCGGGCAGCGCGAGCCCCGAAGCGGCAGCGGGCACCGAAGGGGACGGCGGCGCCGAGAACGAGACGGAGGCGTCGATCCTCTCCGTGTTCCGTGCCGAACTGGGCCCGAGGGCCGCGGTCACGGTCCGCGACCGGTTCTTCGACATGGGCGCCGACTCCGTGTCTCTCGTGCGCGTGCACCGGACGCTCCAGGCGGAGTTGGGCCGCAAGTTCCCGCTGATGACCATGTTCGAGCACTCCACGATCCGGCGCCTCGCGGAATTCCTGTCCGGGGCGCGGCCCCAACAGGACACCGTGGACGAGGCGTTCGCCCGCGCACGCCGCAGGTCCCGTGGCCGGCGCCCCTCGGGGCGGCATGAGTGAGCCGCAACGTGCACCGGGGGCGGCGGCGCGCTCGCTTCGCGGCGTGCCGCTGAGCGCGGTACCGGGCCTCGCCGCGGAGTCGCACGGCGGCGTGCGTTTCGGCTGCGACGTCCGCTGGCGAGCGGGCCGGGCCTTCGTCGACTCGGTGGCGGGCTTCGCCGGGGCCGTCGCCCGGCATGCCCGCCGGCTTCGGGCGGCAGGCGTACGGCCCGGAAGCGTGGTGGCAGTGATCAGGCGCAACCACGCCGATCTGCAGGCGCTGCTCTATGCCGCGCTGCGCGTCGGGGCCGTGCCCGCGCTGCTGCCCCTGCGGCTGGACCGGGACGAACTCCTGGACTGCCTGGGGGCGTTGGACCGTCCGCACCTCCTCCTGGACGTCGCGGGCGTGGTGCGGCTGGACGGGGCGGAGGAGGCGGTGCGCAGCCGTTGCGGCAGGGTCTTCACGCTCTCGCTGGTCGACGAGTCGACACAGTGGTGGGCTCCGCCCCTTCCGCTCGGCGGGGAAGAGAAGCCGCACGGCAGCACACCGGAACGCGCCGGCCCCGGTTCCGGTCCGGACGAGGTGGTCACGTACGACATCGCCCGTAGCAGCCTGCGGGTACTCCTCGGCAGTGAACTTCGTACACGCGCCGACCAGTTGACGAGCGGCCGCCGGGCTCAGGGAGCGGGTGCCGACGCGGCGCACTTCGACTTCTGCACCCCCGACGCGTGTGCGACGGTCCTCGGCACCCTGCTGCACGAGGTGCCGTTCCTCGCGCTGACACGAACCGAGCCGCCCGCGCTGGAGGTGTTCCTGCGCGACCACCGGCCGGTCTCGCTGGAGGCGCCGGCCGAAGTTCTCGCCTCCTGGGCGCCGTTGGCGTCCGCGCCGACGATGCCGTTCTCCTCGGTGCGCAGATTCGTCGCCAGTGACGGCCTGCTGGACCGACGCACGGTTCGGACGCTGCTCGACGCGTCCGCCGCGCGCCGCCCGTTCTTCGTGCAGCGGGACGCCCGGGGGAAGCAAGTCCCCTGCACGGAGAGCGGGTTGCCTACGTCCGCTCGCCCCGTGAGATGAAGTAGGACACGACGGGGTCGGCGTCGCCGCCGGAGCGCACATACGCCGAGAACCGCTCCTCGTGCACCCGGTGGGTGAAGTTCCAGGTGAGGGAGACGCTGTCCTGGAGCGCGATGGCCGTGTGGTACCAGCCCTGCGGGATGAAGATCGCGTCGCCGGGCGACAGGACCTCGTCGAGCACGGGAACGGCCTCCCGCCAGCGGGGGAACCGGGCGTCGTCCGGCTCGTCGACGTCCACCGTGCCGCCCTCGCCGTCGGTGAGCAGCTCGCCCGCCTCCGGCGGATACATGATGAAGCGCTTCTCCCCCGTCACCTGGCACAGGCACGCGTCGCTCGCCCACGGGTCGACGTGCAGCCGTGTGCGTCCGCCCGTGCCGCACACGAACAGGCCCCTGGCGGGGAACTTGTCCCGGGTGGGGTCGAGCCGCCCGGCCGCGCGCGGAAAGACGTAGTCGCCCTCGGGCAGCCACAACGGCATGGCCCAGTCGTCGGCCAGCTCCTCGAACGCGTCGTCGGCCGTGATCATCTGGTCCTCGCGCTGCCGGGTGAACCAGCGCAGATACGGCGGGATCGGGGCGGGGTCGTCGTGCCCGGTGTGGGTGTCGACGTAGTCGGCGAAGGTGACCAGTTCCTCAAGCTCGAAGAGGGTGTCGAACAGCGGCACTTCGTAGTTGCCGAAGCGCTCCTTGAGCGACTCGATCTCCCAGGGCGGCGGCATCTTCCAGCCGTTGAGGGTTCCCCTGACCACCACGGGACTGCCGGGCCGCAGATGGTTGTCGAGAAAGTCCGCCCCAGTGAGCGAGTCGACCACGTGAGAGCATGGCATGCGCGCCTCCGTACGTCTTCTTGGCCGAGGGCCCTGGGGCCTGTCCGGCGGTGTCCGGCAAGACTGGTCCTGGCCCCGGGGGCTGTTGCACGCACCGCCTGCGGCACGGCCCCCGTGCGAGAGAATCTACGGCGCGAAGCCGCGCTGTCCCGTAGCCGCCGAGGGCGCCTCTTCTTCTTGACCACAGTGCGAGGTTCGAGGTCCCCGGACGGCCTGACCGATCGGGCACCCAATTCGGTCGCTCTTTCGTGACTGTCGCCAAGTCCAGTCCTGAGTACGGTCGTTCCTGCATCACGGGTACCGGTCTCGACCGCCTCATCCCCACGCTACGGAGAGACATTGGGACATCCGCGCGGCACCGCACGTACCTGGGCGCTCGCGGCCCTCTGTGCGGCCCAGTTCATGTCGATGCTCGACAGCACGGTGGTCAACCTCGCGATGCAGAGCATCCGCAGGGACCTCGACGCCGGGGTGTCAGGGCTCCAGTGGGTCGTCGGTGCATATGTGCTTGCGTTCGCCTGCCTGCTGCTGACCGGCGGCTCGCTCGGCGACCGGTACGGCCGCAAGCGGATGTTCCTGTCGGGCCTGACGGTCTTCACCGGCGGCTCCCTGCTGTGCGCGGCAGCGCAGTCCCTGCCGACTCTGGTGCTGGGCAGAGTCGTTCAGGGCCTCGGCGCGGCACTGTTCGTGCCGACCACGCTCGCCGTACTCACCCATCTCTTCCCCGAGCCGAGGGAACGGGCCCGCGCCATCGGCGTCTGGGCCGGCGTCTCGGCCCTGGCCCTGCCTCTCGGTCCGCTCCTCGGCGGCCTCCTGGTGGACGGCTTCGGCTGGCCGAGCGTGTTCCTCGTCAACGGGCCGGTCGGCCTCGCCGCGCTGGCGGTCTCGTACCGGGCGCTGCCCGAGACGCCGGTGACGCGGAGACCGGTGGACCTGCCGGGTCAGGTGCTGGGGATCTGCTGGCTCGGGGGCGTGACCTACGCACTGATCGAGGCGGAGCAGGAGGGCTGGGGCTCGCCCCGTATCGCGGCGCTGCTCGCGCTGGCGGTGGCGGCGCTGGCGCTGTTCCTCGTCGCGGAGAAGCGCGCCGCTCATCCCATGGTCCCCCTCGGGCTGTTCCGCAGCAGGCGCTTCGCCGCCTGCAACGGCGTGCTGTTCGCCGTCGCCTTCGGCCTGCTCAGCTCATTCCTCTTCCTGTCGCTCTTCCTTCAGCAGGTGCAGGGGTACACCCCGGCGGAGGCCGGACTGCGCATGCTGCCGCTGCTGCTGCCGGCCGCCGCGGCGGCCCCGGTGGCCGGCCGGCTGGCGGGGCGGTACGGCCCCGTACTGCCTATGACCTGCGGGCTGGTGATGGCGGGCGGTGCGCTGCTGGCGCTGTCCGCAGCGGACGCCGCCACCCCTTACGCCCGGTGGTGGCCGGTGCTGCTGCCGCTGGGAGCGGGCGTCGGGATGACGGTGACGCCGACCAACGCCGCACTGATGGCGAGCGTCGAGCAGGCCAAGGCGGGAATCGCCTCCGCCACGTCCATCGCGAGCCAGCAGGTGGGCAACGTGCTCGGCATCGCGGTCGTCGGCGCCGTGGTCACCATGGGCTTCTCCGCCTCGCTGACGGAACGGGCCGCTCAGCTCGAGATGTCCCCGAGGGCCGCGGAGAGGCTGGTGGACGCGGCGGTCGGAAGCAGCCTCGGCGCCGGGTACTCGGAGCACGGCCGTCAGGAGGAGACGATCGACAGTGCCTTCGCCGACGGAATCGGCCGCGGGCTCGTGGTCAGCGGCTCCGCCTATCTCTTCGGCGCCGCGCTGACCCTGGCGTTCGTGCGTGAGCGCAAGGAGCCGCAGCCGTCCGAGGCGGCGCTCGCCGGGAGCTGAGGGTCGCCCGCTCCCGGCCGCCGTGGCCGACGAATTCCATCACGAGGCAACCCGGACGCTGAGCAGCTCAAATACAGGATCATGAATTCCACTCGCGTCCGTGAGCCACGGAATTCGCATTGCAGCCACCTCCAGGTATATACTTTCACAGAGCCGCTCGGAATGACGTGTACAAATTCGACATTCCCCCCGAGTCTGCTAGGCCGTAATCTTTGCAAAATGTTCTGCGGAGTTTGCCCAAGCGAGCTGCCATCCTTGCAGGGCGGGCACGACAACCTTGTCGGACGTGTTCGCTGCCGCGATCCCGCCAGTGACGGGCCACTCGCCACAACGAAGCAAACAGACTGAATCACCCGGGCAGTTGGCAGCATTCTGCCAGATCCTTGCCCTCTCCCCCCTTGTGGCCGGTTGCCGAAATTACGCGTACCTCCCCACTTCACACAAACACTACAACGTGGGAAATCACAGACTCAAAAATTTGCTTGTGAAAAGAATACCGTCGCCCGCAAGGCTGCCGTAAGATGAACATCGAACGAGGTCGGCTTCGGACGGCAAAATTCCACGCCACGCCAGAAACAGGCAGATCCGCTGCACGAAGTCGCGTTCGGAACCTGTTGACCCGCGACACGTTCACCTGGAACGGAATCCTGGGGAGTCCGAATGCCCGACACCGGCAAGCAGAGTTACACGCACACGAGCTCTCGACCGGCCGGACCGCGACTGAGAACCGCCGGCGTCCGCCCGCACGACGAGACCGTGGAGCGAGGCGCCCTCGATCCGGGCGGCCTGCGCGTCTTCGTCGTACATCCGCACCAGATGGTCAGATGCGGGCTGGAAACCATGATGAGCGACCTGGCCCTCGTGGAGCACGTACGCGTCTTCGCCGACGTCGAGACCGCACGGCGGAGGCTGGGGCTCGCGCACCCCGATGTGCTCATCTGCCGGGGTTCCGCCACCGACGACGTACGGGATCTGGCGCTGAGCTGCCAGGAGCAGGGGACCAAGCTGCTGTCGCTGCTGGAGGGCCCCGAGGAGCAGCAACTCGCCCTGGCCTCCGAGGTTCCGGCCGACGGTTTCCTGCTCGCCGCGGACCTGACGGTCGAGTCGCTCGGTGAGTCGCTGACACGGCTGACGAGCGGTGAGATGCCGCTTCCGGCATCGCTTTCCCGTTGGCTGCTTGGGCAGTTAAGGGAGGGGGCGCCGCACCGAGCGGAACGGTCCTACTCGCTGACGCCCCGTGAGAGCGAGACACTGCACCTGCTGTCGAAGGGTCTGAGCAACAAGCAGATCGCGAGATCGCTGCACATCTCGCAGCACGGAGCGAAGCGTCACGTCGCCAACGTCATCGCCAAGCTCAACTGCCCCAACCGGACCCTGGCGGTGGCTCTCGCGCTGCGTGAGGGCCTCATCGAGGACTCGGCCGACGAAGGGATCTGAACGGTGCGCTCCGCTCGGCGCCCGCGATTCTCAAGCGGACGCTGGGGCAAGGGACTTGACGAGGCCACGCGTGGGGCCGCGCATCCGCCGCAGGCGGACGGTCCCGCCGCCGTGCGCTCGTCCGCGGAGTCGCGGTAGGTGTCAACTCAGCGGTTTGTGAGGCTTTCTGACGCATGCATGAGACCGATCGCGGCCCCTTGCGGGCCGCCACCGGGGTCCGGCGCCTTCCACCGGCGCTTACCACCGACATTCCGGTGCTGGTGATGCTGGTGGCCTGCTGGATGCTGGTGCCGGTGGCCTGGGCGCACCTGGCGACGGGGTTCGCCCTCGTCGCCCTGATCCTGCTTCACCTGTGGACCCGGCGAGGGCTGGTCGCCGGACTGTTCCGGGGTGACCGCCGTACCAGAAGGGGCCGTTGGGGCAGGCGGCTGGCGTACGGGTTGTTCCTGCTCGCCGCGATCCTGATGACGGCGTCCGGAGTGATGCGCTGGGCGGGCATGCCGCCCGAGCACACGGCGCACGCGGCCACCAGCACCATGCTGCTGGCCGGTGCCCTGGTCCACATCTGGGCGAGCAGACGTGCCTTGCGGGCCCGGCTGCGGCGTGCCGGCCCGGCGACAGCGAGCGCGAAGGCCACGGCGGGCGCGCGGCGCGACTCGGCCACGACCCGGTGACGGGCGGGCGGCCACGACCCGGTGACGGCTAACAGCCTTGCGGGCTCGCCGGGTTCGGCGGCAACAACCCCGATCAGGTCACCAAGGCACCCCCGGCTCCTGTGCTCGCGGGCCGCTCGGGCAGCGACGAGAACCCCGCCAGTGTGCTCGACGCCCTCAACTGCTCCGTCTTTCGGGCGTGGGCCCGAGTATGCAGCTCGCTCAGGTAGCGGTCTCGGACACCAGAGTTGTCCGCACACCCCCGACGCGGACGGACTCGGCAGCGAGGCGAAGCGACGAGCCCTCGTTCTCCGCCACCACGCTCACCCCGGCCGCAGCCGGGGCCAGTTCGAGAGTGGGTGCCGGGAGTTGCCAGCCGTTCAGCGCGGCCTCCGTGATCTCCTCGCAGACGAGGTGGAAGGTGAGGCTGTAGAACGACTTGGCTTCCCACTCCGGGCGGGGGTGGTCCGGCAGGTCGCCGGTGCTGAGGCCGAGTGTGGCGGAGGTGCCGCGCTCGTCGAGTGCAGGTAGTGGAGCTTGCAGCGGTCCAGCGTGGGGACGGTGGAGTCCGAATGAACGGTCCTGGAAGACCGCCATGTCGTTTCCGTCGGGTGTCCGAAGGTCTCTTCGGTGCAGAAGATCGGCGAGCCGTCGTCGTTGAGGAGTTGCTTGCTGCCCGCGTACTCCGGGCCCGCGGGCGGAGACCCATTCGTACCGACAGCGCGCAACTCCGTGATCGGCAGGCCCAATTCATGTGCCAACGTCTCGTGCGAGGCGAGGGTCACTGATGCCTTGGGATTTCGGCCGTGTTGTCGCGTGAAGCACGGTTCATCCGTGCAGAGTCTGCTCATAAGCAGAGCACTATCGGTCCTGCCGCTGCACTTTCCTCTAACGTTAAACAGGTCTGCGGACTGTGCACCGTGGTCGGCGCACGAACAGTGCCGCGGGGGAACGCGACACAGCGGATCCGTTGAGGAGGCCGAGGGTGGCAGCGCCAACGTGCTCAACATGCGGGGCACTTATCCGGATCGACGGCACATCGCCCTGTCCGTGCGTGCTCACGGCGGCGGCAGAAGTCGATCGGGCCTTCGAGACGTTCCAATACAAGTGGAATCCCCTCCCGTCCAAGTCCGCCAAGGCCACCGCACCGCCTGCACCTGCCTCGGACGGCACAGGCGGCTCGCGTCCGGGCCGACGGGGCAAGAACGTTCTCATGGCCATCGCAGCGGCCGCGGCGTTCGGGACAGTGGCATTCAGCGTGCAATCGTTGAACGACGGTGGAACGAAAGACGAGAGCAGCGGCACCCCGTCCCTCTTGCTTCCACCCGGCCTGGGCAGCCCTGACCCGGGTGATGCGACCGGCGAACGCCCACCCGCTGGGGACGCCGATGGTTCCTCGCCGGCTGACTGGCCGGACCAAGTCAGTGACGATGACGGTGGGTTGCACCCCAATATGCCTCCCCCCAAGCAGCACAACGATGACCCCCCGCCTCCGCCCCCGCCCAACGACGGCGGAGGCATCCCGCCCATCGACGACGGCGGAGGCGGCGCCCCGCCCAACGACGACGGCGGAGGCGGCGCCCCACCCAACGACGACGGCGGAGGCGGCGCCCCACCCAACGACGACGGCGGAGGCGGCGCCCCACCCAACGACGACGGCGGAGGCGGCGCCCCACCCAACGACGACGGCGGAGGCGGCGCCCCACCCAACGACGACGGCGGAGGCGGCGCCCCACCCAACGACGACGGCGGAGGCGGCGCCCCACCCAACGACGACGGCGGAGGCGGCGCCCCACCCAACGACGACGGCGGCAGCTCTTCGAACAAGGGCCACGGATTGGACAGGCTGCTGGGCAAAGTCGGTGGCATGCTCGACGGTGGCGGCCGCGGCCACCAAGGCGGTGGTCACCAGGGCGGAGGCGGCCACCAAGCCGGAGGTCCCCAAGCCGGAAGCGGCCACCAAGCCGGAGGTCCCCAAGCCGGAAGCGGCCACCAAGCCGGAGGTCCCCAAGCCGGAAGCGGCCACCAAGCCGGAGGTCCCCAAGCCGGAAGCGGCCACCAAGCCGGAGGTCCCCAAGCCGGAAGCGGCCACCAAGCCGGAAGCGGCCACCAAGCCGGAGGTCCCCAAGCCGGAAGCGGCCACCAAGCCGGAGGTCCCCAAGCCGGAAGCGGCCACCAAGCCGGAGGTCCCCAAGCCGGAAGCGGCCACCAAGCCGGAGGTCACCAAGCCGGAAGCGGCCACCAAGCCGGAGGTCCCCAAGCCGGAAGCGGCCACCAAGCCGGAGGTCCCCAAGCCGGAAGCGGCCACCAAGCCGGAGGTCCCCAAGCCGGAAGCGGCCACCGCTAGGGCCGGTTGCGAAAGTTGATCCGACCTAGATGATCACGAGCGGCGCGAAGGGACTTGGGGGCACGGGAACCCGGGCTTCACGCTGAGGACCTACCCACCCGCTTCTCATGCCGAACAGCCAGGCACGCACACGGCGGGCCGTCGACAAGGCGTTCAGGAGCACAACCGCCGCCGGCAAGCCGGAGACCACGTAGCTCAACGCTCCTCGCAGAAACGGCCGTGGGCCGCACCTCCCAGAGCGGGAAGTGCGGCCCACGGCCCGTGTACGGCCCAGGAGAGCAAATGAATGCTCTGACCTGCGGCGTTTCTAGATGTCGAAGTACAGCTCGAACTCGTGCGGGTGCGGCCGCAGTTGCATCGGGGCGATCTCGTTCTCGCGCTTGTACTCGATCCACGTGTCGATCAGGTCGGCCGTGAAGACACCGCCCGCCTGCAGGTACTCGTTGTCCGCCTCCAGGGCCTCAAGGACCGCGGGGAGGGAGGTGGGAACCTGCGGGACGCCCGCGTGCTCCTCGGGGGCGAGCTCGTAGAGGTCCTTGTCGATCGGCTCGGCCGGCTCGATCTTGTTCTTGACGCCGTCGAGGCCCGCCATCAGCAGCGCCGAGAAGGCCAGGTACGGGTTCGAGGACGGGTCGGGCGCGCGGAACTCGACGCGCTTGGCCTTCGGGTTGGAGCCCGTGATCGGGATGCGCATCGCGGCGGAGCGGTTGCGCTGCGAGTAGACCAGGTTGACCGGCGCCTCGAAGCCCGGGACGAGGCGGTGGTAGGAGTTCACCGTCGGGTTGGTGAACGCCAGCAGCGACGGGGCGTGCTTGAGGATGCCGCCGATGTAGTAGCGGGCGGTGTCGGACAGGCCCGCGTAGCCCTGCTCGTCGTAGAAGAGCGGCGAACCGTCGTTCCACAGCGACTGGTGCACGTGCATGCCGGAGCCGTTGTCACCGAAGATCGGCTTGGGCATGAACGTGGCGGTCTTGCCGTTGCGCCAAGCGGTGTTCTTCACGATGTACTTGAAGAGCATCAGGTCGTCGGCGGCGGCGAGCAGCGTGTTGAACTTGTAGTTGATCTCGGCCTGTCCGGCGGTGCCCACCTCGTGGTGCTGGCGCTCGACCTTGAGGCCGGCCTTGTTCAGCTCGCTGCTGATCTCGGCACGCAGGTCGGCGAAGTGGTCGACGGGCGGGGCCGGGAAGTAGCCGCCCTTGTAGCGGACCTTGTAGCCACGGTTGCCGCCGTCCTCGATGGTGCCGGTGTTCCAGGCACCCGCCTCGGAGTCGATGTGGTAATAGCCGGCGTTGGCCTTGGTCTCGAAGCGGACATCGTCGAAGACGTAGAACTCCGCCTCGGGGCCGAAGAAGGCGGTGTCGGCGATGCCGGAGGAGGCGAGGTAGGCCTCGGCCTTCTTCGCCACGTTCCGCGGGTCACGGCTGTACTGCTCGCCGGTGATCGGGTCGTGGATGAAGAAGTTGATGTTGAGGTGCTTCTGCGCGCGGAAGGGGTCCACCCGGGCCGTGCTCAGGTCGGGGACGAGCGCCATGTCCGACTCGTGGATTGCCTGGAAGCCGCGGATCGAGGAACCGTCGAACATCAGGTTCTCGTCCGGGTCGAAGGACTCGGCCGGGACCGTGAAGTGCTGCATGATGCCAGGCAGGTCGCAGAACCGGACGTCGATGAACTCCACGTCGTTGTCGGCGATGTATTTCTTGGCCTCGGCGGCGTTCTGGAACATCCATCCTCCTAGTCCCGCCGCGGAGGGACGGGAATTGCTGGTACGCAGGCCAGTGCGGTGGCACGCGCTGGGCCCGACCATAGGCAGACGCGATTTCTCAAGCGTGACCCGTCTGTTTCGCTGATGTTAACCACTGCCCTGCCGATACCCGATGACCTGCGCACGAGGTCTTTCACCCCTCACGGTACGGTTGCCGTGTGAACAACAGGGACGCGATCGGCTCATGGCTCTCGGGTCCTCGTGCCGCCGCCGAGGACATGGGCGCGGATTTCGGGCACCGTGGTGAACGGCTGGGTCTGCCCGCCGAGGGGCCGCGTTCCGTCGCGCCGGTCGGGCGCCGACTGGGCGCGCTGTTCATCGACTGGGCGCTCTCCGTGCTGATCGCCTACGGGCTGTTCGCGGGCGGCGACCTGCACAGCGCGAACAACTGGGCGCTGGCGGTGTTCCTCGTGCTGAGCCTGCTGACGGTCGGAACCGTCGGCAGCACCCCCGGCAAGCGGCTCCTGAGGCTGCGCGTGGTGGCCGTGGACGGGCTGGAACGGCTGGTCCTGTGGCGGGTGGCGGTCCGTACGGCTCTGCTGGGCCTGGCCGTGCCGGCGCTGATCTGGGACAGGGACGGGCGCGGCCTGCACGACAGGCTCTCCGGCGCGGTTCAGGTAAGGGTGTAGGACAGACTCTCCGGCGCGGTTCAGGTAAGGGTGCAGAGGCCGGCTGGGCGGTCACGCCCGGCACTCCGGCGCCGCTTCACCTGCCCGTCGGCACACATGTCCCAGGTCGGCCTGCATGGGCCGAGGCCGGGCACGCACACGGCCGGGCAGGCACACGTCAGAAGGTCCGGCCCGGGAGATCGTTCCCGGGCCGGACCTGTGCGTATGCGATGCGCGAACGTACCGGCGGACGTGCCGCCCGGGGTTCAGCGGCCGCCCTGGCCCCGCGGCATCCGCATGCCCTTCGGCATCGGACCCTTCGGGATCGGCATGTTGCTCATCAGGTCGCCCATCGCGCGCAGCCGGTCGTTGACCTGCGTGGTCTGGGGGCCGGTGAGCACCCGCGGCAGCTTCAGCAGCTTGGTGCGCAGCTTCTTCAGCTCCACCTGGCCCTCGGCCTCGCCGACGACGAAGTCGTGCACGGGGACGTCGGAGACGACGCGTGCCATGCGCTTCTTCTCGGACGCCAGCAACGAGCGGAGCCGGTTCGGGTTGCCCTCGGCCACGAGGACGATGCCCGCACGGCCCACGGCCCGGTGGACGACGTCCTGGCTGCGGTTCATCGCGACGGCCGGCGTGACGGTCCAGCCGCGCCCGATGTTCTCCAGCACGGCCGCCGCGGCACCCGGCTGTCCTTCCATCTGGCCGAAGGCCGCCCGCTCGGCCCGGCGCCCGAAGATGATCGCCATCGCGAGCAGGGCCAGCATCACGCCCAGGATGCCCGCGTAGACCGGGTGCCCGATCAGGAAGCCGATGGCGAGGAGTACACCGAAGGTGACAAGCCCCACACCGGCAAGAATCAGGCCGATCTTCCGGTCGGCACGCCGGGTCATCTTGTACGTCAGAGCGATCTGCTTGAGCCGCCCAGGGTTGTTCTCGGAGTCTTCCTTCCTCGCCATGCGGGGAAGTTTACGTGGCGGCCGGCCTCCGGTCGGCCGCGGCCTCCAGTACCCGCTCGGCCTCGGTACGCGCGACGGCTCGGCGGCGGTTCTCCAGGACCGCCGCCCAGGCGTTCCGGCGCGCTGTCGCATGGCCCCTGCGCATCAGAAGGTTCTCGACGCTCTCCAGCGCGCGCAGTGTGGTCCGCAAGGCGGTTCCCTCCGTGATCTCACGTAGCTGCCGTGAACTGTAAGTACAGCCATCGTCACCGTTAGGTGTTACCAGCGGATGACCAGCGGGTCAAAGGCTGTGAACGCCGATGCGGCCAACGTCACGCCGCAGTCAAGGCGGTTCGTGCGCCGGTGCGGTCCGTGCGGGCGGTGCCCCCGTCACGCCGCCCGCGCGTCGCGTGCCTCGACGGCCTGCTTGTACAGGCGGCCCGCACGGTACGAGGAGCGCACCAGCGGCCCGGACATGACGCCCGCGAAGCCGATCTCCTCGGCCTCCTGCTGGAGTTCGACGAACTCCTGCGGCTTCACCCAGCGCTCGACGGGGTGATGGCGTGCGGAGGGCCTCAAGTACTGGGTGATCGTGATGAGTTCGCAACCGGCTCCGTGCAGGTCGCGCAGCGCCTCGCTGACCTCGTCGCGCGTCTCGCCCATGCCGAGGATGAGGTTGGACTTGGTGACCAGACCGTCCTCGCGGGCGCGGGTGATCACTTCCAGGGAGCGCTCGTAGCGGAACGCGGGGCGGATGCGCTTGAAGATGCGGGGCACGGTCTCGACGTTGTGGGCGAGCACCTCGGGACGCGAGGAGAAGACCTCCGCGAGCTGCTCCGGTACCGCGTTGAAGTCGGGGATGAGCAGCTCGACCCCGGTGTCGGGCATCAACTCGTGGATCTGGCGCACCGTTTCGGCGTAGAGCCAGGCACCGCCGTCGTCGAGGTCGTCGCGGGCGACGCCGGTGATCGTCGCGTAGCGCAGCTCCATCTGCTGGACGGACTCGGCGACGCGGCGCGGCTCGTCCCGGTCGAGCTCGGCCGGCCTGCCGGTGTCGATCTGGCAGAAGTCGCAGCGGCGCGTGCACTGTTCGCCACCGATGAGGAACGTGGCCTCCCGGTCCTCCCAGCATTCGAAGATGTTGGGGCAGCCGGCCTCCTGGCACACCGTGTGCAGGCCCTCGCGCTTGACCAGGTCCTGCAGAGCGTTGTACTCGGGCCCCATCTTGGCCCGGGTCTTGATCCACTCGGGCTTGCGCTCGATGGGGGTCTGGCTGTTGCGGACTTCAAGGCGGAGCATTTTGCGACCGTCGGGTGCGACAGCGGACACGTCCGGCTCCCTACGTACTTTCGATTCCTCGGCGAACTTCAGGGTACGCCCATCGCTCCGGTGACTCCCACCGCCGGGTGGCCTCACAGACGCAGGGCGCACTCACAGCCGTGGCAGTGGGAGGTACCGAGGGGGCGGGTGCGGCAGTGACAGGTGCGGACGGGCGGGTGCGGCAGCGGGCTCACACGGCACGGGGCAGCGGCTCCGACGACTCCAGGACCTCGCTCAGGTGCTTCTCCATGACGGGCAGCACATCCGTCACGGGAACGTCGCGGCCCAGTTCGTCCGAGAGCGACGTCACGCCCGCGTCGCGGATGCCGCAGGGGACGATGCGGTCGAACCAGGTGTTGTCGGGGTCGCAGTTGAGCGCGAAGCCGTGCATGGTCACGCCCTTCGCGACGCGGACTCCGATCGCGCCGATCTTGCGGTCCTCGCCGCGCTGGCCCGCGTTGGAGGGCGCGTACTCGGGGCCGCGCAGCCGCGGGTCGTACTCGTCGTCGTCACCGGGCTCCGGGTCGAAGTCCAGGGAGAGACCGCCGAGTTCGTCGCCGGAGCGGCCGGCCGTGCCGGAGGTGTCGCCGAGCACCCACGCGCCGCTGCGGCCCTCGATCCGCGTGGTCTCCAGGCCGAAGTCGGCACAGGTGCGGATCATGGCCTCTTCCAGCCGGCGCACGTGCGCGATCACGTCCACCGGGCGGGGCAGCTTCAGGATGGGGTAGCCGACGAGCTGCCCCGGGCCGTGCCAGGTGATCTTCCCGCCGCGGTCGACGTCGACGACGGGAGTGCCGTCGACGGGCCGTTCGCCGGGCTCCGTGCGGCGGCCCGCCGTGAAGACCGGAGTGTGCTCGAGGAGCAGGCAGGTGTCGGGAATCTCCTCCGCGAAACGCGCCGCGTGCACACGGCGCTGCTCCTGCCATGCCTCTTCGTAGTCCACGGCCTCGGCGCCGAACCCAAGACGGACAAAGCGCAGCTCGTTCACGGCTCCTCCAATGTCGTACCGGCCCGTGCCGGGTCGGCCGGTCCGTGCGGGGCGGGCCGTGGAGCCCGGTCCCACAGAAAACTCTACGGCTGCGGCGGCCCTTTGCGGCAGCCGGGCACCTCCTCACACGTATGGATGAAAAGGACAGCGAAGGGTGCGAGCCGCACCCGCAGGACGGCTAAGTTCGCGCCGTTCCGCAGGGTGCCACGGCGCCTGCAGCAAGCCGTAGCTCAGGAGCCCGTAAAGCTGATGACCACCGAACGTTCCGTGGACTCCTCCGCCCAGTCCTCCCCCTCCTCCTCCCCTTCCCCCTCCGCCTTCTCCTCGTCGCCGTCCTCTCCACCGTCGTCGTCGGCGCAGTCCCAGGGGCAGTCCTCGGCCCAGCGCGTCCCCAACCGCCAGCTCGCCGCACTCATCGCGGAGGCCGGCTTCTCCAATGCCGGACTGGCCCGGCGCGTGGACCAGTTGGGGCTGGAGCACGGCCTCGATCTGCGTTACGACAAGACCTCCGTGACGCGGTGGCTGCGCGGTCAGCAGCCTCGCGGCACGACGCCCGCGCTGATCGCGGAGGTCTTCACCCGCCGGCTCGGCAGACGGCTGTCCGCGCAGGACCTGGGCCTGGACGCCTGCGCCCCGGTCTACGCGGGGCTGGAGTTCGCGGCGACGCCCTCCGAGGCCGTGGACATCGTCAGCGGGCTGTGGCGCAAGGACTCGGGAAGCCACGCGGAGCTGCGCAAGATCGCGTTCACACCGGCCGGGCTGGTCGTCCCCAGCCGTGACTGGCTCATCGGGCGCCCCGACGAGCGGGTGGCCAGGGGCGTGGACCCCGACGCCGGGCCGGGAGCGGGCGCGGACGGCGCCGGCGGTCTGCACGGCCGGCCCCATGCTGCGGGAGTCGCGGCACGGCAGGGCGTCGGCGCCACACGGGTGCCCTCGCCCCGCGGGACCGGGCCCGTGCCGGCCGGAACCCGCACGGCCCCGGGTGCCGCCGCGGCGGCGGGTGCGGCGGCACGCGCGGCGGCCGTCGCCGGTGCGGCGCGGTCCGAGCGGCCCGACCGGACGGAGCGGGGTCCCGGCCAGCGCGTGTCCGTCGGAGACGTCAACGCGCTGCGCTCCGTCGGCGAACTCTTCCGCGCCCTCGACCACGCATACGGCGGCGGCCACGCGCGGCAGGCCCTGGTGCGGTACCTGGAGCACGAGGCGGAGCCGATGCTCCGCGGCGTGTACGGGGAGCAGCTGGGGCGGCGGCTCTTCGGCGCCGCCGCCGACCTGACGCGTCTCGCTGGCTGGACGTCGTACGACATCGCGGCGCACGGCCTGGCCCAGCGCTACTTCGTGCAGGCGCTGCGGCTGGCGCAGGCGGCGGGCGACCGCGCCTACGGCAGCTATGTGCTGGTGACGATGAGCAGGCAGGCGGTGTATCTGGGGCACGGCCGGGAGGCGGTGCAGCTGGCGAGGGTCGCCCAGCAGGGCGTCGGGAGTGCCGCCCCGCCGCTGGTGCAGGCGCTGCTGCACGCGGCGGAGGCCCGCGGGCACGGCGTGCTGGGCGAGGTGCGTGCCTGCACGTCCTCACTGGCGCGGGCCGAACGGGCGCTGGAGGCGGCCAAGACCGGGGAGGAGGTGCCCCCGTGGGCGCGCGTCTTCGACGAGGCACAGCTGGCGGACGAGAGCGGGCACTGCCACCGGGACCTCCAGCAGTACAGGGCGGCGGCGCAGCACGCGGAGCGCTCCCTTCAGCTGCGCGGCACGGGATTTGCGCGCAGCCGCCTCTTCTGCCGGATGGTGCTGGCGACGGCGCGGCTGGGGCTCGGCGAGGTCGAGCAGGCGTGTGCTCTGGCGGCGGAGGCGGCACAGCAGGCGGCGGACATGCGGTCGGTGCGTGCGCACGAGTACGTACGGGACTTCGAGCGGCGGCTGGAGCCCTACCGGGACGCGGCGCCGGTGCGGGGGTACCGCGAGCGGGTTGCGGCGCTGAACTGACCGGCCTCGCACGGGAGTTCCCGCACGGGGTTGCCGTCCGGGAGTCCCCCTCGCGGCCGTTCCCTGACAGGCACGTCGCCGGGCGGCTGCGGAATCCGCACGGGAGTGCGGCCGGGCGGCTGCGGGACCCGCACCGGAGTGCGGCCGGGCGGCTGCGGAACCCGCACCGGAGTGCCGACGGGCGGATAGGGAGGCATGGGGCCTGAGGCACGGCGGCGACGGACGCGGCCGGGGCCCCCGCTCCGCTCATTCGGCCGCCCCTGTCATTCGCCGGTGCGGCCGTCGATGTGCTCCCGTATGAGGTCGGCGTGGCCGTTGTGCCGTGCGTACTCGTCCGTCATGTAGACGAACAGGGCGCGCAGGTCCATGAGTTGACCATTCGGGCGGCGGAAGGAGGCATCCAGCGGGCGTTCCGCGGCGGCAGCGCGGGCCGCCGCGACCTCCCGGTGGTAGATCTCGAAGTCGCCGGGGGCGCTCTCGGCGGTGCCGTCCTCGAAGTCCCCCTCCATGTTGTCGTCCGTGAAGAAGATCCACGGCAGAGCGCTCTCGCCGGCGAGGTGGTTGCGGAACCACCAGCGTTCGACCCCGGCCAGGTGCCGGGCCAGGCCCAGCAGGGACAGCGTGGAGCGGCCGACGGGCCGCCGCACGAGCTGCTCGCCGGTCAGGCCGCCGCACTTGTACAGGAACGTCGCCCGCCCGTGGTCCAGCGCGGACTCCAGCACGTTCCTCTCATCGCCCGCGTACACCCGCTCGGGACGCTTCACCTCGGGAGTTGTCCAGGTCATGCGCTCACGCTAGGGCGCGCCACCGACAACGGCGCCCGGCCCGCAGCGCCCGGCCGGTACGGCCCGCGCCTTCCGGCCCCTTCCCGCACCGCCCTCAGCCCAGCCGGCGGAGTCCGGCCGCCGTCGGGCCGAAGCCGCAGCGTGCGTAGAACCCTGCCAGGTGCTCCTCGTGGTCGACGTGCAGCCACCGCGCTCCGGCCAGCCGTGCCTCGTCCGCCGCGCACCGTACGAGCCGCACCCCCACTCCCTGCCGCCGCACGGCCGGGTGCACCGTCGTGTCGAGCACGAAGGCGTGCACACCTCCGTCGCCGACGACGTTCACATAGCCCACGAGGTCGTCCCGGCGGAACGCGGCGACCCACAGCAGGCTGCGTTCCAGCCGGGCGCCGAAGTCGGTGTGTTCGTGCGCCGGCCAGGACGCGGCGAAGAGGGCGTTCAGTTCGGCGTCGCGCAGCGGCGGCCTCACCCGGAGCCGCACCGGCGTCGCGGCGGGCCCGGTCACCGGCCGACCGGATCGCAGGGGATCTCCATGGTCACCATCGTCGGGCCGCCGGGCGGGCTGCTGACGGCGAGGATGCCGTCGAACTGGCCCAGGCGCCGCTCGATGCCCGCCATTCCGGAGCCCTTCCGGGGGTCGGCGCCTCCCCGTCCGTCGTCGGTGACGGCGATCCGCAGCATGCCCCCGGCGGCCGCCTCGCTGTAGTGGACGTCGAGCCACACGCGTCCGGCCTGCGCGTGCTTCGCGGCGTTGGTGAGGACCTCGCTGATCGCGAAGTACGCCGCGGACTCGACCGGTTCGGCGAAGCGCCCCTCCAGTTCGACGTCCGCCTCGACCGGAACCTGCATGCGGAGTGCCAGTGCTCTCGCCGCGTCGCCGAGGCCCCGTTCCGCGAGGACCGGCGGGTGGATTCCGCGTACGAGGTCGCGCAGTTCGGTCAGCGCCTCGGCGGAGTTCTCCCGTGTCTGCGCGAGCAGCTTCTTCGCCTGCGCCGGGTCCTTCTCGATGAGGGCTTCGATCGTGCCGAGGCTCATGCCCATGGACACCAGGCGCGCCTGCGCGCCGTCGTGCAGGTCGCGTTCGATGCGGCGCAGTTCGGCGGCGGAGGAGTCGACGGCGTCGTGACGGGTCTCGTAGAGCCGCTCGACGCGCTGTTCCAGCCGCGCACCCCGGCTGGGCGAGATCATGCCCTTGACGATGAGGAAGTGCGCCTTGACGAAGTACGGGTTCGCACTCGTCGCGAGCGCGATCAGCAGCGCGCCGAGGCCCGCGCAGAGGGTGGCCGTGCCGAAGCCCTCGACGGGGATGAAGGCGTACCAGTAGTTGTGCCGAACGGCCCGCCAGACCCCGGCGAAGAGGACGAAGCCCTCCACGCCGTACGCGATGAGCGCGACGGGGAAGAGCGCGGTGACGAAGCCGAGGACGGCGTCCGTCAGCAGCCAGCCCAGGTCCCGCCACGTGGCGGGATCCCGCAGCAGCCTCGTGCAGCGTGCGACGGTGCCGCCGACGCCGTCGGCCGGCGGGAGCGCGCGGTAGGGCGGCCGGACGGTGATGCCCGCCCAGTCGCGGGCGAGTTGGCGTCGCTGGTTGGCGTGCATGCGCACCAGGTGGGTCACCGCGGGCGTCGTGAAGAGGCCGACGCCGAGCACGATGAAGGCGATGGACAGCACACTCGCGATGAACAGCGCCAGCGAGACGCCGAGCGAGAGCACGCACAGCGCCAGTCCCCGCGCCGCCGCCGTCAGAGCATCGCGTACACGTCCGCGCAGTGCCGGTTCGCCCGACCCCGCCCGGGGGACGCCGGTGACGGTCCCCTCCGCCGCTGCTCCTTGATTCACCGCTGCCGCCCCTTCTTCCTGGCCCCCGCCGCTCCCCCGTCGGAATTCGGCGGCGCTCCGCGCGCCGGGCACTGCTCCAGTCTGCTCCGCGCCGGGCCTCGCGGGCAGGGGGACCGGCCCCCCTGCGACGGTGTGGCTGGCTACACCCCCGCGCATGCTGCGCGGCGACCGCAGCTGGTACCTGCCGCGCATTCTGCGCGGGCTGCCCGACCTGTCGCACGGGGAGCCGGCACAGGCCGCGGCTGCGCCCGGAACAGGGGGCCCGACGGACGTCCCCGACCGTCGCGGCCGAGTCCGCCGGTCCGGCGCCGGCCACCCGCTCCCGCTGACACGGGCCGGACGGAACCGGAATGCGTCCCGCCCCTCGCGCCGCCCGCCGCGGGGGCCGGGGCGCGATCCTCGTGCGGCGACCGCGGGGGGGACGCCCCTGCCACGCCGATACCGGACGCCGTTTTCCCGCAGGTCAGAGCGGCTGGCGTGGGCGACTTGCGCAGGTGTCACGGCACCTGGCTCGATCGGCGGGCTTCCCTCATGGGCCGCACCTTCAGCCCGTACGCTGCCCCCATGCCGCACATCACTGTCGACTACTCCGATGCCCTCGCCGAGACGTTCGACCGCCGCGGCTTCGGGCTGGCCCTGCACCCGCTGCTCGCCCGCACCGTGGTCGGTTCCGTCTCGGGCTGCAAGACCAGGTTCCGGCAGATCGACGAGTGCGTGATCGCGGACGGGACGGACGAGGTCGCGATGCTCCACGTCGAGGTGGCGCTGCTGTCCGGGCGCACACCCGAGGCGAAGGCCGAACTCTCCAGGGCCGTCCTCGGGCTCGCCCGCGACCATGTCAAGCCGACGCCGGGCGTCACGCTGCACACCTCCGTCGATGTCTGCGACCTTTCCCGCCGCAGCTTCGCAAGTCACACGGAAGAGGACCACGTATGAAATTCGGACTGCTCGGCACCGGGCCGTGGGCATCCAGCACGCACGGGCCCGCTCTCGCGGCGCACAAGGACGTGGAGTTGACGGGCGTGTGGGGCCGCCGCTCCGAGGCGGCCAGAGAACTCGCCGGTGAACTCGGCACCCGTGCCTACGACGACGTCGACGCTCTGCTGACCGACTGCGACGCCGTAGCCGTCGCGCTTCCCCCCGACGTGCAGGCGCCGCTGGCGGTGCGGGCCGCGGAGGCCGGCTGCCATCTGCTGCTGGACAAGCCCGTCGCCACGACGCCCGTGGCCGCGCGGCAGGTCACCGAGGCGGTGGACGCCGCCGGCGTGGCGTCCGTCGTCTTCTTCACCTTGCGCTTCAGCGAGCCGACCGCCACGTGGATCGGCGAACAAGCCGCAGCGGAGGGATGGCTGACGGGCCGGGCCGACTGGCTCTCTCCCGTCTTCGGCGGCGCCGACTCCCCTTACACGGCGTCGCCGTGGCGCCGGGAGAGAGGAGCCCTGTGGGACGTCGGTCCGCACGCGCTGTCCGTGCTGCTGCCCGTGCTGGGCGATGTGACCGACCTCGGTTCGGTCCGCGCGGGGCGTGGCGTCGGCGACACCGTCCACATGGTCCTCCGGCACGCGGACGGAGCCTCCAGCACCTGCACGCTCAGCCATTCCGTGCCGCCGGCGGCCGGCGGGGTCACCGCCGAGGTCAGGGGTGCCGCCGGTACGGCGGCTCTGCCCCAGCGGGACGAGGCGCCGGTGGACGCGTTCGCGAGGGCCGTGGACGCGCTGGCCGAGTCGGCGCGCACGGGCGTGGGCCACGCCTGTGACGTCCGGTTCGCGCAGCGGGTCACGGAGATCCTCTCGAGCGCGGAGGCGGCCCTCGATCAGTAGCCGTCCGCAGAGCCTGAACGCATCCCGTCCCGGCACGGAGCGGGATGCGTTCAGGCAGGAGCACGCCGCGGGCGTCGCGGACGGCTGGGGCGAGGGGTCCCGTCCGTCCGCGGGCGACCGTCCTCCCCCGGGACCGGGGTCTGCCGGGCCTCGCCCCGGCCGTGCCCCGAGCCGGTAGATTCCGGGAGCGACCCAGCTTTCCGGCCACCGTGGAGACCTTGTGCGCGTCGTCATCGCCGAAGACCTGTTCCTCCTGCGTGACGGCCTGGTGCGCCTGCTGGAGGCGTTCGGATTCGAGATCGCGGCCGCCGTCGACAACGGGCCCGAGCTGAGCAGGGCACTGAAGGAACTGGAGCCCGATGTCGCCGTCGTCGACGTGCGTCTGCCGCCGTCGTTCAGCGACGAGGGGCTGCAGTGCGCGCTGGAGGCGCGGCGCAGACGCCCCGGGCTGCCGGTCCTGGTCCTCTCCCAGCACGTCGAGCAGCTGTATGCGCGGGAGCTGCTCGCGGACGGCACGGGCGGCGTCGGCTATCTGCTCAAGGACCGGGTCTTCGACGCGGACCAGTTCGTCGACGCGGTGCGACGCGTCGCCGCGGGCGGTACGGCGATGGACCCGCAGGTGATCCAGCAGTTGCTCTCCCGGCGCTCGCGGGAGGCGCCCATGGCGAGACTCACGGCCCGGGAGCGGGAAGTGATGGAACTCATGGCGCAGGGCCGCTCCAACACCGCCATCGCCACGCAGCTCGTCGTGACGGAGCGGGCCGTCGCCAAGCACACGTCAAATATTTTCGGGAAGTTGGGGCTTCCGCCCTCCGACGACGACAACCGTCGGGTGCTCGCGGTGCTGGCTTATCTGGACGGGGCCGACCGGGGCTGACCAGTACAACCTGTGCCGCGCCCTCTCGTATAAGCACATAAAACTCGATTAGCGTGCGCAGCACATGTGTCAGCGGTGACCGGATGTTGCGAGAAGTGGAGCACGCCGTGGAGGACATCAACAGACGCACGCTTCTGGGTACGGCCGGAGCGCTCGGCGCGGGTGTGGCGCTGGGCCCCAGCACCAACCCGGCGGCCGCCCAGACGCCGGCCGTCCCCGGCTTCCACACCGCGGCCCCCGACATGGAACACGCCGCGGCCGCCGTCCGGCGTCTGCTCCCCGACCACCACGACCAGATCTCCTTCACCGCGCTCACCGGCGGCAAGGAACGCTTCAAGGTCTCCGGACGCGCAGGCGCCGTCGAGATCGCCGGAACCTCCCCGGCCGTGGCCCTCACCGGGCTGCACTGGTACCTCAAGTACACCTGCGCCTCCCACATCTCGTGGGCGGGCAGCCAGACCGACCTGCCCAAGCAGCTCCCCGCACCGGGCAGCCCGTACGAGCGCAGCGCCACCGTGCCGCACCGCTTCATGCTCAACGACACGCACGACGGCTACACCGCCCCGTACGCGGACTGGAAGCACTGGGAGCGCTTCATCGACGTGATGGCCCTGCACGGCTGCAACGAGGTGCTGGTGACAACCGGTTCCGAGGCCGTCTACCACCGTCTGCTGATGGACTTCGGCTATTCCGACGACGAGGCCCGCACGTGGATCCCCGCGCCCTCTCACCAGCCGTGGTGGCTGCTGCAGAACCTCTCCGAGTACGGAGGGCCCGTCTCCTCGGGACTGCTGAAGAAGCGTGAGGACCTGGGCCGCCGCATCGTGACACGGCTGCGGGAACTGGGCATGCACGCCGTGCTGCCCGGCTACTTCGGCACGGTCCCCGACGACTTCTCGGACCGCAACCCCGGCGGAAGGACCGTGGCCCAGGGCGACTGGAACGGCCTGACCAGGCCCGCGTGGCTCGACCCGCGCACGTCCGTCTTCCGCCGGGTCGCCGCCGCGTACTACAAGCACCAGAAGGACGTCTTCGGCGAGATCCGCCACGTCAAGATGGATCTGCTGCACGAAGGCGGCAAGGCCGGCGACGTGCCCGTCTCCGACGCGGCGCAGGCCGTGGAGAAGGCCCTCCAGGCGGCGCTGCCCGGCGCGACCTGGGTGATCCTCGGCTGGCAGAAGAACCCGCGCCGCGAACTGCTCGACGCGCTCAGGCACAAGAACCGCGCACTCGTCGTGGACGGCCTCTCCGACCTGGAGAGGATCACCAGCCGCGAGTCGGACTGGGGCGGAGTCCCGTACGCCTTCGGCACCATCCCCAACTTCGGCGGCCGCACGACGGTCGGCGCCAAGACGCAGATGTGGACGGAGCGGTTCACGAAGTGGCGGGACAAGTCGGGCAGCAAGCTGGTGGGGACCGCGTACATGCCGGAGTCCTCGCACCGCGACCCGCTCGCCTTCGAACTCTTCAGTGAACTCGCCTGGCGGGATGAGCCGGTCGAACGGAAGCAGTGGTTCGCCGACTACGCGCGGCTGCGCTACGGCGGGGAGGACGAGAAGGCCCGGGCCGCGCTCGCGGCCCTGCGCGGCACCGCCTACGAGATCAGCAGCACGGACGGCCGTCCGCACGACAGCATCTTCGCGGCACGGCCCAGCCTCGACGCCCGCTCCGGCGCCCACTACGCCACGCACACCCCGGCCTTCGACCTCGCCGACTTCGACGCGGCGCTGACGGCCCTGCTCGGCGTCCGCGAATCGCTCCGCGGCAGCGACGCCTACCGCTACGACCTCGCCGACGTCACGCGCCAGGCCCTCGCCAACCGCTCGTGGCTGCTCATCGGCAAACTGAAGTCCGCGTACCAGCAGCAGGACACGGCGGCCTTCCGCAAGCTGAGCAATCTGTGGCTGTCGCTGATGAAGCTCAGCGACGAGATCGCCGGCACCCACCAGTCCTTCCTGCTAGGACCGTGGCTCGCCGACGCGCGGCGGATGGCCGGCGGCGAGTCCGAGCAGGACAAGCTCGAACTCACCGCACGCACGCTGCTCACCGCGTGGGCGGACCGTCCGGCCGCCGACAAGGGCAGGCTCGCCAACTACGCCAACCGCGACTGGCAGGGCCTCATCGGGGACTTCCACCAGCCCCAGTGGCGCGCCTACCTGGAGGAAATCGAGGACGCCCTCGCGGAGGACCGGACCCCCAAGAGTTTCGACTGGTACGAGCTGGAGGCAGCCTGGGCGCGGGAGACCAAGTCGTACGCGCAGCGCCCTTCGGGAGATCCCCACCGCACCGCGCAGCGCGTGCACGCCGCCCTGGCCAAGGCACCGTTCCAGGGCAGCGTGACCGCCAAGTCGGACCCGGTCACGCTGACCCCCGGCGCCTCCGGCACGTTCGAGGCCGTCTTCCGCAACGAGAGCGGACTGCGCGCGACGGGCGTCGTCGACTTCTCCCTGACCGGCCTGCAGAACGCCGAGCCGCAGGGCTCCACCTCCGTGCTGCGGGTCGAACAGGGCAGCAGCGCAGGCGTCAAGTGGCGTGTTCGGGCGCCGAAGGACGAGCTGAAGGATCCGCTGCAGCCGCTCGCCTACGAACTGACGGTGGAGTACGGGCCCGAAGGCGAGCGCCGCGTGCGGATGCCGCAGCCCGGCAGGCTCTACGTCGCGGGACCGCTGGACCGGGAGCTGTCCACCGTCAGCACCAACGACGCCGTCTTCGGCCAGCTCGGCGACCGCTTCGCGATCGAAGGCGCCGGCGACGACATGTGGAAGGGCACCTCGCACTTCGGTGCGATCTACCGCGAGGGAGCCCTGCGCGACGGGGTCTCGGCGACGGTGCGCGTCACCTCCCAGGAAGTGACGGGTCCGTGGGCACGCGCCGGGATCGTGGCCCGCAACCAGCTTCCCGGCACCGCGTCGCAGGGCTTCGTCAACCTGTCGGTGACACCGGACAACGGTGTGGTGCTCTCCTACGACTCCGACGGCGACGGCACCCTCAACCGATACGAACGCGTCACCGGCGTCACCGCCCCCGTCACACTGCGCCTCACCCGCGACGGACGCTCCTTCCAGGGCGAACTGTCCACGGACAACGGCGCGAACTGGCGCACGGTGGGCACCGTCACCGTGCCGGGTGCCCTTTCGCGGCAGGACGTGGGGATGTTCATGTCGGCGACGAACGGCGGCACGGGAGCCCGCGGCACGGTGGAGTTCCGGGACTGGGATGTGAGCTGACGTCCGGCGCCCTGCGATCCGCGGGGCACGGCGGACGGGCCGGGCGCGCCCGGGGCGCCAGGTGACCAAGCCACCGGTCGTTCGTTTTCGTGAGCGTGGCACTTTCGGAAACGACTTCGCAGCATTCGCGCACACCGTCCGGCTCCGTCGACGTGGAGCAGGCCCAGGCGGCGCTCGTCGAGCACTACCCGCGGCTGGTGCGGCTGGCCTATCTGGTGCTGCCGCCCTCCCTCGCGCGGCACCGACGGGTGCTGACGGCGCATTCGCTCGTACAGCGGACGCTTCCCCGCGGCCGCGGCAGCGCCGAGGTCAAGATGCTGCCGGCGCAGCGGCGCGGAGGTGACGGCCCGGCAGGCGGCGACGCCGCCCACGCGACCGGCGCGGACGTCTACGAGTTTCTGACGACGCGCGTGCTGCGGGCGGCGCTCTCCGGTGAGCGGCCGCGGCGCCTGGGGCCGTGGCGGCTGCGCCCGCTGCCGGTGCGGCCCGGGCTCTTCCCCCTGGTCCTGGGGCTCCAGCTCTTCCCGCGTTCCGGCGGCGCGTACGAACTCGCCCTGGAAAAGGCGCTGTCGGAGGTCTCCGGAGCGGCGCGGGCGGCGTGCGCGCTGCGCGGCTGGGAGGGCATGCCGGACGAAGAGGTGTGCCGTGTGCTCGAGGCCGCGGGGGTGCAGGAGCCCGCCGAGGCGCTCGCCGCCGCATCCCGGATCCGTCTGCCTGCGGGAAGCAACGACAAGCCGGTGCTGGGCCCTTCGGAGTTCGACCCGTGCTCGCTTCAGGCACGCCCCACGGATCTGCTGCGCCGCCGCCAGCATCTGCGCGCGGCTCTCTCGGCGGTGGCGGCGGTCGTCGTGTGCGGCGGGCTTCTGGGGCTGCCCGGCGACTCCTGGGGTCCCGACGGTGCCGCGGCGCCTCTCTACGCCCGCAACCCGGCCGCCGAAAAGGCCCTGGAACCGGCATCGTTGACCCGGGTCCCCGCCGGGGCCTGGGAGCAGGCCTCGCGCACGGACTTCTCCGCCTGGCCGGCGCGCGGAGACCTCACCGACGACGACGGGCTGCTGCGCCGGGCGCTGGCCGTCTGGGCGCGCCCCGGTGGCAAGGTGCGCCTGTCGGTGACGCAGGGGACGTCCCACGGGCCGCCCGCCGGGCCGCCCCAACTGCTGTACGCGGGGCGGGTGGACGGCGCGAAAGTCGTCCTGCTGCACGACGGGCTGCGGGCGGCGCGGTACGCCGAACCCGAGGGAGCGGACAGCGGCGGAGCGGTACTGGACATCGCCCGCACGGACGGTGCGGACACGGCGGAGTCCGGTGCGCTGGTCATCTCCCGAAGCGACTCCAACGTCCGCTATCTGACGGCGCCCTGGGTCTCCGAGGCGGCAGAGGTGGATCTGCTGCAGTCCGACGACGAGGGCCGGAGACTCAACCGCGAGGACGACGGAGTCCTCATGTCGCTGACCGGCCCGGGCCGCGACCCGCGCGAGTGCAACCGATGGCCGGGGCTGCTGCTGTCCACGAGCGGGAAGTCGAAACGTCATCTCTACACCGATCTGGGCGAGTTGACGCCGGCACGGGTCACCTCCGGAAGCCCCGCCAAGAAGCCGCGCGACGCGACGAGTGCGACGGCGAGGGGGCGGCTGGCGCACACGGCCTGCGGGTTCCGCTCGATGGTGGGCGGCGGCGTGCGCTCGGTCAACACTTGGAAGTTCGCGACGCAACTGCTGCCGGGCGGGGCCAGTTCGGCGACCTGGCTGTGCACCCGGGGCGAGACGTGGCAGGGCAAGGGCGCCCGCATCTTCACCAGTTTCCGGCGTTCCGGTCTGGAGCGCGGCGAGCAGGCCGTCTTCACCGCACGCGCCACGGACACCCCCGCATGCGGCCCGCGCCGGCCGCATGCGGTGAGCGGCGCACTGTGGAAGAGCGACGCCGGCAACTGGTACGTGCTCGCCGCAGGCAGCCGCAAGGTGGCCGGTATCCGGGCGACGGGCAAGTCCGGCGGCCCGAGCGGCAGTTCACCGGGCCGGAAGCTGGCTCTGCCCGCGAAGAAGGGCGCCAAGGCCAAGATCAGCGCCCGGCTGGCCAACGGCGAGAAGCTGGAGTCGGGTCGCTGACCCACCGACCGCGGGGCGGGAGGCCGAGGCGAATCCCGCCTCCCGCCCGGCGGGAGGGCAGCGCGGTGAGGACCGGCCCGACCGGCCGGGCGCGTGCGGACCGCGCGTGGCGGGCCGCCGGCCGGCCGGACCGGAGAGTGGCGCCGGGCGAACGCGGGCAGCGCGCCGGGAGGCGTGCCGCCGGGACGCTCACCCGTTCCGTGCCCGGGACCTGTCCCCCGCGTGAGCCGGGGCCTGCCCCGTGGAGCCTCGTACGACGAGCTCCGGCTGGAAGACGAACTCACTGTGCGGCACGGGGTTTCCGCGGATCTCCTCCAGCAGCGTGTGCACCGCCGCGTTCGCCATGGCGCGCACCGGCTGCCGGACGGTCGTCAGCGGAGGGTCGGTGAAGGCGTTCAGCTCCGAGTCGTCGTAGCCGACGACGGAGACGTCTCGGGGCACGTCGAGCCCCCGCTGGCGTGCGGCCCGCACGACGCCCAGCGCCATCAGGTCGCTGCCGCACACGATGCCGGTGCAGCCCGCGTCGAGGAGACCGCCCGCCGCGGCGTGGCCGCCCTCCACTGTGAACAGGGTGTGCCGCACGAGGCCCGACGCCGGCCCCGGCCCGTCCTCGGCGAGTTCCTCCGCGAATCCCTGGGCCTTGCGGCGCACCGGCACGAACCGGTCCGGGCCGACGGCCAGTCCGATCCGCTCGTGGCCCAGCTCGCGCAGGTGCCGTACGGCGATGCGGGCGGCGGCATGGTCGTCCGGTGAGACGAAGGGTGCGGCGATCCGCTCGTTGTAGCCGTTGACGAGGACGTACGGCACACCGCGGGCCGCCAGCCGGGCATAGCGTGCGGGCTCGGCCGTCAGGTCGGCGTGCAGCCCGGAGAGGAAGATGATGCCGGTGACGGCGCGGTCGACGAGTTGGGCGACCAGTTCGTCCTCGGTGGCTCCGCCGGGCATCTGCGTGCCGAGTACGGGCGTGTAGCCGTAGCCGGTCAGGGACTGCTCGATCACCTGGGCGAAGGCCGGGAAGATCGGGTTGGTCAGTTCGGGGATGACGAGGCCGACGAGTCCAGCGCTGCGCGACCGCAGGCGTACCGGCCGCTCGTACCCGAGGACGTCGAGCGCGGCCAGCACCCGCTGCCTCGTCGAATCGGCCACGCCCGCCTTGCCGTTGAGGACCCGGCTGACGGTGGCTTCGCTGACACGTGCCTGCCCGGCGACGTCGGCGAGCCGCGTGGCGGGGAGCGCCGAGGCCGCAGCCGTCATGCGCCGGCCCCGGCGGCCGACGCCGTGCCGTGCGCCGTGGCGTTTCCGGCCTCCCCCGCGATGCTCCACCAGGCGGTGGTGTCGGCCGGGAGGGGACCGTGGCCGTCGTACGGGCCGCTCGCCAGGAGCAACTCTCCGGGGGTTCCCTCCAGTTCGGCGGGCTCCTCGCCGGTGTTGGCGGTGCAGACGAAGTCGCCGCGGCGGAAGGCGAGCACGCCATGCGGTGCGGACAGCCACTCGACCGAGTCCCCCGCGCCCAGGCCGGGATGCGCGCGGCGCAGCCGCAGCGCCCTGCGGTACAGCTCCAGTGTGGAGCCGGGCTCGCCGGCCTGTGCCGCCACGGACATCTCGCCCCAGTCCTCGGGCTGCGGCAGCCAGCTTGTGCCGCGGCCGAAGCCGAAGGAGCTGCCCGTCCGTTCCCACGGCAGCGGCACGCGGCATCCGTCGCGCAGCCCCTCCTGCCCGTTGTCGCGGAAGAAGGAGGGGTCCTGGCGGGCCTCGTCGGGGAGTTCGGTGACCTCGGGCAGGCCCAGCTCTTCCCCCTGGTAGACGTACGCGGAGCCCGGCAGCGCCAGCATCAGCAGCGCGGCGGCGCGGGCTCGGGGCAGGCCGCCGCCGAGTCGGGTGCGGTGGCGTACGACGTCGTGGTTGGAGAGCACCCACGTCGCGGGCGCGGCGACGGGCCGCATGGCCTCCAGGGACTCGCTGACGACGGCCCGCAGCGCCTCCGCGTCCCAATCGGTCTGCAGATAGTGGAAGTTGAAGGCCTGGTGCAGCTCGTCCTCGCGCACGTAGAGGGCCGTGCGCTGCGAGTTGGGCGTCCATGCCTCGGCGACACCGATGCGTTCGCCCGGGTACTCCTCCAGTACGCGCCGCCAGTCACGGTAGATCTCGTGCACGCCGTCCTGGTCGAAGAAGGGGAGGCGGGCGTTGCCCAGCAGCCGCAGCTGGCCGCTCTGCCCCGTGTCGGGCAGGCCCGGTGCCTTGACGAGGCCGTGGGCGACGTCGATGCGGAATCCGTCGACACCCAGGTCGAGCCAGAAGCGCAGCACCGTGCGGAACTCGTCGTGCACGGCGGGGTGTTCCCAGTTGAAGTCGGGCTGCTCGGGCGCGAAGAGGTGCAGGTACCACTCGCCGGGTGTGCCGTCCGCCTCCTTCACACGCGTCCAGGCGGGGCCGCCGAAGACCGACTCCCAGTCGTTGGGCGGCAGTTGGCCTTCCTCGCCCCTGCCGGGCCGGAAGTGGTAGCGCGCGCGGGCCGGTGAACCCGGGCCCTCATCCAGGGCCTGCTGGAACCACACGTGGCGGTCCGAGGAGTGATTGGGCACGACGTCGACGATGACGCGCAGCCCCAGAGCGTGAGCGTCCTTGATCAGCGCGGCGGCGTCGGCCAGGTCGCCGAAGCGGGGGTCGACGGCGCGGTAGTCGGTCACGTCGTAGCCGCCGTCGGCCTGCGGCGAGGCGTAGAAGGGGCTGAGCCACACCGCGTCCACACCCAGGTCCGCGAGGTACGGCAGCCGGGACCGTACACCCTGGAGGTCGCCCATGCCGTCACCGTCGCCGTCGGCGAAGGAACGCGGATAGACCTGGTAGATGACCGCGTCGCGCCACCAGCCCGTGCGTTCCGGTCGCGTTCCCTGCTCGCCGGCCGGAGCGGCTGCGCCGGCGTGTCCGAGATGCTGGGTCATGTCATCCCTGAGAGTCGGAGGTGTGGTGCGGGTCCGTACCGTCCCGGCGGGGGCCGTGACGTGGCCGGGGTCAGGACTTCGTGGCACCGGCGGTGAGCCCGGCCACGAGATGGCGCTGCGCGAATCCGAAGACGACCGCGGCGGGAACGGCGATGATGACGGCCGCGGCGGTCATCGAACCCCAGTCGGAGCCGTAGCGGTTGACGAAGGTCTGCAGCCCGCCCGCCAGGGTCAGGTTCTCCTCGCCCGTCATGAAGGCCGTGGCGTAGGCGACTTCGGCCCAGGCGGTCACGAAGCTGTAGAAGCCGGTGACGGCCAGTCCGGGTCTCGCCAGGGGCAGCACGAGTCGCCAGAAGGTGCCGAAGGGCGTGAGCCCGTCGACGCGCCCCGACTCGTCGATGTCGACGGGGACGGTGTCGAAGAAGCCCTTCATCATCCAGGCGCAGAACGGCACGGCGATCGTCAGATAGGTGATGATCAGACCGACGGGCTGGTTGAGCAGGCCGAGGGTGGCCATGGTGTTGTACAGCGGCACGATGAGCACCGCCATGGGGAACATCTGCGTGATCAGCAGCACCCACATCAGCGGCCGCATCCCGGGGAAGCGGAAACGGCTGATGGCGTAGCCGGTCGTCGCGGCGATGAAGACGCCGATCAGGGTCGTGCCGACGACGACGAGCAGCGAGTTCCCCAGCCACGTCAGGAAGTAGGTGTCGGCGACGACATGCGTGTAGTTGTCGAGCGTGAAGTCGCGCACCAGCGCGGTGGAGAACGATTCGCTCTTCGGCTTGAAGGACGTCACCAGCAGCCACAGGGGCGGGAACAGCGCGACGGCCGTCGCCGCCAGCAGTCCGGCGTGCAGTCCGAACGCGGCGAGGGGGCCTCGCTCGCCGCGCCTTCCCGGAACGGGGATCGTCTTCGCGGCGGTCACGTCACCACACCTCTCCCTGGCGGCGCAGCGCCCGCCTGTAGACGACCGTGAAGAGCGAGAGCAGCACCAGTATCAGCACACCCCAGGCGGCCGAAGTGGCAAAGTCCCGCGGGCTGTTGATGAAGGACAGCCGGAAGGCGTACGTCACGAGGATCTCCGTGGAGTCCTCCGGGCCGCCCCTGGTGAGCAGATAGATCACGGGGAACATGTTGAAGGTCCAGATGGTGCTGAGCAGCACGACGGTGCTGCTGACCGCGCGCACGCCGGGCAGCGTGATACTGCGGAAGCGCTGCCAGGGCCCGGCGCCGTCCATCTCGGCCGCCTCGTACAGCTCTCCGGGTATGCCCTGAAGCGCGCCGAGCA
Organism: Streptomyces sp. CNZ301; assembly: GCF_004217425.1. Taxonomy (NCBI): domain Bacteria; kingdom Bacillati; phylum Actinomycetota; class Actinomycetes; order Kitasatosporales; family Streptomycetaceae; genus Streptomyces; species Streptomyces sp. CNZ301. Next base: position 1,480,059 of record NZ_SHLG01000001.1, read on the forward strand.
TCGCGACGATCATGAAGGGGACGCCGAGCCAGACATTGACGGCGATGACGGCGACCTTGGCCCACAGCGGATCGCCCAGCCACGGCACCGAGTCGATGCCGCCCCCGTCGAGCACCTTGTTCAGCAGGCCGTTCTTCTCGTTGAAGAGCATCTTCCAGGCGAAGACGGAGACGAAGGCCGGGATGCCCCACGGCACGATCATCCCGATGCGGTAGAAAGAGCGGCCGCGCACCTGCCTGTTGAGCATCACGGCCAGCGTCAGACCGAGTGCGAATGTGACGCCGACACAGCCCGCGGTCCACACCACCGTCCAGCCGAGGCGGTCCCAGAAGACGCTGTCACCGAGGATCGCCGTGTAGTTGTCGAGCCCCGTGAAGCGGTACGTCGCAGGCAGGTGGTTGACGCCGATGGTGCGCTCGACGTTCGCCTCGTCGGCGTCCGTGAGCGACAGGTAGAAGCCGCGCAGCAGCGGATAGCCGATGATGACGCCGATCACCACGACGACGGGGGCGACCATGGCCCACGCGTACCAGTGCTTCTCCGCCGCCCTGCGCAGCCTTCCGGCTTTCCCGCTCCGCCCGCCGCTCCCCCGCTGGCGGACGCGGGCGCCGCCTTCGGCGTCCGCGTCCGCGCGGGCCGGCCGGCTGGTGGTCTCCACAGCCATCTCCCGGGCCGTCCCCTCTTCCTCGATGGCCTACTTGTAGTCCTTGAGCACCTTGCCGAAGCCCTCACCGGTCTTGTCCGCGGCCTCCTTCGGGCTGCGGCTGCCGGTGAGCACGGCGTCCATCTGCCCCCGGATCGGTTCGAAGAGGGAGTTGCCCTCGGCGATCCACGGCCGCTGAACGGCGTTGTCGACGGCGGGCTTGAAGAACTCGACCATCTTGTTCTCGCGGACCGAGGGCTTCTCGTACACGGAGTTGCGCGTGGGCAGCAGGCTCAGCTCCTCGGTGGTGCGCTGCTGCACCTCGGCGGAGCTCATGTACTTGGCGAACTCCTGGGCGGTCCGCATGTTCTTGGTGCCGGCGTACACCGAGAGGTTCCAGCCGCCCTGGGGCGAGCCGCTCCCCTTGCTCCCCGCCGGTACGGGCGCGACGCCGAGGTTGTCCTTGTCGTCCTTGAACTCCTTGCCCTGCTGGGCTCCGGCGATGTCCCACGGGCCGTCGATGATCATGGCGACGTCGCCGTCCTGGAACGCCTTGAGGCCGTTCTCCTGGCCGTCGCTGCTGTCGGTGACCGCCGCCTTGGAGTCCACGAGGTCCTTCATCCTCGCGAAGGCCTTCGCGCCGGGCCCGTCGTCCACGGTGATCTTCTTCGCGGTGGGGTCGACGAGGTCGCCGCCCTCGCCGTAGAGGTAGGGCAGGAACCAGTAGGGGTCGTCGCCGCGCAGGTAGAGCGCGGTCCCGCCGGTCCTGCTCTTGATCTTCTCGGCGGACTTCTTCAGCTCGTCGAAGGACTTGGGCACGCCGACGCCCGCCTTCTTGAGCATCTTCTTGTTGTAGAAGAGACCGAGGGTGTCGGTGACCTGCGGCACGGCGTAGGTCTTGCCCTTGAAGCGCGTGCTGCCCGCCGCCGTCTTGATGTAGTCGCCGGCGTCGTCGAGCGCCGGGGTGCCGTCCAGCGGGGCGAGGTAGCCGAGGTTCGCGAAGTCGGCGACCCAGGCGACCTCGGTGCGCATCACGTCCGGGGCGCCGGAGTTGCCGCCCGCCGCGTTCTTGAACTTCTGGTTCGCGTCACCGAAGTTGACGTGCACGTACTTGACATCGACCTTCGGGTGCTTCTTCTCGAAGTCCTCGGCGATCTTCTTGTACGTGCCCTTCTCGGCGTCGTTCGAGGTGTCCCAGTAAGTGACGGTGCCGGCGATCTCGCCCTTGCCGGCGTTGTCGCTGCTCCCGTCGTCCCCACCGCATGCCGTCGCCGTCAGTGCGAGCACCGCCACCGCCGCGGTGACTGCTGTGCCACGCCGCATGTCATTCCCTCCCATGTCTTTCCCCCGGACCTGCGGTCCGGGTGGACCCCGCCCTCGGCCTCCGCTCCGGTGGAACCCGGATCCCGTCCTCCGGTCCGGGGGCCCCACCCGCGGCCTCCGGGCCGGAGGACCGGCCTCGTGCGCCTGGACGGCGCCGGGCTGCGGAGGAACGTAACGGGATCGAATGAGTTTGCGCAAGACCTTGCAGCAATCTTGCAGCAATTTTCAGGACTGCTTTCGGTCTCCGGCACCGGGCGCGGTGTGCAGTGATTGCCGCGCCCGGTACAGTCCAGCCCTGTGACCGCACGGCTAGCTGACATCGCAGCACAGGCGGGGGTCAGCGAAGCGACGGTCAGCCGTGTCCTCAACGGCAAGCAGGGCGTCGCCGCGGCCACCCGGGAATCCGTCCTCGCCGCCCTCGACGTGCTCGGGTACGAGCGGCCCCTCAAGCTGCGGCACCGCAGCGCGGGTCTCGTGGGGCTGATCACCCCCGAGTTGGAGAACCCGATCTTCCCCGCCTTCGCGCAGGTGATCGCCCAGGGCCTCACCCGGCAGGGGTACACACCGGTGCTGGCCACGCAGACCCCCGGCGGATCGACGGAGGACGAGCTGACGGAGATGCTCGTCGACCGCGGCGTCGCCGGGATCGTCTTCGTCTCCGGGCTGCATGCCGACACCACCGCCGACATGCAGCGCTACGAGCGGCTGCGCGGGCAGGGCGTGCCGTTCGTCCTCATCAACGGCTACTCGGACAAGGTCCGCGCCCCGTTCGTCTCCCCCGACGACCGTGCGGCGATGCGACTGGCCGTCACACACCTCGCCGCCCTCGGCCACCGGCGCATCGGGCTGGCCCTCGGACCCGAGCGCTTCGTGCCCGTACAGAGGAAGATCGAGGGTTTTCTCCGCGCCGTGCAGGAGCAGCTGGAACTGACGGAGAGCCAGGCACGCAGGTTCGTGCAGCACTCCCTGTTCACCCTGGAGGGCGGACAGGCCGCCGCGAGCGCGCTGTTGGACCGTGACTGCACGGCCGTGGTGTGCGCCAGCGACATGATGGCGCTCGGCGCGATCCGTGCCGCCCGGCAGCGGGGACTGGAAGTCCCGGGCGACATCTCGGTGATCGGTTTCGACGACTCCCCGCTGATCGCCTTCACCGATCCCCCGTTGACCACGATCCGTCAGCCGGTGCCCTCCATGGGGCAGGCGGCCGTCCGTGCGCTGCTCGAGGAGATCGGGGGCACACCCGCTCCGCACAGCGAATTCGTCTTCCTGCCCGAGCTGGTCGTACGGGGCTCGACGGCGTCCGTCCCCTCGGTCGCAGGGAGGACGGAAAGGGCCGGATACCCGACCGCAGGATGATCGGAGCGGTGTCCCCTTCTGGCAGACTGTCCCCTCATGGGGGCATCCACAACGAGGACCGAACGGGCAAACGGGACAGCCACCGCGAAGCTGCAGACCGACAACCGCGGGGCCGGCAGAGCCGAGGACGCCGACGAGAGTGACAGAGCGTCCGAGGCCGAGCCGTTGCGTGCCGCGCGGCGGCCCAGCATCTGGTTCGAGATCGTCCTCGTCCTGGTCTTCTACGCGGTCTACTCCGCCATCCGGAACGCCGTGCCCGAACAGCGCGTCCAGGCCCTCAACAACGCCGACTGGGTGTGGAGGACGGAGCATCTCCTCGGCATCGCCGTCGAAGACACCATCAACCACGCGGCAGACAGCGTCACCTGGCTCATCCTCACGATGAACTACTACTACGCGACGCTGCACTTCGTGGTCACCGTCGTGGTGCTGGTCTGGCTGTACCACTCGCACCCCGGCCGCTACGCCGCCACTCGGCTCGTCGTCTTCGCCACCACCGCCATCGCCCTGCTCGGGTACTACCTCTTTCCGCTGGCGCCGCCCCGGCTGATGCGCGGCGACGAATTCATCGACACCGTTCAGGTGCACCAGACTTGGGGCTCGATGGCGTCCGGCAACCTCGCCGACATGTCGAACCAGTACGCGGCGATGCCGTCGATGCACATCGGCTGGTCGGTGTGGTGCGGCATCACCATCGCCGCGCTCGCGAAGCCGCTTTGGGTGCGTGTGCTGGGCGCGCTCTACCCGCTGGTGACCCTCACCGTCATCGTGTGCACGGCCAACCACTTCTGGCTGGACGCGGTGGGCGGCGTCATCTGTCTGGCCTTCGGTTTCGCACTCTCCTGGGGCTGGTACGGGCGTGTGGCCTACCGGCTGCCGAGACTGGCCGCGGCGCCGGCCCCCGCATAGGGCCTGTCGCCCGGGCGGAACCACCGCCAGGGCGGTGGTTCCGGGTGGGCCGGAGCGCCCGCCACTCCGGCGCCCGCAGCAGCGTCATACCTCGTGGAAGCGTCAGCCTCCGTGGAGGAGCCGGTCCCGGGGAAGCGTCAGCCTTCGTAGAAGAGCCGTTCGGCGACGCCCCTCGCACGCCGCGTGACGCGGCGGTAGTCGTCCAGCATCTCGCCGCTTCCGCCGGCCTCGGCGGGCCTCGGCCCGGGCCCGGCGGACTCGTAGCCGAGGTAGCGTCCGACGGCTCCCAACTCGCGTGCCTCGGAGGGGAATGTGTCGCCCGCACGTCCCCGCACGAGCATCACCGCGTTGCGCACGCGCGTCGCCATCAGCCACGCCTCGTCGAGGATGCGGGCGTCCTCCTCGCCGATCAGTTCCGCCTCGCGGGCCGCGGCCAGCGCCTCCCGCGTACGTGTCGTGCGCAGGGCCGGCACGGACGCGGCGTGCCGCAACTGGAAGAGCTGCACCGTCCACTCGACGTCGGCGAGGCCGCCGCGGCCCATCTTGGCGTGCGTGGTGGAGTCCGCGCCGCGCGGCACCCGCTCCGCCTCCATGCGGGCCTTCAGCCGCCGGATCTCGCGCAGCGCCTCCTCGCTCAGGCCGTCGGCCGGATACCGGAGAGGATCGATGAGTTCGGTGAAGCGGCGGCCCAGCTCCTCGTCCCCGGCGACGGGCGCCGCACGCAGCAGCGCCTGGCTCTCCCAAGCCGAGGACCAGCGGCGGTAGTACGTGGCGTAGGAGTCGAGGGAGCGCACCAGCGGCCCGGACTTGCCCTCGGGCCGAAGGTCCGCGTCGACGAGCAGCGGCGGGTCGGTCGTGGGCAGCTGGAGCAGCCTGCGCAACTCGGTCGCCACGGCGAACGCGGCCTTGTTCGCCTCCTCCTCGCCGACGCCCTCCCGTGCCTCGTGCACGAACAGCACGTCCGCGTCGGAGCCGTAGCCCAGTTCGGCGCCGCCGAAGCGTCCCATGCCGATGACCGCGAAACGCGTGGGCAGTTCGTCGCCCCACCTGCCGCGGACGGCGGCACGCAGCGCGCCGGCGAGGGTGGCGGAGTTGATGTCGGTCAGGGCCGTTCCGACGCGGTCGACCGCCGCCGCCGGGTCCTCCGAGGGCAACTCCTCCGTCCCGTAGGCGCCGATGACGTCGCCCGCGGCCGTGCGGAACAGTTCCCGGCGCCGCACGCCGCGGGCCGCCGCCACGCCCGACTCGGCGTCCTCGGCCCGGCCGACGGCGGCCAGGACCTCCTGGGTGAGCGACTCGCGTGAACGCGGCAGCAGCCCGTGCTCGTCGCCGAGCAGCGCGACCGCTTCGGGGGCGCGCAGCAGCAGGTCGGGGGCGAAGCGGCCGGCCGAGAGGACCCTCGCGAGGTTCTCCGCCGCTGCTCCCTCGTCCCGCAGCAGGCGCAGATACCACGGGGTGTTGCCCAGGGCGTCGGACACCTTGCGGAAGCCCAGCAGCCCCGCGTCGGGGTCGGAGGAGTCCGCGAACCACCCGAGCAGCACCGGCAGCAGCGTCCGCTGGATGGCGGACTTGCGGCTCACGCCGCTGGCCAGGGCCTCCAGGTGGCGCAGCGCCCCGGCCGGGTCGGCGTAGCCGAGCGCTTCCAGCCGCTGCCGCGCGGCGCTCGGCGACAGCCGCGCCTCGCCGACCTCCAGCTGGGCCACGGCGTCCAGCAGCGGACGGTAGAAGAGCTTCTCGTGCAGCCGCCGCACGGCCGCGGCGTGCCGCCGCCACGCCCGGTGCAGCTCGGTGACGGGTTCGCTGCGGTAGCCGAGCGAGCGTCCCAGGCGCCGCTGGTCCTCCTCGTTCTCCGGCATCAGGTGCGTACGGCGCATCTTGTGCAGCTGGATGTGGTGCTCCATGGTGCGCAGGAACCGGTACGCGGAATCCAGCGCGGCCGCGTCCTGGCGTCCGACGTAGCCGCCGACGGCGAGGGCGTCGAGCGCATCGAGCGTGTTGGGGCTGCGCAGCGTCGCGTCGGAGCGGCCGTGCACCAACTGCAGGAGCTGTACGGCGAATTCGACGTCCCGGAGGCCGCCGGGGCCCAGCTTCAGCTCGCGTTCGACCTGGGCCGCCGGGATCGCCGCGACGACGCGGCGGCGCATCTGCTGCACGTCCGGAACGAAGTTCTCCCGCTCCGCGGCCTGCCAGACCAGCGGCGCCACGGCCTCCACGTACGCCTCGCCGAGTGCGGTGTCGCCGGCGACCGGACGTGCCTTCAGCAGCGCCTGGAACTCCCACGTCTTCGCCCAGCGGTTGAGGTAGGCCAGGTGGGAGTAGAGCGTGCGCACCAGGGGGCCGTTGCGGCCCTCGGGACGCAGGTTGGCGTCGACGGGCCAGATGGTGCCCTCCGCCGTGGTGTCGGAGCAGACGCGCATCATGCGGGAGGCGAGGCGTCCCGCGGCCTGCAACGCATGTGATTCGTCGGTGCCTTCGACGGGTTCCGCCACGAAGATGACGTCCACGTCCGAGACGTAGTTCAGCTCGTGGCCCCCGCACTTGCCCATGCCGATCACCGCGAGCCTGCACTTGGCCGCGTCCTCGGGCTCCTCGGACTGCGCGATGCTGAGCGCGGCCCGCAGCGTCGCGGTGGCCAGATCCGCCAACTCGGCGGCGGTGCGGGCCAGATCGCTGGTGCCGCACACGTCGCGGGCCGCCACGGACAGCAGGCTGCTCCGGTAGCGGTGCCGCAGATCGTCCGGTCCGCTCGCCGGGCGGACGCGGGCCTCGAACTCCTCGACGCCGGGGTGCAGATCGGCCGACTCGTACGTCACGAGGGCCTGCCAGTCGTCGGGGTGGGCGGCCAGGTGGTCGCCGAGCGCCTCGGAGACCCCGAGCACGCCGAGCAGCCGGTCGCGCAGGGGCTTGCTCGTCAGCAGCGTGCCCACGAGCGGCTGCGGGTCCTTCTGCGCCTCGATGAGCCGCACGAGCCCGCGCAGCGCGAGGTCCGGGTCCGCGGTCGCGGCGAACGCGTCCAGCAGACCCGTGTCGGCCCGCACCTCCTCCAGGCCGGCCGTGGCGAGCAGCCCGTCGGCGGCGGCGGGTTCGGTGAACCCGCGCCTGATCAGTTGTCCGTACCGGCTACCCCGGCGCCCGCCCTGCACCTGACCGTCCTCCGTCGTCTCGCTTTCCGGGTCCCTGGTGCCCGGATACCCCGCCTCCTCCTTGGCCTCGCGGCCCGGGTGGTACCCGCCAGATGCGGCCGGGACGTCACAACACCGGCAGGCTCTTGCGCAACTCGAAGGCGGTGACCTCGCTGCGGTACTCCTCCCACTCCTGCTTCTTGTTGCGCAGGAAGAAGTCGTACACGTGCTCGCCCAGCGTCTCCGCGACGAGTTCGCTGCGTTCCATCAGCGTGATCGCCTCGCCAAGGTTCTGCGGCAGCGGCTCGATGCCCATCGCCCGGCGCTCGGCGTCGGACAGGGCCCACACGTCGTCGTCGGCCCCGGGCGGCAGTTCGTAGCTCTCCTCGATGCCCTTGAGCCCGGCAGCCAGAAGGGTCGCGTACGCGAGGTAGGGGTTGGCGCCGGAGTCGAGGGAGCGCACCTCGATGCGGGTGGAGCCCATCTTCCCCGGCTTGTACATGGGCACGCGGATCAGCGCGCTGCGGTTGTTGTGCCCCCAGCAGATGTACGAGGGGGACTCGCCGCCCTCGCCGGCCGTGCGGTTGGCGCCTCCCCAGATGCGCTTGTAGGAGTTGACCCACTGGTTCGTGACGGCGGAGATCTCGCCCGCGTGGGTGAGCAGCCCGGCGATGAAGGAGCGGCCGACCTTGGAGAGCTGGTATTCGGAGCCGGACTCGTAGAAGGCGTTGCGGTCGCCCTCGAAGAGCGACAGGTGGGTGTGCATCCCGGAGCCCGGGTGCTCGGAGAAGGGCTTGGGCATGAACGTGGCCTGGACGCCCTGCTCCAGCGCCACCTGCTTCATCACGAGCCGGAACGTCATGATGTTGTCGGCGGTGGAGAGCGCGTCGGCGTAGCGCAGGTCGATCTCCTGCTGGCCGGGGCCGCCCTCGTGGTGGGAGAACTCCACCGAGATGCCCATCGACTCCAGCATCGTGATCGCCTGCCGCCGGAAGTCCATACCCACGTGCTGCGGCGTGTGGTCGAAGTACCCGGAGGAGTCCGCGGGCACCGGCCTCGTGCCGTCCACGGGCCGGTCCTTCAGCAGGAAGAACTCGATCTCGGGATGGGTGTAGAAGGTGAAGCCGAGATCGGAGGCCTTGGCGAGGCTGCGCTTGAGCACGTAGCGCGGGTCGGCGTACGAGGGTGAACCGTCCGGCATGAGGATGTCGCAGAACATCCGGGCCGTGCCGGGGGCCTCGGCCCGCCAGGGCAGTATCTGGAAGGTGCTCGGGTCCGGCTTGGCGATCATGTCGGACTCGTAGACGCGGGCGAAGCCCTCGATCGCCGACCCGTCGAAGCCCATGCCTTCGTCGAAGGCCTGCTCGAGCTCGGCGGGCGCGACGGCGACGGACTTGAGGAAACCGAGGACGTCGGTGAACCACAGCCTTACGAACCGGATGTCGCGCTCCTCGAGCGTGCGGAGCACGAATTCCTGCTGCTTATCCATAGTCACCCATCCTCGCTGGTCGGGGTGGCTCCTCGCACCCGGCGGGCCCCCTGGACCGGGCGGCCCGGAGGGCCCGGCTCACGGGCCGGCCGCCCGGATTCCGGGACGGGCCGGACGAGCATCCCACCTCAAGGTTTCCGGAGCGTTGCCTGCGCCGCGCTCCGTCTCCTCACGCCGCTCCCAGTAGACCACGTGAGGGGTGCACGGACGCGAGCCGGGAAAGGCGGCATCGCGGGGCCGGGCGGGGGGCCGCGGCGCGTCCGGCGGATGCCCCTTCGCGGCGCGGGTGAGGGCGCGGGGCGGGCGCCCGGACCCGCCCGGCGGGCCCGGGCGCCGGGAGCGGCAGCAGGAGCCCGCCGCGGAGGACGGCTGCGGGAGCCGGACGCGAAGGGGGCGCGGAGCCGGGCGCGGAACCGGAGCCGAGCCGGGTGGGCGGTTCCCCGGACCACCCGGAGGGAGGGACCCGCGGACCACCCGGAGGGAGAGCGAGGCCCGGAAAGGCCCGGAGAGACCCGGAGGGAGGGCGAGGCCCGGAGTGAAGGGCGGCCGCCGGAGCCCGACGGCGATCCGCCGGAGGCCGCGCGGGAGAACCGCCGGGGAATCCGCCGGAGAAGTTGAAAGCCGCGGTCCGGCAGTGGGGGATACCGGACCGCGGCTGGGTGGTGCAGGCCGGTCCGCCGCGGGAGGCGGCCGGCCGTGTGGCAGTGAGTCGTGAGCCGTCCTGCCCGGCGACGTCACGCATTGAAGCTCGCACACGGCGAAGGGGAGAACAAGAGTTACCGGTGAGTGTGCCAATCGACATCTTGTGGTGCGTACTTCGCGGGTCGGACACCCGTTGAAAGCCCCTCAGGCGGGCTCTTCGGCACCGGCTCCCGTCCCGACGCCCACAGCAGCGTCCGCCGGCTGCGACACCCAGCCGAGACTCGCGGCACGCATGCCTAGCTGGAAGCGGGTACCGGCACCCAGCCGCTCCATCAGACCGCTCAGCCGGCGCTGGAAGGTGCGGTAGCTGACGCCGAGTTGACGCGCCATGACCTGGTCCGTCAGTCCTGTCGTCAGCAGCGCGAGCAGCCGCGCCTCGTCCGGCGTCGGAGCGTCGCCGGCACCGTTCGGGCGTCCGGCGAGATAGGCGGAGAGCGGCAGGGCACGCGCCCACAGCACCTCGAAGAACTCACAGAGCGCGTCCAGCAGCCCCGAGGGGTGCACGACCACGCTGCTGGCCATCTCGTGCGGCGCGGAACGCAGCGGAATAAGAGCCACCCGGTCGTCCGCGACCAGCAGTTTCGTAGGGGTGTCGGCCATGACCCGGGCCTCTTCGCCCAGCTCGGCGCAGGCCTCGATGTCGGTGTCGATGCGGTGGAAGGTCTCCAGGCCGTGGGTGTCGTATATGACGCGGTAACCGATGCCGCGCCGCATCGTCTTGGCCTGCACCGGCATCATTCCGGTCTTGGGGTCGAGACGGTCCGGGTCGCTGTTGGCGTACGGGGGCCGGTCGATGCCTCGTATCTCGCTGGTGGCGCTGTGCTGCAGCTGGTCGACCTGCTGGATGACGGCGGCCCGCCCGGTCACGATCTCGACCAGGTCGACGGGGTCGCGAGCCGTGGCGTTGGTGCGGAACCGCGTGGCCAGCAGCTGGATGTGCCTGCGGGTGCGGTGGATGGCCTCCTCGCGGGCCAGCAGCAGCGATTCGAACGCGACTTCGGGCGCGACCGGCAGGAACCGCTCTTCTCCGCGCCGCTCGCCCGGGTACCGCCCCACCAGGCCCAACTTCTCGAGCGCGGCGAGGGTTTCACGTACTCTCCCGGCGCTCAGACCCAGCGTCGTGCGCAGTTCGGCGACGGTGACCGCCCCGTCCACGAGTGCTTCGTACGCCTGCTGCTGGACGGCTTCGAGCCCGAGCGACTCCAGCATGTCGATTCCCCCTGAGGTGTGGCGAGTTCACGTCACTGACCGATGCCCGCCAGGCGGGCACCGAATCCAGTACACCAGGTATCGAAATCCTGCGGATACCCTCGTAGAGGGGTAGCCACAGACTGGATACGGTTGTGAAGCTTGCGTGAATGCCTCGTGAGGGACGGCGGCACAAATCACCCGTAACCCCAGGCACAGAGCCCTGACCACCGGTAACGAACGGCCCTCCGCATCGCGTCAGAAAGACGATTACAGTGGGGTTCGTGCCTCAACTACGTCTCGCACTGAACCAGATCGACTCCACCGTCGGCGACCTCGAGGGCAACACCGAGGCCGTCCTGAGGTGGACCCGGCACTCGGCCGGGCAAGGGGCGCACCTCGTGGCGTTCCCCGAGATGATGCTCACCGGGTACCCCGTGGAGGACTTGGCGCTGCGTGGCTCGTTCGTCGACGCCAGCCGCGCCGCACTGCGCACGCTCGCGCGGCGGCTGGCCGACGAGGGCCTGGGCGACGTGCCCGTCGTCGTGGGTTATCTCGACCGCGCCGAGCACGTGCGGGCGGCGCTGGGCAGCCCCGCGGGCGCGCCGCAGAACGCCGCGGCCGTACTGCACGGAGGCGAGGTCGTGCTGACCTTCGCCAAGCACCATCTGCCCAACTACGGCGTATTCGACGAGTTCCGCTACTTCGTTCCGGGCCGGACCCTGCCCGTCGTCCGCGTGCACGGGGTCGACGTCGCGCTCGCGATCTGCGAGGACCTGTGGCAGAGCGGTGGCCGGGTGCCCGCCGCGCGTGACGCGGGGGCCGGACTGCTGCTCTCCGTCAACGCCTCCCCGTACGAGCGCGACAAGGACGACACCCGCCTGGACCTGGTGCGCAGGCGGGCCCAGGAGGCCGGCTGCACCACGGCGTATCTGGCGATGACCGGCGGGCAGGACGAGCTGGTCTTCGACGGCGACTCGATCGTCGTCGGCGCCGACGGCGAAGTCGTCGCGCGCGCCCCGCAGTTCGAGGAGTGCTGCGTCGTTCTGGACCTTGACCTGCCGGCCGCCGCGGCCGAGCCGCCCTCCGGCACCGTCGACGACGGGCTGACCGTCGAACACCTCGTCCTCTCCGGGGACCCCCTGCCCCCGTACGAGCCGGAGGCCGCGGGCACCGAGGCACCCCGCATGGAGGACGACGAGGAGATCTACACGGCGCTCGTCGTGGGCCTTCGCGCGTACGCGGCAAAGAACGGCTTCCGCTCCGTGGTGCTCGGCCTCTCGGGCGGCATCGACTCCGCACTGTGCGCCGTGATCGCGTGCGACGCCCTCGGGCCCGAGAACGTCAACGCCGTCTCGATGCCCTCGCGTTACTCCTCGCAGCACTCGAAGGACGACGCCGCCGAACTGGCACGGCGAACCGGCCTGTCCTTCCGCACGGTGCCGATCGGCCCGATGTTCGACGCCTTCATGAAGAACCTCGAACTGACCGGCGTCGCCGAGGAGAACCTCCAGTCGCGGCTGCGCGGCGTCACACTGATGGGCATCTCCAACCAGGAGGGCCACATCGTGCTCGCGCCGGGCAACAAGTCCGAGCTCGCATGCGGGTATTCGACGCTCTACGGCGACTCCGTCGGCGCCTACGGGCCGATCAAGGACGTCTACAAGACGAACGTCTTCCGCCTGGCGAAGTGGCGCAACCGCGCGGCCGCCGAGCGCGGCGAGACACCGCCCATCCCGGAGAACAGCATCACCAAGCCGCCGAGCGCGGAGCTGCGCCCCGGCCAGGTCGACACCGACTCCCTTCCCGACTACGACGTGCTGGACCGCGTCCTGAAGCTGTACGTGGACGGCGATGTGGGCCTCCAGGGAATCGTCGCGCGCGGCTTCGACCCGGAGGTCGTCGGACGGGTGCTGCGCATGACGGACGCCGCCGAGTACAAGCGCCGCCAGTACCCGCCGGGTACGAAGATCTCCGCGAAGGGCTTCGGCAAGGACCGCCGGCTTCCCATCACCAACCGCTGGCGGGAGCGGGCGGACAGCGCCCCGGACTGAGACGCGGCGACCGCCCGCGGGTCCGCGGGCGGTGCGTTCAGCGACCGGTGGGGGCGTACGCACAGAGCCACCGTCCGGCGGCGGCGCCGCGCCCGGCGACCGCGCACGGCCCCCACCCGCGGCAACGGGCCCGTGCCGGAGCACGGGCCCGTACAGGAGGGGCGGCGGCCGGCGAACGCGCGCCCCCGCCCGGCAGGTCACCTCACCCGGAGACGCTCTCCGCCGGGCGCACCCGGCGCAGGCGCGGAACACCGCGGGCGACGATGCGCGAACGCGAGGCGCCCGTGCCGCGGTCCAGCACACCGGCCAGCACGGCGATGCCGAGGCCGGTCAGCGCCAGCACCACGCCCACGAGCATGGGCGAACGCCAGCCCCAGCCCGCCGCGATGGCGACGCCGCCGAGCCAAGCTCCGCCCGCGTTGGCCAGGTTGAACGCGGACTGGTTGCCGGCGGAGGCCAGCGTCGGCGCGTGCCGGGCGTTCTGCATGATCAGCATCTGCAGCGGTGTGGTGGTCATGAAGCCGAGCCCGCCGAGCACCACGACCATCGTCATCGCGGCCCACTTGATGTCGACGACCGAGTGGAAGACGAGCATCGCGGCTGCGAGTGCGCCGAGGCCCCCGTAGAGCGTGGGCCGCAGGGCGCGGTCGGTGAGCGGACCGGCGACCAGGGCACCCAGCGTCATGCCGATGCCGAAGAGCGCGAGCACGATCGTCATGGAGGAGGAGGCGAGTCCGGTGACCTCCGTCATGATCGAGGCGAGGTAGCTGTAGACCGCGAAGACTCCGCCGAAGCCGAAGACCGCGGTCAGCAGGCCGAGTACGACCTGCCGGTGGCCGAGCGCGCGGACCTCGTGCCCCACACCCCGCTGGTGCTCCAGCGGCAGGTGCGGCACGAGCGCGGCGAGGCTCACCATGGCGAGCACGCCGATGGCGCTGACGACGAGGAACGTCGACCGCCAGCCGAGCGCCTGTCCGACGGCGGTGCCGGCCGGTACGCCGACGATGTTGGCGACGGTCAGCCCCAGGAACATCGTCGCGACGGCGCGTGCCCGGCGGTTCTCCGTCACGAGGCGTGCGGCGACGACGGCGCCGACGCCGAAGAAGGCACCGTGCGGGAGCCCGGCCAGCACACGCCCGGCCAGCAGTGAGCCGTAGCCGGGTGCCAGCGCGGAGGCGAGATTGCCGACGGTGAAGAGGCCCATGAGCAGCACCAGCATCCGCTTGCGCGGGACGCGGGAACCGACGGCGGTGAGGATCGGCGCACCTATGACGACGCCGATGGCGTAGGCGGAGACGAGATGGCCGGCGGTGGGCACGGAAGTCCCCATGTCATCCGCGACGTTGGGAAGCAGCCCCATCATCACGAACTCGGTCGTGCCAATTCCGAAGGCGCTGATCGCAAGGGCGAGCAAGGCCAGAGGCATGGGCGGGAAACCTTTCAGGGCAGGGTCGAGCAGAGCTCAGGAAGTTCAGGGATGTGTGTGTGCTCGGCGTGCGCGCCGAGAACGCCTTCGGGCGTCTGCCGCACTGGCACAGCTTCTTATGTTCTCACACTGAACAAAGTCTCTCAGACGTCGTGCCGCCGTGGCCACCATCTGTGTCTCAGGACAGCAACAACCCGCCGGAACAGGCGTGATTCACACCACGGGCCGCCAGGACCTGCTGTCCCGGCGGCCCGTTGACCGGCGCTTGTGCGCCCGGTGCCGTGCGTTGCGTGCGTGATGCGGGGGCGCGTGTGAAGAGCGCCACCCGCCTGCGTCAGAAGTCGACGGAGGCCGCCACCGGCAGGTGGTCGCTGCCGGTGGCGGGCAGGCACCAGGAGGCGACCGGCTCCAGCCCCTTCACCATGATCTGGTCGATCCGTGTCGTCGGGAACGAGGCGGGCCAGCTGAAGCCCGGGCCGTCTCCCGCCGCGCCCTGCGTCGAGCGCATCTGGGACGTGACGGGCGCGAGGGCGCGGTCGTTCATGGTGCCGTTGAGGTCCCCGAGCAGCACCTTCCTGCCCGTACCGTCCTGCGCTATGGCCCTGCCGAGCGCCTCGGCGCTGTCGTCCCGCTGCCCGGCAGTGAAACCGGAGGCGAACTCCAGCCGCACGGACGGCAGATGGGCCGCGTACACGGCGACGTCGCCCTTGGGCGTGGCCACTGTGGCGCGCATCGCCCGGGGCCAGCCCATCTTGATGTCGACGGTCCGCGCGTCCCGCATCGGGTACTTGCTCCACACACCGACCGTGCCCACGCGCTTGTGATGGCGGTACGCGCCGCCCAGCTCCTTGTCGTACTGCTCCGCCTGGGCTCCCGCGACCTCCTCCAGGGCGACGATGTCGGCTCCGGAGCCGGAGAGTTCACGCGCGGTGCGCGCCGGGTCGGGGTTGCTCGCGTTGACGTTGTGCGTGACGACGGTGAGATCGCCCCCCGTGCCGGACTTGGCCGTGAACTGGCCGCCGAAGAGGTTCAGCCACACGAGGGCAGGCAGCACGAGCGCCACCAGCGCGATCACGGAGCGGCGCAGCAGCGCCATCAGCGCCAGCACGGGCACGAGAGCGCCGCCCCACGGAAGGAAGGTCTCCCACAGCGAGCCCAGGTTGCCGATGGTGTTGGGCACCTCGGAGTGGAGGAAGAGGGCGAGGCCGAGCAGCAGGGCGAGCGCGGCGAGGATCCAGCCGCGACGCCACGCGCCCGGCCCGCCCCAGCCGGCGAACACCCGGGGCGCGGAACTCCCGTACCGGCCGGACCGGGATCCGGCCCCGTGCCGCTCGCCGGAAGTCTTCGAGGCCTCCGCCATGTACGCGCGTGCCATCCGCTGTCCTCACTCGCTTGCCGTTGTTGTCGAACCATAGGTGATGCGGAACGGGGAGTTCCCGTCCGGCGAATGTCCCGCACAACCCCCTTTTCCGCCACGGCGGGTTGGGGGAATCCCCATGTGTCGTGCAGGACGAGCACCCGGCCAGGTGAGGTTCCTGCCCGGGGCCGGTCCGCGGAAGCTGTGACGGATCACGCACACAGCCGCGGAGAACCCCGCTCCCCCGCGCCCGCCGCCCCACGTACACGGGCGACCGTGGTGGCGGGAGCGTCCGCGCTCACCCGCCGGGGCGCACCCCGTCCAGCACGGAGTCGACGATCTGCTCGGCGAGCCCCTCGGGGAGATCCTTCCCCTCGTGCAGGACCGTACGGGTGAGCATCGGCCCGGTGAAGAGCTCTCCGAGCAGGCCCAGGTCGATGTCGTCGCGCAGTTCGCCGCAGGCGACGCCGCGCCGCAGCACGCCGTGCAGGGTCTCGCGGCGCGACTTGATGACGCTGTCGTGGTACTGCTGCCACAGCTTCGGGTGGCTCTTGACGTGGCTCGTCATGGTGCGCAGGACGGCGGACTGGCGCTTGGCCATCCCCACCCGCCGGTACCACTCGAGGAGCGTGACGAGATCGTCCCGTACGGACTCGCCGCGCGGCGTGGCCGGAGGCTCCTCCAGCGCGTCGACGACGGCCAGCAGCAGTTCGTCCTTGCCGCCGGGCCAGCGCCGGTAGACGGTCGCCTTCCCGACTCCCGCGACCCGTGCGACACCCTCGATGGACAGGGCGTCGATGGACGTGCCCTCCTCCAGCAGCCGGAGCACTCCCTCGATGATGGCGCGCTCCGCCGCCTCGCTTCGCGGGCGGCCCCGCCGCACGGGCGCGGTGCCGGACGCCGGCGGCGTCGGATTCATCGTGGCACTCCTTCGGTCACGGGCTTCCGCCCGGTCCTTCGCGGGCTTCGGGCCGCTTCCGTCGCGGGCCGCGGCCGCGGTCGCGCTGCCGGGCCGGCGGACGCCGCCCGAGGCCACTTCTCAACTGCCGGCCGGGGCGCACGATTCTGTCACGGCCCGGCCCATCCGCCGCCTGACAACCGCTCGCGTTCCCGTCAACGCCCGGCGCCGACCGGCGTGTTGGTCTCGTCCTGCTCCGGCGGTCCGGCCTCGCCCGTCCGCGCCTGCGGTTTGCCCGGCAGCCAGAGGGCGACGACCAGCGCGCCCAGCAGCGCCACGGCGGCGGAGCCGAGCACCGTCACGTGCATCGCGTCGATGAAGGCGTCCTTGGCCGGGTCCACCAACTCCCGGCCCGCGGGTCCCAGTCGGGACGCCACGGCGAGCGTCCCCTCGATCGACTCGGCGGCGGCGTGCCGCGCGCCCTCCGGCAGCGGCAGCTGCGCCAGCCGGCCCTCGATGCCCTCCCGGTAGCGAGCAGAGAGCAGCGAACCGAGCACGGCCACGCCCATGGCGCCGCCGACCTGCCGGAAGGTGTTGTTGACCGCCGACCCCGATCCCGCCTTCTCACGCGGCAGCGACTGCATGATCGAGACCGTGGCGGGCGGCATGATGTGCGCCATCGCCGTGCCCTGGACGAAGAAGACCACCTCCAGCGCCCACACCGGCGTCGTACGGCCGAAGAACAGGAACGCCGCCATACCCGCCCCCACCAGCACCATCCCGGCGGCGCAGACGGTCTTCGCTCCGAAGCGGTCCACGACCAGCCGCGCACGCGGCGCGAAGACGATCTGCGCGAGGGCGAGCGGGGTCATCAGCAGCCCGGCCTCCAGCGCCGAGAAGCCGCGCACGCTCTGCATGTAGAAGACCGCGAAGAACGTCACGCCCATCAGCGCGAAGAAGACCAGGGCGATGGCGGCGACGGCCGCGGAGAACGCGGGGTTCCGGAAGTATGTGACGTCGATGGCGGGGTGGTCGCTGCGCCGCTCGTGGAAGACGAAGGCGGCCAGGACGGCCACTCCCCCGCCCATGGGCAACAGCACCTCGGGGTCGGTGAAGTCGGCGAGCTGGCCACCCTTGATGATCCCGTAGACCAGCAGCACCAGACCGGCGACGGACAGCAGCACGCCCAGCGGGTCCAGCCGCCCGGGCCGCGGGTCGCGGGAGTCGGGGACCACCAGCACCATCGCCGCGAGAGCCACGAGGACGATCGGCACGTTGACCAGGAAGACCGAGCCCCACCAGTAGTGCTCCAGCAGCACACCGCCCGTGACGGGGCCGACGGCGATGCCGAGCCCGACACCGCCCGCCCAGATGCCGATGGCCTTGGGCTGCTCGTCCCGTTCGAAGACGTTCATGAGGATGGCGAGAGTGGAGGGCATGACGAACGCGCCTCCGAAGCCCATCACGGCACGGAACGCGATGAGTTGGTCCGGCGAGGTGGCCATGGCGGCGAGGACGGAGCCCAGGCCGAAGACGACGAGCCCGAAGAGGAGCACCCGCCGCCGCCCCAGCCTGTCGCCCAGCAGGCCCGCCGTGAAGAGGAGCCCGGCGAAGACGAGCGTGTAGGAGTTGATCGCCCACTCCAACTCGCTCTGGCTCGCGCCGAGTCCGGTCGGCGATGGCTGGGCGATGGTCTTCATCGCCACGTTGAGGATCGAGTTGTCCAGGACGACTATCAGCAGGCTCAGCATCAGCACGCCGAGGATCACCCAGCGTCGGCGGTGCACGTTCTGGGGCACGGGGGAACTCATGACCGGGACTCTACCGCATTCCGATACGAGGCCGTCTCGTATCGGATAGGGGCGGCCCTCCCGCTCCCCCTCTCCATCGTTCTCTTCCTTCGGCCGACGGCGCGTGCCAGCATGGAGGGGTCTCCCCAGGCGAAGCCACAGGGGCCTCCCCAGGCGAACGCCTAGGGGACGTATCCGGGGACGCCGTCAGGGCGCCTCGAGACGACAAACACACAGGAGCGTTCAGCCATGTCTGATGCGCAGAAACAGGACGGGCCCTCCAAGAAGCAGCCCGCGGCCCTCTACGGCGGCGTACGCAACCGCCGCGTCACCGTCCGCGACCTCGGTTCCGCGAAGGACCGCGGCGAGCGATGGCCCATGCTCACCGCCTACGACGCCATGACGGCCTCCGTCTTCGACGAGGCGGGCATCCCCGTCCTGCTCGTCGGCGACTCCATGGGCAACTGCCACCTCGGCTACGAGACCACGGTGCCGGTGACCCTCGACGAGATGACCATGCTCACCGCCGCGGTCGTGCGGGGGACCGAACGGGCCCTGATCGTCGCGGACCTCCCCTTCGGCACGTACCAGGAAGGCCCCGTACAGGCGCTGCGCAGCGCCACCCGGCTCGTCAAGGAGGCGGGAGCCGGTGCGGTGAAGCTGGAGGGCGGCGAGCGGTCGGCGCACCAGATCGAGCTGATGGTGCAGTCCGGCATACCGGTCATGGCCCATGTCGGCCTCACCCCGCAGTCCGTGCACGCGATGGGCTACCGGGTGCAGGGCCGCGGCGAGGAGGCGGCGCAGCAGCTGCAGCGCGACGCCAAGTCGGTACAGGACGCAGGCGCGTTCGCGGTCGTGCTGGAAGCCGTTCCGGCCGGACTCGCCGCCGAGGTCACCCGCTCCCTGCACGTGCCGACCATCGGCATCGGCGCCGGCGCGGAGACCGACGCCCAGGTACTGGTGTGGACGGACATGGCGGGGATGACGGCCGGCCGCGTGCCGAGCTTCGTCAAGCAGTACGCACAGCTGCGCCGGACCCTCGGCGACGCGGCGAAGGAGTTCGCGCAGGACGTGATCGCGGGCGACTTCCCCGAGGAGCGGCACAGCTTCGCCTGACGGCCGGTTCGACGGCGCCGGTTCCGCGACGACGCCGGGTCCCCGGACACCGGGCCACCAGGCCGCCGGGCCCCGTCGGCGGCCGCATGCCGCGTGAGCCGGGCCGTCCCGTGCGTTTCCCGCGCCGGACGGCCCCGTTCACGGACGAGCGCGGGCCGGGGCCCGGGGACGTACGGCACGACGACGCGCCGGAGGTGCATTCCAGGACCTTCCGGTCGCCATCGGGACGAACTCCCGCAAGGCACGGGACCGTTGGCCCGCCCCGTCACGCTCCGGGTACGGTCTGACCCCATGACCAGCGTCTCCACCCACCCCGACCACCACCGCATCAGCCCGGTCTTCCTCGGGCTCGCCGCGGTCATGGGCGTCTCCGGCTGGGCGGTCTGGTCGGGGCTGGCCGAGGTGACGGGCGTGGCGGTCTTCTTCTTCGTCGTGTCGGGCTGGATCGTCTCGCTGTGCCTGCACGAATACGCACACGCCCACACGGCGCTGCGCAGCGGCGACACCTCGGTCGCCGCGAAGGGCTATCTCACGCTCAACCCGCTCAAGTACACGCACGCCCTGCTGAGCATCGTGCTGCCCGTCGTCTTCGTCGTCCTCGGCGGTATCGGACTGCCGGGCGGCGCCGTCTACATCGAACGCGGCCGCATTCGCGGCCGCTGGCGGCACAGCCTCATCTCGGCCGCGGGGCCCGCCACGAACGCCCTGTTCGCGGCCGTGCTGACGGCCCCGTTCTGGCTTGACGCGATGGGGCAGGTGCCGTTCGCGTTCCGCTACGCGCTCGCGTTCCTCGCGATGCTCCAGGTGACGGCGGCCATCCTCAACCTGCTGCCCGTACCGGGACTGGACGGCTACGGCGTGCTGGAGCCGTGGCTCTCGCCCGCGGCACGCCGGCAGGCGGAGCCCTTCGCGCCCTTCGGCCTGCTGATGGTCTTCGGCTTCCTGTGGGTCCCGGCCGTCAACGGTGTCTTCTGGGACGGGATAGGCCACGTCATGGGCGTGCTGAACGTCACGGACCTGGACGTGGGTTACGGCTACGACTACTTCCGCTTCTGGCAGGGCGAGCCCGAGCTCTCCGTCACTCCGCAGCCGTAGCCTCGCGGGCGGCCGACGCGCGGCGGGCCTTGCGCCCGTAGTACCAGGCCATGTTGGAGGCGAGGCCCGCCAGCAGCACCCATACGACGCCGAGCCAGCTGCCCTTGACGAACGAGAGCACCGCCGCGATCACGGCGAGCGCGCACAGGACGGTGGCGTAGCGGGCGATTCCCCGCGACGAGCGAGGGGAGACGGCGGGGGCGGACATGCGGGCGGCTCCAGTCGGACGGTGCGGCGGGGGACGGCGGTACGGAACGGGCGGTGCTGCCCGGCCGGTACCGAGCGTGCGGTGCGCCCGGCCGGCGCGCGGCCCCGGCGCGGGAATCAGGTGTTCGGTGCGCGGTGCGAGCGGCCGTGCCGTCCGGTGCCTGCCGGGCGCGGACCGACCGCTTCACCCATTCTCCCCCATTCCCCCGGCGGGCTTGTGCCCCCGTCCCCGGGCCGCACACGGCTCACATGTCGGTGAAGCGGATGCCCGCGTGCACCTTGTAACGCCGGTTGACGGAGATGAGGTTGGCCACGATCGACTCCACCTGGTGCGCGTTGCGCAGCCGCCCCGAGAAGACGCCCCGCATGCCCGGGATGCGGCCCGCGAGCGCCTGAACGACCGCGCAGTCCTCCCTGTCCTCGCCGAGCACCATCACGTCCGTGTCGATCTTCTCGACGGCGGCGTCCAGGAGCAGCACCGCGGAGAGGTGGTGGAACGCGGCGGTGACCCGGGAGTCCGGCAGCAGCGCCTCGGCCTGCTGAGCGGCGCTGCCCTCCTCGGGACGGATCGCGTAGGCGCCCTTCTTGTCGAAGCCGAGGGGGTTCACGCAGTCCACGACGAGCTTGCCGCGCAGCTCCTCGCGGAGCGCCTCCAGCGTCCGGGCGTGCCCGTCCCACGGCACGGCGACGATCACCACGTCCGAACGGCGCGCGCACTCCGCGTTCTCCGCGCCCTCCACGCCGGGGCCCAGTTCCTGCGCGGCCTGTTCGGCCCGCTCGGCGGCGCGCGATCCGATGACGACGCGCTGGCCCGCCTGCGCCAGCCGGTAGGCCAGGCCACGGCCCTGGTCGCCGGTGCCGCCGAGGACACCGACGGTGAGGTCCGAGACGTCCGGCAGGTCCCAGGGGTCCTTCCGGGGTGCGGGCGAAGAGGATGCGGATGCGGAGGAAGTCATACGGGGGATCCTGCCACCCGGCGCACCCGCCGCGCCTCACTCCCGGCCGTGAAGGTGATCACGTAGGCGACGCGCACGCGGAGCCCCGCGCGTCCGCCGGGCGTGCACCGGGCCCGGCGGCTCAGCGCGCGGACCCGGTGCCCGGCCGCGCGGAACCGTCCCGGCCGAGCGTCTCGCAGAGGTCCTCGTACGGGCCGCGCAGATCGAGGAGCGTGCGTGACGACGTCCCGCCCTCCTTCGTGATCTGCACGGACATCGAACCGCGGCTGATGATCCACCTGTTGTGCACCGGCCCGTCCGAGGTGTGGAAGCCCGCGCCCCAGTCGCCGCCGCTGAGGATGTACGAGTCGGCGCCGAGGTAGGTGATGGTGCCCGAGCCGGAGATGTCGCGGGTGACCTTCCGCCCGGTGGCGAGGTTCGTCACAACCATCACCAGCGGTCCGCTCTCCGTCGCGAAGACCGGCCGGTCCTTCCCGTCGTACCAGGTCCGCAACGTCAGGTCGTCGACCGGGAATTCGGCGTGCGCCGGGAACGGGCAGACCTCCCCCGCCGGGTGGTCGACCTCCTCCTGCACCGGATGCGTGACCACCGGCCCGCGCAGGCCCCCGGGGACCGGACCCCCCGAGCGGGCCACCGCCGCGGTCCGCTCCGCCGGCCGCTCCCCCACGGACGGAGGCGTCGCCGCGCTGCTCTCCGGTGCCGTGGTCGCCGTCAGGGCGCACGCCGCGAGCACCACCACGACGCTCCTGTGCAGCGGCCTCCGGCGCGGCGCTCCCCCGTTCGGCAGCCGCCCCGTGCGGGCCTCCGCCGCCTCGGGCCGGGGCCTCCCCGGCTCCCCCCGTCTCCGCGTCATCCCGGTCCCCTCCCGTGTGCCGACGGCCGGTCCCGTGTGCCGACGGCCGGCTCCCGCCGTCACTCCTGGCGGCGAGCAGCGCCGCGGGACCCACCGTGGCGCGCGGCCCGCGAGCCCCGGAAGACGATTCGGCGATGACCGAAGGGTCGGCGTCCGCCGCCGGCCACCGGCCCGCGCCGGGGTAACGCTGTGGGCAGTGCCGTCCGTTCGGCATCATGACCGGCACCACGCGACGCACGCTCCGTAAGGGGCCTCACACCTCGGGGGAGCCGCATGACGCTGCGCATCCACTTCACCCTGACCGACCTGACGCGCGTCCGCTTCGCGGGCCCCTCGAGTCCGCTCGCGACCACGGCCTTCAGCACCCTGCGGCTCGCGCACTCCCCCGGCTCACCCCAACTCGACCTGTGGCGGCGGGCGGTGCGGCCCCGGCTGGCGTGCGGGCCCACCCCGTTCACCGAGCTGCTGCCGACGGCGCCCGAGCATCCGCTGCCCGGCTTCCTGCGTCCGCAGCGCGGACTGCGCACGCTGGAGGAGGAGTTGGAGCGGCTGCTGGCGACTCCCCGCCAAGTGCTGCGTGCCGAACTCGACCACCTGGCCACCCGGCGGAGCCTGCCGCGCTGGACGCGCCGTCTCGCAGACGGCGACCGCGACACCGTCGCCCGGCTCGCCGCGTCCGTACGGGACTACCACCGTGCCGCGGTCGCCCCGTACTGGCCGGGCCTGGCTGCCGTGCTCTCGGCCGACCTGGCCGCGCGTACGCGGCGGCTGCGGGACGGCGGCATCGAGGAGGTGCTCAGCACGCTCCGCCCCGGGATGCGGTGGCGCCCGCGGGTGCTGGAGATCGCCATGCCGGGCGGGGAGTTCGACTACCACCTGGACGGGCGGGGGCTGCTGCTCGCGCCGTCCGCGTTCACCTCGTACGTGCCGTGCGACCCGGACGACGAACAGCCCACGCTGTACTACGAGGTGACCCGTGACCCGCTGCCCCGCCACCGCATGACCGGACCGCAGAACGGCCTCGCGGCGCTGCTCGGGCACAGCCGCGCAGCGGTGCTCCAGGTGATCGCCGACGACGTCTCCACGGGCGAACTGGCCCGCCGCACCGGCCTCTCGCCCGCCTCCGCGAGCGAGCACACCACGGTGCTGCGCGGCGTCGGCCTGGTGCGCACCGAGCGCCACGGCCGGGTCAGCCGCCACAGCCTCACGCCGCTGGGCGCGGAGCTGCTGCTGGAGTCCTCGGCTCCCGCCCCTCCGCCACCCGGGCGGGTGCCGGAGGAAGGGAACGTCAGGGAGCGTCCGGCCGGCCGGCCAGCTCACCGACGGGTATCCGCCTGAACGTCACCGTCGCGTAAGGGCTTTCGTCCCCCGTCTCGTAGAGCAGGCCGAGCGTGCCCTCGTCGACGCGCACGAGGTCCGAGTAGGCGGCGGGCCGGTCGTCCACCGTGTGCACGGCCCGCCAGTTCACGCCGCCGTCGGTGGACGCGCGCAGAGTCATGCCCCGCCGCTCCTCGGGGTGGCCCGGCGCGGAGAAGACCAGCACCTCCGGGTCGTACAGCTGCAGCACGCTCGCCTCGACCACCGGCGCGGTCAGCTGAGGCTGCGGGGCGAACGGGGCGAGCAGCCGCTCGCCGCCGTCGCCGGAGTGGGCGTCGGCGCGGTGCTCGGGGGCGATCGCTTCGGTGCGGGTGTTGAAGTAGAGGCGGCCGTCGGGGAGTTCGGCCGCCGTCGTCTCGTTGACGTTGACCCAGCCGTCGGGGTTGTCGTCGGTGTAACCGATGCGCCAGGTCTCGCCGCCGTCGTCGCTGAGCAGGTCGTGGCCGCCGTTGTAGCGCCCGTGAGTGCCGTCGTCCCCGCCCTCCGGCGGCAGCGAGTGGTTCGCCGGAACGACGAGGCGCCCCGCGTACGGGCTCCTCTCCAGCCGCAGGGCGTGGCCCGGTGTCGTCGCGTACCAGCGCCAGTGCGGCAGCTTCGCGGACGGGGTGATCTCGCGTGCCGCGGACCAGTTCACCCCGGAGTCCGTGCTCTGCTGCACCCACACGCGGCGGCCGTCCTCGGCCGTGACCTCACCGCGGCGGATGCGGGACTCGGTCGCGTCGGCGGCGTTGGTGACGAAGACCAGGACGATACGACCGCCCGTGAGGCAGCCCTCCCCCTCGCCCGCGGGGATCACGACGGGCGACGGGTTGCCCGCGGTGCCCGTCCCGTACGACGCGACGACGCTCAGTGCCCCCCAGCTTCGCCCGCCGTCGCCGGAGCGCCGGGCAACGATGTCGATGTGCCCGGTGTCGCTCGAGGAGTCCACCCGCCCCTCGGCGAACGCGAGCAGTGCGCCGTCGGGTGCACGGACGCACGCGGGAATGCGGAAGCTCGCATAGCCGTCGCTTCCCGAACTGAACGGCACGGAGGTCTCGTACGGCATGAGCGGCTCCCAACTTCCGGGCTCGGGAACGGAGTCGACTGATGCCCGAAAGTAAGCACGCAGCAACGGAGCGTCAATGAAACGGGAGATGAACAGCCGGGTGCGCGTCACAGGAGGGCGCATCCTCCCTCTCCCCAGAGCCTCCGGCCGGTGCCCCCAGCCACATCCGTACGGGTGACCACAGCCGAATCGCCCGTCGCACAGGGGCTGTTGAGGCATCATGCCGGGCAATGGATGCAGTACGAGTGGCACATCTGCGGGAAGTGCTCGCGGGGACGGAATGGGTGCAGTCCGCACGCCGGTTCGCCGCTTCGCTGCGCACGTCCGTCACCCCGCACCGCGGCGGTCTGCTGCTGGTCGGCACCGAGACGTACGAACCGTGGCACCTGGCGGCCCACCTCGACGACGAGGCCGCCTGGTCCGGGCAGCCCGAACTGTCCCCCACGCTCGTACGGCACCGCGTACCGCCCGCCGCTCCCGCGCATCTCTCCGCGGGACTGGGCCGGATCGAGGCGGCGGGGCGCAGGGAGACGGTCCTGGTGGTGTCCCCGGGCGAGCCGGGCGCGGAGCTGCTGCAACGCGTGCACGACGCACGCCGGGCGGGCGCCACGGTGCTGGCACTGGACGAGGGCGGCAGCGCAGGCGCCCTGACCGAACTCCAGGGCATCGCGCACGACGCGCTGAGCGCCGACGCCGCCGAGGTCGACATCGAGATGGTCCAGCATCTGGTGAGCGCGGCGGCCGGCGAGACCTTCCAGGGGCGGCGCGGCCCGAGCGGAGCTCCGGGGGTCCCGGCGGCCGGCTCGCGGCGCTCGTTCCGCGACCGCCTCTCCCGCATAGCGGAACAGCTCTCCGCGCCGCCGCCCACCCGCTGGTGAGGGCGGCCGCCTCCGCGGGGATCCGACAGCGGTCCCGGCGGCGGCCCCGGGCCCGGCAGCGGCCCGGCCACCGCAGCGCACCGGCCACCGGGACGGGCCGGCTCCCGCTGCCCGGCCGCTCTCCCCCGGCGCCCAATGCTCCCGCCGCCCGAACGACCGCCCGGGCATCTGGCGCTCCGGACCGGCACGGGGCAGGCTCGGACTGCCGGCCCCGCCGCGCCGTACCCGCCAGCGCAGGAGACAGATGCCCCCTCACCGCCGTCCCCGTGCGGCCCTCGCCATGGATCCCGCCGCTGCCCGCGCCGTCCTCCACGACGACGTGCTCGCGGAGCTCGCCGGACTGACCGCTCCGTCACCGCTCCCCGCCCTTCACGACCTCGGCGGCGACCGGGCACGGCAAGTGCTGCCCGCCACCGAGCTGCTGATCACGGGCTGGGGCTGCCCACCCCTCGACGAGGCCGTGCTGGCATCCGCCCCGCGCCTGCGCGCGGTGGCGCACACCGCCGGCAGCGTGCGCGGGCACATCACGGACGCATGCTGGGAGCGCGGCATCGAGGTCTCCTCGGCGGCCGCCGCCAACGCCCTCCCGGTCGCGGAGTACACGGTGGCGATGATCCTGCTCAGCGGCAAGCGCGTCCTGGAGACGGCCCGCGACTACGCCTCCGCGCGGGCACGCACGGACTGGCTGCACGACCGTCCCGGCATGGGCAACTACCGCCGCACCGTGGGAATCCTCAGCGCCTCCCTGATCGGCCGTCGCGTGATCGAGCTGCTGCGCCCCTACGACTTCCGGGTGCTGCTCCACGACCCGTTCGTCACGGACGAGGAGGCCGCCGCGCTCGGTGTGCGCCTCGTCCCCCTGGAGCGGCTCTTCGCCGAGTGCGACGTGGTAAGCGTCCACACGCCGCTGCTGCCCGGGACCCGCGGTCTGGTCGGAGGCCGGCTCATCGCCGCCATGCGGCAGGACGCCACCCTCGTCAACACCGCGCGCGGCGCCGTCCTCGACCAGGACGCGCTCACCGAGGCCGTGCAGGCCGGCCGCATCCGCGCGGTGCTGGACGTGACGGAGCCGGAGGTGCTGCCGCCCGAACACCCGCTGTGGGACTGCGAGAACGCCTTCATCACCCCGCACATCGCCGGTTCCCTGGGCAACGAGCTGCGCCGGCTGGCGGACCTCACCGTCTCCGAAGTCGCCCGCTGGGCCCGCGGCGAGGGCTTCGCCCACCCCGTACGACGCGAAAGGCTGGAGTTCCTCGCATGACCAGGACCGCTGCCGGCCGGAGGGCGGCCCCCCTCCGGCCCCTCTCCGGGCTTCCCTTCCGACTGCCGCCGGAGGACAGGGAGTCGAGCCCCTTCACCGGCTGGACCCGCGCCCACTGGGAAGCCACGGCCGACGGCCTGCTGAACGCCGCCCGGCGCTTCGCCACCCCGCGCGGCGCGATGCTCGACCTGCCGGGCCGCCCCTCCCGCACGGGTGTGCGCTCCGACGGGCTGGAGGGCTACGCCCGGACTCTCCTCGCCGCCGCCTTCCGCGTCGCCGGTGCGCGGGGCACCGACCCGCACGGCCTGCTGGAGCGGTACGCGGACGGACTGGCGGCGGGCACCCGCACACCCGGACGGGACGACGAGGAGTCTTGGCCGCGGATCCTCGACCACACCGTCTACGGCCAGCCGATGGTGGAGTCGGCGTCCGTCGCGCTGGGGCTGCGGCTGACCCGCGAGTGGCTGTGGGACCGTCTCGACGAGGCCGTGCAGGACCGTGCCGAGGAATGGCTGCGCGGCGCGCTGCGCCACGTGCCCGCACCCAACAACTGGTATCTCTTCCCTCTCACGGTGGCCGGGTTCCTGGAATCGGCGGGCCGGGGCGACGAGGAGACGCGTCGGGCGATCGGGCGCGGGCTGGAACTGCTGGACAGCTGGTACGCGGGCGAAGGCTGGTACTCGGACGGGGACGGCCGCGCCTTCGACCACTACAACGGCTGGGCGCTGCACCTGTATCCGCTGCTGCACGCCCATCTCGCGCAGGACTCCGCGGAGTCGGCCCGTCATGGTGTCCGGCTCCGCGCCCATCTCGACGGCTTCTCCCTGCTCTTCGACGGCAACGGCGCACCCCTCCACTTCGGCCGCTCCCTCACCTACCGCTTCGCCGCGAACGCGGCGGTCGCCCTCGGCGCGCTGACAGGGCACACACCCCTCTCCCCCGGCGTCTCCAGGCGGTTGCTGAGCGGGTCCGTTCGCTACTTCCTGGACCGGGGCGCGGTCAGCCGGGACGGCCTGCTGACGCTGGGCTGGCACGGCCCGCACGAGGCCACGGTCCAGGACTACTCCGGCCCCGCCTCCCCGTACTGGGCCTCCAAGGGCCTGCTGCCGCTGCTCGTACCCGAGGACGACCCGCTGTGGACCGCCCGCGAGGAGCCGGCCCCCAGCGAAGGCCCGGCCCGTGCGGTCGCACTGCCGTCGGCCGGACTGCTGATCCAGACGAGCGGCGACGGGCCGGTGCGGCTGCACAACCACGGCAGCGATCACGTGCCGCCGCACGAGGCAGAGGCCGCGCGGGCGGCCGACCCGCTGTACGCGCGGCTCGCCTACTCCACACGTACCGGCCCCACGGCCGCCGGCAACGTGCCCGACAACCACTTCGCCGTGGAAGTCCCGGGCCCGGACGGCACTCCGGTCCGCAGCTCCCGCGTACGCATCCACCCCATGGGCACCGCCGCGGCCGGGGACGGAACGTGGGGCTGGGCGGCGTCCTGGCACACACCGGTCTTCCCCTCCGGAGGCCCGATGGTGCCGGGCCTGCGCGTGCAGAGCCTCACGTACGCGCGGGGCGGCCTCGAACTGCGCGTGCACCGCGTGACGGGGGCCGCCCCGGGGACGCGCGTGCGGCTGACGGGCTGGGCGACGGGCCTGCCCGGTCACGAGGCGCACGCACCGTTCGAGGCGCACGGGCCGCACGAGACCGACCCGCAGGACCCCGCCGCGCACGCACCGCAAGCATCGCACTCGATGTACGGCCTGCACGGCTGGGACGGGAACGCTCCGGCCACGCTTCGCGCACCGCAGGGCACCGCGTTCACCCGGTGGGCCGTGGTACCGGCGCTCACGGGCGACGCCGAGGGCAGCGCCCTCTTCGCCGCCCTCGCCACACTCCCACCGGGCGACAGCTCCGGGCTCGGAGGGGACCCGGCCCCGCTCGACCGGGCCGCCGTGCTCGTCTCCGCCGACGACACCTCCGCGGCGATCCGCTGGAGCACCGACGGCTCCCTCACCCGCATCGCCTTCACGCCGCACTCCGCCGAGGTCACCACCTCCCCGGCCCCCTAGCCAGGTTCCTGCGGTCGTCGCGGGCGGCTGCGACACGGTCAGCGGCATCTTCCGTTCGACGATGTGGAACCAGAGCATCCCGGACGGGCTCCGCGGCCGGCTGGCCGGGATCGAGCTGCTGTCGTATTCGGTGGGCCCGCAGCTCGGGCAGGTTCGCTCAGGCGGTGTGGCGGCCCTGACCACCGTGCGGACGTCGGTGTGGACGGGCGGCGTGGACTGCGTCGCAGCCGTGGGCCTGCTGGCCCTGACGCTGCCCAGGCTGATGGCCTACGACTCCCGCACCGACCCGCGCGCCCGCCGCGTCCGGGAACAGCGGGCAGCCGCCGGACCGGCGGCGGAAGAGGCAGTGGCGGAAGAGGCAGTGGCGGAAGAGACGGCTCGGGACGGGGCCTGAATCCCCGCCCGCGTCCGCCCCGTGCGAGTCGTGGGCGGCATGTTCGTCAGCCGCCGCACCTCAGCCGTCCGAGGACCCGTTCCCGTCACGCCGGGGCACGTCCTCCCAGCCGGGGTCGTGGTCCCACGCCTCGTTCCGCTTGTGGACGGTCTCCATCGCGCGGGACGCCTCGGCGGGGGTCCCGTAGGGGCCCAGCCGGTTCTTGGCCGGGCACTCCGGGCCCTCCTCGACCTTGCCGTGCTTGATGCAGTAGTACCACTCGCCCGGTTGACCGGGCGCATTGCGCTTGAAGAGAGCCATAGGGTCATGCTCCCCCCTGAGCCCTGTACGTACCACAGATAGACTCGCGCACATGTCTGGCCAGTCATTGCTCTCTCCTGGTGAACTCTCGCCGCACCGCACCGTCCCCGCCTCGATCCCGCGCCCCGAGTACGTGGGCAAGGAGGCCCCCACCCCGTACTCCGGGCCCGAGGTCCAGGACAGCGAGACCATCGAGAAGATGCGCATCGCCGGCCGTATCGCCGCGAGGGCGATGGAGGAGGCCGCGCGGCACATCGCACCGGGCGTCACCACGGACAAGCTCGACGAGGTGGCGCACGCCTACATGTGCGACCACGGCGCCTACCCCTCGACCCTCGGGTACCGGCGGTTCCCCAAGTCGCTGTGCACGTCGGTCAACGAGGTCATCTGCCACGGCATCCCGGACTCCACCGTCCTGCGTGACGGCGACATCGTGAACCTCGACGTGACCGCCTTCATCGACGGCGTGCACGGCGACAACAACGCCACCTATCTGTGCGGAGACGTCGACGAGGAGTCGGCGCTGCTCGTCGAGCGCACCCGCGAAGCCCTCAACCGTGCGATCAAGGCCGTGCGCCCGGGCCGGCAGATCAACATCATCGGCCGCGTCATCGAGTCCTACGCCAAGCGCTTCGGCTACGGAGTGGTCCGCGACTTCACGGGCCACGGCATCAACACCTCGTTCCACTCCGGCCTGATCATCCCGCACTACGACGACGAGCGGGCGACGACCGTGATGAAGCCCGGGATGACCTTCACCATCGAGCCGATGCTGACGCTGGGCACGTACGAGTGGGACATGTGGGAGGACGGCTGGACGGTCGTCACCAAGGACCGCCGCCGCACGGCGCAGTTCGAGCACACCCTCGCGGTCACGGAGTCCGGCGCGGACATCCTCACGCTGCCCTGACCGGCCTGCCCGTCCGTACTGCCCTGACCGCCCCCCGACTGCTGCGCCGGCCTGCCCGACCACCCGGCGCGTCCCGGGGTTTTCCCGACAGGCCGTCGGTAAAGAATGCCGTCATGACCTCACCGCTGCCGGCGCATCTTCCCTTCTCCACCCTGATCCGTGACGCCACGAAGGCGCAGCACACCCGGGCGGAGAACTCGACGTTCATGAGCGACATGCTCAGCGGCAGGCTCGGGATGGAGGCGTACACGCGCTACACCGAGCAGCTGTGGTTCGTCTACCGGGCCCTGGAGGACGCGGCGGGCAGGCTCGACGGCGACCCCGTCGCCGGACCGTTCGTGCGGCGGGAGCTCTTCCGCATCCCCTCCCTCGAACGCGACCTCGACCATCTGCACGGCACGTCCGCGTGGCGGGGGACGGTCACTCCGCTCGCCGCGACGGAGAGCTACGCGAACCGCATCACCGAGGTCTCGCGGGACTGGCCGGGCGGCTACGTCGCCCACCACTACACCCGCTACCTCGGCGACCTCTCCGGCGGCCAGGTCGTACGCGGGAGCGCGGAGAAGAACTGGGGCTTCGCACGCAAAGGCGACGGGGTCCGGTTCTATGTCTTCGAGGACATCCCGAACCCCGCCGCCTTCAAGAGGGGGTACCGCGAACTGCTCGATTCGGTACCGGCCGACGACGAGGAGAAGTGGCGCATCGTCGGCGAGTGCGGGCGCGCTTTCACGCTCAACACGGCCGTCTTCGAGGAGCTCGCAGCTCCCGCTCCGACCGCCGGCTGAGCCACCGAGGCGGCACCGGCCGCTCAGCGGCGCGCCCGCAGCGTCAGCCCATGGCCTTCTGGGCCTTCGCGCTGTTGTTCAGCGCCGAGGGGCGCACGTCCTTGCACAGCTTCACGTGGCCGACCGTCTTGATGTAGCGGGCGCTGACCCAGTAGTTGCTGTTGCGCAGCTTGTACCAGAACGGGTTGTGGTCGATGACCTGGGCACGGACCTTGCAGTCGAGGCCGCGCTTGGCGTGGTAGGGGAGGACGTACTTCACCGAGGAGTCCGTGCTCGGGTACTGACGCACGTTCAGGCCCGAGTGCGCGGTGACGATGCCGTACGGCTTCTTCGGCCAGGCGGCGGTCTCGGCGGAGGGCGACGCCTGGGCGACGCTCGCCCCGAGGAGCGAGCCGCCCAGGAGGAGAGCGGAGGCCGTGGCGGCGATCCGTACACGACGAGCAGTAGTGGCAGCCATTCAGCTGCCTCCTTTCCGTAAGCCGTGAGCGGGTGGGGCTCCCCGGACGCGCGCGAAGACGCGTACCGCGCGGACGACCACGCCGGATCACGGGACTACTGGGACGTTCTGCCCGATTTTATGCAGCTCTGTGGTGGTCTATTAGGTCTCACACGCGCGACAGACAGCTTCTGTTCACCAGTGCGGACCGGAGGCACCGCACGCCGGCCGGCCTCCGGGAGCGGCTCGCGAACCCCGCTGCGTCCCGGCCGGTGACCGGGTGCGGTACGGAACCTCCCTGGAGGCTCCACCAGGCCCCCCTGAGATCCACGGCGAGGGCCGCGCATGATTGCATACGGGCGCCCGGTTCGGTGAGACGTACGCCTTGGGCGGGGCGATAAGGTGCTATACCGCAAGCGGGGCGGGGAGGACACGGAAATGAATGCGCGGCAAGCGCGGCGGACGAGGCTGCTCGGAGCGGCGACGGCCACGGTGGCGCTGTCGGTGGCGCTGTCGGGATGCGTGACGGTGCACGGCGAGACGGCCGTGATCCCGGCGGTCTCCAAGACCGACGCGAGAAAGGTCCTCAAGGAGTTCAACACCACCAGCAACAAGGCCAACTCCTCCCACGACCCGGGGCTGAACTCCACCATCGAGACGGGCGCACTCGGCGCGATAGACGGGGCGGGGCTCAAGTCGCGCAAGAAGCTGGCGCCGAAGGGCAACCCGGGCTACAAGCCGCTGAGGCTCTCCGACCCCCGCTTCCTGATTCCCAAGCAGGCGGGCTGGCCGAAGTTCTTCGTCGCCGACACGCGCAGCAACCGTACGGCGGACGGTCGTTGGTTCCTGGTCTTCCAGCGCGACGACGCCAAGTCGGATTGGCGGGCCTCGTATCTGGCGGTCCTTCAGGACTCGGAGATCCCCGAGTTCGTCACCGGCAAGGGCGGCTACGTGAAGCCGGTGCCCGGGGGTCCCCGCTCGCAACTCACCGTCGCACCGGACCGGATGAGCGACTCGTACGTCAGCTACCTCCGCGAGGGCACCGGCGACTTCGCACCGGGCGAGCACACCAGCAAGCGGCGCGAGCAGCGCGAGGGGTCTGCCAACCGGCCCGGAAAACGTACCGAGTTCGCGGACGTGCCGGCCAAGGCGCCGCAGTATGCGGCGTTCGGGCTGCGGACCGAGGACGGCGGGGCACTGGTCTTCTTCAGTTCGCAGCACCACACGAAGGAGACCTACGCGAAGGGCTACAAGCCCCCCGTGAAGGACCCGTTGGTGAAGGCGCTGATGACCGGCACGCCCCGTCAGTCGGTGACGTATGTGCGGGTCTCCGAACAGGCCGTCAAGGTGCCCGCGAGGAAGGACGGCGGGGAGGTCGAGTTCCTCAACCGGATCGACGGACTCACCGCCGTGAAGGGCGAGTAGCCGCCTCGCGGCATCCAGGCCGTCAACGCGTCCTGCCCCCGCCGAAGAGGCCCCCGGGAGACCGTGAGATGCCCTGCGGGCCGTGAACTGCCCTGCTTCCGCTGTCCGTTCGCGCCCGCCTTGCAGGGAGCCGAGCCGGGGTCGTGCCGGCGGCCGAGCGGTCCCACCCGCCACTGCCGGCGCGGGGCCTCAGCGCGACGGCCAGGCCACCGTGTCCTCGCCGGCGTGCGCCGCGCACGCGTCGGTGAGCGCCTCCAGCAGCATCAGCGGTTCGGGCAGCAATTCCGCGCCGCCGGCCGTCTCCGGCGGACGCACCCAGCGCACCTCCGCCTTCTGCCCCGTTCCGGGCAGGGTCGCGGGAGGGACGAGCACGTAGCTGCCCCGGCAGTGCCAGCGCAGGCCCGGATGCTCGTCCATCGTCTCGGGGTGGCAGTCCAGTTCGCACGGCCACCACTCGTCCTCGTCCTCGGGAGTGCCGCGCGTCGCGGTGAAGAAGAGCATCCGCTCACCGCCGGAAAGAGCCACCGGACCGAGCGGCACGCCCTCCGACTCCAGCCGTTCCAGCGCGGCCCGTCCGGCCGCGGCGGGCACGTCCAGCACGTCGTGGTCACGCCCCGTCGCGGCGACGAAGTTCGCCAGCGGCTGGCTCAGCGCCCACCGCTCGATCTGTGCGGCGTCGGTGGTGGCCTGCGTCTGCCAGCCGAACGACAGCGGGTGGCGGCCCGGGGTGGGACAGCCGATGCGTACGCAGGAACAGCCGTACCCCGAGGGGTGGGCGGCGGGCGCGAGGGGGAAGCCCGCCGCGGCGGCGGTCAGCAGCAGTTCCGTACGGGCGCGGGCGGCGTCGGCCTGTGCGACGGCGCTCCTGGACCTGGCCGTCCTCGCCCTGGGGCCGCTCCGCGCGAAGTGGCGCAGCCACCGGTCGAACCTGCTCTCGCGTTCCATCTACCGCCTCGCTCCGCAACTCCGCGACCACAACCGTGGATCTCCGAGGGTACGCAGCACCGGGCACGCTCCGGGCCGAATCCCCGGATCGTGGCTGACCCGTCGTCATCCGGCGCGTCCGCCGCCCGTCCGCACGTCCGCGCCGGTCCGGGTGCCTGCGCGGCCGCGGAACACCCGTCTGCCACACAACAGGCTCTCCGGGCGGCATGTTCCCGGGGGCGCGCTTAGGTTGAGGTCCATGGTCATGATCATGGTCAGGGCCGTCCGGGCAGTCCGAGCCATCCGGGTCCGGGGCGTCCTCTTTCCGCTCCTCGTCCTCGTACCCGTGGCACTCACGCCGGGCTGCGCCCCCGCGCCCGCGCCCATGCGCGCCCGAGGGCCCGAGGGACCTCGCGCCGCCGGTCTGCCCGGCACGGTCCACGCCGCCCACCGCGGCGGCGCCCTGGAAGTGCCGGAGAACAGCATGGCCGGGCTGACGGCCGCCTACCGCCGAAGGTCCGCCGACGTGCTCGACGTGGACGTGCGCACGCTCCGCGACGGAACCCTCGTCGCTATGCACGACCGCACGCTGGACCGCACCACCGACCACAACGGACCCGTCTCCGCGCTGACGCTGCGCCAGTGGCGGCACGTACGGCTGCGTCCGGACGGTGGGCTGCCCGGCACCTGGCCCCCGGAGCACCCGCCGACGGCGGCCGCCGTCCTCGACCGTTTCGGCGGTCGCATCGTGCTGAACGTCGAACTCAAGGACAGCGGCGGCCTGAAGCGGCTGGCGGGGCTGCTCCGCAAGCGGGGCCTGATCCACTCGGTCTACGTGCAGACCAACGAGCTGTCACCCGCCGTGCGGGCCCACCGCATGGGACTTCTGACGTCGGTGTGGAGGTCGGTGAAGCAGGCGCGTACCGACCGTCCGGAGAAGTGGCGGGGCGTGGTCGACATGCTCAGCGTCGACCACCGCGCACGCGCCTCCGACATCCGCAGGGCCGCCG
This sequence comes from Streptomyces sp. CNZ301, assembly GCF_004217425.1. Classification (NCBI taxonomy): domain Bacteria; kingdom Bacillati; phylum Actinomycetota; class Actinomycetes; order Kitasatosporales; family Streptomycetaceae; genus Streptomyces; species Streptomyces sp. CNZ301. The sequence continues at coordinate 1,515,351 of NZ_SHLG01000001.1, forward strand.
CCTCTGGCATTCCGCGCGTGTGGGCGCACACCATCCGCACGCCGGCCGCCCGCGACCGGGTCCTGCGGCTGGGATGCGACGGAGTGATGACGGACGCGCCGGGACTGCTTGCCCGCACACCACAGCGGGACAAGACGGGCGGCGCGCACGACCGGTGAGCGAACATTCCGTTCACCATTCCGTTCACAACGCGGCGAAGAACTTCCCGACGGCGCACCATGGGCTCAACACAGTGCGCGTCGACCCCGTGAAGGAGCCTTCGTTGTACGGACCCGGCTACACCCCACGCCGCTTTCTGATGTGCCCACCGGCACACTTCCGCGTGACGTACTCCATCAACCCCTGGATGGATCCCGACAAGCCCGTGGACATCCCGCTCGCGATCGCGCAGTGGGAGGAGCTGCGTGACCGCTACCGCTCCCTCGGCCACACCGTCGAGGAGCTCGAACCCGTCCCCGGACTGCCGGACATGGTGTATGCCGCCAACGGCGCCACCGTCGTCGACGGACGGGTCCTCGGCGCCCGCTTCGCGCACCGCGAGCGCGCGGGAGAGGCCGCGGTGCACCGCGCCTGGTACCGGGCGAACGGCTTCTCGGACGTGCACGAGCCGGAGCACATCAACGAGGGCGAGGGCGACTTCGCGGTCACCGGCACCTGGCTGCTGGCCGGGCGGGGCTTCCGCAGCAGCCCGCTCTCCCACGGCGAGGTCCAGGAGTTCTTCGGGCGTCCCGTGATCGGACTCGACCTGATCGACCCGCGCTACTACCACCTGGACACGGCGCTGTGCGTGCTGGGCGGCGACGACATCATGTACTACCCGCCTGCGTTCTCACCGGGCAGCCGGGCCGTCCTCGAGCGTCTCTTCCCGGACGCCCTCGTCGCGTCCGCGGCGGACGCCGAGGCCCTCGGTCTGAACGCCGTCAGCGACGGGCATCACGTCATGCTTCCGCAGGCGGCCGTGGGACTCCTCGAACCGCTGCGCCGACGCGGCTACGACCCCGTGCCGGTGGACCTGACGGAGCTGCTGAAGGGCGGCGGAAGCGTGAAGTGCGTGACGGCCGAACTGCGCCCGGCGGCCTGAGATCCGGCGCTCGGTCCCACGGGTGGCACACCCGTGGGACCACGCCTGCCGCTCAGCCACCCGTGGGACCACGCCTGCCGCTCAGCCACGCGAGGATGCAGCCCCCTCGTCGGCCTCCCGTTCCGGCGGCCACGCGTCGCCCCACTTCGCGTCCCGGGCCAGGCGGTAGTCGCCGCCGTGCCGCTTGGTGACGGTCGCCGGGCGCAGCCCGTCCGCCGCGGTGCACAGCTCCAGCAGTACCTGGCCCTTGCGCTTCTGCGGCCTGCGCACGATGCGGCCCGGCGCGGGGAGACCGGCGATCGCGGGGTGCGCGGCCGCGACGTAGCTGAACTTCTCGTCCTCGTACGGAAGTGAGCCGCCCTTGACCTGCCTGTGCAGCGAGGAGCGGCTGACCCTCGCCGCGAAGTGGCACCAGTCCTCGCCGGGGACCATCGGGCAGCGTTCGCTGTGCGGGCAGGGCGCGAGGACGCGCAGCCCGGCCGCGACGAGGTGGTCGCGTGCGGCGATCGTCCGTGCGTAACCGTCCGGCGTTCCCGGCTCGGTGACGACCACGGCACGTCCGGCGCGTGCCGCCGCGTCGATGACCGTCAGCCGGTCCCGCTCGGCCAGTTCGCCCAGTACGTAGGAGACGGTGACGAGGTCGGCGGCGGGCAGCGCGGCCTCCCCCGGCCCGTCGTCCTGGCCGTGCCCGGTCAGCGAGCGGTGCCGCCATTCGGCCACGCGCAGCGCTTCCGCCGCGGAGGCGCCCGCCAGTTCACGTCCGAGCGCGAGAGCGGGCTCCGAGCGGTCGAGCACCGTGGTGCGGCGCGGCGTGCCCTTTGGGCCGCCGTCCGTGCCGCCCCACACGTCGGCGGCGGCCCACACGGCGGCTCCCGTACCGCCGCCGATGTCCAGGTGGCTCTCCGGGTGCCACTCGCCCGTACGCGAGACGAAGGCCCCGAGGGCGGCGGCGACGGCCGCGAAGGTGGCGGGCATCCGGTACGCGGCATAGGCGACGACGTCCGCGCGGTCACGCAGCACGGGGGCGGTCCCGTCGTTCCGGTAGCCGTTCATCAGACGCTCGACGGCACCGGACGCCTGACGGGGCGGCAGCCCGTCGACGAGCGCGGCGAGGGCGCCCCGCAGTTCTTCCTCGATCACCGCGACAGTCTAAGGAGCCGTCGCACGCGCGGCGCGGGCGAGCCGGGTGGCCGCCTCGGCGGTCGCGGTGCGCCTCAGCTCCGAGCGGACCGCCACGGACGGCACAGCCCAAGGAACGCGGCCGCGGCGAGCACCAGTGCGCTCAGCTGCACCAGCGCCATCGGTACGGCCGTGTGCTCGCCGGCGACACCGACGAGCGGTGACGCGATGGCGCCGATGAGGAACTGGGCGGTGCCCAGCAGCGCGGAGGCCGAGCCGGCGGCGTGCGGAGCGCGCATGAGGCCCTGAGAGTTGGCGTTCGGCATGACGAAGCCCATGCCGGTCATCAGCACGCACAGCCCGGCGGCGACCGGGAGCAGCCCCGTCCGGCCGAAGACGCCGCTCGTCATCAGCAGCAACGCGACCGAGGCCGTGCCTGTCATGCAGAGCCCGAAGCCGAGGACCCGTTCCAGGGGCACCCGGCCGACGAGGATCTTCCCGTTGATCTGGCCCGCGGCGACCAGGCCGATGGAGTTGACCATGAACAGGAGGCTGAAGGTCTGCGGGCTCGCCCCGTAGATCTCCTGGATCACGAAGGGCGAGGCGGCGACGTAGGCGAAGAGCGCGGCGAAGCTGAGGCTGCCGGCAAGCAGATAGCCGGTGAAGACGCGGTCGGCGAAGAGGCCCCGCATTGTCCGCAGGGCGTCGGGGACACCGCCGCTGCGCCGCTTCTCGGGCGCCAGCGTCTCGGGCAGCCAGCGCGCCACGACGACGGTGAGCACGACACCGATGGCGGCGAGGATGAGGAAGACGCCCCGCCAGTCCGTGAAGCGGAGTATCTGACCGCCGAGGACGGGGGCGAGGATCGGAGCGAGGCCGCCTATGAGCATCAGCGTGGAGAAGAAGCGGGCCATGGCGAGCCCGTCGTACAGGTCGCGGACGACGGCCCGGGCGATGACGATTCCGGCGGCACCGGCGAGCCCCTGCACCAGGCGGAAGACGATCAGGGTCCCGATGCTGGGGGCGAGCGCGCAGGCGGCTCCGGCGAGGATGTATCCGCACATGCCTATGAGCAGCGGGCGGCGCCGTCCGAACTGGTCGCTCATGGGTCCCACGACGAGTTGGCCCACGGCAAGGCCGAGCAGGCATCCGGTGAGGGTGAGCTGCGCCGTCGCGGCGGGGGTGTTCAGCGTGCCGCCGACGGCCGGCAGCGCCGGGAGGTACATGTCCATCGACAGCGCGGGCAGTGCGGTGAGGCTGCCGAGGATGAGGGTCACCAACAGGCCCGCACGCCGGGGGCCGGTGAGCCGCGGAGCGGGCTCGCCCGCGGAGACGTCCGTCGGGACCGCGGCGCGACCGGCCGGGTGACCGGCCACCTGGCCGGCGGGACGGATGGCGGGGGCCGGAGCGGACGGCGGTGCGGGGGCGGGAGTTGAGTCGGGGGCGGCGGCGGAGACGCCGACGGGGGCTGTGGCGGCGGCCGTTCGGACAGGGCCGGGCTCGGACATGCACCTCTCCAGGAGATTGTTGATGACAGGCACATTCTCCCAGAGATTTCCGCCCCTGGCCGAACGGGTTTTCGTCACAGGGCCCGTCGTGAGGCGGCGCGCGACCGCCTCACGACGGCCCTCAGAGCGGCTCGAGACCCGGCTCACCGGCCCGCGAGACGAAGGACGCGGCCGTCGTGACCGGTGCGCCCGGCCGGGTGACCACGTCCACGGTGCGGTAGTCGGCGCGCAGTTGCCGCTGGTCAAGGGTGAGCAGGACGTAGCCGCGGCGTCCGTCGTAGAACTTCATGTGCGGGTTGGCGTCGCGGAAGGTCTGCCAGTCGCCCGGCCTGGCAACCCCGTCGCCGCCGCTGGCCACCGACGTGGTGACCAGTTCCACACCCACGGAGCGGGAGCCGTCGTCGTCGAAGTCCTCCTTGATGTCCATGGCGTAGTGCACGTGGACGTCGCCCGTGAGGACGGCGAGGTTCTTCACGCCCGCGGTGCGCGCCGCGTCCAGGAAACGCGTCCGTGCCGCCGGATACCCGTCCCAGGCGTCCATGGACAGCGGGAACGGCCCGGTGGTCCGGTTGCGGCGGCGGGAGAGGACGGTCTGCTGCTGGACGAGGTTCCACACGGCCCGCGAGTTCTTCCAGCCGTCCGCGAGCCAGCGTTCCTGGGCCGGACCGAGCATCGTCCGGTCCGGCCTGTCGGTCTCGGCGGTGGGCACCTTCCAGCCGTCGCCCTCTGACTGGTCGTCACGGTGCTGCCGCCCGTCGAGGATGTCGAGCTGCGCGAGCCTGCCGAACTGCAGCCTCCTGTAGAGCTGGAGGCTGGGGCCCGAGGGCTGCTGCGGCGGGCGCAGCGGCAGGTTCTCGTAGTACGCGCGGTAGGCGGCGGCACGGCGAGCGAGGAAGGCTTCGGGCGGCGAACCGTCCGGGGTCTCGTCGGCGTAGTTGTTCTCCACCTCGTGGTCGTCCCAGGTGACGATCCACGGGTGGGCGGCGTGAGCCGCCTGGAGGTCGGGATCGCTGTGGTAGAGCGCGTACCGCAGCCGGTAGTCCTCCAGCGTCACGGTCTCCTTGTTGAACCTGTCGGGCAGTCCGAGCGCGGGGTCGGCGCGGTCGCCGCCGTGTGCGTCGACCGCGTACTCGTAGAGGTAGTCGCCCATGTGGAGAACGGCGTCGACGTTCTCCTCCCGCGCGAGATGCTTCAGCGCTGTGAAGTACCCGTCGTGGTAGGCCTGGCAGGAGACGGCCGCGAAGCGCAGCGAACCGGAGGAGTCACCCGCGGAGGGCGAGGTGCGGGTGCGGCCGGTGGCACTCGTCCAGGAGCCGACGCGGAAGCGGTAGTAGTAGCGGGTCCGCGGACTGAGGCCCTCGGGCACGACGTGCACCGCGTGGTGGAACTCGGGATGCGCGGTGACGCTCCCGCTGCGGACCTTTCGCTTGAAGTTCTCGTCGCTCGCCAACTCCCAGCTGACGGTGACGGGTTTGCGGTCCAGGCCGCTGTGCGGCTCGTACGGTTCGGGGGCGAGCCGGGTCCACAGCACGACGGAGTCGGGCAGCGGATCGCCCGAGGCCACACCGAGGGTGAAGGGGTCCTTGTCGATTCGGGCAGGGTCGAGCTTCGCTGCGGCGTGTGCGGGCCGGGGAAGGTTGGTCCCGAGGGCGAGTGTCACGGTCGCCGCCGTCCCGGTCAGCAGTCTGCGACGGCACAATCGCCGTGCTGCCGCACGGTATTCGCTGTCTGCGCTCGAAGGCTGCGTCATACATCTGATTGCACAGTCCGTGAGCGTCAGGCAGCGGTCAGACACGCGACCGCGGGGTGTCCGTTCGATGGCGGTCCGCCCACTGCCCGAGCCCGAGCCGCCGGGACGGCGCCGCGTACCCTGCCGCCCATGACGAACGACGAGACGACGCGGGCGGGGCGGACGGCGCAGGAGGCGCGGACGGCGCTCGTGACCGGTGCCGGCTCCGGCATCGGACGTGCCGTTGCCCTGGAACTGGCCGCCGCGGGCTGGCCGGTGACGCTCGCGGGGCGGCGGGCCGGGCAGCTGGAGGAGACGGCTCGGCTGATCGGGGCAAGGGCGGGAGCGGCCGGCGCCGACGTCGTCCCGACGGATGTGACCGATCCGGAGGCGGTCACGGCCCTGTTCGACTCCGTGCGGGAGAGCAGGGGCCGGCTCGACCTGCTCTTCAACAACGCCGGGGCCTTCGGCCCGGCGGTGCCGCTGGAGGAGCTGTCGCCCGAGCAGTGGCGAGGCGTCGTCGACGTCAATTTGACGGGTGCCTTCCTGTGCGCGCAGGCGGCGTTCCGGCTGATGAAGGATCAGCGTCCGCAGGGCGGGCGGATCATCAACAACGGCTCGGTCTCGGCGCATGCGCCGCGTCCGGGTTCCATCGCGTACACGGCGACCAAGCACGCGGTGACGGGGCTGACCAAGTCCCTGTCGCTGGACGGCCGTCCGTACGGCATCGCCTGCGGTCAGATCGACATCGGCAACGCGGCCACCGAGATGACGGCACGCATGCAGCAGGGCGTGCCGCAGGCGGACGGCAGCACCCGTGCGGAACCGGTGATGGACGCGGCGGACGTCGCCCGCACCGTCGTGCACATGGCCGGGCTGCCGCTGGAGGCGAACGTGCAGTTCGCGACCGTGATGGCGACGGCGATGCCGTTCATCGGGCGGGGCTGACTGGCCGTCGGGCACTTTCGGGATCAGGCGCCGGCGGGGACACCGGCGGGCGGCGGACGGGCCCTCGTTCGGGTCCGGGCCGCGACCGGGCTGCCGGCGGACGGAGGGTAGCCGCAGACGCCCTGCACAGCGCAGACTCAAGGACCGGCAGAGGGCCGGCAGAGAGAAGGGGCTACTGCGATGAGCGAGGCGTCCGGGACGTCCGGGGCCGATGCGGCCGGGGCGGCAACCGAATCGACCGGGAGGACGGGAGCGGCCGAAGCCGCGGAGGCACCACCGGGGCCGGGCTTCGGCAACTACCAGAACGACATCTATCTGAACGGCCTCGACAACCGGCTGCCGCCGTTCACCACCGACCTCACTCTCCTCGGCTCGTCCGCGCGCGAACACCTCGACCCCGGTGCCTTCGGCTATCTCGCCGGCGCCGCCGGCTCCGGCGCCACCCACCGCGCCAACCGCGCCGCCTTCGAGCGGCACCGCCTCGTCCCGCGCATGCTGCGCGGCGCCCAGGGACGCGACCTGAGCACGACCGTGCTGGGCACCCGCGTGCCCGCGCCGGTGATGCTGGCGCCGGTCGGCGTCCAGTCGATCATCCACCCCGACGGGGAGCTGGCCACGGCCCGCGCCGCGGCCGCCCTCGGCATCCCGATGGTGCTCTCCACTGCCTCCTCGCACACCATCGAGCAGGTCGCGGAGGCCCACGGCGCGGGCAACCCGCGCTGGTTCCAGCTGTACTGGCCCAACGACGACGACGTGTGCGTCAGCATCCTGGAACGCGCCCGCAAGGCCGGGTTCACGACCCTCGTCGTCACCCTCGACACCTGGACGCTCGCCTGGCGCCCGCAGGACCTCGACCAGTCGTATCTGCCCTTCATCCGCGGCATCGGCACCGCGATCCCCTTCTCCGACCCCGCCTTCCGCGCCGGCCTCGAGAAGCCGCCGGAGGACGAGCTGATCCCGGCGGTGCTGCGCTGGGTGCCGATGTTCACCGGCACCGACCACTCCTGGGACCAACTGCCGTTCCTGCGGGAGCACTGGGACGGGCCGATCGTGCTGAAGGGCGTACTCCATGCCGACGACGCCCGCAGGGCGGCCGACGCCGGCATGGACGGCATCGTCGTCTCCAACCACGGCGGACGTCAGGTCGACGGCGCGATCGCGTCCCTGGACGCCCTCCCTCCGATCGTCGAGGCGGTGGGCGACCGCCTCGAGGTCCTCTTCGACTCCGGTGTGCGTACCGGCTCGGACGTCCTCAAGGCGCTCGCTCTCGGTGCGCGCGCCGTGCTCGTCGGCCGCCCCTTCGCGTACGGGCTGGCGCACGGCGGCGAGGAAGGGGTGCTGCACGTGCTGCGCAGCCTGCTCGCCGATCTGGACCTCACGCTGGGCCTCTCGGGCCACCGCACACCGGCCGATCTCTCTCCGGACTCGCTGCAGAGCGGTACGTGAGCCGCGGCTATCATTGGACGTACGGCGGACGAGCCGGCCGGGCGGCCGCGGCGGGGCCCGGGCCGAAGGGCCCAGACCCGTCGAGGAACGTCCGGGCTCCACAGGGCAGGATGGTGGGTAACGCCCACCCGGGGTGACCCGCGGGAAAGTGCCACAGAAAACAGACCGCCGGGACCGCACGCAAGTGACGGCCCCGGTAAGGGTGAAACGGCGGTGTAAGAGACCACCAGCGCCCAGGGTGACCTGGGCGGCTCGGCAAACCCCATCCGGAGCAAGGTCAAGAGGGGCCGTCGGATGACGGCTCTGCGCGGACGACCGAGGGCTGCCCGCCCGAGTCCGCGGGTGGACCGCACGAGGCCGGCGGTGACGCCGGTCCCAGATGGATGGCCGCCTCCCCCGGCGCCGCAAGGCTCCGGGGAGACAGAACCCGGCGTACAGGCCGGCTCGTCCGCCGTACCGTCGGAACCACTGCCCGGAGAAGGTGGTTCCTCCGGACCGTGGGACTGGTCCGGATCGGGCAGGCGGACCGTTCCACTGACCCGGCCCGGTCTCACCCGGACATGGAACGTCAACTCACGGACCGCCGCTCACGGATCCACGAGTTCGACCCCCGGTGGCCATCCCGCTCGCGAATCGGCGAACGCGGAGTTCAGCTGGGCAGAGCACCCCATCGGCGCCGTCATGACGTCCAGGAACATCTCATGCGTGGTCGGCAGCGCCGGCATGCGCTCGGTGGTCGCCGGCCGCGGGGGTGAGGGAAGAGTGGGTGGGCTGGGGGCGGTCATGGGCTCGCCTCCGGTTCGATGTCTCGGTCGGAAGGGGCGGCACGTGCACCGTGCGGCAGCCGCTCTGGAGCCTTGCCCCCCGGGGGCGTCGTCGCCCCCGGGGGCAAGACGGAGACAGAAGGGAACCCGGACGGAGCACGGGAACCGAGTCCCTTCACCTCCGTCCAGGTGCCACGCGGGGGTCAGGACAGCTTGGCGAGTTCCTCGGCGAGGACCTCGACTGTCGTGACGATCTGCTTCTCGGTGTGCTCGGAAGTGATGAAGAACCGCAGTCGTGTGAGGCGCTCCTCGACCGCCGGGTGGAGGATCGGGTTGGCACTGACGCCGCGGTCGTAGAGCCGGTCGGCGAGTTGCAGCGCCTTGAGGGAGTCACCGGTGATGGCGGGCACGATCGGGGTGTTCTCACTGGTGCCCACGTCCACCCCGGCCTCGCCCGCGAGCCTCAGGAACGTCTCGGCGTTGTCGTGCAGCCGGGCGATCCGCTCGGGTTCCTCGCGGATCAGCCGCAGCGCGGTCACCGCCGCCGCGGTGGAGGCCGGGGGCAAGCCGGCGCTGAAGACGAATCCGGGGAGCGTGTACCGGAAGTGCTCGATGAGTTCGCGTCGGCCGGCGACGTAACCGCCGCAGCTGGCCAACGACTTGGAGAGCGTGCCCATCCAGACGTCCACGTCTTCGGGGTTGACCCCGGAGAACTCCGCCATGCCACCGCCGGTCTTGCCCATGACGCCGATGCTGTGCGCTTCGTCGATCATCAGCAGGGCACCGTGCTTCTCCTTGACGGTGATCAGAGCGGGCAGGTCGGCTGTGTCGCCGTCCATGCTGTAGACCCCCTCGACGACGATCAGGACCCGGCGGTACCGGTGGCGCACCTCGTTCAGGATCCGGTCCAGGGCAGCGAGGTCGTTGTGCGGGAACGGCTGTCGCGCGGCACCCGACTGCCGGCAACCCTGAAGGATGCTGTCGTGGGCCAGGGCGTCGTGGAGGATGAGATCCTCGGGGCCCGTCAAGTGGCCGATGACGGTGACATTGGTGGCGTGACCGCTGACAAGGCTCACCGCGTCCTGCGCTCCGACGAGTTCGGCCAGTCCCCGGTCGAGCTCTTCGTGCACGGGCCGGTTGCCGGACAGGATCCGGGCGGCGGAGACCGAGGAGCCGTAACGCTCAACGGCCTCGTGGACGGCCTTCGCCACCTGCGGGTGCCCGGACAGGCCGAGGTAGTTGTAGCTGGAGAAGGAGATCAGCTCGCGGTCGCCGACCCGGGTGGTGTCGCGGATGTTGCCCTCATGCTGCAAGAAGTACGGGTTGTGCGTACTGGCCGAAGCGATGGTGCGCGCACGCTCCTGGGAGGCCACGACCTCCGGGAACATGCGGACGTCGGCGTTCTCCCGGCGGTCGGAGGCGCTACGTTCCGGCTCACCGGCGCCGGCCTGCGGGGTGGGCGCGGGTGGCGTCGCGGTGCCCTGCGCCGGAACTGCCGTCGGCCGCTCCGCTCCGAGCCGCTTCTGCACGAGGTCGACCAGTGAGCCGACGCCGGCGCTCTCGATGATCTCGGCGGCGCTGACCTCGATTCCGGGCCACTGCTTGCGCAGCCGGACCGCGAGTTCGCCGAGCATGAGGGAGTCGAAGCCGAGATCGGTGGTGAAGGCGTGCTCGGCGCGCAGGAAGTCCTCGGAGTACGCGCTGACGTTCGCGATGGCGGACAGCACAACGGCTTCCACCTCAGCGGCGGTGTCCGCCGCGCCCGGTGCCGGCGTGGCGCCCGCAGCCGCGGGCTTGGCGGCGCCGGAGTCCGGCGTCGCCGCCTCGACCGGCTGCTTCGCGGGTACTTCGGCGATGGGACGAGGGTCCGGGGTGGGGAGGCCCCGGGCGGCAGGGTCGACGGACTGGAGCAGCGCGACCTGCGCGTGCAGGAACTCGACGAGACCGCTCATGTTCGGCTCTCCAAACTGATGCGTGGGGACGGGGGAAGGAAGGGCGGTGACGGGGCCGGAAGCCGCGTCCTGACTGAGGCCCGTTGCCGGAGAAGGCGCTGCCGTGGGCGTGGTGGGTGGTACGGACGGGCCCGCGGGCCTGGGCTTGCGACCCGTACCGGTGAGGACGCTGTAGACCTCCGTCTCCAGCGGCGACGGAGGCAGGGACAGCAGCTCGGCGTCGGCGCGAAAGAGGGCCGACGGCTCGACGGGAACCCCCGCGACCGCCAGCCGGGCGAGGACGGTGAGGAAGGCCCGTCCGCCGTCGGGCCGGCCGTCGGTCACGGCCAGCAGGTCGAGCCCGGCGCCGGCTTCGCTGCGGCGGGCCATCTGCAGCAAGTTGTCGCCGCCGTAGAGCTGGACGAGGAAGCGCGCACCGCCCTCGGCGACCGAGCGGACGGCATCGACGAAGCGCACGGGGTCGACGTGGTGGCGCGCCCACAGGCGCTTGACCTCCTGCGGTTCCGTGCACGGGCGGCCGCTGACGCTGGAGACGAAGGTCCGCGTGGGGGTGGTCAGGGGAAGCTCGGCGACGATCCGGTCCATCGCCTCGTCCGCCGCGGCCACCAAGGGCGAGTGGAAGGCGTGGGAGACCTCCAGCCGCGCGGAGGTGACGTCGTGCCGAGTGCAGTGCTCGCGCAGAGCGTCGACTGCCTCGCTGCTTCCGCTGAGTACGAGCTGGCCCTCGTGGTTGTAGCAAGCGGGCCACACACCCTCCACTGCCGCGGCGAGTTGTTCCGCCTCGGCGATCGGCGCCTGCACGGCAAGCATGGCGCCCGCGCCGGGTGCGACCGTCTCGGCGAGGGCCGAGCCCCGCCGTGCCATGAAGGGGACCGCGTCCCTCGGGTCGAACACGCCGGCCGCCGCTGCGGCCGGGAATTCGCCGACGCTGTGCCCGACGGAGACATCGGGCCGCACTCCGCAGGCGGCCAGCATCTCGACGATGCTCATACCGGAGAGACCGAGGGCCGGCTGGCACCGGTCGGTCACCGTCATCGCTGCTTGCGCCTCTTCGTCGTCCTGGGGCCGGCCCCACAGCAGGTCCGGCAGTTCCCGGGCGAGTTCCTCGGACACTTCGGCCGTCGACTCGGCCAGTTCGGCGGCGGTTTCGGCCATCGCGGGGAAACGCCGCACAAGTTCGGCAAGCATGCCGGGGGTCTGAGTGCCCTGGCCGGGAAAGGCGAAGGCTGTTTTCCGGTCCTCGGGCGGCAGGGGCTCGGCCGCCGTGTGCACCCCGTCGGCCAGCATGCCGACCCGTCCCTCCGCCAGGTGCCGGGCGGCCAGTTCGAGGCGGCTCAGAAGTTCCTCGCGAGAGGCGGCGACGACGGCCAGGCGTGCGGTGAGCAGCGTACGGGAGGCGAGAGTGCGGGCGACGGCGGCGGGTGCGGCATCGGCGTTGTCCAGGACGTACCGGTGGATCTCCTCAGCGTGGCGAGCCAGTTGCCGAACGGACCCGGCGGACAGCAGGAAGAGCCAGGGCTGGTCCCCGGTTTCCCCGGTGGATCGCCGGACCGGCCGCCCGCTTCCGGCAGCCGGGCCGCGAGTGCGACCGGGTGGCGCACTCTCCAGGACGGCGTGCACGTTCGTACCGCCGAAGCCGAACGAGCTGACTCCCGCCCGGCGCACCTCCCGGTGGGGCCACGGCAGCTGCTCCGTAGTCATACGCAGCTCCGCCGTCTCCAGTCCCAGTTCGCTGCTGACGCGCGTCTCCGCGGGCTGCGGGGGTACGACACCGTGGTGGACGGCGAGCGCGGCCTTCACCAGGCCGGCGGCACCGGCACCTGAGAGCGTGTGGCCGATGAGTGCCTTGGAGGAGGACACGTAGCACGGCCGGACCTCTTCCTCCCCTGCACGCAGCAGCTGCAGCGCCTCCACCTCGGTCCGGTCGCCGACCGGGGTACCGGTTCCGTGGGCCTCCAGCAGATCGATGTCTCCGGGGACGATCCCGGCGTCCCGGTACGCCGCCCGGAGTGAGGCGAGCTGGCCCTGCGTCTGCGGGGTCATCGGGCCGCCGCCGCGGCCATCGTTGGCCATGCCCACACCGGAGATGACGGCATAGACGCGGTCGCCCGCAGCCAGGGCGTCCTCCAGGGGGCGCAGCACCAGCGTCGCGCCGCCCTCCCCCAGGACGAACCCGTCGGCGCGCTCGTCGAAGGGCCGGCACACTCCGTTCCGGGACAGCGCGCCGGCGCGGGAGAAGCCGACCATCCCGGCCGGGGTCAGACCGAGGTAGACGCCACCGACGACGGCGATCGAGCAGGCGCCTGAGCGCAGCGATCGGACGGCGGTGTCCAAAGCCACGAGCGCCGAGGAGCAGGCGGCGTCGACGGAGAGGGAGGGCCCGCCGAGATCCAGGATCTCGCTGACCGTGGCGGGGACCATGTTGGCCAAAGCTCCGGGGATGGTGAACGAACTGAACGGCATCACCGAGGAGTCGCCGGCCTCCTCCAGTTCGGTGAGCAGCTCCGAGTCGCTGACGCCCTGGTGCATGGACCCGTCCGCGAGGAGACCGGCGGTGACGCGGGAGAAGCTGATGTCGCGGTGGTCCAGGGACGCAACGCCGGCGAAGACCCCGGTCGCGGCCCGGTCGAAGCCGTCCCGCTCCCAGCCGGAGTCCTGCAGCGCTTCCCGGGCGAGGTCCGTGAAGAGCTTCGCCTGAGGGTCCATGGTGCGCGCCCGGCGCGGTGGAATTCCGTAGTGTGCAGGCGCGAATTGGTCGACATCTTCGAGGAAGGCTACTTGGTCCGTGTAAGCACTGTGCGGCTGCCGGAACTCGCCCGGCCGATACCAGGCAGAATGGTCCCATCGGCTTTCAGGCACCGTTCCGAACTGCGGTTCGGCGTCCACCAGGATCTTCCAGAAATCACTGGGATTGGACGCTCCGGGAAACCTGCAAGACATGCCGACGACAGCCAGCTGATCCATGTCCGGTACCTCTATCAACGTCGATTCTGAAGAGTTGCTCAGTGCAACAAGGGCGGGCGGCTCGGAATCGTCTCCCCGTCGCCCCGGTGGCGTTGGCGGCTCTCCCCTTCTGAGCTGTGGCCGCAATTGGTGGATCCGTCTTCCTGACACCCACCTCCAGAGGTTGGCCAGCGGACCGCGGGCCGGACAACCCGCTTTCTCAGCCAGTGAAAAGCGGGCTCCGAATTCACTGAGAATTAACTCGTGGGGCCACAGGGGAAGAGCCCGGACCGCTCGCATCTGTTGCTGCAACAAGCAGGGACCGGCCTCTGCTGAGGTTGCACCCGAAGGCGGTTGCGTGTGGATGGCCGGTTCTCCTGGCGCGCGAGTCCGTTCTCGGCGAGGCACTCGTCCGCGAGGCCGGCGCAGTGCCGAATACGGCGTGCGCCCCGGATGCGTCGGATGCGTCGGATGCGGTGCTCAAGGGTGCTGACGCGACGCTCCACGGCAGGCAGCGCCGCAGGCCGACCAGATGTGTTCGACAGGGTCGAGGGATGCGCGAACTCCCGGAGCGTGGCGGCCTGATGGACGTTCGATCACGGTCTTGACCGGGTCGGCGTCCAGCTCTGATCCTCCCGGCCACGCGCAGCTGCACTGACGCGCGAGTCCTTCGCGATCACCGCGCTCGCGTCACCGCGCCGGGCCCCGCGCCCGAACCGTTCGGGCGGCCCGGAGCCGCAACTGCTCGCGAATCTGCTGCCGGCCCGCCCCGAGCAGCGCGGCCGGGCCGTGCTCAGACGGTGCGCAGGCCGACTACCACGTTGTGGCCGCCGAATCCGAAGGAGTTGTTCAGTGCGGCGATGCGCCCGACAGGCAATGGGCGAGGCTCGCCGCAGACGATGTCGGCGTTGACTTCGGGGTCGGGATTGTCGACGTTGATCGTGGGCGGTGCGATGCGGTGGTACAAGGCGAGGGCCGCGGCCACAGTTTCGACGCCGCCGGCGCCGCCCAGCATGTGACCGGTCATGGACTTCGTGGCAGACACGGCGAAGTGGTCGACGTCGACCCCGAAGACATGCCGCATGGCCTTGACCTCGGCCACATCACCCAGGGGCGTTGCGGTGGCGTGTGTGTTGACGTGCATGATCTCAGTGGGCTTGAGGTCATTGGATTCCAGCAAGTGCTGCAGGGCGGCGGCGATTCCACGGCCCGTCGGCTCGGGCTGGGCGATGTGGTGACTGTCGGCTGACAGACCTTGGCCGACCGCCTCCGCGTACACGCGTGCGCCGCGCCGCTCGGCGTGTTCGGCCGACTCCAGTACGACGACGCCCGCGCCCTCGGCCATGACGAAGCCGTCGCGGTCGGTGTCGTACGGGCGGGACGCCGCGGCCGGATCGTCGTTGCGCTTGGACACGGCCTTCATGTTGCTGAACGAGGCCATGTTGAGGGAGCAGATCGCTGCGTCCGACCCGCCCGCGATGACAAGTTCGGCGCGGCCGGAGCGGATCATGTCTATGCCGTAGCCGATGGCTTCGGCACCGGAGGCGCAGGCACTGGCCGTACTGTGCACGCCGGCACGGGCGTTGACGTCCAGACCGACCTCGGCCGACGGCGTGTTCGGCAGCAGCATCGGCATGGTGTGAGGGGACACCTGGCAGGCGCCCTGTTCCATGAGGACCTCGTACTGCTGGAGCACGGAGGCCATTCCACCGACGGCGGACCCGATGACGACGCCGAGCCGGTCGGGATCAGCCGGGGACCCGGTGCCCGCCGGGCCGGTGAACCCGGCGTCGGCCCACGCCTCGCGCGCCGCGATCAGGGCGAACTGTGCGCTGCGGTCGAGCCGCCGTGCCTGGGGCCGAGGTATGCGTTCGGCGGGCTCCACCGCGACCTCGGCGGCGATGCGCACAGGGCTGTCCTCGGCCCACTCATGGTCCAGCAGCCGGACACCGGAGCGGCCGGCGAGCAGCCCCTCCCACGTGGACGCGGTGTCGCCGCCCAGCGGAGTGGTCGCTCCAAGACCGGTGATGACCACCGTACGGTTGATCGAGTTCACGGGATGACTCCAACTTCGCGTATCGAGAAGGGAAAAGCGGCTGCGGATCGCATCCGATGCGATGTGGGAAACAGAAGGGGTCAACGGTCGGCGGCGGCGCTGTCGCCGATGGCCGCGCACGTCGCTGCCTCGTTCGAGATGCTCACGCCGAACGTCTCCTCGGCGGCCGGATCTCCGTCATGGCGAGCGATTCGAAGTCAAGGTCGCCGGCGAAGGACCGCTCGGCGAGGACGTTCCGGGCCGGCACCCCGGCGTTGTCTTTGACGATGGCTCTCAGCTTCCCCTGCCCTCTGAGCCCCGACGCTGCGAAGGGAACCTCACTCCTTGCAGCTTCGCGACTTCTCGAGATATGCGCCTGGCGGTTGCCAGCAACTGCTTCACGCGCTGATGCGGCGCCCCGTCCGCCGACGAACCGCACAGAGCGACACAGGCGACGTCGGTTCCACTACCGCCGTGAATGGGAGCTGCGACGCCCGACAGGTCGTCGCACGGCTCACTGTCATCCACGGCGTACCCTCGTCGTTTCACTTCGTCGACGAGTTTGCGGAGAGGGAGCGAGCTGGTGACGGCACTCCCCGTCACGGCGCGTGCGCCGCGTGAGTAGAGCTCACCTTGAACCTCCGGGTCGGCGTGGGCCAGCAGGACTTGCCCGGACGCCGACGCGTACAGCGGGAAACGGTTCCCTACGATGCACGAGCCGTCGTACGGAACTCCGTCGCCCCAGAGGCTCTCCAGCCAGATTCCGTCGCCTTCCTCCCGTGCCGACAGGAAGACCGATGAATTGGTTTCTTTTTGCAGTTCGAGCATGTGTGGCAGGGCGGCGGTACGGAACATCGAGTGCCGCGGAGCGAGCGAGGCCACTTCCCACAGGCGCAGGCCGATGCTGTATTTGTTGCCCGCTGCCCGTTCCAACGCCCCCCACGACACCAGCTTTGAAACGAGGCGGTAGGCAGTCGCTACCGGAAGCCCCGATCTACGACTGATTTCACTTACGGTGAGAGCGGTGTTCCTGACGTTGAAACATCCGAAGATCTTGAGGGTCCTGTCGACAACCGAACGATCTGCGTGATCGACAGATGAATTCTGCATCGAGTAGACGCACCCTTCCACATTCTGGCACATACGCGCACGGCTGAACCCGACGCCGCCCATTGGGTGCTGCAGGAGTTGATTCCTGCACTTGAGGCAGTCAGAAACAGATCGCGAGGGCGTTCCGGCGTTTCATGTCCGTTCGTCGGACGGCACGGGGCGGCCTGCCACTCTCCCCGGGATTGGAAGAGACTCTTGAGAATTTCGCGGCTCGGTCGGCTCGTGTCCGCTTCCGACGCGTCGGGCCGGGAATACACCCGGCGAATCGCGCTGCGACGGGCGTCTTTGCCTCCCGGCGCGGGCTCCTGGGACGCGGTGCCGGATCGGTTGCGGTAACGCCCACACGGAGCGCAGCGGTTCGCGTGATCGCCCGCTGGGCGACCCGGCAGAGATCATCACAGGCCTCCTTTCTCTCTCGGCCTCCGGGGCCCGGCGGCCGCTGCCGGACCAAGACGGTCCGGGGTCGGTTTTCTGCGGGACTCCCCGTGCCCGAGGTGCTCAACCCCCGGGAGCGGATCACCGCGCAGCAAGCGGGTCAGGGCCTGCGCAAGGCTGATACGAGGTGCGGTGTGTCCCGCGACGCTGCGGGCACCCGGCCTGAAAGCGAGTCAGAGTCTCGATGTGGTCACAGCCCAGTGTGCCGTGAACACTGCTCTGAAACAAGGGTGTTGCTCTCACACTGGGACAGTGTTCACTGCACTGTGGAAGACTGATCACATGGAAGCCATCAAGGGAGCAAGGGAACGGGCCCGGGCCGAGATCGCCGGCGCCATCAAGGCCCAGGCACGAGAGCAGCTCGCCGCCGATGGAGCCGCCAGGCTCTCGCTGCGCGCAGTCGCACGTGAGTTGGGCATGGTTCCGTCCGCCCTCTACCGCTACTTTCCCAGCCGGGACGATCTGCTCACGGCGCTCATCATCGACGCGTTCGAAGCAGTGGGCGAAGCCGCGGAGACGGCGTTGAAGGAAAGCGGCAGCACCGATCTCATGCAGGTGTGGCTGGCCGTGTGCCGGGCCGTCCGCGGCTGGGCCCTCGCGCACCCGCACGAGTACACACTGATCTACGGCGCGCCCGTCCCCGACTACCGCGCGCCCCAGGAAACCGTGAAGCCGGCCTCCCGGGTGGCACTGGTGCTGCTGTCACTGGCCGAGTCCGCCCTGGCCGCCGACTCCCTGCAGGCGCCCGCCCGGGAGGCGCCTCCTGCCACGGTGCTGAACTCCCACGTCCTTGAGCTCACCCAGGAATCGGACCCCTCCGTCCCGGACCACGTACTGCCCTGGGTCGTCACTGCCTGGGCGCAGCTCTTCGGACTCATCAGCTTCGAGGTGTTCGGCCATTTCCAGCGAGTGGTCCAGGCGCCGGACGAGATGTTCGACCAGGCCGTCATCGCACTGGCCCACCAGACCGGCTTGAAGTCGTCGAAGACCGACGGCGCAGCCTGACCAGGCCCTCGCGGCTCGGTCTCAACGCGTGTGAGATGCCTGCCGAGAGGGGCCGCGGGCCGCTGATGCGCCCGCGGCCGCCGACCGTAGGATCACACGCCCATCCCTGACGGCCCGAATACGAGGCCAGGAACATCGACGGCAGACGGGAGCGACACATGCCACGCCACAGCGAGATCAAGCACCGGGTCGTCACGTCGTTCCAGCGAAGGATCGTCAACCCGCTGACGGTCCGCCTGCCGACCCAGGTTCTCCTGGAGACCACCGGCCGGAGTTCCGGACTCCCCCGGCGGACGCCCATCGGCGGGCGCCGCGTCGGCCGGGAGTTCTGGTTCGTCTCGGAATACGGCGAGAAGTCCCAGTATGTGCGGAACATCAAGGCGGACCCGCGTGTCCGCGTCCGCATCAAGGGACGCTGGCACAGCGGCACAGCTCATCTCATCCCGCGCGACGACTCCCGTGCACGGCTGCGGACACTGTCGCGTTTCAACAGCGCGGCTGTGCGGGCGCTCGGCACGCACCTGCTGACGATCAGGGTCAATCTCACGGACTGACCGGATCCGCGGCCCGGGTTGCACAGGCCGGGCTCGTCCGCTGCAACTCTGCAACTCACCAACGGTTCTCGCCAGTTCGTGCGCGTGCGTACTGTCACGGCGTCAGCGCGACGAGGATCCGGAACCGGGCAGGGCGATTGCCTGACCGGGCCTGCCGGGCAGGGCGGTACGGGCAGGCCTGCCGCACGCCGGGCATCACGCCGGGCGTCGCCGTGCCGGTACCCGTGGCCGTTCAGGCGGCAGCGCCGGTCGGAGGGGTCCGACTCCCGACCGCGGCCCCCCCGTGGCCGCGGTCAGCTCAGCGGGCAGGTGCCCGTTCCCCCTCGTCGTCGTCCGGGAGCGCGAGTTCGTACCAGACGGTTCTGCCGCCGTACGCGGGCGAGTAGTGGCCCCAGGCGCGGCTCAAGGTGGCGACCATGTGGAGGCCGCGGCCGACCTCGTCGTGGAGCGCGGCCCTGCGCACGCGGGGGTGCAGGCCCTTCGACCCGGGATCCCAGACCTCGATGAACAGCCCGTCGCGGTGGCGCACCGTCAGCACGATCTGCTTCCCTGCGCGGTCCCTCACGGTGCCGGCAGGCGGAGTGCCGTGCTTCACGGCATTCGCGACCAGTTCACACGTCAGTAAGGCTGCCGTCTCCGTCAGCGCGCTCAAGCCCCATCCCTCCAGCATTTCCACCACGTGACGACGGGCGACGGGAACCGCTTCAGGAATGGGCGCCAGGAATTCCACCAGTTCGATCAGCTTGTCCTCGGAACGGGGCACCACGGCATACACGGAATGGGGCCGCGGCTCGGTCGAAGCCGTGGCCGTGCGCCGGTGGCGAGCGGACTCGGTCGTGTCTTCTCCCTGCGCAACGTCCGTGGGGGGACGGCCAGTTGCCATGGGCGTGCTCCGTGGCTTTCGTGACGGCGGTGTTCTTCCTGCCAAGGCCTTACCGTAAGCAGCTTTTCAGCCTTGAGGAAGTGGTCACAGTGCACACGCCGGGCCCTCGGGGTGACACCTTGCACGGCCTTCCCCGGCGCCTCGTCGCTGCTGACGGGGCCCTCGCGCGAGGCCGTACCGTGCACCCTGCACGGGCGCTCGATGCGGGACCGGCACTTTGCCCACTGCGCCGGTACGGTGCCGCGCCTAGTATTCGGTGGTCGATGCACAGCCCGCCGGGCCGGCTCCGCAGATGTCCGAAGCCGGGCACCGCGCGAGGAGCATGCATCAGGGCGGAGCAACATTTCTTTCGGACAGGGGGAGTTCGTGTCCCGTACCGGTTCCGGAACGGGACATCCGTGGCGTAGCACATTCCCCCGGAAGGTCCGCGCAATGCTCCCCGGGCGTCCGGCAATTCGGCGGGGCCGGATCTCCGTTCCGGGTGTTCCCGTGCACCCCGGGGCTTTTTCCGTTTCCGGCCGTTTTCCCCGCCGGGCCCTCGCGCCACTCTCGGCACGGGCCTCGAAGCCGTGCCGGAGACCCTTGGCCGGAATCGTCCTCGGGCAGGTTGGACGCCGTGAACTTCGCCCGTACCGTGGCGCTCCCGCCCGTCCCCAGCACGGCACGTCCATGACCGAGGAGTTCTCACCACATGCGGATCGGTATCGACGTCGGCGGAACGAACACGGACGCCGTGCTGATGGACGGCGACTCGGTGCTGGCCGACGCGAAGGTCACCACGACCCCCGACGTGACGGACGGAATCGTGCGGGCCGTGCAACACCTGCGGCAGCAGCAGGACTTCGACCCGGCAGCCCTCACCGGCGTGATGCTCGGGACGACCCATTTCATCAACGCGATCGTCGAGGCGCGTGACCTGGCGCCGACCGCCGCCGTACGGCTGGGCCTGCCCGCCACCCAGTCGCTGCCCCCGCTGGTGGGCTGGCCCGAGAACCTGGTGAGCGCCATCGGCGGCCACACCTACCTGTGCCACGGCGGCCACGAGTACGACGGGCGCGTCATCTCCGAACTCGACCCCGGCGAACTGCACAGGATCGCCGACGAACTCGCCGCCGCCGAGGTCCGTTCGGTCGCCATCACATCGGTCTTCTCGCTCGTCAACTCCGAGTTCGAGCTGCGGGCCGCGGAGATCCTCGCCGAGCGGCTGCCCGGTCTGCGGGTCAGCCTCTCCCACGAAGTCGGCCGCACCGGCCTGCTGGAACGCGAGAACGCCACCGTCATCAACGCCGCGCTCGGTGAACTCGCGGAGCGCATCTGCGACGGCATGGTGGCGACGCTGCGCACCATCGGCCTCCACGCCCCGCTGTACCTCAGCCAGAACGACGGGACGCTCATGGGCGTCGACTACGCCCGCCAGTATCCGGTGATGACGTTCGCGTCCGGGCCGACCAACTCGATGCGCGGCGCGGCATATCTGTCCGGTGTCGACGACTGCGCGGTCGTCGACGTCGGTGGCACGACGACCGACGTCGGCATGCTGCACCGCGGCTTCCCGCGGGAGGCGAGCACGGAAGTGAGCGTGGGCGGCATCCGTACGAACTTCCGCATGCCCGACGTGCTCTCGTTCGGCGTCGGCGGCGGCAGCCTCGTGCGGCAGGACGGCGCGGACGTCGAAGTGGGGCCGGACAGCGTCGGTTACCGGCTGGAGGAGGAAGCTCTCGTGTTCGGGGGGAAGACCCTGACGGCCACGGACCTCGTGGTCGCCGCGGGCCGTGCGCGGATCGGCGATCCGGAGCGGGTGGCCTCCCTGGACCGTGACCTGGTGAGGACGGGACTGGACTACGTGACGGACCGGATCACCGGAACGATCGACCGGATGCGCACCAGCCGGGAGCCCGTCCCCGTCGTCCTGGTGGGAGGCGGCAGCGTGCTGCTGCCCGAGGAGTTCCCGCTGGCGTCCTCGGTGCTGCGGCCGGAGCAGTTCGCCGTCGCCAACGCGGTCGGTGCCGCCATCGCCCAGATCAGCGGCGACGTCGACCGGATCTTCGCGATCCAGTCGGGTCAGCGGGACGCCGCGCTGGACACCGCCAAGCAGGAGGCCACCGACCGTGCCCTCATCGCCGGCGCCAGCCCGGGCACGGTGGAGATCGTCGAGGTGGAGGAGATCCCCCTCGCGTACCTTCCGGGCAACGCGACGCGCATCCGTGTGAAGGCCGTCGGCGACCTGGCCCCGGGCTCCGCTCCGTCACCCCCGCCGTCACCCCCACCGTCCCCCGCGACGCACGGGCGCGGGATCAGCTGATGGCGTGGGACCTCCATCTCACCGATCTGCCCGACCTCGCCCGGGGTGCCGCGCTGCTCGGCGCGGGTGGCGGAGGCGACCCCTACCTGGGTGAGTCGCTGGCGGCCGATGCGCTCGAATCGGCCGCGGGACACGTCAGGTTCCTCGATCCGGACGAGCTGGACGACGACGGCCTCGTCGTCACCACGGCCATGCTGGGAGCACCGACCGTCCTGGTCGAGAAGCTCCCGAACGGCACGGAAGCGGCCCGCGCTCTACGCGCGTTGGAGCAGCGCCTCGGCAGGCCGGTCACCGCCACGATGCCCGCCGAGTGCGGCGGCATGAACTCGATGGTCCCGCTGCTGGCGGCGGCGCAGCTCGCGTTGCCGGTCGTCGACGCCGACGGCATGGGCCGGGCGTTCCCCGAGCTGTCGATGACGACGTTCGGCGCCTGCGGTATGCCCGGCTCACCCATGGCGATGGCCGACGAGCACGGCAGTGTGGCCGTCGTCGAGACCGGCTCCGACAACCGGCGGCTGGAGTCGCTGGCCCGCGCGCTCGCCGTCAGCATGGGCGCCTCCGCGTCGATGGCCGTCTACCCCATGAGCGGCCGCGACGTCCGCCGCACGGCGGTGCCGCGCACCGTGAGCACGGCCGTGCGGCTCGGACGGGCCGTGCGCGAGGCGAGGGAGCGGCATACCGACCCGGTCGCCGCGCTCCAGGAGGCGCTGCCGCGCACGGTGTACCAGCACGGCCGGGCGGTCTTCTCGGGAAAGGTCGTCGACGTGGAGCGCCGCACCACGGACGGCTTCACCCGGGGACGTGCCGTCGTCGCTGCGGACGGCGTCCGCGCGGACGGCACCGGGGGCGACGGGACCGACGGGAGCGGAACGACGTGCGAACTCGTCTTCCAGAACGAGAACTTGGCGGCACGCGTCGACGGCCGCACGGTCGCCCTCGTACCCGATCTCGTCACCGTGCTGCACGCGGACTCGGCGGAACCGGTCACCACCGAAGGGCTGGCGTACGGGCAGCGTGTGCGGGTGTTCGTGATCTCCGCACCGGCCCCGCTGCGCACCCCCGAGGCGCTGGCCGCCTTCGGGCCGCGGGCCTTCGGCATCGACGAGGACTACCACCCCGCCGCGCGGCTCGCCTGAGGCCTGTCATCAGGCATATGTCAGTTCGGTCATTGACCGCTTCGGTCCGGTGAGCACCACCACAATGGTGGGCATGTGGCAGATCACACTTGACGACGTACCGGCGCTCTCCAAGGCCGCGATGCTGCTCGGTACGGGCGGCGGTGGCGGCACCGGCACCGAACTCGTGGAGCCCATCCTCCGCCGGGCGTTGCGGGAGCACGGTCCCGTCGAAGTCGTGAAGCCTGCCGAACTGCCGCCCGGAAGCCTGGCGGTGCCGGTCGGTTTCGTCGGCTCCGGCACGGTCATGCATGAAAAGCCGTACGAGGGCAGCGAGATAGCCCGCGCGATACGCGGGGTCGAAGGCCACACCGGTGTCACGGTGCAGGCGGTGGTCGGCGTGGCGATGACCGGCATCATGGCCGTGATCCCGGTCATCGCCGCCGCGCAGCTCGGACTTCCCCTCGTGGACGCGGACGGCACGGGGCGCGGCGTCACGAAACTCAGCCAGACCACGCTGACGCTGGCCGGGATCGACCTGACCCCGGCGGCGTTCACCGCCGACAAGGGGTCCAACCTCCTTGTGGACGGGGTGAACAGCGCCGACGCGGAGTCGGTGATCCGGCTGTCGATGCCGGCGATGGGCGGCTGGGCCGGCATGGCCTGGCGGCCACTGCGCATGGACGAGATCGACAGAGGCATGCTGGTCGGCACCTACTCCATGGCTCTGGAGATGGGACGCATGCTCGAAGAGCGCGACCGGGAGGGGCTGGCGGCGCGCTACGGGGCCCGGACCCTCTTCGAGGGCAAGGTCGTCGAGGTGCCGCGGCGGCACCTCGGCCAGTTCCCGGCGGGCACCGTCGTCGTCGAGCACAGCGGGCAGCCCGACCGCGCACTGCGCATCGAGATGCAGAACGAGTACCTCGTTGCGATCGAGGACGGAGCCATCGTCGCCTGCGTCCCGGACCTGATATGCGTTCTGGAGCAGGAGTCGGGCACGTGCCTGACGGCTGAGCGGGTGCGCTACGGCTTGTGGGTCGAGGTGCTGGGGATTCCGTGCCACCCTCAGTGGCGCAGCGCGGCCGGTCTGGAGCTGCTCGGGCCGCGGGCGTTCGGCTACGACATGGACTACGTACCGCTGGAGGGAACGGCCGGATGACGACGCCGTGGCAGCCGGTCACGGTCCGCATGCTGTGCGGACTGGAAGGGCTGGCGGGCGCCCACCTCGCCGCCGGAAAGGCCGGCCTCGACCACGAGGTGTGCTCGATCGAGGTCGTCTCCACCCTGGCGAGCGCGGAGTCGGTGCAGACCGGTGCGCTCGTCATCGCGGCCCCCGGCGATACGGAACTCGTCGTGCTGGACATGATGCTCAGCGCCGTACGGGCGGCGGGCGCCGTCGGGTTCGTCGTGACGAAGGGGCCTCATCTGGTCGGCTCCGCCTCGCGGTTGGCCGACAAGCTGGGGATGCCGCTCCTCGTCGCCGCCTTCAAGGACCCGCTTCAGCTGGCGCGGCAGCTCGACCGCGTCGTCCACGCGCCCGAGCTGGTGCGGGCGGACGTGCTCAGCCAGCTCGGCCGTCAGCTGCGTCGCCGCCACGCCGAACCGGGCCCCGTCCTGGACACGTTGGCGCGCATGCTGAGCGGCCGGGCGAGCCTGATCGACCCGGTCGGCACGGTGCTGGCCGGGTCCGCGGTGGCGCTGCCGGAGGGCGCGCTGGCCGACCCCTCCCCGCACACCCTGCCCGCGGAGCCCGACAGCCGCGACGGCGACCTCGTGCTCGTCCCCGTCACCCTCGACGTCCAGTCGGGGCCGGACGTGTGGCTCGCGGTGCGGCTCCCGCCGGGGCCGCGGACGTGGACGACGACGGCGGAACAGGCCGCGACGCTCGCCGCGTCCGCGATCACCGGCTGGGTCGCCCGGCGCCGCATGGAGGGCGAACGCGAACTGAGCGAACGCCGCGACCTGCTGTCCGAGTTGCTGAAGAAGCCCAACAGCCCCAATCGCGAGGTGACGGAGGGCGGCCTGAAACTCGGCTGGCAGATGCACGGTTGGCACACGGGCGTTCATCTGCGCTCGCTCCGGCCCGCCCCGAACTGGCGGCGGCGGACGGCCGACCTGCTGAACGCCGCACTCGGTGAACAGGGCCTGGGCGGGCACCTCGTGGAGCGTGGCGAGGGCTGGGCGTTCTGGGTCACCACTGAACGCGAGCCGCCGCATGCCGCATCCGGCGACATGGTCAAGCAGCTGCGTGCCGCGCTGACTTCGCTGTCCGACGAGGCGCCGCTGACGGCGGGAGTGGGACGCCCCCGTGAAGGGCCGGAGGGCCTGGCCAGGACCCTCACCGAAGCACGGCAGGCGTGTCTGCTGGCCGGCGCGGCAGCTCGGGGGGTGCATGTCGCGCACATCGACGAGCTGGACCTCCAGCAGCTCCTCGCCGACTGGTACAGCCTGGAGTCGTTCCAGACCTACGCACGGCAGATCCTCAAGCCGCTCTCCGACCGCGGTGAGACGGAGCTGATCCGGACGGTCGAAGCGTATCTCGAACACGAGTCGTCCGCCTCGTCGACGGCTGCGTATCTGGGGGTCCACCGCAACACCGTCGCGGAGCGGATCGCACGCGTGGAGAGCCTGCTCGATGTGAACCTCGCCCTTCCCGACCACCGGCTCGTGGTGCAACTCGCCTGCCGCACACTGCGGTTCGGCGGACGCCGCGCCCGCTGAAGCGCCCCCCGCTTCACCGGGGCGGCCGCGGTGAACGGGGCCGCCCCGGTGAACGGGGCCGACAGCGCTCGGCAGAGAGTGCGCCCGGCAGCTCTCAACCGGCCTCGCTGTGACGGAAGTTGGCGAGAAGTGCCCTGATCCCGGCCATGTCGAACCCCGTGAGTCTTCCCGCCCCGCCGGCCGTCCTGTGGCCGCCGTTCGGTGAGCACATCACGGGGCTCGTGCCGTGCGGGTCCGTGACGCACTCGTACGGTTCGACGGCGCCGTCGCCGTCACGGTCGAGGTTCGGGTGGCCGAGGCCGAGGGCGTGCAGCATCTCGTGCGTGAAGGTGTTCCGCAGCTTGTGCGCGGCGATGGCCCAGGTGCCGTCGAAGTATTCGCTGTCCATGGTCACCACGCCGCCCGCCGCGACACCCTTCTCCGGGGCCGGGCAGGGCATCCCGCGGCTGTATCCGCCGCGTCCCATGGGCCGGTACGTCTGCGTGAACTGGATGTGCCCCCGCGGCGGGCACACCGCCGGGTCGACGTGTTCCACGCCGCCGATCGTCACCTTCACGCCGGCCGCCCTCAACTGTGCGACCGCGGCGGCGAGATGGGGAACGTAGCGCTCCCGCAGCCGCGCCGAGGCGAACGTGACCGTGTAGGAGCGCGACGGGCTGACCGAGGTCACCCCGAGCCGCGCGGCCACCTGGAAACCGGGCCCCGCAAGGGTGACGACCCTGGCGGCGTGGGCGGGCGTCACGGTGAATGCACACGTCACGACCAGTGCGGCGCCGACTGCGATCCCGGTCCTCAGCATGTGGCTCCTGCGAAGTCGTACGGGGCGAGCTCGGGTGGAGGCCGGAGCGAGGGCCCGCCCGCCGGCACGGCCGGCAGGGGCCCGGGTCCGTACGGCACGGCCGCCGGGGGCGTCGGCACGGCACGACCGCGGGCACGCAGAACGGCGCCCAGCCGTGCGGCGGTCATCGGCTTTCGCCCGGTTTCTTCCCGGTCGGTTGATTGCTGCCCACCGGCCGGGACGGCCATGCCGCTGCCCGCATGTCCTGCGCGGCCGCACGGACGGCCGCGCCCGGCGGGCGGGGAGCCGGGGACGTGCCTAGATTCGGGACCACAGCCGACAGGGGGGTTGGCAGGAGCCGGTGGAGAGATCGGAGATCGACTACGAAGCGCTGTTCGCAGCCACGCCCAGCCCGTATCTGGTGCTCGATACGGGGCTCACCATCGTGGACGCGAACCGTGCGTACCTGCGGGCCACGGGCCGGTCGCGCGAGGACCTCGTGGGTCAGTACGTGTTCGACGCCTTCCCGCCGAACCCCGATGATCCGTGGTCGCACGGAGTGGACAACCTGGCTGCTTCACTGCGCCGGGTCCTCGATCTGCGCAGGGTCGACACGATGGCGCTGCAGAAGTACGACATCCCCGTCGTCAGCCGCCCCGGCGAGTTCGAGGAGCGCTGGTGGTCGCCGATCAACACCCCCGTCTTCGGCCCCGACGGCTCGGTGGTGCACATCATCCACCGCGTGGAGGACGTGACGGCCTTCATCAGGGAACATGACGGCCGCCTGCCGTCCGCCGACGAGACCCGCACGGAACGGTTCCGCAGTGCCGAGACGGAGCTGTACGCGCGGGCCCAGGAGCTTCAGAAGGCCAACGAGGAGCTGCGGCACGCACACGCCAGGGAGAGCCGGGTCGCACTCACGCTCCAGGAGGCGATGCTCTACTCCCCGGACCTTCCCCGCCCCGGCGTCGCCGTCCGCTACCTGCCCGCGGTCGGAACGCTCAACGTGTGCGGGGACTGGTACGACGTCGCGGACGTGCCGGGGGACGGGTTCACCGCGGCGGTCGGCGACGTCGTCGGCCACGGCCTGGAGGCGGCCGGGATCATGGGGATGCTGCGCAGCGCTCTCAGCGCCGCCATGCGCGCGACCGACCGTCCCGCCAGAGCCCTTCAGATCCTGGACCTCTACGCGGGGTCGGTCGAGGGAGCGCAGTGCGCGACGGCCGTCAAGGTCAGAGTCGACCCGCAGGAGCAGCTGATCACCTACAGCAGCGCCGGGCATCTCCCGCCCGTACTGCTGCACCGTGACGGCACCTGCGAGCTGCTGGACCGGGCCACGGACCCGCCACTCGCCGCGGGCCCCCAGGGCGCGCCCCGGCCGGAGGCCCACGCCTCCTACACCACGGGTGAGTCCCTGGTGCTGTTCACCGACGGACTGGTGGAGCGCCGCGGCGAGGACATCGACCGTGGCATCGCCCGGCTGACGCGGGCTCTCGCCTCCTGCGGCAGGCTGGACGCCGAGCAGGTGGCGGACAACCTGCTGGCCGGGCTCGGGGTCAGCGAGGGCGCCGCCGACGACATCGCCCTGGTCGTCATCAACCTCTGAGGCCCCCGCAGCACTCCGCAGCACTCCGCAGCGCTCGGAAGGCACCGGTGCAGCCCCGGTGCCGCCCCGTCCTCAGCGGGCAGGGCGGTCCAGCCTCGCCGGCGCGCTCCCCGCGGGCAGTCCCACAAGGGCCTCGGCCTGGCCGGGCGGGTAGGGGACCGGGCCGTGCCACTCGAGGAGAAGCACCGTGGCGTCGTCGCTCAGCTTGCCCTGGTGGTAGTCGAGGTGGTGGCGGATGAGGCGGCGCAGCGTCTCCGGGACGGGCAGGCCGTCGCTGTGGTGCCTGATCAGGAAGTCGGTGAAGCGGTCGAGGCCGAACTCCTCGCCGTCCGGGTTGCGTGCCTCGGTGATCCCGTCGGTGTACAGCAGCAGCCGGTCACCTGGTTCCAACTGCTCCCGGCAGAGGTTAGCGACGAGCCCCAGCCCGGTGCCCATCGGCGGCGCCGGCGAGCATTCGAGCGGAACGGCGAAGCGGCCTCCGCGGATGACGACCGGCGGGTAGTGGCCGCGGCTGATCCAGGTCAGAAGGCCGGTGCTCACATCGAGGTCGGCGAGGATGCCCGTGGCGTAGCGGCTGTCCTCGAACTGGTCGACGAGTGCTTTCTCCATCCCGTTCGACGTCTCCACCAGGTCGCTTCCCTGACGGCGGTGGTTCCGGCAGGCCGCCACCGCGAGGTTCGCCGTGAGACCGGCGGCGGTGTCGTGGCCCATGGCGTCGATGACGCACAGGTGCACCGTGTCGTCGGCGAAGGCGTAGTCGAAGGCGTCTCCGCTGACCTGGTAGGCGGGCTCCATGAGCGCGCTGACGACGACCCGGTCCGTCGCGAACGTTCGCGGCGGCATCAGACGCCACTCCATCTCCGCGGCGACGTTCATGCGGCGCCGTCGCACCAGGCGGGCGTAGGCGTCGCTGGTACTGCGCTTGGTCACCAGCAGCAGCGCCACCAGACCGGCCAGATCCCGCATGTCCTGCCTGCAGGCGTCGTCGGCCTCCGACGCCGTTATCCGCATCAGACCCACCCGTTCGGTGCCGTTCAGCACCGGCACCCACCACTGGCCACCGCGCGCGGAGGTGGGGAGGATCTCACCGAGCTGGAAGGCCCTGCCCGGCGCGGTGCCGTCGATCGGCATCTCGACGGGAGGGTCACCGCTCCCGCTGCGGCCGTATGCGCCTTCGCGCGGCATCAGCGTCAGGACGGTCTGCTGGATGTCGGAGATGTACAGAAGCACCTCCGACCAGCCGAAGCGCCGGGCCTGGTCGCTCAGCACGCCGGGCACCTGCGTCAAGGTGCACAGATGGCTGGCGGAGATGAGCCCGCCGAGCACCTTGGCCCGGTCGGATGCCCTGCCCATGGCTCAGCCTCCTTCAGCCGCCGGGGCGAACGGAAGGCGCGGGTCCGCGGTGGACCGCGCCGCTGCGCCTCCCGGCCCGTTCCGGATCTGATCAGTGCAACCCCTGCTCCCCGTCTCCCTGCTTCTCCGCGCCCTGCACGCGAACAGCGGTTTCCCTTCAAGGCTGCACCCCGCTCCCGGGTGTCCGCCAACGGATCCGCTGCGCGGGCGCACGTTCTCCTGCCCGGGAGCGGCGGGCGCCCGGTGGTCCGGCAGCCCCGCGTGCCCCCGCCCCCTCGCACCCCATACGCTGCTCCGCGTCAGTCACCGCTGCCGTACCCCGAGGAGACCCGCCGTGCTCGTGCTGCTGCCGCCGTCCGAAGGAAAGGCCGACGGGGGCAGGGGACGCCCCTTCGCCCCGGACGAGCTGTCGCTGCCCGGGCTGGCACCGGCACGCGAGGCGGTGCTGGAGGAGCTCGTGGGGCTCTGCTCGGCCGACGAGGAGAAGGCGCGGCACGTGCTGGGCCTGAGTGAGGGGCTGCGCGGCGAGGTCGCCCGGAACGCACGGCTGCGCTCGGCACCCGCCCGGCCCGCCGGTGAGGTCTACACCGGCGTCCTCTACGACGCCCTCGGTCTGGCCACGCTCGGACCCTCCGCCAAGCGGCGCGCGGCGAAGTCGCTGCTGGTCTTCTCGGGGCTGTGGGGCGCGGTGGGGATCAAGGACCGTATTCCGTCGTACCGCTGCCCGGGCGGCGTACGGCTGCCGGGGCTGGGTCCGCTGAGCGGGCACTGGAGGGAGCCGCTGGCGGCCGTGCTGCCGGAGGCCGCCGGAACGGGCCCGGTCCTCGACCTGCGCTCGACGGCGTACGCACAGATGTGGAAGCCCAAGGGCGAACTGGCCGAACGCACCGTCACCGTAAGGGTGTTGCAGTCGGCCCTCGTCGATGGGCGCGAGAAGCGGACCGTGGTCAGCCACTTCAACAAGGCGACGAAGGGGCGGATCGTGCGCGCCCTGCTGGAGGAGGGCGCGGCGCCGCGCACTCCCGCCGCCCTCGTCGAGGCGCTGCGGGGGCTGGGTTACGTGGTGGAGGAGCCGGCTTCCGGGCAGAAGGCCGGGAAGCCGCGGGCACTGGACGTGGTGGTCAGCGAGCTGTAGCCGAAAGGGTTGCGCGCTCTGCAATGCGCGTTGCGCCCCGCGGCCCGCCGAGGGGAGGATTCGCGCATGGCTCCTGCTCCCGCTTCCCCTTCCGCTTCCTCGGACCCGCCCTTCGCGGCTGCCTCCGCGCCTCCTGCGTCGCCCTCGCCCCCCGGCTCGCTGCTGGGCCTGGCGCCCGTCATTCCCGTCGTCGTCCTGGAGGACGCGGCCGACGCCGTACCTCTCGCCCGCGCCCTCGTCGCGGGCGGTCTGCCCGTCGTGGAGGTGACGCTGCGGACGCCCGCGGCCACGGAGGCGATCCGGGCGATGGCCGCCGAGGTGCCGGAAGCGGTGGTGGGCGCGGGCACCGTGCTCACGCCCGCACAGGCGGAGGAGGCCGTGGGCGCCGGCGCGCGCTTCCTCGTCAGCCCCGGCTGCACGGAGCGGCTGCTGGAGTCGATGCTCGGCAGCGGGGTTCCCGCACTGCCCGGTGTGTCCACCGCGTCCGAGGTGATCGCCCTGCTGGAGCGTGGCGTGACGGAGATGAAGTTCTTCCCGGCGGAGGCCGCCGGCGGCGTCCCCTACCTGAAGTCCCTCGCCTCGCCGCTCCCGCAGGCGCGCTTCTGCCCGACGGGCGGCATCGACGAGGCACGGGCGCCGGGATATCTGGCGCTGCCCAACGTCGGCTGTGTGGGCGGCACTTGGATGCTGCCGGGCGGTGCGCTGGCCGCCCGGGACTGGCCCCGCATCCAGCGCCTCGCCGAAGGCGCCGCCGCACTGCGCGCCTGAGGACGCACGGCCCGCGAGGGGGAGGACTCCGCACCCGGGCCCCACCCGGGCCGGGCCCCGGCAGGGGACCCTGCCTGGCGTGGCTCAGCGCAGATGCGACGTGTCGTTCAGCAGACGGACCGACGCGTTGCCGTCCGAGTAGTAGGCGATCGCCGAGAGACAGGCCGCGGAAAGCTCCATGCGGAAGAGCGCGGCCGGAGGCGCTTCGAGCGCCAGCCTCACAAGGGTCTTGACAGGCGTCACGTGGGTGACGAGCAGCACCTTCTTGCCCGGGTAGCGCGCCAGCAGCCTGTCCCGCGTCACGGCGACGCGTTCACCGACCGTCGCGAAGCTCTCTCCGCCACCGGTCGGACACGCCTCGGTCGACTCCAGCCACTTCTCGAGGTCGCCGGGGAAACGCTCGTGCACCTCGGCGAAGGTGAGGCCCTCCCAGGCGCCGAAGTCGGCCTCGCGCAGCCCCTCGTCGACGCGCACCTTCAGGCCGGTGCGTTCCGCGACGGCTGATGCCGTCTCCCGGCAGCGCCGCATCGGGGAGGTGACTATGGCCTCGATCGTCCCGCGCGCGGCCAGCGCCGCGCCGGCGGCGTACGCCTGGCGCCGGCCGGCCGGGGAGAGTTCGGGGTCGGTGCCGCCGCTGCCGGAGAAACGCTTCTCGGGCGTGAGTGCCGTCTCGCCGTGCCGCAGCAGTACGAAGGTGGTGGGAGGGCCCACGTCCGGGCCCCAGCCGCTGTGCGAGACCTCGGTGCCGGCGGCGCTGCCGCCGCCGGGCGCCTCCCGTATGTGCTCCTCGCCGGCGGCGTCATCCGCCCGGCCCGTCCCGGCCGCTCCCCCGCCCCTGGCCGCCTCGTCCGCCGCGTCCAGTTCGGCGGTCGACGCGGAGGCCGACCACTGCTCGCCCCGCCTACCCGCGTCCATCGCCTCGTTGGCGAGGCGGTCCGCGTGCCCGTTCTCGGCGCGGGGGATCCACTCGTACCCCGTCACGGCGCCCGGCGGGAAGATCCGCTGCGCCTCGGCGGCGAGCGGCCGCATGTCGGGGTGCTTGATCTTCCAGCGCCCCGACATCTGCTCCACGACGAGCTTGGAGTCCATGCGCACCCGCACCGACGCGTGCGGGTCGAGCTCGTGCGCCGCGCGCAGGCCGGCGATCAGTCCCCTGTACTCCGCGACGTTGTTGGTCGCGCGGCCGATGAACTCGGCCGTCTCCCGCAGGACTTCGCCGCTGGCAGCGTCCCGTACGACCGCGCCGTAACCGGCCGGCCCCGGATTGCCGCGCGAGCCTCCGTCCGCTTCGACGACGAAACGGCGGCCGCCTCCGGCCGCCATCACAGCCCCGACTCGGGCGTACGGACCAGGACCCGACGGCAGTTCTCGCACCGCAGCACCTCGTCCTCCGGGGCCGAGCGGACGTCGTTGAGCTCGGTGATGTTCAGCTCCAGCCGGCAGCCCTCGCAACGCCGTTGGAACAGCCGGGCCGCGCCGACACCGCCCTGCTGCTCGCGGATCTTCTCGTACAGCTTCAGCAGGTCTGCGGGAACCGTGCCGGCCACGGAGTCGCGCTCCGCGCGCACCGTCCCCGCCTCGCCGTCGATCTCCCCCAGGGCCGCGTCGCGCCGGGCGACCGCGTCCTCGGCCTTGGCCTGTACGGCCTCGACACGCTGCGCCAGCTCCGCGGCCCGCTCGGTGGCGGCCTCGTGACGCTCCATGACCTCCAGGACGACGTCCTCCAGGTCTCCCTGGCGCCTGGCCAGCGAGGCGATCTCGCTCTGCAGGTTCTCCAGGTCCTTGGGGTTGGTGACCTGGCCGGAGTCGAGACGCTTCTGGTCCCGCGCCGAGCGCTGGCGCACCTGGTCGACGTCCGATTCGGCCTTGGTCTGCTCGCGGGCGGTGTCGCTCTCCTCGGTGCGGGAGGCGACGAGCAGATCGCGCAGCTGGGCGAGGTCCGCCTCCAGCGACTGGATCTCCTCGTGCTCGGGCAGGTTCTTGCGCTTGTGTGCCAGCTGCGTAAGGCGTGTGTCCAGTGCCTGGACGTCCAGCAGTCGGATCTGATCGGCGGGCGCGGCGTTCAGTTGGGGGCTCCCGAGGTGATGTCGTCGATGGCGCTGCGGTGGGATTCGGAAGGGCCGCTCTGCGCGGCGCCGGGGGCGGCGGGCCCCTTCGACGCCGCTTGCGCGGTCCAGGGGTCGGTGACCGTACGCGAGACGTGCGTGCGCAGGCCCCAGCCGTGCCGGTCGGAGACCTCGTCGAGCTGTGCCGCCGCCTGCTCGCACCACGGCCACTCGGTGGCGAAGTGCGCGGCGTCCAGCAGTGCGAGCGGCGAGTGCTCGCGGGCCTCGGAGGCGGGGTGGTGCCGCAGGTCGGCCGTGAGGTACGCGTCGGCGCCGGCCGCGCGCACCTCGTCGAACAGGCCGTCACCGGAACCTCCGCACACGGCGACGGTCCGGATCGTGCGGTCCGGGTCGCCGGCCGCACGGATGCCCTGCGCGGTGACGGGCAGCCGCTGCGCCACCCACTCCGTGAGCTCCGACAGCCGCATGGGGCGCGGCGGTTCGCAGATGCGGCCGAGGCCGCGACGGCCCTGCGGGTCGGTCGTGTCCGGCACCAGGGGCCGCAGGACGTGCAGGCCGAGCGCGCCGGCGAGGGCGTCGGAGACTCCGGGGTCCGCGGTGTCGGCGTTGGTGTGCGCGACGTGCAGGGCGACGCCGTGCCGGATCAGCGTGTGGACGACTCGTCCTTTGAAGGTGTCGGCGGCGACGGTCGTCGTGCCGCGCAGATACAGCGGGTGGTGTGTGACGAGCAGTTGGGCTCCGAGCGCGACGGCCTCGTCGGCGATCTCCTGCACGGGATCGACCGCGAAGAGCACCCGGTCCACCTGGGCCTCCGGACTGCCGACGTCACCGCAGACGGTGCCGACGGCGTCCCACTGCTCGGCCCGCTCGCGCGGCCAGAGGGCGTCGAGCTCGGCGATGACTTCGGAGAGTGCTGGCACGGGTGAAAGGCTACCTTCCGCCCGGGCCGGCCCGTCCGGTCACCGCCCCGCCCGGGGAGACCGCCCGCCACGGACGACGCCGGAGTGCCCTCGCAGTCGCGGGCCTCGCCGCGCGCCCGGCGTCGCCGTGCCGTTCCGGTGCCCCTGGCCTGCGGTTTGAGCGGCCACCGTCTCCTGCCGGCACGGCCTGGTCGCTCCTGTTGGGCAGCGTCCGCAGCACACCGGCACAGCCTCGCGCAGGCAATTCGCACATCCGCCACTCATCCGCGTGAAGGGTCCGAACTCGCATTGTTCGGGCGGCAGTACGACACCTAGGTTCCTCACTGGAGGTGATCGACCCATGACTGCCTGTGCCCCCGAGGCCGTCGCTGCGGACAGCCGGACGGCAAGGCACTCCACGTTCACGATCGCAGCCGACGGCGCCTATGCGGCCCGGCTCAACGCGTCCGCGGAGGACGGCTGGTTCCCCGAGCGCTGGACTCTCGACGGCCCCGAGCCGTACGCGGTCCCGCTGCCCGGCGCCCGCCCCGAGGAGCCCGACAGCCAGGTGCTGCCGCTGACCGACGGAAGGGTCCTGATCGCCCGCCGCGAGGACGGCGCCCACCGGCTCGCGCTCCTCTACCCGACGGGCCCGGGCACCGGCGAACTCGACCTGGGCTCGGTCGGGTCCGAAACGTTCGCACTGCTGCCGCCCGCCCCGTGCGGGCGCCGCGCGTACGCACTCACCGTGGGCGAACACACCACGGGTGTATGGCTGGTGGCGGGCGGAAGCGACGGGGTGCCGCAGTTGATCGCCGAGGTTCCGGGCCG
The DNA here is from genome assembly GCF_004217425.1 of Streptomyces sp. CNZ301. NCBI lineage: Bacteria > Bacillati > Actinomycetota > Actinomycetes > Kitasatosporales > Streptomycetaceae > Streptomyces > Streptomyces sp. CNZ301. Next base: position 1,550,437 of record NZ_SHLG01000001.1, read on the forward strand.
CTGCGGGGGCGGAGCCTGGCTGGACCGCGAGGGCAGGCTGCTCGCGGTCGACCGTACGGACACGGCGGGGACGGGCCGCACGAAGACGGTCGCCATCGACCTGGGCCGCGGCGGCGAGGTCAGCCCGCTGCTGCAGATCACCGACGAGAGCGACGACCGGCTGCTGCTGGCCGACGCCGACAGCGGCCTGCTGATCGTGCGTTCCGACGCGCCCGGCGAATTCCGCCTGGGCTGGGGAGTGTTGGGCTCCCACCGGCCGGTGCGCTTCCCCGAGTCCCTGCATCCCGCGGACGCGCTGCTCACACCCTTCGCCGTGCAGCCCGGGCAGATGCTCCTCCCGGAGAGCTGCGCTGTGGCGCTGCACGGCCAGACCACCGGGGCACGTGCGGGAGGTGCCTGGCTGGGGGTATGGCGCCCGATGCAGAAGGAGTTGCGCCGCTTCCGCGCTCCGGGCGGCTGGCTGCCGGGCAGGGGGGTGTGGACGCGCGAGGGCGAGCTGCGGCTGCCCTGCGCCACAGCGCATGCGCCGTGCGGGCTGGCACGGCTGAGGATGCGGGGCAGGAGCGCCGACGCCGAGGCCGGGGCGACGCTCGCGGTCACGGGCACGGGCGAAACCCTGAGCGCGGGCGCGCACGTGAGCGCGGGCGCGCACGTGAGCGCCGCGCCCGGCGTCGGTACAGGTCCCGGCGCCGGTCCCGCGGGAGCACAGTCCGGCGGTCCCGCAGGGGGCCCGGATGCGGGTCCCGGCGCCGGGGCGGCCTCCGAGGTGGCGCGGGGCGAGCCGGCCGAGGCCGGCCGCGGGGGGCCGGCGCGCTCCCCCTGGGACGGCTCCCGTTCCGTCATGCCGGGAGGCCTCCCCTCTGCCGGTCCCCCGGCGGCCGGAACCAGGCCCGCCGGGGCGGGCCCGCCCCGGGCAGGCTCGCCCGTTGCCGCGCCGCAGATCGAAAAGCGAGCGCCGGCAAGGGAGTTGCCGCCCGCGGAGCCCAGGAAGGCGGCACCCCTCGTACCGCCGGGAGCGCTGCCCGCTGAGGTTCCGCCGCGGCCGGAGGCGGCGCTGCGGCCGCCCCCGCAGCTGCCCCCGGTGCGGGAGGCGGGAACGGGAGGGCCGGCGGGAGATCCGAGGCCGGCAGCGACAGCGGCGGACGCCTCGACGTCAACGACGGGACCAGCACCGGCGGTTGACGGCACCTCGGCATCTCCCGCGCCCGCGGCGTCCATGTCCCGTACTGCTCCGTCCCCCTCCCTCGCCGTCGCCGCCACGTGCGCCGGACGCAAGCCGGTGCCGCTCCAGGACGCCCCGCTCGCCTCGGCCCTCCATGAGGCAGCCGTCCGCGCCAGGACGGTGTGATCGCGTGAGTGCCCGTCATTACACTCTGGTCAGGTACTGAGCAGCAACGCGATCCACGGAGTTACCCCCGCGATGTCCGAGACCGAGACCGGGACCGAAACGCGCAACAGCCAGGCGTCGGCCGAGGGCTCAGGCAAGCACAGAGGGCAGGCCGCCGGGGCGGAGGAGACCGGACGGCGCGCCCAGGGCCGCCACCGGCGTCCGCCTCAGCAGGGCGAACCGGAGTAGCCGGCCCGGGGAACCGCGGAAGCGGTCAGGAACCGTCGGGGGGGTGAGGCACGAACAACGCCTGGCCGAGGGATTGTTCGTGCCCGGTTCCTCAGGGCGCCGGCGCCTCAGGAGTGTGTGACGACGGCGTCGGTCAGTACGGGGGCGTCGTCCCGTTCGACGGCGGTGACGGACAGCAGCACGCGCCCGGCGCCGCCCGCTCCCTTCGGGTCTCCGCCTCCGTCCGCCTCGGTCCACATCCGCACGCGCAGCGTCTCCCCGGGGAAGACGATCCCGGAGAAGCGTGTGGTGTAGCTCCTCACCCGCGTCACGTCCCCGCCGAGCACCGTGTCGACCACGGCCTTGAGCACCATCCCGTACGAGCACAGCCCGTGCAGGATCGGCCGCTCGAAGCCCGCGAGCGCCGCGAAGTCCGGGTCGGCGTGCAGGGGGTTCCAGTCTCCGGAGAGCCGGTAGAGGAGCGCCTGGTCCTCGCGCACCGGGCGGCGCACCTCGCGGTCCGGTGCCCGCTCGGGCGTTCCGGAGCCGGCCGAGGGGCCGCGGTCGCCGCCGAAGCCGCCCTCGCCCTTCACGAAGAGCTGGGCCTCCGAGGTCCACAACGGGCCGTCGTCGTCGGCGGCTTCGGAACGCAGCACGATGACGGCGGCCTTGCCCTTGTCGTACACGGCGGTGACCGACGAGGTCTGCGTCGCGCTGCCGCCGACCGGAACGGGCCGGTGCGTCTGTACCGTCTGCCCGCCGTGCAGCACTGCCGCGAGGTCCACATCGATGCCGGGCGCCGACAGCCCGCCGACGACACCCATCCCGCCGCCCGCCACGGTCGCGAAGCTGGGCAGCACATGCAGCCGGCTCTCCAGCGTGTAGCGCAGCTCGCGGATCTCGGTCGCGGGTACGCCCGCACCGAGCCCGAGGTGGTACAGCTGAACGTCCTTGTGGTCCCAGGTGATCCGGGTGCTGACGGGCTCCGCGGACAGTGCCCGCTCGACGTCGATCGGCATGACCTCAGCTCCTTTCCCCGGGGGAGGATAACCACCGGTCCCGGCCGTTCCGCGGGCGGAACCCTCGAGAGGTCTGCACAATTGCGGCCGTGGGGTGAAGACTTCGGTGTCACGGGGATTCCGAAGATCCCGGGGATTCCGGGGGGGGGACACAGTCCCGTACCGGACACGCTTTCAGGAGGGGCAGTGATGGAGCCGCGGAGAACCGCCGGCAACGGCACCGGTGAGATCGACACGAGCGTCCCGCACTCGGCACGGATCTGGAACTACTGGCTCGGCGGCAAGGACAACTACGCGGCCGACCGCGAAGCCGGTGAGCAGTACCGTCAGGCGTTCCCGGGCATCGACGAACTCGCCCGCGCCTCCCGCTACTTCCTCGTCCGCACCATCCGTCATCTGGCGGCCGAGGCCGGCGTCCGCCAGTTCCTCGACGTCGGTACGGGCCTGCCCACCGTCGACAACACCCACGAGGTCGCGCAACGGGAGGCGCCGGAGGCGCGCGTCGTCTACGTCGACAACGACCCGCTCGTCCTCGTCCACGCGAACGCGCTGCTCACCAGCGCCCCGGAGGGCATGACGGCCTACATCGAGGCCGATCTGCGCGACCCGGATGCGGTGATCGCGGGTGCGCGCGAGACCCTCGACCTGTCGCAGCCGGTGGCGCTCATTCTCAGCGGGGTGCTGGGGCACATCGGCGACCACGCGGAGGCCTGCGGGATCGTCCGCGGGCTCATGTCGCAGCTGCCGTCCGGGAGTTACCTCTCCCACAACGACGGCATCGACGAGAATCCGGACACCAACGCCGCGCAGGACGACTACAACGACTCCGGTGCCGTGCCCTACGTCCTGCGCTCACCGGAGGCGATCCGCGCCTACTACGACGGCCTGGAGCTGGTGCCGCCCGGCGTGGTGCGCATCAACCGCTGGCGTCCCGACATCGGCGGCGACGACGCACCTGACGCGGCGGCCTACGGGGGCGTCGGCCGCAAACCGTGAGCGGCGCGCGACGGACCGGCCGGCCCGTGCGTGAACCGGTCGTCGGCCGGCGGGCCTCAACCGGCGGCATCCGCCGCGTGGTGCAGGTGCTCTCCCGCCGTACGAAGAACAACCCAGTGCTCATCGGTGAGCCCGGCGGCGGCAAGTCGGCACCCGGGGGCGTCAGCTCTCGCCGCCGGTCTTCGGCCCGGGGTTCCCGGTGCCGGAGGCCAGGGGCTCCCCCGGGCCGGCGCCGGCGGCCGGCCCGTCCACGCCCTCCCGCTCGTCCTCCTCGTGGACGCCCTCGCCGTCCGGCCGGGGCAGGACGAACAGCACGAGCGCCGCACACAGCACGAGGACAGCGGCGGCGCTGCGGAAGGCCAGCCCGTAGCCGGAGGCGAGAACCTGTGGACCGGCGCCGTCCCCGATGCGGGCGGCGGAGATCGTGGAGAAGACGGCGAGGCCGAGCGAACCGCCCATCGTCCGCGCCGTGTTGAACAGCCCGGACACCAGTCCCGCGTCTCCGTGCGGCGCCCCGGACATGGCCAGGGACGCCAGCGGCGTTCCGGCCATTCCCCCGCCGAGCGCCATCAGCACGCCGGGGCCCATGACCGTCTGGAGGAAGCCGCCTCCGGCGTGCATGCCGCTCTGCCACAGGCAGCCGGCTCCCGCCAGCACGACGCCCGCCAGGGCGACGTTCCGCGCCCCGAACCGCACCATCAGACGCGGCGCGGCCTTGGAGCCGAGAACGATGCTCAGCGACTGCGGGATGAATCCGAGCCCGGCCTGAAGCGGCGTGTAGCCCAGCACGTTCTGCATGTAGAGCGACATGAAGTACCACATGCAGAACAGGGCGCCTCCGCACACGAACATCGCCGCGTTCGCAGCCGAGACGGCTCGGCTGCGGAAGAGGCGCAGCGGCACCAGCGGGTCCTTCGTGCGCGCCTCGACCGCCACGAACACCGCGAGGAGCGCGGGGCCCGCCACCAGTGGCCACAGCACCGACGGCGCCGTCCACCCCGCCGTCTCCGTCCGTACGATCCCCCAGGCCAGCACCCCCAGTCCCAGGGTGGCGAGCAGCGCTCCGGGGATGTCGAGACGGCGGCCGGGGCGGGCGTCCCGTCCCTCCGAGACCCACACCGCGGCGGCCAGCAGCACCAGCGCGCCCACGGGGACGTTGATCAGAAGCACCCAGCGCCACGAGAAGGCGTCGGTCAGCACGCCGCCGACGAGGCCGCCCGCTGCTCCGCCGCCCGCGCCCACGGCGCTCCATGTGCCGATCGCGCGCGTACGGGCGCGGCCGGGCGGGAACGCCGTGGTGAGGATCGTCAGAGTCGCGGGGGCCAGCACGGCGGCTCCCGTGCCCTGCACCATCCGTGCCGCCAGCAGATGCCACGGCTGCTGCGCGAGGCCGCCGAGGAGGCTGGCGGCGGTGAACAGCGCGAGCCCCAGCAGGAATGTCCGCTTCCGGCCGAAGATGTCGGCTGCCCGTCCGCCGAGCAGCATCAGCCCGGCGAAGGCCAGGGTGTAGCCGTTGAGGACCCACTGGAGCCCCGCGGCGTCCATGCCGAGGTCGGTGCGCATCGACGGCAGCGCGACGTTGACCACCGAGACGTCGAGCACCACGAGGAACTGCCCCGCGCAGGCGGCGAGGACGACGACCCACAGGCGCACGGGCGTGCCGGAGCCGGTGGACCGGGACGGACCGGAGGGCGGGGAAGCCTTGTCTGTCACGCCCGTCATGCTCGCAGCTGCCCCCGTCCGCCGCCCACTTGATATCCGGCGTCGAGGACGGGCACGGACCTGAAGCGTGAGCCCGCGGCCGCAGCGGTCGTCGCGGGCGCACGGTCTACGCGGGCGGGCATCGCGGGCGGACGGGGACCGGGGCACCCCGAGCGCCGTGTCATGCGCTTCGGCGCCCGCTCCGGCTCCCGCTCCCGTTCTCGCTCCGGTTCCCGCTCCCGTTCTCGCTCCGGTTCCCGCTCCCGTTCTCGCTCCGGTTCTCGTGACCGGCCCCGTGTTCGTGCCGGGGCTCCGGCTCGGGCTGCCAGAGGGCGTGTTCGCGGCGGGCCCACGCGCGGTCGGCCCTGCCGGTCCGCATGGCGCGGCGCGCCTCCGGGTGTGCCACCGCCATCGCGACGTGCGCCGCGAGTACGGCGCCGACGGCCAGCGCGAGCCAGTCGTGCACGAACGTCGCGCTGGTGCGCCACGCCAGCGGGGTGAGCCCGGTGAACCACATGAGCAGCCCGGTCCCGGCCATCACCAGTACGGCACCGGCGATCCACGCGGCGAAGACCTTCTGCCCGGCGTTGAACTTGCCCGCGTCGCGGCCCCAGTCCTCACCCAGCGGCGGATACGGCCTGCGGGCGCGGCGGGCCCGCCGCAGCCACCGCCTGTCGTGCGGCCCGAAGCGGTTGAGGCGGCGCAGATCGGCGCGCAGCGTGCGCGAGGCCAGACCGAGCAGGACCGGTGCCGGCAGCAGCAGCCCCGACCACTCGTGGACGGTGACCAAGAGGGCGCGGCGTCCGGCGAGTTGGGCGAGGCCCGGCACGTAGAGGAACAGGGCACTGCCCACGCAGAGCGCCATCAGCGCACCCGTGGCGTGGTGGCACCAGCGCACGGCCCGGGTGAAGCGCAGCACGTCCGGCGGGACGCTCTCCTCGGCGGGCCGAGTTCCCTCCGTAATCTCCTCCTCGGCGGGCCGAGTTCCCTCCGTAATCCCCTCCTCGGCGGGCCGAGTTCCCTCCGTAATCCCCTCCGCGGGGGGCGGCGTCGGGGTCACGGTGCTCTCCGGCCGGGCGGCGGCCGCGTGAGGTTCAGGTGGCTGTCGGAGCATCGTCACGTCCGTTCGACCTGCCGACCCAGCCGTCGACGTCGTAGCCCCGCTTCTCCCAGTATCCGGGCACCACTTCGCGAGTGAGGGCGATGCCGGAGAGCCACTTCGCCGACTTGTAGAAGTACATCGGCGCGACGTACAGCCGTACGGGGCCGCCGTGTTGGTGGCTGACGGGCTTGTCCTGCATGCGCAGCGCCACCAGCACGTCGTCGCGCCGGGCCTGTTCGAGTGTGAGGCTTTCGCTGTAGAGGCCGTCGAAGCAGGTGAACCGGACGGCCGTGGCCTCGGGACGCACCCCGGCCAGGTCGAGGAGGTGGGAGAGCCGTACACCTTCGAAGGGCGTGCTTGGCACGCGCCAGCCCGTCACGCACTGCACGTCGCGCACCATGCGGCGCTGCGGCATGGCGCGCAGGTCGCCGAGGCTGTGGCGGGCGGGGTGTTCGACGAGGCCGCCGACCGTGAGCGCATAGTCGCGGGCACCGCGGTGCGGGACGGAGGCGGCCACGGAGTAGTAGCGGAATCCGCCTCCGTTGGGGAGCAAACCGGTGACGCCGGTCGGGTCCTTGCCGGAGACGGCGCTCAGGACGCTCTCCGTGCCACGCTGCACATAGGGGGCGGCGGCCAGGCCTGCCGCGCCCAGCCCGAGCATCCCGAGCACCAGGCGCCGGCCGACGGGCGAACCCTCGCCGTCGGTGTGCGCGGTCCCGTCGGTGTGATCGTTGCGGGCTGAATCGGCTGTCTCCACACGACGATTCGAGCACTGCGGCCCGCGCCGGCGCCAGTGTCCGGCGGAAGCCGTCAGACTTCCGTCATCCGCCCCGCGCAGTCACCGCAGGTCCCGGTGGATTTGCCGGACAGGCCCCGCACGGGGCCGGGCTCGGACCGTGAGGCAGCATGAACCGCAGGATCACGCCGCCGAAGGAGTCCGATGAGCCAGCCCGCCCGGAAGCCGCAACCGCAGCCGCAGCAGGGGCTCGCGCCGGAGCCGCCGGCACCGCGTCCGGCTCCGGAGACGCTCGCGGCGTTCGAGGCGGCGAAGGGCTTCATGCCCGCCGACGAGGGACTGGTCCTGTACGCGGCCGCCGTCGAGGCGGCGCGGCTCGGGCTGCCACTGCTGGAGGTCGGCACCTACTGCGGCCGCTCCACCCTCCTCCTCGCCGACGCCGCACGCGACGCGAATGTCACGGCCGTCACCGTCGACCACCACCGCGGCAGCGAGGAGCAGCAGCCGGGCTGGGAGTACCACGACCCGGACGTCGTCGATCCGCACACCGGGCTGATGGACACGCTGCCCGTCTTCCGCCGCACCCTGCAGGCGGCGGGCCTGGATGAGCACGTCGTCGCCGTGGTCGGACGCTCGCCGCGCGCCGCCGCGCTGTGGGGGCGTCCGCTGGGGCTCGTCTTCATCGACGGCGGCCACACGGACGAGCACGCCACGGCCGACTACGAGGGCTGGGCACCGCATCTGGCGCGGGACGGGCTGCTGGTGGTGCACGACGTCTTCCCCGACCCGGCGGACGGCGGCCAGGCGCCGTACCGCATCTACCGGCGTGCGCTCGATTCCGGTGCGTTCAGGGAGGTTTCGGTGACGAGGTCGCTGAGAGTTCTTCGGCGTACCGGCACGGCACTGTGAACGGACGGCTAGCATCCTGGGCGTGTCCAACGGAAGCCCGACCCCGCCCGATCCGTACCGCTCCGACGCCGGCGCCGAGCCGGGCACCCAATGGGCTCCGGAGCCGCGGCGGGCCCGCCGGATGGGCATGCGGCTGCTGATCACGCTCGGGGTACTGGTTCCGACGTGCTTCGCGGGGTGGCTGATATGGCAGTCCGCGGGCGGTGCGGCGGAGGCGGGGGGTTCGACGCCGACGCTGATGCCGCTGCCGGAGGATCCGGAGTCCCGCGAGGGTGCCGCCGAGTCCGGCGGCGAGCCGGGCGGCGGGGGCGGTTCGGACGCCGTCGGCGGGAAGCCGCTGAAGGGCATGACGGTGGTGATCGACCCGGGCCACAATCCCAACAACCGCTACCACGCGGCTGAGATCAACCGCAGCGTCAGCATCGGCACCGGCCGCAAGGAGTGCGACACCACCGGGACGGCCACCGCCTCCGGCTACTCCGAGGCGAAGTTCACGCTCGACCTCGCCCGCCGTGTACGGGCCGGACTGCGGGAGCGCGGCGCGACGGTGAAGCTGACCCACGACGGGCGCAGGCCGTGGGGGCCGTGCGTGGACTCGCGTGCCGAGGCGGGCAACCGTGCGGACGCCGACGCGGTCGTCTCCCTGCACGCCGACGGAGCACCGGCCGGCCGGCGGGGCTTCCACGTGATCATTCCGGAGTCCGTGAAGGAGGGACGTGCCGACACCCGGGCGGTGGCCGGTCCCTCGCGCCGCCTGGGCCGCGAACTGGCCGACGCCTTCCGCGAGTTCACCGGTTCGAAGCCCGCCTCCTACGCGGGGGACGGCAACGGTACGGACACGCGGGGTGACTTGGGCGGGCTCAACCTCACGCGCGTGCCCAAGGTCTTCCTGGAGTGCGGCAACATGCGTGATCCGCGGGACGCCGCAGACCTGACCGACCGGAAATGGCGTGACCGCGCCGCCCGCGGAGTGGTCGAAGGCCTGGCCGGCTTCCTCGCCAGGAAGCGCTGACAGCACCCTTCGGGCCGACGTCGCCCCGCCGGTACGGCCCCTTCACCCATCCGTACGATGGGGTGCCACCCCGGCAGAGACCACAGACCGCATGAAATCTACTAAGGACGCCAAGTGAACATCCGCTCGCTCACACGAGGCGATGGAGCGGTCATCGGGGCAGCGCTGCTGCTGCTGATCGCTTCCTTCTTCCCGTTCTTCGAATTCGATGGAAACTGCCCCATCGAATCCTGCAGCGTGTCCGCGTGGTCGCGCTCCACTCTTCCGATGCTGCCGACCGTGCACCTGCTCGGTCTCGTCGCCGCGGCCCTGATTCTCGCAGCCCGTCTGCTGCCGGACGGCCGCAAGGTGCTGGGGCTCGCTCTGGACCAGTGGGGAATGGTGCTCTGCCTGGTCGTCGGCTGGGCCGGGATCTGGTCGGCGGTCTCGGTCGTCTTCCCGGACCTGGAGCAGCCGGGCTTCGGGGGCGACCCGAACGAGAAGTGGAAGCTCGCCGCGGACGCCTATCTGACGCTCGTGCTCGCCCTGGCTCTCGCCGTGGTCGGCGCCCTGAGCACCACCGCCGCGGCGCTGAAGGCTCCGCTGCTGCCCGCTCCCAAGCCCTCCTCCCCGTACGGTGCGCCCCAGCAGGGCGCCTACGGCTACCCGGGCGGGCCCCAGCCGGGAGCGCAGGGCCCGTACGGCGGTCAGCCCCAGGGCGGTTACGGCTACCCCGGCGGAGCGCAGCAGGGCCAGCCCGGCCAGCCGGGAGCGCAGCAGGCACAGCAGCAGGGCGGTGCGGCGGCAGGCGGGGGCGCCCCGGACCAGAACTTCCAGCCCTTCTGGTTCGCCGTGCCGGTCACGCGTCCGCTCTTCGGTGAGGACGGCGCGCCGCAGCCCGTTGCCGAACTGGCCCCCGGAACCTGGTACTTGGCGGTGGAGCAGCGCGGCCCGGCACTCATCGCGCAGACCCAGGACGGCCGTCGCGGCGTCCTGCAGGACACCTCGGGCATACAGCGCGGCTGAGGCGGCACAGCGGCCGGCACGGTCCTTCCGTGCCGGCTCCCTCGCCCGGGCCTTCATGGCAGCGGCCCCTCTTCCCAGTCCGGTGCGTCCGGTACGGGAGAGGGGCCGCGGCCATGCAGTCGAACGGAAGGCCCGGGCGTCTCGCGACCTCACGGCAGCTCGTACCCGAACCGCACGCCCGAATCGGCGCCGCTCAGCAGCAGTCCGGCGCCAGCCCCTCGGGCAGGTGCTTGCCGCCGAAGACCTCCACGGTGGCCTCGTCGCCGCCGAGCGCCGCGACGGCCAGCAGCAGCGAACCCGCCGTCCAGCTGGTGAGCTCCTCCGGCCACACGGCGTCGTCGTCGAAGACGTAACCGGTCCAGTAGAGGCCGTCCTCGGCACGCAGGTGCTGCACCCACTCCAGGATCAGCCGGGCGCGGCCCGGCTGCCCCGACGCCCAGAGCGCCAGAGCCAGTTCGGCGCTCTCGCCGCCCGTCACCCACGGGTTGGGCAGCACGCACCGCACCCCCAGGCCGGGCACGACGAAGCGCTCCCAGCCCTCGTCGATGCGTGCCCGGGCCTCCTCACCGCGCAGCGCGCCGCCGAGGACGGGGTAGTACCAGTCCATCGAGTAGGAGCCCTTGTCGAGGAAGCGCTCCGGGTGGCGCCGCACCGCGTGCCCCAGCAGCCCGAGCGCCAACTCCCAGTCGGGCTGGGGCGCTTCACGGTGCTCGGCCATCGCCAGGGCGCAGCGCAGCGCATGGTGCACTGACGAGGACCCGGTGAGCAGTGCCTCGCGGACGGCGGTGCCGTCCGCTTCGCGCTTCCATCCGATCTGCCCGCCGGGCAGCTGGAGCCGCAGCACGAACCCGACGGCCGCCACGACCACGGGCCACATCCGCTGGAGGAAGGCCTCGTCGCCGGTTGCGAGGTAGTGGTGCCAGACGCCTACGGCGACGTACGCGCAGAAGTTGCTCTCCCTGGCCCGGTCCTTGGGCTCCTGGACCTCCCCGTCGGCGTAGGCGGCGTACCAGGAGCCGTCGGACAGCTGGTGCTCGGCGAGCCACCGGTAGGCGGCCTCGGCCGCCGCGTGCTCACCGGCGGCGTCCAGCGCCATCGCGGACTCCGTGTGGTCCCACGGGTCGAGGTGGCCGCCCCGGAACCACGGGATCGCGCCGTCGGGGCGCTGGATCGCCAGCAGTCCTTTCACGGTCTGCCGGGCCTGCGCGGCCGTCAGGACTCCGTCGAGGACGAGGCGTTCGGTACGCCCCGGGCTCGTCACGCCTGCCCCTGGGCGGCGCCCGCGCTTGCGGAACCGGTCCCCGAGCCGGCCGCCGCGGCGTCGTCGCCGGGTGAAATCCCTTGCGGCAGGTGCGGTTTCGTCGCGTACGCCACGAAGCTCTTGCCGATGAGCGGGTCGAGGGTCTTCTCCGCGAGGCGCGTGGCCAGGGGCTTCTTCATGATGTCCCAGACCAGCAGGCGGTGGTAGGCGCGCACCGGGAGCGCGGCGTCGTCGCCGTCGCGCTCGACGCCGAAGGCGCACTTGAGCCACCAGTACGGCGAGTGCAGGCCGTGCGCGTGATGCGTCCCGTACGGGCGCAGACCGGCCTCGCGCATCCTGCCGAGGAGTTCGTGCGCACGGTAGATGCGGATGTGGCCGCCCTCGACCTCGTGGTACGCGTCGCTCAGCGCCCAGCAGACCTTCTCCGGTCCGTAGCGCGGCACCGTCACCGCGATGCGGCCGCCGGGCCGCAGCACCCGCACCATCTCGGCCAGCACGCCCTTGTCGTCGTGGATGTGCTCCATCACCTCGGAGATGATCACGACGTCGAAGCTGTCGTCCGGGAAGGGCAGGGCGAGTGCGTCGCCCTCCATGGCGGTGGCCGTGGCGCCCGCGGGTGCCTCGCCCGCTTCGGCCATCGCCGCGAACCACTTGGCGACTTCGCGGATCTCCTCGGCGTTGCGGTCCAGTGCGACGACGCGTGCTCCGCGCCGGTAGCACTCGAAGGCGTGCCGGCCGGCGCCGCAGCCCAGGTCGAGCACGCGGTCGCCCGGTGCGAGGGGGAAGCGGGAGAAGTCGACGGTCAGCACGGTCTGCCTCTGCTTTCGGCGGGTTCGGCGGGTTCGGCGGCAAGTGGGGGTCCCGGTGCGGCACTCGGCGGGACGCTGCCGGGGGCTGGGGCGGGGATCAGCGCGGCACGCCCGCGGCCGGTGCGGACCCGCTCGAGTCACGCGACGCGCCCGGCTGCCGGGCGATCGCGGCGCGGTAGTGCTCCACGGTTCCGCGGGCGGCCTGCTCCCAGGTGAAGTTGCGCAGCACGCGTTCGCGTCCTGCGGCTCCCAGACGGGCGCGCAGCGGCTCGTCGCCGAGCAGCCGCCGCAGCGCGGCGGCCAGGGCGCCCGCGTCGCCGGGCGGCACCGCGAGGCACGTCTCGCCGTCCTTGCCCGCGACTTCGGGGATGGCGCCGCCGGTCGTGGCCACCAGGGGCGTGCCGGTCGCCATGGCCTCGGCGGCGGGCAGCGAGAAGCCCTCGTACAGCGACGGTACGCACGCGACCTGTGCCCCCCGCACCAGTCCGGCCAGTTCGGCGTCGCTGATGCCCTTGACGAACTCCACCGCCGGGCCGAGTCCGAAGCGCGTGAGGGCGTCCGCGACCGGCCCCTCGGCGGGCCGCTTGCCGACGACGACCAAATGCGCTTCGGGGACTTCGGTGCGCACCTTGGCCAGTGCCTCGACCAGATGCACAAGCCCCTTGAGGGGCACGTCGGCACTCGACGTGGTCACGATCCGTCCGGGCACCTGCGGCACGGACGCATCCGGCGAGAAGAGGCCGGTGTCCGCGCCGATGTGGACGACGTGGACGCGTTCCTGCCGCACCCCGAGATGGTCGGTGATCTCCTTCCGCGACGAGCCGGAGACGGTCAGCACGGACGGCAGCCGTCGCGCGACGCGCCTCTGCATGCGCGTGAAGCCGTACCAGCGGCGCACGGAGGCGCGGGCGCGGCGGGTCCGGGCGGCGTCGAGGTCGAGCTGACGGTCGACGGTGATGGGGTGGTGGACCGTCGTCACGAGCGGGGCGCCGAGGTCGCCGAGCAGGCCGTAGCCGAGTGTCTGGTTGTCGTGCACGATGTCGAACTCGCCGCGGCGGGCGGCAAGATGGCGCCGCGCACGAAGCGAGAAGGTGAGCGGTTCCGGGAAGCCGCCGGTCCACATCGTGGCAACCTCCAGCATGTCCACCCAGTCCCGGTACTCGCCGCGCCCGGGAGTGCGGAACGGGTCGGGCTGCCGGTACAGGTCGAGGCTGGGCAGCTCGGTGAGGGTGACTCCCTCGTCGAGCACGGGGTAGGGCTGGGCGCCGATCACCTCGACCGTGTGCCCGAGCCGGGCCAGTTCGCGGGAGAGGTGCCGGACGTAGACGCCCTGGCCGCCGCAGAACGGGTTGCCCTTGTAGGTCAGCATGGCGATGCGCAGAGGTCTCTCGCCGTGGCCGCCAAGGTCCGCCGCGCGGGCGGGAGTTGCGGGGAGAGCGACGGGCCCGGGGGGTCCGCTCTCTCCGGCGGCCGGGGTGTCCCGTACGGCCTCTGCGGTCACTCACGGCCCCCTTCGTCACGGCGCTTCCACGGGGATCGGAGACACCGGAGCTGTTCCTGGACGTCGGGCAGCCGGGCCCTGCCGGGCCGCCCACCTTCGGACCAAGAATTTACCGGCCAGTCACTTGTCCCGAGCAGCCGAGGCAGGTGATTCGCGCCACCCGTCCCCCACCAGCACCGATCCCGCACCGCGGGCGCGGCGGCGGCGAGGCGGTTTCACCACGCAAGCGGGCACCCGCCGCGAAACGGGGCGCCCGTGGGCCGGGGGCCCGTGCTCCGTTCACGACAGCCGAACCGTGAACCGGCACGACCGGCCGAGCAGTCGCCCCCTGCCCGTTCGCGGTGTTCCACGGCTCACCATCAGCGGTTGCACGGCATGGACGAAGAGTTGAAGCCCAACAGGCGCGCGCACATTCCTCGCGCGCCTGGCGCGCGCTCCAGATACACCACGGGCGATGGGGAGTTGGCCCGACTCCGCAATCCGGACCGTGTATGTATAGACGGTGCGATTCGTATATAAGCTGTGAATCTTTGTACCGGAGGGTGAAGTTGATACGGGTACTGCTGGTGCATGACGCGGGCCTGCTCAGATCCGGGCTGGAAGCCCTGGTGAGCAAGGCCCACGACATGACGATCGAGACCGCAGGCTGGAGCCGCTCGCTTCCCGCGATACGAACCACTCCTGCTGACGTCTGCGTCATGGACACCGAGGGCCTGAGGGACAGTGCACTGGACGAACTGGCCGCCGCGCTCAGGAAGGTGGGGGCGAAGGGCAGCCGGATGCTCGCACTGGCCGACGCGGACCGCCCGGGGGCGCTGCGCCGGGCACTGGACGCGGGCGTGCTGGGTTTCCTGGACCGGAACGCCACACCCGACCGGTTGCTCACCGGCATCAGGAACGTCGCGCAGGGGAAACGGTTCGTCGACGAATCCCTCGCCCTCGCCTTCCTGCGCGCATCGGAAATGCCGCTGACCGCACGGGAGCTTGCCGTACTGAAGGTCGCTGCGGAGGGCGCCGGCATCGATGAGATCGCCCGTGATCTGTGCCTGTCCGGCGGCACCGTGCGCAACTACATGTCCGCGATCACCCGCAAGACGGGGGCCCGCAACCGGGTGGACGCCATCCGTATCTCACAACGTGCGGGATGGCTGTGACCGGCGCCGGGGGGAGCCGCCGACGGAGGCGAGTTCCCGGTAGAGAGGAGAACGCTCCAGCAGTTCGGAGTGGGTGCCGGTCTCGGCCCGCGAGCCGTCGAGCACCAGTACGCGCGCGGCTCGCCGCGCCGAGCTGATGCGGTGCGCGACGACGACGAGTGCGCCGGCGGCCCTCGCGCCGCCGGCCCTTGTCACGGTGCGGCCGGCGAAGGCCCGTTCGGCCCTCGCTTCCGCCGCCGCGTCGAGATGGCAGGTGGCCTCGTCCAGTACGGCCAGGGGGGCAGGCGAGAGATAGGCACGGATCAGGGCGATCAACTGCCGTTCTCCCGCCGAGAGCCCGGCGGGTTCCACGTCGCCGTCCAGGCCGCCGAGCCGCGCGGCGAGCGCCTCGCCGCCGAGGGCCGCGACCGCTCGTTCGACCTCGTCGTCGGACGGCGGCAGCGGACACATGTAGGCGAGGTTGTCACGGACACTGCCGGAGAACACGTACGCCTCCTGCGGGATCAGCACACGCTCACCGGCTGCCTGACCCCCGCACACCGGGCGGCCTGCCAGCGCGATCCGGCCGGTGTCCGGTGCCAGCATCCCCGCGATCAGGGCGGCCAGGGTCGACTTGCCCGTTCCGCTCGGGCCGACGACCGCCAGGTGGCCGCCCTCCGGCACGACGAGGCTGAGTCGGTCGATGAGAGGCGCGGCGCCCGACCCGTAGCTGAAGGACACCCCCCGGACGTCGACCGCCGGACGTCCGCGGACCGCACGGTCCGGCAGCGCCGGGACACGGGGATTCTGCTCCGCGCCGGTGCCCGGCTCGGCGCGCGGCCGCTCCACCGGCGGCGGCTCGCGGAGACGTCCGACGACGACGGCCAGCCGTGCGCCTGCGGTGCCCAGACCGTGCACGAGGCTCTGGAGCGCCGGCATCAGCACCTGGGTCTGATACGTCAGCGCCCCGGCCAGAGCGCCCGCCGTGACTCCCCTGGAGAGCAGCCAGGGCGCAGCCACCAGCAGCACGACGAGGGGCAGCCGGCCGCCCACTCCGAGGGCCACGGCGCGTGTGACGCCCCACCGTGCGAGAGCGTCGGCTGCGCGGACCTCGGCGTCGATACGCGCGTCCCCGGCCGATTGCGCACGGTCTTCGAAACCGCAGGCGGCAACGTCACGCAAACCCCCGAAGGTCGCGCCCAGTTCGCGGGCGAGGTTCTCGTCGGACTCCAGAAGGACCTGCTGACGGCGGGCCAGGGGGCGCAGCGAGGCGGCGAAGATCCCGACGCCGAGCAGCAGCGGAGGGAGCACGACCACCAGCAGAAGCGGTGCCAGCGAGAGAAGCCCCATCAGCACGCCCACGGCGGAGAAGAGGAAGGAGCGGGAGACCATCACGAGACCGGCGAAGCTGTCCCGCGCGATCTCGACCTGATGGGTCAGCCGGGAGACCACGGCGCTGTCGCCGTCGTGCCCTCCCGCAGCGGCGCCCCTGCAGCCGCCCGCATGGGGCGTGCCTGCCTTCAGCGCCCGCGTCACGACACCGCGCACGAGGGCGTCCCGCAGCGGCTCGGTCAGGTCGGCGACCGCGCCGTAGACCCGTCCGGTGCCCAGGGCGCCGGCCAGAACGGCGACCGCTGTGACCGCCAGCCAGGCCAGGCCGACGGCGGGACGGCCGGAGAGGAAGCCGTCGTCGAGGGCGCGGGCCAGGGAGTAACCCGAGACGAAGGCGTGCAGCGCCTCCAGCGCGGACCAGCCGGCCAGAGCGACCAGCACCCTCGGCCGTCGGAGCAGAAAGCGCATCCCTTCGCCCGCGAGCCCGGATTGCGCCGGGGTGCCCGGGCCGCCGTCTCCGGCCTCCGGGCGAACCTGCCGGCGACGTGGCCGCGCAGACCCGCCTGTCATTCTCCGTGCGTTCCTCTCTGGCCGCGGGGCACGTGTCATCCGGCCCTCCCACGTCGCTGCGCGGGCCCTCAGGCGCATGGCCCGCAGCCGTCGCGCGATCCCCCGCGAACCGCTGCGCGCGCCTGACGCGGTTCCTCGGCCCTGGCCACGGCGCCGTCCGATTCGGCTCGCGTTTCGGAGCCCGGTTCTGCTCCCGATCCGGCTTCCGGCTCGGTTCCCGGTTCCGCTCCGGATCCGGCTTCCGGCTCGGTTCCCGGTTCCGCTCCGGATCCGGCTTCCGGCTCGGTTCCCGGTTCTGCTCCCGGTTCTGCTCCCGGTGGGTCCTCCGGTCCGTTCACTTCGCCGGTGAACAAGGCGCGGTAGCCGGGGATTCGGCAGAGTTCCTCGTGCGGTCCCACGGCGCGGACGCGGCCGTCGTCCAGCCAGGCGGCGAAGTCGGCCCGGGCCGCGGTGGATGCCCGGTGGGTGACCACCAGCCGGGTGCGTGCGGTCGTTGCGGGGCCGAACAGCGCTTCGGTGACGTGCAGTTCGGTCACGGTGTCGAGGCTCGAGGTCGCGTCGTCGAGGATCAGCAGCCGACCCTGGTGGACGAACGCCCGTGCCAGGCCAAGACGTTGCCGCTCGCCGCCCGACAACGGGGTGGTCTCGCAGGCGGCGCCGTACCCTTCGGGAAGCGTACGGATGAAGTGATCCGCGCAGGCGGCACGCGCGGCCTGGACGACCCACTCGGCGACGCCGGGCCCGGTCGGCCCGACCGCCGCCTGCCCGGGCACCGTTCGGCGGCCCGGAGCGTGCCGTGCGCCCGGGGGCTGCGCCTCAGGACGGCCGGAGGCGATGGTCTCGCCGAGGCTCCTCCCCAGCAGTGCCGGACGGGCGAAGGCGTAGCTCACGGCCTGACGGAGCGACTGACGGTCCAGTGAGGCCAGTTCGACACCGTCCAGGAGGATGCGGCCGGCGTCCGGCTCCGCCAGCCGCCCCGCCAGCGCCGCCAGCAGTGACTTCCCGGAGCCCGAACATCCCACGAGCGCGACCGTCGCCCCGCCCGGCACCACGAGGTCGACCCCGTCCAGCACCGTCCTCTCTCCGGCCGACCCCCGTACGCCGTGGAACTCCAGCCGCCCGGGGCCGTGTTCGGGAAGCCGGCCGCTCCCGTGCCGGGGCGGGTCCACGGTCAGTACCTCGGCCAGGCGCCGGGCGGATGTGCGGCTGCGTACAAGGGCGTTGAGCCGCCCGACCAGCACGCCGACGCCTGCGGCCAGCGCCGCGTAGCGGGCGGTGGCCGCCAGCTCGCCGACGCTCAACTTCCCTCCGGCCAGCAGAGTTCCGGCCACGGCCACCGCCGCGACCTGCAGCAGGGGAACCAGCACCACCGCCTGCGCCGTGGCCCGGCCCTGCGCCCGCCACATGCCGTGTCCGGCGCCGCTCAGCGCGGGGAGCGGTGCGAGGACGCGCCGGCGTTCACGCTGCCAGGTGCCCGCCGCCGCCACCGTACGGGCACCTTCGAGGGCTTCGGTGAGACGGCCGGCGATGCGGGCCTGCTCTGCCTGGTAGCGGGCGGTGCAGTCCGCGGACCGCCGGGTGAAGGCCCGCAGCACCAGCGCCAGTGTCGGCATTCCGGCGAGCAGGACCGCCGCCAGGCGCAGGTCGAGCAGGGCGAGAGCGACGAGGCCGCCGACAGGCACGGCCACGGCCGGGACGACGGTGGCGGCCGCGCTCGGAGCGCTGCCCGCCAGGGCCGCGTTGCCGGTGCCCCGTGTGACGAGGTCGCCGCCGGTGAACGGGGCGGCCCGGCCGGGGCCCAGGGCCAGGATGTGGGTGAGCAGCCGGGTACGCAGCCAGGCGGTGCTGCGTGCGTTGAGGGTGCCGGTCAGCACCGCGTCGGCCGAGTCGAGCAGCACCAGGGCGGCGGTGAGCGCCGCACTGAGGGCGAGCCAGGGGCCGGCGTCCGAGCCGGCGAGAACCCGGTCGAGGGCACGACCGAGGGCGGCGGGCAGCAGCAAGGTCGCCGCGGCCGCGAGGAGAGAAGTGACGCAGAGCCAGGCGGTACGTGCGGCGCTGTGCCGCGCGGCGGAGACGAGAAGACCCGTGTCGGTGACGGCAGTCGCCCCGTCCCCCGGAACCTTTCCCGGGACGCCGCCCCCCAACGGGCCCTCGGGCACGGGCCCGGTCGTGGCGGTCTCCCGCACCGCGCTGGCCATGGCGTCCTCGTCCTCCTGCAAGCCGGGAAGTGGAAGCGGCTCCGGGAGGAGTGGTGCGGACACACCCCGCCCGGAGCCGCCGGTCGTCATCTCATGCGGACGGCGGAGCGTCCGGTGAGAGTCAGAGGCAGAGCAGCGCGCTGTGCGAGCTGAACTTGTCGCACAGCAGCAGGCTGGCGCTGCTGTCGTCGCCGCCGTTGGTGTTCTCCTGCGGCTCCATCGTCTGAAGGTCAAGAAGGGACATGTCGGTTTCCTTTCGGTGCTTCATATTCATTACAGGGACGGTGGTGCATCGGTACGGCCCGTTTCCGGACCGGTCTTGGGGCCGCTGCGGGGCAGCGGCGGAAGGAATGGCAGGCCGACGGGCGGCTCGCCGTTGAGGGCGGCGAAGGCGGCGCCGGCCGCGAGCAGACAGCCCGCCGTACCGGTGGCCAGGTCCATCGACAGCCGCATCATCTGGTCGCCCGGGAAGGCCAGCCCGCCCTCGTACGTCATGCCGTACCAGGCCAGCCCGTCCAGTTGGGCGGCGACATCAGCGGTGCGGACGTCCGGGCTGGAGGTGCGGCAGAGGTGCAGCAGCATTCCCGCCCGCCCCTGGAAGAGGCCGGGCTGGGCGTAGTAGCGCATACGCGCCGCGGGCAGGATCGCCGCCCTCGCGGTCTCGAACTCCTGCTCTGCCGGGCGGTGTTCGAGATAGTCGTCGATGACGGTCCCGATGCCCACGCTGCCCGCGCCGAGGTACGGCATGACGCGGCTGCCCTCGTCGACCTGCAGCGTGCCGCCGCTGTCCGGTACGCAGTGCGACAGGTCGCGCCTCAGAGCCGTCGCCGCCAGGTCCAGCAGGCCGCTCTCACCCGTGCGTTCGTGAAGGCGGAGGAAGAGCAGGGCCGCTCCGGTGGCGCCGTGCAGCAGGCCGGCGCGTCCCCGGTACGGGTCGTCGCCTGCCGCCTTTTCCCGAGCCGGGCCCGACGCCAGGCCGTCGGCGAGCAGTTGGGCGGCCCGCATCGCCTGCGCGTGCAGCGCGCTCTCACCGGTGGTGGTTCCCAGCCGGTCGAGCGTGAGGCCGACACCGGCCAGGCCGCCGTTGAGGGTCGGCCCGAGATGCTGCCACTTCTCCCGCAGGACACGCTCGACGAGCGCCAGCGCGTTCTTGGAGTGTCCGAGCCGGTCCAGGACGAACGCCGCGCCGAGCAGCCCGTCGTAGAGGCCGAGAGGGGTGCCGCGGGGTGGGCTCTCGCTGTGCCGCAGCAGCCATTCCTCGCCTTCGGGGCAGGAGCCGGAACCGGTCTCGGCCAGGGCGTAGAGCACACCGGCGGCGCCGTGGGCGAGGCCGAGCCCGCCGCCGTCGGCGAACTGTGCGATGTCGCCCGGGAAGAGGCGGTCCTCACGTGAAGGTGTCGCCGAGGCCAGCACGGCCCTGGCCATGGACGTGCGGGCGTGCGGCCAGTCGGCGGGCTCGGCCGGCGGCTGCGTTCGGACTCGCGCCTGCCGTGTGCCGGCGGTGCCTTCGATCGTGGCGACGGCCTCCGACAGGAACCCCTCCGGCAGGTCCGGGAACTGCTCCGCCGCCACCCGGGCCAGATGCGCGGCCTTGCCGCGGTCGATGGCCAGCAGCATCGTCATCGGCACGAAGAGAGCGATCCTCAGGCAGGCGAGCGCGTAGTGGTCGATCTCGTACCCGGTCCGGTCCGCCGGTGCGATGAACCCGGGGTGGGCGACGATCTGCCGTGGATCGTCCTCGGCGGGCGCCGCGGCCTCGAAGTCGAGCAGGGCGACGGAGCGCTCGTCGGGAGCGACCATGATGTTGAACATGTGCAGGTCGTTGAAGACCAGGCCGCGTGAGTGAACGGCGTCCACGGCCTCCTCGACCAGGCCGTGGATGCGCAGCGCCCACGACGTGTACTCGCGGACGGCCGCCGGGTCGGGGCTCGCCGTGAGCAGTGGATGCCGCTGCGCGAAGAACGCGTTGAGGGTCTGCCCCGGCAGGTGGTCCATGACGAGGAAGCGGTGCCCGTCGAGGGTGAACCAGTCGCGCACGGCCGGTGCGACGGACAGGCCCGCCAACCGCTCCAGGGCCGCCTTCTCGCGTTCCAGACGGGTCACGGCGTCGGCGCCGTCGGCGGCCAGGCCGGCGTGCGGGCGGGCCTCCTTGAGCACCACGGCCTCGCCGGAGCGTCCGTCCGTACCGCCGTAGACGCCGCCACCGTTGGAGAAGTGCAGCGCTCGTTCGATCCGGTAGGGGAGATCCGTGACCTTGGCGGCACGGCGCGCGGCGAGATGCGGCTCCAGGAAGGACGGCAGGGACACCCACTCGGGCACGTGGAAGGAGGGCTCCTTGTGATCCGGTACGAGCTGCCCGTGCGCGTCCTCGACGGCCGGCACCAGCGCACCGCCCGGCGAGAGGCAGAAGCGCGGTGCGAAGCCGCCGTATCGGACGTAGAGCGGGCCGTTCCCCCACCTCAGGTCGGTCAGGATGTACGGGCCGGGCTCGCCGGCGAGCAGTTCGCCCAGCTCCTCCAGAATTAACTGCAACTGCTCCTGGCCCGAGGGATAGATGGTGGCGAACTTTCCGCTCGTGCCACGGCCGGCATATTTGGCGTTCCGGAGGTACAGGAGCGTGCGGGCCGGCACGAATTTGAAAGGAATCCCCCGGGCCACACAGTAGTCCCACACTTTCGCGGCGACGGCGTCGGCATTCTCGAGACAGGCCGAGGCATGCACTTTCCAGCCCTGCGGCCGGAATTCGCCCTGCACCGGACGTAATTCGAGCCAGTCTCCGGAACGCGTCCGGCGCCACCCCTCCGGAACAGGCCGAAGCGCCGTCGGGAAGGAGTCGCCAGCATCCTGGGCAGACTCCGCCGGGTGACCGGACAGACGATCCGGAGTTTCGTAGAAGAATCTGTCGGCGAGGCAGAACACCTCGTATCGCTTGTCCATTTCGGCGGCCCCCCTCTGCGGCTCGGAAAGAGAATGACACTCCGGCCGGAACGGGGAAAAGTAGCGACTGTCACAAGGCACTCATGAAGAACGCACAGGTAACCTCGCTTTTGCGTCACCGCTTCGGATCTCGCGTCCGAAACGGTGCCTCTCCCCCCTCCGCCGGGCCGTCAGGGCCCTGTCCGGCCGCAGGGGAAGAGCACGGGGGATCCAGCACGTGGATCGAGCACGGGGAGGATGAACCGGAGGCGGCGCTTCAAGAAGACGCTCGGCCGGGCGCCGTCGTCTCGTCCTCCGCAAGCACGATGGAGCTTCGCGGCAGACCGTTCCGGCCACGCCGGGTCGACGTCGGGGCGCGCCTCACCTTCCGACGGGCGTGAAGCGCACGGGCGTGCCGGGCACGGCCTGCGCCACGGCGGCCAGCGCCTCCTCCGGTACGACGCCGATCACCGGGTAACCGCCCGTGACGGGGTGGTCGGCGAGAAAAACAACGGGACGGCCCTCCGGCGGCACCTGGAGGGCGCCCAACGCGATGCCCTCGCTGGGCAGTTCACCCTCGCGAGCCCGCTGCAGCACCGGCCCTTCCAGGCGCAGGCCTATGCGGTTGCTGGCGGAGGAGACGCTGTAGCTGCCGGTGAGGAGGGTGCGCAGCGCCTCGTCGGAGAACCAGTCCGCGCGCGGCCCGGGAACCACCGGCAGCACCAGTTCGCCCGGCGGTGCCGCCCATGGCGCGGCGTCGGGGGCGGCACCGGGGCGCACCCCGGCGGAAGGAGCGCCCAGCGGCAACCGGGCGCCGTCGCGCAGGGGTTCGGGACCGAGACCGGAGAGCAGATCGGTGGCTCTGCTGCCCAGCACCTTCTCGGCGTCGACGCCGCCGGAGAAGGCGATGTAGCTGCGCAGGCCGCGTTCGGCGGGCCCGACGTCCAGCACCGAGTCCGCGGCCAGCCGGAAGGGGACGCCCCACGGCGCGGGCCTGCCGTTCACCGTGACCGCGCAGGGGGCGCCGGTGACCACTGCGTCGGCGACCGGTCCTCCGGGCCTTCCGGCGCCGTCCCGGCCCACCGGACCTCCGGCGCCCTCCCGCCCGGCCGCGGTGACGAGCACCGCGCAGCCGTCGACGGTGGTCTCCAGGGTGGCGCCGTCCTCCGGGTTGCCGACCAGCCGGTTGGCCAGCCGGTGAGCGGGTTCGTCCAGCGCTCCCGAACGGGGCACGCCCAGGTGTGCGTGGCCCGGCCGCCCCAGGTCCTGGACGGTGGTGAGTGCTCCGGCCCGTACGACGTGAAGCTCGGCGGCGGCCGGTGCCCGGACGCGGCCGAAGCCGGAGCCGGAGTCAAAGTCGGAGCCGGAGCCGGCGTGGACGTTCATTCCGTTCCGCCCTCCGGGACGAAGCGGACGCGGGTTCCCGGCGCGAAGAGGGCGGCGGGCTCACGTGCCGCGTCCCACAGCACGGTGTCCACGGCGGTGCCGATCAGCTGCCAGCCCCCGGGCGATGAGCGGGGATAGACCCCCGTGTACGGGCCCGCGAGCGCGACCGAGCCCGCCGGGACCTTCGTACGGGGTTCGGAGCGGCGCGGCACGTGGTACTGCTCGGGCAGTCCGGTGAGGTAGCCGAAGCCGGGCGCGAAGCCGCAGAAGGCGACTCGGAACGACGTGGCGGCGTGCAGCCGCCCGACCTCCCCGGGGTCGACGCCCCACATTCCGGCGACGTGCGCGAGGTCGGGCCCGTCGTAGCGGACGGTGATCTCCACCGCGGACTCGCTGCCGCGCTCCAGCGGCGGTATCTCCCACTCCCCCACCTGCTCCGCGAGACGCCGCGGTTCGGCCAGTCCGTCCAGCAGTACGGTGCGGGCGCCCGGCACGATCTCCGTGATGCCGGGCAGCAGGCCGGCGGCGCGGCGGCGCAGCACTTCGGCGTGGAACGCCTCCGCCGCTTCGGCTCCGGGCAGTTCGATCAGCAGGCCGTGACGCCCGACGGGCAGGACGACGCACTCGCTCCCGCGGACGCCGGAGGCCCTCGCGGCGGCGCTCACGCGAACGCCCGGAGCGTGATCCCGGCACCCGTCAGCTCGTCGCGTATCCGGCGGGCCAGGCGGGCGGCGTCGGGGGTGTCGCCGTGCAGGCAGAGGGAGCGGGCGGGCAGACGCAGCGGCCTGCCGTCGACGGCTGCGACGTCCTTGCCTTCGGCGATGGCGACGGACCGGGCGACGACCTGCTCGGGGTCGGTGAGGACGGCGCCGGGTTCACCGCGGGGCACGAGGGTGCCGTCGGGGCGGTAGCCGCGGTCGGCGAAGGCCTCGTCGACGACGGGAAGGCCGACCGCCTCGGCGGCGCTGTGCAGTTCGGAGCCGGGAAGCCCCAGCACCGGCAGGGGCGCGCCGGCCATGCGTATGCCGTCGGCGACGGCGGCGGCCTGCGCGCTGTCGCGCACGCAGCGGTTGTAGAGCGCACCGTGCGGCTTGACGTAGGCGACGGCGGTGCCCGCGGCTCGGGCGAAGATCTCCAGGGCGCCGATCTGGTAGGCGACCTCGGCGGCCAGTTCGGCGGCGGGCACGTCCATGCTGCGGCGGCCGAATCCGGCCAGGTCACGGTAGGAGACCTGTGCTCCGATCCGCACCCCCTCCGCCGCGGCCCGCTCGCAGACGCGGCGCATGGTGAGTGGATCGCCGGCGTGGAAGCCGCAGGCGACGTTGGCGCTTGTGACCGAGTTCAGCAGGGCGTCGTCGTCGGTGAGTTGCCACCGGCCGAAGCCCTCTCCCAGGTCGGCGTTGAGGTCGATCATCGGAGCCAACCTAGAGGATTGTTGAACAATACGGCAAGGGGGTTGTTGTCCCGTACGGCTTTGTACGTTTCACTGGGGCGGACCACCTGCCCTGAAGAAAGATCACCATGACCGCCGATACCGACTCCGGCCTGGAGCTGTCCGAACTCGCCGCTGACCGTGCCTTGTTGGGCCGTACCAGCACGGCCGAGCGAGTCGCCGGCATCTTGCGTGAACGTATCGCACAGGGTTTCTTCCTGCCCGGGGTCCGGCTCTCCGAGGAGCGCATCGGAAACGCCCTGGGCGTCTCACGCAACACCTTGCGCGAGGCGTTCCGCCTGCTGACGCATGAGCGGCTGCTGGTGCACCGGCTCAACAAGGGCGCGTTCGTACGGGTCCTCTCGGCAGCGGACATCGCGGACATTTACCGCGTAAGGAACATCGTCGAATGCGCCGCGGTGCGCGGGCTGGCAGACCCTCCCTATCCGCTGGAACAGGTCGCCGACGCGGTGGCGGCGGGCGAGCACGCCGCAGAGCGGAACGAGTGGAACGACTGCGGCACGGCCAACATCCACTTCCACCAGGCCCTCGCGGGCCTCGCGGGCAGCGAGCGCACCGACGACCTGATGCGCGGCGTACTGGCGGAACTGCGGCTCGCGTTCCACGTCATGGAGGACCCGCGACGCTTCTACGAGCCCTACCTCTCCCGCAACCGCGAGATCCTCACCACACTCGAGGACGGGGACGCGGAGGGCGCGGAGCGGCTGCTCGGCTTCTACCTGGAGGACTCGCGGCGCCAGGTCATCGAGGCCTACCCGGAGCAGGGCGGCTGAGGCCGCGGTCCTCACGGGCACGGCGAACCCCGACTCCCGTCCGGGCGCGAGGACTTGGCGCGAAGGAATCAGGCGCGAGGAGTGGAACGGCGGGCCCCTCGTCCGGTCGTTGAACGATTTCCGGCCCCCGGCCGACCGCATCGGAGCGTTCCCGGCCCCGCAGCGTACGGCCTGGTTCCGTGCCCGCTCCGCGTCCATCGGGAGGGCGCCCGCGGAGGGCGGGGCTACAGTGAGGGACGTACATCGCGTCCGACCGAGGGAAGCCGGTGAGAGTCCGGCGCTGACCCGCAACCGTGAGCGACTCCCGTACGAAGTGAACAGCCGCTGGACGGCGGTCACTTGTACGCGTCGTGAGCCGGAGCACCCGGCCGGAGGCAAGGCTCGCGGAGCCGAGTCCGCCGCCACGTGGCGGAGGCCGGCTCCAACCGTCGAGGTTTACGGAGCTGAGCCGGGTGCGCCGCCCGACGGCACGCGTGCAGTGCGCGCATGTGACCGCCCGGGCGGGGCGGCCGCGCGGAGCTGCGGACCGCTCACCCGAAAGGCACCCAACGTGTTCCTGCGCAGGAGCATCACCGCCGTCACAGCGGCCACCGCCATCTGTGCCGTCACCGCACCCGCGGCGTCCGCCGCCGGCTCCGCCCCCTGGACGACGGGCACTTCACCGTCCGGCACCGCCAAGACCAGCGCCACGGCAGCGAGTTCGATATCCGGCAGTTCGATGCCCGGCACGTCGATATCCGGGGCCTCGGTTTCCCGGACTTCGGTGTCCACCACCTCTCTGTCCGCCTCCGCGAGCGGGGCGAAGACGCCGAAGGCGCTCTACGGCAAGGCCGACCCCAAGTACGACGGCGTGTGGAGACAGTCGATGGCCCTCCTCGCGCTGGACGCGGCCGGTGCCGAGCCGGCCCGGACGGCGGTCGGCTGGCTCGTCCGGCAGCAGTGCGACGACGGCTCGTTCACCGCTCACCGCGCCGACCCCGGCACCGCGTGCGACGGGAAGAAGACGCCCGGCGACACCAACGCCACCGGCGCCGCCGTCCAGGCACTCTCCGCCGTCGGCGGTCAGGAAGAAACGGTGCGCAAGGCTCTCGCGTGGCTGGGTTCCGTGCAGAACGAGGACGGCGGCTGGGGCTACAACCCGGGCGGTCCCAGCGACGCGAACTCGGTGTCCGTCGTGATCGGCGCCCATACCGCCGCCGGCAAGAAGCCGGAGAAGGTCACAAAGGACGGCAAGTCCCCCTACGACGCGCTCACTTCGTTCCAGCTCGGCTGCGACGCCAAGGACGCCGAGCGCGGGGCCTTCGCGTACCAGCCCGGCAAGGACGGGAAGCTGGCCGCCAACGACGACGCGACCGCCGCGGCCGTCCTTGCCGGGACCGGATCCGGACTGCTGGCCGAGCGGAAGCCGGAGGACCGTCCCGTCGAGCCGATGGACTGCGGCAAGGAGGAGAAGGACGGCAGCAAGCCCCTCGCACGCGACGAGGCCGCCGACGCCGGCGCCGCCCACCTCACGTCCGTCCTGAAGAAGAACGGCGGCCACCTGCTCGCGGTGACGCCCGGCACCGAGCCTGCTCCCGACTACGCCAACACCGCCGACGCCGTCATCGCTCTCGCCGCCGGCGGCCACCGCACCGAGGCCCGCAAGTCCCTCGACTGGCTGGCCAAGAAGCTCGATTCGTGGGACAAGGCCGAGAACGACCCGGCCGCGATCGCCGGCGTCATGCTCGCCGTGCACGCGACCGGTGGCGACGCCGCGACGCTCAAGGGCACGAAGCTCCTCGACCGCCTCGTCGCCACCGGTCCGCGGCCTGCCCGCATGCCCGGCGGGAAGGCCACCGGCGGGGAGGCGGAGGAGGACGGAAGCGGCGACGTGCTCCGCTGGTCCCTGCTGGGGGCGGGACTGGCCGCGGGTGCGGGCATCGGAGTCCTCATCAGCGCCCGCCGAAAGCGGCAGGACCGGTGAGCGCCCGCGGTTCACGCCGTACGGGAAACAGCCGGGCGCCTTTCGCAGCCCGCGGCGCTGTGCGCGCGGCGGCCGTGGTGGGGCTCGCTGTGCTCCCGGCGGCCACCGTGGAGATGCCGGCGGCCGCCGCCGAGGCGCGGGTGACCACTGCTGCCGCGTGGGCGCCGAACGCGTCGGTGCCGGCCGCGTCGGCGGCCGCGGCGTCGTCGGCGTCGTCCGCGTCGGCGGCGCGTACGTCGGAGCAGGGCAGCTACCGGTACTGGGCGTTCTGGGAACGCGACGGGAAAGACGGCGACGGCGACTGGTCGTACGCCACCCAGGGCCCCTCCGTGCTGCGCCCGGAGGACGGCGCCGTTCTCGGTTTCCGCTTCGCGCTCAGCGAGGACTCCGCGGACGCGGCGAAGCCGCGCGGCGGCGCGGAGTTCGACGCCGTCTGCGGCGGCACCGGCGCCGAACGGGGCAGCAAGCGGATCGCCCTCGCCATCGACTTCGGCACGCGGGCCCACGCGCCCGGCGGCGAGAGCCCGCCCCGGCGGCGTACCGCCTGCGCGCAGGTCGCCGACGACGCCACGGCCGCCGACGCGCTCGCGAAGGCCGCCGAGCCGCTGCGCTACAACTCCGACGGGCTGCTGTGCGCCATCGACGGCTACCCGGAACGCGGCTGCGGCGAGCAACTCGCGGACGGGGACGGGAAGAAGGGCGGGAGCCAGGAGACCGAGGGGTCCGAGGGGAGCGACGCAGGCGCACAGGACGACGCGGACCGTGACGGCTCCGGCGGCGGCCTCGGCCCTGCGGCCGGTGTCGCCGCGGGCCTCGCCGCCGTCGCCGCGCTGGCCGTCGCGGCCGTCCGACGCTCACGGCGCCGCGGGTCCGGGTGACCTGGTGGGACGCGGTGAGGTGTTGAAGGAACGGCTGCGCGCCCCCGAGGCCGGCCGCGGCCTCGACCTGCACCCGGGCGGATGGTGGCTGTGGGCGCTCGGCATGGCGACCGCCGCGTCCCGCACCACGAATCCGCTGCTGCTGATGCTGCTGTGCGCCGTGGCCGGCTATGTCGTCTCCGCACGCCGGACCAACGCCCCCTGGGCGCGCTCGTACAGCGTGTTCCTGAAGCTGGGACTCGCGGTGCTCGTCATCCGTCTCTTCTTCGCCTTCTTCCTCGGCTCCCCCATCCCCGGCAGCCACGTCCTGGTGACGCTGCCCGAAGTGCCCCTGCCGGACTGGGCGAGGGGCGTGCGCCTGGGCGGCCGGGTCACCGCGGAGGGGCTGGTGTTCGCGCTGTACGACGGGCTGAAGCTGGCGACCCTGCTGGTCTGCGTGGGCGCCGCCAACGCCCTCGCGAACCCGGCCCGTCTGCTCAAGTCCCTTCCTGGGGCGCTCTACGAGGCGGGCGTCGCCGTCGTCGTCGCGATGACATTCGCGCCCAACCTGGTCGCGGACGTGCGGCGGCTGCGTGCCGCACGCCGTCTGCGGGGACGCGCCGACAAGGGCGTCCGCTCGGTGCTCCAGGTCGGACTGCCGGTGCTGGAGGGCGCGTTGGAGCGGTCGGTGGCCCTCGCCGCGGCGATGGACGCACGCGGTTACGGGCGCAGCGCCGAAGTCCCGCCCGCCGTACGCCGGACGACCACCCTGCTCACGCTCGGCGGTCTGCTCGGCGTGTGTGCCGGTACGTACGCGCTGCTGTCGGCACAGGGCGCGGTGTACGGCCTGCCGGTGCTGCTCGCCGGTGTGCTGCTGGCGCTGGCCGGCCTGCGGATGGGCGGGCGGCGCAGCATCCGCACCCGCTACCGGCCCGAACTGTGGGGCGTCCGGGCCTGGTTGACTGCCGCCTCGGGTGCGGCGGCCGGAGCCGTGATGGTGGCGGCGGGCGGCGCGTTCCCGGAGGCACTGCATCCGCCGGCGGTGCCGCTGACGGCACCGCAGTTCCCGCTGTGGCCCGCGGCCGGGTTGCTGGTCGGCCTGCTGCCGGCGTTCGTCGCGCCCTCCCCGGCCCCGGAACCGGCCCCGGAACCGGGCCCGGCCCGGGAACCGGCCCCGGAGCCGTCCGCAGTCGCGTCGTCGCCCGTACACGAGGAGCCCGCCCGGTGATCCGCTTCGAGCAAGTGTCCGTCCGCTACGACACCGGGACTGCCTCCGCGCGGCCCGGCGAGGTGCCGCGGCCCGCCCTGCGAGAGGTCGATCTGGAGATCCCGGAGGGCGAACTGTGCCTGCTGGTCGGCCCGTCCGGCGCCGGCAAGTCCACGCTGCTGGGCACCGTCTCCGGACTCGTGCCCCACTTCACCGGCGGCACCCTGCACGGCCGCGTCACGGTCGCCGGACGGGACACCCGTACGCACAAGCCCCGCGAACTGGCCGACGTCGTCGGCACCGTCGGCCAGGACCCGCTCGCGCATTTCGTCACCGACACCGTCGAGGACGAACTCGCTTACGGCATGGAGTCGTTGGGCCTGCCCGCGGCCACGATGAGGCGCCGCGTCGAGGAGACCCTCGACCTCCTCGGCCTCAACGAGCTGCGCGAGCGTCCCATCACCACCCTCTCCGGGGGGCAGCAGCAGCGCGTGGCGATCGGCTCCGTGCTCACCCCGCATCCGCGCGTGCTGGTGCTGGACGAGCCGACGTCGGCGCTCGACCCGGCGGCTGCCGAAGAGGTGCTCGCGGTGCTGCAACGCCTCGTCCACGACCTCGGCACGACGGTGCTGATGGCCGAGCACCGGCTTGAGCGCGTCGTCCACTACGCCGACCAGGTACTGCTGCTGCCGGAGCCCGGCGCCCCGGCCCGACTCGGCGATCCCGCAGCGCAGATGGGCGTCTCGCCGGTCCGGCCGCCCGTCGTCGAACTGGGGCGGCTCGCCGGATGGTCACCGCTGCCGCTGTCGGTGCGGGACGCCCGCCGCAGAGCCGGGCCGCTGCGCGCAATGCTCGCCGAGCACCGCGCGGAGCAGGACCACCCGGACCGCGCCTCCGGCGTCCCCGGCGCCGGAGACGTCCCCTCCCCACGCCGGGCCGTCACCCGAAGCGACGGCGAACTCTCCGTCCCTTCGGGCCCGTTGGTCCGCCTCCGGGCGGCCATGAGGCCCCGGGCACAACGCGACGGAAGCCAGGCGGCGGACACGGGCCCCGACGCGGCTCCGGTGGCGGAGATCGCGAGGCTCACCCTCCGCCGCGGCAGCGTCACCGCGCTGCGCGGCGTGGACCTGACCCTCCGTCCGGGGCAGACCGTCGCGCTCATGGGACGCAACGGAGCGGGCAAGTCCACCCTGCTGGGCACGCTCATGGGAGTGCACCCGCCGACCGGCGGCGCGGTGACCGTCGGCGGACCCGAGCGCCTCGCTCCGGCCGCCACACACCCCCGGCGCCTCCTGCGGCACGCGGGCCTCGTACCTCAGGAGCCGCGTGACCTGCTCTACGCGGACACCGTCGAGGCCGAGTGCGCGGCAGCGGACGAGGACGCCGCGGCCGAGGCGGGCACCTGCCGGGGCCTGGTCGCCGCGCTGCTGCCGGACGTGGCCGGCCAGACACACCCGCGCGACCTGTCCGAGGGCCAGCGGCTCGCGCTCGCCCTCGCCGTGATCCTCACCGCGCGCCCGCAGTTGGTCCTGCTGGACGAGCCCACTCGCGGCCTCGACTACGCGGCCAAGTCCCGCCTCGTCGGCATTCTGCGCACACTGGCCGGGGAGGGCCACGCGATCGTACTGGCCACACACGACGTCGAGTTGGCGGCGGAAGTCGCGCACCGCGTCGTCATACTCGCGCAGGGCGAGATCGTCGCGGACGGCCCCACTGCCGAAGTGGTCACCTCCTCACCGGCGTTCGCACCACAGGTCGCCAAGGTCCTCGCACCGGAGCGGTGGCTCACCGTCCCCCAGGTCCGTGCGGCGCTCGGCTCCCCCGAGGAGGCCGCGGAGTGAACTCGCCCGCCGCATATGGCAGTTCGCCGTCATTCCCCCGCCGCGCCCCGCGCGCCCTCCGCCTCGGCCCCCGTTCGGTCGCGGCGCTCGCGCTGACCAGCGCCACCGGCATCGTCGCGTTCGGCTGGCCGCTGCTCGCCGACTCCGCGTCCGGTCTCGCGCATTCGCGGGACGCGCCCTGGCTGTTCGCGGCGCTGCTGCCGCTGCTGCTGGCGGTCGTCGTCGCGACGATCGCCGACACCGGCATGGACGCCAAGGCGGTCGCGATGCTCGGCGTGCTCGCGGCGGCCGGCGCCGCGCTGCGCCCCCTGGGAGCGGGAACGGCGGGCCTGGAGCCGATGTTCTTCCTGATCGTCCTCTCCGGACGGGTCCTCGGGCCCGGCTTCGGCTTCGTACTGGGCGCACTGTCGATGTTCGCCGGTGCCCTGCTCACGGGCGGCGCCGGGCCGTGGATGCCGTTCCAGATGCTCACGATGGGCTGGGTCGCCATGGGCGCGGGACTGCTGCCCGGCGCCGAACGGCTGCGCGGCAGACCCGAGTTGCTGATGCTCGCGCTCTACGGCGCGGTCGCGGCCCTGCTGTACGGGCTGGTGATGAACCTCCAGGGCTGGCCCTACATCGCTGGTCTCGGCTCCGGCATCTCCTTCGTCCCGGGCGACCCGGTGCCGGAGAACCTGGCACGGTTCGTCACCTACGTGCTGGCCACTTCCCTCGGCTGGGACCTCCCCCGCGCCACGCTGACGGTGGTCCTCGTCCTCACCCTCGGCGGCACGGTCCTGCGGGCCCTGCGCCGCGCCACCCGCCGCGCGGCCTTCGACGCCCCGGCCGGCTTCGTGCCGCAGACAGCCGCGGCAGCCGGCGACCAGTGCCCGGAGGCGGTGCGGCAGGACGGGCGGCATGAGCGTCGTGAAGGACGATGAGCGTGCGGAGCCGGTGGACGGAAAAAGCGTCGACAGCGCTCCTCGGCACCCGGCAAAGTGGCCCTCCGTGACGAGCAGTGAACTGTGGACCCGCGCGAGTGCCGACCGCTACGACACAGAAGAGACAGAGATGTCCTCGGCCGCCGTTCTCGGACCGACTCTCACCTTCCTCGCCGAGCTCGCCGGAGACGGCCGGGCACTGGAGTTCGCCATCGGAACCGGACGAGTGGGCGTCCCGCTCCGGGAGCGCGGCGTGCCGGTGGCGGGCATCGAACTGTCCGAGCACATGGCAGCGGTCCTGCGGCGCAAGACCGACGAGGACACGCTCCCGGTGGCCATCGGGGACATGGCCACCACCGTCGTCCCCGGCGAGTTCACCCTCGTCTATCTCGTCTACAACACCATCTCGAACCTGCTCACGCAGGACGAGCAGGTCGAGTGCTTCCGCAACGCCGCACGCCATCTGGCGCCCGGCGGCCGGTTCGTCATCGAGCTGGGCGTGCCGCCCCTGCGGTTCCTGCCGCCCGGCCAGGTCGCGGTGCCGTTCGACGTCTCCGAGCGGCACCTCGGCTTCGACACCTTCGACCTGGTCGAGCAGATTCTCGTCTCCCACCACTTCACCCGCGACGGCTGGGGGTCCCCCCGGACGGAGTCTGGGGGAGACGGCCGCTACCGCCGCGACAACTCCCGGCACCGGTACGCCTGGCCGGCGGAGCTCGACCTGATGGCACGGATCGCCGGGCTCGAACTGGAACGTCGCGTCGCGGACTGGGACGGAGCGCCGTTCGGCCCGGACTCCCCGAAACACGTCTCCGTGTGGCGCAAGCCGTCCTGAGGCCGGCCATCGGGTCCGGCCACCGGTTCGTCGACGCGGGCAGTGGAGCGGAAGACGGGCACGCGGTCCGGCACGCGGTCCGGCACACCGTCCAGCACGTGGCCCGGCACCCCGGGCGCCGGGGCGCACGGACGCGGTGCGGCAGGATGGAGGCATGAGCGTCGTGAAGATCAACGTGCTGCAGGTTCCTGCTGAGCAGCGGGAGACCCTCGAGAAGCGATTCGCGTCCCGCGCGGGTGCCGTGGAGGGCTCGGACGGCTTCGAGTGGTTCGAACTCCTCCGTCCCGTCGAGGGCACCGACAACTACCTCGTCTACACGCGGTGGCGCGACGAGGAGTCCTTCCAGGCGTGGATGGAAGGCCCGATGAAGTCGGCCCACCAGGGCGGGGGCGACCGCCCCAAGCCCGCGGCTGCGGGTTCCACCCTCTGGTCCTTCGACGTCGTCCAGCAGGCGCAGCCGAAGAACGGCTGAACCGCGCGGAACCGAGCCCCGGGCCCGGGCCCGGGGCCGGACCGTGGGAGCCTCCGTACCGGCCCACCGGCCCCGGCCCGGGCAGGCCGCCGCCGCGGCCCGGCCGCCACCCGAATGACGCCAACTGGCCACGTCCGTGGGATGCCTGACGCGCACCCGCTCCCACAGGGGCGAACATCCACGCATGTCGGACATGAATCGCGATGTGAAGGTGGCCAGGGAGTGCTCGGTATGCGCCGCGTTGATGGGCCTGGTGGAGAAGGCAGCCCGGGAGTACGACCGGAGCGCGGAGACCGACGCGCGGGTGCGGCTGCGCCGGCACGCGAGGGCGGAACACGGACAGGAACTTCCGCTGCCGTGGTGAGCCCGGCGCCATGCCCGTTCCCGTGCGAGGTGTGCCGGCGCAAGGGGCGGCAGTGAGCGCGTGAAGCGTTCCCTCCCTGCAACTTCCGCCTGTTCCCGTCCGCTTCCGGCCGGTTCCGCCGGAACCCGGTCTCCCGCCTGCCGGCAGATCTACGATCATCCGGGGACCGCAAAGGGGGCAGCGGCGATGGACCGTGACATGCGCAGCGTGGAGGACGTACTCAGGCTTCTGGACGGCCTGTTCGAGCCCGAGGCGGACCGCTGGACGGACGGCGCGTCCTCCTGGTGGGACACCTTCTACACGGACCGTGCACGACCGGTGCCGTTCTTCGTGGCCAAGCCGGACGAGAATCTGGTCTCGTACGCCGAGCGGGGCCTCCTCACCCCGCCGGGCCGGGCGCCGGGGCGCGCCCTCGACCTGGGCTGCGGTCCCGGCCGCAATGCGATCCGTCTCGCCGCGCTCGGCTTCGAGGTCGACGCCGTCGACCTCTCACCGGAAGCCATCGCCTGGGCGAAGGACCGCGCACGTGACGCGGACGCGGAGGTGCGCTTCCACTGCGGTGACGCCTTCGCCCTCACCGGTGGGCCGGACGGCAGCCCCGGGGTTGAACTCGCCCCACTCGGCGGCCCGTACGACCTGATCTACGACTCCGGCTGCTTCCACCACCTTCCGCCGCACCGCCGCATCAGCTATCTCGCGCTGCTCGACCGTGTCCTCGCCCCCGGCGGGCACCTGGGCCTGAGCTGCTTCGCGGCCGGGGAGATGGGGTGCGAGATCGGGGACGCGGAGCTCTACCGCCGCGCCAGCCTGGAAGGGGGCCTGGCCTACACCCCTGGTTCGCTGCGCCGGATCTTCTCGGATCTCACGGAGGTCGAACTGCGCCGCATGCACGACGAGCCGCCGGAGTCGCCGCACTTCGGCGAACCCTTCCTGTGGACGGCCCTGTTCCGCCGCGACCGCTGAACAGCACCACCCCGACCGCGCGGAGAAACTGGATCAGTCCAGGAACACGAGGCGGACGGCCCCGCCCGCGAGAATCCCGGCCGTGACGCGGGTCAGGTCCGCGACGTGGGCGGTGGGCGCGTGTTCGGCGGCGCGCGCCCCGACACCCACGACCCGCATTCCGGCCGCTCGTGCCGCCGCGATGCCGGCGCCGGAGTCCTCGAACGCCACGCACTCCTCCGGGGGGATGCCGAGTTCCGCCGCCCCCTTGAGGAAGCCCTCGGGGTCCGGCTTGCTCGCGCTGACGTGCTCGGCCGTGATGCACACGTCCGGAACGCGCACCTCGGCCGCGCGCATACGGGCCGTCGCGAGACCCCGGTCGGCGGACGTGACGAGGGCGTGGGGCACGGTCGCGACGGCGGCCATGAAGGCGAGGGCTCCCGCGACGGGGACGATGCCGTCCAACTCGCGCGTCTCGCGGGCCAGGAGCACCTCGTTCTCCGCGTGGTTGACCTCCGCGGGGCGGTCGGGAAAGACGTCGGCCATCGTCGCGTGCCCCTGACGACCGTGCGAGATGCTGAGCACCGCGGCGGGGTCGACTCCCTTGGAGACGGCCCAGTCGCTCCAGACGCGTTCGACGACGGCGTCGGAGTTGACGAGCGTGCCGTCCATGTCGAGCAGCAGTCCGCGGGCGGTGAGGGGCGGTTGCGGTGTGGTCATTCGGGGCGGGCTCCCTCACGTACGGAGACAGAACCAAGGTGGCCCCGCCCGCCGGTCAGGGGAACCCGCGGGCCAGGCAGCCTGGCGCAGGGGGAACGGGCGGGACCACTTTGTTTCATCACGATACAAAGCGAGGGGCTCCGAGCGCCACCCCGTACCGCCGGACGGCCGGTCCGCATGCGGGGAGTCCGCCGGGAGGCATGGCCACAGAGCCGGGAGGCACGGTGACACAACCGGGCAGAGGGGAAACCGGTCGGACGGAAAACGGGCTGCGGAGAATGGGCTGCGGCGAACGTGCCGGACCGGACCGGCCCCTCCCGGGACGGCGCGTGGGCCTGCCCACGGCAGCCCAGGGCAGCCCGGCCGGCCCGGGCGGTCCGAAGCGGGGCAAGTCAGCCCGAGGTCTGGGACTCCAGAGCGCGTTGCGTGTTGGGCCCGTACTCGCCGAAGTCGTCCCCGCGCACGTTGTTGCGCGCCTGGAACTCGGCGACCGCCCGCTGGACCTGCTGCGAGTAGACGCCGTCCTCCGGCGCGTCGTCGTCGAGCGTTCCGGCCTGCTTGAGACGCCGCTGCAGCTCGGCGACCTCCGGGCCGCTGTCACCCGGCCGCAGCGTCTCGCCGCCCGGCTGCGTCGACTCCTGCGGGGGACGCGGCCGGTCACGGTCTTGGTCGCCGCCCCGGCC
The DNA here is from genome assembly GCF_004217425.1 of Streptomyces sp. CNZ301. Classification (NCBI taxonomy): domain Bacteria; kingdom Bacillati; phylum Actinomycetota; class Actinomycetes; order Kitasatosporales; family Streptomycetaceae; genus Streptomyces; species Streptomyces sp. CNZ301. The sequence continues at coordinate 1,586,608 of NZ_SHLG01000001.1, forward strand.
CCGGCCGTTGCCGGGCTCCTCCGAGTCACCGGGAGCGCCGGGCGCCGTGGAGGACGTACCGGACGGGACGGGATCGCGGTCCGTGCGGCCGTCGCTGTCCCGGTCGGCACGCCGATCACCGGAACCGCTGCGCGAAGTCGGCTTCGTGGACGGCTTCTTGCTGCTCTTGCGCTTGTCGCTGCGCGACGGGTCCTTCGTCGGGCCGCCGTCGGGCATCTCCGGGTGGGCGGTGTCGTCGGTGCTCAGGCTGCGGTCGTCGCCGCCGTCATCCGTGAGTGCCTGCGTCGTCAGCAGGCCCGCACCGAGCGCGGCGACGACGCCCGCCGCGGCGAGCGCGGCTTTTGCGGGTCCGCGACGCTTGCCGGGGCCCTGGTCCTGGCCGTAGGCGTAGGCGCCACGTCCCTTCGGGCGACGGTGGCTGCCGCGCCGCGCGCCGGACGCGCCGCCCGGGCGGCCCCCGCCGGCCTGGACCGGCAGGGCACCCGCCTCGCCGGGCAGGGCGGAAGCCGCGGACTCCCCCGGTTCCGTCCCGTCGTACGGGAGCACCACGGGGAGCTCCGCCGTCTCGTCCCGGCCGCAGCGGGCGAAGGGTTCGAGGTCCGGTGAGCGCGAACCCTCGTCCTCGGGTTCAGGCAGGTCGACGTAAGGACGCAGGTGCATCGGGTCGACATGCTCGGCCGTGAACGGGCCCGCGCAGCCACAGAACTTGCCGCCGCCGGCGTTCAACTCCGCGCCGCATTCCGGGCAGCATCTATGCGCCGTCATCCCGGCCCCTCCCCTCGGGCACGGCCGCCGCGCCCCTTACGCGCCGACGCCACCCGAATCGCCAGTGACTGTCCAGCCGTGCACCTTACGCGGTCCGTGGACCGTTGGGGCAAGCACGTCCGAAATGACGTGCGAAGGTGACGAGGATCATGCGAACTCGCCCCTGGGAGCCGCGTCTGCGGCCGGGCTGACCTGCGGGGAACGGGCTCACCTGCGGGGACGGCACTGCACGAGCGGACACCGCGGCGGGCCCCGTCGGGGCCCGCAGTCGAACGCCTGCTCAACGGAGGCCGGCCGGCTTCCCGCTGGGCTCCTGCCGCCTTCTCGCGGCGCTCCTGCCGGACGGAGGCGAGGGGCCCCTGCCGGACAACAGGCGGGCCCACGGAGGCGGCAGGGCCGAGGCTTCGGTAACCCTGCGCGCGGACGGGCTACTTGCCGCGCTCCGGGGCCTGCCAGGTGACGGTCTTCGCGGAGTCGCCTTCACCGGTGAAGACGAGCGCGGCAGGCGAGTCGGTCTTCGGAAGCATGAACACGGAGCACTCCGTCACCGAGGACTTCGGCTTCACGAGCCCGTCGGGTTCGGCCTCCGGGCACTGGGAGACGCCGTCACCCCCGAAGTCGATCAGAGTCAGCCTGCGTGCCGGCTGCCCGCTCACGGCACGCAGTTCGGTCTTCTGGTTCATCTGCGGCAGCAGCTTGCGGGAGCCGTCGTTGCGGTATTCGACGGTGACGTAGTACGGGACCTTCTTCTGGTCCCCCGCGTCCAGTTCGAACCGGCCGAGGTCCGCGATCCTCCCCTTCCGGATGCTCTTGGGAGTCGCCCGCACCTTGACCGTGCGGCCCTCGGAGTCCTCCACGGCCGACTCCGCCGGCTTCCTCAACGGCAGTACACCGCTGGGGAGTCCGGTCTTCCCCCCGCCGCCCGCCTTCCAGATCACCGGGTCGGTCCCGTTGCCGCGCGCGTCCCTGCCGGTGTAGGAGACCGCGGCCGGCGGCCGGTTCTCAGGCATCATGACGATCCGGCACACGGTCGCCCTGCCACCCGGTTCCAGCGACTCGGGTGCGCTCCTTGAACACGCCTTCGGCAGACCCGAGTTCTTCGAGAGCGCGGAGGCGAAGACCGAAACCACCTCGCCCGCCTGCCCGTCGGCGGCGGCGACCGCGAAGTCCCGTTCGGGGGAGGGCCTCTCCAGCCGCTTCTCGCTCTCGTTCGTGTACGAGACCGTGAGGTAGTACGGCACCTTCCCCTTCAGACCGTCGTCCAGCCGGACATTCCTGAAGTCGGCCGCGGAACCGCGCGCCAGTCCGCTGGGAGCCGCCCGCAGCGCGTGTGACTGGTCCTCGCGATCCGACCAGGTGATCTCGCGCTGCTTCTTCTCCACGGGAACGGGACGCGCGGGGGCGGCCTGCTCCGGCGACTGAGCCGAAGCCCCGCCCTGCTGGTCCGAGCCCTTCCGGTCCGAACCGGAGCCGCCGCAGGCCGCCACGGTCAGCGCCAGCACGACGACGCCCGCCGCTCTGCCCAGACCCCCGTCAACACGCCCGTTCACACGCACAAGTTCCCCCGTCTTCGACTGTGGTTCCGGACCGCACCGCACCGGACCGGACCGGTCCGGCCCGGGTCGGGTCGGGTCGGGCTCGACTCCGCCCGGCGCGCGCCGCACCGCTCAACTGCCGCTCCGCACCGCCCCGTCGGACGGCGGAGCCGGATCACCGGCGAGCAGAGCGGGAACCGCGCGATGGCGCGAGGAGCATCAGAGTAGGGCACGACTCGTCGCGGCATCACCGGACGGTCATGCAGTCGCGTACGGCACACCACGCCCGCGTACGGCACACCACGCCGAGCGTCCGCACGGCGGGCCGGGCCGTGCGGACGCTCCGGAACCGGCACTCCGGCACTCCGGCTCACCGGCGCTCAGATCACGGCGCAACGGCCTCGTACAGGCTGAAGGCACCCAGAGCGGCCATGAGCAGCGCGGCGACCCTGGTGATCAGCCGCAGCGGCACGAAACGCATGAGCGTACGGCCGCCGAGGATGCCGATGGCCGCCACCGACCACAGCGCGAGCACGGCACCCAGGCCGACGGAGAGGGGATCGTCGTAGCGGGCCGCGAGGTTGGCGGTCATGATCTGGGTCAGATCCCCGAACTCCGCGACCAGGATGAGCATGAAGCCGCTGGAGGCCACCTTCCAGAAGGACTGGCCGGACGGGGTCCTGGCCTGCTCCTCGCCCTCCCCCTCGTCCCTCTTCAGCAGCAGCACCGCGGCTCCGGCGAGGAAGAGCACACCGACCACGGCCTGGACGATGCGGTGCGGAAGCAGCGTCAGCACGCTTCCGGCGGCCACGGCGAGGACGACGTGCAGGACGAAGGCGGCGGCGACGCCCGCGAAGACGTACGAGGCGCGGTAGCGGGCCCCCAGCATCACCCCCGCGAGGGCTGTCTTGTCGGGCAGTTCGGCGAGGAAGACGACGCCGAAGACGACGGCTGCGACGGAAAGGCTGATCACTGAACGGTCCTTGAGGAGACGGGCCGCCGTACCGGCGCGGAGCACGCTTCGGCACGGCAGCGTCGTACATGACTGACACTGCTCGGCCGAAGGTCTCGCTGGCGCCGCAGACCGGAGGCGGCCACGAGCCGCCAGTCCGGGATGCCGCGCTCCGGGCGCCGGGGCGGGACGCACGGCCTGGCTGCACCGACCACGGAGGCGGTGGACGCAGGCCGGGGTCCGCCCAGTATGTCGACGGTCCGGCGAAGAGCTACTCCCCTTCTGCAGTCAGCAAGGCTAGACGATCCGTGCGCCCGGCGGCCATCGGCCCCTCCCCGGCCGCCCCCACGACCTGCACCGGTGGTGGCCCGGCGGGGAGCGGCAAGTGAAGTGCGACGCACGGATCCGCCGCGGGCGGCCAGCTGCGGATTGTGAGCAAGGTCTTGATGTGACGTGAACACGTCGTCACGCTGTTACCCGATGCCTGCCTTCCGGCAACGTGTCACCCGCACCATCGGCCCGAGACGGGCTGCCCGCCTGGCAATTTCCCCCCACACCGAGGGAGTTCGTATGCAGAAGCGCATACGCACCGAGCTCTACGCGCGTCGCCGCAAATCGGTCGTCATCACGGCGATCGCCGCGCCCTGCGCCGCCTTGCTGCTGTTCACCACCGGGATCTCACCGGCCCAGGCCGAACCGCCCGCCCCGCCGAGCGCCTCCGAGGCGAAGACCATGCTGGACGGCCTGAACGAGCAGGCAGAAGGCTCCATGGACGGCTACGACCGCGAGAAGTTCCCGCACTGGAGCGACCAGGGCGACGGATGCGACACCCGCGAAGCCGTCCTCAAGCGTGACGGCGAGGGCGTCGAGACGGGCAGCGACTGCTACCCGAGCAGTGGCTCCTGGACCAGCCCGTACGACGGCGAGAAGTGGACCGACCCCTCGGACGTCGACATCGACCACATGGTGCCCCTCGCCGAAGCCTGGACCTCGGGCGCCAGCGACTGGACGCAGGACGAGCGTGAAAAGCTCGCCAACGACATGGAGATCGCGCAGCTCCTCGCGGTCACGGACAACGTGAACCAGTCGAAGAGCGACCGGGACCCGGCCGAGTGGATGCCGCCGAAGGACGACTTCCACTGCACCTACGCCCGGATGTGGATCTGGGTGAAGGACACCTACGACATGACCGCGGACTCGGCCGAGAAGAGCGCCCTGACCGAGGCGCTGGGCACCTGCTGACCGCTGCCCGGCACCGCTGAGTTCTCCGCCGCCCTGCTGAGTTCTCCGCCTCTGCCGAGTTCTCCGCCTCTGCCGAGTTCTCCGCCTCTGCCGAGTTCTCCGCCACCGCTGAGTTCTCCGCCGCCGCTGAGTTCCGACGAGTTCCGGCTCCGGCCGCGCTCCGCGTTCTGCGTCGTCCCGCGGGGCGCGGCTGCCGAGCGGTGCTGCCGGTTCGGGGACGCCCCAGGCTGACCGGCGAGCGCAGCCCCGGCCGGCCGCGGCACGGCCGCAGCACTGCTGCAGCACCGGTGCCTCGGCCGGCCGGGACGCCCAGCCCGCGTCCCGGCCGGCCCGCGCCGCCCTCCGGCCTCCCCGCGCCCGCGCGCACCCCGCCCCTCTCCCCTTCCGGAAAAGCGAAGCGCGGTGTCTCATTGCGGGAAACTCGCCGGTTGCCCTGGGCGTTCCGTACCGTGCGGGACGACGGAGGGAGAACTCCATGGGCAGGCTGCGTCTGGGACCGCTGCTGCGCTACGTCGACGAGGACACGGCGACGATCTGGATCGAGACCGACGGGCCCTGCGAGGCCGAGGTCCGCTGCACCCCCGGCAGCGCCGGCGGCAGCGCCCGCACCTGGCAGATCTCGGGCCACCACTATGCGCTGATCACGGTCGTCGGTCTCGAACCGGGCACCGAGACCACCTACCGGCTTCTTCTCGACGGCACCGAGGTGTGGCCCCTGCCCGGCTCCCCTCTGCCTCCGAGCACGATCCGCACCCCCGCCCCCGGCACGGGCACGGTGAACGTGGCCTTCGGCTCGTGCCGCTGGGCCGCCCGGCCCTCCGCCAGTTCCCACGACCCCGTCGGCCCCGACGCCCTCGACGCGCTCGCCCAGCGGGCCATCGCCGGCGGCGAGCGCCCGGACGTCCTGCTGCTCCTCGGCGACCAGGTCTACGCGGACGAGACCTCCGACGTCGTCAAGGAGGAGCTCGCCGCCAGACGGGATCTCTCCGAGCCGCCGTGGAGCCAGGTCGCGGACTTCGGCGAGTACACGCTCCTCTACGACGAGTCCTGGACCGACCCGGAGGTGCGCTGGCTGCTGTCGACGGTGCCCAGCTGCATGATCTTCGACGACCACGACGTGATAGACGACTGGAACACCAGCGACGCGTGGCGCAGCGAGATGCGCGCGACCGGATGGTGGCGCGAGCGGATCCTCGGCGGACTGGCCTCGTACTGGGTCTACCAGCATCTGGGCAACCTCTCCCCGGGGGAGCTGGCCGAGGACCCCGTCTTCGCCGCCGTACGCGCCGAGGCGGACGGGACGGCGGCGCTGCGCGAGTTCGTGGAGCGCGCGGACATGAATCCGGACGCCGCCCGGTGGAGCTTCCGCCGTGACTTCGGCAGGGTGCGCATGCTGATCGTCGACACCCGGGCGGCGAGGGTGCTGGAAGAGCAGCAGCGAGCCATGCTCGGCAAGCAGGAGATGATGTGGCTGCGCGAGCAGATGCTGACGGGAACGGGACCGGACGGCGGCCCTGACGGCGCCCCGGCCGGCGTCGCGACCCCGGTAGGCCCCGGCGCCACCGCCGCTGCCGGAGCACCCGCCTCCGCCACGGCAACGCCCGCCGCCTCGGGGCACGGGAACGACAGCGGCTACGACCATCTCCTCCTGTGCACCTCGCTCCCGTGGCTGCTCCCTCCCGCCATCCACGACACGGAGGCATGGAACGCCGCCCTGTGCCGCGGCGTACGGGGTGAACGCTGGGCGCGCATCGGCGAAGTGCTGCGGCGTGCCGGCGACCTGGAGCACTGGGCCGCCTACCCCGGCTCCTTCGAGGCGCTGAGCGAACTCGTGGAGGAGGTCGCCGGCGCGCACAGGGCACCCTCGACGGTCTGCGTCCTGTCCGGGGACGTGCACCACGCCTACGTCAGCGAACCCCGGTTCAGCGGCCCCGTGAACTCCCGGGTGCTGCAACTGACCTGCTCGCCCATGCACAACAGCATCCCGGCGGTGATGCGCGCCGGGTTCCGCTTCGGCTGGAGCCGCGCCGGGCGCGGCCTGGGCCGAGTCCTGGCACGCCACGGGCGTACGGGGCGCCCCGTCATCAGCTGGAAGCGGTCCGGGGGCCCGTGGTTCGGCAATCAGCTCATGACGCTCCGGCTGCGCGGACGGGCGGCGGAACTGTGGCTGGAGCAGGCGCGGGCCGTCCCCGAGGGCGCGGACAGTCCGGGCGGTGTTCCCGGTGCGGGGCGCGGCAGCAGGTCGCGACTTGAACGGATCGTCGAGCGGACGCTCGTCCCGTCCCGGACTTCTCCCCCACTCTCCGACGAGCCCGGCAAGAACGGAAGTTGACCTTCCGCCGAGCTCGTCCCCCGGCCTCCCCGGACCGCCGGAGACCCGTTACCGCGCCGAGACAGGACCGAGATCGATCCCGCACGTCCCAGCCGTCCCCTGCGTCACCGGCGGGCGTACGCTGGAGCGGCCTTGAAGGACTTGACCTTCACTCCTGACGGGGAACACACGGGACGGCACAGCGACCGGGAGAGGTACGGGGACGAACGGTGCTGGAGATCCTGGGGTCTGTGACCGGATCCCCATGGCTGTACGGGGTGATCGCGGCCTCCGTGCTGCTGGACGTCTTCGTGCCCCTGCTGCCGAGCGGTGTCCTCGTCGTCGCCGCCGGGACCGCTGTCGCCGGTACGGCCGCCGATGCCGCGCAACTGCCAAGCCACGCCCGCCATGCCGCCGAGGCGGCGCACCTGCCGGAGATCGTCGCCCTGGTGCTGTGCGCGGCCACCGCCTCGGTGCTCGGCGACCTCGTCGCGTACCGCATGGCCCGGCGCGGCGGTGACCGTTTCGACCGCGCCCTGTCCCGTTCGCGCCGCCTGAAGGCGGCTCAGGAGAAGCTCGGCCAGGCCCTCGCCGGCGGCGGAGGCGCGCTGGTGGTGCTGGCCCGGTTCGCGCCGGCGGGGCGTTCCCTCGTCAGCCTCACGGCGGGTGCCGCGCACCGGCGCGCGAAGGAGTTCGTGCCGTGGTCGGCACTGGCGGGGCTCACGTGGGCCGCGTACAGCGTGAGCCTCGGCTACTTCGGGGGCCGCTGGCTGGGAGCGACCTGGCTGGGCACGGCGGTCTCGGTGCTGGCGCTGTTCACGTTCGGCACGCTCGCGGCATACGCGCTGCGCCGGACGGCCCACGACCCGGCACGCCGGAAGCGCACGCGCTCCGCCTAGGCACCGGGCCCCCGCGGCCCCATGCCGGAACCGTTCCGCCGCGCGCCCAGAACCCCTGTCCCGCAAGGGAGTTCGGCTTCCGGTTCAGCGCCCGTACTGGACCAGTGTCTTCGTGTACTGCCAGGGCTTCTGCTCCACACCCGAACACCGGTCCTCCGCCGGGTAGGGCCGGGCACCGCACGGCCGGTCCCGGTTGAGCGACCAGAACGTGAGCCTGCCCAGCTTGTGATCGCGGGCGTGGGCGGCGATGGTGCGGAAGTCCGCGACGCGGATCTTCTCGCCCTCGCCCGTGATCCCGTTCATGGAGGAGACGCCGCTGCGCTTGTACGCCTCGGTCTCCGTGTAGCCGTAGGCGTTCACCAGCCGGTCCTTGAGCCCGTCCACGGCGCGTGTGCTGATGAGGCCCATGTCCTCGCCCTTCGCGGACGGTACGAAGGAGAACGGCATGACGCTCCACGCGTCGGGCTCCACCCCCTCCTCCGCCGCCCGGTCGATGAGCGAACTGTCCGGCCCCGAGCGGTAGCTGGGCAGCGTGATGTACGTGACGAGCCCGGGGTTCGCCCGCTGCACGGCGCCGAGCGCACCGAGCATCTTCCGCTGCGCCTGTGCGCTGCGGTACGCGCTCATCTCGATGTCGATGTCGATCGCTTTGAGGCTGTAGGCGTCGATCACCTTCTGGTACGCGGCGGCGAGCGACGCCGCGTCGGGGCAGCTCTGCTCCAGCTTGTGTCCCAGGCCGCCCCCGAAGGACGGGATGACGTCCCCGCCGGCCTTCCGCACGGCCTTGACGGTGCGTTCGTCGACGCCGCCGGTCAGCGGCCGGTAGCCGTCCCAGCGCGGCTCGCACGAGCCGCTGCTGAGGACGAAGGCGAGCGAGAACCAGCGCACGCCGGTCTCCTTCATCACCTTCGCCGGCTCCGGCGGGTCTCCCCAGCCGAGCGAGAGGTACGGCGCGACCGCCATCGGGGCGGGCGACGGCGGCGGGGCGGCAGCGCGCGGGGAAGCAGCTCCCGGGGCGTCGGTTCGCGGGGCAGCAGCTCCCGGCGCATCGGCGGGAGCAGCCGCGGACGCTGTACCGGCCAGGGCCATGACGAGCGCGGCGACGACGCCGGCCCGGGCGAGGACGTCGCCGGCCGTCACGGGGCGGCCGGCGCGGCCACCGGTGCGGCCACCGGTGCGGCCACCGTCGGAGCAGGTGGCGGGGAAGGCGCTGCGGGTGCCGCGAAGGCGGGTCAGTGCTCTCATCCGATCCTCATCTCTCGGCCGGTCTCGCTCCCATGCCGAGATGCTGAACACGCCGGGCTCCGGGACGCAGCATCCCGGCCCCGGCGTGTCCTGCGCCCGTACGGACGCCCGCTCCGCACCGTCGCGCCTTCAACTTCAGGCACATACAGGGACGTTGAGGACCGGCGCGTCACCCTTGGGAGCGGTCGATCTCCGAGAAGCCCTCACTCCGCTCCCAGCGGAGCGGACGCGGTCGGCCCGCTCAGGTTCCCGGCGAGGGCCGGGAACCTGAGCGGCCCGAGGGCACACCGCACGCCAGATGGCCGCGGCGGGCCCTTCGCCGTACAGGGTCCGGCGGCACAGGTCTCACGCGCGGAACCGCACGGCGCGACGAGTCCCCGGCCGGCTCACAGCCCGGGGATTCGGGGCTTCACCGGCGGCTGGTCGCCGGCGCAACCGTCTCTCGCATGACGCGTGCGGAACGGACCGGGCCACGGCCCGTTTCCGATGCGTGAATGTTCGCGGGTCTCCGTGGGCGGCACCTGAAACCGGTCGCGTTCCGTTCACCGCCGCGCCGTGAAGAACATCCCCGCGCGTCTGACAAACCCTCATTTGCCTTTGCTCTCTTCCGAGACGAATTGCCCGATTTATTCCGTTGGGTTTCGCCGGCGCATGAAAGGCAAGTCGGACGGCGGCCTCACAGTGCGTCACATGCGTCAGTCCCGGCGTCCCCGACGTCCCCGGCGTCCCCCGCGGAGTGCCGGTGCCACACCGGTGATGCACGGAGGCAGCACACAGAGGCCGGCCGCGAGGCCGCTCGACACCTCAGAACCGAAGGAGCAAGCAGTGGAACTCAGTCCGCTCAAGTCGCTTTACGCGGAAGGAGAAGCCTTCGCCACCGTCTACATGGAGGGCCGCTCTCCCGGAGAGGACGCCGCGGACCAGATCCGGCTGCGCTGGAAGTCCCTGCGCGAGAGGCTCGCCGCCGACGGCGCCGACAAGGCCGCGCTCACGGTTCTCGACGATGCGCTCGCGCGGGACAAGGCGGGCGAGGAACAGGCCAACGGCCGGGTCCTCGTGGCGTCCGACCATGGCCGGCTCGGCCTCGACGCACCGTGGGACGCCTCCCTGGGCGCGGGCGACGACGCCAGTTGGGGCGTCCTGCCCCAACTGGGCGCCTACGCACGGGAGGCCACCCATGCGGCCCGGGTGCTGCTGATCGTCGCCGGGCACGAGGAGACAGAGTTGCGCAGGCTCGTCGTGGCCCGGGACCTGACGGAGTCACCGAAGGGACCCGATGACGATGCGGCGGAAGGCTCGGACAACACGCACGCCGGGGAGCAGGCCCACCGGCGCATCCGGCGCCGCGCGGAGGACACCACGGTTCAGGACGGCGACGCTCTGGCCTCGGCCGTCTCCTCCGCGCTCTCCCGGTTCACTCCGGACGTGGTGATCCTCGCCGGTGAGGTCCAGAAACGCACCTCGTCGCGCGAGCAGCTGCCGGGCCACCTGCACGACAAGGTCGTTGAGACCTCACGGGGCGGCGCACCCGACGCCGGAGCCCGGGACGCCCTGAACGAAGAGGTGCTGCGCATCGCCACCGAGCACATCGAACAGCGGCTGCGGGACAACGCGTCCCGGCTGCGGGAAGCGCTCGGACACCGGGACGCCGTCCAGGGGGATGCGCAGGCCCTCAAGGCAGCCGAGACCGGCGCCCTGGAAACCCTGTTCCTGGAGGAGGAGACAACCGCGAAGCGGGAATCCCTGCTCCTCAAGGAGGCCTCGCGGACCGGCGCCGTCCTCGCTCTGGTGCCCCACGGCACCGGCCTCGAGGACGGCAGCGCCGGCATCCTCCGCTTCCACCCGGAGGGCTGACCGGGTGCCCGCCTGCGCCGGCACGTCCGTCGGCGCAGGCATCCCAGGGGCACGGGGTGACGGCGGCCCGGCCCGGCCTGATCGGACGTGAACGGCGCCCGGTTCGCCGCGCCGGGCCCCCTGACCCGCACCGGCCCGCCTGACCGGGCCTGGTCAGGCCTGACCGGGCACCTGTCGTTCCGGCACAGCACAGCACGAAGGCCCGCCGCGATCGCGGCGGGCCTTCGACGTTCGGCGCCCCACGGGAGCCGGGCAGCAAGTCGGGCACTCCTGCCGCGCCGCCGCCCCGCATTCGAGCCCTTGCGCAGCCGGGTATCACACATCAAAAAAGCCCTGGACGAATTGGCGTCCGGGGCTTGATCTCGCGTATATTCGATTCTCCGTGCCTTTACTTGAAAAGGCAGAAAAAGACTCAACTGCCGAAACCATATCGCGTCAGGAGCGGAATTGTCAACCGACGAAATGCGGCAGGAGCAGCAATTCATCACCGGTCTCTACGCGCGGCTCGACCAACTCAGGGAGCAGGCCGAGGAGTCGGTGCGTGACGCGCTCGTGCCGGTCGGGAACGGCTATCAGGCCAGGCTCGAGCGGGATGTGCTCGTGGCGGAACAGTCCGGGCTGCTCAGCGCGATCCACGCGGGAGAGAACGGGCTCTGTTTCGGCCGCCTCGACTTCCGGGACGGCACTGCCCACCACATCGGGCGCATCGGAATCCGGCAGGACGACCCGTCCCGTACACCGCTGGTGATCGACTGGCGGGCGGACGTGGCGCGCCCCTTCTATCTGGCGACCGGTCATTCCCCGATGGGCCTGCGGCGCCGGCGGCACATCACCACCGAGGGGCGCACCGTCACCGCGCTGCACGACGAGTTGATGGACCTCAGCGACCCGACCCGCACCGGCCACGAGGGCGCGGACGCCGACGAGGTCCTGCTCGCCGCGCTGGATGCCGCCCGCACGGGCCGGATGCACGACATCGTCCGGACCATCCAGGCCGAGCAGGACGGCATCATCCGCGCTCCGCACCAGGGCGTCATGGTCGTCGAGGGAGGCCCGGGCACGGGGAAGACCGTCGTCGCGCTGCACCGGGCGGCGTACCTGCTGTACGAGCACCGGGAACTGCTGGCCCGCCGGGCCGTGCTGATCGTCGGCCCGAACCCGGCCTTCCTCAGCTACATCGGCGACGTGCTGCCCTCCCTGGGCGAGACCGGGGTGCTGCTGGCCACCCTCGGCGAGCTCTTCCCGGGCGTGCGCGCCACCGGCACCGACAGTCCCGCGGCCGCCGAGGTCAAGGGACGCGCCGCGATGGCCGAGGTGCTGGCGAAGGCGCTGCGCGACCGTCAGACCGTGCCCGAGTGGGCGACGGAGATCGGCCACGACGACTACGGGACGTTTTCCCTGGAGCGGGCCATGGCCGAGGACGCGCGCTGGCGGGCACGTGAGAGCGGGCTCCCCCACAACCTCGCCAGGCCGCACTTCGCGTTCCACATCATCGACGCGCTCACCGAGCAGCTGGCCGAGCGCATCGGCGCCGACCCGTTCGGCGGGCCCAATCTGCTGGGGCCCGACGACATCGCGCAGATGGGCAAGGAGATCGCGACGAGCCCGGAGGTCCACGCGGCCATCGACGAGCTGTGGCCGCAGCTGACCCCGCAGGAGTTCGTCGCGGACTTCCTCGCGGAACCGGTCCACCTCGACGAGGAGTCGGCCGGACTGATCCGGCGTCAGGGCGGTCCATGGACCCAGGCCGACGTACCGCTCCTCGACGAGGCCGCCGAACTGCTGGGCGAGGACGACAGCGCGGCCCGGGCCGCGGCCGAGGCCGAGCGCCAGGAGCGGATCGCCTACGCGCAGGGCGTGCTGGAGCTGTCCGCCGGCTCGGAGACGTACGAGTTCGAGGACGAGGAGTCGGAGGTCCTCGCGGCGCACGACGTCATCGACGCCGAGCGGATGGCCGAGCGGCACGAGGAGGCCGACCACCAGAGCGCCGCGGAGCGGGCGGCGGCCGACCGGACCTGGGCGTTCGGTCACATCGTCGTCGACGAGGCGCAGGAGCTCTCGGCGATGGCCTGGCGGCTGCTGATGCGCCGCATCCCGACGCGTTCGATGACGCTCGTCGGCGATCCGGCGCAGACCGCGGACATCGCCGGGCTCGGCTCGTGGGAACGCGTCCTGGACCCGTACGTGGGCGACCGCTGGGAGCACGTGCGGCTGGGGGTCAACTACCGCACGCCCGCCGAGATCATGGAGGTCGCGGCCGGGTTCCTGCGGGTGCACGACCCGTCGTACGAGCCGCCCAGCTCGGTGCGCTCGACGGGGGTGCGGCCCTGGGCGCGGCGGGTCACCGCGGACGGTCTCGCCTCCGCCGCGGCGCGGGAGGCCGCAGCGGCACGGACCGGTGGACGTGTCGCCGTCGTCGCCCCGGCGGTCCTGCACGCGTCGCTGCTCGCCGAGCTGCCGGACGCGGGCCACGGGGCCGAGCCCGACCTCACCCGGGACGTGGTGCTGCTCGACGCACGGCAGGCGAAGGGGCTGGAGTTCGACACCGTTCTGGTCGTGGAACCTGCCGAGTTCGGGGTGAGCGACCTGTACGTGGCGCTGACGCGCGCCACCCAGCGTCTCGGCGTGCTCCACACCGGCGATCTGCCCGCGGGACTCGGGGAGTTGGCGGCAGCGGACGCGGCCGACGGCTGCGGACGGCCGCCGAGGTGAGGGTCAGCCGGTGAAGGGCTCCGGGCCGAGGCGGCCCCAGGCGAGGAACGCCGCGAGCGCGAGGTAGACCAGGTTCAGCGCCACGAACCTGGTCTCACCGCGTCGGCCATGTGTGACCGCCGCGCCGACCATGAGCAGGACCCAGCAGGCGGCGGTCACCGGCACCAGAACGGGTGCGATACCGAGAGCGGCGGGCAGGATCAGGCCCGCCGCGGCCAGGAGTTCGAGGACACCGAGGGTCTTGACGAGGCCGTCACCGGCGTCCTCGGTCCAGCCTCCGCCCTCGACCGCAGCGAGCTTCTCCCTGGGCACGAATGTCTTGCTGATCCCGCCGGTCAGGGCAACTACGGCCAGCAGTCCGGCAGCGATCCACAGCGCGAGGTCCATCGTCGACTCCTTGACCGGGAAATGCCTCTACACCCCACAGGACGGCCGTCGGCCCCCATCTGTGACATCACCGGGACGCCTCGGCCCGGAGGGGGGATGCGCGTTCGGGCTCCCGGGGCCGGGTTCCCTCACCGGAAGTTGACTCGTGAGCGAGGGTTTCTTCGCGCGACGACGGGCCACGGCAGAACCGAGCCGTGCCGGACGAACCGGAGACGACGGGCCCGCCCGGCCGGGTGGGCGGGCCCGTACAACTGGCATGTCGTCCCGGCCGTTCGGCGCTTGGCAGTCGGCGGACCGGCACTCTCGCCGGCTCCCCTCAGGGGGGCGAAACGCCCTATGGCGACGAACAAGCCCTCACGTGGTTCACGCTTTCCTTTCGAGGGCTTGCAGCGTCCCCGCGGGTAGCCGGTCGTTGCCCCAGCTGCGCTCGATGTAGCCGATGATCCGCGCGATGTCTTCGGCGGGCACCCGCTCCGGTTCGCCGCGCTCGAGCGGGTCGGCGTGGAAGATGTAGAGCCGCGAGGCGAACTGGTCGAACGGCAGTGAGGCCTCGCCGAACCGCTCGCCGTTGCCCGCGGTGGAGACGACGACGCCGTCGCCCCAGTCCTGGCCGCTGTCGTTGTTCGGGTTGAAGAAATACACCCGCATGACGTCCTGTGGGTCCGGCGCGACCCGCAGGATCGTGATCGCGTGCCAGCCGACGTAGCGGGCCGCGCTGTCGGTGACGGCGACGCCGGCCGGCTGCGGATGGATCAGCGGCTGCTCGCCGTTGTAGGACGGGTGGTAGCCGGCGTGGAACTGCCGCAGGAACCCGTCGAGGTCGACCAGGTTTCCGGTCGCGACGTCGACGTTGATGTGGAACCCACGGGCCGCCCACCAGCCGTGGAACTCGGGGTTGACCCACCGGTGCGGGTCCCCCGGCCGCGTGGCGCAGCGCCGCCCCATCTCGGCGTAGATCCGGTCCAAGTGGGGCACCAACAGCAGCGACACGGGGTCCAGGTCCATCGGCAGCGTGCTCGCCACTCCGGTCGCGCTGTCCTTCGACGAGATCGGCTGACCCTCGAAGTGCATGATGATCTCGTCGTCGCGAGCCGCCCAGACGACCATCTGCAGCAGATAGTCCGGGTCGTTGTAGGACCACATCGACAGCGCGCGGGCCGACTGGCAGGTGGGGTTGTCTCCCTGGCCGACGCCGAGCGGCTGGCCCAGCATCGAGAGCACCCCCGCGACCAGCCGCGCCTGCGGCCCCGGCACCTCGCCGAAAACCGCCGTCAACCGCTCCCGCGCGACCGGTGAGAGCTCAAGCGCCAGCTGGCGCCACAGCGCGGGCACCACCGGCGGCTCGTAGAGGATGCCGCGGTCGAGCAGCAGCGCCAGCCCGTAGATGCTCTGCGCGGTCTGCGGATGTACGGCCACCTCGATCAGGCGGTGCACCAGCTGGCTGTAGCGCAGCAGGCAGTTCCGGCCGGTGTCGGACAGCCCGAGCGCCTCACCGACGAGGTAGTCGCTCTCGCGCAGGAGGAACCGGAGCAGTTCCGCGTGGTACGGCGACACCAGGCCGGTGTCGTGCATCGCCCGCGCGAACCCCGTCGCCTCGTAGTGCAGGCCGCCGGCGTCCATCGCCTCGAGCCTGGAGCGGAAGACGTCGATGCCCGGGTCCTCCCGGCACGCCTCTGTGGTCCCGAACAGGCTCGTGATGAGCCGGTCGATGCCCTGCCCCGACGA
This sequence comes from Streptomyces sp. CNZ301, assembly GCF_004217425.1. Classification (NCBI taxonomy): domain Bacteria; kingdom Bacillati; phylum Actinomycetota; class Actinomycetes; order Kitasatosporales; family Streptomycetaceae; genus Streptomyces; species Streptomyces sp. CNZ301. Next base: position 1,602,235 of record NZ_SHLG01000001.1, read on the forward strand.
CACACCAAGAGCGACCTCCGGGTCGTCGCGGTAGGCCGCGATCCGGGTGATCAGGGACTGCACCGCCTCGACCTGGATCGGACGCTGGCGCAGGATCCGCCAGATCTCGTCGACCAGGTGGTCCATCACGCTGTCGTAGCCGATTTCGTCGGCGAGGTGGCGGAACAGGTCCCGGATGAGCTGTGCGGTTCGGCCCTGCTGGGTTCGCTCCGCCTCGCTGGGCGGGGTGAACAGCAGCTCCAGGTTCGTTGCCAGTACCTGGGACAGGAACTGGCGGGCGTCCTCGGCGGGCAACGTCGGGTGTGCGAAGTCGCCGCGGGCGACGGCGAGTATCCGCAGCTCGCTGGTCGCCTCCATGACGACGGTGTCCGCCTCTCCGCTGTGCAGGCCCGGGCCGACCAGCGACGGGATAAGGATCTCCGGTGACGCCCAGTCCGTCTCCTGGAAGAGTCCGGCTTCCTCAAGGGCCTGCGCCCTGGCCTGGACCGCCGCGGCGCCGCCCGGCTGCATGAGCACCCGCCGCAATGCTTCCAGGACCCGCCGCAGCTTCGTGTGCTTGCCGAAGTCGCGGGTTTCGGCCATGGCCTGGATGGCGTCGTCGAGTGAGGTCACGCGCTTGTCCAGCGTCGTGGCCTCACCGTTGACGTCGACGGTCGGTTTCAAAGGGTTTCCCTCGGGTTGGTCTCCTGCGTCCACGGGGTCGTCAGACGTAGAAGTCGAGCTCTTCCTGCCTCTTCAGCAGGTCGCGCATCCGGTAGGGGTCATCACCGAAGAAGTACACCAGGCCCCAGTGGGTGCCGAACGCGGTCCTCTTGGTGACAGTCTCCTCGAGCGGCGTCGAGAGGTCGTGCGACTCGTAGTAGTCGTCGTCCTCGGTCTCCTCCGGGATCTCCAGGCCGCTGACGACGCGGCGGCGCGGGTAGACACCGAAGCAGCCGGCGACCCCGGACGCGTCGACGACCTCGCGCGGGAAGAAGGCGTCGATCTCCTCCTCGGTGGTCTTCGGGTCGAAGGCCAGCACCAGCCCATGGTAGGCGTTGAACCCGTATGCCCGCTCCAGCAGTTCGAACACCTTGAAGCCCGGCGGCCGGTAGGCGACCTCGCCGAAGTACATCTCGCCGTCACTGGTGACGAAATACTCCGGGTGCACGAAGCCGAACTCGATGTCGAACGTCTTGATGAGCTTCTCGATCTGCGCCGTGATCTGCGGGCGGTACCGCTCCAGTTCCGGGGTTGCCGGCGCGAACACCGAATATCCGAGCGTGACGTACTCGGAGATGTTGAGGAACTTGATCTTCCCGTTGTGCACCCACGCCTCGACCGCGAACTCCCAGCCGTCGAGGTGGGATTCCATGAGAACCGGGAACTCCTCGTCCGGAATCGTGTCGACCTCGTCCGGGGTGCGGATGACGCGGTGCCCGAGGCATCCGGCCTTGTCGAACGCCTTGAGGTGGATCGGGTCGTTCGGGTCGCCGTCCAGCTTGAGCAGGGTCTGGTTGACGCGCTTGAGGAAGCGGATCACGTCGTCCCGGTCGTGGGCCTCCTCGAATATTCCGACCCGGATGCCGCCCAGTTGCGCGCGGCGCTTCATCAGCGCCTTGTCCCGGAGCAGCAGGGACTGACCGTACAGACGCGGGTTGTCCAGCAGAACGGAGTTGATCGCCCCCGCCCATTCGACCGTTTCCTCGAACAGCGGGATCGCGACGTCGACACCCTTGTTCTGGAGGGTCTCGGCGATCTCCATGGAGCGGTCGTTGAGCCGTTCGAAATTCCACGGCACGTAGGGGATGTCGTGCTCGACGCAGTACTCCTCGGCCCACTCCGGCGCCACAACGACGTACCGCCGGTCGAACCGGTCGAGGGCTTCCACCGCGTTGAGACTCCAGCCGAGCAGCGCTACATAGCCTTTGTCCGGGTTCCTGGTGGCCGGTTCGCCCTGTGGCATGGACCGTTTCTCCTTCGGCGCGTGGGCTCATTGACTGCGTGGCTGGCGCCACCGTGCCCGGCGATCTGCCGCGCACGCACCTCATGCCCGCGTGCAAGCACCTCATGCCCGCGTGCAAGGACGGAGACGGCGCGTTCGCGCGGATGCGCCCCGGCGTGGGCTGCCTCGGACCACTTGTCTTCCTCCTCGAAGGAGCCCCGGTCCGGGCATCGGGCATGTCCCGGCGCCGTGCCCGGGGATGCCGAACTCGCCGCCTGCGTACGGACGTTGCGGTCCCGCCACAGGTCTGGCTCCCCCACCCGCGTCAAGCGCTCGAAGGGCCGTCCACGCAACGACGTGGACGGCCCTTCGGCTGCTGATCAGAGGGGGTTTGCGAGGTGGTGGGCACAACTGGGATCGAACCAGTGACATCTTGCTTGTAAGGCAAGCGCTCTACCGCTGAGCTATGCGCCCGGGAACGAAGGCACAGACTACCTTGTCCCTCGCCCGGGGGCACAAACCCTTGTGGGCGCTCACCGCCGGCCGCGCGGCCTCTCGGCGGGAGGGCTGCCGGTCGCGATCTGTCCGATGTCTCTTGCACGTATCGTTGAACGAACTGGCTCGTGTGTTCGTTGGCACAGGGTGGGAGAATGACCGGCGATCACTGATGCGGCACGTGGGGACGCGGGGAGAGGTTCGGTGGCGGCTATGAACGGCGGCGGCACCCGCCGCTGGGGCTGGGGCGGCGCCCGTGCGGAGAACCAGCGCGCCGACGCGCAGGCCGCAAAGGACGACGCCGCGGCAGCCTTCTACGAGCTGGACACCGCCCAGCGTGACCTGCGGATCTCCATCGAGACCCTGAACGCCGTCGACGACTCCCCCGCGGCCCGCAAGGCGGTCGCGGACTTCGCGGACTTCGGCTCCCGGATCGATCAGGTCAGCCACGAGTACATCTCCGTCGTGGACGCCCACGACCTGGACCGGGACGACCTCGATGCGGGCGCCGCCGCCCGCGCGCGGGCCGAGCTGGGCAGGGCGCGGCAGGAGCTGGAGCGGGTCAGGGGTGAGCTGCAGCGGTTCGGGGAGAGCCTTGGGCCGCTGCTGTCGCAGGCCGAGACGCAACTGGCGCGGCTCGCCCCGGCCATCGAGCGAGCGAAGCAGGGTCTGCTCGCGGCGTCGAACGCGCTGGACGCGGCCCGCGCCTCGGGCCTCAAGGCCGACGAGCTCGCCGGCTGGCTCGCGGCGCTCTCGCCCGAACTGACCAAGCTCAACGAAGGCGCCGGCCGGCACGGTGTGCAGGAGACGCTGCGCCGCGCCGACCGCGTCGTGCGTGAGGCGGAGGCGGTACGGGACGAGGCAGCCCGTCTGCCGGAACGGGCGGCGGAGATCGACAAGCGGCTCGGGTCGCTCCGCACGCGCGCCCAGGCCCTGCAGACCCGCGCGGGCCAGGTGGAACCGGTCCTCAGCGAGCTGCGGCGCCGCTTCAGCGCGACGTGCTGGCAGGACCTGCAGCAGGTCCCCGACCAGGCGGCCCGCTCCGTGCGCCAGGCGGAGGAGAAGCTGGCGGAGGGCCGCAAGGCGCGGGACGAGCAGCGCTGGGCGGACGCGACGGCGCAGCTGTCGACCGTGCGGGCGCTGCTGAACTCCGCGGACGAAGCGATCAAGGCCGCCGGTGACCGTCTGCAGCGGCTCAACGAGGTCTCCTTCGATCACACGAAGGAAGTCGACCGGACGCGTTTCGCCATCCGCGACGCGCAGCGGCTCGCGATGGCGGGCCGCAGCACGCCCGATCCGTCCCACGCGGGGCCGCTGGACGACGCCGTCGCACGTGTGGACCGTGCGGTCGCCGGGCTTACGGGCCGCCATCCCGACTACTGGCATCTCCTCACCGAACTGGACGCCGTGAAGGAGACCGTGCAGCGGGTCGTCGAACAGATCCGGGAGCAGCGCGCGGCCGGGCAGTGACGCCTGCCCGGCCGAATGCCCCTGTGACGGCGCCTGCCGGCCTTCCCGGCCGCGCGCCGCCGCCGCCGTGCGCCGGATAGCATTCCTGCATGCCCCGATACGAGTACCGCTGCCGCGAGTGCGACACGCAGTTCGAGCTGGCCCGTCCGATGGCGGAGTCCGGCGCCCCGGCCGCCTGCCCGCAGGGTCACGGGGACACCGTGAAGCTGCTGTCGACGGTCGCTGTGGCCGGCACCTCCGCCGCCTCCGCACCGGCCGCCGGCGCCGCGCCGGCTGGAGGCGGCGGGGGCGGCTGCTGCGGCGGGGGCTGCTGCGGCTGACGTCCGCCGGAACTCGCCGGAGTCCGCTGGAGATCACCGACGGACGCCGGTCCCTTGAGGCGCCCGCCCTCCCCGTCCGCGCTCCGGGCCCGCGTCCGCACCCGTCCCGTTACGGAATGCGAGCCACCGCGCCGTACGAGCCGACCCGGGGGTCGTCGTCGGCCAGGTCCGCCTCGGAGCGGTCCGAGCGCCACCGGTGGACGAGGACGATTCCGGGGTCGAGGAGCTCCAACCCGTCCAGGAGCGCGGCCACTTCGGCGTACGAGCGGGGCTTCGTGCGGATGCCGGCGATCTTCTCGTACTGGCGGCACACCGCTTCCATCCCCTCGGGGTCGAGGTCGCCGGTGAGGTGGGAGACCGTCAGAAAGCTTCCGGGGACCAGCGCGTCGGTGAAGCCGCGGATCATCTCGTGTGCGGACTCGTCGTCGGTGACGAGGGGCAGCAGCGCCACGAGGGAGAGAGCGACAGGCTGGTCCAGGTCCAGGCATTCGAGGACCTCGGGGGACGCGAGGATGCCGGACGGGTTCGCGGCGTCGGCTCTCAGGAACGAGGTACGGCCGAGCGGGCTGCCGGTGAGCAGGGCCTGGGCGTGGGCGTGGACGACGGGGTCGTCGTCCACGTAGACGACCCGCGCGGTGGGGATCTCGGCCTGGACGACCTGGTGCAGGTTCGGCTCCGTGGGGATGCCGGCGCCCAGGTCGAGGAACTGGCGTATGCCCTCGTGCCCGGCGAGGTGGCGCACGGCGCGGAGCATGAAGGCGCGGTTCTCGCGGGCCATGGCGGCTGTCGCGGGGGCGGCGTCCACGGTCTGCTGGGCGGCGGCCCTGTCGGCGGCGTAGTTCGTGCGGCCGCCGAGGAAGTAGTCGTAGAGCCGGGCGGGATGGGGCGTGTCGGTGCGGGGCTGGCCGATGCCGTCGGGCGGGGCCTGTCCGTTGCCGTCAGGGCCGTCCGGCTTCGGCTCGCCTTCGCTTCCGGTGACGGTAGGGGGCCGGACGCGGCCTGTGGTGTACAGGGCCCAGAGCAGTTCGTGGACGGCGCCGGGTCTGTCCTTGCGCAGCGGCAGATGTGTGAACGTCCCGGCCTCGCGCAGCCACCCGCCGAGCGTGCTGCCGGAGATCTCCAGTTCCTGTGCCGTCTCCTCGCGGTCCAGTTCGTTGCCGACCCAGCGCGCCAGCGCGGACAGCAGGCGCGGAGGGAGCCCGGACAGCACGCCTCTGCCCCACGGCGAGGCACCGTCCTGGTCGAGTACCTGGCGCACGCCCCCTGCGGGCAGGGTCCCCGGGACGGGCGGCGGCAGGTCCGCCAGCCGCATCGCCAGATCCAGCTTGGCCCGGTCCCCGAGAAGTGAACGGTCCAGGTTCACGCGTTCGGTCAGCTCGTCCAGCCGTGCGGTCACCGTGTCGCGGTGCAGGCCGAGCAGCCGCCCGGCGCCCTGCGTGCCCATGGCGATGGCCGCGCCGCACACCTCCAGCAGCCGCCGGCGTTCCGCCGCGGTGAGATTCCGCTCGAGCGGCGCCAGCAGCTCGCGTGCCCAGGCGCGGGCGGAGCTGCCGAGCAGCTCCGCCAGGGGCGGGCGTCCGTCGTGCACGGCCACTCCGCCGGGGGTGCGCCGGGCCGCCTCCACACTCACCGCGGCGGCCGAGTACAGGCGCGCGGCGTGCTCCAGGGGCCCGCGGCCGCTGACTCCCACCGCACGGTCGGGGTCGGCTTCGGCGACGGGCTCCAGCACGGTCTGCACGGGGGCCTGCGCGCCGTCCCAGACGACGATGATCTGGGTCTCGTCGACGGGGCAGAGCACCGTCAGGGCGCGTCCCCACTCCAGTGCCTCCTCGACTTCCTCCGCAACTGCTTCCCGCTCCTCGCCGGGAGACTTCTCCACGACCGCGAGCTGCACCATGCCCGCGGCCATCAAGCCGGGGGCCAGCGGCTCCACGGCACGGCCGGCGGATGTCACGTCGCCGACCATCAGGTACTGGAAGGCGGAGGTCCGTGCCGCCTGCACGGCCCCGTGCAGGCGGTGCTCGCGCTCGGTCACCTCCTCCTCGCGCAGCAGACCGGCCACCATCACGGCCACCTGTTCGAGGCCGAACAGGCCGCGTCCTCCCCAGGGTTCGTCGCGGGACGCGATCAGCAGCCTGTGCGGGGGGCCGACTCCCACCGGCCACACCTCGACGTACCGCCCGTGCCCGGCGCCCCGTACCGGTCCGTGCTCCCTGCCCCGTACGAGTTCGCGCAGCAGGGGCGTGTGCCTGGACACTTCAGCCGGCCAGTCCTGCTCCCGGTATCCGTCGACGACTTCCACCTGCGCACGGGCTTCCCGCGAGACCCAGTCGAGCACGCCCTGCGGTCCTCTGCCCTCGGCCATCGCGTGCGCGGCGAGATCGGTGTAGGTCTCCACCTGCCGGACCTCGTCCTGGAGCACCGCGATCTGCGCACCCATGAGCGCCTCGGCAACCCGGACGGGCCCGCCGGGGACCAGCGGAGTCAGGACGGGCACGAGACCGCAGTCGGGCACCTCGTCGGGGTGGGCGAATTCGCCGCACACCACCACTCCGGCCGCGTTCTCCGCGCGGAGCCGCACCCAGTCCAGGGTGCCGCCGGGGGACGTGACGAACAGCACCCGCTCCGTGCGCTCACCGATCGGGGGTCCGTCGGGGCCGCAGCGCGTGATCCTCTCGACCACCCTGCCGGGGTCGCCGGGCGCGTCTCCCCTGCCGGCCCACCGCAGCAGCGGAGGCACACCGGCGGTCAGACGGCCCAGCGTCAACATGGCTCCAGCGTCGGCCCGGGCTCCTTCCGGCGCACCTCGGCGTGCTGCTTCACGTCGCGCTGGGACGGGGAGCGGAAGGGGAAGCCGGGCCGGGCGGCTCCGTCACCGCTGCCGGGCGCTGCCGGACGCGGCCGGGTACGGCGGTACGCGTTCTATGCCACAAATGGGTGAATCCTCAAGCAGGGCCGACGCAACTCGGCGCCCTTATCCGGAATACACCGCTCCTCAACGCTGCTGAGGCGATCAGATCTGAAGGGTCACGATCAAGGCCGAACTGGAAGGATCAACTGTGACCGCTCCGCCTGCTCCCCTCACCGTCGACGAGTTCGCTCCCCGGCTCGCCGGCGCCACCGTCATCGACGTCCGCACCCCCGGCGAGTACGGCTCCGGGCACATCCCCGGCGCGTTCAACGTCCCGCTGGACCGTCTCGACGAGGCGCTTCCCTCGCTGCGCACCGCGGCCGAGCAGGGCGAACTGGTCGTCGTCTGTGCTTCCGGAGCCAGGTCCGGGACTGCGAGCAGCCGTCTCGCGGGAGAGGGAATCACCGCCGCGTCACTCGACGGCGGGACCGACGCCTGGTCCGGCGGCGGTCACGCGCTCGACCGTCCGGAAGGCGCCCGCGCCGTGTGGCCGATGGAGCGGCAGGTCAGGCTGGCCGCCGGTTCGCTGGTGCTGCTCGGCATCCTGCTCGACCTGGCGGTCCCCGGCGCCCGCATCCTTTCGTTCCTGATCGGGGGCGGCCTGGTCTTCTCCGCGCTGAGCAACACGTGCGGAATGGCCGCGGTGCTCTCGAAGCTGCCGCACAACCGCCGCCGGTCCGGCGACGGAGGCCTGGACGCCACCCTCAGCAGGCTGAGCGCGCGGGCCGCCGGCACGAGCTGACCCGGCACCGGCACGGACCGCCGGCACGGGCTCAGCCGGCAGAGGTCTCCCGCGTCCCGGCCGCGCCCTGCTCCCGCACCGCCCCGGCCGCCTCGCGCATCTCCCGCACGATCCGCTCCCCCGCCGCGACGCCGCGCTCGCGCAGCGCCGTGACGCGGGGGGCGCTCCAGCCGCTGTCGGCCAGTTCCCCGTGCCCGGGGAACCAGCCCCGGCCGGCGGCGGTCAGCATCTCGGCGTCGAGCAGCGAGTCACCGGCGGCGTAGGTGTGCGTCGCCCCGGTGCGCCGTGCGACCTCGGCGACGGCCGCGCCCTTCGTCAGGGGGCGCGGCACGGCGTAGATCTTGCGGCCCTGGAGCGAGACCGTCCAGCCGCGGGGCTCCGCCCAGGCGGCCAGCTCCTTCACCCACGTCTGCGGCAGCCGTTCGCGGTCGACGACGAGATAGGCGAACAACTCGTCGGCAACGCGCTGCTTGAGCACCCAGTCGCCGCCCGCGGACGCCTCGTGCAGGTGCGCGCGCACCTCGTCGAGCGGGGAACAGGCGGCGAGGCGGTGGCGCACCCGCGCGTTCCACTCCGGGTCCGCCTCACCGTCGACGAGCAGATGACCGCCGTTGGCGCACACCGCGTAGCGTGCCGGCCCGCCGGGAAGCCGCACCCGGCGGAACTGTTCGCGGGTCCTGGTGGTGGCGGGCACGAAGACGCACCGTTCCGTCAGTTCCGCCAGCAGTCCGGCGGCCGTCTCCGTCATGTACGACAGCGGCCTGCCCTCGTACACCTCGACGCACAGCAGCCGCGGAGCCTCGCTGTCGGGCACGCTCAGTCCGAGGGCCGCCGACGAGTAGATCAGCGTGCGGTCGAGGTCTCCGGCGAAGAGCGGGAGAGGCGGCGTAACGCGCCGGGAGGGGGCGGTCATCCGGCGGCCCTCCCGTCGGAGCCGGTGGCGCCGCGCGTGAACCGCGGGTGGATCAGGCCCACGCAGCTGTAGGGCAGCCCGTCCGTCTCCTCGACCGGAACGCCCCGCTCCCCCGCGAGCAGCCGCACGTGGTCCAGGTCGGAGCCCGCGCCGCGCCGCGTCAGAATCCGCCACGGTACTCGGCGCAGCAGCACACGCGTCGTCTCGCCGACTCCCGGCTTGACGAGGTTGACGTCGTCGATGCCGTACTCCCGGCTGATGCGTTCCACCGCGCTCCAGCCGGCCCATGTCGGGGCCCTCTCGGCGGTCCGCAGCGCTGCCGCGTCCCCCGCCACGGCTTCGGCGACGTCGCCGAAGCGGGCCGTGATCCGGTCCAGGAAGAGGCCCGAGACGTCCGAACCGGCAAGCTCCCGGTAGTACTTGGCGCCGTGGTAGTCGTCCGGGCCGACCAGGTCAGCGCGGAGCACGGTGCGCGAAATCAGCCCGGAGACGGTGGAGTTGAGGCAGGCGGACGGAATGAGGAAGTCCTCGCGGGTGCCGTATGTGCGGACACAGCCGCCGGGGTCGGCGAGCACGGCGATCTCCGGGTCGAACTCCCCGAACTGCGCGAGAGCTCCGGCGAGTTCACGAGTGATGGCGCCCTTGCCCGTCCAGCCGTCGACGAAGACGACGTCGCCGGGGTCGTGGTGCGAGGCGATCCAGCGCAGCGCGTTGGCGTCGATGCCGCGCCCGCGCACGATGGACACCGCGTAGTGCGGCAGGTCCAGCCCGTGGGCCCGCTGCGCCCAGCGCCGCATCAGTACGCCGACGGGTGTGCCCGCGCGGGCGAGCGAGACCAGCACCGGACGGCCCGTTCCGCGCGACGCCCGTTCGCACAGCACCGTCTCGGTGACGGTGCCGACCGCGCGCGCGACGCGGCTCGCGGAGGCCTCCAGCGCGCCGTGGAAGAGCCGTTCGTACTCCGGGCCCGGCTGGTATTCGACGGGCAGCGACTCCGCGTAGTGCGCCCCTCCGCTCTGGATCGCCTCCTCGCGCTCCTCGGTCGGGGCCTCCAGCTTCGTCCGCGACAGGTCCTGGAGCAGCCAGCCGACCTCATCGGGCGCGTACGAGGAGAAGTGCGGGCCGCGCAGCGGCGCGGGCAGCGGACGGTAGGCGGGGACCACCGCGAGCAGCACGCTGTCCGTGTGCTCCCGCAGCCGGTGCAGCAGACCACCCGGGCCGTGCAGGGCAGCGGTGTCGGACGCCGAGTCCGTCACGACGACGACGGCGTCGAAGCGGCGGCCGGGGTCGGCACCGGGGGCGACGTTGTACGCGTAGCGCACGGCGGCGCCGCGGCGGCCCTCGGCGCCGGTCTCCTTCCCGCGAGCGGCGCCGGTCTCCGTCCCGCGGCCCGCGACGGTCTCCTTCCCGCGAGCGGCGACGCCGTCCGTCCCGGTGTCCGCGCCGGTCTCCGCGTCCGTCCTGTCGTGTGCCGGGAAGGAGAGGCAGGTACGGACGGCGTAGGCCGGGTCGTCGAGCGCGAGCACGGGCGAGCGCGTCGTCGTGGAGAAGCGCACCTCCGCCGCCCGGCCCAGGCGCTCCTCCAGGGCGACGGCGAGACGCAGCGGCGCGTACATCAACTCCTCGCAGCCCAGCACCAGTACGCGCGGGGCCGTACGGTCACCCGGGGCCTCCGGCGCGTCGGGGAGCGTGCCCGCCTCTGCCAGTGCAGAGGCCAGCCGTGCTGCCATACCGGGCAGTGCCGCGTCCAGGCGGGCCCGGTGGGCGGCGGTGAAGCCGTGCCGTCCGCCGTCGGGCAGGCCCGGCGGCCAGCCGAGGTCCACCCGGGCCGCCGGGCTCGCGCCGCGCGGGCTCGCCGGCCCCACGGACTCGGGGTCCGTGCCGGCGGGGGGTTCCTCCGGCGCAGCCGACAACGCCGCTCCCGCCGGCGGGGCCTCCGGTGCCTGCACCTCCGCCTGCCCCGCCTGCCCCGCCTGCGCCTCTGCCTGCGCCACGAGGCGCTGCCCGCGCTCCAGCACGTCGTGCGGGAGCGAGACGCGGCCGCGTGCCAGCGCCACCACGTCCACACGCGCGCCGAGTTCGGCCGCGAACTTCTCCAGTGCGGCCGTGTCGTCCGCCGAGCGCATGTCGGTCAGCGCCACCACTACGTACCGCTGCCGAGGATGCCGCCGGTGCAGCGCCGCGATGGTGTTGCGCACGGTGCGGCCCGTGGAGAACTCGTCGTCGACGAGGACGAGCGGCCCGTCCCCGCTCAGCAGCCCCGGATCCTCCGGGAGCAGCAGATGCGACGTGGCGTGGCTGTGCTCCTCCTCGAACCCGCCGGCGGTTGCCACTCCCGGCACCGCGCGCCGCGTCGAGTGCAGGTACGTGACGCCGCCGATGCCGTCGGCCACGCAGTGCCCGAGCCCCGTCGCCGTCTCCGCGTAGCCGAGCACCACGGCACGGTCCGCGAGGTCGTCGCCGAGCAGGGTCCGCACCTCCCGCCCGAGCTTGACGCCGACCCCGCGCACGGCTCCGGGCCGCTCCGGCACGTGCTTGCCCAGGACGCGCGAGACGAGGAGATGCGCACGTTTGGGGTTGCGGCGCAGCGCCAGGCCCATCAGCTCCCGCAGCCCGTCGCCGCTCAGCCTCACATCCAGTCGTTCGGCGACCCACTCGCCGGACCACACCGCACCGCTCACCGCGTCTCTCACCCGTCGCCCATCCCTTCGTCCCGCGCTCTCACGCCGACTCGCCGTCCGCCCGCACGCCGGCCACCAGGAAGTCGACGAAACCGACGCCCTCGCGTGCCACCCCGAACAGCTCGGCGCGCAGCAGCGTCCGCTCGGCCCACGCCCGGTGCGGCTTCACCTCGTTCATCTTGTTCGTGTACGCGGAACGCACGACACCGCCTCCGCTGCGCTCCGGACGGAGGATGTCGGTGGCATCGCTGTACTCCTCCAGGCTCACCACGGACAACGCGTGCACCGGCAGCACGTGCGAGGGATGGATGCAGGTCTTGCCGAGCAGACCGTTGGCCCGGTCCAGTTCGATCTCGCGCAGCAGTCCGTCCATGTCGTGGTCGATGAGAGCCGTGCGCAGCTCCTCCGCGCGCCCGGTGAAGATGCTCTGCCTGAGCTGGGGCTTGAACATCCTCTCCTGGAGCCGGAAGTACTCCCACACCGGTCCGGTGACCGTGTAGCCGCTGCCGTCCGCGCGGCCCAGCACATTCACCACGTCACCGATGACGGACGCGACGAGCTGGACGTCGTACGCGGTCATCTCGGGCGTACGGCGCAGCCCGTGGGCGGAGCAGAAGTCCGTCACACCGAGCCGCAGCGCGAGGACCCGTTCCCGGTACTTGTCGACGGCGCGGGCGATTCCGGCCAGCGTCGCCGCCCGCGTCTCCAGGTGCAGCAGCGCCGGGGACTCGAGCACCGGCATCGCGAACAGCCTGCGGCCCGCGACGGCTTCGGCCTCTGCCAGGGCCTCCAGGAACGGGATGCCGCTCTCCTCGGTGAACTTGGGCAGCACGAACCCCGAGAGCAGTCCGGCCGAGGGGCCCAGCCGCTTCACGAGGTCGGTGATCTGCTCCGGCTCCCGTACCCGTACGAACAGCAGGGGGACGTCCCGCTCGGGCAGGCCGGCGCCGGCGTCCGCCAGTCGCGCCACCTGCCGGGTCAGATTGCCCTCGGCCCCCGCGACCTCCGCGTCGCTTATGGAGTCCTCCAGGCACAGCACCATGGACCTCACGCCGCGACGGGCCTGCTTGACCACGTCGGCGGCGAGGCTCGTGCGCGTCGCCGGGCAGTACAGGGTGGCGCCGAGCGCGGCGGCGAGCGTACGGCCCGGCGAGTCCGCGGTGAACTCGGCAGGCTCGTACTGGAACAGCGCTCGCCGCACCTCAGGCGGGAGTTGACCGAAGTGCCGCATGCGTGACCCCGATTCCCTTCGCGTGGCATCCGGCGTGGCCTACGCGGTCGTGTCGACCGTGCGCAGCCCGTCCCGCCGCCGGCTGTGCCGTCCGGTGGCGAGAAGCAGCCGCTCATCGTACGTACGGGAGGGGTCCATTGGTTCCATCCGACGATGAAGAATGCGTCACCACCGGGTGCACGCCCGGCCACCCCGGCCTCCCGCGTTGTCCTGACGCGCGGGCGGAAGGCAGGATGAGCGCATGACGCACGCCATGGTGAAGGGCTCGAACGTTCAGCTGGAGACTGTGGCGGTTCGTGCCGTCCTGTGCTGGTCCTCCGGGGCCGGAGTGCCCGACGTCGATGTGTCCGCGCTGCTGCTGGACGAGAGCGGACGCGTCGGTTCCGACGAGGACTTCGTCTTCTACAACCAGCCGCTGCACCCTTCAGGCGCGGTGAGTCACCTGGGAAAGACGCAGGAGCAGGACGGGAGGTGCGACTCGGTCGAGGTCGACCCTGGCGCTCTCGCCCCTCACGTGGACCGCGTGCTGCTCGCCGCGTCCACGGACGGCGGCACCTTCGGCGACGTGCGGCAGCTGCGGCTGCTGGCGTACGCGGGAGCCGGACCGGGCGCGGAGGGCGAACCCCTGCTGAAGTTCGACATCGAGCCTGAGACGGGCGCCGAGACGGCGCTGATCTGCGGCGAGCTGTACAGGCGCGGCACGGGCTGGAAGTTCCGCGCGCTGGGCCAGGGTTACGCGACAGGGCTGATCGGGCTGGCCACCGAGTACGGGATCACCGTCGAGGAAAGCGAGGGCTCCCGCCCGGAGCCGGGTGCCGCAGGACCGGGACAGCCGGGTGCCGCAGGACCGGAACAGCCGGGTGCCACCGTGCCGTCCGCACCGTCCGTCCCGCCCCAGACGTCCGCTCCGACGCCGGACGAAGCGACCGTGCCGGCCTTCGCCGCCGGCCCGCAGCCTTCGGAACCCGAGGACTTCCCCCTCGCGGCTCCCGCGCCGGGCCCGCCGCCCACCGCGCCGTCGCCCATCGCTGCGGGCGGGCCGGGTCCGGCGGCACCGACGCATGGCTACGGCTACCCGCAGCAGCCCCAGCAGCCGCCGGCGACCCGGCCCGCGTACGGTTATCCGCAGCCGGCATACGGCTACCCGCAGCCCGACCCGGACTTCGCACTGCCGCCCCAGGGGCCCCAGTTCCAGGACCGCTGACAGGAAACCGCAGCAGCCCGCCCGGGCCGGCTCGCGCCGCCGGATCAGCTCCGGCCGGCCTTGTACCCGCGGCCCCACTGCATGCCCCAGCCGTAGAGCCGGTCCAGTTCGGACTGGAATCCGTAGACGTAGCGCACCTGCCGGCGCACCATCAGCTGGTCCTTCTCGTGCTGCATGAGCAGCACCGCGCACGAACGCGCCTGCGGAGCCCGCTGGTCGAGCCCGACCTCGACGCGCGGTCCGTTGCTCGGGAAGAGCGTGAGGATCGCGTGCGTGCGGTCGAAGGCGGGGGTGCCGTCGTAGATGTAGACGAAGAAGAGCAGCCGCTTGATGTCGTCCTTGTGGTCGAGATTCACATAGATCGTCTCGCCGGACGGCGAGCCGAAGCGGTCGTCGCCGGTGAGCTTCACATACGGCGGGGAGTTCCAGTCACCGAGGAAGTTGCCCAGCGGCTGCACAACTCCCTTGGTGCCGTCGGCCAGTTCGTACATGCAGGCGAGGTCGAGGTCGACGTCGACGACGCCCTGCGTGTGCGCCTGTACGACCTGGGGCTTCAGCGCCTGGAGCGGATTCCGGAGCGAACCGCGGCGCCCGGCTCTCCCGTCGAAGTCCGAAGAGCGCATCCGCCAGGAAAGGTTCACCCGCAGACTGCCGTTGTCCGCGCCCTGTTCGGTCAGCGACAGCGACGAGTGACGCTTGGTCAGCTCGACGGCGTACGTCGAGGGACCGCCTATCGTGTCGAACTTCGGCCCGCGCCGCCGCATTCCGGCGCTGCTGCGCCAGTTCTCCCAAAGGGAGACCATCCCGCACCCCCACTCGAACTCCAACTGCCTCGGGGCGGCTCCGAGTCGGGACTCGGAGCCGCCCCGTTAGAGCGTTCCGCAAACAGGCCGCCGTGACACCCGGAAACGTGCGAGCCGCCGCACCTTCCCGGGGCACAGGGGGCTCACGCCTTGGAGCCGACCTCCTCGTCCGAGGTCTCGTCGTTCTCGCCGCCGCTGTCGTGCGACTGCGCGATCCGCTGGTTGCGCCGGACCGAGGACCAGAAGGACGCGGCGATCAGCGCGACGCCGATCAGACCGGTGACGACCTCGTTGATCTCGTACTTGATCGTGATGAGCAGGATGGCCGCGAGCGCACCGATCGCGTAATGCGCGCCGTGCTCCAGGTAGACGTAGTCGTCGAGCGTGCCCTGCCGGACGAGGTAGACCGTGAGCGACCGCACGTACATCGCGCCGATTCCGAGACCGAGCGCCATCCAGAAGATGTGGTTGGTGACGGCGAAGGCGCCGATGACGCCGTCGAAGGAGAAGGAGGCGTCGAGAACTTCGAGGTAGAGGAACATGAAGAAGGCGGCCTTGCCAGCGAGTCCGACCAGCGACGGGTCCTTGCCTTCCTGCTTGGCCTTCTCCTCGGCCTCGTGCTCGCGTTCCTCCTCTTCCTCCAGTTTGTTCTCGAAGTGGCTGGAGAGACCGCCCACCAGCAGGTAGGTGATGAGTCCGGCGACGCCGGACAGCAGCACCGTGGCGGACTTGTCCGCGTGAGCCCCGCCGTGCTGGTGCGCCTCGACCGCGAAGGTCATGGCCGAGATCAGCAGCACGATCAGGGCGATGCACACGGAGAGCATGTCGACCTTGCCGAGCTTGGCCAGGGGCCGCTCGAGCCAGGCGAGCCACTTGTACTCCCGCTCCTCGAAGATGAAGTCGAGGAAGATCATCAGCAGGAACATGCCGCCGAAGGCCGCGATGGCCGGGTGGGCGTCCGTCACGAGCTGCTGGTACTTGTCCGGGTCCGCCAGCGCGAGATCGACGGCTTCGATGGGCCCGATCTTGGCGCTGATGGCCACGATGACGACTGGGAAGACCAGCCTCATCCCGAACACCGCGATGAGGATGCCGATGGTCAGGAAGATGCGCTGCCAGAAGGCGTTGAGCTTCTTCAGCACACCTGCGTTGACGACCGCGTTGTCGAAGGACAGTGAGATCTCAAGGACGGACAGGATCGCCACGACGGCGAACCCCTGCCACCCCCAGAGCAACGCGGCGAGGGCGAGTCCCGCGGCCGTGACGCCGAAGGACCAGCCGAAGGTTTTCAAGAGCACTGGGCTACCCAATCCGCTTTACGAACAAATGACCTTTGCTTACGAAACATTGACTCCGAAGTCTAGAGCGATGCCTCGCAAGCCTGAGGCGTACCCCTGCCCAACGGCCCGGAACTTCCACTCGCCCTCGCGCCGGTACAACTCCCCGAAGATCATCGCGGTTTCCGAGGAGGCGTCCTCGGTGAGGTCGTAACGCGCCAGCTCCTGCCCGTCCTCCTGGTTCAGGACTCGGATGTAGGCGTCGGTGACCTGGCCGAACGTCTGCTGGCGGGGCTCCGCGTCGTAGATGGAGACCGGAAAGACGATCTTGTCGACCTGGGCGGGAACGAGCGGCAGGTCGACCAGCACCGTCTCGTCGTCCTCGCTTCCGGAACCGCCGACCAGTTCGTCGCCGGTGTGCTCGACGGAGCCGTCGGGGCTCTTGAGGTTGTTGTAGAAGACGAAGTACTCGTCGCCGAGCACCCGGCCGTTCGCGCACAGCAGCGCACTCGCGTCCAGATCGAAGGCGGCTCCGGTGGTGGAACGGGCCTTCCAGCCAAGCCCGATACGGGCCTGCGTCAGGTTCGGTGCGGCCTTCGAGAGGGAGACATTTCCCCCCTTGGCGAGCGTCACGCCCATGTTCTGATCCTCTCCCCGAACTCTCCCCGGTGTTGATGCCCCCAGTGTCCCGACATCACCAGACGCCGCACACCTCCTGTTCACGGAAGCCTGCGGCGCCGGTGGCTGCCGGGATCCGTCAGACGTTGACCCCGAAGTCCTGCGCGATGCCGCGCAGCCCCGACGCGTAACCCTGGCCGATGGCGCGGAACTTCCACTCCGCGCCGTGCCTGTAGAGCTCGCCGAAGACCATGGCCGTCTCTGTTGAGGCGTCCTCGCTGAGGTCGTAGCGCGCCAGCTCGTTGTTGTCGGCCTGGTTGACAACGCGGATGAAGGCGTTGCGGACCTGACCGAAGCTCTGCTGACGGCTCTCGGCCTCGTAGATGGAGACCGGGAAGACGATCTTCTCGACGTCGGCCGGCACACCCGCCAGATTGACCTTGATGACCTCGTCGTCTCCCTCGCCCTCACCGGTGAGGTTGTCACCGGTGTGCTCGACGGAGCCGTCGGGGCTCTTGAGGTTGTTGAAGAATACGAAGTTCTTGTCGTTGCCGACCTTGCCCTCGCTGTTCGCGAGCAGAGCGCTGGCGTCGAGGTCGAAGTCCGACCCCGTGGTCGTACGGGCATCCCAGCCCAGACCGACGATCACAGCCGTCAGGTTCGGGGCCTCCTTGGTCAGCGAGACGTTGCCGCCCTTGCTGAGGCTGACTCCCACGAGTCCTCCAGGTGTCTGTTCGAAGGAGCACCGTGCCGTGCCCCGTGCCTGTAGCGGTTAGCTTCTGTTCTGCCGGATGAACGAATCGATCCTAGTGAGCGGTTCCCCACGCTCCCAGCGCTCGGCTCAGAGGGCTTCCAGCGCCTTGACGTACTCGTTCAGGTCACGCGCCTCCGGGATGGCGTTGACGACGCTCCAGCGGACAACGCCCTCGGTGTCGATCACGAAGGTGCCGCGCACGGCGCAGCCCTTCTCCTCGTCGAAGACACCGTAGGCGCGGGAGGCCTCTCCGTGCGGCCAGAAGTCCGACAGCAGCGGGTACTCCAGGCCCTCCTGCTCGGCGAACACGCGCAGCGCGAAGGGCGAGTCGTTGGAGACGGCGAGCAGCTGCACGTCGTCGTTGACGAACTTGGGCAGTTCGTCACGCAGCGCGCACAGCTCGCCCGTGCACACCCCGGTGAAGGCGAACGGGTAGAAGAGCAGAACGACGTTCTTCTTGCCCCGGAAGTCGGACAGCGAGACCGCTTCTCCGTGCTGACTCTTCAGTGTGAAGTCCGGTGACTTGGTGCCGACCTCGATTGCCATGGGATCAAGATCCCCTTCCGTGATGACTGTCGATGGAGACGTTCCGTGATCACGGCCCGGAAGACGGCGGGCGCCGCCCGCGGCGTCCGCAGGGCGCCTGGCGGGGAAGGCGGGTCACCGTCGTACGGGACGCCGGCGCAGTCTTTCACTTCCGCCCCCCGAAGCGGGTCCGGGCCCCCGGCAGCCTGGCTGCCGGGGGCCCGGATCCGGTCAGGTCCGCTGCCGGGGACGGCTTCGGGCTGCGCCCGCGGCCGCCCCTGAGGCCGGACACGGCCTGGCTACCGCTTGCCGGTGCGAGCGGCCTTGGGCGTGACCAGACGGCTTCCGCTCCAGTCCTTGCCCGCGTTGACGGTGCTGGTCTGGGCGAGCCCGGCCGTCTGCGCCGCCTCACCGATCTCGCTCGGCTCGACGTAGCCCTCGCGGCCGGTCTTGGGGGTCAGCAGCCAGACAGGAGAACCCGCGTCGATCATCGTGGTGGCGTCCACCAGCGCGTCCGTCAGGTCGCCGTCATCCTCGCGGAACCACAGCATCACGGCATCGGCCACATCGTCGTGGTCCTCGTCGACGAGCTCCGTACCCGTGATGGCCTCGATTCCCTCACGGAGGGCCTGCTCGGCGTCGTCGTCGTACCCGAGCTCCTGGACCACCTGTCCGGGCTGGAAACCCAGCCTTGCGGCGGGGTTGGTCCGCTCCTCCGCGTGGTCCGCGGTCGCGCTCACGGATTGCCTCCTGTCTCTTGCTGGAATCTGCCTTGCGCCCCGCGCGCACGCGAGGCAATGGCCGTAGTCCACACGGGCGGGCCGGATCGCGCAAGTACCCCACCATCCATCCCGCCCAAACGCCGACGTGTCCTCCCACAATGCCCGATGAGCAGTGATTCGCGCCACATCGGCCTGTGACGTATGTGCCGGTTCCGCCGCTTCCGCACCCGGAGCACCGGCGGCGGCACACCTCAGCCGGGCCGGGCGTAGGGTGGCAATTCGGCCGCCCCATTCGACTTGTTGCTGTCGCGCGCCCATGAGACAGCACTGATTACCCAGCAGTAAAGGTGACGTGGGCGCAGCGGCAGTGGACGATGGAGTCGGCGCGACACCATGGCAGACAGATCACGACCAGCGAAGGAACAGCGTGGCTTCCGGATCCGATCGCAACCCGATCATCATTGGCGGCCTTCCCAGCCAGGTCCCGGACTTCGATCCCGAAGAGACCCAGGAATGGCTTGACTCGCTCGACGCCGCAGTCGACGAGCGCGGACGGGGACGGGCCCGCTATCTCATGCTCCGGCTTATCGAGCGGGCGCGCGAGAAGCGCGTCGCCGTACCGGAGATGCGCAGCACGGACTACGTGAACACGATCGCCACGCGGGACGAGCCCTACTTCCCCGGTAACGAGGAGATCGAGCGCAAGGTCCTCAACGCGACCCGCTGGAACGCCGCGGTGATGGTCTCCCGCGCACAGCGGCCCGGTATCGGGGTCGGCGGGCACATCGCGACCTTCGCCTCCTCCGCCTCTCTCTACGACGTGGGCTTCAATCACTTCTTCCGCGGCAAGGACGAGGGGGACGGCGGCGACCAGGTCTTCTTCCAGGGCCACGCCTCGCCCGGCATCTATGCCCGCGCGTTCCTGCTCGACAGGCTCTCCGAGGCGCAGCTGGACGGCTTCCGGCAGGAGAAGAGCAAGTCGCCCAACGGGCTCTCCAGCTATCCGCACCCGCGGTCGATGCCCGACTTCTGGGAGTTCCCCACGGTCTCGATGGGGCTCGGGCCGATCGGCGCGATCTACCAGGCCAGGATGAACCGCTACATGGAGGCGCGCGGCATCGCCGACACCTCCAAGTCGCACGTGTGGGCCTTCCTCGGCGACGGCGAGATGGACGAGCCCGAATCGCTGGGGCAGCTCTCTCTGGCGGCCCGAGAGGGGCTGGACAACCTCACCTTCGTCATCAACTGCAACCTTCAGCGGCTCGACGGCCCCGTGCGCGGCAACGGGAAGATCATCCAGGAGTTGGAGTCGTACTTCCGCGGCGCCGGCTGGAACGTGATCAAGCTGGTCTGGGACCGCTCCTGGGACCCGCTGCTCGCCCAGGACCGCGACGGTGTGCTGGTCAACAAGCTCAACACCACGCCCGACGGCCAGTTCCAGACGTACGCCACCGAGAGCGGCGCCTACATCCGCGACCACTTCTTCGGTGGTGACCAGCGGCTGCGGGCGATGGCCGAGAACATGACCGACGACCAGCTCCTGCACCTGGGACGCGGCGGCCACGACCACCGCAAGGTGTACGCGGCGTACAAGGCGGCCAAGGAGCACCAGGGCCAGCCCACGGTGATCCTCGCGCAGACCATCAAGGGCTGGACGCTGGGACCGAACTTCGAGGGCCGCAACGCCACGCACCAGATGAAGAAGCTGACGATCGACGATCTGAAGGGCTTCCGCGACCGGCTGCGCCTGCCGATCCCCGACAAGGAGCTGGAGTCCGGCGCCCCGCCGTACTACCACCCGGGCAGGGACTCGGAAGAGATCCAGTACATGCACGACCGCCGCAGGGAGCTGGGCGGATACGTGCCCACGCGCGTGAACCGCTCCAAGCCGCTCAAGCTCCCCGGCGACAAGGCCTATGCGGCGGTCAAGAAGGGGTCCGGCCAGCAGCAGATCGCCACCACCATGGCCTTCGTGCGGCTGCTGAAGGACCTGATGCGGGACAAGGAGATCGGCAAGCGTTTCGTGCCGATCGCTCCCGACGAGTACCGCACCTTCGGAATGGACTCGTTCTTCCCCTCGGCCAAGATCTACAACCCGCTGGGGCAGAGCTACGAGTCCGTGGACCGTGAACTGCTGCTGGCGTACAAGGAGTCGCCGACCGGCCAGATGCTCCACGACGGCATCACGGAAGCCGGCTGCACCGCCGCTGCGACCGCCGCCGGGTCGGCCTATGCCACGCACGGCGAGCCGCTCATCCCGATCTACGTCTTCTACTCGATGTTCGGCTTCCAGCGGACCGGCGACCAGTTCTGGCAGATGGCGGACCAGATGTCGCGGGGCTTCGTACTGGGCGCGACCGCCGGCCGTACGACCCTGACCGGCGAAGGTCTGCAGCACGCCGACGGCCACTCCCAGCTGCTGGCGTCGACGAACCCGGCCGCCGTCTCCTACGACCCGGCCTTCGGCTTCGAGATCGCGCACATCGTCAAGGACGGCCTGCAGCGGATGTACGGATCCTCGCCGGAACACCCGCAGGGCGAGGACGTCTTCTACTACCTCACCGTCTACAACGAGCCCATCCAGCAGCCGGCCGAGCCGGAGGACGTGGACGCCGAGGGCATCGTCCGCGGCCTGTACCGCTACAGCGTGGGCGACAAGGGGACGATCCCCGCGCAGGTCCTCGCCTCGGGTGTCGCCGTGCCGTGGGCGCTGGAGGCACAGAAGATCCTGGCCGAGGAGTGGAACGTCAAGGCGGACATCTGGTCGGCGACTTCCTGGAACGAACTGCGCCGCGAGGCGGTGGAAGCCGAGGAGCACAATCTCCTCCACCCCGAGGAGGAGCAGCGCGTCCCGTACGTGACGCGGAAACTCCAGAACGCCGACGGGCCCAAGGTGGCCGTATCCGACTGGATGCGGTCCGTGCCGGACCAGATCGCCCGCTGGGTGCCCGGCACCTACCAGTCCCTTGGAGCCGACGGCTTCGGCTTCGCCGACACCCGCGGAGCGGCCAGGCGCTTCTTCCACATCGACGCGCAGTCGATCGTGCTTGCCGTGCTCACGGAGCTGGCACGGGAGGGGAAGATCGACCGCTCTGCGCTGAAGCAGGCTCTCGACCGGTACCAGCTGCTGGACGTGGCAGCTGCGGACCCGGGCGCGGCGGGCGGCGACGCCTAGAGCCGCGCGCTGAGGCGTAGCCCCTGGATCGACGGGAACGAACCGCGACGGCGTGGTGCGGCAGTGCCGTACCACGCCGTCGCGCTGTGCACGGCCCGCGCCCCGGCACACGGGCCGGCCGCCGGGAGACCTGCCGAGCAGGCGCAGACGCCGGACGCCCGCGCGCAGAACGTGACCCAAGGCCCGTACGCACGCCCTGGTGACGGCTCGGGCCACCGCGCCGTGACAACTGGACATCAGCGCTTCCAGACCTTGAACGCCCGCATCCTGTACGCGCCTTCAGGCGTCCATGAGCCGGAAGGGTGCGTGTGGAAATCACGGGTCTCCGCGCACTCACCGCTCTCGTAGACGGTCACCGGACGGCCCGTACGGTTGGCGAACGACTCCGCACCCGCACGCCCGGGAAGCCGCTGACAGCTCCCGAGGGGGACCTCGCTCAGCGCGTACTCACGCCGCTCGCCACGGAACGGGGCATCCGGCCACATACAGAGCGCCCCCGCCGCGCAGTCGCCCAGCCTCGGCCCTGCCACCGCCCGGGGTGGCGTGGCTGCGGTCCCCGCTGCCAGGGCGCCCAGTGCGAGCGCGGCGGCCACGACACCCCGGATGCCGGTCCGGCCGGGAAGAGCTCCCCGGCCGCCTCCGCGGCCCGATGCACCCGGCTCCTGCACCGCCCGTCCCGATGCTGCCGGCCCCGCTGCTCCCGGCCCGGACGCCGCCGGTCCGGCCTCGTCCCGTCCGGACATACCTCGCCCGCGTCCCCGCACTCCGATCACTCCCCCGTACCGGGCCGGGCTCCGCTCGCCCGGCGTCGTGACCAGCATGTACGGGTGCCAGGGCGAGGCCAAGAGATAGCCGCTCGCTTCACCGGGATCAGTGGCGGAGTTATCCACAAGCGCCATGTGCCAGGTGCGGATACGTCTCGGGGCGGAACGGCCGGCCACCGTCCCGCCCCGAAGTTCACGGCCCGAAGTTCACGCTTCGAAGCTCACAACCCGAAGGTCACAGCCCGAAGCTCACAACCGAGCCCACGCGCGAGGTTGAGGCCCCGAGGTCCACAACTCCCTCGCCGTCCAAGCCGCCCCCGTCACACGTGCACGGAGGGCCCCGCGTCGTTGGAGCCGCGCTTGGTGAAGAAGGCGACCCCCGCGGCGAACACGGCCACGACGCCGGCGCACGTGAAGGCCAGCCCCATCCCCGAGATGAACGAGTCGTGCACGACTTCCTTCATCGCCTCGGCGATCTGCGCGGGGGTGCCCGCCGGCGCCGGGGGCGCCACGCCGACCTCGGCGGCCCCTTCGAGCTTGTCCTCCTGCCCGGGCGGCAGCGGCGGCAGCTTGGCGTCCGCCCACTTCTCCGGCAGTGCGTCGTCGACCCGGGTGGCCATGACGACGCCCAGCACCGCGGTGCCGAGGCTTCCGCCCACCTGCATCGCCGCTTGCTGGAGCCCGCCCGCGACGCCGGAGTGCTCCAGCGGCGCGTTCCCCACGATGACGTCGGTGGCACCGACCATCACCGGGGCGAGGCCGAGGCCCAGCAGCGCGAACCACAGGGAGGTGACGGCCGCACCGCTGTCCGCGTCCAGCGTCGAGAGACCGAACATGGCGATCGCGGCGATCAGCATGGCGCCGACGAGGGGACCGCGCGGCCCGACCTTGGAGATGAGCCCGCCCGCCAGGGGCGAGGCGACGATCATCATCGCCGTGAGCGGCAGCAGCCGGATCCCGCTGTCCACGGGCGACATCCCGTGCACGTTCTGGAGGTAGAAGGTGACGAAGAAGATGCCGCCCATGAATCCGAAGGCCATCAGCACCATCAGTACCGTCCCGGCCGTCAGCGGGACCGAGCGGAACATGCTCAGCGGAACCAGCGGTTCCTTCGCCTTCGACTCCCAGAGTCCGAAGACGAGGAACGCGACGAGAGAACCGCCCAGGAAGCCCAGCGTGGACGCGTCGCCCCAGCCCCAGTCCGGAGCCTTGATCAACGCCCAGATCAGGCAGAACATCGCGCCGGACAGCAGCACGATGCCCGGGATGTCGAAGGAGCGCGGCGCCTTCTCCGCGCGGTGGTCGCGGAGGATGAACAGCCCCATGAGTAGTGCGGCGAGGCCGACCGGGATGTTGATGAAGAAGACCGACTCCCAGTTGACCTTCTCGACGAGGACGCCGCCGACGATGGGCCCCGCCGCGGTCGAGGCGCCGATGACCGCACCCCAGACGCCGATGGCGGCGTTCAGCTTCTCGGCGGGGAAGGAGGCGCGCAGCAGGCCCAGCGCCGCCGGCATCAGCAGCGCCCCGAAGAGCCCCTGCAGCACGCGGAAGGCAACGACGAGCGAGACGCTGCCGCCGAGGCCGATCGCTCCGGAGGCCGCGGCGAAACCGACGACGCCGATCAGGAAGGTCTGCCTGTGACCGAACCTGTCACCCAGCTTGCCCGCGGTGATCAGGGCGACGGCGAGCGCCAGCAGATATCCGTTCGTGATCCACTGGACGTCCGCCAGCGAAGCTCCGAGGTCCTTCTGGATGGCCGGGTTGGCGATGGCGACGATCGTCCCGTCGAGGGCGACCATCGTGATGCCGACGGCAACGGTCACGAGGGTCAGCCACGGGTGGCCGCGGACACCCGATCGAGGTTCCGGTGCGCCCGCTGCGCCTGGTATGCCTGGTTCTCGCGGACCGGGCGGTTCCGCGGCCCGGCCCGTGGCTGTGCTGGTCTGGGAGCTCATGATGCGAGGCTAATGACAGTCGCTGACAATTGACAAACAAAACTATTCGTCTGTAGATGTCAGGCTGCTCACATCCGGCAGGGAACCCGTGACCCGGCCGGAGACGGAGAGCCACGTCCGGAGAGCCACGTCCTCGGCGCCGGCCGCGGCAGCGTCCGGTCCGTACATGCCGTGCCGCTGGAGGATCGGCGGCGAACCACTGGGAGGTGGCCGAAGTGACCGGTCTGCGTGAGCGGAAGAAGCAGCGCACCCGGGACTCGCTCGTCCGCGCCGCCTGCGAGCTCTTCGTCGCGAAGGGGTACGAGGAGACCACCGTCGACGAGATCGTCGCCACCGTCGACGTCTCCCAGCGCACCTTCTTCCGCTACTTCACCAGCAAGGAGGAAGTGGCCTTCTTCCTCCAGGCGCTCGTCTCGGAGCGGTACGTGGAGGCCGTACGCACGCGGCCGCCCGGGGACGAATCCCCGGTGGAGGTGCTGCGCAGCACTCTGGACGAGACGTGGGAGAGCATCGGCGAGGCCATCGAGGAGATCGTGCCCATGTCGCTGTACATGAGGATGTGGCAGATCATCGAGACCACGCCCTCCCTCGTGGCCGTCGAACTCCGTCACGCCGTGGAGATGGAGGAACGGCTCGCCGCCGAGATCGCGCGGCGCGAGGGCGTGGATCCGGACGGCGACGCCAGACCGAGGGTGCTCGTGGCGGCGTTCTCCGGTGTGATGCGCGCCGCCTTCCGCCGCTGGAGCTTCGGCGGGGACATCACCGTGGCCGCGGCCCAGCACATGGTCGAGTCGTACGTGGACCAGTTGGGCCCCGCCCTCTCCGAGGACTGGGGCCGCCCCGGCCGTCCGCCGCGCGCACCCCGGACGTCACCCCCCGAAGCGCCGGGCGCGGCCTCCTCCAACTGATCTGCGCCTCAAGCGGGTTCGCGGCCGGCCGGTGGCAGTGCACCCGCGGGAACCTCCGCGTACGCCCCGCAAGATCACGACAGCCACAGGCCCGCCCGAAACTGACCCAATCAGGCATGCCGAAACGTGAGATGGGTCACGGCGCACACGAGCACCCGACCCCGTCTCCTAGGGTTGCTGCCCAGTGAATTCCTTCCAGGCCCTCAGCAACCCCCTGTCCGGATCAGGCCTCCCTTCCGTGGGAGCCCCGGGCACGGCCTTCTGGCGCACGGTGCTCACACTGGCCGTGGTGCTGGTTCTGCTGGCGACGACCGGATGGACGGCGATCCGTGAGCACGAGGGGACGCCCGGTCCGTACGCCGCGAGCCTGCTGGCCTGGGAGAAGGGCTCCGTGGCGGGCCGCCCGCTGCCCGACCCGGACGAGAAGCCCGGAGCGGTCGCCCGGTTCTTCCGTTCACTCACCGCCGGTCAGCAGGAGCGCCTGGCAGACCGCTATCCGCTCGTCGTGGGGAACCTGGGCGGCGCTCCACTTCAGCTGCGCTACGACGCGAACCACAAGGCGCTGACCGAGGCCCGGGACGTGGAACGCGAACGCATGCACGACCAGCGGCTGACCGACGACGGACGCCAGACCGCGAGCCACCGCATGGAGCGCTTCGAGTCCATGCTCGAGCCCGGGCGCCGGATCCTCGCCTTCGACCCGACGGGCGGCGGCCGCGCGGCGGAGGTCTTCGGCGATCTGGACCGGGCGCGGCGGGTGTCGGTCGTCGTCCCGGGCGTCGACACCAGCCTTCTGACGTTCGAGAAGACCGACCGCCCCTACTCCGCGCCCTCCGGCATGGCGCGCGCCCTTCAGGAGCGGCAGCACGCCGCGGCGCCGGGTGCCTCCACCGCGACCATCGCCTGGGCCGACTACACCGCACCGACCGGCCTCGGCGTCGAGGCCGCCTCCGGCAACCTCGCCGAGGAGGGGGCGCAGCGGCTCACCGACTTCGTGCAGAGCCTGCGCAACCCGCACATCGCCCTGTTCTGCCACAGCTACGGCTCGGTCGTGTGCGGGGACGCGGCGGACAGGCTGCCGCCGCGCGTCACCGACATCGCCGTCTCCGGCAGCCCGGGCATGCGCGTGGACCACGCCGACGACCTCGGCACCGACGCCAACATCTGGGCCGTCCGCGACAAGGACGACTGGATCGCCGACGTGCCCCACATGGAGGTCGGCGGCCTCGGTCACGGGGCCGACCCCGTCTCCCCCGGATTCGGTGCGCGCAGGCTCTCCGCCGACGGCGCGTACGGGCACACCGGCTACTACGTTCCCGGCACCGGAAGCCTGGCCAACTTCGCGGAGATCGCGACAGGTTCGTACGGGACGATCAGCTGCGCCACAAGCGACCCCGGCTGCGTCGGGACGCCCACCAAGACCGCCTGACGGCGGGTTCATTCCTCGCACGGGCACGCATATGCCCCGGAAATGCGGCCCATTACGCGCGTAGCGTCGAGGAGGGGGACGAGCGGGCGCCTCGCGCATACGATGGGCCGCATGGGTGACGTACTGGCTGGAATTCACTCCGCCTGGGAGTTCGAAGCCGACTCCGTGCTCATCCGCTTCGAACGGGGGATCCGCACACCGAAGCTCTTCCACGTACTCGGAGAGCGGCGCGTCCCGTACGAGGCACTGAGCAGCGTCGAGCTCGGCCCGGGCGGCAAACGCGGCACCGTTGTACTGCGCGCACAGCCCCGCACGGGCGCCGACCCGCTGATCGAGGCCGCCGCCGGCCAGCTCAAGGACGGCTGCGACCCCTACCGCCTGGTGCTGCCCGCCGAGCGCGAGACGCTCGCCGACTACTACGCCACCGAGCTGCGCGCGGTCCTGGGCGCGGACGCCGACAAGCCCGCCGAGCACCATCTCGTCGCCGCCCCCGAGCCTCCGCACAGCTTCAAGGCGTACGACGGCAAGGCGTCCTTCGACGGCAGCACCGTCTTCTTCCGCTGGTTCTGGACCGGTGCCTCCTCCAGCAAGTGGAAGGCGGGCGACCAGAGCTTCCAGGTGAGCGAACTGGAGGACGTCGAATGGCGTTCGCCGGAGATCGCGAGCGGCCACCTGCGTGTGACCCCGCGGGGCGGGAGGCCTCCGGAGAACCAGGAACCCGACAAGGACCCGGCGTCGGTGGTCTTCGGCATCGGCTACGGGCTGGTGCACGAGTCGCTGCCGTTCGCCGCCTCGGTGCTGGAGGCCGTCCGGGCGGCCCAGCCGGCCGCGCTTCCCGAGACCTCACCGCCGTCACGTCCGTCCCGGTCCGGGCACTCCGCCGGGCGCGCCGATCCGGCGGACATCGCCGAGCGCATACGGCACCTCGGGGAACTCCACGAGGCCGGGCTCGTGACGGAGGACGAGTTCGCGAAGAAGAAGGCCGACCTGCTCGCCGAACTGTGAGCGTGCGGCGGCCGGTTGTGGCACCTCGGCCACGGGGGCCGTGCACGGACGGGCGGGGCCGAGGTGCCGCTGCGCCGACGGGAGCGGAGGACCGCGCCCCGCCGTCGCGGCGGGAGCGGTGCCCTGCTGCAGCGGGAACCATGCCCTACTGACGTAGGGGTGCACCCGGTACCCACGTATGACGTGCGGGCCCGTGACCGCCGCATACCCTGGCCGCGCGATGAACGCCTCAGACGCTCCGGGACACCCGGGCTCCCCGCCCGGCGAGCCGTCACGCGGGCGATCCCGTGAAACGCCACGCGGGCGGCCCCACGAGCCGTCACACGAGCCGTCGCGCGAGCCGTCACACGAGCCGTCACGCGGTCCGGCGAAGCCGCTCTCCGTGCCCGCGCAGGCAGCCGAACGCGGGCTGCACCTGCTCTGGGAGGCCCTGACCACGCCCGCGGGTGCGGACGCGCGTCCGCCCGGCCCCGGGTCCCGGCGCTGGGGACGGCGCTGGGCGTACGTGCTCATTCTCGGACTGGTGGCCGTGCTGATCCCGGTC
Organism: Streptomyces sp. CNZ301; assembly: GCF_004217425.1. Classification (NCBI taxonomy): domain Bacteria; kingdom Bacillati; phylum Actinomycetota; class Actinomycetes; order Kitasatosporales; family Streptomycetaceae; genus Streptomyces; species Streptomyces sp. CNZ301. The sequence goes on from NZ_SHLG01000001.1 coordinate 1,630,608, forward strand.
ACCTCCGATGTGCTGCCACAGGAGCACGGGCTGCCGGGCCCTGCGGCCGTCTCGCTGGCCCTCGCGCAGTCCGCACCCCTGCTCCTGGCCGTCACGCGGCCGCTCCAGGCCTGGTGGATCGTGATCGTCGCGGACACCGTCGGCGCCGTGCTGCTGCTGTTCACCCCGCCCGTGGAGAACTCGTGGCCGTGGCCGCCCGCGCAGATCATCGGCTACCTGGTGCTGTGCCTGGCCCTTTCGCTGCGCGAGCGGCGCCGCACGCTGATCGCCGTCTGGTCGGTCACCCTCGTGCTCTCGCTGACGCTCGGCTTCCTCGCGCCGGAGCGCAGCGACGGAACGAACGTGCTGATGACGGTGCTCAGTGGCATCGTGCTGCTGCTCGGCGGCGCGGTACGCGAGCGGGGGGACGCGCAGCGTCGCCTCGCGGAGCAGGAGACGATCAGCGAGGCCGAGCGCGCCCGCCGCACACTGCTTGAGGAGCGGGCCCGTATCGCGCGTGAGCTGCACGATGTCGTGGCACACCACATGTCCGTCATCACCGTGCAGGCCGACAGCGCGCCGTACCGGCTGAGCGGGCTGCCGCCGCAGGCGCGGGAGGAGTTCGGCTCCATCGCCGAGACGGCCCGCGAGTCGCTGACGGAGATGCGGCGGCTGCTCGGTGTGCTGCGCAGCGAGGAGTCCCACGGCGAGCGGGCACCGCAGCCGGGCCTGGACAGGATCGGTCAGCTGGCGGAGGCGACCGTACGGGCGGGCGTGCCCACCGAACTGTCCGTGGAGGAAGGGCTGTCCGGGGTGCCGCAGGCGGTGCAGCTCTCCGTGTACCGGATCGTGCAGGAGGCGCTCGCCAACGTCGTACGGCATGCGCCGGGCGCCACCGCCCGCGTATCGGTGACCGGCGGGGGCGGGAGCACGAGCGGCGGGGACGGCGGTCGCGACGGGGACGGCCGGAGGGGCGGCAGGCGCGCCGGGGGCAGCCGCGACTCCGCGTCCGCCCGTCTGACGGTCCTGGTCGTCAACGGCCCCGCGGCCGGCTCCGCGGGCCCGCCCCTGGAGACCGCCGGCACCGGACACGGCCTGGTGGGCATGCGCGAACGCGTCCGGCTCATCGGCGGTTCGCTCGACACCGGGCACCTCCCCGACGGCGGCTTCCGTGTCGCCGCCCGCATACCGCTGCTCCCCGCGCAACCGACCGGGAAGGACCCCGAGCCCTCATGACGACCCGCGTGATCATCGTCGACGACCAGGCCATGGTGCGTGCGGGCTTCGCCGCGCTCCTCGCCGCGCAGTCCGACATCGACGTGGTGGGCGAGGCCGCGGACGGGGCGCAGGGCGTCGAACTGTGCCGGCGCACGTACCCCGACGTGGTCCTCATGGACGTGCGCATGCCGGAGACGGACGGGCTGGAGGCCGCCAGGCAGCTGCTCGGAACGGACGACGGCACCCGGGCCCGCACCGGCAGGGGCGACGGAAAGGCTCACCGTCCCAAAGTGCTGATGCTGACCACCTTCGACGTGGACGACTACGTCTACGAGGCCCTGCGCGCCGGAGCCAGCGGATTCCTGCTCAAGGACGCACCGCCCGCCGATCTCATCGCGGCCGTGCGGATCGTGGCCGAGGGCGAGGCGCTGCTGGCCCCCTCGGTCACCCGGCGGCTCATCGCCGACTTCGCCAGGCAGCGGCCCGCGCCGCCGGCGTCGCGCGGCCTCCGGCTCAACGGGCTGACGGGCCGTGAGACAGAGGTGCTGGAGCTCCTGGCCCGTGGCCGGTCCAACGGCGAGATCGCCGGCGCCCTCGTGCTGGCCGAACAGACCGTGAAGACACACGTGAGCCGGATCTTCACGAAACTTCAGCTGCGTGACCGCGCGCAGGCCGTGATCTTCGCTTACGAATCGGGCCTGATCTCCCCGGGCGAGGGCTGAGCCCTCCTGCGGCCCGTCTCCTCCTCCCGGAGGGCATGCCGATACCCCGGTATCACACGGGAGTTGGCTCCCCGGTGTGACGTGAGGCCGCGCACGCCCGTCCGACTCTCCTCCCGACAGGCCACCGGTCCCTCCGGCGGCCGGCGGAGGGAGCACGGGGATGAAGCGCCGTCCGAAGCGGGCACTGACCGCGGCCGCACTCACGGTCACCGTCGTCGCGGCCACCGCCGGGTGGGCGGCCGGATCGACGCAGAAGGCCGTCACCGGCCCGCCTCCGGGGGCGGAGTCCTGGCGCGCGGACGAACACACCCTCGGCCGCCCCCTCCCCGACCCGGCGGCGCGGCCGGCCCGGATCGCCGCGTTCTTCGCAGGGCTGACACCGCGGGAGCGGGAAGCCCTCGTCCACCGGCACCCGCTGATGACCGGCAACCTCGACGGTGCGCCGACGGCGCTGCGGTACGCGGCCAACCGCCGTGCCCTGCGCGCCGAGCGCGCGTGAAGGTGGACGCGCCGCCGATCCCTCCCGTACGCCGCAGGACCGGCAGCTCGCGCGGGCGAAGGCCGACCGGTACGCCCGGCTCCTCGGCCGGGACCGCCAGATCCTCGCCTTCGACCCGCGGGGCCGCGGCCAGGTCGCGGAGGTGTACGGCGACCTGGAAGGAGCGGACCGCGCCGCCGTCTTCGTGCCGGGATCGGACATCGACCTGGCCACGTACGACAGCAGCGGCCCCAACAGATACGGGACTCCGGCGGGCATGGCCGCTTCTCTGCGCGTCCGCATGGCGGCCGTGGAACCCGGCACCCGCACGGCCGTCATCGCCTGGTCCGGCTACACGACACCCGTCGGGCTGGGTCCGGACGCGGCGACGGGCCGCCTCGCCGCCGCCGGCGCTCCCCGGCTGGAGCGCTTCCTTCGAGGGCTCGCCCGCACGGGAGCTCCCGCACCCACGGTGCTCTGCCACAGCTACGGCTCCGTGGTGTGCGGGAGGGCCGCCGGGCACCTGACGCGGCGCGAGGCCTCCGACCTGATCGTCTTCGGCTCGCCCGGAATGCACGCCCGCTCCGTCCGGGAACTCGGCACTCCCCTGCGGGTCTGGGCGGCCCGCGACGCCGGTGACTGGATCGGCAGGGTGCCGAACGTGGAGGTCCTCGGCCTCGGGCACGGTGCGGACCCGGCGTCGGAGAGCTTCGGCGCGCGCGTCGTCTCCTCCGCGCGGGCCGACGGCCACACCGGCTACCTCGCCCCGGGCACCGACTCGCTGGCCAACTTCGCCGCGATCACACTCGGTTCGTACGAGGAGGTGGAGTGCTCGTCGCCGGAGCGCACAGCGCCCAACTCCTGCGCGAGTGGCCTCACACCGTGATGCGCGGCGGGGCCACGGCGACGGCGCGGAGGCGCCGGACCCTTCCGGGGGCCGGGCCGCCTCCGCGCCGTCGTCCGTCATTCCCGCCCGTCGTCCGTCATTCCCGCCCGTCGTCCGTCATTCCCGCCCGGCGGAGGTGAACGACATGTCCGCGTAGCGGTCCCCGGCGACCCGACCCGCGATGGGCTCCAGCAACGCCAGTTCCTCCTCCGAGAGTTCGATGCGGGTGGCCGCGGCGTTCTCCTCGACCCGGCTCCGCCTGCGGGTGCCGGGGATGGGGACGACCGGGATCCCGCGCAGGGCGGCCTGCTGCTGCACCCATGCCAGCGCGATCTGTCCCGGGGTGGCGCCGCGCAACTCGGCGATTTTCCGCACGGGTTCGAGCAGAGCCGCGTTCGCGCTCGCGTTGCCGCCGGTGAAACGGGGCTGCGTCTTACGGAAGTCGTCGCTCGTGAGCTCCGTCTCGGCGTTCACGAAGGACCCCGTGAGGAAGCCCCGCCCGAGGGGTGAGTACGGCACGAAGGCGACGCCCAGTTCACGGGCCGCCTCCACCACGCCGTCCTCGACATCACGGCTGAAGAGCGACCACTCGGACTGCACCGCCGTGATGGGGTGCACGTCCTGTGCCGTGCGCAGCTCCGCGGCCGTCACCTCGCTCAGCCCGAGGTACCTGACCTTGCCCTCCTGCACGAGCTCGGCCATGGCGCCGACGGACTCCTCCAGCGGCACGCTCACGTCCCGCCGGTGCATGTAGTACAGGTCGATCGTCTCGACGCCGAGCCGCCGCAGACTGTCCTCGGCGCAGCGCCTGATGTACGGCGGGTCGTTGCGGATGCTCCGCTTGCGGGGCTCGTCGGGCTCGCGTGTCAGCGCGTACTTCGTCGCGAGGACGACCTCGTCCCGGTGCGACTGGATGAAGGGCGCGATGAACTCTTCGTTGTCGCCTTCCTCCCGGCCGTAGACGTTGGCCGTGTCGTAGAGGGTGACGCCCAGTTCGAGCGCGCGCTCCAGCGTGGCCCTCGCCTCGTCCGGATCGTCGGTGGGCCCGTAGGCCCAGCTCATGCCCATGCAGCCGAGGCCCTGCACGCCCACTTCGGGACCGTTCGCGCCGAGCCGTGTCGTCGCGATCTTCTCGCTGTCACCCGGATTCGAAGTCAATGCAGCCCCTCTCAGGCAGGTTCCGGCGCCCGTCGGGCGTCGGAGTAGATGCCGATCTTGTAATCGAGGACCGCGAGGGTCTCCTGAAGCTCGGCGACGCGGCGCAGTACGTCCTCACGCGTGGCCACCAGCAGGTCGTACCGCTCGGGGAAGGTGTGCTCACCGGCCCGTACGAGCTCGGCGTAGCGCACCATGTCCGCGACCGGCATGCCCGTGAGCCGCAGCTTGGCGACCAGGTCGAGCCATCCGAGGTCCTTGTTGGTGAAGCGCCGCTGCCCCGTGTGCGACCTGTCCACGTGCGGCATCAGCCCGATCCGCTCGTACCAGCGCAGCGTGTGCGCGCTCAGCCCGCAGATCGCGGCGACCTCGCTGATGGTGTACCGGTCCTGGCCGTCGGGCCTGGGGTGGGGCAGCCGACCACGGCCGGCGCACGCTTCCGGTTCGACTGCTTCGTCCGCTGTCTCCGTCTCCGTCACGGTCATAAGTGAAACGCTACGGACTTCGAGTGCACTCCAGGCAAGCGCAAAATCCCGGCCGGATCGCGTCACGTACGCTCGGCCCCATGAACAGCCTGCGGATGATCGACAATTGGCCCGTGCCGACCGCTGCCGCCGCCGTCGTCTCGTGGCCGCACGGCACGGACGCCGCCTCCGGCACCGGGGCGCCCACCACCACCGCCGCTCACGGCAGCACAGGTCACCGTTTCGCGCTCGCGTCCGTCACGAAGCCCCTCGCCGCGTACGCGGTCCTCATAGCCGTCGAGGAGGGGGCCGTGGAGCTGGACGAGCCCGCCGGGCCGGAAGGCTCGACGGTGCGGCACCTTCTCGCGCACACCTCGGGGCTGGCGTTCGACGAGGACAAGCCGATGGCCGCTCCGGGCACGCGCCGCATCTACTCCAACGCGGGTTTCGAGGCGCTCGGCGATCACCTCGCGAAGGTCACCGAGATCCCGTTCCCGCAGTATCTGCACGAGGCGGTCCTCGAGCCGCTGGCCATGACGTCGACGGAACTTCCCGGCTCCCCCGCCAAGGACGGCGTCTCCACCGCAGACGACCTCGCCCGGTTCGCCGCCGAACTTCTCGCGCCGCGGCTGCTCAGCCGCCGGACCCTCGACGAAGCGACGTCGGTGGCCTTCCCGGACCTCAAGGGCGTTCTCCCTGGCTACGGACACCAGTCGCCCAACGACTGGGGGCTCGGCTTCGAGATCAGGGACTCCAAGGCCCCTCACTGGACGGGAAGTTCGTCCTCCACGCGCACATACGGGCACTTCGGGCAGTCGGGTACCTTCCTGTGGGTCGACCCGGAGGCGGGGGCCGCCTGCGTCGCTCTCACCGACCGCGACTTCGGCCAGTGGGCCGTCGACGCGTGGCCGCCGTTCACGGATGCGGTCCTCGCCGAGCTGCGCTCCGGCGCCGCCCAGGGCTGAGCCCGGGGGTCCGGTCACCGCACGGCACGCACGGCCGGGGCCGGACGGGGCCGGACGGACGGGGCCAGACGGGGCCGGACGGCCCGCCGGCCGGCGCCTCCCGGGCGGCGTTCAGCCGTAGCCGGGCTCCGCGTGCATCTCCCACATCAGCATCTCCACGGGCCCCCCGGCGCCGTGTGCCTCCAGGTCACGGGCGTCGGTGATGCGCGCGGCGTCGCCGGCGGCCAGCCTCTCCCGTCCGTCCCCGGCCGGGGACGCCTCGTCCCCGGCCGCCGGTCCCGAGCCGATCTCGGCCACACCCCGCACCACGTGCACGTACACCCACGCCGCGTCCGGCACCGCCGTGCGCTCGCCCTCCGCCAGGCGCCGGACATGCATCACGGCCTCGGTCCGCGGCACCGCGAAGGGCGTCCCGTCGGCGATGCCGTGCACCACTTCGTACTCGGGCTCTCCGCTGCCGCCCCGCCCGTCCGTGCCGCCGCCGAAGGAGCCGGGGACCAGCCACATCTGCACGAAACACAGCGGTCCCGGGCCCGCGTTGCGTTCGATGTGGCGCACGCCGCTCCCGGCGCCCATCCGCTGCACGTCGCCGGCACGGACGCGTGAGGTACGGCCCGTCGAATCGATGTGCTCCAGCTCCCCCTCGACGACCCAGGTCACGATCTCGACGTCCCTGTGCGGGTGTTCGGGGAATCCCGCGCCCGGTGCCAGCCGCTCCTCGTTGCAGGCCACCAGCTGCCCGAACCCGACGTTGTCCGGGTCGTAGAAACCCGAGAACGAGAAGGCGTGCCGGGTGTCGATCCCCGCCGCCTCGTCACCGCCCCGATACCGGTCGGACCCCCGCCACACCTGAAGCATGAGCCCACCGTAATCCGCTCCGCGGCACCGCAGCAGAGCCCCCGGCCCCGGGCCCGCGGGCCGATGAGGCAGGCTTGGCACGTGCCCGAATCCACAGATCCTCCCGCGAACCCGCCGTCCGACGAGCGCCCGGAGCACGCCGAGCACCCGCACGGCGCGACTCTGCGGCGCCTGGAGCAGTCGTCCGGGAAGCTCGCCGCGGCCGCCATTACGCGCATGGACGAGCAGTTGCCGTGGTACCGGGCGATGCCGCCGGAGAACCGCTCCTGGATCGGACTCGTCGCACAGGCGGGCATCGCGGCCTTCACCGAGTGGTTCCGTCACCCGGAGACGCCCCAGGCCATCAGCACGGACGTCTTCGGCACGGCGCCGCGCGAACTGACCAGGGCCATCACGCTGCGCCAGACCGTGGAGCTCGTACGCACCACGATCGAGGTCGTCGAGGCGGCGATCGACGAGGTCGCCGCTCCGGGTGACGAGTCGGTGCTGCGCGAGGCGCTCCTCGTCTACGCACGCGAGATCGCCTTCGCCACCGCCCAGGTATACGCCCAGGCCGCCGAGGCCCGCGGAGCCTGGGACGCGCGGCTGGAGTCGCTCGTGGTCAACGCCGTCCTCTCCGGCGAGGCCGACGAGGGCGCCGTCTCACGCGCCGCCGCCCTCGGCTGGAACGCCCCGGAGCACGTATGCGTCGTCCTCGGTACGGCGCCGGACGGGGACAGCGAACTGACGGTCGAAGCCATACGGCGGGCCGCCCGGCACGCCAAACTCCAGGTGCTCACGGGCGTACTCGGCAGCCGTCTCGTCGTCGTCGCCGGCGGCAGCGACGATCCGCTGCGCACCGCGAAATCGCTGATCGGGCCCTTCGCACCCGGACCTGTGGTGGCCGGGCCGATCGTCGGCGACCTCCTCTCGGCGACCCGCTCGGCCCAGGCGGCCGCGGCCGGGCTGCGCGCCTGCGCGGCCTGGCAGGACGCGCCGCGTCCGGTACTCGCGGACGATCTGCTGCCGGAGCGCGCGATGGCCGGCGACCCCACCGCGCGGGAGCTCTTGGTGGAGGAGATCTACAGACCGCTGGAGGAGGCGGGCTCCGCGCTCCTGGAGACGCTGAGCGTCTATCTGGAACAGGCGAGCAGCCTCGAGGGCGCGGCGCGGATGTTGTTCGTACACCCCAACACCGTGCGCTACCGGCTGCGACGTGTGACGGACGTCACTGGGTGGTCGCCCTCCGACGTCCGCTCGGCCTTCACCCTGCGTATCGCCCTGATCCTGGGGCGTCTCAGCGACTTCGGGAACGGGCCCTGACCGGAATCGGGCGTCTTTGTCGAGCCTCGACAATTTGCCCTCCGGTTCTTCGTACCGCTCCGTACCGGCGCGCAAGGCACCTCACAAGGGAGAGTGAAAGAGTGCTCGTACTCGTCGCTCCCGGCCAAGGCGCCCAGAAGCCTGGCCTCTTGACTCCCTGGCTCGAACTCCCCGGCGTCGCCGACAGGCTCGCGGAGTGGTCGGCCGCCATCGGCATGGACCTCGCCCACTACGGCACGAAAGCCGGTGAGGAGGAGATCCGCGACACCGCCGTGGCGCAGCCCCTCCTGGTCGCCGCGAGCCTCGTCTCGGCGGACGCCCTGCTGGAGGGCCGTGACGTGGCCGGGGCAGTCGGCACCGTGGCCGGCCACAGCGTCGGTGAACTGGCCGCCGCCGCCCTGGCCGGCGTACTCTCGCCCGCCGACGCCATGACGCTCGTTACGGCGCGCGGCCGGGCCATGGCCGAGGCCGCCGCCGTCACGGACACCGGCATGTCCGCGGTGCTCGGCGGCGAACCCGAGGCGGTCGTCGCCCACTTGGACAAGCTCGGCCTCACCGCGGCGAACATCAACGGCGGCGGGCAGATCGTCGCCGCGGGCACCGCGGAGCAACTCGCGGCCCTCACCGACCACAAGCCCGAGAAGGCGCGGGTCATCCCGCTGAAGGTGGCGGGCGCCTTCCACACCCACCACATGACACCGGCCGTCGAGGTGCTGGCCGGCGCGGTCGAGGGGGCACAGGTCGCCGACCCCGTGCTCCCCTACGTGTCGAACCTGGACGGAGCCGTCGTCGAGGACGGCCGGCAGGTCGTGCAGCGCCTGGTCGGTCAGATCTCCGCATCGGTGCGCTGGGACCTGTGCATGGAGACCTTCCAGAAGATGGGCGTCACCGCACTCATCGAGGTCTGCCCGGGCGGCACCCTCACCGGTCTGGCCAAGCGCGGCCTCCCCGGCGTACGGACCCTGGCGCTGAAAACACCTGATGATCTCGACGCGGCGCGCGAACTGATCGCCGAGCACGCGCAGACCGCCTGAGCCTCAAGGAGCTCCAGACCATGACCGCGAAGATCAATCCCACCAAGGGCTCCCCGTACTCGCGCATCCTCGGCGTGGGCGGCTACCGACCCACCCGGATCGTGCCGAACGAGGAGATCCTCAAGCACATCGACTCCTCCGACGAGTGGATCCGCTCTCGCTCCGGCATCGCGACCCGCCACTGGGCCGGCCCGGACGAGACGGTCGCCGAGATGACGCTCGAGGCGGCGGGCAAGGCCGTCGCCGACGCGGGCATCACGCCGGAGCAGGTGGGTGCCGTGATCATCTCGACGGTGTCGCACTTCAAGCAGACGCCGTCGGTCGCCACCGAGATCGCCGACCGCATGGGCGCCGGCAAGGCAGCCGCCTTCGACATCAACGCGGGCTGCGCGGGCTTCGGTTACGGGCTCGCCCTCGCCAAGGGCATGATCGCCGACGGCAGCGCCGAGTACGTGCTCGTGGTCGGCTCGGAGCGGCTCTCGGACCTGACCGACCTGACGGACCGCTCCACCGCGTTCCTCTTCGGCGACGGCGCGGGCGCCGTCATCGTGGGCCCCGCCGCCGAGCCGGGAATCGGCCCGTGCATCTGGGGTTCGGAGGGCGACAAGTCGGACGTCATCAGCCAGACCGTCCCCTGGGACGCGTACCGCGCGGGTGGCGTGGAGAAGTTCCCCGCCATCCGCCAGGAGGGCCAGGCCGTCTTCCGCTGGGCCGTCTACGAGATGGCGAAGGTTGCCCAGCAGGCCCTCGACGCCGCCGGGGTCACCCCCGCGGACCTGGACGTCTTCATCCCGCACCAGGCCAACATGCGGATCATCGACTCGATGGTGAAGACCCTCAAGCTGCCGGAGCACGTCACGGTCGCCCGCGACGTGGAAACCACCGGCAACACCTCGGCCGCCTCCATCCCGCTCGCGATGGAGCGGCTGCTGGCGACCGGAGAGGCGAAGAGCGGTGACACCGCACTCGTCATCGGCTTCGGGGCAGGGCTCGTCTACGCGGCAACGGTGGTTACCCTCCCCTAGTCAAGATCCACACAGTCCGTACAGCGTCGTGCGGCAATGTGTGGCGACCTCGCAAGACAACTCGCAAGTACGCAAATACCTAAGGAGCGCCGAGATGGCCGCCACGCAGGAAGAGATCGTCGCCGGTCTCGCCGAGATCGTGAACGAGATCGCCGGTATCCCCACCGAGGACGTCCAGCTGGAGAAGTCCTTCACCGACGACCTGGACGTCGACTCGCTGTCCATGGTCGAGGTCGTCGTCGCCGCCGAGGAGCGCTTCAGCGTCAAGATCCCGGACGACGACGTGAAGAACCTCAAGACCGTGGGCGACGCGACCGAGTACATCCTCAAGCACCAGAGCTGAGACGACGCCCGCGCGATTCGTCGCCATCCGCCGCGTCCCCGGGACCCGTACCGGGGCGCGGGCGAGGTGGTTCGCACGGCTCACCCTCTACCAGTGGAGAGATGAATCCAGTGAATACGACCCAACACTCCGTGGTCGTCACCGGTATCGGAGCAACCACACCGCTGGGTGGCGACAGCGCGTCGACCTGGGAGGGACTGGTCGCCGGACGTTCCGGCGTCGCCCTTCTCACCCAGGACTGGGCGGCCGAACTGCCCGTCCGCATCGCCGCCGAGATCGCGGTGGAGCCCACAGAGGTCATCCCGCGGCCCCAGGCACGCAAGCTGGACCGCTCGGCGCAGTTCGCGCTGATCGCGGCCCGGGAGGCGTGGGCGGACGCGGGCTTCACCGCCAAGGCCGGTGAGGAGGCCAGCGTCTCGCCGGACCGGCTCGGCACGGTCATCGCTTCCGGGATCGGCGGCGTCACCACGCTGCTCGGCCAGTACGACAACCTGCGGGAGAAGGGCGCACGCCGCGTCTCGCCGCACACGGTTCCGATGCTGATGCCGAACAGCCCGAGCGCCAACGTCGGCCTCGAGGTCAACGCGCGCGCCGGTGTGCACACCCCGGTCAGCGCCTGTGCCTCCGGGTCCGAGGCGATCGGCTACGCGGTGGAGATGATCCGTTCGGGCCGCGCCGACGTGGTCGTCGCCGGCGGCACGGAAGCCGCCATACACCCCCTCCCCATCGCCGCGTTCGGCAACATGATGGCGATGTCGAAGGACAACGACGACCCGGAGGGCGCCTCGCGCCCGTACGACGCCGACCGCAACGGCTTCGTCATGGGCGAGGGCGCGGGCGTCGTCGTGCTGGAGTCGGCCGAGCACGCGAAGAAGCGCGGTGCGCGGATCTACGCGGAGGCCATCGGCCAGGGCATCTCGGCCGACAGCCACCACATCACGCAGCCGGAGCCCAGCGGCAACGGCATCGCGCTCGCGCTGGAGAACCTCCTCGGGCAGACCGACCTCAAGCCCGCCGAGGTCATGCACATCAACGCGCACGCGACATCGACGCCCCTCGGTGACATCGCTGAACTGAAGGCGCTGCGCAAGGTCTTCGGCGACGACACCGACCACATGGCCATCTCCGGCACGAAGTCGATGACGGGTCATCTGCTGGGCGGTGCGGGCGGCATCGAGACCGTCGCCTCGATCCTGGCTCTGCACCACCGCACGGCACCGCCGACGATCAACCTCAGCAACCTGGACCCGGAGGCGGACGCCGACATCGTCGGCGGCGAGGCCCGCCCCCTTCCCGGTGGAACGATCGCCGCGCTGAACAACTCCTTCGGCTTCGGCGGCCACAACGTCGTGCTCGCCTTCCGTACGGTCTGATCCCGCACGCGGCACACGTCACACACGTGAGGGGCGGCTCCCCGTGAGCTGCCCCTCACGCCTTTGCGTGTGCTCAGGCGCGCGTGTGCTCAGGCGGCCGGCCGCTCAGGTGGCCGCCGGGCCGCCGTCCTCCGGGAAGCTGGCATAGTACGAGGCCGCCATGTCCTCGTCGCCGTGCCCCAGTTCGACCGCCCGCCGGAAGCGCTCCGCGCCCGCGGCGGCCACGTCCATCCGCACACCTGCCTCTTCGCCCGCGGCGACGATGAGCCGTGCGTCCTTCTCCGCGGTGGCGACGGCGAAGCTCGGGGTGAAGTCACGCGAGCGGACCGCTCCGGCCTTGATCCGCAGATAGCCCATGTCGAGGGCGCCGCCCTCGACGGCGTCGAGGAAGTCCTGCGGGTCGACGCCCAGTCCGTCCGCGAGGGCCATCGCCTCCACCGTGCCGTGAGTGACGGCCAGCACCCAGGAGTTGCAGACGAGTTTGAGACGTGTGGCCGCCCCGGGCTCCTCCCCGACCCAGACCGTGCGCGAGCCGATCGCCTCCAGCACCGGCCCGATCCCCCGCCGCGTCTCCCCGGGCCCGGCCGCGAGCACGAGGAGCTGCCCTGCCTCCGCCGGTTGCCGCGTGCCCAGCACGGGCGCGTCGACGAAGGTGAGCCCGTACTCGTCGGCGAGGCGGGTGAGCGGAGGAAGCCCGTCGAGGCCGGCGGTCGTGCACTGGAGCCACACCATGCCGGAGCGCAGGCCTGGCGCCGCGGCTCGTACCGTCTCGGCGGTGACGGGTCCGTCGTGCAGCATGGTCAGCACCACGTCGGCGCCTTCCACGGCGTCCCGGGGGCTGTCGGCCACGCGCGCCCCTGCTTCGGCCAGGGGCTCCGCCTTGGCTCTGGTGCGGTTCCACACGCGAACGTCGAGCCCGACAGCGCACAGGTTACGGGCCATCGGGGCACCCATGATCCCGGTGCCGAGGACAGCCACAGAGAGCCGATCAGACATGGGGGAAGGCTAGTACCCCTGGGGCCGTGAGGACTTGAGGCTTCAGACGACCTGGTGCAGCCAGCGCACGGGGGCGCCTTCGCCCGCATAGCGGAAAGGTTCCAGCTCGTCGTCCCAGGGCTTGCCGAGCAACTTGGCGATCTCCGCCTCGAGTTCGCTCTCGCCGCGCGAAGCGCGGTCCACCGCGGCACGCAGCCGGTCCTCCGGAATGAGGATGTCCCCGTGCATGCCCGTGACGGCGTGGAAGATCCCGAGCTCGGGCGTGGAGCTGTAGCGCTCACCCTCGGCGGCGGTGCAGGGCTCGGCGGTCACCTCGAAGCGCAGCAGGTGCCAGCCGCGAAGCGCGGAGGCGAGCTTGGACGCCGTGCCGGGGTCGCCCTGCCAGGAGAACTCCGCACGCCAGGTGCCCGGGGAGGCCGGCTGTCTGATCCAGTCGAGATTGACGCGGGCGCCGAGGACACCGGCCACAGCCCATTCGACGTGCGGGCACAGCGCGCGGGGCGCGGAGTGCACGTACAGAACTCCACGTGTCGTCACCGGAACCTCCAGTGCGTTCGAGGGCGTCTTCGCCGGACTGCCTCGACTACTGCCGGTCACGCGCCGGGCCGGCGCCTGACATCCTGCACCACCGGGCACTTCTCCATCAGCGCCGTGGTCACGAATAGTAAACACCATTGGCGCCAATTCTCCCCGAAGGGGACATGAGGTGACTCGGTGTAATGTTTTGCTTCGCCGAACACGCCCTCCGGCCCGCCTGCACGATGCGAAACTCGCGGGAGAGCACGGGGCCAAGCTACCGCGCACCCGTGGATGAGCGGTGACGTACCGTCGCACGGACGGCGAGGAACGAGGGGAATGATGCCGGAAAGACGCGGGGCCGCGGGCAGCCGCCCGGGCACCGGCGCGCGGATAGCGCGTCGTGGGCGGGCCGTCGCGCTCGCCTCGGCCGCTCTCGTACTCACCGGAGGTCTCGCCGCCGTCGCCGTATGGGGCTTCGGAAGCGGGGACACAACCGGGGAGCGCCCTCCCGGCGCGACGCGCCCCTCGCCCACGCCTCCCTGGGACCGGAGCCCGGATTCGATCGCCGCGGTCGGCGACTCCATCACCCGTGGATTCGACGCCTGTTCACTGCTCGCCGACTGCGACCGCGTCTCCTGGGTCACCGGTACGGACGCCTCGGTGCGGAGCCTCGCGGCGCGACTCCTCGACGACGCTCCGCAGCGGCGCAGCTGGAACTTCGCGGTCAGCGGCTCCCTCATGGCCGATGTGCCTCAGCAGATGGAGCGCGCCGCGCGGAAGCGACCCGATCTGGTGACTGTGCTGGCGGGCGCGAACGACGCCTGCCGGCCCACCGTTGGGCAGATGACTCCCGTCGAGGACTTCCGCACCGACTTCCGCGCGTCGCTGCGTACTCTGCACGAATCACGCCCGAAGTCGCAGGTGTACGTCTCGAGCGTGCCGAACCTCAAGCGCCTGTGGTCCGAGGGGCGTGGCGACCCCTGGGCCGAGCGCGTCTGGGGCCTGGGGATCTGTCAGGCGATGCTGCGCGACCCGCTGTCGGACGGTCCTGCCGCCCGGGAGCGGCGGCAGCAGGTGCACGAGCGGGTGCTGGCGTACAACTCCGTACTCAAGGAGGAGTGCGGGAAGATGCTGCGCTGCCGTTACGACGGGGGCGCGGTCTTCCGCTACCGCTTCACCAGGGCCGAGCTGAGCCGCTGGGACTGGTTCCATCCCAGCAAGGCCGGGCAGCGCAAGCTCGCCGAACTCGCCCACCGCGGCATCACCGCGCGGCACGGCGAGCACCCCGGATAGCGGCGCGGCCCGGACGCGGCCGCGCGGACACGGCCCCTCCCGCAAGAAGCGCCGCACCACCCATTGACGCCGGTCACAGAGCATCAATACATTCGCGGACAGCATTTCGAACATGTGACGAAATCTCGAACAGCGAATGTCTGTGAAGGGCCGCCTCAAGTGCGCATCACCGGAATCACTACCCATGTCGTCGGCACGCCGTGGCGCAATCTGACGTACGTGCGAGTCCATACCGACGAAGGCCTCACGGGGATCGGGGAGACCCGGATGCTCGGCCACACCGACGCTCTCGTCGGCTATCTGCGAGAGGCGGAGGCCAACCACATCGCCGGGTCGGACCCGTTCGCCGTCGAGGGCCTGGTGCGGCGGATGAAGTACGGCGACTACGGGCGGGCCGGCGAGATCGTCATGTCCGGCATCGCCTGTGTGGAGATGGCCTGCTGGGACATCAAGGGCAAGGCGCTGGGCGTACCGGTGTGGCAGCTGCTGGGCGGAAAGGTCACCGACCGGGTCAAGGCGTACGCGAACGGCTGGTACACCACCGAGCGCACCCCGGACGCGTACCACGAGGCGGCACGGGCGGTGATCGACAAGGGCTACCGCGCCCTGAAGATCGACCCGTTCGGGACGGGCCACTTCGAACTGGACCACGAGGCGACGCGCTACGCCGTCTCACTGATCGAGGCCGTACGGGACGCGATCGGGCCGGAGACGGAGCTGATGCTGGAGATGCACGGGCGGTTCAGCCCGTCCACGGCCGTGCGGCTGGCTCAGGAGATGGCGCCCTTCCGTCCGGCGTGGCTGGAGGAGCCGGTGCCGCCGGAGAACCTCAAGGCACTGGCCAAGGTCGCGGAGAAGGTGGACCTTCCCGTGGCGACGGGTGAACGCATCCATGACCGCATCGAGTTCAGGGAGATCTTCGATTCGCAGGCCGCCGACGTCATCCAGCCGGACGTGGGCCACATCGGCGGAATCCTCGAGGCCCGGAAGCTCGCCGCCACCGCCGAGACGCACTACATGCTGGTGGCGCCGCACAACGTCGGCGGGCCCGTACTGACGTCCGCGTCCCTTCAACTGGCGGGCTGCACCCCCAACTTCAAGATCCTGGAACACTTCAACGACTTCGCCGACGCCGGGATCAAGAAGGTCGTAAAGGGGGCGCCGCAGGTCGTCGACGGCTACTTCCAGCTGCCTTCCGAGCCCGGTCTCGGCGTCGAGCTGGACGTCGACGCCGCAGCCGAATTCCCCCAGCAGCAGGCCCGGTTCGACCTGTGGGCCGAGGGCTGGGAGAAGCGGGACCCGGCCGCTGCCGGGGGAGGCGAGGGAGCGTGAGCGGCGGACCGGAGGACGACGGCGGCACACCGTCCGCACGGTCCGTCGTCATCGACAGGCCCGGCGAGCACCGGCTGGTCACCGGAGCGCAGCCGCAGCCCGGGCGGGGCGAGGTGCGCGTCGCGGTCCACGCCGCCGGGATCTGCGCCAGCGACCGGGAGGTCTACGACGGCACCCGCGCCGAAGGCTACGTCCGCTACCCGGTGACGCCCGGTCACGAGTGGGCGGGGACGGTCGACGCGGTCGGTGAGGGAACGTCCACGGACCTGCTGGGACGCAAGGTCGTCGCCGAGGGCTTCCGTGCCTGTCTGCGCTGCGAGCGCTGCCGGGAGGGGGCGACCAGCCTGTGCATGAGCGGCTACGAGGAGACAGGCTTCACCGAGCCCGGCGCCTTCGCCGACTCCCTCGTGCTGCCCGCGCGGCTTCTGCACGTCCTGCCCGACGACGCCGATCTGCGGGCCGCAGCGCTGCTGGAGCCCGCGGCTGTCGTCGCGGCGGCGGTGCTGGCGGCCCGGCCCCGGGCGGGCGAGCGCGTGGCCGTGCTCGGGGCGGGCACCCTGGGGCTCCTCGCGGTGCAGCTGCTCGCGGCGCACTCCCCCGCCGAGCTGCTGGCCGTCGATCCCCGCGCGCAGCGTGCTGAACAGGCCCTGACGATGGGCGCGACGCACGCCCGTACGCCCGGGGAGCTACGCGGAACCGGGGCCGGTGCCGGAACCGGGGCCGGTGCCGGTGCCGGTGCCGGAACCGGAGCCGGAGCCGGAGCCGAAGGCTTCGACCTGGTCGTGGAGACGGCAGGCGCGGCCGGAACGGCCCACGACGCCTGCAAGCTGGCCCGGCGCGGCGGGCGGGTCGTGCTGACCGGCATGTTCGAGCCGGGTGCGCAGGGCATCGACCCGGTGCATCTCTCCGTCAGCCAGCTGACGGTCCGGTCGGTCTTCGGCGCCCCGTCCGCGGCGTGGACGTACGCCGTAAGGGCCTTCGGCACCGGCCTGCTCGATCCCGCGCCCCTCATCACGCACGAACTCCCGCTCACCGCATTCGGCGAGGCGATCGGCCTCGTCGGCAGCGGCGATCCGGCCGTCGGAAAAGTGCTGCTGAGGCCCTGAGCGCCGCCCGGACCTCACCGCGGGGGCCGGCGCACCCGCCTCCTCCCCGCCACACAACCGCATACGGATGCGAAGTCCCCACGTATCTGCCCGACCCCGACCCCGAACGTCAGGAGCACCGTGCCCACCCGAGCCACCGGAACCCGCCGTCCCGGCGCCGACGCCCTGGACACCCTGGGCATGGGCGCCCCCGAACCCGATCCGGCCGACGCCTCGCCGCACACCTTTCCCGACGGCGGCACCTGGCGCACCGAAGTCCCCTCCTGCGAGGGGCCGGAGGCGCTTGCCGCCGTGCTGGAAGAGGCGTCCTCCCTCGACGTGCCCGTGCACCGCATCAGCCAGGGCAGCGGTGTATGGATGCTGACCGACGCAGAAATCACGGAGATGGTCGACGCGTGCGCCGAACGCAACGTCGAGCTGTGCCTCTTCACCGGCCCGCGCGGCACGTGGGACGTCGGAGCGTCGACCCGCACGGACTCCGGCGGCGCGGGCCTGCGCGCCCGCGGCCACGACGCCGTGGCCGGCTGCGTCGAGGACGCGCTGCGGGCGACCGAACTGGGCGTGCGCTGCCTGCTGGTGGCCGACGAGGGTGTGCTGTGGACGCTCCACCAGCTGCGTGCCCGCGGTGAACTTCCCGCCGACACCACGCTCAAGGTCTCGGCGCTCATCGGCCCGGTGAACCCGGCCGCGTACAGCGTGCATGAGCGTCTCGGGGCGGATTCGCTCAACATCCCGTCCGATCTGACGCTTGCGCACATCACCGAGATACGCCGCGTCAGCGCGGCCCCGATGGACTTCTACCTGGAGGCGCCCGACGACCTCGGCGGCTATGTACGGATGTACGAGGCGGCCGAGCTGATCCGGCGCGGTGCACCCATCTACCTCAAGTTCGGCCTCAGCAAGGCGCCGGGCATCTACCCGTACGGTGCGCACCTGCGCGAACTGACGCTCCGTGGCGCGCGCGAGCGGGTACGCCGGGGCAGGCTCGCCCTCGATCTGCTCGCCCGGCTCGGCGCCGACTCCGGAATGTCACCGCTGGGCTCACGACTGCCCGGCACACTCCAGCGTTTCCCCCTCCCCGAGAGGAACTGACACATGGGTATCCGCACACCCGCTCCGATTCCCGTACCACGACGGCGCCGGCGCACCGCGCCCGTGGCCGCTCTCGCGGCCGCCGCGCTGCTCACCGCCTCGCTGGCCGCCTGCGGCCAGGAGGCGAAGGGCGGCAGCCGCTACAAGCCGGACAAGGGCAAGGGAGGCACGGTCGGTCTGGCCATGCCGACCAAGTCCTCGGAACGGTGGATAGCCGACGGCAAGAACATGGCGAAGCAGTTCAAGGCCGCCGGCTACAAGGCCGACCTCCAGTTCGGCGACGACAAGGTCGAGAACCAGGTCGCCCAGATCGAGAACATGATCGCCAAGGGGCACCGGCTGCTCGTCGTCGCGGCCATCGACGGTTCGGCCCTCACGGACGTGCTGCGCCGGGCCAAGGAGGCCGGCGTCCCCGTGATCTCCTACGACCGGCTCATCCTGGGAACGTCGAACGTCGACTACTACGCGTCCTTCGACAACGAGCGTGTCGGCGAACTCCAGGGCGGCTACATCGTCGACAAGCTGAAGCTGGACGAGAAGAAGGACGAGGAGTTCAACGTCGAGCTCTTCGCGGGCTCCCCGGACGACAACAACACGAAGTTCTTCTGGGACGGCGCGATGAAGGTGCTGCGTCCCTACATCGACAAGGGCCAGCTCCACGTCCGCAGCAAGCAGACGAAGATGAACCAGGCCACGACGCTGCGCTGGGACGGCGGCACCGCGCAGAAGCGGATGGACGACCTGCTGTCGAAGAACTACGGCTCGGAGGAGATCGACGCGGTCCTCTCCCCCTACGACGGCATCTCGATCGGCATCCTCTCCGCCCTCAAGAGCGCCGGCTACGGCGGCAAGGACAAGCCCTTCCCCGTGGTGACGGGGCAGGACGCCGAGCTGGCATCCGTGAAGTCGATCATCCGCGGGCAGCAGACGCAGACGGTCTACAAGGACACCCGCAAACTCGCCAAGCAGGCCGTGCAGATGGGCGACGCCGTGCTGACCGGCAAGAAGCCCGAGGTCAACGACACCAAGACGTACGACAACGGCAAGAAGGTCGTGCCGTCGTACCTGCTGAAGCCCGTGAGCATCGACAAGGACAACACCCAGCGCCTCGTCGACGAGGGCTACTACAAGGCGGGGCAGCTCAAGTGACGGCCCCGGCAGAGCAGTCGGCGCCGGCGGGGACCGGCGGCAACATCCTGGAGATGCGCGGTATCACCAAGACCTTCCCCGGGGTCAAGGCGCTGTCCGACGTCAATCTGACGGTGCGGTCCGGCGAGATCCACGCCGTCTGCGGCGAGAACGGCGCGGGCAAGTCGACGCTGGTGAAGGTGCTCAGCGGCGTGCACCCGCACGGGAGTTACGAGGGCGAGATCCTCTTCGGCGGCGAGCCCTGCGCGTTCAAGGACATCCGGGCGAGCGAGCAGCGCGGCATTGTGATCATCCACCAGGAACTCGCCCTGGTGCCCTTCCTCTCCCTCGCCGAGAACATCTTCCTCGGCAACGAGCACGCCACCCGCGGGGTCATCAGCTGGGGCGAGACCATGCGGCGCGCCGACAAGCTGCTGAAGCGGGTCGGTCTGCCGGACAAGCCGCAGACGCGCATCGCCGACATCGGTGTCGGCAAACAGCAGCTGGTGGAGATCGCCAAGGCGCTCTCCAAGGAGGTGAAGCTGCTCATCCTCGACGAGCCGACCGCCGCGCTCAACGACGAGGACAGCCGCAAACTCCTCGAACTGATACGGGAGTTGCGCGGGCAGGGCATCGCCTGCATCGTCATCTCCCACAAGCTGAACGAGATCCGGCAGATCGCCGACTCCGTCACCATCCTGCGCGACGGCCGCACCATCGAGACGCTCACGGTGCGCGAACACCCCGGCGACGAGCCGGAGATCTCCGAGGACCGCATCATCCGCGGCATGGTCGGACGCGACCTGGACCAGCGCTTCCCGCCGCGCACCCCTTACACGGGGAAGGACGCGGGGCAGGTCGCCATGGCGGTCTCCGGCTGGACGGTCCGGCATCCGATCGACCATCAGCGCAAGGTCGTCGACGACGTCTCACTGGAGGTGCGGCGCGGCGAGATCCTGGGCATCGCCGGGCTGATGGGCGCGGGCCGCACGGAGCTGGCGATGAGCATCTTCGGCCGCTCCTACGGCCAGTACGCGGGGGGCACGGTGTCCGTGGCGGGGCGCGAGGTCCTCACCCGCACCGTGCCGGAGGCGATCTCGCACGGCATCGCGTACGTGACGGAGGACCGCAAGACCTACGGGCTCAACCTCATCGACGACATCAACCGGAACATCTCGCTCGCCTCGCTCGACGGGCTCTCCCGACGGGGCGTCGTCGACGAGCACGAGGAGCGGCGCGTCGCAGAGCGCTACCGGAAGTCGATGAACATCAAGGCGCCGACGGTCCACGAGCAGGTGCAGCGGCTCAGCGGCGGCAACCAGCAGAAGGTCGTCCTGAGCAAGTGGATCCACGCCGAACCGGACGTGCTCGTCCTCGACGAGCCGACGCGCGGCATCGACGTCGGCGCCAAGTACGAGATCTACGCGGTCATCGACAAGCTCGCCGCCGAGGGCAAGGCGGTCGTCTTCATCTCCTCCGAACTGCCCGAACTGCTGGGCATGTGCGACCGGATCTACACGATGTCGGCGGGACGGCTCACCGGCGAGGTCACGCGTGAGGAAGCGACGCAGGAAGTCCTGATGCGGCACATGACCGAATCCATCGACACCAGCACACCCACGAGCACCACCACCCCTGCCGACGGCACGAGTGACAAGAGCTGAGGGCCGACCATGACGACACCGACAGACACACAAGCCCACCCGGACGGAAGTCCGCAGCCACCGGCCGGCTCCGGTTCCGGCGGGCCCTCCGCCGGGGCGCTCCTCCTGGGCGCCGTCCGCAACAACATGCGCCAGTACGGCATGCTCTTCGCGCTGGCGCTCATCGTCGTGCTGTTCCAGATATGGACCGACGGTTCGCTGCTGCTGCCGAACAACGTCTCCAACATCGTCCAGCAGAACAGCTACATCCTGATCCTGGCCATGGGCATGATGATCGTCATCATCGCCGGCCACATCGACCTGTCCGTGGGCTCGCTCGCCGCCTTCGTCGGGGCCGCCGCCGCGGTGATGATGGTCAAGCACGACATGCCATGGGTGCTCGCCCTGGTCCTGTCGCTGCTGATCGGTGCCGCCGCGGGTGCCTGGCAGGGCTTCTGGATCGCCTACATCGGCATCCCGTCCTTCATCGTGACGCTGGCCGGGATGCTGCTCTTCCGCGGCGGCACGCAGATCCTGCTGGAGGGCCAGTCGATCGCCCCCTTCCCGAAGGGCTTCCAGGACATCGCCCAGGGCTTCATCCCCGAGATGGGCCCGTACATCCAGTACCACAACCCCACGCTGGTCATCGGCCTCGTCGTCATCGCCTTCGTCCTAGTACAGGAATGGCGGGACAGGCGGCGGCAGTTGGCGTACGAGCTGGAGGTGCTGCCGTTCAACCTGTGGGTGCTGAAGTGCACGGCGATCGTGGCAGCGGTGGTGGCCTTCACGCTGACGCTGGCCAGCTACCACGGTGTGCCGGTGGTGCTGCTCATCATGTGCGTGCTGCTCATCGGGCTCGGCTTCGTGATGCGCAACGCGGTCGTCGGCCGTCATGTCTACGCGCTGGGCGGCAACAAGGCGGCGGCGAAGCTCTCCGGCGTGAAGGACAAGCGGGTCACGTTCCTCGTGTTCGTGAACATGGGCGTGCTCGCCGCGCTCGCCGGATGTGTGTACGCGGCGCGGCTCAACGCGGGCACGCCGCAGGCCGGCATCAACTTCGAACTGGAGGCCATCGCGGCGGCGTTCATCGGCGGCGCCTCGATGAGCGGCGGCGTGGGCACCGTGCTCGGCGCGGTGATCGGCGGCCTGGTGCTCGGAGTCCTCAACAACGGCATGTCGCTGGTCGGGATCGGCACCGACTATCAGCAGGTCATCAAGGGCCTGGTGCTGCTGGCGGCCGTCGGCTTCGACGTGTGGAACAAGCGCCGGGTCGGCTCGTAGGGCCTGTCACACCGTCCGGGCGAGGGCGAGGGCGAGGGCGAGGGCGAGGGCGAGGGCGAGGGCGAGGGCGAGGGCCGCACGGCTGTGCCGTGCGGCCCTCCGGCGCGATCGCACGGCACGCCCTGAACGGGCGTGCCGCGCAGCGCACTTGACGTGCTCCGCCGCTCGTCGGGCGGCGGCGGGACCGAACGCGTCAGGCGACGCCGAGGGTGACCTCGATGTTGCCGCGGGTGGCGTTGGAGTACGGGCAGACCTGGTGCGCCTTCTCCAGCAGGTCCTTGGCGGTCGCCTCGTCGACGTTCGGTATGTGCGCCTCGAGCGCGACCTTGAGCCCGAAGCCGCCCTCGGGCAGGCCGCCGATGCCGACCTTGGCCGTCACCGTCGACCCGGAGATGTCCGCCTTCTCCTTGCGGGCGACGACGCCGAGCGCGCCCTGGAAGCAGGCGCTGTAACCGGCGGCGAACAGCTGCTCGGGGTTGGTCCCCTCACCGCTTCCGCCCAGCTCCTTGGGCGGGTTGACCACGACGTCGAGCTTGCCGTCGTCACTGGCGACGCGGCCGTCACGGCCGTTCTCCGCCGTGGCGACGGCGGTGTACTTGACGTCGATGGGCTGGATGGACATGGATCGATCCTCCTGTTCGGTGGCGTGGCCGGAGGTCTCGCGCCCGGGACCGTCCGGCCGTTCCCGTGCCCGGGCCACCGCCTCGGCGGCGGCCCGGCGCAGGTGTGTGCGACCGGAGTCGCCGGGTCGCCCCGGCGACTCCGGGTGTTCGCGGGTCGGTGGTGAGTCTGTCAGTCGGCGAGGCTGACGATCATCTTGCCGGTGTTCTCACCCTTGAGCAGACCGAGGAAGGCGTCGACGGCGTTCTCCACGCCCTCGACGACGGTCTCGCGGTACTTCAGCTCACCGGAGCGGATCCACCCCGAGACCTCCTCGAAGAACTGCGGCATCAGGTCCTGGTGGTCCATCACGAGCATCCCCTGCAGACGCAGCCGCTTGCCGATCACCATGGCGAGGTTCCGCGGCGCGGCGGGGGGTTCGGTGGCGTTGTACTGCGCGATCATGCCGCAGATCGTGGCGCGGCCGTGCACGTTGAGCGAGCTGATGGCCGCCTCCAGGTGCTCACCGCCGACGTTGTCGAAGTAGACGTCGATGCCGGAGGGGGCGGCCTCCTTCAACTGGGCCGCCACCGGGCCGGACTTGTAATTGAACGCCGCGTCGAACCCGTACTCCTCCGTGAGCAGACGGACCTTCTCGTCCGACCCCGCGCTGCCGATCACCCGGGAGGCGCCCTTGAGCTTCGCGATCTGCCCGACCTGGCTGCCGACCGCCCCGGCGGCACCCGAGACGAAGACGGCATCGCCCTTCTTCATCGACGCAACCTCCAGGAGGCCCGCGTACGCCGTGAGGCCGGGCATGCCCAGCACGCCCAAGTAGCTGGTGAGCGGGGCGAGTTCGGGCGAGACCTTGGTGGCGTACCTGGCCCGCAGTGTGGCGTGCTCCCGCCAGCCGAGGTCGTGCAGCACATGGTCCCCGGGGGCGAATCCCTCGGCCTGCGACGCGGTGACGATGCCGATCGCGCCGCCCGTCATCGGCTCGTCGAGCTTGAAGGGCGGGACGTAGGACTTCACATCGTTCATGCGTCCGCGCATGTACGGGTCGACGGAAAGGTGGAGGTTCCGGACCAGGATCTCCCCCTCGCCGGGCGCCCTGACGGGGCCTTCACGCAGCGCGAAGTCACCGGGAGCAGGCCAGCCCTGGGGCCGGGAGACCAGGTGCCATTCACGGCCGGTCGCGGGGAGGGATTCGGGCGAGCTCATGTGGGGGCCTCTCGACGAATATGCTTCAGGTTGTGAAACAACCTATCACCTAGATATTTCATGTTGTCAAGTAAATCGCTAGACTGCCGCCATGACCCCCCACACTTCCGCCGGTACCCGCAGATCCGGCAACGACCCCGTGACGCGGGAAGTCGTCGACCTGATCGGCACCGTCGTCGCGCGCTACCACGAGGAGTACGAACTGGCCGCGGCCGACCACTCGCTGACCGGCGCCCAGGCCCGCGTCCTCGCGCTCCTCGCCCGCGAACCGACGCCCATGCGCCAGGTGGCGCGCCAGCTCAAGTGCGAACCGTCGAACGTCACCGGGATCGTGGACCGCCTCGAGTCACGCGGCCTCGCCGTGCGCCGCCCGGACCCGGCGGACCGCCGCGTGAAGCTCGCCGCGGCCACCGAGGAAGGCATCGACCTGGCCGAGAGGCTCCGGGCAGCGCTCGACTTCGCCCGCGAGCCCCTGGCGGGCCTGACGCCGGACGAACGGACCGTGCTGCGCGACCTGTTGCAGCGCATGCTGGGCGACAAGAAGCCCGAGGAGTACTGACCGGGGGCCCGGCGAGGCGCCCGGTTCCTCACCGCGGGGATCAGCCCCCGAAGGCGGGCTGCGGCAGTCCCTGCCCGACGCCGGGGAGCACCAGCAGAGAACCCGCGAGCGGAGCGGCCGCGGGATCGGCCCCGACGCTCGCGGTCGTCACATACAGATCCCGCAGGCCGGGGCCGCCGAAGGCGCACGCCGTGGGACGCCGGACGGGCACCTCGACCGTGCGGTCCAGCCTGCCGTCGGGTGTGTAGCGGCGGACGGCACCTCCGTCCCAGAGCGCCACCCAGACGCAGCCGTCGGCGTCGACAGTCAGTCCGTCGGGATAGCCGGCGCCCTCCTCGATCTCCGCGAACTCCCGCCTCCCGGAGACGTCCGCCCCAGCCTCACCGGCGCCCCCGGGCACGTCGAAGACGTCGATGCGGCGCGTGGGAGTGTCGTTGTAATACATCAGCGAACCGTCGGGGCTCCAGCCGATGCCGTTGCTGACCGTGACCTCCGGCAGCACCGTCACCGCAGCCCCGTCCCCGGTCACGCGCTTGAGATCGCCGCCGCCCACGTCTTCGCCGTACGCCATGCTGCCCGCCCACAGCGCGCCGTCCGGGGCGACGGCCGCGTCGTTGCCGCGCCGGCCGGGCACAACCTCGCGGTGCAGCCACGAGAACGCGCCGTCCGGGCCGTAGAGCCCGATGCCGTCACGGAGGTTGACGACGAGACCGCCGCCGGCCCTCGGCTTCGCGGCCCCCACATGCTGTTCGGTCACCATGACCGTGCGGGCGCCGTCGGACGGATCGAAGGTGTGCACACGGGAGTTGAGGATGTCCACCCACACCAGGCGCTGCCGCGCGCCGTCCCAGGTCGGGCCCTCTCCGAGCCGGGCCTGCGTCCGTACCGCCACCGCCACCGCCGGCCACTCGGGCACGCCGCTCAACTCCTTCTTCCGTACGGCCTTTTCGTCCGGCCTCTTCGTCCGGCCCTTTCCTACGGCCTTTTCGTCCGGCCCTCCGCATGGACTTCCCCACGGAATCCCTGCGGAGATCCGCACACCCGTGCCGCCTGCGCGAACGTCTTCTCCGTACTACCCCGTCACCGGTGCCCGAGACGGCCCGACAGTTCCGCCGCGCCCTTGACCGCGAGCCCCTCCAGCTCGCCGCGGCGCTCATCGCTCCAGCGGACGTTCGGCACCGAGATGCTCAGCGCGGCCACGACCTTCCCGCCCGAGTCCCGCACGGGCGCGGCCACACAGCTCACATCGGGATTGGACTCCTGCTGCTCGACGGCGACGCCGCGCTCGCGGACGTCCGCCAGCGCCTTCCGCAACTCCCGCGGCGAGGTGATGGAGTCGGGCGTCATGGCGACGAACGGGCCCCCCTCGGCCAGGGTCGCCTCCAGCTCCTCCTCGGGCAGCGAGGCGAGCAGCATCTTCCCCACGGACGTGCAGTGTGCGGGGAGCCGGCGGCCCGCGGCCGAGACCATGCGCACCGCGTGCGTGCTGTCGACCTTGGCGATGTAGATGACGTCGCGGCCCTCGAGGATGGCCACGTGCACGGTCTCGTCGCACGTGTCGGCGACGCTGCGCGCCACCCGCTGCCCCTCGGCGGCGAGGTCGAGCTGTTCCGCGTAGCGGCTGCCGAGCTGATAGCCGCGCACGCCGAGCCGGTAGCGTCCCGGCTGTTCCGGCGGCTGTTCCAGATAGCTGCGGGCGGTGAGCGTCGTCACCAGTTCGTGCACCGTCGTACGGGGCAGCTGCAGCCTGCGCGTGATCTCCGGGGCGGAGAGGGTCCCCTCGCAGTCGAGGAAGAGCTCCAGCACGTCCAGGGCCCTGGTCACGGCCGGCACGAGGCGTCCCATGTCCCCCGCCCTCCCCTTGCTCGCTCTGCGTCGTGGTTCGAAATACCGACAGCTGGTCGGCATCGCGAACAGCCTAGCCATGTCACGACACCGGCGACAATGCCGGGGGCACTGCCGTCCTCGGCGGGCCCGGCCGCTCGCGCGCCGGCACCGGATCCCTGCTATGCGGACTTCCGCGTGCGGGCGGTCTTCTTCGCGGCAGTCTTCGCGCCCGTCTTCGCGGCAGTCTTCGCCGCGCTCTTCGCCGTGCTATTCGCGGCACCCTTGGCGGCGCTCCGGTCCCTGCTCCTGGGGGCGGCCTTCTTCGCACCGGTGGCCTTCTTCGCCGTGCCCGACGTCCTCTTCGCGGGGGTGGCCTTCTTCACGGCGGGCCTCGCCGCGGTCTTCGACGCCGCCTTCTTCGCCGGCGCGGACGCCTTCTTCGCCGCTGCCGCCCTCTTCCCGCCCGAGGCCTTCTTCGCCGAGCCCGAGGCCCGCTTCGCGGCTGCGGTCTTCCTCGTACCGGAGGGCTTCTTGGCGCCCCGCTGCTTCGACAGCTCGTGCACCGTCGCGTCCGGGGAGACCGTCTCCCCGCCCTCTCCCCGGGACTGCCGGGCCGCCTGCACGCTGCTCTCCAGCACGGCCATGAGATCCACGACCTGGCCCTTGCCGGGGGCCGCGGCCGCCTCCTCGCCCATCGCGGAGGTGTCGACGCCCTCGACCTTGGCGGCGACGAGTTCCTCCACGGCTTCCCTGTACTCGTCGTGCAGCTCCGCCCAGTCCAGCTCCCCCAGCGTCTCCATCAGGGTGTCCGCGAGATCGAGCTCCGCGTCGCGGATGGTGACGTCCTCCTCGGGCGCGACGCCGCTGACGGAGCGGATCTCGTCCGGCCAGAGCATGGTGTGCAGCGCGATCACGTTCTCGTACACACGCAGCATCCCGAGGCTCTCCCGCCCCCGCATCGCCAGCTTGCCGACGGCCACCTTGCCCGAGCGCTTCAGCGCCTCCCGCAGCAGCGCGTACGGCTTGGTCGCGGAGCGGCCGTCACCCGCGAGGTAGTACGAGCGGTCGAGCTGGATCGGATCCACGTCCTCGGCGGGGACGAAGCCGAGGATCTCCACGGTCTTCGCCGTCGGCAGCGGCAGCGCCGCCAGGTCGGTGTCCGTCAGCTGCACGGTCGTCCCGTCACCGGTCTCGAATCCCTTGCCGATCTCCTCGCGGGGCACCTCCCGCTCCTCCAGTTCGCACACCTTCCGGTAGCGGATGCGCCCGCCGTCGGACGTGTGCACCTGGTGGAAGGAGACGCTGTGGTTCTCGGTGGCCGAAACCACCTTGATCGGTATGGAGACCAGCCCGAAGGAAATGGACCCTTTCCAGATGGATCGCATGGTTCGTCCCTTCTGTGGGACTCTCAGGGTATGCCGTACACGGAGGTCGAGGGCCGCCGTCTCGCTCTCAGCAATCTCGACAAGGTGCTCTATCCGGCCACCGGATTCACCAAGGGTGAGGCACTGCACTATTACGTGACCGTCGTGGACGCGCTTCTCCCGCACCTGCGGGGGCGCCCCGTCTCCTTCCTGCGGTATCCCGACGGTGTGGACGCCGCAGCCTTCTTCGCCAAGAACGTGCCGCCCGGCGCCCCCGACTGGGTGACCGTCCGCGAGATCACCGAGGTCAGCAGCACGCCGCTGCACCAGGTACTGATCCACGACCTCGCCACCCTCGTGTGGGCGGCGAACCTCGCCGGGCTGGAGCTGCACACCCCTCAGTGGCGCGTCGAACACGAGGCACGGGCGGACCGGCTCGTCTTCGACCTCGACCCCGGCCCGGGAGCCGGTGTCCTCGAGTGCCGCACCGTCGCGCTGTGGCTGCGGGAGCGGCTGGCGTCGGACGACATCACTGTGCTCCCGAAGACCTCCGGCGGCAAGGGGCTGCATCTGCTGGCACCGGTGGAGGTCACCCCGTCCTCGTCCGCCTCCGCGTACGCGAAGAAGATCGCCCTGGAGGCGGAGGCGGCCATGCCGGACCTGGCACTCAGCAAGATGGCCCGGGCGCTGCGCCCCGGCAAGGTCTTCGTCGACCACTCGCAGAACGCCGCCGCCAAGACCACCGCCGCCCCCTACACACTCCGCGCCAAGCAGCAGCCCAGCGTCTCCGCCCCGCTGACGTGGGAGGAGCTGACGGCCGCGGGGACCGCGGACGAACTCGTCTTCCTCGCCGATCAGATGCCCCTGCGGCTGGAGAACGACGGGGACCTGATGGCGCCGCTCCTGGACCCCGGTCTCGTCCGGCCGCTTCCCCGCTCCTGAGCGGCGCCTGGCGGCGGGCCGCAGGACTCGCGCTCCACCGCGTCCGCCCGCGCACGACGGGCCGTCCGCACGGTCTCACTCCGGGCACACACCGCACCACAGACGACGGTGGGCGGGCCGGAATAGTGTTCCGCCCCGCCCACCGCGGCGCTCTTCCTACTTCCTTACGGGCTACTTGCTGCCGGAGCCCCAGTCGTCGCCCGCGGGCGTCCTGTGGTCGCGGAGCGAGCGGACCCGCTCGTTGACCGCCTCCGGCAGCCGGTGCCCGACCTTCTCCGTCATGATCCCCGCCGCTTTGGACGCGGCCTCACGGCCGGTCTGCGCCGCGCTCTCGGTGGCGTTGCGCACCGCTGGATTCTCGGCCAGTCGCTGTGCCGTCAGCCGCAGCCGCTCGTAGCGCTCGCGGCCGGCACGCGTACCGAACACGTACCCGACGGCCAGTCCAGCGACGAACGTGAGCCGGTAGCGCATGGCTCCACCCTTCTCTCGGATCTATCGGTTCATCGGTTACCCGGTGACGCGAGGACGAACCGATACCGATTTCGGAGTACCCCCTGGCATGCGCTAATGTATGCCCGCGGCCGAGGAACGCGGCCCATGACCAAGTGGGCGCGTCCGACAGCGCATTCCCGTGTAGCTCAATCGGCAGAGCAGCCGGCTGTTAACCGGCAGGTTACTGGTTCGAGTCCAGTCGCGGGAGCAACCGAAAGAGCCCTCCCCGGGGGCTCTTTTTCTTTGCCGGGCAAGTCTGTTGGGGCGAGTGGGAACCGATCACCGGGCGCTCGCGGTCCTCCCTCCCGTACGGCACCACCCGGCAGGGGCGGGAGATCGTATGAGCAGCTATGCTGCGGCAGACGCGGCGCGCACACATGTGCGTGATCCGACGAACGGGGCGGTAGCTCAGCCGGTTAGAGCAGCGGACTCATAATCCGTCGGCCGTGGGTTCGAGTCCCACCCGCCCCACCAGGCGTGTCCTTGCAAGCGCCTCCCTGCGTGCACCTGGCCGGCCGATTCCGCGCCGGCCAGGGCTTTTTGTGCCTGCTGTCTCCCTGTCCGGTGCGGGGAGGGGATGCGGAGGGCGAGGCGACGGCGCCGGGCCGATGATCTTGATCCTGCGAGGAGGGCTTCGCCTCCAGCTGTGCGGGGCTGGCCGGCGCCGGAGCCCACGACGCCGGAGACGCGGACGCCGCCGGAGGGCTGTGGCATTGCCGTGACGGTGGGGCCGGCGTCGAGGGTGGCGCCGGTTCGCCACGGCGCGCTTGGAGTTGCCCGTGGGCGGCGCGTGACTCGGCGAGCCCGGCCCGTCCCGCGCGTGGGGTGCCTGACCGCCCCCGGCGGAGGAAGGCCCAAGCAGTGAAAGAGGCAGGTCAGCACAGCACCGCTGAGAACGGCACCGGATTCCGGCGCGTCTCACCCCCCGTTATCTTCTTCGCGGTCCTGCAAGAGGGCCGTTGGCCTCCGGGCCCGGCATGACTGTTGCCCCCTGTCGATTCCATGACCTGGGGGGTGGTGTCACCGGGCCCGAGGGGTGCCGTCGGAGACGCTGATAAGAGGTCCGACCACCGCCCGGCCGAGCGCAATGCCCGGCCAACCTTCGGGCGGCAGGTCTGCATAACGTGGATGCGCGCGTGCGGCCCCAACGCCGAGGCCGGCATGCCATCGACACACGTGGGGGCACAGTGACCGACATCAGCAACGTGGACGTCTTCCTCGGCCTGGACGTCGGCAAGAGCGCCCACCACGGCCACGGGCTGACCCCGACCGGGAAGAAGGTCTTCGACAAACTGCTTCCGAACAGCGAACCGAAACTGCGGGCCGTCTTCGACAAACTCCGCGAGAAGTTCGGCACCGTCTTGGTAGTCGTGGACCAGCCCGCCTCGATCGGCGCCCTGCCCTTGGCAGTCGCCCGGGACGCCGGCTGCGAAGTTGCCTACTTGCCCGGACTGGCGATGCGCCGGATCGCCGACCTCTACCCGGGCGAGGCCAAAACCGACGCGAAAGACGCCACGGTCATCGCCGATGCCGCCCGCACCATGCCCCACACCCTCCGCACCCTGGAGCTGACGGACGAGATCACTGCCGAGCTGACCGTGCTCGTCGGCTTCGACCAGGACCTGGCCGCCGAGGCCACCCGCACCTCCAACCGCATCCGCGGCCTGCTCACCCAGTTCCACCCCAGCCTGGAACGGGTCCTGGGCCCACGCCTGGACCACCCAGCGGTCACCTGGCTCCTGGAGCGCTACGGCTCCCCGGCAGCCCTGCGAAAGGCGGGCCGCCGCAGGCTCATTGAGGTCATCCGACCCAGAGCTCCGCGCATGGCCGAACGGCTCATCGACGACGTCTTCGCCGCACTCGACGAACAGACCGTCGTCGTCCCCGGGACCGGCACCCTGGATGTGATCGTGCCCTCGCTGGCCAAGTCCCTCGCAGCCGTCCACGAGCAACGCGGGGCCCTGGAAGCCCAGATCGAGGCCCTGCTGGAGGCCCACCCTCTTTCCACGGTCCTGACGTCGATGCCCGGCGTCGGCGTCAGGACCGCCGCAGTTCTCCTGGTCACCATCGGCGACGGCAGCTCGTTTCCCACCGCCGCCCACCTGGCTTCCTACGCCGGTCTCGCACCGGCGACAAAGTCGTCGGGGACCTCGATCCACGGCGAACACGCCCCCAGAGCCGGCAACCGGCAGCTGAAGCGCGCCATGTTCCTCTCCGCGTTCGCCGCCCTCCACGACCCGGCCTCCCGCAGCTACTACGACAGATGCCGAGCCCGGGGCAAAACCCACACCCAAGCCCTCCTCCGCCTCGCCCGCCACCGCACCAGCGTCATCTTCGCCATGCTCCGCGACAGCACCTTCTACGAACCCCGCACCCCAGCCACCGCTTGACGAAAGACATAGAGGCACCCCCCCCGGGGCTACGAGGTGACCAGGTTGAAGACGGGATAGATCCGCGGCTCGACGTTGGGGGCGCCCAGCTCGCGCAGCAGCGGCAGGACGACCGCCGCGAAGGCCTGGTAGGCCTCCTCGGACTCCCACACGTCCACGACGATGAAGCCGCCCGGCGTGGGCGCGGCTACGTGCGAGATGAGCCCTGGCACGGGCCAGTCACCGAGCTTGCCGGCGACCTTGTTCATGCCGGTGATCCCCCGGGCGACCTGCTCGTACAGCGCACGGGTCATACCGAGACTGTCGAAGATCACGATCACTGCCATACTCGGCTCCATCAGCGCGGTGTGCAGGGTCCAGGTCCAGTCGACCAGCTTGTCGCCCGCATCGCGTCCTGGCGTGAGCTGTACGGACCGGGAGGCACCTCCGCCGGGGTGCGGGGCGGGGCGCAGCAGGTACCGCCCGTCGACCGGGGCCTGCACGACGCGACCCGGCATTGCCTCCGGACCGCACTCTCGGGGGGCGCGATGCCTCCGCCGACCGTCACAGTGGGTTCACGCGGGAATCCCAACTGCCCGTCGACCCCGCAGGTTCCGCCGGCGGGTCTCCGGCGTGACGTGCCGACTGACGTTCAGCCCGCGGTGACGCCCGTTCCGCCGCGAGAGCGCGGGAGCGGTGGCGGGCACGCCGTACGTACCACCCCTTCAACGCCCCTGCGTCGCCACGGAGTTCGGGCCCCATCCATCGCCTTTGTCAATGAGGGTTGACAAAGGGAGGGTGTCATCCTAGGTTGACAGCATGGCCGCATCGGACGCACGTGAAGCAGTGGACACAGCCGAGGCCGCTCTCAACAGCGATCCCCGCGTCGGACTGCGGGCCGTCGCGGCGCTGAGGCGGCTGACCGAGCGCCTGGAGGTGCTCCAGGTCGAAAGTGCCCGCGCCCAGGGCTGGTCCTGGGACGAGATCGGGGCCGCGCTGGGCGTGAGCCGGCAGGCCGTACACAAGAAGCACGCGAGGAGGTAGGCGGCGATGTTCGAACGTTTCAGCCGGCAGGCACGACAGGTCGTCGTGGGGGCCCAGGAGGAGGCACGCGGCCTCGGCCACGACTGGATCGGCACGGAGCACCTGCTCCTGGCCGCCCTGCGCCTGCCCGAACAGCCGGGGGCCGCGACCCTCGTACGGCTCGGGGTCAGCGCCGAGAGCTGCCGCGCCGCGGTCTCGAGCGTTGTCGGAGGCGCCGCGGACGACGCACTGGGGCCACAGGACGCCGAGGCGCTCAAGGCGTTCGGCATCGACCTGGACGAGATCCGGCGGCGCACCGAAAACGCCTTCGGGGACGGCGCGTTGGACGTCCCGGCGCGAGACCCGGAGGCGAGGGCGCCGCGAAAGCGCCGCTTCCCGAGGCGCGTTCGGCCTCAGAGCGGGGGCAGCCTGGGTGTACCGGCGTCCGTTCCCGGACCTTCGGGCCACATCCGTTTCACCGGCCGGGCGAAGAAGGCTCTCGAGCTGTCGCTGCGTGAGGCGATCGCTCGCAGGGACCGCCGCATCGGTGTGGAACACCTCGTGCTTGCGCTCCTGCGCGTGGACGACAAGATCTCGCAGGGGATGTTCCAGCAGCTCGGCGTGGCACCGAAGGAGATGCGCGATCTCGTCCTCGCGGATCTGCGGACGGCGGCGTGAGACCCGCACCATGCGGCGCCTCCGTTCCCAACAGGGCGCGCGCCGCGTGCTGTTGAGCCCCGTTCGAACGATCACACCGCAGCCGTACAACCCCGCGGCCGCTCCGGGTGTCTTTCTGGGTGCCGGATTCTTCGGGCAACAGACCACAAGGTTCCCTTGTCCTGAAGAATCATTCTTTGCATGACAAGAGGGGGAACAATGCGCATCCGTTACAACAAGACCGCGATCGCCGCCCTGACCTGCGCGATGCTCGCGGTCCCCGCGGGAGCCGCCTACGCAGGCAGCGGGCCCGCACCCAAGCCGTCCGAGCGGAGCGCCGCCAAGTCCACGGCACCCTCCGCCAAGGGCAACCCGGAGAGCAAGAGGGCCGAGGCGGCGGGGGTCTGCGACGACGCGTACCAGATCGGCACCACCGGGTACGTCAAGCGCAGCGGAGTCACCATCGCCTCGGTCAAGCAGTTCTACTCGCCGGAGTGCCACGAGAACTACGGCTACGTGTGGGTCTGGGACAGCTTCCGCAAGACGGCCGGCGACTACGACGTGACGGCGGCCGTCTACAGCTACTCGCAGGACGAGGTGCTCGGCGGCAGGGCCTGGACGAACACCACCCAGCAGGAGTTCTGGTCCTACGGCACGGACACGGTGTCCGAGTGCACCGCGGCGGTGGGTTCCGTCCGCAAGGCGGGCGACCCGCTGCCCAACAACGGTGCCTCGTCGAAGCGTTGCTGAGGCCGCCGGGCTGACCGGGGTGTGGCGGGGCTCCCCGTACGCAAAGCCGTACGGGGAGCTTCCGTCTGTCCGGCGCCCTCCCCGCCCTGCCCCGCGGGGCGGGGCGGGGAGGGCGGGCACCGTCAGACGGCGGAGGCCATCCGCCGCACCGCTTCCTCCAGGTTCTCCGGCGACGTCGCCATGTTGAGCCGTGCGTATCCGGCGCCGCCGGTGCCGAACGCCGGGCCGGGGATGAGCGCGACCCGGCCCCGCTCCAGGAACGCCGCCGCTGGGTCGTCGCCGAGGCCCAGCGCGCGGCAGTCCAGCCACGCGAGGAACGTCCCCTCGTGCGAGCGGTAGCCCACCTCCGGCAGGTGCTCCTTCAGCAGCCCGGCGAGCAGGCTGCGGTTCTCGTCCAGCCCGGCGAGCAGCGCCGCCAGCCAGGCGTCGCCGTGCCGCAGCGCCGCAACGTGCCCGATGACGCCGAGATGGCTGGGTCCGTGGCTGACCTCCTCCGGCATCAGGGCCAGTTCGGCGGCGGCCTCCGCGCCGGCGACCGCCATGGCCGCCTTCAGCCCGGCCAGGTTCCACGCCTTGGAGGCCGAGAGGAGCGAGAAGGCCCGCTCCGCCCCCGGCACCGACAGATACGGGGTGTGGCGGGCGCCGGGCAGCGCCAGCGGGGCGTGGATCTCGTCGGCGACGACGCGCACGCCGCTGCCGTTCGCCAGCTCCGTCACCGCCGCCAGCTCCTCGGCGGTGTGGACCGTGCCCGTCGGGTTGTGGGGGCTGCACAGCAGGTACGCGGCCGCGCCCCTGCCGTCCGCGCCCGTACGGAATGCCTCGGCGAGGCTGTCCAGGTCCAGGCGGCCCTCCGCGGTCAGCGGCGCCTCCACCACGCGGCGGTCCATGTGCGAGACGAACTGGTAGAAGGGCGGATAGACGGGCGAGTTGACGACCACGGCGTCACCGGGCTCCGTGATCAGCTTCAGCACCTCGACGACCCCGGCCATGACGTCGGGCACGATCGCCGCCCGCTCCGGCGGCACTCTCCACCCCCAGTGCCGCTCGGCGAAGCCGTCGAGTGCCTCCCTGTAGGGCTCCCCCATCGCATAGCCGGTGTCCCCAGCGTCGACCGCCGCGTGCAGCGCGTCGGCGACGGGAGGGGCCAGCGGCACATCCATCTCCGCGATCCACATCGGCAGCACGTCGGCGGGGTGCACACGCCACTTCGCGCTCGTACGGCGGCTCAGCTCCTCCCGGGAGCACTGCCGCAGCGGGTTGCTCACATAGGTCTCCACGCCACCACGCTAGGCCGAATCCGGGCATCCGAGCAGACCGCGCGGGGGCCGGGCCGCGAGGGCCGAGGGCGGCAGCCGGGCGCCACGGCACGTAGGGCATCATTCCGGCATGGGGATAGTCGCCGGTCTGGAGAGCTCAGCCGAGTACACACGCATCGTCGTCTGCGACGTGGATTCCGGTGCCGTGGTGAAACACGGTTACGCCGAGCACCCCGCGGAGCGCGACGATCCCCAGTCGTGGCTGCTGTCCCTGGGCCGGGCCGCCAGCTCGGGGCAGTTCTCCGACGTCGAGGCCATCGGAGTCTCCGGGCAGCAGCAGGGCCTCATAGCGCTCGACTCGGCGGGCAATCCCGTCCGGTCGGCCCTCCTCGGCAACGACAGACGGATGCAGCCCGCGGCCGCCGACCTCGTCGACGCGCTGGGCGGTCGCCACGCGTGGGCGGAGGCCGTCGGCTCCGTGCCGGAGGCCGGTCATCCCGTCTCCAAGCTGCGGTGGCTCGCACGCAACGAGCCGGAGAACGCGGCCAGGGTCGCCGAGGTGCTCCAGCCCCACGACTGGCTGGTGTGGCAGCTGATGGCACGGCCGTCACGGCGCACGACCGACCGCGGGGAGGCGTCGGGCACCGGGTACTGGTCGGCGGCGCTGGAGAGCTACCGGCCCGATCTCGCCGAACTCGCGCTCGGCCACCGGATTTCGCTGCCCGAGGTCATCGGCCCCGCCGAGCCCGCCGGGCGGACCCCGGAGGGGCTGCTGATCTCCGCAGGCACGGGCGACACCATGGCCGCGGCCCTCGGGCTGGGACTGGGACCGGGAGACGCCGTGATCTCCCTCGGCGCCTCGGGTTCGGTCTGCGCCGTGCACCACGAGGCGCTCACCGACCCGAGCGGCATCATCACGTCGTACGCGGACGGCACGGGCCTGCACATGCCCGCGGTGCGCACCCTCAACGCGACGCGTGTGCTGCGCGGTGCCGCCGAGTTCCTGGGCACCGACATCGCGGGCGTCTCGGAGCTGGCGCAGGCGTCGAGCCCAGGTGCGTACGGGCTCGTCCTGCTGCCGTACCTGGCGGGCGAGCACACGCCGCATCTCCCGCACACCGCCGGATCGCTGCACGGCCTGCGGCTGGAGAGCATGAAGCCGGAGCACCTGGCGCGGGCGGCCGTCGAGGGGATGCTGTGCGGGCTCGCCGACGCGCTGGACGTGCTGCGCAACAGAGGCGTTCAGGTGCGAAGACTCTTCCTGCTGGGGCCGGCCGCGGGCCTGCCGGCCGTGTACTCGGCCGCCCCGGCGCTCTTCGGCACACAGGTCGTGGTGCCCCGACCGGGCAACTATGCCGCGATCGGCGCGGCACGGCAGGCGGCCTGGGCCCTCAGAGGCGGTTCGCATCCGCCACGGTGGCCCGCCCCCGAGTGCGAGGTGTTCGACCCCGGCGAGGACCTGGCCGCCGGGCAGGCGGTACGGCAGCAGTTCGCGACCGTTCGCGAGGAGGTCCACCCCGGCGCCTTCGACGCCTGACGGGTGTGCGGAGCGGATTCAGCCGGCAGCGATCACCCGGGTCTTTGCCCGGAGTTGGAGGCGCGCGGCGGGGGCCGCGCCGAAAATAGGAATACGCGGCGCCCGGTCCGCGAGTAGCGTCGACCGCCCGCTTTCGCGCTCCAACGAAGTGCTTTTCCGTACGGGGGACCCTTGTGCTGATACGCCTGCTCCGTGAGCATCTGCGCCCCTACCGGCGCCCGGTGACCGCTCTGGTGCTGCTACAGCTGCTGCAGACGTCCGCCACTCTCTACCTCCCCACGCTCAACGCCGACATCATCGACAACGGTGTCGTGATCGGTGACACCGGCAACATCCTCGGCTACGGCGCCGTCATGCTCGCCGTCTCCTTCGCGCAGGTGGTCTGCAACATCGGTGCGGTGCTCCTCGCGGCGCGCACCGCGTCCTCGGCCGGCAGGGACATCAGGGCGAGGGTCTTCGACCGCGTGCAGACGTTCTCCTCGCGCGAGGTGGGGCGCTTCGGCGCCCCGTCCCTGATCACACGCACCACCAACGACGTCCAGCAGGTGCAGATGCTGGTGCTGATGACCTTCACGCTGATGGTCTCGGCGCCGGTCATGTGCGTCGGCGGCGTCATCATGGCGCTGGACCAGGACGTGCCGCTCTCGTCGGTCCTGGTGGGCGTCGTGCCGGTGCTGGCGGTGCTGGTGGGCCTGATCGTGCGCCGGATGCGTCCGCTCTTCCGCACCATGCAGGAGCGGCTCGACGGTGTGAACAGGGTGCTGCGCGAGCAGATCGGCGGCATCCGCGTCATCCGGGCATTCGTCAAGGACGAGTACGAGCGGCGGCGCTTCCAGGAGCACAACAGCGGACTGACAAACGTGCAGCTGCGCGCCGGACGGCTGATGGCGCTGATGTTCCCGACGGTGATGACCGTCGTGAACGTCTCCAGCGTCGCCGTGGTCTGGTTCGGCGCGCACCGCGTCGACAGCGGCGGGATGCAGATCGGCGCGCTCACGGCGTTCCTGGCGTACCTGATGCAGATCGTGATGTCCGTGATGATGGCCACCTTCATGTTCATGATGGTTCCGCGCGCGGAGGTGTGCGCCGACCGCATCACGGAGGTCCTCGGCACCTCTTCGAGCGTGGTACCGCCCGCGGCGCCCGTACGGGAGCTGCGCCTCCGCGGCGTGCTGGAGCTGCGCGGAGCCGGCTTCCGCTACCCCGGGGCGGAGGCCCCCGTCCTCCACGGCATCGACCTCGTGGCACGTCCGGGCGAGACGACGGCGGTGATCGGCTCCACGGGCAGCGGCAAGTCGACTCTTCTGGGCCTGGTGCCGCGCCTGTTCGACGTCACCGAGGGCTCCGTGCTCGTCGGCGGCGCGGACGTGCGGAATCTCGACCCGGAGCTGCTGGCCGGGACGGTGGGTCTGGTGCCGCAGCATCCGTACCTGTTCTCCGGGACGGTCGCCTCGAACCTGCGCTACGGACGTCCCGACGCGAGTGACGAGGAGCTGCGGGAGGCGCTGGAGACCGCGCAGGCACGCGAGTTCGTCGCGGCCATGGACGGCGGGCTCAATGCGCCGATCGGGCAGGGCGGCAACAACGTCTCCGGCGGCCAGCGGCAACGCCTCGCCATCGCACGGGTGCTGGTGCACCAGCCGGAGATCTACCTCTTCGACGACTCCTTCTCCGCCCTCGACTACGCGACCGACGCGGCGCTGCGCGCGGCCCTCGCCCTGCGCACGGCGGACGCGACGGTCCTCATCGTCGCCCAGCGGGTCTCCACGATCCGCGACGCCGACCGCATCGTCGTGCTGGAAGAGGGACGGGTCGCCGGCACCGGCCGGCACCACGAACTGATGGCGGACAACGAGACATACCGGGAGATCGTCCTGTCCCAGCTGACCGAACAGGAGGCGGCGTGAGCGGCCCCGCACGGATGCTCGGCGGCGGCGCACCGCCCCGGCGCTCCACCGACTTCCGCGGATCGGCGAAACGCCTGCTGGGGCAGTTCCGGCCCGAACGGGCCACGCTCACCGGCATGGTGGCGTTCGGGCTGGCGGGCGTGGGCCTCAGCGTCCTCGGTCCGAAGATCCTCGGAAACGCCACCGACCTGATCTTCGCGGGCTTCATCGGGAAGCAACTGCCCGACGGGGCAAGCCGCGAGCAGGTCCTGGAGCGCATGCGCGGCGAAGGGGACACCGGCGTCGCCGACATGCTCTCGGGCACGGACTTCACGCCGGGCCGGGGCATCGACTTCGGCGCGCTCGGCGACGTGTTGCTGCTGGTGCTCGCGGTGTACGCGGCGGCAGGGCTGATGATGCTCGTCAGCGGGCGCCTGTCGGTGCGGGCGATCAACAACACGGTCTTCCGGCTGCGGGAGCAGGTCGAGGCGAAGCTGTCACGGCTGCCGCTGTCGTACTTCGACAGGCAGACCCGTGGCGAGGTCCTCAGCCGCGTGACGAACGACATCGACAACATCGGCCAGACCCTGCAGCAGACCCTGGGCCAGATCGTCAACTCCGTGCTCACCGTGGCGGGTGTGCTGGTGATGATGTTCTGGATATCACCGCTGCTGGCTCTCGTCGCCCTGGTGACCGTGCCGCTGTCGCTGCTGGTGGCGACGCGGCTGGGCAAGCGCGCACAGCCCCAGTTCGTGCGGCAGTGGTCGGAGACGGGCAAGCTGAACGCGCACGTCGAGGAGATGTACACCGGGCACACGCTCGTGAAGGTCTTCGGGCGGCAGGAGGAGTCCGCCGCGGCCTTCCGGGAGCACAACGAGGCGCTGCACAGGGCGAGTTACAAGGCGCAGTTCGTCAGCGGCATCATGCAGCCGGCGATGATGTTCGTCGCGAACCTCAACTACGTGCTGGTGGCCGTCGTCGGCGGTCTGCGGGTCGCCTCGGGTGTGCTGTCGATCGGCGACGTGCAGGCGTTCGTGCAGTATTCGCGGCAGTTCACCCAGCCCCTCAACCAGATCGCCTCGATGGCGAACATGGTGCAGTCCGGGGTCGCGTCCGCGGAGCGCGTCTTCGAGATCCTCGACGCGGACGAGCAGTCGCCGGAGCCGGAGCACCCGGCCCGTCCCGCGCGGGTGCGCGGCCGTGTCGAACTGGACCGCGTCTCCTTCCGTTACGACGCGGACCGCCCCCTCATCGAGGATCTGTCGCTCACCGTGGAGCCGGGCAGCACCGTCGCCATCGTGGGGCCGACCGGCGCCGGCAAGACCACGCTGGTCAACCTGCTGCTGCGCTTCTACGAGACGCGCGGCGGCCGGATCCTGCTGGACGGCACGGACACGGCCGGGATGAACCGTGAGGAACTGCGCTCCCGCGTCGGCATGGTCCTCCAGGACGCGTGGCTCTTCGGCGGCACCATCGCGGAGAACATCAGCTACGGGGCGCAGGACGCGAGCCGAGAGCAGGTCGAGGAGGCAGCGCGCGCGGCACACGCCGACCGTTTCATCCGCACCCTGCCCGACGGCTACGACACGGTCCTGGACGAGGACGGCACAGGCGTCAGCGCCGGCGAGAAGCAGCTGATCACCATCGCCCGTGCCTTCCTGTCCGACCCGGTCATCCTCGTCCTGGACGAGGCGACCAGTTCCGTCGACACCCGCACCGAGGTGCTCATCCAGCAGGCCATGGCGCGGCTGGCGCACGGCCGCACCAGCTTCGTCATCGCCCACCGCCTCTCCACCATCCGGGACGCCGACGTGATCCTTGTGATGGAGAACGGGTCGATCGTGGAGCAGGGTTCGCACGGCGAACTGCTGGCGGCGGACGGCGCCTACGCCCGCCTGTACCGGTCGCAGTTCGCGGCCGCCGTCGTGGAGGTCGACTGAAACCCGCCGGAGGTCCGGCGGAGCCACCGCCGCGGTGAGCGGTCAGTCGAGGTAGCCGCGCAGCTGGTCGGCGAAGGCGTGATCGCGGAGCTTGGTGAGGGTCTTGGATTCGATCTGCCGTATGCGTTCCCTGGTGACGCCGAAGAGGACGCCGATCTCCTCGAGGGTGCGCGGCCGCCCGTCGTCGAGTCCGTAGCGCAGCTGCACGACCTTGCGTTCGCGCTCGCCGAGTGTCGAGAGCACCGCTTCGAGATGTTCGCGCAGCAGGAGGAAAGCGGCGGACTCCACGGGTGAGGGGGCGTCGCCGTCCTCGATGAGGTCGCCGAGGTTGACGTCCTCCTCCTCGCCGACGGGCGCGTGCAGCGACACCGGTTCCTGCGCGAGGCGCAGCACTTCGATGACGCGTTCACCGGTGAGGCCGAGATGTGCGCCGACCTCGTCCGGCGTGGGTTCCTCGCCCCGCTCCTGGAGCAGCCTCCGCTGGACGCGCACGACGCGGTTGATCAACTCGACGACGTGCACGGGCACCCGGATCGTACGGGCCTGGTCCGCCAGTGCGCGGGACATCGCCTGCCGGATCCACCACGTCGCGTACGTCGAGAACTTGTAGCCGCGGGCGTAGTCGAACTTCTCGACCGCCCGTATCAGCCCCAGGTTGCCCTCCTGGACCAGGTCCAGCATGGTCAGTCCGCGTCCGATGTACCGCTTCGCTACGGAGACGACGAGGCGCAGGTTCGCCTCGATGAGCCGCCGCTTGGCGATTCTGCCCATGACGACGAGCTGGTCCAGTTCGTGCGCGAGACGTCCGTCGGGATGGGTGGCCGGATCGGCGAGCTTCTGCTCGGCGAAGAGGCCGGCCTCGACGCGGCGGGCGAGTTCGACCTCGTCGGCGGCGGACAGCAGCGGGATGCGTCCGATCTCGCGGAGATACTGCCGGAAGAGGTCGGCGGAGGCGCCGCTGCCCGCGGGTTCCCGCTTCTCCTGAACGGCGGGGGCCTCGGGTTCCGCGGACGGCGGGCCCGGCGGGGCGGGGGCGATGTGCGCGGCCGGCCGGTCGCCCGGAGGCGGCCAGTCCGCAGGCCGGACGGGCGGAGCTTCGGGAGCGGGAGCCTGGGCGGCGGGCCGGGTTGGAGCCGTCGGGGCGGCCGGAGGAGCCGCGCTGGTCAGGGTTCGGGTCTGCACGGGGGGCGACCTCCAGTGTGCTCGCTGCCGGTACGGGGGGAGGCGTACATGCTGTTCGGATCCGAGGGACCATCCGGCAGCGCGGCCGGCGCACGCCCCGTTCCGAGGACTCAAGCACCGCCCACCAGTGTGGGGTACGACACACTCCGGTCACGAGGGTCGTGCGCCCAGTTTTTGAAATGGGCGGTGACTTGTCGCATACGTACCGCCACGGCCGGGCGGAGCGTCGCAGGAAGGAAGGCGGCGGACGCAGGGAGGTGACGCGGGCGCAGCCGTGGACCGGACGGGCCGGCGGGCCCGGCAGCACCCGGGACGTGTCAGAGCGCCGCCGCGCCCCGCTCCTGAAGTGAGCGGCCGTACTGCGTGAGCGTCCAGATCTCCTGGCGCACGGCCGCCGAACGTTCGTCGTCGCGCTGGGCCTCCAGGCGCCTGGCGCTGCTTTCGAGGTCCGCGATGCGGGCGTTGACGGCTGCGAGGCGCACGGCGACGAGCTGCATCCCCGCGTACATCTCGTCCGGTTCGCGCCCGCGGGCGCTGCGCAGCGGCTCGACGACCAGTTCGTGCACGAGGGCCCGCACGGTGTCGTCCGGCGCGGCGGCACGCACCCTGTCGACGAATTCGTCGTCTGCGCCGGTCACGCCTCCGGCGGCCTCGACGGCCTTGCGGACGGCCGCGTAGGGCGGGGCGGTGAACTCGTCCGTCTCGTAGGCGTCGAAGGCCGGCGCCACCAACTCCGGGCGCTGCAGGGCAAGTTTGAGCAGTTCACGCTCGACACGGTGGGCCGGGCTGCGCAGGTTCAGAGCGGGGCCTCCTCCGCGTGCCGCCGCGGACGGCGCCGCCTCCGCGCCACGGCCGGCGGGCCCCGGGCCGGTGGCGCGCGTGCCCGCACGGCCCGCCGGCGGGCTGCCCGCGCGCCGCCGGGCCAGCTGACCGAGGCGTCGCACCACGAACTGCGTGTCGAGAATGCCGAGGAGCCCGGCGAGGCGGACGGCGTACTCGTGCTGGATCGAGGGGTCCTTGATCTGCGCGACGACGGGCGCCGCCTGCTCCAGCGCGGCCGAACGGCCCTCCGCCGTATCGA
Organism: Streptomyces sp. CNZ301; assembly: GCF_004217425.1. Classification (NCBI taxonomy): domain Bacteria; kingdom Bacillati; phylum Actinomycetota; class Actinomycetes; order Kitasatosporales; family Streptomycetaceae; genus Streptomyces; species Streptomyces sp. CNZ301. The sequence continues at coordinate 1,673,486 of NZ_SHLG01000001.1, forward strand.
GGTTGTGCTGCTCGACGATCGAGCGGATCGCGAACTCGAAGAGCGGGGAGCGGTCTTCGACGACCTTCGCCACGGCCTCGTCGCCCTCGGCGATCCTCAGCTCACAGGGGTCCATGCCCTGCGGTGTGATCGCGATGGAGGTGCGGGCGGCGAACTTCTGGTCGTCCTCGAAAGCGCGCAGCGCCGCCTTCTGCCCGGCGGCGTCCCCGTCGAAGGTGAAGATGACCTCCGAGCCGGAGTTGTCCATCAGAAGCCGGCGGAGGATCTTGATGTGCCCCTCGCCGAACGCCGTGCCGCTGGTGGCGATCGCCGTCGTGACGCCGGCGAGGTGGCAGGCCATGACGTCCGTGTAGCCCTCGACGACGACCGCGCGGTTGCCCTTGGCGATGTCCTTCTTGGCGAGGTCGATGCCGTAGAGCACCTGGGACTTGTGGTAGATCGCCGTCTCGGGGGTGTTGAGGTACTTCGGGCCGTTGTCGTCGTCGCGCAGCTTGCGGGCTCCGAAGCCGACGACGTCGCCGGTGATGTCGCGGATGGGCCACATCAGCCGGCCCCGGAACCGGTCGATGGGGCGGCCGTTGCGGGCCTCCTGCGCGAGCCCGGACCCGGTCAGCTCCCGGTCGGAGAAGCCCTTGCCGCGCAGGAGCCGCACCAGGTGGTCCCAGCCTGCCGGGGCGTATCCGATGCCGAAGTGCTCCGCGGCGGCCTGGTCGAAGCCGCGCTCGGTCAGGAAGCGGCGGCCCGGCTCGGCCTCGGGGCCCTGAAGCTGCTCCGCGTAGAACTGTGCCGCCACCTTGTGCGCCTCGACGAGGCGGGTGCGCTCGCCCTGCTGACTGGCGCGGCCGTAGCCGCCCTCCTCGTACCGCAGCGTGATGCCCGCCTGACCGGCGAGGCGTTCGACGGCCTCGGAGAAGGAGAGGTGGTCGACCCGCATCACGAAGTCGAGGGTGTCGCCGCCCTCCTGGCAGCCGAAGCAGTGGAAGAGGCCCTTGGCCGGGCTGACGTGGAACGAGGGCGACTTCTCGTCGTGAAAGGGACACAGGCCCTTCATGTTGCCGCCGCCGGCGTTGCGCAGCTGGAGATACTCGGAGACCACGGCGTCGATGGGCACCGCCCCCCGCACCGCCTTCACGTCCTCGTCGTTGATCCTTCCCGCCACACCGGGAATTGTACGGCGGGCCGCCGACACCCCAGCCCGCCCGGGAGGGGTGGCGGCAGCCGCTCCTCAACCGCTCGCCGCGTGCGGCACGTTGCGTTCAGCGCGGCCGACGCCGGAGCGCCGTCATCCCTTGCTGTCGCCGTCGCCGCGGCCGAGGTCGGTCAGCGGCACGCCCGGGTCGGCGAGCGCGTCCGGCGCGACGGGCACCCCGGAGCGGATCAGGTCCTGGACGGCGCCGGTGACGTCCCACACGTTCACGTTGAGGCCGGCCAGTACGCGGTTCTCCCGCAGCCAGAACGCGATGAACTCGCGCTTGGCGACGTCCCCGCGGCACACCACCTGGTCGTAGGTGCCGGGCGGCGCGTAGCCGGAGTACTCCATGCCCACGTCGTACTGGTCGGAGAAGAAGTAGGGCACCCGGTCGTAGACGACCTCCCGCCCCAGCATCGAACGTGCCGCCGCGGGACCGCTGTTGAGGGCGTTCGCCCAGTGCTCGACGCGCAGCCACTCCGCCCAGGGAGTCTCCCGCAGGGACGCGACGTCACCGGCCGCGTAGATGTCGGGATCGGAGGTGCGCAGCGCGGAGTCCACGGCCACTCCCCCGCCGTGCCCTTCGGCCAGTTCCAGCCCCGCCGCCTCGGCGAGCGCGGTGCGGGGTGCGGCGCCGATGGCGGCCAGCACGTCGTGCGCGGGGTGCTCGTCGCCGTCGTCGGTCCGAACGGCCTGCACCATTCCGTCCACTCCGACGATCTCCGACGGCCGCGCCCCGAAGTGGAACCGCACGCCGTGCTCCTGGTGCAGGTCGGCGAAGAGCATGCCCATCTCGGGGCCGATCACGGAGTGCAGCGGCGTCGCCTCCGGCTCGACGACGGTGACCTCCGCGCCGTACTCACGTGCGGCCGCCGCGACTTCGAGGCCGATCCAGCCGGCTCCGGCGATGACGAGGTGCCCGTTCTCCTGGCCGAGCGCGGTCAGCCGGCCGCGCAGCCGGTCGGCGTGTGCGAGGCGGCGCAGGTGGTGCACGGAGGCGAGGGAGGTGCCGGGGATGTCCAGGCGGCGGGGTTCGGCGCCGGTGGCGAGCAGCAGCTTGTCGTAGTGGAGGCGGGTGCCGTCGCCGAGTTCCAGGCTCTTGTCGGCGCGGTCGAGTCGTACGACGGTCTGGCCCAGGTGGAGTTCGATGTCGGCACCGGCGTACCAGGCGGGCTCGTGCACGAACACGCTCTCGCGCTCGTCGGAGCCCGCGAGATACCCCTTGGACAAGGGCGGACGTTCGTAGGGGTGGTCGCGCTCGTCGCCGATCAGGATGACCCGGCCGGTGAAGCCTTCGGCTCGCAGGGCCTCGGCGGCTTTCGACCCGGCGAGCCCTCCGCCCACGATGACGAACGTCCGGTGTGCGTCGACCACTTGGTTCCTCCTCGCTGACCTGACCCCCCGACGGAAACATCCACGTGCGAGCGTCCCGCATACAGCGGGCAGCGGGAAGAGGCCGCGGGCCTGGGGCGGGCACAACCGGACACGAACGGGCCCGCACGGCCGGCTGCCGCCCGGATGTCCGGGGCCCGCACGGTCCGAGCGGAGTCGGCCCAGGGCCCGGCGCTCGGGGCTCGGCGCTCGGGCTCGGGCTCGGGCTCGGGCTCGGGGCGGAGTTCACCGAGGTCCGTCCCCAGGCGCCCGACAGGAATGCGTGAAACGCGCACACGAGCCGCCCACTTCGTCAGGAACCCGACTACTGCGACGGCACCGCTTCGCCGTCGCCGAGGGGTGTTCCGCAGCGCATCCCGACCGCACGGCACCGCGTCCAGCAGGTGTCCAAGTCGTCGACCTCCGGACTCGCGAGGCGTCCGGCCCCGGTCCGGACAGTGGGCCGTCGCTTTCCGCGGCAGTGCGGTCACGAGAACGACCTGCGTAAAATACGCGAGATGTCTTGCGCGCTTCGCGCAATGGTGCCAAGGTGCGTGACCACCACAGAGTCCCGTGGGCGGATCACGGACGGAGGAGAGCGATGGGCACCTCAGGCATCAGCCCTCCCGCACTGCCGTGGCGTTCACCGGCCCTGGGCACCGACGTGCCGAAGCCGGCCGGTGCGCGGCGCGACGGGCCCGCGCGACGGGCGCACCCGATCCGGCACCCGATCCGGCACCGGGTCCGGCACCCGGTCCGGCAACGTCAGGCCGCCACGGGCGACTTCAAGGCAGTACGGAGGCATGGATGAACAGTCGGCCGAGCGGCTCCGGGACTGCCGGCGGCGGTGCTCTTACCGCTCACGGTGCAAGCGGTGCCGCACCCACCGGGAGCTTCCTCCCGGCCCCGAGCGTGCAGTGCCATGCCGCGAACCTTCTCCTGCTGCCGGACGGATCCCTCGGCTGCGCGTGGTTCGGCGGCACGCAGGAGGGCCTCTCCGACATCGCCGTCTGGTTCTCCGTCCTGGGGGCGGACGGCGCGTGGTCCGCGCCGGTGAAGGTCAGCGACGACCCGGCGCGGTCGGAACAGAACCCGGTGCCGTTCGTCGCCGGACCACACGAGCTGCGCCTCTTCTACACCGCCCAGAACGCGGGCGAACAGGACACGGCGGAGGTCCGGCTGGCATCGTCCCGCGACGGTGGCCGGTCGTGGGAGACGGCGGGAGCCGCGGTGCCCGCCGTGGAAGGGCTGGGCGTCTTCGTGCGCCAGCCGCCGCTGTTCCTCGACGACGGCCGGCTGCTGCTGCCCGTCTTCTACTGCCCGCGGCCGCCGACCGGCCGCTGGGTCGGCGACGAGGACTACAGCGGGGTGCTGGTCTCGCAGGACGGCGGGGCGACATGGACCGCACATCAGGTGCCCGGGAGCACGGGCTGTGTGCACATGAACGTCCTGCGTCTTCGCGACGGCTCGTTCATCGCCCTCTTCCGGCGCCGGCAGGCCGACTTCATCCACCGCAGCCACTCTGCCGACGGCGTCACCTGGAGCACCCCCGTGCCCACGGAGCTGCCCAGCAACAACTCCTCGATCCAGGCGGTCGTGCTCCACGACGGCCGCGTCGTCGTGGCCTACAACCACAGCAGCGCGGCGGACGCGGTCGAACGCCGCTCCTCCCTCTACGACGAGATCGACGGCTCGGACAACGAGACCCCGACGCCCCCGGGACTCGCCTTCTGGGGAGCGCCGAGGGCGCCACTCACGCTGGCGGTGTCCTCCGACGGTGGCCTCACCTGGCCGGTGAGCAGGAACGTCGAAGAAGGCGACGGCTACTGCCTCACCAACAACTCCCGCGAAGGGCTCAACCGCGAGCTGTCCTACCCCTCCCTCGTGCAGACCCCCGACGGTCTCCTCCACCTCGCGTACACCCGTTTCCGTCAAGCCATCAAGCATGTGCGGCTGCACCCTTCGTGGCTCGACGCCTGAGCGGCGCCGACCGCCCCGCCACGACCGGTCCGCGGACCTTGCCGTGCGCCCCCGTACCCCGCCCACAGCCTGGGAGTCCCCCGTGAAAGTTCAACAGCAAGCATCAACGGAGAACGCGCAGCACAAGCCTCTGCCACCGACCACCTTCATGGGCTTCCTCAAGGGCATGGGCCCCGGCATCGTGGTCGTGCTCTCCTGGCTCGGAACCGGCGATTTCATCAGCTCCGCGGTGTCCGGGTCCACGTACGGGTACGCCCTCATATGGACGCTGATCCTCGCCGTGGGGTCCCGCTACTTCATCGTCTCGACCATGTCGAAGTACCAGCTGTGCAACGCGGTCGGGGACCGGACGATCCTCGACGGGTACCGCCGACTGTGGAAAGGCTTCCCCCTCTACCTCGGGATCACCACCTGCGTCCTCGGCTTCGTCTATGTCTCGTTCCTGCTCGTCGCCGCGGGAACGGCGCTCAACCACCTCGTCGGCGGCCTGATTCCGCTGGGTTCCTGGGGGACGCCCTCGTGGGCGATCGTGGTCGCCGTGGCGGCGACCTGGCTGGCCTTCCTCAAGCGCAAGCACTACCGGGGGCTGGAGATCCTCGCGCAGGTGACCATGGCGGCACTCGTCGGGTGCTTCCTCGTCGCGCTCATCGGCACCGGTGTCGACGTCTCCGCCCTCGTCAAGGGTCTGGCGTTCGACCTCCCGCCGGGAGGGGACGGGTACATCACGGCCGTCACAACGGCGGTCGCACTCATCGGCGCGGTCGGCGGCTCGGCGGCGAATCTGCTCTACCCCTACCTCATGCACGAGAAGGGCTGGCGAGGCCCCGAGTTCCGCCGGCTCCAGCGGTACGACCTCATCACCGGCACATTGGTGATGTTCGGTCTGGTGCTCGCGGTGTGGGTGGTGGCAGCCGAGACGCTGCACGGCACGGGCGCGAGTGTCGATTCCGAGCAGGGCCTCGTGCTGATGATGGAGCGCGCGGTGGGGCCGGCCGGACCGACCCTGATGTGGCTGGCCATCTTCTTCGTCGTCTTCGACAACATCGTGACGCAGCCCCGCGTGTTCGTGCAGATGCTGACCGAGTCGGTCTACAAGTCCCGGCCCGATCGGCTCCGCCGGCTCCAGGCGGCCTCCCCGGCCACGGCACCGGACCAACTGCACCACACCGACAAGCTGTTCAAGTGGGTCCTGCTGTTCATCACGCTCACGCCCGTCGTCTTCGCCTTCCCCTTCGCACCCGACCTGATCGTCCTCACGCTGCTCGGCAACGGACTCAGCGTCCTCACGGTGCCGGCCCTCATGGTCGGACTGGTGACCATCACGATGCGCAAGGACCTGATGCTCCCCGGCCACGCCAACAAGTGGTGGGAGAACCTGATGCTCGCGGGCATCGGCGCCGTGGGGATATGGGCGACGTACGAGCTGGTGATCGCCATCGCGGGGACGGTGTCGTAGGTGCCGGGTCTCAACTCGGGCATCTGACGGGGGACTTGCCCGTCCTGACCCAAAGTTCCGATGAGCCGGGCCGGAGACGAAGCTCCGGCCCGGCTCATGAGGTGTTCCGTCCGCGCGGCCCGCTATTCCTCACCGAGGCCCTGCGGGGGTACCGGCGAGACCTCCGAGGGCTCGGCGAGCACCACCTCGACGCCCTCGGCGCGGAGGGCCTCCACGCTCGCCGGCTCCGCCGAGGCGTCGGTGACCAGGGTCCAGCCGGGCGGAAGCGTCGCCCAGGCGTGGAACGGGCGGCGGCCGAGCTTCGCGGCGTGGGCCAGTACGTAGACGTGGTCGGCCCTGCGCGCCATCAGTTCCTTCAGCCGGGTCTGCCGCAGGTCGGCCTCGCAGATGCCGTGCTCGTGCGAGACCCCGTCCGTGCCGAGGAAGACGCGGTCGAAGGTCATGCGCTCCAGGGCGGCCTCGGTCAGCGGACCGATGAACCCCTGGCTCAGCGGTCGCAGCGTGCCGCCCAGGCATTCCACGTGCACCGTCTCGACGTCGGAGAGCTCCTGAAGAGCCGTCAGCCCCGTGGTCGCCACGGTCACCTCCCGTGCCGTGCGCAACTCGTGGGCGAGGGCGCCGACGGTGGAGCCGGCGTCCAGCAGCAACGACTCGCCGGCCTGCACCTGCGCCGCCGCCCAGCGTGCGATGTCCCGCTTGGCCTCGTACGCCTCACCTGTGCGCTGCCGCAGCGACGCCTCCGGATGGGCGGTCAGGGCCATGGCCCCGCCGTAGGTGCGTGCCAGCTGCCCGTTCGTGGTGAGCTTGGCCAGGTCGCGGCGGATGGTGGAGGCGGTCACGCCGAACAGCCGGGAGAGCTCCTCGACGCTCGCGAGACCCGTGGTGTTGGCGAGCTGGACGATACGGTCGCGCCGGGCCTGGGATCCGATGGCAGACATCTGTCTCTGTCCTCTGGGCGATGTGCCGGTGGTCAACGGGCGGGCGAGGATGACATTTCGGCCGCCTGCCGCAGAGCCTCGATCATGCTACCGGCCTCCGCCACGCCCGTACCGGCGATGTCGAACGCGGTGCCGTGGTCGACAGATGTGCGGATGACGGGCAGGCCGACCGTGAGGTTCACACCGGCCTCGATGCCGAGGACCTTCACGGGACCGTGGCCCTGGTCGTGGTACATGGCCACGATCAGGTCGTAGTCACCGCGGGAGGCCAGGAAGAAGGCGGTGTCGGCGGGGAGCGGCCCGCGGGCGTCGATGCCGTCGGCACGGGCGGCCTCGAGGGCCGGAACGATCTTTTCTTCTTCCTCGCCGTATCCGAACAGGCCGTTCTCGCCGGCGTGCGGGTTGATGCCGCACACACCGATGACGGGGCGCGTGGTCCCGGCCCGCACCATCGCCGCGTGGCCGCGGCGCACGGTGCGTTCCACCAGTCCCGGCTCGATGCGCTTGATCGCGTCGAGGAGACCGATGTGCGTGGTGACGTGAATGACCTTCACCCTCTCCGTGGAGAGCATCATCGACACCTCGTCGACGCCCGTGAGATGGGCGAGCAGTTCGGTGTGACCGGGAAAGAGGTGGCCTGCGGCGTGCAGGGCCTCCTTGTTGAGCGGTGCCGTGCAGATGCCCTGCACGTCTCCTGCGACGGCGAGTTCGGCGGCGACGCGTACGTACTGGTAGGCCGCGTCGCCCGCCACCGGGGACAGCTCCCCCCAGGGCAGGTCCGCGGGGAGCAGGCCGAGGTCGACGACGTTGATGCGGCCCTCGCCGAACCGGGCGTCGCCGGGGCCGTCGATGGGGACGACCTCACATTCGACGCCGAGGATGTCCGCAGCCCGACGGAGCCGTTGGGCGTCGCCGACGACGATGGGGCGGCACTCACGCAGGGTCTCCGGGTGGAGCAGCGAGGGGACGACGACCTCGGGACCGACGCCGGCGCCGTCGCCCATGGTCACCGCGATGACCGGGAGCGGACGGCGGTCGGTAGCGGGCCGGTCGGCCGGGACAGTGGCGGGTGCTGCGTTCACAGGGCTTCTCCTTGCGCTACGGGCGGCAGTTGTGCGGCGGGCGTGGCGGACGTTTCCGGGGAAGGGGGCCGGTGCGGTGGTCGCAGCGCGCGTGCGATCCGCAGGAGGGAGTCGCCGTCGCCGAAGCTTCCGGGGCGGGTGACGACCGTCCGGCCGTCCGGTGAGCGCGAGCAGACGGCACCGTGGTGGATCTGGCCGGCGGGCGCCAGCTCGGTGATGCCGAGCGCGTCGAGCACGCACCGGGCGGTCTCGCCTCCGGTGAGTACGAGATCGGCCCGCACCGGCACGTCCGCGACGGAACGGGCGAGGGCGGTCACGAGGCGCCGGCCCGAACCGGGGCTCACACCCTGGGAGTTGTCGATGCTCACCACCGTGGTGCCGGACGCGGCGACTTCGAGCCGAGGGGGCTCGGCCGTGCCGCCGAGCACATCCGGGGACAGGACGATGTGGTCCACTCCGTCCGACGCCAGTTGCGCGATCTGCGCAACGACGCCCGGTTCCGCGGTACCCACCACGACGAGAAGGGGCCGGTCGGCCGAGGAGCCGGGCGGCAAGAGCTCCTCGGCTTCGGCCTGTTGGCGGGGCCGGCTCTCCGCGAGGCGGCGTCCGAGGGCGACGGCCAGCCCTCCTGCGCCCAGAAGCCGGAATCCCGGGCCGAGTCGGAGTGCCGCTTCGGCGACGGTGTCCAGGTCCGCCTGCGTCTCGGCGTCGCAGACCGGGTGCCTGCCGGCTCCGGCGGCGGTGCGCAACCGGGCCGCGAGCACGTCCACGCCCGCCCGCACGTCGGCGAGCCGCACCGCCGTCGTGGGTATCGCGCCGAGGGAGGAGGAGACCGAGCGGGGAACGGGACCGGGCTCGGCCCGCCACGCGTCCGTGGCGTGCAGCGGTGTGCCGTGCAGATGCACCACGCCGTCGCGGACGGTCCTGCCCGCGACCGGCACTGCGGGCGCGATCACCACGGCCTCGGCGCCCGACGCGTAGGCGGCCGTCTCGGCGGCGAGGTTCCCGCGCAGCAGCGAGTCGGCCTTCTTGAACAGCACCGCGCCGCCCGGTGTCCCGGCTGCCAATGAGGTGCGGACGGCACGGGCCGCCTCGTCCGCCGGAGACCTCCGGGTGTCGAGGTCGGCCACGACGGCTTCCCCGGGGGCCGGGTGCGCCACCGCCGGGCCCAGCACGAGCCTGCTGCGGACACCGAGCGCCGCGGCGGTCTCGGCCGCGCCGGACAGGTCGTCCGCGAGGGCGAGCACGGGGCGGGGGGCCCGCTGGCTGCGGGTCACAGGGGACACGTTGAACCTCCTGGGGCCGGGCCGGGTTCGTGCCGGTGCACCGATGATGACACAGCTTGCACAAAATGCGCGAAGCCTCTTGCGCGAAACACGCAACCGTGCCACCTTTTCGGGAACGCAGCACCCATGGATCCCTCGCCCGTCTCCGAGGGCGTCGGCACCACCCCGGCACCTTCGTCGCATGGGCAGCGAGCCCCGCCCCCTCATCGCCTTTCATCGCCTGCCATCGCCTTTCACGGAAGGACCGCACCCCGTGACCACCGGCTCAGTCCTGCCGAACGTCCCCGTTCCGCTCTCCCGGCTCGTTCTGGGCACGATGACCTTCGGCGACACCGTCGACGCCAAGGGCGCCGCCGCCATGCTGGACGTGGCACTCGAAGCCGGCATCACCGGTGTCGACACCGCCAACGGCTACGCGGGCGGCGAGAGCGAGCGCATCCTCGCGGGACTGCTGCCCGGCCGCCGTGACCGCATCGTGCTGGCCACCAAGGCCGGCATCCCGCACCCCGACCAGGCCGGGCACGCTCCGCTCTCCGGAACCGGACTGCGAGCGGCCCTGGAAGGCAGCCTGAAGCGGCTGGGCACCGATCACGTCGACCTCTTCTATCTGCATCAGCCCGACCGGGCCACGCCGCTCGCCGAAACCCTCGCCGCAGTCGCCGACTTCGTGACCGAAGGCAAGGTCCTCGCTCTCGGTGTCTCCAACTACGCGGCCTGGCAGATCGCCGAACTCGTGCGTGCCGCCGACGAGACGGGCGCGCCCCGTCCGGTCGTCGCCCAGCAGTTGCACAATCTGCTGGCCCGCCGCGTCGAGGAGGAGTACGTCGAGTACGCGGCCACCAGCGGCCTGCGCACCATGGTCTACAACCCGCTCGGCGGGGGCCTGCTCACCGGCGGCCACCGCTTCGAGCGGATCCCCGCAGAAGGCAGGTTCGGCGACTCCAAGCTCGCCGCGATGTACAAGCAGCGCTACTGGGACGAGCGCCTCTTCGCCGCCGTCGGGGAACTGGCCGGGATCGCCGACGGGGCAGGGGTTCCGCTCACCGAACTCGCCCTGCGCTGGCTGCTCGGCCGCCCCTCCACCGACGCGCTCCTTCTCGGCGGTTCCCGGACCGGGCATCTGCGCGCCAACATCCGCAGCGCACAGGCGGGCCCGCTTCCGGCGGACGTCGCCGCGGCATGCGATGAGGTGGGAGCGGCGCTGCGCGGCCCCATGCCCGCGTACAACCGCTGATCACACCCGCCGAGCACACCCGCTGGCCACACACTGAGAGAGAAGGTGGTGCCCCTCATGACCCCCGCCCGGTTCACGGCGGACCTGCGTGCCCGCAGGCAGCTGATCGGCTACTGGTCGCTGCTCGACGCACCCGTCATGGTCGAACGTCTCGCACGCGTCGGTTACGACTACATCGCCCTGGACGCGCAGCACGGCCTGTTCGGCTACCAGGGCATGCTCAACAACCTGATGGCGATCGACGCCAAGGGCAGCACCGCCGCCGGCCTGGTCCGCGTCGAGGCCAACGACCCCGCACCGATCGGACGGGCGCTCGACGCGGGCGCGACCGGTGTCATCGTCCCGCTCGTCGACAGCGCCCAGGACGCCGCGGACGCCGTCGCCTCCGTGCGCTATCCCCCGCTGGGCGTCCGCTCCTACGGGCCCATGCGCTCGGGTCTGCGCATCGGCCCCGATCCGGCGGACGCCCACGACCAGACCGTCGTACTCGCCATGATCGAAACAGCGGACGGACTCGCCGACGTCGAGGGGATCTGCGCAACTCCCGGCCTCGACGGCATCTACGTCGGCCCTTCGGACCTGCGGCTGGCCATCGGCGGCGCCACCTCCACCGACCCGGGCGTCGAGGAGGAGTTCGAAGCCGCCCTGGTCCGCGTGCGAGAGGCCGCCGCTGCCGCCGGAGTCGCCGCCGGCATCCACAACCCGGACGGCGCGAGTGCCGCCGAGCGCCTCCGCGAAGGCTTCACCTTCGCCACGGTCGCCGGCGACGTGGTCCACCTCGAACAGTCCGCCCGGCAACATCTGACGGACGCCCGTGACACCCCCGGCCCCCGGTGACGCGCCTCCGGCCGGAGCCCCGCGGCCTGCGCCCGCAGCGAGCTGACCGTCAGCACCGGCCCCGGTGGGGCCGCGTGAGGCGTGCGTGCAGCGAGCGTGCCGAGACGTCCGTCAGCGCCGCGATCTGGTCGACGACGACGCGCAGCCGTGCCGCCTCGTCCCCCGCCTCCCCGAACAGCGCCCGGAACTGCGGGTCGAGACCCTCGGGTGCGCGGGTGACCAGTGCCTCGGCCAACTCGCCGAGCACGACGCGCTGTTCGGCCCGCAGCCGTTCCAGGTCGGGGCGCTGCATCACATAGCGGTCCGCGACGGCCTTGAGCACCGCGCACTCCAACCGCACACGGCGCGGGACGACGAGTTCGGCGGCGTAGCGCGTGAGGCGACCCGATCCGTACGCGGCCCGGGTCGCGCCCTCGGCGGCGAGGCAGAACCGGCCGATGAGCTGGCTGGTGGCGTCCTTGAGCCGGGCCTGCGCCACGGCGGAGCCGTCGTAGCTGTGCGGCCACCACTCCTGGTCCAGCAACCGGTCGAGGGCTTCGGCGAGTTCGCCGTGATCGGCGTCGGGTGCGTAGCGTCCCGCGGCGACGGTGAAGATGTCCCGGCGTTCGGGTTCGGCGAGGAGCACATTGGGATCGAGGTGACCGGCGTGCAGACCGTCCTCGACGTCGTGCACGGAGTAGGCGACATCGTCGGACCAGTCCATGACCTGCGCCTCGAAGCACGTACGGTCGGCGGGGGCACCGCGGCGGACCCAGTCGAAGACGGGAAGGTCGTCCTCGTAGACGCCGAACTTCGGTGACGAGGGATCACCGGGGCAGGAGCCCAGCGTCCAGGGGTACTTGGTGGCCGCGTCGAGTGCCGCGCGCGTGAGGTTGAGGCCGACGGGCACGCGGAGAGCCCCGCCGCCGGAACTGCCGGGGCCCGCGACCGCTCTCCCGGCGGGGCCGCCCGTCCGCGCCGACACCCCGCCGGCGTGCCCGCCGGGGTCCACCTCCAGGAACCGCTTGGGCTCCAGCCGGGAGAGCAGGCGCAGCGACTGTGCGTTGCCCTCGAAGCCGCCGCAGGGTGCGGCGATCTCGTTCAGTACGCGTTCGCCGTTGTGCCCGAACGGCGGGTGCCCCAGATCGTGTGCCAGGCAGGCCGTCTCGACCAGGTCCGGGTCGCAGCCGAGCGCCGCGCCAAGCTCCCTGCCGACCTGTGCGCACTCCAGGGAGTGCGTGAGGCGGGTGCGCGGAGAGGCGTCCCATGCCTGCCCGCTCGTTCCGGGCGCGACGACCTGGGTCTTGCCGGCGAGCCTGCGCAGTGCGGCCGAGTGCAGCACGCGCGCACGGTCGCGCTGGAAAGCGGTGCGCCCCGGCCGCTTGTCGGGCTCGGGCGCCCGGCGCTCGATGTCGGAGGGGCCGTAGTGGCCGGGAGCGCCGTCGGTTCCGGCGGTCTCTGTGTCGCGCGTGCCGTGCATACGCGAACGGTAGCGGCAGGGCCGTCGTGCCCGGCCCGGCACGGGGCTGTCGCCGGGCCGTGCCGGGCCGGGCACGCCGCGCGGTGACGTGCGTGCGGCGTGCGGCGTGCGGCGTGCGGCGGCACGCTCGGCCTGACAACCGCTGGGCTCGCCCGCCGACCGCACACACGCGAAGGCCCCGCCCGCGCTGCGTGCCCTGAGGTCACTCGGCCCGGGCGGGGCCTTCGCCGTTCCGGCCGCTCATCCCGCCGGACCGTGGCAGGCGGGGCGCGGAACGTGCTCCCGGTCAGGATCTCAGCACTTGGGGGCGTAAGCCGAGAGCCCAGTGGTGTAGTAGGCCGCGACGTACCCGGCCTCAATGCCGTTCCCCTCCCGCACCTTGTACCAGGTCGTGTTGCCGTAGATGCTCTGGCCGTTGGTGACGTAGCAGGCGACCGGGATCTTGGCGCCGGCAGGGAACCTGCCGACCTCACGAGACGGCGGGACGGTGGTCGGATGCTCCCGCTCGATGAGGGCGCTGACGTTCGAGCGCACCGTGGCGTACGCCGGGGCTGACGCCTCGGCGCCATTGCCGAACTCCGGAACCTCACCGTGGCCGGAGCTCTCGACTTCGCCGCGGCCGACCACGTTGTTGTCGCCCGTCACGATCTGGTTGTGGTCGCCTTTCACCACGATCTTGCGGTCGCCGTGGCCGCTCTTCCAGTCCCCGTCGGCGGCGTGAGCGGTGGAGAGTCCTCCGCCGGCAAGGGTCAACGCTGCGAGGACCGTCACGCTGAAGCGCATCGCGTTCTTCTTCATGTGGTTCCTTTCGCTGGGCAATGAGCAACGAAACGAAACCTATGAAGGAAAGAAGGCTTATATGCAAATTGCTCCGATAGTGGGCGGTTTCGAATCGCGGGGAACTGACGGATCGTCACATCCCCGAGCGTGCCCGCCCCCGTCGGCCGGGACCGGCGGCATGACGCGCTGACCGCCGCCATGCCGTCACAACCGGTCTCACCGGAGGCCCGAAGACCGGCTGGCCGGGCCCTACGCGCCGACGAGCCGCACGGTTGCCGCGGCGGCACTCGCCGACCGCGCCTCGTCGTAGCGGTGCAGGACCAGCCGGGCCATCGCGGCATGCGCGCCGATCGGCGCCGAGGCGGCCCACGGGGCCGCGGCCGCGCAGCGCGAGGCGAAGTGGCCGGGGGCTGTGAAGCAGGAGGCGAGTGCGATGCGGCGGTGGCCGGCTGCGCGCAGTGTGTGCACGGCTTCGGCGACGGTCGGCCGGGCGGCGGAGGCATACGCGGGGAGCACGGGGACGGTACCGCCGAGCCGTTCATGCAGCCCGGCCGCGATCCGCCGCGTGCCCTCGCCCGACTCCGGGTCGCGTGAGCCGGCGGAGGCCAGCACCACGGCGTCCGGTCCGGCCTGCCCGAGGTCGCAGTCCGCGCCGTGACGGGCGTTCTCGCGCCGCACCGCCTCAGTCAGCCGGCCGTGCAGAGCCTCGGCGAGCAGCGGGTGCGGTCCGAGAGGTTCGGAGACGCTGCCCCGAAGGTGCGGCACGGCGGCCAGAGCCTGCGGGATGTCGTGCTTGACGTGGTGTCCCCGCCCGAACAGCAGGGGGACGAGGACCACTTCGCCGCGGTCCGGCAGCGCGGCCAGGGTCTGCGGCAGCAGTGGGTCGTTCAGCTCGATGTGGCCCAGCTCGACGCGAAGCCCCGGCCGCAGAGCCCGTACGGACGTGAGCAGTGCCGAGACCGTACGCAGCGCGGCGGGATCGCGGGACCCGTGGGCCACGGCCACGAGTGTGGGGCCGGACGCCGACCGGCGTACGGCGGTGAGCTGGGTGTGGAGCTGAGTGGTGACCCGGGTCATGAGCTGCGCCGTGCTGTCGAGGCCGTGGAGCGGCCGGGCTTCGGGGCCGGGGCCGGGAGTGGGTTCCGGTGCGGGCGACGGCTTCATGCAGCGAGACTGCCGCGGGGTGTTTGCAGTGCTGTTGCGCCGGCCTGCGGACTTCGTTTCGTCGCGCTCACAGCCGCCGCCTCACCGGCGGGAGACCGTGGCGCTGAGCACGCGTTGCCCGGCTCGTTACCTGGGCCGCGGCCATCTGTAACAGGCGCGTTCCACGCTTGCGTAATGCGCTCCGACCTCGCCGCCGTCCCCGTCGGGACCGGCACCGACACGCACTGCCCGTACTGCGCGTTGCAGTGCGGCATGACGCTGCGTCACTCAACGTCCGGCGACGGAACGGGACTTGAGGTCGCGGAGCGTCCCGACTTCCCCGTGAACCGGGGCGCGCTGTGCGTGAAGGGCCGCACCGCGACCGAGGTCCTCGCCCCGCACGCCCGGCTCACCCGGCCCCTGGTGCGGCGCCCGTCCTCCGGCGAGCTGGAACCGGCGGATTGGGACGAGGCCCTGGATCTCGTCGCGGCGGCCCTGGCGCGTACGCGGGACGAGCACGGCCCGGACGCGGTGGGTGTCTTCGGCGGCGGCGGGCTGACGAACGAAAAGGCCTACGCGCTGGGCAAGTTCGCCCGTGTCGTGCTCGGCACCTCGCAGATCGACTACAACGGCCGCTTCTGCATGTCCTCGGCCGCGACGGCGGGCACCAGGGCCTTCGGCGTCGACCGGGGGCTGCCGTTCCCGCTGGCGGACGTCGCCCGTACGGACTGCGTCGTCCTCGTCGGCTCGAACCTCGCGGAGACGATGCCGCCGGCACTGCGCCATCTCACCGAACTGCGCGAGCGGGGCGGCAAGTTGATCGTCGTCGACCCGCGCCGCACCCGCACCGCCGAGCAGGCCGACCTCCACCTCGCGCCGCGGCCGGGCACCGATCTGGCACTCGCGCTGGGACTGCTGCATCTGATCATCGCGGAGGGCCGGGTCGACAGCGAGTACATCGAGAGCCGCACCACCGGCTGGGCCGAGGCCCGCAGCGCGGCGATGGCTCACTGGCCGGAGCTGGTGGAGCGCGTCACTGGGATATCCGTGCCCGAACTGCGCCGCGCCGCAAGGCTGTTCGGCGACGCCGAGCACGCCATGGTGCTCACCGCGCGCGGACCCGAACAGCAGTCCAAGGGCACCGACACCGTGGGCTCCTGGATCAACCTCTGCCTGGCGACGGGACGTCCGGGCCGCCCGCTGTCCGGCTACGGCTGCCTGACGGGGCAGGGCAACGGGCAGGGCGGTCGCGAACACGGCCAGAAGGCGGACCAGTTGCCCGGCTACCGCAGGCTCGACGACCCCGCGGCACGCGAACACGTGGCGGAGGTGTGGGGTGTGGAGGCGGCGAGCCTGCCCGGCCCGGGGCGCAGCGCGTACGAACTCCTCGACGCGCTCGGCGGTGACGTGCGTTCGCTGTTCGTGGCCGGATCGAACCCCGTCGTCTCCGCCCCGCACGCCTCGCACGTCGAACAGCGGCTGCGTGCACTGGACTTCCTCGCCGTGTGCGACGTCGTCCTGTCCGAGACCGCCCGCCTCGCCGACGTCGTGCTTCCCGTCACGCAGTGGGCGGAGGAGACCGGCACGACGACGAATCTGGAGGGCCGCGTCCTGCTGCGCCGCAAGGCAACCGACCCTCCCGCGGGCGTACGCACGGACCTGGAGGTGCTGGGGGAACTGGCGGCGCGGCTCGGCTGGGAGAAGGGCTTCCCCGCCGCGCCGGAGCAGGTCTTCGACGAGCTGCGCCGCGCCTCGGCGGGCGGCCCCGCCGACTACTCGGGCATCAGCTACGAGCGCATCGCGGCGGAGGACGGCGTCTTCTGGCCCTGCCCGGAGGGGAGTTGGGACGAGGGCACCGGCGTCACGTCCCCGCATCCCGGAACCCCCCGGCTCTTCCTGGACGGCTTCGCCACGCCCGACGGACGGGCCCGCTTCGTCCCGGTGATGCACCGTCCGGCCGGCGAGGAACCCGACGAGGGCTATCCGCTCCGCCTGACGACGGGCCGCGTCCTCTCCCAGTACCAGTCGGGCGCGCAGACCCGCCGTGTCGGCGTGCTCAACGAGGCGGCCCCGGGCCCGTTCGTCGAGCTTCACCCGCGGCTGGCAGGCCGGCTGGGCGCAAAGGACGGCGACTCGCTGGCCGTCGTCTCACGGCGCGGGCGCGCGGTGGCACCGGCGCGCATCACGCGGGGCATCCGCTCCGACACGGTGTTCATGCCGTTCCACTGGGACGGCGAGGGCCGGGCCAACTCCCTCACCAATCCGGCGCTCGATCCGGACTCGCGGATGCCGGAGTTCAAGGTCTGCGCGGTGCGGGTGGAACTGGCCGAGCCCGACGGGCGGCCCGGTGCGCACGAAAGCGGTGATCTTCCATGACGCCCTGGACGTCGCGGAGATGGTGCGCCGGCTCCAGCGGGAGGACCGCGCGTTCCATCACGCCAGCAGAGAGCGCCACCGGTCGGCCGAGTCCCTCATGTCCAGGATGACCCGCTCCAGGAACGTCCCTGCCCTTGTCAGCCGCTGTCCCACAGGGCTGTCGGGCCCGAGAGTCTCCGCCGCGGCGAGGGCGGCGTGCGCCGATTCGAGCGTCAGCCGTGAGCTGATCACGATCGAGTGGTACCAGGCGTCGTCGTCGATGACGTAGATGTCGCGACGCCGCTGCGGATCGCGCTCGCGCCGGACGTACCCCTGCTCGACCAGGAAGTTCACGGCCACGGAGACGGATGCGGGGCTGACCTTCAGTCTGCGGGTCAGCTCGGCCGCGGTGCGCCTGCCGTCCTCGGCCAGCAACAGGTCGACGTGTACGCGTGCCGTCATCCTCGGCATCCCCGACCTGACCGCCAGCTCGATGATTTCCTCTTCCATTCCTGTGGTGCTACCGGGCTGTCCGGCCGCGCGCGGAGGTGCCGGCGTGCCACGCCGCGCCCGGCGGACCGTCTCCTGGTGCGCCCGCTGGGGCCGGTAGCCGCCGGGGCCGCCGTTGCGTCCGACCTCCCGGCTGATCGTCGAGGTCGGCCGGTCGAGCCGCCTGGCGATCTCGGCGTAGGAGAGCCCATCGCCGAGTCCGACCGCGATGCGCTGGCGCTCCTGTTGGGTCAATCGTCCTCCTGGCATGCCGCCAGTATTGCTTTCACCGTCACCCATTGCAACACAGCATTGCATTCGGACCCATCATCATTGCATCAATTTACCGCTCTTCACCTGGGGAAATAACCAATCTATGATTGACGCGAATCTGAATGCAACGTAGCTTTCGATTCATGTTAAACGCGTACTATCGCGAGACGAGGAATGGTCATGGGTGAAGCGCTCCACACCGTCACGACGCTGCCGACAGCACGTCCGTCCGGCTGCCCCTTCGACCCGCCGGCGGAGCTGATGGACGCCCGACGGCACGGCCCCATCAGCAGCTACACCTTCCCAGGCGGAAAGCCCGGCTGGCTGATCACCGGATACGGCCTTGTCAGGTCGGTCCTGGCCGATCCGCGATTCAGCTCGCGCAAGGAGCTCATGCTCCACCCGACCATCGATTACGGGGACTTCGAGATCCCCCCGGCACCGCCCGGCGAGTTCCTCCTCATGGACGATCCTCGGCACAGCCGCTACCGAAAACCGCTGATGGGCAAGTTCACCGTACGGCGGATGCGACTGCTGACCGAGCGCGTCGAGCAGATCACCGCCGACCATCTGGACGCCATGGAAAAGGCCGGGCCTCCGGCGGACCTCGTGCCCGCGTTCGCCAAGCCCGTCCCCGCGATCATCATCTGTGAACTCCTGGGCGTGCCGTACCAGGACCGGGGTTCCTTCCAGGAGCAGGTCTACTCGTTCATGGACGGGGAGACGAGCGACGAGGACCTGATCGCGGCCTACACCGCGACCCAGGAATACCTCGCCGGACTGGTGGCCGCCAAGCGCGCGAACCCCACGGACGACGTGCTCAGCGACCTCACCGACAGCGATCTGAGCGATGAAGAGCTGAAGGGCATCGCATTGATCCTGCTGGCGGCCGGACTCGACACCACCGCGAACATGCTGGCGCTGGGCACATTCGCACTGCTGCAGCACCCGGCGCAGCTGGACGCGCTGCGCGCCGATCCCGCCCTCGACGAACGGGCCGTGGAGGAGCTGCTGCGGTACCTGAGTGTCGCCAAGACGTTCATGAGGACGGCGCTGGAAGACGTCGAGTTGGGCGGCCGGACCATCAAGGCGGGCTCGCCGGTGATCCTTTCGTACAACACCGCCAACCGCGACCCGGAGCGCTTCACCGATCCCGACGTGCTCGACCTCCGGAGGCAGCAGGGCGGGCATCTGGCCTTCGGACACGGCATCCACCAGTGCCTGGGTCAGCAGCTGGCCCGCGTCGAGATGCGGGTCGCGTTCCGCGCGCTGATCGACCGCTTCCCCACGCTGCGCCTGGCCGTACCGGCTGAAGAGATCGGCCTGCGCCCGGAGACCGCGGACGTCTACGGGGTGAAGAGTCTGCCCGTCGCCTGGGACGTGGAGGAGTCATGAGGCCGACACGCCTGGGCGTCGACCGTGAGCGTTGCATCGGCGCCGGGATGTGCGCACTGACCGCCCCCGGGGTCTTCGACCAGGATCCCGACGACGGCCGCGTGCTCTTGCTGCACGCCGCGCCGCCCACCGCCCATCGCAGGGCAGCACTGGCGGCCGCCGGCGTCTGCCCCTCCGGTGCGATCACTCTCCATGAGCCGGAACCCGGCGGCTCCTAGGTGGGCTGTTCCGGCACGTCGGTGACGGGGGCACGGGCGACGGCACCAGGGCGGAGAGTCCCGCCGCGCGGCGGCGGGGTGCCGCTGCGCCACACCGCCGTCGATCGTCCGCAGGCGCGCGGGAAATCTCCGCCGGCGCCGATGAGTTGCGGCCGTCCCGGCGGTCCGCACAACAGCGGGAAACCCCCGCAGCCCGGGGGAAACCCGGGCAGTGCACGGAACCAGCGGAAGGTGCGGCTCGTGTCCCAGAAGATCTTCGTCAATCTCGCCGTGAAGGACCTCGCCAAGGCCAGGGACTTCTTCTCCCAGCTCGGCTACAGCTTCAACCCCCAGTTCTCCGACGAGAACGCCGCATGCCTCGTGATCAGCGACGACATCTTCGCCATGCTGCTGACGGAGCCGTTCTTCAAGTCGTTCACGAAGAAGGAGATCGCCGACGCCCGAACCAGCACCGAGGCGATGATCGCGCTGAGTGCCGAGAGCAGAGCGCAGGTCGACGACCTGGCCGACAAGGCGCTGGCCGCGGGCGGCAGCCCCGCGGGCGACCCGCAGGACCACGGCTTCATGTACGGGCGCAGCTTCTACGACCTCGACGGCCACCACTGGGAGGTCGTCTGGATGGACCCGTCGGCCGTCGAACAGCAGCCTGCCTGAGCGGGCCCCTGTGACCCGGCCGTTGATCAGGCAGCCACCCGAGCCCGGACGGGGTGCGGTCCACAGGGCGGAAGAGCCCCGGCCCCACGTGTGCGTCCGGGCCGGGGCTGCGCGACCGGCCCGGACGCACGTCCGAGCATGGCCGAGCCCGGCCTCAGGTCAAGGCAAGCGGCAGCGGTGACGTGTCCTCGCCGCCGCCTTGTGCGAGCTGGAGAAGCAGATCGCCCACCGTTGCCTCCTGGCTGAGGCCGAGTTCCGCGATCGGGCGCGTTCCCGGCAGCTCGCGGGAGGCGACACCGATCAACTTGAGTTCCCCGTCCCCGACACGTGTGGCCAGCAGACCGCTCACGTCGTCGGGGGCGATCTGCTCCAGAACCGCCCGCAGCCTGTCGGTCGGCAACGCGCACGCGACTACGAGGCGGCTTTGCTCCATACGCGGCAGAGTCGAGACCGTCTTCAGGACGGACGCGTCGTGCAGGGCTTCGTGCAGGAGGTGCGCGACGGCCACCCGTTCATCGGCCCGGTCGTCCTGCGGAACGACCACGGTGACGACGGGCCTTCCCTCGTCCATGGCCTGCTGCCACTGGGGCAACATCACATCGATGGCCAGGGCCTCTTCCCGCTGCGGCACGTGCACGTCGTCATTTCCCTTGCCGACCGCCTTCAGCCACCCGCTGACCTCGCCCCAGCGCCACACCAGTGAACGCCCCGCTGTTCCTTCCGGCTCCGGGAAGGGTTCCCTGCCACCTCGCTCACCGTTGACCCATTGCAGAACGTTCTGCCGGGTCCTGCCCGTGCGCTCGGAGATGTCCGTGACCCCGACGAGATCGGGGTCCAGCCGTACCAGTCGCACGTCCGGCAGGGCGCGACGAAGGCGGACGCACAGGCGGTGGGCGGCATCTACAGCGCCGGCGCCGTCACCGGACACTGCCAGGAGTTGCCGGCCTCTGTGGGAGGCAAGTAATCCGTCGAATTGGTCGAAGACGACACCCACGTCGAGGTCGTTCTCGGCCGAGACTCCCTCGACGACGAACAGAAACTCGTAGTCCATCACTCTCGCCCCCTCTCAGCAGGTCCGTCCCCACCATCGTGTCGGACCCCCTGCACGCACACTTACCCACCACCGACGTGTTGTCAATCGACAACACCATGGGTTTCCCGCATAACGAGAGTCATGCCCTCGGGGCACGGCGCGGATCGTCCTGCGGCAGCGGACATCGCGCCGCCATGTGCCCGATCCGGTTCGCAAGACGGGTGGCGTTCCGGGGGGTGCCGCTGACGGGGATGGTCGTACAGGAGCACGGGCAGTACAGACGCCCCCAGTGCCCCTCCTTGCGGAGGGACCAGCCCTCGGAGGTCAGCCGCTTGAGGAGCCGCCGGACATCCTTGTCCTGATGGTCCGCCGCAGACAGCTCTTGCCCGACCATGTGCGTCGCGTCCTCCTCAACACCGGTACAGGCTCCGGCAGTTGACCACCCGTTGCAGAGATGACGCACAGTACGCCGGGGTTACGACAATCCGCCAATCAAGGGGATCGTGCCGTACTGTCCACGATGCGGAGGAAATCTTCCGCTCACGCAGCCAGCTCGCTGCCCTGTCAGACCGCTCCTGCTTCTCCCCTCCGCCGCTGTGGCGGTCTTGCGGCAGTCGGCGCAGATGACGTGGGGAAGGTGGCTGCGGACGGGTTGCTCGGGCCGCCGCAACTCACCAGGGAGCACTCGGGACAGTGCCGGAGGCCCGTCCGCAGGCAGCGGAGGCGCGGGGGCTTCGGACGGTGCCCCGAGGAACCAGGGAAGGTGGACGGGTACGGAGCATTGGGTGGTCCCGTGCCATCCGGCCCGCAGGCCCCGGCCCCCTTCTCCGGACCGGGGCCTGCGGCCCGCGTCACGGGAAGGGAAGCGTCCCCGCGAGTACCGTCACCATCACGAGCACGGCCGGGAAGCAGGCGAGGAACATCGCGAAGGTGTAGCCCATGATGTCGCGCGCCTTCAGCCCGAGGATCGCGAGCGTGGGCAGCATCCAGAACGGCTGGAGCAGGTTCGCGGACGCCTCGCCCAGGTCGTAGACGACGACCATCCAGCCCTGGTTGACGTGGAGTTGGTTCGCGGCGTCGATCACGTACGGAGCCTCGATGACCCATTTGCTGCCGCCGCTGGGTACGAAGATCCCGAGCACTGCCGAGTAGACGGCGATGAGCGGTGCGAAGACGACCTCGTTGGAGACGCTCACGAGCCAGCCGGCCACCTGCTTCGAGACGCCGGTGAACGCGATCATGCCGAAGATGCCGCCGTAGAAGGGGAATTGGAGCAGCACCCCGGATGCGGCGGGGGCTCCGCGCCGTACCGCGTCGACCATCCGTATGGGACGCCAGTGCAGGCACAGCGCCAGCAGGATCAGAATGAGGTTGACGGTGTTCAGATCGAGCGCCGCAATCGGGTTCCCCTCGGCGGCGGCGAAGTGCCGTACGAGATACCAGAGGCCCAGCAGGCCGATGAGGACGGTGAAGACGGGGCTGCTCTCCAGCCAGTCGCCGGGCCGTGCGCGCTTCGTTCCGGTGCGGCTCTCGTCGACCAGCGGCCGCAGTTCGATGCCTAGTTGCTCGGCGGTCTTGGCGCGGGACGGCGAGGGCGTGAGGAACCAGGCCATGGTGAGGGCGACGGCGAAGACGACGGCGGTCGCCAGCAGGCTCTGCCAGGTGAAGATCGTGTCGGTGAGCGGGATCAGCCCGTCGCCGCCGCGTCCGTCGGCGATGACGTCCTGCACGGGCTTCGGACTGGAGGTCTCGCTGGCCACCTGAAGCGCCGCCGACCCGGACAGCCCCTGGGCCCAGACGGTGCCGAGCCCGAGGAACGCCATGGCCCCGACCGCCCGGTAGTCGACTCCGCGTACGACCCGCGCGATCTCCTTGGCGAGGATGGCGGAGAAGACCAGGCTGAACGCCCAGTTCAGATACGAGCTGACCATCGCCACCGCGGCGGTGAAAGTGATCGCCGCACGGGGCGACTTGGGGATCAGGGCCAGCCTGGCTATCAGCCGGGCGACGGGCGCCGAGACCGCCACCGCGTATCCACCGATGATGATCATGGCCATTTGCAGGGTGAACTCGATCAGCGACCAGAAGCCCTTGCCCCACGCGTCGACGAGGGTCGCCGGCCGCTCACCCGTGGAGAGGCCGAGCGCGAAGATGAGGAACGTGCCGACGAGCACGAACCCGAAGGCATCCGGGAGCCACTTCTCCGTGAAGGCGGTGAACCTCAGCGCGACCCGCGCGAGGAGGGTCTCCTTCTCCGGCTCGGCGCTCTCGTGTTCGGAGCTCTCGTGCTTCCCGCTCACCTCCTCCGGGTTCTCCTGCTCGGCGCTGTCGGCATTCCTGGCCATGGTTCTACCTCGCTCGCTCTCGGCCGGGTGCGTCCCGGCGCATCCTGACGAGCGGAAAGCGAGAGGGGAAGCTGCCACCTGCGCAACGTTGCAGAACCGGAAGCATGCTGGCCGTGGAGCCCATTCGACGGGACGAAGCTGTGGGGCGCCTGCCCATTGCGCCCCGTCCGTCGCGGCCCCTCCGTCGCGGCGGCCCCTACCTCGCGGCCCACCCGTCGCGGCCCACCCGTCGCGGCCCTCCGTCGCGGCCCACCCGTTGCCGCCGGCTCGTTGCCGCCGGCTCGTTGCCGCCGGCCCGCAGCGGACGCGCCACGTCCGATTCGTTCAAGACCGCCGGCCGCGACAGACCTAACCTGCGGCGCATGACACCACGTTTCGACCTCATCGGGCTCGTCGCCGCCGACATGGCCGCCACGCTCGCCTTCTACCGCCGGCTCGGCCTGGACATCCCGGCCGGGGCCGACGGCGAACCGCACGTCGAGGCCGCGCTGCCCGGAGGGCTGCGTATCGCATGGGACACGGAGGAGACGATCCGCTCCTTCGATCCCGGCTGGGACCCGGGCCCCCGGGGCGGCGGCCGCATCGGCCTGGCGTTCCTTTGCGACTCCCCCGCCGAAGTGGACCGGCTCCACACGGAGTTGACCGGTGCCGGGTACGAGAGCCGCAATGAGCCCTGGGACGCCTTCTGGGGTCAGCGCTACGCCGTCGTGGCCGACCCGGACGGCAACGGAGTCGACCTGTTCGCACGGCTCCCCTGAGGCAGCAGCTCCGTCAGGGTCACCCCGGCCAGCGCTTTGACCTCACGTGAGAGATGGGCCTGGTCGGCGTACCCGGAGACGGCGGCCACCTCCGCGGGCGGTGTGCCGCCGGCCGCCCGGCTCAGGGCGTCCTGCATGCGCAGCACCCGGGCGAGGGTCTTGGGCCCGTAACCGAACGCGTCGAGGCAACGCCGGTGCAACTGCCTCTCGCTCAGGCCCAGTTCCCGGGCAACCGCCGCAACGCCCCGGCCGCGCGCGAGCAGTCCGGCCGCTCTCCGGCTCGGAAACGGACCGGACTGCTCGGTGAGCCGTCCGGCCGCGATTCCGTCGAGGACCCGCCCCTTCTGCGGCGCCTCGCCGGCCCGCTCCTCCAGGACCCGCACCGCGGCCGCCGGCCACAGGTCGACGAGGGGCACACGCCGGTCACGCAGCTCATGTGCCGGTACGCCGAAGACGAGCGGACCCGTGCCGGGCGGGAGGCGGAGCCCTGTCATACGGGAGCCGGCCTCACGCGGGAAGAGGTGCGCCCGGGTGTCGGGCCCCGCGACGACCAGCGCGCCGTCCCACAGCAGCAGGTCCATGCATCCGTCGGGCAGCACACGCCCCTGCCCCTCGGGCATCGCGCCGTGAGTCCACACCACGGCACCGTCCACCAGCGACCGCCGCTCCCGGTACATGTGCACAGCATGCCGCCCGCCGCCGACAACAGGCCCCGGTCCCGACCGGGAAGTCCGGGGCTCACATGCCTCGTGACCGTCCGCTGAGGGCACCGTTCCCCCGGGGAAACAGTTGTGATGCGGCCTGGAAACGCGCAGGACGCACGCTCGTGCCATGACCTTGCGAGAGTGTGAGCGCGTCGTGGTGATCGGCGGCGGCATGGCGGGCGCCAGGCTCGTCCAGCAGCTCGGTGCCGCCGGCGCGCACGCGGACGTCACGGTCGTGGGCGAGGAACCGCACGTCCCGTACAACAGAGTGCTGCTGGCGGACGTCCTTGCCGGGCAGTACGAGCCGGACGTCATCACGCTCCCCGCGGGGCCCGCCCGCCGGCTGCCGGGGGTGCGCGCGGTCCGCGTCGACCGGGCCGGCCGGCGCGTCGTGTGCGACGACGGCAGCGTCCTCCCCTACGAGGCGCTCGTGCTGGCCACCGGAGCGAATCCCGTGCTGCCGCCGCTGCGCGGTCTGTTCACCCCCGAGGGGGGTGAACTCCCGGACGGCGTACGGGCATTCCGCACGATGGACGACTGCCTCGCGCTCCGACGGGAGGCGGGGCCGGGCACGCAGGCCGTCGTCGTCGGAGGCGGTCTGCTCGGTGTCTCCGCGGCGCGCGCACTGGCCCGCCGCGGTGCGCAGGTGGTCCTCGCGCACCAGGGCGAACGCCTCATGGAGCGCCAACTCGACGCCGGGTCGGCCGCGTTGCTGCGGCTGCACCTGGAGGATCTGGGCGTCGAGGTGCACACGGAGTGCCGGGTGCGCGGCCTGCTCACGCAGCCGCGCCGTGCGGGCGGCGTCTCTCGCTCCGCCCGTGCGGCAGCAGAAGGCCGGGTGGTGCGCGCCGTCGAACTCGCCGACGGCTGCACCCTGGACGCCGGTCTCGTCGTCGTCGCATGCGGCGTCCGGCCGCGCACCGGGCTCGCCGAGGCCGCGGGCCTGGCCGTCTCGCGCGGCATCGTCGTCGACGACGAACTGCGCACCGACGACCCGCACGTGTACGCGATCGGCGACTGCGCCGAACACGACGGCATCCTCTACGGTCTCGCGGACCCCGCCCAGGAACAGGCCGACGTCCTCGCGCGCGTCCTGACCAGGGGCAGAGGCACCGAGCGCTACCGCGGCACGCGTGCGCTCACCCGCCTCACCCTCGCCGGGGGCCCCGCAACGACCGCGGCGACCCGGGCTCCGGCGCCGGCGCAGTCGCGGACGGAGACGCAGGCGGAGGCCGAGGTGCAGGCGGAGGTGCAGCCCAAGGCCGAGGCCGAGGTGCAGGGGGAGGCGCAGCCTCCGGCGGCCCACGACCCGCTGGACCTCGCCGCATTCGGCGATCCGCTGCCGCGGCCGGACGACGACGTCGTCCACCTCGCGGACGCCACCCGCAGCACCTACCGGAAGGTCGTCGTGCGCGACGGGCGCCTCGCCGGCGGCATCCTCCTCGGCGACCTGACGCAGGTAGGCGCCCTCGCCCGCACCTGGGAGAGCGACGAACCGCTGACCTCCGAACCGCTGCACCACCTGCTCACCCGAGACGGAGAGGCCCTTCTATGACAACGCCGACGATCGTGCTGATCGGTCACGGAATGGTCGGCCAGCGCTTCCTGGAGGCTCTGGCCGCCCGCGGCATCACCGGCACGGCGAGGGTTGTCGTGCTGGGCGAGGAGTCGCGTCCCGCCTACGACCGCGTGCGGCTGACCTCGTACTTCTCCGGCACGACGCCCGCCGAACTGGCCCTGGCCGATGAGGACTTCATCGCCTCGCACGGCATCGAGCTCCATCTCGGGGACCCGGCGACCGGGATCGACCTCGCGGGGCGCACGGTCACCTCCCGCTCCGGGCGGACCATCGCCTACGACGCGCTCGTCCTGGCCACCGGGTCGGCCCCGTTCGTGCCGCCGGTCCCGGGGAGCGGCAGCACGGGCTGCTTCGTCTACCGGACAGTCGACGACCTCCTCGCCATCGAGACGTACGCGAAGGCCGCGGCGCACGCCGGAGTCGTCGTCGGCGGCGGGCTGCTGGGCCTGGAGGCCGCGGGCGCGCTGCGCGGACTCGGACTGCGCACGCACATCGTCGAGTTGAGCGACCGGCTCATGGCGCTCCAGGTGGACGCGGGCGGAGGCTCAGCCCTGCGCCGCACCCTGGAGGAGATGGACCTGGACGTGCGCACAGGTGTGGCGGGCGAACGGATCGAGACGGACGCGGCCGGAGCGGTGACGGGCATGACGCTCTCGGACGGCTCCCAACTCCCCGCGGACATGGTGGTCTTCGCGGCCGGCATACGTCCGCGCGACCGGCTGGGACGCGACGCCGGACTCGCCGCGGGCGAGCGCGGCGGCATCGCCGTCGACGAGCGTTGCCGCACCAGCGCCCCGGACGTGTACGCGATCGGCGAGTGCGCCATGGCAGCCGACGGCACGGTGTACGGACTGGTCGCGCCCGGCTACGAGATGGCGGAGACCGCCGCCGACGCCGTCGCCTCCCGGCTGGCAGATCAGGACGCGGCAGCGCCGTCGGCGGCGGCCCACGGGCACCCGTCGCCCGCACCGCCGGAGCCCCGCACCTTCACCGGCGCGGACACCTCCACCAAGCTCAAGCTCCTCGGTGTCGACGTCGCCTCCTTCGGCGACGCGCACGGCACCTCCGAGGGCAGTCTCGACGTCGTCTACTCCGACTCCCGCGCGGGCGTCTACAAGAAGCTGGTGATCTCCCCCGAGGGCACCCTTCTCGGCGGCGTCCTCGTGGGCGACGCCGATTCGTACGGCACACTGCGCGCGCTCACCGGTTCGGTGCCGCCCGTACCGCCGGAGTCGCTGGTGCTGCCGGCGGGCGGCGCGGAAGGCTCCCCCGGCGCTCTCGGCCCCGCCGCTCTGCCCGACGACGCCGTCGTCTGCAACTGTCACCACATCGACAAGGGAACAGTCCGCGCCGCGGTCTCCGAACACGGCTGCGGGGACGTGCCGTCGGTGAAGAAGTGCACCAAGGCCGGTACGGGCTGCGGCAGTTGCGTCAAGGTACTCGGGCAGATCGTCGACGCCGAGCTGGAGGCGAACGGCGTCGCCGTCGACAAGGGCCTGTGCGGCTGCTTCTCCTACACCCGCAGCGAGTTGTACGAGATCGTGCGCACCCTGCGGCTGACGTCGTTCGCCGGGCTGCTCGACTCGCACGGCCGCGAGCAGGCCCGGCAGGGCGAGGGCTGCGAGGTGTGCAAGCCGGCGGTGGCGTCGATCATCGCCTCGCTCGCACCGTCGATCGGCGCCGGGGGCCACGTACTCGACGGCGAGCAGGCGGCGTTGCAGGACACCAACGACCACTTCCTCGCCAACCTCCAGCGCAACGGCTCGTATTCGGTGGTCCCTCGCGTCCCGGGCGGGGAGATCACGCCCGAGAAGCTGATCGTCATCGGCGAGGTGGCACGGGACTTCGGCCTCTACACGAAGATCACCGGCGGGCAGCGCATCGACATGTTCGGAGCGCGGGTCGACGAACTCCCGGCCATCTGGGCGCGGTTGGTCGAAGCGGGCTTCGAGTCGGGTCACGCGTACGGAAAGGCGCTGCGCACCGTGAAGTCCTGCGTGGGCAGCACCTGGTGCCGCTACGGCGTGCAGGACAGCGTGCGCATGGCCATCGACCTCGAACTGCGCTACCGCGGCCTGCGATCCCCGCACAAGCTGAAGTCGGCCGTCTCGGGATGCGCACGTGAGTGCGCCGAGGCAATGGGCAAGGACTTCGGCGTCATCGCCACCTCGTCCGGCTGGAACCTCTATGTCGGAGGCAACGGCGGCGCGACGCCGCGCCACGCGGATCTGCTGGCGCAGGACCTGAGCGACGCCGAACTGGTGCGCCTGACCGACCGGTTCCTGATGTTCTACATCCGCACCGCGGACCGGCTGGAGCGCACCTCCGCGTGGCTGGAACGGATCGAGGGCGGGCTGGAACACGTCAGGGACGTGGTCGTGCACGACTCGCTGGGACTGTGCGACGAGCTGGAAGCCCTCATGGCCGACCACGTCGCGCACTACCGCGACGAGTGGTCCGCGACCCTGGCCGACCCGGAGAAGCTCTCCCGCTTCGTCTCGTTCGTCAACGCGCCCGGCGTCCCAGATCCGACGGTGCGGTTCGTCGCCGAACGCGAGCAGGTGAAGCCTGACTTGACGCTGCTGTCCGGGCCCGACATCCCCGTGCGCACCGCGGCGGACCACGCACCCGAACTCGAACTCGAAGGGACTGCCACCCGATGACCATCACCGCGACCACCGGTACGGCCACGACGACCGCCACAACTGCCACGACCGCGACGAGCGCCACGAGCGCGACGAGCGCGACGAGCGCGACGAGCGCGACGAGGCAGAGTCCGTGCGCACCGCCGGACGCGGCACCTGCGCGAGAAACCCGCGCGGCGGGCGAATCCGGGGTCATTGCCATGGGCCCCCGCGTCGAAGTCCGCGACGACCGGGGCTGGTTCACGGTCTGCGGCCTTGACGACCTCGTCCCCGGCCGCGGTGTGGCGGCCCTGCTGCGGGACGGCTCCCAGGCCGCGGTCTTCATGGACCGTGCGGGCCGTACGTACGTCATCGGCAACCGGGACCCGTTCACCGGCGCCTACGTGCTCTCGCGCGGCCTGCTGGGTTCGACACCCGGCGACCCGGCCGGGGCGGAGGCTCCGGACACGCCGGACGAGCGGACGCAGTCCCGGGAGACCGGCCGCTCCGGCTGGGCCCCCTTCGTGGCCTCGCCCCTGCTGAAGCAGCGCTTCGACCTGCGCACGGGACGCTGCCTGGACGACGAGAGCGTGAGCGTCCCGGTCTTCCGCTCCCGCACCCGCTGAGCCCGCGACCGGGCAGGGCGGTGCCCGGTCACGTCCAGTCGGCCGGGCCGGCCACGTCCGGCCCGCCCGCCCCGGCCGTCCACTCCCTGCCGGGCCCGGTGACCAGCGCCGTGCCCGGCCGCCGGGCCGCGCTCAGCCGCGCCTCACCGGGGCGCGCTCAGCCGCGCAGCTCCTCCGCCGCCGCGGCCACCCGCGCGATGAGGCGCAGCAGGGTCTCCTGCTCCTCGCCGTCGAGGGGCGCCAGGAAGACGCGGTTCATCCTGGCCGTCCGCGTGACGAGTTTCCGGTGCAGCCGGCGGCCGTCCTGCGTCAGCTTGAGCACGTTGCGGCGTCCGTCCTCCGGATCGCGCACCCGCTCGACCAGCTCCCTCCCGGCGAGCCGTGCCACAAGGTCGGCGATGGTGGACCGGTCGAGATGGACGTGCGCACTGAGGGTGCGCTGGTCCATGCCCGGCTTCTCCTCCAGCGCGTTGAGCACGGCGAACTGCGGCGACGTCGTCTCCTCCGAGACCATCGCCCCCCACAGCAGGGAGTGGGCCTGCTGGAGCCGGCGCGCGAGATGTCCCGGATGCGTGCTCAGATCGACCGCCGCCATGCGCTCCCCGCTCTCCCTCTTCCTGCGCCTGTCACCTCCGCACACGATTCCGATCGTGTACTGACTGATTCTGGCCCCCTGCGACACAGGGTGTCGAGCCTTTCCCACTCCACCCTGCACATTCCTTGCCCCTTGACGGCCCCGAACGGGAGTGGCAGCGTCAGGAACACCTGGCAGAATTAATCAGCACACTGATTAATTCTCACCGGGCAGCCACAGTCGGCCAACCGCGGGGCGACAGCACCCGCACCACCCCTCCAGTCCCAGTCCAACCCCAGTCCCAGCCCCACAGCCCAGCCCCAGTCCTCGTCCGCATCCTCGTGTCCGTCCACGAGGAGCACCGACAGGAGCTCGTCCATGCCCCTCACCCAGCAAGACATCGACCGCGAGGTCGCCGAACTGCGCGACGCGTACGAGAAGTCACGCGCCGCCGGAGCCCCGGCCGCCCACCACCCCTCCCGCAACTACGCCCCGTACCGCAGCAGCATGCTCCGGTACCCGAAGCAGCCGCTCGTCCCCGTGCAGGCCGACCCGGAGACCGTCGAACTGCACGGTCCGGTCTTCGGGCACACCGATGTCACCGACACCGACAACGACCTGACGACACGGCACACCGGCGAGCCGCTCGGCGAGCGCATCACCGTCTCCGGCCGGCTGCTGGACAGCGCCGGGCGGCCCGTGCGCGGGCAGCTCGTCGAGCTGTGGCAGGCCAACGCGGCGGGACGCTACGCGCACCTGCGCGACCAGCACCCCGCGCCGCTGGACCCGAACTTCACCGGAGTCGGACGCACCCTGACCGGCGACGACGGCAGCTACACCTTCACCACCATCAAGCCCGGCGCCTACCCCTGGCGGAACCACGAGAACGCCTGGCGCCCCGCCCACATCCACTTCTCGCTCTTCGGCACCGCGTTCACCCAGCGCCTGGTGACGCAGATGTACTTCCCGGGCGACCCGCTCTTCGTCCACGATCCGATCCTTCAGTCCGTCACCGACGAGCGGGCCCGGCAGGCGCTGGTGGCCCAGTACGACCACGAGCTGTCCCGCTCCGAATGGTCACTGGGCTACCGCTGGGACATCGTCCTCGACGGACCGTCCGCCACCTGGATCGAGGAGGGCCGCTGATGACCGACACGAACTTCCCCCTGCAGCCGACCCCGTCCCACACCGTGGGCCCCTTCTACGGCTACGCCCTGCCCTTCCCGGGCGGCGGCGACGTGGCCCCCGCGGGCCGCGAGGGCACCGTCACCGTGCACGGATACGTCTACGACGGTTCGGGCGCACCCGTGCCGGACGCGCTCATCGAGCTGTGGCAGGCCGACACCGACGGAGACCTCGCCGGGGCGCCCGGCTCGATGCGGCGCGACCCCGTCGACGGGGGTCATCTCGGCCGCAACGGCGTGGACTTCACCGGTTTCGCACGCGTGCCGACCGACGCGGACGGGCACTGGACCGCGCACACCCTCCACCCCGGCGCTCGCACGGGCCACGCCCCGTACATCAGTGTGTGTGTCTTCGCGCGCGGGCTGCTGCACCACCTCTTCACCCGCGTGTACTTTCCGGGGGACACTCAGGCGCACGCCGCCGATCCGCTTCTCGCCTCGCTCGATGCAGAACGGCGCGAGACCCTGGTGGCAACGGCTGAACGTGCCACAGGCTCGTACCGCTTCGACATCCGGCTTCAGGGCGAGAAGGAGACCGTTTTCCTTGACTTCCAATGAACGAGGCTCCGGTCCGGGGCGGGGTGACAGCCGCGGCCGCGGACCGGAGGACGTCGGACTCCTGACACCGGCGAGGGCCGGTTCGGGCGCGGAGTCCGGCACGGGCGACGCCGCGGTGCTCCAGGCACTCCTGGACGCCGAGGCCGCGCTCACGCGGGCGCAGGCCGGTCTGGGGCTGGCTCCCGCGTCCGTCGCCTCGGCGGTGACCGGGGCCGCACGCGCGGAACGCTTCGACGCACGCGGACTGGCACTGCGTGCCCGCTCCGGCGGCAATCCCGTGATCCCGCTGGTCGCGGACCTGACCGACGCCGTCGGACGTGAGGCCGCGCCGTACGTGCACCGGGGCGCCACCAGCCAGGACATCCTCGACACCGCCCTGATGCTGGTCGCCGCCCGCACGCTGGACGCGGTCCTGCCCGACCTGGACCGCACCGCGCGCGAGCTCGCCGTGATGGCCGCCGAGCACCGCGACACCCCCATGCCGGGGCGGACGCTGACCCAGCACGCGGTGCCCACGACCTTCGGCCTCAAGGTCGCCGGCTGGCGCAGCCTCGTACTGGACGCCCACGACCGGCTCGCGGCGGCACGGGCCGCCCTCCCCGTCCAACTCGGCGGCGCGGCGGGCACGCTGGCGGCCTTCGCCGCCTACGCCGAAGCGGACGCGCACACCGGAACGGACGGCGACGGCACGGCCCCGAGGAGCGGCCCGGGCAGCCACGGACCGGAGTCTGAGTCCCCGCAGGGTGCCGCCCACGGCGTTCCCGCCACCGACCTCGGGATCAGGCTGCTGGCCGCGTACGCGCGTGAACTGCCGCTCGCCGAGCCGGCGCTGCCCTGGCACACGCTGCGCACGCCCGTCGCCGACCTGGGGTCGGCCTGCGCCTTCGCGTGCGGCGCGCTGGGCAAGTTCGCCGCGGACGTGCTGGTGCTCTCGCGCAGCGAGATCAGCGAGGTGAGCGAGGGCGACGGCGGCAGCTCGTCCGCGATGCCGCACAAGACCAACCCCGTGCGTGCCACGCTCATCGCCGCGACCGCCCGTCAGGCGCCCGCCCTCGCCGCCACGCTGCTGGGCTCGCTCGCCGCGGAGGACGAGCGTCCCGGCGGCGCCTGGCACGCCGAGTGGCAGCCGGTGCGCGAACTGCTGCGGCTGACCGGCGGCGCCGCCCACGAGGCGGCCGAACTGGCCGCAGCGCTCCAGGTGTTCCCGTACCGCATGCACGAACACCTCGCCCTCACCGAGGGCCTGATCGTCAGCGAGCGCTTCACCGCCGCCCTCGGTCCTCTCCTCGGCCGCGCCCGTGCGCGCAAGCTCCTCGACGCCGCCTCCAGGATGGCCGTGGACGAGGGCATCACGCTGGACGAGGCCCTCGAGGAGGAGGAGCCGGCTCTGCGCGAGATGCTCTCCAGGGACCGGCTGAGGGACCTGACGGACCCGACGCACTACACGGGTTCCGCGCCCGCCCTCACCGACCGCGCGCTGCGGCGCCGGGCGGCGCCCGTCCGCGCGTCCGAGCCGGGGTACGAACCGTCGCAACCGCCCGGCACCGCTCAGGGCGCGGAGAATCACGGAAGCCGGGGCCGGGAAGGGTCCGACGAAGCAGACGAGGCAGCAGCCCCAGAACGAGAGCGGTGAGAGACCATCGGCATCGGAATCCCATCCCCCGCTTCGCCCGGCGACAGCGGACGCGGCTCGCCCCGCAGCTCAAGCAGCCCCGGAGACATCACCGTGTCCGCTCCCGTACATCCCGCCACCGCACCGCTCCCCTACCACCGGGTCGACGGGCCGGCCGACGGCAGACCGATGATTCTCGGCCCCTCCCTGGGCACCTCGCTGGCCCTGTGGGAGCCGCAGCTTCCCGCGCTGATCCGCACCCACCAGGTGCTGCGCTGGGACCTTCCGGGGCACGGGGCCTCCCCCGCCGAGCCGATGGCGGGCTCCTCCAGCGAACTGATCCCCACCGACGGCACCGCCACGGTGGGGCACCTCGCCGAACTGGTGCTCCGCGCCGCCGACGCCCGGGGCTGGGAGCGCTTCGCATACGCCGGTGTGTCGCTGGGCGGCGCCGTCGGCCTCCACCTCGCGGTGCACCACCCCGAGCGGCTCACGACGCTCTCCGTGATCTGCTCCTCGGCCCGCTTCGGGGAGCCCTCCGTGTGGCGTGAGCGTGCGGCGGCCGTGCGCGCGAACGGCACCGAGTCCATGATCGCCTCCCGGCCCGGCGTGTGGTTCTCCCCCGAGTACGGGAGCACACCGCACGGGGCGGCGATGCTCGAGGACCTGCGCTGCACGGACGCCGCCGGGTACGCGGCCTGCTGCGACGCCCTCGCCTCGTTCGACCTGCGCGACCGGCTCGCCGAGGTGACGGTCCCGACCCTGGCCGTCGCCGGACGCCTCGACCCGGCCACGCCGCCCGCGCACGCCCGCGAGATCACCGACGGCATCCCGGGCGCCGCCCTGGTGGAGGTGGCGGGGGCCGCGCATCTGGCCAACGCCGAGTGCCCCGACCCGGTCACCTCGGCCCTGGTCGTACACCACGAAGGGGTGCCCGGCCAGGCGGACCGGCGGTGATCCCGGTCCGCCGCCGGCACGGCAGCGGACCGCCGGCCGCTGCCTCCGCTCCCCGGCTCCCTCGCGCGCTCGGTCCGCCCGCCATACTCTGAGTCGCATGAGCTGGACAGCGCGCAGCATCCCCGACCAGAGCGGGCGTACCGCGGTGGTGACGGGCGCCAACAGCGGCATCGGCTACGTGACTGTGCGCGAACTGGCGCGGCGCGGCGCCCGCGTGGTGCTGGCGTGCCGCAGCGAGCAGCGCGGCGCCGCGGCACTGGACCGGCTGCTCTCCCAAGTGCCGGAGGCGCGTGCGGAGTTGCGGCTGCTGGACCTGGCGGACCTGGCGTCCGTACGGGAGTTCGCGAACGCGCTGCCGTACAGACGGCTCGATCTGCTGGTCAACAACGGGGGGTTGATGGCGGTTCCCTACGGGCGGACCACCGACGGCTTCGAGACGCATCTCGGCGTGAACCACCTCGGCCACTTCGCTCTCACGGGGCTGCTGCTGGACAGGCTCGCCGCCACGCCCGGCGCGCGCGTGGTGACGGTCGCGAGCATGGCCCACTTCCTGTCCAACATCGACATGAACGACCTCGACTGCGAGCGCCGCTACCGTCCCCTGCTCGCCTACGGCGCCTCGAAGACGGCCAATCTCCTCTTCGTGCGGGAGCTGGCCCACCGCGCCGACCGTGAGGGTCTCGACCTGACCGTCACGTCCGCACACCCCGGCTATGCACGGACCGAACTCCAGGCCAAGGGCCCGCGGCTGGCGGGCCGGGCGGGGCTGGAGCGCCTCACGCGGCTGTTCACCGACGTGGTCGGCGCCTCCGCCGACCAGGGTGCGGCGCCGGTCCTGTACGCGGCGACGGCCCCGTACGTGCACGGAGACTCCTTCTACGGTCCGCGAATCCTCGGGGTCCGCGGCGGTCCCGGCCCGGCCCGGCGGGCCCCGTGGGCACGCAACGACATCGCGGCGGCGCAGCTCTGGGCGGTCTCGGAACGGCTGACGGGAGTCACGTACGGGATGAAGTGACCGGCGGGCCCGGGCGCGGGCGGCAAGGCTGGGGCGAGCGGGAAGGCCGGGGCGGGGCAGGGGCCTGAACGCGGGGCCTGACCGGCCCTTCGGCGGCCCGGCCGCCTGGCCGACCTGCCGCCCGGCTGCCCGGGCCGGCCTGCCGCCCGGTTGCCCGGCGGCCCGGCCGCCCTGCGTGCGGGTGCCGATGCCGTGCGGCCACCGTGCTGCCCATGTGCGGCCCCTGTGCGGCTCGGACGCGCGGCTTGGTGCGGGGCCCCCGCGTCGGGCATGGTTTCCTGCGTCCGTGCGGTCCTCCCGGGCCGCCGACCGCGCACCGGTGAGGCGCAGCCGTCGACCCGTTGCACCCTGTACACCCCTTGCACCCTGTACGCCCGATTCGCACCTGAGCCGCACATTCGGCGCGGCGGGAGGAGGCAGCCGTGATCCGTGTTCTCGTCGTCGACGACGACTTCATGGTCGCCCGGCTGCACAGCACCCTCGTCGGGCAGGTGCCCGGTTTCAAGGTGGTGGGAGCCGTGCACAGCGGAACGGACGCCCTTGCGGCCGTGCGCGAGCTGCGCCCGGACCTCGTACTGCTCGACATGTACCTTCCCGACCTGCCCGGCCTGGAGGTCCTGCGCGAGCTGCGCGGCACCGGCACCCCCGAGGAAGGCCCGGACGTGCTGGTGGTGACCGCCGCCCGCGACGCGGAGACGGTACGCGGCGCACAGCGCGGCGGCGCGGTGCAGTACGTCATCAAGCCCTTCGAGGGGCAGCTGCTGAAGGAGCGGCTGCTCCGGTTCGCGGAGCGCCGCGAGGCGCTCGCGGCGCTCCAGGCCCCGGAACAGCGGGACGTCGACCGGCTGTTCGGCGACACGGCAGCCCCGGGCGGCGAGGCGGCGGAACCCGGCCGTCCGGGCTCCTCCGGCGGCGGGGACACCGGCGACGGCGGTGCGCTCCGCCCGCACGAGGCGGCGGGCGGCTCCGACGGGCGGCGCGTGCGGCTGCCCAAGGGGCTCACGGAACAGACGGCCGGACTGGTGCGCGCCACGCTCGACGCCGAGACCGGCTCCGCGGGCCTTTCCGCGTCCGAGTGCGCCGGACGCACCGGTCTGTCCCGTGTGAGCGCCCGCCGGTACCTGGAGCACTTCGTCTCCGTCGGAACCGCCCGCGTCACCCTGCGGTACGGCACCACGGGGCGCCCGGAGCGCCGGTATCACCGAGTGGATCCGGCCGGCTCCGCAGCGCCCGCACAGACCGGGCCGTAAAAGCGGGGAGAACGCGTGATTCGCACCACAGAAGCAACGTGACGGGTTTCACATCGCCGATGTCGCGCGCATCCCGGGCCGTTCAATTCCCTTGCCCCGCAAGGCGAATGGAACGGCACTCCTCAACCCGTACATGCCAATTCCCACGATCTTCACCTCCGGTGGATTCTGCGCCTTTCTTGTGGTGGCGAATTCCTTCTGTTTAACGTGCAATCCCACCGCGTCTCCCGTGCGGTGGTCCGCCACCGGAACGCCGAATCCTGCCACCGGCCGGCGGAAATCACGCAATCCCAGTCCGGCAGGAGCGGGGGACCCAGGTAAGTGCCGCGCGTTCCGCACCCACGAGGAAACGCGCGGCTAGGGGTGAAGCCGCACGCGAATGCCCCCTCGCATTCGCTGCGGCCGGGCGGCTCCAGCCCGAATCCGACAGCTCACCCCGCAGGCGCAGGAGAGGAACTGCCCTATGTCCGGACGCGGTCGACACCGTCGTCAGTCCAATCGCCCCATCTCGCGCAAAGTTTCGCGCACTTCGCTCGCCATTACCGCGGGCGGTGCGGGCCTCGCCCTTCCGTTCGTCGGTTCCGGCACCGCGAACGCAGCCTCCGTCGACACCTGGGACAAGGTCGCCCAGTGCGAGGCCTCGGGCAACTGGTCCATGAATTCCGGCAACGGCTACTACGGCGGGCTTCAGTTCACCCCGAGCACCTGGTCCGCCAACGGCGGCACGGAATACGCTCCGCGCGCCGACCAGGCCACCAAGCAGGAGCAGATCCGCGTGGCCGAGAAGGTCCTCGACAGCCAGGGCCCGGGGGCCTGGCCGTCCTGCGGTCCCAAGGCCGGTCTCAGCCGGGACAGCGCCGCTCCGGACCTGTCCGGCGACTCCGCCGAGAAGTCCGGCCAGGCCAAGAAGGCCGCGAAGGCCGACAAGGCGAAGAAGGACAGCCCGAAGAGCGGCGAGAAGTACACCGTCGTGCCCGGCGACACCCTCAGCGGCATCGCCCGCGACCACGACACCAAGGGCGGCTGGCAGAAGCTGTACCAGGTCAACCGGAAGACCGTCGGCTCCGACCCCGACCTGATCCACCCGGGGCAGAAGCTCAGCCTCTCCGGCAAGGCACAGGCCTCGGGATCGCAGCCGCAGGGCGGCGCCAAGGCACCGCAGGCCGGCGGCGTGCACTCGTCCGGCTCGAAGTACGGGAACAACCTCGACGGCTGGATTCGCGAGGCCCTGGACATCATGAAGTCCAAGAACATTCCCGGTACTTACGACGGAATCAAGCGCAACATCATCCGGGAGTCCGGCGGCAATCCGAATGCCGTCAACAACTGGGACATCAATGCCCAGAACGGCACCCCCTCAAAGGGTCTGCTGCAGACCATCAAGCCCACCTTCGACTCGTACCACGTCGAGGGCACCTCCTGGAGCATGACCGACCCCGTCGCGAACATCGTGGCCGCCTGCAATTACGCGGCAGCCAGGTACGGTTCGATCGACAACGTCAACGGCCCGTACTGACGGCACCGATGGGACAGTCCGGCGAACCGCCCGGACCGGCCCGGAGACCGGCCGTAACAACTCGATACAGGCGCGGTGTGTTTCGGCAAGTGCTTCGGCATTCCCGCGATTCCCTGAATCGTCCACGGATCAGCGATTCAGCGAATCGGAAGGGCACCGCGTTGCGACGCCGACGGCGGCCCGTTCCCCGGAAGGAATCCGGGTGAGCGGGCCGCCGTCGGCTTTTGCGTACCGCCGGCCGCTCACGACCGCCGGCGGATTCCGCCACGGCCGTTTCACGGCTGGAAGGTCTCCTCGGCCCGCACCGCCACTTCGAGAACGAGCGGGCGAGTGCTGTCGGGGAGTTCGGGGAGCAGCGCGTCCAATTCATCGAGCAGTGCGGCGTGTCCGGTGACGCGGCGCGCCGGACAGCCCAGGGCCCTCGCCATGCCGGAGACGCTGACTTCCTCGAAATCGGGCCAGGGCGCGGTGGATTCGTGTTTGTCCGCGAGCCGGTCCATGATCGCGTAGCGTCCGTTGGCGAGAACGACGAAGACGACGCCCACCCTGTAGCGCACGGCGGTCCACAGCGCCTGGATCTGGTAGAGCGACGACCCGTCGCCGACGACCGCCACGACCGGACGCCGTGGCGCACCCATCCGCACCCCGATCGCGGCCGGAAGCGCGAAGCCGAGCGCGCCCATGGCGGCGCTCAGGAACCCCAGCGGCCGCCGCGCCGGCACGAGCGCGTGCAGGTCGGGACGGCTGGAGGGCGTCTCCTCCACCAGCACGGTGTCCGCCGGCAACCGCCGCGCGAGCTCCGCCAGTACGTGCGCGGCGCGCAGCGGCTCCCCCTCGGCGGGAGGCGGGGGCGCTACGGGCCGCTTGGCACCCACGGGTTCCCCGTCCTCCTGCGGCCGTACAGCACGGCCGCCGTCCTTGCCCGCGGCCTGGGCCAGCGCCGTGCAGAACGCGGGAAGGGCGGCCACCACGGCGAGCTCGGCCGGGGCCCGCTGCGCCTCGGCCGGGTCGTCGGTGACGACGGCGAGGCGGGTGCCGGGCCGCACCAACGGGCCTTCCTCGTACGGATACTGGCGGAAGACGGGCGCCCCCACGCTCAGCACCGTGTCGTACGGGCCGAGCACGTCCCGCAGCCGCGTACGGTCGGCCGGCAGATGCCCCGCGAAGAGGGGATGGTCCTGCGGGAACCCGGCGCGGGCACCGAACGACTCCTGCCACACAGGACAGCCGAGCCGCTCCGCGAGGAGTGTCAGCGCCTCCCACGTCACCGGGTGGTCCGCTCCGGCGCCGACGACCAGCGCGGGTCCGTCCGCCTCGTCCAGCAGCGCCGCGACCTCCCGCACGGCGCCGGTGTCGGCGGCCGCCGCGAGGCGCAGCTCCGCGGGTGCGGGAAGCGGCAACTCCTCGGCCGGCCGGGCCCAGTCGTCCATCGGGACGACAACCAAAGCCGGGCCGCGCAGCGTTCGCGCGGCGTGCGCGGCACGGGCTATCGCACCCGGCACGTCCTGCGCGCGCGGCGGCGTCTCGGTCCGTACGGGATAGTCGCCTGCGAGCTGCTCCAAGTGCCCCGCGAGAAAGGGCTCCTGGACGAGGTGACGGCGGTCCTGCTGCCCGACGATCACGACGAGCGGTGCGCGGTTGACCCGCGCCGTCGACAGTGCGCCCACCGCGTTCCCCAGGCCGGCGGTGGTGTGCAGCAGCGCGAGCGCGGGCGCGTCACGCGCGATGGCGTAGCCGGTGGCCGCTCCGACGACGGAGCCTTCGTGCAGGGCGAGCACGAAGCGGATGTCGTCGGGGAGACCGGCGAGGAATGGCACCTCCGTCGACCCGGGATTGGCGAACACGGTGGTCAGATCGTGCCGGCGCATGACGTCGAGCGCCGCCTCACGGACGGTGGGCATGGAAGTGGGGCTCCTGTTGCGTGTGTTGAGGGGGGGCCGGCCGGTGCCGGCCCCCCTCGGTGGGGGGGAGGGACGGTGCAGATGGCCCGCCGGGGCGAGGGCTCCCGGGACACCCCTATGGCCTGTCCGGCGGACAGCCCTAGGCGTTGGCGGCGGCGGCCGGCGAGCGGTGGCGTACCTGCATCAGCACGAAGAATCCGGCGACGATCAGCCCCGAGTCGAGCCACACGGCGGCCTCCCAGCCTCCCGTGCTGTCCCGCAGCACGCCGCTGATCGCGGGGGAGAGCACGGCGCCGGTCTCACCGATGAGGTTCTGCATCCCGAACGCCGAGCCCCGCAGCCGTTCCGGCGCGATCTCCGCGGTCAGCGCGTGCCCCACCGGCTGCAGCGCGTTGAAGAAGAGGCTCGCCGAGAACAGCAGCAGACCCATGACCCACAGGGACGGCTTCGCGGCGGCGCTGAGGTACCAGGCGAACGCGATCGTGAGAACGGCCTGCACTCCGGTGAAGCTCAGCATCATCTGCTTGCGGCCCCAGCCGCGCCGCAGCCCGTGGTCCGAGATCCAGCCGCCGGCCGGGAAACCCAGGATGCCCGCGCCCGCGTTGAACGCCGCGGTGAGAGCGGCGTTCATGAACGAGGAGTCCGCCGCTCCGGCCACGATGGAAACGGACCAGAAGCTGAAGAACCACAGGTTCCACAGGATCGCGATGTAGACGAGGTGGACCAGGAACAGATCGCGGTTCTTGATCACAGGACCGATCTCCGCGCCCTTGCGTGCCAGAGCGAAGATCACCAGACCGATGGCGAGGACGACTTCGAGCACGGCGATCCACAGCTCGGACAGTCCGGCGCCGGTGCCCAGCCAGTACACGGCCATGATCAGGGCGAGCGAGACGGCCGAGTAGGCGCTCAGGTGCAGCGTCGCCCGGCTCAGCCCGGAGAGGGTGAGATGGGCGCGGAACCAGAAGGCGACGACGACGCCCACCACGATGGTCGCGGCGCCCAGCACCCAGAAGACCATCCGCCAGGCCTCGACGTGTGCGAGGAAGAGCTTGCCGAATTCGATGAGTTCGGGGGTGAAGACGATCGCGACCGTGATGCCGAGGGACAGACCGGTGATGACCACGCCCATGCCGAAGCTGCGCTGGCGCTCGGGAGTCGTCGCGGTGATGAGGCTCCGGTCGTTGGAGTAGAAGGCCCCCTCGCCGAGTCCGGTGACGACGCGTACGACGATGAACGAGACGAGGCCGCCGATGAACCCCGTCAGTACGGTCGCCACACCGGCCCACAGCAGGCTGACGACGATGAGGGTGCGGTGCCCGTACCGGTCGCCGAGGTAGCCGCCGGGGAACTGGGTCAGCATGTAGCCGGCGAAGAAGAGCCCGCCGATGAGGCCGCCGAGCGCGTGCGGATGCGGAGAGTCCGCCAGGAAACCGACGTTGTTGTCGATCATCCACGTGACGACGGGACCGGTGACGGCTCTGTCGGCGGCGCTGACCGTCCATCCGAGGAGCAGCAGCACCCACAAGGTGTGCCAGGAGCGCCAGCCGCGGCCCTCCCCTGCGGTGTCGGTGCGTGGCTCGACTGAGGATGGGTCTCCCGGTACAGCCTTCATGGGGTCTCCGTAGCGGTTGTTGCAGTGCCGGACGCCGGGGCGGCACCCGAAGGCGCGCCCGGGCCGCCGGTCAAACTAAGGTCACGGAGTGGTGGGCGGAACAGGTTGCAGTAGCTTTTCTGCTATGCCGAAAAAACAGGGCGGGAACCCGGACCGGCAGGCCGACGCGTACGCCGCCAGCTCGGTCGACAACGCCTTGCGCACCTTGGTCTATCTGCGCGGACACCACAGCGTCCGCGTCACCGACATCAGCGACCACCTGGGCGTGGCCCGCTCCACCGCGCACCGGCTGCTGACGACTCTGCGCGGCCACGGATTCGTCGAGCAGGAGCCCGGCGGCCGCCGCTACCGCCTCGGGCCCGTACTGCTGGGGCTGACCCGCGGACCGGTCGACGAGCCGACGCTGGTGCAGGTCGCCCACTGCCATCTCGCGCGGCTGCGCGACGAGGTGGGCGAGACGACCAACCTCCTCGTCCTCGACGGCCCCGACTCGCGCTTCGCCGACGGCGTGGAGGGCCGGCACCCCCTGCGCGTGGGCCCGCGCACGGGCGACCGGGTGCCCGCCTACGGCACCGCCGGAGGCAAGGCCCTGCTCTCCGAGCTCTCCCCCGAGGCCGCGCGCACCCGCTACCGGCGCGGTCTGACGCCGCTGACGGCCTCCACGCTTCCCGACGTCGACGCCCTCATCGCCGAACTCGCCGTCACTCGCGCACGCGGCTACGCCCTCAACCTCGACGAGAGCGTCGTGGGCGTGCACGGGGTGGGCGTCCCCGTGCGCGACCGCTTCGGCACCTGCGTGGCAGCCCTGACGGTCGCCGCCCCCAGCATCCGCCTCGACCTCGCCCGCGCCGCAGAACTCGCCCCGCTGCTGCGGGAGACGGCCGAACGGATCGGCTCGGAGCTGTAGCGGGAGGCGAGTTCGGCGTGGACGCCGGGCGGGCCGCCGAAAGAGGCTTCTGCCATGGCGTACTCGAAGGCCCGCCGGCGGGCCGTACTGGCGACCCTGTGCACGGGCCTGTTCATGGCGATGCTCGACAACCTCGTGGTGACCACGGCCCTGCCCCGTATCGGAGCGGACCTCGGCACCGGAACGGCCGGTCTGCAGTGGGTTGTCGTGGCCTACAGCGTCGTCTTCGCCGCGCTGCTGCTGACCGGCGGAACCCTCGGCGACCGCTGGGGCCGTCGCCGCGTCTACCTCGCCGGCCTCGCGCTGTTCACCGCCGGCTCGGCCGTCTGCGCGCGCGGTCCTCTCGGCGCGGTTCGCCGCCGCCCTCCGCGAAGAACTCCCCGCCTCCGAGCCGGATCCGGACGCTCTGGCCCACTCCGTCACGGCGGGGGGCGGCAACGGGCTCGGCAGCACGTCGGGGGTGCCGGCCGCCGTCGTACGCGGCATCGACGACGCCTTCGTCTCGGGCCTCCATCTGGCGCTGTGGACCGGGGCGTTCGCCCTGCTGCTCGCCGCGACGGCGGTGCTGGTGCGCATGCGGCAGCCGCGCCGGGACGACGCCGAAGTCAGCGCCGCGGAGGAAGAGCCGGCGGCGGCGCAGCCCGCGAAGCCCTGACGGGGATGTCGCCGTCGCTGCCACCCGGCACGGGCCATGAAGAAGGGGGCGGCACCTCCGCACAGGTGCCGCCCCCTCGGTTCCCGGGCCGCCCCGCCGCCGGTGAGGGTGCGCGGGCACGGAGCCGTCCGGGAAGACCGGCCCGCCCCGCTCACGCAATCCGGACCGGATCGAACCGGAGCCGGCACGTACCGGGCGTCACCGGGGCGCGGGCCGTAGCCGCGATCACTCGGCCGCGGCCGCCCGGCCCGCCTCCAGACGTGCGACGGGAATGCGGAACGGCGAGCAGGAGACGTAGTCCAGCCCCGCCTCGTGGAAGAAGTGCACCGAGTCGGGGTCGCCGCCGTGCTCGCCGCACACACCGAGCTTGAGGTCCGGACGCGTGGCGCGGCCCGCCTCGACCGCGAGGCGTACGAGCGCGCCCACGCCCTCCCTGTCGATCGTCTCGAACGGGGAGACGCCGAAGATCCCCTTCTCCAGGTACGCGGTGAAGAAGCTCGCTTCCACGTCGTCACGGCTGAACGCCCACACGGTCTGGGTGAGGTCGTTGGTGCCGAAGGAGAAGAAGTCCGCGCGCTCCGCGATCTGGCCGGCCGTCAGCGCGGCGCGCGGCAGTTCGATCATCGTGCCGAGGGTGAGGTTCAGCTCCACGTCGTGCCGCTCCTCGACCTCCGCGATGACGGCCTCCGCCTCCTCGCGGACGATCTCCAGCTCCTGCACGGTGCCCACGAGCGGAATCATGATCTCCGCACGCGGGTCGCCGCCCGCGGCCTTGCGCTCGGACGCGGCCTCCGCGATCGCCCGCACCTGCATCGTGAACAGCCCCGGCACGACCAGGCCCAGCCGCACACCGCGCAGCCCCAGCATCGGGTTCTGCTCGTGCAGCCGGTGCACGGCCTGAAGCAGCCGCAGATCGTTCTCGTTGGCGTCCTTGCGGGACTCGGCGAGCGCCACACGCACCGACAGTTCCGTGATGTCCGGCAGGAACTCGTGCAGCGGCGGGTCGAGCAGCCTCACCGTCACGGGAAGTCCGTCCATGGCCTCCATCAGCTCGACGAAGTCGCCCTGCTGGAGCGGCAGCAGACCTTCCAGCGCTTCCTCCCGCTCCTCGTCGGACTCCGCGAGGATGAGGCGCTCCACGAGTCCGCGCCGCTCGCCGAGGAACATGTGCTCGGTGCGGCACAGGCCGATGCCCTGGGCTCCGAAGCGCCGTGCGCGTGCGCCGTCCTCGGCGTTGTCGGCGTTGGCGCG
Source organism: Streptomyces sp. CNZ301 (assembly GCF_004217425.1). NCBI lineage: Bacteria > Bacillati > Actinomycetota > Actinomycetes > Kitasatosporales > Streptomycetaceae > Streptomyces > Streptomyces sp. CNZ301. The sequence continues at coordinate 1,718,289 of NZ_SHLG01000001.1, forward strand.
TACGCGCAGGCGGCGCACCCGGTCCGCGTACGCCATGATCCGGTGGACGGCCTTGACCAGTTCGTCCGCGTCGTCGGCGCCCGCGTGCATGCGGCCCTCGAAGTACTCGACGACCGGCGAGGGTACGACCGGCACCTCACCGGCGTAGACCTTGCCGGTGGAGCCGTCGATCGAGACGACGTCGCCCTCCTCGACGATCATCCCGCCGGGGGTCTTCATGCGGCGCCGCTTGGTGTCGACCTCCAGCTCCTCTGCGCCGCACACACAGGTCTTGCCCATGCCGCGGGCGACGACCGCCGCGTGCGAGGTCTTGCCGCCGCGGGAGGTGAGGATGCCTTCGGCGGCGAGCATGCCGTCCAGGTCGTCGGGGTTGGTCTCGCGGCGGATGAGGATGACCTTCTCACCGGACCGGGACCACTTGATCGCCGTGTAGGAGTCGAAGACCGCCTTGCCGACGGCCGCGCCCGGGGAGGCGGCGATGCCCCAGCCGATCTCGTCGGCGTCCCGGACCCCGCCGTCGCTGTCGAAGCGGGGGAACATCAGCTGCGCGAGCTGGTTGCCGTTGACCCGCTGGAGCGCCTCGGCCTCGTCGATGAGGCCCTGGTCGAGGAGCTGGGTGGCGATGCGGAAGGCCGCGGCCGCCGTGCGCTTGCCGACGCGGGTCTGAAGCATCCACAACTTGCCGCGCTCGATGGTGAATTCGATGTCGCACAGATCCCTGTAGTGCGTCTCCAGGGTCTCCATGATCTGCATCAGCTGGTCGTATGAGGGCTTGTCCAGCTGTTCCAGCTCGGCGAGCTGCACCGTGTTGCGGATGCCGGCGACGACGTCCTCGCCCTGGGCGTTCTGCAGGTAGTCGCCGTAGACGCCCTGCTGGCCGGTCGCGGGGTCGCGGGTGAAGGCGACGCCGGTGCCGGAGTCCGGGCCGAGGTTGCCGAAGACCATCGAGCAGACGTTCACGGCCGTGCCCAGGTCCTGAGGGATGCGCTCCTGACGGCGGTAGAGCTTGGCACGCTGGCCGTTCCACGAGTCGAAGACCGCCGTGACGGCGAGGTCCATCTGCTCGCGCGGGTCCTGCGGGAAGTCCCGCCCGGTCTCCTTCAGCACCAGGTGCTTGAACTTCTCGGCCAGGGTCTGCATGTCCGCCGTGTCCAGGTCGATGTCGCTGGTCACGCCCTTGAGGCTCTTGGCCTGCTCGACGGCCTCGGAGAAGACCTCGCCGTCCATGCCGAGGACGGTGTCGCCGAACATCTGGATGAGGCGGCGGTAGGAGTCCCAGGCGAAGCGTTCGTCGCCGGACTGCGCGGCGAGCCCCTGGACGGACTCGTCGGAGAGCCCGATGTTGAGGACGGTGTCCATCATCCCGGGCATGGAGAACTTCGCCCCCGACCGTACGGAGACCAGCAGCGGGTCGTCGGCCTGGCCGAGCCGCTTGCCCATCTTCCGCTCCAGCGCCTCGAGATGGGCGGTGACTTCGTCCCGGAGCTCGCCGGGCTCCTCACCGCTGTCGAGGTAGACCTTGCACGCCTCGGTGGTGATCGTGAACCCGGGCGGCACGGGAAGGCCGAGGTTGGTCATCTCCGCGAGATTGGCCCCCTTGCCACCGAGGAGGTCCTTGAGATCCTTGTTGCCCTCCGTGAAGTCGTAGACGAACTTCTGCGCTGCATCCTGATCCGGCACGGAACTCGACCCCTCGTGGACGGCTGGCCCTGATGGCGGGGAGCGTACCCAGATCGAAGGCACGGGCGTACGTTCAGCGGTACGCCAAAGGGCCGTAACCACCCGGACGGAGAGGATCGAAGGCGACGGCCGCCTCATACGGCCGTAAAGAGGGACTCCACAAGTCGAATTCACGACTCCGGTACGCGACGCCGTCTCAGCTTTCCCGTCACTCTGCGTCAGGAGAATCTTCGGGGAATGAATCTAGGCCGGGTAAAGTCGCGGTCCGCTCCTTGGAGGCCTGGACTGCGCAGTTGAGCGCTCATGTGAGCGCACCCCTGATCAAGGTGGCGAGAATCACGCCTGAGAGGGACTGCCGCATCTCACGATGCGGACGTGCCGATCGGGGTCGCGCTCGCTCCCGGCCTCGCTCAGGCGGCCGACAGCCGCGCCTCCTCCAGCAGCTCCTGGAGACGAAGCCCGCGCCGCGCGTCGAGGTCTCCGGAACGCCCGTCGCGTACGGCCTCGGCGAACTCGCGCCGCAGCACCGCCCAGCACTCGTCCATGTCCAACTCCGGGGTGTCGTAGACCAGTTCCTCCTCCTCGCAGTACAGCTCCACGCGGGTGCGCGCCCGTGGAAGCCGCACCGCGCCCACCGTCACCGGTGAGCACTTCGGGCTCGGCACGCGGGTGCGGCTGCTTTCGAGTTACGACCTGTGCGGGCCCGCCTTCGATCCGTACCTACTGGCGCGGACCGGCCTGGTTCAACGTCAACTGGCTGCTGGAACGGGGGCTGCGCGACTGCGGTGAGACGGAACTCGCCGACACGCTGCGTGCCGACGTGCTGGGTGCCGCCGCGGAGTCCCGCTTCGCCGAGTACCTCGACCCGTACACGGGCGCGGGCCGTGGAGCCCGCGACTTCGGCTGGACGGCGGCTCTCGCCCTCGACCTGCTGAAGGCACCGGATTCAGGCCAGGTGTCCGAACCGGGGGTTCAACCCGGCCGATTCACGTCAATGAGCCGGGCAGAGTCCGCAGCCGAGTCATCCGAGTCCGAGGAAGGACCCTGAGTCTGTGAATGCGACCGAGCCCCGTCTGCTCGTGCACGAAGGCACCTTCGCCGTGCTGGGCCCGTCCGGCGACATCGGCGGCCCGCCCGGCTGGGCACTGCCCAGCGCCCAGTCCGAAGGGACCGTTCCCGAGGGCCTGTTCGTACGCGACGCCCGCCACCTGAGCCGCTGGCAGCTCACCGTCGACGGCTCCTCCCCCTCGGGCTTCGCCCTGGGGAGACCCCGAGTCCTGGTGCCCGCGTCCGACAGCAACGGCACCGCCGTTCTCACGCCGCACGGCACCCGTGAGGAACCCCCCGCCTACACGGTCTTCCGGGAACAGGCCGTCGTCAGCGGCGAGTTCACGGAACGCATCCGGCTCACGAGCAATCTGGGCGAAGCCACGTCGGCGCGGCTGACCCTCACCGCCGACGCCGACTTCGCGGACCAGTTCGAGCTGCGCTCCGACCACCGCTGGTACGACAAGCCGCACACGGTACGCACCCACGAAGCGCACCCGGACGGCGTCGAGTTCGGATACCGGCGCGGCGAGTGGCACTCCCGTACCACCGTCACCGCCGACCCCTCACCCCTGACCGTCGAGGAAACCGGCAGCTCCGCACGGCAGTTGTGCTGGCAGCTGGAGCTGGCGCCGCACGGCACCGCGGAGTTGACGCTCAGCGTGACCGCCCACCCGCACGGCGCCACGGACCGCCGCGAAGCCGTCGGCACCCCGCACGGCGACCCGGCCGCCGTCGCCTCATGGCTCAAGGCACGTACGGACGAGTTCACTTCGACGGAACCCGTTCCCTCCCGGCTGACCGACTGGCCGGAGCTGGCCCGCGCCTGCGAGCAGGGTCTGGTCGACCTGGCCGGGCTGCGGGTGGCCGCGCGCGGCCCCGACGGCGAGGAACTGCTCATACCGGGCGCGGGAGTTCCCTGGTTCCTGACCCTCTTCGGCCGGGACTCGCTGCTCACCTCCCTCTTCGCGCTCCCCTACCGCCCGCAGCTCGCGGAGCCCACGCTGCTCGCGCTCGCCGCCACCCAGGCGCGCGAGGAGGAGCCCGAACGCCTCGCCCAGCCGGGGAAGATCGTGCACGAGGTGCGCCACGGCGAACTGGCCCACTTCGGTCAGGTCCCCTACGGGCGCTACTACGGCTCGGTCGACGCCACGCCGCTCTTCCTGATCCTCCTCGGCGCGTACAGCGAACTGACGCGGGAGGAGGACACAGGGAACGAGAAGGGGCAGCACGGGCGGCAGGACGCAGGGCAGGACACCGGCTCTCAACACCCGCCCCTCGCCCGCCGTTTGGAGACGCACGCGCGCGCCGCTGTGGACTGGATGTTCACCCACGGCGGCCTGGACGAGCACGGCTATCTCGCCTACCACGCGCACCAGGGCGGCCTCGCCAACCAGAACTGGAAGGACTCCCCGGGAGCCGTGTGCACCACGGACGGCACACGTCCCAGCGGGGCGGTCATGGTCGCCGAGGCCCAGGGCTACGCCTACGACGCGCTGCGCCGAACCGCGGAGCTGGCCCGTACGGTCTGGCAGGACGAGGCGTACGCGGAACGGCTGTCGAAGGCGGCCGCGGCTCTGCGGGAACGCTTCGGGTCGGACTTCTGGATGCCGGACGAGAACTTCCCGCTGCTCGCCCTCGACGACGAGGGCACACGCGCCGACGCCCTCGCCTCCAACGCGGGTCATCTGCTGTGGTCGGGAATCCTCGGCCAGGAGGCGGGCGAGCAGGTGGGCCGGCGGCTGATGGAGGAGGACTTCTTCTCCGGCTGGGGCGTGCGCACCCTGGCGGCCGGCCAGGCCCCGTACCATCCGCTCTCCTACCACCGGGGCAGCATCTGGCCGCAGGACAACGCCGTCATCGCTCTCGGGCTCGCCCGCTACGGCCTGCACGAGGAGGCCCGCACCCTCGCCGCCGGAATGGTCGAGGCCGCGGCCCGGCAGAACTACCGCCTGCCCGAGGTACTCGCCGGCTATGGCCGCACCGACCACCCTGATCCGGTCCCCTATCCGCATGCCTGTTCCCCGCAGGCGTGGGCGGCCGCCACACCGCTCGCGCTGCTCACAGCCGTGGGGGGCGCTCCGGGCACCTGACACCCCGGGCATCCCTCACCCACCGCCCCCGGGCCGCCGTCCCCCTGCGGCCGGGGGCGGTCCTCCGTCTGCGCACCGGCCCCCGCGTCGTCGGCGTATTCCGGACGGATCCGGGCACCGGAAAGGGACGAACAAGACAAACGAGCCAGCGGAGGTCCGTGTGAGCGAGCACACCTACCGGATGACCGAGATCGTCGGCACGTCCCACGAGGGCGTCGACACCGCGATCCGCAACGCGATCAGCCGCGCTTCGGAGACCCTGCGCCATCTGGACTGGTTCGAGGTCACACAGGTGCGCGGCCAGATCGAGAACGGGCAGATCGCGCATTACCAGGTCTGCATGAAGGTCGGCTTCCGGCTGGAGAGCGGCCAGTCCGCCGGAGACTGACCCACAGGCCCCGCGGTCCCGGTCCGGTCCCGGTTCCGGTCCGGTTCCCGTCCCGCGGCCCGCCGTCCCGGTCGACCTCACGCCGGTTGCGCGGGCACATCCACACGGACATCCCCGGCGAGGTGTACGTGCGCACCCTCGGAGCACTGCAGCGCGTGATCCACAACATGGGCGGCCACTTCAGGCGCCGCTGAACCCGGGACGCCGCCCACTGGAGGGCCCGGGCGGCGGCGTGCGGCGGGCACCGCCCGGTTCAGGACTTCGGCGACTCCGGCTTGATGACCGTCACGCCGGGGGTTGCGGGCACCGGGATGTCCATCTCGACCAGCGCGGCCGGGGCCTCGGAGAGGTCGATGGTGCGCCGCACCAGCAGCTCGGGATGGAGCACGTCCGATTCGACGAGTCCCAGCAGGGCCGGGTACTCGTGCGCCTGGAGGCCGTGGCTGCCGAGCAGCTCCAGCTCGTGGGCGACGATCCGGTCCATCGGGATCGCCGGGGAGCCGTCGTCGGGCGGCAACAGGCCGACCTGCACATGACGTCCCCGCCGCCGCAGACTCCGCACGGACGCGCGGCAGGTGCGCGGGTCGCCCAGGCAGTCGAGGGACAAGTGCGCGCCGCCCAGGGTGCGTTCGATGACGGCCGCTCCGGGATCGTCCACGTCGGAGACGTCCACGGTCGCCTCGGCGCCGAGGTCACGGGCGACCTTCAGCGCCGCCGCGGAGATGTCCACCGCCACGACCCGCGCGCCGTTCGCCACGGCGATCATCACCGCGGACAGCCCGACGCCACCACAGCCGTGCACGGCGACCCACTCGCCGGCGGTGACCCGGCCCTGCCGGACGACGGCCCGGTAGGCCGTGCCGAAGCGGCAGCCGAGGGCGGCCGCCGCGGGCGACTTGATCGAGTCGGGGATCGGCACGAGGTTGCCGTCGGCGTTGTCGATCGCGACGTACTGGGCGAAGGCTCCCCAGTGGCTGAACCCGGGCTGCGTCTGCTGCTCGCAGACCTGCTGGTTCCCCGTGACGCACTGCGCGCACGTGCCGCAGCCGCACACGAAGGGCACGGTCACGCGCCGTCCCACCCAGGGCAGCGCCGAACCGGAGCCCGCCGCGACGACCGTCCCCGCGAACTCGTGACCCCCCACGTGCGGCAGCTTCACATCGGGATCGTGGCCGCGCCACGCGTGCCAGTCGCTGCGGCACAGTCCCGTGGCGTCGACTTCGATCACCACACCGCCCGGGGCCGGCGCGGGGTCGGGTACCGAGCGGAGCGCCGGGTGCTGCCCGAACTCCTCGTAGACGATGGCCTTCACGAGCGGCAAGTCTCCCAGTCGTGCGGGCCGAACGGGACCCTGGTTAGCCGTTCCGGATAAAAGTCCGATTGGTCTTCACCAAGCCCTGTGACGAGGTGGTTCAGCCGCCCGACGTGTCCAATTCGGCGTCGGCGCCGACGCCTTCGGCGCAGTCGTACGGGTCGTCGAGCCAGCCGTCGGGCAGCACGACCTTGTTGCGCCCGTGGGTGCGGCCCCGCGGACCGTCGGCGTCGTGCGGCCACGGCTGGTCCGCGTCGAGGCCGTCGAGCAGCGCCGCCAGCTCCGCCGGCGAGGCGGCCACCGCCAGCCGCTGCCGGGCCTGCGAGCCGATCGAGAACCCCTTCGTGTACCAGGCCACGTGCTTGCGGAAATCGATCACGCCGCGCGCCTCGTCGCCCAGCCACTCCCCCAGCAGCGTCGCATGCCGCAGCATCACTCGCGCCACCTCGCCGAAGGACGGCCGCGCGTACGCCTCGGGGCCCTCGCCCGCGAACGCAGCGACGAGATCGCCGAACAGCCACGGCCGCCCCAGGCAGCCGCGTCCGACGACAACGCCGTCGCAGCCGGTCTCGCGCACCATCCGCGTCGCGTCGTCCGCGGACCAGATGTCTCCGTTGCCCAGCACGGGGATCTCGGGCACGGCCTCCTTGAGCCGGGCGATCGCGTCCCAGTCGGCGGTGCCGCCGTAGTGCTGGGCGGCGGTGCGGCCGTGCAGAGCGATCGCCGTCACCCCCTCGTCGACGGCGATACGCCCGGCGTCCAGGTACGTCAGGTGGTCGTCGTCGATGCCCTTGCGCATCTTCATCGTGACGGGGAGCGCGCCCGCGTTGCCGACGGCCTCGTGCAGGATCGCGCGCAGCAGCGGCCGCTTGTACGGAAGTGCCGAACCCCCGCCCTTCCGGGTCACCTTGGGCACCGGGCAGCCGAAGTTGAGGTCGATGTGGTCGGCGAGGTCCTCGTCCGCGATCATCCGGACCGCCTTGCCGACCGTCACCGGGTCCACCCCGTACAACTGGATCGAACGCGGCCTCTCGCTGTTGTCGAACCGCACGAGCTGCATGGTCTTCGCGTTGCGCTCGACGAGGGCCCGCGTCGTGATCATCTCACTGACGAAGAGCCCCCTGCTGCCGCTGCCGCGATCTCCCGGGGGACGGCCCTCGTGCTCCCGGCCGCCTTCGGCGAATTCCCGGCACAGCGTGCGGAACGGCGCGTTCGTGATCCCCGCCATCGGCGCCAGCACCACGGGCGGCTGGACGACGTGGGGACCGATGTGGAGCGGCGGCGTCATGACGTCGGCGTCCTCCGAGACGTACGTGCTTGCTGGGCCGGGGCGGCCGGGGGCCGGGTACCGCTCGCGTGTGCGGCGGCGAGGTGTCCGCGCGGGCGCGCGGCCTCCCATTCTCCCGCATCGCCGCACCGCCCGTACGCGGGGCGGCCGGGAGCCGGCCGGGAGCCGGCCGGGAGCCGGTCAGGGGCGGGCCGGGGACCTCCGGGTGCCATGAGCCGAAAAATGGACTGACAGATATTGAAATCTGTCAGTCCATTTGCCATTCTCGATACCGGCAGATCCGGCAGCACCCCAAGGAGCGCACCCATGCAGACCCGCACCCTCGGCACCAACGGCCCCCGTACCTCCGCCCTCGGCCTCGGCTGCATGGGCATGTCCGCCCTCTACGGCCACACCGACAGGGCCGAGTCCGTCGCGACCATCCACGCCGCTCTCGAAGCGGGCGTGACCCTGCTGGACACCGGCGACTTCTACGGAATGGGCCACAACGAACTGCTCATCGACGAAGCCCTCCGCACCGCGCCCAGCGCCCACCGCGAACAGGCCCTGACCAGCGTGAAGTTCGGCGCCCTGCGCACGGTGGAGGGCGGCTTCACCGGCTACGACGGGCGACCGGAAGCGGTCAAGAACTTCGCCGCCTATTCGCTCCAGCGCCTCGGCACGGACCACATCGACATCTACCGCATGGCACGCCTCGACCCCGCCGTCCCGGTCGAGGAGACCGTCGGCGCCGTCGCGGAGCTGGTGAAGGCGGGCCATGTGCGGCACATCGGGCTCTCCGAGGTCGGCGCCGACACCGTCCGCAGGGCCGCCTCGGTCGCCCCCATCAGCGACCTCCAGATCGAGTACTCGCTGATCTCGCGCGGCATCGAGGACGAGATCCTTCCCGTCTGCCGCGAGCTCGGCATCGGCGTCACCGCCTACGGTGTGCTCTCCCGGGGGCTCATCAGCGGCAACTGGTCACGCGAACGGGAGCTCGCCCCGGGGGACTTCCGCGGCATGAGCCCCCGCTTCTCCGGCGAGAACCTCGACCACAACCTCGCCCTCGTCGAGGCTCTGCGCCGCATCGCCGACGGCAAGGGGATCACCGTCGCCCAGACCGCGATCGCCTGGGTGCTCTCGCGCGGTGAGGACATCGTCCCGCTGATCGGCGCCCGCACCCGTGAACGCCTGGCGGAGTCGCTGGCGGCGGTCGAGGTTACTCTCGACCGGGACGATCTCGACGCCATCCAGCGGGCGGTGCCCGCCGGTGCCGCGGCCGGCGACCGGTACCCGGCGAACCAGATGGCGCACCTCGACAGCGAGAAACAGCGATGACCAGCGAGAAGCAGGGGGCAGCATGGCGTCGGAAGCGCTGACTCCGGAGCGCGTTCTCGAGGCCACCGAGGAGGTGCTGCGCCGTTACGGCCCCACCAAGGCCACGGTCGTCGACGTGGCCCGCGCCCTCGGAGTCAGCCACGGGAGCGTCTACCGGCACTTCCGCACCAAGGCCGCACTGCGGGAGGCCGTGACACAGCGCTGGCTGGATCGCACCAGTGAGCGGCTGGTCTCCCTCGTCACCGGGACCGGCCCGGCGGAGGAGCGCCTGGACCGCTGGCTGACCGGCCTCTTCGAGGCCAAGCGCCACAAGGCGGGCGACGACCCTGAGCTCTTCGCCACGTACTCGGTGCTCACCGGTGAGATGAGCACGGTCGTCGACCGGCACATCGACGACCTGGTCGGCCAGCTCACCCGCATCATCGAGGACGGCCGCGCGCAGGGCGTCTTCGCGGCGGAGCCGGCCGGGTCCGCCGCCGCGACCGCTCGCGCGGTCTTCCACGCGACGGGACGCTTCCACGACCCCGCGTACGCCCCGGAGTGGTCGCGCCCCGGCATCGACGAGGCCTTCGCGACGGTGCGCGCCCTGATCCTGCGCGGGCTGCGCGCCTGACCGCCCCCGTTGAGCACCGGCGGCCCGCACGGCACCCACACGATCGAGCTCGGCCCCGGCCGGGTCACCAAACGCTTCCGCCCCGGGGACCGCGAGGGAGGCCAACGGGAGTGGCGCGCGCTGCGGTTGCTGGCCGGACACGCACCCGGGCTCGCGCCCGCGCCCCTCGCGGCCGAACTCGGCACGGAGGAACCGGTGATCACAATGTCCCGCCTCCCGGGCGAGCCTGCGCGGTCGGCCGCACGGCGAGGCGGCGCTCGACGCCCTGGCGGAAGCCGTACGGACACTCCACTCCGCCCTGCCGCCCGCCGCCCTCACCGGCGTCCCTGCGAGGCCCGGCCTGGCGCGGGATCTGACCACGCACCTGCGCTCCTGGGCACCGCGGGTGCGAGCTCCGGCACGCGGCGAGGTGGACGCCGCGATGCGCCTCGGGCTGCGGTGGCTGGACCGGTCGCGCATTCCGGACGTCCCGCCCGACGTACAGGCGGTCTTCGGAGCGGGGGACGGCAACCTCGCCAACTACCTGTGGGACGGCACCCGCGTACGGATCGTCGACTTCGAGGACTCCGGTCGCAGCGACCGGGCTTTCGAACTCGCGGAGATCACCGAACACGTGGGCTCGTGGGTGGACGAACCCATGGACGTCAGCGCCTTCCTCGACCGGTTCGCACTGACGGCGCAGGAGTCCGCGCGGTTGCGGGACTGCCGCCGTCTCCTCGCCCTCGTATGGCTGTTCCTGCTCTCCTTCGACGCGGCGCGGGAGCGCCCCCGGAACCCTCCCGGCACGGCGGAGCGGCAGGCCCGGCGCCTGACGGCCTTTCTGGGCTGAGCGAACCGGCGCTGTCAGACGTGGCGAATACTCTCGGTGACGAATGGATCACTCGGCAGGAAAGGCGCATCATGACCGTCATGCTTGAGCGACCGACGTCATCGACGCCCATGGAGACCCCCGACGGCCCGCCCGGATTCGAGGCGATGTGCCGGACTCTGCTGAACATTGACGTGCCCGACGGCTACCGGGCAGAGATCATCGGGGGAAACATCGTCATGTCGCCGTGGTCGAAGGGCTGCTACTACCTGGTCATGGAATCGATCCGTGAGCAGTTCAAGCGGCATGTTCCCGAGGACGAGACCTGCGGAGACGCGCCATTTCTCTTCACCTTCGGGGGCAGGAGCGTGCGTTCGGGCCGGATCTCTACGTGGCGGCACGAGATGCCTTCAACACCACGAAGCGGTACATCGACGGTGAGGCGCTGACTCTGGTCGCCGAGCTCACGTCGCCGTCGACGCACGACGCCGACCGGGGCGACAAGGTTCGCGTCTACGGGCGGGCCGGTGTGCCCGTGTATCTGCTGCTGGACATGGAGGAGGAGTCGGCCACCGTCTTCTGGGCGCCCACGGAGAAGGGCTACACCTCGCACACGACGGTGCCGTTCGGGAAGTCGCTCCACATCCCCGCCCCGTTCGACTGCGAGTTGGACACCGCCGGTTTCGGCCCTCCCGCCGAGGAAGAGGCCGGGCAGCCGGAGGACGGCTGACAAACGACGAGGGCCGGTTCCGCACCCCGGCGGAACCGGCCCCCTGCACTGCGGTACGGCTCAGCATCCCAGCAGGCGGCCCGCCAGGTAGCTCTCGATCTGGTCCAGCGAGACGCGGTCCTGCTTCATGGTGTCGCGCTCGCGAACCGTGACGGCGTTGTCGTCGAGGGTGTCGAAGTCGACGGTGACGCAGAAGGGCGTGCCGATCTCGTCCTGGCGGCGGTAGCGGCGGCCGATGGCGCCCGCGTCGTCGAACTCGATGTTCCAGTTCTTGCGCAGCGCCTCGGCGAGGCCGCGCGCCTTCGGCGACAGCTTCTCGTTGCGCGAGAGCGGGAGCACGGCCACCTTGACGGGCGCGAGCCGCGGGTCGAGCCGCATCACGTTGCGCTTCTCCAGCTTGCCCTTGGCGTTGGGCGCCTCATCCTCGATGTAGGCGTCGAGCATGAACGCGAGCATCGCGCGGTTGACGCCGGCCGCAGGCTCGATGACGTACGGCACCCAGCGCTCGCCGGCCTCCTGGTCGAAGTAGGACAGGTCCTGCCCGGAAGCCTTGGAGTGCGCCGTGAGGTCGAAGTCGGTGCGGTTCGCGACGCCTTCGAGCTCGGAGAACTCGTTGCCGCCGAAGTTGAAGCGGTACTCGATGTCGGCGGTGCGCTTGGAGTAGTGGGAGAGCTTCTCCTTCGGGTGCTCGTACCAGCGCATGTTCTCTTCGCTCAGCCCGAGGCCCGTGTACCAGGACCAGCGCTGCTGCATCCAGTACTCGTGCCACTTCTCGTCCTCGCCCGGCTTGACGAAGAACTCCATCTCCATCTGCTCGAACTCGCGGGTGCGGAAGATGAAGTTGCCCGGCGTGATCTCGTTGCGGAACGACTTGCCGGTCTGCGCGATGCCGAACGGGGGCTTCTTGCGCGAAGTCTGCTGCACGGCCGCGAAGTTGGTGAAGATGCCCTGCGCAGTCTCGGGCCGCAGGTACGCGACGGAGCCGGCGTCCTGCGTCGGGCCGAGGTGCGTGGAGAGGAGCCCGGAGAACTGCTTGGGCTCGGTGAAGCCGCCCTTGTTGCCGCAGTGGGGGCAGTTGATGTCGGCGAGGCCCTGCGCCGGGAGCCGCCCGTGCTTCGCCTCGTACGCCTCCTCGAGGTGGTCCGCGCGGAAGCGCTTGTGGCAGGAGGTGCACTCGGTCAGCGGGTCGGTGAAGGTGGCGACGTGACCCGAGGCCTCCCACACCTGCGGCGCCAGGATCACGGACGAGTCGATGCCGACGATGTCGTCGCGCGAGGTGACCATGGCCCGCCACCACTGGCGCTTGATGTTCTCCTTCAGCTCCACACCGAGCGGACCGTAGTCCCAGGCGGCACGCTGGCCGCCGTAGATCTCACTGCACGGGTAGACGAAGCCACGGCGCTTGCTCAGGCTGACGATGGTGTCGATCTTGTCGGCGGCCACAGTGCTCTCTTCATCAACGGCGGACGGAATACTTCAGGTTACCGAGCCATGAGGGGGGCGGATCAAATCGGTCCGCGCTGTCGGCACGGCAATCGGTCCGCCGAGGGCCGTCCACCCGTCCCCTCATCGACCCATTTGACAACCGTTTCCAAGTAGGTTGAAAATGAGTGTCATGAACGCTTCTTGTCGGTTGATACGATCCCTCGCCGCCGCAACCGCCTTCAGCGTCGGCGGACTCGCCCTCACCTCCTGCACGGGTGACGCGGCCGACGGCGAGGCGAAGGGGAAGGTGGACGTCGTCACGTCCTTCTACCCCCTCCAGTTCGTCGCCCAGCAGATAGGCCGCGAACACGTCGAGGTCGAATCCCTCACCAAGGCCGGCACCGAACCGCACGACCTGGAACTCAGCCCCCAGCAGACCGGCCGCCTGAGCGACGCCGCTCTCGTCGTCTACCTCAAGGGTCTCCAGCCCGCCGTCGACGAGGGCGTGCAGCAGGCCGAGCCGGAGCACGTGGCCGACGCGTCCTCGTACGCGTCGATGGAGAAGCACAGCGCGGACGTGCACGGCGAGGACCAAGGCAAGCACGACGACCACGGTCACGACTCCGCGGGCGCCGGAAACGGCGGCGATCCGCACCTCTGGCTCGATCCCCTTCGCTTCGCGAAGATCGCCGAGGGCGTCGGCAAGGAACTCGCGGAGGCCGACCCGGACCACAAGAAGGACTACGCGAAGAACACCGAGACCCTTGTCGAGCGACTGCACTCGCTCGACGAGGAGTTCAAGAAGGGTCTGGCCGGCAAGAAGACCGACACCTTCATCACGACCCACGCCGCCTTCGGCTATCTCGCCGAGCGGTACGGGCTGCACCAGGCCGCCGTCTCCGGCATCGACCCCGAGTCCGAGCCCAGCGGCGCCCGCATGAAGCAGCTGCACAAGGTCGCCAAGGCCGACGACGTCGACACCGTCTTCTTCGAGTCGAGCGCCAGCGACAAGACGGCCAGGACACTCGCCCGCGATCTGAGACTCAAGACAGCGGTGCTCTCTCCCCTGGAGAGCGTGAAGAAGAACGAGGACTACTTCTCGGTCATGCACCGGAACCTCTCCTCGCTGCGGACCGCGCTCGGCGCCGACTGACGGGCACCGCCGCAGGCCCCGCGGACCCGCCTCGGATCCGTACCGCTCCCCCCGCACCCGACTCCCGGTCCCGGACCCGGCTCCGAGCACCCGGGCACCGAGCCCCAGCACCGAGCCCCAGCACCGACCACCCTCCCGACACCGAGGAAGGGCCCCCATGGCCGATCCCCTGGCCGGCCCCACGGCCGAGTCCCAGCCAGTGCTGTCCCTCCGGGCCGCGACCGCCTCCCTGGGGGCGCGGACCGTGCTGCGCGGCATCGACCTGACCGTTGGCCGCGGCGAGGTCGTCGCCCTGCTCGGCTCCAACGGTTCGGGCAAGTCGACGACGATCCGCACCGTCATCGGCCAGGTGCCGCTCTCCGGCGGCGAACTGGAGCTGTTCGGCACGCCCTTCGCCCGTTTCCGCGACTGGCGCCGCATCGGCTACGTGCCGCAGCGCTCCACGGCCGCCGCGGGCGTTCCCGCCACCGTGCGGGAGGTCGTCTCCTCCGGCCGCCTCGCCCGTACGAAGCTGCGCCCGCTGAGCCGCGCCGACAAGGCCGCCGTCGGCCGGGCCCTGGAGATCGTGGGGCTCACAGACCGCGCCAGGGACTCCGTCAACGCACTCTCCGGCGGGCAGCACCAGCGCGTGCTGATCGCGCGGGCCCTCGCCGCCGAACCCGACCTGCTGATCATGGACGAGCCGCTCGCGGGCGTGGACCTGCCCGGCCAGGACGTTCTGGCGGCGGCGCTGCGTGAACAGGTCCGCCGCGGCACGTCCGTGCTGCTCGTCCTGCACGAACTGGGGCCCTTCGCGCCGCTGATCGACCGCGCGGTGCTGCTGCGGGAGGGCCGCGTCGAACTCGTCGCGAACCCGGACCGCCTCCACGACATCGCCTGCCACCCGCACGACACCGCGGGCGCCTGGGCGGCGGCCACCGCCGTCCAGACCGGACTGTCCGTGAGCGAAACCGAACCGGGGGCACACGTATGACCGAGTTGCTGCACTACCCGTTCATGCAGCGCGCCCTGCTCGCCGCGCTGATGGTCGGCATCGCCGCCCCGGCCGTGGGCATCTACCTCGTGCAGCGGCGCCAGGCGATCATGGGCGACGGCATCGGGCACGTCGCGCTCACGGGCGTCGCCCTCGGCTTCCTGCTGGGCGCCAACCCCGTGTGGATGGCGGTTCTCGTCTCCTCACTCGGGGCGGTGACGATGGAGCTGATCCGCTGGTACGGCAAGGCGCGCGGCGACCTGGCCCTCGCGATGCTCTTCTACGGCGGCATCGCCGGCGGCGTCCTGATCATCAACCTGGCGCCCGACGGGTCCAACGCCAACCTCACCACGTACCTCTTCGGTTCGATCACCACGGTCTCCGACTCGGACGTGACGGCCATCGTGTGGCTGTCGGCCTTCGTCCTGGCCGGCTCGCTCGGGCTGCGCCGGCAGCTCTTCGCCGTCTGCCAGGACGAGGAGTTCGCACGCGTGACGGGGCTGCCGGTGCGGGTGCTGAACCTACTGCTGGCCGTGGCCGCGGCGGTGACGGTCACCGTCGCCATGCGGGTGGTGGGGCTGCTGCTGGTGAGCGCGCTGATGGTGATCCCGGTCGCCACCGCCCAGCAGCTGACCCGCGGCTTCGCGGGCACGCTCGGCCTGGCCGTGGTCATGGGGGTGGCGGTGACGCTCTCCGGGACGAGTGCCTCGTACTACGCGGACGTGCCGCCCGGCGCCAGCATCGTCGTCCTGGCGATCGTTCTCTTCGCGCTGGTCACCACCCTGGCGGCGCCGCTCGCCAGGCGCAGAGCGGTCCGCGGCGGCGGACACGGACGGGACGGCGCCGCCCCCGGGGACGGCCGCGGCGACGAGGCGGTGGCGGGCGCCGGAGCAGGGCCCGAGGGCGGCTCCGGACGCCCCGTGAGCGCTCGGCAGGGCAGCCGTGCCCCCTCCGCGGAGGGCCCGGCGGCCGAAGGCACAGCGCAGCCGCCCGGTTCCCGGGCGTGAGGACTCCGTGTCGCCGGTTCCTGGCACAATGACCGGGCAAGGACCCCGCGAGCGAGACCCGTGAGCGAGTCCTGTGAGCTAGTCCTGTGAGCCAGGCCCGTGAGCCACGCCCATGAGCCAGGCCCGTAGCGAGCGAGACGAGCGAAGGAGACAGCGTGACCACCGCAGGTCCCCCAGTCCGCGGCCGGTCGACGCGGCAGCGAGCCGCCGTCTCGGCGGCTCTGGCCGAAGTCGAGGAGTTCCGCAGCGCGCAGGAGCTTCACGACATGCTCAAGCACCGCGGGGACTCGGTCGGGCTGACGACGGTCTACCGCACGCTCCAGTCCCTCGCCGACGCCGGCGAGGTCGACGTCCTGCGCACCGACGAGGGCGAGTCGGTCTACCGCCGCTGCCACAGCGACGACCACCATCACCACCTCGTGTGCCGTCACTGCGGCAAGGCCGTCGAGGTCGAGGGCCCCGCGGTGGAGAAGTGGGCCGACTCCATCGCCGAGGAGCACGGCTTCGTCGATGTGGGCCACACCGTCGAGATCTTCGGTACGTGCGGGGACTGCGCCGCCGCCAAATGACCGGCGGCCCCGCGGACCCGCAATCACTGCCGTTCACCGGGTGACGACGGCCCCCAGCAGCTCGGCACCGAGCCGGGTGCGGCTGTGCCGGCTGCTGCGGCCCGCAGCGTTCCGTGTGCACGAGACCCACGTTGCGCAGCAGCGTCGCGTGCTCGCCGGCGGAGGCGGGCGACACCCGCCCGGCGGGCCGGGCAGCGGCCGTCAAGCAGCGGTCGCCAGGCAGCTCGAAGGGCCGGCGAAGCGGATGCGCGTCAGGTCGGTGAAGGTGAAGTGGATCCGCATCGCCATGTGCCGCTCTCCCCGAGGTGTACCGATCGCTCCGCAGCACGTCGCGTCCGGTCCGGCCAGGGTGCCGCAGGTGCGGACCCGTGCCCAGACCGCTGCCCGCCGTCGGACCCGATGTCAGTGGCCGGTACGGATCGTTCGGGCGTGGCCGAAACATCTTCCGTCCCCGCACGGGTCCACGGCACTGTTGACTCGGAGCGGCCGCCGCCTGGGGGAGGCGACGGGGCGGCGCCCCGTGCCCGCCCGAGCGCCCTGGGGGAGCGCGCCGCAAGGAGCGCCAGGCGTCGGGCCGGGCACGCGCCCGGGGAAATCCGGGCCACGGCACGGCGGATGAGGCCGCCTGTCAGGGCTGCTTCCCGCCGCCGTCCCCCCGCGCGCCGCCGAAGCGCCGGTCGCGCTTGGCGTATTCGAGGCAGGCCCGCCACAGGTCGCGGCGGTCGAAGTCCGGCCACAGCACGTCCTGGTAGACCATCTCGGCGTAAGCGCTCTGCCAGATCAGATAGTTGGACGTGCGCTGCTCGCCGGAGGGACGCAGGAAGAGATCCACGTCCGGCATGTCCGGGTAGTAGAGGTACTTGGCGACAGTCTTCTCGTTCACCTTCGCCGGGTCGAGCTTCCCCGCCCGCACGTCCTCGGCGATGGCCTGCGCCGCGTCCGCGATCTCCGCTCGGCCCCCGTAGTTGACGCAGAAGTACAGCGTCATCGCGTCGTTGTCGACGGTCTGCTCCTGCGCGACCTGCAACTCCTTCACCACGGACTTCCACAGCTTCGGCATCCGTCCGACCCAGCGGATGCGGATGCCCAGTTCGTCCATCTCGTCACGGCGGCGGCGGATGACGTCCCGGTTGAAGTTCATCAGGAAGCGGACCTCGTCGGGCGACCGCTTCCAGTTCTCCGTGGAGAAGGCGTACAGGGAGAGGTTCTTCACGCCCATCTCCAGGCAGCCCTTGAGGACGTCGAGCACGACGCCCTCGCCGACCTTGTGCCCCTCGGTGCGCGGCAGCCCCCGCTGCTTGGCCCACCGGCCGTTTCCGTCCATGACGCACGCCACATGGCCGGGGACGAGCTCCGGCGGGATCTGCGGCGGTCGTTCACCGGAGGGGTGCGGCTCGGGTGTGACGTACTCGCGACGCTGCCTGTGCAGCATTGCGCGGCGTGCCATGGTCGTTCAGCTCCAGGATGGGACGGGTCGGTGCGGGAGGCGCGAGGACGAGGCGAGCGTAGCCGACGCCTGTACGCCGCCGCCGGTCAGGAGGGCCTGGCCTCCGGCTCCGCCTGCACCCGCGCGTCCGGCGGGCCGGGAGCACCGCCCCGGCCGCCCTGGGTGCGGTCGACGTAGCGCAGCGAGCGCAGCCCGCGCTCCATGTGCCAGTGCAGATAGGCCGAGACGAGTCCGGTGCCCTCCCGGGCGTGCCTGGCCTCGCACGCGTCGGCCGTCTCCCAGTCGCCGGTCAGCAGCGCGCCGAGCAGCCGCAGCGTCTCCGGCGACGGTACGACGCTGCCGGGCACCCGGCAGTCGCCGCACACCACGCCGCCGGATGCGACGGAGAAGAAGCGGTTGGGGCCGTGCAGCCCGCACTTGGCGCAGTCGTCGAAGCTCGGCGCGTAGCCGCCCATGGCCAGCGACCGCAGCAGGAAGGCGTCCAGCACCAGCCCGGGCGTGTGGTCCCCGGCGGCCAGCGTGCGCAGCCCGCCCACCAGCAGCAGGTACTGCTGCACGTTGGGCTCGCCCTCGTGGTCGGTGAAGCGCTCGGCGGTCTCCAGCATGGCCGTGCCGGCGGTGTAGCGCGTGTAGTCGGAGACGATGGCCTGCCCGTAGGGGGCGATGGTCTCCGTCTGGGTGCACAACGGCAGCCCGCGGCCGATCAGTTCACTGCCGCGTGCGAAGAACTGAACATCGACGTGGCTGAAGGGCTCCAGCCGCGCCCCGAACTTGGATTTCGTGCGCCGCACCCCGCGGGCGACCGCCCGCACCCGGCCGTGCCCGCGCGTGAGCAGCGTGATGATCCGGTCCGCCTCGCCCAGCTTCTGGGTGCGCAGCACGATGCCGTCGTCGCGGAACAGACTCATGGCGCCAGTATCCCGTACCGCGCCGGCGGGGGCGGGGCCGGTCGGTGGGGCGCGGTGCCGGTTGCCGCACCGCCGCCCGTGGCCGGAAGGCGGTGCCGCCCCCGGCTACCGGGTGGTGCGGGCGGCGACTACCGGGTGGTGCGGGCGGCGAGGCGGATGCCGAGCAGTTCGGCCGCGGCCTCCAGCCAGCGCGCGACGTCCTCGTCCCCGTCGACGCCGCTCGCCACGTCCGCCGCGGACTCCAGCCAGGAGCGCACCATGGCCGACGCCTCCTCGCCCGGCACGGGCTCGGTGAGCCCGGCCGCGTACCGCGTTCCGCCGCTGCGGACGACCTTGGCCAGGAAGGCGACCGCCCGCGGCCGGATGCCGCGCCGGTCAAGGAGGACCGCGGCGCCCACCGCGCCGTCGCCGAAGAGGGCGGTGCGGTGCGGTCCGGCGAAGGAGAGCCCGTACCGCAGCATCGCCGGGATGTCCGACTGCGCGAGTTCGTCGTCGGTGCGGCCCGGAGGCGGCGTCGCCGGTGTGCTCATGGCTGCTTCACCGTCACGGTGTAGGTGTGGATGGTGGCGCGGTACTTCTTGTCGGGGGTGGGGCTGCCGCTGGGGACGGGGGACGGGGTGACGGCGCCGCCCTTGCTGCCCCCGCCGGCGCAGGCGCCGCGCGGGCACTGGATGAGGCGGATCTTCGTGGTGCCCCTGCCGACCGCCTTGAACGTGAAGCGGTCCGTTCCCTTGCTGCCGCCGACGACATCGTCGTCGTCCCCGTCCAGTTCCTCGTCCTTGCCGACGCTGTCGACGACCGCGGCGTCGGGCTTCGGGGAGGTCAGGTGCCACCACTCCCCCATCGCCGTGGCGACGGGGACGGACAGCTCGAACTCCTCCCCTTCGTCCACCTCGATGTTCTTCTCGTCGAGTTCGTAGGTGTCGGGCCCGGTGAGGCCGCAACCGGTCAACGCCGCCGCCAGCAGGACGGGCAGGGCGAGCCGGGTCAAGTGCCTGCGCATGATGCTCACTTCCCAGTCGGGCTCGGCCGGCTCAGTCGGCCGGCAGATGGACGGCGTAGGCGTCCGGCATGCGGGAGTCGGAAGCCTTGTCCATGTGGCCGTTCACGAAGTCGTCCTCGCTGACCCAGGTCGTCTGCCCCCAGGGGTTGTAGATCTGGAGCATGTCGCCCTCCTGGCCGATCACCATCATCGCGTGGCCGCTGCGGTCGCCGTCGGTGTACCCCTCGACGCCGATCGGGACGGGCTTGCCCTCGGCGACGGCCTTCTCGATGTCTGGCAGCACATCGCGTCTGGCATCCGCGCTGCCGGTCTCCTGGAACTCGTACTCGCTGCCGGTGTGCGGGCTGATCTCCTTGTTGACGATCTCGGTCTTCCCGTCGTTGTCCATGCCTGCCGGAGTGTCGGAGAACCAGTGCTCGTAGTTCCCGTCGCCCTCCTCGTGCATCCGCATCTGCTCGTCGCCGAGGCGCTCGCGGAAAGCGTCGGGATCGTCCTCCTGCCCGGACGGGCCGCCGGTCAGCTCCAGCGCGTACACGGGGTCGACCATGGCGCGGGCCGTCACCGTGGAGGAGGGAACGCAGGTGTTGCCGTCCTGCGACCACCTTTCGTCACCGAACTGCTGGTAGTCGGTGTTGGTGTTGGAGCCGTCCGCGTTCACGCCCTCGTCCTTCTGACTGTCCGCAGCCGTCGTCACGGGCGTGAGGTGCTGCTGGAGCCAGCCGGGGTCCTTGCCGTGGATCTTGTCGCGGAATTCGCCGACCTCGTCCACGCTGTAGCCGGAGGCCAGGGCCTTCACCAAGTAGGCGCGTTCCTGCGGGGACTTGGCGTCCGCGAGCATCCGCTCGTAGCGGGCCTGGTCCCGGTCGCTCATCTTCTCCATGAAGCGGCCGGAGCGTTCGAGGTCGTTGGCCGTGAGCAGTTCGTTCTGCTCCTGCTTGCCGCCGGGGACGGCGATGTCGGCGAGGACGAGGCGGTCGGCGGCGGAGATCTCGTCGGTCTTCATCTGCCCGGCGCGGGCCTCGGCGGCGTACTTGTTGAGTTCACGCGCGGCCGTCCTCGCGGCGTCGTCGGCCTGTTCGGCGGCGCTGAGCAGGCAGTTGCCGCCGGCGCCCGCGGTGTCCTGGGCCCGCTTGCGTTCCGCCTCCTCGGCGTCCTTCTCGACCATGTCGTCGAAGAAGCCGTCCTCGCCGCCGAGCATGCTGCGCGCCTTGCGGAGCTGCTCGCGTCCGTACTCGTCCGTCGAGCGGGCCGAGGTGATCGCGTCGGACAGGTCGTGGAGGGCCTTGGACGCCTTGCGGAACGCCTCGTCCATCTGCTCCGCCGAACGCCCCGCCGCCGAGACCACTTCGGATGCCTTGGCACCCGTGCTGCCCACCCATACGGAAGGCAGCCCGGACTTGGCGACCTTCTCCACTCGCCGCTGAACGTCCGCGGCATCGTCCGCCTGGTCCTTGTACCGCTTGGCGAGGCCGTCGATCGTGGACGGCGAGCCGACGGGCGGCGACACGGCGAGCAGCTTCTCGATGGCCTCGATGACCCCGTTCTTGCTGTCCGCCGCGGCGAGGGAGCGCACGTGTCCGGCGATCTTCTCCCTGCGGTCGGTGGTGGATTCCCCTGCGTCGGACATGACTTGGGCCCCCGTGGTTCGTCGTCCGGTGGTTCGGATGGAATCAGATGGAAGCGACGCCGTACGGCGCAGCCCGTCAGTCGAAGTCGGCGAGGCTCGGCGGGGGCGCGCCCGGCGTGGGCCGGGTGCCGACCGCCGGACCGCCGAGCGCGGCGGGGCGTGCACCCGGCGCGGGGCCGGTGGCCAGCCCGTCGCCCGCTCCCGCGGAGTTCAGACCGCGCACCGCGTAGCCGTCGGCGCCCTGGTAATTCGCCTTGGAGACACGGACCTTGTCCGCGAGTTCGTGCAACGCGGCTTCCAGCGTCTTCGCCTCGGCCTGCCATGCGGACGCGAAGTTGTCGAAGGCCGGGCCGGAGTCGGAACCGCCCAGCGCGTCCGCCGAGTAACACATCTGGCTGTCAACGGCCTTGGCTATGCCGCCGACGTCGTCACCCGCGTCGTCGAGCTTCTCGGCCTCACCGGCCATACCGCTCTTCTGGACCTCGTACCCGCCCGATCCACCACCGGCCACGGCTCCCCGCCTCCCCCGTCGATCACCAGAAGACCCAGCGGTCATCCAGTTGTTCGAAGAAGGATGATAGCCCAAGCCCTCAAATGCCGTGCTCAGGAGGGTTTTTCGGGGAGTACGACAGCGCGGACGGTCCGGGGGTCGGCTGCGGCGGAGGGCCCGGGCGCGGCGGAGGTCCCGGGCGCGGCCGAGGGCCCGGACACCGCCCTGCCGTCTTCCCCGCCGTCTTTCCGGGCGTCCAGGACCCGCGAGAGCTGCGCGCGCAGCACCTCGGCCTCTGCGGACGACAGACGCAGATCGAGATCGCAGTGGTGGACGCCGTCCCGCAGCAGCCACAGCGGGACGCTGACGCGCCCGTCCTCCGCGCGCCGCACCGGCTTCGCGGGGACGCGGTCGATCCGCCAGCCTCGGGCCGTCATCGCGGTTCCTCGACGCGCCATGCCGTACGGAGGACGGCGGCGAGAGCGCGGGCGGTCCGCACGTTGCAGTTGCCCAGCGCCACGAGCGGCAGGGACGGGCTGTTCGCGAATGCGGCGGGCTCGACACCGATGGAGGGCAGCGTGATGCCGTGCGCCTCCAGCGCGGTGCGCAGATCTCTCACGCAGTCGTGGACGTCGTCCGCGTCGTCGCCGTCGCCGTGACCGGGACTCCAGCCGAGGTCGTGGCCGTACATGCCGTGCGTGCCGTGCATGCCGTGCATGGTCGCACCTTCCTGTGCGGTGTGTGACGAACTCATCACAGAATGCTGCCGATTCGCGTAGCGTGCCAGTGGTCCGGGCTCCCCGCCGCGACGTGCGGAAGGGTCAGGCGGCGCCGTGGAAGCGGGGGAAAGCCGCCGGGCCCGGCAGGAACGAACGAGGACTTTGCACCTACGGCGGTGAACCATGCCCGGCCCCAAGGACATCGACGGCTCGGCGAGCCTTCCGACCTTCTACGGCAAGGAGTTGCGGTATAAGCGGGAACAGGCCGGGCTCACCCAGCAGAAGCTGGTCGACGGCAGCTTCTACGGCTCCAGCCACCTCAGCGAGATCGAACGCGGTGAGCGCCGCATGCCGCTCGACCTGGCGCAGCACGTGGACCAAGTCCTGGGCACGGACGGCTTCTTCGCGCGCCGCTGCGAGGACGTACGGAAGGCGAAGCGGGGCGGGCACGCGGGGTACTTCGAGAAGGTACTGGAGGCGGAGAAGCGAGCCGAGAGCATCGAGGAGTGGTGCCCGACGCTGATTCCGGGGCTGCTTCAGACGGAGTCGTACGCAAGGACCCTCTTGGAAAGCACCCAGGTGTTGGGGCTATGCGAAGAAGTCGACGTCACGGTCAACGCCCGGCTGGCACGGGCGAGCCTCTTCGAGGATGGCGAGACTCCGCTGTACTGGGTGGTCCTTCACGAATCCTTGCTACGACAACCGATCCTCCCGCCGCACGAAATGGCCGAACAGCTCGACCACATCGGACACTTGGCAAGACGCAACCGGATCGTTCCACAGATCCTTCCGTGGAATGCCGGGGCACATCCGCTAATTCTCGGCAGCGCCATGATCATGACTTTCGTCGATGCGCCACCCATGGTCTATGCGGAAGTCCCGTACAGCGGGGACACCATCGACGATCCAAGAACCGTGCGCTTCTACCGAAGGTCGTACGATCTACTCAGGGCCGTCGCATTGTCCCCGAAGGCGTCCCTGGCCACGATCGAGGCAGCGGCAGAAGGCTTCCGAAATGACAAGCGACCAGACTGACTTGAGCCGCGTGAAGTGGCGCAGCAGCAGCTACAGCGGGCCTGACGGAGGGAACTGCGTCGAGGTCGCCGACGGCATCGGTGGCATCGTCCCCGTACGCGATAGCAAGACCCCCGACGGGCCTGCCGTGATCTTCGGCGCGGCTGCGTGGTCGGCCTTCACCAGCCTTGTGAAGAACGGCGGTTGAGGACTCCCGCAACCCGACTCAGAGCGATTCGCCCGGCCTCAGATACCGGTAACCGGAGTCGGTCTCCTCGGCGAGCCATCCGTTGACGCTGCTGAGCCCGCGATCGTTGATCTGCGCGTCGTGTACGGCAAACGCCCGCGCGGGTTTGATCGCGTTGACGAAGTCGGTCGCCTACCCCGTCTTCATCCACGACCCGTGGGCCGGAACCATGAGCGACCCCGTGGAGTTAATCGCCGGTGGCTTCCGTGGTGGCAAGCGCGGCCAGGCCGCGCTTCCGACGGTGCGGGCACTGCTCGCCTGCCCGGTGGCCTGAACGGGCAGCCGGCTGCCGGGACTTACGCTTCCGCGCGCCGGCGCCCTCGCCGGATCCGGCCGCGCCCTCGCCCGCCGTCCGCCGTCCGCCGTCCGCCGGGGTACCCCCGTGCGGAGAAACGGTACAGAATACGGAGAAACGCGGCCGGGGGGGCCGAGGGGCGGGGGCTGCGGGGATGACGGATCGGACACGCGGAGCGCTGCGCGCCCCGGAGGCTCGGCTGCCCATCGGTCTCGGCTTGTTCCTCGTAGTGGTCTCTGCCGTGCTGTTCGCGATGGTGCCGGGCGCACTGGCGAACGCACGCGCGTACGCCACAGCGCCCACTTGCCCGGCCGGCACGCGCTCGGACTCGTG
The DNA here is from genome assembly GCF_004217425.1 of Streptomyces sp. CNZ301. NCBI lineage: Bacteria > Bacillati > Actinomycetota > Actinomycetes > Kitasatosporales > Streptomycetaceae > Streptomyces > Streptomyces sp. CNZ301. Next base: position 1,742,775 of record NZ_SHLG01000001.1, read on the forward strand.
CATCACGCCGGTTCGGGCGACCGTCGAAGGGACGGAGAACCAGCCCGTCGGAAAGGGCCATCGGTACTGGCTCCTCGTCACGGAACGGGGCTCGGGCGACGTGCAGCGCGTGCGTATGGACGACACGGGCCCCGTGTACGACGCCGTGCGCGCGGGCGACCACGTGCGGCTCGACTACTGGCGCGGCAAGATCCGCGCCGTCGGCTTCGGTGACGTCACCCAGGAGACACGGGCATCGCCGGGCAGCGACTGGCGGCTTCCCACGGGCTTCGGACTCCTGACACTGCCGTTCGGCCTCGGCATGCTGGCGGCCGGCCTGTGGTACCGCTTCCGCTACCTGGCAAGGAGACGCGTCGCTCCCTGGCAGATCACTGTGCCGACCTTGACGGGCGTTCTCCTGGGCTGTCTCGGCCTGCTCGCGGGATGGGCCGGCGGCGGGGTGATGGAGGCGTTCACCGTCACCGCGGCCGGCATTCCGCCGGCCGTGGGCCTGGCCGCCCTCGTCGCGTGGTGGGCGACTCGGCGGGAGGTCCGGGCCGCGGACACCGGCGGCATCGTGCCGGTCCCCCCGAAGGGGAAGCAGTGCGTGCACGCGGCCGTGCACGGAGACGTCCCCTACAGCGTGGACGGCTTCGGGCTCCTGGTGGTGGGCGACGGACGTCCGGCCGCGACTCCCGACCCGGACGGGTCCTTCGCCCGCAGGAGCCTTCCGGAATCGCTGACAGTGCGGGAACTTCGCCCGCTGCGGCCCGAGGACCCCGTCGGCTGGGCCAACAGCTACAAATACGACGCCGTCGTGCTCGAGTGCCGGGACGGTGATCGGAGGGTCCGCGTCGTCACAAGACGGGTCGACGCGCCCGTTGTCCTCGGCGCGCTGACGGATCCGCTGACCGGCCCCACGACCGCTCCCGGCGACGGGGGGCACCGGCCCTCCCGCACGCCGCGCGCGGATGGCCCGTGAAGCCGCCGGCGAGCTCCCGAAGTCGCCTGCGGCGAGCCCCTGTTGGGCGGCGCAGATACGCCGCTGGCTCATGGGCGACGGCAACCGTGTGTTCGTGATGAACGTAACCGCTGTACGCCCTCCCGGTCGCCTGAACGGGCAGCCCGCGCCCGGGACTTAGGCCCCCGCGGCGTCCCGCCCGCTGCGCTGGCGCCTCAGTGCGGCGTGCGCGCCTGCGCCAGCAGCCGGTCGACGTCCTCGTCCTCAAGCCGCAGCGACCTGCCCACCGCCTCCAGCGCCTCGCGCTCCGCGGCGCAGTACGGGCCGTCGGCCAGCGCGATGCGCGCACCTTGCAGCAGCAGGGACTCGCGGCCCGCCGGGGCCAGGTGCGGGGCGAGCGGTGCCAGTGACTCGTGCAGTTCGATCTCGGCGCAGACGCTGGGCGAGGAGTCGCGGTCGGCGGCGAGGGCCGCCAGCAGCGTCAGCAGCTGCTCCTCCGTGCAGCCGGTGTAGCCCGCGCCGCGCACGCAGTCCACGGCTGCCTCGCGGGCGGCACGGCTTTCGCGGCCGCCCGCGGTGAGGACGGTGAGCGCGACGGCGTGGACGGCGTCGCGCAGGAGGAGAGCGAGGCGGTTGGTCGTGGGGTGGTCGAGGGCCTCGGTCCCGAAGTGGCCGTGGCAGGCGGCGCATTCGAGGACGGGGGCGACCGGGCCGCGGGAGAGCAGCGGCACCCCCAGCAGTACGAAACGGCGCCTGCCCGCACGGCGGCGGTAGCTGCGGTCGCCGCCGCAGGCGGGGCAGAAGAAGTCCCCGTCGCCCACGGTGTGCCAGCTTGTGCGTACACCTGCCAGGCGCAGGCCAGGGCGCTGTGCTCGCTGGTCACGGGAACGTGTTGCGTCGCCCACGCCGTACCTCCGTCACGATTCGGCCACGCTGCCGGTGAACGTGATGCTAACCACAGCGGAAGTGCGCCGTCAGCACCCTGTTCCGGACGATTCCCGGCGGACGCGGCCCCAGCGGGGCCGGGAGAGCGCCGCGGGCCTCACCCGCAAGGGGGGTGAGACCCGCGGAACGCTGCGATGACGCCGGCCCGGGGCCGGAGACGCGGCGAGGCCGGCGGCTCCGCCGCGTCTCCGCTCGGTGCGAACGCGATCAGCGGGAGGCGCGGTTGACCGCGGAGACCACGGCCTTGATCGACGCGCGGACGATGTTGGCGTCGATGCCGACGCCCCACAGCACCTTGCCGTCGATCGCGCACTCGATGTAGGCGGCGGCCTGGGCGCCGGCGCCCTCGCTCATGGTGTGCTCGACGTAGTCCAGGAGCCGCACGTCGACGTCGACGGCCTGGAGGGCGTCGAAGAAGGCGGCCAGCGGGCCGTTGCCGCTGCCGGCGAGGACGATGTCCTCACCGTCGACGGTTGCGTCCACCGTGACCGCGTCCTGCCCGTCCACCGTGGTGGTGGTCTGCCCGGTGCGCAGCGCGATGCGGCCCCACGCGTCGTCGGGGGTGGGCAGGTACTCGTGCTGGAAGATCTCCCAGATGTCGGCGGGCGTGACCTCGCCGCCCTCGCTGTCCGTGCGCTCCTGGATGATCTTCGAGAACTCGACCTGCATCCGGCGGGGCAGGTCCAGGCTGTGCTCGCCCTTCAGCACGTAGGCGATGCCGCCCTTGCCGGACTGGGAGTTGACGCGGATGACGGCCTCGTACGAACGTCCCACGTCCTTGGGGTCGATGGGCAGGTACGGGACTGCCCACTCCAGCTCGTCGACGCTCTTGCCCTCCCGCTCGGCGCGGACCTCCATCGCCTCGAAGCCCTTCTTGATGGCGTCCTGGTGGGAACCGGAGAAGGAGGTGTAGACGAGGTCGCCCACGTAGGGGTGCCGGGAGTGCACGTCCATCTGGTTGCAGTACTCGGCGGCGCGCTTGACCTCGTCGATCTCGGAGAAGTCGATCTGCGGGTCGACGCCCTGGCTGAAGAGGTTCATGCCCAGGGTGACCAGGTCGACGTTGCCGGTGCGCTCGCCCTGCCCGAACAGGCAGCCCTCGATGCGGTCCGCGCCCGCCATGATCGCCAGTTCGGCGGCGGCCACAGCCGTGCCCCGGTCGTTGTGCGGGTGTACGGACAGGCACACGTGCTCGCGACGCGAGAGGTTGCGGGACATCCACTCGAAGCGGTCGGCGTGCGTGGAGGGTGTCGAACGCTCCACCGTGGCAGGCAGGTTGAGGATGATCTCGCGGCCCTCGGCGGGCTGCCACACGTCCATGACGCTCTCGCAGACCTCGAGGGCGAAGTCCAGCTCGGTGTCGGTGAAGATCTCCGGGCTGTACTGGTAGCCGAAGACCGTGCGCTCGTCGAGCAGCTTCTCCGCGTACTCCATGACCAGGCGTGTGCCGTCGACGGCGATCTGCCGGACCTGCTCGCGCGTGCCGCGGAAGACGACCTCGCGGAAGACGGGCGCGGTCGCGTTGTAGAGGTGGACGGTCGCCCTGCGGGCGCCCTTCAGCGACTCCACGGTGCGCTCGATCAGTTCCTGGCGGGCCTGGGTGAGGACGGAGATCGTCACGTCCTCGGGGATCGCGTCCTCCTCGATGATGGAGCGCACGAAGTCGAAGTCGGTCTGGCCGGACGCGGGGAAGCCGACCTCGATCTCCTTGTAGCCCATGGACACCAGCAGGTCGAACATCCGCCGCTTGCGGGCGGGGGACATGGGGTCGATCAGCGCCTGGTTGCCGTCGCGCAGGTCGGTGGAGAGCCAGCGGGGGGCCTTGGTGATGCGGTTGTCCGGCCAGGTGCGGTCGGGAATGTCGACGGCCTCGTACGGGCGGTACTTGTGCGTCGGCATGCCGGAGGGCTTCTGCCGTACGGTCGCGGCCGTGATGGGCGTGGGTACGACGGAGGAAGCGGAAGACGAGGAGGACGAAGAGGGTGTCATGATGCGTGGGCTCCTGAACGCGGAGGAGGCTCCGCGGGATCGGGCTTCAAGGGCCGACTGGTGGCAGCACCGGTCTCCGCGGGGAGGGGGTCGGCCGTATGTCTACAGACCCTCGCCGCGGCAGCTAAGAAGAAGCAGCCCGAAACGCATGATTGCCAGAGTCTAACGGAGGGCGGGCAGAGCACCGAGCCCCGTATCACCATGCGGGACGGTGCATGGGTTCGCCCTGCCACTCCGGCAGAGCGCGGGGCCGTCCCTCCCCCGGTCCTTCCGTCCGTCCCCGCCGGTCGCGCCGCGCGCAGTGGCCGCGCGCCCGGGTCAGCCGGCGGCGTTCCCGGCCGCCCCGTCCGGACCGGTCGCCGCCGTACTCCACGGCCTGCCAGACGCCGTACCCGCGGCGAGCCGGTGCCGGACGTCCGGGTCCGCGGGCAGCCCGCCCTCGGCGAAGGCGTCCAGGACCGCGCCCGCCACCGGCGGCAGCCCGGCCCGGTGCTCGGCGGCGGGCTCGGGACGTCGCACGGCACCCTCCACGAGGCGATGCGGGCGGCCTACGCCGCCCGGTGCCCGCGACCGGCCCCGCCTCCGCTGCTCCGCGCCGGGCTGGGCTGGGCCCGGACGCCGGGCTGCTGGGGGCCGCGTTCGCCGCGTGGGGAGACGGCCCGGGCGGGGACGCGTGAACGACGCGGGACGAGCCGGCCGACTGTCGGATGCCGGGCCGGGCACGCGCCGGCCGGCCGGCGAACGGTCCCGGCCCGTCGAGGTCCGCCGGCCGGAACCGCCCGTCGCCCGGCCGGGCTCCGCCGGCGGACCTCAGAAGCCCAGCCTGCGCAGCTGCTTCGGGTCCCGCTGCCAGTCCTTCGCGATCTTCACATGCAGATCCAGGTAGACGGGCGTACCCAGCAGCGCCTCGATGTGCTTCCGCGAGGTGGTGCCGACGTCCTTGAGCCGCTTGCCCTTCGGGCCGATGACGATGCCCTTCTGGCTGGGCCGCTCCAGGTAGATGTTGGCGTGGATGTCGAGCAGCGGACGGTCGGCCGGCCGGTCCTGGCGGGGCAGCATCTCCTCCACCACGACCGCGATGGAGTGCGGCAGTTCATCCCGTACGCCTTCGAGCGCCGCCTCCCGGATGAGCTCGGCGACCATCACCTGCTCCGGTTCGTCCGTCAGATCCCCGTCCGGGTAGAGCGGCGGGCCCTCGGGGAGCATCGGGACCAGCAGGTCGGCCAGGAGGGCGACCTGCTGGTCCTCCACGGCGGAGACAGGGACGATCTCCGCCCACTCGATCCCGCACTCCTTGCCGAGCCGGTCCACGGCGATCAGCTGCTCGGTCATCGTCCTGGAGTCGGCCAGGTCGGACTTGGTGACCACCGCCACCTTCGGCGTGCGCTTCAGCCCGGCCAGCTCACTCGCGATGAAGCGGTCGCCGGGCCCGACCCGCTGATCGGCGGGCAGGCAGAAGCCGATGACGTCGACCTCCGCCCACGTCGTACGGACCACGTCGTTGAGCCGCTCCCCCAGCAGCGTGCGCGGCTTGTGCAGACCGGGGGTGTCGACGAGGACGAGCTGGGCCTCGGGCCGGTGCACGATGCCGCGGACCGTGTGCCTGGTCGTCTGCGGCCGCGTGGAGGTGATCGCAACCTTCGTGCCGACCAGCGCATTGGTCAGGGTCGACTTGCCCGCGTTGGGACGGCCCACGAAGCACGCGAAGCCGGAGCGGTGCGGTGCGTCCGCGGAACCGGTCGAGGGGGAAGGTGCGTTCATGGCGACCATTGTCCCCGATCGGGTGAGTACCCCTGACCGCTGGTGAAGGACGCCGCCCCGTCGGGACGGCGAGCGGCCACCACCGTGCCTCAGCCCGCCGCGACCGTCGCGCGAAGCTGCCCGTCGGGGCCCGCCAGCAGCACCGTGGTCGCCCGGCCGGAAAGGTCGTGGACGGCCGAGAGGTCCGCGGCCGGAATCAGCTCCGACTCCGTGACGACCGCCGCGGCCTCCAGCGACTCGGCGCCGGACGCGACGGCCATCGCCACCGCCGTCTGGAGGGCGCTGAGCCGCAGAGAGGGCAGGTCCACCGAACCGGCCACGTATGTGCGGCCCGTCTCGTCACGTACCGCCGCGCCCTCCGGGACGCCGTTGCGCGCACGGGCGCTGCGCGCCAGGGTGAGGAGCTTGCGGTCCTCGGGGTCCAGTGCCTGGTCACTCTGGTCGCTCATACGCCCGAGCATATGTCGCACCGTGCGGGGCGCTGCCGGGGGTGCCGCACACGGAACGCCCGCCCGCCCGGCGGGCGTTCAGGAACGGCCGAGCAGCAGCCGCTCGCGACCGGTCCGCCCGCCAACGGTCCGCGCGGCGCCGGGCGGACCTCACGCGTTGGCCGGCTCGTCCGTGGAGGACTCCTCGGCGTCCTCCGCCGAGCGGACCGGCTCGACCAGCACCGTGACGATCCTGTTCCGCCGTCCCGCCGGGGCCTCCGCCGTCAGACGCAGCGCCGTCAGCTCCGGGTCGGAGCGGTCCTCGGTGACGTCGACCGTCGCCGTGGCGCCCGCGATGGGCACACGGCCGAGCGACTTCGCGAGCAGACCTCCGACCGTCTCCACGTCCTCGTCGTCGAGACCGACCAGGTCGTACAGCTCGCCAAGGTCCCCGATGTCGAGGCGGGCGGTGACGCGGTAGCGGCCCTCACCCAGCTCCTCCACCGGCGGCAGCTCACGGTCGTACTCGTCGGTGATCTCGCCGACGATCTCCTCGAGGATGTCCTCGATGGTCACGATGCCGGCCGTGCCGCCGTACTCGTCGATGACGACGGCCACGTGAGTGCGGTCCTGCTGCATCTCGCGCAGCAGATCGCCCGCGTTCTTCGTGTCCGGCACGAACGCCGCCGGGCGCATCGCCGTGGAGACCAGCTCCGTCTCGGCCTCCCGGCTGATGTGCACCCTCCGCGCGAGGTCCTTCAGATAGACGACGCCCACGATGTCGTCCTCGCTCTCCCCCACCACGGGGATGCGGGAGAAACCGGAACGCAGAGCAAGCGTCAGCGCCTGCCTTATCGTCTTGAACCGCTCAATGGTGATCAAGTCCGTACGCGGCACCATCACTTCACGCACGATCGTGTCGCCGAGCTGGAAGACGGAGTGCACCATCTTCCGTTCCTCGTCCTCGATCAGGGACTCCTGCTCGGCCAGGTCGACCATCGCACGCAGCTCCGCCTCGGACGCGAACGGGCCCTTGCGGAACCCCTTTCCGGGCGTGAGCGCGTTGCCGACGAGGATCAGCAGCTGCGGCACGGGCCCCAGAATGCGCACCAGCGGGACCAGCACGTACGAGGCGGCCGTGGCCGTGTTCAGCGGATGCTGACGGCCGATGGTCCGCGGCGAGACCCCGATCGCGACATAACTGACCAGCACCATCACGCCCATGGCCACCGCCAGCGCCTGCCACGTCTCCTCGAAGACCCGAAGGCACGTGTACGTCACCACCACACCCGCCGAGACCTCGCACGCGACCCGCACCAGCAGCGCCAGATTGAGGTACCGCGTCGGGTCGTCGGCCACGACCGCCAGCCGCTCGGCACCGCGCCTGCCCTGACGGACCGCCTCCTCCGCGCGGTAGCTGGTCGTACGGGCGAGACCGGCCTCCGCACAGGCGGCCAGCCAGGCGACGACGAGCAACAGGACCGCCGCTGCGATCAACTGGGCCGTCACGATGTCGTCGTGGGGGCGGGAGAAGGCCCCGTCAGGCCGCGCTCGCCGCGCCAGCCGTCCAGGATCGCCGACTGCAGGCCGAACATCTCGGCCTTCTCGGCAGCCTCCTCGTGGTCGTAACCCAGCAGATGCAGCACACCGTGCACGGTCAGCAGCTGAAGCTCCTCATCCATCGAATGCCGCGTGGGGGCGTCGGCGCCCTGCCGCTCGGCGACCTCGGGACACAGCACGATGTCGCCGAGGAGACCCGGCGGCGGCTCCTCCTCTTCCCTCACGGGAGGCCGCAGTTCGTCCATCGGGAACGACATCACGTCGGTCGGTCCCGGCAGATCCATCCACTGCAGATGGAGCTGCTCCATGGCGTCGGCGTCGACGACGATCACCGAGAGCTCCGAGAGGGGATGGATCCGCATGCGGTTCAGGGCGTAGCGGGCGATGTCGAGCAGCGACTTCTCGTCGACGGCCCGCCCGGATTCGTTGTTGACGTCGATCGTCATGGGGCAGGCTCAGCGCTTTCCGTGGCCGTGGCCATGGCGGTCTCCGCCCTTGCCGCCGGTGCCGGGGGCACCCGCCGCACCGTGGGCCGCCGAGTCCGCACCGCTTCGCACGTCGTAGCGCTCGTAGGCGTCGACGATGCGGCTGACGAGCTTGTGCCGCACCACGTCGGAGCTGTCGAGCATGCTGAAGTGCACGTCGTCCACGCCGTCCAGGATGTCCCGGACCTGCCGCAGACCGCTCTTCGTGCCGCCCGGAAGGTCGACCTGGGTGACGTCACCGGTGATGACGATCTTCGAATCGAACCCGAGCCTGGTGAGGAACATCTTCATCTGCTCGGGATTCGTGTTCTGCGCCTCGTCCAGGATGATGAAGGCGTCATTGAGGGTGTTGTGCGTCAGCAGGTAGTCCTGGGTGACGTAGAGCGAGTCCTCCGCCGCGACCTGGATGCACACCGCTTCCTCGCGGCCCGCCGGCTCGATGCTGTCGATGAAACGCATCGGGCGGCCTCCACCGCCTGCTGCGTGGTACTTGTCCCGCTTCCGTGCCAGGCGGAACGGCTCGATGCCTTCGGGGAGCCTGATGTCCACGACGTGAGCGTCGTACCGGTAGGACACGTCCCTGCCGCCTGCCCGTCCAGGGGAGCGCCCCGCGGCCGCCCTGCTCCGGGTGTAAGCCACACCGCCGAGGGACTGCACCAGCGACACGACATCGTCGCGCAAAAGGATCGACGTCGTCGTGTACTGGACCCGGCACGTCCGGTCGGTCTGCACAACGGGGCCGCCGTCGGAATCGAGCAGGCCCTGGAGCAGTGCCAGGCGGACCTCCGCAGTGTTGTACAGGTAATCGTCCGGCACGAGCTTCGTGTTCGAGCGGCTGCCCGGCAGATCCAGCTCCCGCATCACACGCGTGACCGGGTTCTCCAGCGTGCCGACGTTTCCAGGCTTTTTGCCCCGGTTCAGCACGTAGTCGGGCCCGCTTTTGTGCCGCACCGCGACACCGGGAAGCGATGCCTCCAGAGCCTCGGCGAGTTCCGGGTCCGCGGTGGAGAACGACGGGGTGGTGGACCCGGTCAGACACCCGTCCCCGAGCAGCAGCCCCAGGGCATAGGGGTCCATGGGCACCTCCCGCTCGGGGAAGGACGCCGGGGCGGTCAGCATCGGCAGTTCGTACCGGCGGGCGTGCGCGGCACGGAGGTTGCCGATCATGTCCTTGGTCTCCAGAACCCGCCACGGCCGGTTCCGCCGGCGGTCCGAGGCCGTCCTGACCGTCCACAGGTGTTCACCGCAGCACAGTGTCCAGGCCCCGTCCTGGGCGGTGACGCGATAGATGTCCCTCTCACCTTGCGGATAGACACCGAGCACCGGTGTCGGCTTGCCATTCGATCCAATGACAAGGTCACCGACCTGGAGATCACCGATGGGCCGCCAGCCGTCAGGGGTCAGCACGTTGCTGAAGATCGGTTGGGAGCGCCCGCGCATATAAGCCAGCGGCGCCACCTCGATCGTCCCGGCAGCCATCAGGCGCGGGATGGAGTCGGGGTCGAGCATGTCGTGGAGGGCGTCGTAGAGCGGGCGCAGATAGGGGTCGATCTTCTCGTAGAGCGTGCCGGGCAGGAAGCCGAGCCGCTCGCCCGCCTCGACCGCCGGCCTGGTCAGGATGATCCGGTTGACCTGCTTGGACTGGAGGGCCTGAACGGCCTTGGCCATTGCGAGGTACGTCTTGCCGGTGCCGGCGGGGCCGATACCGAAGACGACGGTGTGCTTGTCGATCGCGTCCACGTAGCGCTTCTGGTTGAGCGTCTTCGGGCGGATCGTGCGGCCGCGGTTGGAGAGGATGTTCTGCGTCAGCACCTCGGCCGGGGTCTCGCTGGCGGCGCCCGAGCCGTCCTGCTGGTCGCGGAGCATCGAGATGGAGCGCTCGACCGCGTCCTCCGTCATGGGCTGGCCCGTGCGCAGGACCAGCATCATCTCGTCGAAGAGCCGCTGGATGAGATCGACCTCCGCGGCCTCGCCGGACGCGCTGATCTCGTTGCCGCGTACATGGATGTCGGCGGCGGGGAACGCCTGCTCGATCACGCGCAGCAGGGAGTCGCCGGAACCCAGCACCGTCACCATCGGATGCTTGGCCGGGACGGTGAAGCGGGCCGTGGCCTGAGGTGCCTTCGAGGATCCCGCCTGATTCGTCGTTGTCTGCGTCATGGGCGACCCGGGTCGGGCCTTCCTCATCCCTCTCTGTCTCTCCTGGCGATTGGCTTCCAAGAATACGACGCGGCACTGACAAGCCAGAACGCGATTTCGTTGCGGGGACCGGGCTCACGCCCCGCGTGCGGGTGCGGTGCGGCGGCGTCCGTGCGGGTCATCCGGCCGCGGTGGTGCGGCCGAAGCCGATCGTGGGGAGCGCGCGGCGGCGGGATGCGGAGCCGGGGCATCCCGTGAGGACCGCGTCCAGGAATCCGTACGTGCCCTCGCACGGGCCGGTGCCGGCGCGTGCTCCGGACTGCGGCCTGTCCGCGCCCGCCCGGCTCCACCAGGCGCCGACCTCGGCCCAGCCCGGCGCGGAGAGCGAGCCGCCGAACTCCTGGACGGAGAGCGCCGCCGTGAGCCCGGCGAAGGCGAGCCGGTCGGCGAGGGGCCAGCCGGCGAGGGAGCCCATGACGAAGCCCGCGACGAAGACGTCGCCCGCTCCGGTGGTGTCGAGGGCGTCCACGGGGATGCCGGGGACCTCCGCGCACTCGCCCGTGCGGCCGTCCACGGCGCACGAGCCCTGCGCCCCCAGCGTGACGACCGCGAGCGGCACTCTCTCGCTGAGCGCACGGGCCGCCGCGCGGGGGCAGTCGGTGCGCGTGTAGCGCATGGCCTCCTCGGCGTTGGGGAGGAAGGCCTCGCAGTGCTCCAGGTCCGGCAGGGCGCCGAGGTCCCAGCGGCCGGTGTCGTCCCAGCCGACGTCGGCGAAGACGCGGCTGCCGCGGCCTGCGGCGGTGGCGATCCATTCCTGGCTGTCGCCCGGGGCCAGGGACGTGACGCAGGCGCGAGCGGGTGGCGGGCAGCCCGGGGCTTCGGGGTCGATGGGTGCTCCGCCCAGGCCGAGTGCCGAGGGAGGGGCGGTGGGCTCGCGGGGCGGTGCCTCGTGTCCGTGGGAGATCATGGTGCGTTCGCCCTCGTACGCCATGGAGACGGTCACGGGAGAGTGCCAGCCGGGAACGGTGTGGGAGAGGGTGAGGTCGATGCCTTCGCCCTTGTCGAGGGCTTCGCGGCAGTAGTCGCCGTACATGTCGTCGCCGAAGGCCGCCGCGAGGGAGGTGCGCAGACCCAGCCGCGCGAGGGCGGTGGCCATGTTGGCGACGCCGCCGGGGCTGGAGCCCATGCCGCGGGCCCACGTCTCGGTGCCGCGTACGGGGGCGGAGTCGAGGCCGGTGAAGATGATGTCGAGGAAGACGGTGCCGGCCAGATAGACGTCGCAGGCCGGGTCGCCGGGTGCGCGGACGGCGGCGAGCGGGTCGAAGGGGTGCGTGTGCGTCGGCAGCGTGCCGTGTGTGCGGGTGCCGGCGCCGTCGGGCGGGACGGGGGTTCCGTTTCCGGCCTCCTCCGGCTCCCGCTCCTCCCCCTGGTTGTTGCGCGCGCCCGTGCTCACCTTGTACTCCTTCGGCACCTGTACGGCTTCGAGTGGTGACTCCGGTGTACCGCGCGGCTCGGACTTCGGGCCAGCCGGCGGCCGGTTCCGCGTGGTTCGCGTCGCCGGTTCCGCGTGGTTCGCGTCGCCGGTTCCGCGTGGTTCGCGTCGCCGGTTCCGCGTGGTTCGCGTCGCCGGTTCCGCGTGGTTCGCGTCGCGGATGCGGATGCGGATGCGGGCGCGGGCGCGGGCGTGGCCCGCGGGGCGGTGCGCCGCGGGCCGCGGTCTCCGTCGCCCCGGCCGGCGTGCGCCGGAGGTGAGCGTCACCAGCGGGGAACGGCCGGGGTCACCCATCCGGGATCGGCCCTGCGCATGGCGGCGGCGTCGTCGCGGTCGCGCATCGTTCCGTCGTCGTCGAGCCAGCGGCGGTGCAGGGCGGCGAGCTTCTCGCGGTCCACCTCGACGCCGAGGCCGGGTGCGTCGGAGACGTCGAGGCAGCCGTCGCGGAAGGTGAGCCGGCGGGCGAGGACGTCCTCCGCCTGCCAGGGGTAGTGGCTGTCGCATGCGTGGTCGAGGTCGGGGACGGTCGCGGCGACGTGGGTCATCGCGGCGAGCGAGATCCCCAGGTGGGTGTTGGAGTGCATGGACAGGCCGATGCCGAACGTGCGGCAGACGGCGGCCAGTTCGCGGGTTCGGTGCAGTCCGCCCCAGTAGTGGTGGTCGCTGAGCACGACCTGTACGGCTCCGGAGGCGAGGGCTTCGGGGATCTCGGGGAAGGTCGTCACGCACATGTTGGTCGCGAGCGGCACTCCCGTCGCGGCGGCGACCTGGGCCATGCCGGGTGTTCCGGTCGTCGGGTCCTCCAGGTACTCGAGGAGGTCGCGCAGCTCCCGGGCGACTTCGATCGAAGTCGGCACGGACCAGGCGCCGTTGGGGTCCAGGCGCAGCGGCGCGCCGGGCAGTGCGTCGGCCAGTGCGCGTATGGCGGCGATCTCTTCGGCGGGTTCGTACACGCCGCCCTTGAGCTTGAAGGAGCGGAAGCCGTGGTCGCGTGCGAAGCGGCGGGCCTGGGCCACGATGCCCGCGGGGTCGGTGGCGGCGCCCCAGTCGTCGGACTCGCCCTGGCCGCCGGGGTGCCGGGCCCAGCGGTAGAAGAGGTACGCGCTGTATTCCACGCGGTCGCGCACCTTGTGCCCCAGCAGCGCGTGCACGGGCAGCTCGCGGGCCTTGCCGAGGGCGTCGAGGCAGGCGACTTCGAAGGCCGAGACGACGGAGAGGCGGAGCTTGTCGGCGGTCTGCACGCCGCGCTGTCCGCCGGCGTCGGCGGTGCCCTCGATGCGTGCGGCGTCGATGTCGACGCTGTCGGCGAGGGTGAACAGCCCGTTCAGGTCGGTGACTTGGCGGCCCGGCAGTGCTTCCGCCAGCGGGCGGGCGACGTCCAGGTATTTGGTGTCGCCGTAGGTCTCGCCGAAGCCCGTGATGCCGCCGGCGGTGACGACCTCGACGATCAGCCGTGCCGCGTAGGGCTGGTGCACGCCCTGGGTGTTGAGGAGGGGCGGGTCGGAGACGAGGACGGGTGTGAGCCGTACGTCGGTGACGGTCAGGTCGGCGGTCAAGGAGCGGCTCCCGGCGCGTCCGTCGGCTCATGTCTCCGTACGCGGATGGCGTCCACGTACGGGAATGGAGGCTATGGATCTGAACATCGCCGGTCAATACCGCGCGCAGGGCCTCCGTTCCGGCATCGGCCCGGTACACGCCGCACACGCCGCCGCACACGCATCGGCGCTCCGGAGGCGGGGAGCGGCGACGTGGGGGCTGCGGGGCTGCGGGGCTGCGGGGCTGCGTTCAGGGTCTGCGGGCGCGGAGCGTCACCGTGAGGTCCTGGCCGGGTCGGACTCGTCGACGGCGTCGGTACGGGACTCCGGGCGCGCGTCGGCGGAGCTGCCCGCATCCGCGGGGCCCTCACTCTGCGAGCCGGTCTTCTCCTTGCCCGCGTCCTCCGCGGCCGTCTCCGTCGGGGCGCTCTCCGCCGGAAGCCTCTTCGCCGAGGCCGCCGAGGCCGCCGAGGCCGCCGTGCCCGTCGAGGCCCCGGCCGCCGAGGACTTGCGCCGCTTCAGCCGCCGGGCGGCCGGCTCGGCCCAGCGGGCGGTGAGCGGTCCGACGATGACGAGGATCAGGACGTAAGCGGTGGCCAGCGGGCCGATCCGCGGTTCCGACCCCACCGCGAGGCCCGCGATGACGATGGAGAACTCGCCTCGCGCGACGAGCGCGCCGCCGGCCCGCCAGCGCCCCGGGGACCTGATGCCCGCCCGGCGCGCGGCGTACCAGCCCGTGGCGATCTTCGTCAGGGCGGTGATGACGGCGAGGCTCAGCGCGGGCAGCAGCACGGGCGGGATCTCGGACGGCTCGGTGGACAGGCCGAAGAAGACGAAGAAGACCGCGGCGAACAGGTCGCGCAGCGGCGTGAGCAGATTGTGGGCGCCCTCGGCCACCTCGTCCGAGAGCGCGATGCCCACGAGGAACGCCCCGACGGCCGCGGAGACCTGGAGCTCCTGGGCGATTCCGGCGACGAGAAGCGTGAGGCCGAGCACGACGAGCAGCAGCATCTCCGCGCTGTCGGACTGCACCACGCGGCTGATCAGGCGGCCGTGCCGCAGGGCGAGATACAGCACGGCGCCGACGGTGCCGAGCGAGATCAGCAGCGTCACCGCGCCGCCCGCGAGGCTCACACCGGCGAGGATCGCGGTGAGGATCGGCAGATAGACGGCCATCGCCAGGTCCTCGATCACGAGAACGCCGAGGATGACGGGCGTCTCGCGGTTGCCCAGGCGGCCGAGGTCGCCGAGGACCTTGGCGATGACGCCCGACGAGGAGATCCACGTCACGCCGGCCAGCACCACGGCGGCGACCGGGCCCCAGCCCAGCAGCAGCGCGGCTGCGGCGCCGGGCAGCGCGTTGAGGACGAAGTCGACGACACCGGAGGGGTATTGGGTCTTGAGGTTGGTGACCAGTTCGGAGGCGCTGTACTCCAGGCCGAGCAGGAGCAGCAGCAGGATGACCCCGATCTCGGCGCCCGTCGCGACGAACTCCTCGCTCGCCTGCAGCGGAAGGAGGCCGCCGTGGCCGAAGGCGAGCCCCGCGAGCAGATAGAGGGGGATCGGGGAGAAGCCGATGCGGCCGGCGAATCTTCCCAGCAGGCCCAGGACCAGGATGATGGCCCCGAGCTCGATGAGCATGGCGGTGGTGTTGTGCACGGGCGTTGGACCTCCGGGGTCGGTTCAGCAGCGGCGTCCGGGTCGTCCTCGTACGCGAGGGCTGGGAGGCTGCGTCACGTGCGGGACGGGTGCCGGGTGGGGCGACGGGCCGGCGGCGGCCGGCGTGCGGGGGCGGGACGTTCCCCCTGTGCACGCGGGAGGCCGCAGCGGCCTGTGCCGTCGCTGCCGTGCACGCTGCCGCGCGCGGCGGCGTCCGCACGCGCACGTTTGGCGGCGCGGGGTGCGGGAACGGCGCGCTGGCGACGCCGACGTGGGCGGCTTCACGGACCGGCGGTGGGTCGGATGCATCTTGGCCCCCGTCACGTCGGCTTCAGGACCGGGCTACGGGCCGGTCCTTGAGATGGGTGATCACCGCACCAGGGTAATCGATCGGTAAAGGGCCGATACCGCCAGGGCAAAATCAGAGCATTCCCCCGGCCGTGCGGTGGCCGGCCATCGCCGCCCTCGCGTGGACGTCGAGCCGTCAACTGCGGCCGGTGCCGGCCTCCATGGCCGGTTCGGCATCCCCGTGTTCGCCGTACCAGCGGGCAAGCGTCCCGCGCCTGCCGATCGCGCGCGGCCTGCGTTCGGTCACGTCCCGGATCGCAGGCGTGACGATGAGGAGGAGTTCGTCGCCGGCCCGGAGCACGGTGTCCTGACGCGGAACCAGGCTGGAGCCCTCGCGCACGATCAGGGTGACCACGGCGGGCGGCGGCAGCCGGAATTCGGTGACGGCGACGCCCCGAAGCCTGAAGCCCCGGGAGCGCGGACACGGCGAGCAGGTCGGCGTCGAGCACGTCGAGCGGCGCCCTCTCCACCTCCACGTCCCGCAGCGCACCGTCCGACGGCCGGCTTCCTCTTCATCAGCGTCAAGACCGTCGAGCGGCACCGGGCGAACCTGCTGCGGAAGCTCGGCCTGAAGGACCGCCTGGAGCTGACGCGGCACGCCATCCGCGCCGGGCTCATCGAGCCGTGACGGGTCAGCTCACCGAGCCGTGACCGGCGGGACATGGCAGGCACGGCACGGCTCCCAGTGCGCGGCTGCCGGATGCCGGCCCGGGCGGTCCCGTGGCCGTCGCGGTCGTGTCCGCGACGGCGACGCGCAATGACATAAGCGGTATGCCCGCAGGGGCGTACGGGCGGGCGGCACCCTGTCCGTGCACACCGCACCCGCGGACGGACGGACGGCCCCGCTCCGGCTCCGGCTCCGGGGTCAGAAGACGACGACGGACCGCAGGACGTCCCCGGCGTGCATGCGGTCGAAGGCCGCCTCGACCTCGTCCAGGGCGATCCGCTCCGTCACGAACTTCTCCAGGGGCAGGCGCCCTTGCTTGTGCAGGTCGATGAGCATCGGGAAGTCGCGGGAGGGCAGACAGTCGCCGTACCAGGAGGACTTCAGCGAGCCGCCGCGCCCGAAGACGTCCAGCAGCGGGAGCTCCAGGCGCATCTCCGGCGTCGGCACCCCGACGAGCACGACGGTGCCGGCCAAGTCCCGGGCGTAGAAGGCCTGTTCGTACGTCTCGGGGCGGCCGACGGCCTCGATGACGACGTCCGCGCCGAAGCCGCCGGTCAGTTCCCTGATCGCCTCGACCACGTCGGTCCCGCGGGCGTCGACGGTGTGGGTGGCGCCCATGGACCCGGCCTGCCGCAGCTTGCGTTCGTCGACGTCGACGGCGATCACGCGGGAGGCCCCCGCGAGCCGGGCTCCGACGACTGCCGCGTCACCGACTCCGCCGCAGCCGATGACCGCGACGGAGTCACCACGCCCCACCTGGCCGGTGTTGACGGCGGCACCGATCCCGGCCATCACGCCGCAGCCGAGCAGGCCGGCGACGGCGGGGTCGACATCCGGGTCGACCTTGGTGCACTGGCCGGCCGCCACGAGGGTCTTCTCCGCGAACGCGCCGATGCCCAGGGCCGGGGAGAGCTCCGTGCCTCCGCCGGAGCCCCCGGCCAGCGTCATCGGCTGGGACGCGTTGTGCGTGTCGAAGCAGTACCAGGGGCGCCCCCGGCTGCACGCCCGGCACTGGCCGCACACCGCACGCCAGTTGAGGATCACGAAGTCGCCGGGCTCCACGCCGGTCGTGCCGGGGCCCACGGACTCGACGACGCCCGCGGCCTCGTGGCCGAGGAGGAAGGGGAAGTCGTCGTTGATGCCGCCCTGTTTGTAGTGCAGATCGGTGTGGCAGACGCCGCACGCCTGCACCTTCACCACGGCCTCCCCGGGGCCGGGGTCCGGCACCAGGATGGTCTCCACGCGTACCGGTTCGTCCTTGCCCGGCGCGACGACGCCGCGCACCTCCTGTGACATCCGGACCCTCCGTACTAGGCCCGCGGCCACCCCGTCGTGACCACGGATTGTCGGTTGCGCCCAACTGTGCCGCCCGGGAGACGAACCGTCGACCACGCGGAAGGGTGTCGCCCCTGCTGCCGATGCCGCGTGTCCGGCGAAGCCCGCGGCGGGCTTCACGGCAAAGTTCACGGCAAGGGCCATATCCGCGCGTAGCACCCGCCGCCGTACCTGGAGTGCGGTGGCGACTGCACGACCGTCGAGTACAAGTCCGGTACCCGCAAGCACTTCGAGTCGATGGGCTGCGGGATTCTCGCCGGCTTCGGCGACCAGTTCAGCGACCTCAAGGGCGGCCACGCCGAGCGTACGTACGAGCTGCCGAACCCGATGTGCTTCCTTCCGCAGTGCCGATGTGCCTCCCTGCCGCGGAAACACATTCGGCTTCGCGGGCGCAGCGGGCGAGGATGTAGCGGCGAGGGGGCACACACGTACGGGACGCAGGAGTCCACCGGCCCCCGGAGGAGGAGCGAAGCATCGATGAGCAGCAGTCCGACGGCTGAAGGCCCCACATCCCCGGGCAGCGGTCCCGTGACCCTCGAGGACGTCCGCGCCGCTGCCGGCCGGCTGAAGGGAGCGGCGCACCGCACGCCGGTGCTCCGCTCCCGCACCCTGGACCGGCTGGTGGGCGCGGAGGTCCACCTCAAGTGCGAGAACTTCCAGCGGATAGGAGCGTTCAAGTTCCGCGGCGCCTACAACGCACTCTCCCAGCTCCCGCCCGAGCAGCTGGCGAACGGCGTCGCCGCCTACTCCTCCGGCAACCACGCGCAGGCCGTCGCCCTCGCCGCCCGCGAGCTGGGCAGCAGGGCGGTCATCGTGATGCCCGAGGACACACCGCCTTCCAAGATGGACGCAACGGCTGACTACGGCGCCGAGATCGTCACCTACGACCGCTACACCGAGGTCCGGGAGGTCATCGGCAGGCGCGTGGCCGAGGAGCGGGGGCTGGCCCTCGTGCCCCCGTACGAGCATCCGCACGTCATCGCGGGCCAGGGCACCGCCACACTGGAACTGCTGGAGGAGACCGGGGAGTTGGACGCCCTCCTCGTCCCGGTGGGTGGAGGCGGACTCGCCGCCGGCTCAGCGACGGTGGCGACGGAACTGTATCCGCGGCTGCGCGTCCTCGGCATCGAGCCGGAGGCGGGCGACGACACGCGCCGCTCTCTGGCCGAGGGCAGCCGGATCGAGCTGGACGCGGTGCCGCGCACCATCGCGGACGGGCAGGCCGCCACGACACCGGGCGAGCTGACCTTCTCCATCAACCGGCGCCTGCTGGCGGGCGTGGAGCTGGTGAGCGACGAGGAGATCCGGGCGGCCATGCGGTTCGCCTTCGAGAGGCTGAAGATCGTGATCGAGCCGAGCGGGGCGACGGGGCTGGCGGCCCTGCTCGCGGGGCGGATCGACCCGGTTCCGGCACGGGTCGGGGTCATCATCTCCGGCGGCAACGTCGGCACGAAGCGCTTCCTGGAACTGATGGAAGAGAGCCCGGAGGGCTCCTGACCCACGAGGCCCGGAGGGCTCCTGACCCACGAGGCCCGGAGGGCTCCTGACCCACGAGGCCCGGAGGGCTCCTGACCCACGAGGCCCGGAGGGCTCCTGACCCACGAGGCCCGGAGGGCTCCTGACCCACGAGGCCCGGAGGGGCTCCCGGCACAGGGGCCCCTTCGTGGGGCGGGCCTGTTCACACCGCTCGCGGAAGGCGAACGGCCGGCACCTGGGCAGGAGGTGCCGGCCGTCCCTACTCGGCGAGCCGCCCTGTGCCGCCGAGGTCTTGGAGGAGCGCGATGCCGATCGGCCCGGGTCCGGTCGGCCGGTGGGCCGGCCGGGCTCAGCGGGTCACTGGCAGCCCGCCGCCTGGAGGCGCTGCTGGATGTTGTCGATGACGGCCTGCCGGTTGGCGATCCTCGCTTCCGACTGGGCGTCGGGGTTGGCCTGCTGCTGGGCGATGAAGTTCTCGTTGTTCGCAAGGGCCTGTTCGAGCCCCGCGCAGTTCTCCGTCGCCGCCTGGCTCGTGCTGACGGTCACCGCCGCGATTCCGACCGCGAGCACGGCGGCTCCGACACCCGCGGCGGCCTTGACCTTCAGACTGCTCTTCCGCTTCCGGGACATTGGATGCTCCAGTTCTGAGAGGAACGCCCCCACACCGGTCCCGAAGGTACGTACAAATTACGGGCGTTGCAGAGTTGTTATCAGGGATCAGCAAGGAACTTGACGCGGACTCAAGGGGCGTCCGCGACGCGGCGGCAGCACCGGCCGTGAGTCCGCCGACGTCACGGCCCTACGAGGACGCTGCCAGGGCCGGGGCCGCCGCCGGGGCGATGGTGACGGTGCTCGCGCCCGGCGCCGCCGTGCAAGTACGCGCTCAGGCACGCCTCTTCGGCACGGGAATGCGCGTCAGGTCCTCCGCCACCGTCAACTCCCCCTCGAACCCCGCCAGGCGGGCCTGCCGCGCGAAGAGTGATGCGTCCGTGTACCGCTGCGAGAAGTGAGTGAGGACGAGGCTGCGCACGCCTGCCTCCGCCGCCGCCCGGCCCGCCTGACCGGCCGTGAGGTGGCCGTACTCCTCGGCCAGCGCCGCGTCCTCGTCCAGGAACGTGGACTCGATGACGAGCAGGTCGCAGTCCTGTGCCAGGACGAGCACCCCGTCGCACATCCGGGTGTCCATGACGAACGCGAAGCGCTGCCCCGGACGGGGCTCGCTGACCTCCTCCAGCCGTACGCCGCGCAGTTCGCCGGTGCGTTTCAGCCGGGCGATGTCGGGGCCGCCGATGCCGCGTGCCTCCAGCCGCTCGGGGAGCATGCGGCGCGAGTCCGGCTCGGTGAGCCGGTAGCCGTACGCCTCGACGGGGTGCGAAAGGCGGTGCGCGAAGAGCGAGAAGGGCGGGGCCTCCTGGGCTTCCGGCGCAGCCGCGGTGCCGGTGCCGGTGCCGGTGCCGCCGGAGGAGCCGTCCGCCGGCGCCGCTGCCGTCAACTCGCCCGTGGCGGCGACGGGTTCCTGTCGGAGCCGTACGGTCTCGCGGTACGCCGTTGCGTGGCGCAGCCGCTCGAAGTACTGCTCGCCGCTCGCCGGATAGTGAGCCGTCACGGTGTGCGGCAGCCGGTCCAGGTTGATGCGCTGGATGACACCGGCCAGTCCCAGGGAGTGGTCACCGTGGAAGTGGGTTACACAGATCCTGTTCAGGGCGTGGACGGAGACGCCCGCGCGCAGCATCTGGCGCTGGGTGCCCTCCCCGGGGTCGAAGAGGATGCCGTGGCCGTCCCAGAGCAGCACGTAGCCGTTGTGGTTGCGTTGCCGGGTCGGGACCTGACTGGCGGTACCCAGCACGACCAGTTCACGTGAGGACATCTGTGTACGGGCGGCGGCTCAGCCGGGCGGCCAGTTGAAGCCGCGGCCGCCGAGCACGTGGGCGTGCGCGTGGAAGACGGTCTGCCCCGCGCCCGAACCGGTGTTGAAGACGACGCGGTATCCGGTGCCCGGTCCGGCCTCGCCGGCGACGATGTTCTCGGCGGCGGCGACCTCGCCCGCTTCGAGCAGCAGGTCCACGGCGAGCTGCGGCTCGGCCGCCGCGAGGGAGACGGCGTCGGGGTAGTGCGCCTTGGGGATCACGAGGACATGCGTGGGCGCCTGCGGGTTGATGTCGCGGAACGCGACGGTCGTCTGCGACTCCCGTACCACCGTCGCCGGGACCTCGCCGGCGACGATCTTGCAGAACAGGCAGTCGGCCTGCGGTTCTCCAGCCATGCGGGGGATGCTACCTGTGCTCGCCGCGACCGCACCCTCCCGAACCACCGCTCCCGGCAGGGCCCCCCGGGGGTCCGACGGCCGGTTGGGCGGGCCGGGAGCCCGGCGGCTCGCTTCAGTCCCAGCGTCCGGTGCGGCCCAGCAGCAGGGCCGTCGCCGCCGTGCCGGCCGTGGAGGTGCGCAGCACGCTCGGACCGAGCCGGCAGGTCCGCGCGCCGGCGTCCGCGAAGGCCGCCAACTCCTGTGCGGACACGCCGCCTTCGGGCCCGACGACCAGCACGATGCCGCCGTCCGGGGGCAGTTCGGCAGTGGCCAGCGGCAGGTTTCCCTCCTCGTGCAGGACGACGCCGAGAGCTGCTTCCCGCAGCAGATCCGCCACCTGCGCGGTCGTGGCCGGATCCGCAACCTGAGGGAAGCGCAGCCGCCGCGACTGCTTGCCCGCCTCGCGCGCCGTGGAGCGCCACTTCGCCAGGGACTTGAGGCCGCGCTCGCCCTTCCACTGCGTCACGCAACGGGACGCCGCCCACGGCACGATCGCATCGGCCCCCGTCTCCGTCATCGTCTCCACCGCGAGCTCCCCGCGGTCGCCCTTCGGGAGGGCCTGTACGACGGTGATGCGTGGGCGGGGCTCGGGCTCCGTGCGTACCGAGGTGACGGCCACTTCCAGGCGGTCCTTGCCGGAGACCGCCGTCACCGTGCCGTACGCGCCGGTGCCCGCGCCGTCCGTGAGCACGACGTCCTCACCGGGGCGCAGCCGCCGCACCGACACCGCGTGCCTGCCCTCGGGGCCCTCCAGCACGAGCGTGCCGCCCTCCCGCCCTGCCACGTCCGCGAGCCGTGCCGGGTCGGCCAGGAAGACGGCCGCGCTCATACGAGGCCACCCCCGGTGGCCGGCCCGCCCTGCTTCGCGAGCCTTTCGCGTGCCATCGCCAGCTCCGTGACCAGCACATCCATCAGCTGCGCCGCCGGCAGGTCACGGGAGAGCCGGTGCCCCTGGCCCGCCCACAGCGCCATGCCCTGCGGGTCCTTCGCGCGGGCCGCGGCCTTGCGCACTCCGGCGGTCAGGTGGTGCACCTGCGGATAGGCGGCCGGGGCGTACGGGCCGTGCTCGCGCAGGAAACGGTTGACGAGCGCGCGGCCGGGCCGCCCGGTGAACGCACGGGTCAACTCGGTACGTGCGAAAAGGGGATTGGTCATGGCCTGCTTGTGCACGACGTCGGCGCCCGACTCGGGGCAGACGAGGAACGCCGTGCCGAGTTGGGCGGCGCTCGCGCCCGCGGCGAGCACCGCCGCGATCTGCTTGCCGCGCATCAGCCCGCCCGCGGCGACGACCGGCAGCCGCACGGCCTCCTTGACCTGAACCAGCAGGGAGAGCAACCCGAGGCCGCTGCCTGTCCCGTCCGCCTGCGGATCGTCGCGGTGGGTGCTCTGGTGGCCTCCCGCCTCCACACCCTGCACGCACACGGCGTCCGCCCCCAGGAACTCCGCCGTCTGCGCCTCGTTGACGGAGGTGACGGTGACGACGGTGTACGTCCCGCGCTTGGTGAAGCGCTCCAGAACAGGCTGGGTCGGGCAGCCGAAGGTGAACGAGACGACGGGCACGGGGTCGTCGAAGAGTATGGCGAGCTTCGCCTCGTAGGCGTCGTCGGTCGTGTGGTCGGTCTCGCCGAGCTCGGTCTCGAACCACGCCGCCTCACCCGCGAGTTGAGCGCGGTAGCGCTCCAGGGCCCCCGAGTCGGCGTTGTCGGGCTGCGGCATGAACAGATTGACGCCGAAGAGGCGTTGGGTCTGCCCGCGCAGCTGCTTGATCTCCTCGTACATCGCCTCCGGCGTCTTGTAGCCGGCTGCGAGGAAGCCCAGTCCGCCCGCCTCGCTCACCTTCGCGGCCAGCTCCGGGGTCGAAGGCCCGCCCGCCATGGGGGCCTGCACAATCGGATGCTCCGTGAGATCGGAGAACGGCATCGATGCGGAGGGCATGTGCACATCCTGTCACGCGGCATGCCGCCGCCCCGTCCCGGTCCTGTCCTGGGACGGGACCGAGGGCGGCGAAGGGACCGGCAGAGGGCGTGCGACCCGCCGGACACCGCCCGCCTCGGCTCCGGCCCGGCAGCTTCCGGCCCGGCCGGACCGGAGCGAGGAGACCGGCGGCGTTCCCGCGCGCTCAGGGCCCGGCGAATTCCGCGGCCCCGCGCTCGAGTTCCAATCCGCGAGTTCCGTCGGTGCGGGGCACGAAAGCGGCCCGTACCGGACCCGCCGGAGCTGCCAGGACCCGCTGCGTCAGCGACCGTTGAAGGCGTCCTTGAGCCGCGAGAACAACCCCTGCTGCCCGGGCTGGAACTGACCCGTCGGCCGTTCCTCGCCGCGCATCTCCGCAAGCCGGCGCAGCAGCTCCTCCTGCTCCGGCTCCAGGTTGGCCGGCGTCGTCACCTCCACGTGGACGATGAGCTGACCGCGCCCGCCGCCTCGCAGATGCGTGACGCCGCGCTCGTGCAGGGGGATCGACTGCCCGGACTGTGTGCCCGGCCGGATGTCGACCTCCTCCAGGCCGTCCAGCGTCTCCAGGGGCACCTTCGTACCGAGGGCGGCGGCCGTCATCGGGATGGTGACCGTGCAGTGCAGGTCGTCGCCGCGGCGCTGGAAGACCGGGTGCGCGGTCTCGTGGATCTCCACGTACAGGTCGCCGGCGGGACCGCCGCCGGGACCCACCTCGCCCTCGCCGGCGAGCTGGATGCGGGTGCCGTTGTCGACACCGGCGGGGATCTTGACCGTCAGGCTGCGGCGCGAGCGGATGCGCCCATCGCCCGCGCACTCGGGGCAGGGGCTGGGCACGACCGTGCCGAAGCCCTGGCACTGCGGGCACGGACGCGACGTCATCACCTGGCCGAGGAAGGACCGGGTGACCTGGGAGACCTCTCCCCTGCCGCGGCACATGTCGCACGTCTGCGCCGAGGTGCCCGGCGCGGCTCCCTCGCCGTTGCAGGTGTTGCAGACGACGGCCGTGTCGACCTGGATCTCCTTCGTCGTACCGAAGGCCGACTCCTCCAGGTCGATGTCGAGCCGGATCATGGCGTCCTGGCCCCGGCGCGTACGCGACCTCGGCCCGCGCTGCGAGGCGGTGCCGAAGAAGGCGTCCATGATGTCCGAGAAGTTGCCGAAGCCGCCCGCCCCGCCGAAGCCGCCCGCTCCACCGGCGGCACCGGCCGCCGGGTCGCCGCCGAGGTCGTAGACCTGCTTCTTCTGCGGGTCGGAGAGGATCTCGTAGGCGGTGTTGATCTCCTTGAACCGCTCCTGCGTCTTCGGGTCCGGATTGACGTCAGGGTGCAGTTCCCGCGCGAGCCTGCGGAAGGCCTTCTTGATGTCGTCCTGCGAGGCGTCGCGCTGCACGCCGAGGACCGCGTAGTAGTCCGTCGCCACTTACGACTCCGCGAGGATCTGTCCGACGTACCGTGCCACTGCGCGTACAGCTCCCATCGTTCCGGGGTAGTCCATGCGGGTCGGGCCGACCACGCCGAGCTTGGCGACTGCTTCGTCGCCCGAACCGTAGCCGACCGAAACCACCGACGTGGAACTCAGTCCCTCGTGGGCGTTCTCATGCCCGATTCGTACGGTCATGCCCGGGTCCTTGGCCTCCCCGAGCAGCTTCAGCAGCACGACCTGCTCCTCCAGGGCCTCCAGCACGGGCCGGATGGTCAGCGGGAAGTCGTGGCCGAAGCGGGTGAGGTTGGAGGTGCCGCCGATGATCAGGCGTTCCTCGGTCTCCTCCACGAGCGTCTCCAGCAGGGTGGCCAGCACCGTGGAGACCGTGCCGCGGTCGTCGCCCTCGAACGCGTCCGGGAGATCCTGCACGAGGGAGGGCACCTCGGTGAAGCGCTGCCCCACCACACGGCTGTTGAGGCGGGCCCGCAGGTCCGCCAGCGCGGAGTCGCCGATGGGTGCCTGGCAGTCGACCAGCCGCTGCTCGACGCGGCCGGTGTCGGTGATCAGCACCAGCATCAGCCGGGCCGGCGCGAGGGAGAGCAACTCCACATGCCGCACCGTCGACCGCGTCAGCGACGGGTACTGCACGACGGCGACCTGACGCGTCAGCTGCGCCAGCAGCCGCACCGTGCGCCCCACCACGTCGTCGAGATCGACGGCGCCCTCCAGGAAGTTCTGGATGGCGCGGCGCTCGGGAGGTGAGAGCGGCTTCACACCGGCGAGCTTGTCCACGAAGAGGCGGTAGCCCTTGTCGGTCGGGATGCGCCCGGCGCTGGTGTGCGGCTGCGCGATGTAGCCCTCGTCCTCGAGGACCGCCATGTCGTTGCGCACCGTGGCCGGTGACACCTGGAGGTTGTGCCGCTCCGTGAGGGCCTTGGAGCCCACGGGCTCCTCGGTTCCGACATAGTCCTGGACGATCGCGCGCAGCACCTCGAGTCTGCGTTCACTCAGCATCGCGCACCTCCCGTCCGGCCTTTGCGTCTGCTTGCGGCCTGCTCTCAGGGCCGCCGGCGCCATCCGTCCCCCGGCGCCTCTCCGGCGTCCCTGGCACTCTCGTCTGCGGAGTGCCAGATCCACCGGCTAAGTGTACGGCCGGTTGCCGCGACATGGGCAAGAGCCGTCAGTAATGACGGTATCGCGGTGCCGCGCTGCCGGGTACGTCCCAGTAACGTCGTCACATGGCCTCGCACAGGGACGGAGACCGCGAAGATCGCCCCGGAGCGGGCCCCTGGGAAGAGCTGGCACCCGGCGTCGTGCGGTGCAGGCTGCCCGGCTGGGACGCGACTGTGGGCGCAGTGCGCGGAACGGCGGGGGTGCTCGTCGTCGACACCGGATCGGGTGTCGCGGAGGGCGCGGAGATCCGCGACGGGCTGCGCGGCCTCTTCGGACTGCCGGTGACGCACGCCGCGCTCACGCACTCCCACTTCGACCACGTCTTCGGCACGGCGTCGTTCGAGGGTGCCCACGTGTACGGGGCGCAGGGGCTCGGCGGGTATCTCGCGGACGCGCGCGAGGAGTTGCGTCAGGACGCGGTGCGGCACGGCATGGCCTCGGACGTGGCGGCGGAAGCGGCGGAGCGGCTGGTGCCGCCGGGGCACGGCGTCTCCGAGCAGCTCACGATGGTGCCGGGCGAGCGGGAGGTACGCCTGGTGAACATGGGCGCGGCGCACAGCGCGTTCGATCTGGCGGTGGTAGTGGGCGGCCTGGACGGCGGTCCCCGCGTCGTCTTCTGCGGCGACCTCGTCGAGGAGTCCGGCGAACCGCAGGCCGGGCCCGATGCCATCCCGTCGCGGTGGCCGGCGGCCCTCGACCGGCTGCTGGCGCTCGGCGGTGAGGACGCGCTGTACGTGCCGGGGCACGGCGCGGTCGTCCGTGCCGACTTCGTACGGGCCCAACGGGAGGCCCTGGCAGACCGTTTCGGGCTGTCCTGAAGTCACGGCCTCGTGAAGTCACGGCGGTCGTGAAGAATGCCTCCATGCGCAGCCGTTCCTACGATCCCGATCTGACGCCGCCGTGGAAGAAGCAGCGGCCCGTGCCCGAGGTGCCGGCCGACCCGGAACTGGTGGTGGAGGAGATCACCACCGGCTTCTGCGGTGCCGTGATCCGCACGGAGAAGACCGCCGAGGGCCCCACCGTCACGCTGGAGGACCGGTTCGGCAAGCACCGGGTCTTCCCGATGGCGCCCCGCGGGTTCCTGCTCGAGGGCCGCACCGTCACGCTCGTACGCCCCGCGCCCTCGCGCGGCTCCGCCTCGGCGGGCGGCCCGGACGCGGCTCCACGGCGGACGGCATCCGGCTCCCTGTCCGTGCCGGGCGCGCGGGCGCGGGTGGCGCGCGCGGGGCGGATCTATGTGGAGGGGCGGCACGACGCGGAGCTCGTCGAGAAGGTCTGGGGAGACGACCTGCGGATCGAGGGCGTGGTCGTCGAGTACCTGGAGGGCGTCGACGATCTGCCCGCCGTCGTACGGGACTTCGAGCCCGGCCCGGAGGCCAGGCTCGGGGTGCTCGTCGACCATCTTGTGCCGGGCTCGAAGGAGTCCCGCATCGCGGCCGAGGTCACGGACGAGCACGTGCTGGTGGTCGGCCACCCCTACATCGACATCTGGGAGGCGGTGAAGCCGTCCTCGCTCGGCATCGAGGCCTGGCCCCGGGTGCCGCACGGACAGGACTGGAAGAGCGGCGTGTGCGCCGCCCTCGGCTGGCCCGCGAACACCGGCGCCGCATGGCAGCGGATCCTGGGGCACGTGCACGACTACCGGGACCTGGAGCCGGCGCTGCTGGGACGCGTGGAGCAGCTCATCGACCATGTGACCGTCGGCTTCTCCTGACGTCCGGCTGCTCGTGAGGCCCGGCTGCTCCTGACGTCCGGCTGCTCCTGAGGCCCGGCTTCCCGTAGCGGGGCTCGCGGCGGGAGGCCCGCAGCCGGGGACCGCAGCCGGCCCCGGGAGTGGCGCCCCGTGCGGAGCAGCACCGGCCCTGCGCCGCCGCACCGTGACGGGCGCCCTGCGGCATCGCGGACAATGGGACGCATGCCCTCCGCACTGCCCGACGGCGATCCCGTACCCGAAAGCGGGTCGCTGCCGTCCGACGCCCTCGCGGGCCGCGACTCCCGCCCGCTCGGCTTCTACCTGCACGTGCCGTACTGCGCGACCCGCTGCGGCTACTGCGACTTCAACACCTACACGGCCGCCGAGCTGCGCGACTCGGGCGGCGTACTGGCCTCGCGTGAGAACTACGCGTCCACGCTCGCCGACGAGATCCGCCTCGCGCGCAAGGTGCTCGGCGACGACCCCCGCCGCGTCGGCACCGTCTTCGTCGGAGGCGGCACCCCCACACTGCTGCCGCCCGAGGACCTCGGCTCCGTACTCGCGGCCGTCCGCGACGAGTTCGGGCTGACCGAGGACGCGGAAGTGACCACCGAGGCGAACCCCGAGTCCGTCGGGCCCGCCTCCCTGGAGCGGCTGCGCGAGGCCGGCTTCAACCGGATCTCCTTCGGCATGCAGAGCGCACGCGCCCACGTGCTCGGAGTGCTCGACCGGAGTCACACACCCGGCAGGCCCGAGGAATGCGTCGCGGAGGCCCGCGCCGCCGGGTTCGCGCACATCAGTCTCGACCTGATCTACGGCACGCCCGGGGAGAGCGACGACGACTGGCGGGCCTCCCTGGACGCCGCCCTGTCCGCCGGGCCCGACCACGTCTCCGCGTACGCCCTGATCGTCGAGGACGGCACGCGGCTCGCGCGCCGCATCCGGCGCGGCGAGGTGCCCCCGACGGACGACGACGTGCACGCGGACCGGTACCTCATCGCGGAGGAGACGCTCTCCGCCGCGGGCATGCGCTGGTACGAGGTCTCCAACTGGGAGCTGGCGTCAAGCACTTCGGCCCGCTGCCGCCACAACGAGCTGTACTGGACGGGCGGCGACTGGTGGGGCGCCGGGCCCGGAGCGCACTCCCACGTGGGCGGGGTGCGCTGGTGGAACGTGAAGCACCCGGCCGCCTACGCCCGCGCCCTCGCCGAGGGCCGCTCCCCCGGCGCGGGACGCGAGGTGCTGACGCAGGAGGACAGGCGCGTCGAGCGCATCCTGCTGGAGCTGCGGCTGGCGGCGGGCTGCCCGCTCTCGCTGCTCGCGCCGGCAGGGGCGGAGGCCGCGCGCCGCGCCGTGGGCGACGGACTGCTGGAGCCGGGCCCGTACGAGCAGGGCCGTGCGGTGCTCACGCTGCGCGGGCGGCTCCTGGCCGACGCGGTGGTGCGCGACCTGGTGGACTGACGCGCCGGCCGGCACATGCGCGAGCGACCGGCCGGCAGGCCCGGGCGGACGCACCGGCGGGACGCGCCGGACCGGGCGGCCGGGCGCTCAGCCGTCGCGACGAGCCTGCAGCACCAGCATGGCGAGGTCGTCCGCCGCAGCACCGTCACCGAAGGCGTGCACCGCGCGGCGCACCTTCTCCGCGGTCTGCGCGGCGTCGAGGCCGCCGCACTCGCCGAGTACCGCGGCGAGTCCGCCGTCATCGTCGAACTGCCCGCGCCCGGAACGCCGTTCGGTGATGCCGTCCGTGACGCACAGCAGCGTCTCGCCCGGCGCCAGGACGACGCTCTGGCTCTCGTACGAGACCTCCTCCTCGACGCCGAGCAGGAGTTGGGGCTCGGCGGCCGGGCGTACCTTCCCGGAGACGTCGCGCACCAGCGGCAGCGGATGGCCCGCGCAGACCAGCGTGCACAGCGTGCCGCCTCCGTCGGCGGCCGGCCGGGGCGCCAACTCGCCGTAGACCAGGGACAGGAAGCGGGTCTGCTCGCCCACCTCGCGGTTGAGCCGGTTCATGACCTCGGGGACGCTGTGGCCCTCGCGGGCGAGCAACCGCAGCACGGGACGCGCGAGACCGGTGACGACGGCAGCCTCGGGGCCGTTGCCGCACACGTCCCCGAGCGCGAACCTCCAGCGCCCGTCGGTCCCTTCGAAGAAGTCGTAGAAGTCGCCGCCCGCCCAGGAGCCCTCGCCGGCCGGTTCGTAGACGACGGCGGTCTCCACGCCCGGCACCGTCACCTCGCCGGAGGGAAGCAGCCCCCGCTGGAGCACGCGGCTGATGGTGGCCTGACGCGTGTAGCGGCGGGCGGAGAGCACCGCCTGGGCCACACGGCGGGCGAAGTCCTCGACGATGCCCACGACTTCGCCCGGGATGCGGTGCAGACCGGCACGCCCGATGACGAGCGTCCCCACCGTCCGCCCCCCGACGGCGAGCAGGCAGCCGACCGCCGCGCCCCCGGGCCCGTACGCGGACTCCTTCCCCGGCCAGGGCCAGGGGACGGCCCGCCCGGAAGGCGCGCGGCCCCCGGGCGCGGGCGGTGTCTTCTTCAGCTCGCCGCGCAGCTCGTCCATCCGCTCCTCCTGCGTGTGCCACACGCGGGAGAGGCGGAGCGGGGCCGAGGCGTCGGCGTCGGTGAGCCAGACACCGCACCAGTCGGCGAAGCGCGGCACCAGCAACTGGCAGGCCAGGGACGCGACCCGGTCCTCGTCGGTCTGGCCCGCGAGGAGGTCGGAGGCCTCGGCGAGGAAGGAGAGGATGCCGTGATCGATCCAGTCGGGGTCGTGGCGGCGGACGGCCGTGGAACGCTGCGGGGTGGGCGCGAGGCTTCCCGTCAGGCTGCCCGGGGCCTGCTCACCGGCCTCGTGCGCCGCGGCACCGGAGGCCTGCGCCGGAACCGCCGGCCCCGGCGTCTCCACGGGCCCGCACGGCATCCGGAACCAGACCGTCTTGCCGTCCCGCCTGTAGGTGACGCCCCACTCGCCGGCGAGGGCCGCCAGCAGCCGCAGACCGTGGCCCTGGTGGCCCTCGCGTGCGCTGTCGGGGTCCTCGCCGGCGACGCGCGTCTCCACCGCGCGCGTGGGATGGCTGTCGGCGACCTCGACGGCGAGCGTGCCGCCCTCGTGCCGGCACTCCAGGCGCACCGACGTTCCCGCGTGCACGACCGCGTTCGTCACCAGCTCACTGACG
Source organism: Streptomyces sp. CNZ301 (assembly GCF_004217425.1). Taxonomy (NCBI): domain Bacteria; kingdom Bacillati; phylum Actinomycetota; class Actinomycetes; order Kitasatosporales; family Streptomycetaceae; genus Streptomyces; species Streptomyces sp. CNZ301. Next base: position 1,773,264 of record NZ_SHLG01000001.1, read on the forward strand.
AGCAGCGTCACGTCGTGCGCGGTGCCGTCCGGCACTTCCCAGCCGCGCAGCGCGTCACGCACATAGGCGCGCGCCGCCGCGGGTGCCCGGGCGTTGCCCGTCAACAACGCCCTCACGGGCGTGAATCCGTCCGCACCGGGCGGCGGGCCGGCATCATGCCGCACCTTCTCGCCCGTCCCGTCCGCTTCCCCCCACCGCGTCAACGACATCCCCACTGTGTCTGCCCCCACCACTTCTCCGGGTTCTCCGGTTACTCCCCACGGCATTATCGCAAGGGTGACAGACTGAGCCGGTCCATATGCGCCGGGTGACGAAACCGATGAGGCGGCACTGCCATGAGTGGTGAAATGTCCGGGCTGCCGGACGGCTCCTCGAACGCGAGTGCGGGACTGCACCCCGTGCTCTGCGCCCTGCGCGCCCTGCGCGACGGCGACTTCACCGCGAGGGTCCAGGTGGCCGCGGACGCCGCGCCCGGTTTCCACACCGAACTCGCCGACACCGTCAATCAGCTGGCGACGCGTGTTCAGCACCTCGTGGGCGAACTGACCCGGGTTCGCGCGGACGTGGTGCGCCGCGGACGCGTCGGCGAACGCCTGACCGCAAGTCCCGGCCAGGGCATGTGGACCGACGCCGTAAACGCGGTCAACACCGTGCTGGAGACGCTCCTCGGCTCGACGGCGGAGGCGACCCGCGTACTCGCGGCGGTCGCCGACGGCGATCTCTCGCACCGCGTCGATCTGCACGAGAACGGCAGGGCACTGCGCGGCGAACTGCGCCGCCTGGGACGCACGGTGAACCGCATGACCGACCAACTCGCCCTCTTCACGGGCGAGGTGACGCGCGCCGCACTCGACGAGGACGGCGAGGGCGCGGGCCGTGGGCCGGGCGGCAAGCACGGCGGGCCGGCCACCGCGCACACCACCGTCAGCGGGCTGTCCGGCAGTTGGCGGGACGCGGCCGAGGCGGTCAACAGGATGGTCTCCGACCTGCGTGAGACCACTCAGGCCAAGGAGTGGCTGGAGTCCAACCTCACCCGCCTCGCCTCCCTCATGCAGGGCCGCCGCGACATCCGGGAGATCGCCGGGCCGATCATGCGGGAACTGCCGCCGCTGGTGGGTGCCCAGTTCGGTGCGTTCTTCCTCGCCGAGCCCGCTGAGGACGGCGGTCCGCCGGTCGACGGGGAGCTGTCGTACGTCGCCGGGTACGGCACCGCCGCCTACGCGCCGGGGGCGCGCCCGCGCGGCGGCGTCCACGGGCACAGCCTGATCGCGCAGGTCGCCGCGGAGAAGCGGCGGCTGCTGCTGACCGATGTGCCGCAGGACTACCTGCCCATCGGCTCCGGGCTGGGCGAGTCGCGGCCGGCCTGCGTGGTGATCCTTCCCGTGCTGTACGAGGACAGGCTGCTGGGCGTGCTGGAACTCGCCTCGTTCAGCACGTTCAGCGACATCCACCTGGCCTTCTTCGACCAGTTCGTGCACACCATGGGCGTCGCTCTGCACACCATCAGGGCGAACACCGAACTCTCGGAGAAGGCTTCGCTGCTGGCGGCGTCCTCCCAGTACAAGACGCAGTTCCTCGCGAACATGTCGCACGAGCTGCGCACCCCGCTCAACTCGCTGCTGGTGTTGTCCCGGCTGCTCGCCGACAACGAGGGCGGGCGCCTGTCGGACGAGGAGGTCCGCTTCGCGCAGACCATCCACCGCTCGGGCACGGATCTGCTGTCGCTGATCAACGACGTGCTGGACCTGGCGAAGATCGAGTCCGGCCGGATGGAGTCCCGGCCGCGCAATCTGACGCTGAACAAGCTCCTCACGTACGTCGAGGACACCTTCCGCCCGATGGCGCACGACCGCGGGCTGCGCTTCTCCGTCACGTCCGCGGACGATGCTCCCGGCGAACTCCACGTGGACGAACGGCGGTTGCAGCAGGTGCTGCGCAACCTGCTGTCCAACGCCGTGAAGTTCACCTCCGAGGGCGGCATCGAACTGCGCGCGGAGCCCGCGCCGGAGCGCGGCAAGGACGGCGAGGCGCTGATCGCCTTCCGGGTCAGGGACACCGGCATCGGCATCGAGCCGGAGCAACTGCCGCGCATCTTCGAGGCGTTCCAGCAGGGCGACGGATCCTCCCACCGCACGTACGGCGGCACCGGGCTGGGCCTCGCCATCAGCCGGGAGCTGGCCGCGCTGCTCGGCGGGAGCATCACGGTGGAGAGCACCCCGGGCACCGGCAGCACCTTCACGCTGTACGTGCCCGCCTCGGCGCCGGCCGCCGTGCCCGGCGCCGAGGCGGGCACCCCGCCGGTGCACGAGCCCCCCGCCGCGCTCGTACCCGCCCAGCTGCCGCCGTCCCGCAGCGAGGGCCACGCCGCGGGCAACGGGCGCGCCACCTCCGGCCGCGGCGGCGCGCGGCGCGCCGAGGGCGCCGGTGGCGTTGCCCGCACGGAGAGCGTCCAGACCGCGGCCCAGGCGCCGGAGTCCGGTCTCGCGGCCTGGCAGAACGGGCACTCCGCGCGCGTGCTGCGGGAGAAACGGGTGCTGATCGTGGACGACGACATCCGCAACGTCTACGCCCTGACCCATCTCCTGGGCCGGGTCGGGATGTCCGTGCGCTACGCGGAGAACGGAGCCGAGGCGCTGACCTCTCTGGCCGGCGGCCCTGGCGTCGACATCGTCCTCATGGACATCATGATGCCGAAGATGGACGGTTACGAGGCCATCCGCAGCCTCCGTGCCGATCCGCGCTTCGAGGCGCTGCCCGTCGTCGCGCTCACCGCACAGGCCATGCCCGGTGACGGCGAACAGTCGCTCTCAGCGGGAGCCTCCGCGTACGTGCCCAAGCCGGTGGCCGTCGAAGCGCTGCTCGGCACGCTGCTCTCCCTGCTCGACCCACACTCCTCACCGAGGCCGCGATGACATCCGAACTCCACACCCGCGTACCGCCCTCCTCGTACACGGGCCGGGCCGAGGAGGCCGGGGTCCTGCTCGTCGACGACCGCGAGGACAACCTCGTCGCGCTGGAAGCGGTGCTGAGCTCACTGGAGGTGCCGCTGGTGCGGGCGATGTCCGGCGAGGAGGCGATGAAGGCGCTGCTGCGGCAGGAGTTCGCCGTCATACTGCTGGACGTGCTGATGCCCGGCATGGACGGCTTCGAGACGGCCGGCCACATCAAGCGCCTCGACCAGACCCGGGACGTGCCGATCATCTTCCTGACCGGAGCGGACGCCGCCGCCGAGGCGGGCTACGCCTTCCGGGGATACGCGACGGGCGCGGCCGACTACCTCACCAAGCCGTTCGACCCGTGGATGCTGCGCTCCAAGGTGTCCGTCTTCCTCGAACTGCACCGCAAGAACCAGCAGTTGCAGCGGCTGCTGGCGGGGGAGCGCGACCGGCTCGGTGAGTTCGCGGTGCGGCTCGAAGCGCTGGAACGCTCTCTGCGCCCGGACGGCGGCACCGCGTCCGGCGCGGCGGACCCTGCTGGGACCCCGGAGGCAGGAGGCGCGGCGGCGGCCCCGGACGTGTCCGAACTCGCACGGCGCATAGGCGAGTTGGCGGAGGCGCTGCACGAGATGCGCGGCGAGCTGCCCTGAGCACGCCGCGCACCCGGCAAGGGCCGGAGGACCCGGCGAGGCCGCCCCGCGCGGAAGACGCGTGGAACTCCGTCGCGGAAACCCCGGTACGGGATCCCGGGTACGGGACTCCGTGCACGGGAACGGCGTGGGCCGGGCGGCGTCGCGTACCCACCGCCCGGCCCACGCCGTCCGTATCGGCCTCGCGGGGTCCCCTCGACCTGGCCTCGCGCGGACCGCTCCCTCAGCCCTCGCGCGTCCCCGCGTACATCTCCTCGATCAGATGCCCGAACTCCCGCTCCACCACGGGCCTCTTGAGCTTCAGGCTGGGCGTCAGCTCACCGTGCTCGATGTCCAGGTCGCGGGGCAGCACGCGGAACTTCTTGATCGTCTGCCAGCGCTGGAGCATGCCGTTGAGCTCCTCCACGTAGCCGTCGACCATCTGCCGCACCTCGTCGCTGGTGACGACCTCGCTGTACGGCTTGCCCTTCAGCGACTCCTGCTCCTCCGCCCACGCGGTGAGGCTCACCTCGTCCAGCGCGATGAGGGCGGTGCAGAAATTGCGATCGGCGCCGTGCACGAGGATGTTGGAGACGTACGGGCACAGGGCCTTGAACTGCCCCTCGACCTCGGCCGGCGCGATGTACTTGCCGCCGGAGGTCTTGATCAGGTCCTTCTTCCGGTCCGTGATCCGCAGGTAGCCGTCCTCCGACAGCTCGCCGATGTCACCGGTGTGGAACCACCCGTCCGACTCGAGGACTTCGGCCGTCTTGTCGGGCAGCCCGTGGTAGCCCTCCATGATGCCGGGGCCGCGCAGCAGGATCTCGCCGTCCTGGGCGATGCGCACCTCGGTGCCCGGCAGGGGCTTGCCGACGGTGCCCGTCCGGTACGCCTCGCCGGGGTTCACGAAGCTGGCGGCGGAGGACTCGGTGAGCCCGTACCCCTCCAGGATGTGAATGCCGGCACCGGAGAAGAAGTAGCCGATGTCGGGGGCGAGAGCGGCCGAGCCGGAGACGCAGGCGCGCAGCCGCCCGCCGAATGCCTCGCGCAGCTTGGCGTAGACGAGCCGGTCGGCGACGGCGTGCTTGGCCTTCAGACCGGCGGGCGCCGTGGCGTTGCCGGTACGGCGGAAGTTCTCCTGCGTGACCTTTGCGTACTCGCGGGCCACACCGGCCGCCCACTGGAAGATCTTGAACTTTGCTGCACCGCCGGCCTTCGCCTTGGAGGCGACACCGTTGTAGACCTTCTCGAAGATCCGGGGCACGGCCGCCATGTACGTCGGCTGCACGACCGGCAGATTCTCGATGATCTTGTCTATGCGGCCGTCCACGGCGGTCACGTGACCGACCTCGATCTGTCCGGCCGTGAGCACCTTGCCGAAGACGTGAGCCAGCGGCAGCCACAGGTACTGCACGTCCTCGTTCGTCACCAGACCGGACTGGGCGATGGCCTTGGCCATGTACGACCAGCAGTCGTGGGGCAGCCGCACACCCTTGGGCCTGCCCGTCGTGCCGGAGGTGTAGATGAGCGTGGCGAGCTGATCCGAACGCAGCGCCTGCACCGTCTTCTTGACGCAGCCGGAGTTCTGCAGGAGGTGTTCGTTGCCGCGCCTGGTCAGCTCGTCGAGGCTGATGACCCAGCCCTCGGGGTCGCCGTACTCGGGTCCGGCGCCGGAGATGCCACCCGACTCGGAGACGTCACCGGCGTCGATGAGGACGACGTGCTTGAGACCGGGCAGCTCCGAGCGGCGCTGGCGCACCTTTGCCAGCTGCTCGGCGTCCTCCGCGAAGAGGACGCGGCTGTCGGAGTCCGCGAGGATGTACGCGGTCTCCTCTTCGTTGGTGCTCGGGTAGACCGTGGTGGTCGCGGCGCCCGCGCACAGGATTCCGAGGTCGGCGAGGATCCAGTCGACGCGGGTGCCGGAGGCGATGGCCACGCGCTCCTCGGGGACGACACCGAGGGTCATCAGGCCCGCCGCGATCCCGAAGACGCGCTTCGCCGCCTGGGCCCAGGTGTAACTGCGCCAGTCGTCAGGTCCTTCACCGGCGGCGGAGGGCACCGGATAGCGGTACGCCTCGGCGTCCGGGGTGGCCTCGACCCTTTCCAGGAAGAGGGTCGCCACGGAGGGCGGCCGGTTCTCGATCAGGGGTTGTGTGTCGCTCACGACATCCTCCGCTGGCCCGCACCTTGAGCTCGGTGTAGTTGCGTGGGGTGAGTGCTTGTTGACTCACGAGTAACTAGAAACAGCGGCCAGCCTAGAGGCCGTCACCCTCCCAACGTAAGGGGGCCGCGACGCGTAATGTCCCGATCACCTCGCGATCGTCACAGGCTCCCCAGGAAACACAGAGAGACGGGCCGCGAACGGCCCGTCTCACCCTGTTTCTTCGTCTTTTCCGGGCAGCTCGAGTAGCCCTTTCGTTATTTTTATTTCTTCGCTTTGGCGCCCTCGGCCCCGGGCCCCGCGCTGTCGGTCGAGAGCGCGGCGATGAATGCCTCCTGCGGCACCTCGACGCGGCCCACGACCTTCATCCGCTTCTTGCCTTCCTTCTGCTTCTCCAGAAGCTTCCGCTTGCGGGAGATGTCACCGCCGTAGCACTTCGCGAGCACGTCCTTGCGGATCGCGCGGACGGTCTCACGCGCGATGACGCGGGCCCCGATGGCCGCCTGGATGGGCACCTCGAACTGCTGGCGCGGAATGAGCTCGCGCAGCTTGTTCGCCATGCGGGAGCCGTAGGAGTACGCCTTGTCCTTGTGGACGATCGCCGAGAACGCGTCGACCTGGTCGCCCTGGAGCAGGATGTCGACCTTGACCAGGTCGGCCGTCTGCTCGCCGGTCGGCTCGTAGTCGAGCGAGGCGTAGCCGCGGGTACGGGACTTCAGAGCGTCGAAGAAGTCGAAGACGATCTCCGCGAGCGGGAGGGTGTACCGCAACTCGACGCGGTCCTCCGAGAGGTAGTCCATGCCCTGGAGGCTGCCGCGCCGGGACTGGCACAACTCCATGATCGCGCCGACGAATTCGCTGGGCGCGATCAGCGTGGCCCGTACGACCGGCTCGTGCACCCTGTCGATCTTGCCGGTGGGGAACTCGCTGGGGTTGGTGACCTGGTGCTCGGTGCCGTCCTCCATCTCCACTCGGTAGACGACGTTGGGAGCGGTGGCGATGAGGTCGAGATCGAACTCCCGCTCCAGACGCGCCCGGATCACCTCCAGGTGCAGCAGCCCGAGGAAGCCCACGCGGAAGCCGAAGCCGAGCGCGACGGAGTTCTCCGGCTCGTACGTCAGCGCCGCGTCGTTGAGCTGGAGCTTGTCCAGAGCGTCGCGCAGCTCCGGGTAGTCGGAGCCATCCAGCGGATACAGGCCGGAGAAGACCATGGGCTTCGGGTCCTTGTACCCGGGCAGCGCCTGCTCGGCTCCCTTGGTGAAGCTGGTCACGGTGTCGCCGACCTTGGACTGGCGCACGTCCTTCACACCGGTGATCAGATAGCCGACCTCACCGACGCCCAGGCCGTCGGCCGCCGTCATCTCCGGCGAGTTGGTGCCGATCTCCAGCAGCTCGTGGGTCGCGTTCGTCGACATCATGCGGATGCGCTCGCGCTTGCCCAGCTGACCGTCGACGACCTTGATGTACGTAACGACACCACGGTACGCGTCGTACACCGAGTCGAAGATCATCGCGCGGGCGGGCGCCTTGGCGTCACCGACGGGCTGCGGCACCTGCCGGACCACCTCGTCCAGCAGCTCCTTCACACCCTCGCCGGTCTTCGCGGAGACCTTCAGCACGTCCTCCACCTCGCAGCCGATGAGGTGCGCGAGCTCCGCGGCGAACTTCTCGGGCTGGGCCGCCGGAAGGTCGATCTTGTTCAGCACGGGGATGATCGTGAGGTCGTGCTCCATCGCCAGATACAGGTTGGCGAGCGTCTGCGCTTCGATCCCCTGAGCCGCGTCGACCAGCAGGACGCACCCCTCGCACGCGGCGAGCGACCGGGAGACCTCGTAGGTGAAGTCGACGTGGCCCGGGGTGTCGATCATGTTCAGGATGTGCGGGGTGTCCTCGGCCCCCGTCGGCGCCCAGGGCATGCGCACGGCCTGCGACTTGATCGTGATGCCGCGCTCACGCTCGATGTCCATGCGGTCGAGGTACTGCGCACGCATCTGCCGGTCGTCGACGATGCCGGTCAGCTGGAGCATGCGGTCGGCGAGCGTCGACTTGCCGTGGTCGATGTGCGCGATGATGCAGAAGTTACGGATCAGCGCCGGGTCGGTGCGGCTCGGCTCCGGCACGTTCGAAGGGGTCGCGGGCACGCGGGGTCCTGTCGGGTCTGTCGGGGGTCGGCGGGAAGGGCCTCCGTGAGGCTCTTCGGGAAGCTCTCGTACGATTTCGCAGCCCCCATGGTCCCATGCGCGCGCGGTACGGACCGGATTGGGAGGCCACGGAGCCTGCTGGTAGCCTGACCGACTGTGCCTCGTGCGCTCTGCGGCCGGCCGGGCTGATCACTCTCATCACGCGGATCACGCCGGTCCCGGCCTCCGCGAATGTTCCGGACGCGGTGCCGGGTCGAAGCCGGCGCCCGCAGCAGAAGCTCACGGTGGCACTGAAGGCACCATCACCGAACCCGTAAAGGCTCTTTTTCGTGGCGAACATCAAGTCCCAGATCAAGCGGATCAGGACCAACGAGAAGGCGCGTCAGCGCAACAAGGCGGTCAAGTCGGAGATCAAGACGGCGATCCGCCGCACTCACGAGGCCGTCGCCGCCGGCGACGCGGCGAAGGCCACCGAGGCCCGCCGCACCGCCGACCGCAAGCTCGACAAGGCCGTCAGCAAGGGCGTGCTGCACAAGAACAACGCGGCGAACAAGAAGTCCGCGCTCGCCAAGCACGTCTCCGCCCTCAAGGGCTGACAGCCTCACCGCCGGTGCGGGTCCCACGGGCCCTCTCACTCCGTTCCGCACCGGCTGCTCACAGCGTGCACGGGCTCCGCGGACGTTCTACTGCGTCCACGGACCTCACGGTGTGATCCACGCGCCGCACGCGGCCTGCGTTCGCCACGCGGGTGCGGCGCGGAGATCGCTTCGCGATCACGTACTGAACCGACGAAGGTCCCGCGGACGCTTTCCCCGGCGTCCACGGGACCTTCGCGGCGTTTCAGCGGGGTTCGGCGGCGCTCGGCGGTGTTTCGGCGGCGTTCAGGGTGTGTACGGCAAGGGGCCGGTGCGGGCCGGAGAGCCGGGCGGTGGAAGCAGCCAGGCGGCGAGCGGTGGAGCGCCCGCACGGCTGGGCGCACGGCGGCGGGTCAACGTGAGCGGGCGGCCTCGGCGACGGCGAGCACCGCCTGCTCCAGCGCGTACTCCGGGTCGTCGCCGCCGCCCTTGACCGCCTCGTCGGCTGCCGCAACCGCGCGCAGTGCGGTGGAGACTCCGTCCGCCGACCAGCCGCGCATCTGCTGACGGACCCTGTCGACCTTCCACGGCGGCATGCCCAGTTCCCGCGCCAGGTCGCCCGCGCGCATGCCGCGAGGCGCGGAGGCGAGCTTGCCGATGCCGCGCACACCTTGCGCCAGCGCGCTGGTGATCAGCACCGGGGCGACGCCGGTCGCCATCGCCCAGCGCAACGTCTCCAGCGCTTCCGCCGCACGGCCCTCCACGGCACGGTCGGCGACGGCGAAGCCGGAGGCCTCGGCCCGCCCTGTGTAGTAGCGAGCGACGACCGCCTCGTCGATGGTGCCCTCGATGTCCGCCACCAACTGGGAGCAGGCGGAGGAAAGTTCACGCAGATCGCTCCCCACGGCATCCACGAGAGCCTGGGCCGCCTCCGGGGTCGCCGACCTGCCGAGCCCGCGGAACTCGCCCCTTACGAACGCGAGCCGGTCGGCCGGCTTGGTCAGCTTGGCGCAGGCAACCTCGCGCGCACCGGCCTTGCGCGCCGCGTCGAGCAGCCCCTTGCCCTTGGCGCCGCCGGCGTGCAGGAGGACGAGCGTGATCTCCTCGGCGGGGGAGGCGAGATACGCCTTCACATCCTTGACGGACTCCGCGGAGAGGTCATGCGAGCCGTGCACGGCGACGACCTTGCGCTCCGCGAAGAGGGACGGGCTGGTCAGCTCGGCGAGCGTGCCCGGCTGGAGGTCCGCGGAGGCGAGCTCGCGCACATCGGTGTCGGGGTCGGCCGCGCGTGCCGCGGCCACCACCTCCCGCACCGCACGCTCCAGCAGCAGCTCCTCCTGCCCCACCGCGAGCGTGACAGGGGTCAGGGGGTCGTCCGTCGTCTTCTTCCGCGTGCCAGCCATCGCCGAACAGCATCCCACGGCGCACCGACACTCCTGTCCGGAGCAGAATGCCGGTGTGACGGACGTACGACACATCCTGGTGCTGCCCGACCGCGACGCGGCCGAAGAGGTCGCTGAGGAGGTGACCCGGCGCTTCGAGGGACCGCACGGGGAACCGCAGCTGGTGCGGGAAGCGCTCGCGGGAGAGGACGACGCCGAGGACGCCCAGTGGCTGGTGGTGCTCGAGGCCCCGCAGGGCCGGTACGACCCGAAGCTGCTGGACGTGCTCGCGGACGAGTACGACGGCTGGCTGGAGTGGGACTGACCGGCCTCTCAGACGGAAGGCCGGACGGGCAGGCACAGACCGGGGCCCGGAGGCCGGACGGACAGGGACCGGTGGATCGGGGCCGGTGGATCGGGCCGGTGGATCGGGCCGGTGGATCGGGACCGGTAGTCGGGGGCCCGGGCCGGTGGACCGCTCCGGGTCCGGTGAGGCGGTGGACCGGGGCAGGTCCGGTGAGGTGGGTGGACCGGGGCAGCTCCGGCGGACCACTCCCCGGGCCTGCCCCTCCCCCGCCGGTTTTCTTGGCCGGGTCCGGGGACCGGTGGCCCCCTCCCCGCCCGTGAGCGGACCCCTCCCCCGCCCGGCGGTCCGCTCACGGGCGGGTGGTCCAGGGCTGGTGTGGGGCCGGTCGTCCGGGCCCGGTGATCGGCCCGGAGGCATGCGGGGACCGCGCCCCGCGCCCCGCTGTCGGGGCGTGCGGCGCTCCGCACCCGGTCCCGCAGGTCACCCGCCGGGCAAGGGAGGCGAACGGGGCACCGCAGGTGCGTCGTCCGTCGCGCGCTCCGTCACCACGGCCGTTGTCCCCTCTTCGCCCCCGCCGGCGCCTCCTCGTATTCGCGAGCCCGTCACCGCCAGCGCGCCACTGCGGTCCGTCCGGCGCACCAGGGCCCCCACGGCGCGCAGCGCGGCGACGGTACGGGGCGCGGGGTGGCCGTACGGGTTGTCCGGGCCGCAGCTGATCAGGGCGATGCGGGGGCGCAGCCGCGCCAGCAGCCGGGGGTCCTGATAGGCGGAGCCGTGGTGGGCGACCTTCAGCACGTCCACGGAGGGAAGCGCCGGGTACGCCGCCAACAGACCGCTCTGCGCGGCTGGTTCGAGATCTCCGGGAAGCAGCAGCGACAGGTCGCCGCTGCGGAAGAGCAGGGTGATGCTGGCATCGTTGGCGCCCTCGGACTGGAGGGCGCCCGGCGCGGGCCCCGGCGGCCCGGGCCACAGGGCCTGCCAGGACAGCTCCCCCACGCGCCGGCGTTCACCCGCCGTCGAGCCGATGACGCGGACTCCGGCACGCGCGGCCGTGCGGCGCACGAACTCCGCTTGGCCGGGCGGTTCTTCGAGGGTCGTGGTCTGGATCGCTCCGATGCTCCTGCCCTTGAGTACACCGGGAAGTCCCGCGACGTGGTCCGCATGGAAGTGGGTCAGTACGACGAGCGGAACCGAGGTGACACCGAGCGTGCGCAGGCACCGGTCGACCGCCGCCGGATCCGGGCCCGCGTCGACGACCACCGCCGTGTGCGCCTTCCCCGTCGCCAGCGCGAGCGCGTCGCCCTGTCCGACGTCGCACGCCACGAGCCTCCACCCGGACGGCGGCCAGCCCGTCAACGGCCGTACGAGCGGCACCGGACGCACCACCGCCAGCAGCATGAGCAGCACGCACGCCGCGCACAGCCAGGGATGTCCCAGCGGCGTCGGCAGCTCTGCCCTCCTGCCCAGCAGCAGCACGGCGGCGGTGAGCGCCGCGAGCAGCAGCGCACCCGTCCAGCTGCCGGGCCAGCCGATCTCCGCCCCCGGCAGGCCGGCTCCCGTGCGTGCGAGGGCGGCGATGCCCTCGGCGGGCCAACCCGCCAGCCACGCCAGCGACTTGGCGACCGGCATCGCGACCGGGGCCGCGGCCAGGGCCGCGAAGCCGAGCACGGTCGCGGGAGCGACGGCGAACTCCGCGAGAAGGTTGCACGGTACGGCGACGAGGCTGACGTGCGACGCCAGCACCACCACCACCGGCGCACATACGACCTGTGCGGCGGCGGCCGCCGCGAGAGCCTCCGCAAGGCGCCCGTTCATCCCCCTGCGCCGCAGCACACAACTCCAGCGCGGAGCGAGCGTGAGCAGCGCGCCGGTGGCCAGTACCGACAGCAGGAAGCCGAAGTCGAGCGCGAGCCGGGGGTCGTGCAGCACGAGCAGCAGCACCACGGCGGCCAGCGCGGGCAGCAGGGTGCGCCGCCTCCCCGTGACGAGGGCGACCAGAGTGATCAGCCCGCAGCCGGCCGCCCGTATGACGCTCGGCTCCGGACGGCAGACGACGACGAAGGCCAGCGTGACCAGCGCACCGAGGACGGCGGTGACCCGCAGGGAGACGCCCAGTCGCGGTGCGAGGCCACGCCGCTCCGCGAGATGGGCGGTCCCCGGCGGTCCGATGAGCACCGCGAGCATGATCGTGAGGTTCGCGCCGCTCACCGCAAGCAGGTGCGTCATGTCCGTGACGCGGAAGGCCTCCTCCAGGTCCGGCCGCAGCCGTGACGTGTCGCCCACGACCAGTCCCGGCAGCAGGCCGCGCGCGTCCCCGCGGAGGTCGTCGGCCGCTTCCCGCAGGCCCGCGCGGAGGTTGCCCGCTCCGCGCTGAAGGTCCGTGGGGCCGCGGACGACGGGTGGCGGCCCGTCGGCCCGCAGACGGACGACGGCGGCGACGTCCTCCCCGTGCCCCGCGTTCAGGGGCGCCGCGAGCCGCGCCTCGGCCCTCAGGCCCGTCGAGGGCAGAAGCCGTTGCCACCGCTTGGGCGGCGGCCCGTCCCGCTGCTGGACGATGACGAGTACCGGCGTGCGCACGGTGCGGTCGACTGGCCCGGGCGGCGTGCCGCGGACCGGCCCCGCGGAGGGCCGGGCCGTGACGCGGGTGGCCTCGGCCCGGAAGAGCAGGGCTCCCGGGGTCTGCTGGGCGCCACGCACCCGCGGCCGGAGCCGCCGCGGGTCCTCCTGCACGGTCAACTCCACTGTTGCCGTGACGTGTTGCTCGGCCAGCCGCGGCAGTGGTCCACGGCGCAGGTCCGCCGAGTGGAGCGCCGCGACCCCTCCCCCGGCGGCCGCGCAGAGCAGGGCCCCGGCGGCGGTGACGAGGACGGGAGAGCGGCTGCCCGGCCCCTCGCGGAAGCCGTTGCGGAGCCGCGGCAGACCCCCGGAAGGGCCCCCGGGGCTCCCGTGCCTCCGCCGCCCGCACCCCGCCCGCAGGAGCAGCAGAGCCGCTGCCAGCACGCATGCCGCCACCCCGGCGACGGACACGGCACCGGGCACGCCCCACGCCAGTGCCGCGGCGGCCCACGCGGCCAGCGCGAGCGGAACGAGCCGCAGGTCCGCGGCGTCCTCCTGCCGCCTCCGGGCCGTGATATCCCCAGCCGCCCCCGCCGCCCGGCTGCCGGTCGCGCAGAGGCCGCCGGTCATGGGCTCACCTTCGGCCGGATGTCGGCGAAGCGGCGGTCGCCGATGCCGTTGACCTCCTTGAGCTGGTCGACGGAGGTGAAGCCGCCGTGCTGCTCCCGGTACTCCACGATGTGCTGCGCGAGGACGGGACCGACGCCGGGAAGCGTCTCCAACTGCTCCGACGTCGCCGAGCTGAGGCTCACAAGCCCTCCCGGCGGAGCGCCACCGGCACCCGCCCCGGCTGCCGGCCCGCCGCTCACGTCCCCGCCGGTACCACCACCGCCCGGCCCGGGCCGGGCGCCGCCTCCCGCGGAGGGGCCCCCGGCGACGATCTGCTCCCCGTCGACGACGCGCCGGGCCCGGTTGAGCCCGCTGACGTCGGTGCCGGGGCGGACGCCGCCGGCAGCCTTCAGCGCGTCGGCGACCCGGGCACCGTTCGGCAACTTGTAGATGCCGGGCCTGCGTACCTTGCCGGCGACGTCCACCACGAGCCGCCCGCCGGGCAGTTGGCCCCGGACTCTCGCCGCCTCCCCCGCACGTCCCGCGGGGCCCTGCCCGTCCGGCGCCGTGCCGGTGGGAGCCCGCTCCGCCGCAGGTGCCCGCACCGCCGCGGGGCGGCCCGTCCAGAAGTGGTGGACGGCGAATCCGACGGCGACGGCGAGCACGACAGCGAGGGCGAACAACGTCCTCGGCTCGATCCCGCAGCGCAGACGCACCCACAGCGGGAGCCGTTCGCACAGGGCGAGCCGGACCCTCCCCCACGCCCCCGGCGTCCCGGCCTCCCCCGCGGGCTCAGGCGCGTCCGCGGGCTCAGGCTCGGGCGCGGGCTCAGGCGCGGAGACCCCCGCCCCGGGCGCCGGCCGGTCACCCCCGAGCCCGCCGTCCCGGGCTTCCCGTGCGGCAGCGGCACTCGGGGCAGGTGACGAAGGACGCATGGCCGCGCGCCGGGCCCGGCTGCGCCGTACGGACTCCCGCGCGCTTGCCATGGCGGCGGCACGCGGCAGAACCACCGCGCCCGGCGTGCCGCAAGCGCCGGGCGCCGGAGGATCGAGACCCGTGCCACCGCCGGGGCCGCTGCTCCCGGACACCGTCTCGCCCTTCGCCGCACCCTCCGTGCCGGCATCGGCGAGCAGCGAGGCGGCCCGGGCCCCGGGCAGGCAGGGCAGCGCGTCAGCTGTGGTCGTGCCCCCTGCCCCCGGCCGGGCGTCGCCCGCGCGTCCGGCCCGCGAGGCATGACCCCCCGGGCCGCCGGGTCGCCGAGTGGAATCCGATGAAGCTCCTGCACCTGCCGGGAAGCCCGGCCGGCTCCGGGACCGGTGACGGGCTCGCCGACGCGCCCGGGCGCCGGCGTCCGCGGGAACAGGAGCCCTGCGCTGATGACGGCCGGCCTTGTGACGGGAAGCAGGACGAGGACGGGGGACGAGACGAGATCGGGCGCTCATGCCGTCAGACGCTAGAGACCGTCACCGCCCGCATGTGATCTTGCTCAATTCCCGGGGACAACCTGCCAGTTGTGGATACCGGCGTCACTCACTTCAGCGACACGACCGTGCCCAGCAGCCCCGGCCCGGTATGCGCCCCGATCACGGCGCCCACCTCGCTCACATGCATCTCCCCCAGCCCCGGCACCCGTTCACGCAGGTGCTCGGCAAGCTGGTCGGCGCGCTCCTGCGCCGCGAGGTGGTGCACGGCGATGTCGACGTTCGCGTCACCCGCCCTCTCCACCACGATCTCTTCCAGCCGGGCGATCGCCTTCGAAGCCGTCCGCACCTTCTCCAGCATCTCGATCCGTCCGTCCGCCAGCTGAAGGAGCGGCTTGACGGCCAGCGCCGAGCCCAGGAGCTTCTGCGCGGCACCGATACGGCCGCCGCGGCGCAGATAGTCGAGGGTGTCGACGTAGAAGTAGGCGGAGATCCCCTCGGCCCGCTTCTCCGCGGCCGCCACCGCCTCGTCGAGGGAGCCGCCACCCTCGGCGGTACGGGCCGCCTCCAGCGCGCAGAACCCCAGGGCCATGGCCACCACGCCGCTGTCCACCACCCGCACCGGCACCGGCGCCTCGCGGGCGGCCACGACGGCCGCGTCGTAGGTCCCGCTGATCTCGCTGGACAGGTGCAGCGAGACGATTCCCTCCGCGCCCGCCTCCGCCGCGGCCCGGTACCGCTCCGCGAAGACCGCGGGGCTCGGCCTCGACGTCGTCACCGGGCGCCTCTCGCGCAGCGCCTCGGCCAGCGAACGCGCCGAGATCTCGTTGCCCTCCTCCAGGGCCCTGTCCCCGAGCACCACGGTCAGCGGCACGATGTCGATCCTGTGCCGCGTCAGGGCCGACGCCGGGAGATAGGCCGTCGAATCGGTGACGATCGCGACCTGGCTTGAGGTGGTGCGGGACATGGAGGGAGGCTACCGCCGTCTCAGGAGGCGCTCTGCGGACGGCCCTTCTCGATGCGCCCCTTCTCGATGCCGGGCGGCGCATCGCCGCGCTGCGGCTCCGCACCCGCCTCGACCTCACGGCCGGCGGGCGTGCCCTCCCCGTGCCAGTGGCGCAGCGCTCCCGACTCGATCTCGATCTGCTCACGCAGCGCACCCAGGGCCTCGGAGTCGTACCGGCTGGCACGCTCCTGCGCCGCGAAGCGCAGCGAGTCCGCGGACTCCTTGATCCGTGCGACGCGTTCACGGACTTCCGGCATGAGGGCGGCGGTGCGTGCCTTGTCGGGCTCACGCTCCATCAGCAGCTGCATCTCTCCGTCGAGCTGCCGCGCGTGCTCGTGCAGACGGTCGAGGAGACCGAGCGCCTCCTGGAGGGACGGGTCGCGCGAGATGTCCGACTCCAGGGCCCGGCGCGTGCCGTCGATGGATGTGCGCAGCTCCAGTCGCCTTCGCGCGAGCTCGCCGACCGGGCCGGGCTGGGCGCTCCTCGCCCGCAGCGTCGTCTCCTCGACCGTCCGGCGCACCTGGGTGCCCGTACGTTCGACGCCGCGCTGCACGGCTCGCGTCATGCGCACCGCGGCGATGACGCCGAAGGTCACGAAGAGCACGAAAAGCAGCGCCAGAACGCCGATGACGAATTCCACGAGCGAGCTCCTTCATCCGTCCACCACGGTCCGTCTTTCTCCAGCCTAAACGGACCCGCCGGGCCGGGCGTTCCACGAGTCCCTGACCCACCCCTCGCCCGGCCCGTAGGGGACGGCCGTGGAGGAGGCTTGCGAGGCGGCCGGACGGGACAGCCGCGGGGCCCGATACGACGCAGACGCGTCTTGCCGCCCGGGCCCCGGGGTGTGGAACGGGCTCAGCCCGGAACCACGTTCACCAGCTTCGGTGCCCGCACGATCACCTTCCGGATTCCCGCACCGCCCAGCGCACCGACGATCGCCGGCTCGGCCAGCGCCTGTGCCTCCAGGTCGGCCTCCGAGATGGACGGGGAGACCTCCAGCCGCGCCTTGACCTTGCCCTTCACCTGCACCACGCAGGTCACGGTCTCGTCGACCAGGTAAGCGGGGTCGGCGACGGGGAAGTCCTCGTACACGACGCTCTCTTCGTGACCCAGCCTCCGCCACAGCTCCTCGGCGACGTGCGGCGCCAGCGGGGCGATCAGCAGCAGCATCTGCTCGGCCACCGAGCGCGGCACCTCACGCACCTTGGTGACGTGGTTGTTCAACTCGGTGATCTTCGCGATGGCCGTGTTGAAGCGCAGCGCCGCCATGTCCTGGGTGACGCCGTCGATCGCCTTGTGCAGCGCGCGCAGCGTCTCCTCGTCCGGCTCCGCGTCGACGACGGTGACCTCGCCGGTCGCCTCGTCGACCACGTTGCGCCACAGGCGCTGCAGCAGCCGGTACTGGCCGACGACGGCGCGCGTGTCCCAGGGCCGCGACACGTCCAGGGGGCCCATCGCCATCTCGTACAGACGCAGCGTGTCCGCGCCGTACTCGGCGCACATCTCGTCCGGTGTGACCGCGTTCTTCAGGGACTTGCCCATCTTCCCCAGCAGCCGGCTCACACGCTCGCCGCCGTGGAAGTACTCGCCGTCGGCCTCCTCCACCTCGGCGGCCGGCACGGCGATGCCGCGGCTGTCGCGGTAGACGTACGCCTGGATCATGCCCTGGTTGTACAGCTTGTGGAACGGCTCGGCCGACGAGACGTGCCCCAGGTCGTACAGCACCTTCGACCAGAAACGCGCGTACAGCAGGTGCAGCACCGCGTGTTCGGCTCCGCCGACGTACAGATCGACACCGCCGTGCGGCATCCCCTCGCGGGGGCCCATCCAGTAGCGCTCGACTCCGGGGTCGACCAGCTGCTCGCGGTTGTTCGGGTCCAGGTAGCGCAGCTCGTACCAGCACGAACCCGCCCAGTTGGGCATGGTGTTGGTCTCGCGGCGGAAGCGGCGCGGGCCCTTGCCGTCGCCCAGGTCGAGGGTGACGTTGACCCATTCCTCGTTGCGCGACAGCGGCGTCTCGGGAACGGTGTCGGCGTCGTCGGGCTCGAATGTCCGCGGTGAGTAGTCGTCGACCTCGGGCAGTTGCAGCGGCAGCATCGACTCGGGCAGCGAGTGCGCGACGCCTTCCTCGTCGTAGATGATCGGGAAGGGCTCGCCCCAGTACCGCTGGCGGCTGAACAGCCAGTCACGCAGGCGGTAGTTGACGGTGCCGGCGCCGATGCCCCTGCTCTCCAGCCATTCGGTGATCCTGGCCTTGGCCTCGGTCACGCCCAGACCGTCCAGGGAGACTTCACCGGACGAGTTGACGATCCTCGCGTCGTAGGAAACGAATGCCTCGTCCCACCGGTCGGTGTCCGTGCCACGGCCGTCGGAGGGCTCCACCACGCACCGCATGGGCAGTTCGAAGGCGCGCGCGAAGGCGAAGTCGCGGTGATCGTGCGCCGGGACGGCCATGATCGCGCCGGTGCCGTAGCCCATCAGCACGTAGTCGGCGATGAAGACGGGCACCCGCTCGCCGTTGACGGGGTTCGTGGCGTAGGCGCCGGTGAAGACGCCGGTCTTGTCCTTGGCCTCGGCCTGCCGCTCGACGTCGGACTTCGAGGCGGCCTGCGCACGGTAGGCGGCGACGGCAGCGGCGGGGTCGGCGTGACCGCCGGTCCACACCTCGTGGGTGCCCTCGGGCCATTCCACGGGCACGACGCTGTCGACCAGGGGATGTTCGGGAGCCAGCACCATGTAGGTCGCGCCGAACAGGGTGTCCTGCCTGGTGGTGAAGATCTCGATCTTCTCGTCGCCCAGCGGGAATTCGACGCGGGCGCCCTCGCTCCGCCCGATCCAGTTGCGCTGCTGCAGCTTGATCGCCTCGGGCCAGTCCAGGCCGTCCAGGTCGTCCAGCAGCCGGTCCGCGTAGGCGGTGATGCGCATGTTCCACTGGCGCAACTCCGCCTTGAAGACGGGGTAGTTGCCACGCTCGGAGCGCCCCTCCGCCGTGACCTCCTCGTTCGCCAGCACGGTGCCCAGCCCGGGGCACCAGTTGACGGGAGCGTCGGATGCGTACGCCAGCCGGTACTCGCCCAGCACCTCGGCCCGCTGCACATCGTTCAGTTCGTCCCAGCGCCCGAATCCCTCAGGCGTCTCGCGCTCGCCCGACGCGAACTGGTCAATGAGTGTTCCGATCGGACGGGCCTTGTCCGCCTCGGGGTCGTACCAGGAGTTGAAGATCTGCAGGAAGATCCACTGGGTCCACTTGTAGTAGTCCGGGTCGATCGTGGCGAAGCCGCGTCGCTGGTCGTGGCCCAGGCCCAGGCGGCGCAGCTGCGCCTTCATCTGGACGATGTTGGCCTCGGTCGACGTCCGCGGGTGCGTGCCGGTCTGCACCGCGTACTGCTCGGCGGGGAGGCCGAAGGCGTCGAAGCCCAGCGTGTGCAGGACGTTGTGCCCGGTCATCCGCTGGAAGCGGGCGAAGACGTCCGTGGCGATGTACCCCAGCGGGTGACCCACGTGCAGGCCCGCACCCGAGGGGTACGGAAACATGTCCATGATGAACTTCTTGGGCCTGGCCACCGTCGCGGGGTCGCCGGCGAGGTCACCGTCACCGGGATTCGGCGCCTCGTACGTGCCCTGCTTCTCCCAGAAGTCCTGCCAGCGCGCCTCGATGTCGGCGGCCAGCGCCGCCGTGTAGCGATGGGGAGCCGCGCTCTCCGCGGCGTTCGTCGTCTCGGTCATCGTCCTCAAAGCTCCATCGGTCGTCTCTGCCGAGCACAAATGAAAAATCCCCTCGCACAGGAGGGGACGCCGCGCCGATTCCGGTCCTTCCGGTCTTCTGACCCGGGGACAGGGACTGATCAGCGCGGCCGGCTAAGCAGAAGGCGTACGGCACGCATGCGGTCAGGGTACCGCAAGGCCTGTGCCGCGTCGTCCGCGATTCCCCCGGGCCCCTGGGCAGCGGTGACGTGTTTCACGGGCCCTTTCCGCCGCCGCCACGAAGTCCCGGCCCGAACCTTTGAGTTGTCGCCCGCCACCCTGGGCCCACCACGCCCTGGACCCCGAACCCCACCGACCCACGAGCCTCAACCAACGCTGCGCCGAGCTCGCGACCCCGCAAGACACCCACCCACCGCAACCACAACCGGGGGCACAGGGGGTGCCGGGGGCGAAGCCCCCGCCGGGGGGTGCCGGGGGCGCAGCCCCCGTCGGGGGTGCGGGTGGCGGAGCCCCCGCCCCGCGAGGCGAAGCCTCGCAAAAACAACGAGGGCGACCCGGTCCGCGCTTTCCGCGGACACAGATCACCCTCGAACTCGTGGAGCTAAGGAGAATCGAACTCCTGACCTCTTGCATGCCATGCAAGCGCTCTACCAACTGAGCTATAGCCCCAATACTGGTCCGCCGGGGGTTCGCCCCGCGGCGGCGTCGCCAACCTTACACGGCCTCTGCCACGTTCCGCCAAATCCGATTCCCGCCGCTTCTCGCGGTCCGACCGGCCCGTCCTGCCGCCGGGTACTGTCGACGCTCTCGCCCGTCATCCCGCCGCCGTCCGCCCGTGTTCCCGATGATCACGACTCCGGGGAGCCCGCACCCGCCGTGAGCGCACTGCAGCAGTCCGCACAGAGCCGGTCCCGTGGCCGCACCCCGCTGCCGGCCGCCGTACTGCGGCGTCCGGTGCTGATCGCTTGCGGTGTCTGCCTGGTCTCCTTCGCCGCGTTCTGGACGGCTCAGCGCGTGAGCGGGGTCTCCATGATCGACCTCATGGTCTACCGGGCGGAGGGCTGGACCGTCCGTACCGGTGGCGATCTGTACGCGATGCGCGCCACCTACGCGGATCTGCCCACTACGTATCCACCTTTCGCGGCACTGCTGTTCGTGCCGTTGACGCTGCTGGACGTCGCGCAGATGCGGACGTTGGGGACGGCGGGGAACCTCGTCCTGCTGGTGGCGGTGGTCCACCTGTCCGTTACGACCCTGCGCATGAGCGGGGGCCAGGCCGGTTCCTCCCGCTTCGCCGGTCTGCCGCGCCCGGCTGCCGTGCTGCTGATCTCGTCCGTCGCCGTGTGGTGCGAACCGGTGTGGACGACGCTGCGCTACGGGCAGATCAACCTGCTCGTGACGGCACTTGCGCTGTGGGACCTCTCGCGCCGCCCCGGTCACCGCTTCGCGGGCGCGGGCATCGGCCTCGCCGCGGGGATCAAGCTGACGCCTGCTCTTTTCGCGGTCTTCCTCGCGCTGTACGGAACGGTCCGGGCGATACGGGGCCTGCGCGCCGGCAGCGGGCCGGCGGCAGCCTGGAATCGCCAGCTGCGGCAATCCGCCGTCGCCGCGGGGTCGTTCGCAGGGACCGTGCTGCTGGGCGCGCTGGTCCTGCCGTACGACTCGCGGCGGTTCTGGTTCGACGTCCTCTTCCGGTCGGACCGCGTCGGGCATGCGGAGATCACCGACAACCAGTCGCTGCGCGGGGTCGCGGCCCGGCTGCTGCACACCGGTGATCCGGGGTGGCTCTGGCTCGCGACCGCTGCCCTGGTCGCCCTCTTCGGGCTGGCCGTCGCCGTCGCGGCGGCCTCGGCGGGGAGCCGGCGGCTGCCGTTCGCACCTGCGTGGGCGGCTCTCGCGTGCGCCTTCACCGCCCTGCTGGTGAGCCCCGTCTCGTGGTCGCACCACTGGGTGTGGTGCGTGCCTCTCGTGATGCTGCTGGGTGCCGAGGCGCTGGCGCGCGAACGGACCGCGTTGTGGCGGGCGTCGGCCGGGGCCGCGACGCTGCTGTTCTGTTCGTACGCGCTGTGGTGGGTGCCGCACGGCGAACCCGGTCCGGTGAAGCCGGAACTCCACCAGACGGCCGGGGAGATGGCTCTCTCGGCGCTTTATCCGGCCGGGGGCGTGGGCTTCCTGGTGCTGGCGGGCGTGCTGTCCGTGCGGGCGCTGCGCAGGCCGGCCCCGTACGAGCCGGAGGCCAACCCCGCCGCGTCACGGACAGGTTGATTGTCGGAGCCGGTGCCGTCAGGCGGTGACGAAGGAGTAGAAGCGCTTCAGGGTGCAGTGCTCGTCGAGCAGGCGGCCGTAGATGGGCTCTCCGTCCAACTCCCTGTAGGTTTCGATCGGATCGCCCTTTATGATCAGCGCCCGCGCGCAGTCCTCACACCAGAACTGGAACTCCGGGTTGACCGGCTCCATGTCGCGGACGACCGGCGTGCCGCTGCCACACCAGTCGCACTTCCGGCTGTGTGCGCCCATCAGTCATCAGCCCCAGCTGTGGCCGCAGGTCGTGCACACGTAGGAAACTCCTCCATTGTCGCCGAGCATCTGGGCAACGTCCGATGAACCGCATGCCGGACACAGCAACGTACGTGACGACGCCACTGCCGGGCCGGCATCGGGACCTGTGCGCGGGTGGACCGTTTGCCGACTGTCCTCGATGAGGACCTCTGCCGACATCGCACACGTCCCTCCCCTCGGCCTTCCCCCTCCGGCCATCACGATTCTGCCACGTTCTCCCACTGCTCAGGAGCCCTGGTCGGCGATAGTCGACGGACCGCGTGGTGGGGCCGAGCCTCGCAGAATCGACGGAGCCGGCTTCATTCCGGTTCCGGCCTGCGCCTCAACGCACATGCCCGCGGTGACGAACCTCGTAACCAAACACCCCGCAGGCCCCTGGATATTCCGGGTACGAACCCCACGGAAACCCCACATCTGTGCCCACGGCCGCCGCGAACCCCTTGTCCACCACCCGCTGTTGCGGACGACGAAGCCCCGCAACGCCGCAGAAGCCCCGGACCACCGACCCCTGCCACAACGGAGCAGCAGGGCCCCGAAGCCCCCGCCGAAAGAGCGCCCCAACCCCAACGGGGCCCGGGTACGAGGCCCGCAAGAGACCCACCCACCGCAACCACAACCGGCGGCGCCGGGGGCGAAGCCCCCGCCGAAAGAGCGCCCCAACCCCAACGGGGCCCGGGTACGAGGCCCGCAAGAGACCCACCCACCGCAACCACAACCAGGGGCGCCGGGGGCGAAGCCCCCGCCGGGGGTGCGGGTGGCGCAGCCCCCGCCCCGCGAGGCGAAGCCTCGCAAAAACAACGAGGGCGACCCGGTCCGCGCTTTCCGCGGACACAGATCACCCTCGAACTCGTGGAGCTAAGGAGAATCGAACTCCTGACCTCTTGCATGCCATGCAAGCGCTCTACCAACTGAGCTATAGCCCCGGGCAGTTCACGCACCCCCGGACGTCACGTACATCCGGCGGCCCCGCGAACGGGAGGAAGCGTAACCCGTGACCAGGCGGGATGGGAAATCAGCACACGACAACCTGCCGGGCCGCCGGCCGGGCAGGGCCCAGTCGTCAGTCGTCGTCCCCGAGGACCGGCTGCGGAAGCGTCCCCGCGTTGTGCTCCATCAGCCGCCAGCCGCGCAGGCCCTCACCCAGCACGGACCAGCAGCAGTTGGAGAGCCCGCCCAGCGCTTCCCATGTGTGGGGCACGAGGCCGAGCAGCCGTCCGATGGTCGTGCGGATGGTGCCGCCGTGGCTGACGACGACCAGCGTGCCTCCGGGCGGCAGCTTCTCCGCGGTCCGCTCGACGACGGGCGCGGCCCGGTCGGCGACCTCGGTCTCCAGTTCGCCGCCGCCGCGCCGCACCGGCTCTCCGCGCTTCCATGCCGCGTACTCGTCGCCGTACCGCTCGACGATCTCCTCGTGCGTGAGCCCCTGCCACGCGCCCGCGTACGTCTCGCGCAGCGCTTCGTCGTGTGTCACGTCGAGCCCTGTGATGGAGGCGAGTTCGGCGGCGGTGTCGGCGGTTCGGCGCAGGTCGGAGGCGAGGATCGCGTCCGGTCGCAGGCCGGCGAGCAGCCGGGCGGCGCGGCGCGCCTGTTCCAGGCCCTCCGGGGTCAGCTCGATGTCGGTGGAGCCCTGGAACCGGCGCTCGAGGTTCCACGCGGTCTGCCCGTGCCGCCAGAGGACGATCCTGCGGTCGCGGCGCGCGGTCTCCGCGGGGGTGACGGCCGGCTGCGCCGTCACCGCGTTCCTGCGCTTCCGTCCTGCCCGGACGCGGGCCCGCCCGGCGCGGAGGCGTCCGACCGGCCGTCGCCGGGGCCGTCACCGTCGGTCTCGCCGGCGGCCTCCCTCACCGCGTGCTCGCGGCCCTTGCCGTGCGTCGCCTTGGCGTCCTCCGGCAGGTCGATCTCGGGGCAGTCCTTCCAGAGCCGTTCCAGCGCGTAGAAGACCCGCTCCTCGCTGTGCTGAACGTGCACCACGATGTCGACGAAGTCGAGAAGGACCCATCGCCCGTCACGTTCGCCCTCGCGGCGGGCCGGCTTGACGCCCTCCTCCTTCAGCAGCCGCTCCTCGATCTCGTCGACGATGGCCTTGACCTGCCGGTCGTTGGGCGCGGAGGCGAGGAGGAAGGCGTCGGTGATGGCGAGGACATCGCTGACGTCGTAGGCGACGATGTCGTGCGCGAGCTTGTCCGCGGCCGCCTGGGCGGCGGCGTCGATCAGCTCGATGGAACGGTCAGTGGCGGTCACAGGCAAAGCTTTCGAATCGGGAAGCAGCGGTCATCTGTACGTATCAGCACCAGGATCTCACGACCGGCCGGGCGCTCTCACTCCTTGTAGTCCCGGCCCAGCACGACGCTCACATCCGCGTTCGCCGCACCCTTGCCCTTGCTTACCGCGTTCCCGGGCAGACCGAGGGTCTTGGCCACTTCCTGCGCCTTGGCCTTGAACTTGCCGTCGGAGTACGTGACCTGGGACCTCGCCTGCGCCTTGCTGCCGGCCCCGCCGTTGACGACGGTGTAGCCGCTGTTGACCAGCGCCGCGTTGGCCGTGTCGTCGCTGCCGCGCTTGCCGCTCGCGTTGACGATCTTCACCCTGGGTGCCGCGTCCGGGTCGGTGTTCTTGACCGTGCCGCCGAGTACCTGCTTCACCAGGCCGTCACTCGTGCGCTCGCTGAGCGTGCCGTTCGCCCTCACGGGCAGCACCTGCGTCCTGTACGCGCCGCCCTTCGCCTGGCTCGCCAGCTTCGCGAGGGACGCGCCCAGCTCGGGCTCCGGCAGCGACGGGTCGGGGATCTGGCCGAGGGTCTCCACGGTCCTCGTCGCCGCCTCGGGGTCGCTGGAGAGCTTCCGCAGCGTCTGGTGCATGACCTCGCCGAAGCGTTCCAGCTGACGCGTCTGCGGCTCGCCCCTGCCCCGGTGGGTCGCGTAGGCGACCGCGGCGCGCCCGTCGAGCGTCTGCGCTCTGCCACGCTTGACCAGCGGTTTGTCACCCTTCTTCTCACCGGGGACGGTGGCGTTCGCGTCGATCTTGATGCCGCCGACCAGCTCGACGAGGTTCTCCAGGTACGGGGTGTCCAGCCGCCAGCTGCCCTTGATGTCGGCGCCCAGGAGCGTCCCGAGGGCCTCCCTGGTCGGTGCCGTCCCCTCGTCCTCGACGGCCTTCGCCAGGGTGGTCGTGGTGCCGTTCTCGCCGGACACGGCGAGGGAGTTGGGGAGCAGCACGGTGTTGCCGCGCTTGGCGTCCGCGTTGTCCACGAGGAGCGCGGTCGAGCTGCCGCCGCCGTTCAGCGAGCGCAGATGCACGACGATCACGTCGCGCTGCTGGCCGGCCGCCGTGGCGGCACCGCCCCGGTCGCCGCCCAGGCCGGGCAGCTTGCCCGCGTACCAGAGGTATCCGACGCCGCCGGACGCGATCATGACGAGGACCACGACGAGGAGGACGACGCGGTTGCGGCCGCGGCGCTTGGCCTCCTCGCGGCGCTCTGTGCGGCTCTCACTGAACTTGAGCCAGTCGATGACGTCCTCGGAGTCGTCCGTGGGCTCCTCGACGAAGGAGAACTGCTCCGTGCGGTATCCCCCGTCGGGGGCCTGGCCCTGGCCGCCCGCCTGGGTGCCGGTGCCGGTCGCACCCGCACCCGCGCCCGCGCCCGCGCCCGCGCCCGCGCCCGCGGAAGGCTGCTGCTGCGGGATCCACTCCTGGTGGGTCTGCTGCTGCGTGTGCTGCTGGGTCTGCTGCTGCGGCGCCGGATTCTGCGGGTACGGCTGCGGCGCCCCCTGCTGCGTGCCGTACGCGCCGTAGCCCTCGTGCCCGCGGTACTCCTCGTGCCCGCCGCGTCCGTCGTAGCCGCCGCGCCCGTCATAGCCGTCGTATCCGTACCCTTGCGGCTCGGGCTGCCCCGGCTGTGCGGACTGCTGCCCGTACGGTCCGCTCTCCTCGTAGCCGTAGACGGGCTGGCCGTGCTCGTCGTAGCCGAGGAACCGCGGCTCTCCGGGCCGCTGCCCGCCCTGCTGCTGCCCGTACGGGTCGTATCCGTAGCGTTCGTTCATGTCCGGGACGCCTCCTCGTCCCCGTACAGCCCCCGCTTGTTGATGTAGCGCACGACGCCGTCCGGGACCAGATACCAGACCGGGTCTCCCCGACTGACCCGCGCACGGCAGTCCGTCGAGGAGATGGAAAGCGCCGGGACCTCCACCAGCGACACCCCGCCGTCCGGCAGGCCCGGGTCGGTCAGCGCGTGCCCGGGCCGCGTGACGCCGATGAAGTGGGCCAGGGAGAACAGCTCGTCGGCGTCGCGCCAGCCCAGGATCTGGGCGAGGGCGTCCGCGCCGGTGATGAAGAAGAGATCCGTCTCCGGGTTGGCGGCTCTCAGATCACGCAGTGTGTCGATGGTGTAGGTGCGGCCGCCGCGGTCGATGTCGATGCGGCTGACCGAGAACTGCGGGTTGGAGGCCGTCGCGATGACCGTCATCAGATAGCGGTCCTCGGCCGGCGATACCTGCTGGTGACTCTTCTGCCACGGCTGTCCGGTCGGAACGAAGACGACTTCGTCGAGGTGGAAGCGCGTGGCCACCTCACTGGCGGCGACGAGGTGCCCGTGGTGGATCGGGTCGAACGTCCCGCCCATCACTCCCAGCCGCCGCTTGCCGGTGCCGGGCACTATGTCCTCTCCCATGCGAGCCGACCTTATCCCCTCGGTCCGCGCTCCGCTGCTCCGCCTGTACGACGCACAGGCCGCGGCCGCACCGCCGCGCGGCGGCGTCCCGGGGGCCACCGGAGCTCCGGGACGGCGGCGAACCGCGTGGAGGTCAGCGGTCCCGGTTGAAGCGGGTGGTGATCCACAGCAGCAGAAGCAGAGCCAGCAGCGCCCCGCCACCGGTGATGAAGGGGAGCACGGGGTCGTGGTCGCCTCCGTGCTCGCCGCCCTCGGAGGCCAGGACGGCGAAGGCGTGGTGGGCGGTGCTGGGAAGCGTCATCTCGGCAGGACCTATCCACGTGTGGGCCGGACAGTACGTTGTGTGCTGCACATCGTATGCGGGGGCCGCCGGCGCTCCGACGCCACCTCTCGGTTCCCCTCCCGCGCCCGGATCCGCTCCGCTCACGGTTCCGTCCGCGGCTGGGCAACTCGGCCCGGATCCCCGCAACTCCGGCCCCGCGTCCCGGTGTGTCCCAGTCGTCCCTCCGGCCACGCAACCTTCCGGAGCCCGGTGACGTCTCCTCCCGACATCCGGGGTTTCCCGCAGGGCGCGTTCGCCCCGCGATTCCGGTTCCGATCGCCCGGGCCCATTCCCGGACAGGCCCTAGGCTGACCTCAATCCACCGCGAACGGTGACGAAGCGACAGGGGGAACGCGATGAGCGACACCACAGGCACCGAGCGGCTGCCCGGCCGCAACCGGCGCCGCTTCCCCGGGATCTCCTCCCGGGCGTACGAACACCCCTCGGACCGCTCGGCGCTCGTCGCGCTGCGCAGGCTGAGCGGTTTCGACTCGGTATTCAAGGCACTGAGCGGCCTCGTGACCGAGCGCAGCCTGAGGCTGCTCTTCCTCGCCAACTCGGTGCGCGTCAACGACGACCAGTTCGCGCATCTCAACTCGATGCTGCGGGACGCCTGTTACATACTGGACCTGGAGAAGGTCCCGCCGATGTACGTCAGTCAGGACCCGAATCCGAACGCGATGTGCATCGGGCTCGACGCGCCCGTCATCGTCGTCACCACCGGCCTCGTCGAGCTGCTGGACGAGGAGGAGATGCGGGCCGTCATCGGCCACGAGGTGGGCCACGCGCTGTCGGGGCACTCGGTCTACCGCACCATACTGCTCTTCCTGACCAGTCTCGCGGTCAAGGTCGCGTGGATCCCGCTGGGCAACGTCGCGATCATGGCGATCGTGACGGCGCTGCGCGAATGGTTCCGCAAGTCGGAGCTGTCGGCGGACCGTGCGGGGCTGCTCGTCGGGCAGGATCTGCAGGCTTCACTGCGGGGGTTGATGAAGCTCGCGGGCGGCAACCACCTGCACGAGATGAACGTGGACTCCTTCCTCGCGCAGGCCGAGGAGTACGAGTCGGGCGGCGACATCCGCGACTCCGTGCTGAAGATCATGAATGTGCTGCCGCGCAGCCACCCCTTCACGGCTGTGCGTGCGGCCGAGTTGAAGCGGTGGGCGGAGAGCCGTGACTACCAGCGGATCATGGACGGCCACTACGACCGGCGTGAGGACGACAAGCAGACATCCGTGTCCGACTCGTTCAAGCAGTCGGCCGGCCACTACACCGAGTCGTTCAAGAACAGCAAGGACCCGCTGGTGGGTCTCGTCCGCGACATCGCCGGCGGTGCCGGCGACCTGGGCGGCAAGCTGCGCGACACCTTCACCGGAAGGAACAGCGGAAGCAGCGACGGCAACGGCAACGGCAGCAGCGGTGGCAGCAACGGCAACTCCGGCGGCGACAGCCCCGGTTAGGACGACGCGGGCCGGAGCCTCCGCCGGCACGGGCCGGCCCGCGGAGGTCCGTACTGGCCCTGCCCGTCGTGAACGCGACCGGCAGGGCCAGGGCGCCTCTCCCGGACCTGCGCGGTTCGGGCTGTGATTCTCGCGCTCACCTAACGCGGCGGCGTTGCCCTCGGCGCCGTCGTCACCTGGCTACGTGCTTTGCGGGTCGCGCCCCTGGAAGCGGTCGAGACGGCAGCCCGCCAGCGCCGGATCGACGGCGCCGTCGACCAGCTCCCGCGCGACCAGGCGGCCCACTGCCGGGGCGAGCGTGACCGCGGAGTGCAGCACCGCCGCGTAGAGGCCGGGCACCGGGGCGACCGGGCCGACGATCGGCTCGCCGTCGGCCGGCATGGGGCGTACGCCGACCCTGGTGCTCAGCAGGTCGGCGTTCTCGGCGCCGCGGAAGGTGGACCGGACGGCGGCGAGAGTCCGTTCGGGCGAGTCTGCGGCGGCGAGCAGCCGGTCCGCGGCGACCTGCCGGAGATCGAAGTCCCGGTTGTTGACCACGGTGCGGACCAGACCGGCCGGAGCGCGGAACTGGAAGAGCGTCGCCGGCGACGGGTCGACCGGGACGCGTATGCCGAGGGGCGCGCCCAGCGCGGCCGTGGCCGCCCCCGCCGCGAGCACCACGGTCTCTCCGGAGAGGGGACCTGCGGCCGTCTCCACCCCGACGACCCGACCTGCGGCGTCCCGGCTGACCGCGGTGACGGGGGTGTCCGGACGGACCCGGGCGCCGTGGGCGCGGGCACCCTCGACGAGCCGCTCGGTCACGCCCACCGGGTCGACGGCGCCGTCACCGGGTGCCCAGACGGCCCACTCCGGGGGCTGCCGCAGGGCGGGCTCGAGCGCCGCCACTGTGGCCGCGTCCACAATCTCCTGCCCGGGCGCCACCTCCGGCGCACCGTCCGCCGCCCCCCAGGACAGAGAGCCGGACCAGGTCACCGGGAGTCCCGGCAGCTCGGCCTCGAGCCGGTGGTACTCCTCCGCCGCGGTCACCCGCAGCGCGGCTGCTGGACCGCTGCGTACGCCGGACGGCCCGAGCCCGATCCAGGCGAACGAGTCCGCCGTCACGCCGGCGCCCGGCCGGCCGGCGTCGACGAGGGTCACGACGGCTCCGGCCCGGGCGGCGTGATAGGCGACCGAGGCGCCGACGATGCCGGCGCCGACGACCACCAGGTCCCTGCTCACCGCCGGCTCAGCACCTTTGACGACGTTTCTGCCCTCTCGACGCGTCCTGTCCGGCTGCCCGGTCGCGCACGTGGCCGCGGCGATGGGGATCTCCCGCGCTGCGGCGCACAAGTGGGCCGCAGCCGGCGCCAGGAGGGCGAAGCAGGATCGCACGACCGCTCCAGCCGCCGCATGCGACACCGCACCGGACTGCTGCCGTCGTGGAAACCCGGGTGTGCATCCAGTCGCCCCTAGTCGTCCTTCTTCGCGGCCGGGCTCGGCTGTGAGCTCGTGGAGAGCAGACCGCACAGCGAGGCCGAGGACCGGCCGCGCGCGTACGGGTCGGTGCCGGCCGCACCGTCGTCCTTGGCCTTCTCACCGGCCAGCAACGGGGCCAGCGCGTCCGACATGTCGGCGGAGCACGGCAGCGGCCCGGCCCTCATCGAGACCTGGAGCACGCTCAGTTGCTGGCGCCGCAGGTCCTCGCGGTCGACCTGGAAACGCACTTCGCGCCGCACCGTGAACAACGACGAATTGTCCGCCGCCTTCTCGTCCTTCCCCTCGTCCGCCGCCCGCACCGCGTAGACGAAGACGTGGTCCGCGACGACTTCCAGTGCGTCGGGGCCAGCCTCCTGAACGGTCATGGAGCCGTTGACCCGGATCCGCGCGTCGGCGAGCGCCGTCTTCGACGGGTCGAAGCGGACCATCCAGCCCGTCGCGGAGTGCCGCCCGTCGTTGCGCGGGTGGTCCATGCTCTGGTCGAACTGCTCGTGCTGCACCGGGTCGAGCAGTATCCGCACGTCCCGGAAGGTGTTGCCGCTGAGCACGGACGGGTCGAGCGAGCTGGTGACGATGTACTCCTTCGCCGCCGTGAGCGCCGAGAGCACTTGGCTGTCGGAGAAGTGCCGCGTGCGGCGCGCGGGCGGCAGCGTCACACCGTCGGCGCCGGCGCGGAACTGGGCGGCCGGACTGTGCTCGAAGAGATCGGCGGGCGCGGCGCCCGGCACCGCGTCGCGGGGCGCCAGGGGAAGCAGCGCGTTGCGCATGGGTTCGGCGGGCGGATCGGGCGGCGCCTGGTACGGGTTGCGGATTCCCATGTAGATCGCCGTGCCGAAGGCGAGGACGATCAGCAGCACCAGGACGATGCCCTGCCGTGAGGCGGTGATGGAGCCCCGCTGGTAAGTGCCGCCGTGGTCCTCGTCGGTGGCCTCGCCCGCGGACGGGAGGACACGGTTGCGTACGGCCGCGTGCTCCTCGTCCTCCATGCGCTCACGCGCGGAGAACTCCTGGAGCCGCGCAGCCTTGATGAACGACTCGTCGAAGACGACGGATCGGTAATCGTCTCGGTACTCGTCGTCGCCGCCCCCGGAGGCGTCGTCGGGGGTTCCCTCTGGGGGATTGCCTCGCCCGGCCATACCAACAGAGTAGGTCCGCCCGGCTGTACGTAAACGCTCCCGTGCGGCGACAACCCGGCGGATACGCGTGTTCGTGAACGCCTTGTCGCCCCGGCGTGACGAGCCGGTGACCATACGGCCCGCACGGCGTGCACCCTCGACGCAGCCGCGGCCTCGCCGCGGGTGACCTCAGCCCGGTCTCGACTGCGCGGGTATGTCCGGAGTCCGCTGCGCGCCCTCGTGCTCCTTGGCGGAGGAGCCGACACCGGTCGTCGCGGGCGGAGGCGAAGGGTCCTGCCGCTGCTGCGAGGTCCCGCGGTAGACGGCGCCGAGCGCGAGGGCGACCATGCCGATGCCCATCACCAGGGCGAGCAGCCAGGCGACGGGACGCTGCCACCGCATGTGGCCGCGGTAGGGGCGGCCGCGCGGGGCGGCGCCGTGCTTGCCGCGGCCGGGACGGCGGTGGTCGGAGCCGTGCTCCTCGCCCAGGTCGAAGCGGGGGTCGTAGCGGCGGTTGACGCCGAAGCGGATGTACTGCCCGTACTGGTCGTGCCGGCCGAAGTCGACGAACCGGCCGTACTGGTACGGGGCGTAATGGCCGCTGTCGCCGAAGGAGTTGGGGTTGTAGCCGTACGGCGCGTACGACTCGTGCGGCCCGTAGTGGTCGTACTCGTCCCCGTCGGCCGGGTCGAGGTATTCGGTGTAGTCGGAGCGGTCGAACCGGCCCTCGTCGTCGTCCGGGTCGTCCAGGTCCCCCACGCCGGCGAGTCCGTCCGGATCGCCGGTTCCGTCCGGGTCGTCCTCGTCGAAGCCGAAATCGCCCTCGGTGCCCGGCCCGTACACATAGCCGTCCTCGAAGCCGCGCACGGTCTCGCTCTCGGCGTGCGACTGCGCGGCGGCCAATATGCGTTCGGCGGCGGTGGGTTCGTGAATGGCCGCGGACCGCACGAAGTCCTCGTCGAGCACCAGGGCGGCGAACTCCTC
The DNA here is from genome assembly GCF_004217425.1 of Streptomyces sp. CNZ301. Taxonomy (NCBI): domain Bacteria; kingdom Bacillati; phylum Actinomycetota; class Actinomycetes; order Kitasatosporales; family Streptomycetaceae; genus Streptomyces; species Streptomyces sp. CNZ301. The sequence continues at coordinate 1,805,275 of NZ_SHLG01000001.1, forward strand.
GTCCGCGGCCCCGTAGCGGTACTCGGGCTCCTCGCCGTCCGGGAACGGCTGGCCCCCCACGTCGTCCGGCACGCTGTCAGCGTAGACCTTTGTGGTCAATAAGGGCAGGGAGAAGCGGGATTCCGTCAGAACCGGCGCAACAGCTTCAGAGACGCCCCGGCATGTGCCGGGCGCGGGTCAGCCGCGGGTGTGCCCGTCTCCCGTGACCACGTACTTCGTGGAGGTCAGCTCCGGCAGGCCCATCGGGCCGCGTGCGTGCAGCTTCTGGGTGGAGATGCCGATCTCGGCGCCGAATCCGAACTGGCTGCCGTCCGTGAAACGCGTCGACGCGTTGACCATCACGGCCGTCGAGTCGACGAGCGACGTGAAGCGGCGGGCGGCCGCGGTGTCCCGGGTGACGATCGCCTCCGTGTGACCCGAACTCCACTCGCGGATGTGCCGCACCGCTGCGTCCAGCGTCGGCACGACGGCCGCGGCGATGTCGTACGAGAGGTACTCCGTGCCCCAGTCCTCGTCGGTGGCGGGAACCACGTCCGCGCCCGCCTTCTGCCACGCCTCGTCGCCGTGCACCGTCACACCCGCCGCGGCGAGAGCCTCCACGGCGCGCGGCAGGAACTCCGCCGCCACGCCTTCGTGCACGAGGACCGTCTCGGCGGCGTTGCACACACTGGGGCGCTGCGCCTTGGAGTTGACGAGTACCGCGACGGCGGTCTCCAGATCGGCGGCCTCGTCGATGTACACGTGGCAGTTGCCGACGCCGGTCTCGATGACGGGAACGGTGGACTCCTCGACCACGGAACGGATGAGCGAGGCCCCGCCGCGCGGGATCAGCACGTCCACCAGGCCGCGGGCGCGCATGAGTTCACGCACGCTGTCCCTGCTCTCCCCCGGCACGAGCTGCACGGCGTCGGCGGGCACTCCGGCACCGGCAACGGCGTCGCGCAGCACCTCGACAAGGGCGCCGTTCGAGGCGTACGCGGAGGACGAGCCGCGCAGCAGCACCGCGTTGCCGGACTTCAGGCACAGCGCGGCGGCGTCGACGGTGACGTTGGGGCGGGCCTCGTAGATGATCCCGACGACGCCGAGGGGCACGCGCACCTGGCGCAGTTCGAGCCCGTTGGGCAGCGTCGAGCCGCGCACGACCTCGCCGACCGGATCGGGAAGGGAGACCACGTCGCGCACGTCGGAGGCGATCGCCGCGATGCGCTCCGGCGTGAGCGTCAGACGGTCGACGATGGCGTCCGGCGTTCCGGCGTCGCGGGCCTTGCCCACGTCGGCGGCGTTGGCGGCGACGATCTCGTCCGTACGGGCGGTGAGCGCGTCGGCGACGGCGAGCAGCGCCGCGTCCCTGACCGTGCGCGGCAGGGGGGCGAGCTCGGCGGCGGCCTCCTTCGCGCGTCGTGCGGTGTCGGTCACGGGCGAGTTCTGCGTTGCGCTCATGTCTCCGAGCTTAGCCACGGCGGCACCGCCGGTGCCCGGCCGTCCACCGTGCGGGACGACCGCCCCGTACTCACGAGGAGTGCCGCCGCTTCGTGGCCCGGACCGGGCTGCGAGCCGGGCATGGCCTGAAACGGGCCTGGCCTGAAACGGCCTTGCGGTGCCACGCTCAGGCAGGGGCCTGGAGCTGGAAGGGCCTGACAGGGCTTGGAAGTGGAGGGCCCTAGATGTATTGACCTGATGCGTTGTTCACACGGCTGATCGGTGGCTTGCCTTCGAGTGCGGTGTGGCAGCGATGGTGGTTGTAGCTGTGGAGGAAGTCTGTCAGCGCTGTGGCGCGTTGGTCGTTGGTGGCGTAGGGCCGCAGGTAGGCCCATTCATCGAGCAAGGTGCGGTTGAAGCGCTCCACTTTCCCGTTGGTCTGCGGCCGGTAGATGCGGGTGCGCTTGCCGACCGCGCCGAGATCGGTCAGGGCTTGCTTCCACAGGTCGCTCTTGCGGTAGGACCAGGCGTTGTCGGTCAGCACCCGTTCGATGCGGTCGATGCCCAGCGTGGCGAAGTGGGCTGCCGCCCTGCGCAGGAAGGCAGCGCACGTGGTGGCCTTCTCATCGGGATGGATCTCGCTGTAGGCGAGGCGGGTGTGGTCATCGACGGCGGAGTGAATGTAGTCGTAGCCGGTGCGGCGACGGCTTTGCGGCCGGGCCGCCCGGGCCGCCTCCCGGCCGTGGATGCGCCAGCCACCGCCGTCGGGGATGCGCCCGAGCTTCTTCACATCGACGTGGACAAGTTCGCCGGGCCGGCTGCGTTCGTAGCGGCGGATGAGCCGGCCGGTGGGCCGGTCCAGCCAGGACAGACGGTGCAGGCCATGGCGGGTCAGGACCCGGTGGACGGTGGAGGGCGGCATACCCAGGATCGGGCCGATGCGAGCAGGCCCGAGTTTGCGCTCGGCCCGCAAGGCGCAGATGCGGGCCTCAACGCCCGGCGGTGTGCGGTTCGGCAGGTGGTGCGGGCGGCTGGAGCGGTCGGCCAGGCCGGTATCGCCCTCTGCAGCGAACCGGCGTATCCACTTGTGCGCGGTGGTGCGCGAGACGCCCATCTGGGCAGCCACATGCGCTACCGGAAACCCCGAGCGGACACGTTCGACCAGCAACCGCCTGCCGTGCACGGTCAGCCGGGCATTACGGTGGGACACGAAGACCTCCGTTGTGCGGTGAAGCCTAGACACCTCCACCACACCGGAGGTCTTCGCCATGATCAAGACCTGCGGGCGTCAACAACGCTCATGATCAATACACCTAGAACGGGTGGACGCCCATGGAGGCGGCGGGCGGCGGGCCGTATCCCTCGGCCACCCGCTGGTGGTACGTCTCGCGGCCGATGACCTCGAGACCGACGATCTCCCACGGGGGAAGCTGTGCCGAATTGCGGTGCTCCCCCCACAGCCGCAGCGCGACAGCGGCGGCGTCGTGCAGGTCGCGGGCCTCTTCCCAGTAGCGGATCTCGGCGTGATCGTTCGCATACCGGCTGTTCAGAAGGAACGGATGGTCGTGGGCGAGCTGTTCCAGCGCGCGCCGTACCTCCTTGAGCGGCGCCTCCTCGCCGGCGACGCTCAACGTGATGTGCCAAAGCCTGGCTTGCTCACGCCTTTCGGCACCCGCGCCCGCACGTGATTCGGCCCGCTGCTCCGGGTCAACGCTGACCAGCCGTCTCACGGGTGGCCTCCTCGTCCGGTGGGATGCTCTCGGTTCCGGGCGCCGCTCACCTGCCGCACGACCCCCTCTACAAAGTTGACCAGCCCGCGACCGGCCGCGTGGCCGTTTTCGGGAAGCTGTCCGTGGAAAGGCTGGTCTTTTCTCCCGGCCGATGACGGTTCGGACACCACTCCCCCGCCCTCTGCACGAACATTTCACGCCAAGGCGCCGAGCGAGGGCTGACGCTCGCTCGCTCGCAGCAAGGGCATCACTCGCGGTCCACGGGCCGGCCCCGGCGCGGAGGTCCGACGCGGAGGTCCGGCGCGGAGGTCCGGCGCGGAGGTCCGGCTCGCGTCCTTCGAGGCGGGGCGCACGCACGTGCGAACGGCTTCAGGAGTCGAGCAGCACCAGGTCGTCACGGTGCACGATCTCCCGCTCGTACGCGGGGCCCAGCTCGCGGGCCAGCTCCGGCGTGGACCGCCCGAGCAGCTGCGGGAGCTCCTTCGCGTCGAAGTTGACCAGGCCGCGGGCGACGGCGACGCCGCGCTCGTCGCGGAGTTCGACGGGGTCACCGGCCGCGAACTCACCCTCCACGCCCGCGATTCCGGCCGCCAGCAAGGAGGTGCGCCGCTGGACGACCGCCCGCACGGCACCCTCGTCCAATGTGAGCGCGCCCCGCGGCGTCGAGGCGTGCGCGAGCCACAGCAGCCGCCCGGCGGTGCGGCGGCCCGTCCGGTGGAAGTACGTACCGGTGCCGCGGCCCGCCAGCGCGTCGGCGGCGTGCGTCGCCGACGCGAGCACCACCGGCACACCCGCGGCGGCGGCGATGCGGGCGGCCTCGACCTTCGTCACCATTCCGCCGCTGCCGACGCCCGCGCTGCCCGCACTGCCGATCTCGACGCCCTCCAGGTCCCCGGGACCCGTGACCTCCGTGATGCGTGACGTGCCCGGAGAGGCAGGATCGCCGTCGTAGAGACCGTCGACGTCGGAGAGCAGCACCAGCAGGTCGGCCCGCACGAGATGGGCGACCAGCGCGGCGAGCCGGTCGTTGTCGCCGAAGCGGATCTCCTCGGTGGCGACGGTGTCGTTCTCGTTGACGACCGGCACGGCGCCCATCGCCAGAAGCTGCTCCAACGTGCGGTAGGCGTTGCGGTAGTGGGCGCGCCGGCTGGTGTCGTCGGAGGTGAGCAGCACCTGGCCGACGCGGCGTCCGTAGCGCGCGAACGAGGCGGTGTAGCGGGCGACCAGGAGCCCCTGCCCCACGCTGGCCGCGGCCTGCTGGCGGGCCAGGTCGCGGGGCCGCTTCGGCAGGCCCAGCGGTGCGAGGCCCGCCGCGATGGCACCGGAGGAGACGAGCACGATCTCCCGCTGCGGGGCGCTCGTCCGGCCGTCGGCCGGTCCTGCGTGCTTGGCCAGCACGTCGACGAGGGCGTCGACGCGGTCCGCGTCCAGGCCGCCGGCCGCCGTCGTGAGCGACGAAGACCCGACCTTGACGACGATCCGCCGCGCACCCGTCACCTCGGTGCGCTCTGTACGCGCCGCGCTCCGCGCTCCGTGCGGCGCGCCGGGGGCGCCCGTCGCGGAGTCCCTGCCGGTGTCGTCCCTGCCGGTGTCGTCCCTGCCGGAGTCGCCCGAGCCCGCTGCCGTACTGGTGCCCACGTCCCGCTGCCTGCCTGTTCCCTCTGTCACGCCCGCGTGTCGTGCCTCGCCGGCGGAGCCGTTCCTTTTGCTCCCCGTGCGCCCCGCCCGGTGCGGGTGCGTCCGTACTGTTCCGGTGTGCCGCTGATGTCGCGGCGCCCGCACGGTGCCGCCTCACGCGCGTCCCGGGGGCCTCCTCTGCAATCTACGGGAGTACCCGCCGGGGCCGCTCGTCCGTTCCGACCAGTGGACGGGTGGGGATAATGACCTTTGTCCGCGTATCGACTCAGGACACCCCGACGCAGATTGTCACCGGCCCCGTGCCCGGCATACGGTCAGTGGTCATCCACGGCCGCCATCCCCACCGGCCGGTACACAGCCCGACCCCCGACCTCCTGCCAGGAGCCCAGTCCCGTGCCCTCTGCCGGTCTCTCATCACGACGCGCCGTCCAGCTGACCGCGCTTCTCGCGCTGACGGTCTTCTACGCCGCACAGCTCGCGGGCGCGCTGCTGCCGAACGTGCCCGTCTTCATCGTCGCCTCGTTGGCGGGGATCACGCTCGACATCTACCTCACGCACAAGCAGCCCGGCCTGCTCGCCCTGCTCGGCAAGGTCCGTTTCGACGTCACGACCCGCCAGCTTCTGCGCGACATGCTCATCGTCATCGGCCTTGTGCGCATCCCCGACGTCCCGCCGGACATCGAGCGCCCCCTGACACTTCTGCTGCTGGCCGGCTACGCCGCCCACTTCCTGTGCCAGGCCGTCGCCCAGTTCGTGCGGCGCAGCCGCACACTGCCGATCCTCACCCGCAACATCGACGCCTCGGACCTGCGGCTGACCGTCGCGCCGCCGCGTCTGCTGGCCCGCCAGCCCAGCCGCCGCCTGCTGCGGTTCTCCATCCCCGCCACCGTCGGACTGATGCTGAGCGCCGCCCTGTCCACCGAGGTCTGGGGCATCCTGGGCCTCGGCCTGAGCATCGCGCTCTCCCTGGGCGGTGCGTTGTACCTGGGCACGTGGATGCTGCCGAAGAAGCGTCACGCCAACGAGCAGCAGGCGCTGCAGTGGCTCGACCGCTGGCTGGCGAAGTACCAGCCGACCGTGGGCATGTACTTCTCCGGCGGCACGACTTCCGCCTACCAGGCGAACATGTGGCTCTCCACGCTCGCGCAGCTCGACGGCAACCCGATCATCGTGCTCCGGGAACGCTTCATGGTGCAGAAGATCGAGGCGACGGACGTCCCGATCATCTGCATCCCGAAGGTCGCGCACCTGATGCACCTGGAGCACTCGACGCTGAAGGTGATGCTGCACCCGGCGAATTCGGGCAAGACCTCGCAGGTGCTGCGCATCCCCACGATCAAGCACGCCTTCATCAACCACGGGGAGAGCGACAAGCTCTCCTCCTGCAACCCCTACGCGAAGGCCTACGACGAGGTGTGGGTCGCCGGTCCCGCCGCCCGCGAGCGCTACCAGCTCGCCGACATCGGCGTGGACGACCGTGACGTGGTCGAGGTCGGCCGCCCGCAGCTCTCTCCCATCGAGCCGTACGCGGGACCGCCGGCGGGGAAGTACACCACCGTGCTGTACGCCCCCACGTGGGAGGGCTGGACGAACGACCCCGGCAACACGTCGATCATCCTGGCCGGCGAGAACATCGTCCGTGCCCTGCTGGCCGACCCGGGTGTGCGGCTGCTGTACAAGCCGCACCCGATGACCGGTTCCGTCGACCCCCGTGCGGGCGCCGCCGACGTCCGCATCCAGGAGATGATCGCCGCGGCGAACTCGAAGCGCTCCGGTGAGCGTCCCGGCGCCGAGACCGCGGTTGAACTGGAGCGCCGCGTACGCGAGTTGGACGAGCTGACGACCACCGCCTTCCGCCGAGGCGCGGACGAGGTGGAGAAGATGATGCTCCAGTCCACGCCGGAGTCGGACAGGGCCGAGCGGGTCGCGGCCGCGACCGCCGCCTGGGAGGCCGCCAACTGGGCCTCGCTCCCCGAGTGGGAACACCAGATCATCACCGGCCCGCGGCCGACGATCTACACCTGCTTCAACGAGTCCGATCTGCTCATCTCCGACGTCTCGTCCGTCGTCTCGGACTACCTGTCGAGCGAGAAGCCCTACGCGGTGGCCAACACCAGCGGTCTGAGCGAGGACGACTTCCGGGCCGGGTTCCCGACGGTGCGTGCCGCCACGATCCTCTCCCCCGGAGCGGACGAGGTGCCGGCGCTGCTGGAGTCGGTGCGCGACCCTGCCAAGGACACCCTCACCAAGGCCCGTGGGGAACTGAAGGTCCACCTCCTCGGTCCTTCCGACCCGCCGTCGATGGCTCGCTTCAACAAGGCCGTGACCGACCTGTGCGAAGCCACGGCGGCCCGCAACGAGCGCGTCGCCCGCCGCACGGAGGAGATCCCGGGCCAGCGCGAGACGGAGGCGCAGGAGACCGCCGAAGAGGCGGACTGGGAGGCCGCGCCGAACGGCAACGCGCTGTCCGACTCGGAGGAGACCGACCAGGTCACCGCCTGACGGACGGGAGCGCGGGCCTCGCCCGCGCACGCAGCACCCCGACGGTCCCGGGAGGCACACCGCCTCCCGGGACCGTTCTCGTTTCCCTCCCCGGACCGGGGGCCGGAGCTCCGGCCCCGTCCCCCGTCCCCCGTCCCCGGTCCCGCGCTACAGCCAGTCGTGCTCCCGTGCGTACCGTGCCGCCTCGTGCCGGGTCCGGGTCTGGGTCTTCTGCATCACGTTCGAGAGGTAGTTGCGCACGGTGCCCGGCGCGAGGTGGAGCTGGGCGGCGATGTCGGCGGCCGAGTAGCCTTCGCCCGTCGCCCGCAGGGTGTCGATCTCCCGGTCGGTTCCCTTCCGGCCTGCGCGCCGGCGCTACCACTGCCCACGGCGGGCGGGAGCGACGGGAAACTCCTCGTCGAGACCTTCGACCTGCAGCGGGACCTGCACGTCCTGCTCCGCTGGGCGGGACGAGAACGCGGTGGATCTGACGGAACTCGAAGCCGGGCCGACGCGGCTCGACGACGTCTTCCGCTCCGTCGGCAGCGAAACGGCCACTCCCGCAACCCTCCGAGAAAAGGACCTCCACCATGCCCTCGATCACTCTCAGTGAGTTGGTCCAGATGTTCCACCCGGCTGATCGCTTGCCGACCCGGCGGCCGCCGGGCCGGGCCCGCCCCGCGCGGGCCGCCGGAGGCAGGCTCTTCGGCGGGCGGCCCCGGCACCCGCGTCGCGCCTCCGGGGAGCCCCGACGCGGGTGTCCCGTTCCGGTTCCCGCTTCCGGTCCCGGTCCCGGTTCCGGTTCCGGTTCCCGGTTCCGGTTCCGGGTTCCGTGAGATGGCGAGGCAGCAGGGACGGCACGGGCAGAGCGGATTAGCGAAAGAAATCCGAGGGACGCGGGTGTTGAAGTGAACGACGGACCGACGGGAACGACGGACCGACGCCGACACAGCGAAAGTAAGGAAGCTCTGCGCCATGGCAAAGATCCTGATGGTCGTCTCCGCCGCCGACAGGCTCACGCTCGCCGACGGCACGACCCACCCCACCGGCTACTGGGCCGAGGAGGTCGCCGTCTCGCACCGCGTGCTGCGTGAGGCAGGCGTCGACGTGGACATCGCCACTCCCGGCGGCGTGCGGCCCACGGTCGACCCCATCAGCCTCGATGAGCGCGGCAACGTGGACGAGGCCTCCGCGAAGGAGTTCCGCGCCTATCTGGACTCCCTCTCCGGCCAGTTGGACAAGCCGCTCGCCCTCGGCGACGTACGGGCCACGGACTACGACGCGATCTACATCCCCGGCGGTCACGGACCCATGGAGGACCTGGCACAGGACGCCGACCTCGCCCGTCTGCTCAGGGAAGCCGACAGCGGCGGCAAGGTCGTCGCGGCGCTGTGCCACGGCCCCGCGGGAGTGCTCAGCACCAGCGGCGGCGAGGCCGGCGACGGCTTCCCCTTCGCGGGCCGCAGGCTCACCGTCTTCACGGACGAGGAGGAGCGGCAGGGCGGACTCGGCGAAGCGGTGCCGTACTTCGTGGAGAGCAGGCTCCGCGAACTCGGCGCCCTCGTCGAGACCGCCCCCGCCTGGACGAGCAAGGTCGTGACCGACGGCAACCTCGTCACCGGGCAGAACCCGCAGTCCAGCGCCGACACGGCCCGGCAGGTGCTGCAGACGCTCAAGGAGAGGGGCGTCGCCTGACGGCGCTCAAGGAGAGGGGCGTCGCCTGACGGCGGATCGCCCTGACGAGGCGGGCCGCGCCCGCTGACGAACGAGGCCCCGGGAGGCGTGCTGCCTCCCGGGGCCGCTCTCGTCCGGGCGGCCGACCGGCCACTTCCTCGTCCCTTCGGGTCTTCCCCACCCCGGTCCCGGCGGCCGGCGGGATGTCGCAGGCGGTGCGGCTGCGGCGATCGCGTACGTCGGGCATCCGGCTGCGCAGAGGCCGCCGCTGAGGAGGACCGGCCGGGGAACGGCCCGCGCCCTCACGGCAGCAGATCGCCGACCGGCACGTACCTTCCGCTCAGGAGGCCGGCCTCACGGTAGGCGGTCTGCTGCTTCGACAGCTGCCGTGTCTCGGTTCTGAGCCCGGGGTCCTCCCGGCCAGACGCGACGCCAGCGAGCCTGCATGAAGGAGAAAAGGCCGTACAGGGTGACGCCCACGGCGATGGCCACGAGCAGCCACGGGCCCACGGGAGTGTCCGCGAACGACGGCAGCGCGCCGTCCATGCCCTTGGCTTCGTCGGCGTCCGAGGACCAGGCCGCTTCCGTCGCGAAGATTCCCAGGGCCACGAGGACCGCTCCGCGGGCGACGCCGCCGCTCACGCCCAGCAGTTCCACCCACTTGCGGCTCCGGCGAGGAATGCGCGACATCTTCAAGTGGTCGTGATACTTGCGCCGCAGTGCCTGTATGCCGCCCCAGGCCCCGAACACCGCGATGACCAGTCCGACTCCGCCGACCAGCAGCTCCCCCGCCGGCAGGGACAGCGCCCGGGCGGTGACACCCCTTGCCCCGCCACGCAGCAGCGGCGGCGTACCTCCACGAGCGCGACGGCGACCTGGCCACGGCGGCACGGCTGCACGCCGAGGCGGCCCGTAAGGCCCCCGACCACGCCGAGCGGGACCACCTCACGCGCCAGGCCGCCCGGCTCAACGCCCGTCTGCGTCACTGACGCAACGCACTCTGCCCCCGCCGCTCACGATCGCGGGGAGCAGAAGGGCCGAGAAGCCGCCAACCGGCCTGATGCGACGGTCCGCGGCCACGGAGAACGGTGGCCTTCCGCATGGCCGGCCGGGCGGGCAGGGCGGAGGAGAGCCGTCAGAACCGCACCGTCCGGTCGCGGGTGACCTCCGGGACGGCGAGCACGGCGTCGAACGCCTCCGGCACCGGGGTGGACAGGACGGAACTCTGCGTACGGATCCGCTGCAGCAGCGGCTTCCGCTCCGCGTCATGCGGCGAGGGCCGCAGATCGGTGAGCGTGATCTCGTCACCGACTCCGGCATCGACGAGTGCGGCCTCGACGCTGCCCGCCCCGGGATCTTCGAGATCGGCGTCGGCGAGGGTGAAGCCCACCTCCGCGCCGGGGTCCGGATACATCTCCGGGACGTTGTCCGAGGTGTGGACGAGGGCCACCGACCTGTAGTCCCGGCCGAGCATGCGCCGCAGGTGCTGTCCCATGGGGAGCGCCGTGAGCACGCCGTCGAACTCCACGGCCGTCTTCTGGATGTGATTGTTGTGCGAGGCGAGCACGATCCGGGCGTCCGGTCCGGCGTGATCGAGGTGCCAGCGAACGGATTCGGCCATGAAGATCTCCCGCACCGACAGGTCCGCGGCCATGACCTGTCCGGACATGAGCCCGTTCATCGCCCGGAACATGTGGTCGGTGTGGCATGCGGCTTCCACCCTTCGCAGGGCGATGTCGAAGGGTCTCCGGCCGGCGCGGGAGACACGGAGCGGTTCACCGGCTCGCAGCCGGAGCCGCAGACGCGCCAACGAGGCTGTCAGAGCGTCCTGTTCGGCGGAGGAGAGAGCTGCCCACGCGGGCGCCGCCGCGGCGCCGGAACCCGCACCGTCGAGGAAGCGGTCGCTGATCTCCAAGGCAGCGTCCACCAACGGGAGTGCGTCGGGGTCGGCCTCTCGCAGGTAGTCGGCCACCCGCTCCAGGGCGGGACGAAGGGCACCGCCGGCCTCGGGGAGGTCGATGCCGGCGAACCGGAGCGGGTGCCCGCTGGCGCGGTTGTGACGTCGTAGCCAGTGCATGAGGTCCGCCGAGCCCCACTCGGCAGCGCTCCGGCTCACGTTCGCCAAGTCGGCGTCGTCGCCCTCTCCTTGGAGCCACCGGTCGAGGGAGAAGGCTTCGCTGAAGCCGAACTCGAAAGCGAGGACTGTGAATCCGCACCGTTCGGCGAGGAAGCGCAGCACACGTCGGCGGGCCCGGGAGAACTCCTCGACGAAATGGGCGTTCTCCCCCACGGCCACGACGCGGGCGTCGCCCACGATCTCGCGCAGCGGCTCCAGATCGTCGAGAGGCTGCCGCGGATCGAGGGTCGTCAGAGTGGAGGCGTGCTCGCGGAACCAATCCGCGAGCACATCGCGGGACGGGGTCTGGTCAGGCATCGGTGGGACCTGTCTTCCGGCTCTGGGGTCGGGAGGCGCCGCGCGCCCGCACGGCGGGACGCGGCAACGTGACGATGCGCAGGGGCAACCGGCGCCGGTGCGCTGCACACGGACGCCGCGGATGCCTCGACGGGCCCTCAGAGGAAAAGACTGCCTACTGCCATGGTGACAACGTAGCGCCGAAGACCGATCCGCACATCTGAATACCGCCCTCGCCACCCCAAGTTCCCTGCCGTGTCCAGCCGTTGGGGACCGCAAGCCCGGCACGGCAGCCCGTTCCGCTCAGTACGGGCCGTTGTCGAACCTCGCTGCGACTGCCTCTTCCAGAGTGAGGCCGCTCTCGTCCCCCTCCGGCTCCAGGAACGCGTGGACGATCGCGAGAGCGACCGAGCCGAAGAGGGAACGGCGCCTCTCGTGGTCCAGGACGTCTGCTCCGGGGTCTCCGACGGCTCGGAGAATCATGCCGTCGGTGGCGGCGGACAGCGCGTTCGCCAGGTCGTCCAAGGTCAGCCCCGGACGCAGACGCAGGCCGCGTTGGCGTAAGACGTCCTCGTACAGCATCTTCCACGAACCGAGATAGTCCTCGTACATGCGGGAGATGGCACGCTTCACCTCCATGTCGCCGTCGGCCGACGTCATCAGCGCGAGGGCCAGGCGGACGGACGGCATCTCCACACCCTCGGCGGTGTGCTCGTAGGCCATCTCGTGGATGGCGCGCACGAAGTCCGGGCCCTTCACCAGTTTCTTGGTGTTCGCGGCACGCTGCCGCCGGTATTTCGGCCGGTAGTTCTCCTCCCACACCGCGAAGTTGATCAGGTCGGCGACGAAGTCCGACTGCGACCTCCACGCGTGCCGCAGTGACCGGGGAGTCCCCCTCCGCGGAAATGGACGGGGGTTGTTGGCGACTTCGTCGGCAACACCGCGCTGGGAGAGGAAGCTGACAAGGTACGGCTTGCCGTGGGGGCCGCGTTGCGCACCGGGGCCGAGGTTCCGTTCCAGCAGCCGCATCCCTGCCGCCAAGTACGCCGCCGTGAAGGGATCGTTCGCAAGCCGTACGCGGGATTCCGGCCTGCTGCGGTCGAGATGACGCAGCACCCCGGACAGGTCCTGGTTGTAGGGGAAGGGCAGCAGGCGCTTCCCGGGCCGGAATCTGGCTCTGCCGCCCGGAGGCCGCGGCTCGTTCTCATCTGTCATGCCCGCATGATTGCCGAGTCCCTTTCAGGCCGACAGGGGCGCAGGTGCGCCGTAGTCGGGCGGATCCACGGATGCGGCGCACCTGCGCCGCAGCGGGCTCACCCGCCGCCGGGCTACACATGCATCCTCCGACCGGTGAAGGGTGTGACCGAAGATGCTCACCACTGGAATGACCGCCGCGGACGCGGCATGGGTGCCGGCGTCCGTCGTTGTCAGCGGCGCGCTGGTCCGACTGGTTCTGGCCCTGGTGGCGGCTCACGCGGCGCGCAAGGCGCTCGGGCCGTCCGCCGGCTCCAGAGCCGCCGACCGGCTGCGCGCCCACCGCCTCGCGGTGCTGCGCGCGGTCCTCAACGGCCTCCGGGCGCCGCGGCGTTGAGCGGTGCGAGCCGGCACCGGCACCGGCACGAGGTGTCGTGCGGCCCGCCGGTCCGGCCACGCTCATGCGGGGCCGCCGCCCCGCCCCCGCATGAGCAGTACGTCCTCGCCCCACGAATCCAGCACATGCCCGTGCCCGGCCGCACGGGCATGCGGCTCCAGCTCGTTGAACAACTGCCGTACCGCAGCGGCGCACCGAGGCGAGACCACGTCCGAGAGAAGCCCGAGGAGATGGTCGTGAGCGAACTCGGGCCGGGTGAGCGGGTGGTGTTGCAGCTCCCAGCTCAAGTACTTGTTGTACGGACGCACCCGCGAGTGCAGAGCGAAGACGTAAGCGAGATGAAAGGGAAGACTCTCGGCGGCGTCGAGGCGTGCGGCGACGGTGTTGCCGTCCCGGTCGTTCTTCAGGCAGCGGTAGACGCTGTTCAGGAACGCGTCGAGGTGGCCCGGCGCCAGTTCCGCAGCCTCGTCGGGCTTCAACCTCCCCTTCTCCCGGACGAGTTCGGCGACGAGGCCCGCTGCCGTGTCCTTGAGCACCTTGGCACGGGTGAAGGCCGCCCGGTTCCACTCCGTACCCGAGCCGGGCAGCGCGTGCCCGCGGAACTCCGTCAGCGGCATCACCGCGACATCCAGGCGTGCGTCCCGCCGTGCTTCGCCGGCCACCCGGTCTCCCGCGTCGTCGCTCACAACGAGCAGTACGTCGTGGTCGGAGCGGGAAGTAGCCGCGCCCTCGCGGGACTGCGAGCCGCTGAGGACCACGCCGAGCACCCGCGGGTCCGTGGCCGCCCGGGCCACCAGCGCGGCGAACTCGTCCTCCGGTCTCATCGCGCCTTACCCTCGGCCGCCCTGGTCAGTAGTACCCCTTCGTCCCGTCGAGCAGTTCGCGGACGATGTCCGCGTGCCCTGCGTGGCGGGCCGTTTCCTCGATCATGTGGTGCAGGATCCACCTCAGGGACGTCTGGTCCGCGTTGTAGCCGGGGTGCCGGCCCACGGTTTCGAGCTCGTGTGACGCGGTGATCCGGTTCGACACCTCGCACTGCCGCTCGTACTCGTCCAGCAGCCGCGCAAGGGGAACGCCCTCGACCATCATCTCCGCGTCCTCGGGACCGTCCTCGAACAGTGGTCCTTCGGCGGGCGCTCCGGTCAGCAGGACCTCGAACCAGCAGTGCTCGACCCAGCGCATGTGCGAGACGAGCCCGGCCATCGTCATGTGCGGCGAGGCGGGCAGCACGGACCGGTGCGCGTCCACGCCCGAAAGCCCCTCGCACTTCCAGTGGAGGACGGCGCGCTGCATGTCGAGCCATGCGACGAGCTGCGTCCGCTCGTCGGCGTCGGAATGTGGGCGTACGCGAGGAGGCGGCATGCCGGAACGCTAGTCCTTCCGCCCGCCGCGCCGCACCGCAGTTTCGGCGCACCTGCCGGTGGTGCTTCCGGTGCGGTCGGAGACTTCCCCATCCTCACGGCCGCGCGCTCACCCCGACAGGGCGGCGGCGAAGTCGCCCCTTTCCTGGGCGACGCCACTGCAGGTTTCGTCCACCTCGGCCTTCGCTCCGCCCGCGCACTCCCGGTCACGCGCGGAGGACCACATGGACAGCCCGCCGAGGGCCCGCTTCGAAGCGAACGCGGTCAACTGCCTGGCGTCGTCCAGGGTGAAGGTCTCGGTCTCGATGTCGTTGACGCCGATCATCACCGTCAACCGCAGCGTTCGCCATGCTTCCGCGTCGGACAGACCGAGCAGCCCGGTCAGCTCGTCGTGCGCGGCCCGCGCCGCCGCCATGGCATAGTTGCCCATGTCGCCCGTGTGGGAGGGGCTGTAGCTCATCGCCATGACGTTCACGGCGGTGATCTTCACGTCCTGGTCGAGGGCGCTGCCGAGCAACTCCTTGCCCTGCGACGTCAGTCCGTCGGGCATGACGGGAAGCGTGAACGACACGTCCAGTCCGCCGCGCCGGCTCTGAAGGAGCTCGATCGCCTTCGCCCGGCGCGTGTTGGCCGCGGAGTCCTCGAGCGTGCCCCCTTCGATGTCGAAGTCCGCCGCCTTCGCGCCGGTCCGGTCCAGTACCTGCTCGTAGGCGGTGGCGAGTTCGGCCGGACTGCCGCAGGCCACAGCGAGTTCGGTGCCGGTTGCTCCGCCGAACGACACCCGGATGTCCGCCCCGGTCTCCCGCAGCTCACTGATCCGCCTCTTAGCGGCCGTGTCATCGATGGCGGTCCCGTCGTCCCACACGGGGGTGCACTCGTCGCTTCCTGACGCGACGGCGAAAGCGACGTGGTACGCCGACGGGGTGCCGGCGGTTTCCGTGGCGGCGGCCGTGGTGGCGCTCACGTACGGAGCGAAGGGGACACCGGAGCCGGCTCCGTCACGGCCGGCGTCACCGGGCGGTGCTGCCTCCGGTGAGCATCCGGCGCCGACGACCGCGAGAACGGCTCCGAGAACGGCTGCGAACCGCACGAGCAGGTGCCGCATGCCGGTCGCCCCTTCCCGCGTCGTTGCGCGTCGTTGCGCGTCGTTGCGCGTCGTTCGAAGTCGCCGTCGCAGTACGGCAGTTCGCGAGCGCGCCCGGTTCAGCAGCAACCATCGCACCGAACCTGTGCGCCTGACGGGGTCACAGAGAAATCACAAGAAAGGTCTCCAGGATGCCCGGCCATGACTCTCTCGCCTGGCGACGTGCCTCCCCACGACCACGAACGGCACCGGAGTACGGAACAGCACGCGGAAGCGGACAAGCTCGTCTTCGTCGACTCCACAGGCCGCCGGGCTCAGCTTCTGCGCCGGGCAGGGATCGTGCTCGGCGCCGCCTTCCTCGTGTACGGGGCGATGGTCGGCGTGTCCTTCATGGGAGGTCCCTCGCTCGCTCCTTCGGAACTCACACCCTTCGACAGCGTCGGCAACACACAGGAGCCGGGCACCGAACGTGTGCGCAAGGACGGATCACCCGCCACGCGCAACGCGAACAGGCCGTGCCGCAAGCAGTGCCGCAAGAACTGCAGGAAGCACCCCGGAAAGCCGTGCGGAGGAGGAGCGCCGGGAAGAACGGTCGACGGACCCGACGGTGCCAAGCCCGCGCGCTCCGCCCCTTCCACCGTCCGGTGAGGCCCACGACAGCAGATGACCTCCCCCGCCGCACCTCCCAGGCACGCCAAGCCGCGCCGGACGTCCGCCGTGCGCCGTCCCGCCTTCTTCGGGTCGCGCGCCGTCCTGGCCTTCCTCGCCCTGTTCGCGCTCGTCGGCGTCATGCTCTTCAACGGGTATCTGCACGCCGAACTCGGAGACGACTCCCGCGTGCGCGAGGACGCCTCCTCCGACCGCGTTCCGAAGAGGGTCCTGAACGGCGGGTCCACGTTGTCGTTTCCCAATGGCAAGGCGCGCAGCCGGCCCGTCCCGCGCAAGACAGTCGCTCTCACCTTCGACGACGGACCCGACCCGGACTGGACTCCGAAGGTCCTGGCCATCCTTGAGAAGTACGACGTACCGGGCACGTTCTTCGTGGTCGGCTCGATGACGGCCCGCTATCCGGACACCGTCCGCGACGTCGTCGACGGCGGCAACGAGGTCGGCATCCACACCTTCACGCATGTCGACCTCTCGTACCAGAGCGCGGAGCGTGTCGACCGGGAGTTGGCACAGACACAGCTTGCCCTCGCAGGCGCCGCAGGGATCAACACGTCACTGTTCCGGGCCCCTTACTCCTCCACTCCCGACGCCGTCGACGACTACAGCTGGCCCGTCTACCGGCGGCTGGGCACCAACGGCTACACGAGCGCCTTCATCGACACCGACAGCGAGGACTGGCAGAACCCCGGGGTGTCGAAGATCGTCGAGAACGCCACCCCTGAAGGCTCCAAGGGCACTTCCGTCCTGTTCCACGACTCGGGAGGCGATCGTTCCCAGACGCTCGAGGCGCTGCCCGAGTACATCGAGAACATGCAGGCCCGCGGATACGAGTTCGCCACCGTGAGCGAGGCGATGCGACGACCGAGCGCACACAGGCCGGCCTCCGGACCCCCTTTGTGGCAGGGCAGGGCACTCGTCGCGGCCACGGCGGTCGCGGAGTTCACCATGCCCGGACTGGTCGTCGGGCTCACCGTCGCGGGCGTCGCCGTGCTCGGCCGCTCCGCGCTCATGCTGGTCCTCGCCCGCCGCCATCACAGGCAGCGCAACCGCCCCGGCTTCTTCTGGGGCCCTGAGGTGGTGGAGCCGGTGAGCGTGATCGTCCCGGCGTACAACGAGAAGGAATGCATCGTCGCCACGGTCAGCTCGCTCGCCCGGAGCACACATCCGATCGAGATCATCGTGGTCGACGACGGTTCCACCGACGGCACTCCTGAGATGGTCGAGGCGCTCGCCCTGCGCAATGTCAAAGTCGTCAGGCAGGAGAACTCGGGCAAGGCCGTGGCGCTCAACAGGGGGATCGCGCATGCCCGTTGGGGCATCGTCGTAATGATGGACGGTGACACGGTCTTCGAACCGGACACGGTCCACAGACTGGTGCAGCCCTTCGGCGATCCGGCCGTCGGAGCGGTCGCCGGCAACGCCAAGGTGGGAAACCGCAGGACGCTCATCGGGGCCTGGCAGCACATCGAATACGTGATGGGCTTCAACCTCGACCGCCGCATGTACGACCTGCTCCGGTGCATGCCCACCATCCCGGGGGCCGTCGGCGCCTTCCGCCGCGAAGCACTCGCGCGCACGGGCGGCATGAGCGAGGGCACCCTCGCGGAGGACACGGACATCACCATCGCCCTGCAACGATGCGGCTGGCGGGTGGTGTACGCCGAGCACGCCATCGCCTGGACCGAAGCGCCGGGGTCCATGCGGCAGTTGTGGCGGCAGCGTTACCGCTGGAGCTACGGCACGATGCAGGCGCTGTGGAAGCACCGCCGGTCAGTTCTCGACCGCGGGCCCTCGGGACGGTTCGGGAGGGTCGGGATGCCGATGGTCGTTCTCTTCCAGATCCTCACGCCGCTCCTGGCGCCGCTGATAGACCTCTTCACCATCTACGCGGCGGTGTTCATCGACCCCCTCAAGTCGCTGGCGGCGTGGGGGCTCGTCCTGGCCGTTCAGCTGATGTCCGCCGCCTACGCGTTCCGGCTGGACGGCGAGAAGTACCGCTACCTGCTGATGCTGCCGCTCCAGCAGATCGTGTACCGGCAGCTGATGTACCTCGTGCTGATCCAATCGTGCGTCACCGCCGCAACCGGTGGCCGCATGCGCTGGCAGAAGCTCAAACGCACCGGAGAGGTCGGCGCGGCCGGGGCGGGCTGAGGACGTGCGCCCACGGCGGCCCCCGGCCGGTCGTCCGCCTTCACAGCTGTGACCACCGGCGTTGCCGCAGTGCCCGGTGCGGGGGGTGGCAGCGGCCTCCCTCGCACCCCCTCTGACCTGGGAACGGAAGCGACAGGGCCCCAGGAAGGCCGGTCCCGCCGTCGCACGGGCTTGAATATGCAGGTATTTACTTGCACGATTGAGCCGTGAGCACAGACGTGGACAAGGTCTTCAGGGCCCTGGCCGACCGGACCAGGCGGCACCTGCTCGACCGTCTGCACGAACACAACGGGCAGACCCTGGGCGAACTGTGCGGGCGCCTCGAGATGACCCGCCAGGCGGCGACGCAGCACCTGGCGATTCTGGAGGCCGCGAACCTGGTCAGCGCCGTGCGACGGGGCAGGGAGAAGCTCCACTACCTCAACCCCGTCCCCCTTCACACGATCCAGGAACGGTGGATCGACAAGTTCGAGCGCCCGCGCCTCCGGTCGCTGAGCGCACTCAAGCAACGAGCGGAGAACGCCATGACCGACAAGCCGCGATTCGTGTACGTCGTCTACATCGAGAGCACCCCGGAGAAGGTGTGGAACGCCCTCACCGACGCTGACGTCTCCGGCGCCTACTGGGGCCACCGCAACGTCTCCGACTGGCAGGAAGGCTCCTCGTGGGAGCACCGGCGCACGGACGGCTCGGGCGTGGCCGATGTCGTCGGCACGGTGGTGGTGAGCGAGCCCCCCACGCGCCTCGTGACGACCTGGTCCGACCCGGCCGCTCAGCCGGCGGACGAGCCCTCGCGGGTCACCTTCGACATCGAGCCGCACGGAGAGATCGTCCGGCTCACCGTGACCCACGAGGACCTCAAGGACGACAACGAGCGGGACGAGGCGGCCTCCGGCTGGGCCGCCGTGCTGTCCAACCTCAAGTCGCTCCTGGAGACGGGCAGTCCGCTGCCGCGGGAGCCCTGGCTGGTCCCCTGAGGCGGGCCGGTCGGCTCACTCGGGACGGTCGAACGCGGTTCCAGCGCGGTGCGGCCACTGATCGGCATGCCTGACGGGGATGGCCACCCGGTCGTCGACATCGACACAGTTGTCGTCGGCCGACCGGTTCCCTCCGGATAAGGGGCAGCCGGTCTACTCCTCGAACGGGTCGAAGTCCTCGTACTCGCCCAGGGCCTCGTCGCGCTCCGCCTCGCGGTCGCGCCGGCGCTGGGCGGCGGGGCGCGGGGCCTCCATGCGGTGGTCCTCGCCGCGGCGGCCGAGCATCTCCGCGCCGGCCATCATCGTCGGCTCCCAGTCGAAGACGACCGCGTCGTCCTCGCCGCCGATGGCGACGCCGTCACCCTCGCGTGCGCCCGCCTTCATCAACTGCTCCTCGACACCGAGGCGGTTGAGGCGGTCGGCCAGGTAGCCGACCGCCTCGTCGTTGTTGAAGTCGGTCTGGTGGACCCAGCGTTCGGGCTTCTCTCCCCGTACGCGGAAGAAACCGTCGGCCTCCTTCGTGACGGTGAACCCCGCTTCGTCCACGGCCTTCGGGCGGATGACGACCCGCGTGGTCTCCGCCTTCGGCTTCGCGGCACGCGCCTCGTCGACGACCTTGGCGAGCGCGAACGAGAGCTCCTTCAGCCCCTGCCGGGAGACGGCGGAGACTTCGAACACCTGGTAGCCGCGTTCCAGGAGGTCGGGACGGATGATGTCGGCGAGGTCCTGGCCGTCGGGAATGTCGACCTTGTTGAGGACGACGACGCGCGGCCGTCCCTCCAGGCCGCCGTACTGCCCCAGTTCCGCCTCGATGACGTCCAGGTCGCTGACCGGGTCGCGGTCGGATTCGAGGGTTGCGCAGTCCAGTACGTGCACGAGGACCGAGCAGCGCTCCACGTGCCGCAGGAAGTCCAGCCCCAGGCCCTTGCCTTCGCTGGCCCCGGGGATCAGGCCGGGGACGTCGGCGATGGTGAAGACCGACGAACCGGCCGTGACCACACCGAGGTTGGGCACGAGGGTGGTGAAGGGATAGTCGGCGATCTTCGGCTTGGCCGCGGAAAGCACGGAGATCAGCGACGACTTGCCCGCCGAGGGATAGCCGACGAGGGCCACGTCCGCGACGGTCTTCAGCTCCAGCACGATGTCGCGGGCCTCGCCCGGCTCACCGAGCAGCGCGAAACCGGGCGCCTTGCGGCGGGGCGAGGCGAGCGCTGCGTTGCCGAGGCCGCCCCGGCCCCCCTGGCCCGCGACGAAAACGGTGCCGTCGCCGACCATGTCGGCGAGCACCTCGCCCTTCCCGTCGAGGACGACGGTGCCGTCCGGGACGGGCAGAACCAGGTCCTTGCCGTCGGCTCCGGAGCGGTTGCCGCCCTCCCCCGGCCTGCCGTTGGTGGCCTTGCGGTGCGGGCTGTGGTGGTAGTCGAGGAGGGTCGTCACGTCGGTGTCGACGACGAGGACGACGTCACCACCACGGCCGCCGTTGCCCCCGTCCGGACCGCCGAGCGGCTTGAACTTCTCCCGGTGGACGGAGGCACAGCCGTGGCCTCCGTTACCCGCGGCGACGTGAAGCTCGACGCGGTCCACGAAGGTGGTCATGTGAAGTGCCTCCAGGCTGAGGATCGTTGCGTGGTGTGCGGTACGGGGCTGACGTGGCTCGGGGAGCGACGAGGAACGTGGCGCCTACGGCGGCCGGCCCGGGGGCGGGCCCACGAGAGTCCCAACGCACCGAGGGCGGACCCGCTTCCCGTACGTACGAGCGATGCGTACGCACGGGAGCGGCCGTCCGCCCTCGGTGGTGATGCGTGCTGCGATGCGCTGCTGGCGCGGCTGATTACTCAGCGGCAGGAACGATGTTCACGACCTTGCGGCCGCGCCTCGTGCCGAACTGCACCGCACCGGCGTCCAGCGCGAACAGCGTGTCGTCGCCGCCGCGGCCGACACCCGCACCGGGGTGGAAGTGCGTGCCGCGCTGGCGGACGAGGATCTCACCGGCGTTGACGAGCTGACCGCCGAAGCGCTTCACACCCAGGTACTGGGGGTTGGAGTCGCGGCCGTTCCGGGTGGACGATGCGCCCTTCTTGTGTGCCATCTCTAGCTCAGTCCTTACTTCTTCTTGGCCGGCGTGGGGATGTCGGTGATCTTCAGCGCGGTGTGCAGCTGACGGTGGCCGATCCGCTTCTTGTAACCGGTCTTGTTCTTGTACTTCTGGATGCGGATCTTGTCGCCCTTGTGGTGGTCCACCACCTCGGCCGAGACCTTGACCCCGTCCAGCACCCACGGGTCGCTGGTGACCGAGTCACCGTCCACGACAAGCAGGGTGGAGAGCTCGACGCGCTCGCCGGCCTTGCTCTCGGAAATACGGTCGACCTCGATGACGTCGCCCACAGCCACCTTCTGCTGGCGGCCGCCGGTGCGCACGATTGCGTACACGCGGAACTCTCTCTCGCTAGTCACGGAACCCCCGACGCCAGCCGCCCGGCGCGGATCCGGCAGACGGTGAAGACACCGCAGCCGAGCCCCACGATCTGATCCGAGTGGATTGAGCGGCCTCTCCCGCACTGGTGCCGCGGGAGGGAGTTGCTCAGGAGCGTGGCGCATCCTGATCGACACGCCAGCGGTCAAGGTTACGGGGCGCCGCACACGCTGGTCAAACCGGTGCCCGCGGCCCTCGACGGTCCGCGTGGGGGCCGCACGGCGGGCCGAGTTCCCGTACGGGTGAAGGCCGTTGCTGTGGACGGCCCGCGAGGGCTGGAGTCCGGCCGGTCTTCGCGGGCTCGCGACGGCCGAGGGCCGCTCACAGCGCGTGTGCACCATGAGCGGCCCTCTCCGCTTCGCTTCGCTTCGGCGTTTCGCCGAGGCCCGCCGCTTCCCGCCGGTCAGTCCGCGGGACGCTCCTCCTCCGCAGGGGCTGAGACGGATGACGGTGCGTCCTGCTCGGCCGCGGCCGTCTTCCGGGATGTGCCCGTCTTCCGGGCGGTGGCGGCGGCCTTCTTCGCCGTCGCCTTCCTGGCCGTCTTCTTCGCCGCGGACTTCTTCGCGACGGGCGTTCCGGACGGATCGTCCGCCGTGCCGTCCGCGTCGTCGCCCCCGGCGCCCGAGGGCCCGGACGGCCCGGACGGCCCGGACGGCCCGGACGGAGATTCCGCCGCTGCCTCGTGCGACGTCGAGGGCGGCGGCCCTGCCGGCGCGGAGACACTACGGGTCACCCTCCGCCGACCGCGCACCGGAGGAGCGGCCTCCGGAGCAGGTGCCTCCGGCACCGCCTCGACCGGCGGCTGCTGCTGCGCGGCCGGGAGTTCCGACGAGGGCAGCACGATCGCACCTGCCTCCTCGGAAGCCGAAGGCGATCCCACCGGGGCGGACACGCTGCGGCTGACGCGGCGCCGCGCACGCGCCGGCGGAGCCGCCTCCGGCGCGGGCGCCTCCGGCACCGCCTCGACCGGCTGCTGCTGCTGCGCAGGCTGCTCGTCCGCCTTCGGCGCCACCACGGTGACCACCGCCTCCTCGGAAGCGGGCGGCGACCCGGCAGGAGCCGAGACCTTACGTGCGACCCGGCGCCGGCCCCGCGCGGGGCGTTCGGCTTCCGGCCGGGCGGCCGGCTCCGGGTGACCGGCGTCCTGCTGAACGCCGCCCGCGTCGCTCACGTCACCGGCGGCGGCCCTGCCACCAGCTTCGGAGCCTTCCCGCGAGCGGCCTCGTCCGTTTCCCGGGCCGGTGGCCCCCTTCGAGGTGCTCTCGTCGGTGCCGGCGGGGCTTTCCGTTCTCGGCTGCGCGGATTTCTCGCGCTCCGTGCTCCCCCGCCCGGCAGGCTCGGACTCGGGCTGGGTCTGCTCCTGGGGCTGCGTCCGGCTCGGGGTCCGGGTTTCGGGTGCCGACGCGGAGGCAGCGGCCACCGGAACCGGCTCCCTCTCCGCCGGCTCCTCCCCGCCCTGCGCCGGTGCGGGCTGCGGGGCACCCTGCGGTGCCGTCGCCTTGCGGCTGCCCCGGCGGCGGGTGCGGCGTCCGGACGCCGCAGCGGCCTCCGCCTCTGCGACCGAGCCGTACAGCTCATCGTCCGGCGCGAACTCCTCCTGCCGGGACGCCTTCCCGCCCTCGGCTGCCGCCTTCCCGGCCTTCCGGCCCTTCGCGCCCCTGGAGTCCTCCGCCTCCGCGGCGGCCTCCGGCTCGGGCAGGGAGGCGGGCTCCGCCTCGGACGGGGCCTTGGTCTGGAGCTGCGCCTGCTTCTCGCCGCCGCTCCTGCCGCCCCGCTTCTTGCTCTTCTTGCCGCCGCCGACGGCCGCGGGCTGCTCCATGTGTACGTGCACACCGCGCCCGTTGCAGTGCACGCAGGGCTCCGAGAAGGACTCCAGGAGTCCCTGCCCGACGCGCTTCCGCGTCATCTGCACGAGGCCCAGCGATGTCACCTCGGCGACCTGGTGCTTCGTACGGTCCCGGCCCAGGCACTCCAGCAGACGCCGCAGCACCAGGTCCCGGTTGGACTCCAGCACCATGTCGATGAAGTCGATCACGATGATGCCGCCGAGGTCGCGCAGCCGCAGCTGGCGGACGATCTCCTCCGCCGCCTCCAGGTTGTTCCTGGTGACCGTCTCCTCCAGATTGCCGCCCTGACCGGTGAACTTGCCGGTGTTGACGTCGACGACGATCATCGCCTCCGTCCGGTCGATCACCAGCGAACCTCCGCTCGGCAGCCACACCTTGCGGTCCAGCGCCTTCATCAGCTGCTCGTCGATGCGGTACGTGGCGAAGACGTCCACGTCCGACGTCCACTTCTCCAGCCGCTCGGCGAGGTCCGGCGCCACATGGGAGACGTAGCCGTGGATGGTCTCCCACGCCTCGTCGCCGCTGACGATGACCTTCGAGAAGTCCTCGTTGAAGATGTCGCGCACGACGCGCACCGTCATGTCCGGCTCGCCGTACAGCAGCGTCGGGGCGTTGCCCTTCTGCGCCTTGCGCTGGATGTCCTCCCACTGCGCCTGCAGCCGCTCGACGTCGCGGCGCAGCTCGTCCTCGCTTGCTCCCTCGGCGGCGGTACGGACGATGACGCCCGCGTCCTCGGGGACGACCTTCTTCAGGATCTGCTTCAGACGCGAACGCTCGGTGTCGGGCAGCTTGCGGCTGATACCGGTCATCGACCCCTCGGGGACGTAGACGAGGTAGCGGCCGGGCAGCGAGACCTGGCTGGTGAGACGGGCACCCTTGTGCCCCATCGGGTCCTTGGTGACCTGCACCAGCACCGACTGGCCGGACTTCAGCGCGGTCTCGATGCGGCGCGGGCCGTTGGCCATGCCCAGCGCCTCGAAGTTGACCTCGCCCGCGTACAGCACGGCGTTGCGGCCCTTGCCGATGTCGACGAAGGCGGCCTCCATCGACGGCAGGACGTTCTGCACCTTGCCGAGGTAGACGTTGCCGACGTACGAGGTGGCCTGCTCCTTGTTGACGAAGTGCTCCACCAGCACGTCGTCCTCGAGCACACCGATCTGCGTACGCTCGCCGCTCTGCCGGACGATCATCTCCCGCTTCACGGCCTCACGGCGCGCCAGGAACTCCGACTCGGTGATGATCGGAACCCTGCGGCGGCCCTGCTCGCGTCCCTCGCGGCGGCGCTGCTTCTTCGCCTCGAGACGCGTCGATCCCTTGATCGCCGTCACCTCGTCGACGGGCTCGTCCTTCTTGCGGCGGGGCTCGCGGATCTTGACGACGGTCCGCTCCGGGTCGTCGCCCTCATCCTCGCGGGGCGCTCCGGAATCACCGGAGTCGCCTCCGCGACGGCGACGACGGCGGCGACGGCGGGAGCTGCTGGAGGAACCGGAGGCACCTCCGGGACCTTCGCCGTCCTGCGTCTCGTCGGACTCCTCGTCGGCCTCGGCGGATTCCGAGGTGTCCTCGCCCTCGCTCTCGGCGGCGTCGTCGCGCTGCTGCCGCCGCTCCTGGCCCTCACGGCCGCCTGCACCGGACTCGGCGGCACTCTCGTCCGACGACTCGGAGCTCTCACCGCGGCGACGACGACGCCCGCCACGGCGACGACGGCGTGCGGGACGCTCCTCCTGGCCCTCGTCGGACTCCGCGTCCGCGCCGGAGTCCTCGGCCTCATCGTCGTTCTCGTCGATCTCGGCGCCATCGGCACTCTCGTCCGCACCCTGTCCGTCGCCGGAAGAGTCCTGGAGGCGGCGCCGGCGGCGGGGACGCTCGGAGGCTGCGGGGGCCTCCTCCTCGTCCTCGTCCGGCTCGTCCGCCGCTTCCGCGGACGCGGCGGCGGCAGCCGCGGCCGCGCTCTGCGGGGTCTGGAACTCCGGCTCCGTGAACACGGGCGGCTGGAAGAGCGCCATCGGCGCCGGTGCCTGCTTGCGCTGCGCGGCCGACTCTCCGCCGTCCGTCTCCGTACCGGCGCTCTCGGCAGTGCCGCGGGCCGTGGACTCCGTCGTCTCCGCGGCCTTGCGGGCGGAGCCGCGGCGGCGCGTGCGCGCGCCCGAACCGGCGGGCTCGTCCGCCACAGCCGCTGCCGCCTTCGGCGCCTCAGCCTCCGCCGGGACTTCGGTGCCGCTCTCCGCGGACTCCTTGGCCGTTTCCTTGGCCGGTTCCCGGGCCGTTTCCTTGGCCGAGCTCTTCGCCTTGCGCGCCGGGGAACGCCGCGACACACGCGCGGGCGCCCCGGCCGCGGCCTCCTCACCGTCGGCCTGCTTGTCCTGCTTCTCGCGGCCTTCACCCTCGGCCTGCCTGCCCTGGGCCTCGGCCTGCTGGGCCTGCTCGTCCTGCTGGGTCTGCTGCGTGGCGTCCTCAGCGGCGGCAGCCGCCTTGCGCGTCGTCCTGCGCCGGGTACGCGCGGGCTGGGCGGGCTCGTCACCCGCACCGGCCTGTACGCCCTCACCGTCGCCGGCCCCGCCCGAGATGCCCGGCGCGGTCGGCGCGCCCTCGGGCGCTGCGGCCCTGCGGCGCGCCCGCGGCGGCGGCGCCGGATCGGCGACGGCCTCGGAACCGGAACCGGCGGCCTCGGGTACCGACGCGTCCGTACCGGCGGGCGCGGAGTGTTCCGACCCGGCGGGCGCGACCTGTCCGTCGGCCGCGGACCCGCTCACGCTGGGGGCACCCTCGGGAGCGCTCGCCCTGCGGGTGGCCCGTCGCCGCGGAGGCGGAGACACGGGAGCCGGCTCCGCCGCGGGCTCGGCGGCGGCCGGAGCCCCGGCCGCGCCGGACGAGACGGTTACATCGCTCGTCGCGATCACCTCGGGAGCCGCCGACGGCTGCGCCGGCGGACCGGCGGGCCGGCTGGCGGCACGGCGGCGACGCGGCGGAAGGGTGTCACTCGGAGAGGCGGGGTCTTCCCCGGCCTTCTCCTTCCCCTGCTCCGGTGCCGTCACCTCAGCAGGGGTGTGCGCGGACTGGTGCGGCTGCTGCGGCGCCGGCTGCACGGCAGATCCCGCGCTCCAGGCGCCGGCACCCTCCGGGTTCCCTGCGCGCTGCGCGCTCTCCGCGTTCGCACGGTTCTCGCCGCTCTCCGCGGCTGCG
The DNA here is from genome assembly GCF_004217425.1 of Streptomyces sp. CNZ301. Lineage (NCBI taxonomy): Bacteria > Bacillati > Actinomycetota > Actinomycetes > Kitasatosporales > Streptomycetaceae > Streptomyces > Streptomyces sp. CNZ301. The sequence continues at coordinate 1,831,966 of NZ_SHLG01000001.1, forward strand.
CTTTCATTCTCGTTGTTCGGTTCGAGCATGCGGGCGTTTCTCCCGTCACGCTCCCGGGCGCCGCGCCTCATCGTTTCGGCCACGGCCACGCTCTGGGCGGGCCGTGCTCCAGGGCGCGGGCGCCACACGGGAGCTTGTGTCTCACTCGCCGGTTCCGGTCTGTCTTCCGTACAGACGGCCCGGCTACGGCGAAAGTCTTCTGGTCAGTGCGCCTGCCTGCCATGACACGGACCCGGGTGGCTCCCTGGTGCCTGCATCGGCGGTGGCGCTTTCAACGCTGATCCTCCAGGCTCTGGGCCTACGCGCTGCCGCCCGGCGCCGTCGCGACGAGGGGTGCGTCGCGGTCGGGCGCCAACGGGTCGGTCACCGTGCCGGTCTCCTCATCGAGCGGCCCCTGCGCCAGCCTGGTCACCGCTGCGGGGACCGGCGGCGCCAGGTCGGCCGTAGCTCGGAGGCCGGACAGGACGTCGTCGGGTCGCACGGCAGGTGTCAAATGCCGTACCACCAGGCGCAGTATCGCACAGGCACCCTCCCCCCGACCATCGGGCCCCGCGCCGGACGCCTCTTCCGCTGAGGTCAGCGACGTCACGGCGGCCCGTGCGTCGAACGTGCGCAGCCCCTTCTTGGTCTGCCGCTCGACCTCGACCGCCTCCGCCGAGAGGAACGCCTCGACGGCCCGTTCCGCCTCGGCCGGCACGACCCCGTCCAGACGGAGTTCCCACTCGGAGGCCTCCAGCCGGTCGGTGAAGTCGGACGTGCGGGCCTCGACGGCCTCGACGATGTCGAGGCCGGGCGGCATGGACTCGTCGAGCCGTGCTCTCAGCTCTTCCGGATCACGCCGCTCGACGAGGGCGATCTCCAGGAACTCGGCCTCGCTGCCCGTACCGGTGGGTGCGGCATTGGCGTAGGAGACCTTCGGGTGCGGGGTGAAGCCGGCCGAGTACGCCATGGGCACCCCGGCCCTGCGCAGCGCCCTCTCGAAAGCGCGCTGGAAATCTCGATGACTGGTGAACCGGAGGCGGCCGCGCTTGGTGTATCGCAGTCGCACACGCTGTACGGCGGGTGCGGGCGGCGGGCCTTCGGGCTGTCGCTTGCCCAGTGGTTCTCTCCTCAGTGCTGGTGCGGGGCGGCGACGCGTGGGGGACGGCCACTCTCCGCTTGCGTAAAGATGCGAGCTTCTGTTGTGACTTCGGACGCTTCCGCCGGCCGGCGGGCCGGTGCCCGCCGGTACCGCGGTGCTTCAAAAGGTGCGGAAGTCCGCATCGTCGCGCTTCGCGCCGAATGCGTCCGGCTGCGTCGCGCTGTTGTGCGGTGATCCTGCGACCCAGGGTACGCGCCCGCGCTCGGGCAGCGCCCTCCTGTGCGGCGCGGGGCCGGCAGGGGGCTCCGGGACCGGCTCGCTCCCCGGCTTCCCCGCGGGCGGCCCCCCGAACAGCGCCCGCCGCAGCTCCGCACGGGTCTGCCGCACGGAAGCGCGTGCCGAGGCGAGGGCCGCGCGCACTCCGCGCCCGGCTTCCCGCACCGCCTGGGCGACCGGGCGCCACACCGCGTCGCGCAGCCCACGGCCCACTGGCCGCACGACGTGCCGCCACACCCACACGGCCGGGTCGACGAAGAGGAAACGCAGCACACGGCCGACGGCCCGGAACACCGTTCTCGAAACGTATCCGGCCACGCGCCACGCGTGCGCCACGGCGTCCGCGACCTCCCGCGCGACGACGGCGACGGCGCGTCCCGTGGGCCTGAGCAGCCTGCGGAGGACGAAGCCGCATGGCACGACCACCAGGTACCGCCACAGCCACGCCAGCCCCGCACCGGTGCCGCGCACCCCGGCGAGCACCCCCCGCCAGGCCGGGCTCAGCACGTACCGGTGCAGCAACCCGCACGGCGCCACCACCAGGTACCGCCACAGCCATGCGAACCCGGCGCCGACCGCGGCCATCACGGCAAGCGCGGCCAGCCCCACCGGCTTCAGCACCCAGCGGTGGAGGAAGCCCAGCGGCACCCCGATCATGGTGCGTCCCAGCCAGGCCAGCCCGGCGCCGACGGCTCCGGCCAGGGCCAGGGCACCCCGGCCCAGCGGCGCCAGCACATGGCGGTACAGGAGGGAGAGTGGCTCGACGACGAGATGCCGCCCGAGCCACGTCAGCCCGGCCCACAGGCCGCGTCCGGCCCGGGCGGTGCCCGCTCCGACGGTCCTCGCGAGCCAGAGCAGTCCACGTCCCGCCGGCGCCAGCACGTACCTCCACAGCGCGAGCCACGGCCACACCAGCAGCGCGTAGAGGACGGGAGCGAGGAGGCGCCGCCAGACCCACTGCGAAGCCCGCGCGAACGGCACCCACAGCACGCGCCTGAGCGCACGCCCGCAGACGGTGAGCGCGTCCCACAGCAACCGCACGGGGACGATGAGCACCAGCGTCACGATCCGCACCGGCATCCGGACCGCCCTTGCGAGCCACCCCTCGAAGGGCTCCTCCGCGAACGGGGCAGGGGCCGGGCCGGCTGCCTCCGGCGTGGGGCCGTCCTTCACGAGGGGCACCTGCCGCGCGGGCACCGAAGCCGCGGCCGGTTCCCCGGCGGCCGCCGGTCTTGCGTCATGTCCGGGCTGACAATCACTCACACCAGTGGGGACGCCGTTGTGCCCCCACCGGTTCGCCCCACGGAACCCTGTACGGAAAAGCCGCGCGCAGCGCCCCATTCGGCGACGGCCGGGGCGGCGCGCCCGTTTCCCCGGCTCGTCCGGCTCCGTGGCCCGCGCCATGCTCCACAGGCTCGTCACAATCCAACAAATCAGTTAGATCAATCTATCTTGTTTGATGTATTCTGCGAACGTGACTTCAACTGTCCCCCGGGACGAACCGTCAGCAGGCCCACCGGGAGTCCTGTCCCTCACCGGGCACCCGGTGCGGTGGCAACTGCTCAGTGAACTGGCCCGCAGCGACCGCCAGGTCCGGGAACTCACCGCTCTGGCCGGTGTGCGGCAGAGCCTGACCTCCTACCATCTCGGCCAGTTGCGCCAGGCCGGGCTGGTGACCATGCGGCGCAGCTCCGCCGACAAGCGCGACACCTACTACAGCCTCGATCTGGCCGTCTGCCGTGAACGGCTGGCCGAAGCCGGTACCGCACTGCACCCCGGCCTACGGCTGGTTCCGGCAGAGCCGGCAGAGCCGGTGAGCGGTTCCGGCCGGCGGAAGGCACGACGGCCGCACGTCCGGGTGCTGTTCCTGTGCACCGGCAACAGCGCCCGGTCCCAGATGGCTCAGGCGATCCTGGAGCAGCAGGCGGGCTCCCGGGTCGAAGCCGCCAGCGCCGGAAGCCATCCCAAGCCCCTGCACCCGGAGGCCGTGCGCGTGATGCGGGAACGCGGCACCGACATCGGCGGCCGCCGCTCCAAGCACCTCGACGAGTTCTCCGAGCAGCGGTTCGACCACGTGATCAGTCTTTGTGACCGCGTTCGTGAAAGGTGTCCGGACTTCCCCGGCCCTCCCACCGTGGCGCATTGGAGCATCCCCGACCCGGCCGCGGCGACGGCCGAGGAGCCCAGCCATCAGGCGTTCGTCCGCACCGCGGACGAATTGAACACCCGTATCCAGTTCCTGCTCCATGCGATCGAACGCGCCCCGACGCGTTCGGAGAGGGTCTAGCTATGTCCGACAGCCTCACGGACCTGGTCAGCGTCCGGTACATGGTCGACGACGTCGACACCGCGATCGACTTCTACACCTCACACCTGGGGTTCGCCCTCAGGATGAGCGCGGCCCCTGCCTTCGCCGACGTCGTACGCGGCAATCTGCGGCTCCTGCTGAGCGGCCCGGCCAGCTCGGCGGGCCGGCCGATGCCGGACGGCACACGGCCCGCGCCGGGGGGCTGGAACCGGATTCACCTCATCGTGAGCGACATCGACGCCGAGGTGGGCCGGCTGCGTACGGCAGGTCTCTCGTTCCGGAACGACATCGTCACCGGACCGGGAGGACGGCAGATCCTGCTGGAGGACCCGTCCGGCAACGTGGTCGAGCTCTTCCAGCCTGCTGGCACCTGACCCGGCCCGGCGGGCGTCGACCGCCGGGCCGGCGTCCCTCGACGGCTGCGAGAGTGCCGAACTCCTCGGCTGCGCCCGCTACTTGACGACGGTCAGCGGCAGCAGCTTCTTCCCGGTGGGACCGATCTGGATCTCGGTGTCCAGCTGAGGGCACACTCCGCAGTCGAAGCAGGGCGTCCAGCGGCAGTCCTCGACCTCGGTCTCGTCCAGGGCATCCTGCCAGTCCTCCCAGAGCCAGTCCTTGTCGAGGCCGGAGTCCAAGTGGTCCCAGGGCAGGACCTCTTCGTACGTACGCTCACGCGTCGTGTACCAGTCGACGTCGACGCCGAAGTCCGGCAGCGTGCGGGCGGCGGCGTCCATCCACAGCTGGTAGCTGAAGTACTCACGCCAGCCGTCGAACCGGCCGCCGCGGTCGTAGACCTCGCGGATCACGGCACCCACGCGCCGGTCGCCCCGCGACAGCAGTCCCTCGACGATGCCGGGCTTGCCGTCGTGGTAGCGGAAGCCGATGGAGCGGCCGTACTTCTTGTCGGCGCGGATCTTCTCGCGCAGCTTGCCGAGCCGCTGGTCCGTCTCCTCCGCCGACAGCTGCGGTGCCCACTGGAAGGGCGTGTGCGGTTTGGGCACGAACCCGCCGATGGAGACGGTGCAGCGGATGTCGTTGGACTTGGCGACCTCGCGGCCCTTGGCGATGACGTTGACGGCCATGTCGCCGATCTGCAGCACGTCCTCGTCGGTCTCGGTGGGCAGCCCGCACATGAAGTACAGCTTCACCTGACGCCAGCCGTTGCCGTAGGCGGTGGCGACCGTGCGGATCAGATCCTCCTCCGAGACCATCTTGTTGATGACCTTCCGGATGCGCTCGCTGCCGCCCTCCGGCGCGAAGGTCAGCCCGGAGCGGCGGCCGTTGCGGGTCAGTTCGTTCGCGAGGTCGATGTTGAAGGCGTCGACGCGGGTGGAGGGAAGGGACAGGCCGATCTTGTCGTCCTCGTAGCGGTCGGCCAGGCCCTTGGCCACGTCGCCGATCTCACTGTGGTCCGCGGACGAGAGGGAGAGCAGCCCGACCTCTTCGAAGCCGGTGCTCTTCAGCCCCTTCTCCACCATGTCGCCGATCCCCGTGATGGAGCGCTCCCGCACCGGACGGGTGATCATGCCCGCCTGGCAGAAGCGGCAGCCACGCGTGCAGCCGCGGAAGATCTCCACGGACATCCGCTCGTGCACCGTCTCCGCAAGCGGCACCAGCGGCTGCTTCGGGTACGGCCACTCGTCGAGGTCCATCACGGTGCGCTTCGAGACCCGCCACGGCACGCCCGAACGGTTCGGCACGACGCGGGAGATGCGGCCGTCCGCCAGGTACTCCACGTCGTAGAACTTCGGGACGTAGACCTCCCCTGTCTTCGCGAGACGCAGCAGGAGTTCGTCCCGGCCGCCGGGCCGACCCTCGGATTTCCAGGCGCGGATGATGTCGCTGACCTCCAGCACGGCCTGCTCGCCGTCGCCGACGACTGCGCAGTCGAGGAAGTCGGCGACGGGCTCGGGGTTGAAGGCCGCGTGCCCTCCCGCCATGACGATCGGGTGGTCGTCGCCGCGGTCCTTCGCCTCCAGCGGGACGCCGGAGAGGTCGAGTGCCGTGAGGAGGTTGGTGTAGCCGAGTTCGGTGGAGAAGGAGACACCGAGCACGTCGAACGCCCCGACGGGACGGTGCGCGTCGACGGTGAACTGCGGGACGTCGTGCTCCCGCATCAGCTTCTCCAGGTCCGGCCAGACGCTGTAGGTGCGCTCGGCCAGTACGCCCTCACGCTCGTTGAGCACCTCGTAGAGGATCATGACGCCCTGGTTGGGCAGCCCCACCTCATAGGCGTCGGGGTACATCAGCGCCCAGCGGACGTCGCAGGAGTCCCAGTCCTTGACGGTGGAGTTCAGCTCACCGCCCACGTACTGGATCGGCTTCTGGACATGGGGAAGGAGGGCCTCCAGGCGCGGGAAGACCGACTCGACTGACATTGGGGTTCCTCGGCTCGGGGCGCGTTCGCAGTGCAGGTGACCATTCAGCGTAACGCGGACGCGGGTGCGGGCTCGCTCCCGTCTCAGATCTGCCCCTTCAGGCGGGGGACACCGCGCACAGGACGGCAGCGGCGTCCCTGAAACGACCCCGGCAACGGCTACTGCCGCTACGCCGAGACGGGACGCTGCACTCTGATCGACTGCAGCAGCCCCAGCGCGATCCACACCGCGAACATCGACGTACCGCCATAGGAGACGAACGGAAGCGGAAGTCCCGCGACCGGCATGATCCCCAGCGTCATCCCGATGTTCTCGAACGACTGGAAGGCGAACCAGGCGATCACTCCGGCAGCGACGATCGTGCTGTAGAGCTCCGAGGCCTCACGGGCGATGCGGCATGCACGCCAGATCACGACACCGAGCAGCAGAATAATCAACGCGCCGCCGAGGAAGCCCAGTTCCTCACCCGCGACGGTGAAGACGAAGTCCGTCTGCTGCTCGGGCACGAACTGGCCCGTGGTCTGCGACCCCTCGAACAGCCCCTTGCCGACGAGCCCGCCCGAACCGATGGCGATGCGCGCCTGGTTGGTGTTGTAACCGACGCCGGACGGATCCAGCGCGGGGTTGGCGAAGGCCGCGAAGCGGTCGATCTGGTACTCGTCCAGCAGCCCCAGCGCCCAGACCAGCACGGCCCCGGCGGTGCCCGTGACGCACAGCCCGACGATCCACCGGTTCGAGGCGCCGGAGGCGAGCAGCACTCCCAGAACGATTATGACCATGACCATCACTGAACCGAGGTCGGGCATCAGCATGATGACCACGATCGGCGCCGCCGCGAGGCCCAGCGCCTGGAGCACGGTGCGGTGGTCGGGATACTCCCGGTCCCCCGCGTCCACGCGCGCGGCCAGTAGCATGGCCATGCCGAGGATCACGGTGATCTTGATGAACTCGGCGGGCTGCAGCGAGAATCCGCCGCCGAGATGGAGCCAGGCGCGCTGCCCGTTGATGGTCGCGCCGAGCGGGGTGAGGACGAGGAGCGCGAGCAGCAAGGACGCGCCGTACAGGAACGGCACCGCCCCCCGCACCCTGCGATGGCCCAGCCACACCATGCCCGCCATCAGCAGCAGCCCCACGAGGAGGCCGACCACGTGACGGGTGAGGAAGTAGTACGGGTCGCCCTGGTTGAGGTCGGTGCGGTTGCGCGTGGCCGACCAGACCAGGAGCGAGCCGACGATGGAGAGGCTGATGCCTGCCAGCACCATGACCCAGTCCAGCCGCCAGACCGCCGAGTCGCGTGCCGTGAGCCTGCCCCACGCCGACTTCTTCTGCGGTCCGTAGCCGCTGAGGGAGTAGGAGTGGGTGCTCATCCGGTCGCTCCCTCGGCGGGCGCGCCCTTCACCGCGCGTTCGGCACGCTTCTTGAAGTCCTCGTCCTCCCGGGCCTCGATGTTGCCGTGGCCGTCGACCTTCGGGAGTTCCTCCTCGGGGTTCGGCAGCAGTGCGGCGTTCTCGTCGAGGTTGCCGTCCGAGTCGACCCCGTAGATGGCGTTGTAGATGTTGCGCACCGCCGGACCGGATGCACCGGATCCGGTACCGCCCTGGGCGATCGTCATGACGATCGTGTAGTCCTTGGTGTACGTCGCGAACCAGGACGTGGTCTGCTTGCCGGCGACCTCGGCCGTACCGGTCTTGGCGTGCATCTTGATCTTGTCCTGGGGCCAGCCGGCGTCACCGAAGCGCCAGGCCGCGGTGCCTCGTTCGGCGACACCGGCGAGGGCCTTGTCCATCTTCTTCAGCAGGCTCTTCTTCACGGGCAGCTTGCCGTGGGACTCCGGCTCGATCTCCTTTATGGTCTTGCCCTTCGGCCCGATGGTCGCCTTGCCCAGGGTGGGGTTGTACAGGGTGCCGCCGTTGGCGATCGCCGAGTAGATGGTGGCCATCTGGATGGGCGTGACGAGGGTGTCGCCCTGCCCGATGGAGTAGTTGACGCTGTCACCGGCCCGCATCTTCATGCCGGAGACGCAGTTCTCCTTGGCGATCTTGTCCGCGTACGACTTGGGGTCCTTCGCCTGCTTGCACCAGGCGTCCTTGTTGGCCTTCCAGTAGTCCTTCTTCCACTGGCGGTCCGGGACGCGGCCTTCGACCTCGTTGGGCAGGTCGACTCCGGTCTTCCCGCCGAGGCCGAACTCGTGTGCGGCCTTGTAGAAGTGGTCCTTGGCGTTCTTCTTCGGGTTGTTGCCGCCGTCCTTGAGCCACTGCTTGTAGGCGAGGTCGTAGAAGACGGTGTCGCAGGAGACCTCCAGCGCGCGGCCGAGGTCGATCGTCCCGTAGCTCTTCGACTCGTAGTTCTTGAAGGTCTGGCCGCCGACGTTGTACGAGGAGGAACAGTTGTAGTTGCCGCCGAACTTGTTGCCGGCCTTCACCGCGGCGGCGGTGGAGATCACCTTGAAGACGGAGCCGGGCGCCGAGAGGCCCTGAATGGAGCGGTTGAGCAGCGGGTAGTTGGACTTCTTTCCGGTGAGCTGCTTGTACTTCTTGCCGGAGATGCCGCCCACCCAGTCGTTCGGGTCGTACTCGGGGTTGGAGGCCATCGCGACGACCCGCCCGGTCTTGTTCTCCATCACGACGGCCGCTCCCGCGTCCGCCTTGTAGTTCCTGTTGGTGTTCTTGTCGTGCTGCTTGCGCGCGTTCTTCATCGCCGTCAGCAACTCGTTCTCGGTGACTGCCTGCACGCGTGAATCGATGCTCGTGACGAGGCTGGAGCCCGGCTCGGCCTTGTCGCTCTTGGCCCGGCCCATCACACGCCCCAGGTTGTCCACCTCGTACCGCGTCACGCCCGAACTGCCGCGCAGTATGGCGTCGTACGTGCGCTCCAGCCCCGAGCGTCCGATCTCGTCGGAGGAGAGGAAGGGCGAGTCGGTGTTCTTGGTCTTCCTGATCTCCTCGTCGGTGACCGGCGAGAGGTAGCCGAGCACCTGCGACGTGCGGGAGCCGTAGGGCGACGGGTAGCGGCGCAGAGCGGTCGGTTCGGCGGTGATGCCGGGGAAGTCCTCGGCCCGTTCACGGATCTGCAGGGCCTGCTGGGTCGTGGCGTCGTCCGTGACCGGGATCGGCTGGTAGGGCGAGCCGTTCCAGCACGGCTGAGGGGTCTTCGCGTCGCAGAGCCTGACCTTGTCCCGCACGGTCTTCGGCTTCATGTCGAGGACGTTGGCGAGCCTGGTCAGCACGGCCTTGCCGCTGTCGTCCATCTTCATCAGTTCGGTGCGGGAGGCGGAGACCACCAGACGCGTCTCGTTGTCCGCGATCGGCACGCCACGCGCGTCGAGGATGGAGCCGCGGCTCGCGGGCTGCACGACCTGCTGCACGTGGTTGCCCGCGGCTTCCTTCTGGTACTGGTCGCCGTTGCGGACCTGGAGATACCAAAGGCGGCCCCCGAGGGTGAGCAGCAGTGACATCACCAGGATCTGGATGGCGACGAGCCGGATGGTCACCCGGGGACTGCGCCCGGTCTCAGGGATGTTGCTCACAGCCGCTTGACCCCCTTGATCTTCCCGGACCTGCCTTTGCGGGACGACCGGTCCAGCAGACTGCCCCGCTGGATGCCCATCCGGACGGCCTTGCCATTGCGGGCGTTGCGCACCGGGCCGCCGCTGCGACCCTTGTTGAAGAGGCTGCCGCCGACTTGAAGTCCCGTACCCGAAGTGAGCCAGCCGTAGGCGCCTTTGTCACTTCTGCCCATACTTCCGACCCCCGACGCGTCGGAGGTGATCACTCCGCGCTCGGTTCGGCGGGCCGCCCACATGACAAGCGGCACGACGAACGGCGCGAGCAGCAGGTCGTAGAGGGTCGCGGTGAACAGCAGCAGCAACAGCCCCACTTGGCCCGCCGCGGTGTCGCCGACGAGGGTGCCGACGCCCGCGTACAGCAGCGTCGATCCGACGGCGGTACTGGCGACGACGAGCATCGGCACCGTCGCCGAGCGGTGCTGCGTGCCCTCGGGCTTGGTCAGGCCCGCCGCGTAACCGATGATGCACAGCACGAGCGCGTACCGGCCCACCGCGTGCTCCGCGGGCGGCGCGAGGTCCGCGAGGAGCCCGCCGAGGAAACCCGTCACAGCTCCGGCGGTGTGCCCGTAGACCATGGCCAGACCGAGGATGACGAGCAGCAGCAGATCGGGCACGGCACCGGGCAGTTGAAGCCGCGCCAGCACGCTCACCTGCGCGATCAGGGCGCCGACGACGAGGACGGCCGAGAGCAGGATCCGGTTGAGGTACATCGGTCAGCTCCTGGATTCCGAAGCGTCGGGCTTCGGCGTCTTGGTGACGGTCACCGTGGGCGCGGGCTTGGGCTTCGGCGGCTTCTTCGCCCGGAGCACGTCGTCACGCGGGTCCGTACGCGGCGGCTTGACGACGACGCCCACGATGTCGAGCTTGCTGAAGCTGACGAACGGACGGACGTTGACGCTGCGTGTGAGATCCCCCGCCGTCCTGTCGACCTTGGAGACCGTCCCCACGGGCACACCCGGCACGAACGGCTTGTTGTTCCGCGAACCGAAAGTCACTATCCGGTCGCCCTTCTTCACGTGCGCCTTGCCGTTGAGGAGCTGGACCGTCATGGCGTCGCCGCCGTGGCCCGTGGCGAAGCCCAGTTCGCTGCTCTTCTCCATGCGGGTGCCGACGGAGAAGTCGGGGTCGTTGGCGAGCAGCACGGTCGAGGTGGAGGAACTGACGGTCGTGACACGGCCCACGAGGCCGTCGCCGTTGATGACCGTCATGTCCCGCGTGATCCCGTCCCGGGTGCCGGCGTCGATGGTGACCGTCCAGGAGAAACCCTGTGCGGATCCGATTCCGATGACCTGGGCGCCCTTGAGCCCGTAGCCGCCGGCGCCGGCGGTCTTCAGCAGCCTGTCCAGCTCCTGGGACCGTGCACGGTGCCGGTCGCTGGAGCCGAGCCGCTGCTTCAGCTTCGCGTTCTCGGCCTCCAGACGGCTTATGCGGTCGTGCCGCACGCCGGAGTCGCGGACGGCGGCGATGGAGTTCCCCACGGGATCGACAGCGGCCGACACCCCGTTCTCCACAGGCCCGAAGGCGGAAGCGGCCACATGCCGCGCGCTGTCCATCGGAGACTGCTCGCCCTTCCTGATGTCCACCGTGATCAGTGCGAACGCGATGGCGATCAGAAGGACGAGCAGCAGCCGGCTCTCTCGGGTGTCCCTCACGTGCGGCGGCCGTGCCTTTCCTCAGTCGGTCGGACCGTGTCCGTTCCGGAGCAGTTCTGCGGTGTCCCGGAACTGTCAACGATCCACAGGCGGACTGGTGGTCGTACATGCGGCAGACCGCACGGCGGATCGCTCGTTTCAGATCATCGCCTGGGCTGGGAATCGAGGACCTGCTGAAGCGCCTCGAATTCCTCCACGCACTTCCCGGAGCCCAGCGCCACGGAATCCAGCGGGTCCTCGGCGATGTGGATCGGCATCCCCGTCTCGCTGCGCAGCCGTTCGTCCAGACCGCGCAGCAGTGCGCCGCCGCCGGTGAGGACGATCCCGCGGTCCATGACGTCGCCGGACAGCTCGGGCGGGCACTTGTCGAGCGTGGTCTTCACCGCGTCGACGATCGCGTTGACCGGCTCCTCCATGGCCCGGCGGACCTCCGCGGCCGAGATGACGACCGTCTTGGGGAGGCCGCTGACCAGGTCGCGGCCACGGATCTCGGTGTGCTCGTCCTTGTCGAGGGAGTGCGCGGAACCGATCGTGATCTTGATGCTCTCGGCGGTGCGCTCGCCGAGAAGCAGGCTGTACTCCTTCTTGATGTGCTGGATGATCGCGTTGTCCAGCTCGTCGCCGGCGACGCGGATCGACTGTGCCGTGACGATGCCGCCGAGCGAGATCACCGCGACCTCGGTGGTGCCGCCGCCGATGTCGACGACCATGTTGCCGGTGGCCTCGTGCACGGGAAGTCCGGAGCCGATCGCGGCGGCCATCGGCTCCTCGATGATGTGCACCTGGCGGGCACCGGCCTGCGTGGACGCCTCGATGACGGCGCGACGCTCGACTCCGGTGATGCCGGACGGAACGCAGATGACCACACGCGGACGCGCAAGATAACGACGCTTGTGGATCTTGAGGATGAAGTAGCGGAGCATCCGCTCTGTGATCTCGAAGTCGGCGATGACGCCGTCCTTCAGCGGACGCACGGCCACGATGTTGCCCGGGGTGCGGCCGATCATCTTCTTCGCCTCGGCGCCTACCGCGAGGATGCCGCCGGTGTTGGTGTTGATGGCGACGACCGACGGCTCGTTGAGGACGATCCCGCGACCCCTGACGTACACCAGCGTGTTGGCGGTCCCGAGGTCGACAGCCATATCACGGCCGATGAACGACATGTTGTTCGCCATAGGATGCGTCTGGCCTTCCAACTGGAGCGATTTGTGTGGGAGGACGGCAGGAGAGGGTGATCCGCGCTAACACTGTGGAGACGCGAGGTTCCATCGTAGACGCGGACTCGAACACGTAGCGAGGGTGTCCCGCCATTGTCGGCGCAACAGCCGTCGTCCCTGCAATCAGTGACGTCGTGTCGGGGTGATGAGTTCCCCCGAAACCGGGTGCATATGCCGAGGGGCGACCGGAAAATGTCGGTCGCCCCAGGTCATCCAGGCTCTGACGACTGATGACGCGTCAGCTGGACCCTAACTGAAGTCCGGGAAAAAAATCTTCATCTCGCGCTCGGCAGACTCCGCGGAGTCCGATGCGTGAATTAGGTTCTCCCGCACAATCGTGCCGAAGTCCCCCCGAATGGAGCCGGGCGGCGCGGCAATCGGGTCCGTCGGACCGGCGAGCGCACGCACTCCCTCGATGACGCGCTCACCTTCGGCGACCATCACGACCGACGGCCCCGAAGCCATGAATTCCACCAGCGGCTCGTAGAAGGGCTTTCCGACGTGCTCCGCGTAGTGCTGCTCCAGCGTGGAGCGGTCGAGCGTGCGCAACTCCAGTGCTGTGACGGCCCAGTTTGCCTTGCTCTCGATCCGGCCGATGATCTCACCGATCAGACCGCGGCGTACGGCATCGGGCTTGAGCAGTACCAGGGTGCGCTCGCTCATGGGGGGGCTCCTCGGGATCGTGCGCCCTGCCGTCGGGGACGTCAGGCGTCGGGGAGGTCAGGGTCGGGGATGTGGCTGCTTACGGATGCCCAGAGGCTACACGGGCGGCGACGGTCACCGTCACGCAGTGTCAGGCCGGGTCTCCAGGCGGGCACGCTCCGCCTTCGCCTCGTCCACCTTCCGGCCGAAGTGGACGGACGCCCACCACAGTCCCGCGAAGCAGGCGCCCAGGAAGAACATGGCGGGAACGACGAATCCCGAGGCGATCAAGCCCAGTTGGAGCGCCCAGCCCAGCGGGATGCCGCCCGGGCGGGTCAGCACGCCGCACAGCAGCAGGCACAGGGCCATCGCCACGCCGCACACCGTCCAGACGGTGCCCGCCGGCAGATCGCTGGTGCGCATGGCGACGAGACCGGCGAAGCCGATGACGAAGAACTCACCGAGCAGCGTGCTCGCGCAGAGAGTGCGCACTAGCGCTCCTTCCCCAGCAGCAGCCGGGCCTCGCCGGCCGTGATGACGGAACCCGTGACCAGGACGCCCGCGCCCGCGTACTCGCCCTCCTCCTCGGCGAGCGTGATCGCCTCCTCCAGCGCGCTGTCGAGCCGGGGTTCGACCTGCACACGGTCCTCGCCGAAGACCTCGACGGCGACCGCTGCCAGGTCGTCGACGTCCATCGCCCGGGACGTGGAGTTACGGGTGAGTACCACTTCCGCGAAGATCGGTTCGAATGCCTCGAGCAGACCCCGTACGTCCTTGTCGCTGCTGGGACCGACCACGCCCACGAGGCGGCTGAAACTGAACGCCTCGGTGATCGCCTCCGCGGTGGCGCGGGCCCCCGCCGGGTTGTGCGCGGCGTCGAGGAGCACCGCCGGGCTGGTGCGCATCAGCTCCAGACGGCCGGGCGAGGAGACGGATGCGAAGGCCTGCCGGACGATGTCGGCGTCGAGTGTGCGGCCTTGGTCCGTCTGCCGCGTACCGACGCCGAAGAAGGCCTCGACGGCTGCGAGCGCGACGGCGGCGTTGTGCGCCATGTGCGCGCCGTGCATGGGCAGGAAGATCTCCGGATACTCACCGCCCAGTCCGCGCAGCGTGAGCAGCTGCCCGCCGACGGCGACCTCGCGCGAGACGACGCCGAACTCCAGGCCCTCCCGCGCGACCGTCGCCTCCTCCTCGGCGGCCCGCTTCAGCACGACGGAGGCCGCTTCGACAGGCTGCTGGGCGAGAACGACGGTGGCGTCCTTCTTGATGATCCCGGACTTCTCACCGGCGATCTTCTCGGGGGTGTCACCGAGACGTGCCACGTGGTCGAGCGAGATGGGCGTGACGACGGAGACGCCCGCGTCGATCACGTTCGTGGCGTCCCAGCTGCCGCCCATGCCGACCTCGACGACGGCGACGTCGACGGGGGCGTCGGCGAACGCCGCGTAGGCCATGCCCGTCAGCATCTCGAAGAAGGAGAGACGGTACGGCTGCTGCGCGTCGACCATCTCCGCGAACGGCTTGACGTCCTCGTAGGTCTCGATGAAGCGCTCCGCGCTGACGGGGGCTCCGTCGACGCTGATCCGCTCGGTGATCGACTGCACGTGCGGCGAGGTGTACCGGCCGGTGCGCAGCTCGAAGGTGCTCAGCAGCGCCTCGATCATGCGTGCCGTACTCGTCTTGCCGTTCGTGCCTGTGATGTGGATGGACGGGTAGGCCCGCTGCGGCTCCCCCATCACGTCCATCAGCGCCCGGATGCGGTCCAGGGAGGGGTCGAGCTTGGTCTCGGGCCAGCGGCCCATCAGCTCCGCCTCCACCGCCCGCAGCGCGCGGTCCGTCTCCGGGTCCTCGGGCCGTCCCGGAACCACGTCGGCCTGCGGAGTGCCGGCCTGGGCGCGGAGGGTGCGGCTGCCGGCCTCGATGACCGCGAGGTCCGGGTCGCGGTCGGTCTCCGCTCCGACGATCTCCTCGAACTCGGAGGGCGGGGTGCTGCCGTTCTCCTCGTCCGGGTCTTCGCCGGGACCTTGCTCGGGGGGCTGGGGCTGGTCACTCACGGCGCCCAGTCTACGTAGGGCGGCGGGGCCGCCTTCCCGGCGGTCCTCCTGCGGCGGCCGTACCGGAAGCGCTCCCCCGGAGACGCTCCCCCGGACGCGGAAGACGAGGCGGTCCGGCAGCGGGGGCGCTGCCCGGACCGTGACCGCGGTGATGGCCCTCTGCGGCCCGTCGGGCGGGGAGCCGCGGGACGCGCCGGCCGTGACCCGCGCGCCCGCAGCCCCAGGTCCTTCCCTGCCGGGCCGTCCGTCGTGGGGCGTTACGCGCCGGGCAGCCGCTCGAGCTGCTGCCGGAGGCGTGCGATGTCGGCCTCGGCGGTGGCGCGGCGTTCCCGGATCTTCGCGACGACGTGCTCGGGCGCCTTCGCGAGGAAGCCCTCGTTCTCCAGCTTCGCCGTCGTCTGCCGGAGCTCCTTCCCTGCGGCGTCCAGGTCCTTCGTCAGGCGCTTGCGCTCCGCGTCGACGTCGATGACGCCGGAGAGGTCCAGCTCCACCGTGCCGCCCGCGACAGGCAGCGACGCCGTGGCCTGGAAGCTCTCGCCCTCGGGCTGGAGCCGCAGCAGCTGCCGCATGGCGTCCTCGTGGGACGCCAGCGGGGAAGCCGCCACCGTGAGCCGGGCCGGGACCCGCTGGCCCGGCTGGAGCCCCTGGTCGGCGCGGAAGCGCCGGACCTCGGTCACGGCGTCCTGGAGCGTGGCGATCTCCCGCTCGGCCTCCGCGTCGCGGAATCCGGAGTCGTCGGGCCATGACGTGGTGACGAGGGATTCGCCGCCAGTGAGCGTCGTCCACAGCGCCTCGGTGACGAACGGGACGACCGGGTGCAGCAGCCGCAGCATCACGTCGAGCACCTCGCCGAGGACTCGGCGCGAGACCTCGGCGGGCCGGCCGCCCGCCGCGAAGGTGGTCTTGGACAGCTCGACGTACCAGTCGAAGACCTCGTCCCACGCGAAGTGGCGCAGTGTGTCGGAGAGTTTGGCGAACTGGTAGTCGTCGTAGTAGCCGTCGGCCTCGGTGACGACGGAGTTGAGGCGGGAGAGGATCCAGCGGTCCGTGGCGCCCAGTTCGGACGGCTCCGGCAGTGGGCCCTCGACCGTCGCACCGTTCATCAGCGCGAAACGCGTGGCGTTCCAGATCTTGTTGGCGAAGTTGCGGGACGCCTTGACCCAGTCCTCGCCGATCGGCACGTCGGCGCCCGGGTTGGCACCGCTGGTGAGCGTGAAGCGCACGGCGTCGGCACCGTAGGCGTTCATCCAGTCCAGCGGGTCGACCGAGTTGGGGTTGGACTTGGACATCTTCTTGCCGTGGTCGTCGCGGACCAGGCCGGTCAGCGCGATCGTGTGGAACGGGGCGACGCCGTCCATCGCGTAGAGCCCGAACATCATCATCCGGGCGACCCAGAAGAAGATGATGTCGTGCCCGGTCAGCAGCACGTCGGTCGGGTAGAACTTCGCCAGGTCCTGGGTCTGTTCGGGCCACCCGAGGGTGGAGAAGGGCCAGAGGCCGGAGGAAAACCAGGTGTCCAGGACGTCCGGGTCCTGCGTCCAGCCCTCGCCCGTGGGCGGCTGCTCGTCCGGGCCGACGCAGCGGACCTCGCCGTCCGGCCCGTACCAGACGGGGATGCGGTGGCCCCACCACAGCTGGCGCGAGATGCACCAGTCGAGCATGTTGTCGACCCAGTCGAAGTAGCGCGCCGACATCTCCACGGGGTGGATCTTCACGCGCCCGTCGCGCACCGCGTCGCCCGCGGCCTGAGCGAGCGGGCCGACGCCGACCCACCACTGCATCGACAGCCGCGGCTCGATGGTCGTCTTGCAGCGCGAGCAGTGCCCGACGCTGTGGGTGTACGGGCGCTTCTCGGCCGTGATGCGGCCCTGTTCGCGCAGTGCGGCGACGATCGAGGACCGCGCCTCGAAGCGGTCGAGGCCCTGGAACGGGCCGTGCGCGGTGATGACGCCCCGCTCGTCCATGACGGTCAGCGCCGGCAAGTCGTGCCGCTGCCCGATCGCGAAGTCGTTCGGGTCGTGGGCGGGAGTGACCTTGACGGCACCGGAGCCGAACTCCGGGTCCACATGCTCGTCGGCGACGACCGGGATGGTGCGGTCGGTGAGCGGGAGCTTGATGTGCCGGCCCAGCAGGTGTGCGTAGCGCTGGTCGTCGGGATGGACGGCCACGGCGGTGTCGCCGAGCATCGTCTCGGCGCGCGTGGTGGCCACGACCAGGGAGTCGTCCTCGCCGTCGCCTCCGCCGTACCTGATGGAGACCAACTCGCCGTCGTCCTCCTGGTATTCCACCTCGATGTCGGAGATGGCGGTGAGACAGCGCGGGCACCAGTTGATGATCCGCTCGGCACGGTAGATCAGCCCGTCGTCGTACATCTGCTTGAAGACGGTCTGGACGGCGCGGGAGAGGCCCTCGTCCATGGTGAAGCGCTCGCGCGTCCAGTCGACGCCGTCGCCGAGGCGGCGCATCTGGCCGAGGATCTTGCCGCCGTACTCGTCCTTCCACTGCCAGACCCGCTCGACGAACGCCTCGCGCCCCAAGTCCTGCCGGGACTTGCCCTCTTCGGCGAGTTGCTGCTCGACCTTGTTCTGCGTGGCGATGCCCGCGTGGTCCATGCCCGGCAGCCACAGCGACTCGTAGCCCTGCATGCGCTTGCGGCGCGTGAGGGCGTCCATCAGCGTGTGCTGGAAGGCGTGGCCCAGGTGAAGCGATCCCGTGACGTTCGGCGGCGGGATGACGATGGTGTACGGCTGCTTGTCGCTCTTGGAGTCCGCCTCGAAGTAACCGCGAGCCACCCAGCGCTCGTACAGCTCCTCCTCCACCTCGGACGGCGCGTACTGCGTCGGAAGGTCTGCGGGGGCTGCTGCTTTCGGCCCTCGGGAGTCGGGGCGCTGCTGAGAGTTCTCGGTCACGACGGCAGTGTACGGGCGTCAATGTCGCAGTCTCGAATCGGTTTGGGGACCGGTGAGGTAGGCACTCCGGGCGTCCGCCAGGATGTACTCACAGCGCGTGAGCGCGAGCGCGACCGCGTCGTACGCGACGCACATCAACGGAGGGGAAGCGCCGCCATGAGTCAGAACCAGCCGGGGCCGTACGGACAGCAGCCGCCCCCGCCCGGACCGTACGGACAGCCGCCGCAGGGCCCGAATCCGTACGCCCAGGGCGCTCCGGGCGGGGCACCGGGCCAGCCCGGCTACGGCTATCCGCAGCAGCCGCCCGGCCAGCCCGGTTACGGCTATCCGCAGCAGCCGGGACCGTACGGGCAGCCCGGTCCTTACGGTCAGCCCGGTCCTCCCATGCCCCCGCAGGGAGGCGGCGGCATGGGAGGCAGGACGGTCGCCATCATCATCGGCTCGCTGGTCATCGTGGGTGTCGTCATCGGCGGAGTCTTTCTCTTCGGCGGACTGGGGGGCGGCGGCGGTTCCGTCGCCGACGACGGCAAGAAGTACAAGCTGACGTCGCCGCAGACGGTCGCCGGCGAGTACGAGAAGAACGACGGTTACGGCACCACGAACCCGATGACGCAGTCCGAGCTCTCGGAGTTCGAGAAGGCGGGCGTCGGCGGCCCCAAGAGCGAACACGGCTCGTACAAGTCCGGCAGCGGCACGGCCGTGAAGCAGCTCAACTTCCAGGGTGTCTGGGGCGAGGTAGAGGACCCGGAGGCCACGGTCGACACGGCCTTCGCGAAGATGGCCGAGGACAGCGAGAAGAACGCGGAGCGCTCCGGCGGGAAGGCCGAACTCGAGGGCAGCCCCGAAAAGGTCGAGCCGGCCGGTCTTGAGGACGACGCCGTGATGAAGTGCCAGATCATCAAGGTCAGTCTCGGCGCGTCCACGTCCGCGGGAAGCGGCGGTCCGTCCGAGATCAAGGCGCCGCTGTGCATGTGGGGCGACCACAGCACGGTGGCGATGGTCTCCGCTCAGGACTCCGCCGCCGTCCTGACCGGCAGGAGCATGACGATCGATGACGTCGCCGAGCTGTCCACGAAGCTGCGCGACGAGGCACGGGTCGAGATCAAGTAGCCCACGGGGCTGCGGTACCGGGACCTCCGGCCGGTGTGCCGGGGGTCCCTCGCCTGACGGAGGAGACGCAAGCGATGAGTGACAGTCAGCCGGCCGTGCACGGACAGGCGGAGTCGGCGGCGCCCGGCGCACCGGTGCCCCCGGAGGGCGGCGGCGCCGGCCAGGACGGCACGGGCACGACGGGCGGTGGCAGGAGCGGCTTCACCGGCCCGGCCAAGGCGGTGGCCGCCGGCGCGGCGCTCGTCGTGTGCCTCGTGCTCGGCGCGTACTTCTACATGGGCGCGGACGACGCTCCCGAATACAGGCTGACGACGCCGAAGACGGTCGCGGGCGAGTACCAGCGGGACGGCAAGGGCGAGAAGGGCGACGGCGAGGCCTTCGACAACAAGAAGGTGCCCGGGATGACCTCCAACGCGGACGTCAGCGCCGAGTACAAGACCGGAACCACCAAGAAGCTGCAACTCGGCGGCGCCTACGGCTCCGTGGCGAACCCGGAGAAGGCCGTCGACTGGGTCTTCGAGCAGACGGGCAAGTCGCTGAAGACGGAGACCGGTGCCAAGGCGGAGGGCGACCTCGGGAAGTTCTCCCCGTCCGGCTTCGACGGCGACGTGCTCAAGTGCCAGGAGTACAAGATCTCCAGGATGAGCCTGGTGATGTGCAGCTGGGCCGACTCCAGCACCGTGGGCACTGTCTCATCCATGATCCTCACCAACGACGGCACGTCGACGAAGCCCGTGGACCTGAAGGAGACCGCCGAACTGACGGCGAAGGTACGCAAGGACGCACTCGTCGAGGCCGGCTGACGACTGGGTCTGCGGCTGCGGCTGCCTCTGCGGCTGAACGGCCGCGCTGCGAGGACCGAGTCGGCCGGCACGGGCAAGGGACACCGCAGGAGAACGGCACAGGAATCACAGCACGACGAGAGGGGCGCCCGGCCTCGTGCCGCGCGCCCCTCTCGGGCTTGTCTCGTCGTGCTTGTGTCTCATCGTGCTTGTTGGCTCAACTGCCCTTACTTCAAAGGCAGTTGAGCCAACAAGTTGAGCCGGGGCCCGCGGCCGAGCGCGGGCAGAAGCTCATGCGCCTTACGCGCTCTTCTCGTGCCGCTCCTGCTCGTTGCGCGAGCGGGGCACGAGCGTCGGGTTCACGTTGGAGTGGACGACCTCTTCGGTGATCACGACGCGCTCGACGTCCTTGCGGGACGGCACCTCGTACATCACCGACATCAGGACTTCCTCCATGATGGCGCGCAGTCCGCGCGCCCCGGTGCCGCGCAGGATCGCCTGGTCGGCGATCGCCTCGAGCGCGGGGCGGTCGAAGTCCAATTCCACACCGTCGAGTTCGAAGAGGCGCTGGTACTGCTTGACGAGTGCGTTGCGCGGCTCCATGAGGATCTGCAGCAGCGCCTCACGGTCGAGGTTGTGCACACTCGTCATCACCGGCAGCCGGCCGATGAACTCGGGGATCATCCCGAACTTCACCAAGTCCTCGGGCATGACGTCCTCGAACTGGTTGCTGTCCTCGATCTCGCGCTTGGAGCGGATGGTGGCGCCGAAGCCGATGCCCTTCGCACCCGCGCGGGCCTCGATGATCTTCTCCAGCCCGGCGAAGGCACCGCCCACGATGAACAGCACGTTCGTCGTGTCGATCTGGATGAACTCCTGGTGCGGATGCTTCCGTCCGCCCTGCGGCGGCACCGAGGCCGTAGTGCCCTCCAGGATCTTCAGCAGCGCCTGCTGGACACCCTCGCCGGAGACGTCACGTGTGATCGACGGGTTCTCACTCTTGCGGGCGACCTTGTCGATCTCGTCGATGTAGATGATCCCGGTCTCGGCCTTCTTGACGTCGTAGTCCGCCGCCTGGATCAGTTTCAGGAGGATGTTCTCGACGTCCTCGCCGACGTAACCCGCCTCCGTCAGTGCCGTGGCGTCCGCGATGGCGAAGGGGACGTTCAGCATGCGGGCGAGGGTCTGCGCGAGCAGCGTCTTGCCGGAGCCGGTGGGGCCGAGCAGCAGGATGTTGGACTTGGCGAGCTCGATGCCGTCCTCACGGCCCTGGGGGCCGCCGTTCTCACCGGCCTGCACGCGCTTGTAGTGGTTGTAGACCGCGACGGAGAGCGCCTTCTTGGCAGCCTCCTGGCCGACCACGTACCCCTCGAGGAACTCCGAGATCTCGCGGGGCTTGGGCAGTTCGTCCCAACGCACCTCGGAGGACTCGGCGAGCTCCTCCTCGATGATCTCGTTGCACAGGTCGATGCACTCGTCGCAGATGTACACGCCTGGCCCTGCGATGAGCTTCTTCACCTGCTTCTGGCTCTTCCCGCAGAACGAGCACTTGAGCAGATCGCCGCCATCACCGATGCGTGCCACGAGGTGCTTCCCCTTCGCCTGGGACCGGTCCATCAGCCGTCGGACCGAGGTACGTGCGTGTACGACGGTACCCTGCCGGGCCGTCGAATTGGGCCCCCCTTGGGACGACTCGATGGAGGCGCCCCAAGGGGGAACGTGACGTGCGCCGGAGTCAGACTCCCATGCCGACGGACGACTTGCGGGTGGAGACGATCTGGTCGATCAGCCCGTACTCGAGCGACTCCTCAGCCGTGAGGATCTTGTCGCGCTCGATGTCGTCGCGGATCTTCTCGATCTCCTTGGTGGAGTGCTTCGCCAGCATCTCCTCCAACTGCACACGCATGCGCTGGATCTCGTTCGCGGCGATCTCCAGGTCGGAGACCTGACCGCGGCCCGTCTCGCTGTAGGGCTGGTGGATCAGGATGCGTGCGTTGGGAAGCGCCATCCGCTTGCCGGGGGTGCCGGCCGCGAGCAGCACGGCGGCAGCGGAGGCCGCCTGCCCCATGCAGACCGTCTGGATGTCCGGCTTCACGAACTGCATCGTGTCGTAGATGGCCGTGAGCGCCGTGAAGGAGCCGCCGGGCGAGTTGATGTAGAGCGAGATGTCCCTGTCCGGGTCCATCGACTCCAGGCAGAGCAGCTGCGCCATGATGTCGTTGGCGGAGGCGTCGTCGATCTGGACGCCGAGGAAGATCACGCGCTCCTCGAAGAGCTTCGCGTACGGGTCGTACTCGCGCACGCCCTGCGAGGTGCGCTCGACGAACCGCGGCACGATGTAGCGGGAGTCGGGCTGCGGGCCCGTGTAGCGGCCCTCGGAGGCGTACGTGCTCTCCATGCCGGGGCGTCCGCCGGGGGCGGGGAGTCCGGAAAGATTGGTCATCGGAGCCTTCTCCTGGTGATGGGCTGACTGCGGTCGCTGCGCTGCTGCTGAGCCTGCTGTCCTGCGGCGCGGCTCACGCGCCCGTACCGCCGCCTCCCGGAACCTGCGACGCCCTGCCGTACACCTCGTCGATCAGGCCGTATTCCTTGGCCTCCTCGGCGGAGAACCAGCGGTCGCGGTCGGCGTCACGGGTCCACTGCTCGATCGTCTGACCGGTGTGCTGGGCGGAGAGCTCCGCCATCTTCTTCTTCGTACGCAGCAGTTGCTCGGCGTGGATCTTGATGTCCGAGGCGGAGCCCGCCAGGCCGGCGGAGGGCTGGTGGATCAGGATGTCCGCGTTCGGCAGCGCGAAACGCTTGCCGGGGGTGCCGGCGCTCAGCAGGAACTGGCCCATCGAGGCGGCGAGGCCCATGGCGATGGTGACCACGTCGTTCTTGATGTACTGCATGGTGTCGTAGATCGCCATGCCGGCCTGGATCGAGCCACCGGGGCTGTTGATGTAAAGGAAGATGTCCTTGTCCGGGTCGGCCGCCAGGAGCAGCAACTGAGCGGTGATCTGGTTGGCGATCTCGTCGTCGACGGGCTGGCCGAGGAAGATGATCCGCTCGTTGAGCAGCCGGTTGTAGACCTGGTCGCCGAGGCCACCACCAAGGTGCTCAGCGGCGGCGGAAGGCATCGGAAGCGTCACGTGTCCACCTGCTCGTGTCCGGACGGTAGCCGAGGGCGTGCCGTCTCTGGGGTCTTCATGCACTTGGGACCCTAACGCGCGGCACCGACGGAGCCATCCCGCATCGGGAGCTGTTCGCTGTCAGCGCAGGTCCCATGGGCCCTCTGTGCAGCCCCGGGGCCCGCGCACGGGAGAGGTGCGCGGGCCCCGGCCGTGATCTTCCGGTGCGGGCTGCGGGAGGGCGGGGAGAGGGCGGTCAGCCCTCCGACTTCTTCTCCTGCCCGTCGTCGGAGCTCTTGTCCGAGGCGTCCTCGGAGGCCGTCGCGGCGGCCTGCCCGGACTCGTCGCCGGCTTCGGCGCCCGCCTCGGCCTCGGTGGCCCCGGCCTCGACCGTCTCGGCGGTCTCGTCCTCCTCGTCGTCGAGGTCGACCGTCTCGCCGTTGGTGTCCTTGACGGTGGCCTTCTCGACGACGGTGGCGAGCGCCTTGCCGCGCGCGACCTCGCCGACGAGCATCGGCACCTGGCCGCCCTCGACGACGGCCTGCGCGAACTGGTCGGGGCTCATGCCGGAGGACTGGGCACGGCGCATGAGGTGCTCGGTCAGCTCTTCCTGGCTGACGTTGAGCTTCTCCTTGTTGACCAGCTCGTCGAGCACGAACTGGGTGCGGATGCCCTTCTCCGCCTGCTCCTTGAGCTCCGCGTCGAAGTCCTCCTCGGACTTGTCCTGCATCTGCAGGTACGTCGCGAGGTCGAGGCCCATCTGGCCGAGCTGGTTGTTGACGAGGTTGTCCTTGCGGGTGTTGACCTCGTCCGCCAGCAGCTTGTCCGGGACGGGGACCTCGACGAGGCCGAGGAGGGCATCGAGCACTTTCTCCTGCGCCTCGGTGGCCTGCTCGTACTTCTTCTGCTGGCCGAGGCGCTTGCGGCTGTCCTCGCGCAGCTCCCCGAGGGTGTCGAACTCGCTGGCGAGCTGCGCGAAGTCGTCGTCCAGTGCGGGCAGTTCACGCGAGGAGACCGTCTGCACCTTGACCGAGACCTCGGCCTCCTTGCCGGCGGCGGAACCGCCCTTGAGCTCGGAGGTGAAGGTGGCCTCGCCGCCGGCCTCGAGGCCGGTGACGGCGGCGTCGATGCCGTCGAGGAGCTCGCCGGAGCCGATGGTGTAGTCGACGCCTTCCGCGACGCCGTCCTCGAGGACCTCGCCGTCGACCTTCGCCTGAAGGTCGACCTTGACCACGTCGCCCTCGGCGGCGGCCCGCTCGACGACCGTGGTGGAGGCGAAGCGCTCACGCAGCTGCTCGACGGCCTTGTCCACGTCCTCGTCGGAGACCTCGGCGGCCTCGACCTCGACCTCGATGCCCGAGTAGTCGGGGATCGTGATCTCGGGGCGGATGTCCACCTCGGCGGTGAAGGACAGCAGCTCGTTGTCCTTCAGGTCCGTGATGTCGACCTCGGGCTGACCCAGCGGGTTCAGCTCGCCCTCTTCGACAGCCGACTGGTAGAGCTTCGGAAGCGCGTCGTTGACCGCTTCCTCCAGCACCGCGCCGCGTCCGAACCGCTGGTCGATCACCCGGGCAGGGATCTTCCCCTTGCGGAAACCGGGGACGGTGACCTGCTGGTTGATCTTCTTGTACGCCGCGTCGAGGCTGTCCTTGAGCTCCTCGAAGGGCACCTCGACTGTGAGCCGAACCCGGGTGGGGTTCAGGGTCTCCACGGCGCTCTTCACGGTCGGTCTCCTTGGGGCTGACTGCTTGGGGAATTCGCGCTCTGCCGGGTGTCCCGCAAACCGCTCGGAATCCGGACACGACACAGGCACGCGCGCGTCTTGCATAGTACGTGGTCGGGGTGGCCGGATTCGAACCGACGACCTTCCGCTCCCAAAGCGGACGCGCTACCAAGCTGCGCCACACCCCGTCGGTGCGACACGTAGAGTACATGCCCTTCTACCGGGCCGCCCCCGGCTCTTGCGCCTCCCCCGGCCTCCCCCTCCGGGCGATATCCGCTGTCCGCCCGTCCCCTTGTTCGCTCCGTCCCGGCACTCGGGATGTGATCACAAGCCCGCCCCCTCGGAGGCGAGGGCGGGTGACATCGCCCACGGCAGGAGAGCGGCGGTAGTGGGTGACACTGGGAAATGTCCAGCGCGACGCCCACGGGCCGGGCCGACAGGCCCACGGTCGGCAGCCCCGGGCATTCCCGGCAGCGGGACGGCGGCGGGACGCCCGCGGAAGCCTCCCTGGCACCGCCCCGCCCGCGGTTCTCACCGTCCGTGCGACACAAGCCCGCGGAAGACCTCGACTGCCACCCGAGGGCCTCCAGCACATGTGACATTCTTCGCAGAATGAACAACCCGGACCGCCGGCCGCCTCCTTCGTGACCGGAGCCGGGAGGTCACCACCACAGAGCAACCCAGACCGGGACGGAACCTCCATGTTCGGATCGCACACATCGGGCACCGGGAGACGGGCGGCAGCGGCGGCCGTTGCCGCCGCGTCCGCGCTCAGCGTCCTGACGTCGGCCGGCCCCGCCGCGGCGAGCACAGCACAGGCCCGGGTGGGGGGCTCGCAGGTCGTGTGCACCTCGGCCCAGCCGGGTCTGGCCTCGCGGCTGGCGCAGGACGTCGCCGGCGCGGTCCGCGACCGCAAGGACAGCCCGGCGCTCGCCGTGTACGACCGGCGCACCGGGAGCAGCTGCGAGTTCAGGGCCGACGCGCGCTACGACTCGGCCAGCGTCATCAAGGTCTCGGTGCTCGCGGCGCTGCTGCGCAAGGCCCAGGAGGAGCACCGAGCGCTGACGCCCCGCGAAGTGCGCCTGACCACCGCGATGATCACCAGGTCGGACAATGCGGCGACGTCCACGCTGTGGCGCCGGATCGGCCCGGACCGCTTCGCGCAGTTCCTGTCGCTGGCCGGCATGCGGGACACCGCTCCCGGCCGGAAGATGTCCTGGGGCCTCACCCAGGTCACCGCCCGGGACCAGGTGAGGCTGCTGCGGCTGCTCACCGCGCCCAATCCGGTCCTCGCGCCGGCGTCGCGCGCGTACGCCCTCAGACTGATGAACCGGGTTGTGCCGAGCCAGCGTTGGGGCGTACCGGCCGGAGCACCCGGCTCGGCCACGGTCCACGTCAAGAACGGCTGGCTGCCGCGCAGCACGGGAGCCTGGCGCGTGCACAGCGTCGGGGCGTTCACCCACGGCGGCAACGACTACGGCATCGCCGTTCTCTCGCAGGGCAACAGGACGATGGGTTACGGCATCGCCACCATCCAGGACGTCGCAGAGGCGGTCCACCGGGACCTCCGCCGGCGCTGAGCGCCCTGGTCCGGGCCGGGGCGGGCCGGGAGAACGGTGGGGTCGAACGAGTTGGGAGACCGGGCGCAGGGCCGCCGCCTCCCGTTCGCCGGGGACGCGTACCGGCAGGTCGGCGGTGCCGGGGCCTGCTCGTCGGCTCCCCGGCACCAGGTCACGATCGTGAGCCGGGTGAGGATGCACTACGATGCAGTGCGTACCGCTTCGACGGACGTACCGGCCGAGGCCGTGACGGCGTCGAGCAGACGCCGGGATCGTGCGGCGGACGTACGGAGCGGGGTACTTGCGGGCGTAGCTCAATGGTAGAGCCCTGGTCTTCCAAACCAGCTACGCGGGTTCGATTCCCGTCGCCCGCTCGGAACGCGAAGGGCCGGCCCTGACAGGGCCGGCCCTTCGGCGTGCTGCGGGACCCGCGCTCCGCGCGGAGGACGATGTCCGCCCCCAGGTGCTCGGCGGGGCCCCGTGCCTGTGTGCTGTTGTGCCGCGGGCGCGCGAGGGGTGCGCGGCCGTGGAACGCGCGGGGGTGCGGCCGCGCTAGAAGCTGATCTGATTGACCATGTCCGCAAGGGAGTTCATGAACCGGTTGACCGACGGCGCGATGTCGGTCGAGGCCAGGAAGAAACCGAAGAGCACCGCCACGATGGCGGGCCCCGCCTTTATCGAGCCGCCCCTGATCATCACCACCAGGATCACTGCCAACAGCAGCACCACAGACAGTGAAATGGCCACAACTGATCACACCCTTGCGGTCGGAACGCGTCACCGGTCGAGGGGCCGTCGCCATCGCTCCCCCGCCGCGGACCATCGTGCCACCAAGTCGCGTGTGCGTGGAGTTGAGTGACGAATCGTCGGCCGTGGGACCCTCCCCGGTCGTTGCGGTTCTCCCCCGTGCGCACATGCTCTACACGCTCCGGACACACCCGTGACGCATCTCCCACGGCGTGCCGGACGCCAATACGTACGGTATTTCGGGACGCACCACACCGATCATTGCGCTGCGCAGCGATAATGCAACATGTGCAAGAGCGGACATGGCTCCGCGGCGACTCCCGTGACGAATTGCCGCCGTATCGCCGGGTGTTGTGGAGTCGATCACAACGGGTTCCGGATACGGTCCGTCCGGGCGGGAAACAAGCCCCGTTGAGGCGACGTGGCGACCACGGTAGCCTCGTCCGAATGTCCGGGCATGGCAGACATGTCCACCCAGAACGACGGCCTGAGCGGGCATCGGTGCAGGAAATCCCTCCCCGATGACGTGGGTCGAAATCTGTTCCGGGTAGGCCTGTTGGATTCTCGCCAGGAATTTACTCCTCACAGGTTTGAGGACTAGGGTGCGACAGATGTTGCACGCTGGTTATGAGCGGGCACCGCTCCCCCCGGTCCGCCAGGAGCCCCACTCCGCGACGCCTGACGCGTCGGCGGAGCCTCCGGCCAAGGTCAAGAAAAAGCCCGCAGACCAGCGGGACCCCTTTCTCGACAACGCGAAGTACCTCACGATCCTGCTCGTCGCTGTCGGCCACGTATGGGATCCGCTGCGCGACGACAGCCGCATGGCGGGCGCGCTCTACTTCGTGCTGTACGCCTTCCACATGCCGGCGTTCATCATCGTCTCCGGCTACCTCTCCCGCAGCTTCGAGGGCAAGCCCCGGCAGATCAAGCGGCTCGTCACCGGCGTGCTGGTGCCGTACCTGATCTTCCAGACGGTCTACACCTTCTTCATGCGGTGGGCGAGCGACAACCCCGACCGGGAGTTCCACTACCAGGAGCCCGGCTTCGCGCTGTGGTTCCTCGTGGCCCTCTTCCTGTGGCGGCTGACGACCCCGCTGTGGAAGAGCATGCGCTGGCCGCTGCCCGTGGCCCTGGCCGTGGCAGTCGCCGCCGGTGTCACCCCCAGCATCAGCAACGACTTGAACCTGATGCGGGTCGCCACCTTCCTGCCGTACTTCGTGCTCGGCCTCCAACTGCGGCCCGAGCACTTCCAGATCGTCACGCGGCGCAGGTTCCGGATGCTGGCGCTGCCGGTCTTCGCCGGTGCGCTGCTGGTCGCCTACTGGGCCGTGCCGCGGATGTCCAAGGGCTGGTTCCTGCACGACAAGGCCGCGCAGGACCTCGGGGCGCCGGCCTGGGTCGGCGGCGTGATGACCCTCGCCACCTTCGGCTGCGGACTCGTGCTGACCGCGGCGTTCCTCTCGCTGGTGCCGCGTCGCCACATGTGGTTCACGGCCCTCGGCGCCGGAACGCTGTACGCGTACCTGATCCACGTCTACCCGATCAAGATCTCGCGTGAGTTCGAGTGGTACGACATGGACTGGGTAGACCACCCCGTCAGCCGTGTCGTGATCACGTTGATGGCCGCGGTGATGATGACCCTCCTGTGCACCTCGCCGGTGCGCCGCGTCTTCCGCTTCGCCATGGAGCCGAAGATGGAGTGGTTCTTCAGGCGCGACGCGGGCGAACAGGCACGCGCACGTGAGAAGGCCCCCGCGCCCTCACGGACGCCGGCCCGGACCGCCTCCGCGCACGCCGGCGCTCCGGCTCCCGCTCACGCCGAACCCGGCGCGTCCGCTCCGGATGCCGCGGAGTACGCGCAGTCGGGTTCGGGTTCGTCGTACGGGACGGGCGGCGCCCGCCGCGGCGGCAAGCACGCGAGGTAGGCCGAGCAGCAGACTGGACGGGCGGGGAGAGCACCGGCGCCGCGGACCTCGTCGGCGGGCGGCTCCCGCGCCTGTCATGCCGGGCCGCGCCGCCGCGGCCATCGGGCAGGCGGGCCGGGCGCTTCAGCGCACCGGCCCGCTTCCGCGTGAAGCGGCGCCCGCGACCGGTACGGCCACACCGCGCCCAGGCGTGCGTCGGTCGGCCGTTTCGGGGTTCAAGTCCCGGGATTCGGCCCCGGGGGCAGACCCGGGGTTCAGCCCCTGCAGAGCAGGAGCAGGGCTCGGTCGTCGTTGACGTCCCGCGCCACCGTCTCTATCAGGTGCCAGGCGGCACCGCGGAAACCCGAGGCGACGTGCCGGTCGGCCTCGCCCGTGAGCCGGTCGAGGCCGTCCGAGAGATCGCGTTCCGAGGTCTCCACGAGGCCGTCCGTGAAAAGCATCAGCACGTCGCCCTGGAGCAGCGTCCCCTTCACCGGGTCGAACTGGGCGCCCTGGTAGACCCCGAGAAGCGGGCCGTCGCCCGACTTCTCCTCCCACTTGCCGGTGCCGGCGCCCCGCTGGAGGGCGGGGACGTGCCCGGCCGAGAACAGTTCGTAGTCGCCGCTGTCCAGGTCGAGAACGAGATGGACGGACGTGGCGAAGCCCTCTTCCCAGTCCTGCCGCAGCAGATAGCCGTTGGCGGCGGGCAGGAAGGCGTGCGGCGGCAGGGAGCCCAGCAGACCGCCGAAGGCGCCGGAGAGCAGCAGCGCGCGTGAGCCTGCGTCCATGCCCTTGCCGGACACGTCCGTCAGCACGACCTCCAGGGTGCGCTCCCCCGGGCCCGTGCGCGCGGCGACGACGAAGTCGCCCGAGAACGACTGCCCGCCGGCCGGGCGCAGCGCCATCTCTCGGTGCCAGCCCCGCGGGAGCCTGGGCAGCTTGCTCTGTACGCGGATGCGCTCGCGGAGGTCGAAGAGCATGGTGCCGCCGCGGCGCCACGGCACACCGACGCGGCTGCGGAACTGCGCGACGAGCAGGCCGGCGAGCCCGGCCGTTGCCACGACAAGGATGGTGCCTGGCGTGACGCGTCCCGCACCGTCCTGGTACGGGCCGAGCATCGCGGACTCGACGATGAGGGCCGCGGCCGCACACGCGTAGAGCGCCAGCAGGCTCGCCGGACGCAGCAGCAGACCGCCCGCTATGAGCGGCAGTACGAGCGCCTCCGGGGCGGCCCACAGCGGCATGAGGACCGTGAGGACGGTGAGGAGCGGAACGACGAGAAGCAGCGCGGCGAAGGCGAGCCAGTCCGAGACGCCGCCGCGGAAATAGTCCACGGCGCTGCGGCGCAGCCTCGTCCGGGCCCGGTGCAACGCTCTTCGCGTTTTGTGCAACCGGGCCTTCGGGGGTGTGAGGCTCGGACGAGGTACAGCCATGCAGATGGACCTTATCGAGCCTTTGACCAGTGCGTCGATTCCGTTCACGACGTGCAAGAACGACGGAACGTGCGTATGCACGTGCACGGGTGGCCGGGGGTGGGGATTCAAGTTGGCTGCTTCTCAAAACCCCTGCTAGAGAGAGCGCATGGAGACAGAGTTGCGCACGCTGCGCCGTTCCGAATGGGACTCCTGGTTCGACGGAATTCTTCGTGCTTTCGGAGCAGCCGGAGGCCTTGACCGAGAGCTGTACCGGGAACTGACCGAGATCGACCGGTCGCTCGGTGCGTGGGACGGGGGCGAACTGGTCGGCTCCGCAAGCCTGTTCTCATTCCGGATGGCCGTGCCGGGAGGCGCGCTGGTGCCCTCGGCGGGTCTGGCCATGGTGCACGTGGCGCCGACGCACCGCCGTCGCGGAATCCTCCGCTCCATGATGCGGCGCCAGTTGGACGAGACCCGGGACGCCGGCGTGGAACCGCTCTCCCTGCTCACCGCTTCCGAACCGGGCATATATGGACGCTTCGGGTACGGAATGGCCACGCGCCGGCTCGATGCCGACATCGACACCACTCGCGTCACCCTGAAGACCCCGCCCGGCTCGGACCGGCTGCGGATGCGCCTCGTCGACGACGCCGCGTCCGTGAGCGACGCGTGCGAGAGCGTCTACGCGCGGCGGGTGCCCGAGCGCGCCGGAATGCTGGAGCGCGCCCCCGGGTGGGAGCGCATGCCGCTGATGGACCCGCCGGAGGGACGGAAAGGCGCCGGTGCACTCGCCTGCGTGCTGGCGGAGGACGAGGCCGGGGAGGTGCGCGGCTATGCGCGCTACGCCCTCAAGCACGGCTCGGACGAGACCGGCGTGGCGCGGGGCACCGTTCTGCTGCGTGACATGGAGGCACTGGACACCGCGGCGTACGGAGCGCTGTGGCGCTACCTGTTCGACCTCGACCTGATGACGGAGCTCAGCGTGCGGGACCGCCCCGTGGACGATGCGTGGCTGCACATGGTCGGGGACAGCGTGCGGCTGTGCAGACCACGGTGGCGGGACTCGCTGTTCGCGCGGCCGGTGGAGGTGGGAGCCGCGCTGGCGGCCCGTGCCTACACCGCGCCGGTCGATGTGGTCCTCGACGTCGAGGACGTCTTCTGCCCCTGGAACGAGGGGCGCTGGCGGCTCTCGGGGACGCCGGCGGCGCGACGTGCGAACGCACCCGGGACGCAGCCGATCTCGCTCTGTCCGTACGGGAGTTGGGCGCTGCTTATCTGGGCGGCACGGCCCTGCGGACACTCGGTTCGGCAGGTCGCGTGCGGGAGTTGCGGCCAGGTGCGCTGGGCGCGGCCTCCACCGCCTTCACCACGGACCAGGCTCCGTGGCTCTCCCACGAGTTCTGAGCACGGTTCCGGCGCAGAAGTACGGCGTACAAGCCCGGCGCACCAGTCCGGCGCCGGGCGTGCTCCGGGAGGGCGTGACGGTCCGGCGGGTCAGTCCGGGCGGGTCAGGCCGGCTGACAGGCAGGGCACCAGAAGAGGTTCCGCGCCGCCAGTCCCGCCGTGCGCACCGGCTCGCCGCACACGTGGCATGCCATGCCGGCCCGCCGGTAGACATACACCTCGCCGCCGTGGTCGTCGACGCGCGGGGCGCGCCCCATGGCCTCCGGCGTGTGCTCGGGGCGCACGGTGTCGATGCGGTTGTTGCGCACACCCTCGTGCATCAACTCGACGAGGTCGGCCCAGATCGCGTCCCACTCCGTGCGGCTCAGCCCGCGTCCGGGGCGGTACGGGTCGATCCCGTGCCGGAAGAGCACTTCTGCCCGGTAGACATTGCCCACGCCCGCGACGACCTTCTGGTCCATCAGCAGCGCCGCGACGGTGGTGCGGCTGCGCGAGACGCGGGCCCAGGCGCGCTCGGGATCGGCGTCCGCGCGCAGCGGATCGGGGCCCAGCCGTTCCTCGACGGCCGTCTGCTCGTCCTCCGTGATCAGCTCGCAGCGGGTCGGCCCGCGCAGATCCGCGTAGACGCCGCTCGCCTCGCCGCCGCCGTCCCCCTCGGCGACGAGCCTGAGCCGCACCTGTCCCACGGGCGCCGGGGCCGACCCAGTGCCGAAGGTGAACTTGCCGTAGAGGCCGAGGTGTACGTGCACCCGGCCCGCGCCGTCGAAGCCGAGGAACAGGTGCTTGCCGTGGGCCTCGGCCCCCGCGAGGACCTGCCCGTCGACAAGGGCCGCCCCGGAGGAGAACTTCCCCTGCGGGCTGGCGGCCCGCACCTTGCGGCCCCCGAAGCTCTCCCGGAAATCCCGGGCGAGCCGGTGGATCGTGTGCCCCTCGGGCATGCGGTCAGGACTCCGGGTGGTGTGCGGGCACGGGCGGCAGCTGCCCCGTGTCCTCGTACGCGGAGAGCATCCCGATGCGGCGCTCGTGCCGGTCATCGCCCGAGAAGGGCGTGCTCAGGAAGGTCTCCACGAACCTCAGCGCCTCGTCGAGGGTGTGCATCCGCGCGCCGATGCTGACGACGTTGGCGTTGTTGTGCTCGCGCGCCAGCGACGCCGTCTCCTCGCTCCAGGCGAGCGCGCAGCGCACGCCCTTCACCTTGTTCGCGGCCATCTGCTCGCCGTTGCCGGAACCGCCGACGACGATGCCCAGGGCCTCGCTGTCCTCCGCGGTGCGCTCGGCCGCACGGAGGCAGAACGGGGGGTAGTCGTCGGCCGCGTCGTAGATGTGCGGGCCGCAGTCGACGGGGTCGTGCCCCGCGTCCCGCAGCCATTCGACGAGGCGGTTCTTGAGTTCGTAGCCGGCATGATCGGAGCCGAGGTACACGCGCATGGCGCAGAGTCTATGACGCCGCGCGGCACCGCCCGGCACCGGGCGTGACCTCGGACGACGCGGTCCGCGCCGGTACCGGGCGGACCTGCGGGCCGCGCCCTCGGGAACGCCCGGTGAACCGGCTCCGTGCGTCAGCCGCGGCGGCCGGCCAGCTTCCATGCCCCCGGCAGCGCGACCATGGCGAGCGCCGCCTTGAGCAGATCGCCGACCAGGAAGGGCACCAGACCGGCCGCAACAGCCTCGGACGCAGACATGCCCGTGGCGACGGCGAGGTAGGGCACGCCGACCGCGTACGTGAGAGCCATGCCGACGGCCATCGTGCCGGCCGTGCGCAGCGGACCGCGGTCGCCGCCGCGACGTGCCAGCGCGCCGACGACGGTGGCGGCCAGCAGCATCCCGAGGACGTAGCCGAAGGACGGCATCGCCACGCCGGACGACGCCTCCGCGAACCAGGGCATGCCCGCCGCCCCCGCCAGCGTGTACAGCGCCATGGCGAGGAAGCCGCGGCGCGCGCCCAGCCCCGCACCGACGAGGAGCGCCGCGAAGGTCTGCCCGGTGACGGGGACCGGCGATCCCGGTACCGGCACGGCGAGTTGGGCGGCGACGCCGGTCAGGGCCGCGCCGCCGAGCACCAGGACCGCATCGCGTACATGCGCGCGGGGGCCGGTGACGGTTGCCGTCCCCCGCGTCAGCAGATCGGCGAGGACAGCGCCGGGACGGGGATCGGCGGCGGGTGTGAGGGCGCTCATCGGGCGGCTCCGGGTCGTGTGGGTGGGTACGGGGTCTGCTGCTCTGTCCGCGAAGGTGTCCGCGGATCTGTCCGCGACCCGCGGTGTGCGAACGATTGGGTGTGCGAACCGTCGGGTGTGCGAACCGTTCGACGCTAGCCGAAACCGGCACAGGCGGCAGTGACGGATCGGACAGAACCGGGCCCGGTCCGCTTGAGGGGTCCGCGCGAGGGGTCCGCGCAAGGGTCCGCGCGAGGGGTCCTCGCCTGAGCAGTCCTCCCCACCTGAGATGTCCTCGCACGAGTGGTCCCCCGGCTTGTCCTCGCGCAGCCGCTCGGTGACGCCGCGGGGAGGTGGCGGCATCCCGGCGTGTGACGTCCGCAACACCCCCGGCGCGGCATGGCGTTGGCGTGGCCGTGCTGTTCCGGGCCGCTTGCGGCACGTCCGGGGCCCGCTGCGAGACTGGTTTGCCGTTACAACGACCACCCGAAGTCTTCTCAGGAACGGCCTTTCATGACGCGCACCGAGCTGTCCGACGCGCCACCTCCCAGCTCAGGGGATTCCAGAACCGAACGGGGGCAGTCCGAGCTGTCCCACGGCCTCAAGCAACGCCATCTGTCCATGATCGCTCTGGGGGGAGTGATCGGAGCGGGGCTGTTCGTGGGCTCCGGCGCGGGCATCGCCGCGGCGGGCCCCTCGATCGTCCTCGCCTACGCGGCGTCCGGTCTGCTCGTGATGCTCGTGATGCGGATGCTGGGCGAGATGTCGGCGGCGAACCCGGCGTCCGGGTCCTTCTCCGTCCACGCGGAGCGGGCGCTCGGCCCGTGGGCCGGATTCACCGCGGGCTGGATCTACTGGGTGCTGCTGTGCGTCGCGATCGCGACGGAGGCCACCGCGGCCGCGGACATCGTCATCAAGTGGATGCCCGGCACCGAGCCGTGGATGTGGGTCGCCCTCTTCATGGCTCTCTTCTGCCTCACGAACCTCGTGGCCGTGCGGAACTTCGGTGAGACCGAGTTCTGGTTCGCGGCGCTGAAGGTCTTCGCGATCACCGCCTTCCTGCTGCTGGGGGCCCTCGCCATCGTCGGGCTGCTGCCGGGCGTCGACGCCCCGGGCACGGCGAACCTCACCGGTGAGGGCGGCTTCCTGCCCGCCGGTACGAACGGTCTCGTCATCGGCCTGCTCGCCTCCGTCTTCGCCTACGGCGGACTGGAGACGGTGACCATCGCGGCCGCCGAGTCCGAGGACCCGGTCAGGGGCGTCGCGAAGGCAGTGCGCACCGCGATGTGGCGCATCGCCGTCTTCTACGTCGGCTCCATGCTGGTGATCGTCACGCTGATCCCGTGGGACGACAAGTCGGTGGTGGCGGGCCCGTACGCGGCCGTGCTGGACCACGTCGGCATCCCCGGCGCCGCGCAGGTGATGAACACCGTGGTGCTTGTGGCACTGCTCTCGGCGATGAACGCCAACATCTACGGGGCCTCCCGCATGGCCTACTCCCTCATCGCCCGCGGGCAGGGTCCGCGTTTCCTGGGGAGGGTCAGCGCGAGCGGCGTGCCGCGTCCCGCGGTCGTCGCCTCGTCCGTCTTCGGCTTCATCGCGGTGCTGCTGAACTTCTGGTGGCCGGACACGGTCTTCCTGTGGCTGCTGAACATGGTGGGCGCCGCGACTCTCGTGGTGTGGGGCTTCATCGCCGTCTCCCAGCTGGTCAGCAGGCGCCGCCTGGAGCGCGAGGCGCCGGAGAAGCTCGTGGTGCGGATGTGGGGCTTCCCCGTGCTGACGGTCGTCGCCCTGCTCGGCATCCTCACGGTGCTGCTGCTGATGCTGCGCGAGGGGGACACCCGTACCCAGCTGGCCTTCACCGGATGCCTGACGGTCGTGCTGATCGCGACGGGACTGGCACGTCAGAAGGCGCAGCGGAAGGCGCTGCCTCAGGACCCGGACGCCGTCGGGCGCGCCGGCGACGCGGCCGGGTCCGGCGGCGCGAAGTCGGGTGACGGTCCGGCCTGACCGTCCGGAGGCCGAGACACCGGCCCGCGAGCACTCCACGGAGCGGTCCCGCACTGCGGGGCCGCTCCGTTTTCCGTGCCGCTGTTGCTGCTAGCGTCCTCTTGCAAGTAATGTGCAATAAGCGGAGGAGAGAATGCCATGGCCCTGTATTCGCTGCCTGAACTGCCATACGACTACTCCGCGCTGGAGCCGGTCATCAGCGGCGAGATCATCGAACTGCACCACGGCAAGCACCACGCCGGTTACGTGAAGGGCGCCAACGACGCCCTGGAGCAGCTGGCCGAGGCCCGCGAGCGCGACCAGTGGGGCCCGGTCAACGGCCTTGAGAAGAACCTCGCGTTCCATCTGTCCGGGCACATCCTGCACAGCATCTACTGGCAGAACATGACCGGTGACGGCGGCGGCGAGCCCCTGGAGAAGGACGGGACGGGCGAACTGGCCGACGCCGTCGCCGAGTCCTTCGGCTCCTTCGAAAGGTTCAAGGCGCACCTGACCAAGGCGGCGGCCACCACGCAGGGCAGCGGCTGGGGGGTCCTGGCGTACGAACCGGTGACCGGACGGCTCATCGTGGAACAGATCTACGACCACCAGGGCAACGTCGGCCAGGGCAGCGTGCCGATTCTGGTCTTCGACGCCTGGGAGCACGCCTTCTACCTCCAGTACAGGAACCAGAAGGTCGACTTCGTCGAGGCGATGTGGCGCGTCGTGAACTGGCAGGACGTCAGCCGGCGTTACAGCGCGGCGAAGGAGAAGGGGAACACCCTGCTCACGGCGCTGTGAGCGGCCCCGGCAAGGACCACCTGCCCTCGTGATCGTCTTCTCACCTTTCACCGGGCAGGCGGAGAAAAAGGGAGGGCCCCGTACGGATGTGACGTACGGGGCCCTCCTGTTCGTGCGGCTCCCGCCCCGGGCGGGCAGGGGCCAGGGGCCAGACGCCCGGGTGTCAGTCGTCGAAGACGGGCCCGACGTCGCGGGTGCGCTTGATCTCGTAGAAGCCGGGCGTGGAAGCCACCATCAGCGTGCCGTCCCACAGCTTCGCCGCCGCCTCGCCCTTGGGCGCGGGGGTCACGACGGGCCCGAAGAACGCTATGCGCGACCCGTCCGCCCCGGGGACGGCGATGACGGGGGTGCCGACGTCCTGGCCGACCAGGTCGATGCCCTCCTTGTGCGACGCCCGCAGCGCCTCGTCGTACTCCGTGGAGTCAGCGGCGTCGATGAGGCCGGAGGAGAGTCCCGCCTCTTCCAGCGCATCGGCCAGCAGCTCACGGGACAGCTCCTGCCCCCGGTTGTGCAGCCGGGTCCCGAGCGCGGTGTAGAGGGGGCCGAGCGCCTCGCTCCCGTGCTTCTGCTCCGCCGCGATGCACACGCGTACCGGCCCCCAGGCCGCGGCGAGCATCTCCCGGTACTGCTCGGGCAGCTCGTCCAGCTTGTCCTCGTTGAGGACGGCCAGGCTCATCACGTGCCAGCGGACCTCGACAGGCCGTACCTTCTCGACCTCCAGCATCCACCGGGAGGTCAGCCAGGCCCACGGGCACCTGGGGTCGAACCAGAAGTCGGCGACCGTCTTCTCTGTCATGGCACGTTCTCCTCGGCTCTCCTGAGCGTTGCGCACTGTCCGGCCTCAGCGGCAACGCCCTGCCCCGCGCCGCAATTCCCGCGTGTGCGGCGCACGTGCCGCGTGACATGCTGAACGCCGTCGCCGGAGCCCCGATGCGGGAAGCAGCGCGCCGGGGCCGTTGCCCCGCCCGGACCGCGGCAGGGCGAGAAGCCGGGATTCGAGAAGACGAGAAGAGGAGCCACGCCGTGCCCGGAGAGAACCTGACCCAGCACGAGGCACAGCGACGGGCCGGGCTGCTGACCGTGGACAGCTACGACGTGGCTCTCGACCTGCGCTCGGCGACGGCCCCACCGCCCGCGAAGGGGCCCCGTACCTTCCGTTCGACGACGACGATCCGGTTCCGGTGCTCGGAGCCCGGCGCATCCAGCTTCGCCGATCTCGTCGCACCCCAGGTGCACTCGGTGACCCTCAACGGCCGCTCCCTGCCCGTCGACACCGTCTTCGACGGCACGCGCGTCGCCCTCGACGGCCTGGAGGCGGAGAACGAGCTCCTCGTCGACGCGGCCTGCGCGTACAGCCGCACCGGTGAGGGCCTGCACCACTTCCTCGACCCCGAGGACGGCGAGGTCTACCTCTACACGCAGTACGAACCGGCCGACGCCCGGCGGGTGTTCGCCAACTTCGAGCAGCCCGACCTCAAGTCCCGCTTCACCTTCACCGTCACCGCTCCCGCCCGGTGGACGGTGCTGAGCAACGGGCGGCAGCAGGGCGAACCGGAGCCGCTGGACGAAGGGGCGGCCGCCTGCTGGCACTTCGCGCCGACCGAGCCCATCTCGACGTACATCACCGCCGTGGTCGCCGGGCCCTACCACTACGTCACCGACACCTACCGCCGTGCGGCCGGGGACTCCGGGGAGGAGCTGGAGATCCCGCTCGGGGCGCTGTGCCGGAAGGGGCTGGCCAAGTACTTCGACGCCGAGGACATCTTCACCGTCACCAAGCAGGGCCTGGACTTCTTCCACGACCACTTCGGCTTCCCGTACCCCTTCGGCAAGTACGACCAGGCCTTCGTCCCCGAGTACAACATCGGGGCGATGGAGAACCCCGGACTGGTCACCTTCCGCGAGGAGTTCGTCTTCCGCGGGAAAGTCACGGAGGCGTCGTACGAGCACAGGGCGAACGTCATCCTGCACGAGATGGCGCACATGTGGTTCGGCGACCTGGTCACCATGCGCTGGTGGGACGACCTGTGGCTGAAGGAGTCCTTCGCCGACTTCATGGGCGCGCTGGCGCTGGTGGAGGCGACCCGCTTCAAGGACGGCTGGATCACCTTCGCCAACCGCCGCAAGTCCTGGGCCTACCGGGCCGACCAGCTGCCCTCCACGCACCCCGTGACCGCGGACATCGGCGACCTGGAGGACGCCAAGCTCAACTTCGACGGGATCACCTACGCCAAGGGCGCGTCCGTCCTCAAGCAACTCGTCGCGTACGTGGGCCGGGAGACCTTCCTGGAGGGCGCGCGGCGCTACTTCCAGCGGCACGCGTGGGGCAACACGACGCTGGCGGACCTGCTGGCCGTCCTGGAGGAGACCTCCGGACGGGACATGGACGAGTGGTCGCGCTCCTGGCTGCAGACGGCCGGCGTCAACTCGCTGACCCCGCAGGTCACTTGCGACGCCGAGGGCCGGATCACCGAACTGGCCGTCATCCAGGAGGCCCCGGAGACGCATTCCGTCCTGCGACCCCACCGCGTCGCGGTGGGGCTCTACCGGCGCGAGGACTTCGACCGCCGGCTCGTCCGCTACGCCCGCGCCGAGACGGACGTCAGGGGCGCGCGCACGGTCGTCGCGGAACTGGCGGGGGCGGAGCGGCCCGACCTGGTACTCGTCAACGACGACGACCTCACGTACTGCAAGACCCGCCTCGACGAAACCTCGCTGGCAACGCTGCGGGACCACCTCGGCGAGCTCGCACCTCCCGGCCCGGCAGGCGGGCGGGGCACGGCCCCCGAGGCGGACGGCGCGCACAACCCCACGCTGTCGAGGGCGCTTTGCTGGTCCGCGGCGTGGAACCTGACGCGCGACGCCCTGATGCCCGCCCGGGACTTCGTCTCGCTGGTGCTCTCCTTCGCCGGCACCGAGTCGGACGTCGGCGTGCTCCAGACGCTGCACGGCTGGAGCCGTGCGGCGGTCGTCCACTACGCGGCGCCGGAGTGGCGTGCGGAGGGCCGCCGCGCCCTGGCCGAGGGGGCGCTGAGCGGCCTGCGGCTGGCCGAGCCCGGCAGCGGGCACCAGCTTGCGTGGGCCCGGTTCTTCGCCGCGGTCGCCTCGGACGAGAGGGATCTGCGGCTGGTGCGGGGGCTGCTCGGGGTGCCCGGCCCGGACGGTTCGAAGGCCGACGGCGCCGCACGGATCGACGGGCTCGTCGTCGACCAGGAGCTGCGCTGGACGTTCCTGGAGACGCTGGCCGCACACGGCGAGGCCGGCGCGGACCTCCTCGACGCCGAACTCGCCCGCGACGACACGGCATCCGGCAAGCGGCACCATGTGCGCTGTCTCGCGGCGCGCCCCTCGGCCGAGGTGAAGGCGCAGGCGTGGAAGGCCGTCATGAGATCCGACCGGCTCTCCAACGCCCTGGTCGAGGCGACCATCGCGGGCTTCGCGCAGCCCGGCCAGGAGAAGTTGACTGCCCCGTACGTGCAGCCGTACTTCGACAGCCTGGAGGAGGTCTGGCGTACGCGGTCGATCGAGATCGCGATGGCCGTCGTCCGCGGCCTCTTCCCGGACCTGCAAGGTGACCGGGCCACGCTGGAGGCGGCCGACGCATGGCTCTCCGAGCACGAGGACTCCGCTCCCGCGCTGCGCCGGCTCGTCCTGGAGGCACGCGACGACCTCGCCCGCGCCCTGCGGGCCCAGCGCTGCGACGGGGCTGCCGCGAAGTCCTGACGGCCGGACCGCCCGGGCCGTACTGCCGTACGTGGAGCGGCCGCGGTGATGCCTACGCGACGACGGTGAACGGCAACGACGTGCTGTCGTCCTGCTGCTGGTACCAGTAGCGGTAGGTGTCGCTCGCCCACGCCACCTCGCGGTAGGCGACCTTCAGGTCCGCGAGGAGGGCCGCCGGTTCGATCGCCGGTGCCGCACCGAAAGTCCCGCCGGAGGTCTTCCCGCGGGTCGCCAGCAGCAGCCGCACCGCCAACGGGTCGCCCAGCAGCGGCCGTACGACCCGTCCGGGACGCGCGGGCGCGGTGGGCTGGCAGGGCGCGACGACCTCGCCCGCGGCCACGAGATCGGCGGCGGCGAGATTGTCGCCGTGCACCACGCGGGGGCTGATGCCGGCCTCGGCGAAGACCCTGCGCAGGCCGGTCCATTCACCGTCGGCCGCGGGGTCGACCATCCACCGCTCGTCCGCGAGTTCCCCGAGGCTGAGCACCGCACGTGCGGCGAGCGGATGAGTCGCCGAGAGGGCCACGAACTGCGGTTCGCGCTCGAGGAGTACGTACACCTCGAGTCCGTCCGGTATCCGGAGCGGCGAGCCCTCGACCTCGTGCACGAAGACGGCGTCGAGCTGGTTCGCCACGACCATGCGCAGCAGCGTGTGCGCGGAGGCGTCCATGTGGAAGGTGGTGTCGGCCTCGGGGAACCGGGCGCGCAGCCTGCGCAGCCAGCCCGGCACGGCGGGACTGCCGGTGCTTCCTATGCGCAGGTACTCGCCGCCGGCGCGGTCGGCGGCGGCCCTCGCCTCACCTACGAGCGCGGTCATCTCGGCCACGAGCGGCCGGGCCCGGCACAGTACGAACTTGCCGAGCGGTGTGGGGACGCTCCCCGTACGCTCGCGGGAGAACAGCTGACCTCCCACGGCCTGCTCGATGCGGCGCAGCTGAGTGGTCAACGACGGCTGGGTCATGCCGAGTTGACGGGCCGCCTTGTGCACGCTGCCCGTGTCGGCTATCGCGCACAGCGCACGAAGATGCCTCACCTCGAGCTCCACACGGCGGAGCATATCCAAGCGGGTGTTCGTCACACCAGACACCGAGGAGCCGGGAGACGTCCTGCGTATCGGGTGATGTGACGGAGTTATCGCCACTTGCCATCATCCCCCGGACCTGACTCTCCAACAGACTCTTCGTCGGCAGGAGTTCTTCCGGCAGCACACGACCGCACCCCACCTTGCAGCGGCTCGGCGCTTCGGACCGAAGGAGACCCCCCATGAAACACCGCACCATGGCCATTTCAGCGGCGCTCGGCCTCGGACTGGCCCTGGGACTGGGTGCGATGCCCGCCTCGGCAGCGACGCCGGACGACGGCGGCAGCACATCGAAGAGCAGCGCGACCCGTGCCGGGTACATCGGAGAGTCGAACAAGGCGACCGAGGCGTTCTTCAACGCCGTCGTCAAGGACGCTCTCAAGAAGCAGGCCGCCAAGCCCGGCATCCAGGCCGTCACCGTCCGCTACGACGCGAGCGGGGCACCGACGTTCGCCGGCGAGATTGCCAACAGCACGGCCGTCTGGAACGCGGCCGTCAACAACGTCACGCTCGCCGAGGGCAGCGGCGCCAGCTTCGACTACCGCGAGGGCAACGACCCGCGTGGTTCGTACGCCTCCACGGACGGACACGGCAACGGGTACATCTTCCTGGACT
Organism: Streptomyces sp. CNZ301; assembly: GCF_004217425.1. Taxonomy (NCBI): domain Bacteria; kingdom Bacillati; phylum Actinomycetota; class Actinomycetes; order Kitasatosporales; family Streptomycetaceae; genus Streptomyces; species Streptomyces sp. CNZ301. The sequence goes on from NZ_SHLG01000001.1 coordinate 1,874,167, forward strand.
ACGCCCAGAACCAGCAGTACTCCTCCAACCGCGTCGTCGCCCACGAGACCGGGCACGTTCTCGGCCTCCCGGACCACTACGAGGGACCGTGCAGCGAGCTGATGTCGGGTGGCGGCCCGGGCACGTCCTGCACCAACGACCGTCCCAACGCGGCCGAGGCCGCCCAGGTCGAGTCGCTGTGGGCCAACGGTGTCGCGAGCGCGGCCTTCGACCAGGCGGCGTTCGCCAAGTAGCGGTACCGGCCCCGTAGCCGGAAGCAGCATGGAGAAGCCGGCAGGACACCACGCCGGAACAGCGTGAAGAGGCGCGGACGACCGTGCACCACGCTTGAGGAACAGCGCAGTTGTCCGCACCACGCCTGAGAGACGTACGGCCCGAACCCCCCACTCGGAGGCCCCCGGCGCATGCCGGGGGCCTCCGAGGTTGCTGCACGGCGGCCGGGCGGAAGTGACGGGCCCGTGCCCGGTGGGTGCCGGGGTCACCGCGGCGGTACCGCGGCTCCCCCGGCACCGTGGCTCATCCGGCCGCCGCGTCCGCCGCCTGCGCACGCAGGGCCCGCTCGACCCCCGCGCGCGACTCGGTCACCAGCCGCCGCAGTGCCGGCGCGGGCTGGGCCCGCTCCAGCCACGCGTCCGTGGCGTCGAGGGTCTCCTGCGAGACCTGGAGCGTCGGGTAGAGGCCGACGACGATCTGCTGCGCCATCTCGTGGCTGCGCTGCTCCCAGATGTCCTTGACCACCTCGAAGTACTTCTCGGAGTACTGGGCGAGCAGTTCCCTCTGGTCGCTCTGGAGGAATCCGCCGATGACCGCCTCCTGCACGGCGTTGGGAAGCCCCGCCTCCCCCGCGGCCCCGCTGCCGACCACCGAGGCCCACGCCTCCGTCTTGGCCTCCTCGGTGGGCCGCGCGGCGCGCGCCATCGCCGCGTACCGCTCGCCCGCCGAGGTCGCGTCGCGCTCCAGCTCCGCCGCGATCTCCTTCTCGCCCGCCCGTCCGGTGGCGGCGAGCCGATGGAGCAGCGCCCAGCGCAGTTCCGTGTCGACGGCCAGGCCCTCCACCGACTGGGCCCCGTCCAACAGGCCCTCCAGCAGCGACAGTTGCGTGTCGGTACGCGCCGCGGAGGCGAAGGCCCGCGCCCAGGCGAGCTGGTGGTCGCTGCCGGGAGCCGCCGCGCGGAGCTGCTCCAGCGCCGCCTCGGCCCAGCGCAGGAGGCCCGTCTCGCGCCACTGCGGGTCGGCGTACAGGTCGAGGGCGAGCTTCACCTGCCGCTGGAGCGACTGGACGACGCCGATGTCCGACTCCTTGGTGATGCCGGAGAGGACGAGACCGAGGTAGTCGCGGGCGGGCAGTTCGCCGTCGCGGGTCATGTCCCACGCGGACGCCCAGCACAGCGCGCGCGGCAGGGACTCCTCGAAGTCGCCGATGTGCCGCGTGACCGCCTCCAGCGACTCGGCGTCCAGACGCACCTTGGCGTAGGAGAGGTCGCCGTCGTTCAGCAGCACGACGTCCGGGCGCTTGCGGCCCACCCACTGCGGCACCTCGGTGAGTTCGCCGGTCACGTCCATCTCGACGCTGTCCGTACGGACCAGCTTGCCGTCCCGCAGCTCGTACGCCCCGACGGCGATGCGGTGCGGGCGCAGCGTCGAGGTGCCCGTGGCGCCGGGCGGGAGGGACGGCGCCGCCTGACGCACGGCGAAGGACGTGAAGCACCCCTCCTCGTCCGTCACGAACTCGGGCCGCAGCACGTTGATGCCCGCGGTCTCCAGCCAGTCCTTCGACCAGGCCGTCAGGTCACGGCCGGAGGTCTCCTCCAGCGCACCGAGCAGGTCGCTCAGGCGCGTGTTGCCCCACTCGTGCCGCTTGAAGTAACGCTGCACGCCGCTGAAGAACTCGTCCTCGCCGACGTAGGCGACGAGTTGCTTCAGCACGGACGCGCCCTTGGCGTAGGTGATCCCGTCGAAGTTGACCAGGACGTCGTCCAGGTCGCGGATCTCGGCCATGATCGGGTGGGTGGAGGGCAGTTGGTCCTGCCGGTAGGCCCACGTCTTCATCTGGTTGGCGAACGACGTCCATGCGTGCGGCCAGCGGGAGCCCGGGGCGGCGGCCATGCACGCCACGGAGGTGTAGGTGGCGAACGATTCGTTCAGCCACAGATCGTTCCACCACTCCATCGTCACGAGGTCGCCGAACCACATGTGGGCCAGCTCGTGGAGGACCGTCTCGGCGCGTGCCTCGTACGCGGCGTCCGTCACCTTCGAGCGGAAGACGTACTGGTCGCGGATGGTGACCGCGCCCGCGTTCTCCATGGCGCCCGCGTTGAACTCCGGCACGAAGAGCTGGTCGTACTTGGCGAACGGGTAAGGGTAGTCGAACTTCTCCTGGAACCAGTCGAATCCCTGCCGGGTCACCTCGAAGAGCGCTTCGGCGTCGAGGTGTTCGGCCAGCGACGGCCGGCAGTAGATGCCCAGCGGGACGGAGCGGCCCGCGCCCTCCCACGTGCTGTGCACCGAGTGGTACGGGCCGGCGATGAGCGCGGTGATGTAGGACGAGATCCGGGGCGTCGCCTCGAAACGCCACAGACCGTCCTCGGGCTCCGGGGCGGGCGAGTTCGAGATCACCGTCCAGCCCTCGGGGGCGCGCACGGTGAACTGGAAAGTGGCCTTCAGGTCCGGCTGTTCGAAGCTGGCGAAGACGCGCCGCGCGTCGGGCACCTCGAACTGGGTGTACAGATACGCCTGCTGGTCGACCGGGTCGACGAAGCGGTGCAGGCCCTCACCCGTGTTGGTGTACGCGCAGTCGGCGACGACCAGCAGTTCGTTCTGCCCCTGGGCGAGACCGTCGAGCGAGATGCGCGAGTCGGCGAAGGCCGATGCCGGGTCGACGGCCCGTCCGTTCAGGGTGATCTCGTGCACCGCCGGTGCCACCAGGTCGATGAAGCTGGAGGCTGCCTCGGCGGCCTCGAAGCGCACGAGCGTGCGGGAGCGGAAGGTACCTCCGTCCTGCGCGCCGCTCAGATCCAGCTCGATCTCGTAGGAGTCGACGCGGAGGAGCCGCGCACGCTCACGGGCCTCCTCGCGTGTCAGATTCGTGCCAGGCACCTGGTGCTCTCCCATGCTCTCGCGGCTCACGATGTCGTAGTTCGGCCATCCTTCCACGTGGCGGCGGCGCGCGGTCCCCACCCGCCCGGCGAACCCGGCAGAGCGGCGGGCGCGCCCTGCGCGGAGGCGACGGGCGCGCCCTGCGCGGAGGCGACGCGGGCGCCCCGCGCGGAGGCGACGCGGGCGCCCCGCGCGGAGGCGACGGAGGCGCCCCGCGCGGAGGCGACGGAGGGCGCGGCAGGGCCGGACCGCCGCGCGCCGCAGCGGCCTCGTGAGCGCGGCGGCCGCGGCCGGCTCCGTGGACACCACCGCGTGTGCGCGGCACGGGCCGCGGCCGCAGGTGAACGGCGGATGAGCAGCAGACCGACGCGCGGACGGCGCCGGGCTACGGGGAGAAGGCCCGGGTCCCGGGTGGTGATCGATGAGTGGGGATGGGTGTCCGGCGTTCGGCCGTCGTTCAGACGCAGGTCACTCCGGATGCCAAACATCCCTGGTGGGCGGGTGTTTCCCGATAGGTCCGCGCAGGCGGCGCGGTGCGGGGCGCGCTCCGCTCCGCGTCCGTCCACCAGGAGAGGCAGCCCGCATGGACCGCAGCAGCCTGAGGCAGACACGTCTGCCCCACCGCCGCACCCTCCTCACGCTCGGCGCCGCCGGCGCAGCCACCGCACTGGGCGCCGGACCGGTGTTCAACGGCAGTGCCACCGGCGCCGGTCAGCCGCAGAAGGCGGCGATGTCCCCTGCGGCCGCGGCCCGTTCACGCGCGGCCCGCGCACGCGCACACGCTCCCGTCACCCGCGACAAGCCCGTCGAGCCCTCGCCCGAGGGCACCACTCTGGAGAGCGTCGCCACACCACGCCGGGACACGGGAGGCTACCGCCGGCTCGGCGACGGCCCGGGTTGGAAGCGGCAGGTGCGCACCGACCTGGCCTCTGCACGGCCCGGACGGGCGGAGAAGCGCCGCACGCTGGCCGCGTTCGTCCAGTTCACAGACCTGCACCTGGTCGACGTGCAGCACCCGCTGCGCTACGAGTTCCTGCGCGCCGAGACCACCAGCGCGTGGCGCCCGCAGGAGGCGCTCTCCGTCGCGGGTGCCGTCTCCATGATCGAACGCGTCAACGGGCTGCGGGGCGGCCCCGCCACCGGCGAGCCGCTGGCGTTCGCCGTGACCACCGGTGACAACACCGACAACAACTGCCGTGCCGAACTCGACTGGTTCCTCACGGCGATGACCGGCGGCCGCATCACCCCCAACACCGGCGACGTCGACCGCTACGAGGGTGTGCACAACAGCGGGCTGAAGCTGTACTGGCACCCCGAGGACGAACTCCGCGACGACGACAAGGCGTTGGGCTTCCCCCGCATCGACGGCTATCTGCGGGCGGCCATCCGGGAGGTCAACAGCCCGGGTCTGGCGCTGCCCTGGTACTCCACCTCCGGCAATCACGACGCCCTGCCCGGCGGCTGCTTCTCGGGCAGCGCCTTCTTCGCGGACTTCGCCGTCGGCGGCAGGAAGCTGATGGAGCTGGGCAGCAAGGCGGAGGCCGCACGGCTGTGGAAGACGGTGGAGGACGGCGGCGACCCGAAGGGCGAGCAGTTCGCGGAGGCCCTGCGCTCCCGGACGGACTCCCGGCAGATGCGGCGGGTCACCCCGGACCTGGAACGCGCCCCCTTCTCCAGGAAGGACTGGGTGCGGGCCCACATGCGCCGCCGCCACGCGGGGGCCGGCCCCGTCGGCCACGGCTACACCGAGGCCAATCTCGCCGAGGACCGTCTCTACTACACCTTCCGCGTCGCGGAGGGCGTGACGGGCATCAGCCTGGACACGACACGGCACGACGGGGGCTACAAGGGCAAGGTCGGCGACGCCCAACTCGACTGGCTGGAGCGGCGGTTGCGCGAGGAGCGTTCGAAGGGCACCTATGTGCTGATCTTCAGCCACCACACCAGCACCACGATCCCGGACGGCGGCGACAGGCTCATGTCGCTGCTCAACCGCAATCCGCACGTCCTGGCCTGGATCAACGGCCACAGCCACAAGAACCGCATCAGATCGCGGCGTACGTTCTGGGAGATATCCACGGCGTCCCACATCGACTTCCCGCAGATGGCACGGACACTGGAGCTGGCCGACAACGGTGACGGGACACTGTCGCTGTTCACCACGCTGATCGAGTCCTCGGCCCCGGCACGCACCGACTTCCACGACCTCTCACAGACCGGCCTGGCCTCGCTCTACCGCGAACTCGCCCTCAACTCGCCCGGTGCGCGCACCGACCTGGCCGGTGAACCCGACGACCGCAACACGGAACTGCTGCTGCGCAAGCCGTAGTCGCGGCGGAGCCCGCTGAACGGTCACTGTCGTTTCCTCGCCCGGTGGAGCAGAGTGGCGGGCATGGCGAGCACGGAGAAGGCCGGGGCGGCAGCGGCGCGGGCAGCGCGAGGAGAGGCGGGGGAACGCAGGTGGCGCGGGGTCCGGCCGGGCCCCGCGCTCATGGTCGTCACGGGGGCTGCGTGTACGTCGTCGTCGGGCATGTTCATCAAGCTCTCCGAGGTGAACGCCGGTACCGCAGCCTTCCTGCGGTGCGCGCTCGCGCTCGTGGTGCTGGCGCCGATGGCGTTCGTCGAGTACCGCCGCGTCGGGCCCCGCCGTCCACGTCTGCTCGCCCTGGATCTCGCGGCGGGCACGCTGCTCGGTCTCGACTACGTGTGCTGGGTGCAGAGCATCCACGATCTCGGCGCATCCATCGCGACGCTGCTCCTCAACATCCAGCTCGTCGTCTTCCCGCTGCTGGCGCGGTTCCTGACCGGTGTGCGGCTCGCGCGGCGGTTCTGGCCGACCGCGTCCGTGCTGCTGGCGGGGCTGGCGCTGGCCGGCGGTGCGATCGGACGGGCGGAACCGGGCAGCGACCCCCTCTCCGGGGTGCTCTTCGGGACCGTCGCGGGCATGGCGTTCGCCGGGTATCTCTTCCTGATCCGGCTCGGCGGGGAGGGACGCCCGGCCGGCACCTCTCAACTGCCGTCCGCCGCAAGCCCGGAGGAGACCGGCCGCACGTCCGGTCCGGCTAGGGGCTGTCCGGCGGATCTTCGTGGATCAGCGAGCGGCGTCCGGCGCATGGGGCCTCCCCCGCGAAAGCGAAGGGACGCATCACAAGGCGGAGGGGCGCCCTCATACTGGGGTTCCCCATGCCGAGGGCCAGGGGAGTATTCGGGTGATCCCGACAACGCTGGGGGCACTTCCCCTGGCTTTGCCGGGGAGATCCCACCCCGGCAAAGCCAGGGGGAGAGGTGCGGTGCCTGGGGGCACCCCCGGACGAAGTCCAGGGGGAGTCGCGAGCCCGCGAAGATCCGCCGGACAGGCCCTGGCACATCCCGCGGGGCGGGCGGTCCGCACACGGTGACGCCCGTCTGCGCGGCGACGTCCGCGGCAGCCGTCGCGGCGGGAGTGCTCGGTTCGCTGTGGACGGGCGTGGACCTCGACCCGGGCCCGGCGGCGTGGGGTTGGCTGATACCGATGGCGTTCCTCGGTCAGGTGCTGGCCTGGCTGCTCATCAACCCCGCGCTGCCGCGCCTCTCCCCGGACAAGGGCGCCACGCTGCTGCTTCTGCAGCCGATCCTCGCGCTCCTCTTCGGTGTCGGATTCCTTGCCGAACGTCCCACTCCAACCCAGTACGCGGGCTGTGTACTTGTCGTTCTCGCGGTATGGCGCACCACGCGCACCGATCATTAGAGTCGGGCGCATGTCGCTGCGCTCCACCGCCGTGGCCATGGCGGTCGCCGCTTTGGCGGCGTTCCCCGTGGCGTCCTCGGCGGCGGCCGACCAGGGTCACTCCGCCACGCAGGACGCGATGGACGCCCTGGTGCAACAGGACGACGTGCCGGGCGTGTTGGGGCAGGCCCGGGACGGCGGCGGCGTCTGGCACGGCTCCTCGGGGATCGCGGACCGGGCGACGCACCGCCCGCCGATGTCCCAGGACAAATTCCGCATCGGCAGCCTGACGAAGCCCTTCATAGCCGCCGTGGTGCTTCAGCTGGAGGCGGAGGGCAGGGTCGATCTGGACGCGCCCGTCGAGCACTGGCTGCCCGGCACCGTACGGGGTGGCGGGCAGGACGGCCGCCTAGTCACCGTTCGCCAACTCCTCGGCCACACGAGCGGTCTGTACGACTTCACGGCCGACCCCGGCATGCAGCGCGACTACTTGGGCCCGCGCTTCGCCACCCACAGGTACGAATCGCACGACGCGGCGTCGCTCGTACGCACCGCTACGGCGCACCGGCGCGCCTTCGAACCGGGCACCGACTGGGGCTACTCCAACACCAATTACGTCCTGGCCGGCATGGTCATCGAGAAGGTGACGGGGCGTTCCTACGCGCACGAGGTCGAGCGCAGGATCATCCGGCCCCTGAAGCTGCGCGACACCTCGCTTCCGGGCACCTCCCCCGGCATCCCGGAGCCGCACGGGCGCGCGTACTCGAAGCTCGCGCCTGCGGGTTCGGGGGCGCGCGTGCACGACGTCACCGCTCTCGATCCGTCACTCGCGGGCGCGTCGGGCGAGATGATCTCCTCCACCGGCGACCTGGTCCGCTTCATGCGGGCGCTGCTCGGCGGCGACGTGCTGCCGGCCCGGCAGCTCGCTCAGATGAAGTCCACCGTCCCCGCCGACGGGGGCGACCGCTACGGGCTCGGCCTCACCCGGTACCGGCTCTCCTGCGGGACCACCGTGTGGGGTCACGAGGGCACGATCCAGGGCTCGCACTCCACGGCCGTCACCACGGCGGACGGTTCACACCCGGCCGCGTTCAACGTCAACGCCGACTGGTCGGGCGGCATGGCCGACATGATCGAGGCGGAGTACTGCGGCTGACGCGGCGGTCGGTCCGGCTCCGCCGCGCTGTCCCGCACGGGTCTAACGCGGCGTCACGATCACGTACTCGGCAGGCTCCCGTTCGACGGCTGTCATCAGGGCCGTGCGCACGATCGCGGCCTGCTGCTGGAGCGATTCGCGCAGCTTGCCGGGGGTGAGGTGGACCACGGTGATGCCGAGCCCCTCCAGCGCCTCGCGCTTGCGGGCGTACTCCGACCACTGCGCGTCCTGGTCGAGGTGCGGACGGGGCGCGCGGGTGTCCAGTTCCAGGGCCACTGCCTGTTCGGGCCAGTAGGCGTCGACCCCGCCCAGGTGCGGGCCGCCCGGGAGACGGAGGTCGACGTTCCAGCAGGGGTCGGGGAGCCGGTGCCGGAAGACCATCTCGTAGAGCATGCCTTCGGCCAGCGCGCGGCCCTCGGCGACCAACGCGTCGACAGCGTCCCGCACGTGGGGCCGTCCGAGAAGCCGCGCCCTCAGCAACTCCCCGACCACCGCACCCGATTCGCAGTAACCCCCGCGCACCGACTCCACGAGCAGCCGCCGTACGACCCCGGCGTCCGTCAACTGCCCGACGGTGTCGGCGAGGGCGCGTGCCACTGGCGCGACGGGCAGCCCGGTGATCTCTTCGGGGTCCGGCACGCTCTGGCCGCGCACGATGTGGACGCAGCCTGTGGAGCGCAGCCGCGTGGTGCGGGGCACGAGTACGTCGATGCGGTCGAGGGCGCGCAGTGAGGGGGAGCCCGCGAAGCCGTGCAGGGTCAGTGCGGCAAGGCCGGTGATCATCGCCCTGGGCGGGTGCGGAGGCGGGCAGTGTCCGGAGGCGGACAGGCCGGAGGGCATTCCGGACGGGGCGGCCGTCCCGGCGGGTCCGTGGCAGGACGTGCGGCCGCCGCTGCCCTGCTGGGCGGGGATGGGCGGGCACTCGCCGCCCGCGTAGAGCAGTGCGGCGTGCAGCCGTTCGTCGCTGGTGGGAGGGCCGGGGTGGAGCAGGTAGACACCGGGGAGCAGCAACTGCCAGGGGCCGCCGGGCCGGCAGCGCTCGTCGGCGACGGCGGCGGTGATGCCGTGCCGGCGGAGGGCGGCCGCGGTCAGCACGCGATGCTGCGGCGCTTCGGTGAGGTGGCTGAGAGGGCGAGGGGAGAGCGGGGTGTTGTGCGTCATGTCCGGGCGATTCCCAGCCGCGACCCGCCTTCCAACCTCTGTTACGAGCTCGTCGACAAAGCCGGACAACCCTGCCCTAAAGTACACGCGTTCGAGTGTCGAGCAAGCCGCCGCCCGGGGAACGTTCCACACAAGCGGCGGTCAACTGCCGTGGGCAGCAGTCGAGTTCGAAAGGCACGGACGCGGGCGGACGCGCGGACGAGGCAATGGCCGCGGCGGCCGCCCGGGAAGCACGAAAGGCCCCGAGGCGAAAGCCGCCGGGGCCCCGGCGGGTCAGCGCTGCTGCTTGCCGCTGCCGGTCCTGCCGCCCAGCATCACCAGGGCGGAGATCGCGAGGAAGATCGCGACGGGAAGAGCGACGTACAGCCCGAGGGTCTCGGCGACGCTCAGCCCGGGGCCCGGGTCGTCTCCGTCGTCGGGGGTGACGGCGAAGGCGGGGAGGGAGACGAGCATCATCAGCGCCGAGACGGCGGTGACCGTGCCGGCCCGCAGCGCGCTCTTGCTGACCTTCGAATTGACGTTGTCGTTCACGTCGTCAACATAGCCGACCGCTCGGAGCGCCACTCATCCGGGGCACTCCGGGGCGCCGGCCGCCCCGCAGGAGCGGGGCGCGGCCCTCGGAAGACATTCGGGTCAGCCGGATCAGATCTCGGTGCTGTCGGCGCTGAAGCCGTTGCCGGTGGGCTCACTGGTGAGCGGCAGCTCGGCGAGGGGCGGTTCGGAAGTGAGGGGCGCCACGTCGGCGAGGGGCGGTTCGGAGGTGAGCGGTACCTCGAGGCACTCGCAGGAGCACGAGCCGTCAAGTCCGGAGTCGGGGTGGGACACACCGGACAGGTCTACCGGCTCGTGCCCGTGTTTGGAGAGGACTCGGTGTTTCGAGATCACCTGTCGCGGGAGCGGGTTCAGGACGGCGAGAAGTTCAGCGGACGCGGCCACCGTGGGCCTCCGTTCGTTGACGTCGGATGGTCAGATGGATTGCCTTACCCGGTCGAGCGGGCCGCAGACGTGATCGGGGGGCGAACGTGGCCGAGGTCACGTTCACGCCGACAGGCGATTTACCTGCGGGCGGCCTCGGGGGGCGAACGGTCGACGGGTTTCCGGGCTGTTGCGCCCAAAATTTTACAGGCCCCTCACCCAAGGTCACCACCTGACGGGATGATTGCGGTCCTTCTCACCTTCCGTACCTCGGCGACGGGAAGACCGCGTCACGTTCCGTCACCGTGGGTGTACGGCAGACGTGTGCCCGGCGGCCGCGGGACCGGCCGCGACGCACCGTCACGGCCCGCACCGCAGCGTGGCGCCTCCCGGAAACCGCCCCGCCCGCGGTGGGCCGGCCCCGTGAGGCACGGGAACCGGTACGGCAGCGCTCCGCGTCCGGACTCGGTGGACGCGGACGGCCGCATGCCGTCGGCGAACCGCACGCGTTTCCGTGCGCGTTGACACGTCCGACGGGACGGTGATGGGCTCGCTCCGCGAAGTGTGCCCCGCGCGCCGGGTGTTCGGCTCTGGTGAACAATGTGACCGATGTGAGCGAGCCGGACGGCGTACGGCCGGAGGAGGCCGTACGGGCGGCGCGGTGACACAGCGACGCGGCAACGTCGCGAGAACCGCGGGCGGTTCCGGCACGGGGAGGACGGAGGACGTCGTGGGCGCAGCGGCCCAGGGGGACAGAGCACGCAGACGGGCGGGAGCGACGGCACTCACCGCGGCCGTCATCGGCGGGCTTCTCGGTGGTGTGCCCGCGGCGCACGCGGCTCCCGGACCCGGCCCCGGAGGACACTCCGCGGGCGCCGCCGGCCAGGAACGGGACACCGGGACGAAGGCCCGGGACTCCTCCGTACCGCCGGTGTGGCCGCGCCCGCAGTCCATCCGGCAGCAGGGCTCGTTCGTGCCGGTGGGCCGGAACGTGACGCTCGTCGCTGACGAGGACACCGACGCACCCGCTCTCGACGCGCTGAGAGCCGCGCTGCGCGGTGCCGGCGCGCGCGACATCACCGAGGTGCGGCCCGGGCAGCCGCTGCCCGACCGGGACGACCTGGTCGTACGCGCGGACGCGGCGTCGGCGGCCACTGCCCTCCGTGCGCTGAACGCGCCGCCGCGCGGTGATCTGCCGCGCGGCGGCTACCGCCTCGCCGTCGGCCGGACCGACTCGCGCGACACCGTCGCCCTCGAAGGGGCCGACGGCGAGGGCCTGTTCCACGCCGCGCAGACGCTGCGGCAGCTGGTGTCCGGGGAGGACGGCAGCCGGGGCTTCGCCGGCGTGACCGTCCGGGACTGGCCCACCGCGCCCGTGCGCGGCATCGCCGAGGGCTTCTACGGCGGTTCCTGGACGCAGCAGGAGCGCCTGGAACAGCTGGACTTCCTCGGCCGCACGAAGCAGAACCGCTATCTCTACGCCTCGACCGACGACCCGTACCGGCAGTCCTCCCGCTGGCGCGACCCCTATCCGGCCGCGCAGCGCGAGGAGTTCCGCGCGCTGGCCGATAGGGCACGCCGCAACCATGTGAAGCTCGGCTGGGCCGTGGCGCCCGGTCAGGGCATGTGCTTCTCCTCCCGCGACGACCGCCGGGCACTGCTGCGCAAGCTGGACTCGATGAGGGCGCTGGGCTTCCGGGCGTTCCAGCTCCGCTTCGAGGACGTCAGCTACAGCGAATGGCACTGCGACGAGGACGCGCGGTCCTACGGCACCGGCCCGAAGGCCGCGGCGCGTGCCCACGCCGAACTGGCCGGCGACGTCGCCCGTCATCTCGCCGCGCGCCACCCGGACGCCGAGCCGCTCTCCCTCATGCCGACGGAGTTCTACCAGGACGGCGACACCGACTACCGCACCGAGCTGTCGAAGAGGCTGGACCCGGGCGTGCAGGTCGCCTGGACGGGCGTCGGCGTGGTGCCGCGCACCATCACCGGGGGTGAACTGACCGCGGCGCGCTCGGCGTTCCACCAGCATCCGCTGGTCACGATGGACAACTACCCCGTCAACGACTACGCGCAGGACCGGATCTTCCTCGGCCCCTACCGCGGCCGCGAACCGGCCGTCGCCGCCCGCTCCGCGGCCGTGCTGTCCAACGCCATGAAGCAGCCGACGGCTTCGCGCATCCCGCTGTTCACCGCCGCCGACTACGCCTGGAACCCGAAGAGTTACAGCCCCGAGGCGTCCTGGCAGGCGGCGATCGCCGACGTCGCCGGCGGCTCCGGGCGGTCGCGCGAGGCCGTGCACGCGCTGGCGGGCAACGACGCCTCCTCGGTCCTCGGCGGAGAGGAATCGGCCTATCTGCGGCCGATGTTGAAGGACTTCTGGGACGCCTACGACGCGGCCGACCCGGAGGACGACACCTCCATGAAGCGGCTGCGACGCAGCGGGGAGCGGCTGCGCGACGCGTTCCGTGCGATGCGTACCGCCCGGGAGCACGTACCGGACGCCCTCGCGCGTGAGGTGCGCCCCTGGCTGGACGAACTGGCACGCCACGGCGAAGCCGGAGAGCACGCCGTGCGGATGCTCACGGCACAGGCGCGCGGCGACGGCGGCGCCGCCTGGGACGCACGGCTGGCGGCCGAACGCCTCCACGCGAAGGACCCGGAAGGGCGGGAGGGCGCCGAGCCGGCCGTGACCGTCGGGAAGGGCGTGCTGTCCGACTTCGTGAAGCGTGCGCTGAAGGCCTCCGACAGGTGGACGGGCGCCGATCACGCGCCGTCGGGACGCCACCGGGCGACGGCTCAGGGCGGCCCCGCCGCCCGTCCCGACTCCCCCGCGGAGGCCGCCGTCGACGGCGACCCGGACACCGCGTACCGGGCCGAAGCGGCCCCGTCGACAGGCTGGTTCGCACCGCGCGCCGCGCTGCCCGGTGCTTCGCTGCCGGGCGGCCTCGACCAGCGGGACGCCCCGGGCGGTGGCCCGTCCGGCGGGCACGGGCCGGACACCGGCGAAAGCAGCCCTCACGCCCCCGCCCTCACCGTGCAGCTCCCAGAACGCCGCCCCCTGGAGGCGGTGACCGTGCAGACAGGTCCCGGCTCGGGCACCCGCGCACGCGTCGAGGCCCACGTGCCGGGCGAAGGCTGGCGGCGTCTCGGCCCGCTCTCCGGCAGCGGCTGGACCCAGCGGGACGCGCACGGCCTGCGGGCAGACGCACTGCGCCTCGCCTGGTCCCCCGGTTCCGACGAACCGGTCGTGCACGAGATCACCCCCTGGTACGCGGACCGGCCGGACGCCTCCCTGTCGCTGTCCGAGGACGACGTCGACGCCTCCATCGGAGGCGGCAGGGGCGAAGTGACCGCGGAGCTCCACGGGCACCGCCCCTCCGACCTGCACGGCAGGATCACCGCCGAGGCGCCCCGGGGGTTCACGGTGCGCACCCCGGAGCGGACCGTCGTGCCGCGCGGCGGAACGGCAAGGGTGCCCGTCGAGATCGAGGCCGACTCGTCCGTGCGGCCGGGCAAGCACCGCATCCGGCTCTCCTTCGGTGAAGAGAAGCGGACGCTGACCGTGCGGGCCTTCCCCCGCGCCGGCGGGCCGGACCTGGCACGGGACGCGGAGGCCTCGTCCTCCGGCGACGAGACGGACGAGTTCCCGGCGTCGGCCGTCGTCGACGGCCGCAAGGACACCCGCTGGTCCTCCCCGGCGAAGGACGGCGAGTGGGTGCAGCTCAAGCTGCGGCATCCCGTGCGGCTGGGCGAGCTGGTCCTGAACTGGCAGGAGGCGTACGCGAAGCGCTACCGCGTGCAGGTCTCCCCCGACGGCAAGCGGTGGCGCGACGCGGCGACCGTACGGGACGGCAAGGGCGGCAGGGAGACGGTCCGCATGGACACTCCCGACGACACCCGCTACGTCCGCATCCAGGGGGAGGAGCGGGCAACGAAGTTCGGATACTCGCTCTGGGAGCTCCAGGCGTACGCGGTCCTCGGGGAACCCGCACGGGACCGCTGAGCGGCCGGCGCCCGCGTGCTCCGGCGGGCACCGCGAGGGGCGGGCCCGGCGGCGGCCCGCCCCTCGCGGTCCCACGGCGGCGGTCCACGGCCGTGAGAACGACGAAGCCCGGTCTCAGGCAGTCGCTCTGCCTTCGATCCGGGCGAGTGCGTCGTCCGCGCCGTACGGCTGTAGGTACGGCATCCAGCGCGGGTCTCGGTGTCCCGTGCCGATGATCCGCCAGGCCAGGCCCGACGGCGGCGCGGGTTGATGGCGCAACCGCCAGCCGATCTCGGCGACGTGCCGGTCGGCCTTGACGTGGTTGCAGCGGCGGCAGGCCGCCACCACGTTCTCCCAGGTGTGCTGTCCGCCGCGGCTGCGCGGGATGACGTGGTCGACGCTGGTTGCGACACCACCGCAGTACGCGCACCGGCCGCCGTCGCGCGCGAAGAGCGCCCGGCGGGTCAGCGGAACAGTGCCCCGAAAGGGAACCCGCACGAAGCGCTTCAGCCGTACGACGCTCGGAGCGGGTATGACGCGGGTCGCGCTGTGCATCAGGGCGCCGGACTCCTCAAGGCTGACGGCCTTGTCGTTGAGGACGAGGATGAGGGCGCGACGTAGCGGTACGACACCGAGCGGTTCGTACGACGCGTTGAGGACCAGGACATGCGGCACGGTGCCTCCTTGTACGTCTGCGGCGCGTGGCTCGCGCCGGGACGATCTGTTCTCAGTGTGTCCCGCGCCCTGGCCATTCCGCCACCACGACCGGGTAACGCCATGAAAGTGTTTTCAACCACACCCCCTGACTCCACTTTGAACTTCTGCCCCGCTTCCGATCAGTCAAGACGTGGCGAACCCCGCCGCGGACCCGGCCTCCCGCGGCCGGATGCTTTCCCTCGGCAGCCGCTGCCGCCACTTGTGAAGGCCGTGCGCCGTTAGTGTGGTTGCCGCGTTCGGGGCACGCATCTGCGGGCCGCCGGCGCTTGGTTGGTCATGGCCCCGCTCGGAAGGTTCTGCTGTGTTCTGGCTGATCGGCGCTGCCACCCCGTCCGCTCTCGTGGGACCCCACCGTGCGGGAGCCGGAGCGGGGGACGGCGGGCAGAGCACCCCGTCCCTCGAGGACGCGCACGACTCGGCGTCCGAGGCGGCCGGATGGATCGAACAGAACTGGTCGGAGTGGGTGGCCGCCGGGCTGCGCATTCTGCTCATCGGGATCATCGCGATCCTGCTGCGGCATGTGATACGCCGTGCCATCAGCCGGCTCATCAAGCGCGTGAACCGCCGCGCGGAGGCCGCCGACAGCGCCAACGCGCTGCGCGGGCTGCTGGTAAGCGGCGAGCGGCGGCGGCAGCGCTCCCAGGCGATCGGTTCGGTGCTCCGGAGCATCGCCTCCTTCGTGATCATCGGTACCGCGCTGCTGATGGTGCTGTCCGATCTCGGCATCAATCTGGCTCCGCTGCTGGCCAGCGCCGGTGTCGCCGGTGTCGCGCTGGGCTTCGGCGCCCGCGACGTCGTCACGGACCTGCTGGCGGGGATCTTCATGCTCCTGGAGGACCAGTACGGCGTGGGCGACCGCGTCGACGTCGGTGAGGTCTCCGGCACGGTCCTGGAGGTCGGGCTGCGTGTGACGCAGCTGCGCGGCGAGAGCGGCGAGATCTGGTACATCCGCAACGGCGAGATCAAGCGCGTCGGCAACCTGAGCCAGGGCTGGGCGACGGCCGCGGTGGACGTCCGGGTGGCCCCGGGCGAGAACCTCGACGAGGTGCGCAACGCGATCGTCGCCGTCGGTGAGGAGCTGGGCAGGAGCGAGCCCTGGGACGAACTGCTGTGGGAGCCCGTCGAGGTGCTGGGCCTGGATTCGGTGACCCTCGAGGAAATCGTCGTACGGGTCACGGCGAAGACCATGCCGGGCAAGGCGCTGAGCGTGGAACGCGAGCTGCGCTGGCGCATCAAGCAGGCGCTGGACCGCAGGGGCATCGAGAGCGCCGGTGAGGAGCCGCGTTCCGTCGAGGCGGCCGGCGTCGTCGAGCAGGCGGCGCAGGAACACCCCGGCGGCGGCGAGGCGGGCGCGGAGAAGAGCGGCAAGGGCGCCCCCGGCGGAGACCGCGCCGCGGGCCGCGAACGCGACGCCGAAGTGGCCGCTGCCGCGCATGTGCGGCAGGAGTCCGGGAAACGCGGCGGCGGGGACGTGCCGCTTCAGAAGACCCCCAAGTAGCGGGTTCCGGGCCACCAGTCGTGGCGTCCGGCCTGCGCGGTGCCGATGCGCCGTCGCCGGCGCTTCCATTGACGGGACCGGGGCCGGGGCTCTACGGTCCGACGACTGGAAGGCTTCCTAACAGTGGGAGGCTGCGGGCCGGGGCCGGAGGCAGAGCACAGATGGCCGGTACGAGGCCGGGGACTCCACGCGTCCTGCGCGCGATGAACGACCGGGCCGCCCTCGATCTGCTGCTCGCCGAGGGGCCCCTCTCCCGTGGGCGCATCGGCGAGCTGACCGGCCTGTCCAAGCCGACGGCCTCACAACTGCTGGCGCGGCTGGAGGCCGCGGGTCTCGTCGTCGTCACCGGTAGGAGCGAGGGCCGCCCCGGTCCCAACGCGCAGCTCTACGCCGTCAACGGGCAAGCGGCTCATGTCGCCGGAGTCGACGTCACCGCGGCCCGCGTCCTCGCCGCCGTCGCCGACATCACCGGCCGCGTCACCGGCACGTTCGAGCTGCCCGCCCCCGCCCGGCCGCGAGAAGGGCCGGCTCCGCCCGAACTGGTCCGGCGGGCCGTCGACGGAGCCGCCGGGGCCGCGGGCGTCGACCCGTCCACGCTGCACCGCACGGTCATCGGCACCCCCGGAGCCTTCGACCCGGGCACGGGGCGGCTGCGCTACGCCTCGCATCTGCCCGGATGGCACTCCCCCACGCTGCTGGAGGAGATGGCCGCCGCGCTGCCGATGCCCCTCGGGTACGAGAACGACGTCAATCTCGTCGCCGTCGCGGAGCAGCGGCTCGGAGCGGGCCGCGGGCACGACGACTTCGTACTGCTGTGGAACGAGGAGGGCATCGGTGCCGCCCTCGTCATCGGAGGCCGCCTGCACCGCGGGCACACGGGCGGCGCGGGCGAGGTCGGTTTCCTCCCGGTACCCGGCACGCCCCTCGTCCGCGACCCGGCGCGGTACAACAGCGGCGGCTTCCAGGAACTCGCGGGGGCCGGCGCCGTACTGCGCTGGGCACGTGAACTGGGCCTGCCCCACGAGCACGACGGCTCGCTGCACGCCGACGCCGCCGCTCTGGTCACGCGCGCCGCGTCAGCCGCCCCGGCCGCGGACGGTGCACCCGGCGAGGGAGGCGGGAGCGGCCCGCACGCCGAACTGCTGCGGAGGCTGGCCACGGGAACGGCCGTCGGGCTGGCGTCCATGGTCGCCGTGCTCGATCCGCAGCTGATCGTGCTCTCCGGAGGCGTACTCGCGGCCGGCGGGGAGCGGCTGCGGCGGCTCGTACAGGACGAACTGACCGAACTCGCCGTGCCCGGACCGGCGTTGAAGCTGGGCACGGTCACCGGCGAACCCGTGCTGCACGGGGCGCTGGAGAGCGCGCTGGCAACGACCCGTGACGAAGTGTTCGACACCTCGCGCTGAAGCTGAAGGGACTGCAGGACGACATGAGAATCGCAGTGGTCGGCGGTGGCTCCACATACACCCCCGAACTCGTCGACGGCTTCGCACGGTTGCGGGACACGCTCCCCGTCAGCGACCTGGTGCTCGTCGACCCGGCGAAGGACCGGCTGGAGCCGGTGGCCGGCCTGGCACGCCGGATCTTCGCCCGGCAGGGCCACCCGGCGACCGTCACCGCCACATCGGACGTCGAGGCCGGCACGGCCGGTGCCGACGCGGTGCTGCTCCAGCTGCGCGTCGGAGGGCAGGCGGCACGGCACCAGGACGAGACGTGGCCCCTGGAGTGCGGCTGCGTCGGGCAGGAGACGACGGGGGCGGGCGGGCTCGCCAAGGCCCTGCGGACCGTTCCCGTGGTGCTCGACATCGCGGAACGTGTGCGGCGGACCAGTCCGGACGCCTGGATCATCGACTTCACCAACCCCGTCGGCATCGTCACCCGCGCCCTGCTCAGGGCCGGGCACAGGACGGTCGGGCTGTGCAACGTGGCGATCAATCTCCAGCGCAGGTTCGCCGGGCTGCTGGGAGTGGCCCCGGAGGAGGTCCACCTCGACCACTACGGGCTCAACCACCTCACGTGGGAGCTGGGCGTGCGGCTCGGCGGCCCGGGGGGCGCGGACGTCCTTCCGCGGCTGCTCGACGAGCACGCCGACGCCTTCGCCCTGGAGCTGAAGATGCCGCGCCGCCTGCTGGAGACGCTCGGCGTCTTCCCGTCGTACTACCTGCGCTACTACTACGCGCACGACGAGACCGTCGAGGAGCTGCGTACGAAGCCGTCACGGGCCGAGGAAGTCGCGGCGATGGAGCGGGAGCTGCTGAAGATGTACGACGATCCCGCCCTGACCGCGAAGCCCGCCCTGCTCGGCAAGCGCGGCGGCGCCTTCTACTCCGAGGCGGCGGTGGCGCTGGCCGCGGCGCTGCTGGGGACGTCCGGCGGGCAGGACGGGGACGAGGCACCGAGTTCGCACGTCCAGGTAGTCAACGTGCGCAACGACGGCACGCTGCCGTTCCTGCCCCGCGACGCTGTGATCGAGGCACCGGCCCGGGTCGGCCCCGACGGCGCCGTGCCGCTGGACTCGCCCGGTGTCGGCCCGCTCCAGGCCGGACTGATCTCGCACGTCCACGCCTACGAGGAGCTGGCGCTGGAGGCGGCGCTCCACGGCGGACGCGAGCGGGTCTTCAAGGCGTTGCTGGCGCACCCGCTTGTCGGTCAGTACGACCGCGCCGAAGCGCTGACCGACCGGCTTCTCGCCCACAACCGGGAGCACCTGACGTGGGCCTGAGCACCTCGGCCTGCCTCGCGATCGACGCAGGCAACACCAAGACGGACGTGACGGTGGTCGACGTCGGCGGCGCCGTGCTGGGCAGAGGGCGCGGCGGCGGCTTCCACCCGCAGGCCACGGGCGTGAGGGCCGCGCTGGACGCACTCGGGGTACCGGTCGGCACGGCACTCGCGGAGGCGGGGGCCGAGCCCGCGCAGCCGGTCGCGCATGTCTCGGCCTGTCTCGCCAACGCCGATCTGCCGCGTGAGGAGAGCGAGTTGACGGCGGCCCTGACGGCGCGGGGCTGGGGACGCACCACGTACGTCGCGAACGACACCTTCGCCATCCTGCGGACCGGGCTGCCGGACGACGGTTCCGTCCGGCACGGGGTGGCGGTCGTCTGCGGCGCGGGCGTCAACTGCGCGGGCCAGGACGGCGAGGGCGGCACGCACCGCTTCCTCGCCCTGGGCCGGCTCTCGGGCGACTTCGGCGGTGGCGGGGGACTCGCCGCGGAGGCCGTCTGGTTCGCGGCGAGGGCCGAGGACGGACGCGGCGAGGACACGACGCTCGCGCGGGAGGTGCCCTGGCACTTCGGACTGACCTCGATGCACGCGCTCATCGAGGCCCTGCACCTGGGCGACCTGCCCCGTACCCGCATGCACGAGATCACGCCGATCCTCTTCGAGGCCGCCTCCGCCGGTGACGCGGTCGCCCGCGCCATCGTGGAGCGGCAGGCGGACGAACTCGTCTCGATGATCGGGGTCAGCCTGACGCGTCTCGGGCTGCTGGAGACCGCGACGCCGGTCTTCCTCGGCGGCAGCGTCGCCGCGGCCCGCCATCCGCTGCTGCACGACCACCTCGCACGCGGACTGGCCGTGCGCGCGCCGAAGGCCACGCCCCAGGTGGTCACGGCACCGCCGGTCCTGGGCTCGGCGCTGCTCGGCCTCGACGAGGTCGGCGCACCGCCGCAGGCCCACGCCCGCCTGCGGGCCCACTACGCGTGAGTGTGCGCACTCTCCCGCGCGGGAGAGTGCGCACACTCGGACGGACAAGACGGACAAGACGGGCAGCACGGGCCCGGCGGACCGGCCCCGGAGGTGCCGGTCAGGTGAGGTGGAGCGTGATCGTCGTCCATGCCCCCACGTGCACGCGGTCGCCGCTCTTGAGCGGAACGGGGACGAAGGGCTGGATCGGGTCCTCGGCGCCGTTGATGGTGGTTCCGTTCGTCGAGTCCTGATCGACCACCGACCAGCTGCCGTCGGGCTGCTGCACCAGCACGGCGTGCTGGTGCGAGACGCCCGGGTCCTCCGGCGTGCGCGCCAGATCGATGTCGGGCGCCTCGCCGGTGGAGTGGCGGCGGCGGCCGATGGTGACCTGGTTGCCGGTGAGCGGGAGTTGCTGCTCGGGCGAGTACGCGGGCAGGTTCAGGTTCGAAGCCTCCGGACCGCTGCGGTCCATCATCGCCGCGAAGTACTGGCGGTCGGGCGCGATGACGGCCACCCACGACCCGGACAGCCCGGACGACTGCATCTGCTGACCCTGATCGTGCCCACCCGTCCCGGGCTGCTGCGGGTACTGGTGGTGCGGCTGCTGCGGCGCACCCGGCGGCTGCCCCTGACCGGGGGCCTGCCCCTGGCCGGGGGCCTGTTGCTGGCCGGGAAACGACGGCGGTCCGGGCGGCTGCGGCTGCTCCTGCTGCGGGGCGACGGGCGGCGGGATCGACCAGTCGCCGCTCGGCGACGAGGGCTGCTGCGGGCCCCCGGACGCGGGCGGCGCCATGGGCCCGCCCTGGCCCTGGCTCTGGCCCGGACCAGGACCGGGGCCAGGGCCGCCCGGGCCGGAGCCCGGACCCTGGCCGAAGCCCTGGCCGAAGCCCTGGCCGGGACCTTGTCCTGGCCCCTGCCCGAAGTCCTGACCCGGCCCCTGTCCGGGGTATCCGCCGAACCCCTGCGGCGGCTGATCCGAAGTGAGCGGCTCCGCGGGCCGGTTGACCTCGGAGGGACGGTCCGCGCTGTCGAAGTCGTACCGCTGGTCCGCGCCGGACGACGGAGCACCGGGAAACGGCGGGGGCGGGGGCTGACCCTGCTGGCCCAGCTGGCCCGGCGGCGGAGGGGGAGGCGGAGGGGGCCCCTGCTGGCCCTGCGGTCCGGGGGGCGGCGGAGGCGGACCGGGCTGGCCCTGCGGGCCGGGGCCGTTCTGGACGCCCGGCCGGGAGAAGGCATCCGGCTGCGGCGACTGGTCCGCCGGTACGTACGTCATCGGCGAGTTAGTCAGGAAGTTGTAGCGGCAGTTGTCGCAGAACGGCGCCTGCCCCTCGCGGGGCTTGCCGCACTGGGGGCACGTCTCACCCTGGGCCTGAGGCCCGGGGCCGCCGGGAGGCGCCGGAGCACCGGCGGGAGCGGGACCACCAGGGCCACCGGGACCCCCGGGACCGCCGGGCGCAGGACCGCCGGGGCCGTCGCTCACAGGTCCCGGGTAGCCGTAGCCCTGAGGCGGAGGGCCGGGAGGGACCGGTCCGCCGCCGGGCGCGCCCTGTCCGCCGGGTGCGGCAGAGGGGCCGGGGTAGCCGTAGCCGCCTCCGGGCACCGGCGGCGAGGGCGACGGCGGAATCGCACCGGCGGGTGCGGAGGTCGATTCGGCCATGCGGTGACCGCATACCTCGCACCAGTCGTCGGCGGCCGACTGGTGTCCGTTCGGGCAAGTCGGCATGATGAGTGCCTCCCCCTTGTGCTCTCGCTTCCGTACCTGCGGTACGGCCCTCGCGGGCTCTGTCACCTCTTCACACGGACCGTCTTCGTGGACCGCGTCCCAGTGTCATTCCGTCGGCGTCGGCAACCTTCGCCTTCAGCCGAACAGTACCGTTCGCGGCGTCGACGACGTCCACCACCTTCGAAAGCAGCTTCGAGCTATCTGCGTCACCGGAACCATCGACCGACCGCACCGCGCGCCCCAGTTGTACGGTTGCGCCCTCTTTGCACCCCAGCCCTGTGCCGCTCCGGTCCGTCCTCCGCCGCCTCGGTGAGCCCGGCCGCCCATGCGGACCGAAGGAGACCGGGCACCGGCCGGGCCGCATGGACGGACGGCTCGTGACGACGGCCGGCCGCCCCATCGCCCGCCTCCTCCGTCCCTGCGGCGGCCCAGGAGCGGTCCCCGGTCCCTTACGACGGGCCGGGGAAGGGGATGACGGCCACGGTCGCGTTGTCGTGTCCGCCGCCGTCCAGCGCGAAACCGACGAGACGCTGCGCGGCCTGCAGGGGACGTGCACCGCTGTCCGCCGGTACGGCCGCCGCCATCTGTTCGGCGGACTCCGCGTAGTTCCAGAGGCCGTCCGTGCAGACGATCACGACTCCGGCGCCCTCCGGCTTGTACGAGGCGGTGTGCGGTTCGACCTCGTAGGCGTCCGCGCCGAGCCATCCCGTGATGGCGTGCGCGCGCGGGTCCGCGTAGGCCTCGCCCTCGGTCATCAGTCCTGCCGCGACCATCTGCGCCGCCCATGAGTCGTCCTCGGTGAGGCGCGCGGGCGGCGCACCGTGCGCCTCGGGCACCCAGTAGGCGCGGCTGTCCCCGATCCAGCCGACGGTCAGGATGCCCTCGGCGGTCAGGGCACCCACGATCGTGCATGCCGGTGCGTTCTTGGACGGCTCGTTGGGGCCTTCGGCGGCGAGGGCGGTGACCGCCTCGGAGGCGGCGATGAGCGCGTCGTGCATGGCCTGCTGCGCGGGTGTGCCGCGCGGCACGGCTTCGCTCATCGAAGCGCCCGCGGCGAGGGCCGCCGCAGCGGAGGCGTCGTCGGGCCGCGTGGCCGAGGAGACGCCGTCACAGACCACGGCGATGGTCACCGGGGCACCCGACGGCGTCGCCGCCTCGTGCAGCGAGAAGAAGTCCTCGTTGCGGTGGTGACGCAGCCCGCGGTCGCTGGCGGCCGCCACCGAGGGCAGCGCGCCTTCCATGTGGTCGCGTTCACGCGGCTGCTGGTGACCGCAGTGGTCGCAGTAGCCGTCGCCGTCCACGGCTCCGGTGCCGCATGCGACACAGCGCGCCGAGGCGGCAGCGGGCGTTCCCGCGGGCGCCGTGGAGTGCGGCGGCGGCCCGTCGTGCGGCGAATCGTCAAGTGTGAGCCGGGGGTCTGCGGCGCGCGGATCAGGAGCCGGCACCGACGACGGTTGCGCCGGCGCCGACGGATGCGGCGGTACCACCGGCGGCTGTGCCGGTGGCGCGGGCGGCTGCGGCGGCGCCACCGGGCCGTCCGGTGTCCCCGGGGGTGGCTGCTCGTGCGTCGACGACGCGGGCACCGCAGGCGGAGTCGGCAGCGGCGGGCCCTGGAAGGAGGGGCCGTCGCCCTGCGGTCCCGGAACGGGCGGCCCCTGCACATCCAGCCGCCCCCGTACGCCCGGCCCCGCATACCCGGGCCGCGCGCCCGGCACCGGGTTGTCCGCCGGCGCCAGCGTGAAGTCCGGTTCGCCCGGAGGCCGGGCCGGCATGCCCGGTGGCGTGGCCCCTGCCCAGCCGCCGGGTGCGGCCGGCCGCACGCCACCGGGGACTCCCCCGGTCCCGCTCCCGGGACGGGCGGCCCCCAGATCTGCGCCGCAGACTCCGCAGAAGCGCTCCCCCGCCGCCAGTGGTTCGGAGCAGCGAGGACACGCGGACAGTTGATCAAGCATGGTCACACCCACGTCCTGGGGCGGAAGGGGCAGGCCCGTTCCGCCGGTTCGATCCTCTCGGTGCCGGACTGCGCGAGCCGGACACGTAAGCGGCACACACATGTGCGGCACCTGTGGCACGCACCGTGGCGGCACGTGCGCCGTCGCGGCCGGGGCGTGCCGTTCCCCGGACTCCGCTCACGCGTCCGTCACCCCTTCCACCCGTGCGGGACCGCCTCCACCGTCCTGCCGCGACGCCGTCAGAACCTCCTGCGCCGCGTGCTGATAACGCAGCACCGCGTCCTCCGCGGCCCGCAGATCGCACGGCGCGCTCCACAGCATGCGCCGTGCCGCGTCGTAGCGCTCGGTCAGCATCCGGTCCTCCCCCATGCCTTGCTGTGCCACCTTCGCCTTGTACGCGTCCAGACGCCCGCGCAGTTCCGCCCGTACCGCCAACGGTGCGGTAACGGCGGCGAGCTGGGCGCGTGCACGGTCCAACTCGTCCTCCGCGCGCTGCTCCAGACTCTCCAGCAGGGGCGAGAGCCGGTGCCACTGGGAGCGGCGCCTGTACTCGGCCGCGGCGGACAGCTGCTCCTGAAGGGCAGTCGCGGGGCCGCTCACCGCGGGGACCTCGGAGGCCGCGATCTTGGCCAGCACCTCGCCGCGAGCCGCGCGCGCCTCCGCCAGTGTGCGGTCCGCGCGGGAGAGGACGTCACGCAGCCGCATCAACCGCTGTTCGGAGTCCTGGCGGACGTTGAGCACGGCGTCGATCTCGCGCCGGATGTCCTCGAGTTCACGCGCGGCGCGGTCGTAGCGGGAGGTGTCGGGCCTGCCCCCACCGGGTGCGCTGCTGCCGCCCGCCGGTGTCCAGAAGGCGAGCGGGTCGGAGACCACTTCGGCGCGCAGCGAGGTCAGTTCCTCCGTCGTACGCTCCAGGTCGTCGCCCGAGGGATGCTCCCCCGGGCGTACGCCGACGGAGTGCGCGAGGGAGCGCACGCGGCGCAGTTCGGCGGCGAGCATGTCTATGCGGGCGGGCAGCGCGGACCAGACCGAGTCGGCCGCCGCCACGACGTCGAGGGCCTGCGCGTACCAGCCGTTCATCCACTCGACGAGCGTGCTGAGGGTCGCCTCCTCCTCCGGCTGCGGGCCTCCGCCGCCCCCACCGGTGCGCTCGAAGCCGCCCTCGGGGCCGTCGACGCGGCCCGCGGGGCCCTCGACGTCGCCCGCCGGGCCGTCCGTACCGCCGCCCGCGGCGCTGCCGGGAAGTGTGTGGGACCCGCGCAGCAGCTGCGTCAGTTCGGCGAGATCCTCGCGGCTGGGCCAGCGGCGGCGCTCGCGCACCTCCTGTGCCTTGGCGAGCGCACCGCTGTAGTACTCGAAGACGTTCCACAGCCTGGTGACGGCCTCCTCGGCCCGCGCCCAGCGTCCGGCCGTCGTGCCGGTCAGCTGCGCGCCCTCGAGCAGGCGGCGCCCCGCGTGGTCCTGCAGCGCCAGCAACGACGACTCGACCGCCTCGTGTTCGGCGGTGAGCCGTTCCAGAGCGCGGTCGGCCTCCTCCCGGCTCATCACCGGTCCCGTGGGTCCCGCGGGCCCCATCGATCACCTCGCTGCTTCCGTCGTGGTCTGCTGTCCGTGCCGGGCGGGATCGCTACCGGCCGGCGGTCGGGGCCGGTTCAGGGCCGCCCCTCAACGGGCCGGCCGAAGGGAGTCGCACACGTCGTCGTACCCATCCTCGCCCCACCCCGACGGCATCGGCGACGACGGCGTCGGATGTGACCGTGACGGTGAGAACCGCGGCACACGGGTCGAGCACGGAGTCCCCCGCCGGACCCGAGTACAGCTCTGTCACCGATCGCCGCCCTCCCCCTGGTCGTTGCCGGGCCGTCTGCCACGCCTACTTTGTGCGATGTGTCTGTCGCAACGCGTTGAGGCCCACGGCCAGAGTATGGCCACGCGGAACATCAACCACACTGTTTCCACCGGGATCTTGTTCGGATCGGGATCTGCGGTGGCCGCCGGGAACCCCCGGAACACGCCGGGGCCCGTGGTTCCTTCCGGGAACACGCCGCCCGTACGGTGCCGGTTCCCGTCACACCAGCAGCCACAGGCCCTTCGCCGCCGTTGCGACTCCGCCGGCGAGCGCGAGCCCCAGGATGATGCGGCGCGCCCCCTTCTCCGGAGTACGGGCCGCGAGCAGATGCCCGAGCACGATGCCCGCGGCCATGGTTCCGGCAACCAGCAGCCAGGCGGGGCGCGTCAGTTGGGGAAGTCCCTTGACGGAGGCCGACATAAGGTTGACGACGAGTCCGTAGAACTGGGCGTTGGGCACGAACTCGGCAGCTCTCCAGCCGGCGTTGACGGCGTAGAGGGAGAGCGCCGGACCGCCGGTCCCAGCGGCCGAGTTCATGAATCCGCTGGCCGCGCCGGCCGCCACCGCACCGCCCCTTCCGTGCAGGGCCCTGATGCGGGCGCCGCACATCACCAGCAGCACGGCGGCGGTGATGAGTCCGCCGAACGCGGTGAGCAGCACGGGCTCCGGGAGCCGCAGCGCGAGCCACGCGCCCAGGGGCACCGTGAGGGCCGCAGCGGCGACGAGCGGGACCATCGTCGCCAGTCGTACCTGCCGCCAGCTCGTCGCGAGCCCCGCGATGCCGATGACGACGCCGGCACAGTTGACCAGGGCGACACCCTGCACCGGCCCCATGAGCAGCACCAGCCCGGGTGACGCGAGGAGCCCGAAGCCGATGCCGGCCAGCCGCTGGACCGACGAACCCAGCAGCACTACGCCGCCGAGCAGGGTGAGGAAGGACCAGCTGCTGAGCACCCCCCGAAAGTAGATGCCGGCGCCGGAGGACTGTAGAGCGAGGCGCTCAAATTCCTTCCGGGGTGCGGAAATTCACATCCGAAAAACGAAGTTCCAGCCGGAAGTGCACACTCGGGGCCCTCGACCCGTGGAAACTTCCCCGACCACCTCCCCGACCACCTCCCGGAGCCTGGTCCGTGGGCCGGCTCCGCGGGCCTCACGCGCCGCCGCCGAGGAGCCGGCCGAGAGACCACGTGTGCGGCCCGTACGGATCGTCGAGCCACGCCCACTGGAGCCCGTCCCTGACGGTCACTCCGTAGCGCTCCCGCCCGGGCAGGCCGGCGTCGCGCCACAACTCGTAGGCGTCGTACGGCTCCACCGAACCGCCGGTGAGGCTGAGGAGGAAGTGGAAGGAGTCCTGCCGCCGCGCGTGCGGTGGGACTGCGCACGCGGTCGGCACCGGGTGAGCCTTCTCCTCCTGCGAGGCGCCGCCCCTGAGCGGCACGAAGTGCGCGGGCGTGGACAGGAAGCGGCCCTCGCCGTCCCGCGGCCCCTCCACACGCAGCGGTACGAGCCCGGTGCCCACCGGCGCGAGGACCAGCGCCCCCGGCACGCTCTGCGCCAGCCAGGCGGGCGGCACCGCCCGCACCGCACACGTGGCGATGACGCGGTCGTAGGGGGCGTACGCGGGAGCGCCGAGCACACCGTCCCCCGTGACGATCCGTGGCCGGTACCCGGCGGCGGCAAGGTGCTCCCGGGCGGTGCCGGTGATGCCGGGGTCCAGGTCGACCGTGGTGACCCGCGCACCGCCCAGCCGGTGCGCGAGCAGAGCGGCGTTGTAGCCGGAGCCGGTGCCGATCTCCAGCACGCGCATGCCGTCCCGCACATCCAGCGCCTCCAGCATGCGGGCCGTCAGCGAGGGCTGGCTGCTGGAGGAGATCAGCTCGCCGTCGCGCACCCGCGTGGCCAGCGGCAGGTCGTCGTAGACGCCCGAGAGCCAGCGCGCGCGGCGCACCGGGTCGGGGTCGTCCCGCCACAGCCGCTCCCGGCGCCCGCCGGAGACGGTCACGTAGTAGTACGGCACGAAGACCTCGCGGGGCACCTCGGCGAAGGCCGCCTGCCATGCGGGATCGGCGAGCGCACCGCAGGCGACCATCCGCCGCACGAGATCCGAAGCAGCCGGCATGCCTCCACTGTGCTGCTCATGTGCGGTGCTCGCGAGGCTTGAACGTGACGTTCCGCCGATAACCTCCGCGCATGTCATCGAAAGCGATCACGGTCGAGGGACTGCGCAAGCGCTACGGGGAGACCCGGGCCGTCGACGGCGTCTCCTTCGAGGTGGAGCGGGGGGAGTTCTACGGCATCCTCGGGCCGAACGGGGCCGGCAAGACCACGACTCTGGAGATCGTCGAAGGGCTGAGGGAGCCCGACCAGGGAAGTGCCCGGCTGCTGGGAGAGTCCTCCTGGCCACGCAAGCCGGAACTGCTGCGCCGGATAGGCGTGCAGTTGCAGGCGTCGGCGTTCTTCGAACGGCTCAGCGCACGCGAGCAGATACACACCTTCGCCTCCCTCTACGGCGTCCCGGGAGCCCGCGCCGACGAGATGCTGGAGACCGTCGGGCTCACCGACAAACGCGGCACACGCGAGAACAAGCTCTCGGGCGGGCAGGCGCAGCGGCTGTCCATAGCCTGCGCGCTCGTGCACGACCCCGAACTGGTCTTCCTGGACGAACCCACCACCGGCCTGGACCCTCAGGCGCGGCGGAACCTGTGGGATCTGCTCCGCACGATCAACTCCGAAGGCCGCACCGTCGTGCTGACGACGCACTACATGGACGAGGCAGAGCAGCTGTGCGACCGCGTGGCGGTGATGGACCACGGCCGGATCCTGCGGGTGGGCGCCCCCGCGCAACTGGTCGAGGAGCTGGGGGTGCGGTCGCTGGAGGACGTCTTCCTCCAGCTCACGGGGAGGGAGTACCGGGAATGAAGAGCTTCCTCAGCCTGTCGAAGGCCATGGCGCTAGGACTGCTGCGGGACCGGGCCGCCGTCTTCTTCATGCTGGTCTTCCCGCTGATGTTCCTGGCGCTGTTCGGCGCACTGTTCGACAACGACTCCACGCCCGGGGCGAAGATCGTCCAGGTCGGCGACGTGAAGGTCCTCGACGACATCCCCGACCAGCAACGCGCGGAACTGCGCGGCGTGTTGAGCATCGAGAAGACGGACGGCTCGGCTGCCGCACGTGCGGAGGCGCTGCGGAAGGTGCGTGAGGGCGACACCGACGCCGCCGTCTTCCAGGACGGCAAGGGCGAGATCGCGCTGCGCTACTCGGCAGCCGACTCGGTGCGTTCGGGCAACGTACGCGGCATCGTCGACTCCGTCGTCCAGCAGGCCAACCAGGCAGCGACGGGCAAGCCCCCCGCGTACCGTCTGACGACGCAGCGCGTCGAGGACAAGTCGGTCAAGCCCATCCAGTTCCTCACTCCGGGGCTGCTCAGCTGGGCCGTGGCGATGGGCGGCGTGTTCGGTTCGGCGTTCAACCTCGTCAGCTGGCGCAAGAAGCGCATCCTGCGGCGGCTGTGGCTGGCGCCCATCGCGGCGGGTTCGGTGGTCGGCGCACGGGTGGGCGTGAATCTGGTACTGGCGTTCGCGCAGACCGGCATCTTCATCGGGCTGGCGACGCTCCCCTTCTACGGGCTCCAGCTGGCCGGGAACTGGTGGCTGTGCCTGCCGCTGGTCGCGTGCGGCACGCTGGCGTTCATGTCGATCGGCCTGCTCATAGGTTCGTGGGCGAAGACGGAGGAGGCCGCGAACGGTCTCGCGCAGATCATCGTGCTGCCCATGGCCTTCCTGTCGGGGTCGTTCTTCCCGCTGGAGATGGCGCCCGCCTGGGTGCGCGACGTCTCCGACTTCCTGCCGCTCACCCACCTCGCCGAGGCAATGCAGGCGGTGCTGAGCAGAGGCGAGTCCTGGGGCGCGGCGCTGCCCGTGATGGGCGGACTGCTGCTGTTCGCGGCCGTGGTCACGCTGATCGCCTCCCGGCTCTTCCGCTGGGACGACGCGTAGCGGCAGACCGGGCGCGCGGCCCCTCCGGTGCGCAGCGGCAGACCACACACGCGGCGCCTCCAGTACGCAGCGACAGACCAAGCACGCGGCGCCCGTTCCCCGGCGGGGACGGGTGCCGCCGCGTGTGGTGGCCGAACGGGAGCGCGGAGCACCGGCAAGGCACGACCTCGCGCTTCCCTCGTCGGAAAGCCGTCCCCGCCCGCCCCCGGGCGCCCGGCCGCCCGGACCGAGGAGGCCGGAACGACGCCACACGACGGCACGGAGCAATCTGCGACCATGGGGGACGTGATGGAGATTCCGCGCGGCAGCTTGCAGACGCAGACCTTCTACGAGCAGGTCGGAGGCGAGGAGACCTTCCGGCGGCTCGTGCACCGCTTCTACCAGGGCGTCGCCGAGGACCCGCTGCTGCGGCCCATGTACCCGGAGGAGGACCTCGGCCCCGCCGAGGAGAGGCTGACCCTCTTCCTCATCCAGTACTGGGGCGGCCCACGCACTTACAGCGACCAGCGGGGACATCCGCGGCTGCGCATGCGGCACGTACCGTTCAAGGTCGACCGCGCCGCCCACGACGCGTGGCTGAAGCACATGCGGGACGCGGTCGACAGCCTCGACCTCGCACCCGAGCACGAGCGTCAGCTGTGGAACTACCTCGTGTACGCGGCCGGGTCCATGGTCAACTCCCCCGACTGAGCGCCCCGTTCACCGGAAGCCGCGCACGAGCGGAGCGGACAGGCGACCGGGACGCACCGGCCGGCAGCGGCCGCGGACGGGATCAGACGGGGGTGACGCTCAGCCCCGGCGCCTTGTCGCCGCCGCTGCGCACCGCCACCGAACCGGCGGGCGTGCGCAGCCGCAGCCATGAACCGGCCCGGAGAAGCTTCAGCGGCCCCTCGCCCGTGAGGAGACCCAGCGCGTGCGCCGCGTGCGCGGCGCGCAGCGGCATCTGAGTCCTGCCCAGCGGCCGCGACCAGATCTCCTCGGCGAGCGCGTCGAGCGTCTCGCGGGTGCGCTCCCGCGGGCCCAGCTTCTCGGCACGCTCGCGGAATTCGCCGACAGCGGCCGCGGCGACCGCCCGCACCGCGTCCGCGGGGACCTCGCCGAAGACTTCCCAGCCTCCGCGCGGCGGCAGGACGCCCGCCCACGGCGGGCCGGTCACCGCCGCGGGCACCGTGAAGGCCTCGGCCGACTCGTCGACGCCTTCCAGGAGTTCCCCCGCCGAGACGGTCGTGTCGGCCTCCGCCGACTCCAGCAGCCGGGCCGTGCGCACCGCCAGCACCTCGAACCGGGCGGGCTTGGCGAAGAAGCCGACGACGCCGTTCCAGGCCTGGATGCGGACGGCGGCGGCCTTCTCCCAGCGCAGCAGCCGCTTGAGAAAGGCGTCGAGGCCCGCGGCCTCGCCCGGGTCAGCGAATACGAGGCGCGGCCGCGCTGTCATCGAAGTAGCCCTCCAGGAACGCCCGTTCGCCGGCGGTGAGCCGGCGTGGGTGCTCCTTCTCCAGGTCGTAGGGGACGATGACGGTCTCGGCCCGCACGTAGACCGTCCCCGCGTCCTTGATCTCGTAGGCGATGGTGGCCGAGGCCGCGTTCAGCTTCGTCACCCAGGTCTCGACCGTGACCGGCTCGTACCGGTGGAAGAGCGGCTTCAGGTAGTCGATCTCGTGCCGGGCCACCACGCATCCGGCCTTGAACGGTGCCGACTCGTCCTTGGCGGCCACCGCCTCCCCCGCCAGCCGGAACATGAAGTCGATCCGCGCCTCCTCCAGGTAGCGGAGGTGGACGACGTTGTTGACGTGCCCGTAGGCATCCATGTCCGACCAGCGCAGGGGGCACTGGTATGTGTGACGCACGTGAACCGATCAGCCTGCCTCAGCCGCGGGTGAGCTTCTTGTACGTGGCGCGGTGCGGGCGCGCGGCGTCCGGGCCCAGCCGCTCGATCTTGTTCTTCTCGTAGGCCTCGAAGTTGCCCTCGAACCAGAACCACTTGGAGTCGCCCTCGTAGGCGAGGATGTGTGTGGCGACGCGGTCGAGGAACCAGCGGTCGTGGGAGACGACCACGGCGCAGCCGGGGAAGTCCAGCAGCGCGTTCTCCAGTGAGGAGAGCGTCTCGACGTCGAGGTCGTTGGTCGGCTCGTCGAGCAGGAGCAGGTTGCCGCCCTGCTTGAGCGTGAGTGCCAGGTTCAGCCGGTTGCGCTCACCGCCGGACAGCACACCCGCGGGCTTCTGCTGGTCGGGGCCCTTGAAGCCGAAGGCCGACACGTACGCGCGTGAAGGCATCTCGACCTGGCCGACGTTGATGTAGTCCAGCTCGTCGGAGACGACGGCCCACAGCGTCTTCTTGCCGTCGATGTTCGCCCTGCTCTGGTCGACGTAGGAGATCTTGACCGAGTCGCCGACCTTGATGACGCCGGAGTCCGGCTCCTCGAAGCCCTGGATCATCTTGAACAGCGTCGTCTTGCCCGCGCCGTTCGGACCGATCACCCCCACGATGCCGTTGCGCGGAAGCGTGAAGGAGAGGTCGTCGATGAGGACCTTGTCGCCGAAGGCCTTGCTCAGGTGCTCGACCTCGACGACGACGTTGCCCAGGCGCGGGCCCGGCGGGATCTGGATCTCCTCGAAGTCCAGCTTCCGGGTCTTCTCCGCCTCGGCGGCCATCTCCTCGTAACGGGTCAGCCTGGCCCGGGACTTCGCCTGCCGGCCCTTGGCGTTGGAGCGGACCCACTCCAGCTCGTCCTTGAGCCGCTTCGCGCGCTTGGCGTCCTTCTGGCCCTCGACCTTCAGGCGGGACTGCTTCTTCTCCAGGTACGTGGAGTAGTTGCCCTCGTAGCCGATGGCGCGGCCGCGGTCGAGCTCCATGATCCAGCCGGCGACGTTGTCCAGGAAGTACCGGTCGTGGGTGATGGCGACGACGGTGCCCGGGTACTGCGCGAGGTGCTGCTCCAGCCACTGGACGGACTCGGCGTCCAGGTGGTTGGTGGGCTCGTCGAGGAGGAGCAGGTCGGGCTGTTCCAGCAGGAGCTTGCACAGCGCGACGCGGCGCTTCTCACCGCCGGAGAGGGTGGTGACGGACCAGTCGCCGGGCGGGCAGCCCAGGGCGTCCATGGCCTGTTCGAGCTGGGACTCCAGGTCCCACGCGTTGGAGTGGTCGAGCTGCTCCTGGAGCTTGCCCATCTCCTCCATGAGCTCGTCCGTGTACTCGGTCGCCATCTGCTCGGCGATCTCGTTGAAACGGTCGAGCTTGCCCTTGGTCTCGGCGACGCCGGCCTCGACGTTCTCCAGAACGGTCTTCGACTCGTCGAGCGGCGGCTCCTGGAGCAGGATGCCCACGGTGTAGCCGGGAGCGAGCTGTGCGTCGCCGTTGGAGGGCTGGTCGAGCCCCGCCATGATCTTGAGCACCGTCGACTTGCCGGCGCCGTTCGGTCCCACGACACCGATCTTCGCGCCGGGCAGGAAGCTCAAGGTGACGTCGTCAAGGATCACCTTGTCTCCGTGCGCCTTGCGCGCCTTGCGAAGGGTGTAGATGTACTCAGCCAAGAGGAACCGTCCGGCAGTCAGTAGTTTTCGGTGTGCGGCTGCGCCGCATGGGCATACGGCACCCATCTTGCCGCACAAGGGCCCGCACCCCGAAACGGGGCGGAATGATGCACAAGCTTGCGGCTGCCGCCATGGGCGGGCGCCGGCTCACATTGGGTGAACGCCGCCGTCGTCCGGATTCTTCCTGCGGACCGCCAGCACGCCCAACGCGCCGAGCACCACGAGGCCGACCGCCGTGCCGGCCATCAGCACGGTGCCGCTCGCGCCGGTCTCGGCGAGATCGCCTCCCGCGGCCCCGCCGACCGCCGTCCCGCCGCCCACCGTGGCCGTCCGCAGCTGCGACGCCCCCTCGGCGTCCGTTCCGGCCGCCGCGACGGGCACCGAGCTCTTGGTGGCGCAGTCCAGCACGCCCGTGAAGTACCTCGTCACGCCGTGCCGGCCCTTGAGCGGAATCCGGTACGGCTGGTCCTCCCCCACCGGCACCGTGAACGTCCGGCTGCTCGCCTCCGCGACCGCGTGCTCGCGGCCGGCGAGCCGGAAGCGGAACGAGCGCTCACCGGCGTTGGCGACGGTGAAGGTCACGCCCTCCCCGGCACAGCTCTTCTCCGCCTGCACGGCGGGTATCGCTCCGCCCTTCGACCACTTGACCGTTGCACTCGCGGAGAGCGCCGACCGGCTGGACCCGGCGAGGATCTGCGCCTGGCTCGCGACATGACCGCCCACGCCCGTGAACGCACGCCCGACCGGCACCTTCGTAGCGGCCTGCACCGTCAGCGAGCCCTCACCGTTCCGCCGTTCCTCCGGCACTTCGAGGTACAGCTCGGCGCCGTCCCGCACCGAGGTCACCGGCTTGCCGTCGCGGCCCACGATCCGGGCGCCCGGCGAGTCGGAGCCGGGCGTCTGCGAGACGGAGACCCCGGGCGCTCCGGTACGCACCGTGAAGGGGCCGAGCCGGCTGCCGCTTCGCCGGGCCAGGCTCTCAGGGCCGAGGGACAGCGACGCCTCGGGCTCCGCCATCCGCCGGGCCGACCGCTCCAGGTGATCGGCCAGCTTCGCGGCGGCGGGATCGACCGCGTCGATGCGGACGCCGCCGCTCTTGCCGGGGCCTTCCGCCCGGCCGTCCGTGAAGCGCCATATCGCCACCTGCGTGCCCGCGGCCGCAGTCTGCGGCGACAGCTTCCCCGCGCGGGACGTCTTCGCGAGAGCCCCCAGGTCGTCCACCTGCGGGTAGGAGTGCCTGAGTATCCAGAGGATCTTGCCGGCGTCGGGGTTGTCGTACAGCGACGTACGGCCCCAGTCCGTCTCGCCGTAACGCGCGTGCTGCTGCGTGGGGTTGTCCACGTCGAGACCGTAGGTCTGCAGCCTGCCGCCCCCGTCGACGGCCATCTCGAAAAGCCCGGCGCCGGTGGTCAGCTCCTCGCCACGCTCGTGGACGACTGCCTGGCCGTAGGTCTTCAGCCCCTCCAGAGTCGCAGTGGCACCACCCTGCCGTGACGGCTCGTCACCGGTCGCCGCGGCGGCCGGAGCAGCCGTGGCCGTCACGCCTGCGGCAAGCAGAACGGCGGTCAGCAGTGCGGCGGCAGAACCTCGCACCGCACGTGCGGCCCTGTGCCCGCCCATGACGGTCACGACTCCGCGCACGAACCTCATGAAATTCCCCTCCGGGCGGCACTGGCACGACAGTTGAGCGGTCACCGCAGTGACCGGATGGTCGCGTCGTGCTGTCCCGCCGCAAGCACTGAAACCCCGTCAGCCACGCGGGGGATCGTAGGGAGCGGATGGCGCCCGGTCCCCGCAGATCCGGCCGTTCAAGCGTTCCGACTCGCAATCGTTATCTGCGAATCCGGCGGACCGGGACGATCAAGGCCCGGCCGACTGACCTGGAACATTGGGCTCCGCTACGTCCGCGGCAGGCTCCGGAACGCCGGGCAGGGACTCGTCGCCCGCAGCGCTCCGGCCGTTGCCGGTGAGACCCCGCCGGGCCGGTGAGACCCGCACGAAGGCCGATGTGCCGCGCGAGAGATCGTGCCCGACCGACGAGGCGGAGAGCTCCGCGGAGACGTAGTGCTGCCCGTCGCGCGCGGACTCCTGGATGCGGAACTGACCGGTCACGATGACCGGTTCACCGACCATCACCGAGGAGGCCACGTTCTCGGCGAGCCCCCTGCGGGCCCAGACCGTGTAGAAGCTCGTACCGGCGTCGGACCAGACGCGCTCCTGCGGGTCGAATCGCCGCACCGTGCTGGCGAGCCTGAACCGGGCCAGCGGCACGCCCGACGCCGTCGTCCTGAACTCGACCCGCGTCGCGACGTTCCCCACGACCGTCACATGCGTCTCGTTCATACGCCCCCTCTTCAGAGCCTTCCGCGCCGGCATGACTGCATTTCACCGGCGGCTGGTCGCCCCCGGATTCCACCGGCAGCTGGTCGCCCCCGGCGCTCGTTCCGCCGGGGTGGATCCAGCTTGCACCGATCACGGAAAGCACGGAAAAAACAGCTCTGATCTGGGGAATACCTGAGAGTTGTGGACAACTGGGTCACCCGCACGAGGTTTCAACCGGCTCTGGAGGCCGGTTTGCCGGGACTCGTGCGGCGGCCCACCGGGCCCGGCCCCGGCCCCGCTACAGCGCCGTGCCCTCGCCCGCGGCGATGACGTACTGCTCGCGCACCTCCCGGTAGCGCAGCAGCTCCGCGGCGACGGGTTCCAGCACATGCACCTGACCGCACCCCGTCACCAGCCGCCTCAGCCGCCACTCCTCACGCCTGCCGTGCTCGGCCGCGGGACCGCGGGCGGCGAACCTGCATCCCCACGACAGGAGAGAACCGGCGAGCACACCTCCGAGGAGGAGCGCAACGCCCACCCACTGCGCGACGAGGTCCACTCCCAGCGTCGTTCCCGCCAGACACGCCGCGCCCGCCAGCTGGGCCAGCAGCAGGACCAGTTGCGCCACGAGCGCGAGGTTCCACCAGAACGGGCGGCGGGGCGCCGCCGGGCCCACCGCCTCCGGGGCAGCCGCCTCCGCGTACTCGGCCCTCCTGCTTCCGGACGCCCCGCCGTGGGAGCTCCAGCCGTCCGGCTCGGTCCCCTCACGCAGCATCTCGTCCAGCGCCTCGGGCAGTCCGGCGGCGCCGCGCCAGGCGGCGTCCCGCACCGACCTTCGCCAGGTCTCGGGCAGCCCGGACGCTGCCTGGTCGACCACCGTGCGCACCGCATGGGCCACCACGGGCCGCGCCACCCGGTGCGGGGCGCCACCGTCCGCCGGCGCCCCGTGCACGGCCGAGGCGTCCTCGTCGGCCCCGTACTGCTCGAGCACCTCGCTGGGCACGTCGAGGTGCTGGTCACCGTGCGCCTCACCGGCTGTGCCGCCGGAGACGCCGCCCGGAGCCTCACCGGAGACGTCGCCGCCGTCGGCCGCGGACTCCGCGGCAGGGCCGGCGGTGCTCCCGGCCGCCGCGAGGGCAGCGGCCTTCTTGCGGGAGCGGCGTGCCTCGCAGCGGTGCCGCAGCTGCGCCCACGGGGTTCCGCAGGCCCGTTCGGCGTGCCGCAGCCACGCCCGTTCTGCGGCCTGTCCTGCGACCACCGCGCCTGCCGCGCGGGCGAGTTGGTCGGAGAAGACCTCCCGCACGTCCTCCGTGAGGCCCGTCGGGGAGTTCGCCGCCGTCACGGGTCCCGTCGTCTCGTACGACGGCCTCAGCCGCTGCACCACGACGTCCAGGTCGGCGCTCAGCCGCAGCGAGGCGGCCCTGCGCTCGGCCACGAAAGCTGCGAGTTCCTTGCGGAGTTCGTCGATCCCCTCCCCGGCCAGCGCCGAAGTCGCCAGCACGCGCGCGCCCGGCTCGCCGTGCTCACCGAGGGCCATCCCGTCCTCGTCCAAAAGCCGCCGCAGGTCGTTGAGGACGGCGCCCGTCGCGTCGCCGGGCAGCCGGTCGGTCTGGTTCAGGACGATGAATGTGACCTCGGCGTATCCGGCCAGGGGGCGCAAGTAGCGCTCGTGCAGCACGGCATCCGCGTACTTCTCGGGGTCGACCACCCACACGACCGCGTCGACGAGCCGCAGCAGCCGCTCCACTTGTTCCCGGTGGCCCTCCGCCGCCGAGTCGTGATCGGGGAGGTCGATCAGGATGAGCCCTTCCAGCTCGCTGCGCGCCCCCTCGTCGATCCGCCCTCTCCAGTCGGACTCCGGGCGCATCAGGCGGCGCGTGGACGGCGGGATGCCGAGACGGTCCAGGAGCCCGTCGGCGGGGCCCGCTCCGGGCACCTCCCAGGAACAGGCGACGGGTGTGGCCGTCGTCGGCCGGCGCATGCCGGCCTGCGAGAGACGCGTTCCGGCAAGGGCGTTGAAGAGGGACGACTTGCCGCTTCCCGTGGCTCCCGCGATCGCGACGGTGGTGTATCTGCGGGAGAGCCGCTCGCGCGCGTCGGCGGCGTCGAGTACGCGGTCGGCCTCTGCGAGCAGCTGCCTGGGAAGGCGCGTTCTCGACAGGTCGACAAGTCTCCGCAGGGCTGCCATACGGCGGCCCAGTTCGCTCTGCACGCCCGACGCCTGGCTCTCGTACAACTCGTGGGGGTGTGTGTCCCTCATCGGCCAACCCGTCATGGTCTGGTCCGGCAGCTTCCCCCTCAGGGAAGGCTCCCGGGTCCCGGCGGCGGCGCCCGTGTCACCACCGCGGCCTGCGGAGCTCCGTCCGCCTGCCAGGTCCTCCGGCGGTTCCGGCTCGGGTTCCGTTCCCCACAGCGCGGCGGCCCTCGACCGTCCCTGCCGCTCGCCGGGGGCCCGGCGGGCGATCAGCCCGTCGTCCCAGGCCCGCTCCTCGCCCGCGCCCGCGGACTCGTTGCCCTCGCCCGCTTCGCCGGAGCCGTGGGGTCCGCCGGCCGGTGCGGGTTGCGTTCCCTGTTGGGCGCCGTGTCCCGGACCGCGGTCCGGGGCGTGAGACGCGGGAGCGGTCTGTTCCTCATCGCACGTGCCGTCGGCCCGGACATCCGCTGTGGACACTTCGGTCACCTCTCCGTCTGCGACTGCGACAACTTCCGTGCTTCGGGTTCCGACCGCGCCGCCGCCTCCGCCTTGCGCAGCACCGACAGCGCGGCGATGAGATCGACCTGCGGTTCAGGCCCGGCCTCGAGCGCGTCCAGCGGTGCCAGACGCCTGTCGCGCTCCCCGTACAGCGCCCGCTCGACGTACGTCGCCAGCAGCCGGATGCCGCACTCGCGCAGGCGCCGGGCGCTCGGCTCCCCGAAGGCGCCCGCGAGGCTGCGGTACGCGCCGGCGGCCCGGCCTCCGCCCACGAGCGCCGTCGCCAGCATCGCCGCGGCCTCCTCCGCGTCGCGCCCGAACCCGTGGTCCACGGCGCGCGCTTCCTCCTCGCACAGTTCCTCGAGGCAGCGGCGCCAGCGCCGTACGAGCAGGTTCATCCGGCCCCGTCCGTCGGCGGCGTCCTGACCGGCTCCCCTGCCGCGTACCGCCTGTCCGGTGGCGATGGCCGTGATCTCGGCGCCGGGCGTGGCCGGGTCCTGGCGCCACGCGTCGGCCACGCGCTCGTCGGCCGCGGCGACGGAGGAGGCGAGGAGCGTGGTCAGCGCCGTCTCGAAGGCGTCCAGGACTTCCTCGGCGCGACTGTCGACGGGGAATCCGCGCCAGATCGCGGCCGCGTCGCCGGCGAGGAGTTCACCGACCGCGATGTTCCGGCGCACCCGCACCCGGGCTGTCTCGTAGGCCTCGTCGATGTGCCCGGTCAGCCGCATCGCGGCGGCGTGCTGCGCGGCCGAGGCGTTCGCCAGCGACGCGACGCGCGAGCGCAGCGATGCGAGTGCCCCCGCCGCGGTCCGGCGCCCCGCCACCGCGCGCGCCGCCGGGTCGAGGGCCCGCTGCGTCAGCCAGTTGCGCAGGCCGGCGACGGCGGTGGCCGGGAGCAGGCCCGAGCCCGCCGCGGATTCCGGCAGTTCGGGGACGGTGAAGCGCGGAACGTCGGCCAGGCCCTCGCGGATCAGCAGCGACCCGTACTGGCGTGCCACGTCGGAGGCGATCTGGTGCGGCACCCGGTCCAGGACGGTGACGAGCGTGACGTCGTACTCCCGCGCGGTGCGCAGTAGATGCCACGGCACCGCGTCCGCATAGCGCGCGGCGGTCGTCACCAGCACCCAGATGTCGGCGGCGCAGAGAAGTTCGGCCGCGAGGTCGCGGTTGGAGGCGATGAGGGAGTCGATGTCGGGAGCGTCGAGCAGCGCGAGGCCGGGCGGGAGGGCGGTGTCGGTCTCGATGCGCAGGGGGCGCTCGTCCTCCCCCTCCCGGCCGTCGTCGGTGCCGAGCAGCTCCTCGGCCGAGCAGCCCAGCACGTCGTCGTCGGGGCCGGCCGCGGGCCCGTCCTGGCGAGGCATCCATACGCGGCTGAGGCGGGGCAGGACACGCTGCCCCGCGAACCAGTGCTCGTCCTCGGGGTGGCAGACGAGCACGGGCGTACGCGTCGTGGGACGCAGCACGCCCGCCTCGCTGACCCTGCGCCCCACGAGCGAGTTGACGAGTGTCGACTTCCCGGCGCCCGTGGAACCGCCGACCACCGCGAGCAGCGGGGCCTTGGGGGCACGCAGTCGCGGCATGAGGTAGTCGTCGAGCTGGGCGAGGAGTTCGTCCCGGCAGCGGCTCGCGCGGTCTGCGCCGGGGAGCGGCAACGGAAAGCGTGCGGCGGCGACGCCATCGCGGAGCGCCGACAGTGCGTCGAGCAGTTCAGGCCGTACGTTCAAGATCGCCACATGGGCAGAATGCCCAAACTTGGTTCCTTTTTGAAGCGTATCCACGGTTCTGCGCGGCAAAAACAATCGGTTTCGGGCGCGAAGGGAGCCATTCGCACCATGTGACCCACAGGTCGAGCCCGTCCCGACCGGCGCAGCCATAACGACTGAGCAACACCCGTGCGGCTCACAGCGAAAACCGCTGCACGAATCGCACCAGCCTGCGATTATCGGGAACGCTTCACTGAACCTCCACAAGGTGTCGCGGACGTGAAGCACGCAGCGCCAGCCACGGGGGCCCCTATCCTTGACCGGGCCACGGTCGCCCTGAGGCACGCCCACCCTCCGCGACCGAGAGACCGGCCCCCGTAGCTCAGTGGATAGAGCAGGCGCCTTCTAAGCGCTTGGCCGCAGGTTCGAGTCCTGCCGGGGGCGCACGCGAACGCCGTCCTCTACGCACGTAGAGGACGGCTTTTCACAGGTCATGTGCGGTGGCGGGACCCCTTCGACGCGCTCCGGCCGATCAGACTCGCCGCGCCGGCGGACCGAAGCGCGGGCACGGGCCGTCGGCGCGTGACGGCCTCGCCGCCCCGGATTCCGGCCGGCGTGCTACTCCCGGCCCAACCAGCCCAGCGCCACCGCGGCGGTCCAGGACTGGTTGAAGCTGCCCAACGGCTCACCGGTGAACGGCTCGTAGTACTCCCCGAAGGTCAGGTCACCCAGCTGGCGCAGCGACTCGGTGCGGATGGCGTCGGCCAGAGCGGTGGCGCCGTGCCGCGACAGCGCCCAGTACATCAGCCAGTTGATCACCGGCCACTGCGGGCCGCGCCAGTAGGAGCGGGGTTTGAAGTCGGCGCTGTGAGGGGCGGTGGAAGGCGGGACGGCGTACCGCAGCCGGGGGTGCCCGCACCACTGCTCACCTGCGAACAGGTCGAGTTGGCGGCGCATCACCTCCTCGTCGCCGCCGCTGATCAGGGGGGCGAAGCCGGCGATGGTCCGGGTGTCGACCCACTCGCCTGTCGCGACGTTGCGGTCCCGGGCGAGTCCGGTGCCGGGGGAGACGGAGGACAGCACGCCCGTGCGGAACCTGGCGGCCAGCGAACGCAGTTCGGCGGCGTCGTCGCCGCGGCCGAGTCCGTCGCCGAGTTCGGCGAGGACGTCGCTGGCCACCGCCATGATGGCGGACATGAACACATCGGACATGCGGAAGTCGACGGCCTCGCGCACCTTCTCGTCGTCGTAGTCGACCTCCCGCATCTGCCGTACCAGCCACAGGTAGCGTTGGTACTCGGCGTCCGTCGGGCGTTGGTCGGCGTCGGTGACGTGCGCGAGGTCGTGACGGCGCAGCACCAACGGGTCACCCGTGGGCTGGATCGCGGAGTACGCGGCGTCCCAGCGGGGGGAGTTGTCCATGCCGGACTCCCAGCCGTGGTGGATCTCCAGCAGCCCGCGCTGCCCGGGGTCGCGCACCCGGGCGAGCCAGCGGTGCCAGGCAAGCCATTGGTCGAAGGTGCGGGCCACGAACGCCTCGGCCTGCTCGCGGGCGGGTCCGCCGAGCCGCCGCCCGGCCTGAAGCACCTGCTGCACGGCGATGGCGTGCACCGGGGGCTGGCAGATGCCCGAGGTCTCAACGCCCGTCGGTGCTGCGGCGGCCCTACGGGTGTCCCAGACCTCCGGCCCGGGAAAGTAGTCGGTGCCGGGGGCGAACACGATGTGCGGGACCATGCCGGTGGACCACTGGGCGGCCAGCAGCACCTCGAGTTCGGCGACAGCGCGTGGGACGGAGACCGTGGCCAGGCCGATGGAGATGAACGCCGCGTCCCAACTCCACTGATGGGGATAGAGCTTGGGAGCCGCTGTGGTGAGCGTTCCGGTGTCGTTGGCGCGCAGCACGTAGGCGGCGTGCGCGGCCAGCCTGGGCGCGGATTCGTTCGGGGCAGCCACTTCAGGCGTCCTCCAGCAGTAGTGAACTCTCGGGGTCGTACGCGCGCAGGTGCGCGGGGCGCAGGGTCAGGAACACCCGCGAACCTGGTTCGGCGCGGAAGGTGGCGGGGGCCTGGACCTTCACCTCGTGTCCGGCCAGCCGGACGGTGAGCAGGACTGCGGA
This sequence comes from Streptomyces sp. CNZ301, assembly GCF_004217425.1. Taxonomy (NCBI): domain Bacteria; kingdom Bacillati; phylum Actinomycetota; class Actinomycetes; order Kitasatosporales; family Streptomycetaceae; genus Streptomyces; species Streptomyces sp. CNZ301. The sequence goes on from NZ_SHLG01000001.1 coordinate 1,915,971, forward strand.
GCCAGTCGGCTCGACGACCTCCACCTCGGCGGGAAGCGCGCCGCCCGTCCCCGGGTCGGCGGTGATCCCGATGTTCTCGGCGCGCACGCCCATCAGCACCGGTCGGCCGGCGAAGGACGCGAGGTGGCCCGGGGCGGGCCAGCTCAGGTCGCCGAGCGTCAGCCGGGACGTCGCGCCCGCGCCGGGCGGGCCGTCCGCCACCTGGACCGGGAGGAAGTTCATCGGGGGCGCGCCGAGGAACCCGCCCACGAAGCTGTCGGACGGCCGGTCGTAGACGTCGATCGGGCTGCCCAGCTGGGCGATGCGGCCCTCGCGCATCACCGCCACCCGGTCGCCGAGTGAGAGGGCCTCGGCCTGGTCGTGGGTGACGTAGACGGTGGTGGTGCCTATCTGCTGCACGATCCGCTTGAACTCGGACCGGAACTGGAGGCGGAGCAGGGCGTCGAGGTTGGACAGCGGTTCGTCCATGAGCAGCACGTCGGCGTCGACGACGATGGCGCGGGCCACCGCGACTCGCTGGCGCTGCCCGCCGGAGAGCTGGGAGGGGTAGCGGTCCAGGTAGTCGCCGAGGTTCAGCAGTTCGGCAGCACGGGCCACCCGCTTCGCGATCTCCGTCTTGGGAACTTTGGCGATCGCGAGGCCGAAGCCGATGTTCTGCCGGACCCGCATGTGCGGAAATATGGCGTAGGACTGGAAGACCATCGAGATGTTGCGCCGGCGGGCGGGCACCTGGGTCACGTCCCTGCCGCCGATGCTGATGGTGCCGGCGTCCGGGCTCTCCAGTCCGGCGATCATGCGCAGCAGGGTGGTCTTCCCACAACCGCTCGGACCGACCAGGACCAGCAGCTCGCCGTCGGCGATGTCCAGGCTGACGTCGTCGGTGGCGGGCCGGCTGGTGCCGGGGTAGGTCTTCCGGATGCCGCGCAGGTGTATGTCGGTCATGTCGTTCCTTAACGGAGGGTCGTGCCCCACATGTTCAGCAGGTACCGGCGCATCAGCGCGATGAACAGCAGCGCGGGGATGACGAGGGCGAAGCCGCCGGCGTACCGGTACGTGAGAGGTGAGTTGTTGAGCGCGCTGAGCACCTGGGCGGGCAGTGTGCGGCGGTCGAGGGTGAGGATGGAGGCGCCGAGGACCTCGTTCCAGGAGGTGACGAACGTGAACAGCGCCGCCGCAGCGATGCCGGGCAGAGCCTGCGGCAGCACCACGCGGGCGAAGCCCGCGAGCGGTGAGGCCCCGAAGACGGTCGCCGCCTCTTCGTGGTCGCGTGGCACCGCGACGAAAACCGAGGTGGTGATCAGCACCGTGGTGGGCAGCGCCAGTGCGGTGTGCAGCAGCGTCACGGCATATGTCGAGTCGTACAGCCCGGTGTTGAGGAACATCTGCGCCAGCGGGACCGAGAGCACCACGATCGGCAGCGCCCGGGTCAGCAGCATGAACAGCTGGTACGCGTCGCGCCCCCGGAAGGCGTAGCGGGCCAGGGCGTAGCCGGCCGGAACGCCCAGCACCAGGGACAGCGCCAGCGAGGCCAGACCGACCTGGAGGGAGTTCGTCAGCCCGGCCACCACGCCGGTGGAGTTGAGGAACGCCTGCATCGTGGCCGTCGACAGGTCGGTGGGCAGCAGCGAGAGCGGGAACGCGTCGAGCGTCTCGGGGGTCGAGAACGCGGCCAGCGTGATCAGATAGAGCGGTGCCGTCATCGCCAGCGAGACGAGGACGCAGGCCACGTGCAGGGCGACCCGGGGACGGCGCCGCGGCCGTCCCGGCTCGGCCGTGGTCCGCGGACCGGCGGCGGACCAAGTGGCTTCGGCTTCGGCTTCGGAGTGCTGAACTGTCATCGGGCGCTCCCCCTGGGAGTACGTTCGCGCAACGCCCGCAGGTAGACCACCGAAGTCACCATGGACAGCGCCAGGACCACCAGGGCGATGGCCGCCGCCACGTCCGGGTTCTGGAGCGAGGTGTACCAGTGGTAGGTCTCGCCCACGAGCAGCGGGAAGTTGTCGCCGGTCAAGGCCTGCGCCACGGCGAAGGTCTGGAAGGCGAGGATGGTGCGCAGGATCAGGGCGACCTGGAGGCTGGGACGCAGCTGCGGCAGCAGCACGTAGCGCAGCCGCTGCCAGTACGTCGCGCCGAACACCTCGGCGGCCTCCTCGTAGTCCCTCGGGATGCCCTGCATCCCCGCCACCACGATGACCAGGACCAGTGAGGTGGCGCGCCAGACCTCGGCGACCAGGATGCACAGGAAGACGGTCAGCGGGTGCTGGTAGGAGAGCCAGGAGTAGGTCGGCAGCCCCAGGTCGTGCAGCACCGAGTTGAGGTAGCCGCGGTCACTGAAGATCGACAGCCAGACCAGCCCGGCCGCCAGGTCGCTGATCGCCAGCGGGATGACCCAGGTGTAGAACCACAACTGGGAGAACCGGGGCCGGGCACGCAGCATCAGGGCCATCGAGATGGCGAAGGCGAACTGGAGCGGGATCACCACGGTGATCAGCAGTACGGTGTTGCGCACCGACGGCCAGAACTGCGAGTCGCCGGTCATCGTCCGCAGGTTGTCCAGGGTGAACCCGTCCGGCCCGTGCACCGCCTGGCCGATGCCGACGATGAGCGGCCAGACGAACAGCGCGAGCATGAACAGGGTGGAGGGGGCGAGGAGGGAGGCCACCGCTCCGCGCGGACGGCCCGAGCCGCGGCGGCGCTTCAGGAGCGTCGTGGCCACCTCACGCCACCTGGCAGGTCTTGCCCTCGACAGCCTCGTCCGGTGCCCAGCACTCCGCCTTCACCTCTGACAGCAGGCTGTTGAGCTTCTTGGCCCGGCTGTCGAGTACCGGCTGGATCGGCTTGTCCTGCAAGCAGATCTGGGTGAAGCACTCCTTGAAGGCCTCGGATATCTCGCCGTCCTTCGCCCCCACGCCGACGGGCGGCAGGGCGGTGATGGCGTCCTTGGCGTCCTGCTGGCGGGAGAAGGCGTCGGCCCCCAGGGCGATGGCGGCCGGAAGACCGCTGGGCATCTTGCCGCCGACAGTGGGGGCGAATCCGTTCTTCTTCAGGACGTCGCCCTGCGCGCCGGGGGTGCACAGCGCTTTGATCACCTTGCGGGCGTCGTCCTGCCGCGGCGCGCCCTTCAGGATGCCGAGGCCGGCCACCACCAGCATGAAGCCCAGGCCCTTGGGTCCGCGCGGCGCCGGCACCATCTGCCAGTCGTCCGGGTTCTTCGCCGGCGCGCCGAGCAGCCGTGCGAGGTGATCCCAGGCGACCAGTACCTCACCGCGTGCCAACGGCTCCTGCATGTAGGCGTAGTTGGTCGACGCCGGGGCCGAGACCGACCACAGGTCCTTCATGTACTTCCATGCCTGCACCGCGTCCGGGCTGCGGAACGGCACGACCTGGCCGCCCGTGAAGCTGGGCAGCAGGAAGCCCTGGAAGAACCGGTGGTACAGCCCGTTCGGCCCGGCCGGCATGCCGAAGATCGGCCGTCCGGCGCCGCGCTTGCCGGCGGTCATCCAGTCGAGGAACTGGTCGTAGGTGAGGTCCTGAACGTCGGCGCCCTTGGGCAGCCATTGCAACGCCTTCTTGTTGACAGCGAGTACGTACGAGGTCTGCATCCACGGGACGTACTTCGGCTTGGAGCCGCCGAACGCGGCGATGTCGGTGAGCCGTTGCGGGATACCGGCCCCCGACAGCTCGCCGAGCAGGTCGTCGGTGTCGGCCAACTGGTCGGCGTACGGGGCGAGATCGCCGTGGAGCCCGCCGAGTAGGCTGACGGACAGCTTCTTGGCCTTGAGCTGGGCGGTGAGGGTGGTCGCGAAGTCGCCCGCCTCGACGGCGGTGAAGGCGACCGAGGTGCCCTTGACCCGGTCTTTCAGGATCGCTTTGAAGCGCTGCTTCTCCTCGACCGGACTGAACTGGGTGGACAGGAAGCTCAGGGCTCCATTGCCGGCCCCGGTGGTGGACGCCCCGCCGCAAGCCGAGAGCAGGGCGGCGGCGGCGCCGCCGAGACCGGCACCGAGCACGGAGCGCCGGGAGGTGTGGACAGCCATCATCGGCCTCCATGGGTAGCTGAGAAGGTGAGAAGCGCATAACGTAAAATGCACTTACGTAAATCGAGGTTGCGTTAGTAACACCTGCGGGCCACGGGCTCGTCAAGAGGGGGGACGAGATTGGATACTCCGCAAGGAGACGGAACGGGACAGAGCACCCCATATCGAGCATCCGCTGCAACCTCCGGAAAGCTCCTGTCCGTTATCAGATTGGGCGACGGCTGGACTCGCCAGCAGCTGCTCGAGACCACCGGCATGTCCCGGCCGACTCTTCTGGCGCGGCTCGGCCCGCTCGCTGCAGCCGGACTGATCTACGAGACCGGAGCCCGCGCCGCACCCCGGGGCCGTCCGGCCCAGCTCATCCGGTTCGACGACCGCCACCTGCGGATCCTCACCGTCGACGTCGGCCACACCCGGGCGCGAGTGAGCGTCACCGACATCTACGGCGGCGAACTGCGGTCCCGGCAGCTGCCGGTGGACATGTACGAGGCGGATGCCGACACAACTCTGGGGCTGCTGCTGGATCTCGCCACGGAGTTGCTGGACGGCGGCGCCCCGGAGGAACGGCTGGTCGGCATCGGCATGGGCCTGCCCGCACCGATCGACCCCGGCACCGGGCTGCCGAAGCGTGCCTGGATCATCCCGAAGTGGAGCGGTCACCCCGTCAAGGCGCGCATCCAGGAGCGGTGGAACGTCCCGGTGCTGCTGGAGAACGACGCGCGGGCACTGGCCCTGGGCGAGTCGACCGTCCACGACGCAGGCACCCTGCTGGCGGTGAAGTGGTCCAACGGCATCGGCGCCGGCCTCGTGGTGGACGGCCGGCTGCACGGCGGAGAGGACGGGGCGGCCGGCGACATCGGGCACATCAGGATCCCCTCGTCACGGCAGCCCGACTGCCGCTGCGGGCTGCAGGGCTGCCTGGCCGCGTACTCCTCCGGGCACGCCCTGCTGCGCGAACTCGACCTGCCCAGCCTGGACGAGATCGTGCGGCGGAACGAGGCCGGCGACCCTCGGGTGGGCAAGGCCCTGGACGCCGCCGGTGGCCATGTCGGCGACGTGCTGGCCATGTTGATCTCCATGCTCAACCCCAAGGTGCTGGTGCTCGGCGGCATGATCGGCCGGATCCCCAAGGTGGTCGACGCGGTCAGCCACCAGGTGCGCACCACCGCCCTGAGCCACAGCACCGCCGGCCTGACCGTCGTGCCCGGAACACTGGGCGAGCAGGCCGTCCCTGTCGGCCTGGCGCGCCTGGTCGCCGATCACGTGCTGGACCCGGCGCTGGTCGACGCCTCGCTCGAAGGAGGCGCATGATCCGGCGCCGAGGGCGGGCTCGCACGCAACAGGCCGGCCGGGCCGGTGAGGCCACACCGCAGCGTTCCCTGAGCAGCGTCACGGGTCGCCGGCCCGTATGAGGGCTCCGTGGTGGTGCGGAGGCGTATTCCCGGGCGGAGCCCGGTCCCCCGGCGCTCTGGCTCACCCAGGCCCGGTGGAACGCCGGGCGGGTCCTGCGGACGGCGGACGAGGACGGAGACCCGTCGTCCGCCGCCACGAGGACCCACCTCCGGCCGGAGCAGCGGCGTCACCGGCGGAACTCGTGAGCGCCCGGCATGCCGGGCGGATGCCGGGCCGGGAACGGGCGGCGGCTACTCGGCGAAGACCTCGTCGAGCGCCACCACATGACCGGTCCCGCTGAGCGACGACAGCTCGATGTCGGCCACGCAGCGGACCTTCACGTAGTTCAGCGTCAGCGTCCCTTCCAGGTGAACGCTTCCGGTGGCGTTCGCGAAGTCGGCGTTGCCGAGGTCAGTGGCGGTCTCGTCGACGCGCACACCCAGATTCGTACCTCCACGCGAATCGGGGAACTTGATGAAGACGTACCCCATCTCCGTGATGCGCTGCTGAAGCTCCCCCGCAGACGGGGAAGGGCCGCCGACGACGACTTTCCGCCCCTCGACCGAGAGACGTTCGACGAGCTCGTCCATGAATTGCTCCTTCGTCACTGCTACGGGCTTCCTGACGGGTGGCCATTTCGCTTGCGTGGGACGGCCCCTACGCGCTGGGGACCTTGCCCGCGGACTCCTCCATCTGCTTGCGCAGGCTCCGGGGGCGCATGTCGGTCCAGGACTCCTTCACGTAGACGAGGCATTCCTCCTTCGTGCCGCTGATTCCGGTGTCCCGCCAGCCCGCGGGAATCGCGAGGTAGCCCGGCCACAGGGAGTACTGCTCCTCGTCGTTGATGAGGACCTTCATCTCGCTGCTCTCCATCGCAATCTCCAACTTCTCTTCTCAGGGCGAATCTTGACGAAATGTGTTCTTGCGGGTCTTCTCGCGGGTTCCTCGTCACCCCGCCCGACCGGGGGCCGTGCACGGACCTGCCGCCGCGCTCCTTCAGGGAAAGAGCCAGGGCACCTCCTGCCTGCGGCGCTCTTCGTAGGCGAGGATTTCCTCCTTGTGGGAGAGCGACCAGCCGATGCTGTCGAGGCCCTCCATGACCGAGTTCTTCTTGAAGGGGTCGATCTCGAAGCGGAAGGTGCTTCCGTCCCCGGTCGTCACGGACTGCTCCGGGAGGTCGACGTGGAGGGTGGAGGTGCCCGGCTCCAGCGAGCCGAGGAGGGCGTCGACCTCGGAGGACGCCAGCACGATGGGGAGGATGCTGCTGTTGAAGCAGTTGTTGTGGAAGATGTCCGCGAAGCTCGGGGCGATGATGCAGCGGAATCCGTACTCCCTCAGCGCCCACGGGGCGTGCTCGCGCGAGGAGCCGCAGCCGAAGTTCTCGCCGGCCACGAGAATGCTCGCGTCCCCGTAACCCGGCTGGTTCAGCACGAACTTCGGGTCGGGCGTGCGACCGTCCTCCAGGTACCGCCAGTTGGCGAACAGGGATATTCCGAAGCCCGTGCGGCGAACCGACTTGAGGAAGCGCGCGGGAATGATGTCGTCCGTGTTCACGTTGGTCCGCGCCAGCGGCACGGCAATTCCGTCATGCGTGATGAACTTCTCCACGGAGGAGGTCCTTTCTCTACAGGTCGCGGACGTCGGCGAAGCGGCCGGCTATCGCCGTTGCGGCGGCCGTGCCGGGGCTGACGAGATGGGTCCGTCCTCCGCGTCCCTGACGCCCCTCGAAATTGCGGTTGCTGGTGGACGCGCATCGCTCGCCCGGCGAGAGGCGGTCGCCGTTCATGGCGATGCACATGCTGCAGCCGGCCTCGCGCCACTCGAAGCCCGCCTCGCGGAAGATGTCCGCCAGCCCTTCCTCCTCGGCCTGGCGGCGGACGCTCATGGAGCCGGGGACGACGATGGCGCGCACGCCCTCCGCGACCCGCTTCCCTGCGGCGTATCCCGCCGCGACGCGAAGGTCCTCCAGCCGCGAGTTGGTGCAGGACCCGATGAAGACCGTGTCGACACCGACGTCCTGGATGCGCTGACCGGGCTCAAGTCCCATGTATTCCAAGGCCTGTTCGAGCCCGGCGCGAGTCGCCGGGTCGCTCTCGGCCGCGGGGTCGGGGACCGTTCCCGTGACGTCGGCGACCATGCCGGGGTTGGTGCCCCACGTGACCTGTGGGACCAACTCGTCGACGCTCAGGTGGTGTTCGGCGTCGAAGCGGGCGCCCGGATCGCTGGCGAGCTGCTTCCACTGCTCCGCGGCACGCTCGAAGAGCTCGTCCGAAGGTGCGAACCGCCGCCCGCGCACGTAGTCGATCGTGACGTCGTCGGGCGCGACCATGCCCGCCCTCGCTCCGGCCTCGATCGCCATGTTGCACAGCGTCATGCGGCCCTCGATCGTGAGGGAGCGGACGGCGGAGCCGCTGAACTCGATGACGTGGTGCGTCCCGACGTCCGTGCCGAGCTTGCGGATCACGGCAAGGGCGATGTCCTTCGCCGTCACGCCCGGTGAGAGAACACCGTCGATCTCGATGTTCATCGTCCTGGGCTTCTGCTGGAGGAGGCACTGCGTGGCCAGTACGTGCTCGACCTCGCTGGTGCCGATGCCGACGGCGAAGATGCCGAGGGCGCCGTGCGTCGACGTGTGCGAGTCGCCGCACACCACCGTCATGCCGGGCAGTGACAGGCCCAGTTCGGGCCCGACGACGTGGACGATTCCCTGGTCCTCGTCGTTCATGTCGAGGAGCATGACTCCGAAGTCACGCGCGTTCTCCTCCATGGTCTCGATGCACATGACGCTCTGGTCGTCCACGACATCGATGAGCCTGCGGCCCGGCACCGTGGGGACGTTGTGGTCGATCACGGCGACCACCGTCTCCGGGCGGTGGACCTGGAGTTTCCGGGCCCGCAGGCCGGCGAACGCCTGCGGTGACGTCGCTTCGTGCGTGAGATGCCGGTCGATGTAGAGCATCGGCACCTCTCCGGGCTCGTCACGCACCACGTGCGCGTCCCAGATCTTTTCGAACATCGTTCGGGGCATCGTGCGGTCTCTCCAAACGTGCCTGTCGTGGCGTGGGAGGAGTGCTCAGACTCCGTGGGGGGCGTACGCCTCCGCGTAGCTCTCTTCCAGCTCTTCCGGGGTCAGTTCGCGGCCCAGTTCGTTCGCACGGGCGAGGACCCTCTCGACGGTCTCCGCGGACAGCTGCCGCGGATCGCGCCCGCTGTTCATGTACGCGAGCTTCACGGCGCTCTGACCGCTCCACGGGCTCACGCTCACGGACTGGGTGCCGCCGACAGTGGCCGGGTCGACTGCCGAGTACACGGTGCGGGCCATCTCGCGCAGCCGGGCCTCCAGCGCGAAGTCCTCGGCCTCCCGGGCGCGGTCGGCAAGTCCGTATGCCTTGAGAATGGCGTCGGTGTGGATGCCCGAGGAGGTGTGGCTGTAGCGCTTCCCGAGCACGCCGTGCTCAGGCGTGCCTACGCCGACCATGTCCTCGTAGAACGAGATCAGGCCGAGCAGCCGGCGCATCTCCCAGCGGAGGGGAAGACCCGCCTCCTCCTCGATGGCGGCGAAGTTCAGCACGACCTCTTCCAGCGAGGCGTTGCCCGAGCGCTCGCCGACACCGCGCGAGACGACGTGGATGCGGTCGACGCCGGCGGCGGTCGCCATCATGGCGTTGCCCAGCGCGTTGCCGGTGTCGCGGTGTCCGTGCCAGTCCAGCTTCACCTCGGGGGTGCCCAGGGCTTCGAGCTCCTCACGGACGAAGTGCACGAGGCGGTAGGCGCCGAGGGGCCGGATGGTGCCGATGGTGTCCGCCAGGGCGATGCAGTACGCCCCGCTCTCGACCTGCGTACGGATGATCGCGCGTACGTCCTCGGGTGAGGTCTGGGTCGTGTGCTCGGTCCCCGCGATGACGGGGATGCCCATCTCCACGGTCTTCTTGATGAACGTGTCGAGCTTGTCCCGGATGAAGTCCAGGTCCCAGCCCTGGACGAGCCTCCGGGACGGAGCGCTGCCCATGAACACGAGGGATTCCAGGGCCGGATGGATCTCCCTGCACTCGACGGTCCACTTCAGGGAGTCCTCGGTGCACATGGAGAGCACGGACGGGACGATGGAGGGGACCTCGTCCCTCATCCGGCCGAGAAGCTCCTTCATCGTGGCGTTGAGCGTGTCGGCGTTGCCGGGGTAGATGCCGACGGTGGCGTACTTGATTCCGAAGTCGTCGAGGAGACGCAGGTACTGCATCATCCTGTCGACCGACGGATAGCCGGATATCCCCTGCAGCCCGTCTCTCAGGCACTCCGAGAGGATCTCGGTACGGGAGGTCCGCGAGGCCGGTGGCTCACCGGGGATGTCCTCCGGGATCGGGGAGTGCGGACTCCCCTCGCTGTTCCAGTTGAAGTTCATCGGGACGTCGGCGCAGCTCATCTCCGAATTCGCTGCGTCTTCGGACCTGGGTGTTTCCTTCAGCATGATCTCTCCTTGTCGGAAAAGCGATCATTCGGCGGCCGGGCCGTGCATCAGTCCATGACGACGGGAAGGATGCCGACCGAAAAGCGGATGTAGTCGTCGGAATAACCGAAGGTGGAGCCGGGAATTCCGGCGAGGCCGGTCTTCTCGAGCACGGAGAAGCAGTCCTCGCCCGCCCTGAGCCGGCTCCAGTTGTAAATGGTCGCGTCGTCGTCGAGATAGATGTGCTCAAAGAGTTGATGCTCCTTGTCGAATCGCTCCAGTTGCTGCCGCAGCCGGGAACGACGCAGCCGGTAGAACTCGCGGATCTTCTCGATCAGCCGGGGGTTCTCGCGGAAGAGGTCCTGATAGGCCATGAAACGCAGCTGCCACTCGCCGGGCAGCGAACCCACGCTGTTCGTCCAGCTGGACCCCATGTCCGCGGCGAATTCCTGGTCGCCGAAAACGACCCAGCCGAACCTCTCCCCTGTCAGGGTGTGCGTCTTGGAGAAACTGCTCACGTAGATCATCTGGCCGGCCACGTCGTCGGCTGACGTGAGGCCCCGCATGCGCGCCCGGTCCTCGGCGGGCCGGCCCGTACCGACGTACGCCAGGTCCGCGAGGACGTGGACGCGACGGCCCTTCCGTGCGAACCGCCGCAGAACGTCCTGCATCGCGGAGAGTTCGGCGGGCGAATACGCGAACGTGGTCGGGTTGTTCGTCACCGTCAGGTAGACGACGTTGATGTCCGGGTTCTCTTCGAGGTGCCGCTCGAGCAGCGGGCCCGTCAGTTTGAAACCGTCCTCCGCGCGGGTGCGGACCATGTGCAGCCGGTACCCGTAGGACGCGGCCTGGAGTTCCGGCATGTTGAATCCGGGAGCGGCGAAGAGGACCGCTCCGGGAGGCCGGGAGCGCAGCCCGGCGAGGTGCGCGAGGCCGCGGAGGACCTTGTCGATGCAGTCCGTCGCCCCCAGCCCGAGGGCCACATGCTGTGCGGAGACCGACAGCCCCCACTGCCGCATCTCCTCCGCCAGCCGGCCGCGCAGGAGCGGATTGCCCACGCCGTGGATGTCGTAGATGCGCGGGTCGTAGCCGGAGGCGAGGAGCTGTCGTTCCGCTTCCAGCATCCGCGCCCGGAGCCAGTGGTAGCCCTCACCCGAAGCGGTCCATCCGTTGAGGTCCTCTCCCGGCAGGGCGATGCCGAGTTCGTCGCCCAGAGTCCGGAAATCCGCGGGGCCGCCCTCTTCCCCTTCGCACTCGGTTATGAGGCGCACATTGACGTCGCCGATGGTCCGGTTGACGATCTCGAGCCGAATGGCCCTCGGGTCGAAGTCGCGCTCGGCGCATTCCCGTTCGAGATCCTGGACGATCCGCGCCATGACCCTGATGGGCGGCTCCGCGCCGATACCCAGGCGGCCTCTGTGCCGGTGCAGGATCTCCTTGCGTGCCCCGCGGACGAGCAGGCGCTGCTCTTCGAGGCCGGTCCCGGCCCCGTTCCCGGGGGAGGAACTCTGCAGCATCATCAGTGAAATACCTCCAGCTACCGATTCGTCGGACAGCGCGCACGTGAAGGGGGTGGTGGCCGCTTCTTCCCGGGGGGCCGAGCGGGACGGCCGGGTTCAGGGCCCACCGGGACGGCCGGGTTCAGGACCGCGTCAGCCGCTGCCGGATGCGCTGCCCCATCTCGCGGGTCCCGACGACCGTGCATCCCCCTTCGTGGATGTCGACGGTCCGGTAGCCCTCGCGGAGCACGTCCTCGACGGCCTCTTCGACGGCGGAGGCCTCCCGGTCCAGGCCGAGGGAGTGACGGAGGAGGAGCGCCGCGGAGAGGACCGCGCCGATGGGATTGGCCTTGTCCTGGCCGACGATGTCCGGGGCGGAGCCGTGAATCGGTTCGTACAGACCGAACATCCCGGCCTCGGTGCGCCGGACCCCGAGGCTCGCCGACGGCAGCATCCCGATGGAGCCCGTGAGCATCGACGCCTGGTCGGTGAGGATGTCGCCGAACAGGTTCTCGGTGACGACGACGTCGAAGTCCCCCGGATTCCGGATCAGTTGCATCGCGCAGGCGTCGACGAGCATGTGCTCCCAGGTGACCGTGGGGTGGTCACGTGCGACGCGCTCGACCACCTCCCGCCACAGGACGGAGGAGCTCAGCACGTTGGCCTTGTCGACCGAGGTGACCTTCCTCCGGCGGCCGGCGGCCATCTCGAAGGCGACCCGCACGACGCGCTCGATCTCCTGCTCCGTGTAGAGCAGGGTGTCGACGGCCTCCGTCTTCTGCTCCGTGCGGCGGATCTCGCTGGGCTTGCCGGGGACCGTCTCCAGGTGCCCGTAGTAGAGGCCCGCCGACAGCTCCCGTACGAAGATCATGTCCGTGCCCTTGAGGTACTCGGGCTTGAGCGGGGAGGCCTCGTACATCGCCTCGACGGGCCGGACCGGCCGGAGGTTCGCGAAGAACCCGAATTCCTTGCGCAGGCGGAACAGCGCCTGCTCCGGGCGGGGGCCGCCGGCGCGCTTCGCTCCGGCGGGCAGGCTGCCGACGGCGCCGAAGAGGACGGCGTCGCTCTGTGCGCACGTCTCGAACGTGGCGTCCGAGATCGCGACTCCCTCGGCCTCGATGGCGTCCAGGCCGACCAGACCCCGGTGGACGGTGAAGGTGTGGCCGTACAACTCCTCCACGGCACGCAGGATCTGCAGCGCCTGCGCCGTCACCTCGGGCCCGACACCGTCTCCCGGCAGCACAGTTATCGTGGCATTGCTCATCGGGTCAGCACCTTTCGCGGACTGTTGCGGTTTCGAGTGCGAATTCGTCGCCGGACGCCCCGCTGTCGGCGGCTCCGGGGCGGTTTCCGGGCATCACGCCTGCCGCTCGGGAGTTGAGCCCTTCGGCCTGGGGTGGAAAGAAATCAGCCGGTCGACGATGGTGCCGCGCCAGCAGACCATGTCGTGTCCGCCGGTGTATTCGAAGTAGTCGACCTCGTAGCCCTTTTCCTGGAGGGCGTCACGCATGTTCCGGTGCGTGGTCATCGGGTCGTACTCCATGATGGCCCGCTCCAGGCTCCCGATGTCCATGGAGAAGCGGATGGGCAGCTTGGGGCTTTCCTTGAACTGCTTCGTCATCCACTCGTCTTCGAAGTCGGGATTGTCCTTGCCCGGCCACCAGAACGAACCCGACTGTGAGATCACGTTCCCGAACCGCTCGGGCGACTTGAATGCCGAGTACGCCGCGGCCAGACCGCCGAAGCAGGAGCCGCCGAGAACGGTGCGCGCGGGGTCCGAGGTGATGTGGTAATTCTCGTGGACCCACGGCATCAGTTCCCGGTTCAGGAATTCGTTGAACGGCTGGTGGCAGGGCAGTTCGCGGGCACGGATCTGCTGGTCGGCGTTCGTGTGCATCACCAGGACGTACGGGGGGATCCGGCCGGTGTAGACGAGGTTGTCCATGACCGTGGTGATGGACGCGAAGTTGTAGTACGACCACCCGTCGAAGAGGAGGAAGACGTTGTACTCCTCGCCTTCCGTGTCGTAGCCGGGCGGTACGTACACGCTGATGTGGTGCTTGGTCCCCAGGATCTCGCTGTCCATGGAGTGCATGCGGGTCTTGCCCTTCGGCACCCCGCGGCGGGCGATGTTCCACGGCTGCTTCGGAGCTCCGGGCAGTTCGAGCACCGACACCTTGAAGGTGTCCGGATTGCCCAGCAGCGTGTAGTCCTTCGGGTTCAGCGGATCGGTCCGGTAGGCCGGCAGGCGCCCGAGGACCTCCGCGTACGACTTGAACGGCACCATCGGGTCGTTCACCGAGAACAGATAGGTCGTCCGCAGATCCGACGGCAGGAAGTAGGACTTGTACCACAGGTCGGTGCCCGGAATGTTCTCCATCCGGTACTGGCTGAAGTCCTCGTTGCTCGGTGCGCTGAAGAAGAGCACGAGGACGTTCTCGGTGTCCCCCGGGTCCCGCCACAGAAAGGTGACCAGTGTCCGGGACTCGTCGTCCCCGACCTGTTCCATCAGCGGTGAACCGGACTCCGCGACGTCTTTCCACAGCTCGTCGAGGGCGTCGTGGTCCCCGGCCTCGGCGGCTTTCGCCACACGGGCTATCCGGGGGCTCACGATGGATGTCTCCAGAGCGAACATCGTTGTTTCTCCTTGTCCCTTGCGGGTGCGATGGCGGTGAGTGACGCGTCGGAGATTCGTCAGAGCAGATCGAACAGCTCGTCCGCGTCCAGCTCTTCGCTGTCGCCCTCCTCGACGCTCCGGTCGATGACCTGCGCGAGTGCCTCGATCGTCCGGTTCTGGAAGACCGTGGGAAGCATCAGCGCGATGCCCCACCTCTCCTGAACCTCGGTCGCCATGGAGGCCACGAGGAGCGAATGGCCGCCGAGGTTGAAGAAGTCGTCCTGGATGCCGACGCGCTCCACTTCGAGGAGGCTCGCCCACAGTTCCGCGAGGACCTTCTCGGTCTCGGTGCCGGGCGCGACGTAGCTTTCGCCGGCCTGTGCCTGCTGTATGACGTCCGACAGAGCCGGCAGCGCCTTCCGGTCCACCTTGCCGTTGGAGGTCAGGGGGAATTCGTCCAGCGTCACGAAGTACGTGGGCACCATGTATTCCGGAAGCCGTTCGAGGAGATGCGCCCTCAGATCGTCCTGCGGCGCCTCGTGGCCGGGCTTCGTCGTGAGGAAGGCCGTCAGCCGCTTGTCGGACGGCGTGGCCTCGTGGACGACGACCAGACAGGACCGGACGGCCGGGTGATCGGCCAGCACGGCCTCGATCTCCTCGATCTCGATGCGGTAGCCGCGGATCTTGATCTGGTGGTCCTTGCGTCCCGCGTACTCGATGACGCCGTCGGCCCGGTACCGGGCCAGGTCACCGGTGGCGTAGAGCCGGCCCGCGCCGAAGGGGTTCGCGACGAAGCGCTCGGCCGTCAGGTCGGGGCGCCCCAGGTAGCCGCGCGCCAACTGGACACCGCCGATGAACAGTTCGCCGATGACACCGTCGGGTACGGGCGACATCGCGTCGTTCAGGATGTGCAGCTGCGTGTTGGCCACCGGACGTCCGATGGGGACCGTGGTGGCGCCAGGGATGTCCCCGCACTCCCAGAAGCTGACGTCGACCGATGCCTCCGTCGGCCCGTAGAGATTGTGCAGCCGCGTGTCCGGCAGGGTCCGGAGGAACTGCTCCTGCACCTCCAGCGGAAGGGCCTCACCGCTGCACACCACGTGCCTCAGGTCCCGGCACTGCCGGCCCACGGTCTGCTGCTGAAGGAACGTCTGCAGCATCGAGGGGACGAAGTGCATGACGCTGATGCCCTGTTGCTCCGTCAGCTCCGCGAGATAGGCCGGGTCGCGGTGGCCCTCGGGGCGTGCGACGTGGAGTTGCGCGCCGGTGATGAGCGGCCAGAAGAACTCCCAGACCGACACGTCGAAGCTGTACGGGGTCTTCTGCAGGACGCGGTCGTGCTCGTCGAGCCCGTAGGCGTCCTGCATCCACAGCAGGCGGTTGCAGATGCCGCGGTGCGAGAGCATCGCGCCCTTGGGCCTGCCCGTCGAACCCGAGGTGTAGATGACGTAGGCCAGGTTGTCCGGGCTCACGCCGGCGTCGACGGGTTCGGGGCTCGCGTCGAGCCACGAGGTGTCGTCACCCCCGAGCTCGACGAGCTCGATGCCCTGTCCGCCGAGGAGGCCGGCGACGTCCTTGGTTCCGGGCTGCACCAGGGCGAGCCGCACCTGGGCGTCCTCGGCCATGAACTTCAGCCGCTCCGGCGGGTAGTCCGGGTCCAGCGGCACGTAGGCACCGCCGGCCTTGAGGATCGCGTAGAGGCCGGTGACGAGGTCGAGCGAACGGCGCATGCAGATGCCGACCGGGCTCTCGGGGCCCACCCCGTGCTCGCGCAGGGTCCTGGCCAGGCGGTTGGCGCGCCGGTCCAGCTCGGCGTAGGTGACCTGCCCGTCCTCGTAGGACAGCGCGACGCGGTCCGGGGTCCGGCGCACCTGCTCCTCGAAGAGCCGGTGCAGGCACGCGGGCCGCAGTGCTTCCTCGTCGTGCGTGGCGTTGCGTGCCTCGACGATCTCCGTCCGCTCCGCGGCCGCCAGCAGCGGAAGCCGCTTGACGGGTGTCTCCGGTGCCGCGAGTGCCTCCTCGGTGAGGATCCGCAGGTGCTCGCCCATCCCGGCGACGGTCCCCTGCTCGAAGAGGTTGGTGCTGTACTCGAAGTTGAACCGCAGTTCCCCGTCGCGCCGCTGGATGCTCAGACCCAGGTCGAACTTCGCGACGCCGATGCCCGATTCGGTCACGTCGTGGATCCACGAGGGCTGCGCCTGGTCCTCGGGGGCGGACTCGAAGAGCTTGTCCAGCCCCGTGAACATCACCTGGAAAACGGGGTTGTAGCTCAGGCTGCGCTCGGGCTTGAGTTCCTCGACGATGCGGTCGAACGGCACCTCCTGGTGGCTCTGCGCCTCCAGGAGCTTCCACCGGACCTGCTGGAGCACCTCGGAGAACGCCGGATCGCCCTCAAGGTCCACGCACAGCGCCACGGTGTTGACCAGGAATCCGATCAGCGGCTCGGTCTCGACCCGGCTGCGGTTCGCGACCGGAATGCCGATCACCACCTTGTCCTGCCCGCTGTAGTGCGAAAGCAGAACCGCGAAGGCGCTCAGCACCGTGATGAAGTCCGTCGTGCGGTGCTCGCCGCTCACCTTCCTCAGCCGCTCGACGAGCTCCGGCGGCACGGAACATGTGTGGTTCGCGCCCTGGTAGTTCTGCACCGCGGGACGTGCGTGGTCGGTGGGCAGCGAGATCAGCGCCGGTGCGTCGGCCAGCTGCTCCTTCCAGTACTCCAGGTGCGGCTTCAGCCGCTCCTCCTGGAGCCACTGCTGCTGCCACACCGCGTAGTCGGCGTACTGGACGGCCAGCGGGGCCGGCAGTTCCGAGTCGCCGGTCGCGAGGGCGTCGTAGATCCGCAGCAGCTCCTCGTTGAGGATCCGCACGGAGTAGCCGTCGAATATCGCGTGGTGCGCGCTGAACGCGAGGAGCGATTCGCCGTCGGAGAGGTGGACCAGCAGCGTGCGGAACAGCGGCCCTTCGGCGAGGTCGAAGGTACGGGTCCACAGCTCGCGCGTGAGCGCCCTGACCGAGTCGGGCTGCCGCTCGGCGGGCTCGGAGGACAGATCTGCCTCCGCGAGGACGACGGTCCCGGACTCGGCGATGGTCTGCCACACCCGTCCCCGGTCCTCGCGGAACGTGGTCCGCAGCGTCTCGTGACGCGCGATCAGCACTCCGAGCGCCTTCCTGAGCCGCGCCGGGTCGACGGCGGCGTGCCGGTGCAGAAGCCAGCCCACGGTGTAGAGGGCGCTGTCGGGGTGCAGGCGGTCCATGTACCAGAGCCGCTGCTGGTTGAACGTCGCCGGAATCGGCTCGTCGCGTCCCACGGGAACCAGGGGGACGATGGCCTGCGGGTCCTTCTCCCGCAGCAGAGCGTCCAGTTCGACGGCCATCTGAGCGACGGTGGGCTGCTCGAACAGGACTCGGACCGGCAGGTCGGCTCCGAACGTCTGCTGAACGCGGGCCACGACCTTCACCGCGAGCAGCGAATGCCCGCCCAGGGTGAAGAAGTCGTCGTGGACGCCGACGGGACGGCGGTCCAGCACCTCCTCCAGGATCGTGACCAGCAGCGCCTCGGTCCTCGTCCGCGGAAGCGCGCTCTCGGAGAGCGAGGGCGCCGAGCTCTCCTCGGGCAGCGGAAGGACGCGGCGGTTGAGCTTGCCGTTGCTGTTGAGGGGCAGTTCGGCCATGTGGACGAAGGCCGACGGCACCATGTACGACGGCAGTTGTTCCTTCAGGTGTGCCCGGAGCACCTCGGTGGCGTCCGCGGACGCCTCGTTGAGCACCACGTAGGCGACCAGTCGCCGGGTCGATCCGTCCGGCTGTGCGAGCACGGCGCAGCTGTGCACCAGCTCATGCTGGTCGAGCACCGATTCGATCTCGCCGAGTTCGATCCTGAAGCCCCGGATCTTCACCTGGTTGTCGATGCGCCTGACGAACTCGATGTTGCCGTCCGGGAGATACCGGACGAGGTCTCCGCTCTTGTAGAGGCGGCTGCCCGGCTCGCCGCTGAACGGGTCCGCGACGAAGTACTCGGCGGTCAGCTCGGGGCGGTTCATGTAGCCGCGGGTGACGCCGATGCCGCCTATGTACAGCTCACCGGGGACGCCGACGGGCACGGGCTGCATGCGGGAGTCGAGCACGTAGGCCCGCACGTTGGTGATGGGGCGGCCGATGTGGATGGTTTCGAGGTGCTCGTCGGTGTGCGTTCCGGAGGCGAAGATCGTCGTCTCGGTCGGCCCGTAGACGTTGAAGAAGGTGCGGCCGGGCGCCCATGTGCGGATGAGGTCCGCCGAGTACGCCTCACCGCCGACGACGAGCGTGCGCAGGTGCGGCAGCGAGTCCGTCGGCAGGGTGGCCAGCGCGCCCGGGGTGAAGTTCAGGCTCTCGATGGCGCGTTCGGCGAGTATGTCGTGCAGATCGGTACCGATCATGCGCGTGCCGCTGCTCGGTATGTGGAGCGTGCCGCCCGTCACGAGCGGCAGGATGATCTCCCAGACGGAGAAGTCGAAGCTCAGCGACGCGACCTGCAGTACGTTCTGGCGCTGGTCGAAGCAGCCGTTCCGGCGGATCCACGGCACCACGTGATGGATGCAGCGGTGGGCGACCATCACGCCCTTCGGCTTTCCGGTCGACCCCGACGTGTAGATGATGTAGGCGAGGTTCTCCGGTGTGAGGTCCGTCGACGGAGCGTCCGCCGGCTCCGAGGCGACGGAGGACCACTCGGAGTCCAGGCACAGGGTCCGAAGGTCTCCGCCCGGCAGCTTGGGCAGCAGGTGCGACTGCGTGAGGAACAGGTGCAGCCCCGCGTCCTCCACGACGTACGCCATCCGGTCGAGCGGGTAGCGGGGGTCGACCGGGACGTACGCCCCGCCGGCCTTGAGGATGCCGAGCAGGCCGACGATGGCCTCCAGCGAGCGCTCCAGACACAGCCCGACCAGGACCTCGGGGCCGACGCCGTTGGCCTTCAGCCAGTGCGCGAGCTGGTTGGATCGGGTGTCGAGCTCGGCGTAGGTGAGGTGTCCGTCCTCGTGGACCACCGCGACCGAGTCGGGCGTCAACCGTGCCTGTTCGGCGACGAGTTCGTGCAGGTACGTGTTCTCGGACTCCGACGTGGACTCGGTGCTCCACCCGTCGAGGATGCGGGTGCGCTCGCCTTCGGTCAGCATGGAGATCTGCGCGAGGGGCTTGTTCGGCGAGGCGGCCAGCTCGCGGCAGATCTGCCGCATGTGCCCGAAGACCGCCTCGACCGTGTCCTCGTCGAACCATGCGGTGTCGTAGAAGACGTTGACGCCGAGACGCTCGCCCACCGTGATCACGACGTTGAGCGGATAGTGCGTCTGTTCCTGCGAGCTGGCGTCCGTGAAGCGCAGGGTTGCCTCGGTGTTCTCGTCCTCGGGGTAGTTCTCGAATACGAAGAGGCTCTCGAACAGCGGGGCGCCGGCGGGCAGTTCGCTCCACTGCTGGACGTGGCTCAGCGGGCTGTAGTCGTACTGGCGCATCTGGGCGTTCTGTTCCTGAAGGCCCCGGAGCCATTCGACTGGGGAGCCGTTCTCGGGCAGCTGCACGCGCAGAGGGAGCGTGTTGATGAACAGGCCGACCATGCGCTCGACGCCCTCGACCTCGGACGGGCGCCCGGAGACAACCGTCCCGAACACGACGTCGTCCGTGCCCGCGTAGCGGCCCAGCAGAAGCGCCCAGCAGCCCTGCAGCACGGTGTTGAGGGTGAGGCGGTGCTGCTGCGCGAAGTCCTGGAGCTCCGTCGTCTCGGCCTCGCTGAGGAAGAAGGCCGTCCTCGCCTGTGCGGCGGGCTCCGCGGAGTTGTCGCTCTCGGCCTCCGGCCGCTTCCCCGTCGTCAGGGGGGTGGCCTCTTCGACTCCTTGCAGGGTCTCGCGCCAGTAGGTCTCGGCCTGTTGCATGTCCTGGCCCTCGAGCCAGGCGACGTAGTCGCGGTAGGGCCGGGTCGGCACGGGCTCGATGTGACGGCCCTCGGTGAGGGCGCCGTACCACTGGACCGCGTCGTTCAGGATGAGGCTGATGCTCCAGCCGTCGAGGATCGCGTGGTGGGCGCTCCAGACGAGCTGGTAGCTCTCGTCGGCGGTACGGGCCAGCAGCATCCGCCACTGCGGGGCATCGTGGGGCGCGAAGCCCTCGGCGCGGTCGTCCTGGAGGTACTGCTCCAGGCGTTGCTGCTGATCCTCGGACGTGTGGGACCGCCAGTCCTCCACCCGGAGCGGCACGGGAAGGTCGGCCCACACCAGCTGGAGGGATTCGCTGTCCTCCGTCGCCCAGAAGCTGGTGCGCATGATCGGGTGGCGGCGCATCACCTGCGCCCAGCTCCTGCGGAAGGCGTCGACGTCCAGGTCCTGGTCGATCGAGAGGATCTGCTGGACGTGGTAGATGCCCTCGCCCTGCGCGTACTGGCTCTGGAACCACAGACCCTGCTGGATGGGAGTCTGCGGATAGCAGTCCTCCAGCGGACGCGGCAGCGTGCTCTCCCGCCACTCCGGCCGTGAACGCAGCTGCCCGACAAGGTCGTTGATCTGCGACTGCGACAGACCGCTGAGCGGGAAGTCCGACGGGCTGTAACCCACCACATCGGAACGCCTGGACTCCCCGGCAAGCTGCCGCAGCACCTCCAGCGTCTGCTCGGCGACCTGCTGGACCGTCTCCTGGCGGTGCGCCGCCTCGCTGTAGGTCCACTCCATGTGCAGACGCCCGTCCTGCACCCGGCTGACGATGTCGATCAGATACGGACGCCGGTTGTCCGGGTGGGTGTCGGGGCCCGTTCTGCCGGAGGCCGCCGTGAAGTTGCCGGTGAGATTCCCGTCGAACTGGCCGAGGTAGTTGAAGCTGATCTGCGCGGTGGTCGGCCCGCCGAGGGCTGTGGGCTCGCAGCAGTCGGTGCCGTTTTCCGTGGGTCCGTGGGCGAGGAGGCCGTAGCCGATGCCCTGCCGCGGACGCTCCCGCAGCACCTCCTTGACCCGCTTCAGCCCCTCAGCCAGACCCTCCCGGGAAGGCACCGGCAAACGCACCGGCGAAATCGTCGTGAACCAGCCCGCCGTACGCGACACATCAACGTCGTCGAACAACTCCTCACGGCCATGCCCCTCGACATCGACACGCACATGCGCATCCTCACTCCACGCACCCACCGCCGACGCAACCGCCGTCAACAGCACATCATTGATACGCGTGTTGAAAGCAGCCGGAACATCCTGCAACAACGCACGCGCCTCAGCCGCAGAAAGAACCGCCTCATACACACCACTACGGCCCACCGTGTTCTCATCCGCCGGCCCGTCCATCGGCAACGCACACACCGCACCAGCCTGCTCACGCCAGAAAGCAGACTCCCCCACCGTCTCCGGACTACGCGCCTCCCGCGCCAACCGCGCAGCCCACTGCTGCCACGAACTCGACTTCGCCGGAAGAACCAGATCCCGCCCCTGACGCACCTGCTCCGCCAAAGAACCAAGATCCTCCAAAATCACCCGCCACGACACCACATCAACAACAAGATGATGCGCAACCAGAAGCATCTGGGATCTGCCGTTCCCGGCTCCGGTGAAGAGGACGGCGCGGAAGAGCGGGGGCCGGGACAGGTCGATGCCGGACTGGGTCCGCTCGGCGACCTCCAGCAGCCGCTCCTCACGCCCGGCCGCCGGATACGAGGACAGGTCGTACACCTCGAACGGCACCGACTCCGGCAGACCCGCCACCTCGCCCCGCCACTCACCACCCTCCTGGAAGAACCGGGTACGCAGACCGTCGTGCTGCTCCAGCACACGCCGCACCACCAGCTCCCACTGCCGCGACGAGACCCCACCGTCCACATCAACCAGCACCGACTGATTGAAATGACCCGGCCGCACAAACTCCTGCGCAAAGAACCACCGCTGAATCGGAGTCAGCTCAACCGGCCCCGACACCACACCCTGCTCCGCCACCACAGCCGGCACATCCTGCCGCTCCACCACCGGAGCAAGCTCAGCAACCGTCTGATACTGGAAAAGCTGCTTCACCGTGAAATACAGACCACGCTGCTTCGCCCGGAAAATCACCTGAAGACTCAGAATCGAATCCCCACCGAGCGAAAAGAAATCATCGTGCACACTCACCGGCGCACTCAGACCCAGCACGTCCTGCCAGATCTCAGCCAACGCCTCCTCAACCACAGTCCGCGGCGCCGCATACTCCCGCCCAGCAGCAGCATGCTCCTCCCACGACAACCCCGCCAAAGCCCTACGATCCACCTTGCCGTTCGGACTCAACGGCAACGACCCCAACGGAACAAAAACCCCCGGAACCATGTAACCCGGAAGCCGCTCCCCCAGAAACTCCTGCAACTCCCCCGAATCCACCGGCTGCTCACCCGAAGCCACAAAGGCCACCAGCCGCTTCGAAGCGCCGTCCGCATGCAGGAGCACCGCCGCACTGCGCACCCGCGGATGCTGCGCCAGAACAGCCTCGATCTCACCCAACTCGACCCGGAAACCACGGATCTTGACCTGATCGTCGACCCGCCCCAGCAACTCCACGTTGCCGTCGGGGAGCAGGCGGGCGAGGTCGCCCGTCCTGTAGAGGCGGCTGCCGCGGGCGTCACCGAACGGGTTGGCGATGAACGCGTCGGAAGTCAGGTCGGGACGCCCGAGATAGCCGCGCGCCAGCCCCGCCCCGCCGATGTACAACTCACCGGCGACGCCCACCGGCTGAAGCTGGTGCCGCGAGTCGAGGACGTAGAGCTGTGCCCCGGGAATGGGCCGTCCGATGTGAACGCGCTCGAGGTCGGGCTCGTACCGGGCGAGACACACGCCGACCGTCGCTTCGGTCGGGCCGTACCCGTTGAAGAACGCCCGGCCGGGTGCCCAGAGGCTGACAAGGCTGAGCGGACACGCCTCACCGCCGACGGTGATGCACCGTACGAACGGCAGCTCATCCTCCGGCAGCGTGGAGAGCGCTGCCGGCGTCAAGCTCATGTTCTCGACGCCCTGCTCGATCAGAAGACCGGCAAGGTCGGAGCCCATCATCTGGAGATCGGGAAGCGGCAGCACCAGAGTGCCGCCCGACAGTAACGCCGCCGACATCTCCCACACCGAGATGTCGAAGCTGAGCGAAGTGCCCTGAAGCACCCGCTGCGGCGTCTGAAGACCGTAGTTCTCGTACTGCCACTGTGCGAGGTTGCGGAAGCCGCGATGAGTGACCTGGACACCCTTGGGCCGGCCCGTGGAGCCGGAGGTGTAGATCACGTATGCCAGGTCGTCGACCGTGGCGCCCGTCACCGGAGGCGTGTCCGGCCACTTCTCCAGCTCGGCCCAGAAATCCTCGACGGCCAGCACGAGTGCGTCCGACTCGGGCAGCACCCCGAGCACCGAACGACGCGCCAGCACCACCGGCAACCGGGCGTCCGAAACCATGTAGGCCAGGCGCTCACGCGGGTACGTCGGGTCCAGCGGAACGTACGCACCGCCGGCCTTCATGATCGCGAGCAGTCCGACGATCATCTCCGCGGAACGGGGCATGGACAGCCCGACCAGGGTCTGCCGTCCGACGCCGCGGTCCCGCAGCAGATGCGCGAGCCGGTTGGCCAGTCGGTCCAGACAGGCGTAGCTCAGCTGGCTGTCGCCGAAGGAGACCGCGATGCGATCGGGACACCGGCGGACCCAGCCCTCGAAAAGCTCGTGGAACGACGCCGGCTGCGCTGCCTGCTGCTTGATCTGCTGGAGCCGGAGACGCAGCATCGCTTGCTGCTCCGCAGAAAGGTTCTCAAGCTGAGGAAGAAGCTCACTCATGATTCTCACTCGTCTCCGTAGCCGGTGAAGCACTCAGATGTGGGGCCTGAAGATCGTCGGGCGACATTCCCTGAACCTCTGCGACGAGTTGTTCGAGGAGTTCGCGCTCTTCGGCGGTCTTGATTCCTGCCGCGAAGGCCGACAGGTCGAAGCCGGCGTCGATCACGGTCTCTTCGGGCGCGGAGTTCCCGTGCCGGAGGATCTGCCGGCGTTCCTCCTCGCTGAGGACGGTGATGTCACTCAGCCGCACGCCCGGGTCCCGGGCGATCTGCGAGCAGATGCTTTCGAGGTGGCCGAGCATGCGTTCCACCGCTGCCCGCTCGAAGCGCCCGCTGTCGTACTGGACGGAGATCCGGAGCCGGTCGTCGGGCACCGTCGCCACGACGGACAGCGCGTAGTTGCTGCGTTCCTCGGAACGTGTCATGTCGAAGCGCAGCGCCGCCGAGTCGTCCTTCTCCACGGGGTAGTTCTCGAAGACGAAGAGGCTCTCGAACAGCGGGGCGCCGGCGGGCAGTTCGCTCCAGCGCTGTACGTGGCCCAGCGGGCTGTAGTCGTACTGGCGCATCTGCACGTTCTGCTCCTGAAGGCCCCGGAGCCATTCGAGCGAGGAGCCGTCCTCGGGCAGCTGCACGCGCAGAGGGAGCGTGTTGATGAACAGGCCGACCATGCGCTCGACGCCCTCGACCTCGGACGGGCGCCCGGAGACAACCGTCCCGAACACGACGTCGTCCGTGCCCGCGTAGCGGCCCAGCAGAAGCGCCCAGCAGCCCTGCAGCACGGTGTTGAGGGTCAGCCGGTGGGCGTGGGCCAGCTCGTGCAGCCGACTGGTGTCCTCCTCGCCGAAGGAGACGCCGGCCTCTTCCTGGCCGCGCCCCCCGGCAGGTGCCGTGCCCGGCGCGATGTGGCGTTCGATGCTCAGCGGCACGGCCTGCTCCACGGCCTTCAGGGTCTCGCGCCAGTAGGCCTCGGCCTGTTGCAGGTCCTGCCCCCCGAGCCAGGCGACGTAGTCGCGATAGGGCCGGGTCGGCACGGGCTCGATGTGACGGCCCTCGGTGAAGGCGCCGTACCACTGGACCGCGTCGTTCAGGATGAGGCTGATGCTCCAGCCGTCCAGAACCGCGTGGTGGGCGCTCCAGACGAGCTGGTAGCTCTCGTCGGCGGTACGGGCCAGCAGCATCCGCCACTGCGGGGCATCGTGGGGCGCGAAGCCCTCGGCGCGGTCGTCCTGGAGGTACTGCTCCAGGCGTTGCTGCTGATCCTCGGACGTGTGGGACCGCCAGTCCTCCACCCGGAGCGGCACGGGAAGGTCGGCCCACACCAGCTGGAGGGATTCGCTGTCCTCCGTCGCCCAGAAGCTGGTGCGCATGATCGGGTGGCGGCGCATCACCTGCGCCCAGCTCCTGCGGAAGGCCTCGACGTCCAGGTCCTGGTCGATCGAGAGGATCTGCTGGACGTGGTAGATGCCCTCGCCCTGCGCGTACTGGCTCTGGAACCACAGACCCTGCTGGATGGGAGTCTGCGGATAGCAGTCCTCCAGCGGACGCGGCAGCGTGCTCTCCCGCCACTCCGGCCGTGAACGCAGCTGCCCGACAAGGTCGTTGATCTGCGACTGCGACAGACCGCTGAGCGGGAAGTCCGACGGGCTGTAACCCACCACATCGGAACGCCTGGACTCCCCGGCAAGCTGCCGCAGCACCTCCAGCGTCTGCTCGGCGACCTGCTGGACCGTCTCCTGGCGGTGCGCCGCCTCGCTGTAGGTCCACTCCATGTGCAGACGCCCGTCCTGCACCCGGCTGACGATGTCGATCAGATACGGACGCCGGTTGTCCGGGTCCCAGTCCGGGCCGGCCTTGCCCGACGACGACGCGAAGCTTCCCGCGAAGCTGCTGTCGAACTGGCCGAGGTAGTTGAAGCTGATCTGTGCGGGCGTGGCCCCCGTCAGAGGTGTCTCCGTGGGTCCGTGGGCGAGGAGGCCGTAGCCGATGCCCTGCCGCGGACGCTCCCGCAGCACCTCCTTGACCCGCTTCAGCCCCTCAGCCAGACCCTCCCGGGAAGGCACCGGCAAACGCACCGGCGAAATCGTCGTGAACCAGCCCGCCGTACGCGACACATCAACGTCGTCGAACAACTCCTCACGGCCATGCCCCTCGACATCGACACGCACATGCGCATCCTCACTCCACGCACCCACCGCCGACGCAACCGCCGTCAACAGCACATCATTGATACGCGTATTGAAAGCAGCCGGAACATCCTGCAACAACGCACGCGCCTCAGCCGCAGAAAGAACCGCCTCATACACACCACTACGGCCCACCGTGTTCTCATCCGCCGGACCGTCCATCGGCAACGCACACACCGCACCAGCCTGCTCACGCCAGAAAGCAGACTCCCCCACCGTCTCCGGACTACGCGCCTCCCGCGCCAACCGCGCAGCCCACTGCTGCCACGAACTCGACTTCGCCGGAAGAACCAGATCCCGCCCCTGACGCACCTGCTCCGCCAAAGAACCAAGATCCTCCAAAACCACCCGCCACGACACCACATCAACCACAAGATGATGCGCAACCAGAAGCAGCCGCTGCTTTCCGTCCCCCGAGCCGGAGAACTTGTGATTCTCCGGCCCGGAGAACTCCTCATCCTCGGAGCCGGAGAACTTCTGATTCCCCGGCCCGGAGAATTCCTGGTCGTGCAGCCCGGTGAAGAGGACGGCGCGGAAGAGCGGGGGCCGGGACAGGTCGATGCCCGACTGGGTCCGCTCGGCGACCTCCAGCAGCCGCTCCTCACGCCCGGCCGCCGGATACGAGGACAGGTCGTACACCTCGAACGGCACCGACTCCGGCAGACCCGCCACCTCGCCCCGCCACTCACCACCCTCCTGGAAGAACCGGGTACGCAGACCGTCGTGCTGCTCCAGCACACGCCGCACCACCAGCTCCCACTGCCGCGACGAGACCCCACCGTCCACATCAACCAGCACCGACTGATTGAAATGACCCGGCCGCACAAACTCCTGCGCAAAGAACCACCGCTGAATCGGAGTCAGCTCAACCGGCCCCGACACCACACCCTGCTCCGCCACCACAGCCGGCACATCCTGCCGCTCCACCACCGGAGCAAGCTCAGCAACCGTCTGATACTGGAAAAGCTGCTTCACCGTGAAATACAGACCACGCTGCTTCGCCCGGAAAATCACCTGAAGACTCAGAATCGAATCCCCACCGAGCGAAAAGAAATCATCGTGCACACTCACCGGCGCACTCAGACCCAGCACGTCCTGCCAGATCTCAGCCAACGCCTCCTCAATCACGGTCCGCGGCGCCGCATACTCCCGCCCAGCAGCAGCATGCTCCTCCCACGACAACCCCGCCAAAGCCCTACGATCCACCTTGCCGTTCGGACTCAACGGCAACGACCCCAACGGAACAAAAACCCCCGGAACCATGTAACCCGGAAGCCGCTCCCCCAGAAACTCCTGCAACTCCCCCGAATCCACCGGCTCACGGCACACCACGAACGCCACCAGCCGCTTCGAAGCGCCGTCCGCATGCAGGAGGACGGCGCCATCCACGACCTCGGGATGCTGCGCCAGAACAGCCTCGATCTCACCCAACTCGACCCGGAAACCACGGATCTTGACCTGATCGTCGACCCGCCCCAGCAACTCCACGTTGCCGTCGGGCAGGAAGCGCGCCAGGTCCCCGGTCCTGTAGAGGCGACTGCCCCGGCCGTCACCGAACGGGTCGGCGACGAACCTTTCAGCCGTCAGGTCGGGACGCCCCAGATAGCCGCGCGCCAGCCCCGCCCCGCCGATGTACAACTCACCCGCGACACCTGAGGGGACCGGTTGCATCGACCCGTCCAGCACGTACACCTGCATGTTGTCCAGGGGCCGGCCGATCGGCACGACGGCGGGCACCTCGGCGTCCGGCTCGATGCGGTAGCTGGTGGCGAACGTCGTCGTCTCCGTCGGCCCGTAACCGTCGACCACGACGAGACCCGGGCAGGCGGCGCGCACGCGCCGCACGGCATCCGCCTGCACCGCGTCCCCGCCGGTCCACACCTCGCCCAGAGCGGCAAGGCAACCGGGGTCCTCCTGCGCGAACAGATGGAACAGCGCCGCCGTCAGCCACACCGCCGTGATCCCGTGAGCGGGCACGACCTCGCGCAGCACCCCGGGCGTCACCGCGCCCGGCGGGGCCACCACGACCCGGCCGCCGGAGAGCAACGGCACCCACAGTTCGTACGTCGACGCGTCGAACGCCTGCGGAGAGTGCAGCAGTACGCACTCGTGCCCGTGCGTGAAGCGGCTGTCCAGTGCCAGTGCCGCCACGTCGGCGTGGGTCACGGCCACGCCCTTGGGGCGGCCCGTCGAACCGGACGTGTACATCACGTACGCCAGGTCCTCGTTCGTCACGCCTGCTGCGGGAGGCGTCTCCGGCCAGTTCTCCAGGTCGTGCCAGAAGTCCTCGACGGCCAGCGTCACCGCGCCGGACGCGGGGAGCACCCCGAGCGCCCGCCGCTCGGCCAGCACCACCCCGATTCCGGCGTCCTCGGCCATGAACTCCAGGCGCTCGCGCGGGTACTCGGGGTCCAGCGGGACGTAGGCACCGCCGGCCTTCAGGATGGCGAGCAGCGCGACGACCATCTCCGGGGAGCGCGGCACGCACAGGCCGACCAGGCTTCCCCGCCCGACACCGCGGTCCCGCAGCAGATGCGCGAGCCGGTTCGAGAGGGCGTCGAGTTCCGCGTAGCTCAGGCGGCGTTCACCCGACTCGACGGCCACGTCGTCACGGGACCGGCCGGCGGTGCGCCCGAACAGCTCGTGCAGCGACCCCGGTTCGAGGGCTTCGTCGTTGCGGGCGCCGCGGCCCGTACCGGCGAGCTGCGCGCGCTCGGCCTCGTCCACCATCGGCAGATGCCCCAGCGGCCGCCCGGGCTCCGTCAGCGCGGAGTCCAGGAGCACCTCGAAGTGGTCGGCCATGCGCCCGACCGTCTGCTCCGTGAACAGGTCGGTGCTGTACTCGAACGCGAAGTGCATGCCTTCGGGGTCTGCCTGGATCATCAGCGTGAGGTCGAAGCGGGCGACGCCGACGCTCATCCCCTGCTCGATCAGGTTGTGCATCCACGGCTTCGGCCGGCTCAGGGCCGATTCGTGTTCCAGCAGCGGAAGACTCTCGTCCGCGAACATCACCTGGAAGACGGGGTTGTAGCCGAGGCTGCGCGCCGGGCTCAGCGCCTCGACGAGCCGCTCGAAGGGCACTTCCTGGTGGATCTGGGCGTCGAAGAGCTGCTTGCGGACCTGAAGCAGCACGTCCTCGAAGCTGGGCCCGTCCCGCAGATCCACGCACACGGCAACGGTGTTGACCAGGAACCCGACCATGGATTCGAGCTCGACGCGGTTGCGGTTGGCGATCGGTACGCCGATGACGACGACGTCCTGCCCGCTGTGCCGGGAGAGGAAGACCGCGAAGCTGCTGAGCATGGTGATGTAGTTCGTCACCTGGTGCTCGCGGCTCAGCTGCGCGACCCGCTCGGTCATTTCGGGAGACAGCCGCCGCCTGAGGAAGTCGCCCTTGTAGCTCTGCTCGTCCGGACGCGGGAAGTCGGTGGGCAGCGTGAGCAGTTCAGGGGCGCCGGCGAGCTGCTTCTTCCAGTAGTCCAGGTGGAAGGCGAGCCTGTCCTCCTCCAGCCAGCTCTGCTGCCACACCGCGTAGTCGGCGTACTGCACCTCGAGTTCGGCCAGCGGAGAGGGGTCACCGTCCGCCAGGGCCCGGCAGATCCGGAGGAACTCCTGGCCGAAGACGCCGATGGAGTAGCCGTCGAAGACGGTGTGGTGGGCGCTGAGCGCCAGAACCTGCTCCGTCCCGGACAGCTTGACGAGCCGGGCGCGCAGCAGCGGCCCCGTGGCCAGGTCGTAGGGCTGGTCCCACCACCTGCGGATCTCCTCCTGCGCCAGCTGCTCGGACTGCTCCTCCGGCAGACCGGAGAGGTCGTACGTCGGCAGCGCGACGTCCCATTCGTCCGCGATGATCTGCCAGACCTGGCCGTCCTCTTCGCGGAAGGTCGTGCGCAGCGGTTCGTGGCGCCGCATCATCTCGTGCAGGCCGTCCCGCAGCACCGTCTCCTCGACGGATGCGGGCAGCGGGATCAGCCAGTTGACGGTGTACGACGTGGTCCCGGGGCTGAGCCGGTCGATGAAGAAGAGCCGCTGCTGGTCGAACGTCGCCGGCAGCGGTACCCCGCGGGGCGCGGGGCTGAGCGGCCGCTGCTCCAGTGGCTGCATCTCCTCCTGCCGGCGCTGGAGTTCGCGGGAGACCTCGGCGATCGTCGGAAGGTCGAAGAAGAGGCGGACGGGCACCTCCAGCGAGAACACCTGCCGGATACGCGCCACCAGCTGCACGGCGAGCAGCGAATGCCCGCCGAGCTCGAAGAAGTTGTCGAAGACGCCGACGGGTGAACGGCCCAGGGTCTGCTCCCACACCGACACGAGCAGCGCTTCGGTCGTGTTGCGCGGCGGTACGCGGGCCCCCGGCCCCGTGGCCGCGGTCTCCTGCGGGAGCAGCAGTGCACGCCGGTCGAGCTTGCCGCTGGAGGTGACGGGCAGGGCGTCGAGCGCGACGAGGTCGGACGGCACCATGTAGCCGGGCAGCCGCTCGGCGAGGTATGCGTGGAGCTGAGGCATCAGAAGGTGCTGGATCTCCGCCTTCAGCGGGTGGTTGGCGTACTCCGACCACTCACGCGCCTCGCTCCCGGGCTCCGCCGGCGTGACGAAGTCGTCCTCGTCGGCGCAGGGTTCGGCCCCGGTACGGCTCAGCAGCACGGAGAAGGTGCCGTCCGCGCCGTGGCGGCTCCAGTCGAGGACGGCGCGGTAGCCGGCCTGTTCCGCGAGTTCCCGTACGTCCTCGGGGTCGACGCCCGTTGCCTGCCGCTCCTGTGCGCGCCAGGCCTCCACCGTCTCCAGCCCGGACCCGCCCTTGAGCCAGCGGAGAGTCCGAGCCGCCTCCTCGACACGGGAGTTGGGGACGCTGCGCAGCCGCAGCCGGTCGGGACCGTCCGCCTCCAGCCTCTCGCGCAGCGCCGGGAGCGTGAGGCGTCCGGCGTTCCAGTCGAGCTCCGGGGTGCCCTGGCCCGCACGCCCGGCGGCGTCCCGGGGTTCGCCCCCGACGTGGAGCACCACCTGGTAGCGGAACATCGACATCTCGTTGAGGTGGCGGCCGCGCTTGGGCCGGATCTCGACCCGGGAGACCAGGCCGGTGGCGGCGGCCCAGTCCCGGAAGAACCGCGGGTCGAGGGTCAGCTCCTCTTCCTGCCGCACACGGTGCTGGACGCGCTGCCATAGCTGCTCGCGTGTCATGGAGTCGGGGGCACGGTTCGCTTCGACGCTCGCGTGGAAGGCGTCGAGCAGCGGGAAGCTGCGGACGTCGCCGACGATGACCCGCCCGCCGTCGGCGACCCGGGACACCGCTCCTTCGAGGACCCGGACCAGGTAGTCGATGTCGGGGAAGTACTGGATGACCGAGTTGATGACGACGGTGTCGACCGGCTCCAGTTCGAGGTCGCCGAGGCCGTCGGCCTCCCGCTGGTGCAGGACGACCGACTCCCGCAGCCCCGGTTGCGAGTCGAGCCGGCCGCGGACGGACTCGAGTACCGAGGAGGAGAAGTCCGTTCCGTAGTACCGCCGGCATCCCGGGGCCAGAGGGAAGAGCAGCAGGCCGGTGCCGCAGCCGACCTCCAGGACGGTGCTCGGCCCGTAGCTTCGCACCAGCGCCACAGTGTCGTCCTGCCAGGCCCGCATCTCCTCCAGCGGAATGGGCATGCCGGTGTAGCTGCTGTTCCAGCCCGAGAAGTCGTTGCCGTCCTCCGACGCGTGCGCCGCCTCCGGGTCGAAGGCGTCGTAGACCTCGCGCCAGCGGTCGATGCGCCTGCCCGCCAGCGAGTCCCCGTGGTCCTGGACGGCCGAGTGGGCGAGCCGCGGGTGCGGCACAACGTACGAGACGAGGGACCGGTCGCCCGGCCTGTCCTCACGGACGATGGTCGCCGCGTCCTGGACGACGGGGTGCTCGCTCAGCACGCTGTCGATCTCGCCGAGTTCGATGCGGTAGCCGCGGATCTTGACCTGGGAGTCGGTGCGTCCGAGGAACTCCAGGTTGCCGTCGTCCCGCCACCGGGCCATGTCGCCCGTCTTGTAGATGCGTTGGCCGGGCGCGGAGTCGAAGGGCGACGCGATGTACTTGCTCGCCGTCAGCTCCGGCTCGTTCGCGTAGCAGGAGCTCAGGCACGTGCCGCTGATGTAGAGGTCGCCCGGTACGTCGACCGGGCACGGCCGCAGGCTTTCGTCCAGGACGTAGTAGGCGGAGTTCTGGATCGGCTTTCCGTACGGAATGCTCGTCCAGGCCGGGTCGACCACGCCGACGGGGAAGTAGTTCGACCAGACCGTCGCTTCGGTGGCGCCGCCGAGGCCGACGACCTGGACGTTCGGGAACGCCGCCTTCATCAGGTCGGGCGAGTGCACGGGGATCCAGTCGCCGCTCATGAAGATCAGGCGCAGCGAACGGGAGACGATCTCGTTCGCCCCCTCGCTGTCCGTGGGCAGGAAGGGCACGAGCTGCATGAGGGCCGCGGGCGCCGAGTCCCAGAACGTGATGGGTTCGTCCGCGATGTAGGCAAGCAGGTTCGCCGGCTCCTGGATGTCCTCGCTCGTGGCCACGCGGAGCGAACCGCCCGCGGCGAGGACACCGAAGACGTCGTAGACGGACAGGTCGAACGTCAGCGAGGTGACGAAGAGGACGCGGTCCTCGGGGCCCACCGAGAACGAGTTGTTGACCCACTCGATCAGGTTCACAGCCGGGAAGTGCGCCACCGTGACGCCCTTGGGCGTCCCGGTGGAGCCGGAGGTGAAGATGATGTAGGCGATGTCCTGCGGAGTGCCCTGACGCGGCAGGTTGTCCGGGGACATGCTCGCGAAGTCGGCCGGGGAGTGGACCGAACACGGCGTGCCGGCGGGGGCGGCACCGTCCTCACCGGCCGGGTCCATGCACACGATGTGGGCGAGCTCCGGCAGCGGGTCGGTGGCCATGAGCCGCGGCAGCAGCGTGTGCTGCGACAGGACGCACGTGATCTTCAGTGAGTCGATGATCCAGTGCCACCGCTTGACGGGGGCGTTGGCGTCCAGGGGGACGTAGATCGCCCCCGCCTTCAGGATGCCGAGCAGCGCGGGGATCATCTCCGCGCTGCGCTCCATCACGATCGCGACATGGTCGCCGCGGCCGAGTCCGAGCAGCTTGAGGTAGTGCGCGATCTGGTTGGCCCGCTCGTTGACCTCCCGGTACGTCCAGCGCTCGTCCCGGAAGAGCAGCGCCAGGGCGTCTGGGGTCTCCTCGGCCCGCCGCTCGAACAGCTCGTGCATGCAGAGGTCCTGCGAGTACGGCGCGTCCGTGTCGTTCCACTCGTGGACGAGCCGGGTGAACTCGGCGGGGGTGAGGACGGCCAGTTCCCCGAGGCGTGCCTCCGGCTTCCGCACGAGTTCCGTGAGCACTTGGCGGAGGTGTCCCGCGATCCGCTCGACGGTCCCCGCCGCGAAGCGCCGCGTGTCGTAGTGGATCGTGAGCGCGAGGTGTTCGCCGGGTGTCACCACGACGCTCAGCGGATAGGCGGCGTGGCTCTCCTCCCACGTCCTGACCATCCGGAACGAGCCGGACCCGGCCACGGGTTCGTGGTTCTCGACCGTGAGCACGGTGTCGAAGAGCGATTCGCCCGAACCGATGCCGCTCCACTGCTGAACGAGCAGAAGCGGGCTGTACTCGTGCTCCTGGATCCGGGCGTACGTGTGCTGCAGGCCCTGCATCCATTCCGCCCAGCCCATCGAGGCCGGCACGGCGGCGCGCATCGGGAGCGTGTTGATGAGGAGCCCCACCATGCCGTCGATGCCGGGCAGTTCGGCGGAACGGCCGGGGGTGGTCACGCCCATGACCACCTCGTCGGTGCCGCGGTAGCGGCTGAGCAGGAAGGCCCAGGCTCCCTGGACGAGGGTGGTGAGCGTCAGGTCGTGCCGATCTCCGGCGGTGCGCAGTGCGGCGGTCTCCTGCTCGTCCAGCACGACGGGGACCTGGGCGTATTCGGCGGCCGGTGCCTCCGCCGCAGTGTCGTCGGCGGCCGGTTTGAGCTCGAAGGGAAGCGGACTGACGGACGGGACGGAATCCAGCTCGTCACGCCAGAAAGCCTCGTCCCGGCCGGCGTCCTGCTGTTCGAGCCACTCGATGTAGTGCTGGAACGGCGTCACCGTCCGCCCGCCGACCGGCTGTTGCGAGGTCAGGCACTCGTAGGCCTGCTCGACTTCGCGAAGAATCTCCGTCTGACTCGCAGCGTCCAGAATTATGTAGTGAAAGCTCCAGACAATCTGATATTTCGCTTCGGCGCAGCGCGACACATGGAGACGCCACAAGGGCGCCTGGTCCAGTGCGAAACCCTGCTCGCGGTCGCGCCTCAGCAGGGCGTTCAGCCCGTCGGCCTGCTGCTCGTCGTCCAGCGAGCGCCAGTCCTCGCACTCGAAAGGGAAATCCACGAATTCCCGTACGGTCTGCACCGGTTCTTCACCGGACTGCTCGTGGAAACCGGTCCTCAGGGCAGCGTGCCGCTCCATGACGTGCGCCCAGCTCCGTCGAAATGCCTCGACGTCGAGATCTTCCGCAACCTCCAGCACAACCTGCGCGTGGTAGAGCCCGTTCGTCTCCCCGTGGCGGGACTGGAACAGAATTCCCTGCTGCGCGGGTGCCATCGGGTAGGAAGTCTCGGCGCTTCCGCCGCCTGAAAAGGCAAGCGAGTCTTCCGTCGAGTCATGAAAAGTACTCAAGGCTGCAGTCCTTTTGAATCATGAAGGATGATTGCGCTTCCGGCCCTGATCAAGGGAAACGTCGAGCTGTGGAGCGGGACTGAATTCCGTTTCCCAGGACGGCCGGCACCGGCCGTTCTCTGAGCGGTGCGCACGGACGTAACCGATGCGTTGGGCCCGGACCGGGCCCGGTGATTCCTCGTCAGGGACCTGCGGGAGACCCGGGCCCGAGGGCGTCGGGCCGGTCATGTGACTGACGGGGTGGAGCGGTGGCCCAGGATCCGCGCGTCAGATGTGCGCTTCGGGAACCGGGAGGCTCGATGTCCGGCCCGGGACGGGCCTTGCCGCGGTCCGGGGCGGGGAGTCGCAGGAACCGGCTTCGAAGGTCTTGCGGCAGGGCGGCGAGCGGGTGCTGCCTGTCACCTTCTTCGCCCTGAGGGCGCCGAAGCGCCTGTCGCCCTGATCGCGTCGAGGGCATCGAGAGTGTCGACGCCGGCTGGGTCGGTGACGCCGCTGGAACCGGTGGGTCCGCCGGCCGGGCCGAGCGAGGGGACACCGGAAGAGCTCCGCGGATCTCCGCCCCCTGGGAGACCACTTCGACGGCTAAGGAGCGTGGGGCCGATAACCCCCGCGCCCGGCCGCTTTCGCCCGGGATCTGCGGGCACCTGTCGGAAAACGCTCGGGGTGCCGGTGAGGAATGCTTACGTCGCTTCGGAGCGGTGCTGCATATTCCGCGCGCCGGGCGGACGGCCGGCCTGCTGGAAATTTTCAACCCACTCGGGTTCTCGGCCGGTATCGCCACTCGGGTGCGGACCAGAACGACTTCGCCGCCGGCTAAGCCGCTGACGCCACAACCGCTGACATCAGAAGAGTCACCGGATTTGCGTCTGACCCGTCTCTCCATTTTCAGTCCCCCGACCGGGAAAAGTCCCTGTGGAAGTCACAGGCGACGTACCTCGCTTGCGAGAGGCCCTTCTGAGCCGAGCCCGTTCACAACCTGTTCACACGAGGGGAATGTTTATACGCGTACTGCTGCGTCCGTCAACGGTCGGGGTCGACCCGCCGGAGCCATCGGCGCCTGACTTCCCGCTTTCCGCTGCTCCGGCAGTGATTCGATGACATAAGTCATGTCCGGCATGATCATGTATGTCATGCCGGGTCGGCTGGTCGTCAAGGCCGCCCCCGACAGGCTCCGGGCGTCCCGCGGCGCTCACCCGGGCCCGGTGGCACCGCCCTCGCGGGCGCTCCGGAACCGGTGGGCCACCGGGCGCGGGTGAGCTCCTCCGCTCTTCCGGATGCGGACGCACGGGACACCGGCGGCCGCACCGCAGTTGCTCGTACGACCGCGTCGGATCAGGCCGCTTCCACGGAGCTGATCGCGAAGCGGTCCCGTACGGGCGGGACCGGGGGCGGCGGCCTGAGCCCGGAGAACAGGTCGTTCTCGGGGAGGCAGGTGTCCACGAGCGACTTCACGAGCTCGTACTCCTCCGTCGGCCAGATCTGCTTCTGGATCTCCAGCGGGACACGGAACCAGGCCCCGTCCGGGTCGATCTGGGTGGCGTGGGCGGCCAGCGCCCTGTCGCGGACCTCGAAGAAGTCACCGCAGGTCACAAAGGTCGTGAGCTTCCGCTCGCGGTGGCCGCACTCCACCATCGTCCGCAGCCAGTCGGCGCAGGAGGACTGCGGGCCGCGCTTCAGCATCGCCTCGTGCAGGGCGCGAGTGCGTCGCGGGTTGAGGGTCTGGTTGTAGTAGATCTTCCGCGGCTGCCAACTCGGACCCTCCTCCGGGTACTTGACCGGGTCGCCCGCCACTTCCAAGGCCGCCATGGAGATCTTGTGCGTCATGACGTGGTCGGGGTGCGGGTAGCCGCCGTCCTCGTCGTACGTGGTGACCACGTGCGGACGGAACTCGCGGATCAGCCTCACCAGCGGCGCGGCCGCCGTCGCAACGTCCTGACGTGCGAAGCAGCCCTCCGGCAGCGGCGGCAGCGGATCACCCTCTGGGAGCCCGGAATCGGCGAAGCCGAGCCACGCGTGCCTCACACCGAGGATCCCGCAGGCCTCGTTCATCTCCTTGCGGCGAACCTCGCAGATGTTCTCCCCGATGCCGGGGTCGCCCTGGTGTTTCGGGTTGAGGACGGAGCCGCGCTCGCCGCCGGTGCACGTCACCACCAGCACGTCCACTCCCGCGGAGGCGTATTTCGCCATGGTCGCGGCGCCCTTGCTCGACTCGTCGTCGGGATGCGCGTGCACGGCCATCAGCCGCAGCTGCCGGCTCACGGCCGCACCTGCCGCGGCACCGGGCGCGTCGGAGCACCGACCGAGACATCGTCGGATAAGAGGCAAGAGTGCATAAGGGTTCCTCGGACTCGTCGTTGACTGCGGCGGATGGAGGCGGGTCCATGCGTGGACCGGCGCGCGCCGCTTCGAGAGCGAAGGTTCTTACCGGCCGGTTTCACCGACGGTCAATCGCATCTCCGAGTGGCAGAAATCACGATCAGTGGTCGTTCAACCGGCCATGTCGGACTGCCGGTCGGGATCACCGGCAGTCGAAACGCCTGATGGGCCCCGGGCGCGACGACGGCGCGCCGGCCCCGGTCGGAGGGTGCACGGTCAGCCGGCCGGACGCGGCGGAAACCCTGGGGAAATCCCTAGTGTTGTGCCCCCGGACCGTCAGGCGAGGGGGGAGGCGAGGGTGACGACGGTGATGTCGGACTCGGCGCCCACGCGGACGGGCGGGCCCCAGGCACCCGCGCCTCGTGTCACGTAGAGCTGGGTGTCTCCGTAGCGTTCCAGGCCGGCCACCGTGGGGTTGTCCAGCCTGGCGAGGTAGGGCCCCGGCCAGAGCTGACCCCCGTGGGTGTGGCCCGAGAGCTGGAGGCCCACGCCGTGGTCGACGGCGTCGTGGATCTGCACGGGCTGGTGCGCGAGGAGCACGGACGCACGGGCGGGGTCGCGGTCGCCGAGCGCGGCCTCGAAGTCGGGCCCCTGGCCGATGGGTTCGCCTCCGAGGTCGTTGACCCCCGCGAGGTCGAAGCCGGGCAGTTCGCGGCGTTCGTTCTCCAGCGGGTGGATGCCGATGTCGCGGAAGTGGCCGACCCAGGACCGGGCGTCGCCGAAGTACTCGTGGTTGCCGGTCACGAAGTAGGTGCCGTGCCGGGAGCGGAGCCGGGTGAACGGTTCGACCGCCGGGCCGAGATCCTCGACGGTGCCGTCGACCACGTCGCCGACGACGGCGACCAGGTCGGGCTGAGTGGCGTTGATCGCCTCGACGACGCGGACGGTGTGACCGCGTCCCAGTACGGGGCCGAGGTGCACGTCGCTGACCACCGCGATGCGGTAGCCGTGGACGCGGCGCGGCAGCTTGGGGAGGGTGACCGTGACGCGCCTGGTCGTGGGGCCGTCGAGGACGCCGACGGCGCCTGTGGTCACGGTGCCGGTGGCGACGGCGGTGGCGCTGATCGCGATGGCCCGGGCGACGAAAAGCCTGCGAGAGGGCCCGGCGCCCGTCGTCTCGTCGCCGGAAACCACACCTCCGGAACCGACACCGGCACCGGCACCGGCACCGGCACCGGCACGGGGGACGACGGACCCGCGTCTTCGTCCGCAGCCCTTCCCGCTTCTGTCCGGCACATCGCGCCCGAACTCCTCTTCGGCTCTGGGGCCGCGCTCGGCACCGGCGCCGACCAGGACCTCGTCCGCCGGTTCGGGCTCCGCTCCGGGCTCCTCCGGCACTCGCGGCACGGGGGCGCTCCCGTCCCGCTGCCGAGCAGCACGGCGGGCGAGACCCCGCTGGAGGAGCGGCCTGAGGAACTCGCCCAGGAGCAGGGCGCAGCTGAGATACAGCAGCAGCGCCATCCAGAGGAAGCCCGGCCAGGCAATGACGCGAAGGAGCCCGAAGGGCGCCCCGGCCGGCCCGGCGATCAAGGTTGCGACGGTAGTCGCGGCGAGAGTCCACACCAGCACGGTGCCCGTACGCCGCCACGGGCCGCCCTTGCGTGAGACGTCCTTGACCAGGCGCCTCCACAAGTACCAGTGCACGGTGGTCAGGAGGGGGATCGCGACGAGGTTCAGGAGCAGGAGGGCCATCTCGGCGCGCCCCCGTCCCCGCCCCTGCGGGCATCGCGCAGCTCTCGCAGACCGATGACGCCGGGCGCCGCACCGGCCAGGAGGGCCGTGCCGGCCGCGGCCGGCGCGGACGAGGCGTACGCACAAGCCCCTGGCCCCCAACCGCTCGTGTGCTTCGCGAGGTTATGGACGAGGCGGATCCGGACGAACCAGGACCACGGACCGGAGGCGAGCGGCAACCACGAGACGCGACGGGTCGTCAGACATAAGCGGGACATGCGCAAAGTATGTCCGCACGCGGAAGCCCGTGGCGGGCCTGGGCGCAAACGCCGCCGTCAGCGGACCGGCAGTGCCTCGACCACCACGCGCTCACCCGGGACCGCCCGCTCCCTGACCCGGTGCTCCCGCGGACCGGACGGCCATTCGCGGAAACGGCGGAAGAGCATCGGCACTCCCCGGGCCACGGACAGGTCCGAGCTGTCCATGGCCTGCATGTGCACGTGCGGCTGTGTGGAGTTGCCCGAGTTGCCGCAATTCGCGATGTGCTGGCCCTCCTTCACCTCGTCGCCCGCGGACACGCGGATCGAGCCGGTCTGGAAGTGCGTCAGCGCGACGTATGTGCCGGTCCCCCGCAGCGAGATGATCACGTAGTTACCGGCGACGGCCCCTACGCCCTGGCGGAGCCGTGCACCCTGGCCCAGCGCGTACGGCACCAACGCCAGCTGCGAGCGCCTCCCTTCGTGATCGTGCTCGCCGTCGTGCACGTGGACCACGGTGCCGTTCCCGGGAGCCAGGATCGGCTGTCCGAAGGCGAAGTAGAGCTCGGGCGGTTCGGTGGCGAAGAAGGTGCGCCAGCTGCGGCTGCCCGCCGAGCGGTGACGCTCGTCAACTCCGACGAAGTCGATGGCGTAGCGCCCGCCGAACAAGTCGGTCCCATGGCTCGGAACCCGTCTGGCCGGGCTGTTCTCGACGCGCCACCTTCCCGTGAAGGGCAGCGAGACCTCGATTCCCCGCACCCCCGGGCCTTGTGACGGAGACTCATCACCCATCGCCTCATCATAGGTGAGCGCCGCACCGAGGGCAGTCGCACCGATCGCGACGGTACGGGCGACGAAGAGCCTGCGGGAGGAGTCGGCGCTCCTCACCTCCGGGCCCCCGGAGGTCTCCCCTCCTCGGCCTTCGCCCTCGGAACCGGAAGCCGGCCTACGCCCCTCCCCGCGACCGTCCCCGTCACCGGTTCCGCCGCCCGTCCGCCCGTCCGCCGCGGAACTGCCCGGGTCCGGAGCGGCGGTGGGCGCCCCGCCTGCAGCCGCCTCGGCGCCGCGCTCGGCCGTGCGGGCGGCACGATGCGCGAGGAGACGGCG
Source organism: Streptomyces sp. CNZ301 (assembly GCF_004217425.1). Lineage (NCBI taxonomy): Bacteria > Bacillati > Actinomycetota > Actinomycetes > Kitasatosporales > Streptomycetaceae > Streptomyces > Streptomyces sp. CNZ301. The sequence goes on from NZ_SHLG01000001.1 coordinate 1,955,996, forward strand.
GAGCAGGGGCCGGACGAGCTCGCCGAGGAGCACGGCGAGGGCGAGGTAGAGCAGCAGCGCCGCCCACAGATCCGCCCAGGCGAAGACGCGCAGGGACTCGAAGGGCGGGCCCTCGGGTCCGGCGACCAGGATGCCGACCGAGACCGCGGCGGACAGCAGCACCAGCGCGGTGCCGGCACGGCGCCAGGGACCGGCGTCGCGGGAGACGTCCTTGACCAGCCGCTTCCACAGGTACCAGTGCACGGCGCCCACGAGGCACAGGATCAGCACGGCGCTCAGAAGTGAAAGGAACACGGCGCTCCCCTGTGCGTCCGGGCGCCGGGCAGCCCCCGCAGGACGTCGGTCCCCGGGGATCCCGGGCTTCGTGAGGATAACTCTCCGGCCATGGGCTCACCTTAGGTGAGCGGCACCGCGGCAGGCAGCGGCCGCTCCATCGCCCGCGCTCCGCCTCGTCCTGCTTCCGGGCAGGGTGTACGCAGGGCACGCGGCGTGACGTCCAGCGGACCGCCGGCGCTCCGCTCCGGAGGCGGTTCGCTCCGCCAAGTCCTCGTGTTCGCACAGGTGTTGGCAGGTCAGGGACGCCGACGAGGGAGGCGGATAAGCCCGCGGTCCGACCGCCTCCCGGGCAAGGAGCGGCGGCGGACACAATGTCGCCGTCACGATTTCAGCATTTGTCTTACGTGGCGTGAGATCGATGAGACATGATGCCGTGTCATGCGTGATGGACTGTCACAGCGGTCGGCTCCCAGCCAACTTCCTTCGCTGGATGGGGCGTTGGTTTCACCGTCGTCCCGTCGGACGGCTCCGGTGGATGGCACCGCGGCTTCGGTGGCCGTGGTGAGGGTGCTGATCACCGGCTGTGCCGGTCCTCGCCTGCTCAAGACGCGCGGCATCGTCCGCGTGGGTGCGCACCGGCGTTCGTCGGCGCGGACCGGGGCCGGCACCGGTCCGCCGCCGCGAGCGGAACGGACCGCCCCGGACGCGTCCCGGGTCACGGCCGGTTCCACCGGACCTCGGGGATCGTGGGCGCGGTGCCGTCCACTCGCCGCAGCTCAGCGGCCCCCTTCTCCGTGCGGAGCGGCCCGGCTGCCGTAAACCCCGCGGGGGGCCGAGGACCGGCCGAGTACCTGACCGGCCGGCGCTGCCCTGCACGCTGCAGTACAGCTCTGCCGCCCCTGCCCGGGGCCAGCACCACCACGCTCACGTACAGCTCTGCCGCCCCTCTCCGGGGCCCGTACCAACGGCCTGCTCCGGCGTGGCCGCGCGCGCTGTCATGCATGCAACAACGACAACCGGCAACAGACCTTTCACCCGTGGGGAGAACAATGCGAACCGTCGCTCTGACCATCAACCGCAAGAAGGCCGTCACCGCCCTGGCCGCCGGTGCGCTGCTGAGCATCGGCTTGGCCGCGGCCCCGGGCCACGCCGAGGAGTCCGGGACAGTCGTCAACGCCACAAGTGCCAAGGCTGTGAAGGGCAGTTACGTGGTGGTGTTCAAGAAGGGAGAGAAGCCGGACGTCGCCGGAGAGTACGGCGTGAGAGTGCTGGAGAGATACGACAGAGCGCTCGACGGGGTGCTGATCAAGGCCGGAAAGGAGGAGGCGCAGCGCATAGCGGCCGATCCGTCGGTGCGGCTGGTGGAGCAGAACACCGAGGTGCAGAGGCCGACTTCGCGCAGGACGACGCAGAGGGGGGAGCTCTCCTGCGGCCTGGACCGCATCGACCAGGCCTCGCTTCCGCTCGACGGTTCCTACACGTACCCGTCGAACGCGGGCGCCGGCGTGGACGTCTACATGATCGACACCGGCATCGACTACGACCACCCCGACCTCGAGTCCCGAGCCAAGCCCGGGTTCGACGCCTTCGGCGGCGACGGCCGGGACGAGAACGGCAACGGCACCCACATGGCCGGAATCGTCGGCGGCACGGAGTACGGAGTGGCCAAGAAGGCCACGCTGATCTCGGTCAAGGTGCTCAACGCGGAGGCCGGCGGCACCGTCGCCGGGGTGCTGGACGGAATCGACTGGGTCACCGAGCACGCCTCCGGACCCTCGGTGGCCAACTTCGTCATCGGCCTCCCCGTCAGCGACGCGCTCGACGAAGCGGTGCGCAACTCCATAGCGTCCGGGGTCACTTACTCGCTCGAAGGCGGTGCCGACGCGGACGACGTCGCCAACTCCTCGCCGGCACGCGTGGCCGAGGGCATCACCGTGGGCGCCTCCGACTGCGGTGACCGGGTCGCCTCGTTCAGCAACTTCGGCAAGGGGCTGGACATCTACGCACCCGGCGTCGACATCACCTCCGCCTGGCCGGGCGGAGGGACGCAGACCATGTCCGGCACCACGGTCTCCGGAGCGCACGTCACCGGTGCCGCCGCCCTCCATCTCGGCCGGCACCCCGAGGCGAGCCCGAGCGAAGTGGGCAAGGCACTGGACCGTGCGGCAGCCGACGGCGTTCTCACCGGCGTCCCGGACGACGGCACACCCAACAAGTTGCTCCAGGTGAAGCGCTCCCGCCGCTGACCTCCGCCGCTCCCCCGGCACCGGGGGGCGGCGGAGCGTGGTTCCTGCCCGGAGCCTCGCCGGACATCCGGCCGGTCACGGCCGGGGGGCCGGGGCCGTCACGGCCGAAAGCGAAGGGAATTCGCCACACGCATGGCGACACCTTCCTGACGAGGCTGCCGGGCGGGGCCCGTGACCGAAGTCCGGCCATTGGCCGGTGCCGCCGGAGCGGTTCAATTCCGGTCACGTTGCAAGCAACTCCGGTCAACGGTCCGATCGGCCTTCCGGTGACGGCCCCCGGCCGCCGGGACGCCGCACGAAGTGCGGAACTCCGAGGTTTTCCCCGGAGAAAGCCGTGCGGCGGATTTCCAGGAGCGAGGGGTCGGACGGAGGCGACGGCACCGCGGCGGCGGAGGACCGCCGGCCCCGCGGGGGTGACCTCGAAGGACCGGCCCCCATCAGGCGATTCACCGTCACACGGCCAGGGAGGGGTCGCCCCGGAGACGGCGCGCGGCGCGGCTCCACGTGGCCGCTCGGACGGAGAAGCGATCAACACAACGGGACTGAAGGGACACACAGCGCAATTCGTCTGATATCCGCGCGAATTTCTCGGTGCCGCCTTACTGCCGAATGTTCTATGTAATGTTTTGACAGGGAAAACTCTGCTTTCTCCGTCTCCATATTGACATGCGTACCGACGCTCGGGAAACTGTCACGCCGCAGAACCTTCACTGTCAGAGCACAGAATCCTCAACCGAATCCCAAATAAACGGGTGGGAAGATTTGTTACGCATCGAAGATCTTGTGAAGTCCTACAAGCGCGGCAAACGCGCCAATGACGGCATCGACTTGCACGTCGACGCGGGTGAGGTCGTCGGCCTCCTCGGACACAACGGCGCCGGCAAGACGACGCTCGTCAACCAGGTCGCCGGCCTCGTACTACCGACGTCCGGGACCATCCGGGTCGACGGATGCGACCCGGTGGCGGAACCGGCGAGGGTTCGCCGCATGGTCGCCGTGATGCCCCAGGCCCACGCACCCCTGTCCGGTGTGACGCCCCGGCAGGCCATCAGGTCGATGGCCCGTATCCGCGGGCTGAGCAAGCGCGACGCCATCACACGGACCGGCGAACTGATCGAGGCGCTGGATCTCGGCGAGTGGGCCGACACCATGGGAGAGCGGCTGTCCGGCGGCGTCCGGAGGCTGACGGGGTTCGGCATGGCCGCCGCGTCGCCCGGCAAGGTCGTCATGCTGGACGAGCCGACCAACGACGTGGACCCGGTCCGCCGGCGGCTGCTGTGGGACCAGATCCGCGAACTCGCCAACCGCGGCTGTGCCGTTCTCCTCGTCACGCACAACGTTGTCGAGGCCGAGCGGAGCGTGGACCGCATCGTGGTGCTGGACTCCGGCAAGGTGATCGCGGAGGGGACGCCTCCGCAGCTCCGCTCCCGCGCGGTCGGCGAGCTCAGGCTGGAACTGACGGCTGAGAGCGTCGACAGCCTCCCGCCCGTCCCCGACCACATCCGGACCGCGGGCCCGCCCCTGCGCGCCTCCCGGCGGCTGGTGGTTCCGCTCGGCTCCGATGCGGCGTCCGAGGCGCTCGCCTGGGCGCAGCAGCTCCGCGAGGCCCGGGCCATCGAGGAGTTCGCTCTGCTGCCGGTCGGCCTGGAGGACGTGTATCTGGAGCTGGCGGGCGGGGAGTCCGGCGACGAGACGGTGAAGGGGGAGCAGGGTGAACCACTGGCTGCGTAGCTACGGTCTGCTGCTGACCTGGACCGGGTTGCGCAGCCGCGCGACCCTGCCACTGAACCTCGTCGTCCAGACGTGTCTGGCGGTGGGCATCATCGTCGGATTCGCATACCTCGTGCCCGAGATGGACGACGCGACGGCTCTGTACTTCGCGACGGGAGCGCCCGTGCTGGGCCTCATCACCGTAGGAATGGTGATCGGGCCTCAGGAAGCCGCCTCCGCTAAGCAGGAGGGCATCTTCGAGTTCAACCGGTCGCTGCCCGTGCCCCGGAGCGCTCTCATCGCATCCGATGCGACGGTGGCGCTGGTCACCGCCCTGCCCGGGATGCTGGCCGCACTGGTCGTCGCCGAGCTGCGGTTCGATCTGACCCTGAACATCAGCTGGCTGGTCGTTCCGGCGATCCTGCTGACCGCGTTCGCCGCGATCGGCATCGGATACGGCATCGGATACGGGATGGCGCCGCCGGCGGCCCGGATGATGTCGCAGCTGGTCGTGTTCGTGGCCCTGATGTTCTCACCGATCACGTTCCCGGCGTCCCGGCTGCCCGACTGGTTCGCGTCCGTGCACACGGTGCTGCCGTTCCAGTACATGGCCGAGAGTGTCCGCGACACGCTCAGCAGCCCGCCCGGGGGCGTCGCGACGCTTCCGTTCGCCGTCCTCGCGGTCTGGTCCCTGATCGGGTTCATGATCACTTTCAGGGTGATGGCCCGGAGGCCCTGAGCACGGTCCGCTCCGGACCACGCCGTCCGAGACGCCCCCCACGTGAGGGCGCTGTACGGCGTGGTCGTCCGCACCACCCGTGAACGGGGTGCGGCGGGAGACAGCGGTGGCATACGCCGCCCCGTCCCGCCGCACCCCGTTCGGCTCGTCCGGGGCCCGGCCGGTGCGGCAGCCCGTACGCCGGAGCCGCCGTAGGGCGGGACCGTCCGGCCTGCGCGTGACCGCACCCGCGCGCGCACCCGCGCGCTCCCTCTCGCGCGCACCCCGGCGGCTCCACCCGCACAGATGAACCGGCCGGGCGCCGACGGGACTTCTGTGCCTACATGGAGACAGGACGTCTGCCGCAGGTCACCGGCCCCGAGCGGGCGTGCGGCCACGAACCACGACGCAGGGCAGAACGGGATGGGTGCGCATGAGTGAGAGCACGAAAGCTGCCCTGGCGGCGGGCCTCGCCGCCGGCTACGTACTCGGACGCGGCCGCAAGGCGAAGCTCGCCATGGCTGTCGCCGCATACCTGGCGAGCAAGAAGATGCAGGCCAAGCCGCAGGAACTCCTCACGGCGGGAGCGGAACGGCTCGGCGACTCGGGTCAGCTCTCCCAGCTCGTCGAACAGCTGCGGGGTGAGGTACTGACCGTGGGACGCGAGGCGCTCAGGTCGGTTGCCGACCGGCGGCTGGGCACCTTCGCCGACGCGCTCGCCGACCGGACGAAGTCGCTGAACGAGGTGATGGAGGCCGCGCGGGGCGAAGCGGAGGCGCCGCAGGACGAAGAAGAGGGGGGCGAGCGGGAGGCGGGTGCCGAGGAGGAAGAGGCACAGGCGGGCCGTCAGCGCCGCGTACCGCGTACGGGGGAAGGCCGCACGAGACCCCGCAGGCCACGTCGCGAGTCAGAGGGGCAGCAGGCGCCGGCGAAGAAGACGGCGAAGAAGGCGCCCCCCAGGAAGGCGGCCGAGAAGTCCGCCCGGAGTACTGCCGAGCCGTCCCGACGCCGGAGGTAGAAGCACATGCCCGTGAAAGACAAGCAGGACACCGGCGGGCACTCCGACGGGTCGGGTATCGACCGGGTGCGCGAAGAACTCTCCAAGTACCTGATGGCGAAGGCCAACAGCGTCGTCAGCTCGGCCGGGAAGAAGACGGGCGAGCTCGCGGAGAAGGCCGTCCCGGGAGGCGACGGCGGCGGCCTGGCCGAGCCGGTGGCGAAGGTGCTCAAGGGTGAGGAGTCACCGGCGAAGGCGCTCGGCGGGCAGATCACCGAGGCCGCGAAGGAGAAGACCGCGGGCAAGGTGAAGGAGCTCTTCGGAGGCGGCGGCAAGGCCGGGGAGAAGAAGGTCACCAACATCATCGAGACGCTCGACGTGGGCCTGCCGCTGCGCCGTGTGTACGACCACTGGACCGAGTTCGAGGAGTTCAGCGGCTTCATGAAGGGCGTGGTCGAGGCGTCGCGTTCGGAGGACGACGCCACCGTCTCCGACTGGACCCTCAAGGTGGGGCCGTCGAAACGCAGTTGGCAGGCAACGGTGCTGGAGCAGGTGCCCGACAAGCGCATCGTCTGGGAGACCAAGGGCGAGACCAAGACGCACGGGGCCGTCTCGTTCCACGAACTGGCTCCCAGCCTCACCCGGATCGTGGTCGTCGTCGAATACACCCCCGGCGGCTTCCTCGAGAAGACGGGCAATCTGTGGCGTGCCCAGGGCCGCAGGCTGCGGCTCGACCTCAAGCACTTCCAGCGGTACGTGACGCTGGGCGTCCAGGAGGTGCCCGAGGGCTGGCGCGGCGAGGTCCGCGAGGGCGAACTCGTGCGAAGCCACGAGGACGCGCTCGCCGCGGAGGAGGCAGAACAGGGGGAAGAGGGGGAGGCGGAGGATCGCGAGGAGCCGGAGGACCGCGAGGAGCCGGAGGACCGCGAGGAGCCGGAGGACCGCGAGGACGAGGAAGAGGAGGGGGAGGAGTACGAGGACGAGGAAGAGGGGGAGGACGAGGACTTCGAGGACGAAGAGGGCGAGGACGAGGAGGGCCGGTAGCCGCTGCCCCGCAAACCCCTCCGGCCCCCCGACGCCCCGGCACGGGGGCGAAGGAGGGCCGGAGGCCGGACGGCCGTTGCCCCCGCGGCGGCACCGGCTTGGGGGGCCGCCCCTGCGGCTCCCCGGTGAAACGCACGGGGTCAGGGGCGGGGCCGGGCCGCTGCCGCGGGGTCAGGAGTTCACGGCCACGTCCGCGCCGGGGTCGGTCGTGTCGGTGATCTCGTACACCGCGCTGAACTCGGAAGTGGTGGCGCTCGTCGGGCAGCCGAAGCCGCCCTCGACCTTCACGGGGACCTCGGCGGCGTCGAACGTGAGCGTCGACGGCGAGCCATTGGCCCAGTCGCCGGTGGCGGTGGCCGCGCCGTCGGGTGCGGCGGTCACGGTGCATTCGGCCAGGCCGCTCGTCTTCAGCACGAATCCGCCTGCGGGCATGGTGAGTCCGGCGGTGCTGGGATCGCCGTGCTGCATGGAAACGGTCCAGTCGCCGCTCGTCGTCACGGACGCCTCGACGCCGGGCAGACTCGCCGTGCAGGAGTCGTACGTCGGCGCGCTCACGGCGGACTCGACCGGTCCGGCGTCGTTGTGGTTGCCGGGGGCGGCCGGGATCGTGCCCGACGCCTCGGAGACGGTGCAGGTCACGGTCACCGAGCCCGCGGTGAACGAGGCGTCGCCGGAGAGTCCGGCGGTGTACTCGTCACCGGCGGGCGTGACGGTGGTCGAACCTGCTGACGCCCTGTCACCGGCCTGTGCCGGTGTGTCCGGCAGGCCGGTGACGGTGGCGTTCGCGTTCGCCGAGCCGGCGAGCAGGAGCGCGGCTGCGGCCGTGGCGGCGGTGACCGCGACCCGTAAGGACAGGGTGTGCAGGGAACGGGTGCTCATCTTGGGCTCCTTCACTGCATTCGTGGGGGTGGTGCAGGGGGATGCGATGGCACTCGTTCGCTCAGTCCTGCCCCCGCCTCCGCGCCGTGCTGTCGCGGGGCGACGGGAAGGGATCGTCGTCGACTCCGAAAGCCGCCGCGAGGGACGAGTCCGCGGAGTCTTCCTTGCCGGACGTGCCCGGCGGGCCCGGGGCCCCGGGCCCGCCGGAGGTACCGGCCGTGCCCTGGGTCCCGGACGTGCCGACGGCTGTCGCGGTGGCCCCGGTGCTGGTGGCGCCACCCGTCTCCGGGAGTCCGGAACTGCCTGACGTGGCACGGGATTCGGGCGCCTCGGAGCGGAAGGACGCCGGCTCGGCGGAAGCCGGTGCCCGCGTCGCGCCGCCGTCCCCGCCCGCCGGCTCGCCGTCCGGTTCGGCCGGCGCCGGCCGCCAGGCGAACATCAGGGCGCCCCCGACGACGCCCAGAAGCGTCCCGATCATGAACCCGCCCAGGTTCGACATCACCAGGGCGGCGGCCGCGAGCAGGACGGTGATGATGCCCGCGAGACTCCGGTACTGGGGTGCGAACCAGCCGCTGAGCCCCAGCACGATCATGACGGCGGCCATGACGACCGACGGGATGCCGGCCGTTCCCTCGTGGAGCATCACCTTCATCGGCGCCAGGGGCAGCACGCCGATCTCCACACCCGACACCACGGTGAACAGGCCGCCCCAGAAGGGCCGTCCACGGCGCCAGCCGCGCCACTTGCGCCAGATCAGAAGCATTCCTTGGTGCCCTTGTTCACTTTCATGCTCAGGTTGTTGAGGGTGAACTTGCCTGCGTTGGTCGCCCAGGCCGTCTGCTGCAGCTTGGTGATGCGGACGTCGTCGGCCTGCTGTCCGAACAGGTCCTGAAGTCCCTGGCCGCCCTTGGGGCCCTTGTCGAGGGTGGAGGCGTCGCGTCCGATCTCGATCTTGTTGAAGGACGCGTTGCCGGAGAGCTGCGTCGCGTCGACGAAGAGGTCGCTGGCCTGAACCGGCTTGCTGCCCGTGCCCGCGGTGAGGTTCAGCGAAATGCTGCCGATGACGGGCAGGTCCGTGACGACCGACTGGCACAGGTCGTTCATCTTCGCCGTCTTGATGGCGGTGACCGCGACGGGTATCAGCTTGCCCCTCGCGTTGCGGTCCACGCTGCCGTACTGCGCGAAGCCGTCTCCGTCCAGGCTGGACGCGGACACCTTGAACTGCTGTCCCGAAACGGCGAACGACGCGGCGAGCGCCCCGTTGGCCAGTGCGATCGCGAGCGCGGCGGTCGCGGCGAAGCCCGGAACGCACAGGACGGCGAATCTCCGCCAGCTCGTGCGTCCCGTCAGCTTCCTGCCGTGCGCATCCTTCATGGTGTGTCCCCTTGTGGAATGACTGGCGTGGTGACCCTTGCGTGGGGGATGTGAAGCACGTGCGTGGTGCGAGGGGGGATCGCACAGAAGGAGACCCTGCTGTGCGGAAGAGTTACTGGCGAGTCAGGTTATGGACACCCGGCCCGCACGGCAAGGTTTCGCGCAGTCAACTTTCCGCCGAAACCGTAGTTCTTCGGTGACCGCCGGGTTCCCCACGTCGCACAGCTGCAGCAGGCCCGGCCGTCCGCATGCCCTGAGCTGGTCGGCACGAGCCGGGGTTACCGGGAGTAGGCACGCGCTTTCCGGCATGCGCGCACCACGTCGCGGCACCGGACGTGCCCGGAGGGAGCCGGAAGAGTGCGGAACGGTGGCCGAAAACAGTCCCACCACAGGTGAGTTGGGGCGGGGCGAGAGCCCGGACGACGCCTTCTTGCCGCGGCTTCCGCGGGCGGCGTACGATGAATGCGCTTTCAATCCAGCGGCCCCACGGCCTGAACCAGGCAGGAGAGCACGGTCGCGTGAATGCTCCCACCGTGTACGACGTCGCCGGGCAAGCAGGCGTCTCGATCGCGACGGTTTCGCGAGTCTACCGGGCACCGGAGTCGGTGCGCGCCGGTACGCGGGAGAAGGTCCTCGCCGCAGCCCGGGAGCTCGGCTACGTACCGAGCGGCAACGCCCGGGGTCTGGCCAGCCGCAACACGCGCGTGCTCGGCCTGTGCTTCCCCGACTACGCGGACCCGGACGCCGAGGACCCGGACGCGGACCTGGGTGACGACGCCGAGCTGATGCTCTACTCCGACGAGATAATCCGCGGCATGGAGCGGGCGGCCCGCCGCCACGGCTACGCCCTGCTCATCGCGGCCTCCCTCGCCGAGGGCCCCAAGAGCCTGGTCGCCGACGTCGCGGGACGCGTGGACGGCTTCGCGGTGCTGGCCCGGACCGTCCCGACGGAGGAGCTCGAGGTCATCTCGCGGCGGCTGCCCGTCGTGATGCTGGCGGGCCCGCGCGAGGACGCACCGCTGGATCACCTGGACCATGTCGAAGTGGCCAACTTCGACGGCGAACTCGCCCTCACCAGGCATCTCATCGCCGATCACGGCCTCACCCGGCTCGCCTTCGCCGGCAGCACGGAGTACTCCCCCGACGTCGAGGCCCGCTTCCGGGGCTTCCAGGCGGCACACCTCGAGGCCGGGCTGCCCGTCCCCGACGGCCCCGACGTACGGTCCGACCTGACGCAGGCGGAGGGCGAGCACGCCGCGGCGCAGCTGCTCGACCGCGGGGGCGAGCTGCCGCAGGCGGTGGTGTTCGCCAACGACCAGATGGCGGTCGGCGCACTCTCGGAGCTGCGCCGCCGCGGCGTGCGCGTTCCGGAGGACCTGGCCGTGGTCGGCTTCGACGGGATTCCCCTCGGGCGTCTGGTGACGCCGGCGCTGACGACCGTGCGGCAGCCGATGCGGCGGATCGGCGAGGAAGCGGTGGAACTGCTTGTCGCGAGGCTCGAGGACCGCACCCGGGAGCCGGTGTCGCAGGTGCTGCCGGTCTCGGTGGTCCGCCGGTCGAGCTGCGGATGCCCGCCCCGGAAGACCTCACCGGCCCCCGCCGGCACCCCGTGAACACTTCCGTTACACAGTCGTAATCTTCCCGGCCCTTGCACGGCCGGACCTTCACTCACAGAGTATGTATGCGCTTACAGCCAGGCTTCCGGGCCCGGCCGTCCGGCCCGTCACTTCAGGCCACGTCAAGGCGCCACCGCCGCTCCGTGAACGAGGAGGAGATCCTCCATGCAGCCTCTACCCCGCATCGCCGCCGCCACCGCGGCAACGACCGCCCTCGCGCTGCTGCTCTCCGCCTGCGGCAGCGGCGACGAGAAGCAGAGCTCCGCCAAGGACAAGCAGACCCTCACCGTCTGGGGCATGGGTGAGGAGGGCAAGCACCTTGCCGCGATCGGCAAGGAGTTCAACAAGAAGCACCCCAACATAACCGTCAAGGTCACCCCGGTCGGCTGGGACGTCGTGCACCAGAAGCTGAAGTCCGGCGTCGCCGCCGGGGAACTCCCCGACATGTCCCAGATGGGCAGCACCATGCTGGGCGAGTTCATCGAGCTGGGCGCCCTGGACCCGGTGGACGAGAAGACGTTCAAGAAGGACGACTTCTTCCCCGCCGCCTGGAACGGCGCCGTGAAGGACGGCAAGACCTACGGAGTCCCCTGGTACGTCGACACCCGCGCCCTCTACTACCGCACGGACCTGGCCGAGAAGGCCGGCATCGACGAGCCGCCGGCCACCTGGAAGGACCAGATGGCCCTCGCCCAGGCCTACAAGGACAAGGCCGGCACCAAGTGGGGCACGTACAACCAGCCCGCCAACACCGGCGCCTGGCAGACCTGGCTCCCCTTCCTCTACTCCGCCGGCGGCGACTTGGTCGACGGCTCCGGCAAGCCCGCCCTGGACTCCCCCGAGTCCGTGAAGGCGCTGGAGGAGTACGCCTCCTATTACGACAAGGGCCTGTCCCGCAAGAGCTCCCCGCCCGACTACGACGTGGTCAAGGACTTCGGCACCGGGGACGCCCCGATGTTCATCTCCGGCCCCTGGATCGTGCAGGTCATCAAGGACCAGCAGCCGCAGCTGAAGGGCAAGTACGCCACCGCCCCGCTGCCGTCGGGCGAGTCGAGCACCTCATGGGTGGGCGGCGCCAGCCTCGTGACCTTCAAGGACAGCAAGCACAAGGCTGCCGCGAAGGAGTTCACGAAGTACCTGACCGGCGCGAAGCAGCAGGCCGCCTGGTACGAGCGGGCCCGGTCGCTGCCCGCCAACACGGCGGCCTGGGACGAGCCGGCACTGAAGAACGCGCCCGAGCAGCTCGCCGCCTTCGAGAAGCAGCTCAAGACGGCGAAGACCGTTCCGCCGCTCGCTCAGTGGGAGGAGTTCGCCGCCAAGATCGACGAGGGTGTGGCGCGCGTCTCGCAGAAGGGCGAGTCCCCGAAGAAGGCAGCTGCCTGGATGCAGAAGGCCACCGAGGGCCTGGTGGGCTGACTCGATGGCGACCACGACCCCATCCCGGCGGGGGGCCCCGGACCGCACCTCGAAGGTGCGGCCCGGGGCCGGGGCCGGAGTCCTCACGGGCCGGAAGCGGGGACCGGGTCCCCGCCGGGACCGGCTCAGCGTGCAGAACGGCCCGGCGTGGCTGTTCTCCACGCCCTTCCTCTTGCTGTTCCTGACGTTCATGGCCGTGCCGATCGTCGCGACGTTCGTCATGAGCTTCACCGAATTCGAGCTGCGGAACGTCGCGGATCCCTTCTCCGCCGAGTTCATCGGCCTGGACAACTACACGCGCCTCTTCGAGGACGAGAAGTTCCTGACGTCGCTGTTCAACACGTTCTACTTCGTTCTCCTGGGCGTGCCGCTCACCGTCGGCGCGGGGCTGTTCGCGGCAGTGCTGCTCAACCGTGGCGTCGGCCGCATACGGACCGTCTTCCGCGTCGGCTTCTACGCGCCCGTCGTCACCAGCATCGTCGCGGTGGCCGTCGTGTGGCGCTTCGTGCTGGACCCGGCGGACGGCCTCATCGCCGGGCTCGCCTCCGAGGTCGGCCTGCGTTCACCGGACTTCCTCGGCTCGAACGTTCTCGCCATGCCGTCCCTCATCGTGATGGCGGTCTGGCGCAACCTCGGCAACGCGATGGTCCTCTTCCTCGCCGGTCTCCAGGGCATCCCCACAGAGGTGCGGGAGGCCGCGCGGCTGGACGGAGCCGGCGTGTGGCAGGAGTTCCGCAGCATCACGGTGCCGCTGCTGCGCCCGACGATGCTCTACGTCAGCGTCATGACGACCATCGGCTTCCTCAACGTCTTCGAGGAGCCGTTCGTGATGACCGAGGGCGGCCCCGACAACTCGACGCTGACCGTCTCGCTGAACATGTACAAGGAGGGCTTCAGCTACTTCCACATGGGTTACGCGAGCTCCATGGCGTACGTGCTGTTCACGGTCATTCTCGCCGTCACCCTGCTCCAGCTCCGCCTGCTGAAGGACAAGACGAAATGACCGCGCCCGCCCTGCCGACCGAAAAGCCGGCGCCCCGCCTGCACAAGGGCGAGGCCCCGCGCCGCAGGCTCCTCCTGGCCGTGCTGTGGGCCGGGATGATCGTGATGGTCGCGCCGTTCCTCTGGATGGCGCTGTCCGCCTTCAAGTCGGAGAAGGACCTGGGCGCGACGCCCACGGTGTGGATCCCGGAGGACTGGACGCTGATCCACTTCGAGAAGCTGGTCAAGCTGCTCGACATCGGCTCCCACTTCTTCAACTCCACGCTGGTCGCCGGCGTCGTCACGGCCTGCAACCTGGTCTTCTGCTCGATGCTCGGCTACGCCCTGGCGAAGCTGAAGTTCGGGGGGAAGCGGCCCATGTTCGCGGTGGTGATGTGCGCGCTGATGGTGCCCGGCAACCTGATGCTGATGCCGATGTTCGTGATGGTCAGCAAGATGGGCCTGGTCGACTCCTACGCGGCGCTGATCCTGCCGTTCGCGGCCGGCGCCTTCGGCGTCTTCCTCATGCGCCAGTTCATGACGGCCATACCGGACGAGCTGCTGGAGGCGGCCCGCATCGACGGCGCCGGCGAGTGGTTCATCTTCTGGCGGATCGCGATGCCGCTGGTCAAGCCCGCGCTGGCGACGCTCGCCATCTTCACGTTCCTCCAGTCCTGGAACAACTTCCTGTGGCCGCTGGTGGCCACCAACGACCCCGGCAAGTACACGCTTCCGGTGGCCCTTGCCACTTTCGCCATCGACCCCACGAAGACCAACGGCTCCAACGGGGTGCTCATGGCAGGCGCGTTCCTCGTCGTGCTGCCGGTGCTGCTGGTCTTCATCCTGTTGCAGCGCTACTTCACGCAGGGCATCGCCACCGCGGGCCTCAAGTAGGCCCGTACGACCGCAAGCAGGCCCGTACGACAGGGCGTTGCACGACAGCACAGCAGCACCGCAGCACCCGCTGAACTGTTCGGACCGCAGCACCCGCTGGACCGCAGCACCGTCCGTCACACACGAGCGAGCACCACGGCAGTGCGCCACTTCGGCGCACCCGTGTATGCGCATCCATCGAGAGGTGACCCCGACATGACCGAGAAGAACGCCGCTCGCGTCGACTGGGAGCAGCGCATCGGCCTGCCCAGCGACCAGCCGCTGACCGGCACCGCCGACCTCCCGGCGCCGTCGCGGCTGCGCTCCGAGGACGGCACCGGCCATGTGCTGCTCGACTGGCAGCCGGTGAAGGGCGCCTTGGGGTATCTCGTACACCGCGCGGACACCGTGGACGGCCCGTACGAACCGCTCGACCACCGCGGCGGCGACGTACTGGCCGTGCCCGCGCCACCGTACGCGGACTCGCTCATCGAGCCCGGACAGGGCTACTGGTACAAGGTCGCCACCTGGACGGACGCGGGCCCCGGCCCGCTCACCGCCGAGCCCGTCCGCGGCTGCCCCAGGGCGCCCGGAACGAAGCCGCCCACCGTCACCGTGAGCGTCGACGCCGCCGCCGCGCCCGTGCCGCTCCCGCCCGTGTGGAACCGGATGATCGGCGCCGAGCACCTGTCGATGCTGCTGTGGGACGAGCCGGGTCCCGGCGGCGCGGACGTCGCGCGGGAGTACGCGGACGCGCTCGGCACCGTCCGCGACGAGCTGGGTGTGCGTACGGTGCGGGCGCACGGCACGTTCCTGCCCGAGTGCGTGAGCGTGCGCGAGGACGGGTCCTTCGACTTCTCCGGTCTCGACGAGGTCTACGACCGCTTCCTGGCCACGGGCCTCAAGCCCGTCGTCGAACTCTCCTTCATGCCGGCGGAGTTGGCGCTCGACCCCGAGTACACGATCTTCGAGTACAAGGGCATAGCCTCCGTGCCGCGCAGCTGGGACCGGTGGGGCGCACTGTGCCGGGAGCTGACGGTGCACCTGCGGGAGCGCTACGGCGCGGACGAGGTCGCCACCTGGGAGTTCGAGGTCTGGAACGAGGCGAACCTGAAGGTGTTCTGGAACGGCACCCAGGCCCAGTACCACCTCCTGTACGAGACCGCTGCGCGCGCCGTGAAGAGCGTCGACCCGCGCATCAGGGTCGGAGGCCCGGGCTCGGCCGCCGCGAAGTGGGTGGGTCCGCTGCTGGAGCACTGCCGCGAGCACGACGTGCCCATCGACTTCGTCTCGACGCACACCTACGGCAACGCCCCGCTGGACTTCCGTCCCCAGACGCGCTCCTTCGCCGAGGCGACGGGACGACCCGAGCCGGAGATCCTGTGGACGGAGTGGGGCGTGACCCCGACCCACTTCCACCGCGTCAGCGACTCCGTCTTCTCCGCACCGTTCGTGCTGCGCGGCATGAAGAGCGCCCTGGCCTCGACGGACGCACTGGCCTACTGGGTGGCCACCGACCACTTCGAGGAGCTGGGCCGCCCGCCGAAGCTCTTCCACGGCGGATTCGGGCTGCTGACCGTGGGCAATCTGCGCAAGCCGCGCTTCTGGGCGCTGCGCATGCTCTCGCAGCTCGAGGGCGGCCGCATCCCGGCGTCGGTCACCGGCGACGGCGCCGAGGCGCTGGTGGAATGCCTCGCGACGCGCACCGACGACGCCGCGAGCGTCGACGTGCTGTGCTGGAACGGCACGCTCGACCAGACGAAGACCGACGGTGCCGCATCGCTGAACCGCAACGCACGCGTCGAGGTGAACGGGCTCGCTCCCGGAGCGGGTTACGCGGTCACCGTACGCCGCGTGGATGAGAAGCACTCCAACATCAAGGCCGTGTGGGACGCCGTCGACGGCGGCCACAGCAACTGGCCCGACGAGCGGCAGTGGGCCGAACTCCGCGCCGCCGACGAGCTGTTCGAGGAAAGCGGCGGCACCGTGACCGCCGACGGCGACGGCTCGCTCTCCCTCACCCTCGACCTCCCGATGCCCGGAATCCGGGCGCTGCGCCTCGTCAGGAGCTGAGCCCCGGCCCCCGTCCCGGCGTCCGCACGACTGCACGTCCACCGAAAGACGAAGGAGTCCCACCACCATGAAACGACGGACGATCCTCACGGCAGGAGCGGGCGCCACGGCCGCGCTCGCCCTCGGCGGCGCCACGGCCACCCCGGCCTCGGCGCGCAGCCGCACCACCACGGCCCTGCTGCACCGCTGGTTCCGTGACACCTACGCCTCCATCGAGGCCATGCACACGGACTTCGGCCTCGCCACCGACAAGATCGACGTCAGCGGCGCCAAGCCGAAGCGCAGCGTGCAGACCTCGCCGACCAACATCGGCTGCGGGCTCTGGTCGACGGTCGCGGCGGCCGGCCTCGGCGTGATCAGCCGCACCACCATGCGCAAGCGGCTGGCGGGCACCGTCTCGGCGGTGGAGAAGCTGGAGCGGGCCAAGGGCTTCTGGTTCAACTGGTACGACGCCAGTACGGGCGAGGTGCTCACCGAGTGGCCGGAGAGCGGCGACGTGGTGCGGCCGTTCCTCTCGTCCGTCGACAACGCCTGGCTCGTGACGGGCCTGCGGATCGCCGCCGCCGCCGACCCCGCGCTGGCGGGGCGCGTCAAGGCGCTGCTCGCCGACGCCGACTGGTCCTTCTACTACACCCCGTACGACGAGAGCGACCCCGCACAGCACCCCGGCCAGATCAAGGGCGGCTACTGGACGGACGACAACACCTTCACCGGTCACTGGTACGGAGCCCTCAACACCGAGCCCCGCATGGCCAGTTACCTCGGCATCGGCGACGGCAGCCTGCCGGGCGAGCACTACTGGCGCACGTTCCGCACGATGCTCCCGGAGTGGGAGCAGGAGCAGATGCCCGAGGGCGAGTACGTCACGGTCGACGGCGTGCGCCTCTTCCGCGGGCACTACACCTACCGCGGCCGCAAGCTCATTCCCACCTGGGGCGGCTCGATGTTCGAGGCCCTGATGGTGCCGCTCTTCGTGCCCGAAGGCGATTGGGCGCCCAAGGCGTGGGGGCTGACGCACAAGCGCTTCATCCGCAGCCAGATCGAGCACGGCCTGGAGGAGGAGAAGTACGGCTACTGGGGCTTCTCCCCCGCCAACATTCCGTCGGGCGGCTACAGCGAGTACGGCGTCGACGCCATCGGCATGACGGTGGACGGCTACTTCTCCAAGGGCGTCGTCACGCCCCACGCGTCCTTCCTGGCAATGCAGTTCGAGCCGGAGGCGTCCGTGCAGAACCTGGTGAAGATCGCCCGCGACTTCGGCGCCTACCACGACGGGCTGGGCTTCCGTGACTCCGTCGACGTACGCGAAGGGACCGTCAGCGACTACATGCTGGCGCTGGACCAGGGCATGGTCGCCGCCGGCCTCGCGCAGGTGCTCAGCCCCGGTCTGCTCCAGCAGCCCTTCCGCTCGGGCGGCTTCGCCAGGAACGTCCGGCCGCTGCTGGCCAAGGAGGACTTCGGCATAGCCTGATCCCCAGGGGGTGTCTGCCAGATGGCGTCGTCCGCCCGTCAGGGCGGGCTCCACGGTGGCTGGTTCGTGCGATTGCAAGGCGGAGGGTGGGGGTACCTCCCCGGGCCGCCAGGCCCAGGGGGAGAGAGCGCTGGGGTACTTCCCCTGGCTCCGCCGGGGAGACCCCACCCCGGCGAAGCCGGGGGGAGGGCTGCGCCGACGACCGACAACGCCGCGTGGGGGCACCCCCGGCCGAAGGCTGGGGGAGTGCGTGCAAGCCACCGTGGAGCAGACGGGATTTGTTCAGACACCCCCTGGCAGCACACGCGGCTGCCCGCCGCCCCGGAACGCCGGGGCAGCGCCGCCGGCTCATCCCCGGCGCTGTCCCGGCCCTCTCCCGCCCACAGCGGCGGGGCGGCCGCCCCGCACCGCCGCGCCCGAACGTCTCAGGGAAGGATTCCGTTGACCCCGCCCACGCATCCCCCTGAACAGCACGAGCGCCCCAACATCGTGCTGTTCATGACGGACGACCACGCCGTCCCCGCCATCGGCGCGTACGGCAGCGAGATCAACCGGACGCCCGCG
The DNA here is from genome assembly GCF_004217425.1 of Streptomyces sp. CNZ301. Classification (NCBI taxonomy): domain Bacteria; kingdom Bacillati; phylum Actinomycetota; class Actinomycetes; order Kitasatosporales; family Streptomycetaceae; genus Streptomyces; species Streptomyces sp. CNZ301. The sequence goes on from NZ_SHLG01000001.1 coordinate 1,974,234, forward strand.
GTGGACCGACTGGCCGCCGAGGGCATGCGTTTCGACAACACCTTCTGCACCAACGCGATCTGCTCGCCGGCCCGGGCGACGCTGCTGACCGGCACCTACAGCCACGTCAACGGGATGACATCCCTCGAGGGGCCGGACCACACCTTCGACGCGACGCAGCCGAGCTTTCCCGAGATGCTCCGCGAGGCCGGCTACCGGACGGCCATCGTCGGCAAGTGGCATCTGGGCCACGGCGGGCGCAGCGATCCCCGCGGCTTCGACCACTGGGAGATCCTCCCCGGGCACGGCGTCTACAACGACCCGACGTTCCTGACCGCCGAGGGCGAGCGCACATACCCGGGCTACGTAACGGACATCATCACCGACCTGGCACTGAAGTGGCTCGACGGGCGGGACCGGGACCGCCCCTTCGCGCTGCTCGTCCAGCACAAGGCGCCCCACCGTCACTTCGAGCCGGCCGAACGCCACAAGAACCTCTACGCCGGCGAGGACATCCCCGCTCCCGCGACCCTCCACGACGACCTGCGCAGGCGGGCCTCCGCGGCCGCGGAGGCCCGCCTGCGGATGGCCGACCTCGTTCCCGAGGACCTCAAGGAGCCGGTGCCGGAAGGACTTTCGGAGGCCGAGGAGCGCGAGTGGCGCTATCAGCGGTACATCAAGGACTACCTGCGGGTCGTCGCGGCGCTGGACGAGAACGTCGGCCGCGTCCTGCACTACCTGGCGATCTCCGGCCTCGCCGGGAACACCGTCGTCGCCTACACCTCCGACCACGGCTTCTTCCTCGGTGAACACGGCTGGTTCGACAAGCGGTTCATGTACGACCCGTCGATGCGCATTCCGCTCGTGATGCGCTGGCCAGGCGTGGTCGCGCCCGGCTCCGTCAACGACGACCTCGTGGCGAACGTGGACTTCGCGCCGACGCTGCTGGACCTCGCGGGAGTCGAGCCCCCGGAGCGCATGCAGGGCCGCAGCCTCGTACCGCTGCTGCGCGGCGAGACGCCGGACGACTGGCGCAGCGGCGTCTACTACCGCTACTACATGCACCTCGACCACGACCACAACGTGCAGGCCTGCTACGGCATCCGGACCCGCACGCACAAGCTGATCCACTACCCGGGGCACGGTTCCGGCGCCTCGGGCGCCGCAGCGGAGCGGCGCGAGCCGGAGTGGGAACTCTTCGACCTCGTACGCGACCCGGACGAACTGCACAACCGCTACGGCGACCCCGAATACACGGCCGTCGCCGAGGAGTTGACCGAGCAGCTCGCGCGTCTTCAGCGCAGCTACGGTGACACGCCCGAGGGTGCGCTCCCGGCTCGGGAGTGAACTCCGGGCGGAGGGAGGGCACTTCGGTGACGGACACGACGGACGCAACGGAAGCGGGAGCACCGGACGCGGACGCGACGGACGCGGGCACGCCGCAAGCGGACGCGACGGGCAGGGACGCGCCGGACGCGGACGCGACGAGCGCCGGCACGACGGCGAACCGGGCGCCGCGGGCCTGCTGCACGCCCTCCCGCCCGGCCTCCGTCCGCCGGCGTCCCACCCGGCTGCCCCGCGCCGGCGGCGTTCAGGATCCGCTTGGCGGCTGGCGTCCGCTGTCCGGCGGCACCTTCCTGATGGGCTGCGAGGACGCCCCGTACCCGGCGGACGGCGAAGGCCCCGTGCGTGAAGTGACGCTCCCTCCGCTGCTGATGGCGGCGACCGCTGTCACCGCCGGCGAGTTCGCGGCCTTCACCGCGGAGACGGGCCACCGCACGGACGCCGAACGCTTCGGCTGGTCCTTCGTCTTCGGTGGCTTTCTGCCGCGCGGTTTTCCGCCGACGCGCGCCGCGGCATCCGCGCCCTGGTGGCGGCAGGTGCACGGAGCGGACTGGCGGCACCCGGAGGGCCCGCAGTCGGACGTGGAGGGCCGCGAGGACCACCCCGTCGTGCACGTCTCGCACAACGACGCGCTCGCATACTGCTCCTGGGCGGGCGCTCGCCTGCCCACCGAGGCGGAGTGGGAGTACGGAGCGCGCGGCGGGCTGAGCGGCATGCCGTACCCGTGGGGCGAGGAGCGCGACCCGGGCGGTGAGCACAGGATGAACATCTGGCGCGGCTCCTTCCCCGGCCGCAACACGGCCGCGGACGGTTACGCCGGCACCTGTCCCGTCGACGCGTTCCCGCCCAACGGGTACGGGCTGTTCAACATGACGGGCAACGTCTGGGAGTGGTGCGCCGGCCCCTTCGCCCACGGTTCCGACGCCCGTGCCCTGCGCGGCGGTTCGCACCTGTGCCACGAGTCGTACTGCCTGCGCTATCGCACCTCCGCACGCATGGGGAACACACCGGACTCCTCCTCCGGGAACACCGGCTTCCGCGTGGCGCTCTGACGGGGCGTCGGTCCGGCGCCGGTCCGCGAACTGCCTTGTGCCGACCTCTTGTATGCGCTTCCTGTAAGCGCATACAGTCTCGGCGCACCGGTGCCCGGGCAGCCGCCCCGTCTCCCGTCCGCACACACCGGCACGTCGCACTTCGCACCGCGCACCACACGTCGGGCACTGCACGCCGAACGCCACACCCCCACCGACTCACGGAGCCGTCATGACGTCACATCCGGCAGACATGCGCCGCCGCGCCGTACTGGGCGGCGCCGGGGCCGTCGCCGTCGCCGCCGCGGGAGGCACCGGTTTCGGTGGCACGCCCGCGTTCGCCGCTCCCTCCACGCAAGGGGCGCACCCGGGCCGGCCCGCCGCCTCCGGACCGTCCGTGTCGTACGAGCGCAAGCGGCTGCTGATCGACGGCGAGCCCGTGCTCGTACTGGCAGGCGAGATCCACTACTTCCGCCTCAAGCGCTCCGACTGGCAGTCCCGCCTCGACCTCGCGAAGGAGGCCGGACTCAACACCATCGCCACCTACATCCCCTGGATGTGGCACGAGACGGCGGACGGCTCGATCGACCTCACGGGCAGGACCCGCAAGGAACGCGACCTCGGCGCCTTCCTGGACCTCTGCACCGACAACGGCTTCCATGTCATCGCCCGCCCCGGCCCGTTCACCATGGCGGAACTCAAGGGCGAGGGCATTCCTCCGCGCGTGCGCAAGGAGCACCCGGAGATCGTCCCCAAGGGCTGGGACGGCCAGAAGGACACCGCTCAGACCATCGACTACTTGGCGCCCGCCTACCTCAAGGAGGTGCGGCGCTGGTACGACGCGGTGATCCCGGTGATAGCCGAGCGCAGGCACCGCAAGGGCAAACAGGGTGTCATCGCCTGCCAACTCGACAACGAGATCGGCATGCTGCCGTGGGTCAGCAACCATCCGGCCCTCACGGACGGCACGCTCAAGGCGTTCAACTCATGGCTCGATGAGACCTACGGCTCGAAGCTCGGCGAGCGCTACCCCTTCGCGGACAAGCCCGCCGACGAGCGCGACAAGGCCATCCGCGCCCCGAAGGACGCCTACGCGCCCGCCCTCATGCACGACCTCGGCGCCTTCACACGCGGCCGGTTCGCGCGCTACGTCCGCGCACTGCGCAAGGCCGCCGAGGACAACGGGCTCAAGGGCATCCCGTTCCTCATCAACATCCACGGCACGTCGGACGGCGGCGCGAAGAAGTTCCCCATCGGCATCAGCCAGTTGATGGAGACCTGGTCGGGCGAGCCCGGGATCTTCGCCGGGTCGGACTTCTACCTCGGCGGGCTCACCGTCAAGAACGTCACCGACCTCTACCTCATCAACGCCTTCACCGAGTCTGTCCAGGACGCCGACCAGCCGCTGAGCGCCCTGGAGTTCGACGCGGGCCACGCCGACTACGGCGACAACCTGGACAACCAGGAGGACGCCGAGAGCGGCGACCTGAAGACGCGGCTCTGCGTCGCGCAGGGCGTGAAGATGATCAACTACTACCTCTTCGCGGGCGGGTTCAATCCGAAGCTGGACGAACCCGCCGGCGACGGCAACGACCGAATCGGCATCACCGGCGAGCGCCACGGATTCTCGGCGCCCGTCGATCCGGAGGGCCGGCGCAACCTCAGCTACGAGCCGCTGAAGAAGACCGTCCACGCGGTCGGCGGTCTCGCCGGCGTCCTCGCCGGCATGGTGCCCGAGTACGACGACGTGGCCCTGGGCTTCGTCCCCGACCACTACCTGACGGAGTACCACCCTCCGGGGCGTGCGAGCGCCGACGCGATCCTCTCCGACATCGAGGAGATCCGCGGCTTCGGCCCGCGCGGCGCCCTCTCCCGCGCCATGCTGCTCGGCGGCTTCCGCTACCGGGCCCTCGACCTCCAGTCCGGGCGGCTCGATCCGGAACGTACGCCCGTACTGGCGCTCGCGACGGGCAGGAACCTCGCGACGAAGGTGCAGCGCGAACTCGTCCGGTATCTCGGGGCGGGCGGGAAACTGCTGCTCTCCGGCCGGGTTCCGGAAGAGGACATGGCCGGCAACGCCAGTACGGAACTGCGCGACGCGCTGGGCCTGAAGGTCGGCAGGACGCTCACCGACGCCGACCGGTTCTGGCTGTCGGTCACGTCGCACGGGTGGGCCGCACCGCGTGCCGAAATCCGCGTGGGCAAGGCCCAGTTGTGCACCCCGAGCAAGGGGGCGAAGGTGCTGCGCGAGGTCTCCACGGGCAAGGGCTGCGGCTTCGACGTCCCCGTCGGCAAGGGACGGGCCGTCGTGATCACGACGGACTACCGCTGCGATCGGGACTTCTGGCGCCGTTCCCTCAAGGCGCTGGGTGCGAGCCCGGCCATCACCCACAGCGCGGTCGACCCGGGTCTCTTCCTGCTGACCACGCGCACAGTCGACGGCGGCGACGGCGCCGCCGGGCGCCTTCTGCACGCGCTGAACGTCACATCGGGGCTGGACCAGGAGTTCACGGTCTCCGAGAAGGGCAGGGCGCTCTTCGGGGGCGAGAAGCTGCACGTCCGGGGGCGCAGCGGCGCCATGCTGCCGCTCGGGCTGAAGGCGGGCGGCGGGCGGATCGCGTACGCCACGGCCGAGATCACCGGTGTGGAGAGGGGGAGGCTGACCTTCCGCGCGGTGAGCGGTGCGGACTCAGTCGTCGCAGTCGACGGGAGCGCCAGGTGCGAGGGCGCGAAGTCCTCCCGTGAGGGTGGCCGCACGGTTCTGCGCGTCCGACGGCCGGAGTTCACCGTGCACCTCGGCTGAGGGCCCGTCACCCGGCCCCGCGTCCGGGTGACCCCGCCCCGCCCACCGGCGTGGCAGCTCAGCCCGCCCGCGCCCTGTCCCCATGGTGTTCCAGCATGGATCGCACCTCTTCGGGCACTCGGCGCCGCGGACGTTGGGCGGGGAGGCCGACCGTTGAGCACAGCAGCTGAGGACCAGACGGTACGGAGTCCGGAAACCAAGCCGCCGGCGACCAGCCGGCGGCTCAGCTTCGGCAAGAGGCTGCTGAACTATCTGAGCACCACCGATCACAAGGTGATCGGGAACATGTATCTGGCCACGTCCTTCGCGTTCTTCCTCGTGGCCGGCCTGATGGCGATGATGATGCGGGCCGAACTGGCGGGGCCCGGCCTGCAGATCCTCTCGGCCCAGCAGTACAACGAGCTGTTCACCACGCACGGCACGATCATGATGCTGCTCTTCGCGACGCCCACGTTCACCGGGTTCGCCAACGTCATCATGCCGCTGCAGATCGGCGCGCCGGATGTGGCCTTCCCCCGGCTGAACGCCTTCACGTACTGGGTGTTCCTCTTCGGCGGGCTGATGGTCCTCAGCGGATTCCTCACACCGGAGGGGTCCGCGGCCTTCGGCTGGTTCGCCTACGCGCCGCTCAACAGCTCGACGTTCTCGCCCGGTTCGGGCGGCGACCTGTGGACGATGGGGCTCGTGGTTGCGGGGCTGAGCACGATCCTCGGCTCGGTCAACTTCATCACCACGATCATCTGCCTGCGCGCCCCGGGCATGACCATCTTCCGGATGCCGCTGTTCACCTGGAACGTGCTGTTCACCTCGATCCTGGCGCTGCTGGCCTTCCCCGTGCTCACGGCGGCGCTGCTCGCCCTGGAGGCGGACCGCAAGTTCGGGTCGCACATCTTCGACTCGGCCAATGGCGGGGCGATTCTGTGGCAGCACCTGTTCTGGTTCTTCGGGCATCCCGAGGTCTACATCGTGGCGCTGCCGTTCTTCGGCGTCGTCACGGAGATCCTTCCCGTCTTCAGCCGCAAGCCGGTCTTCGGGTACATCGGGCTGATCGCGGCGACGTGCGCCATCACCGGTCTGTCGGCCACGGTCTGGGCGCACCACATGTTCGCGACGGGCGCGGTGCTGCTGCCGTTCTTCTCGCTGATGTCGTTCCTGATCGCTGTGCCCACGGGCGTGAAGTTCTTCAACTGGATCGGCACGATGTGGCGCGGGTCGCTGTCGTTCGAGACGCCGATGCTGTGGTCCGTCGGCTTCCTCGTGACGTTCCTGCTGGGCGGGATGACGGGGGTCCTCATCGCCTCGCCGCCGCTGGACTTCCATCTCACCGACAGCTATTTCATCGTCGCGCACCTGCACTACGTGCTCTTCGGCACGATCGTGTTCGCGACGTTCGCCGGCTTCTACTTCTGGTGGCCGAAGATGACCGGGAAGATGCTGGACGAACGCCTGGGGAAGATCCACTTCTGGACTCTCTTCGTCGGCTTCCAGGGCACGTTCCTCGTCCAGCACTGGCTGGGCGAGGAGGGGATGCCCCGCCGGTACGCCGACTACCTGGCGGCCGACGGCTTCACCACGCTCAACACCATCTCGTCCGCCAGCTCCTTCGTTCTCGGCCTCTCCACGCTCTTCTTCCTCTACAACGTGTGGCACACCTCCAGATACGGCGCGCGCGTCACCGAGGACGACCCCTGGGGCTGGGGGCGCTCCCTCGAGTGGGCGACGTCGTGCCCGCCGCCCCGGCACAACTTCGAGGCGCTTCCGCGCATCCGCTCCGAGTCGCCGGCCTTCGATCTCCACCATCCGGAGACGGCACGGCCACTCTCCGGACAGCGGGCGTCGCAGGAGGCACGGCGATGAAGGTCGAGGCGCTGCTCTTCACGGGCGTGGCCACGTTCTTCGCCGTCGTCTCGGCCTGCTACATCCCCTTCTCCGAGGACGCCGCCGGGAACACGGCTCTGCTGGTCTCCTTCCTGATGTCCGCGCTGATCGCCGTCTTCCTGTGGGTGCAGCACTCCCGGAACGTCGGAGGCCCGCAAGGACGCAAAGACGCGGACATCCACGAGGGCGCCGGGCCGCTCGCGTTCTTCTCACCGCGCAGCTACTACCCCGTCTTCACCGCCCTGGGCACAGCGGTGTCCGGGCTCGGGGTGATCTTCGGCCTGTGGCTCTTCCTCATCGGGATCGGGATCACCGCCCCCGGCATCGCCGGATTCGTCTTCCAGCACAACGACCGCTGACCCGCCCGTACGAGGAGAGAGGAGGACGGCGGATGCTCCCGCAGCGCAGGAAGGTGGAACCCGGCGCCAGGGCGGGCCGTGCCGCGAGGAGCGGCTTCAAGTACCTCGACGACCGGCTGCCGGCCGGCGAGGGCGGCTCGCTCGTGCGCAAGGCGTTCCCCGACCACTGGTCGTTCCTGCTGGGCGAACTCGCGCTCTACAGCCTGATCCTGCTCCTGCTGACGGGCGTCTTCCTCACCTTCTTCTTCCACCCCGGTGAGATGGAGATCCGCTACACCGGCTCGTACGCGCCGCTGAGGGGGCAGCTGGTCTCCGAGGCGTACGACTCGACGCTGCGGCTCAGCTTCGACGTGCGCGGCGGTCTGCTGATCCGTCAGGTGCACCACTGGGCGGCGCTGGTGTTCGTCACCGCCATCGGCGTCCACATGATGCGGGTGTTCTTCACCGGTGCCTTCCGCAAGCCGCGTGAGATCAACTGGGTCGTCGGGGTCACCCTGTTCGTGCTGGCGGTGGCGGAGGGCTTCTGCGGCTACTCCCTCCCCGACGACCTGCTGTCCGGCACGGGGCTGCGGGTCGTGCAGAGCCTGCTGCTGTCGATCCCCGTCGTCGGCACGTACCTGAGCTTCTTCCTCTTCGGCGGCGAGTACCCGGGCGCGGAGATCATCCCGCGCCTGTACACGGTGCACATCCTGCTGATTCCGGCTCTCATCGTCGCCCTGGTCGTGCTCCACCTGATCCTGGTCGTCTACCTCAAGCACACGCACTGGGGCGGGCCGGGCAGGACCAACAAGAACGTCGTGGGGCAGCCGATGTTCCCCCAGTTCGCCGCCAAGTCCACCGGCCTTCAGCTGATCGTCTTCGGCGTGATGTTCGTGCTGGGAGGCGTCGTACAGATCAACCCGGTCTGGAACTACGGCCCTTACCGCACCGACCAGGTCAGCACCGGCTCCCAGCCCGACTGGTACGTGGGCTTCCTCGAAGGGTCGCTGCGTCTGATGCCGCCGTTCGAGACGACCGTGTGGGGCCACACGTTCATGTGGAACATCCTCGTCCCCACGGTGATCCTCCCCGCGCTGATCTTCCTGGGCATCTACCTCTATCCCTTCCTGGAGAGGTGGCTGACCGGGGACGACAGGGAACACCACGTGTGCGACCGGCCGCGGGAGCGCCCCGCCCGCACCGCGCTCGGCGTCGCCGGCATCACCTTCTACGCCGTACTGCTGCTGGCCGGGGGCAACGACGTGATCGCCGCGGTCTTCGGCGTCTCCCTGAACGCTCTGACCTGGACCTTCCGCACGGCACTCGTGGTGGCCCCGGTGATCGCCTTCATGGTCACCAGGCGGCTGTGCCTGGCGCTGCGCGCGCACGACCTCGAACGCGTGCGGGAAGGCGTCGAGACGGGCGAGGTACGGCAGACCGTCGAGGGCGGCATGGAACCGGAGCACCGTCCGCTCCCCGTCTCCGAGCGCTACACGCTGCTGATGCGGGAGATGCCCCGTCCCCTCGAGCGGGCACCGGGACGCGCGGACGGGCACGATGCGGACGGGCAAGGGGCGGACGGGCACGATGCGGGACGGGTCGAGCGGCTGCGCGTCGCGCTGAGCCGCTGGTACCTCGGGGACCGCGTCGAGTGACGGACCGCCACGGGCATCCGCCCGGCCGGGCCGGCGCGCCCGTCATCCGCGGCGCAGCACGGAGCTCTCACACCAGCCCTTCGCGGGCCGCCGTCGAGTAGGGGCCGCGGCCGACGTCGTCGGGCCGCCCCAGCACGTGCAGCGTGAAGTCCGGGTCGCGGCAGTCGGTCAGCAGCGTCAGGCCGGGGACCGCGCTGAGGACGGGGGCGAGGGAGCGGCCGGTGCGGTGGTGTTCGGGCGCGGGGTGGTTCCAGTGCACCGTGACGAGGGTGCCGCCGGGTTCGAGAGCCTCGACGGTGCGGTTGAGCACGTCGCGCAGCGTCCGGTCGTCGAAGTAGTAGAGGAGCTCGGAGAGCACTATGAGCTCGAATCGGCCATCGGGCCACTCGTCGGGGACGGCCAGCTGCCGCACCTGCACGTGCGGCAGGTGCCGGGTACGGGCGGCGGTGCGCTCCGCCGCCGCGGCCACACGGTCGGTGGCCAGGAGGCTGTCGCAGCGTTCGGCGAGTGCCGTGGTGAGGAGGCCGACCGAGCAGCCGGGCTCGAAGGCGCTGCGGTAGCGGCGCTGCGGCAGCGCGGCGAGCGTGTGGTCGTACTTCCGCTGCACGTACCACTGGCCGGAGAGGCTCCAGGGGTCCGCCGAGTCGCTGTAGAGCTGCTCGAAGTACGCGGCGGGAGTGTTCATCGCGGGACCACCTTGCGTGCTCGGCCGGAGATGTCCGTCCCCCCGGCAGACGCACGGCGGGTTCTCCCCAGAGCTTCGCATCGCGTGATGAAAGGTGCATCTCGGACTCGTACGGGCAGTGGACCGTCCGGGTCAGGAGGCCGCCTTCCCGGTCCGCGTCCCGCCGAGGGCGCGGATGAGCTCCTGCCGGTTCATCCGGGAGCGGCCCTGGATGCCCCGGTCGGTGGCGCGCTCGTACAGGTCCTGCTTGCTCAGCTCGGACAGCCGCCGCCCTCCGCCGCCGCTCCCACCGCCGGAGGCGGACCGCTGCCGGGAGCGTTCGGCGGCGGGCCGCCCCCTCGGCGGGGCCTTCCCCGCATCCTTCCGCGCTCCGTTCCCCGAGCGTGTCCGCGAACCCTTCCCCGAGCGCTGCCGCGAGCCCGCGCCCGAGCGCTGCCGAGAGCCCTTTCCCGGGCCCTTCCGCGAACCGGCCCGGTCGACGCTGCGACGCAGGGCGTCCTCCAGGTCGACCACGTTGGTGGCCTCGGGCGGTTCCTCCTCGGCGACGACCTCCTTGCCGTCGCGTTTGGCCTCGACGAGCCGGCGCACCCTCTTCTCGTAGGTGTCCTCGTAGTCCTCGGGACACCAGTCGACCGACATCGCGTCGATGAGCTGCCTTGCGCTCTGCAGCTCCTGGCTCCCGGCCTGCTTCCGTGCGGGCAGCCGGGGGAGCTCACGCTCCGGGTCGCGCACCTCGTCGGCCCAGTGCAGGGTGTGCAGTTCGAGCACGTCGTCGCCGGCCCGCAGCGCGACGAGGTACTCCCTGGCGTGCATCACGAAGGTCGCGACGCCGGCCTTGCCGGATTCGGCGAGGGCGGTGCGCAGCAGCCGGTAGACGTTGGAGTACTCGTCGCTCCTCGGCGCCAGGTAGTACGTGCGGCTGAAGAAGGCCGGCTCCACCTCGTCCAGGTCGACGAACCCGCTGACCTCGATCACCTGCGACCTGCCCGGCGCGATCTCCTCGAGCTCCTCCGGCTCGACGACGGCGTACTCCCCGTCCCCGAGGTCGTAGCCCTTGACAATGTCGTCGTAGTCGACGCGCTTGCCCGTGCGTTCGTTCACGCGACGGTTGCGTACCCGGTCACCGGTGCCGCGCTCGAGCTGGTGGAAGTGGACCGTGTGGTCCTCCACGGCGGCGAACAGCTGCACGGGAACGGTCACCAGACCGAAGGTGATCACTCCGCTCCAAATCGGGCGGGCCATGTCGCGGCCCTCCTTCCGTACGCGCGACCCCGTCTTCTCCGTCACTCGCCGGGGCGGGTACCCCGTGGGCGCGGTTCACGCCGTCGCGGCCCGGCGGTCCTCGCAGGCGTGCCAGTACCGCGTGCCAGTACCGCATGCCAGTACCGCGCCCGCTCCCGGCTCCGCCGGCGGGTGCCCGGCGGCAGCGTCCGTGCGGTCTCCGCCCGGTTCTCCCCGTCCGGCGTTCAGTGGTGGAAGGCCGTCGCCTCCGACACGGGGCGCGCCAACGGGCCGCTCTGGCTTCGCAGTTCCGGCAGCAGCGACGTCAGGTCCTCCAGGAACTGGTCGGAGAGGTCCGCCGTGAAGCCGTTGCGGCACACGATCCGCAGTACGGACAGGTCCTCCCGGTTCGGCGGGAAGGCGTAGGCGGGCACCAGCCAGCCCCGCTCGCGCAGCCGCCGGGAGACGTCGAAGACGTCGAAGTTCGTCACGTCCGGCGCCGTCGTGAAGGCGAAGACCGGGAGCTCGTCGCCGTGGGTCAGCAGCCGGAAGTCTCCCGTCTCCCCGATGCGGGCGGCCAGCGACCGGGCCACGTCACGGGCCGTCTGCTGCACGGCGGTGAAGCCGCCGTGCCCCAGCCGCAGAAACGTGTAGTACTGCGCGGCGACCTGAGCGCCGGGCCGGGAGAAGTTGAGCGCGAAGGTGGGCATGTCGCCGCCGAGGTAGTTCACGCGGAACACCAGGTCCTCCGGCAGCGCTTCCTGCGAGCGCCACAGGGCCCAGCCGACACCGGGGTAGACCAGTCCGTACTTGTGCCCCGAGGTGTTGACCGAGGCGACCCGCGGCAGCCGGAAGTCCCACAGCAGGTCCGGGTCGAGGAAGGGCGCGATCATCGCGCCGGACGCTCCGTCCACATGCACCGGTACGTCGGTGCCCGTGCGCTCCTGAAGCTCGTCGAGCGCCCGGCACAGCTCGGCGACCGGCTCGTACGACCCGTCGAAGGTGGAGCCGAGGACGGCCACGACCCCGATGGTGTTCTCGTCGCACAGCTGCGCCGCGGCCTCCGGGTCGAGGTGGAACCGCTCGCCCTCCATGGGGACCTGACGGGCCTCCACCTCCCAGAAGTTGCAGAACTTCTCCCAGCACACCTGCACGTTGGAGCCCATCACCAGGTTCGGCCTGGCAGCGGCGGGGTAGCGGTCGCCCATGCGCCTGGTCCAGCGGCGCTTGAGCGCCAGGCCGGTGAGCATGCACGCCTCGCTGGAGCCGGTCGTGGAGCATCCGACGGCCGCGGCCGGATCCGGGGCGTTCCACAGGTCGGCGAGAATCGCCACGCAGCGCCGCTCCAGCTCGGCCGTGCGCGGGTACTCGTCCTTGTCGACCATGTTCTTGTCGCGGCACAGGGCCATCAGCGCGCCTGCCTGCGGCTCCATCCACGTCGTCACGAAAGTCGCCAGGTTCAGGCGGGAGTTGCCGTCCAGCATCAGCTCGTCGTGCACGAGCTGGCGGGCCGCCTCGGGTGCCATGGGGCCGTCGGGCAGCCGGTGGCGGGGCGGCTCCGTCGCCATTCCGCTGACGGGGTCGGCCTCGCCGTAGAAGGGGTTGACGGAGACCGCGCGGGGTTCCGCGGGGGACCGTCCCCTGCCGCCGGTGCCGTCACCGGACTCACCGGGGCGGTTGCCGTTACGGCCCTTGTGCAGCGACATGTGTCAGCGCCTCCCGGGCGGCGGTCGCGGATGGCCTCTGCCGCGAACCTACGGGCACCCGGCGCCCGGGGCGCGCCGGGCTGGGCCGGCCGGGGCCGGGTCAGGAGAAGGTCGGGGCCCGGTCCCGACCCCGCCCTGATCCGGCCCGACCGAGCCCCGGCCCGGCCCTGATCCGGCCCGGCGCTGATCCGGCCCGGCGCTCGTCCCGCTCAGGGGCTTCGAGCCGGAGACCCCGGGTTCAGGGCTTGAGCGCCAGACCCGCCCAGAGCCCGACCTCGGCGTCCGCGACGTCCTGCTCGCCGCCGATGCACGCGCCCGAATGCCGGTACGGGCGCCAGCGGTGCGGCATCACGATGCCGGGCTCGACGAGTTCGAGGCCGTCGAAGAAGCGGGCGAACTCCTCCCGGCTGCGCGTCCGCGCCCGCGCCACGCGGTCCGTGTACACCTGCCCGGCCCTGCCGGCCTCAGCCGCGAAGTCGCCGGTGCCGTGGGTGAGGACGAGAGCGGAACCGGCAGGCAGAGCGGCGGCGAAGCGCCGCACGACGCCGTACGCGACCCGGTCGTCGGGCACGAAGTGCAGCAGCGCCAGCACGCTCAGCGCGACGGGACGCGTCAGGTCCAGGACCCGTCCGAGCTCCGGCGACCCGAGGACGGAGTCGGGGTCGGTGAGATCGCCCCGCAGGCAGGCGGTGCGCCCCTCCGGCGAACTGCTCATCAGTGCACGGGCGTGTGCGAGCACGAGCGGATCGTTGTCGACGTACACGACGCGGGCGCGCGGATTGTCCCCCTGGACGATCTGATGGAGATTCGGCTCGGCCGGTATGCCCGCCCCGATGTCGAGGAACTGGGCGAACCCCAGCTCTTCGGAGAGCACGCGGGCCGCGCGGTGCATGAACGCCCTGTTGGTGCGGGCGGCGGTGCGCACGCCGGGCCAGGCCGCGAGCACATGGTCGCCGGCCTCGCGGTCCGCCTCGTAGTTGGTCTTGCCGCCCAGGTAGTAGTCGTAGACGCGGGCCATGTGCGGCCGGTCCATCGTCAGGTCCCCGGGAACCCCGGTACCGGACGTGCTCTCGTCCCCCATGCACGGGCCTCTCGTCGGCGCCAGCGGATCTCCCGCGTCCGGGGTTCTCCCCAGCACGCCTCTGCGTCACACCCGGTCACGCACCGCAGCCGGCGACGGCCCGGCCCGCCGTTCGGCCTTCCGTTCACGGCGTCACCCGGTTCCTCCGCCGCCACCCGGGGCTATTCCGCGCCGGGGTCCCTCACAGGCCACAACACAGCCGCAATTGATCGGCATTGACCTAATATGTGCCCTTCGCGCCGATATTGAACAGAGCCCTCCCGGAGGTGCACATGTCCGTACGCGGCCCCTCGATCACCGAGCGCGGTCCGGGTCTCGGAGAACGCGGCCCCGGGCCGGTGCAGGTGACGCTTTCGGTCAACGGGACCGAGCGTCCGCTGGAGATCGAACCGCGGGTCAGCCTGCTCGACGCGCTGCGCGAGCACCTCGCCCTGACGGGCTCCAAGAAGGGCTGCGACCAGGGCGCCTGCGGCGCCTGCACGGTCTGGGTGGACGGGCGCCGCGTGCTGGCGTGCCTCACCCTCGCGCTCTCCTGCGAAGGACGCGAGGTCACCACCATCGAGGGACTGGCCGGACCGGACGGTCGACTGCACCCCATGCAGCGGGCGTTCATCGCCGAGGACGCCTTCCAGTGCGGCTACTGCACCCCCGGCCAGATCATGTCCGCCGTGGCGCTGACGGCCGAGGGCCACACAGGAGACGACGAGATCGGGGAATGGATGAGCGGCAACCTCTGCCGCTGCGCCGCCTACCCCCACATCCGGGCCGCGGTCCGCGCCGTCCGCGACGAGAGCTGAGCACCACAGAAACGGAGTACGTCCCGTGCGGCTCATCACCTACTCCCGCGCCGCCGACGCCGCCGGCGCGATCGCGGCCGTCAGCGCCGACCCCACGAGCGACTTCCTCGCCGGCGGCACCACCGAGCTCGACCTCCTCCGGCAGAACGTGCTCACGCCCCGCCGGCTCGTCGACATCAACGGCCTGCCGCTCACCGGCATCGACCAGGCGCCGGACGGCGGGCTGCGCATCGGCGCCCTCGCCCGCATGAGCGAGGTCGCGGCCTCCCCGCTCGTACGGGAGCGGTATCCCGTCGTCGCCGAGGCGCTGGAAGCGGGAGCGTCGCCGCAGCTGCGCAACATGGCCTCCATGGGCGGCAACCTGCTCCAGCGCGTGCGCTGCCCCTATTACCGCGACGCCGTCTCGCCCTGCAACAGGCGCGAGCCCGGCTCCGGATGCTCCGCGGTCGAGGGCTTCAGCCGCGGCCACGCGGTTCTCGGCACGAGCGAACAGTGCATCGCCGCCCACCCGTCCGACGTGGCGGTGGCGCTCGCCGCCCTGGACGCACGCGTGCACACGCTGGGCACGCACGGTGAACTGGCCTACGGCATCGACGACTTCTTCCTGACGCCGGGACACACCCCGCACCGCGAGCACCCGCTGGAGCACGGCGAGCTGATCACCGCGATCGAGGTGCCGTCCGCGCCGATCGGCCGGCGCTCGGTGTATCTGAAGGTCCGCGACCGCGCGAGCTACGAGTTCGCGCTGGTCTCCGCCGCCTGCGCCCTGTCCCTCGTGGACGGCACCATCGCCGACGTCCGCCTCGCGCTGGGCGGCGTGGCGACCAAGCCGTGGCGTGCCCACCGTGCCGAAGGCGTGCTGCTCGGGGCGCCCGCACACAGGGACAGCTTCGCCGAGGCGGCCCGCGTGGAACTGTCCGACGCCCGCACCACCGCCGACAACGCCTTCAAGACCGAACTCGCGCAGCGCGTGATCGTACGCGCCCTGGAAACGCTCACGGTGAACGGGAGGACCTCATGACCACGGCGATCGGGCAACCGCTCGAACGCGCCGACGGCCGCCAGAAGGTCACCGGCTCGGCGCGCTACCCCACCGAGATCCCGGCGCCCGGCATGGCACACGCCTGCGTCGTCGGAGCACGCGTGGCCGCCGGCCGCGTCAGGTCCGTCGACACCTCGGCCGCGCTGGAGGAGCCGGGTGTGCTCGCGGTGCTCACGCACGAGAACCTGCCGAGGATCGCCACCCAGCCGCCGCTCGTCCCGTCCCTCTTCGGCGGCCCGGCTCCCGGCGAGACCTTCTTCCCCATGCAGGACGACGTCGTGCACTACCGCGGCCAGCACATCGCCCTCGTCGTCGCCGACACCCATGAGCGCGCTCAGCACGCGGCCGCGCTGCTGCGCGTCCAATACGACGAGTCCGAGCCCCTCACCACCATCGGACAGGGCCGCGACCAGGCGTACGAGGCCGAGTCGGTCTTCGCGGGCTTCCTTCCCGGCCGGACGTCGCGCGGCGACATCGGGGCGGGGCTGGAGAAGGCCGACATCGTGGTGGAGGGGACCTTCACCTGCGCCGCCAACAACCACAATCCGCTGGAGACTTCGGGCACCACCGCGATCTGGGACGGCGACGAGCTGCTCCTCCACGACGGCACGCAGGGCGTCAACTCCACCCAGCTCACCGTGGGCGCGCTGCTGGGCGTCCCGCTGTCGAAGATCCGCGTGATCAGCCACTACGTCGGCGGAAGCTTCGGCTCGAAGGCCATGGTCTGGCACCACCCCACGCTCGCGGCGATGGCGGCGCGGGCGGTCGGACGCCCCGTCAAGCTGTCCCTCACGCGCGAGCAGATGTTCACCTCCTGCGGCCACCGCGAGGAGCAGGAGCAGCACATCACCCTCGGCGCCACCGACGACGGCCGGCTCACCGCGCTGCGCCACCACAAGCTCTCCCCCACCTCGCACTTCGACGACTGGGCCGAGCCGTCCCTCAACTCGGCGGCGCAGATGTACGCCTGCCCGAACTACGAGGGCGTCTACCGGCTCATCCGCGCCAACACCATGACGCCCACCTTCATGCGGGGCCCCGGCGACACCTCCGGCATGTTCGCCCTCGAATGCGCCATGGACGAACTCGCGGAGAGGACCGGCCTCGACCCGATCGAGCTGCGGCTGCGCAACTTCGCCGACGTGGACCCGGCCTCCGGGAACCCGTGGTCCAGCAACGGCCTCCAGAAGTGCTACGAGCGGGGAGCCCGCAGCTTCGGCTGGTACGACCGTGACCCCGGCACCCCCCGGCGCGAGGGCGACTGGCTCATCGGTACGGGCATGGCGGCCGCCGGCTACCCGGCGCCGCCTCCCGGTTCGCCGCAGCGTGCCAGAGCCCGCATCTACGCCGACGGCAGCGTCGTCGTGCAGGCCGCGACACCCGAGTTCGGCACCGGTGTGGCGACCGTGATGGCGCAGGTCGCCGCCGACGCCCTCGGCGTCCCCGTGGAGCGCTGCCGGTTCGAGACGGGCGACACCGACCACCCCGGGACCGCCGCGGCTGTCGGCTCGGCGGGCGCAGGGATGATCAGTGCCGCCGTCCACGCCGCCGCGACGGCGCTGCGCGACCAGCTCATCGGGGAGGCCGTCGCGGACAGCGGCTCACCGCTGCACGGGGCCGACCCCGCCGGCGTCGTCGTCACCGACGGGACCATGAGCGCGGGCACGTACTCCGAGCAGTACACGGACATGCTGCTGCGCAACCACCGTCCCGACGCCGAGGCTTCGGGCACGTGGCACCCTCCGGGCATCGACACCCCGTACGGCATGCTCACCTTCGGCGCGCAGTTCGCGGAGGTCGCCGTGGACCCGGAGCTGGGGCTGGTGCGCGTGAGGCGCATGACCGGTGCCTTCGCGCCGGGCCGGGTGCTCAACTCCCGTACGGTGCGCAGCCAGCTGATGGGCGGAATGCTCTGGGCGCTGGGGCAGGCGCTTCTGGAGTCCAACCGGATGGACCCGCGCACGGGCCGCTGGGAGAACAACAGCCTCGGCGAGTATCTGGTCGCGGTGAACGCCGACGCTCCCGACGTCACCGTCGAACTGGTCGACGTCGAGGACCGGATCGTCAATCCGCTCGGCGTGAAGGGCGTCGGCGAGATCGGGCAGGTCGGAGCGAACGCCGCCATCGCCAACGCGATTCACCACGCGACGGGCCGCCGCATCCGCAAGATGCCGATCACGATCGAGGACATCATCCGCTGAATCCGCCGGCCTCCGCGGACCCGACCGGCCCACCGCGGCGCCGCCGGCGCGGCGTCGTGACCATCAGCACCGCCGTGGCGACGACGGCCACGGCCTGGGAGACCAGCGCGACCAACTTGTCCCGGCTCCACGACGGTTCGTACATGTCGGGGAACGGGCCCAGCTCCCCCACGTCGGCGTACCGGTAGATCAGCAGCAGGGCGAGCCCGCCCGCGGCGACGACGAAGGCGAAGAAGTCCGCGGGCAGCCGCCGCCACGCCAGCACCAGCAGTGCCGCCAGCGCCCCCAGCGCGGCCTCGAGCCGGAAGAGGCCGCCCTGGCTGACGGCCGCGACGACCGCGTCGTACGTGGGTGCGAGATCCGCGTGCACATAGGCGTTGAGGGCGAGCCCGGCCGCGGCCAGCACCCTGGCGAGGGCCCGGAGGAAACGGTGCGAGGCGCGCGGCGGGCGCCTGTGGTCAGTAGCCACCACCACCGCCGTCCTTGGACTTCGTGGCCAGGACTGTGACCGCTCGTCCGGGCGCGGGACCGGCACCACCGAGGCGGAGCAGCGAGGCGGCGGCCCCGACGGCCGCCCTCCTGACGCCGTTTCTCATCGGGCCTCCTCCGCGCGGACCGTCCTCCTCACTAGAGCCCAGGCGTCCCGGGGCCGCCATTCCGCGCGGTCCGTTCCACGTACGACCCCCCTCCCGCTCCTTCGCACGACCCCTGTTATCTTCTGCACTTAGGTAAGCCTTGCTTAAATAGATCCGCGTACACCGACACCGTCCGCACGTCCGCCCGTCAGCCCACCGGGAGGCCACATGTCCGCTCTCGCACGAAACCGAACTCTCATAGCGGGTGCGGCAGTACCTCTGCTGGCCGCCGCCGCTCTGACCGGCTGCGCGGAGAAGTCGAAGCCCGGCGGGCACGGCGGGGTGCGGGTCACCGCCGACGACTCGTCGTGCAAGGTCTCGGACGACGAGTTCCCCGCGGGGCACCTGAAGCTCCACGTGGAGAACAAGGGCAGCAAGGTCACCGAGGTCTACGTCTACGCGCCCGGCGACCGCATCGTCACCGAGCGGGAGAACATCGGCCCCGGCACCAAGGCCGAGATCACCACCGAGGTCAAGCCCGGCAAGTACGAGATCGCCTGCAAGCCCGGCATGAAGGGCGACGGCATCCGCCAGAAGGTGACGGCCAGCGGCAAGGGAGCGACCGCCGAGCGCAACCCGAAGCTCGACTCCGCCGTCGCCGAGTACCGCACGTACGTGCAGAAGCAGGCCGACGAAACGATTCCGGCCGCGCAGAAGTTCGCGGACGCGGTCGAGGACGGAGACGTCGAGGGCGCCAAGAAGGAGTACGCGGTCTCCCGCATCGGCTGGGAGCGCACCGAGCCGGTGGCGGAGTCCTTCGGCGACATCGACCCGAAGGTCGACGTGCGCGAGGACGGCCTCGAGGAGGGCCAGAAGTGGACGGGCTGGCACAGGCTGGAGAAGTCCCTCTGGGAGAAGAAGAAGATCTCGGCGGAGGACAAGGAACTCGCCGGCCGTCTGATGAAGGACCTGAAGGACTGGCGGAAGCGCGTCGGCAAGGCCGAGATCACCCCCACCAGCATGGCCAACGGCGCCAAGGAACTCCTCGACGAGGTGGCCACCGGCAAGGTCACCGGCGAGGAGGAGCGCTACAGCCACACGGACCTGGTCGACTTCCAGGCGAACGTCGAGGGCGCCGAGAAGGCGTACGAACTGCTCAGGCCGGTGACCGCCAAGAAGGACGCGCAGCTGGCGAAGGACCTGGACAAGCAGTTCGAGGCGATCGGGAAGCTGCTGGACGAGCACCGCGAGGGCGACGGGTTCGTCTCGTACGACAAGGTCGGCAAGAGCGAACGCAAGAAGCTCTCGGACGGTGTGAACGCGCTGGCCGAACCGCTCTCGCGGCTCGCCGCCACCGTCGCGGCGTGAGGGGCGGGCAGTGACAGCTGAAGCGGAACACTCCGGGGACGCGAAGGCCGGCCGTGACACCGGGGCCCGGCACGGCGAACAGTCCCGCGAGCAGACCCACGAACAGGCCGGGGAACGGCCGGACTCCGGCGGTGCGGAGCGGCGCAGGGCACACCCTGCGCGCCGCGCGCTGCTCGGATGGGGCGGCGCGGGCCTGGCCGTCGGCGCGGCCACGGCGGGAGGCACGGCTGCGGCGCTGGGTTACGGGAGCGGCGCCGAGTCCGTCGCCGCGGACTCCGCCGGTGCCGTGCCCTTCCACGGTGAGCACCAGGCCGGCATCGCCACCCCGGTGCAGGACCGGCTGCACTTCGCCGCCTTCGACGTCGTCACGGACGACCGTGCCGCGCTGATCGACCTGCTCCAGAAGTGGACGCGGGCGGCGGCCCGGATGACGGCGGGCGAGACGGTCGGCACGGGAGCGGTCGGCGGCCCGGCCGAGGCACCGCCCGACGACACCGGCGAGGCGCTGGGCCTCAAGCCCTCGCGGCTCACGCTCACCTTCGGCGTCGGCCCGTCCCTCTTCGAGAACGACAAGGGCGAGGACCGCTTCGGCATCAGGAAAAGGCGGCCGGCCGCCCTGCCCGACCTGCCCCACTTTCCCGGCGACGCCCTGGACGAGAAGCGCAGCGGCGGCGACCTGTGCGTGCAGGCCTGCGCGGACGACCCCCAGGTGGCGGTGCACGCCATCCGCAATCTGGCGCGCATCGGCTTCGGCAAGGTGTCGGTGCGCTGGTCGCAGCTCGGCTTCGGCAAGACCTCCTCCACGACACCGTCCGCCCAGACGCCGCGCAACCTCTTCGGCTTCAAGGACGGCACCCGCAACATCTCCGGCGACGACACGGCGGCGCTGAAGCGTCATGTGTGGGCGGGGAAGAAGGACGGCGCCGAGTGGATGGCGGGCGGCTCCTACCTCGTGGCGCGCCGCATCCGCATGAACATCGAGATCTGGGACCGTACTCCGCTGGCCGAGCAGGAGATGATCATCGGCCGCAGCAAGGGGGAGGGCGCCCCGGCGGGCCGCCGCCACGAGCGCGACCCGGTGAAGCTGTCGGCCATGCCTCCCGCGTCGCACGTGAAGCTGGCACACCCGGAGTCCAACGACGGCATCCGCATCCTGCGCCGCGGCTACAACTTCACCGACGGCACGGACGGGCTGGGCCGCCTGGAGGCGGGTCTGTTCTTCATCGCCTACCAGCGGGACGTGCGGCAGAGCTTCATTCCCTTGCAGCTCCATCTCGCACGGAAGGACATCGACCTCAACGAGTACATCCAGCACGTGGGTTCAGCGGTGTTCGCGGTACCGCCCGGTGTCCGCGACTCCGGCGACTGGTGGGCCCGGCAGCTCTTCTCCTGACCCCGCACCCGGAAGGAACACGGCGTGTTCGGCAACTACTTGATCGGCCTGCGCGAGGGGCTCGAGGCCAGCCTCGTCGTGTGCATCCTCGTCGCCTACCTCGTCAAGACCGACAACCGTGCGAAGCTGGCGCCCGTCTGGGCCGGGGTGGGCATCGCCGCCGCGGTCAGCCTGGCCTTCGGCGCGGGTCTCCAATTCGGCACGCAGGAACTGACGTTCACCGCTCAGGAAGCGATCGGCGGCTCGCTCTCCGTCGCCGCGGTGGCCCTGGTGACGTGGATGGTCTTCTGGATGCGGCGGACCGCCCGGCATCTGAAGGCGGAGCTGGAGGGCAAGCTCGACGCGGCTCTCGCCATGGGCAGGGGTGCACTGGTGGCGACGGCGTTCCTCGCCGTCGGGCGCGAGGGCATCGAGACGTCCCTGTTCGTGTGGAGGTCGGTGGACGCCGCCGGTGACGGCGTCCGGCCGCTGGTGGGCGCACTCTTGGGCATCGTCACCGCGATCGTGATGGGCTGGCTGTTCTACCGGGGAGCCCTTCGGATCAACCTGGCCCGGTTCTTCACGTGGACGGGCGGCCTGCTGATCGTCGTGGCGGCCGGCGTCCTCGCCTACGGGGTGCACGACCTTCAGGAGGCGCGCTTCCTCGGCGGTCTGGAGGACAAGGCGTTCGACGTCAGCTCCGCGGTGCCCGTCGACAGTTGGTACGGCATCCTGCTGAAAGGCACGGTCAACTTCCAGCCGGACCCGACCGTCGTCCAGGCGTGGGTGTGGGTGCTCTACACGGTTCCCGTCCTCTTTCTGTTCCTGCGTCGGCCCAAGCCGGCGCAGGGAGAGGGGTCCGGGGGCTCCGAAGAACGCGCCACGGCGGGATCCGGCCAAAAGACGCGAGTGCGCTGACGGTTCGCCGCGCCCGGTGCGCTGACCGTTCGCCGCGCTCGGTGCGCTGACGGTTCGCCGCGCCCGGTGCGCTGACCGTTCGCCGCGCTCGGTGCGCTGACGGTTGGCCGCGTCCGGTGCGCTGACGGTTCGCGAGGCCGTGCGATCGTCGGCAACCGCACCGGCCGACGCGCCCTCACAGCACGGGGACTTGCCCCAGCGCGACGCCCGCCGCCGGTGCGTTCCGCACGGGAGTCCCGCACGCACGCGCCCGCGCGCCGCACCCGAACCCGCGCCCCCGCCTGCCCTGCGTTCCCCGCCTGGCCCGAGGCGGCCCGCGCGCCGACGCCCCCGTCCGCGGGCGTCGGCGCGCCGCCGGCACCGCCCCGTCACCGGCGGCGACCCGCGGGCCGCCGCATACCCGGCGGTCCGATCCGGATTGCCGACGCCTTCACGGGGAATGACGTCACCGCCCCCGCCCGATTCTTCGATCTTCACAAATGCGGGATCAGGCGCCTTTCGCGGGTTTCAGTGGTATTGACAAGTGAAACCTCAAGGCCACCTCAAAATGTCTTCTCCAAATCGGTCATAAGTACAGAAGCACGCCCCACTCGGGCAGTTGAACGGCTCGTGGCCCATTGACCACGGCCGTTGGGGCATGGAACTCTACGGCCGTTGGGCGACAACCTGTGAAGCCGAAGCGGGGGCTTTGTCGAAATGCACACTCGAATTGTGATCGGCGACGATAGACGTCTTTACTCGGAAGCCATCGCGGCGACACTCAATCTTGTCCAGGATTTTGAAGTGGTCGCGACCGTCAACAACCGCGACGAAATAGTTCCCACTGTTCTGCGCAAGCTTCCCACAGTGACCGTGCTCGGCACCAACACCACCGCACGCAATGGACGTTGCCTGACCGACGAGTTGCGGGCGGCCATCCCCCGGTGCCGGATCGCCGTCATCGGCACCACTCCCGGCTCCCCCGCCAAAAGGCAGGAGGCAGCCGCACCAGGATTACTGAGTGTCGTACCCGACGACGCGGCCCTGCCTCAGCTGGTGAATGCCATACGGGGACTCGTGGTGAACAATACGGGTGTTCCCGCTGGCATCCCCGCCAATTCCGACGGAACATCTCAGCATGCCGGCAGCCCGATGGACGCGGCTTTTATCCGCCAGCCCGGGTGCAGCGGCAGATCGCTCAGCACCAGGGAAAAGGAAGTTCTCCGGCTCACCGCGGGCGGAGCCCCGGTACGCGAAATCGCCGCGGAACTCTTCCTCTCCCCCGGCACGGTACGGAACGTCACTTCCAGCGCCATCAAGAAGCTGGGCGGCAGGAACCGTTTCGACGCCGCGTGCATCGCGAGCAAGCGCGG
The DNA here is from genome assembly GCF_004217425.1 of Streptomyces sp. CNZ301. Classification (NCBI taxonomy): domain Bacteria; kingdom Bacillati; phylum Actinomycetota; class Actinomycetes; order Kitasatosporales; family Streptomycetaceae; genus Streptomyces; species Streptomyces sp. CNZ301. The sequence continues at coordinate 1,997,580 of NZ_SHLG01000001.1, forward strand.
CTGGCTCTGAACTTCCGGGCGGCCGGGCCGTGCAGCCTTCCGGCCAGGCCGTCCGGATTCCAGCCATCAACCGTCAACCAGGCATCAACCGTGACCAAGCGCACCCTTGACATCACCGTGCGCACGGACATTACTGGTTCTCTGCGCCATCAGTGGACAACGATGTCAAGTATTCCCGGGGAGCGGCCTCGTGCGCCAGAGTCAGGCACGCAGCGGACGAAGCGGCCGCGGCAGACGGACGAGGTCCCGGAGACCCGGCAGACCCGGTGGTTCCGGCGGGCCCGGCAGAGCCTGCGCGGCCCTGATGGTGACGGCGCTGCTCATGGTGACCGGACAAGGAGCTGCGTCCGCCACCCCGCCCCGGCAGCCGCACGCACCGGGCGGCACGGCGGAGGTGTTCCGCTCCTCCTTCGAACCGGAGGACCCCGCGCCCGACTGGAACGACAGCGTCGAGACGACGCCCGACGGCGAGCAGAGGACCCGCGGCGTCCACAGAGACTCCGCTCCCGGCACGCCCGGCATGAGCAGCCACCCGGGCACCGGGCCCGACGACACCCTCACCTCGAAGAACGGCGCGGGCTTCAGCGGTGGGCACTCCCTTCGCTACGCGGGCGAGCACTCCGGGAGCGGCCGCGGCTACTCCTACAACCGCGTCTTCGACGTCGACATCCCTGTCGGGGCCCGCACTTCGCTCTCGTACAAGATCTTCCCGGAACTGCCGGAGACCGACCTCGACTATCCCGCCACGCACGCGTCCCTCGACCTCGCCTTCACCGACGGCACCTATCTGAGCGATCTGGGTGCGAGGGACCAGCACGGCAACGCGCTGACTCCGCAGGGCCAGGCGTCCGCGAAGACGATGTACGCGAACCAGTGGAACAACAGGGAGTCGCGGATCGGCGCCGTCGCGGCGGGCAAGACCATCGACCGGATCCTCGTGGCCTACGACTCCCCCAAGGGCGGCAGCGACTTCCGCGGCTGGGTGGACGACGTCTCGATCGCGCCGAAGGCACCTCACAAGCGCCTCGCGCACCCCTCCGACTACGCCGAGACCACTCGCGGCACCAACTCCAGCGGCAGCTTCTCCCGCGGCAACACCTTCCCCGCCACGGCGCTCCCCGGCGGCTTCAACTTCTGGACGCCCGTGACCGATGCGGGCTCCACGGACTGGCTCTACGAGTACGCGCGCAAGAACAACGAGGACAACCTGCCCACTCTTCAGGCCTTCAGCGCCAGCCACGAACCCAGCCCGTGGATGGGCGACCGGCAGACCTTCCAGGTCATGCCGTCGGCGGCGAAGGGCAAGCCCGACGCGTCCCGCAAGGCCCGCGCGCTGCCCTTCCACCACTCCAACGAGACGGCCAGGCCGCACTATTACGGCGTCACATCCGAGAGCGGACTGCGCACGCAGATCACCCCCACCGACCACGCCGCGATGATGCGCTTCACCTTCCCCGGTGACGACGCGAACCTCATCTTCGACAACGTCGACAACCGCGGCGGTCTCACCCTCGACACGGCCTCCGAGGACAACGCCACCGTCACCGGATTCTCCGACGTCAGGAGCAAGTCGTCGACCGGCGCGACCCGCATGTTCGTCTACGCACGCTTCGACTCCCCCGTGACGGCCGGCGGGAAGCTGGAGGGCGGCGGCGGCAAGGACGTCACGGGCTATCTGCGCTTCGGGGCGGGCTCTGACCGTACGGTCACGATGCGCATCGCCACGTCCCTCATCAGCGTGGACCAGGCGAAGGCCAGCCTGGAACGCGAGATCCCGGCGGACGCGTCCTTCGGCGAGGTGCGGCGGCGTGCGCAGACCGAGTGGGACGATCTGCTCGGCCGCATCGAGGTGGAGGGCGCGAGCCGCGACCGGCTCACCACGCTCTACTCCAGCCTGTACCGCCTCTACCTGTATCCCAACTCGGGTGCGGAGCAGGTCGGTTCGCGCAAGCGCTACGCCAGCCCTTTCTCGGAGCCGACGGGTGAGGACACCCCGACGCACACGGGCTCGAAGATCGTCGACGGGGACGTGTACGTCAACAACGGCTTCTGGGACACCTACCGGACGACCTGGCCCGCCTACTCCTTCCTCACTCCGGAGCGCGCGGGACGGATGGCCGACGGGTTCGTGCAGCAGTACAAGGACGGCGGCTGGATATCGCGCTGGTCCTCGCCGGGCTACGCGGACCTGATGACCGGCACCAGCTCAGACGTCGCCTTCGCCGACGCCTACGGCAAGGGCGTGAAGTTCGACGCGGAGGCCGCGTACGAGGCGGCGGTCAAGAACGCCACGGTCGCGCCGCCGCGTTCGGGCGTGGGACGCAAGGGCATGGCCACCTCCCCCTTCACCGGCTACACCAGCACCGCGACCCGCGAGGGCATGTCCTGGGCGCTGGAGGGATACCTCAACGACTTCGGCATCGCGCGCATGGGCGAGGCGCTGTACCGCAAGACCCACAAGGCGCGCTACAAGGCCGAGTCGCAGTACTTCCTCGGCCGGGCCCGCAACTACGTCAAGCACTTCGACGACCGGGTCGGCTTCTTCCAGGGCAAGGACGCGGACGGCAACTGGCGCCTGCCGCCCGGGGAGTTCGACCCGCGCGTGTGGGGCCACGACTACACCGAGACCAACGCGTGGAGCTTCGCGTTCACCGCACCCCAGGACACCAGGGGCCTGGCCAACCTGTACGGCGGGCGAGCGGGCCTGGCGAAGAAGCTCGACAAGTACTTCTCCACGCCCGAGACCGCGTCGAAGGAGTTCGCCGGCTCCTACGGCGACGTCATCCACGAGATGACGGAGGCCCGCGACGTGCGCATGGGGATGTACGGGCACAGCAATCAGCCCTCCCACCACATCGCCTACACCTACGACGCCGCCGGGCAGCCCTGGAAGACCCAGGAGAAGGTCCGGGACGTGCTCTCACGCCTCTACCTGGGCAGCGAGATCGGCCAGGGCTACCCCGGCGACGAGGACAACGGCGAGATGTCGGCGTGGTACGTCTTCAGCGCACTCGGCTTCTACCCGCTGGTGATGGGATCGCCCGAATACGCGGTCGGCTCACCGCTGTTCACCAAGGCCACCGTCCACCTCGAGAACGGCCGCGAACTGGTGGTGAAGGCGCCACGCAACAGCGAGCGCAACATCTACGTGCAGGGGCTGCGCGTCAACGGCAAGGCGTGGCACTCCACTTCGCTGCCGCACAAGCTGCTGGCCCGAGGCGGAACCCTCGAGTTCGACATGGGCCCGAAGCCGTCCGGGTGGGGCACCGGCGAGAAGAACGCTCCGTCCTCCATCACCGAGGACGACAAGGTGCCCTCGCCGCCCGGTGACGTGACCGTGCCCGCGAAGGACAAGCCGCTGCTGGACGACACCTCCGCCACCAGGGCCGTCTTCTCCGGTGCCGCGATGGAGGTTAAGCCGGGCTCCCGTGACAAGCCGGTGAGGTCCTACACGCTGACCTCGGCGGACAGCGCCGACGCCCCGGAGGGATGGGTGCTGGAGGGCTCCGCGGACGGCAGGAAGTGGAAGGCGGTGGACCGCCGCCGCGGCGAGTCCTTCGCCTGGGACAGACAGACCCGCGTCTTCGAGATCGCCCGTCCCGGCGCGTACCGGCACTACAGGCTCGTGCCCGCCGGGGGCCCGGCGGCGCTGTCGGAGATCGAACTGCTCGGCTGAGCCGGGCGCGGGCCCGGGGCGCCGGTGCCCGGGCCGGGCCGGGGGCGCCGGTGCCCGGGCCGGGCCGGGCCGGGCGCGCCGGTGCCCGGGCCGGGCCGGGCCGGGCGCGCCGGTGCCCGGGCCGGGCCGGCGGCCGCACCCCGCCTGGGCTGAAGAGGCATGGCGGGCCCGCATCGGGGGACCCGGCGCCGATGATGGGCCTGGGTCTGCCGCAGTCCGTGCGCGCCTGCCTGTTCGACCTGGACGGCGTGCTGACCAGGACGGCCGTGGTGCACGCGGCCGCCTGGAAGGAGATGTTCGACGACTTCCTGCGCGGCCGCGAGGGGGAGGGCTTCCGCCCCTTCAGCGCCGGCGACTACGACAAGTACGTCGACGGCCGGCCGCGCGCCGACGGCGTGCGCACCTTTCTCGCCTCCCGCGGCATCGAGCTTCCCGAGGGCGGAAGCGACGACCCGCCGGGCCGGGAGAGCGTGCAGGGCCTGGGCAGCCGCAAGAACGACCTGCTGCTGGAGAAGATCCGCGAGCAGGGCGTCGAGGTGTACCCGGGCTCGGTCCGCTACGTGGAGGCGGTACGGAAGGCGGGACTGAACACCGCCGTCGTGTCGTCCAGCAAGAACTGCCGCGATGTCCTCGTCTCCGCCGGCATCGAGGACCTCTTCGCCGTACGGATCGACGGGCTCGTCGCCGAGGAACGGGGGCTGCCCGGCAAACCCGCGCCCGACACCTTCCTCGCGGCGGCCCGCGACCTCGGCGTGCGAGCGGCGGGATGCGCCGTCTTCGAGGACGCCCTGGCCGGCATGGAGGCCGGACGGGCGGGGCGCTTCGGGTACGTCGTCGGCGTCGACCGCGTCGGCCAGGCGGCGGAGCTGCGCCGGCACGGCGCGGACGTCGTCGTGCGGGACCTCGCCGACCTCACGGGCCACGACCGCCAGGAGGACTCAGCGTGATCACACAGCGTGCGTACGCCTGCGAACCCTGGACACTGCGCGAGACCGGGCTGAACCTGGAGCTGCTGCCGCAGAGCGAATCGGTCTTCGCGCTGTCCAACGGCCACGTCGGCTGGCGCGGCAACCTCGACGAGGGCGAACCCCACGGCCTGCCCGGTTCGTATCTCAACGGCGTACACGAGCTGCGCCCGCTCCCCTACGCCGAGGCCGGTTACGGATACCCGGAGTCGGGCCAGACCGTCATCAACGTCACCAACGGCAAGATCGTCCGGCTGCTCGTCGACGACGAACCCTTCGACCTGCGCTACGGGCGGCTGCGCTCCCACGAGCGGGAACTCGACCTGCGCAGCGGGCTGCTGCACCGCAGCTGCGAGTGGACCTCGCCGGCCGGCAGCACCGTGCGGGTGCGCTCCACGCGGCTCGTCTCCTTCACGCAGCGCGCCATCGCCGCCGTCGCCTTCGAGGTGGAGCCGCTGGACGACGAGGTCCGGGTGGTCATCCAGTCGGAACTCGTCGCCAACGAGCAACTCCCCCACCGCCCCGGCGATCCGCGCGCCGCGGCCGCGCTCGAGTCGCCGCTGGAGCCCGAGGAGCACCTGGCCTCCGGGCACCGGCTGCGCCTGGTGCACAGCACGCGCCGCAGCGGGCTGCGCGTGGCCGCCGCGGCCGATCACGTGGTGAACGGCCCCGATTCCACGCGTACTTCGAGTGAGAGCGGCCCGAACGTCAGCCGTCTCACGGTCACTTCGCTGCTTCAGCCGGGTACTCCGCTGCGGCTGGAGAAGATGGTCTCCTACGGCTGGTCGAGCGTGCGGTCCCTGCCCGCGGTGCGCGACCAGGTCGACGCGGCCCTCGCCGGGGCGTGCAGCACCGGCTGGGACGGGCTGGTCGAACAGCAGGCCTCCTACCTCGACGACTTCTGGGCGCGCTCCGACGTCGAGGTCGACGGAGACGCGGAGATCCAGCAGGCCGTGCGGTTCGGCCTCTTCCACGTCCTCCAGGCCGGAGCCCGCGCCGAGCAGCGCGCCATCCCCGCGAAGGGCCTCACCGGCTCCGGCTACGACGGCCATTCCTTCTGGGACACCGAGACGTTCGTGCTGGCGCTGCTGACGTACACCTCGCCGCAGTCCGTCGCCGAGGCGCTGCGCTGGCGGTACGACACGCTGCCCGCCGCACGGGCACGGGCGCAGCAACTGGGCCTGCGCGGCGCCGCGTTCCCATGGCGGACGATCGACGGATCGGAGTGCTCGGCGTACTGGCCGGCGGGCACCGCGGGCTTCCACGTGAACGCCGACATCGCCGACGCGGTGGTGCGGTACGTGACGGCCACGGGCGACGACGAGTTCGAGCGGGAGACGGGAGTGCCGATCCTCGTGGAGACCGCCCGGCTGTGGCACTCCCTCGGCCACCATGACCACCAGGGCGGCTTCCACTTCGACGGGGTCACCGGCCCCGACGAGTACAGCGCCGTCGCGGACGACAACATCTACACGAACCTGATGGCACGGGCGAACCTGCGGGAGGCCGCGAACGCCATCGACCGGCACCCCGAGCAGGCGCACGCGTTCGGCGTCGACGACGAGGAGACCGCCGCCTGGAGGGACGCAGCCGACGCCATCGTCCTCCCGTACAACCGGGACCTCGGTGTGCACGAGCAGTCGGCGGACTTCACCGGGCACCAGATGTGGGACTTCGCGAACACGCGGCCCGACCAGTACCCGCTGATGCTGCACTTCCCGTATTTCGACCTGTACCGGAAGCAGGTCGTGAAGCAGGCCGACCTGGTGCTCGCCATGTGCCGTCACGGCGAGGAGTTCGACGACGAGCAGAAGGCCCGCAACTTCGCGTACTACGAACCGCTGACCGTGCGGGACTCCTCCCTCTCCGCGTGCTGGCAGGCCGTCATGGCGGCCGAGGTCGGCCATCTGCGCCTGGCCTACGACTACTTGGGCGAGGCCGCCCTGATGGACCTGTTCGACCTGGAGAACAACACCCGGGACGGACTGCACATCGCCTCCCTCGCCGGTACCTGGACTGCGCTCGTCGCGGGTTTCGGGGGCATGCGGCACGTCGACTGCACCCTGGAGTTCGCACCGAAGCTGCCGGAGCGCCTGACCCGTCTCGCCTTCACCGTGCAGATGCTGGGGCGGCGGCTGCGGGTGGAGATGAGCGACTCCACGGCCACGTACACGCTCGTCGAGGGTCTGCCGATGGAGATCTGCCACTACGGCGAACGCTTCACGGTGCTGAGCGGAAAGCCCCGCACGCGCGATGTGGCGCGGGTGCCGCAGCGCCCCGAGCCGAAGCAGCCCCCGGGGCGCCGGCCCGCGAGCCGGCACTGACCGCCAGGAGGGCCCGGCCCGTCCGCGCGTGAGGATGCGCGCCTGTACTCGCCGCTGCAACGTCGTTGCGTGTTGCGGCACGTCGTTGCTCGCCACTGCACGTCGTTGTTTGCCGCTGCTCACCGATGACGGGGATCTGAGCAGGTCAGGGTCGTGGGCTGCGGTTGTGCCGCGGTTGCGCAGATATGACTCGCGGTAAGTTCAGGGCCCCGCACATGTCGTGCCCATCACGCATGTGACGGAGATCGCGGCCAATTCCGTACGCGTGAGTAGGAAACGTCTGCGCGGAGGCCCCGAATCGGGCACCATTCGTACGCCCGCAGGGGCACCTCCCAGACGGAGTCTGGGGGAGGCGCCCCCTCACAACCCTCATCGCTCAGCAGGGAGATGCACCATGCGTATCCGACTCCGGAGATGGGCGGCGGCCTGTGTGCCCCTGACTCTGTTCGCGGCGACAGCCTGCGCAGGTGCGGAGGGTTCCGACGCGGCGGCACGAGTGGACGGGGCAGAGGTCTCCGCCACCAACGACGCGTCCGGGGAGTCGGCGAGCCGGGGCTCCGGCGAGGTCCCCTCGCGGGACTCCGGCCCGCGCGGGGAGGCGGAGGTCGGCGAGTCTGCCGGCCCGGGCGGCCAGGGGCCGGAGGACGGGCCCGTCGCCCCGGAGTGGCCGGAGAACGACGTGACGGGCCCGATACCTCAGGCAGGACCGCGCGCGAGCCGCGAGGGCCCCGTACTCCTGACCTACGACGCGGGCGCCGCGGACGGTTTCGGAGGAGCGGTCCGCGCGGCGGCCGGCTCATGGAACGACAGCGTCCCCGAGGTGAACCTCCGGCCCGCCGCCGCGGGCACCGAGGCGGACATCCGCATCGTCGTCTCGAAGGGCTGGCCTGGCGCCGCCCCCGAGGGGCCCCGTCTCGGCAAGGGCACCGTCACCATCGGCCGCAGGGCGCTGGCCCAGGGACACGATGCGATACGCGTCGTGTCCCACGAGTTCGGCCACATGCTCGGCCTCGAGGACAGCCAGCCCGGCCCGTGCTCCAGCCTGATGTCGGGCAAGTCGGCGGGGCCGGCCTGCACCAACTCGGTTCCGGACGCCGACGAGATCCGCGAGGTGCGCCGCAACTTCAGCTCCACGGCCACCGTCGGCTGAGGGGCGTGACCGCGGCCGGCTCTCGTCGGGTCCGCGGCTACGGACTCCAGACCATCGCCTGCTGGTGGACCCGCCGCCCCTCTTGGCGGATGCCGGGAACCAGCGGCGTGGCACCGTACTTGGTGAAACCCATGCGTTCGAAGAACCGCACCGCCCGGGTGTTCTCCGCCAGGGTCAGCAGGTGACACCCGGGTGAGCCGCCGGCCCGCAGCCGCCGGAACCACGCGTTCATCAACCCGTCCGAAGCGCCCGTCCCACGCGCCTCCGGTGCGACGTTGATGTGAAGATGCGCCGGCCAGCGCTCGTCACTGAAGTCCGACGCGGTCGGCTCACCCCGGAGGGCGGCCCGGCCCAGGTCGAGGACGCTGCGGGCCAAGAACGCCGCCGGCCGCGGCCGAAGGGCGAGCCGGTGCTTCTTGATGGCCCTCGCGATGCGCTCGCTCTCGCTGGGGAACCGCGAGGGGTCCAGGCTCCCCGCCAGATAGCCGGCCAGCGCTCCGTCCACCACGGCGACGAACAGCGATTCCGGTTCCAGGTCCATGTACGCGCGCAGGTAGATCTCCGCTTCCGACTCCTCGTGACCCCACAGCGAAGCCGTCGCCGCGCCCGCCCCGGTCTTGCGGAACAGCTGCCGCAGTTCGGTGCGGTCGGCCTGCGCGAACAGGCGGATCTCCGTCTCCGTCACTTCGGACGCACCCCCGTCGCCCTCCTGTCGTCACCCGTGGCTCCCAGGATGCCCCGGCCGCCCGGGAGGCGCACAGTCCACCGCACTCGTCGGCGGGGGCTTCTCCTCGGTCCCGGAAGGGCGTACTGTGACAAGCGAGATTGGACGTACGACCAAGTCGTTCGGCCAATGCGTACGCCCAAGTCGTACGTCCAAAACATGCCCGCACTGCCTGTTCCGTGCTGTACGGGCCCGTACAGGCAGGCCCTGAGGACCGAGTTGGAGCGAGATTTGACACCGACATCCGCGGAACGCGGCCACGAGACCCGGCAGCGGCTGCTCGACGCGGCGGCACAGCTGATCGTCGAGGACGGCTGGGGCGCGGTGACCACGCGGCGGGTGGCGGACCGCGCGGGACTGCGGCCGGGGCTGGTGCACTACCACTTCTCCACCGTGACCGATCTGCTGATCGAAGCCGCAATGGCCTCGGCGAGGCGCGAGATGGCGCAGGCGACCGAGGCGATCCTTCGAGCTGACGATCCGGCGCAGGGCGTGGCCCAGGTGCTGGAGGCGGTGGCGGAGTACTCCGCGACGGATCCGGCGACGGTGCTGTTCAGCGAGATGCTGCTGGCATCGACACGGCTGGAGCGGCTGCGCACGCAGCTGGCGGAGCTGCTGGCCGAGTGGCGCACGAGTGTCGCCGAGTGGCTGCGCGCCTCCGACACCACGGCGCAAGAAGGCAGTTCGGGCACGGCGGCGGGGCGCTCCGACGACGACGCGGAGGCCACCGCGCTGCTGCTGGGCGCCGTGATCGACGGACTCGTGCTGCACCGGCTCATCGACCCGTCCGTCGCGCGGATCCCCGTGTCGGGGCCGCTGGCACGCCTGGCCGGGGTCGCACGCACGACCGGTTGAGGCAGTCGGCACCCACGGCGGCCGAGGTCCGTGGAACCGGCTGCCCCGGACTCGGAGCCGTCCGGGAACGCGGCGGCCGGCCCGGCACGGAGACAACGCCCGGAAGCATCGGCAGGCCGGGCCCGGCAAGAGGGAGGAATCAGTGGCACACACCGGCACAGCCCGCACGGGAACCGGAGTCACGCTCCGGGGCGGGGCGCGGCTGCGAGGCCTGTCGAAGACGTACGGGACGGGGGACGCGGCCGTCGCCGCGCTCGACGGAGTCGATCTGGACCTGGACGCGGGCGAGTTGGTGGTGGTGCTCGGGCCCAGCGGCTCGGGCAAGACGACGCTGCTGAACGTGCTCGGCGGCATCGAACCCGCCGATGCCGGCTCGGCGAAGGTCGCCGGAGTCGACCTGACAGGACGACGCCCGCGCGAACTGGCCGCGTTCCGCAGGGATCACATCGGGTTCGTCTTCCAGTTCTTCAATCTCGTGCCCACCCTCACGGCCCGGGAGAACGTCGAGGTGATGGTCGAGCTGACGGGGCGGGGCGAGCGGCGCGAGGTGGCCGGGCTGCTGGAGTCCGTCGGCCTCGGGGACAGGCTGGACAACTTTCCCGCGCAGCTCTCCGGTGGGCAGCAGCAGCGTGTGGCGCTCGCCCGTGCCCTCGCCACCGACCCGGATCTCCTGCTCGCGGACGAGCCCACGGGCGCCCTCGACGTTGCGACGGGCAAGTCCGTGCTGAGACTGCTCCAGCGCACCAACCGCGAGGGCCGGGGCGTGCTCATGGTGACGCACAACGCCGCCGTGGCGCGGATGGCCCACCGGGTGGTGACCATGCGCGACGGACGTGTGGAGTCGGTCGAGCGCAACTCCGACCCGGCCGACGTCGCCGACGTGGACTGGTGAGCGGCATGAACCGGATTCTGCTCGCCAAGACCCGGCGTGATCTGCGGCGCCGCCTCCCGCAGTTCGTGGCGGTCGGGGTGACCGTGATGGTCGGCGTGCTCCTGTTCGTCGCCAGCTACGACGCCTACCGCAACCTGGGCTCCAGCTACGAACACACCTATTCGCAGATGCGGTTCGCCGATCTGACGGCCTCCGGCGGTGACGCCGCGAAGGCCGCCTCGGCGGCCCGGGCCGCGGACGGCGTCGAAGCGGTGGCCACCCGCACCCAGGGCCGGCTGCCGGTGAAGCTCGGCGGCGACGAACTCCTCGGCAGGGTCACGGGATTGCCCACCGGGAAGCAGCCGCAGGTCAACAAGGTCGACGTCGTATCGGGCCACTACCCGCGAAGCGGCGACCGCGACGGCGTACTCGTCGAACGGCACACCGCGAAGACCTTCGGCCTCTCCCCCGGCGACAGCACCAGGGTCCACGACGGCTCACGCTGGCGGACGCTGACCGTGCGCGGTGTGGCCGACTCGCCCGAGTATCTGTGGCCGGCGCTCACGCGGCAGGAAGTCCTCAGCGACCCGCACAACTTCGCCGTGCTCTTCGCGCCCGAGGCGACCGTTCGGAGACTCACGCACGAGGCGGCCACCGCGCAGACCCTCGTACGGCTGAGCGACGACGCCCGCGGGGACGGCACCGCCGCACGCGTCGCCGACCGCCTGCGCGCCGCGGGAGCCACGGAGGTCCAGCCGCGCGCGGAGCAGCCGTCCGACGCCACTCTGAACGAGGATCTGAAGGGCTTCTCACAACTCTCCGTCGCCTTCCCCGTGCTGTTCCTGTCGGCGGCGGCGGTGGCCGCGTACGTCCTGATCACGCGCCTGGTGCTGGCGGAGCGCAAGGTGATCGCCACCTTCCTGGCCGCCGGAGCCCAGCGCGGCACGGTCGCACGGCACTACCTCGGTCACGGCGTGCTCGCCGGTGCGGGCGGTGCGGTACTGGGCGTGGCCCTGGGCGCGGTGGCGACGACGGCGATGACCCACGCGTACACCGCCGAGCTCGGCATCCCGTACACGCTCGTCGAACGTCGCCCCGCGGTCATGCTGACGGGGCTGCTCTTCGGTGTCCTGGTGGGGCTGGTGGGCGGTGCCGCACCGGCGTGGGCGACGACGCGCACCGCACCGGCCGAGTCCATGCGGGGCGACGGCGGCACCCTGCGCCCGCCGGGCCGCTGGAGCGCGGTTCTGGTACGGGCCCGGCGCCTCCCGCTGATCCTGCGGCTGGCTCTGCGCGAACTGGCACGCAGCCGGCGCCGCACGCTGGCCACGATGCTCGGCAGTGTGCTGGCGCTGGTGCTGGTGCTCTCCTCGGCCGGGATGGCGACGAGCATGAAGGCCGCGCTGGACGTGCAGTTCGAGACGGTGCAGCGGGAGGACGCCACCGTCACCGCCGACGCCCGGGCGCCCGGTACCAGGAAGGCCCTGAGCGCCGTCCACGGGGTGAGCGCCGTGGAGCCGGTGACGACGGCACAGGTCACAGCCGCCGCCAACGGCGAGTCCTACAGCACATCGCTCACCGGTTACCGGCCGGAGACCACGATGCACGGGTTCCGCATGCCCGGCGGAGGGGAGCGCCGGCTGCCGGCCGACGGCGGCGTACTGGCGGGCAAGGCACTCGCCGCCCGCCTGCACATCGCCCCCGGCGACCGCTTCACCCTGCGTACCTCGGGCAGCGCGGGAGCCCAGGAGAGGCAGGTGCGGCTGGCCGGGCTGGTCGACGAGCCGATGGGTTCGGCGCTGTACGGCACACGGGAGACCGTCGAGGCGGCGACAGGCGCCGGACCCGGCGGTTATGCGCTGAAGTTCGCCTCCGGACCGGCGGCGCCCTCGCACGACCGCATACGCGAGGACGTCACGGCCCTCGAAGGCGTCGTCGCCTACACCGACTCACGGGCCGTCGAGCGGCAGGTCGACCGCTACATGACGCTGTTCCGCGTGTTCGTCGGGGTGATGCTGCTGCTCGGCGGGGTGCTGGCACTGACCGTCGTCTACGTGACGATGACGGTCAACATCGCCGAGCGCACGGGCGAGTTGGCCACTCTGCGCGCTGCCGGAGTGCCGTTGCGCCGCATCGCGGGGCTGCTGGCGGCGGAGAATCTCACTGCGACGGCGCTCGCTCTCCCGATAGGGCTCGCGGCGGGCCTCGCCGCGGCGCGGGCGTCTCTCGGCTCCTTCTCGAGTGACTTGTTCTCCGTCCGGCTCGAGGTCGGCTGGCCAGTCACCGTGGGGGCGGCGGTCGCCGTGCTGGGCGCTTCGCTGCTCTCCCAGGTCCCCGCGCTGCGTGCGGTGCGGCGGCTGGACATCGCACGCGTCGTGCGGGAGCGCGCCAACTGAGGGCCGGCGCGGGGCTGTCGGTGACGAGGGGCCGCGGGTGGACGGGAGGATGGGCCGTCAGGGTGTGACCCTTCTCTCCGCACATGGCCCCGAAAGCCCGGTTGTCCGGTTCACACCTCTCCGCATGACCTGCGGCGATAGTGACTCCTGGCGGCTTCCTTGCTCTACGTGATCACTCGTGTCGGTTTTTGCCCACCCGGGGCAGTGTGCTTACGGTCGCCACCGCTCGACACGTTCGCCGCAGAACATGTGGCGAACTCCGCGATCGTTAGGAAACATTCACCATGCTGTTTTCCGGTAACGGCCGTAACCGCGGGCCCGTGAAGGCCACCCGTCTCGCCGTGCTCAGCGGCGTCGCGGGTGCCGCCGTCGCCCTTCCGATGGTGACTGCGCCCAGCGCTCAGGCAGCCTCCGTCCGTACGTGGGACAAGGTCGCCGAGTGCGAGTCCAGCGGCAACTGGCAGGCCAACACCGGCAACGGTCACTACGGCGGTCTGCAGTTCTCCAACTCCAGCTGGAAGGCGGCCGGCGGCACGAAGTACGCGCCGCGCGCCGACCAGGCCACCAAGGCGCAGCAGATCGCCACCGCCGAGAAGCTGCTGGACCGTCAGGGGCCCGGGGCCTGGGCCTGCGCCGGCGAGGCAGGGCTGACCGCGGACGGCGCCCCGGCCAAGGTCGGCAAGGGCGGCTCCGGCGGCAAGGGTTCGCAGGGCAGCGAGTCGCAGCGCCCGGCCAAGGGCAAGACGCAGGCAGGGGGCAAGGGCAGCTACACCGTGAAGGCCGGTGACACGCTCTCCTCCATCGCCGCCGCGCACGGCGTCAGCTGGAAGAAGCTGCACGAGAACAACAAGTCCGTCGTCAACGACGTCGACGTGATCATGCCGGGCCAGAAGCTCAAGGTCGGCTGAGTCAGCCGCCACCTGCCCCGGCAGCCGCAGCCCGCGCCCTTCCCCCCGAGGGCGCGGGCTGCGGTGTGCTCTTCCCCCCGCCGACGGGCGCCTGCGGGCGGTTCCCCTGCCGGCGGTTCCCGGCGGGCCGCTCGGCCGAGTCCGTCCATGTGCCGACATCCGGCAGTCAGGACGGCGCCCGGCGGACTCCCCGAAACGCATCGAGCCGATGCCCTCACCCCCGTCGAGGGCATCGACTCGTGCTTGCACGCCTTGCGGCGCACGCTCATCGTGACACCGGAGGCCGCTGACACACATTGCCAGAACCCGGCAATCATTACGCGCTTTTGACGTCCTGTGAGCAACCAGGTCACCCTCGCGCCCCACGCGCCGGACCACGTCATCACGAGGGTCTGACAGTCCACGTGCCGAAACCGCCCGCGGGACCTCTTCGCCGCGGCCCGACCGCCTCAGAGGTCCTTGTCCGGCCAGCCCAGCAGCCGGGCGCCCATGACAGCCGCCTCCAGCGTGAACCGCTGCAAGGGATCGCCCGGCGAGTAACCGGTGAGGGTGCGGATGCGTTCCAGACGGTACGACAGGGTGCGCACGCTCAGGCCGAGCCGCCGGGCCGCCTCCGCGTTGACGTAGCCGGCCGCGGCACACTCCATCAGGGTCTCCAGCAGCGGCCGCGCCCCGCCGCGTGCGTTCGTCAGCGGCCCCAGCACGGTGCGGACGAGATCCGCCATGGCCCCGCGGTCACGCAGCAGCACCGGGAAGACCAGCAGTTCCGAGGCGTTCAACCGCACGCCTTCCAGGCCCAGTCGCTCGGCGAGCTCCAGTGCGCCCAGCGCCTCCTCGTAGCTGCTCACCACTCCCCGCGCGCCCGAGTGCTCACGCCCGACGGCGATGCGCCGCGCCGCAGGACAGCCCGTGCCCGGCTTCTCCGCCAGGCGCACGAAGTGATCCAGCACGTCGCGGTCGCCGCTCGCGGCGATGCAGACCAGCCGCCCCTCCTTCGTTGACAGCAGCACGTCCCGCGGTCCGAACCGCCCGATCAGCTCCCGCTCGATGTGCCGCACCGTGCGGTGCACGTCGTCGTACTTCTCCGGGCCCACCGCCACGGCGACCGTGTGCAGCCCCGCCAGGCGCAGCCCGAAGCGCTGGGCACGCTCCGCGAGCCGGCCCATGTCGCTGCGTCCGTAGAGCAGGTCGTCGACGAACTCGCGCCGCTCGCCCTCCTCCTGGCGCACAGCGAGCCGCTGCGCACGCTCGTGCCCCTCCCCCAGCGCCGACACGGCGACCTCGACGGCGGCCAGCAGGGCGTCACCGGTGCGGGCACGCTCGCTCGCGATCGCTGCGCGGGCGACTCCCGGCAAGGTGCCCCACAGTTCCCGTGTCCGCCCCAGGTAGAGGCCGACCAGGTCGCGCAGCGCCCACCCGTCCTCGGCCGCGCGTTCGCCCAGGGCGCGGAAGGAGTCCAGCTCGTGCCGGCGCGGCCGGCGGCCGGTCTCCGACACTTCGGCCAGCAGCTGCGGGTAGCAGCCGAGGAAGTCGCCGGTGCCGTCGTCCTCGTCGCCGGCCTGCGGTCTGTTCTCGTCCACAGCTCCGCTCTCCCCCTCGCTCCTCGTGGCACGCTCCCGCCCCGCGGGCACAGCGTATGGGAGTGGAGGCCCGGGGCACGGGGTGGTCCCGCCATCCCGTCCCGTCAGCCCTCCGCCGGCGGCCCCGCGCCGGCAGCCGGGGCAGGGCCTTCCGTGCCGCGTCCGGCGGGGCCCGCGGCGGTCCGGCTCATGCGGGTGCGGGGGCCTCCGCCCGCTCGTGGAGCAGCAGGACGACGCCGTTGCCGAACGTCCTCGTCCCGGTCAGGCGCAGCGGCGTTCTGCCGCCCGCCGGGGGGAACAGCGGCCTGCCCGCGCCGAGCAGGACGGGGTGGACGAAGGTGCGGTACTCGTCGACGAGGTCGTGCTGCCGGAAGGCTGCGGCAAGCTCGGCGCCGCCGACGAACATGTCACCGCCCGGCTGCGCCTTGAGCTCCCGGATCTCCTCGGGGTCCACCTCCCGCCTGACGGTGGCGTTCCCGCCGGCCCGCTCCAGGGTTCTGGAGAAGACGACCTTGGGGGTGTCGCGCCAGATCCCGGCGAACTCCAGCATCGGGCCTGTAATTGCCGGGTCGGACTCCGCGGTCGGCCAGACCGACTCCATGAGCTCGTAGTCGACGCGACCGAGCAGGAAGACGCTCACGTCCTCGAACTGCTGGTTGATGTACTCGTGCAGTTCGTCGTCGACCATGTGCCAGTCGATCGTGTGGTCCGGCCCCTCGAAGTAGCCGTCCAGCGAGACCGACATGGACAGGATGATCCTTCTCATGGGCCTGAACTCCTCCTGGTCGTCCGGGGTCAGCTCTTGTGGGGGAACGAGTGGTGCTCGTGCGAGACGGTCCAGCCTCCGTCCTCCTTGCGGAGGCCGACCGTCAGACGCAGGCGGCTGTCCGGGTCGGCCCGCAGTCCCTCTGCGGTGCCGCAGCGCAGCAGGGCGTGCGCGAAGGCCACGTCGGCGCCCGCCGTGACGTCCAGCGAGACGATCTCGAAGCAGGCGCCCTGGCGCTGCCAGTCGAAGAACGGCGGCCACGTCTCGCGGTAGCGCTCGATGCCGCGCACACCGTCGTCGGGCGGCGGCACGTCGAACATCACGATGTCGTCGGCGTGACCGTCCAGCACGGCGTCCATGTCGCCCTCGTGCACCGCTTTCGCCCAGCGTCCGATCAGCTCGCGGATCTGCGTCTCGTCGTCGGCCACACCGGCTCCCCTCGTGTCCCTCGCGTACGAATGCCGCGTTTCGCGTACCGGTGCTGACCCGGGTGGCGCCCGTAACTCATCGGCACGCCCCCGCTCCGCCACAGCGGTGGCGTGCTCGCGCGGCTGCGGCGTGGCCGCCCGGCCGCCCCTGGCCACGGCAAGAGGGTGGGCGCTGTGGATTCCGGTGCGAACGGCGGGCTCGTTGTGCGGCTGCCGTTGGAGCTCGTGCGGCCGAAGCCGGCGGAGGCCGTCCCCGACGGGCCGGGCTGGCAGCACTCCATCAAGCTCGACGGCTGGCGCGTGGCCCTCGCTGTCACCGCCGAGGGCGTACGGATCCACTCGCGCAGCAAACGTGAGGTGACCCGCCAGTTCCCCGAACTCGTCGATGCGGGCGCGCGGTTGGGGACCGGAACCGTCATCGACGGCGAGGTGGTGGTCTGGAACGAGCAGCAGCGCGCCTTCGACTTCGAGGCCCTCCAGTCGCGGGGCCTGGCGAGACGGCCCGCTTCCTCCGCGCCCGGTGCGGTCCTCGTCGCCTTCGACCTGCTCGCCGCGCCGCACACGGATCTTCGCACCGAGCCTCTGCGTACGCGCTGGGAGCGGCTGCGCGACGTCGTCGGCGAGGCGGGCCCCGAGATCCAGCTGATCCTCGCCACGGACGACGCCGACGAGGCCCGCGCCTGGATGGGCGACATGAAAGCGCAGGGCGTCGAGGGGGTCGTCTCCAAACGCTGGGACTCCGCCTACCGCCCCGGAGATCCACGGTCCGCATGGCGGAAGGTGAGGTCGGCGGACACGGTCGACGCACAACTCATCGGCATCACGGGCCCGGAGCGGCGCCCTTGGGGGGCCGTCGTCGAACTGCCCGGCGGGCGCCGGGCGGTGACCACGCCGCGACTGGCCCCGGTGACCGCGGCACAGCTGGGGCGGGCCGTCGCCGGCCGGCTCGGCGCGGCGGTCGCGGACACCGAACTGGACGTGCGCTGGCGGCCGTTGACCGAACCGCTCACGGCGGAGGTGCGCGTGCGCACGGGCCGGGTCCCGCTGGTGCGGTACGTGCGGCTGCGTCCGGACGTCTGAGGGGTGGGGGCCGGCCGCCCCGTCCGGCCGCGGGCTGCGAACCGCGCGGTCAAAGGTCCGCTCACTTCGGCTTCGGGGTCACCGCGTCGGCGAGGTCCTCCAGGGCGTCGGCGAGCAGGTCCGCGCTGCGCAGGGCCACCGACGGGGAAGGCCGGCCGGCCTCCCGCTCCCACCACCGCGACAGCGCGTCGTGCACGGGCCCGAAGTCCGGGAGTTCCCTCTCGCGGACGGCCTTCGCCGCCTCGGGCAGCGTGCTCTCCAGGGCGGAGGCGAACTCCCGTGCGCCCGGGTCGGGTTCGGCGTCCGGTCCGGGCAGGTGGGCCTCCAGCAGCATCGTGACGCGCCCCGTCGTGATCAGCGCGTCCTGCGCGTCGGCGGCGGAGCGCCGCGAGAGTCCGCCGCTGTGGCGTACGGGCTCGGCTCCCGCACGCGAGACCGTCTGTTCCCACTCCTGGCGTGCGGCCCGCGTGTCGAGCAGCGCTTCGCGGATCCTGCGGTCGGGATGTCCCGGCAGCGGCGTGCCCGTGGGACCCGAGGCGGTCACCTTCGGACGGGCGAAGCGGTCGAGCACCGCGACCGTGTAACTGCCCGTCGCCGTGAGCCAGTCGGCGAGCCGGTCCCGCAGCTTCGGTGTCTCCCACGCCGGGAAGACCGCGTAGCCGACCATGGCCGCCGCACCGCCCAGCGCCGTCAGCCAGATCCTCTCCAGCACGGTCTGCGACCACTGCGACCCGGCGATGCTCAGCAGGAAGACGACGTACGCGCCGATACACGCGGAGGTGATGGCGTAGCCGGTGCGCATCAGCAGATACATCAGGGCGATGCTCGCGACCGCCAGCGCGGCGCTGCCCCAGGGCGAGGGATGCGCCAGCGCCGTCACCGCGCCGGCGACGGCCACCCCGACAAGCGTCCCCGCGAGCCGCGCGAAGCCCCTCTCGTACGTACGGGAGAAGTCGGGCCGCATCACCATCACCACGGTCAGCGGCGCCCAGTAGCCGTGCTCGGGCGGCAGCGCCCTGCCCAGCAGATAGGTCGCGGCGACGGCGGAGGCGACGCGCACCCCGTGCCTGCACACCGGCGAGGACCAGCGCAGCTCGCGGCGCACCGTGCGCAGGGCGACCGGCACGAGTCCGGTCAGGGTCGGCCGGCTCAAGTGCCGTGGCACACGTGCCCGTTCGGGCGTCGCCTCGGGGTCGGCGTAGACGTCCTCGTCCTCGGAGCGGTCCGCCCGTGCCGGCATCCGCCACGTCGCGCGCGGAATCAGCGGCAGGGAGCGGGTGACCTCGACCGGTTCCTGTGCGGCGTCGACGGCTTCCTGCGTGAGGGCTATGAGACGCATGGCGGCCTTGCGTGCCGGTCCGTGCAACACCGGTCCCGCCTCGGGGACTTGGAGCACGTCGAGCGCGTCCTGAGGGATGCGCACGCGTTCGCCGCGGCGGATCGCGCGGGCCGTGGCGTCCAGCACGGTCGCGGCGGCCGACAGCAACTCCCGTACGCGCTCCCGCTCCTGCCCCACCATGGGCGCCCCCACCTCGGGGTCGGCGAGGGAGGCGAGCACCGGCCTGAACCGCTCGGCAAGCCCCCGGTATCCGCCCAGCTGCCGCGGCCGGCGGCGTGCCTGGCGCGGCGTGACCGCGGCGGCGCTGCGGGCCGTCATCAGGGGCTTGGGATCGAAGGGGGCGCTGGGGTCGTGGCGCAGGCGGCGGGCGTAGTCGGCGACGGCGGCCAGCGCGTCGGCGAGCGCGTCACGCCGCTCGCCCCAACGCCGTACGGGGAGCAGCACGATCAGGGCGGCCTGCACACACCCGCCGGCCGCGATGAGCGCCGCGTGCGTGAGCGCGCCGAGGAGCGTCGTGGGCAGGGTGACGGTGACGAGCATGACGGCGACGGTCGAGGCGGCCACCACTCCGGCGGTGGGCCCCACTCCCCACGCCATGCCGGACAGGAACGCCCAGACGGCGAGCAGCAGTACGAACGCCAGTGGCTCACCCGCCGCGAGGAAGCCGACGAAGGTCGACAGGGCCAGGCCCGCCGCCGCCGACAGCGCCAGCACGGGACGCGGCCGCCAGCTGCGCTGGAACGTGGCCACGCCGGAGGAGAACGCGCCGAACGCGGAGGAGACGGCGAGTTCGGGCGAGCCGGCCCACAGCGTGAGCCCGATGACGATCGCGACGCCGAGCGCCCCCCGGAGAGCCACGAGCGGATGGAGCGCCGTCGGCTCCACCGAGAGTCCGGACCTCGCCGTCCCACCTATCGCTCGGAGCCAGGGCAGGACCTTCATGCCGTCGAGCTTACGGGGACGCTTCCGGACCGACGCCCGAGGTCACGGGTGTGCGCAGCACCACGCGGCAGCACCGCACCGCCGGAGGCGATGAATTCCACCCGGCGGACCGGTCCGACTCGGATACACGCACACGCGCACGCATGCCCGCGTGCGCGCGCCCCCGGGGAGGATCATGACCAGCAACGCGTCACAGCACGAATCCGGAGCAGGGCCAGCCGGGCCGGAGCTCGTCACGGTGGGCGGGAGCGTGACCGCCGTCGTCCGCGGCGTGGTGCCGCTCGCCGGGCTGCGGGACTTCTTCGACGCCTCGTTCCGGACACTGGGCGAGACCCTCGCACGTCAGCAAGTCGCCGTGACGGGACCGGCGTTCGGCTTCTACCGCGAACCGCCGAAGGAGAGCGCCGACCTGGAGGTCGGCTTCGCGACGGACCGCCCGGTGCGGCCCGAGGGGGACGTCGTCGCCGGCTCGCTCCCCTCGACGCGGGTCGCCCGGCTCGTCCACCGCGGTCCGTTCGACGGGCTGGGCGCCTCGTGGCAGCGGCTCTACTCCTGGACGCGAGAGCAGGGACTGAAGCCCGGCCCGGGCCTGTGGGAGGTCTACCTCACCGAGCCCACACCGGAGATGGACCCGGGGGATCTGCGCACGGAACTCAACCTTCCCGTCGCGGAGTGACGGGAAGGCGACACGAGCCGGTTGGGCCGGGCCATCATGGACAGGTGAAGAACATCGGCATCCGTCCGGTACGGCCCGGCGAGCTGGAGGCCGTCGCCCTGCTCCGGTGGCGGTGGGCCGAGGAGACGGGACGGACGCCCGTCGCGTCCCGGGACGAGTTCGTCCGGCAGTTCGTGACGTGGGCGGTGCACAACGCCTCCTCGCACAGGTGCCTGGTCCTGGTCCGTGACGGGGAGGTCATCGGCATGGCATGGCTGGCTGTCACACAGCGCGTGCCGCATCCTGGCGCTCCCGTACGGGCGTCGGGGGACGTGCAGTGCGTGTACGTGTCGCCGGAGGAGCGTGCCGGCGGGCTGGGCGGCCGGCTCCTCGACGCGGTCCTGGAGCTGGCTCACGAATCCGGACTGGAGCGGGTGACGGTGCACTCCAGCGACCGCGCGGTGTCCGCGTACACCCGCGCGGGCTTCAGCCAGTCTCCCAACCTGCTCCAGTCCGCCCCGGGCCGGGAACGGACCTGAGGGCAGGCTCAGGCCGACGCCGCGTAGCGCAGAGTCCCGCACCCGCTCCGGTCAGGGCCGAAGAGCCGGCCCAGGTCCGCCGTGCCCGAACAACAGGGAAGTCCATGTGCGCGACGGCCCTCGGCGCGGAACGGCGACTATCGATCGGGCCGAACGGGACGGTGTCCCAGGGCCGGAGCGGGATCAATGGACAGCAACCTTATGGACGACTGTGCAAGCGGACCGATCGCCAGGGCGAAGAGGAGCGTCCCCATACCGACTGCACCGCCGAGCAGCCATCCGGTGGCGAGCACGGCCACCTCGATTCCGGTCCGGACGGATCGGACCGAATGCCCGCGAGCGGCGATTCCGGTCATCAGACCGTCACGCGGTCCCGGACCGAGGCCCGCTCCTATGCAGCAGCCCGTGCCTGCGGCGGTGGCCGCAACTGCCGCTATGAGATACCCGGAGCGGGTCACCACTCCGTCCGGATCCGGCAGGAGGTGAAGAAAGAGGTCGGCGAACGGCCCCAGCGCGACGGCGTTGGTGACGGTGCCGATTCCGGGTCTTTGGCGCAGCGGAATCCACAGGAGCAACGCAAGCACGGCAGTACCGGCCACGCATGTGCCGATCGTCAGACCGGTGCGGCGGGCAAGACCGTGGTGCAGCACGTCCCAAGGGGCGTTGCCCAGGCCCGAGTCGACCTGGAGTGCAATGCCGAGCCCGTACATGGCGCACCCGACGAACAGTTGACCGAGGCGCCGCAGGATGAAAGTCACTGGGCTCGATTCGCGTGAGGCAGTTGCACGATGACTCCCTCATGGGCGGCAAGCCGCAACGGATCCAGCACGATGGAGGTCTTCGGACCAGGCAGGGTGCTCAGCAGGCGCCGGCCCGCGGCGGGCAGCCCGGTCATCCGCACGGTGGCCGGAGTCGCTGCGAGGTTGAGCGCGATGAGCAGTCGCTCTTCGTGGGTTCGGCGTTGAAAGGCGAAGACCCCGTCGCTTCCGGATCTCACCGCCTCGTAGGTACCGCGGGTGAGGGGCCGGTGCCGACGGCGGATCGCCAGCAAGTCCCGGTAGAGGCTCAGCAGTGAACGTGGATCGCCGCGTTGGGCCGCCACGTTGACGCTTTCGGAGCCCGCGGAGGTGGGCAGCCATGGTCGGCCCACGGTGAACCCGCAGTGCTCCGAGTCGTCCCATTGCATGGGGCTGCGCTGGGAGTCGCGGCCGTCAGGGTCGGACTTCACGGTCGCGGGAATGAACGCGTCCGTCATTCCGATCTCTTCGCCGTAGTACAGAAATGGCGTGCCTCGCAGGGAAAGCAGCATCATCGCGGCCAACCGCATGCGTGCCGGGCCGTGTCCGCCGTGGTTGTAGCGGCTGGCCGCCCGCGGCAGGTCGTGGTTGGACAACGCATAGGTGGGCCAGGCATGGGATGGCGTTGTGGACTCCGCGACCGCGACCGTTTCCTGAAACCTGTCCGCGGACCAGGGCTGGGACCAGAACGCGAAGTTGAAAGCAAGGTGGAGTTCGTCGCCGTCTCCGGAATACGTCGCCAGTCGCAGTGGGTCGGTTATTCCGACTTCGCCGACCATCATCCGGTCGGGACAGGAGTCGAGAACACGTCGCAGACCACGCATCACTTCGTGTATCCCGGGATGGTCGAGATTGCGGGGCCGGGTGCCGGCGGGTACCTGCGCCGCCCGACGCAGACCTGCCAGTTCGGGGGGATTGTCACGAAGATCCGGGTCCTTCAGGATTCGATGTGGTACGTCGACACGGAACCCGTCCACACCGCGATTCAGCCAGAACCGCATCACTTCGGCGAATGCACTGCGAACCCGCGGGTTCCACCAGTTGAGGTCGGGCTGGTGGCGGGTGAAGGAGTGCAGATAGTACTGCCCGGTCTGCTCGTCCAACGTCCACGCAGAACCGGTCGCAGGAAAGCAGCTCAGCCAGTTGTTCGGCGGCCCCCCGTCAGCAGAGGGGTCTGCCCAGATGTACCAGTCCCGGCGCTTCGAATTACGACCCGATCGGGAGTCGAGAAACCAACTGTGCTGGTCGGAGGTGTGGTTGGGAACAAGGTCAGTGATGATCCGCAGGCCCCGGCGGTGTGCGGCGGCGAGAAGTTCGTCGAAGTCGGCGAGAGTTCCGAACACCGGATCAACAGCGCAGTGATCGCTGATGTCATATCCGAAGTCGACTCCCGGCGAGGGGTAGAACGGCGAAAGCCAGAGGGCGTCCACGCCCAGTCCCCTGGTTGCGTCGCTGAAGTGATCCAGATTCGCGGTGATCCCCGGCAGATCACCCACTCCGTCTCCGTCGGAGTCGGCAAAGCTGCGGGGATAGATCTGATAGAAGACCGCGTCCTGCCACCAATTCCGGCTGTCCATTACTTCGCCTCCCGTTCTGGCCCTGTGGCCGGCCCGGTGCCGGCGCTCCTCGCAGTTGCGCCGGCCCCGCCGCAGACGCTAGGAGACGGGAACGATCGGAACCAGAGGAAACAACCTCTGCTTGTATCGGCATCTCCTATAGATTGCTCGTATGGAGCTTCGCCAGATGCGCTACTTCCTCGCCGTTGCCGAATGCCTGCACTTCAGCCGGGCCGCCCTCCTGCTCGGCGTCTCACAGGCCACCGTGAGTGAGCAGATACGCCGCCTGGAGGACGAGTTGGGCTTTCCTCTCCTGACTCGCACAAGCCGTCATGTCGGCCTCACATCAGCGGGTCACGCCTTCCAGCAGGGCTGCGAGCGTGCTCTGGAACAGCTCGACGACGCCGCACTGGCAGCCGCCGACGTCGCCGCCGGACGGCTCGGCCGCCTCAGGCTGGGAGCCGGGGGCGCCCCCCTCACCCGCATCGTCCCGGCGATCCTCCGCTCACTGCGCAGCCAGGCTCCCGGTTTGACGGTGACGGTTTCTCAACTCAGCATCGCCGCTCAACTGGCAGCACTGAGACACGGCGACATAGACGCCGGCTTTCTCCGCGCCGCAGAAGCAGGCGCAGACCTGCGAGTGGAACCGCTGATCTCCGAGAAACTCATTGTCGTGCTCCCCGCCGACCACCGGCTGGCTGAGGCCGAAGACGTACGCCTGGACCAACTCGCCGACGAAACACTGGTGATGTGGCCCCGCCGCGACGGGCACGGCTTCTACGACCAGATCATCAACCTCTGCGCCCAGCGAGGCCTCCAGCCGCACACCGTCCTCCAGGCACCGGACACGACCACTCAGGTCGCGCTCGTGGCCGCCGGCCAGGGGATCACGATCCAACCCAGCACCTTCAACACTCTTGGCGCAGACGTGTCGATGGTCCCGATCGCGCCGCCCACCCCGACGACGACTCTGCAAATCGCCTGGCGCGCATCCACCGACAGTCCCGGTCTCAGCCGCCTGGTGGAGACCGCACACCGAATCGCACGCGAGCAGTTCGACTCCTGAGCCTGCGATCGAGCCCCCGGTGATCCGCACGACAGACCGCGGGCCGCTTCGGAATCACGCCGCGTAGCGCCAGAAGTCCCGCATCCGCTCGGGCCAGGACGGTCCGGACAGCCGCAGTTGGGTGAGCAGGATGGTGACGGCGCCCGTGGACGGGACGATATGGGCCGCTGTTCCGCTGCCGCCGACCCAGCCGTAGCGTCCCGGCACGTTCCAGGACTCGAGGGCCTCCACGTCGACCGAGCCGCCGAAGCCCCATCCCTGGCCCTCCATGAAGTGCCTGCCGGCCCGGCGTTGGGACTCCGCCAGGCGGTCCGTGGTCATCTTCCGCACCGATGCCCGCGAAAGCAGCCGACGGCCCCCACCGCTTCGGCCCGCGCCCTCTCCGGCCATGCCGTCGGCGAGCAGCATGCGGGCGAAGGAGTACCAGTCGTCGAGGGTCGATACGAGCCCGCCGCCACCCGACGGGAACGCGGGAACACTGCTCCACTGACCATCGGGGCCGTCCACCGGCTCGACCTCGCCGTTCCGCCGTGCGGGCAGGTGGAGGGTGGTGAACCGGTCGCGCTTGCCCTCCGGTACCGCGAACCCGGTGTCCCCCATTCCGAGCGGCTCGAACAGCCGCTCCGCGAAGAACTCCGGCAGCGGCATCCCCGACGCACGGGAGATCAGCACGCCCAGAATGTCCGAGCAGGTGTGGTACAGCCAGCCCTCGCCGGGCTGGTGCAGCAGCGGGATGCGTGACAGCGCCGCCATCCACTCCTCCGGAGGGGGCGCGGCCTGGGGGCGTACGGGGTCGACTTTCAGGTCGCGGAAGAGCTGCTTGACCACCGGCAGGGAGAAGTCGGGCGCGTAGCCGTACCCCGCGCGGAAGGTGAGCAGGTCGAGCACCGTGATGGGACGCGACGCCGGAACCACGTCCTCCACCGGACCGGACGGCGTACGCACCACCACCGGCGACGCCAGCTCCGGAAGCCACTCACCGACCGGATCCCCCAGCGCGAAGCGGCCTTCCTCGACGAGCATCAAGACGGCCGCCGCCGTGACCTGTTTGGTCAGCGACGCGATCCGGAAGATCGACTCCCTGGTGACCGGAGAGCCGCCGCCCACATCCGCATGGCCGACGGCCTCCACCTCGATGCGGCCCCCGCGGGCCACCATCCCCACCGCCCCCGGCGGCGAGCCCCGGCCCACATGCCGTTCCAGGACCTCACGCAAAGCCGTCATCGTTCCCCTCCACGGTCGGCGGACGAAGCGAGACCCCGCCATATCGCGGCATCATCGCCCACACCCGCAGCCCCGGAAAGGCTCCCGCCCCGCTCAGGAACGACGACGCTACGACGACGTGGGGAAGCCCAGGTTGATCCCGCCGCTCTCGGCGGGGTCGGGCCAGCGGGTGGTGACGACCTTGCCGCGGGTGTAGAAGGCGACACCGTCGTTGCCGTAGATGTGCAGGTCCCCGAAGAGGGAGTCCTTCCAGCCGCCGAAGGAATGGTGGCCGACCGGCACCGGGATGGGCACGTTGACGCCCACCATGCCCGCCTCGACCTCCAGTTGGAACCGGCGGGCAGCGCCGCCGTCGCGCGTGAAGATGGCGGTGCCGTTGCCCCACCGGCTGCTGTTGATGAGGCCGACGGCCTCCTCGTAGGTCTCCGCCCGGACGACGCACAGCACGGGCCCGAAGATCTCGTCCCGGTAGGCGTCCATCTCCGGGGAGACCTTGTCGAGGAGGGAGACGCCGAGGAAGAAGCCGTTTTCGTGGCCCTCGACGGTGTGGCCGGTGCCGTCCACGACGACGTCCGCGCCCTGTTCGCGTGCGCCGCCCACGTAGGAGGCCACCTTGTCGCGGTGCTCGCGGGTGATGAGCGGGCCCATCTCGGAGGACGGGTCGTCGCCGGGGCCGATGCGCAGCTTGCGCGCCCGGTCGGCGATCTTCGCCACGAGCTCGTCGCCGGTGTCGCCGACGGCGACGACGACGGAGACGGCCATGCAGCGTTCGCCGGCCGAACCGTAGGCCGCGTTGATGGCGTTGTCGGCGGCGAAGTCCAGGTCGGCGTCCGGCAGTACGAGCATGTGGTTCTTCGCGCCGCCCAGCGCCTGGACCCGCTTTCCGTGCGCGACGGCCTCCGACTGGATGTACTTGGCGATCGGTGTCGACCCGACGAAGCTGACCGCGGCCACGTCCGGGTGGGACAGCAGCCGGTCGACCGCGGTCTTGTCGCCGTTGACGACGTTGAGCACCCCGTCGGGCAGGCCCGCCTCGGCGGCGAGTTCGGCGAGCCGGTACGGCGCGGACGGGTCCTTCTCGCTCGGCTTCAGCACGAACGCGTTACCGCAGGCGATGGCGAGCGGGAACATCCACATCGGCACCATCGCGGGGAAGTTGAACGGCGTGATGCCCGCGACGACTCCGAGCGGCTGCCGGATGGAGGAGACGTCGACCCGCGAGGAGACCTGTGTGGACAGCTCTCCCTTGAGCTTCTCCGGGATGCCGCAGGCCAGTTCGAGGATCTCCATGCCGCGGGCCACCTCTCCGAGCGCGTCGGAGTGGACCTTGCCGTGCTCGGAGGAGATCAGTGCGGCGATCTCGTCGCGGTGGGCGTCAAGGAGTTCGCGGTACTTGAAGAGAAAGGCCGTGCGCTTTGCGAGCGAACTCTGCGACCACTCCTCGTACGCGCGCCGTGCGGCGTCGACGGCCGAGTCCACCTCCTCCACGGAGGCGAACGCCACCTGTGTGGGCTGCGTGCCGGTGGCGGGATCGTAGACCGGCCCGACGTTTCCCGAGACGGACTCGACCGCCTTGCCGCCGATCCAGTGTCCGAGAGTCTTCATGTGGTGGCCTTTCTCAGGGTGTTGGGCAAGGGGCTTGCTCGAAGTCGGTTGTCGAACTCAGGGGTCGTGAATTCCGGAGGCCGGAAGCTGCGAGGTGAGGTGGCTGCGACGTCGGATGGTTGCGACGTCAGGTGGTGGCGGCGAAGTCCGGTCGCGTGCGGGGCTGTTCGGCCGTGGCCCCGCCGGCCTGGCGGCCCCCCGAGCCCGGCCCCGGCCGGCCGGGGCGTCACAAGTGCCGCCGCCTGGCCGCCGCGTGGCGTTCGTACTCCTCACGTGCCCGGCGCGCGGCCGGACGGTCCGAGGTCTCCGCGACGACCACGTCCCACCAGGCCGCCGCCCCCGGCGGTGCCGGCGCGGAAGGGCTGGTGTCGGTCTCGACGTACACGCAGGTCGGACGGTCGGAGGCGCGCGCCTGCGCGAGGGCGGTGCGCAGTTCGACGACGGTCTCCGCACGGATGACGTCCATGCCGAGCGACGCGGCGTTGGCGGCCAGGTCGACGGGCAGCGGATCGCCCGTGTAGGTGCCGTCCGGCGCGCGGTACCGGTAGGCGGTGCCGAAGCGTTCGGCACCGGTCTGCTCGGACAGGCCGCCGATCGAGGCGTAGCCGTGGTTCTGCACCAGAACCACGTTGATGTTGACGCGCTCCTGCACCGCGGTGACGATCTCGCCGGGCAGCATCAGATACGTGCCGTCGCCGACGAGCGCCCACACCGGCCTGTCCGGCGCGGCGAGACGGACGCCGATGGCGGCGGGGATCTCGTAACCCATGCAGGAGTAGCCGTACTCCAGGTGGTACTGGCGCGGTGAGCGGGCCCGCCACAGCTTGTGCAGGTCGCCGGGGAGGGAGCCGGCGGCGTTGATGACGACGTCGTCGTCGCCGACGGCTCCGTCCAGGGCGCCCAGCACCTGGGTCTGCGTGGGGCGCGCGCCCTCGTCCTTCGCCGCGTACGCGGAATCGACGGTCCGCTCCCAACTCGCCTTGCCCTGCCCGTACTCCTCCTCGTACGCCGCCGGGACCCGGTGCCCGAGCAGCGCTCCCGTGAGCGCCTCCAGTCCGGCGCGGGCGTCGGCGACGAGCGTCGTCGCGCCCATCTTGTGCGAGTCGAAGGGAGTGATGTTGAGGTTGAGGAAGCGCACGCCGGGCTCGGCGAAGAGCGTGTTCGACGCGGTGGTGAAGTCGCTGTACCGGGTGCCGACGCCGATCACGAGGTCCGCGGCGCGCGCCAGTTCGTCGGCGACCGCCGTTCCCGTGTGGCCCACGGCGCCCACGTCGCAGGGGTGGTCGTGGCGCAGCGAACCCTTGCCGGCCTGGGTGCTCGCGACGGGGATGCCGGTGGCGTCGGCCAGTGCGCGCAGCGCGTCCTCGGCCTCGCTGTGGTGGACGCCTCCGCCCGCGATGATCAGGGGCCGGCGTGCGGCCAGTACGGCGGTGGCGGCGGCCGCGACCTCGGCGGCCTCGGGGCCGGGCCGCCGTACGTGCCACACGCGTTCGGCGAAGAACTCCTCGGGCCAGTCGTACGCCTCGGCCTGCACGTCCTGCGGCAGCGCCAGCGTGACGGCACCGGTGTCGGCGGGGTCCGCGAGGACGCGCATGGCCTGGAGGGCCGCCGGGATCAGCGCCTCGGGCCGGTGCACGCGGTCGAAGTAGCGGGAGACGGGCCGCAGCGCGTCGTTGACGGAGACGTCGCCGGCGCTCGGCACCTCCAGTTGCTGAAGCACCGGGTCGGCGGTGCGGGTGGCGAAGATGTCGCCGGGGAGCAGCAGGACCGGCAGCCGGTTGATGGTGGCGAGTGCGGCGCCGGTCACGAGGTTGGTGGCGCCGGGGCCGATCGAGGTGGTGACGGCGTGGGCGGAGAGGCGGTTGTTCTGACGGGCGTAGCCGACGGCCGCGTGCACCATGGCCTGTTCGTTGCGTCCCTGGAGGTAGCGCAGTGGCGCGTCGTCGCCCTGGCCGCTCTCCACGAGAGCCTGGCCGAGGCCGGCGACGTTGCCGTGGCCGAGGATGCCCCAGCAGGCGTCGATCAACCGGTGGCGCCGCCCGTCGCGTTCGGTGTACTGGACGGCGAGGAAACG
Source organism: Streptomyces sp. CNZ301 (assembly GCF_004217425.1). Classification (NCBI taxonomy): domain Bacteria; kingdom Bacillati; phylum Actinomycetota; class Actinomycetes; order Kitasatosporales; family Streptomycetaceae; genus Streptomyces; species Streptomyces sp. CNZ301. Next base: position 2,027,100 of record NZ_SHLG01000001.1, read on the forward strand.
CACCAGCGCCTGCGCGACCGTCAGGCGCACTGTGCGCGCGCCCTCCGCGGCGCCGCGGGCACGGCCGCGGTCCGGGCTTGCGGCAGGCACGGCGGTCCGGTCGTCCGTGCGGCGGTCCGCTTCCGGTACGGAGCTCACTTGGCCGTCTCTCCTTCCACAGTCGGTGCGTGGTAGAGCGGCAGCCTTGGATCGACAGGCTGCTCATCCCAGCTGCCTCGGATCCAGGCGTGGTCTGGATGGTCGCAGATAAGCCACGCACGCTCCAGACCCGGTCCGGCCATCACGTTCAGGTAGTACATGTCGTGACCGGGCGCGGCGATGGACGGCCCGTGCCAGCCGTCCGGGATCAGCACGGCGTCGCCGTCACGCACCTCGGCGAGCACGTCGGTGCCGCTGCGGGGGCCGGAGGGCGAGACACGCTGGTAGCCCATGCCGGGCACGGTGCCGGTGTCGGTGCGGTGGGGGGCGATCTCGAAGTAGTAGATCTCCTCCAGTTCGCTCTCCACGCCGGGCCGGTCCTCGTCGTGCTTGTGCGGCGGGTACGAGGACCAGTTACCGCCCGGCGTCAGCACCTCCACGGCGATGAGCTGGTCGGCCTCGAAGACGCCGGCGGCGCCGAAGTTGTTGACCTGCCGTGAGCAGTTGCCCCTGCCGCGCAGCTCGACGGGGACCGACGAGGCGGCGCCGTACCGTGCCGGCAGCCGCCGGCTGCACCGGGCGCCGGTCAGTGCGAAGCGCCCGCCCGCGGTGCTGGTGACGCTCACCTCGGCGTCGCGCGGAACGTACGCGAAGTCGCTCACGCCGTCGAAGACGCTTGTGCGGCCGTGGAGTTCGAACGTCTCACCCTCGGCGGCGACCGTGCAGCCCCCGCTGAGCGGGAGGACGATCCACTCGCTGTCCCCCGCGCCGAACTCGTGGGTACCGCCGGGCTCCAGCTCCAGGACGCGCAGCGAGGAGTAGCCCCAGCCGGCCCGGTGCGGATCGATGTCGAGGGTGTACGCGCGTGAGCCGGCGCTGCCCGCCGGGAGATGGAAACCCGCGCCGGAGCCGACCGGGGCCGCCGCCGCGCGTGCCGTTCCGTCCGTTCCTGTGGTGCCTGTCGTGCTCGTCATGTCCGCCGTCCTCGACCGTGTCGCCGCTGCGGCCCGCGCGCCGTGCCCGGGCCCTCGTCGTTCCTTGTTCCGCTCCGGGGGTTGCTGCTCGGGCGGCTTCGACCCATGGCGGGCGGGCCGTTCACAGCAGCCCGACCGCGGTGTCCACGGCGCCCGCGACGTCGCCGTCCGCCGGGTAGAGCAGGGAGCGTCCCACCACCAGCCCGTGGACGACCGGCAGGCGCAGCGCCGTCCGCCACTTCTCGTACGCCCCTTCCTGGTCGCCGTTCGTCTCCCCGCCGAGCAGCACCACCGGCAGGGTCGAGGTCTCGCACACCCACGTCATGTCGCCGGGGTCCTCGGCGACCGGCAGTTTGAGCCAGGTGTAGGCGGAGGTTCCGCCGAGCCCGGAGGCGATCGCTATGGAGCGGGTGATGGCCTCGGCCCGGAGGTCGTTGCGGACCTGGCCGTCCACGCGGCGGGAGATGAACGGCTCGACGAAGACGGGCAGCCGGCGGGCCGCCATGTCGTCCACGGCGCGTGCGGTGGAGTGCAGGGTGGCCAGCGAGCCGGGGTCGTCGTAGTCGATGCGCAGCAGAGCCTTGCCGGCGTCGAAGCGCAGCCGTTCGATGTCCTGGGCGCGGTATCCGGTGAAGCGGTCGTCGAGTTCGTAGGAGGCGCCGGCCAGGCCCCCGCGGTTCATCGACCCCATGACGATCTTGTTCTCGAGGGCGCCCAGGAGCAGCAGGTCCTCCAGGATGTCGGCGGTCGCCAGTACGCCGTCGACTCCGGGACGGGACAGGGCCAGCACCAGCCGCTCCAGCAGTTCCGCACGGTTGGCCATGGCCAGGTCGCTGCCGCCGGTGCCCAGGGCCCCGCGGGCGGGGTGGTCGGCGGCGACGATCATCAGCCGGCCGCTCTCGCCGACCAGGGGGCGGCGGGCGCGTCTGGCGGCGGCCTCCGCGATCGCCTCCGGGTGCCGGGCCCGTACGGCGACGAGGTCACCGATGCTGATGCTGCTCAAGTGGTCTGCTCGCTTTCGTGGCTGGACGCGGGCGCGGCCGGGTGCGGGCGGGTGCTGGCGGGTGCGGGCGGGGGACGGACGCCGGCGCGGCCCAGCGGCGGGGCCGGTTCCGGGGCGTGGCCGTCATCCCCGCATGAGTTCCTCGACCTCGCCGGCCGTGGGCATCGCGGCGGAGCAGGCGAGCCGGGAGGCGACCAGCGCGCCCGCGGCGTTCGCGTACCGCATCAGGTACTCCAGGTCCCAGCCGGCGAGCAGTCCGTGGCAGAGCGAGCCGCCGAAGGCGTCGCCGGCTCCGAGGCCGTTGACCACCTCGACGGGATGCGGCGGAACCTCCGTGCGGGTGCCGTCGCGATGCGCGGCGAGCACTCCCTTGGGCCCCTGCTTGACGACGGCGAGTTCGACACCCGCTTCCAGGAGTGCGTCGGCGCAGGCCTGGGGCTCGCGCGTGCCGGTGGCGACCTGGCACTCGTCGAGGTTGCCGACGGCGACGGTGGCGTTCGCGAGGGCCCGGCGGTAGTGCGGGCGTGCTTCGGCCATGACGTCCTCATCGGTGGTCCCGCCGCCCTCCCCCCAGAACATGGGCCGCCAGTCCATGTCGAAGACGGTGGCGGCCGGAGCGTGGTCCGTCCCGCCCGTGTGCCGCATCCGGCTCTCCGCGCGGGCCTCCAGCGCGGTGAGTGTCGTGGTGCGGCTGGGCTCGGCGCACAGGCCCGTGCCCGTCACCCAGAAGACGGGCGCGGACCCGATCGCGGCGAAGTCCAGGTCTTCGGGGACGAGTTCGAGGTCGGGGGCCTTGGGCTCGCGGTAGAAGTACAGCGGGAAGTCGTCGGGCGGGAAGATCTCGCAGAAGGTGACCGGCGTGGGGTACTTGGTCACAGGTGTCACCCAGCGGTCGTCCACGCCGAAGTCCCGCAGCGCCTGGTGGCAGTACTCGCCGAAGGGGTCGTCACCGGTGCGGCTGATGACGGCGGCGGAGCGGCCCAGGCGGGAGGCGGCGACGGCGACGTTGGTGGCGGACCCGCCGAGGAACTTGCCGAACGTCTCCACCTGCGGCAGCGGGACGCCCGTCTGCAACGGGTAGATGTCGACGCCGATGCGGCCCATCGTGACGACGTCGTGCGGCTCTTCCGTGGCTGCCATGGATGCCCTCTCCTGGGTCGTTCCCGCGGTCGGCCTCCTCATCGTCGGCGCTGACGGCGAAACCTGTCAATGATTTGTCCTTACATACTGACGTACCAGTGACATGACGGCCCGGCGCCACGGTGACGGCACAGCGGTCTCCCCGGTCTACGTCCGTATGAAACATTGTCCTTACATACTCTTGACAGTGGCGCCGCCCACCGAGTTGGCTCGCCCCGTCGCACCGACGCGACACACCCGCGGCCCGTGACACGTACGCACAGCACAGCGAGGAGCCCTTCGTGACTTCTGCGACCCCTTCCCTCGACCGCATCCGGGTCGGCTCGGCTCCCGACTCCTGGGGCGTCTGGTTCCCCGAGGACCCGGAGCAGGTGCCGTGGCGGCGCTTCCTCGACGAGGTCTCGCAGGCCGGCTACGAGTGGATCGAACTGGGCCCCTACGGCTACCTGCCCACCGACCCCGCACGGCTCACGACAGAGGTCGGCGCCCGCGGCCTCAAGGTCTCCGCGGGCACCGTCTTCACCTCGCTCCACCGCGGCCCGGACGTGTGGGACGCGACATGGGAGCACGTCGGCCAGGTCGCCGCCCTCACAAGGGCGATGGGGGCGGACAACCTCGTGGTCATCCCGTCGTTCTGGCGCGACGACAAGACGGCCGAGGAGATCGAACCGCGCGAACTGACCGCCGAGCAGTGGCGTCACCTCGCGAGCGGCACCGAACGGCTGGCCCGTGAGGTGAGGGACGAGTACGGCTTGCAGATCATGGTTCATCCGCACGCGGACACCCACATCGACACCGAGGAGCACGTCGAGCGATTCCTCGACGCGACCGACTCGGACCTGGTCAACCTCTGCCTGGACACCGGGCATTACGCGTACTGCGGCGGAGACAGCGTCAAGCTCATCGAGACCTACGGCGAGCGGATCGGCTACCTGCATCTCAAGCAGGTCGACCCCGCGGTCCTCGCCGACGTCGTGGAGAAGGGGACGCCGTTCGGGCCCGCGGTCCGGCAGGGCGTGATGTGCGAACCGCCGCTGGGCGTACCGGCGATGGAGCCCGTGCTCACCGCGGCACAAAGCCTGGGCGTCGACCTCTTCGCCATCGTCGAGCAGGACATGTACCCCTGCCCGCCCGACCAGCCGCTCCCGATCGCCCAGCGCACACGGCGATTTCTGCGCGGATGCGGCGCATGAGCCCTGCTTGAGCGCCGTGTTCGGGGTGTCGGCGCCCTGTCACGAGCGTCACCATTACCCGGTCGCCGCGTCACAGCCCCTCAACAGGCCCTCCCCCTTGGTCACTCAGCGTCGTTCACCGGGCACAGGCTGGTGATCAACAACCACTTCTGTGGTCCCTGTGGGAGGTGCCGAGTTGGCCGATCGACGACTGTGGTCGTACAAGGACATCGCCGCGCACATCGGAGTCCGGACGGACACTGTGCGCTCGTACCGCAAGCACGGCCTGCTGCCGCCACCCGACCTCGTGGAGGGCGGCAAGCCCTTCTGGTACGCGGACACCGTACGGACCTGGGTCACCCGGCGCCCCGGCCACCGTGGAGGGCGGTGACGCACGACTGACGGACCCACCCGTCCGGTGACGCAGGCCGAGGCCCCGGCGCCCGGCCCCCGAGGATCCTCGGGGGCCGGGCGCCGGGGCCTCTGTCATATTCGGAGCCGCCGCACAGGACCGAGGGAATACCTAGGGGGGGTATAGTGGTTCTCACCCGTGCAGGCACCGGAGCACCAGAATCCAGGGAGCGGACATGAGCACAGTCACCACCACCTACAAGGTCAGCGGCATGAGCTGCGGGCACTGTGAGGGTGCCGTCTCCGGCGAGATCTCCGAGATCGAGGGCGTGACCTCCGTGAAGGCCGTCGCCTCGGCGGGCGAGGTCACCGTCACATCCACGACGGAGCCGGACTACGAAGCGGTGCGTGCCGCCGTCGACGAGGCCGGGTTCGAACTGACCGGCCGCGCGTAAACCGCGGGCGCCGCGAGAACCCGCCGACCCCCGCGGAAACCCGACCACTTCCCGGAGCATCACGATGACCAGCACCACGGAACACCAGGCACCCTCCACGGACGAGCACCGTGTGGAACTGTCCGTCGGCGGGATGACCTGCGCCTCGTGCGCGGCCCGGGTCGAGAAGAAGCTCAACCGGATGGACGGGGTCTCCGCCAGCGTCAACTACGCGACGGAGAAAGCGAGGATCTCGTACGCGGACGCGGTGTCCGTCGACGACCTCATCGCCACGGTGGAGCGCACCGGCTACTCGGCGCAACTCCCGCCGCCGTCACCGGCAGCGCCCGGACCGGAGGCACCGGCCACCGCTCCGGGCGGCGAACGGGGCGACGAGGCCACCGGGGCCGCCGGGGCCGAAGCGCACGGGTCCGGTACGGACTCCGGGTCCGAGGGGACGGGTGAACTGGCCGCGCTGCGGCAGCGCTTCCTCGTGGCCCTCGTGTTGTCCGTGCCCGTGGTGCTGCTGTCGATGGTGCCGTTCCTCCAGTTCGACAACTGGCAGTGGCTCTCACTCGTCCTCGCCGCGCCCGTCGTCGTGTGGGCCGGCCTGCCCTTCCACCGCGCCACGTGGAAGAACCTGCGGCACGGCGCCGCCACCATGGACACCCTCATCTCGGTGGGCACGCTGGCGGCCTTCGGCTGGTCGCTGTGGGCGCTGTTCCTCGGTGACGCCGGGATGCCCGGCATGCGCCACGGCTTCGAGTTCACCCTCTCCCCCGGCTCCGGCGGCGGTACGTCCGCGCTGTATCTCGAAGTCGCGGCCGGCGTGACGACGTACCTCCTGCTGGGGCGCTATCTGGAAGCGCGCGCCAAGCGCAGGGCGGGCTCCGCCCTGCGTGCCCTGATGCAGCTGGGCGCGAAGGACGTGGCGGTGCTGCGGGACGGCGCCGAGCACCGGATTCCCGTCTCGCGCCTGGCGGTCGGCGACCGCTTCGTCGTACGCCCCGGGGAGACGATCGCCACGGACGGCACCGTCGACGAAGGGTCCTCGGCCCTCGACACCTCGATGCTGACGGGTGAGTCGGTGCCCGTCGACGTGGGCGAGGACGACGCGGTGACGGGCGCCACCGTCAATGTCTCGGGCCGTCTGGTGGTCACGGCGACACGCGTCGGTTCCGACACCCAACTCGCCCGTATGGCACGGATGGTGGAGGACGCGCAGAGCGGCAAGGCCGAGGTGCAGCGGCTCGCCGACCGGGTCTCCGCGGTGTTCGTTCCCGTGGTGCTGGTGCTGGCGGCCGCCACCCTCGTGGGCTGGCTCCTGGCCACCGGCGCCGTCGTCGCCGCGTTCACGGCGGCCGTGGCAGTGCTGATCATCGCCTGCCCGTGCGCTCTGGGGCTCGCGACGCCGACCGCGCTCATGGTGGGCACGGGCCGCGGCGCCCAGCTCGGCATCCTGATCAAGGGGCCGGAGGTGCTGGAGTCCACGCGCCGGGTCGACACCGTCGTGCTCGACAAGACCGGCACCGTCACCACCGGCCGCATGGAGCTTCACGACGTCGTCCCGGCCGAGGGCGTCACCGAGGACGAACTGCTGCGTCTCGCCGGTGCGTTGGAGGACGCCTCCGAGCACCCCATCGCCCGCGCCATCGCGCGGGGCGCGCGGGAGCGCCGCGGGGCGGACGCACCGCCGCTGCCCACCCCGGAAGACTTCGGCAACCTCACGGGCCTCGGTGTGCGCGGCACGGTCGATGGCCGGGCCGTGGAGGTCGGACGGACACCCCAGGGCGGACTGCCGGAGGCCCTGGCCGAGGCGGCTGCCGCGGCGGAGGCCGAGGGCCGCACGGCGGTCACGGTCAGCTGGGACGGCTCCGCGAGGGGCGTGCTGGCCGTCGCGGACACGGTGAAGGACACCAGCGCCGAGGCGGTACGGGAACTGCGGGCGCTGGGGCTCACGCCGGTGCTGCTGACGGGCGACAACAGAACCGTCGCGGAAGCGGTGGCCCGCTGCGTCGGCATCCTGAGTGACGGAGCCGCCGCCGAAGACACGGTCATCGCCGGGGTGTTGCCCGAGGACAAGGCCGGCGAGGTGCGGCGCCTCCAGGCCCGAGGACGCACGGTCGCCATGGTCGGCGACGGAATCAACGACGCGGCAGCCCTCGCGAGCGCCGATCTGGGCCTGGCGATGGGCACCGGCACGGACGCGGCGATCGAGGCCGGCGACCTGACCCTCGTGCGGGGAGACCTGCGGGTGGCCGCGGACGCGATCCGCCTGTCCCGCAGGACGCTCGCCACCATCAAGGGCAATCTCTGGTGGGCCTTCGGCTACAACGTGGCGGCCCTTCCGCTGGCGGCCGCCGGGCTGCTCAACCCGATGATCGCGGGGGCGGCGATGGCCTTCTCCTCGGTCTTCGTGGTCACCAACAGCCTGCGGCTGCGCCGCTTCAAGTAGCCGGCCCCGCCCCGTTCGGACACCCGGTCTTCGGACACCCGGTCTTCGGGCGCCCAGTCTTCGGAGACCCGTCTTCGGACGCCCGGAACCCTCGCACGGCGCCCCCGCGGACGACTGGTTCCGGACCGACGGCGGAGTGGAACCGGCGCCGCGGGTCCGATAAAAGTGAGGGAAGCGTGAAGATGAAGTGACGGCCATCCGCCCGCATTTCCCTACGCGTCACCCTTGATGCAAGAAATCCGGAATAACGAACTCCACCGTTCCGCGCGCCCTTTGGGGCCACCGGCAGCCCCGTCAGGGCAACGAAAAGCGCCCCGCCGAACAGGTCCCCCACGGGCCTGTTGACGGGGCGCTTCCGTTTCCCGGTCACGGATTCCCCCCACGGGATCCTGGCCGGGTGCTCACTGGCTGCACGTACGGACGGGAGGGCCGCTCAAAGCTCCCCGCGCACGCTTGCCGATTCTGCTCACCGGGTCCGTCCCCCAAAGACGTACTCGGTGGTGACTGCGGCCCCGCCGGGGTGCCGCTGCCACCCGGTTAGACGCCCGACCCCGGGCAATGGTTACCCCCCAATTTCTGTGACCTACGTCTCTCCGGGAGTCTACGCATACGGAAGGCCCCGATCCGCTTGGATGGGGCCTTCCGCGGACGCCTCTCAAGGGAGCGTCACGCACTGTACAGCAAACGTCACCCGGCGGTCAGCGGGATTCGATGGGGACGTACTCACGCTCGACGACCCCGGTGTAGATCTGCCGCGGACGCCCGATGCGGGAGCCGGGCTCCTTGATCATCTCGTGCCACTGGGCGATCCAGCCGGGCAGCCGGCCGAGGGCGAACAGCACGGTGAACATGCTGGTCGGGAAGCCCATCGCCCGGTAGATCAGACCGGTGTAGAAGTCCACGTTGGGGTAGAGCTTGCGCTCGACGAAGTAGTCGTCACTGAGGGCGTGTTCCTCAAGCCGCAGGGCGATGTCGAGCAGCTCGTCACTCTTGCCGAGGGCCGAGAGGACGTCGTGCGCAGCCGCCTTGATGATCTTCGCCCGGGGGTCGAAGTTCTTGTAGACGCGGTGGCCGAAGCCCATCAGCTTTACGCCGTCCTCCTTGTCCTTCACCTTGCGGATGAAGGTGTCGACGTCGGAGCCCGACGCCTGAATGCCCTGGAGCATCTCCAGCACGCTCTGGTTGGCGCCGCCGTGGAGCGGGCCCCAGAGGGCGTTGATGCCCGCGGAGATCGACGCGAACATGTTCGCCTGCGAGGAGCCGACGAGCCTCACCGTCGAGGTGGAGCAGTTCTGCTCGTGGTCGGCGTGGAGGATCAGCAGCTTCTCGAGGGCGTTGACGACCACGGGGTTGAGCTCGTACTCCGCTGCCGGGACGGAGAAGGTCATCCGCAGGAAGTTCTCGACGTAGCCGAGGTCGTTACGCGGGTAGACCACCGGGTGGCCGATCGCCTTCTTGTAGGCGTAGGCGGCGATCGTCGGCAGCTTCGCCAGCAGCCTTATGGTCGACAGGTGCCGCTGCTTCTCGTCGAACGGGTTGTGGCTGTCCTGGTAGAAGGTCGACAGCGCACTGACCACGGACGAGAGCATGGCCATCGGGTGTGCGTCACGCGGGAAGCCGTCGTAGAAACGCTTGACGTCCTCGTGCAGCAGGGTGTGGCGGGTGATCTCGTCCTTGAAGGAGGCCTGCTGGTCGACGGTGGGAAGTTCGCCGTGGATCAGAAGGTAGGCCGTCTCCAGGAACGAGCCCCGCTCCGCCAGCTGCTCGATCGGGTAACCGCGGTAACGCAGGACACCGCCCTCACCGTCGAGGTAGGTGATGGCGGATTTGTACGCGGCGGTGTTGCCGTAGCCCGAATCCAGGGTCACCAGACCGGTCTCGGCGCGCAGCTTGCCGATGTCGAAACCACGGTCGCCCACCGTGCTGTCGACCACGGGGTAGCTGTACTCGTCGTCCCCGTACCGAAGTACTACAGAGTTGTCGCTCACGTCTTCCCTCACCGACGTAGTGCCTCTTCTTCGAGGTGCCCTGACCCTTTCCACTGTCTCCCACCGAGCGCGGTGCGGTGCACTCGGGGTCGGCCAAAGGGCTCTTTGGTGGCACGCAGTGCCGTCCTATTTCGTTCAACATCCTGCACCCTCCACGCGGCGGCGGTCACCCCCCGGAACAGCGGTCACTGCCGGGGAGCGCGGCGCCACCACGCAGCCGGTGATCCAGGGCCGTGCACCTGCGGCCCGCCGATACCGTGCGGACTGCCTGGCCGATCGCCTTCCGCGACCCCACGAGCACCACCAGACGCTTTGCCCGGGTGACGGCGGTATAAAGCAGATTGCGCTGAAGCATCATCCAGGCACTCGTGGTGACGGGAATCACCACCGCCGGGTACTCGCTGCCCTGCGACCGGTGGATGGTGACGGCGTAGGCGTGGGCCAGCTCGTCCAGTTCGTCGAAGTCGTACTCCACCTCCTCGTCCTCGTCCGTACGGACCGTCAGACGCTGGTCCTCCACGTGGAGAGCCGTGACGACGCCGACGGTGCCGTTGAAGACCCCGCAGGCGCCCTTCTCGTAGTTGTTGCGGATCTGGGTGACCTTGTCGCCGACCCGGAAGACCCGTCCGCCGAAACGCTTCTCGGGAACGTCCGGCCGGGCCGGTGACACCGCCTGCTGGAGCAGGCCGTTGAGCGTGCCCGCGCCCGCCGGGCCGCGGTGCATCGGCGTGAGCACCTGGACGTCACGGCGCGGATCGAGGCCGAACTTCGCCGGGATGCGCCGCGCCACGACGTCGACGGTGAGCTTCCCGGCCTCCTCCGCGTCGTCCTCCGCGAAGAGGAAGAAGTCGCTCAGCCCGTGGGTGACGGGCTGGGCCCCGGAGTTGATGCGGTGGGCGTTGGTCACCACCCCGGACTGCTGCGCCTGCCGGAAGATCCGCTTCAGCCGCACGGACGGGACGGGACCACCTTCCACGAGCATGTCCCGCAGCACCTCGCCCGCACCGACGGACGGCAGCTGGTCCACGTCCCCCACCAGCAGCAGATGGGCCCCCGGAGGCACGGCCTTGATCAGCTTGTTGGCGAGCAGCAGGTCGAGCATCGACGCCTCGTCGACGACGATCAGATCCGCCTCCAGGGGGCGGTCGCGGTCGTAGGCGGCGTCGCCGCCCGGCTTCAGCTCCAGCAGCCGGTGCACCGTGGAGGCGTCCGCCCCCGTCAGCTCCGACAGCCGCTTGGCCGCCCGCCCGGTGGGCGCCGCGAGGACCACCCGCGCCTTCTTGGCCCGCGCCAGCTCCACCACGGACCGGACGGTGAAGGACTTGCCGCAGCCGGGGCCGCCCGTCAGCACGGCCACCTTCTCGCTGAGCGCCAGCTGGACCGCCTGTCGCTGCTCGGGGGCCAGCTGGGCGCCCGTGCGCTCCGCGAGCCACCCCAGGGCCGCCTCCCAGTCGACGTCCTGGAACCCGGCCATCCGGTCCTCCGGGGCGTGCAGCAGCCGGCGCAGCTGAGCGGCGAGGGACAGCTCGGCACGGTGGAAGGGCACGAGATAGACGGCCGTGAGCGGCTGCCCGTCCTCCCCCGGAACGGTCTCCTTCACCACTCCCTCCTCCTCGGCGGCGAGCTGGCCCAGGCAGTCGATGACGAGGCCCGCGTCGACCTGGAGCAGCTTGACCGCGTCGGAGATCAGCCGTTCCTCGGGGAGGTAACAGTGCCCCTGGTCGGTGGACTGCGAAAGGGCGTACTGGAGACCGGCCTTGACGCGCTCCGGACTGTCGTGCGGGATGCCGACGGACTGCGCGATGCGGTCGGCGGTGAGGAAGCCGATGCCCCACACGTCAGCCGCGAGCCTGTACGGCTGGTTCTTCACCACGGAGATCGAGGCGTCGCCGTACTTCTTGTAGATCCGCACGGCGATGGAGGTGGAGACGCCCACGCCCTGGAGGAAGACCATCACTTCCTTGATGGCCTTCTGCTCCTCCCAGGCGGCGGCGATCTTCTCCGTGCGCTTCGGGCCGAGACCCGGGACCTCGATCAGCATGCGGGGGTCGGCCTCGATGACGTCGAGCGTGCCCGTGCCGAAGTGGTCGACGATGCGCTCGGCGATGCGCGGGCCGATGCCCTTGATGAGGCCGGAGCCGAGGTAGCGGCGGATGCCCTGCACGGTGGCGGGCAGGACCGTCGTGTAGTTCTCCACGGTGAACTGGCGGCCGTACTGCGGGTGGGAGCCCCAGCGGCCCTCCATCCGCAGCGACTCGCCGACCTGCGCGCCCAGCAACGAGCCGACGACCGTGAGCAGTTCGCCGCCGCCCCGGCCGGAGTCGACCCTGGCCACGGTGTATCCGTTGTCCTCGTTGGCATAGGTGATGCGCTCGAGGACCCCTTCGAGCACCGCGTTCTGGAAGGACATGTGACAGACGGTAGCGCCCGGCGCCGACAAGACGGCAGGCCTGTGGACAACCCGGTCACGCACTCGACGGCGCTCTTCCGCCGCGGTGTCACGATCGGGTGTCGGACCCTTGTGCAGCGCCGGTGCCGTCCTTTCTCATGTCGGATGTAATCGTTACCACGGAGCCGGAGTTCAACCGGCGGTCAGCCGGACTTCAAGGACGGGCAAGGCAGTTGACCAGCATCAAGGACGTCGCATCCCACGCCGGGGTGTCGGTCGCCACGGTCTCCCGGGTGCTCAACGACCACCCGGCCGTGCGCCCGGACACACGCTCGCGCGTGCTGACGTCCGTCACCGAACTCGGCTACCGCCCCAACGGCGTGGCCCGTTCGCTGAGGACGCACCAGACACGCACCCTCGGCCTCGTCATCAGCGACGTCCTCAACCCGTTCTTCACCGAGCTGGCCCGCGCCGTCGAGGACGCCGCCCGTGAACGCGGCTACAGCGTCATCATCGGAAACGCCGACGAGCGCCCCGCACTTCAGGAACACCACGTGCGCACGCTCCTGGAGCGCCGCATCGACGGACTGCTGGTCTCCCCCACCGACGGCGGCAACGCGACGATCCGCGACGCCGCCGCCGCGGGCACCCCCATGGTCTTCGTCGACCGGTGGATACGCGGCCTCGACGTACCCGTCGTGCACGCGGACGGACGCGCCGCCGTCCACGACCTCGTGGCGCATCTGCACGCGCTCGGCCACCGGCGCCTCGCCATCATCGGCGGCCCCAGCGAGACCACCACCGGCGACGAACGGGTGGCCGCCTTCCGTGCGGCACTCGACGCGCACGGACTGCCGCTGCCCCAGGAGTACACGGGCCAGGGCGACTTCCAGACCGAGAGCGGCAGACGGGCGACCGCGGCCTTCCTCGACCTGCCCGAGCCGCCCGAGGTCGTCTTCGCCGCCGACAACCTCATGGCGCTCGGCGCGATGGACGAGCTGCGCCGCCGGGGCCTGCGCGTCCCGGACGACGTCGCCCTCGCCGCGTTCGACGACATCCCCTGGTTCCTGCACACCGATCCGCCGATCACCGCGATCGCACAACCGACCGGCGAACTGGGGCACAAGGCCGTGGAGGCCCTGATCAGCCTCGTCGAGGGGCGCCCCGCCGCGTCCGTGACCCTCGAAGCCCGCCTTGTCACGCGCCGCTCCTGCGGCGAGAGCGAAGGGAAGAGCCGTTGACAACGCCCAGCCCCCCACGGCCGCGTGAGCTGCTGCGCACCGAAGGAATCCGGAAAGCCTTCCCCGGCGTGGTCGCGCTCGACGGCGTCGACTTCGACCTGCACGAGGGCGAAGTCCACGTCCTGCTGGGCGAGAACGGCGCCGGCAAGAGCACCCTGATCAAGATCCTCTCCGGAGTCCACCGTGCGGACTCCGGGCGGGTGCTGCGCGACGGCAGGCCCGTGCGCATCCACGGCGCCGGCGACGCGGAGAAGCTCGGAATCGCCACCATGCACCAGGAGTTCAACCTGGTGCCCCACCTGAGCGTCGCCGAGAACATCTTCCTCGGCCGGCAGCCCCGCCGCTTCGGTCTGCTCGACCGCACCCGCATGGAGGCGGACGCCGCCGAAGTGCTCGCCCGCGTCGGCGTGGACATCGCGCCGGACACCCCGCTGCGCGAACTCGGCGTCGCGCGCTCGCAGATGGTGGAGATCGCCAAGGCGCTCAGTCTGGACGCCCGCGTACTGATCATGGACGAGCCGACGGCCGCGCTCACCGCCGACGAGGTGGAGAAGCTGTTCGACCTCGTGCGGAGGCTGCGTGCAGACGGCGTCGGCATCGTCTTCATCACGCACCACCTGGAGGAGATCGCCGCGCTCGGCGACCGGGTCACGGTGCTGCGCGACGGGCGCAGCGTCGGGCAGACCGCCGCGTCCACGCCGCGCGACGACCTCGTACGGATGATGGTGGGGCGCAGCATCGAGCAGCAGTACCCGCGGGAGACGGGAGCCGCCGCCGGCACGTCCGCAGAGGCGAGCGGCCCGCCGCTGCTGCGCGTCCACGGGCTCACACGCTCCGGCGGCTTCTCCGACGTCGGCTTCGAGCTGCGCGCGGGCGAAGTCGTGGGCCTGGCAGGGCTGGTGGGGGCGGGCCGTACGGAGGTGGCCCGGGCCGTCTTCGGCGCCGACCCCTACGACTCGGGCACCGTCGAGGTGCAGGGCAGGCGGCTGCGCCGGCACGACATCACCGCCGCTCTCGCCGCCGGCATCGGCCTCGTCCCCGAGGACCGCAAGGGACAGGGCCTGCTGCCGGACTCGTCCGTGCAGGACAACCTCGGCCTGGTGACGCTGCGCAGGGCCAGCCGCGCCGGCTTCGTGAACCTCTCGGGCCAGGAGGAGTCCGCGGACCGCATCGCGAAACGGCTGGGCGTGCGCATGTCCGGGCTCGGGCAGCGCATGGGCACTCTCTCGGGCGGCAACCAGCAGAAGGTCGTCATCGGCAAGTGGCTGCTCGCGCAGAGCAGGGTGCTGATCCTCGACGAGCCGACGCGCGGCATCGACGTCGGGGCGAAGGTCGAGATCTACGAACTCATCAACGAACTCACCGCGTCGGGGCACGCCGTCCTGATGATCTCCAGCGATCTCCCAGAGGTGCTGGGCATGAGCGACCGCATCCTCGTCATGGCCCAGGGCCGCATCGCGGGCGAACTGGCCGCACGGGAGGCCGACCAGGACGCCGTGATGCGCCTCGCCGTCGGCGCCGCCCACGGGCAGGGCGCGTATGCGCAGGGCCAACAGCCGTCGCAGCGGCCCGCGTTCACCGAGAGCAGCAGTGGCACGAGTACCGGCGTGACGAAGACCGGCACGAAGACCGGCGGCACGAAGACCGAGAGCAAGGAGGGCCCCCGTGGCCACTGACATCCACAGCAGCAGCGGACAGGGTCAGCGGGGGCAGTCCCTGGGCAAGGGTCCGGCGAACGGCCGCGGCCCGGGCGGCGGCGAACGCGGCGCCGGTCAGGCACTGCGCAAGGTCCTCAAGGACAACGGCGCGCTGAGCGGACTCGTCGTCCTGGTCGTCGCGTTGACGGTCATGTCGCCCGACTTCCTCAGCACCCAGAACCTGCTGAACGTCGGCGTGCAGGCCGCCGTGACGGCGATCCTCGCCTTCGGTGTCACCTTCGTCGTCGTCTCCGGAGGCATCGACCTGTCGGTCGGTTCGGTCGCCGCCGTCTCAGCGATCATGCTCGGCTGGACGTCGACGAAGGAAGGGCTGCCCGTCTGGCTGTCCGTGCTGCTCGCGGTCGGCACGGGCGTCGCCTGCGGCCTCGTCAGCGGCGGCCTCATCGCCTACGGCAAGCTGCCGCCGTTCATCGCGACGCTGGCGATGCTCTCCGTCGGGCGCGGCCTGTCGCTGGTCCTGTCCGAGGGAACGCCGATCGCGCTTCCCTCCTCCGTCGCCACGGTCGGTGAGACGCTCGGCGGCTGGTTCCCCGTACCGCTGCTGGTGCTGCTCGTCATGGGCGGCATCACCGCGCTGGTCCTCGCCCGCACCTACAGCGGCCGCGCGATGTACGCGATCGGCGGCAACGAGGAGGCCGCACGGCTCTCCGGAATCCGAGTGCGCCGCCAGAAGCTCGTCATCTACGCGCTCTCCGGGGCGTTCGCCGCGGTGGCCGGGATCGTGCTGGCGTCGCGGCTGGCCTCGGCGCAGCCGCAGGCAGCCACGGGGTACGAACTGGACGCCATCGCGGCCGTGGTGATCGGCGGGGCGAGCCTCGCGGGCGGCGTCGGGAAAGCGTCCGGAACACTTGTCGGCGCACTTATCCTCGCGGTCCTCCGCAATGGTCTCAATCTGCTCGAAGTCTCCATCTTCTGGCAGCAAGTCGTCATTGGGGCAGTGATTGCCCTCGCTGTCCTGCTCGATACACTCCGTCGTCGCGCATGATCTCTGTGCGTCGGGGGGACAGCACGACGTTCGTTCACTGTCGTCGACTGCAAGGAATGCAGCCATGAGCACGCGAAAGAGCACGGTTGCCGTAGTGACAGCTGCGGCGTTGATATGCGCAGCGGCCACCGGATGTGGCAGCGGCTCGGGGAAGTCCGGGGAGAAGAAGGACATCAAGCTGGGCCTGGCCCTCTCGACCCTGGACAACCCTTTCTTCGTGGAGATGAAGAAGGGGGCGGAGGCGGAAGCCAAGGCCCAGGGCGTCAAGCTGAATGTGCAGGACGCACAGAACGACGCGTCCCAACAGGCGAACCAGCTGCAGAACTTCACAAGCCAGAACGTGAAGTCCATCATCATCAACCCCGTCGACTCCGACGCTGCGGCACCCTCCGTCAAGGCGGCGGACAACGCCGGCATCCCCGTTGTCGCCGTCGACCGCGCGGTCAACAAGGCGAAGGTCGCCACGACGGTCGCCTCCGACAACGTCTCCGGCGGCCAGAAGGCGGCCAGGGAGCTGGCGAAGCAGCTCGACGAGCAGGGCAGCGTCCTCGTCCTGCGCGGTCAGCCCGGCACTTCCGCCTCGCGTGAGCGCGGCAAGGGCTTCATGTCGGCGATCAAGAAGTACCCGAACATCAAGATCGTCGGTAAGCAGGCCGCCAACTTCGACCGCGCCAAGGGCCTCGACGTCACCACCAACCTTCTTCAGTCCCACCCCGACGCGACCGGCATCTTCGCCGAGAACGACGAGATGGCGCTCGGCGCCGTCAAGGCGCTCGGCAGCAGGGCCGGCAAGGAGATCAAGGTCGTCGGCTTCGACGGCACCCCCGACGGCTTCAAGGCGATCAAGAAGGGCACGCTCAACACCTCGATCGCCCAACAGCCGTCCGAGCTGGGCAAGATGGCGGTGCGCAACGCGATCCGCAAGGTCGAGGGCAGCGACCCCGACAAGCAGATCATGGTCCCGGTCGTCACCGTGGACAAGTCGAACGTCAACCGGTACTCCTGACCGGCCGCCCGCTCCCTCCGTCCCGGGCGTGGGTGCCCGGGGCGGAGGCGGGAGCGGGGCAGCGGAGGAGGTGGTCGGTCGGGGGTGACCAGCCGGGGGCAACAGGCCGGGGGCAACCGGCCGTCGCCGCAGGGGCGTTCGCCGTCACTCACCAGTCGCGGGCACGAGCCGCAGGCACGAGCCGCCGCCACCGGTCGCCGCACCGGTCGTCGCCACCATTCGTCATCACCGGGCCCCGAAGGGGGCCGCAGGAAGTCGGACACGAAGAAGGAGCTGGCCGTCCGCATGAAGAAGTCGGGCATCCTCAACCGTCATCTCGCGGGCGCACTGGCCTCGTTGGGCCACACCGACCGCGTCGTCGTCTGCGACGCGGGGCTTCCGGTGCCCTACGGCCCGTTCCTGGTCGACCTTGCGTTCCGCGCGGGCGTCCCGCCCTTCGACGAGGTGCTCTCCGGCCTGCTGGACGAACTCGAGATCGAAGGTGCCACCGCCGCCTCCGAGGTGAAGGACAGCAACCCGGAAGCGGCCGAGCTGCTCCACGGCCGCTTCCCCGACCTGCAACTCGTCTCGCACAAGGAGTTCAAGGCCCGCACCCGCCAGGCACGCCTCATCGTCCGCACCGGCGAGGTCCGTCCGTACGCGAACGTGATGCTGCACTGCGGGGTGCCGTTCTAGACACGGCGTTCCGGAGACCGGGTTCGGGCCACCGGTTCTGGACGGAGACCCGGTTCCAGAGACCCGGTTCCGGCCACCGTTCCGGACGGCACCGGTCCCGTTCCGGACGGCACCGGTCCCGTTCCGGCCGTCCCGCCGCTGCCTTCCGGCCCTTCGCCGGGGGCGCGCCGAAACGCGATGGCGCCGCGTGCCCCGCGGCGGCAGGATCGCCGGATGCCTCACCTCGGCCTGGTGACCGTCGTCGTTCCCGACTACGACGACGCGATCGCCTTCTACGTGGACGCCCTCGGCTTCGAACTCGCCGAGGACACACCCCTCGACGACGGGAAGCGCTGGGTGGTGGTCGCACCGCGGGGAGCCCGGGAGACCGGCGTGCTGCTCGCCAGGGCCGGCACCGGCGAACAGCGGGCCCGCATCGGGGACCAGACCGGGGGACGCGTCGGCTGGTTCCTCAGCACCGAGGACTTCGCGCGGGATCACGCCCGGATGCTGGCCGCGGGCGTCGCCTTCGAGGAACCGCCCCGGCACGAGCCGTACGGAACGGTCGCGGTCTTCCGCGACCCGTACGGGAACCGCTGGGACCTGATTCAGCCGCGCCGGGTTCCCGTGGAGGGGGCCGGGCCGGAGAGCGGGAGACCGGGACGTACGGAAAGTACGGGGGACAGGGGCGAGGCGTCGCAGGAGCAGGGCGCGGCCGACGGGGACGACGGCGGGCCGGCCGCCCGGGACCGTCCGGCTCCCGGCACGGAAGTCTGGCCCGCCGCCGGGCCGATGACCACGGCCCGGCTTCTGCTGGAGCCCCTGCGCCCCGATCACGCACCGGAGGCCTTCCCGGTCTTCGACGACGAGCGGCTGCACGCGTGGATCGGCGGATCGCCCGACTCCGCCGCGGAGTTGCAGGCCCGGTACCGGCGGCACTCCGCAGGGCGCTCGCCCGACGGCGGACAGGGGTGGCTGAACTGGATGCTCCGCCGTCGCTCGGACGGGCAGCTGGTGGGCACGGTGCAGGCCACGCTGCACCGTCCGGCCGAGGGAAGCCTCACGGCCGAACTCGCCTGGGTCGTCGGCTCGGACCACCAGGGCAACGGTTACGCGCGGGAGGCGGCAGCGGCCGTGCGGACGTGGCTGCGGGAGCGGGATGTGGACACCTTCGTCGCCCACATCCACCCGGAACACGAAGCGTCCGCCGCCGTCGCGCGCGCCATCGGTCTCACGCCCACGGAAACCGTCGTCGACGGAGAGATCCGCTGGAGCAGCACGGGGCTGTGACGCTGCCCCGCGTCCTGCCGGATGCCGCTGTCGCCTGCCTCAGGACTCGCCCCCGGGGTCGGGGAATTCCGCGTACGAGGTCGCGTGGGGACGTTCCCGGACCCATTCGTGGAGCTCGGGCCCGAGAGGGCCGTACAGCTCGACGCCGATCGACTCCGTGCACTTGCGCACACGGTCCAGCAGCTCCGTGGCGCTGTCGTTGTGCGCGAGCGCCGACGCCGTGTCGGCGTACTCCTCCAGCAGTGCGTATCTGCCGGAGCCGGAGGAGAAGAACCGATAGGTCAGGATCCCGGGACCGCCCTCGGCTTGTTCGCACAGCGCGAGTGCCAACTGCTCGAATTCCGCCCTTTGTTCGTCACTGACGTCGAACCGGACGCGTACGAAGATGCTCATACCGCATTCCAGCAGAACCGGCCCGGCCCGCCGGCCGGTGACTCGCCCTCCGGCGCAAAAGGTGAGGTGTCACACGGCCGAACTACCCTGTGTACAGGGCATGTTGACGCTCATTAAAATGTCGGCCGCTTCGAACTGGCTGTCGCCGAGTCGGTGTTGGGCGCGTTCGCGCGCTGCGAGACGGGGGGTACGGGGGATGGGTTACGTTCTGCCGGGCTGGCTGGATGAGATTCTGGACTTCATCGGGATCAACTGGCCCAACGTGGACGAGGACGACTACCGCGAGATGGCCGACGCCATGCGGGAGTTCGCGGAGAAGTTCGAGGGCCACGGCGGGGAAGCGCACGCGGCGGTCAACCGCATCCTGGCCTCCAGCGAGGGCTACGCCGTCGACGCCCTGAAGGGGCACTGGGGCAAGGTCAAGGGCTCCCATCTGGACAAGGTCCCGGAGATCGCGCGGACGTTCGCCAAGGCGTGTGACGTGGTCGCGGACGTCATCTACGGGATGAAGGTCAAGGCCGAGATCGAACTGGGGGCGATGGCGGCCTCGGCGGGCATCGCGATCGGCGCCGCCGTCGTCACCGGCGGGCTGTCGGCGCTGATCGGTGCGGCGCAGGTGACGGCGATGCGGGAGCTGATCCGCCGCCTCATCAAGGAGGCGCAGGAAGAGATCGTCGAACGGCTGCTGGCGGAGGTGACCGAGCCGGTCACGGCCAAGCTGGAGAAGCTGACCGAGGACATGATCCTCGATCTGGCCGACGACGCCATCAGCCTCCCGCCAGGACAGGGCGGTGGTGGTGGCGGGGACGCCGGTGGCGGTGGCGGCGACGGCAAGCCCGGGGGCATGAACCTCAACTCCGCCGGCGGCGGGGGCGGTTCAGGCGGAGGCGCCGTCGGCGGTGGCGGTGGCGGTGGCGGTGGCGGCCGGATGCGGATCGATCTGAACGAGTTCGACAACGGTGCGGAGAAACTCTCCCGCCACGGCTCCGACCTGCACACCAACGCCCTTGCCCCGCTGGGCCGCGCCAAGGGCGCCTTCGGCCGCACCAAGGGACGCGACCCGTTCACCCAGGCCTTCGACAGCGTCCTCGACGGCGCGATCAACGGCTCGGAGAAGGCACTCAAGAAGGTCGCCAAACACGTCAGCGAAGGCGTCCCCGGCGGCGTGCGCTCCATGGCGAAGCGCCACCGCGACAACGAGAACTCCGTCGCCGACTCGATGAAGGCGATCACCTCACGCGGCGACGGCAAAGGGCCGAACGGGCTGCCCGGCGGGCCCAACCCGGCCGGCAAGAACGCGCCGGGCAAGCACAAGCCCCCGTCGCCGGAGCTGTCGGCCAAGGGCCGCAACGCGGCCGACAAGTGCCTGGGCGGCGACCCCATCGACATGGCCACCGGCGAGGTCTTCCAGCACCAGACCGACCTCACCCTGCCCGGCGTGCTGCCCCTGGTGATCGAGCGCACCCACATATCCGGCTACCGCAACGGCCGCTTCTACGGCCCCTCCTGGGCCTCCACCCTCGACGAACGCCTCGAAGTCGCCGAGGACGGCAAAGAGTTGTGGTGGCACCGAGTGGACGGTTCCTCCCTGCGGTACGGCCACGCCCCGGACATGATCGGTGAACAGGTCCACCCCTACGAGGGCCACCGCATCCCGCTGACCTGCGTGCAAGGCTCCAGCGGCTGGGACCTGGCCGTCACCGACCCCCGCACCGGACTGACCCGCCGCTTTCTCCCGCCCGAGGACGGCGCGCAGGGCCTGTGGTGGCTCACCGAGGTCGAGGACCGCAACGGCAACGGCATCAGCATCGACCGCGAAGCCGACGGCACCCCCACCGCCGTGCGCCACGACGGCGGCTACCACGTCGAGGTCACCACCGACGACGGCCTCATATCCGCCATCGCGGTACGCACCCCTGACGGGCCGGTCCAGGTCAAGTCGTACGCCTACGACGACGCCCGGAACCTGACGCACATCGTCAACTCATCCGGCCTGCCGCTCGTGTTCGGCTACGACGACCAGCACCGCATCACCTCCTGGACCGACCGGAACGACTCGACCTACCAGTTCATCTACGACGAACGCGGCCGTGTCACGCGCACCGTCGGCCCCGAGGGCTACCTCTCCTCGCAGTTGGAGTACGACACCGCCCAGCGCATCACGCGCTACACCGACTCCCTCGGCGCGGTGACCACTTACCACCTCAACCATCTCGGCCAGGTCATCGCGGAGACCGACCCGCTGGGCCACACAGTCCACCGCGAATGGGACCGCCACGACAACCTGCTGTCGCGGACTGACGCGCTCGGCCACACCACCCGCTTCGAATGGGCCGACAACCACATAGACCTCGTCGCCGTCCACCGCCCGGACGGCACCACGACGACCACCACCTACAACGCCATGCATCTCCCCGTGGAGATCACCCTCCCCGACGGCGCCGTGTGGCAGCAGGAATTCGACAGGCGCGGCAACCGAACTGCCGTCACGGCCCCCGACGGAACCGCCACCCGCTTCACGTACGAGCCCGCCGGGGCCGTAGCCTCCATCACCGACACACTGGACGCGCAGTCCTGCATCACCAACAACTCCGTCGGTTTGACGGTGGCCATCACCGATCCGGTTGGGGCAGAGACGACCTGCAGCCGTGACAGCTTCGGCCGGATCGCATCAATCACTGACGCAGCTGGGGTGACAACGCGGCTTGGATGGACGATTGAGGGCAAGCCCTCCCACCGCATGGCGCATGACGGCACGGAGGAGTCATGGGAGTGGGACGGAGAGGGCAACTGTCTCAAGCACGTCGGGCCCGATGGACATGAGAACTCCTTCACTTACACCCATTTCGACCAGTTGTCGTCTCGCACCACCCCTGACGGTGCCACTTACGCTTTCAGCTACGACACCGAACTTCGCCTGACGCAGGTCACGAATCCCCTTGGCCTGATCTGGGACTACATCTATGACCGCGCGGGTCGCCTCACGTCCGAGTCAGACTTCGACAATCGCGAAGTCACTTACCACCACGACTCAGCGGGGAGGGTGACATCCCGAACCACGCCGCTCGGGAACACCATCAGCTATGAGTTCGACAGCACGGGTCGCCTGAAGTCAAAGGACGCGGCTGGAGCCGTCACCACCTACGCGTACGACGACGCAGGCCGCGTGGTACGCGCCGTGTCGCCCTCTTCGGCTCTCGAACTTCAATACAACACCGTCGGCCGGTTGTTGGCAGAGACGGTCGACGGCCGCACCATCCACTACGAGTACGATCAACTCGGCCGTCGCACATCACGCACCACCCCAACCGGTGCCACGACCATCACCACATACGACCTGGCTGGGAACCGCAGCTCACTCTCCACCGACGGGCACCAGATCGGCTTCGCACACGATGAGATGGGGCGGGAGACGGAGCGCAGCTTCGGTGACGCCGTCAGTCTCATGTCCGCATGGGACCCCTTGGGGCGCATGACCCGACAGGATCTGGTCACCAACACCCGTACTCAGCGAGCTCGTTCTTACACGTACCGAGCCGACAGCCACCTGACGTCCGTTACCGACGAAGTCACCGGGGCAAGCCAGCAGGTTGGTCTGGACACCGTGGGTCGGCCGATTACCGTCACTGCGGACGGATGGACCGAGTCCTACGCCTACGACCAAGCCGGCAACCAGACCCAAGCCTCATGGCCCGAGAGCGCCGAACGCTCCGGGGCCCCGGGCGATCGAATATACGAGGGCACTCGCATCACTGTCGCGGGAGCCGTGCGTTACGAACACGATGCGGCTGGTCGTATGACCTTGCGTCAGAAAACGCGACTCTCCCGCAAGCCGGACACCTGGCGCTATGAATGGGACGCCGAAGACCGTCTGGTTGCCTGCACCACACCGGACGGCGTCCGGTGGACCTACACCTATGACCCGCTCGGACGCCGCATCGCGAAATTCCGTCTCAGCGACAACGGTTCAGCTGGCGAAGCGACCTACTTCACCTGGGACGGCACCCGCCTCGCCGAGCAGTCCGACTCAACCACCGGGGTCATCCTCACCTGGGACCACGACGGACACCGCCCGCTCACCCAGTACGAACGCAAGCCGCTCACCCAGGAGCAGGTCGATTCCCGCTTCTTCGCCATCGTCACCGACCTCGTCGGCACCCCCACCGAACTCGTCGATGAACATGGCGACATCGCATGGCACACCCGCACCACTCTCTGGGGCCATACCACTTGGAACCGGGACGCCACCGCATACACCCCGCTCCGCTTCCCGGGCCAGTACGACGACCCAGAGACCGGCCTGCACTACAACTACTTCCGCCACTACGACCCCGAAACCGCCCGCTACGTCACCCCCGATCCGCTGGGCCTCGCGCCGGCACCCAACCCGAACACCTACGTCCGCAATCCCCACATCTGGACGGACGTTCTTGGACTCTCGCCGTGCCGCCCCGGCACAGAGGACGATGCCCGGCTGGCCTTGAACCGTGCTGAGGAGTTGCAGTCACAACGCAACGACTACTTCATGGCTGACAAGAAGGGCACGACTGCTGTCATCGGGGTCTTCAACTCCGAGACAGGGCAATACACCAACCGAATCGGGATCAACGGCGGCGGGGCCATGCCTTCGAACTGGACCCTGCGCCCTGGGGAGGAGTTCGTACAAGCGCCGGGACATGCCGAAGAAGGGATTCTGAACTCCTTGGGACCCAATGAACATGCTGTATACGGTGGCGCGTCCCGCAACTTCTGCCGAGATATATGCTTGCCCATGATCGACACACGGGGAGTCGAACTTGGCGGGGTGGGCGTTCGAGGCCATATGCCCCAAAATTCTCCCTATACGATGTTCTGGGCTCAGAGGGAATGATGTATGACTCGCAACGATGATGTGTACACCGCACTTCGCTCCGCATCACCGGCGGAGCTCGTGGCCTTCTGCGCCAGCTGTGCCGAGAGGGCAAGCGGAGTCTTCCGCCTGCTCAACGGAGAAGCCGAAAACGACTGGTTCCGTGGCGCTTTGGACTTGGGTTGGCAGGCGGCCTCGGGAGCGGATGTAGACAACCACGCTGCTGAAGTCTTGGAAGAAGCCATGGCCGACCTGGACGAGGAAGAGGAAGACGATCCGAGCAGCCAGGAGTTCTATTCCTCACAAGTCGCAATGCTGGCCGTCAACACTCTGTCGGTGTACTTGAACCCCGTTGCCCAGCAGGCAGAAATGTCCGGGCAGACAGTGGAGACACTTTTTTCTGATTTCGACCTCACCTTGAGTGGTGATCAGGCAGTCGTTACAAGATATGGGCAGCCGCCGGCTCCGCCCGGTGAACTGCAGCGGCTGGAACAAGAAGCGCAGGCCGAGTTCGTGCGTGATTTCGTCGACGGCACGGGGACCGCTGTAACTCCAGAGTCTGTGCAAGATCTACGACAGACAAGTACCACACTCCGCGACCAAATCGTAGGGAGGCTCCGAGCGGTGGCCGACGCCAGAGGATGGGAGGCTTCCGCATAGAAAGGAGCCCAAGGGGAAATGAGCAAGATCGAGGACTTGTGGGTCAACGAAGAAGTCCCCGTAGACAATGCGCTTCACTTCGCCGACGGGCGCTCCTACGATGTACGCGTGGACCCGAGCAGCCCCAATGGTATTTCCATCGAAGAAGAATTCGACCTGGAAGAGCGCCTCGCAATTGCACCGGACTGGGTTTCCGTGGTCGACGGACGGAAGATCGACCTCGAAGACGGAGGTGCGCTCTGGCATGGAGACGGCGACAACGGTTCCGAGGGCTTCCTTGCAAGGGTTAAAAAGGACGGCTCCCTCGACTGGGTGGTTTTCTTCACTGCTTCCAATCCGTTCACGGAAGGAGAGGTACGAAACAATCACGCCACATTCCGCTCGACCGCGGCAGTGACGATTACTATCGATATTGACGACCCCACGAGGCCAGTCACGGGCTGAGGTGGCAGGGCACCGCTACATCTACCTCGTGGAAGATCCGGACCGGGCCCGTAACGCCCCGCTTTGTCGTTACACCCGCCTGCTTGGGGTCCAAGTTCGAGGCCGAAAGCTGACGGAACAGTGCTTGGCTGCTTCGACCGAGCTGGCCCCGGTAGCGGTTCAACCCAAAGGAGCCCGACGGTCCGTCTGTACCGCTCCCGGCCCCGGACGGCGATGAATATCCGCCGCCCCCGAAGTCTGCATGGGCGACCTCATCCACCCCACATGGAGGACGGCATGGCCAGGGAACTGTTCGCAGGTGTCCCCGTCACCGACTACGCCTCGGCTCTGCCCTGGTACGAGCGGTTCTTCGGGGAGGAGCCGTCGTTTCTGCCGAACGACATCGAGGCGGTGTGGGAGGTGGCCGAGCAGCGCTACGTCTACATCGTGGAGGACCGGGACCGGGCGGGGAACGCGCTGGTGCTGTCGTTCGTCGACGACCTCGACGACCGGGTCGCCCAGATCGCCCGGCGGGGCATCGAGCCCGCGAAGCGCGAAACGTACGAAGGCGGCGTGACCAAGGTGAGCTACCGGGACGCGGACGGCAACGAGATCAGCCTCGGCGGCGGCCCAGGCTGACGGCACCTCCGACACCGAGGAAACCGCTGATCCTCCGGCGGGAGCAGGTCAGTTGTCGGTACGACCGCACTCCGGTACTACGACCCGCGCCGCCAGCGCCCCGCACGGTGGCTGACGGCCTCGCCTGCTTGTCAGCGGCAGGGCAAGTCACGCAGCCCCGATCCGCCCGCCGCCCCGTTGTACCGCTGCCGCCCCCGTCCGTACCGCTCGTCGGCCGTAACCCGCAGGCCGCCGACTCCCGTTGAACCACGCAGGGACACCGGACAGAGGGGTACAGGGGTACGGGCCATGGACGGGGACAAGGGCGGCGGCGCTGCGAGTGCCGCCGGGCGAAGGGACTACACGGCCGACGGGGCCGACAGCACCGGGTGGGACCCGGGGTTGGAGGACGACTCCGGGGCGGTCGTGAAGGCCGTCGGGCGGCAGATCAAGCTGTGGCGGGAGGCGGCCGGGCTGACGCAGGCGGAGCTCGGGGCAGCCATCGGGTACGGGGAGGACCTGGTGTCCTCCGTGGAGCGCGGAAGGCGCGTGCCCAGGCCGGAGTTTCTGACGGCGGCGGACGAAGTGCTCGGCGCCGACGGCAAGTTGGCTGCGATGAAGGGGGACGTGGCGGAGGCCCGCTATCCGAAGAAGGTGCGGGATCTGGCCAGGATCGAGGCCGAGTCGGTGGAGCTCGGGGCGTACGGCAATCACAACGTCCACGGTCTGCTTCAGACGGAGGAGTACGCGCGGGCGCTGTTCCGGATGCGTCGCCCCGCCTACAGCGAGGACGACCTGGAGCGGTTTCTGGCCGCCCGCATGGCCCGGCAGGAGATCTTCCGCAGGACTCCGCCGCCGACGCTGACGTTCGTCCAGGAGGAGGTCACGCTGCGGCGTCCGGTCGGCGGCAGGCCGGTGCTGCGGCGACAGCTCGAACACCTCCTCCACGTGGGCGAGTTGCGGCATGTGGAGATCCAGGTCATGCCGACGGACCGGGAGGATCACGCCGGGTTGGGAGGCCAGCTCCAGGTGCTCAAACTGAAGGAGGGGGCGACGGTCGGGTACTCGGAAGCTCAGCTGATCACGCACCTCATCTCCGACCCGAAAGAGGCTCAGGTGCTGGAGCTGCGGTATGGAATCATCCGGTCTCAGGCTCTCAGCCCACGGGAGTCCCTGGCCTTCATCGCGAAAGTGCTTGGTGAGACATGACTTTGCAGCCCACTGCCCAGGACGCCTCCAACCTGGCCTGGATCAAGAGCAGTTACAGCGGCAGCGACAACAACGACTGCGTCGAGGCCGCCGCCACGACGGCAGGCGTCCACGTCCGCGACTCGAAGAAGGCGCACGGCCCGCGGCTCAGCTTCCCCGCCGGGGCCTGGAGCGAGTTCGTCTCGTTCGCCGCGCCCCGCTGATCCGGACGAGCACCCGGGCATCATCCGATGCCCGGCCTTCAGCCCGGAGCCGATCCGTCAGGTCAGCCCGACCCCGGGCGGTGCGTCAGTCATCGTCCCGGGGCCGCGGGCGCCGAACGCTCAACCCCCGAACGCTCAACCCCCGAACGCCCAGGCGCCGAACGCTCAGGGACGGTTCCAGCGCCTCTCGCCCAGGCCCTCACCCGTCCACTGCCGCTTCACCTCGTCGGCGAACTCCAGCGCACGCCGGGCATCCCGGATGCCTTCGAAGGGGGCCCGGTACGTCCGCGTCGGGGACGGCACGGCCGAGGGCGTCCGCGTGGGCTGTGTCGTGGCGGGCGCCGGCTTCGGCGGGGCCTTCGTCTTCGTGGGCTCGGGAGTGGAAGGCGGTGGCGACGGCGTGGGCTCGCGGGGAACGGCCGAGGCTGGGGGCCTGTTCTTGGAGATCGGCTCAGGGTCGTCCCCGCCCGCCAGCAGGACGCCCGCGGCCACTCCCGCGCCGACGAGAGCGAGGGCGACGCTCACCGTGAGCCGTGCGGGCACGCGGTTCCGGAAGGTCAGCCGCAGAGCGGCGGACGAGGTGGGATAGGCGACGCGGTAGAGATCATGACCGCAGTCGCCGCAGGACTCGGCAGTCGCGGATGATCGCGTCCCGCATCGGGGGCATGTGGTCAGCATGCGCACACTCCAGGGCAGCCTCGGGGTCACACCACTATCCGCTTGCACTCGTGTACCTGCGGACAGTAACGGCGCAACCGCCGGTAACGAGACCCCCAGGCTGCATGAGTCGGCTCGGTGCGGTCGACGCGATTGTCATCAACTGACATATGGAGGCGTGGTGTTGCACCGGCTCAGGCGAAGCCGGGGGACGGGCCGCCGGGCCAGGAGGCGTGACCGCGAACCGCGACTGGGGCGGTCAGGGCGGTCAGAGCGGGCGCTCCCGGCTCACCTTCGCAGCCGGCGGGTCGTCTTCACGCCGACGCGGGCCAGCACCACCGCCGCCCTGAAAAACTTTAGGGGCCCGGCTGCCGTGCTCCAACCGCCGGGCCCCACTTGCCCCCTTCGACCCCTTGCATCCCCCCAAGAGGCCCAAGCACCAGGTAAGACCTATAACTCCCCGGAAGGGTTGCACGCGACCCGGAATTTCTTCTTCAGGATCTTCCGGACCCACCTTCCGGGCCAGTCTGCGCTCAAGCCGGTGAGCATCAACCGGTGAGCACCCCACCGCCGGTGAGCACTCACACAGCGTGTGAGGACCCCACGCTCACGACGTCACCGTCTCGGCCCCCCCGCTCACGACGTCGCTGTCCCGACCCCGTGCTCACGACCCCGTCCTCACGACCCTGTCCTCACGACCCTGTCCTCACGACCCCGCGCTCACGACCCCGCGCTCGCTACGTGCCGCACGTACCGGTCCGCCGTCTCGGCCAGGACTTCGGCGCCGTCGCGCGCCCACAGTCCCGGGTTGAAGATCTCCACCTCGATCGGCCCGTCGTAACCCGTGGCGTCGACGAGTTCGCGGAATCCGCGCAGGTCGACTGCTCCGTCGCCGAGTTGGCCGCGGCCGAGCAGCACCCCCTCGGGCAGCGGCGTGATCCAGTCCGCGAGCTGGAAGGACGCCAGCCTGCCGCCCGCTCCGGCGCGTTCGATGTGTGCCGGAGCCCGGTCGTCCCACCAGACGTGGTACGTGTCCACGACGACGCCCACCTGCTCCGCCGGGAACCGCTCGGCCAGGTCGAGGGCCTGCCCGAGCGTGGATACGACGCAGCGGTCGGAGGCGAACATCGGGTGCAGCGGCTCGATCGCCAGCCGTACGCCGCGCTCCCCTGCGTACGGGGCGAGTTCGGCGAGCGCGTCCGCGATCCGCTCCCGCGCACCCGCCAGGTCACGGCTTCCCTCGGGGAGCCCGCCGGAGACCAGCACCAGCGTGGATGTCCCCAGGGTCGCGGCCTCGTCGATCGCGGCGCGGTTGTCCGCGATGGCGCGGCGGCGCTGCACCGGGTCGAGGGCGGTGAAGAAGCCGCCGCGGCACAGCGAGGTCACGCTCAGGCCCGTGTCCCGCATCAGTTTCGCGGACGCCTCGGGGCCGTACTCCTGGACGGGTTCGCGCCACAGTCCCACCTGGGTGATGCCGAGCCTGCCGCAGGCGTCGGCCAGTTCGGGAAGCGCGAGCTGCTTGACGGTCTGCTGGTTGACGGAGAAGCGGGCGAGCCCCGCGGCGGCGCTCACGCCTCCACCCCGTGCACTCCGAGGAGGCGGCGCATGCGCTCCTGGGCGAGGGCCGGGTCGGGGAACAGGCCCAGGGAGTCGGCGAGTTCGTATGCCCGCGCGAGGTGCGGCAGCGACCGCGCCGAGTGCATGCCGCCGACCATGACGAAGTGGTCCTGGTGGCCCGCGAGCCATGCGAGGAGGACGACTCCCGTCTTGTAGAAGCGTGTCGGCGCCTGGAAGAGGTGCCGTGACAGCGCGACGGTCGGGTCGAGCGCCGCGCGGAACCCGGCGGTGTCGCCGGCGTCGAGCAGTCGGACGGCGTCGGCCGCGAGCGGCGCGAGCGGGTCGAAGATGCCCAGCAGGGCGTGGCTGAAGTCCCGTTCCGCCACCGGGTGTTCGCCGCTCTGCCCGTGCCCCGCGATGAGTTCCGGGTAGTTGAAGTCGTCGCCGGTGTAGCAGCGGACTCCGTCGGGGAGGCGGCGCCGCAGGGCCACTTCGCGGTCAGCGTCGAGGAGGGAGACCTTCACGCCGTCGACCTTCGCGGGGTGTTCGGCGATGATCTCCAGGAACGTGTCGGTGGCGGCGTCCAGGTCGGTGCTGCCCCAGTAGCCCTCCAGCGCAGGGTCGAACATGGGCCCGAGCCAGTGCAGGATGACGGGTTCGGCGGCCTGGCGCAGCAGGTGCCCGTAGACGTCCCGGTAGTCCTCCGGGCCGCGGGCGGTCGCGGCCAGCGCACGCGAGGCCATGATGATCACCTGTGCCCCGGCCTTCTCCACGACCTCGGACTGCTCCTCGTACGCGGCGCGCACCCGGGCCATGTCCGCGCCGCCCGGGGGGAGCTGGTCGGTTCCCACGCCGCAGGCGATGCGTCCTCCCACGGCCCTCGCCTCCGCGGCGGAGCGTGCGGTCAGCTCGGCCGCGACGGACCAGTCCAGGCCCATGCCGCGCTGGGCGGTGTCCATGGCCTCGGCGACGCACAGGCCGTGCGACCACAGGTGGCGGCGGAAGGCGAGCGTGGCGTCCCAGTCGAGCGCGGCGGGCGGCTCCGTCCCGGCGCTCGCCCGGTACCGGTCGGCGACGACGTGCGCCGCCGCGAAGACGGTGCGTGAGGCGGGCGCCGCTCCCGCCGGCGGTCCGGCGACCGCGGCCGCGGGCTCGGCTCTGGGCCGGTACGTGCGCAACGCCCCGTTCTCGTCGGGCAGTCGGATCACGGATGTTCTCCCTCGAAGCCTGAATCGGGACTGTGGAACGGGACTTGCGGACGCGACCCGCGGCCGGGAGCCGGCCCCGGGGCGGCTGGACCGGGTCTCAGAGCGACAGCTCCGGAACGGACATGCGGCGGCCCTCCGCGGACGAGCGCAGGCCGAGTTCGGCGAGCTGGACGCCGCGGGCTCCGGCGAGCAGGTCCCAGTCGTACGGCGTCCCGAGCGCGACGTGCCGCAGGAAGAGTTCCCACTGGGCCTTGAAGCCGTTGTCGAACTCCCCGTTGTCGGGGACCTCCTGCCACTGCTCGCGGAAGACCTCCGTGGCCGGCAGGTCCGGGTTCCACACGGGCTTGGGCGTGCCCGACCGGTGCTGTGCGCGGCAGCGGCGCAGCCCGGCGACGGCCGAACCCTCCGTGCCGTCGACCTGGAACTCGACGAGTTCGTCGCGGTTGACGCGCACCGCCCAGGAAGAGTTGATCTGCGCGACGACGCCGCCTTCGAGTTCGAAGACGCCGTACGCGGAGTCGTCCGCCGTGGCGTCGTAGGCCCGCCCCTGCTCGTCCCAGCGGCGCGGGATGTGTGTCGCCGCGAGCGCCTGTACGGAGGTGACCCGGCCGAAGAGCCCGTGGAGCACGTACTCCCAGTGCGGGAACATGTCGACGACGATGCCGCCGCCGTCCTCGGACCGGTAGTTCCAGGAGGGGCGCTGCGCCTCCTGCCAGTCGCCCTCGAAGACCCAGTAGCCGAATTCGCCGCGCACGGAGAGGATGCGCCCGAAGAAGCCACCGTCGACGAGTCGCTTGAGCTTGAGCAGACCCGGCAGGAAGAGCTTGTCCTGGACGACGCCGTGCTTGATGCCCGCCTCGTGCGCGAGCCTCGCCAGGGAGAGGGCGCCGTCGAGGCCGGTGGCGGTGGGCTTCTCGGTGTAGATGTGCTTCCCGGCGCCGATCGCCTTGCGCAGCGCGTCCTCGCGGGCGCTCGTGACCTGGGAGTCGAAGTAGACGTCAATGCTGGCGTCGGTGAGGACGGCGTCGAGGTCGGTGCTCCACTCGTCCAGGCCGTGCCGCTCGGCGATCGCCTTGAGGGCGAGGTCGCGGCGGCCGACGAGCACCGGCTCGGGCCACAGGGTGCTGCCGTCACCGAGGTCGATGCCGCCCTGCTCGCGGATGGCCAGGATGGAGCGCACCAGATGCTGGCGGTACCCCATGCGTCCGGTCACACCGTTCATGGCGATGCGCACTGTCCTGCGTGTCACGTGGGTTGTCTCCTTCGGCTCCGCACCAGGGATTGGCAAGATCGACAGCAAGCGCTTTCTATCAGGAAAGCTAGCCGCACTTCTCCGGGGCCACAAGGCCCCGGCCGGCCGGGCCGGCGCGTACGGGTAACCGGGACGGCACGCGCCGGGCGGCGGCCCTGCTCACCGTCCGGTCTCCTGCCGCAGTTCGACGGCGGTCAGGGCCAGGGCCAGCGGCCCGGGAAGCAGAAGGACAACGGGCAGCAGCGCCCACGCGCACACGGCCGCCGTCAGCACGGCCAGCAGCACCAGGCCGCTGCCCGGCAGATCCTTCACCGTGCGGACGGCGCCCGCCTGCACGGCGGGGAGCCAGCCCGGCAACTGCTCGTGGGACTGCTGGGCGCTCGCCCGCAGCCCGACGACCGCGGTCGCGGTGGCGACCACCGCCAGGGCCAGGGCGAAGGGCCCCGCGCCCGGCAGGCCCGCCGAGGCGAGCCCGGCGTCGGCGGCGACCAGCGCGCCGAACGCGAGCGCGACCGCCCCCGCGGCCCATTCGCCGCGCCGGGCCAGCCGCCGGCGCAGCACGGCGAAGTAGCGTCCCGCTGTGCAGGGTTCGGCGAACAGGCGACGGCGCCGAAGCAGCGTGCACGCGGTGGACAGCGCCGCCGGGAACGTGACCAGCGGCAGGGAGGCGACGGCCGCGGCGAGCCCCAGCGCCAGTACGTCGGCGAAGAGTTCGAAGCGCGCCCCGAAGAGATCGCCACGGTCACGGGGTATCCGCGAAGTGCTCACGGAAGTTCAGCCTTTCAGCCCGGAGTTGGCCATGCCCTCGACGAGCAGCCGCTGGAAGGCCAGGAAGAACAGCACGATCGGCAGCAGCGCGAACACCGACATCGCGAACATCGGCCCGTAGGCGGACTGGCTGGAGGTGTCGACGAAGGTGCGCAGCGCCAGTGTGAGTGTGTACTTGGCCGGCTCGAAGAGGTAGATCAACTGTGTGAAGAAGTCGTTCCACGTCCAGATGAAGGTGAAGATCGCGGTGGTGATCAGCGCGGGCCTCGTCAACGGCAGCACGACGCGGGCGAAGATGCGGAACGGTCCGCAGCCGTCGATCTTGGCCGCCTCGTCCAGTTCGCGCGGCAGCCCGCGCATGAACTGCACGATGAGGAAGACGAAAAAGGCGTCCGTGGCAAGGAACTTGGGCAGCACCATCGGCCAGAACGTGTTCACCATGCCCAGCTGGTTGAAGACGATGTACTGCGGGATCAGCACGGCGTGGTGCGGCAGCATGATCGTGGCGATCATGAAGGCGAACAGGGGCCCGCGCATGGTGAACCGCAGCCGCGCGAAGGCGTACGCGGCCAGGGAGCAGCTGAGCACGTTGCCCAGGACGGCACCGAGCGAGATCGTCAGCGAGTTCCCGAACAGCTGGAGCAGCGTGACGCCTTCGATGCCCTCGGCCGCGGTGCCGTAGTTCTCCGTGGCCAGCCGGGAGGGCAGCAGGGCGAGGCTGGCGAGCACTTCGTCCGCCGGTTTGAACGAAGTGGCGACGAGCCAGGCCAACGGGTAGAGCAGTACGAGGAGCACGGCCAGGGCCCCTCCGTGGAGCGCGACGCGCCGCCAGTCGATGCGGCGGTGCCGCCCGGGGACAGCGGTGACGGACATCAGGCCGCCTCCTCGTTCGCGTAGAAGACCCAGGACCGGGAGGTGCGGAACAGCACCGCCGTGACGATGCCGATGGCGAGCAGCAGCATCCAGGCCATCGCCGAGGCGTAGCCCATGTGCGAGGCGGTGAAGCCCCGTTCGTACAGGTAGAGCGTGTAGAAGAGCGTGGAGTCCGCGGGGCCGCCCCGGCCGCTGCTGATCGCGAAGGCGGGCGTGAAGACCTGGAAGGCCTGGATGGTCTGGAGCACCAGGTTGAAGAACAGCACGGGAGAGAGCATCGGCAGGGTGATCGAGGCGAACTGGCGCCACCGGCCCGCCCCGTCCACGGAGGCGGCCTCGTACAGGTCCCGCGGGATCTGCTGGAGCCCGGCGAGGAAGATGACCATGGGCGCGCCGAACTGCCACACGGTCAACAGCGCCACGGCCAGCAGCGCCCAGCCCGGCCGGTTGACCCAGCCGCCGATGTGGAGGCCGAGGCCGCTCAGCAGGTTGTCGACGGTGCCGCCGTCGTTGAACATCGCCCGCCACACCAGCGCGACGCTCATGGAGGCGCCGAGCAGAGAAGGCGCGTAGAAGGCGGAGCGGTAGAAGTTCCGTCCGCGCCTCATCGACTTAAGCGCGACGGCGACCGCGAGCGCCAGTGCGAGTTGCAAGGGCACGGCGACGAGGACGTACAGCAGCGTGTTGCCGACGGAGCGGAGCAGCCGCGGGTCCTCGGTGAACATCTGGACGTAGTTGCGCAGGCCGACCCACGACGGAGGATCGAAGAGGTTGTAGTCGGTGAACGACAGGTAGAGCGAGACCGCCATCGGCAGCAGGGTGAGCACGGACGCACCCAGCACCCACGGGGAGAGGAACACCCAGGCCGGGCCCTGCCGTTCGCGCCTGGGCGGGCGGCCGGGACGGCGTCCGCCCGGGCCGGGTGCGGCGGTGACGGGCGTGCGGGTCCCGGGGAGCGGGGAGCTGCCGGGCGCAGCCGCGGGAGGGGCGGGCTGGGTGCGCGAAGTCGTCGACGGTTCCGCCATCAGTGCCTCAGCTCCGCTCGCGCCTCGGTGAGGAAGTTCTCGGCGGCCTCGCGCGGTGAGAGCTTCTCGAAGGAGACCTGGTCGTAGTCCCGCTGGAAGGTGGACTGGAGGCCGTTGTCACCGCGTGGCGGAGCGGCGGGCGGCGCCTTCAGCTTGCCCTGCAACGACGTCTGGAGCCGCGCAACCTGCTTCTGGAACCCCGTCACCGTGGAGAGCACCCTGCGGCGCTGCGTGCTGTTGACCGGCGTGCCCCGGTCGACGCCGAGGATGTCGGCGGCCTTGTCGGAGTTGAGAAAGAAGTCGATGAACTGGGCGGCCTCGCGGGGGTGTTCGCTGCGGGAGGCGATGCCGAGCAGCATGGAGGGCTTGTAGTACTGCCCGAAGGTGCCGTCCTCGCCGGTGGGCGTCGGGGCGATGGCGAGCCGGTCGCCGTACATCGCCTCGTAACCCGCGGAGGGCGCATCCCAGTTGAACTCCGCGACGGCCTTCTTGCGTCCCATCGGTGCGTCCTCCACCGAGCCGGACATCTGTGTGGTGTCCGTGGCCGGGCTGACCAGTCCCTCCTTGCGGAGCGAGGAGGTGAAGGTCCACCAGCGCGCCAGGTCGCCCGCGCTGAAGGCGATCCGTCCGTCGTCGGTGTAGAGCTTCTTCCCCCGGCCGCGCAGCCAGATCTCGAACTGGTCCTCCGCCGCGCCCGGGTCCGTCATGGCGTAGGTGCCGCGGTCGTCCTTCACCTTGCGCAGTGCCCGCACCCAGTCCTGCCAACTCCAGCCCGCCTCGGGCGGTTTCACCCCGGCGTCACGCCAGGCCTTCTTGTCGTGGGCGACCGTCTGCGTACCCACCCCCATCGGCAGGGCGTACTGCGCGCCGCGGACCTGCCCGGTGCGCAGCAGCGCCGGGTCCATCTTGTCCGTGGACAGGTGCCGGCGCTGCCGGGACAGGTCGAGCATCACGTCGGAATCCGCGTACTGGCTGATCTGCCGGTAGTCGAGCTGGATGAGGTCGGGCACGTCGCCGCCCGCCGCCTGGGTGGCGAGCTTCTGCTTGTACGACTCGTACGTGGAGTAGGAGGTCTGGATGTCGATGGACGGATGGGCCCGTTCGAAGGCGGCCACGGCCTTCTCGGTGCGGGCGGCCCGGTCGGCGTTGCCCCACCACGTGAAGCGGAGCGTGACCTTTCCGTCGGCGGCGGCCGAGGGTCCGCCCCCGCAGCCGGCGAGCGTCGCGCACAGGGCGATCGCCACGGCTGCCGCGCAGGACGCCTTCGTCCTGGATGCGGGCATGCGATGAACCTTCCGGTACGTGCGGGCGGGGTGGTCGGAGGCAGGCGGTCGGGGGCAGGCGGTCGGGGGCAGGCAGTCGGGTGGTCGGGGGCTCCGGGCTATTCGCCGTGGTACGGCAGCGTGGTGCCGGGCAGTTCGTACTCGTCGCGGCGTCCGCACATCCCGTAGCCGCCGCGCCGCGTGGGCCCGGTCGAACGGGCGTGTGCGCCGGAGAGGTGGGAGGCGTCGCCGCCGGCGAGGGCGACGAGGTGCCGCCCGGTGAGTTCCGCGGCGGCGAGCGCGCCGTCCCGCCAACGCGGCTGCCAGGCAGCCACCTTGGGCGCGACGAGGCGTGCGGCGGCGCGGTGGAACGCGTGCAGCGGCTCGCTGTCGCCGCTCTTCACCGCGTCCCTGAGGACGAGGTAGCCGGCGACGGCGAGATCGCGCCGCTCGCGTGCCGCCCGGTCGGCCTCGGGGCCCTCCTTCGCGGGCAGCGCGGCCGCGGCGGCGTACGCCTCGGGATCGGCCAGCACGTCCTGCGGAAAGGTGAACACCGCGTCCCCCGACTCCGGCAGGCCGCTGTTCTGCATCAGCACGGTCACCCGCAGCCCGTCGCCGTTGACCATCCGGTGCACGGTTCCGGGCGTGAACCAGGCGATCACACCGGGCTCCAGCGGGGTCTCGGTGAAGCCGTCCTCGGGCGTGAGCGTCTGTACGGCGCCCTCTCCCCCGGTGACGACGTACGCCTCCGTGCAGGCGAGGTGGATGTGGGGGCTGCCGCCGCACACCCCGTCCGCGGCCTCCCAGTCGTAGGCGGTGATGTGCGACAGGCCGATCCCGCCGGGCAGCGGCGCGTCCAGCACGTTCTGTCTCCTTCAACTCGGCGTTCAGGGTGGGTGGTTCACGAGGTGGGTGGTTCACGGGGTGGGTGGTCAGGGGCGGTCATGGGGGGGGTTCACGGCCGGTGGTGCGGCGGCCCCTCGCCGGTCACCAGGGAATCGACTTCAGGTGGCGCTCGACGCCGTCCGCGTCCAGGGCGCCGTCGGCGACGAGCATCCGGTAGCGGTACGCGAAGCAGTCGCCCGGCGGCAGGACGAACTCCTCGAAGAAAGCCCAGGAGAAGGCCACGGTCGGAATGGGTTCGGAGCGTACGAACCAGTGCGAGGCCTGCACGGACTCCTCGTTGCCGGGCGCGTGCGCGAAGACCAGCGTCGAGCGCACGTCCACGTCGTCGTGTTCGCCGACGAATCCGATCCACGGGTGCTCGGCGGCCGGCTGCCCCATCATCTCCTCGTCGGTGCTCGGCCCGGCGGGTGAGAGGACCTGGCCGCCGGTGAAGTCCCGGGGCCCCCGCCACTGAAGTCCGGTGTAGCCAGCCATGTCGCGGCCGTGCGTCGTCGGCGAGCCGAACTCCAGTGGTTTGTCACGGGTGTTGGTCAGCTCGATGGCCCAGTCGATCGCGTAAGTGCCACTCCGCGCGTCCACCGAGTGCAGCGCGACACCGCGTCGTTCGTGTGCCCACTCCTCTCCGCCGTTCTCGACCCAGGTCAGCAGCTCGGTGAAGTCCAGTCTGTCGTCGGCCACTTCGAACGCGTCGAAGCCGTCGTGCCGCATGGAGCCGACGAGCTCGGGACGCGGCAGATAACCCTCCCCGTGCACGTAGCAGTTGCCGCCCCAGAAGTTCTGGCCCGACAGGTGGCTGGCCGTCATCTGGAGACCCTTGTGCCAGCGGTGGTCGTTGGGCCGGTAGCCCGTGACGGTGCTTCCGGCGAGGGTGCGCAGCGGATGCGCGTACGGCTTGCGCGATTCGAAGGCCACCGGATCGGGGGCGTAGACGTAGGACATCAGTTCCGTGCCGGCGGCCTCGACGCCTATGCGCTCGCCGTGGGTGTGCGTGACGGTGACGGGGAGGTGCTCGCGGGGGACATCTGCGCTCATGGTGCTGTCAGTGCTCCTTCGGTGCCCAGTCCGGGTGTTCGCCGTGCATGGCGCGGTAGAAGGGGTCCTGCGGTGTGATTTCACCTTGCTGCACGGGCTGTGCCGTGAACGCCGACTTGTAGAGCGCGGCCAGGAATTCGAGCGTGCGGCGGGCGTCGGACCCGCTGCCCGGGGGCCGTTCGCCCTTCTCCATTGCGTCGAGGAAGCCGCCGAGCTGGGCGGCGTGCGAACTGGGCACGTCGGCGGCGGGGGTGCGCCAGTGCGAGGTGCGTTCCGTCCGGCTGCGGGCGTGCGGGGCGGGGGTGTAGGCCCAGTCGTCGTTGCCGTACCCGTACAGGTGCGTCAACTCGACGGTGGCGTCCGCGCAGTCGATGCGTATCCGGCTGACCTCGTCCGGGCTCAGGACGCTGTTGACGACGGTCGCCATGGCGCCGTTCTCGAAGCGGACGAGGGCGGTCGAGACGTCCTCGCTCTCGACGTCGTGCACGAGGCGCCCCGCCATGGCGCGTATCTCACTCCACTCGCCGAGGAGATGCAGCAGCAGGTCCATCTGGTGGATGCCGTGGCCCATGGTCGGACCGCCGCCCTCCGTGGCCCAACGTCCGCGCCAGGGAACGGAGTAGTACTCCGCGTCGCGGTGCCAGGTGGTCTGGCAGTGGGCCACCAGCGGCGCCCCGAGCTCTCCGGAGCGCAGCAGGCCGCGGGCGTGCGCCGCTCCGGAGCCGTAGCGGTGCTGGAAGACGACGGAGGCGAACGGGCCCCCGCGACCCGCCGACTCGCCGGTTCCCGACGGGACTTCGGCCTCACCGGCACCCTCGGCCCCACCAGCCGGCGGCCCCTCCTCCGCCGCGATGGCGTCGTATTCGGCGAGCGAGAGGCACAGCGGCTTCTCGCACAGCACCCACGCCCCGGCGCGCAGCGCCGCACGGGCCTGCTCGGCGTGGAGGGAGGGCGGCGTCCCGATGAGCACCAGGTCCGGCTCCTCAGCCGCGAGCATCTCCGTCATGCCCGGGTATCCGCTCACGCCGTCCCCTGCCTCGCCGAGAAAGTCCGCGAGACGGCTTTCGTCGACGTCGACCGCGCCCACCAGACGCACACGGTCCGCGTGCGCCCGCAGCGCCGGAAGGTGAGCTCCGGTGATGATGCCGCCGGTGCCGACGACCGCGGCGCGTACGGGAGTCTTCTCGAACGCCATACAGCAGTGGCCTCCCAAAGAGTGCAAGCGCTTACTATGCGAGGACACTAAGGGTGCTTGATATGACAGGACAAGACCCCGTGCACGAGGGGGCCGGAATGACTCGGCCGGAACCGGCCGGGGATCCGGTTGCAGTCACCAAGGGACACGCGGAGTGAGAACATGGGCGCGCCCGGCCACCGACGAACCCGACTGTGCCGTGTGCGCTGCACCGATGCACATTCGCGCGTCGACCCGCCGCCGCGTCGGAGCACCAGTGCGGGGCCGCCCGGTGAGGGCGCTCCCCGAAGACATGTACGTGGACTGTGGACAACGGAGGACTGGATGGCAGTGACTCTGGCCGATGTGGCAACGCGAGCAGGGGTCTCGGCAGCGACCGTCTCGCGTGTGCTGAGCGGCAACTACCCCGTCGCGGGCGCCACCCGCACACGGGTCATGCGCGCGGTCGAGGAGCTCCAGTACGTCGTCAACGGTCCCGCCAGCGCGCTCGCCGCCTCCACATCCGACCTGGTCGGCGTCCTGGTCAACGACATCGCCGACCCGTTCTTCGGCATCATCGCCAGCGCCGTGCAGAGCGAGATGGGCACCGGCGGGCAGGGCGGTGCCGGCGGCCAGAAGCTCGCAGTCGTCTGCAACACCGGCGGTTCCACGGAGAGCGAGCTGAGCTATCTCACGCACCTTCAGCGCCAGCGCGCGGCCGCCGTCGTCCTGACCGGCAGCGGCGTGGAGGACGAGAAGCACGGCGCAGCGCTCGCCACCCGGCTGCGCCGCCTCGCCTCCGGAGGCACCCGCATCGTGCTGTGCGGCCGGCCCCCTCTCGCCCCCGAGCACCAGGAGCCGGAAGGCACGGAACGGGAGAAGGCACGGGCGCCGAAGGAGGACGGGCGGGGCGGGGAGTTCGGGGGCTCCGGCGCGGACAGCGGAGACGGCATAGTCACGATCGCCTTCGACAACCGCGGCGGCAGCCGAAGGCTCACCGAACACCTCCTCTCCCTCGGCCACCGCAGCATCGGTTACGTGACCGGGCCCTCCGACCGCACCACCACCCGCGACCGCCTGGAGGGCCACCGGCTCGCGCTCCGCGCCGCCGCCCCCGAACTCCTCGCCGACGCCGATCAGTTCACCGTGCACGGCGGCGCATACGACCGCTCCTCCGGCTACGACGGTGCCCTCGAACTGCTGCGCCGCGTGCCCGGTCTGACCGCCGTCCTCGCCGCGAACGACACCGTGGCCCTCGGCGTCTGCGCCGCGCTGCGCGACCAGGGGCTGCGCATCCCCGAGGACGTCTCCGTCGCGGGCTTCGACGACCTTCCCTTCAGCGCCGACGCCTCGCCGACGCTCACCACCGTCCGCATTCCGCTGCACGACGCGGGCGCGCGCGCAGGGCGGCTCGCCCTCGGCCGCGAGACTCCGCCACCCGGCGGTGTCGCCACCGTCCGCACCGAGCTGCTGGCGCGCGGCTCCACCGCGCCGCCACCCCGGCCCCGCGGCTGAGCTGGGACGCCGCCTCTCACACCGTGGTGCGGGGGCACACGCGATCAGTCGACGCCCGGAGCTTGTACGAGGCCATGGGCATCTGATCCGCTGTGCTCATGCGACTCGCCTTCTCCACCCTCGGCATTCCCTCCGTTCCCGTGCCCGAAGCCGTACGCCTCGCGGCCGACTCCGGCTTCGAGGGCCTGGAGCTGCGAGCACACCCGGAGGAGCCCGTCCATCCGGGTCTGACCCTGGCCGAACGTGTCGACGTGGTCGAGGAGTTCAAGCAGGCGGGAGTGGAGGTCCTCTCGCTCGCCGGATACGCCAAGGTCGCCGCCCCCGGCGACGACGACGCCGTACTGACGGACGTGCAGGAACTCATGGAGCTCGCAAGGGACTTGGGCGCTCCGTTCGTACGGGTCTTCCCCGGCGGCGGCGACAGCAGCCGCGAGGAGAGCGACGCGACTGCCGCCCGGCGGCTGGCGGCGCTGGCGCCGCTCGCCGCGGACCTCGGGGTGCGGCTGCTGCTGGAGACGCACGACTCCCACAGCACCGGCGAGGACGCCGCCCGCGTCCTCGCCGCCGTGGGTCACGCCTCGGCCGGAGCGCTGTGGGACGTCATGCACACCTGGCGCGCCGGCGAGGACCCGGGCGCCAGCCAGCGCCTCCTCGCGCCGTTCCTGGGCTATGTGCAGGTGAAGGACATCGCCTCCGCCGAGGACACCACGCCAGTGCCGCCCGGCCGGGGCGTGCTGCCGCTGCGCGAGGTGGTCGGGCTCCTCACGCACGCCGGTGACGCGAAGGACCCCATCGGCGCCGTCGGGACGGACGGAAGCGTGGCCACCGCGCCGCACTCCGACTCCGCCCGCGGCTGGCTGTGCTGGGAGTACGAGAAGCGCTGGTACCCGCAGGTGCCGGACCTTCCCGAGCTCCTGCCGTCGGTACGGGACCACCTGCGGAGCCTGATGACGGGGGACGACGCAGGGAAGTGACGCGGCGGCGACGCGGGGGCCCCGCGTGCCGTCGCCCTGCCCCTGCCCCTGCCTCACGGACGCGGACATGCCGGTGCCCGGCCGGGCCGAACAGGCCCCGGCCGGGCACCGGTTGGTCGTGCGTGAACGGAACGGCCGGCAGGAACCGGCAACTGCCGGAAGCCTTACGGCCGCAGCATCCGCTCCTGCTTGACGGGACGGTCCAGGTCCGCGTCGTACTTCGTCAGACGCTTCGGCGTCGCACCGTTCGCGGGCTCCACACCGGCCCACTCCAGCAGCGCGGCCGTCGCCGTCTCCTTGTCCTTCTCACTCAGCTTCGCGATGTTCGCACCGTGGTTGGCTCCGGGCGCCTCGAGGACGTACGAGTCCTCGGTGCCCTTGCCGACGCTGAACGCCTCCGCGCTCCACGGGTCGTTCTCACCGTTGACGAAGAGCATCCGGGACGCCTTCGTGCGCACCCACTTGTCGATGTCCTTCATCGCGTTGCGGTCGAACTTCATCGGGATGTCACGCGGCACGTACGTGCGGGGCTTGTTGAGCCCCGGGTACTTGCGCACGTCGTCCAGGAGCGGCGACTCGTAGTCGGGCGAGCCCAGCTGCGTACCGGCCTGGTAGTAGTACGGCGTGTAGTACTCGATGCCCTGGTCGGCGCCGGCCGCCCAGCCGCCGATCTCGTTGCCCCAGTCCCACAGTTCGTCGCTCGTGGCCTTGGTGGAGGGCACGGCGTCGCACTCCTCCTCCTCGAGGTGGTACTGCCAGAAGCCCCACACGATGTCCTGCGCGACGAGTTCGAAGGCCTTGTCCGCGCTGCCGGCCAGCTTGAAGGTGTAGCCCTGCTCCTTGGCGAGCGTCTTCAGCCGCTTCACCATCTCGCCGCGGCGGTCGAAGATCTCGTGCTGCGCGGCGTTGAGCCGGTCCCGGCACTCCTTGGAGCCGACCTTCTCGAAGAAGCTGTAGTAGGCCGAGTCCTCGTCGTTGTTCACGTCGTTGGGCGCGACGTAGGCGACGGTGCCGTCCATGTCCTTGGGGTAGAAGCGGCGGTAGTACGTCGCCGTCATTCCGCCCTTGCTGCCGCCGGTGGAGATCCAGCGCTCGCCGTAGATCTTGTTCAGCGCCTTGAAGATGCGGTGCTGGTCGCTGGCCGCCTGCCAGATGTCCAGCTTCGACCAGTCGGCGGGGTCGGGCCGGGACGGCGTGAAGAACCGGTACTCCATGGAGACCTGGTTGCCGTCGGTCATCTGCGTCGGCTCGCTGCGCCGGGGCTCCTCGTTCAGCCCGTAGCCGGAGGTGAAGTAGACGGTGGGCCGGTCCTCGCTCTTGTGCAGCAGCGAGATCCGCTGCTTGAAGGTCCCCTTCCCGGGGTGCCTGTGGT
Organism: Streptomyces sp. CNZ301; assembly: GCF_004217425.1. NCBI lineage: Bacteria > Bacillati > Actinomycetota > Actinomycetes > Kitasatosporales > Streptomycetaceae > Streptomyces > Streptomyces sp. CNZ301. The sequence goes on from NZ_SHLG01000001.1 coordinate 2,069,968, forward strand.
CCACCGGCTGTTCGTAGTTGAGGAGGAAGAAGCGGTAGCCGTCGACCTTCTTCTCCTCGATGAAGCTCATCCCCTTGATCGCGAGGATGCGGTCCTTGATGTCGTTGTCGGCCGCTGTGGCGGCCGGCGCCGACGCTCCCCCGGCGCCGGCGGTGCCTATGAGCACCGCAAGCGACAGCGTCCATCTGAGCGTTCTTCGCATGCGCTCTCCCCTGGATCCCGTCAAAGTTCGCAGTGAACTTACCGGCACGGATGACGTACCGCCAGATCTGTCGCGCCTGCACGAGATGTCGCATGAGTAACAGCTGCCCGGCGGGCGGGCCCCGGCGAGGGGACGCTCTAGCATGCGGGGCATGACCGACCACCCGCGCCAGCCGCAGCCTCTGGTCACCGGGCCGCGCAACATGGCTCTGCTCGCCTTCCACGACGCGCGGGAACAGCCGGAGGACGCCGGCTTCGACGACGCGCCCATGGGCTACGCGCTGGTCGTGCTCTGGCACGAGGGGAAAGTGCTGATGGTGTACGAGCGGGAGCGCGAGTGCTGGGAGCTGCCGGGCGGCGGGATCGAGCCCGGGGAGTCCCCGAGGGCGGCGGCCGTACGGGAGTTGCGGGAGGAGACGGGTCAGCTGCTGGAGCCCGGCGAGCTGCGGTTCGTCGGTCACACGCGTACGGCGCTGGGTGCGAGCGGACGCGTCCTGTACGGCGGGGTCTTCACGGCGCGCACCGAGCGGCCGCGCAGGTTCGTCCCCAACGACGAGGTGTCGGCGGTGCACTGGCGCGCGGAAGGCCAAGCGCTGCCGGGCGGCGGCATGGTGCAGACGGTGGACGAGTACATCGTGGAGCTGTGCAGGGACTGAGCGGTCTCCGGCACACGAGGCCCGGGGAGGCACCGGGAACGCCCGGGAACGACACGGGCTACGACCACGGGCGGCGCGTTCCCGTGAACGCGCCGCCCGTCGTCTCCGTACCGCGGTCGGCAGACCGCCGGACCGCCTCCTCCGTCAGGTTCCGCCAGACCCTGTCAGCCCTGACAGGCGCCGTCGGACGCCGTCAGGTTCGGCCGGGCCCCGTTCAGACCTGGGACCGCGAGGGCTCCACCGCCGGCATGCCGGCCGGTTCCGTGCCCCCGACGAAGGTGCGCCACAGCCTCGCGTACTTGCCGTCCCGCTCCAGCAGTTCGCCGTGCGTGCCGTCCTCCACGACCCTCCCGTGGTCGAGGACCACGACCCGGTCGGCGCGCGCGGCCGTCGTCAGACGGTGGGCGACGACGAGAGTGGTGCGCCGCCCGGCGAGACGGTCCGTCGCCTGGTTCACCAGCGACTCCGTCGCCAGGTCCAGCGCGGCGGTCGCCTCGTCGAGCAGCAGGATGTCGGGGTCGACCAGCTCGGCCCGCGCCAGCGCGATCAGCTGCCGCTGCCCGGCGGAGAGGTTGCGTCCGCGTTCGGAGACCGGGTGCAGATAGCCGCCGGTCAGGGTGGCGATCATGTCGTGGGCCCCCACCGCCCTTGCCGCCGCCTCGACTTGGGCGTCGTCGGCGTCACTGCGCCCGTACGCGATCGCGTCGCGCACCGTCCCCGGGAAGAGGTACGGCTCCTGCGGAACGACGCCGAGACGGTGCCGGTAGGCAGGCAGGTCGAGCGTGCGCAGGTCCTTGCCGTCGACCAGCACGGCACCCGTCGTCGGGTCGTAGAACCGGGCGACCAGCTTGACGAGGGTCGACTTGCCGGCGCCCGTCTCACCGACGAACGCGACGGTCTGTCCTGCCGGAACGGTCAGTTCGACACCGGAGAGCGCCTCCTCCTCGTGCTTGCCGCCCTCGGCCGTCGCGTAGCGGAAGTGCACGTTCTCGAAAGTGATCTCGCCGCGCAGCGCGCCCGGGTCGACCGGCTCCGGGTGGGCCGGAGTGGTGGTCTCCTCACGCAGCAGCTGCTGGATGCGGCCGAGCGCGACCGACGCCTGCTGGTAGCCGTCGAAGACCTGGGAGAGCTGCTGCACCGGCGAGAAGAACAGCTCGATGTACAGCAGGTATGCGACGAGGGCGCCCGCGGTGAGCGTCCCTTCCGCGACGCGTCCGGCACCGACGATGAGAACTCCGGCCGTGGCGAACGAGGCCAGCAGCTGCACGAACGGGAAGTAGACCGAGATCAGCCACTGCCCCCGCACCCGCGCCCGCCGGTAGCCGTCGCTGCGCTCGGTGAAGCGGGCCGTGCCGCGCCGCTCGCGGCGGAACGCCTGCACCATGCGCAGCCCCGCGACGGACTCCTGGAGGTCGGCGTTGACGACGCTGACGCGCTCACGCGCCAGTTCGTACGCCTTGACGCTGTGGCGGCGGAAGTAGACCGTCCCGACGATCAGGAACGGCAGCGTCGCGAAGACCACCAGCGCCAGCTGCATGTCGAGCACGAACAGCGCGACGAGGATGCCGAGGAAGGTGAAGACGGAGACGACGGCGGTGACGAGGCCGGTCTGGAGGAACGTCGAGAGCGCGTCCACGTCGGTGGTCATGCGGGTCATGACCGCGCCGGCGAGATGGCGCTCGTAGTAGTCGAGCCCGAGACGCTGAAGCTGCGCGAAGATCTTCACCCGCAGCGCGTACAGGACGCGTTCACCGGTACGGCCCGTCAGCCGCATCGCGGCGTACTGCGCCACCCACTGCCCGGCCACGACCGCCAGCGCCAGCGCGGAGGCCGTCCAGACCGCGCCGAGCGCCGCCTTCTGGACTCCGTCGTCGATGCCGTTGCGGATCAGCACCGGCAGCGCCAGGCCGAACCCGGCGTCGAAGGCCGCGAAGAGCAGCGCCACCGCGAGCGCCGCGCCGAAGCCGCGCAGCAGACGGCGCAGTCCGTAGGACTCCTCGGCCCGTTCCGCGTCGGCCTCGTCGACGTCGGGCATGTCCTCGGCGGGCGGCAACGCGGCCACGCGGGCGAGGAGTTCGGGACTGCCGGGTGAGGCGGCCAGCTCGGAGGCGAAGCCTCCGGGGCGGCCGGCCTGGGCTCCGCTCACGTCGGTGCGGCCCGAGCCGGAGTCGCCGTCGGGCGACGAGCCGCCGGCGCGCACCCACAGCTCCGGCGTGATGCCGACCTCCGCCGGGACGGCGTCCGTGCCGGCCGGTGCGGCACCGGCCGGCACCGCGCCGGAGCCCGCCAGGCCCGCGGGGTCGCGCTCGACCTCGCCCAGCTCGTCGGGGTCGGTCAGCAGCCTGCGGTAGAGCGCGCAGCGCTCCGTCAGCTCCTCGTGCGTTCCGACGTCGGCGAGGCGTCCGCGGTCCAGTACGGCGATCCTGTCGGCGAGGGCGAGCGTGGACTGCCGGTGTGCGATGAGCAGCGTCGTACGGCCCGCCATCACGCTCCGGAGCGCTTCGTGGATCTCGTACTCGACGTGCGCGTCGACGGCGGACGTCGCGTCGTCGAGGAGCAGCAGCCGGGGGTCGGTCAGCACGGCCCGGGCGAGTGCGATGCGCTGGCGCTGACCGCCGGAGAGGGTCAGCCCCTGCTCGCCGACGGTTGTGTCGTAGCCGTCGGGCAGTTCGGCGATGAAGCCGTCGGCCTGTGCGATGCGGGCAGCGGCGTGGATCTCCTCGTCTGTCGCGTCGGGAGCGCCGTAGGCGATGTTCTCGCGAATGGAGTCGGAGAAGAGAAAGCTGTTCTCCGGGACGAGCCCGATCGCGGAGCGCAGCGAGCCGATCGTCAGGTCGCGCACGTCGTGCCCGCCGACCCGTACGGCACCGCTCGTCACGTCGTAGTAGCGGGGCAGCAGCATGGCCAGGGTCGACTTGCCGCTGCCGCTGGAGCCGACGACGGCGACGGTCTCGCCGGGCTCCACGCGCAGCCGGAAGCCGTCCAGGACGCGCCCGCGCGGGGCGGGGCCGTTCCCGGCCCCCGCTTCGTGGCCGCCGTCGACACCGGTGCCGTCGGCCCCGTCGGCACCGTCGGCACCGTCGGCATTGTCCTGCGCAGCTCCGTCCTGGCGCTCGTATCCGAAGCCGACGTCGTCGAACTCCACGGACGCCTCGGCATCGGCGGGCAGCTCGTGCGCGCCGGGCCGCTCGGTCATCTGGGGCTCCGTGTCGATGAGTTCGTAGACCCGCTCGACACCGGCACGTGCCTGCTGCCCGACGGTCAGCATCATCGCGAGCATCCTCACGGGCCCGACGAGCTGCGCGAGATAGGTGGAGAAGGCGACGAACGTGCCGAGGGTGATCTCTCCCCGCGTGGCCATCCACCCGCCCAGCGCCAGCATGCCGACCTGCCCCAGCGAGGGCACGCTCTGCAGGGCGGGCGTGTAGCGGGAGTTGAGGCGCACCGTCCGCAGCCGCGCTGCGAACAGTTCGCGGCTGATGCGGCGCAGCTTGCCCTTCTCCTGCTCCTCCTGACCGAACCCCTTCACCACCCGCACGCCCGTGACGGCCCCTTCGACGACGGACGCCACGGCACCGGCCTGCTGCTGCGCGTACCAGGTGGCCGGGAAGAGCCGCGTGCGGCTGAGGTTGGCGATCCACCACAGCGCCGGGAAGACGGCGAGCGAGACGAGCGTGAGCACCGGTGAGAGCACGATCATGACGACGAGCGCGACCGCGAAGAGCAGCACGTTCCCGATCATCATCGGCAGCATGAACAGCAGGCTCTGCACGAGCTGCAGATCGCTCGTGCCGCGCCCGACGACCTGGCCGGTCGACAGTTCGTCCTGGCTGCGACCGTCGAGGCGGATGATCGCGCGGTACATCTCGGTCCGCAGATCGTGCTGGACGTCGAGGGCGAGCCGACCGCCGTAGTAGCGGCGCGCGTAGGTGAGGACGTAGACGGCACCGGCCGCGAGCAGCAGCAGCCCGATCCACAGGGCGAGGCCGCCCTCGTGCCCGACGACCACGTCGTCGATGATCACCTTGGTGAGCAGCGGGACGAGCGCCATGACGCCCATGCCGGCGAGCGAGGCACCGACGGCCAGCACGACGGCGCGCCGGTAGCGCCAGCAGTACCCGGCGAGCCGCTTCGCCCAGCCCTGCTGCACCGGCGGCCGTGCGTGCGCCGCCTTCCCGGCCTTCTCCGCCTGCCCGGGTTCACGGCTGCCGGGCTCGTCCGCCCGGCTCCGCGGGCCCCGGCCCTGCCCGTTCTGCTTCTCGTCGGCCGGTTCCGTCCCCGTCGTCACCCTGTGCCTCGCTTTCCCGTTCCCCGCGTTGTGCCTCGCGCGTGGGAGTGGTCCCACGCGCTGTCGCCGAAGGCTGCAACGTCCCGGGGCAGGGGATTCATCCCGCGGCGACGGCCGGCGGCGAAGTCCCGACTTTCGGCTTAGGTCCTGCCCGGTACCCGAGGACCAGGGAGAACCGGCCGGACCGGAAGGCGAACCGGGCCCGGACGCAAACCGGGGCGGTCCGGAGAGCGAGGGGCTCTCCGGACCGCCCCGGCGGGGACGTCCATGGAATGCTGACAGGTGGCACCCCCCACAGGGCCGACGCTGTCGCCGTCATGTGTCGTCCCCATCCCGCGGGACCGCAGTGGGAAGTCTGTCGGGAACTTTCACGAGATGCACCACCGACCGACCAGATTCAGTAACGTTTTGCGTTGAACCACGTTCGCACAGTTACCGCTTACTGTCTGTGAGCACAATCACACGCACCGCTTCCACCAGCCATGTTCCGCCGGCCCATGACACCCCTGGAATGCACGGTGTGCGAGCAAGCGCATACAGTCCGTCCCCAAGACGGCTGGAAACCGCCCCATGTGCGTCTCTCGAACCACTTGTCGAACCGGATTCGCACGGCGGAACCGGATTCGCACGGCGGAACCGGATTCGCACGGACCCCGGCAGGCGCTCGTGCCGCTGGGCGGTGCCTCTTCGATCACGTGAGATCCGTTGTGCGGCTGACGGCAGCGGCCATCACCGGAGTCGACAGCCAGAAAAGTGTGTCGAACGCGGAGTCGACCTTTGCAAAGATCCTGAGTGCCCTGGAACTGCTGCGAAAGGAATCCCGTGCCGCGTGCCGTCACATTGATCCGCTCTGCCTCCCTGTCCGATGTTGCGGAGTACGCCTACGCGGCCACGGCCCCGGCCGAGTCGCGGCTGATCTTCCTGGCCGGAGCATGTCCTCTGAATGAGGATGGCTCCACTGCGGCGATAGGGGACTTCGCGGGGCAGGCGGCCAGGGCTGTCGAGAACATGCGGACCGCTCTGACGGACTCCGGCGCGTCACTGCACGATGTGATCAGCACCCGCGTTCTCGTTGCCTCCCACCGGCAGGAGGACCTGGTGACGGCGTGGGAGGTTGTCCGGGACGCGTTCGGCGACCACGACGTGCCCAGCACATTGATGGGTGTCACCGTGCTCGGCTATGACGGCCAGCTCGTAGAGATCGAAGCCATTGCCGCCGTGCTTGATTCCTGAGCCGACGGGCCGATCCCTGCCGGGGGGCCGACCGCTGCGCCTGGGTTCTGGCTCCGGTCACGATCGGAGCCGAACGAGGAGGGCGGCAGCGTTGACGGTGCCGAGATGGACGTACCCGCGCTTGTCGTAGCGGTTCCAGTACCGCCCACTCGCCGTCGGTCAGCTCCCCCTGCTGAGCATGCCCAGGACAACGAACTACCTGATCGGAGACACGGCCTAAAAGACTGCTGAAGATCTTGGTTGATCCGGGTTGCCACCGTCAGGTGGTGGCCTGGATCTGCCAGGTGGTGCCGTTGTGATGGAGTCCGAGGTTGATGAGTCGGCGGAGATTGAGGGCGGCGGCTCGGGTGTGGATCCAGGTGTCGTTCTTGATGGTGCCGCGGTAGCGGAGTTTGCGGTTGCCGTGGTGGACGAGCCAGGCGACGGCGCGTTCGACGGGTGGTCTCCAGCGTCGGTAGTCGGCTTGCCAGTCCGTGTCAGCGGCGGCCTGGTGGCGGGCTTGAACGAGTAGATCGTGGTGCGGCCGGATGGTCAGGATGCGTCCGGTCTTGGCTTTGGTGCATCGCTGACGCAGAGGACATCCGGTGCACTCCTTGGCGAAGGTGGCCTTGCGCTGACGGTGCCGTCCGCTGGGATCGGTGAGGGGGACGGTGTGTCCCTGGGGGCAGGTCACCGTGCCCGCGAGGGTGTCGATGGCGAAGTCGTCGAGGGTGAAACCGCCCGGGACAGCAGGCCGCAGTGGCGCGGGCTTGAAGAACAGCCGGTGCCCCGATTGTTGGAGACTTTGACAGGCGGAACCGGTGGAGTAGGCAGTGTCGCCGAAGGCGTCCACCGGATCGTTTTCCTGGGCGAGCAGGTCGAGGCCGACAGCAGCTTCGTGGTGTTCGCTGCCGGTCGCGGGCCGGAGGGCGACTGCGGTGAATAAGCCGGTCTCGGGCTCGATGGCCAGATGGGCCTTGAAGCCGTCCTGCTGCTGGTGGCGGGTCTTGTGCGCGTGGCGGGACTCCGGGTCGACGGTGGAGATCATCCGGTCGTAAGCGGTGCCCTGGGTGATGCGCCAGCGCCCGTCACGCCCGTCGCTGTCATCGGCGGGTTCGACGTCCTGGCCGGCGACCAAGGCCAGGATGCCGACCGCATTCGCGGCCTTTTCACCGAGTTCCTGCTCGGGCAGATGACCCAGCAGCCGCAGTGCGTCACCGACCAGGGCGTCCACCAGCTCAGCTCGTGCCGCCTGGTCGTTCCAGGCGATACGGGGCTTGCCGGGATCGCTGTAGTCGTGAGCCCGACACTGCTGGTCGGCGACTGCCGGGGCGCCGGGGACCTCACGGATCACCGTCCGGATCGCGGCGACGATCTGGGTAACGGTGTCCTGGGTGGCCACCGCATCATCCAGCACCGTGGAGTCCAGTGCCCGACGGTGCTTGCCCTTGAGCACGCCGGTGGTCTTGATGACCTCGCGGACGGTCTCGAATACCCGGTTCGGCCGGGCCGAGCGGGCCAGCCTGCGGCGAAAGTAGGACAGCAACGACGGGTCGAAGGCCGTGTCGTGCAGGCCGAGTCCGCAGGCAGCCTTCCACCGCAGGTCACAGCGCAGTTCCTGAACCGTCTCGAAGTCCGACAGGCCATGAAGAGCCTGCAGCGTGACGGCCGCGGCCAGGATCTGCGGCGGCATGCTCGGCCGCCCGTTTGCCGAGGGGTACATGTCCGCGAACATTCCTGCCGGGAACAACCGTCCACGGTGCTCGGCCAGGAAAGCGAACACACTCCCAGCCGGGATCAACTCCCGGCAGGTCTCCCACACATCCGGACCGACCGTCTCCCCGACCCACTCCCCTTGAACCACACCAACGAGTCTGGCCCCACCGCTCAAACGACGAGGCCAGAACCCCAAGATCTTCAGCAGTCTTCTAACGCCCCGTCCGTGCGTCGGCGATCTGCCGTGCCATGACCGTCGTCAGCTCGTAGGCCGTGTGCGAGGCGGCGACCGACGTGATCTCCGCGTGGTCGTAGGCGGGGGCGACCTCCACCAGGTCCGCGGAGACCAGGTGGCAGCCGGCGAGACCGCGGATGATCTCCAGCAGCTCGCGTGAGGTCAGGCCACCGGCCTCGGGGGTGCCGGTGCCCGGCGCGTGTGCAGGGTCGAGCACGTCGATGTCCACCGAGATGTAGAGGGGCCGCCCGCCGATGCGCTGCCTCAGCTGGTCCGTCACCTCGTCCACGCCGCGGCGCATCACGTCCGCCGAGGTGACGATGCCGAATCCCATCCTCGCGTCCTCGTCCAGGTCCTTGCGGCCGTAGAGCGGACCGCGGGTGCCGACGTGGGAGAGGGCCGAGGTGTCCAGCAACCCCTCCTCGAAGGCCCGGCGGAACGGAGTGCCGTGCGTGTACGCCGCCCCGAAGTAGGTGTCCCAGGTGTCGAGATGGGCGTCGAAGTGGAGGAGGGCGACCGGTCCGTGCTTCCGCACCACCGAACGCAGCAGCGGCAGAGCGATGGTGTGGTCGCCACCGAGCGTCATCAGCCGGGCTCCGCTGTCGAGCAGACCGTCGGCCGCCTCCTGCACGGTCTCCACAGCCTCGCCGATGTCGAACGGGTTCGCCGGGATGTCACCGGCGTCCGCCACCTGCGCGAGGGCGAACGGCGCGGCCTCCTGCGCCGGGTTGTACGGGCGCAGCAACCGGGAGGCCTCGCGGATCGCGTTGCCGCCGAAGCGTGCGCCGGGCCGGTAGGAGACCCCGGTGTCGAAGGGGACGCCGACGACGGCCACGTCCGCGCTGCCGCCGACCTCGTCCAGACGGGGCAGCCGCGCGAACGTCGCGGGACCCGCGTAACGGGGCACGCGGGAGCTGTCCACCGGCCCGACGGGTTCCGGCTGCGGCGCGTGCGCGGGCCGCCCGCCGCGCGGCTGGGACTGTCCGTGCTGCTCAGGTTTGCTCATGGGCGCGAGCGTAGACGCCGGGGAAGCGGCCGCTCGTTGGACGTAACCGGGAGCAGGGAGCGCCGACTTGTCCGCCGCGTACATGTGCGCCGGGAACCGGGGGCGCACGGCAGATCCCGGGATGCGCGGGACGCGACCCGCACCGCAAGGGTGACAATGGCCGCATGCCCATATTCGCGCCCGCCGTCGCACCGTCCAGGTCCGAGCTCATCGACCACCTCGTACGCACCCGCATCGCCGGCGACGTGGCCACCCCCCGCGAGAACAACCTCACCCACTACCGCAAGCTCGCCAACGGCGACCGGTACTACTGGCTCGGCCTTGAACTCGGCGACCGCTGGAGCGACGAACAGGACGTGCTGGCGGTGATGGCGGAGCGCTGCGGCGTCGTCGACGACCCGGACCACCGCGGCGGCCAGGACACCATCGACCCGGAGATGACCGTGGGCGCCCTCGACCGGGCGGCGGCGGAGCTGCGCAAGGCCGCCGAGGGCCGTATGCGTGTGCTCTTCGCGACGGGACACCCCGGCGCGCTGCTCGACATGCACGGGACGCTGGCGCAGTGGCTGCACGGAGAGGGCTGCGAGATCGTCCGCGTACCGCTGGGCACGTACACGGACGACGGTGTGGTGGTGCAGTTCGGCGGCGTCGCGGTGCACGAGCGGGGCGCGTCCCTGTGGCACACCCACTCCCCCGCCCCGATGGCCGCCGTGCTGGACCAGCTCTGGCGGGCCGGGGAAGCTCCGCCGGACCTCGTCGTCGCCGACCACGGCTGGGCGGGATACGCCGGGCAGCAAGGCATCGAGACGGTCGGCTTCGCGGACTGCAACGACCCGGCGCTCTTCCTCGGCGAGGCGGAGAACACCCTCGCGGTCACCGTGCCGCTGGACGACCACGTCACCGATCCGCGCTTCTACGAGCCCCTCACCTCCTACCTGCTGGCGGGTGCGCAGCCCGGTACGGACTGACCCCGGGAGGGCGCGGAGAAAACCGTTTGCACCGCTCCGCCGGGCCCGGTTAGCGTCCTGACCATGTCCGCAGCGACTCAGGCGATCATCAACGGCGCGAGCGCCGCCGCGCTGTGGACCTCCCCCATCCCCGCAGGGCCTTGTGGGACCGGCTGGGCCTGCCCCCAGCTCGTCGTCCGCCCGCGCGGCCGGCGCCCGGCCCTGGCCATCCGCCAGGACGCCTGAGGCGCACCCGGCTTCCCGCGCTGCCTGCGCGCGTGGCCCCGGTCTCTTCCGCCCGTGGCCCCGCCTGCCGCAGCCGCCGCTGCCGCACCACCGCTTCCACCCATGCGTCCCGGCCTGTGCCCAGGGCCTCCGGTGTCCCCATCGACCGGACAGGCCCGGCGGAGCCGTGCCGTACGAGCGCCGTACGGAACTCGGAACTCCGCGCGCATCGCGACCGCGCACACGCACGCCCTCTCAACGTGCACACATGCGCGTCCGCACACGCGCGCACCGGCACGCTGCCGCGCCTGTCCTCACACACCCGAGGACTTCGCCGTGGCACGCCGCCGCAAGACGCTCTCCCAGAACTTCCTCCACGACACCGCCGCCGTACGGCGCGTCATCCGCGCCGGCGCGCTGCGCCCGAACGCCCTCGTCGTCGAACCCGGCGCGGGGCAAGGGGCGTTGACGCGCCATCTCGCCACCGGTGACCGCCGCGTCATCGCCTACGAGATCGACCCCCGACTGGCCGCACAGCTCTCCCGCCGCCTCGGCGACCGGCCCGGTCTGCGCCTGGTCCAGGGGGACTTCCTCCGCTCCCGGGCACCGCGCGAGCCGTTCGCCGTGGTGGGCAACATCCCCTACTCCCGCACGACCGACATCGTCCGCTGGTGCCTCGCCGCGCCGCAGCTGACCTCCGCGACGCTCCTCACGCAGTTCGAGTACGCCGCCAGATCGACCGGCGGCTGGGGACGCTGGCCGCTGCTGACCGTGAGCACATGGCCGCAGTTCCGGTGGCGGCGGCTGGGACGCGTCGGCCGCGAGTCGTTCACTCCCGTGCCGCGCACGGACTCGGCGGTGCTGCGGATCGAACGGCGCGGCGGACCGCTGCTGCCGCCCGGACTCATGCCCGGCTACCGCGACTTCGTCGCACACGGCTTCACCGGGGTCGGCGGTTCGCTCGCGGCGACGCTGACGCGGCGGCACCGCACGGCACGTGTCCGAGCGGCCTTCGCCCGCGCGGGCGCAGACCCGTCGGCCCCGGTCGGGCTGGTGACCCCGCAGCAGTGGCTGACGCTCTTCACGGAGCTGGAGGCCGGCTGAACTCCCGGTCCGAGCCCCTCGGCTGAACTCCCTTGCGGCGCACGGCACATGCCGTGCGCCGCGCGCGGTCGGCCCTGACCGCCGACGGTCAGTCCCGGCCGCGCGGCACCCGGACGACACCCTCCTGGATCACCGACACCGCGAGCCGGCCGTCGCGGGTGAAGATCCGCCCGCTGCCGAGGCCGCGTCCGCCCTGGGAGGTCGGACTGGCCTGGTCGTACAGAAGCCACTCGTCCGCGCGGAAGGGACGGTGGAACCACATCGCGTGGTCCAGGCTCGCCCCGACGACGTCGCCGACCGCCCAGCCACCGCGGCCGTGCGCCAGCAGCACCGAATCCAGCAGCGTCATGTCGGAGACGTAGGTGGCGAGGCAGATGTGCAGCGTCGGGTCGTCGAGCGGGCCGTCCAGCTTCCCGTTCGTACGGAACCAGACCTGCGAGCGCGGCTCCCGCGGCTGTCCCGCACTGGCGAACGGGGGCTCGCGCACGTAGCGCAGATCGACGGCGGCGCGCGCCTTCATCAGCCGCTGCGGCACGTCCGAGCCGCGGAAGAGCTCGGCGTACCGGGGCATCATGTCCTCGGCGGTCGGCAGCGTTTCGGGATCGGGAGCCTCCGGCATCGGCTCCTGGTGCTCGAGCCCTTCCTCGTACGTCTGGAAGGAACTCGACAGGTGGAAGATCGGCTGCCCGTGCTGGACGGCCACGACCCGGCGGGTGGTGAAGGAGCGTCCGTCCCGGATGCGGTCGACGGTGTAGACGATCGGCGCGCCCGGGTCTCCGGGGCGGAGGAAGTAGGAGTGCAGGGAGTGCGGGAGACGCCCTTCGGGCACGGTCCGGCACGCGGCGACGAGTGCCTGCGCGGCGACCTGCCCGCCGAACACCCGAGGGACGACGGCCGTCCGGCTGTCACCCCGGTAGATGTCCTGTTCGACCCGCTCCAGATCGAGCAGGTCGACCAGTGACGTCAGTTCATTGCTCATGCCGGCGATTGTGCCCGTCGTGAACTACCTGCGGTTACGGCGCAGATCACAATCCGGAGTGAAGCGTTCCGGATCACATCCGCCGGAGCCGCGGACACCGGGCGCACCGTCACAGCCCCATCGACTTCGCCACGATCGAGCGCATGACCTCGCTCGTGCCGCCGTAGATGCGCGAGACGCGGGTGTCCGCGTACAGGCTGGCGATCGGGTACTCGAGCATGTAGCCGTAACCGCCGTGCAGTTGCAGGCACTTGTCGATGACGCGGGCGGCCAGCTCCGTGGTGAACAGCTTCGCCGAAGCGGCATCCGCCGCCGTCAACTCGTCGGCGTCCAGCGCCTCCAGAGCGCGGTCGCACACGGCCTGCATGGCGTCGACGTCGGCCTTGCAGTCGGCCAGCACGAACTTGGTGTTCTGGAACGAGGCAACCTCACGTCCGAAAACGGTCCGCTCCTTGACGTACTCGTGCGCGAACCGCACCGCGGCCGCGGACATGGCGTACGCGCCGATGGCGATGCCCAGCCGCTCCTGCGGCAGGTTGTGCGTGAGGTAGGTGAAGGCCTTGCCCGGCTCGCCGAGCATGTCCTCGACGGGCACCTTGACGTCGGTGAAGGAGAGTTCGGCGGTGTCCGAAGCCCGCAGACCGAGCTTGTCGAGCTTCCTGCCGACGGCGTAGCCCTCGCTCTTGGCGTCCACGACGAGGATGGAGATGCCGCCGCGCCTGTCCTCGGGGTCGGGAGGCGACGTACGGCAGCACACCAGGACGCGGTCGGCCTGGACCCCGCCGGTGATGAAGGTCTTGGCACCGTTGAGCACGTAGTGCTTGCCGTCCCCCGAGAGCCGGGCCGTGGTCTTCATACCCGCCAGGTCGGAGCCGGTGCCGGGCTCGGTCATGGCGATCGCGGTCATCATGTCGCCGGAGACGAAGGAGGGCAGCCAGCGCCGCTTCTGCTCCTCGGAGCCGTACTTGAGTATGTAGGGCAGACACAGCGCGGTGTGGACGCTGGACCCGCCGAAGCTGACGCCGGCCCGCGCGCACTCCTCGGTGACCACCGCGTTGAACTTGAAGCTCCGCTCGCCCGCGCCCCCGTACTCCTCCGGCACCTCAATGCCGAAGACGCCCAGCTCACCGAGCTTCTTGTAGAAGCTCCGCGGGACATAGCCCTGTTCGGCCCATTCCGGATAGTGGGGTACGACCTCGGCCTGGATGAAGTCCCGGATGGTCTGACGGAATGCCTCGTGGTCCTCGCCGAAAACCGTGCGTCGCAATGGCACGCCTCCTCATGTCCCGCTCTCTCGCGCACCGCGCCGAAAAGAGACCGCACGGGCAGAAGGCAACGGCAGGATGCGTGCGCGTACGGACCGACTCAGCATGGCTAAGCGCTTGCTCAGCCAACAAGCTACCGGCGGGTCAGCTGCGCTGTCCAGAGGTGGTACCAGCGGTGGTGCCCGCGGAGCCGGCACGCATGCGCCCCGGCTCCGCTTCGGCCGGGGCGGCGGCGAGAGCACCCCGCGCGAGCCGGTGCAGCAGGGCGGCAGTGGTCTCGCGGTCGGGCAGGGCCGACGAACCGCTCAGGTGCGGGGTGGAGTTGAGCAGGCCGAAGACGGTGTGCACCGCGACGCGGGCCTCGAGCGACGTCAGCTCCGGGTAGATGGCCCGCACGGCCTCCACCCACAGCTCGACGTACTGCCGCTGGAGCTTGCGCACCTGCTTCCGGTCGCTCTCGCGAAGCCTGTCCAGCTCACGGTCGTGGAGCGTGATCAGCGACCGGTCGTCGAGCGCGAAGTCGATGTGCCCGGCGATCAGCGCGTCCAGAGCCGCCTCCGGGGCGAGACCCGCGGCGGCCGACTCCTCCACCCGCATGCGGCCGCCCTCGTGCAGCCGCTCGCTGATACCGACGAGGAGCTCGGCGAGCATGGCGTCCTTGCCCGCGAAATGACGGTAGAGACCGGGACCGCTGATCCCGACCGCCGCTCCTATCTCGTCGACGCCGACACCGTGGAAGCCGCGCTCGGCGAAGAGACGGGCAGCCTCCCGCAGGATCTGCTCGCGGCGGGTGGGGGTGGCCCCCGTCTGCGTGCTCATGAATCCATTCTAGACAGGAGGGTTAGCGGGCGTTAACCTGGAGCGCAGTGGTTAATGGACGTTAACCGCCGACCGGGTTCGGTTCGGGGACGGGCCCTGGCACTGGGCACCGGTATCGGGCACAGCAAGCACACGGGACCCGGGCACCGAGGCCGGGCACAGCCGTGGTGACCGTGGACGAGGCGCGGTGACCGGGCTCCCCGAAAGCAGACCGAAGGCGAGCAGCCGCAGTCATGAGCAGAGGGCGAGGGGGCGCGAGGTGAGGTACGAGCAGCCGCAGCCGGCACCGGGACGCGCAGCCGTCCCGTCGGGCGGAGAGCCGGGTCCGGCGCTGGTCAGCAGCATCGACCCGGCTTCGGAGGCCTGCCGGACGAACGAGGCCGCGCACCGCGAGCTGAACTCGCAGCTGCGGGAGAAGCTGGCCGCGGCCAGGCTGGGCGGCGGCGAGCGCGCCCGCGCACGGCACACGGAGCGGGGCAAGCTCCTCCCGCGCGACCGGGTGGACTCGCTGCTCGACCCCGGCTCCCCCTTCCTCGAGATCGCTCCCCTCGCGGCGGAGGGGATGTACGGCGGTGCGGCTCCGGCGGCCGGCGTGATCGCCGGCATCGGAAGGGTCTCGGGGCGCGAGGTGGTCGTGGTCGCCAACGACGCCACCGTCAAGGGCGGCACCTACTACCCGATGACGGTGAAGAAGCACCTGCGCGCCCAGGAGATCGCCCTGGAGAACAGGCTGCCGTGCGTCTACCTCGTCGACTCCGGGGGCGCCTTTCTCCCGATGCAGGACGACGTCTTCCCCGACCGCGAGCACTTCGGCCGGATCTTCTACAACCAGGCGCGCATGTCGGGTGCGGGCATCCCGCAGATCGCGGCGGTGCTCGGCTCGTGCACGGCGGGCGGCGCCTACGTCCCGGCCATGAGCGACGAGGCGGTCATCGTGCGCGGCCAGGGGACGATCTTCCTCGGCGGCCCGCCGCTGGTGAAGGCGGCCACCGGAGAGGTCGTCACCGCGGAGGAGCTGGGCGGCGGCGAGGTGCACAGCCGGGTCTCCGGCGTCACGGACCACCTCGCCGAGGACGACGCCCATGCGCTGCGCATCGTGCGGCGCATCGCGGACACCCTGCCCGAGCGAGGCCCGCTGCCCTGGTCCGTGCGTGCGCCGGAGCCGCCCTCCGTCGACCCTTCGGGGCTCTACAGCGCGGTGCCCGTCGACTCGCGCACGCCCTACGACGTGCGCGAGGTCATCGCGCGTGTGGTCGACGGCTCCCGGTTCCAGGAGTTCAAGGCCGAGTTCGGGACGACGCTGGTCACCGGGTTCGCCCGGATCCACGGCCACCCGGTCGGCATCGTCGCCAACAACGGCATCCTCTTCTCCGAATCGGCCCAGAAGGGCGCCCACTTCATCGAGTTGTGCGACCAGCGCGGCATCCCCCTCCTCTTCCTGCAGAACATCTCCGGCTTCATGGTCGGGCGCGACTACGAGGCGGGCGGCATCGCCAAGCACGGCGCGAAGATGGTGACGGCCGTGGCGTGCACGAGGGTGCCGAAGCTGACGGTGGTCATCGGTGGTTCGTACGGCGCGGGCAACTACTCGATGTGCGGGAGGGCCTACAGCCCCCGCTTCCTGTGGATGTGGCCGAACGCGAAGATCTCCGTGATGGGCGGCGAGCAGGCGGCGGCCGTCCTCGCGACCGTCAAGCGGGACCAGATGGAGGCTCGCGGCGAGGAGTGGAGCGCCGAGGAGGAGGCGGACTTCCGCGCCCCCGTGCGCGCCCAGTACGAGGAGCAGGGCAACGCCTACTACGCGACGGCCCGGCTCTGGGACGACGGGGTGATCGACCCGCTGGAGACACGGACCGTACTGGGTCTCGCGCTCACCGCGTGCGCCAACGCACCTCTGCCGGCGAAGGGGTCCGGGGAGCGGGGCTTCGGCGTCTTCCGTATGTGAGGGGCTGCATTGTGAGGAATGGGACTGTGACCATGTTCGACACCGTGCTGGTTGCCAACCGCGGGGAGATCGCGGTGCGGGTGATCCGCACTCTGCGGCAGCTGGGCATCACCTCCGTCGCCGTCTGCAGCGACGCGGACGCCGGGGCCCGCCATGTGCGGGAGGCGGACAAGGCGGTGCGCATCGGGCCCGCGCAGGCGTCCGCCAGCTATCTGTCGGCGGAGCGGCTGCTGGACGCGGCGAAGCGCAGCGGCGCGCAGGCGGTCCACCCCGGCTACGGCTTCCTCGCGGAGAACGCGCCGTTCGCGCAGGCCTGTTCGGAGGCCGGGCTGGTCTTCGTCGGCCCGCCGGCGACGGCCATCGACCTGATGGGCGACAAGATCCGCGCCAAGGAGACGGTGAGGGCGGCGGGTGTCCCCGTCGTGCCGGGGTCGTCCGGTTCGGGTCTCGACGACGCCGAACTGGCCGCGGCCGCACGGGAGATCGGCATGCCGGTGCTGCTGAAGCCGTCCGCGGGCGGCGGCGGCAAGGGCATGCGGCTGGTCCGGGAGGAGGCGGCGCTGGCGGAGGAGATCGCGGCGGCACGGCGTGAGGCCCTCGGTTCCTTCGGTGACGACACGCTGCTCGTGGAGCGCTGGATCGACTCGCCGCGCCACATCGAGATCCAGGTCCTCGCCGACGGGCACGGCAACGTGGTGCACCTCGGCGAGCGCGAATGCTCCCTTCAGCGCCGCCACCAGAAAATCATCGAGGAGGCGCCGAGTCCGCTGCTGGACGAGGCGACGCGCACCGCGATGGGCAAGGCCGCGGTGGAGGCCGCACGCTCCTGCGGTTACCGGGGCGCCGGCACGGTGGAGTTCATCGTCCCGGGCGGCGAGCAGACCCAGACCGACGGCGGCACCCCGCGCCCCTACTACTTCATGGAGATGAACACACGCCTCCAGGTCGAGCACCCCGTGACGGAAATGATCACGGGTGTGGACCTCGTCGAGTGGCAGTTGCGCGTCGCGGCGGGCGAGCAACTGCCCTTCGGCCAGGCCGGCATCGGCCTCAGCGGTCACGCGGTCGAGGCGCGCATCTGCGCCGAGACGGCCCTTCTCCGCCCCGCCTCCGGCTCGGAGGGCGGCAGGGTCGACTTCCTGCCCTCGGCCGGCACGGTGCTGCTGCTCCACGAAGCGGAAGGCCGGGACGTACGCACGGACTCCGGCCTGCTCCCCGGCACCGAGGTCGGCACGACGTACGACCCGATGCTGGCCAAGGTCATCGCCCACGGCCCGGACCGGCCCACCGCGCTGCGTCGGCTGCGCGCCGCGCTCGCGGAGACCACCGTGCTCGGCGTGGAGACCAACACCGGCTTCCTGCGGCGCCTGCTGGGGCACGCCGACGTCGCGGCGGGCAACCTCGACACCGGTCTGGTGGACCGTGCCGCGGCGTCGCTCGTGCCCCGGCGGATTCCCGAAGAGGTCTACGCAGCGGCGGCGTTGCTGCGGCAGGCGGCGCTCGAACCGCGGGCCGCGGAATCCGGCTGGACCGACCCGTTCTCGACGCCCTCGGGCTGGCGCCTCGGCGGTGAACCGGCCTGGACCGCACACCACTTGAAGGTACCCGGGCACGACCCCGTCGCCGTCCGCGTGGCGGGCCACTCCCCCGCGGACGGCACCGGCCACGTGCGGGTCCGTGTCGGGGACGGCGAGGCCCGCACGGCCCGGCTGCGCGAAGGGGCCGGGGCACACGGTCTGCTCGTGGAGTGGGACGGGACCACCTTCCAACTGGCCCACGCCACCTCGGAGTCGGGCCACTGGCTGGGCCGCGACGGCGACAGCTGGCACGTACAGGACCACGACCCGGTGGCGGCCGCCCTCCGCGGCGCTGCGGGCGCCCACGGCGCCGACGCCCTGACGGCGCCCATGCCGGGCACGGTCACGGTGGTGAAGGCCGCCGAGGGCGACAAGGTAACCGCGGGCCAGAGCCTGCTCGTCGTCGAGGCGATGAAGATGGAGCACGTCATCACCGCCCCCTACGACGGCACGGTCACCGAGCTGGACGTCACGGCGGGCAGCACCGTCGCCATGGATCAGGTACTCGCCGTCGTGGAGCCGCACCCCGCGGCGGACGACCCCGAGGAGAAGGAGGCGGAGGCGTGATCGAGGGCCTGCCCATGCGCTTCGGCGACGACGGGCTTCCGGCGAAGGTGCGGATCCACGAGGTGGGCCCGCGGGACGGGTTGCAGAACGAGCAGGCGACGGTCCCCGTCGAGGTGAAGTCCGAGTTCATCCACCGGCTGCGCGAGGCGGGGCTGGAGACCGTCGAGGCGACGAGCTTCGTGCACCCCAAGTGGGTGCCCCAACTCGCGGACGCCGAGGAGCTGATGCCCCTGCTCGCCGACATCCCGGACGACGTACGGCTCCCGGTGCTGGTGCCCAACGCGCGCGGCCTGGACCGTGCCGTCGCGCACGGCTGCCGCCACATCGCTGTCTTCGCGAGCGCCACCGAGTCCTTCGCCAGGGCCAACCTCAACCGGTCCCTGGAGGAGTCGCTGGCGATGTTCGAGCCGGTGGTCACCCGTGCCAAGGCGGAGGATCAGTGGGTCCGCGGCTATGTCTCCATGTGCTTCGGCGACCCGTGGGAGGGCCCCGTACCGCCTGCTCAGGTGGTCAAGGTCTGCCGCGCGCTGCTCGGCATGGGCTGCGACGAGCTGAGCCTGGGCGACACCATCGGCGTCGCCACACCGGGTCATGTCACGGCGCTGCTCGGCGAGTTGGCAACCGCTGGAGTGTCCGCGGACCGCGTCGCCGTCCACTTCCACGACACCTACGGGCAGGCGCTGTCCAACACGCTCACCGCGCTCCGGCACGGGGTGACCACCGTCGACGCCTCCGCAGGCGGTCTCGGCGGCTGCCCGTACGCCAAGAGCGCCACCGGCAATCTCGCCACCGAGGACCTCGTCTGGATGCTTCACGGCCTGGGCATCCAGACCGGGGTCGATCTCGCCCGCCTGACGGCCACGAGCGGCTGGATGGCGGACCGCCTGGGCCGCCCCAGCCCCTCACGCACCGTGCGAGCGCTCACCGGCGCGGACACCAGCGGCTCCCACCCGAACTCCCACAAGGAGCAGTGACCATCATGTCTCTCGACCACCGCCTCTCCTCCGAGCACGAGGAACTCCGCCGCACCGTCGAGGAGTTCGCCCAGAAGGTTGTCGCCCCCAAGATCGGCGAGTTCTACGAGCGGCACGAGTTCCCGTACGAAATCGTGCGCCAGATGGGCGAGATGGGCCTGTTCGGGCTGCCCTTCCCCGAGGAGTACGGCGGCATGGGCGGCGACTATCTCGCGCTCTGTCTCGCCCTCGAGGAGCTGGCCAGAGTCGACTCCTCGGTGGCCATCACCCTGGAGGCAGCCGTCTCCCTCGGCGCCATGCCCATCTTCCGCTTCGGCTCCGAGGAGCAGAAGCGCGAGTGGCTGCCGCGTCTGTGCTCCGGGGAGATCCTCGGCGCCTTCGGCCTGACAGAACCGGACTTCGGCTCGGACGCCGGCGGAACGCGCACCACCGCCGAGCGGGACGAGAAGACGGGAAACTGGGTGATCAACGGCACGAAGTGCTTCATCACCAACTCCGGTACGGACATCACCGGGCTGGTCACCGTCACCGCCGTCACGGGCCGCAAGGACAACGGGGCGCCTCTCATCTCGAGCTTCATCGTGCCGTCCGGCACTCCCGGGTTCACGGTCGCCGCCCCGTACTCGAAGGTCGGCTGGAACGCCTCGGACACCCGTGAACTCTCCTTCTCCGACGTACGCGTCCCCGCGGCGAACCTGGTCGGCGAAGAGGGCCGCGGCTACGCCCAGTTCCTGCGGATCCTCGACGAGGGACGCATCGCCATCTCCGCTCTGGCCACCGGCCTCGCGCAGGGCTGCGTCGACGAATCCGTCGCGTACGCCAACAGCCGGCACGCCTTCGGCAAGCCGATCGGCGCCAACCAGGCCATCCAGTTCAAGCTGGCCGACATGGAGATGCGCGCGCACACGGCCCGCGTCGCCTGGCGCGACGCCGCGTCCCGGCTGCTTGTCGGTGAACCGTTCAAGAAGCAGGCGGCGCTGGCGAAGCTCTACTCCTCGGAGATCGCGGTCACCAATGCCCGCGAGGCCACGCAGATCCACGGCGGCTACGGGTTCATGAACGAATACCCGGTGGCCCGCATGTGGCGCGACTCGAAGATCCTCGAGATCGGCGAGGGCACCAGCGAAGTCCAGCGCATGCTGGTGGCCAGGGAGCTCGGCGTCGGATAATCACCGCATGGCGGAGATCATCCAGCGAAGCGGTACCTGGACGTTCGACGGCGAGGCCGTCCGCATCGTCCCTGCGATGGGGAAGCAGGTCTCTCCCCTGCGCAGGTCACTGGGTGAGGTGGTGGTGCCCCTCGTGGCTGTCGCCGGTATCGCATACGAACCGGGGAAGAGGGGCGGCCGGCTCAGGCTGCGGCTGCGCGAAGGCGCGGACCCGCTCGCCCAGGTGGCGAGCGGGAGACTGCCGGACGCCTCGGATCCCTACCAGCTCACGGTGGAGCGGGACGGAGGCCGCCAGCCACGCGGGGAGCAGCATGTCGTGGGGGATGGGGTCGCGGAGTATTTCGTGGAGGAAGTCCGTCGCGCCCTGCTGCTGGACGAGGTCCCGGACACGCCCTGCGACCGCTATCTGCTGCCGGGGCCCGCGGTTCCGCTGACGGCGGGCGGTACGGACGGGACGGCCTCATTCGACGGCGAACGCGTCCAGCTGGAATGGAACTGGATGGCCAACGAGGCCAAGTCTCACGCGGGTTCGCGCATCCTGCCCCTCAAGGAGCTGGAGCGGGTCGAGTGGACACCGGCGATCGGCTGGGAGAACGGCTCGCTGCGCTTCCACCCGAAGGGCGAGCACGCTCTTCTCAAGCCGGAGCACGACCCCAACTGCCTGCTGCTGTGGGGCATTCGTCAGGCCCGTGAGACGGGCGGCTCCGTGCTGCTGGCAGCCGCGGTCACCGCGCGGCTGCCGCATCCGGCCTCACAGCGGCCGGCGGCAGCGGGCGACGAGGCCCGTACCCCGTCGCTGACCAAGGGCGGGCACGACGCCTCCGAGGGGGCGGCCGGGTCCGTGGGGGCGGCCGGGTCCGCGAGCGCCGAAGACCACGACGGCCTGCTGCGGCGCCTTCGCGAACTCGGCGAGCTGCACCGCGAAGGGGTCCTCACCGACGAGGAGTTCGCTTCGGCCAAGAAGGCGGTCCTCGACCGCTTCTGACGGGGCCGCGCCGGCGCGGCCCTCCCGAAAGGCCCTTCCGACAGGCCTTCCGAGACAGCCCTTCCGACGGACGCTTGCGGCGCGGCCCTCCCGACCCGACAGGCAGTCCGGACACGGCAGTCCGGACACAGCCGCCGGGATCGGCCCGGTCGCCAGGCGCCGCGACCAGGAGCCGTCGTCCGGCGCCACCCCCGGCACCGTGCCCGGCGCCACACCCAGCACCGTCACCCGGCCCAGCAGCCGGCTTCGACGCTCAGCGGGCGGGCCACGGCACCTGCGGCGAGCGCCAGTACTCCATGCCCAACTGGTCCCAGCGCGGCCCTTGTTGCGCAAGCCGTACCCGGTAGTCGTCCCAGTCGTGCGCGGAGGCGGGCGACCAGCCCAGCTCGGCGATCCCCGGAAGCCGGGGGAATGCCATGAACTCGATGTGCTCGCTCTTCTCCAGCGTCTCCGACCACAGGGGCGCCTCGACCCCCATCACGGCGCCGGCGGGCGCGCCCTTGATGTAGCTGCCGGGCTCCCAGTCGTAGGACTGCTCCGTCTCCACGTAGCCGGCCCAGTGCAGTCCCAGCGGGGTGTCCTCGTTGTACTGCATGTCGAGGTAGGCGTGGTCGGCCGGGGAGAGGATCAGCCGCGTCCCCTTTTTCGCGGCCTCCACCACTTCGGGCTCGTCGGCAGCTCCGCTCGTCCCCCAGTACTGCGCCACCGCGCCCGCGGCGGGCTTCGCGCCGGTGAGCTGGTGCCAGCCGATCACGGTCTTTCCGTACTTCGCCACGGTCCTCTGTGCACGATCCATGAAGGCGACGTAGTCCTCGTGGCTGGTCGAGTGCGCTTCGTCCCCGCCGATGTGCAGATACGGCCCGGGCGTCATCGCGGCCAGCTCACGCACCACGTCGTCGACGAAGTCGTACGTCACTCCGAGCGGTACGCACAGCGAGCTGAAGCCGACTTCGGTGCCGGTGTAGCGGGGTGGCGCGACGCCGTCGCAGTTGAGTTCGGCGTACGAAGCGAGCGCCGCGTTGGTGTGCCCGGGCATGTCGATCTCGGGTACGACGGTCATCTCGTGCTCGCCGGCGTACCGCAGGATCTCCCGGTAGGCGGCCTTCGTGTAGTAGCCGCCGGGGCCGCCGCCGACCTCGCTCCCGCCGCCGTAGGACGCCAGCCGCGGCCAGGAGTCGATGGCTATGCGCCACCCCTGGTCGTCGGAGAGATGCAGATGCAGCTTGTTGATCTTGTACATGGCGAGCTGGTCGATGTAGCGCTTGACCTTGTCGACACCGAAGAAGTGCCGGGAGACGTCGAGCATCGCCCCTCGGTACGCGTAGCGCGGCCTGTCGGTGACGGTGCCGCCGGCCACCTGCCACGGGCCGGGCTGCCGGGTGCGCGATTCGATCTGCGGGGGCAGCAGTTGACGCAACGTCTGCATGCCGTGGAAGAGTCCCGCGCCGGTGGATGCCGTGATCGAAGCAGCCTGCGGCGAGACCCGCAGCCGGTAACCCTCGGACCCCAACTGCGACTTGGCCGAATCACCGTCCCCGAGGCGCAGTCGGATGCCGTCGCCGCCGGGCCTGGTGGTGACCGGCAGGGGGTAGCCGGTGGACGGACGCAGCAGCGCGGCGAGTTGCTCCCCGACCCGGCGCGCTTCGCGGGAGGAAGCGGTCACTCGGATCACGGTCCGCTCGGTGACGGTGAAGGGACCGCCGTCCTCCCGTACCGACTCGGGCGCGGGCACCACCTGGTTCAGCGGCGTGGGCTGCCGGGGGTGACGCCCTGAGTCGTACTCGTCGTCGGCGGCCGCGGCGGTGCCGGTGAGGGAGGCGGGCAGGACGGTGGCGAGGAGTGCGGCGCACAGCAGCAGCGTCCGGATTCGTCTCACGAGCGGTCCCTTCGGTGGGCGTCGTGCATGGGGGCGCGCGCAGCGTCACTGCGCGGCCATGGCTTGTGCGTGGAGCAGACGAACGGACACACGTGTATCGCGCCCCTCACTCCGGGTCAAGGTGTAGACCACTCGGCGTGCACCCCGTCGGTCCCGTCGCCGGCTCGCCGATTCCGTCCGCCCCTCCGCTTCCGCCACGGCCGGGGCCCCTGCCCTGCAGACCGCCACAGCCCGCTCGAAGCGTGACCGGCGAAGCACACACAGCCATATCGCCGACACGTGCCCGATATCGGGCAGGTTTCTTGCGTTCCTCTCGCCGAGCCCGCAGTATCAGAGGGTGCTGGAAGTGCGTACGCCGGTCCACGACGACCTCATCGACCATCTGGTCCGCACGACACCGCTCCACCGCGGTGAGGCGGCCCGGATCGTCATGGACGTCCTGGCGTACTTCGACGAGTCGACCGAGGAGTTCGTACGCCGACGCCACCGCGAACTGCAGTCCAGAGGTCAGAACAACACGCAGATCTTCGCCCGCATCTCGTCCGAGCTGCCGCACCGCGCGGTGGCACCCCCGGATCTCTCACTGCGGCAGCTGCGCCGCATCGTCTACGGATGACGTACGAAGAGGGCCTTCGCCGCACACCGGCGACGACCGGCGGCTGACGGACGCGACCGGCGCCCGGCACACGTCACGCAGCGAACGACGACCAGCCCACCACAAAGTGGAAACCGACGAGGAGAGGCAACAGCCAATATGTGCGGAATCGTGGGATATATCGGCCAGCGCGAGGTTGCCCCGCTCCTGCTGGAGGGTCTGCAGAGGCTGGAGTACCGGGGATACGACTCCGCCGGCATCGCCATCCACAGCAGCGGCACGGGCAAGAACGCGGGCCTGAAGACGGCCAAGACGAAGGGCCGCGTCCGGGACCTGGAGGAGCGCGTACCGGCCCGATTCGCCGGCACCACCGGTATCGCGCACACCCGCTGGGCCACGCACGGCGCTCCCAACGACGTCAATGCCCACCCGCACCTCGACGCGGACGAGAAGGTCGCCGTCGTCCACAACGGCATCATCGACAACGCCTCGGAGCTGCGCGCCAAACTCACCGCCGACGGCGTCACATTCGTCTCCGAGACCGACACCGAGGTCCTCTCCCACCTGATCGCCCGCGCACAGGCCGAACGCCTCGAGGCCAAGGTCCAGGAAGCCCTGCGCCTGGTCGAGGGCACCTACGGCATCGCGGTGCTGCACGCCGACTTCCCCGACCGCATCGTGGTGGCGCGCAACGGATCGCCCGTAGTACTGGGCATCGGCGAGCACGAGATGTTCGTCGCCTCCGACGTCGCCGCGCTCGTCTCCCACACCCGCCAGGTCGTCACCCTGGACGACGGGGAGATGGCCACGATCAAGGCCGACGACTACCGCACGTACACCACCGAGGGCTCCCGCACCTCGACCTCGCCCGAGACCGTGGAGTGGGCCGCGGAGTCCTACGACATGGGCGGCCACGACACCTACATGCACAAGGAGATCGCCGAGCAGGCCGACGCGGTCGACCGGGTGCTGCGCGGCCGCATCGACGAGCGCTTCGCGACGGTCCACCTCGGCGGCCTCAATCTCGACGCCCGCGAGGCGCGGAGCATGCGCCGGGTGAAGATCCTCGGCTGCGGCTCCGCTTACCACGCGGGCATGATCGGCGCCCAGATGATCGAGGAGCTGGCGCGCGTACCCGCGGACGCGGAGCCCGCCAGCGAGTTCCGCTACCGCAACGCGGTCGTCGACCCGGACACCCTCTACATCGCGGTCAGCCAGTCCGGCGAGACCTACGACACACTCGCCGCCGTACAGGAGCTCAAGCGCAAGGGCGCCCGGGTGCTGGGCGTGGTCAACGTCGTGGGGTCCGCGATCGCGCGCGAGACGGACGGCGGCGTGTACGTGCACGCCGGGCCGGAGGTCTGCGTCGTGTCGACCAAGTGCTTCACCAACACCGCCGTCGCGTTCGCGCTGCTCGCGCTGCACCTCGGCCGCATCCGCGACCTGTCCGTGGCGGACGGCAAGCGGATCATCGAGGGCCTGCGCCGTCTGCCCGGGCAGATCGAGGAGATCATGCGTGGGGAGGACGACATCAAGAAGCTGGCGGAGGACTACGCACAGGCGAAGAGCATGATGTTCGTCGGCCGCGTGCGGGGTTATCCCGTGGCCCGCGAGGCGTCCCTGAAGCTGAAGGAGGTCTCGTACATCCACGCCGAGGCCTACCCGGCCTCCGAGCTCAAGCACGGTCCGCTCGCGTTGATCGAACCCGCCGTGCCGACGGTGGCGATCCTTCCCAACGACGAACTCCTCGACAAGAACCGGGCGACGCTGGAGGAGATCAAGGCCCGCAGCGGCAAGATCCTCGCTGTGGCGCACCAGGAGCAGGAGAAGGCGGACCACACGATCGTCGTGCCGCGCAACGAGGTCGAGCTGGACCCGGTGCTGATGGGCATTCCGCTGCAACTTCTCGCGTATTACACGGCGTTGGCGCTCGGCCGTGACATCGACAAGCCGCGGAACCTGGCGAAGTCCGTCACTGTCGAGTAACGGCGGCGCACGCGCACGACAGCGGTGGGCGGAATCCCGCGCGGGCCACCAACCACGCGGGATTCCGCCTCCCCTTGCCGGCGTCGCCCATAACGCCGGCAGGTTGCCGTCCCACGGGACCGTCACCTCCCGTGCGACAGCACGCTGTTGACGCTTGAAGTGGCTCGTGCCCCGTATATGCCCCTCACAAGCGCACAATCCACATGCCGAGTTGAGGAGATTCAGCGCCGGACAAAAAACCAACTCGGCGCGCACAGTGGACGATTGGGGACCCGCGGGCAGCGGAGTCGTTACGGAATCACCACGACGGGTCGTTCCGCCCGCCGCGCCAGGCGCCCGGCCACCGAGCCGAAGATCCGCCCAGCGAGGCCGTGCGTCGAACCGACGACGATGGCGTCGGCCTCGTACTCGTGCCCGACCTCTTCCAGTTCGTGGCAGATGTCGCCGCCCCGCTCGACGAGGATCCAGGGAACCTCGGAAAGGTGTTCCGCACAGGCGAGTTCGAGGCCGAGCACCTCCGTGCGGTGGTCCGGCACATCCACGAAGACGGGCGGCTCGCAGCCCGCCCAGACCGTCGTCGGCAGCCTGTTGGCCACATGGACGATGATCAGCCCGGAGCCGGACCGGTAGGCCATCCCGATCGCGTAGGCCAGGGCACGTTCGCTCGACATGGACCCGTCGAAGCCCACAACGACCCCGTGCTGGAACGCCGGATCGCACGAGTGGCGTGCTTCTTCCGCCGCTTCATCGGTCGCACTGTGATCGGCGACCTGCTTGCGGTCCGCTGGTTCGGGGATCTCGTGTCCGGCCATCTGTGTCTCGGCGAAGGGAGTCCTCTGTGCGGAGGGAGCGGCGGTTGACTGTGGGCTTCCGTACGGAAAAGGGATGCTGAGGGGCGCTGAGCACCGGAAAGGATCCGGCCAATGATTCGCCCGAAGACCCTATCTCCAGCCTCCTACCCGTAAGGGTACGACCAGACTCCCCCCTTGCCCAGGGGCGCTGGGAGGCACAGGCCGTAACAGGCTGACCCCGGAGCATGCCTGAGGGAGCAGCATCACGCAACGCCCGGTTCCGGCGCTTACGCACAACAAGCATCCGGACACGTTGAGTCACATGCTCCAGTTACGTCCGCCCGGACTCCGCGTTATCCCTGCGTGCCCACTCAGAACCACCGGCAGGGCGGCAGCCGCCGGCTTCCGCCGGCCCCGCTCCGCCTCGACCTCCCCGCCTGGCGGCACGACGACGGACGCGACCCCGAGGCGGAGCCGGCGGCACGCGCCTCCGCCTCCACCTCGGGGCTCGTCCGCTGGGGGGCCTTCACCTGCGCTGTGGTTCCGCTGACACTGCTGGCCTGCGGTGTCCGGTTCTCCACGGTCCTGGGGACGGCCGCCGGACTCACCGTCGTCACGGCAGCGTGCGGGGTGCTGCTGCGGCTGTCCGAGTACGCGCACGCACAGCAGGGGCCCGAACGGTTCGCCGCCGGCGGTCCGGGGTCCCACCGGGGCCGCCACAGCCGCACCGGCACGGGGCTGCACAGGGGCGGACGCTACTGGGGCACTCCCGGTCAGCCATAACGACGAATTCGCACCGGCGTACGCCGGTGCATGACGGCGCACGTTTGGGGTGTGTCCGGATCCCACGCGCGGCCCCCGTATTTTTCGGCCAATTTTGTTACTGGCCACGGCAGTTGAGACGACAACTTCACCACCCCTCGCCACCTGCGAGGAAAGGACCGACGGGCACGTGTGGCTCCTACGGCGGCGGGGCAGGGACGGCATGCGCACTTCCCAGTGGCGTCACCAAATGAAACGCTTCGTGATCGAATGCTTCACGCCAAGTTGCCATGTCGACATAGCGTCGAGTGTCGAACTTGTCCCACCGGCAACGTCCGACACAGTAGATTCGATCTTGGCTTTCGCCGCGGGGGAAATGTGCAGGACCGAGAGGACGCGACGATTGAGGGGGGCTGACTTCCGGTGAGCGTTCCAAAGAGCCATCAGGACTCGACGAACGGCCCGGCGACGACCCGCAAGCTGGCCGCACGGCGGCGCCGAGAGATCGTTTCGGTGCTGCTGTTCAGCGGAGGTCCCATCTTCGAGAGCTCCATACCGCTCTCCGTCTTCGGCATCGACCGCCAGGACGCCGGGGTACCCCGCTATCGGCTTCTGGTGTGTGCGGGGGAGGACGGGCCGCTGCGTACGACCGGCGGGCTCCAACTGAGCGCTCCCTACGGGCTGGACGCACTCTCACGCGCCGGCACCGTCGTCGTCCCCGCGTGGCGGTCGATCACCCAGCCGCCGCCCGCCGCCGCCCTGGACGCCCTGCGCAGGGCGCACGAGGAAGGAGCACGCCTGGTCGGGCTGTGCACCGGGGCCTTCGTACTCGCCGCCGCAGGGCTGCTGGACGGACGTCCCGCCACGACCCACTGGATGTACGCGCCGACGCTCGCCAAGCGTTACCCGTCCGTCCACGTCGACCCGCGCGAACTCTTCGTCGACGACGGCGACATCCTCACCTCCGCGGGCACCGCCGCCGGCATCGACCTGTGCCTGCACGTCGTACGCACCGACCACGGCTCGGAAGCGGCCGGTGCCCTCGCCCGGCGGCTCGTGGTGCCGCCGCGTCGCGGCAACGGCGGCGAGAGCGGAGCCCATTCACGGCATCTGGACCGGTCTTTACCCGAGGAGATGGGTGCCGACCCGCTCGCCGAGGTCGTCGCGTGGGCGCTGGAGCACCTTCACGAGCAGTTCGACGTGGAGACGCTGGCCGCGCGTGCCTACATGTCCCGGCGAACTTTCGACCGGCGCTTCCGATCCCTGACGGGCAGCGCACCCCTGCAGTGGCTGATCACTCAGCGCGTGCTCCAGGCGCAGCGGCTGCTGGAGACCTCCGACTACTCGGTCGACGAGGTCGCCGGACGCTGCGGCTTCCGCTCCCCCGTGGCACTGCGCGGCCACTTCCGGCGGCAGCTGGGCTCGTCGCCGGCCGCGTACCGGGCGGCCTACCGCATCCGGCGGCCCGAGAGCGGCAACGGGGGCAGCGGCCACGGCGGCGACGAAGGAGGACCGGGCGGCGGAGAAGGGGGCGGGCGCGGCGCTGCCCCGGCGCATCAGAACGACACGGCGGTCCCGGGCGGCGTGGGCAACGCGGCGGGCGGCGGCCATCACGGCATGCTCCATGCGGCGAACCCCTATGCGGCACGCGATCTGCGCGACGCCCCCCGTGTTCACCGCGACTCCCCGCAGGAGGGCTCGGAGCCTGGCAAGCCCGAATCGGACGCCTGGGCCCCCAGAGTGCCCGGACAGCGGGGCCGTGGCTGACGGCGGGGACGTAGGGTGAAACGCATGAATGACCGCATGGTGTGGATCGACTGCGAGATGACGGGCCTCTCGCTGTCCGACGACGCGCTCGTGGAGGTGGCCGCTCTGGTCACCGACTCCGAGCTGAACGTGCTCGGTGAGGGTGTGGACGTCGTCATCCGCCCTCCGGCACAGGCGCTGGCCTCGATGCCGGAGATCGTCCGTGAGATGCACACCGCCTCGGGCCTGCTCGACGAGCTGGACGACGGCACGACCCTTGCCGACGCCGAGGCGCAGGTCCTGGAGTACGTGCGGAAGTACGCGCCGGAGGCGGGCAGGGCCCCGCTGTGCGGCAACTCGGTCGCCACCGACCGCGGCTTCCTCGCCCGCGACATGGCCGACCTGGAGGCCCACCTCCACTACCGCATCGTCGACGTGTCCTCCATAAAGGAGCTGGCACGCCGCTGGTACCCGCGGGCGTACTTCAACAGCCCGCCCAAGAACGGCAACCACCGCGCCCTCGCGGACATCCGCGAGTCCATCGCGGAGCTGCGCTACTACCGGGAGGCGGTCTTCGTACCCCCGCCCGGCCCGGACGCGGACAGCGCGAAGAAGATCGCGGCCAAGTACGTGGTGCCGCCCGCCTCCTGAGGCCGTCGGCACGTCGGCGGCAGGGCGCCGCGCGGTCTCACGGGACGGTCGCACCGCCCGGAACCCGTACGCGAGCACCCCGGCGCACCCTGTACACTCTTTCTCGGCCGGACGGAAGAGCGAGCCGGTCGTGGTGGATGTAGCTCAGCTGGTAGAGCACCTGGTTGTGGTCCAGGATGTCGCGGGTTCAAGTCCCGTCATTCACCCTTCAGGATCAAGCCCCTGACCTGGGGAAACTCGGGTCAGGGGCTTTCTCTTTGCCGAGTTCGGGAACACCACGGGAACCGATCACGGGAGCTTCGCCCTCTTCCGCCGCGGCGGGCGGCGGGCGGCGGGCGGCGAGCGGCGAGCGGCGAGCGGCGAGCGGACGCGAGCAGGGGTGGACGTGCGGGCTCCGTCGGTGCCCGGCGGCCGGGGATGTGACGAATGCGGCGAGGCCCCGTCGGCTTCCTGCGACGGGGCCTCGCCCGTGCCTGTGTCGCCGTCAGCCGGCGTACCGGGTCACGTCGGTGACCTTACGAAGGCCCCGGAGGCCTGCGGTCAGCTTTCGGTGCGGCGCCTGCGCGCGGCGACGAGCACCACCGCACCCGCCGCGAGCACCAGCCCGCCCCCGGCGGCGATGTACGGAGTGGCACTGCTGCCGCCGGTCTCCGCCAGGTCCCCGCCGGTCCTGGCGGGCGCCTCGCCCGCCGCATCCTCGGCGCCCGTGCCGGACTCGTCGCCCTTGTCGCGGTCCTCGGCAGGCACGAAGCCGGCCGGCGGCTTGTCGCAGCCGATGCCGTCGCCGTCGCGGTCGAGGTGCTTACCGTAGTGCTCGTCGCCCTTGGCGATGTTCGAGTACCCGGCCTCGTAGGCGGCGGTGCAGTTCTTGAAGGGGTGCCCGCCGTCATGTGCGAGAGCGGCGGTCGGGGCGAGCGCCATCCCCAGGGCGGCGGCCGTGACGATCACGGTGGCCGATGTGCGGATCTTCATGATTCTCCGTGTGTGGTTCGTGTGTACGGGGGGTGGCGATGATGTGACTCATCGCCCTGGTGACTGGTTGTACGGCATCCCGGATGTGTTGCGAGATGTCAGCAATTGGTGAGGTCTGTTCAACTCCCTGACAGCTGCGGACGTTTCGGCATCCACGACCGTCGGCGCCTTCCCGCCCGCAGCGCTTCTCGAGGGCGCGCCACGCGGCAGGTCACCCCCTCGTTGATCAAGGTCCTCACCTGGGAGCCCGGGCGGGAGCCTGTTTCGTGCGCCGGGCGGAACCGGAGTCCGCGCGACGGCGCCGAGAGCTCCGTCCCGGCGGATGTCCGGCGGAGACGGGCCGTGCGAGGAGAGCCGCGCGCGCTCGCACGTGCCGTGAGCAGCGGCCGGCGGTGCGGGCCGGATTCGCGCGTGCGGGACGCGCCGGGTACGGCCGCCTGGGTGAGCGGTGCTGCCGCTGGGGATGCGGTGGCCGCGGGGCGGACCGAGCCTGGTGGGAACGGACTGCGGTCCGGTGCGGCCCAGGGAGAGGACTCGATATCCATGGCAGGTCCACACGACCCGAACGGCCCTCAGGACCCTCGCAGCCCGCACGGCCGGCGCCGCCGGGACGGGCAGTCCGGCCCGTCGGGGCAGCCCGACGAGCCCGGACCCTCCGGCCGGCCCGACCACTCCGGGCAGCCCGGGCAGTCCGCGCAGCCCGGCCGCGAAGGCCAGGATCCGGAGCCCGGACCGTACACCGGCCGCGGACAGGACCCCCCTTTCGAGACCTTCGATCCCACCGGGGGTTACTACGGTCCTGCAGCCCGCTATCCCGACCCGTACCGAGACCCCGGCACGTACGTACCGGAGAAACAGACCAACGGCTTCGACCACGACCGTCCTCCCGGCGGCCGCCGTCACGTCAGCTTTGTGCGGCTGTGGGCGGGAGGCGTCCTCGTCGCGCTGGTGGCCGCCCTCGCGTCGGCCGTCGCGCTGCTGCTCGTACGTGGCGTGCTGGACATCCCCGTCTTCGCGCCCGAGCAGGAAAGCACGATGGAGCTGACCTCCACGGGACAGCTCGCGCTGGGTGCGGCGCTCGCCGCGCTCGCGGCCACCGCCGTGCTCAATCTGCTGGTGCTCGCGACGCCGCAGCCGGGGCGCTTCTTCGGGTGGATCATCGCGCTGGCCACCGCGGCCGTGATGCTGCTGCCCTTCACTTCCGATGCGAGCTGGGCCGCGAAGGCGGGCACGGCGGGCGTCTATCTCGTGATCGGTGTCGTCATCGGAACGCTGCTCTCGACGGTCACGCGAACCGCCATGGCCAACGGCACCCCCCACACGCGCCCGTGAGGGAGTGACCGGGCCGACGAGTGGCCGGGGCAGCGAGCCATCGGGGGCGTGGCAAGGCCCTCACCGGGACGCTTCTCCGGTGAGGGCCTCATGCTGGTCCGACGGGACGCCTCGCCGACTACGCGATACGGACTCCGTGCCGGGCCAGGTAGTTGACGGGGTCCACCTCGGTCCCGTAGCCCCGTTCCTGGCGTACCTCGAAGTGCAGATGAGGGCCGGTCGAGCGGCCGCTGTTGCCGGATTCACCGAGCACGGTGTTCGCGCGGACGACGCGCCCCGGCCGGACGGTGATCTTCGAGAGGTGTGCGAAGAGGACGTGCTTCCCGTCCTTCATGTGAACGATCACGGCTGTGCCGTATGCGCCGGCCTCCCCGGCGAGTTCCACCCTGCCGCTGCCGACGGACCGCACGGGGGTGCCTACGGGGGCTGCGAAGTCGACGCCTGTGTGGTGGCCCGCCGCCCACCCTCCGGGGACTCCCCACCGTGCGGATATGCGGGCGGCCCTCGTTATGGGACGCGCGTAGGAGTGTGCCGCCCGGCTGAGCTCATGGCGCTTGTGTCCCGGGTCCTCCTTGCGCCCGACGCCGTCGGACGCCGGTGCCAGGTCGTGGGGCCGGCTGTTCACCGACGCCGAACCGGCGAAGCCGCATATGGATACGGCTGCTGCGAGCCCGCCGGTCACTATTCTCCGGACGATTCCTGACTCACGCCGCGTATCAGGTGTCATACCTGGCAGCAAAGGTCACCGGCTGTGCGCCCGCACGCGGGAGTTGTCCGGAGGGGTGACGATCTCGCCTCTCCGTCACCCTTTGGGGCGAGGTCGGGTGGGGCGGCGGGGAGCTGCCCGCGCCGCGGCGGGCGCCTGAGCGCCGGCTCGCCCGCATCCCGTGACGGAAGGGCTCGGTGCTCGGCGGCGGGCGAAGGGCCGGGAGAGGCCGGGCCGGGGGAAGAAAGGGTGGGGCGCAGCGGGGTGTGGGGGGGTGCCTCTATGTCTTTCGTCAAGCGGTGGCTGGGGTGCGGGGTTCGTAGAAGGTGCTGTCGCGGAGCATGGCGAAGATGACGCTGGTGCGGTGGCGGGCGAGGCGGAGGAGGGCTTGGGTGTGGGTTTTGCCCCGGGCTCGGCATCTGTCGTAGTAGCTGCGGGAGGCCGGGTCGTGGAGGGCGGCGAACGCGGAGAGGAACATGGCGCGCTTCAGCTGCCGGTTGCCGGCTCTGGGGGCGTGTTCGCCGTGGATCGAGGTCCCCGACGACTTTGTCGCCGGTGCGAGACCGGCGTAGGAAGCCAGGTGGGCGGCGGTGGGAAACGAGCTGCCGTCGCCGATGGTGACCAGGAGAACTGCGGCGGTCCTGACGCCGACGCCGGGCATCGACGTCAGGACCGTGGAAAGAGGGTGGGCCTCCAGCAGGGCCTCGATCTGGGCTTCCAGGGCCCCGCGTTGCTCGTGGACGGCTGCGAGGGACTTGGCCAGCGAGGGCACGATCACATCCAGGGTGCCGGTCCCGGGGACGACGACGGTCTGTTCGTCGAGTGCGGCGAAGACGTCGTCGATGAGCCGTTCGGCCATGCGCGGAGCTCTGGGTCGGATGACCTCAATGAGCCTGCGGCGGCCCGCCTTTCGCAGGGCTGCCGGGGAGCCGTAGCGCTCCAGGAGCCAGGTGACCGCTGGGTGGTCCAGGCGTGGGCCCAGGACCCGTTCCAGGCTGGGGTGGAACTGGGTGAGCAGGCCGCGGATGCGGTTGGAGGTGCGGGTGGCCTCGGCGGCCAGGTCCTGGTCGAAGCCGACGAGCACGGTCAGCTCGGCAGTGATCTCGTCCGTCAGCTCCAGGGTGCGGAGGGTGTGGGGCATGGTGCGGGCGGCATCGGCGATGACCGTGGCGTCTTTCGCGTCGGTTTTGGCCTCGCCCGGGTAGAGGTCGGCGATCCGGCGCATCGCCAGTCCGGGCAAGTAGGCAACTTCGCAGCCGGCGTCCCGGGCGACTGCCAAGGGCAGGGCGCCGATCGAGGCGGGCTGGTCCACGACTACCAAGACGGTGCCGAACTTCTCGCGGAGTTTGTCGAAGACGGCCCGCAGTTTCGGTTCGCTGTTCGGAAGCAGTTTGTCGAAGACCTTCTTCCCGGTCGGGGTCAGCCCGTGGCCGTGGTGGGCGCTCTTGCCGACGTCCAGGCCGAGGAAGACGTCCACGTTGCTGATGTCGGTCACTGTGCCCCCACGTGTGTCGATGGCATGCCGGCCTCGGCGTTGGGGCCGCACGCGCGCATCCACGTTATGCAGACCTGCCGCCCGAAGGTTGGCCGGGCATTGCGCTCGGCCGGGCGGTGGTCGGACCTCTTATCAGCGTCTCCGACGGCACCCCTCGGGCCCGGTGACACCACCCCCCAGGTCATGGAATCGACAGGGGGCAACAGTCATGCCGGGCCCGGAGGCCAACGGCCCTCTTGCAGGACCGCGAAGAAGATAACGGGGGGGAAGGAGCTGCGCCCCACCCTGGTCCGGGGGCCGGCCACCGGGGGCGACCGGCGTCTGGGACGTCAGCCGGTGAAGGCCTCGGCAAAGGCGTCCGCGCCCTGCTCGATGCTCGAACAGGTCGGGTCCGCCTGGTCCTTGGGGCCTCCGGGGCATGCCTTGTCCCTGGTGGCCGACCACATCGACAGCCAGCCCAGGTTCTTCTCGTCCGCGAACTTCTTCACTTCGGCCGCGTCGTCCGGCTTGAAGATCTCGACGTTGACGTCGTTGACGCCGATCATCGGTGTGACGGCGACGGTCTTCCACGCCTCGGCGTCGTCGTCGATGCCCAGCGCCGACTTGATCTGCTTCTGCGTGGCGGTGGCGGCGTCGATGGCGTACTTGCCCATGTCGCCGTCGTAGGACGGCCCGTAGTCCATGGCCATGATGTTGACCGCCGAGACCTTCACGCCGTTCTTCTTGGCGTTCTCGAGCAGGCCGGTGCCGTCCTGCGTCAGCCCTTCGGGGAGCACGGGCAGAGTGAAGGAGACGTCCAAGTCCTTGTGCTTTTTCTGGAGTTGGGCGATCGCCTGGGCGCGCCGGGTGTTGGCCCCGGTGTCGGGGAGCGCCGCCCCCTCGATGTCGAAGTCGGCCTTCTTCAGGGCGAACGCCTCGATGACCTTGCCGTACGCGTCGGCCAGTTCATCTGCGGAGCCGCACACAAGGCCCAGTTCGGAACCGGCCGCACCGCCGAAGGAGACCCGCACGTCTCCGCCCTTGGCACGGAAGTCCTCGATCTGCTTCGCCACGGCGTTGGAACCGATGTCCTCGGTGCCGCCCCACTTGGGGGTGCAGCCGCCGCCGGAGGTGATGAAGGCCAGGTTGAACTCCTTCACACCCGTCTTCTCCGAGCTCTTGACGAGGTCGAAGGAGGGCTGGAGCGAGGTGTCGACGTACGGCGCGAAACCACCGGCCGCCGAGGGCTTCGCCTTGTTTCCGCCGGCCTGGTGCTCCTCGCCGGCGCTCGCGTTCCCGGCGAACGCGAAGGCCGAGCCGGCGACGGCGGCAGCGGCTGCGACGGCCGCGGCGAGCTTCACTTTCCGGCTGGTGCGAGGGGTCTGTGCCTCAGGGTTGTTCGTCATCGTGGGGGTGCCTCGTCAGGGTGGGGGGTGGTGGTGCCGACGAGTAGCAAGCTAGCCGTGCCGAGTCGGACAATTCCCTTGTTACGGACGGGAGTTGAATAACTTAGGCCGCGCTTAAGGGGCGGGAATGGTCCGGTTAGGGAAAGGCCCGGCGGCCCTCACGCGGCGGTGAGTCTGCGGGCACGAGCGGGCACGAGACACCCTGCGGAAGGCCGCGCCCAGGGGCCGCCGCGCACGAGGACGTCGTGCCGCGCACAGCGAATCGGGCGTCCCCGGACATCAGCCGGGATGAACAGGGGGGATGAAAGGCGGTGGCGAAGGCGGGGACGAACAGGTGGTGGCGGCCACCACCGGGCAGCGCGGTCAACGGAGGGCCACCGGCGCCGAGTTCGCATGCGGTGCGACGGGCCCGTGCGCCGCGCACCGTGCGGCGCCAAGCACCGCGCACCGTGCGGCAGCAAGCAACGCGCACCGTCGAGCGCGCCGTGGGGCCCTCAGGCTCGGCGCAACGGAAGGCGTGAGCGGCGCTCACGTTCGGAGCGCCGGCGACCGCGCCCGCGGCGCTCCGCCTCGCCGCCGTCCAGCGTCAGCCAGACCCGTATCTCGGTGCCGCCGAGCACGGACGGGCCGATGCGCACATCGCCGCCCGTCGACTCCGCGACCCTCCGCACGATGTCCAGGCCGAGCCCTGTCGACCCGGGCTTGCCGTCGCCGTGGCCACGCCGGAGCGCGGCGTGCGGGTCGGCTATGCCGGGGCCGGCGTCGGAGACGAGCACGATCACCGAGTTGCTCGCGGGGCCACCGTGGTGAACGTCAACGGAGAACGACGTGCCCACCGGCGTGTGCCGGAAGACGTTGCCGAGCATCGCGTCGAGCGCCGCGGCGAGTTCGGCCCGGGCGACGGGCACACGGACCGGACGGTCGACGCCCGCCAGCCTTGCCTCGCGGCCCTCGTCCTCGGCGAGGGCCGACCAGAACGACATGCGCTCACGTATCACTTCCGCCGCGTCGCAGGCCGAGGCCTCCATGTTGCCCGTCGTCTGCGCCCGCTGCTCGCGCTGTTCGCGAGCCGTGCTGATGATGTGGTCGACCTCGCTCTCCAGCTTGGCGACGGCTTCACGCGTGTGTTCGGCGGCGTCGCCGTCGCCGAGGGAGGCGGCGTTGAGGCGCAGCACGGTCAGCGGCGTGCGCAGCCGGTGCGACAGGTCGGCCGCCAGCTCCCTCTCGTTGGCGAGGAGTTGTACGACCTGGTCCGCCATGGCGTTGAACGCGACGGCTGCGGAACGCAGTTCGCTCGGCCCGTCCTCCGGTACCCGCACGCCCAGCTTGCCCTCCCCCAGGGAGTGCGCCGCGGCCGCCAGGCGCCCCGCCGGCCGCACCATCAGCGTCCCGAGCCGGTCGGCGACGGCCACCGAGCCGAGGATGAGCGCGATGCCGACGCCCGCGAGGATGAGCCAGGAGGTGGTGACGTTGTGGGTCACCTCGTCGTTCGGGATGAACACCTCGACGACGGCGAACTCGCCGCTGGCGACGGCCGTGGGCCGCAGCAGCGTGTAGCCGCCCGCCACCTTGACCGTGGAGGCGCGGCCCTGGCGGCGGGCGGTCGCCAGCTGCTCGTTCGTGGCGCGCTGCCGGCCCACCTCGACGGCCGCTTCGGCCCCGGACCCGCGCCCGGCCCGAGAGCTCGCGGACCCCGACGGCCCGGATGACGCCGACGACGAGCCGGAGGCCTGCGGCACATGCACGGCGAGACGGCCTTCACCGCCGGCTTCCGTGCTGACGACTGCCTTCTCCAGCTGCTGCCGGTCGGTCGTGATCGCCAGTACCGGGCCGACCGTGGCGGCCTGCCGCTCCGCGTTGGAGAATGCCCGGTCCCGCGCGGTCTCCTTCACCACGAGCCCCAGGGGCACGGCGAAGGCGATCACCACCATGACTGTCACGGCGAGGCACACCTTCACAAGTGCCCATCTCATGCCCGTATTTCCCTTCTCATGGCCGCGCCTGCTGCGGCGCCTCCAGCTTCACGCCGACGCCGCGGATGGTGTGCAGATAGCGGGGCCGGGCGGCAGTCTCGCCCAACTTGCGGCGCAGCCAGGAGAGGTGGACGTCGATGGTCTGGTCGTCCCCGTATGCCTGCTGCCACACCTCGGCGAGCAGCTCCTTGCGGGCGACGACCACGCCCGGCCTGCCCGCGAGGAAGGCCAGCAGGTCGAACTCCCGCCGCGTCAGGTCCAGCAGCGCCCCGTCCAGCTCCGCCTGCCGCCGCAGGGGATCTATGGCGAGGCCGCCCACCCTCAACACCCGCTCCGTGACGGTGCCTTGGCCTCCTCCCCCGTTGGCGCCGCCCCGCGAGCGGCGCAGCACAGCGGCCATGCGGGCCGAAAGATGCTCCACGGAGAAGGGTTTGACCAGGTAGTCGTCGGCTCCGTCGTTGAGCAGCCGGACGATCTCGCTCTCGTTGTCGCGGGCCGTGGCGATGATCACCGGCACGTCCGTGATGCCTCGCAGCATCTTCAGCGCCTCAGCGCCGTCCAGGTCCGGGAGGCCCAAGTCCAGTATCACGACGTCGAATCCGTACTGGGCGACTTCGCGCAGCGCCTCCAGCGCCGTACCGACGCTGCGCACCACGTGCGAGGCGTGCTTTAGGTGCCGGATGAGGGCGGAGCGTACGAACTGGTCGTCCTCGACCACGAGCACACGGGCCATGGGCGCACGTTAGTCCATACCGGGACCCGGGTGAGCGGGTTGCAGCTATGGTGACAGGGATGGGACGACGAGGACTTGTGCACGCGGCAGCCTGGGCCCTGGCCACGAGCGCGGCAGTGACCCTTTCCTGGTTCGGAGTGCACACGGTCCTGGCCGGCACGGAATACGATCCGCCGCGGTCGCTGCCCATCGCTGACGGTTCGGCGTCCACCACCGGCCCCGGGCCCTCTCCGCACGAACCCGAACCGACGCCCACGCCCTCGAAGTCCAGGCCGTCACCGCCGAAGACGCAGCGACCGAGCGCTTCGGAGCCCGCTCCCGGCGGCGGCGAGCGTACGACGAGGCCGCCCTCCGAACCCTCCAGCCCCGCCCCCTCGTACTCGGGGAGGGTGGGGGGTGCCAGCGTCGCGGGCGGCCGGGCCGTCTTCGACATGCGTGAGGACTACGCGACGCTGGTCTCGGCGACTCCCAACGACGGCTGGGACACGCAGGTCTGGAAGGACACCACCTGGATCCGGGTGACCTTCACGAAGGACGGGCAGTCCTCCTCGGTCTTCTGCCGGTGGGACGGCGGGCCGCCCCGCATCGAGTCGTACGACAACGGCTGACCCGCGCACAGCGGACGGGCCGACGGACGGGACCGAGCACGCGGAACAGGCGGCGGACCGACCGCGGACCAGCCAGCCCGCGGACCTGCCGGGGAACCGACAGGCAGACACCGCCGCGCGCCGGTCGGGGCCGCCCCGCTCCCGTCACCGGAACACGTCGTCCGGCGGGACAGGCGAGGGCGCCGCGGTCGCGTCCGTGACGGGGGCGGCGCCGCCGGCGAACAGGGCCAGGGCGTCCCCGGACTGCACACGCCCCGGATGCGGGTCACCCGCGGAGCGCCGCGTCAGTTCGGCGACGGGCAACTCCCGGTCGCCGGCGAGGAGTACGGCGTTGCCGAAGCGTTTCCCGCGGAGCACCGAGGGGTCGGCGGTGAGGGCCGCACAGGCGAACACCTCGCGCACGGTGGCGACTTGGGAACGCAGGTGCTCCAGCGGGCGGCGCTTCCGTCCGGGCGCCGGGCCGCCGTCGCCGCCTCCCGGCCCGTCCGCGATGTTCGCGGCGTACAGCCCGCCGCCACTCAGCACGCGCCGCACCTCGTACAGGAACTCGGTGCTCGTGAGATGCGCGGGCGTGCGTGCGCCGGCGAAGACGTCGGCGATGACGAGGTCGGCCCAGTGCTCGGGGAATCTGCCCAGCGCCTCGCGGGCGTCCCCGCCGCGTATGCGTATGCGCCACCCGCGCTCCAGGGGCAGCGCGGTGCGAATCCAGTCGACCAGCGCCGTGTCGCTCTCGACGACCTGCTGCGTGGACCGGGGCCGGGTGGCCGCGACGTAGCGGGCGAGGGTGAGGGCGCCGCCTCCCAGGTGGAGGACCTGCATCGGACGCCCGGGAGGTGCGGCGAGGTCGATGACGTGACCCAGGCGGCGCTGGTACTCGAAATCGAGGTGTGCGGGGTCGTCCAGGTCTACGTAGGACTGCGGTGCGCCCTCGATCAACAGCGACCAGCCGTGCGCGCGTTCGGGGTCCGGAACGAGTTCCGCGGTGCCGCCGCCGACCCGCGCGGTCTGTGTCTCGCGCGCCCGGCGGCCTCTGCCACGCCCGCCGCCGGCACCCGCGCCGCTTCCGGCGCTGCCGCCGCCTCGTCCGCGGTCGCTCTTCGCGCCGCCGCTCCGTCGCTGTCCGCCCTTGCCCACACGTCCAGTATCGCCGGATCGTCACCGCAGCTCAGCGGGGACCGTGCCTCACTGCTCGCAGCGGTCGACGGCCTCGATGGTGCGGGCGGCCTCTCCCAGCGCCGCCCGCAGCAGCGACGCGTCGGTGGCCACTCCGAACGCCCACTCAGGGGGCACCAGCCAGCCCGTTCCGGCGAGTTGCGGTTCGTGCGCGACCGTTCGCGGCCGCCCGGGGGTCTGGGTGCAGGAGCTGCCCGGCAGATCCCAGCAGGCGGCGGTGCCCGGCGGCACGAGGAACCCGACGGTGGCCCCCTCCCCGTCGCACAGCAGAACCGGGCCGAGACCGTCCCGCAGCCGCAGGATGTCCACGGCCTCCAGGCCCTGACGGGCGGGGACTGTCACCAGGTCGCAGGGCACACCGCAGGAAACGGTGCCGGCTCCCGGGCCGGTGTCCATAGGGACCCCTCCTCCGAGCTCCTCCGCAATGGTCATGCAGAGTTCAACGCCCGCGGCCGTCAACGGCTACGGCAGACCGTGCCACAAAGGATGGCACTTCATGGCAGATGATGGGTGAGATATCCGTTTTGTAGCGGAACCCTGTGTGCCGACGCTGTCACAGCCGGTACCTTCCGGCCATGGCGTCGTCCTCTTCCGCGTCGCAGGGTCCGCACCGCGCGCCCAACACCGCCTTCCGGCAGTTGCGCGGCACACTGTCGCCTGCCGAGTTCGCGGCTGCCGTACGACGGGCCGCGCGCGAGATCGGTGAGCACGTCGCCTGCGACGCCCGCTACATCGGACGAGTGGAGGCCGGCGAGATCCGATGCCCCAACTATGCCTACGAGCGGGTCTTCCTGCACATGTTCCCGGGCCGCTCGCTCACCGACATGGGCTTCTCCGCCCGCGAGGCCGTACGGGGCCGCGCCGCCCGGGCCCCCCAACAGGCTTACGGAGGTGACAAATCGCCGCCGTACCTGACGTCGCGTCACACGGAATCCCGTACGCTCATCGGTCATCACAGCAGCCCCAGAGAGCTCAGCAATCACATAAACCCCAATGACCTCATCAATCCCAGCAGTAACGGTCAGGCGGGTGACGATTCCGACGCCTGGACCGCACCGGGCCTCAACTCCCTGACCTGCACGATCTGTTCAGACTGTTCCGAGATCCACGAGGAGAGCGACGTGCTACGTCGCGCGTTCATGATCGGCGGCCCGGCAGCCGCCCTGACCGCCATGCCGCCGCTGGGCGCCGTGGCCACGGCAGCGGAGGGCCGCGCCCAGTCCGCACACGCCCACCGGCGCATCGGCGAGACCGAGGCGGAAGCGCTGGAACAAGCGGTACGGCGCATCCGGCTGCTGGACGACCGGCACGGCGCCGACGCCCTCTACCAGCGAGCCGGCGACTCTCTGCGCAGCGCGTACGAACTCCTCGACTCGGGCACCCCCAGCCGCCAGTCCGTCACCGACCGCCTGCACAACGGTGCGGGTGAACTCGCCATCTCCGTGGGCTGGCTCGCCCACGACTCCGAGCGCTTCGGCGACGCCCGTTCGCACTACGCCGAGGCGCTCGCCACGGCCCGGGTCGCCGGCGACCCGGCGCTGGAGGCCCACGCCTTCTGCAACACCGCCTTCCTCGCCCGCGACTCCGACCGCCCGCGTGAAGCCGTACGGGCGGCACAGGCGGGGCAGCAGGCGGCCAAACACCTCGGATCCGCACGGCTGTTGTCACTGCTCAGCCTGCGCGAGGCGGGCGGCTGGGCCGGACTCGGCGACCGGACCGCCTGTCAGGAGGCGCTGGCCAGGGCGCACGCCCTCTTCGATCGCGGCCCTTCCGACCCCGACCCGGCGTGGATGAGCTTCTTCGGCGAGGCCGAACTGGCGGGCCTGGAGGCGCAGTGCTGGTCGGCGCTGCACGACTGGGAGCGCGCCGCCGCGCACGCCGGACGCGCAGTGGCGCTCCAGGACCCGCACTTCATGCGCAACAGGGCCCTCTTCACCGCCGAACTGGCGAGCGACCTGGCCGCGTTGAGGCGTCCCGACGAGGCAGCGGAGGCCGGCGGGAAGGCGCTCGCCCTGCTCGGCGACGTTCAGTCCTCACGCATCCGCGGGATGCTCGGCACAGCCGCCCGGAGGCTGCGCCCGTACGCGGGGAACAGCGCCGTCGACGCGTTCCTGGCACAGCAGAGCCGGTCGGTGCCCCGGCCCCGTACGGCATGACAGCAACGTGCCGACATGGCAGGGCTGTCAGTCACTGTCAGGCCCGCACTCGCATGTCAGGTGGGGGCGCCCCGTCCGGCATCGCATGGCGGGAGCGGCTGGCAGGGCCTGGCGAGCTCTGACAGCAGCAGCGGGCGCGGAGGGCCCGCACGCGTGCTCCACATGACGCGTGCCCCACATGACACGTGCTTCACATGACACGTGCTTCACATGACACGCGTATTCCGCAACACGGGCCGGCCGAACCTCAGTCCAGATGCCCGGTGTCGTTCCAGCGGCTGACGGCCGGCTTCCCGTACGCCCAGCCGAGCACCGACAAGGAAGCCGGGGAAAGGGAGAGACACGCACCGAAAGGCACCTCCTGCCCCAGCCAGCGCGCCCCCAGAACACGCAGGATGTGGCCGTGCCCGAAGACCAGCACGTCGCGGTCGGCCGACCGTGCCCACTCCACGACCCCGTCGGCGCGTGCGGCCACCTCGCGCATCGTCTCGCCGCCGGCGGCGCCGTCACGCCAGACGTACCAGTCGCTGCCCGTCTCCTCGCGGATCTGCTCCGTCGTGAGGCCTTCGTACGCGCCGTAGTCCCACTCCCGCAGGGCGTCCCACTCGGTGGCACGCTCGCCGAAGCCCGCGATGTCGCACGTCTCGCGGGCGCGGGAGAGCGGGCTGGTGCGCACCTCGGCGCCGGAAAGCCCGTTCCACGGCTCGCTGCCGAGCCGTTCGCCCAGGAGCCGGGCGTCGCGGCGGCCCGAATCGAGCAGCGGGACGTCGGTGCGGCTGGTGTGCCGTCCGGTCGTGGACCACTCGGTCCGGCCGTGCCGTACGAGCAGGATGCGCGCTGCCATGAAAACCTCTTCCGCCTTCGGAGGGGCAGACCATGACCGCGTGCGCGCACGGCGGCAACCGTCCGGCAGCTGTCTGTCTGCTGCCACCTGCCACCTGCCACCTGCCACCTGCCCGCACTCGGCCATCTCCGCCGTTCCCGCCCCATGTTCGCCCGTAAGGTCGCCGCAGGAGGTGACAGGCGCGCGGGCACCGGTGCGGCGCTTGTCGGTCGCGGATGCCACACTTCGGCGGGTAATGCAGTCTTCCGCGAGGCCACGCCGATGACCCACCCAGACGGCAGCGCCGGCGCGCTGCGACGGCGGCTCGCCGAGCTGCGCGGCGGCCCCGACGTCCCGCCACGGCCGCTGGACGCCCGCGCCCTGGCCGCCCTCGCCGCGAATCCCGGCTGCCGGCGGCGCGCCCTGCTGGACGGTGCGGGCGTCGACAAGGCCGCCGTGGCCCGCACGTTGGGGGCGCCCGCGCCCTTCGGCCAGTCCCAGTTCGCCTTCGCCCGCGGCAA
The DNA here is from genome assembly GCF_004217425.1 of Streptomyces sp. CNZ301. Lineage (NCBI taxonomy): Bacteria > Bacillati > Actinomycetota > Actinomycetes > Kitasatosporales > Streptomycetaceae > Streptomyces > Streptomyces sp. CNZ301. The sequence continues at coordinate 2,114,122 of NZ_SHLG01000001.1, forward strand.
TTCCTTCGAGGCGAAGGTGAAGTCGGACGGCGGCGCCGAGCTGATCCGGCTGCTGTGCGCCAGTACCGGTGAGACGCCGCCCGAGCCGGGCACGGTCGCCCTCCCGGACCTGTCCGCGGACGGCCCGGCGGGCCGTACCGCCCGTACCCGCCTGGCACTTGAGCGGCCGCGGGCCGAGGAGACCGGCGGGCCGGCCGACGCCGTGGAAGGCGGGTGGGCCCTGCTCTTCCATCCGATGCTGGCGCTGGAGGTCGCCGGTTCGACCGCCTACCTGGAGCCGGACGCGATCGCCGTCCACCCGGACGGCGGCCGCACCGTGGTCGAGATCAAGTCGTTCCCGATCCTGGACGGTTCGGCGGACGCGGCGAAGGTCGGAGCCGCTGCCCGCCAGGCCGCGGTATACGCCCTCGCCCTCGATGAGCCCGGCGTGGCGGGGTCGGTGCGCGAGAACGCCCTGCTGGTGTGCCCGAAGGACTTCTCCAACCTCCCCACGGCGCACGGCGTCGACATCCGCAAGCAGGTCGCCACCACGCGGCGCCAACTCACCCGTCTCACAAGGCTCGAGGAGATCGCCGCGGCTCTTCCCGCGGACACGGTCTTCGACCCTTCCCGGCCCGCGCCCGAGCTGACCGCCGCCGTCGAGTCGGTCCCCGCGGCCTACGCTCCCGAATGTCTCTCCATGTGCGAGCTGGCCTTCCACTGCCGCGACCGCGCGCGGGCAGCCGGCGCTGTGGAGTCGCTGGGCCGGTCGGTGCGGGGTGAGCTGGGCGGCTTCACGACGATCGACTCGGTACTGGCGGCGGCCGGCGAACTGCCGTCCGGGGGCCCGGGGGCCGAGTCCTGCGGAGGCGGGAGAGCCGAGTTGCGCGGCGCGGAGTCCCGAGGCGGCGCGGAGTCCCGAGGCGGCGCGGGGACCCGAGCCGGCGCGGGGTCCCTGAGCGGTCCCGGCTCCGGGGCGGCCGGCGGTCCGGGAGCGGAAGAGCCCGCGGCGGCGGCGCTGCGCCGGGCGGCGAGGCTGCGCGCCGAGGCGCTGGGAGGCGCACCGTGCTGACAGCCGCATCCGCCCCCGTCACCGGGCGGCCCGACTGCGGGGAGTCACCGTGTCGTTGATGTCGGCGCTCGCCCGCATGGAGGCCGCAGCTGCCGGACGGGCACAGCCCCGTGCGACCGTGCGCCACCGGCATCTGGCTGAACAGCCCCTGGTCTTCGTCCCGTTGACCACTGCGGGCGAGGCCGGGGCGCCGCTCGGGGCCATGGTCGGCACCGACCGTGAGGCCCCCGAACTGCTGGTCGTGCCGCAGCCCCGGGACCGGGATCTGCGCTTCGCCTTCCTGGCAGGTCTCGCCGCCGTCGTGCTGCCGCATCTGGAGGCGGCGCAGGACGACATCGAGTGGGAGGAGCGCAAGGAGACCGACCCGGAGACCGGCAAGAAGGTGCCGGTCCAGGTCGAACTGTGCGCGGACGCACCGCAGTTGATCGTCCCGAACGGCCCCGGCGCCGACTTCGTACGGCTGCTCGGCCGCTCCATGCGCTTCCGGCGCACCGCCGAAGAGGACCCGGAAGCAGGGCAGGGGCACCCGGGCCTCCAGCCGGTGTCCCGGCGCGAAGGGCCCCCTCAGCCCCGGAAGCAGGCCCGGGAGCCGGAAACGGAACAGGAACAGGAACGGGAGAAGACCCGGGAGCAGGCTGAGGCCCGGGACCAAGCCGAAGCTCCGGGCCGGGACCGCGCCCCGCTCCAGGACGGGGCCCCGCTCCAGGACGGGGCCCCGGTCCAGGAGGGGGCCCAACCCCGGGACGAGGCCCGGTACTTCGTGCCCCCGCGCGTGCCGCTGCTCGGCCGCTGGCTGACCCTGTACGGCGAACGCGCCCGCGTGCCCGGCTCCTCGCTGCTGCTGTCCATGACCGAGCTGCTGGCGCGGCACTGGGCCACCGGCCAGAGCGCACTGGAGGACCAGCACCTGGGTGCGCTGCTTGCGTGGATCGACCCGCCGGACGGTCTGAGCGGCGGCGAAGCGGCACTCCGCGCCGAGGTGCAGCGGGACGCGTCGGGCCAGTTGCTGTGCCCACCCGCCGGGCCGGCCACCGATCCCGCCTTCGACAACAGACTTCTGTCGCCCGCGATCGACCGCTTCGACGCGGGCGTCCCCGGTGCCGAGGACGAGGTACGCGAGCTGATCGCCTCCCAGCTGCGCCCCGCCTGGGAAGCCGTGTGGCGCGGCATCGATCTGCTGCGGTCGCTCCCGGAGGGCGAGCACGTGCCGGAGCGCTTCAAGCGCGACCGCTGGTCCTACACCGCGCACCGCGACCGCGTGCGCGGCGGGGAACCGCCGCAGCCGCGGCGCGACGACGCCGTGACCGCCGCCGCCAAGCTCGCACAGCGCGAACGCGAACAGGCCCGGCTGGAGGCGCAGGAGGCTCTCGACGACCCTCTCGTCATGGCCGAACGGCGGTTCGCGGGCGAGGCGTTCGCGGGCGAGGTCGTCGCGGTGGAGATGGCGTACTCGGAGGGCAAGCGGGCCATGCCCCGTCCCCTTGTCACGCTGCGCACGCTTGACCGTCCGCATCTGGGCGAGGGCGTCAAGGCGCACCGTGTGATGGACGAAGGCGCCCGGCAGAGCGCCGAGTTCGTACGTCATGACGAGCACGAGCCGGGCCTGGTGACGCTGCGGCTGACCGGAGGGATGGGACGTGGCAAGGAACCCGCTCCCGGCACCGTGCCGGAGAGGGGCGAGCGGCTGTGCTGGACGCTCTTCGAGCACGCGCCGCGCGGCGGCCCGGACCTGCCGGAGGCGGAGGAGACACCGTGGACGCACGGCGGGCCGCCCGCCGAGGCCGTCTCGGCGGGGCCTGCGGGCGGCACCGCATCGGCAGCACCAGCAGGCGGGTCCGTCCCGCAGCCGCGGCGGTCCGGCCCCGCCCCCGAACCCGACCCCGTCACCAGTGAGGACCTGCTTTGACCGCGCCGCCTCGGCCGCACGGCCTCACCACGGACATGACGCCTTCCGGTGAGAGGCCGCCCGGCGACGCCGCGTCCCTCGCCACCGCGGCGATCCTCCACGACACCCTGCACGGCTCCCACCGCGGCGTCGTCGTGGACTCTCCTCCCGGCGCGGGCAAGTCGACGCTCGTCGTCCGTGCCGCGCGCGAACTCGCCGCGGCAGGGCGGCCGTTGATCGTGATCGCACAGACCAACGCCCAGGTCGACGACCTCACCGGCCGGCTGGCCGCCGCCGACCCGGAACTCCCCCTGGGACGGCTGCACAGCAGCGATGCCCGCCCGTACGATCCCGCGCTGGACGAGCATCCGAACCTCGTCACCTCCGCGAAGATCGGCGATCTCTCCTCGCTGCCCGTCGTCCTGTCGACCGCCGCCAAGTGGGCCTGGGTGAAGCGGGGCGAGGGCCAAGAGCCATGGGCCCACGCGATCGTGGACGAGGCGTACCAGATGCGCTCCGACGCGCTGCTGGCCGTGGCCGGGCTCTTCGAGAGGGCACTCTTCGTCGGCGATCCGGGGCAGCTCGACCCGTTCAGCCAGGTCGGCGCCGAGCAGTGGGCGGGCCTCACCCACGACCCGTCGGCCAGCGCCGTGACCACTCTGCTGTCCCACAATCCGGAGCTGCCGCAGCACCGTCTGCCCGTCTCGTGGCGGCTGCCCGCCTCGGCGGCGCCGCTGGTCTCGGGCGCCTTCTACCCGTACACGCCCTTCCGCAGCGGCAGCGGTCCCGGGGACAGGCGCCTGGTCTTCGAGGCCCCTCCCGGCGACTGCGCGGCGGACAGGGTGATCGACGAGGCGGCCGGGTCCGGCTGGGGTCTGCTGGAGCTGCCCGCGCGGATGACGCCGCGGACGGACCCGGAGGCGGTGGCCGCCGTCGCCCACGTCGTCGGCCGCCTGCTCGCACGCGGCGGCAGCACCTGCGACGAACGCTCGTCCGGGCCGGTCCCGCTCAGCGCCGGCCGCATCGCCGTCGGCACGGCGCACCGCGACCAGGCCGCGGCTGTGCGTTCCGCGCTGGCCGGGCTCGCGCTCTCCGCGGACCTGCACGTCGAAGACGTCACCGTCGACACGGCGAACCGGCTTCAAGGCCGGGAGTTCGACGTGACGGTGGTGCTCCATCCCCTCTCGGGCCGCCCCGACGCGACGGCCTTCCATCTGGAGACGGGGCGGCTGTGCGTGCTGACCTCGCGGCACCGGCACGCGTGCGTCGTCGTCTGCCGTGCGGGCGTCCCGGAACTGCTCGACGACCATCCCGGCACGGAGCCCGTCCAGCTCGGGGTGTCGGTGAAGTTTCCAGACGGCTGGGAGGCCAACCACGCCGTGCTCGCCCACCTGTCGGCGCACACGGTGCCCTGGCGTGAGTGAGCCCGTGACGCGCCGCGCGTGCGCCCGAGCCCGTGCGGCGACGGCATGCTCCAGAGCCGTGCGGCCGCCGACCTGCACAGCGAGCGGCCGAAGCGGGACAATGGCCGAGGCCACGACACATGGAGGTAGGCACATGCCCGAGCCGCATTCGGCTCCGGACCCGCGCGGCGGCGCTCCGCGCTTCCGCCGGCCCGCGCCCCTGCTCTTCGAGCCCTCGGACAACAAGGAGGACTCCGAGCAGTTCTTCGACCTGGACACGATCACGGACCCCCGTGAGCTGCTGGAGCGGTCGACCGAGCTGGCACTGGCCTTCCGTGCCGCGGCCGACCGCGCCGTGGAGTTCCAGGCGATGGCGGCGGCGCAGCTCGCCGACCCCAAGCGCTTCGACCGCCTCTCCGACGCCGCCGTCGCGGAACGCGGCGAGTGGTCGGAGGACTACGCGCGGAAGATGATCGAGTTCGGCCGGGAGCTCCTGGAGGACCGCGGGCCGCAGTAGTACGCGGCCCCTGCGCGGCGGATTTCCCGGCGCCCGCGCGACCGCGTGAGGACGGCCTGAAATCTGCTTGCATCCCAATGGCTGCGACTGCGCCAAGTCATCGGGCATATGCAGCGCGTGCACGATACGCCCCTCCACCCCCGCTTGTCCGGTTTTCTGTCCGAAGTGCACAACGGAACCCCGTGTCCGGTACATCTGTTCTTCATGAATGACTGGCCGCGGGGAACCACCAAGACCCCGCACCCCCACCCCGTCGGCATCCCCGACATCTTCGAGCTCGCTTCGCAGGCGGCACCGCACCGCACGACCTGCGCCGCCACGCCGGGCGCCTCCTGCGTCACGGCGGCCGGTGCCGACTGGCTCGCCTCCGCCTGCACGCTCCCCGCCAGCGTCCACGCGCTGTGGCGGCACCGTCCCGGCTCCCCCAGCGTCCTCCCGTGCGGCACGGCCTTCGACGTCGTGAGCGCGGCACCGCTGACCGGTCGGCTGATCCTGGAGCGCCTGTGGTCCAGCGGCCCCGGGAGCGGACCCGTGGCCGTCCACCGTGGCCGCGTTCTCCTCTTCGCCGCTCCGGGCACGGCTCAGCGGCTGCCGGCTCTGCTCAGCTGGGGAGAGTGGAAGGCGTGCCACCGGCCGGCTGATGGGGTGCCTGCGGAAACGTTCCCTTCGCTGCTCTGCCTCGGCCCCGGCGACTCCGTGACCGTCCCCGCCCTGCACTGCGAACACCGGCTCGGACGGCACGGGGAAAACACATCCCCGGATGTTCTGGCTCGGAAGTCCGGCTCGTCCCGCTGGCTGGTGGCGCCGGACGTCCGACGCCCCTGGCTGCCCGGCCCGGAAGTCCTGCTGCGCGCCTGCGTCCGGCCCCGCCGCGACCGCACCGGCGCGCGTCCCCAGACCTCAGTACGTGCAGGTCGGGGGCCCGGGAGTGCCGAACAACCGATTTCCGGAACAGCGGACCGTGATGCTAAGGTCTACGACGTCACCAGGCGCCGCTAGCTCAGTTGGTTAGAGCAGCTGACTCTTAATCAGCGGGTCCGGGGTTCGAGTCCCTGGCGGCGCACGACTGCGAGGGCGAGCTGTGTCCGCGGAAAGCGCGAACCGGGTCGCCCTCGTTGTTTTGCTCGGCTCCGCCTCGCGAGGCGGGGGCTCCGCCACCCGCACCCCTCGAGGTTCACGGGTGATCGAGGGCTCCGTCAGGCGCACCGACAGCAAGGGCCTCTCACGCCGAGAGGGAAGACCTTCGGCGCGACGCGGGCCCCCAGGCGGCCGGCGCCCTCGTTGCTCTGCCCGGCTCCGCCTCGCGAGGCGGGGGCTCCGCCACCCGCACCCCTCGAGGTTCACGGGTGATCGCGGGCTCCGTCAGGCGCACCGACAGCAAGGGCCCCCACACCGAGAGGGAAGACCCTCGGCGCGACGCGGGCCCCCAGGCGGGCCGCCGCGCCCGCCGGGCGCTTCCCACCTTGAGAGCCCGCCGGGGCCCCTCCCCCGCCACGTCCCCGCTACGCGACGTCCTTGCGCGTCACCTTCACCCGCCAGCCGCCGTCCGCCGTCCGTCCGGTGACCTCCACGCGCACCCCGCCGCCGTGGTCGGTCTTGTAGCCCTCGCCCTCGCCCAGCGGGGCGTCCGCGAGAGACGGATAGACCGAGCCGTCGGAGCAGCCATGGGTGCCCGGGTGCCCGTCCACGACCTTCACCGGTCCGTAGGTCGACGCGCGGTCGCTGCGCACCCAGTACAGCAGCACGCCCTCCGCGCACAGCCCCCTGTCGTTGCCCTCGGAGTCGCGGGCCTCTATCGCCAGCGCCTCGTACCGGCCCGTGCGTACGACGGCCAGCCTCCGGTCCCCCCGGCTGCCCAGCGGGTTCGCGCCGAGGGAGCGCAGGGTGTGCGTGGAGGCTCCGGCTGAGGACGGTACGCAGCTGACGTTGCGCCGGGTGAGCCAGCCGAGCTTCCACTTCTCCCAGGCGAAGAGATCCGGTGCGAGCCCGAACTGGCTGCCCATGAGGTCCCAGTCCCCGACGTACGTGTCCCAGTCGGCGAGCCCGGAGGAGGGACGCTGGTAGAGGTCCGGCAGGTCGAAGGCGTGGCCGGTCTCGTGTGCGAGGACGTGCCGGTCCGGCGGGCTCTGCTCGAAGACCGTGACGAGGCGGCGCAGCTCGGTGCCGTCGGCCTCGATGGGGTTGTCGAAGTTCACGACCTTCGTCGCGTCCGAGTCGACGCCCCGCGCGTCCGGGTCGGCCACGAGGTAGACCAGGTCGTACCGGCCGAAGTCGACGCTGGGATCCGCCGCGGCCACGGCGTCCCTCAGGTAGGCGGTGCGCTGCCGCTCGTTCCAGTCGCGCTTTATCCCGTACGAGCTGGAACTGGAGGGCATCCGGATCCAGCGCTTGCCGAATGTGGTGTGGAGCCGGAACTTTCCGTAGGAGGCGCGTCTGTAGAAGTCGGACGTCGCCGGGAAGTGGTCGGCGGCAAGCTCCCGTGGTGTGGTCTGCGGCCGGGAGTCGGGGAACGACAAAAAGATCATGGCGGCGTCTATGCGATGCCGCGGACGCGGATAGGCCGGGTCCCAGCTGTCCACACCCAGGGAGTGGTGGGCATCGGTCCGCGGCAGGGCGCACGGGGCGGCGACGGCGACGGCGCTGATCGGCCCGGCGAAGAGACCCATTCCGATGAAGGCGGTCAGCGCGACGAGGACCGCTGCGGCGCGGCGCCATCCGCGCATCACGGAGGAAGGTCTCCGGAAGCCGTGCCTGGTCGAACGCGCCACGTGTGGACCTCACTGGGACGGGAGCAAGGACCCTTCAACCGTTGCCCGGAATGCCCGTTAAGTCCTGTTCCGTTAGACCATGCGCGTGAGCGGCAATATGGCTACTGTGTGTGATGCGCTGCCTTACGCGGACAACCCCGTTCCCGCACGCCTGCCGGAACGGTCACCCTCGCGTTCACACTTACGTCCCACGCGCACCAACGCCCCTGTGGGACGCCGTGGTTGCTGGCTCCGCTCACGCCCGAACCTCTATGATCGGCACATTTCCAGCGCGGATCGCCACACGGCATCCCGGGCCCGACCGCCCGGCCGGTCCGCACGCGACGAGCCCCCCGGCGGGAGCGATTGGTGAACGGACCCAGCGAAGGACCGGGCAGGAACTCCGGCGAAAGCACCGGGACTTCACCGCAGAAAATCACGCAACGTAGCCGCGCCCGGAGTGGATGGCACGCCAGGGCGGAATGGCGGAGCCGGAAGCGGGAGAGTGACTTCCGGGCCGCGTTCAACGCCGCGCGCCTCGCCATGGCCATCGTCGACCGCGACGGCAGAGTGGTCAGCGCCAACGACGCGCTCGGCACGCTGCTGGGCACCGCGCCCGATTCGCTCGTCTCCACGTCCATCACCGACCTGCCCTCGCTCGGCCTGGACGGGAACGTGGTCCGCGACGGGCTCGGAGTGGCCGCCCTTCCGCACCCCGTCGCTCCCCCCGCCGCCTCCGGCAACGCCGCACCGGCAGCCGGCGCCCCCCGCGAGGCGGCCGGCGTGAACTGCACGCGGCGCCTGAAGAACACGGACGGGCACACCTTCTGGGCGGAGATCTCGCTCCTGCCCACGGCGCACGACGGCGAGACGCTGCTGTCGGTGGCCGACGTGACCGAACAGCGAGAGCTGCGCGACCGGCTCCGCCACCTCCAGATGCACGACCCCGTGACGCGCCTTCCCAACCGCACCCTCTTCTTCGAACGCCTGGCGACGGCGCTGGCCGACACGGCCACCGGCCGCGTGGGCATCTGCTATCTCGACCTCGACGGGTTCAAGGCCGTCAACGACACGATGGGGCACCGGGTCGGCGACGAACTGCTCGACGCGGTGGCCCGGCGGCTCGTCCAGTGCGCCGAGAACGGAGGCCAACGGCACCTCGCGGCACGGCTCGGCGGCGACGAGTTCGCGCTGCTCGTGGACGGCTCGACCGGCACGGAACAGCTCACCGCCCTGGCCGGGGCCACTCTGAAGGCCCTTCAGCAGCCCTTCGACCTCCGCGGGCAGCGCCTCACCGTCTCCGCCAGCATCGGCGTCGTGGAACGCGAGGCCGACGGCACCGACCCGACACAGCTGATGCAGGACGCCGACACGACGCTGTACTGGGCGAAGGCCGACGGAAAGGCGCGCTGGACGCTCTTCGACCCGGAACGCAACGCCCACCGGATGACGCGTCAGGCACTCTCGTCCGCACTGCGCGGCGCCGTCGAGCGAGGCGAGTTCGTACTGGACTACCAGCCGATCGTGGGCCTCGACGACGACCGGCTCGTGGGCGTCGAGGCGCTGGTGCGCTGGCAGCATCCGCAGTTCGGCAAGCTCGGACCGAACCGTTTCATCGGGCTTGCCGAGGAGAACGGCGCGGTCGTACCGCTGGGCCGCTGGGTCCTTGAGGAATCGTGCCGCCAGGCGAGGAAGTGGATGCTCGGCCACCCCGGCCCGCCCGCGTACATCAGCGTGAACGTGGCCGTGCGGCAGGTGTGGGACTCCGACCTCGTCGCGGACGTGCGCCGCGTGCTGGAGGAGACCGGACTGCCATCCGGGCTGCTCCAGCTCGAACTGACGGAGTCCGCGGTGATGGGCTCCGCGGGGCGCCCCTTGCAGGCCCTTCAGGACCTGAGCGAGATGGGCGTCCGCATCGCCATCGACGACTTCGGCACCGGCTACTCGAACCTGGCGTATCTCAGCCGCCTGCCGGTACGGGCGCTGAAGCTCGACGGCAGCTTCGTACGGGGCTTCCGGGCGGCCCGGCACCCCAATCCGGCGGACGAGACCATCGTCACCGCGCTGGTGCAGCTCGCCCATGAGCTCGGCCTGACGGTGACCGCCGAGTGCGTCGAGAACCCGTCGCAGGCGGACCGGCTCCGCCGCATCGGCTGCGACACCGGGCAGGGCTGGCACTACGCCAAGCCCATGCCGGCCCACTGCATCTCGGCGCTGCTGCGCTGAGCGAGGAGCGGGGCCGCGCACGGCGACCGTACTTCTGCCGTCCGTGGTCCTCGCGTCACGTCGCGGCGACGGTGACTCCGAGGCCGATCATCGTGAGCCGCCCGCTCCGCCGGCCGTTGCGAGCCGCCCGGGAGTGCGCGCGACCAGCCCCGGGCGGTGGCGGCCACGAGACCCCGTACGCTGTCGCAGCCCACGGCGACGACGTCGAAGACGAGACCGAGCAGCAGCATCCGAAGGGGGACGTGCCCCCACCGGCTCCGCGGCGCCGTTCTCGCCGCGGGCCGGCCGTCCGCCGGCGGCCGGACCGCGTCCGGGCGGCCGATTGCCGCCCGCCCCCTCCCGCCCCTCAGGGCAACTCGTAGGCGTCCGCAATGAGTTCGTAGGAGCGGACTCGCGCCGAGGGGGTGTGGACGTTGGCCGTGAGCATCAGCTCGTCCGCGCCGGTGCGCTTGACGAGGGCGTCGAGCCCCTCGCGTACCGCATCGGGGGTGCCGTAGGTGACGTTGCCCAGCCAGCTCTCGACGAAGTCCCGCTCGGCCGCGCCGAACTCGTACGCCTCGGCCTCCTGCGGCGACGGGACCAGGCCGGGCCTGCCCGTGCGCAGCCGAAGCATGGCGAGGGCTCCGGTGAGCACCTGGCGGCGGGCCTCGGCCTCGTCGTCCGCGGCGAGTGCGGCGGCGCCGATGAGTGCGTACGGCTCGTCCAGCACTGCCGAAGGGCTGAAGGTCTCGCGGTAGAGCTCCAGCGCGGGCAGGGTGTTGCGGGCCGAGAAGTGGTGCGCGAATGCGAACGGCAGCCCGAGCCGGCCGGCCAGTTCGGCGCTGAACCCGGACGAGCCCAGCAGCCAGACCGGAGGACGCGCCACCTCGCCCTGCACCGGGCCGGGCACCGCGTGGATGCGGGAGTAGCGGTGCCCGTCGGGGAAGCCGTCGTCGAGGAAGCGGATCAACTCCGCGAGCTGCTGCGGGAATTCGTCCGCACCCTCGCGCAGATTGCTGGGGGCGCCTCCCACGCCCGAAGGGCTGTGGGGGAGGCGCAGCGCGGCGGCCGTCGCACCGTCGGTTCCGGGGGCACGTCCGAGGCCGAGGTCGATACGGCCGGGGGCGAGCGCCTCCAGGGTGCCGAACTGCTCGGCGATGACGAGCGGAGCGTGGTTGGGCAGCATCACGCCGCCCGAACCGAGCCGGATGCGTTCGGTGCGGGCGGCGAGGTGGGAGAGGATCACGGCCGGCGAGGAGCTGGCGACGCCGGGCATGGAGTGATGCTCGGCGACCCAGTACCGCGTGAAGCCGCGCCGCTCGGTGAGACGTGCGGTCTCGACGGTGGCCCGCAGGGCGTCGCGGGAGCTGAATCCGGTGCCGACGTTCACGAGGTCCAGGACCGACAGCGGTACGGGGGCGGTGCCCCTCGCCTCGCCGCGTATGCCGTCGCCCTCGCCGCGTATGCCGTCGCCGCCGCCTGCGCCGGGCCCGTTGCCGGTGCCTTTCGCGCTGCCTGTGGCGTTGCCCTCGTGCACGGGTGCCGCCCTCCGCTCGCTGGTGATACGTCCAGCTGTCGTCAACGGCGGGCGGCGCCCGTCTCTTCCCGGGCCCGCGTCTCTTCCCGGGCCCGCGGCGCGTGCGCGCAGGCCCGGCGCGCGCCTCAGGCCGCGAAGAGCGTGCCCAGCGCCGGGCAGCGCACGGAGAGGTCCAGCAGCCGCAGGCCCTCCCAGGCGGTGACCTGGTTCGCGGTGAGGACGGGCTTGCCCAGCGCGTCCTCGATGTCCTCGATCCATGCGGCGGTGTGCAGAGCGGTGTCGGGGAGCAGCACGGCCTGCGCCTCCGGGTGGTCGCCGCCGCGGGCGAGCGCCAGCACCTCTTCCTTGCCCCAGGTGCCGACCTCCGCGGCGGTGATGATGCCGCTGCCGCGCATGGAGACGACCTCGGTGCCCGCCGCCTTGAGGAACGCGGTGAAGAGCTCGCCGACGTCCTCCGGGTACGTCGCGCCGATGGCGACGCGCTCCGCGCCCACCGCCCGCACGGCGTGGGCGAACGCGAAGGAGGTGCTGGAGGCGGGCAGACCGGCGGTCGCCGAGAGCTCGCGCACCTGCCCGTGCGCCCCGTCCCAGCCGAAGACGAAGCTGGCGCTGGTGCACGCCCAGACGAGGGCCTGGATGCCGTGCTCCTTCACCTCTTCGACCTTCGCGGCGAGACGCTTCGCCGAGCCCATCTCCAGCAGGGCGTCGGCACGGTGCGCGTCCTCGCCGATGTCGGTGTGCACAAGCGGCAGCCGGACGTCGGTTCCGGCGTCCGAGAGGATTCGCTCGAGCCGCGGGTAGTCGTCCTCGGCCGAGAAGCCGGGGTAGAGGAATCCGACTGCCTGCGACTGTGCTGCCGCGTTTGCCATCTACGCCTCCTGAAGCGTCGCTGGATGATCGGGTGCCCGGCACCGGTGACGTGGGACGGCCCGGGGGTTCTGGGGGACTTGTCCGGCGTACGGACTGCTTCGTCCTGCATGTACTGGGGCACCTCCCAGCGGTGGCTGGGGGAGGCCGCCTCCCGGCCGTGGCCGGGGGAGCATGCTGCCGAGTGTCGCTCACCTCGCGCCCGTCCTGTCGTGTGCGCGCCCGCACGGGGACGCGCGCCCGGAAGGGACGGGGCACGGACCGGCGCCGGACTCCCTGTCCGGCGCCTGCTCTTGTGGGGTGCACCCCGCCCGGCGGCGGGGTGTCTCATCTCACACGGCCGGGGGTCACACCGGCGGCTGGTTGCCGCCGCCCCATTCGTCCGTGTAGCCGGAGGCGAAGCCCTGGTCGTATCCCTCGAGGGGTTCGCCGCTCTCGGTGCCCGCGCTCGCCAGCGCGGCCTCGGGCTCGACGGGCAGAACCGCGGGCTCGGCGACCGGCTCGACGGACTCGGTGACCGGCTCGGCCGGCTCCTCCCTGCTGACCGGAAGCGTCGGCGAGGGAGTCATCGCCGCGGGCCCACGCCGTGCCACCGGGTCGAGCAGCGCCTGGTACGGGCCCACCGCTTCCTTCCCGATGCGGCGCAGCGCCTCCCAGAGCGTGACCTGGTTCGCGGAGAGCACCGGCATGCGCAGTTCCGCCTCGAGCTGCGGGATGACGTCGTACGTCGGCAGGTTGGTACAGCTGATGAAGAGGGCGTCCGGGGCGTCACCGGCGACGGCGTCGCGCGCCATCTCCACGACGTCCCGGTAGGGGACGCGCCAGATCTCCCGGGTGAGCCCGAGATAGCTGCGGCCGGTGACGGCGATGCCGGCCTCGCCGAGGAAGTCCTCCAGCGAGTCGGTGACCGACTTCGTGTACGGGGTGACGACGGCCACGCGCCGTGCTCCGATCTCCTGGAGCGCGGCGAGCAGCGCGCCGGAAGTGGTCAGCGAGGGGACCTCGCCGGCCTCCTCCATTGCCGCGATCATGGACAGCTCGCCGGCGGCGCCGCCGACGAAGCTGCCGGATGTGCACGCGTAGGCCACCACTTCGGGAGCCACCGCGTACAGGGCCTGGACGCCTTCGCGCAGCGTCTCGTGCTCACTGACGAGGCGGGCCTGGTCGAGGCTCACCTCGACCGGCACAAAAGGGGTGCGTGTCAGGTGCAGTGACACATCGTCCGGCACCCAACGCCACAGTTCCCGATCGAGTGCGAAGTCGAAGGGGGCGACGATGCCGACACCGCGCTGTGGCCGCGGTCCGCCGAGGAAGGAGACATCCATGGGTGAGCCCCAAAGAACGGAGGGGTGGCCTATGGCCAGAAAGGAAAAAATGAAGCCGGTCATTAGCCGGAGAACGCCGGGACAGATGCCTTCATTGACGACGGTAGTTCGCGCTACCTACCGTGGTCAATCCTCACATGTGCCCGGGCTTCCCGCCGCCGAGTTGAGCCGTCCCGCCCAGTCAACCGCCCCCTCGTTTCGAAGTGGTTTCCTGCCGATGACCGAGCCTGTCCTCCTTGTCCTCGACGATGATCCATTGCCCCGGCTCGACCGGCTCGCCGGGCGCGCCCGCGTCGAGCACGCGGACGAGAAAAGCCTGGTGGAGAAGCTGCCGACAGCCGACGTGCTGCTCGTGTGGGACTTCCTCTCCGACGCGGTCCGGCACGCGTGGCCGGGCTCCGGCCGACGGCCCCGCTGGGTGCACACGCCGAGCGCCGGAGTCGACCGTCTGCTGCCGGAGCTGGCGGCCTCGCCGGACACCGTGATCACCAACGCCAGAGGTGTCTTCGACCAACCCATTGCCGAATACGTGGCGGGGCTGGTTCTAGCCATGGCCAAAGATTTCCGGGGCAGCTGGGAATTGCAGCGGCAACGGCGGTGGAAGCACCGGGAGACGAAAAGGGTCGGCGGAACCCGGGCCGTTGTGGTCGGGTCCGGACCAATTGGAAGAACTATCGGCCGGACACTGAAGGCGCTGGGCGTCTCCGTGGACCTCGTCGGCCGCACCGAGCGGAGCGACGACCCCGACTTCGGACGCGTCCACGGCAACGCGGCGCTGGCAGATCTGCTCGGCCGGGCCGACTGGGTCGTGTGCGTCGCACCGCTGACGGAGGGCACGCGGGGCCTCTTCGACGCGTCGGCCTTCGCCCGCATGAAGCCCGACGCGCACTTCATCAACGTCGGCCGCGGTCAGCACGTGATCGAGGACGACCTGGTGGAGGCGCTCACCGGACACCGGATCGCCGGGGCCGCCCTCGACGTCTTCGCGGAGGAACCGCTTCCCCGGGACAGCGGGCTGTGGGACGTGCCGGGGCTGCTGATCTCGCCGCACATGAGCGGTGACACGATCGGGTGGCGGGACGACCTCGCCGAACAGTTCCTCGACAACTTCGACCGCTGGGAGGCCGGGGAGCCCCTGCTGAACGTGGTCGACAAGGACCTCGGTTACGTCCCCTCGACCTGAGCCCGCCTGGGCCCGGCCCCGGTCCCGGTCCGCCGCGCGGGCCTGGGACCGGGCCGGGTGACGCTTCCTCCGTGCTCCTCCCCCCGTCCTCCCCCTTGGGCCTCCCCCGCCCCCATCCGTCCCTCGGCCATGGCCGGACTCGCTCGACTCGAAAGGCTCCCATGTCGGATCTCAGCAGCCTCACCGCCGGCCGGCTCCTCGCCGGATACAGCAACGGAGACTTCACGCCCGTCGAGGCGACACGCGCCGCGCTCGAACAGGCCGAGAAGGTGCAGCCCCACGTGAACGCCTTCGTCCGGATCGACGGTGAGGACGCCCTCGCGGAGGCGCACGAGTCGGCGGAGCGCTGGCGCCGCGGCGAGCCCTGCGGCCCGCTCGACGGCGTCCCGGTGACGGTGAAGGACATCCTGCTGCTGCGCGGCAAGCCGACCCTCCGCGGCTCCTGGTCCTCCTCCACCGACGGGCCGTGGGAGGAGGACGCACCGTCCGTGGCACGCATGCGCGAAGCCGGAGCGGTGTTCGTCGGCAAGACCACCACGCCCGAGTTCGGCTGGAAGGGCGTGACCGACAGCCCGCGCCACGGCATCACCAGGAACCCGTACGACACCTCACGCACGGCGGGCGGCTCCAGCGGCGGCGGCTCCGCCGCCGTGGCACTCGGCGCCGGGCCGCTGACCCTGGGCACCGACGCGGGCGGATCGGTCCGCATCCCGGCGTCCTTCTGCGGGATCTTCGCCCTCAAGCCGACCTACGGCAGGGTGCCGATCTATCCCGCCAGCGCCTTCGGAACGCTCGCGCACGTCGGTCCGATGACCCGCGACGCGGCGGACGCGGCGCTGCTGATGGACGTGATCTCGCAGCCCGACGCCCGCGACTGGTCCCAGCTGGCGCCGCCGCGGGACAGCTTCAGCGAGGCGGTCAAGAGCGGGGTGCGCGGGATGCGCGTCGCGTACTCGCCGGACTTCGGCGGACGGGTCGAGGTCGCCCCGGCCGTCGCCGCCGGGGTGCGCCGCGCCGTCGAGAAGCTGGAGGAGCTGGGCGCCCACGTCGAGGAGACCGACCCCGGATTCGAGGACCCCCTCGAAGCCTTCCACTCCCTCTGGTTCGCGGGCGCCGCACGTGTGACCCAGTACTTCACCGACGAGCAGCGCGAGGCGATGGACCCCGGCCTGCGGGAGGTCGCGGAGGACGGCGCGGCGCGCAGTGCCCTCGACTACCTTGCCGCCGTCGACGTGCGCATGGCACTCGGCAAGCGGATGGGCGTCTTCCACGAGACGTACGACCTGCTGGTCACGCCGACCATGCCCGGCACCGCCTTCGGCGCGGGCCTGGAGGTGCCCGAGGGGTCCGGGCTGCGGCGGTGGACGGAGTGGACGCCGTTCACCTACCCCTTCAACCTGACGCAGCAGCCCGCCGGTTCGGTGCCCTGCGGGCTGGACGGGGAGGGACTGCCGATGGGCGTGCAGATCGTGGCCGCACGCCACCGGGACGATCTGGTGCTGCGTGCCTCGCACGCGCTGTACGAGGCGGGGGCCGCGCATGTGCCGGCCCCCGCGCTGGCCGGGAACGCCTGAGCGGTCAGACCCGGCGGAAGTTGAGGGTCTCGCCGAGAGCGCCGGCCCGCCACAGGTCCTGGCAGGCCTCGGCCATCGCGTCGAGGCCCTCGACGACCGCCCCCCAGACGATGCCGGGCACCCAGCCGGCGTCGCCGTTGATGAGCAGATTGTTGCGCTCGTAGAAGAGCGCGAGGTCGACGACGGTGGTCCGGGTGGCGTGGGCGGCCTGGCCGCCCTGCTGCTCGGCCGCCGCCTCGTAGCCGTACGACGCGGTGCTCAACTGCGTGTTGGTGAAGGTGAAATAGCACAGGTCGCCCGGGATGGGCGTGATTGTCGGGTTCTCCAGCGGCGGCTCCTCCGGAGCGAACGGCGGGATCAGCGCGTAGATCTCGTTGCGGGCGTACTTCGCGTGGTAGACGTCGCCGCCGAGGGGCAGCGCGTTCCACACGGCCTCGCAGGTGATCGGGGCGCGGTCGTCGAGCAGCTTCGCTGTGCAGCTCACTCCCCGCTTGTCCAACGACACTTCAATGAACCGCTCGGCCATCGTGCCTCCGCGTCGCGCAGTGGTGATTCGTACGTGTCAATGGTGGCGCAGTGGTCAAGCCCACAACGAGCAGGTCAAGGGCTGAAAACGATCCGCATATCTTCCAGGTGCCTGGGTAGCTGCGCGCCCATGGCTCCACCACGAGGGAAAAACACCGGAAATGCCGCGAAAACCGGCAGAAGTCTGGGACGTCGATCGATGCTCGCAGGTGCGGCATCGGTGGCGGCGCTCGGAACGCTGGGCACCACCACGGCGTGCAGCCGTGTGTCCGGCGCGGAAGCCGGAGACGGGGGCGATCTGCTGGAGAGACTGAGGGCCCAGGGCACGGTCCGGCTGGGCATCGCGGGTGAACAGCCCTACAGCTACATCGACACCAACGGTGAGCTGACCGGCTCCTCCCCCGCCATCGCACGGGTCATCTTCGGACGGCTCGGCATCGACAACGTGCAGCCGCTGCCCACCGAGTTCAACTCGCTGATCCCGGGTCTCAACTCCCAGCAGTTCGACGTGGTCGCCGCCGGCATGTACATCAACCCGGACCGGTGCCAGCAAGTGATCTTCGCCGACCCGGAGTACGAGATGCGGGACGCCTTCATCGTCCGCAAGGGCAACCCGAAGGACCTGCACAACTACAAGGACATCGCAGAGAAGGGAGCCAAGCTCGCCACCGGCGTCGGCTACGCGGAGATCGACTACGCGAAGGAAGCCGGCATCAAGGAGAGCGAGATCAAGCTGCTCCCGGACCAGCTCGCGGGTCTGCTGGAGGTGCAGGGCGGCCGCGCCGACGTCTTCGCGGGCACGGCGATCACCGTCCGCAACGTGGTCAGGCAGTCCAAGAGCGGAAAGACCGAGTACACCGACGACTTCGTCCCGATCCTGGACGGCAAGCCCGACCTGGGCACCGGCGCCTTCGCCTTCCGCAAGAGCGAGAGCAATCTCCGCGACGCCTTCAACGAGGAGCTCCACAAGATGAAGAAGAGCGGTGAGCTCTTCCGCATCATGAAGCCCTTCGGGTTCGTCGAGCGGGAGATGACGACCAAGACCGCGAAGGAGCGCTGCAAATGACGGACCTTACCTGGGGTCTGTGGGAGCTGCTGCTGAAGGGCGTCTGGCTGACCGTCCAGCTGACCGTCCTCAGCGCCCTGCTCGGCGCCTTCGTGGCGTTCGTGGTCGGGGTCGCGCGGACCCACCGGCTGCGCTTCGTGCGGTTCCTCTCCGGCGCGTACATGGAAATATTCCGCGGTACGTCGGCCCTCGTCCTGATGTTCTGGATCTTCTTCGTGCTGCCGGTCGCCTTCGGCTGGCAGCTGGTGCCCATGTGGGCGGCGGTCCTGGCGCTGGGGCTCTCCTACGGCGCGTACGGATCGGAGATCGTGCGCGGCGCGGTCGCGGCCGTGCCGTCCGCGCAGCAGGAGGCCGGCATCGCGCTCAGCTTCAGCCCGTGGCAGCGGCTCACCAAGATCGTGCTGCCGCAGGCGTGGCCGGAGATGATCCCGCCCGCCAACAACCTGCTGATCGAGCTGCTGAAGGGCACCGCCCTGGTATCGATCATGGGGGTCGCGGACATCGCCTTCGGCGCCTCGCTGGTGCGCAACGCGACGGGGCAGAGCGCGCCCGTCTACACGATCATCCTGGTGATGTACTTCGTACTCGCCTTCGTCCTCACCCGTGGCATGCGTGTACTGGAACGCCATGCCAAGGCGGGTATCGGCCAGGCCCCGCCCGCGAAGTCCCCGGGCGTACGCCGCCAGGTCAGGGTGCCTCGTCAGGCCGACGCCTCCCGTGACGTTCCCACCGCTGGAGGTGCCTCATGAGCTGGGACTGGTCCGCAGTCGGTGACTTCATGCCGCGCCTGTGGGACGGTGTGCTGCTCACGCTCCAGGCGCTGGTGCTGGGATCGCTCATCGCCTTCGCACTCGGTCTGGTCTGGGCGCTCGCCCAGCGGTCGAGCCTGAAGATCGTGAGCTGGCCCGTGACCGCGGTCACGGAGTTCATCCGCAACACGCCGCTGCTGGTGCAGCTGTTCTTCCTCTACTTCGTGCTGCCCGAGTGGCACATCACCTTCTCGGCGCTCGTGACCGGCGTGGTCGGCCTCGGGCTGCACTACTCGACGTACACGGCGGAGGTGTACCGCGCCGGCATCGACGGCGTGCCCGTCGGGCAGTGGGAGGCGTGCACGGCTCTCAGCCTGCCGCGCAGCCGCACCTGGAGTGCGGTGATCCTCCCGCAGGCGATCCGGCGAGTGGTGCCCGCGCTGGGCAACTACGTCATCGCGATGCTGAAGGACTCACCGATGATCGCGACCATCGGTGCACTCGAAATGCTGGGCCAGGCACGTCAGTTCAGTGCCGAGACCTTCCAGCCGACCGAGCCGATCACGGTCATCGGCATCGTCTTCATCCTGATCGCCTACCCGGCATCCCTGCTTATGAGAGCTCTGGAGCGTCGCCTTGTCCACTGAGAGCAGCACTTCGAAGGAAACCAAGAACCCTGCCGTCGACGGCAGTGAACTGATCGAGTTCAAGGACGTCACCAAGCGCTTCGGCAGCAACGTCGTTCTCGACAACCTGTGCTTCAACGTCGCCTCCGGCAAGCACGTCACCCTCATCGGGCCCTCGGGATCGGGCAAGACCACGATCCTGCGGCTGCTCATGACCCTGGTGAAGCCGGAGGAGGGCACGATCAAGGTCGCCGGCGAATACCTCACCCACGAGCAGAAGAACGGGAAGCTGGTGCCCGCGAGCGAGCGCCACTCCCGCGAGGTGCGCAAGAACATCGGCATGGTGTTCCAGCAGTTCAACCTCTTCCCCAACATGAAGGTGCTGCGGAACATCACCGAGGCACCCGTCCACGTGCTCGGGCTCTCCAACGACGAGGCGGAGCAGCGCGCCCGCGAACTGCTCGAACTCGTCGGCCTGACCGACCACATCGACAAGTACCCGAGCCAGCTCTCCGGCGGCCAGCAACAGCGCGTGGCCATCGCCCGCGCGCTGGCGATGCGTCCGCAGGTGCTGCTGCTGGACGAGGTCACCTCGGCGCTCGACCCGGAGCTGGTGGCGGGTGTGCTGGACGTCCTGCGGGACATCGCGCACACCACGGACATCACCATGCTGTGCGTCACGCACGAGATGAACTTCGCCCGCGACATCTCCGACGACGTGCTGATGTTCGACGAGGGCCGCGTCATCGAGTCGGGTGCTCCGGAGAAGATCTTCAGCGAACCGGAGCACGAGCGCACCAGGGAGTTCCTGAGCGCCGTCCTGTAGCGGCAGGACCCCACGGCGCCCGTGCGGGGCCGCACCCGGTACGCCGGGTGCGGCCCCGCGCGCGTGCCCCCGTGTCCGGGAGGGCGTGACGGCGGGCACCGTACACGGCCTGCGGGCCCCCAGGACGCATATGCCAAATCGCGGCAACGGCCCCCTCCGGCCGACCTGTTGGCCGCTATCGTGAGAAGCGGACGTGACCGGACGCGACGGTCACGACGCAAACGGTCACATCTTCAGGGAGGCCCGTCGTGGGGCTGAAGCCGGAGCACAGCGCGCCGTTCCACTCAGTGCGGTACGCGCTGCGCGTGCTCGAGGCGATCGCCGCGCACCGCGACGGCGTCACGGAGGCCGGCCTCTCGCAGGAGACGGGGCTGCCGCCGGGCCATCTCGCGCACCTGCTGGCGATGCTCTGCCGGGAGAACTACGCGGAACGGCTCTCCGACGGCAGCTACGTCGTCGGTGAATCACTGGTGCTGCTCGGCTCGGGCGGAGACCGCGAACGCGCCCTGGACGAGCGCCTCCGGCGCACCCTCGCCGATCTGCGCGACACCGTCGGAGCGGCCGTCTACCTCAGCCGCTACAAGGACGGCGAACTGGAGGTCACCGGGTACGCGGACAGCCCGTCCACGCCCGCGGTGAACGAATGGGTCGACTTCCGTTCGGCTCTGCACGCGACGGCCATCGGCAAGTGCCTGCTGGGGCAGCTCGACCACAACGGCCGCAAGGATCACCTCTCCCGGCACAGGACCGCACGTCTGACATCCCGGACGATCACGGACGAGAAGCTCCTGCTGAACACGCTGGACCGGCAGCCCCCGACCGTCCCCGTGCTGGATCTTCAGGAGTACGCGGTCGGCACGGTGTGCGCGGCGGTGCCCGTCACCGCCGGCTCGTCCGTGGGATGTCTCGCGCTGTCCCTGCCGGTGGAGCACGCGCACCGGCTGCGCCATGCCGCGGAGACGCTCAGCAGCAAGGCGGCTCCCGTCATGCTGTCGCTCGCCATCTGATCATGGTCATGAGCACCCTTTCGAAGGGGGTAGTATTTCCCTGGTCGGTCCGCGAGGACCGACGGGCGCCGTTAGCTCAGTTGGTTAGAGCAGCTGACTCTTAATCAGCGGGTCCGGGGTTCGAGTCCCTGACGGCGTACCGAGCAAGACCGGAAGCCCTCCGCGTGAGCGGGGGGCTTCCGTCGTTCCCGTGCCCCGCGGCCCCGCGTCTGTGCGTTCTTGCGGCGTTTCCGCGCCTCCCAGTCCCGGCTTTCCGCCCAGGCCCCCTCGCCCTTCCGCCGTTCCGTCCTCCCGGCGGTGCGGCGTCCCGGTCACGCAAGGCCGTCGGCGATCATCCTCCGCCCCCGTCCCAGAATTGGTCTGGACATGACTGGACAGCCGCGCTACATTCACCGTCTGGTCTAGACCGTTGAACGTCATGTGCGCACTCCGAACCCCCCACGAACATCTGGAGAGACATGCGCAAGAAGATCACAACAGCCGTCGTAGGACTGGGACTTGGCGGTGCCGCCATGTTCTTCGCCGGCGGCCCGGCACAGGGGCACGGCTTCAGCACCGATCCCGCCAGCCGTCAGGCGAACTGCGCCGACGGCAAGGTCACCGGCTGCGGAGCCATCGAGAACGAGCCACAGAGCGTCGAGGGCCCAAAGGGCTTCCCCGAAGCGGGCCCCGAGGACGGCTCCATCTGTGCGGGCGGCAACGAGGGTTTCAAGGAACTCGACGACCCGCGGGGCGGCGACTGGCCCGCAACCGAACTGAAAGCGGGCGCGGACCACACCTTCAAGTGGTCCATGACGGCGATGCATTCGACGACGGACTTCAAATTCTACGTCACCAAGGACGGCTGGGACCCGGGCAAGAAGCTCACCCGGGCCGACCTGGAGCCGAAGCCCTTCCTCACCGTGGACATGAACGGTGAGAAGCCCCCCGCCGAATGGACCGGGAAGGGCAAGCTCCCGGAGGGCAAGTCGGGCCGGCACCTGATCCTCGGGGTGTGGACGATCGCCGACACCGCGAACGCCTTCTACTCCTGCTCCGACGTGAAGTTCTGACCGCGCCGGGTCCGCGGGCGCGGACGCGGCAGCACAGCGAGCCCCGTGAGCACCGCACGCCCCGTGAGCACCGCATGACCCGAGGACCTGCGGGGGTCCACGGGACCCGAATTCCCGGACGGCCCCCGAGGAGGGGTCCGGCCCGCGCGCCCACGCAGCACGGACCGGACCCCGCCGGGCCCGCCCGGCCCGGGTCTGCGCGACGAGCCAGCACGGCCCCGCCGCGTGGCGTGGCCGCGTCCCGTCCGCGAGACTCCCCTCATGCACCCCGCCACCCTCACCGCCAGAACGCTCGGCCGCGCCTACCTCATGCGTCAACTGCTGGCCGAGCGGGAGGCGATGACGGCCCTCGACGCGATCGGGCATCTGGTCGGCATGCAGTCGCAGGCGCCGAAGCCGCCCTACTACGGGCTCTGGTCACGGCTGGTGGACTTCCGCGCCGAGGAGCTCTCCGCTCTGCTGCGCGAACGGCACGCGGTACGCGTCAGCGTCATGCGCGGCACCGTGCATCTGGTCACCGCGGCGGACTGCCTGCAACTGCGCCCGCTGACGCGCGTCCTGTACGAGAACCTCCTGCGCAGCAACTACCGCACGCGGCTGGCGGGCCTGGACCCGTGGGACGTCGCGGCCGCCGGCCTCGAACTCGTGCGGGAGGAGCCGCGGACGGCCCGCGACCTGGCCCGGCTGCTCGCCGAGCGGTGGCCCGGCCACGACCCGAACGCGCTGGGACAGGCCGCCCGTTACCTGTGCGACGTGGTGCAGATCCCGCCCCGCGGGCTGTGGGGGCGCTCCGGACAGCCGACGTACGCCACCATCGAGTCCTGGGCCGGCCGGCCCGTCTCCTCCGATCCGTCCATCGATGCCGTGCTGCTGCGCTACCTGGGCGCCTTCGGGCCGGCGTCCGTCATGGACGCGCAGACCTGGTCCGGACTGACCCGGCTCGGCGAGGTCATGGAACGGCTCCGTCCGCAACTGCGCGTCTTCCGCAGCGAGAGCGGACGGGAGCTGTTCGACCTGCCCGACGCACCGCGTCCGGACCCGGATCTTCCGCTGCCTGCGCGCTTCGTCGCCGAGTACGACAACCTCGTCCTCTCCCACGCTGACCGCACCCGTGTGATCAGCGACGCCGCCCGCCGGATCATCGCCCGCCGCAACGGGCAGATCCCGGGGACCGTGCTGCTCGACGGGGAGGTGCGCGGCACCTGGAAGGTGGAACAGCCGCGGAAGTCGGCGGTCACGCTCACCGTCACGCCCTTCCACCGCAGGCTGACGGACGGGGAGGAGCGGGCGCTGACCGCCGAAGGCGAGGGCCTGATGGCCTTCACCCTGCACGGCGGCGCGGAGGGCGAAGCGGCTCCGGGAACGGAGGAGTTCACCGTCGTCTTCGCCGATCCGGCGGGCTGACCGGCCGGGCGCCCCGGCCGGCCACCCGACGGGCCTCGGGGGCCGAGAACTACTCACGGATCACACACAACGTGTCCAGTTCGGTGACACCTCCGTCACAGAGAACCCGGAAAACACTCCGCATCCGGGATCAACTGCCCTTTATCGCCCTTGCGTTCGGGCCTTGAGTCGGAGAACCTACCGACGTCTTCGACCGTCGTGAAGCCCAGCCGAACGGCGGCCGCCAGGGGGCACAAGCTCAGGCCACGGGCCGCGCCCGAAGCTCCGCCCGGACGGCTTCCGCGGTCCGCTCCACGGAACCGGGCACCGCCCACGCGCAGTCCCTGCACGAAGCAGCCGACGCCTGCCGCGCCGGGGGCCGCGGGAAAGGACGCGGGAAGTACGACCACACGCAGCCTGCTGCGTTCAGGGGGAATGACCCATGACCTCGACCTGGTCCGGCGACAGCGAGCCGGAACACGAGCAGGCCGCCGACGACGACCCGACGCGGACGACGCAGCTGCGCATCCCCGCACACATCAGGCAGAGAGCCAGAGGCACTCTCGGACGCGGACTGCGCTGGACACCCGCAGAGCTGCCCCGCTACGACTACGAGCACTACAGCCGCCTCGCCGGACCTCTCAGACAGCCCGCCCCCGGCAAGCCCTACCGCGTCGCCTACCGCAGCCTGCTCTCGGACGAGCCCCACCGGATACGCGCCGCCACACTGCTCTGCCTGGCGCCGCTGCTCTCCGCCGGCCTCCTGGTGTGGCTCATGCAGCCGCAGCACTGGACGCGCCGCGACGACGGCGCCGTCTCCGACCTGGTGCTCAAGCTCGACATCGTGATGCTGGTCTCCATCGGCCTCATCGAGCTCTTCCGCACGCTCAACGTCCTCTCCAACGCGCACGCCACGCTCGTGGCCAGGGACCCGGTGCCCGTCGTGCCGGAGTCCGGCACCCGCGTCGCCTTCCTCACCTCCTTCGTTCCCGGCAAGGAACCGATCGAGATGGTGACGAAGACCCTCGAGGCGGCCGTGAAGATACGCCACCGCGGCCTGCTGCACATCTGGCTCCTCGACGAGGGCGACGACCCGGAGGTGAAGGAGGTCTGCCGCCGCCTGGGCGTGCACCACTTCACCCGCAAGGGCGTCCCCCGCTGGAACAAGAAGAAGGGTCCGCACCGGGCGAAGACCAAGCACGGCAACTACAACGCCTGGCTCGCCGCGCACGGCGACAACTACGACTACTTCGCCTCCGTCGACACCGACCACGTGCCGCTGCCCAACTACCTGGAGCGGATGCTCGGATACTTCCGCGACCCGGACGTCGGGTTCGTCATCGGCCCGCAGGTCTACGGCAACTACGACAACTTCGTCACCAAGGCGGCGGAGAGCCAGCAGTTCCTCTTCCACGCCCTCATCCAGCGCGCCGGCAACCGTTACAGCGCCCCCATGTTCGTCGGCACCAGCAACGCCGTACGCATCAAGGCCATCAAGGCCATCGGCGGCCTGTACGACTCCATCACGGAGGACATGGCCACCGGATTCGAGATGCACCGGCACCGGAACCCGGAGACCGGCCGCAAGTGGCGCTCGGTCTACACCCCGGACGTGCTGGCCGTCGGTGAAGGGCCCAACGCCTGGACGGACTTCTTCACCCAGCAGCTGCGCTGGTCACGCGGCACGTACGAGACGATCCTCAAGCAGTACTGGCGCGGTCTGTTCACACTGCCGCCCGGCAAGCTGTTCAACTACACCATGCTGATGATCTTCTACCCGATCTCGGCGCTCAACTGGATCCTCGCGGCGCTGAGTTGCGCTCTCTTCCTGGGAATGGGCGCGTCCGGCGTGCAGATCGACCCGACCATATGGATGGCCCTGTACGGCAACGCGACAGCGCTTCAGATCGGCCTGTACATCTGGAACCGGCGGCACAACGTCTCCCCGCACGAACCCGAGGGGTCGGGCGGCCTCGCCGGGATGCTCATGTCCGCGCTCTCCGCACCGATCTACGCCCGTTCCCTCCTCGACACGGTGCTGCGCCGCAAGAGCAAGTTCGTCGTCACCCCCAAGGGCGACTCCGCCAGCCCGGACACCCTCTTCGGCACCTTCCGCATCCATCTGTTCTTCATCCTCGTCTTCGGCGGCTCGCTGGGCGGCTCCTTCTATCTGGGGCACGACCACCCGGCGATGCTCACGTGGGCCGCGCTCGCGCTGCTCATCACGGCCGCCCCGATCGTCGGCTGGCGCGTGACCGTACGCGCGGAGAAGAAGAAGCGGAAGCAGCGGCGCCACCGGCACCGGATGGGCGCCCCGCTGCCCCCGCCGGACGAATCCGCACACGGCGGCGGCCTGCCGCACGCGATGCAGCAGCAGCCCGTACCTCTGCAGACCGCCCCTGGGGGACGTGACAGATGAAGTTCCGACCGAGCCGGCGTACGCGCCGTACCGCGATAGGCGCGACCGTGGTGCTGGTGATCGCGGGGTTCAACGGCCCCGCGATATACGGCATAGCCTCGGAGAAGTACCACGACTACAAGATCAACCAGCCCGAGTACAAGGCCGAGAACGGCCACTGGAAGACCGTCGACGTTCCGGAGAAGTACCGGATCAACACCATCCACGCGGCGCTGCTGCACACCGGGAAGGTGCTGCTGGTGGCCGGTTCGGGCAACGACGCCAAGCAGTTCAAGGCCAAGACCTTCCGTACGGTCCTGTGGGACCCGGTGAAGAACACCTTCAAGAACATCCCCACGCCCAACGACCTCTTCTGCGCGGGGCACACCCAGCTGCCCGACGGGAAGCTGCTCGTGGCAGGCGGCACGCGGCGCTACGAGAAGCTCGGCGGCGACGTGAAGAAGGCCGGCGGCCTGATGATCGTCCACAACGAGAATCCCGACCGTGCCAAGACGCTCAAGGCCGGTACGCGCTTCACCGGCCGCCACAACGGCAAGACCTTCGAGGCCAAGGACAACGTCCTGGTGCCGCGCGCCAAGAAGAAGGTGAACCCGGTCACCGGCGAGGTCGAGACCGCTCCCAGCCTCGCCCGCGTCTATGTGGAGGCGGCCCGGCGCGGCAAGCAGTACCAGACCGGAACCGAGGACAACTACCGCGTCAGCGGGCTGCGCGGGGCCGAGCGCAGAAACATCTACGGCATCGCGCAGAAGCTCTCCTTCGACAAGAAGGACTTCCAAGGGATCAAGGACAGCTACGAGTTCGACCCCGTCGCCGAGCGCTACATCAAGGTCGACCCGATGCACGAGGCCCGCTGGTACCCGACGCTGACCACGCTCTCGGACGGCAAGGTCCTCTCCGTCTCCGGTCTCGACGACATCGGCCAGGTCGTCCCGGGCAAGAACGAGATCTACGACCCGCGGACGAAGAAGTGGGAGTTCCTGCCGCGCAAGCGGTTCTTCCCCACCTACCCGGCGCTGCACCTCACCGACGACAACAAGATCTTCTACTCCGGCGCCAACGCCGGCTACGGCCCCGCCGACGAGGGCCGCACGCCGGGGCTGTGGGACCTGGAGACCAACGGCTTCCGCAAGATCCCCGGCATGAGCGACCCGGACAAGCTGGAGACCGCGATGTCGGTGCCGCTGCCGCCCACGCAGAGCCGCAAGTTCATGGTCCTCGGGGGCGGCGGCGTAGGAGAGTCGAAGAAGGCCAGCGAGAAGACGCGCATCGTGGACCTGAACGACCCGGCCCCGCGCTTCCGGGACGGGCCCGATCTGTACGCGAAGTCGCGCTACCCCAGCAGCGTCATCCTGCCGGACGACAAGGTGCTGACCACGAACGGATCGGGCGACTACCGCGGCCGCAGCGACTCCAACATCCTCAAGGCCGAGATCTACGACCCCGCCGACAACACGAAGAAGCCCGCGGCCGACCCGCTCGTCGGACGCAACTACCACTCGGGCGCGCTTCTCCTGCCCGACGGGCGGGTGATGACGTTCGGCTCCGACTCGCTCTTCGCCGACAAGGACAACACCAAGCCCGGGACGTTCGAGCAGCAGATCGACATCTACACGCCGCCGTACCTCCACACGAAGGGCGAGCGGCCGGAACTGAGGAACACCGGAGGGGACGTGAAGACCGTGCGGCTGGGCGGGACGGCCGAGTTCCGCAGCAAGGACGCCGGTTCCATCGAGAAGATGCGGCTCATCCGGCCGAGTTCGTTCACGCACGTCACCAACGTCGAACAGTCCTCCGTCGCACTGAAGTTCAAGAAGACCCCGGACGGTGTGACGGTGAAGCTGCCCGACGACCCGTCGCTGGTTCCGCCCGGCTGGTGGATGGTGACGGCCGTCGACGGCAAGGGAAAACCCTCGAAGTCCGTGTGGCTGAAGGTACCCCGCTCGCTCGCCGCCGATTCGCCCACGACGACACCGCTCTCGCCGTAGGACCGCCGCTCCGGGAGGACGCAGATCTCCGCTCCCGCCGGCGGTGGTGCCGGCGGCAGCGGGCCTGCCGTCGGCGGGGAGGACGCTCCGGTCCGGGGGGCGGGACCGGCAGAATCCGCCGGCCCGGAGTGGCCGCTTCTTGTTACGGACGGTGACAGGACACGTGCCCTCGGCGGGGTACCGGTGAGGCCTCCACGACAACCAAAAGGTGCGTCGCAAGCACCCCCGAATCATGACAAGATACCCCTTGTCCCCCCGCTCAGATAAACCTCAAGCAGCGGTAACAGTCGCATCAACATCGCCTGGTGCACGCCCCCGAGTGATCTATGCCACTTGACTCGGTCGCCATACGTGATACGAACTGGCAATCCCGAAATTGCCCGGCCCTTGCTTCTGCACCGCGAGAAGGCCGCGCAACCGGGGACAACCTGCGCTCGGACCGCCGCAACCCTGAGGCGTGTCCGCAGCCGTACCCCGCCCGATCCGCCGAAGGTGGCACATGTCGCTCGACTCCATGACGAAATCCGTCGATGAGGCCGTGAACCGCCTCTTCGACCCGGTCGCCACCTGGCTGAGCGACCTCGTCTTCTACGCCGTACCCGTGGCCGGCACCGAACTCCCGCTCATCGTGGCGTGGCTCGTCGTCGGCGGGCTGGTCTTCACCGTGTGGTTCGGTGTGGTCCAGTTCCGCAAGTTCAAGCTCGCCATCGACGTGGTGCGCGGAAAGCACGACGACCACGACTCACCGGGAGAGGTCAACCACTTCCAGGCCCTGACAGCCGCCGTCTCCGGCACCGTCGGACTCGGCAACATCGCCGGTGTCGCGGTCGCCGTGAGCATCGGCGGCGCCGGCGCGACCTTCTGGATGATCCTCTGCGGGCTTCTCGGCATGGCCACGAAGTTCGTCGAGGTCACCCTCGGCGTGAAGTACCGCGAACAACACGCGGACGGCACCGTCTCCGGCGGCCCGATGCACTACCTGCCCAAGGGCCTGGCCGAACGCTTCGGCAGCGGGGGCAAGATCTTCGGCACGGTTCTCGCCGGGCTCTCCTCCGTCATGATCCTCTTCTTCGGTCTCTTCGGCGGCAACCTCTTCCAGATCAACCAGAGTTACGCGCAGCTCGCCGCCACCACCGGCGGCGACGACGGCCCGCTCGGCTCCTCCGCCGGTGCCCTCTCCTTCGGCGTGCTGATCGCCATCCTGGTCGGCGTCGTCCTGATCGGCGGGATCAAGTCCATCGCCTCGGTCACCAGCCGCCTCGTACCGGCCATGGCCATCATGTACATCCTGGCCTGCCTGACGGTCATCCTGTGGAACGCCGACCAGGTGCCGAGTGCGGTCGGCAGCATCATCGACGGAGCCTTCGATCCCGAAGGCGTCGCGGGCGGTGTCATCGGCGCCCTGATCATCGGCTTCCAGCGCGCTGCCTTCTCCAACGAGGCCGGTCTCGGCTCGGCCCCGATCGCACACTCCGCGGTGAAGACCAAGCACCCCGCCAGCGAGGGCCTCGTCGCCCTGCTCGAACCGTTCATCGACACGGTCATCGTCTGCACCATGACCGCGCTGACCATCGTCATCGCCAAGCCCGACAGCTGGAAGGTCGGCAAGGAGCCCGAGGGCGTCACCGTGACGTCCGACGCCTTCGGAACCGTACTGCCCTGGTTCCCGACCCTGCTGACGATCGCGGTACTGCTGTTCGCCTTCTCCACCGTGCTGACCTGGGGCTACTACGGCCTCAAGTCCTGGTGCTACCTCTTCGGGAAGAGCAGGACCAGCGAGACGATCTTCAAGGTCGTCTACAGCCTGTTCGCGGTGGCGGGTGCGGTGCTCTCCCTGGAGACCCTCATCAGCATGGCCGACGCGTTCCTCTTCATGCTGGCCGTCTTCAACATCATCGGCCTGTACCTGCTCGCCCCCGTCGTCAAGCGCGAACTCGGGTCCTTCGTCGCACACGTCCGCGGCGAGGCGCCCGAGAAGGCGGGCGAGCCGGCCGCGGAGGAATCCCCCGCCGCCCGCAACTGAGGCCTCACGGCGCACATGTCGGCCCGCACCGGTTCCGGCCGGTGCGGGCCGAGGTGTGTCCGTGCCTCTCGGGGCCGCTCGGGCCCCCGGGCGGGCGGGCGCCGACCGAACCGCTGCCCGGCCGGTCAGTTCCCGGCGTTGCGGGCGAGGGCCAGTGCGTACCGCGGCCACCACTGGCCCGCCTTCGGGCCGCCCTTGCACTCGCCGTCCGACTCACCGGGACGCTTGATCCACAGATAGCCGTCGACGATCCGGTCGCCCGTCTTCGTCGTCGGCGCCTCACCGAGCGCGCGGCCCTCCGGGTTGCACCACGCTTCCTCGTCGGCGCCCGCACCCTCGACCGGCCCGTTGCCGTTGCGGCTGGTGTCGATGACGAACGGCTTGTTCCCCACCATGGGCGAGAACCTCTTGCCGTAGGCCGTGTTCGACGCCGTCGTCTGATAGTTGGAGACGTTCAGCGAGAAGCCGTCCGCGGCCCCGATACCGGCGCGCTTCATCGGTTCGACGAGCGCACCCGGGTCGCGCACCCAGTCCGGGTTGCCCGCGTCCAGGTAGACCCGCACGTCCGGGAGGCTCTGCAGCTTGCCGACCGCCTCGTTGAGCAACTGGTACCGCTCGTCGACGTACTCGGCGGGGGTGCAGCCCTTCATCAGAACGTGCGGAATGGCGTCAGGCTCCACGATCACCGTCGCCGGGCGCTTGCCGATTCCCTTCATCACCGCGGCCAGCCAGGCGCGGTACGCCGCGGCGTCCGCGGCGCCGCCCTTGGAATACTGGCCGCAGTCGCGGTGGGGCAGGTTGTACAGGACGAGCAGCGCGTCACGGCCGGCCTTCTCCGCGGCCCTCGTCACCTTGCGCGCCTGCCCCTCCGGATCGTCGGTACCGATCCATTCAGCGACCGGCTGCGCCGCGATCCTCCGCATCAGCGACGCCTGCCGCTTCTTGCCGTCCTTGCGGTAACTCTCCGCCTGCCGGGCCGCGTTGCCGTTCGGGTCGACCCAGTACGGCGTGACGGACCCGGGCCGCTGGGCGACGCCGCCCGAACCCTCCGCGTCGCCGTCTTCGCCCGTGCCGGAGCCCGAGCCGGACGAGCATCCGCTCAGCAGCAGGCCGGCGAGCGCCGGCGCACAGATGGCGGCGGCGCCGGAACGGACGGGGCGGCGGCGCGGTCGTTCGCCGTGGCCGTCTGTTCCGCGCCGGAGAACATACCGGAGAACGCAACTGCCTCTGCCGTGCATCGACTTCCCCCTGGGTGGGCCTGCCCCTCGGCAGGCGCCCGGAACCGGAGAGCCATCGTGTCACAGCGGCCACACCGGCTGCCGGAGTCTCAACCGGCTGTTACAGCGCCGTTCTTCGCGTGGACGTGCAGGCGCACGTGGAGGCATGCGCCTCGCGCTCCGTGCGCGTCGTCTCGGCCCGTTGGCGCTGCGGGGACGCGTACGTCGGGGCCAGGGCGCGTCCGGGCGCCGGCGGGGACCGGTCGGTCACAGACCGGTCCGTCAGCTCAGATCCGGCCCGTCGGCTCGGGTCCGTCAGATCCGGTCGACGAGGTCCGCGATGGACTCGACGACGTTCGACGCCCGGTACGGGAAGACATCGACCTGGTCCGGCCTGGTCAGCCCCGTCAGTACGAGGAACGTCTCCAGACCGGCTTCCATCCCGGCCCGCACGTCCGTGTCCATCCTGTCGCCGATCATCGCGGTCGTCTCCGAGTGCGCCCCGATCGCGTTGAGACCCGCCCGCATCATCAGCGGGTTGGGCTTGCCCACGAAGTACGGCTCCCGCCCCGTCGCCCTGGTGATGAGCGCGGCGACCGAACCCGTCGCCGGCAGCGCGCCCTCGGCCGACGGTCCGGTCTCGTCCGGGTTGGTCGCGATGAAGCGGGCACCGTCGTTGATCAGCCGGATGGCCTTCGTCAGCGCCTCGAAGCTGTACGTGCGGGTCTCGCCGAGCACCACATAGTCCGGTTCGGAATCCGAGAGCACGTACCCGATGTCGTGCAGCGCCGTCGTCAGGCCGGCCTCGCCGATCGCGTACGCCGTGCCGCCGGGGCGCTGGTCGTCGAGGAACTGGGCGGTGGCCAGCGCCGACGTCCAGATGTTCTCGGTCGGGACGTCCAGTCCTATCCGAGCCAGACGGGCATGCAGATCGCGCGGCGTGTAGATCGAGTTGTTCGTCAGCACGAGGAAGGGGCGGCCGGACTCCTTCAGGCGCTTGATGAATGCGTCCGCACCCGGAACGGGGACGCCTTCGTGCATCAGCACACCGTCCATGTCGGTGAGCCACGACTCGATCGGCTTTCGCTCTGCCACGTGACGGCTCCTGCCAGGGTTCGGATCGGCCAGGTTTCGAATAGGCGTGCCCGCACTCCCGAGCGCCCCGCTTCACCCTAACCGCCGTTCGCCGGAGCCCCCGGGGCGCGGCCGAAGAGCGGAGCGAGGACGAGCTGCGCTGCACCGTCGGCGACGCTTCGGGTGCCCTCCGGGGCCAGCTCCACACGAACGGCGCGGCTGCCGCCACCGGCCACGTCCCGAGCGGCACCCGCCACGCCCGCGGCACCGCGCAACTGGGCCGCGACACCGTCGACGTAGGCGTCCGGTGCGGCCAGGACCGTACGTCCGCCGAGCAGCACACGGTCGACACCGAGGAGACTGACGAGGTTGGCGGCCCCCACGCCCAGCACGCGGGCCGCCTCGTCCGTCCTGCCGCGCCGCACGGCCTCCAGGCACAGCGCCTCCAGACAGCCGTTCCGGCCGCACCGGCACGGCGGCCCGTCCAGCTGGACCACCTGGTGCCCGAACTCCCCCGCCCCGTTCCGGCCCCCGCGGTGGATACGTCCGTCAAGCACCAGTCCGGCGCCCAGACCCGTGCCCAGATGCAGGTAGGCCA
Organism: Streptomyces sp. CNZ301; assembly: GCF_004217425.1. NCBI lineage: Bacteria > Bacillati > Actinomycetota > Actinomycetes > Kitasatosporales > Streptomycetaceae > Streptomyces > Streptomyces sp. CNZ301. Next base: position 2,146,966 of record NZ_SHLG01000001.1, read on the forward strand.
GCGACTCCTTGCCGCGCAACGCGAGCCCGAGCGCGGCGGCATCGGTGTCCTTGTCGACGACGACGGGCAGACCCAGGCGCCTGACCAGGGCGTCCCGCAGCGGGAAGCCTGCAAGCCGCGGAGCCCCCGTGACATCACGCAGTACGCCGCGGACGTGATCCAGCGGGCCGGGCACGGCCACGCCGACACCGACGACGCTCCCCCAGCGGCTGCCCGCGCCCGGCGGCAGGCCGGCAGAGTCCGGCGCCTCTGCGGCTTCCGCGGCCTCCGCTTCTGCCGCCGCTTCTTCCGCCGTCGCTTCTTCCGCGGCGTCTGCTTCCGCCGCGGCTCCCGTTTCCAGCCCGGCGGTGCGGTCACCACGCCGCCCGGGCTCCGGCACCCCCTCCCCTTCCTCTGCCGTCTTCCCGGCGGTCTCCGCGGCAGGCCCTGGCCCGGGTTCCGCAGTGGCCGTCCCGGTCTCCCCGTCGCTCCACAGCTCTCCCTCCTCCGCGACGGCACGCCTGGCCTCGTCCAGGGCGGCGCGCTCCGCGGCCGGCGCGGCCGCGGCGGGACCCTTCGCGCGGCGGCCCGTCCACTCCTCGCCTGCGGGAGCCCGCTGCCAAACCTCCCCGCCCGCGGCTCCTTCCGAGCCGATGCCGCTCGTACCGCCGGCTCCCAGGGCCGGAAGCCCCGAGCGGACCAGGTCGTGAACCGCCGACTCGACCGCTTCCAGCAGCGACTCCGTACCGGCGCCCAGGTCCAGCGGGGCGCTGTGGCCCGCCACGACACCGCCGGAGAGGTCGACGAGCACGGCGGTCAGCCGGTCGCGGTCGAGGTGTATCCCCACCGCGTGACGCGCACCCGGCGCCAGCCGAAGCACCGTGCTCGGCTTGCCGCCCGTCGAGGCCCGGCGGCCGGAATCGGTGACGAGGCCGTGGGAACGGAGCCGGGCCGTGATCTTGCTGACCGCCTGAGGGGTGAGGCCGGTGCGCCGGGCCAGCTCGCTGCGGTTCGCACCCTCCTGGCCGGCGAGGCGCAGCAGGCCGAGGACGCGGGCGGCGTTCCTGCCGTACGGGACGGCGAGTCCGTTGCCACTGCTCGGAGCGGGTTCGCTGCTCATGTCCCCATTGTCCGCCGGGCTTGCACTTACGCAACCGCGTTGCGAAAGTGTCCCCATGGACCGTACGGAATCAGCTGCCCCTCCTCCCCTGCGCGTCGGCCTCATCGGATACGGCCTGGCCGGCTCCGTCTTCCACGCGCCGCTCATCTCAGCCACGGAGGGCCTCACCCTGGACACCGTCGTGACCGCCGTCCGCGAGCGGCAGGCACAGGTGCAGGCGGAGTTCGGCAGCGACACCCGTACGCTCGCCACGACCGAAGAGCTCTTCGCCCGCGCGGACGCACTCGACCTCGTCGTCGTCGCGTCCCCCAACCGGACACACGTGGCGCTCGCCCGCCAGGCCCTCGAAGCAGGGCTCCCCGTCGTCGTCGACAAGCCGCTCGCCGGCACCGCCGAGGAGGCGCAGCAGCTTGCGTCGCTCGCCGCCGAACGCGGGCTGATGCTCTCCGCGTTCCACAACCGGCGCTGGGACAACGACTTCCTGACCGTCCGCTCGCTCCTCGCCGACGGAGCACTCGGCGACCGCGTCCACCGCTTCGAATCCCGCTACGAGCGCTGGCGTCCCCAACTCAAGGGCGGCTGGCGCGAATCCGGCGACCCGGACGAAGTCGGCGGGCTCCTCTACGACTTGGGCAGCCACCTCGTCGACCAGGCACTGACCCTCTTCGGTCCGGCCACGTCCGTCTACGCGGAGACCGACCTGCGACGCCCCGGCGCCCAAGTCGACGACGACGCCTTCATCGCCCTCACCCACGCCGACGGCGTCCGCTCACACCTGTGGATGAGCGCCGTCGCCGCCCGGCTCGGGCCTCGCTTCCGGGTGCTGGGCAGCGAAGCGGCATACGTGAAGGACGGACTCGATCCGCAGGAAGCCGCGCTGCGGGAGGGCTCCCGCCCCGCAAGCGGGGAACGGTGGGGCGTCGAACCCGAGGCCGACTGGGGCACGCTCGGCGACCTGCACGCGCACCGCCCCGTGCCGACCATGGACGGCGACTACCCCGCCTACTACACGGGGATCGCGGCCGCCCTCCGCGGGGGAACCCGGCCGCCGGTCACCGCGGACGAAGCCGTGGCCACCATCCGCGTGCTCGAAGCCGCCCGCACCTCGGCGCTCGAATCCCGCGTGGTCACACCGGACTTCGACTGACGCGCGCCCTGCAGACCCGGCGGACCCGGCCCACCCGACAAGCCAAGCGGACCCGGCAGACCCCGGGCCGGACCGGGGCACGGCCCGGCAGGTCAGGCAGGTCAGGCAGGTCAGGCAGGTCAGGCAGACCCGACGGCCCGCGGCCGCCGGGCCGTTCACCTCACGCGTCCTTCAACTCCTGGCGCTGCCTGCCCAGTCCGTCGATCTCCAGCTCCATCACGTCACCGGCACGCAGATACGGCTTCGGCTCCGCGGCACCCATGGCCACACCCGCCGGAGTGCCCGTATTGATGACGTCTCCCGGGCGCAGCGTCATGAACCGGCTGAGATAGCGCACCACTTCAGCCACCGGAAAGATCTGCTCCGCCGTCGTGCCGTCCTGCTTCAACTCGCCGTTCACCCACAGCCGCAGACCCAGCGCCTGAGGATCACCCGCCTCGTCCGCCGTGACCAGCCACGGACCCAGCGGATTGAACGTCTCGCAGTTCTTCCCCTTGTCCCACTGACCACCGCGCTCCAACTGGAAGGCACGCTCCGAGACATCGTTGGAGACCGCGTAGCCGGCGATGGCCGCGAGAGCCTCCTCGCCCGAGGAGAGGTACCGGGCGGTCCGGCCGATCACCACCGCCAGCTCCACCTCCCAGTCCGTCTTCACACTGCCCCGCGGCACCAGCACCGTGTCGTACGGACCGACCACCGTGTCCGGAGCCTTCATGAACAGGATCGGCTCCTCCGGAACCGCGCCGCCCGTCTCCCGCGCGTGATCGTGGTAGTTGAGACCGATGCAGACCACCTTGCCGATGCCGGCAAGAGGCGGCCCCGTCCGCAGCCCCTCCGCTTCCAAAGCGGGCAGCTCACCGGGCGCGGCAGCGGCGTCACGCACACGAGCCATCGCCACCTCGTCGGCGAGGAGAGCACCGTCGACGTCCGGGACGACACCCGACAGATCCCGCAGGACACCCGCCTCATCCAGCAGAGCCGGACGCTCCGCCCCAACCGGTCCCACGCGCAGCAACTTCACGTCCCACTCAACTCCCGAGGTCGTGCTCGGCCGGCCCCGCCCCGGGACCGGCCACCGGAATGTCCCGATGTCCCGATCTGAACGGCCGATCCTCCAAGAGGCAGTTCAGCCGCACAACCCCGTGTTCATGTAGTGGACCGCCGTCGCCGCGACGCCGCTCCCGCAGCGGGTACTCCCGACGCTTCCGCGGCCCCTCCCGCACGCAGAACAGCACGCTCCACCGCCGTCCACGTCGTACTCGCCACGACGTACAGAGCGGCGGCGAGCGGCACGAACGCCACCGTGAGCAGCGTCCCGAACGAAAGCAACGGCAGCATCCGCACCACCGCCGCACCCCCGGCCACCCCAGGAGCTGCTCCGGACGCCGCAGCGGCTCCCGCGGTCCCGGCGATCCCGGCAGCCCCGGGAGTTGCGGGAGCACCGGGACCAGCCGCGGGCCCGCCGGCCATGAGCCTCCGGGTACGCACATACGTCCACGTCGCCACAGCACCCACGAGCACGAACAGCGCCACGTAAACCAGCCCCGGCCCGCCGAACACACCACCCGCCTGCAAGGCACCGAACCAGCGCCCTCCGAGCGGAGCGCCCAGCAACGTGTGGCCCAGCAAGGCCTCGTCGGTCGTGAACAAGTGGTACATCGCGAAGAACACCGGCAGTTGCAGCAGCATCGGCAGGCAGCCCGCCACCGGGGACGCCCCCTCCTGGGAGCGCAGCCTCTCCAACTCCCGCCGCAGCCGCACCGGATCGGAGCCGTAGCGACGGTTCAGCTCCGCCATGCGCGGAGCCAGCGCGGCCCGCACACGCTCACCCCGCACAGCGGCTCGCGCCAGCGGATGCAGCGCCAGCCGCACGCACAATGTGAACGCCACGATCGCCGCGGCCGTCGCCGAGGCTCCGAATACAGGAGCGAGAACGCCGGACAACCGCGCCACGAGTTCGGCGAATACATCGAAAACAGACATGGTTCGAGCCCTCCACGGGTCTCGTCGAGCCGGATCGGGAAACACCGGTCACCACCGGTGCGAAGAAAACCGACGCGACGAGCCGAGGCACACACCCACGCTCGGGCCCGAGAACTCGAAGGCCCTCCCCGGCCGCTCAACAGCAGTTCGCGAGAAGGGAGTTCGAAAAAGACCGAAGGAACCAGACGGGACCCGAAGGGACCCGAAGGGACCCGAAGGAGCCAGACGGCACCCGAGGGGAGCCGAATTCTCTCCAGCGAACTCGAAGGGGCCCGGAGAAACCTGACGAACCCGGAGAACCAGAGAACCGAAGAACCCGGAGAAGGCAGACGGAGCGGAGTGAGCGCTACACGGCCGTCGCAGCGCAACGGCCCGGCGCTCGCGGACGCGGCCGCCCCGCGGCGTCCGGGTCACGCTGAGGCAGAAAAGCCGTACGCAGCTCACGGTCCCTGATCGCCGTACGGACACGGGCCCGGAGCACCTGCGGCACAGCCGCACCCACAGCCGCACCGGCCAGCGCGTCGCACACCAGCACCACGGCGGCCGACGTCGCGGCAGCCGTCAACGCGGTGGTCAGCCCCGCACCGGCCAGGAAGAACGAGACGAGGCAGAACAGCGCACCGGAGAGACGCACACCCAGGGCACGCGCCGCCATACTCGCGCCGGAGTCGATCACGCCCCCTGCCACCTCCCCGCCGTCACTCGCAACTCGGCCTGCCCGTACGAGAATAGACCCTCAGCGAACACCACGCCTCTCAGTCCCGGCGCGGCCCTCACCCGTACCCGTACCCACACCCGGGACCGTACCCCCGTACCCACACCCGGGACCGTCCGACACAGCACGCAGCGCACGGGCGGCACCGCACGCACCCCACGGACGGCGGGCGAGACGAGCGGCACCGCCCGGCGGCCGTCGAAACCGCCGGTGGATAATCGGACCCATGAGCAGCAGCGCCCAACACCAGCCCGGCCGCCTCGTTCTCGCCACCCGCAACGCACACAAGGTCACCGAGCTCCAGGCCATCCTCACCGACGCCGGCACGGACCTCGAACTCCTCGGCGCCGACGCCTACCCCGACATCCCCGACGTCAAAGAGACCGGCGTGACCTTCGCCGAGAACGCCCTCCTCAAGGCCCGCACCCTCGCACAGGGCACAGGACTCCCCGCCGTCGCCGACGACTCCGGCCTGTGCGTCGACGTCCTCGGCGGAGCCCCCGGCATCTTCTCCGCCCGCTGGGCCGGACGGCACGGCGACGACAAGGCCAACCTCGACCTGCTGCTCGCCCAGCTCGCCGACATCGACGCCGCACACCGCTCGGCCCACTTCGCCTGCGCGGCGGCGCTCGCCCTCCCCGACGGCACGGAACGCGTCACCGAGGGCCGGCTCCGCGGCACCCTCCGGCACGCACCCTCCGGCACGGGCGGCTTCGGCTACGACCCGATCCTCCAGCCCGACGGCGAAACCCGTACCTGCGCGGAACTCACCCCCGAGGAGAAGAACGCGATCAGCCACCGCGGCCGCGCGTTCCGCGCCCTGGCCCGGGAGATCAGGGAACTGGTGCGCTGAGCGAGCGGTACCGGGAAGACGAACGGGCCCCACTCGGAATGCCGAGTGGGGCCCGGTTGTGCGCGAGGAGGGACTCGAACCCTCACGCCCGCAGGCACCGGGACCTAAACCCGGCTCGTCTGCCAATTCCGACACTCGCGCTCGCCAGCGCAGTCTACTGCCGCGGAGGACCGGCCGATCTCGCTCCCCGCCCGCGGTTGCGTCCGCACCAGGTGTCGGTCACCGCGTGACAGTTCGGGCACAGACAGCGCAGATTCTCCGGTCTGTTGTCACGCCAGTCTCCGTTGACGTGGTCGATCTGCAGCGTCATCGGCCGCCCGTTCCAGGAGTCCGGGTTGGCGCAGCCGACACATGCGTACGGCACCCCGGTCTCGTCCAGTGCTCTGCGCAGCCGCGCATGGTTGACGCGCGGCATGCCCTCGGGGCGGACCCGGAGGACGTCCTGGGCGTTCCGCTTCGCCGGCACGGACCGCCGAGCAGTCGCCACCGGCCGGCGGAAATGGGACGTGTCCAGGCCGAGCCGGGTCGCACGCCGCTGGATCTTCGTGCGGTTCGACTCGTTCACCTGCATGCGCAGTTCGGGCAGCACTCCGGCATGGGAATCGCTCCGCGCCACGGCTTCACGAAGCGCCGCTTCGGGGACGGCGACGCGGGCGTGGGAGAAATGCGAGACGTCCGCCCCTGCTTCATGCAGCATCCTGCGCAATGCGGCGCGGGAGCGGCCGTCGTCCGGCAGACCGAGGTCCCGTGCAAGGGCGCGAAGACTGCGCACGGACTGGGCCGCCCTCCGCAGCTCCTCGCCGGAGAAGGGCAACTCGGCCCCGTGCCGGTTCAAGCCCGGGAAGTGGCCCGCATCCACACCTGATGCGGCTATGCGCCGGCGGATGTGGGAGAGGGTCCCCGTCGACGGCGCGACGCCCAGTGCGGCGGCCACTTCCCGGAGCCTGGTGGAAGAGGCCACTGCCTGCGCGATCTGCTCGTCCGAATACTTGCTCCAGGGGCTGCGGCCTGTGAAATGACCTGTGTCCAGGCCGTGTTCGGCCACAGCTTTCTGCAGCGAGCGGCGGCGGCTCCGCTGGCACGCACGCCCAGAGTGCGCATCAACTGCGACCAGTTCGAGGAGGCGCCCACCGCCTCCGCCAGTTGCTCGCGTGTGTACTTGGTCCCCCGCAACGCTTCCGCCTCTCCCGCGTCCCCGCCGGGAGTGCCGTCGGCACCGGCCGCGTTCCCGGACATCCGTAGTGGTCTCGCACAGATCAACGACCGGGACGGGCCACGGTTACGCCGTTCGGGGCGGGGGAGGCAGTCCGGACCCGCCTCCTCAGGCAGGTCCCGACGACGCCGAGCGGGCCGCCGGTCAGGAACGGAACGCGCCATCCCCACGGGACGAGGTCGCCCTCGCTGAGGGCGTGCTGGAGGACTGCCGCGATGGCTGGCGCGCACGAGTATCCGGCGTGCACGCACACCGGCGCCCTGTGCACTTCCTGCCGCGACCGCGGAAATCGCACAGGGCGGTTCTCTGTCTCTGCTCCGGTTCTGTCCCCCTGCCGGCTTCCGGCCGCCGGCTCCGGATCCGGCTCGTGACTCCGGTCCTGGCCGTGCTCCGAATCCGGCTCCTGACTCAGGTCCCGGCCATGCTCCGGGTCCGCCTCCTGCTCCGGCTTGTCCGGCAGGGGCGGGGCCGCCCGGCCTACTTCTCCAGTTCGAGGTCCTTGATCAGCTTGGCGACGTGTCCCGTCGCCTTCACGTTGTACAGGGCGCGCTCCACCTGGCCGTCGGCGTCGACGATCACGGTCGAGCGGATCACACCGGTCACGGTCTTGCCGTACAGCTTCTTCTCGCCGAAGGCGCCGTACGCCTGCATGACCTCCTTGGACGGGTCGCCGACGAGCGTGACCCCGAGGTTCTCCTTCTCCCGGAACTTCGCGAGCTTTTCGGGCTTGTCCGGGGAGACGCCGATGACGTCGTAGCCGGCGCCGCCGAGCAGGTCGAGGTTGTCGGTGAAGTCGCAGGCCTGCTTGGTGCAGCCCGGAGTCATCGCCGCGGGGTAGAAGTAGACGATGACCTTGCGGCCCTTGTGGCCGGCGAGCGAGACCTGCTTGCCGTCCGCATCCGGCAGGGAGAAGTCGGGGGCGGTGTCGCCGGGCTGCAGTCGCTCACTCATCTGTGCTCCTCGGTGTCGCTGTCGTCGGTCCCGAGAGTAGCCGCACCGTTCCGCGCCGGGGGTGCCGCGGGCCACCACGTGCGGTGAGCTGAGAGACTGTACGGCAGGCTCGTCCGACGGCCCGCGGCGCTCGCACCTTCCGGTGTCACCGTTCCGTGGGGGGCGAGTTCGCGCGGCCGGTCCGGGGAACGCGGAGAGGCAGCGGAAGCGACGAGCGTGACCGTGCCGCCCACCGGGGCGGCCGACTGGCCGGAACCGGGCCTTGGTTGGCCGGTGAACGGCGTATGACGACGTATGAGCGACGGATCGATCGACGGAGGCGGCGCGGTGCCACAGGGCAGGACTCCCGCGGACATCGAGGCGGACATCATCAGCAGGCGGCGTGAACTCGCCGCGACGCTCGACGAGATCGCTGTCCGCGTGCACCCCAGGACGATCGCGGGGGACGCGAAGGCCAAGGCTGCCGCGGCCGTGGACCGTACGGCGGGGCGCGCCTATGTGGCGGCCAATCGCGCGGTAGCGGACGTGCGGTCGCAGTTCGTCGACGAGAAGGGCTCGCCCCGTCTGGAGCGGCTGGTGCCGGTGGCCGTGGTCGCCGTGGTCGTCGTGGGCGGGCTGTTCGCGCTCTCGTCTCGCCGCCGTCAGCGCTGAGCCCCTGGGATACGGTCTAGCCGTGAGTTCCGAAACGTCTACCGGCCGTGCGGCCCCCGGCGCGAAGGCCGGCGCGGGCTCGGGCATGGCGCACCACGACAAGCTGCCCATCCGGATGCTGCACGACAGGGTGCTGGTCCGTACGGACATCGAGGAGGGCGAGCGGCGTTCGTCGGGCGGGATCGTGATTCCCGCGACGGCGGCGGTGGGTCGCCGGCTGGCGTGGGCCGAGGTCGTTGCGGTCGGGCAGAACGTCCGTACGGTCGAGCCGGGTGACCGTGTGCTCTACGACCCGGAGGACAGGGCCGAGGTCGAGGTGCGGGGTGTCGCGTACGTGCTGATGCGGGAGCGCGATCTGCACGCGGTGGCCTCCGAGCGGCTTCAGGGCTCGGAGGATTCGACGGGGCTCTATCTGTGAGGCGGGGGGTCGCGGAGCCGTCGCCGTCCCGCGCCCTCGGCCTGCGTCCGTGAGGTCTCGCCTCCCGTTCGCGCCTCCCGTTCGCGGATCCCGTTCGTGGGCCCCGTTCGGAGCGCTTGAGGCTTCGCGGGGCTTGAGTCTTCGCGGGGCTTGAGTCTTCGCGGGGCTTGAGTCTTCGCGGGGCTTGAGTCTTCGCGGGAGTTGAGGCCTCACCCCGCTTCGGCCGCCCGCCCCTCCCTTCGGCTGCCGGGCGAACCCGCGCCCGTCAACGGCCCGCCCGGTCCTCGCCCGTCAGCCGCCCTCCCATTCGTCGCCCGACGCCGTGATGCGGGCGGCAGTGGCCGGCTGTCCCGTCGTGTTGCCGCCCTGCCAGCCGCCCCCGTCACCGGGACCGCCCGAGGTGCCCTCGGTGTCGCCGCCGTTCTGCCCGTCCGTGTTGCCGCCTTCGAGGCCGCCTGTCGGCGGGGTTCCGGGGTCCGTGGGCTCGGTCGGCGGGGTGCTGGGTGTGCCGGGGTCGGTGGGCGGCGTCGTGGGGCCGGTGGTCGGCGGCTCCGAGGTGGGGCCGCCGTCGCTGGGCGGGATGCTGGGGCCCTCGCTGCCCGGGGGCTTCGTGCCGGGGATGTCGGCGTCGCCTCCGGTCTTCAGGTCGAAGTCGCGTACGGGCTCCCCTTTGAGGGCGGCTTTCGTGTAGTCGCCCCAGATCTCGGCGGGGAAGCCGCCGCCGTTGATGCGTTTGAGCCCGGCAGCTCCATAGAGGGGCTTCTGCACACCGGTCTCGGAGTTCTGACCCATCACGCTGATGACGGTGGCAAGTTCGGGCGTGTATCCCGCGAACCAGGCCGCCTTGTCCTCCTCGGCGGTGCCGGTCTTCCCGGCCGCGGGGCGCCCCGCGCTCTGTGCCGCGGTTCCGGTGCCACCCTGAACGACCTTGCGCAGTACGGCGGTTGTGGCGTCGGCGGCGCTGCGCTCGACCTGTTCGGAGACGTCGCGCTCGGGCAGGTCGATGACTTCCCCACCGTGCGTGGCCTTCTCCACGAGGCTGTAGTGGCCGCGTTTGCCGTGGTTGGCGAGCGTGGCGTAGGCCTCTGCCATGTCGGTGGTGGAGGCGGTGGCGACGCCGAGGGCGATCGAGCCGTCCTCGGGCATGTTGGGGGTCTTCTCGGGGAGGCCGAGGTCGATGGCGGTGCGCTTGACCTTCTTGGGGCCGACGTCGACGCCCATCTGCGCGAAGACGGAGTTGACGGACTTGTTCATGGCCTGGGAGACGGGGATGTCGCCGTAGGACTTCTCGTCCTCGTTCTCGGGGGCGTAGTCGGTGCCCTGGCCGTCGCTGACGACTTCGCGCTTGTTGGTGCCGTCGTAGATGGTGCCGGCGGTGATGCGGCGTCCGTCCTGGGTCTCGGCGTCGTTCTGCAGTGCCGAGGTGAAGATGAACGGCTTGAAGGTGGAGCCGACCTGGTAGTCGCGGCGGGTGGCGTTGTTGACGTACTGCTCGGTGTAGTCGATGCCGCCGTACATGGCGACGATCTTCCCGGACTCGGGGTCGACGGAAGTGCCGCCGGCGCGCACGTACTTGTCGACTTTCCGGTCCTTGTCGAGCTTGGACATCAGCCGCTTCTCGACCGCTTTGCCCATGGCTTTCTGCCGCTTCGGGTCGAGCGTGGTCGTGATGCGGAACCCGCCGGCCGCCAGGCGGCGTTCGTCGATGATGTCGTTGCTTATCAGGTAGTTCTTGACGGCTTCCACGAGATAGCCGCGCTGGCCGGACAAGCCGGTCGCGGGCTTGTCGCGGCCGGGTTCGGGGAACTTGAACGCTTCCCGCTCGGAACGGCTGATCCAGTTCTTCTTGAGCATGCCGTCGAGTACGTAGTGCCAGCGGGCGACGGCCCGTTTGCGGTTCTCGGGGTGCGCCTGGGTGTCGTAGGCGTTGGGCGAGTTGACGAGGGCGGCGAGGTAGGCGCCCTCGGCGGTGCTGAGTTCGTCGACGTCCTTGCCGTAGTAGGCCTGGGCCGCGGCCTGTATGCCGTAGGCGTTGCGCCCGAAGTAGCTGGTGTTGAGGTAGCCCTCGAGGATGTCTGCCTTGCTGACCTCGTTGTCCAGCTTCAGGGCGATGAAGAACTCCTTGGCCTTGCGCGTGAGGGTCTGGTCCTGGCTGAGGTAGTAGTTCTTGACGTACTGCTGCGTGATCGTCGAGCCGGACTGCTTTCCGCCGCCGGTGACCATGTTCCAGCCCGCGCGGAGCATCGCCTTCGGGTCGACGGCCGATTCCTGGTAGAACTCGCGGTCCTCGGCGGCCAGGACGGCTTCCTGCACGCTCTTGGGGACTTGGGCGAGCTTGATGTTCTCCCTGTTGATCTCGCCGTCGCGGGCGATCTGCGAGCCGTCGGAGTAGAGGAAGACGTTGGTCTGGGCGGCGGCGGCCTTGTTCGCCGGGGGGATGCTCACCAGGAGGTAGCCGGCCACAAGGACGCCGCAGGCGAGGACCAGCAGCAGCATCGTCCCGCCCAGGGCCCACCGCCAGGTGGGCACCAGCCGGCGGAGGCCGGTCCTGCTGCGGGCGCTCCCCGTTGCTTTCGCCTCGTCGCTCATCTCTTCTGGGACCCCTCGTCCGAATTCGGGCGATCCGGTCATAACGCCCATCGTCGTAAGCGCGCCTGCTCGATCGTCCAGCTCACCGGGGTCAGTCGTACACGAGCGCGGCCCCGTCACTGTACGTGCCACGGATCGGTGACCGTGCACGTGAATAATCGTTGGCTGCCCGCTTCCCGCGTGAGCTAGGCTCCTTCGTTTCCCAATCGTGAGAAAGCCACGAGGAACCTCTACTGGGATAGACGGAGAAAGGCTTCAAAAGGATGCGCCTGCGAGGCGTCTATTTCGCGGTGGCGGCCGGCAGCTTCCACCGTTACTCCACGTACCGGGTCGCCACGGCGGCCGGAGTGTTCACCAACACCGTCTTCGGCTTCATCCTCGCCTTCACCTTCAGCGCCCTGTGGAGCGAGCGCCCGCACCTGGGCGGCTACGACGAGTCACAGGCGCTGACCTTCGTGTGGATGGGCCAGGCGATGCTCGCCGCCGCGGCGCTGATCGGCGGGGGCTTCCAGGAGGAGCTGCAGGAGCGCATCCGCACGGGGGACGTCGCCGTCGACCTCTACCGGCCCGCCGACCTTCAGCTGTGGTGGCTGGCCGCCGACCTCGGCCGGGCCGGCTTCCACCTGCTGGCCCGTGGCGCCGCACCCGTGGCCTTCGGCGCGTTCTTCTTCGAACTGGCCCTGCCCGCATCGCCGTTGGTGTGGCTGGCCTTTCTCGCGTCGGTCACGCTCGGCATCGTCACGGGCTTCGCACTGCGTTACCTGTTCGCACTGAGCGCCTTCTGGCTGCTGGACGGCACGGGCTTGAACATGCTGAGCACGCTGCTGAGCATGTTCTTCTCGGGGATGCTGCTCCCGCTGACCGTCTTCCCCGGCGCCTTCGGCGAGGTGGTGCGTCTGCTGCCGTGGGCGGCGACCATGCAGGTCCCGGTGGACGTGCTGCTGGGCCGGTACGAGGGGGCAGGGGTGCTCTCGGCCTTCGGGTTCCAGTCGCTGTGGGCGCTGCTGCTGCTCGCGGCGGGCAGGGGGCTGCAGTCGCTGGCCACGCGGAAGGTGGTGGTCCAGGGTGGCTGAGCCGGCTCTGAGCGGTGGTGTGCGCACGGATGGCGCGGGGCCGGACGAGACGGCCGCGTATGGCGCCCGTGATCCCGGGGGGTCAGCCGTCGACCTGGACGGCGCGGCGGCCGATGGCCTCCTGGCCCGGCTGGGCTGGGGCCTGCGGGCGTACTGCTTCATCGCGGCGATGTGGGTGCGCTCCACGATGGTCTACCGGGCGTCGTTCGCGATGCTCGCTCTTGGCAGCTTCGCCACCTCGGCGCTCGACTTCGTCGCCATCATGATCATGTTCTCGCATGTGGAGGTCCTCGCGGGGTTCACCTTGCACGAGGTCGCCCTGCTGTACGGCACATGCGCGGCGTCCCTGGGCCTGGCGGACCTGCTGCTGGGCTCCTTCGACCGCGTGGGCACGCGGGTGCGGGACGGCACGATGGACGTGATCCTGGTGCGGCCCGTGCCCGCGCTGGCGCAGGTCGCCGCGGACCGGTTCGCGCTGCGGCGGCTGGGCCGCCTCGGCCAGAGCGTCCTGGTCCTGGGGTGGGCGCTGAGCGGTGTGCGGCTGGAGGGCGGCCCGTGGGCGCCCCTGCTGCTGGCGGTCACGGTGCTCAGCGGCACGGCGATCTTCGGCGCGGTCTTCGTCCTGGGCGGCGCCTTCCAGTTCGTCGCGCAGGACGCCGCGGAGGTGCAGAACTCCTTCACCTACGGCGGCGCGACGATGCTCCAGTACCCGCCGACGGTCTTCGCGAAGGACATGGTGCGCGGGGTGACGTTCGTGATCCCGCTGGCCTTCGTCAACTGGCTGCCCGTGCTGCGGCTGCTGGGCCGCGACGATCCACTGCGCCTGCCGGGGTGGGTGGACTTCGCGGGCCCTGCGGTGGCGGCGGGCTGCTGCGTCCTGGCCGGGCTGGCCTGGCGGGCGGGACTGCGGGCGTACCGCAGCACGGGCAGCTGAAGCATCACTGAACGGAACAGACGGAACGCAAAGCAACGGAACCGGCCGGAGGGTCCGGTTCGAGCACGGACGAGCAGCGCTGAGCGGTGACGAGCGGGAGGGGAACCCGAGGAGATGGACGGCGACTTCATCGTGCTGAAGGACCTGGAGAAGGTCTTCCACGTGCGCAGGAGAAGCGGCAGGCTGCGGCGCGAGCGGCGCGAAGTTCGTGCCGTCGACGGGATCTCCTTCGGCGTCGCGCGCGGCGAGATGGTCGGCTACATCGGCCCGAACGGCGCGGGGAAGTCGACGACGATCAAGATGCTCACCGGCATCCTCACGCCCAGCGGCGGGCGGCTGCGCGTCGCCGGTATCGACCCGGCCCGTGATCGCACCAGGCTGGCGCGGCGCATCGGTGTCGTCTTCGGGCAGCGCACGACCCTGTGGTGGGACCTGCCGCTGCGGGACTCCTACTCGCTCGTGCGCCGCATGTACCGCATCCCCGAGGCCCGGTACCGCCAGAACCTCGAGCGGTGCGTGGAACTGCTGGAGCTGGGAGACCTCCTCGAAGTCCCGGTGCGGCAGCTGTCGTTGGGGCAGCGCATGCGCGGCGACATCACGGCGGCGCTGCTGCACGACCCGGACGTGCTGTATCTGGACGAGCCGACGATCGGACTCGACGTCGTCAGCAAGGCGACGGTGCGCCGCTTCCTGAGCGACCTCAACGCGTCGCAAGGCACGACCGTCCTGCTGACCACCCACGACCTCACCGACATCGAGCAGCTGTGCAGGCGCGTGATGGTCATCGACCACGGACGCCTGATGTACGACGGTGCCCTGGCGGGGCTGCACGAGGTCGGTGAGAGCGAACGGACGCTCGTGGTGGACCTGGAGCGTGAACTGCCCCCGATCGAGGGGATCGAGGGCGCGCGCACCGTGCGGACGGAGGGCCCGCGCCAGTGGCTCGCCTTCCCCGCGTCGGCGAGCGCCGCACCGATCGTCTCGCGGATCGCCGAAGGCTATCCGCTCGTGGACCTGTCCGTGCGGGAGCCGGAGATCGAGGACGTCATCGCCCGCATGTACGGGGCGGGTTGACCGGCCTCTACGTCGTGGCGGGCGAGGAGCCCTTCAGCATCTTCAGGTCCAGCGCTTCGGCCATCGCCCTGTACCCGTTGTCGCTGGGGTGCAGGTGGTCGCCGGAGTCGTAGGCCGGGCGCAGGCGGTTGGGGTTGGCCGGGTCCCGCAGCGCGGCGTCGAAGTCGACGACGTCGTCGAAGACCTTGCCCGAGCGGATCTCCTCGTTGACCCGCTGGCGGATCGTGTCCAACTGCTGTTCGTAGCCCCGGTGTCCGCCGAAGGGGGTGAGGGTGCCGCCGACGACGCGCAGATTGCGCGCGTGCGCGTACTTCACCAACTGCCGCAGCCCGTCGACGATTCGTTCGGGGTCGCGCTGCCGGGGCTGCTTGATGATGTCGTTGAGGCCCATCTCGATGACGACGGCCTTGACCCCGGCCTGCGAGAGCACGTCGCGCTGCATCCGTGTCAGGCCGCTGGGGCCGTTGTTGGGCGAGTAGCGGGGCCCGTCGACGAGGACGCGGTTACCGCTGATGCCGCCGTTGAGGACGCTGTACCGGGGCGCTCCCCGCTCCGTGCGCAGACGTTCGGCGAGGAAGTCCGTCCAGCGGCGGTTGGCGCCCGGGCTGGAGGTGATGCCGTCGGTGATGGAGTCGCCGAGCACGGCTACCGCGCCGCGCGTCTGACTGGTCCACACATCGACGGCGGTGAGATGACGCCAGTACGGGCTCTGCTGGGTGAAAGCCGTGCCCGAGGTCTCCTCGGCCTTGTCGCCCTGTGCCACGTAGCTGGTCTGACGCGCGTAGGGGTGGTACGTGACGGGCCCGGACGGCTTCGGGGAGTAGGTGGTGACGAGGAGGTCGGCGGCGTGCGGGACGTTGAGTCTCACCGAGTCGCTGACCGCCTTGCGGCCCGGAGGGATGGTCACCGAGCGGGAGTTGCCGAAGGTCAGCCGGCGCATCGTGCCTGTGGCCGCCGTGGGGTTGCTGGGTGCGGCGGCGAGGGCGAGCGTCGCGTGCGTGATCGTGAGGGGCTTGGTGCCGTAGAGGTTGGAGAGGGTGATGCGGGCGCCCGATCCGCCCACCGAGGTGTGGACGACGTTGCGTATCGACATCTTGGCGTAGCCGTCAGCGGTGTTGGGCTCGGCCGCGACGGCGGGGGCCGACCAGGTTCCCACCCAGTTGCCCGAGGAGGCGGGCGCGGCGGAGTCACGGGTGCCCTGCGTGATGCCGTCCAGACTGCCGTCGTCGCCGCCCACACCGATGAAGACGGCGGTGGACACCAGCACGACGATGGCCGCCAGACCGGCCAGCAAGGCATAACCCATGTTTCTGGTCACGCGCGGTGTGTCTCCTCGGGCAGGCGGAGCCCGAGGCTCCGAGTGGTCGCGGTGGAATGATCCCACGATCGCGGCGAGGCCCTCTCCCCGGGGGGCGGCCAGGCCGGGGCGACCCGGGTGGTCGTCCGCAATGACAGACGCCGTATGCCCGAGCTTCGTTCCACCTGTCAGGCACCTTGGGACACTGTAGGGGGGACAGGCCGAACGGTGGAGTGGATGGATCAGGTAAAAGCGGGCGACGTGGCCGCCGCAGGCGCGGGCGGAGTGAGGGCAATCACAGACGGGAAGGCCGGGCGGTCCGCGGGCCCTGGCTCGAACGGCCGTACGGACAGCGGCAGTTCGGGCCGTGGCGCGGCATCGGGTTCCGGCGCCGCATCTGGTTCCGGCGCCGCATCGGCTTCCGGCGGGCGGCCCCCGAACCCGGGCCCCCTGGGCACCTTCACCGCGGCGGACGAGGAGCGGCGCCGCGGCGTGCGCAGGATGAAGACCATCGCGACAGGCGCATTGCTGCTGATGGCCGCGGTGTTCGTGCTGGCGAAGTGGGCGCAGCACGAGGGTGCGGGAGTCTGGAGCGGATATGTCGCGGCTGCCGCCGAGGCGGGGATGGTGGGCGCGCTGGCGGACTGGTTCGCGGTGACGGCGCTCTTCCGGCATCCGCTCGGGCTGCCGATCCCCCACACCGCCATCATTCCCACCAAGAAGGATCAACTCGGACACACGCTCGGGGAGTTCGTCGGCGAGAACTTCCTCTCCGGTGACGTCGTACGGTCGCGGCTGCGGGCGGTGGGCATCGCCGGCCGCCTCGGTTCGTGGCTCGCGCAGCCGGAGCACGCGGACCGGGTGACCTCGGAGCTGTCGACGGCGCTGCGCGGCGCGCTGGCCGTCCTGCGGGACTCGGATGTGCAGGCGGTGGTGGGCGAGGCCATCACGCGCCGCGCCGACGCGCAGGAGATCGCACCGGCGCTGGGGTCGATGCTGGAGCGCGTCGTGGCCGACCAGGGCCACAGGCGCGTGGTGGATCTGGTGTGCGGGCGGGCGGCGCAGTGGCTGGAGCAGCACAGCGACTCCGTGGTCGAGGCGGTCACCGGCGGTGCGCCGGGCTGGACGCCCCGCTTCATCGACCGGCGCGTGGGCGACCGCGTCTACCGGGAGTTGCTGCGGTTCGTGACGGAGATGCGGGACATGCCGGAGCACCCGGCTCGCGGGGCGATCGACCGCTTCCTGACGGACTTCGCGGCGGACCTGCGGTCGGATCCGCAGACGCGGGCGCGGGTGGAACGGCTCAAGAGCGACGTACTCGGCCGCAGCGAGGTGCAGGACCTGATCTCCTCGGCCTGGAACTCGGTGCGTTCGATGATCGTCGCGGCGGCGGAGGACGAGAGCAGCCAACTGCGCGTGCGGGCAAGGGCGTCGCTGCTGTCGCTGGGACAGCGGATGGTCTCGGACGGCCGTCTGCGGGGCAAGGTCGACGGCTGGATCGAGGATGCCGCGGTGTACGTCGTCACCACGTACCGGAACGAGATCACGTCACTGATCACAGAGACGGTCGCGGGCTGGGACGCCGAACACACGTCGAAGAAGATCGAGGCGCACATCGGCCGTGATCTTCAGTTCATCCGTCTCAACGGCACAGTCGTCGGCTCGATGGCGGGACTTGCGATCTATGCGCTGGTGAACCTGGTCACCCACTGAGCCCGCACCGTGGCGGGGGGGTGCCTCTATGTCTTTCGTCAAGCGGTGGCTGGGGTGCGGGGTTCGTAGAAGGTGCTGTCGCGGAGCATGGCGAAGATGACGCTGGTGCGGTGGCGGGCGAGGCGGAGGAGGGCTTGGGTGTGGGTTTTGCCCCGGGCTCGGCATCTGTCGTAGTAGCTGCGGGAGGCCGGGTCGTGGAGGGCGGCGAACGCGGAGAGGAACATGGCGCGCTTCAGCTGCCGGTTGCCGGCTCTGGGGGCGTGTTCGCCGTGGATCGAGGTCCCCGACGACTTTGTCGCCGGTGCGAGACCGGCGTAGGAAGCCAGGTGGGCGGCGGTGGGAAACGAGCTGCCGTCGCCGATGGTGACCAGGAGAACTGCGGCGGTCCTGACGCCGACGCCGGGCATCGACGTCAGGACCGTGGAAAGAGGGTGGGCCTCCAGCAGGGCCTCGATCTGGGCTTCCAGGGCCCCGCGTTGCTCGTGGACGGCTGCGAGGGACTTGGCCAGCGAGGGCACGATCACATCCAGGGTGCCGGTCCCGGGGACGACGACGGTCTGTTCGTCGAGTGCGGCGAAGACGTCGTCGATGAGCCGTTCGGCCATGCGCGGAGCTCTGGGTCGGATGACCTCAATGAGCCTGCGGCGGCCCGCCTTTCGCAGGGCTGCCGGGGAGCCGTAGCGCTCCAGGAGCCAGGTGACCGCTGGGTGGTCCAGGCGTGGGCCCAGGACCCGTTCCAGGCTGGGGTGGAACTGGGTGAGCAGGCCGCGGATGCGGTTGGAGGTGCGGGTGGCCTCGGCGGCCAGGTCCTGGTCGAAGCCGACGAGCACGGTCAGCTCGGCAGTGATCTCGTCCGTCAGCTCCAGGGTGCGGAGGGTGTGGGGCATGGTGCGGGCGGCATCGGCGATGACCGTGGCGTCTTTCGCGTCGGTTTTGGCCTCGCCCGGGTAGAGGTCGGCGATCCGGCGCATCGCCAGTCCGGGCAAGTAGGCAACTTCGCAGCCGGCGTCCCGGGCGACTGCCAAGGGCAGGGCGCCGATCGAGGCGGGCTGGTCCACGACTACCAAGACGGTGCCGAACTTCTCGCGGAGTTTGTCGAAGACGGCCCGCAGTTTCGGTTCGCTGTTCGGAAGCAGTTTGTCGAAGACCTTCTTCCCGGTCGGGGTCAGCCCGTGGCCGTGGTGGGCGCTCTTGCCGACGTCCAGGCCGAGGAAGACGTCCACGTTGCTGATGTCGGTCACTGTGCCCCCACGTGTGTCGATGGCATGCCGGCCTCGGCGTTGGGGCCGCACGCGCGCATCCACGTTATGCAGACCTGCCGCCCGAAGGTTGGCCGGGCATTGCGCTCGGCCGGGCGGTGGTCGGACCTCTTATCAGCGTCTCCGACGGCACCCCTCGGGCCCGGTGACACCACCCCCCAGGTCATGGAATCGACAGGGGGCAACAGTCATGCCGGGCCCGGAGGCCAACGGCCCTCTTGCAGGACCGCGAAGAAGATAACGGGGCGGCCGTGACGCGGCCGCCCCGCCGAAACCACGCGTCAGCCCGTGCAGACCTTGGTCAGCTCGTCGGCCGCCTCGCCGACCGGACGCACATCGGGCTCGCGCCCGGCGTCGACGGCCTTCTGCGCGTCCTCGACTGCGCTGTTCATGTGGCCGACGGCCTTGTCGACGTCGGCGTCGCCCGTGCTGTCGTCGATCTTCTCGAGGTTCTTGTCGATGCGGTCTATCGACTCCTTCGCCTGCGCCGGGTCCTCGGAGGCGCCGGAGACGGCCTTCTGGAGATCGTCGGCCGCTTCGGCGACCGTGACTGCGGTGTTGGCGCAGCTGACCGCCTTGTCCACCGCGCTGCACCCGGTCAGAACGGTGGCGGCGAACGCTGCGGCGCCGAGAACGGGGAGCACGGGAGAACGACGCACAGGGACCTCTTCCTTGGCGATGGACGGGCCGCGCGGTTTGACCCGCGCGGCCCGTACCTCTTCAGACGTGTAAAGCATACGCAAAGTTCCCGGATCCGAACCGCCCTGATTAAGCTGCGAATTCGCCTCTCGGAACGGCCCCGGCTCCAGCGGCCGGGACGGTCTCAGCCGGCGAGCGCCTTGCGCTGCGCACCGTCGAGCTGCGCGCACCCCTTGACGGAGAGGTCGAGCAGTCCGTCGAGCTGCTCACGAGCGAACGGCTCGCCCTCGGCGGTCCCTTGGACCTCGACGAACTTCCCGTCCCCGGTGCAGACGACGTTCATGTCGGTCTCCGCGCGCACGTCTTCCTCGTAGCACAGGTCGAGCAGCTGGTTCCCGTCGACGATGCCGACGCTGACGGCGGCGACGGTACCCGTGAGCGGCTGGGACTTGCTCTTGACGAGCCTCTTCTCCTGGGCCCAGGAGACGGCGTCGGCCAGTGCGACGTAGGCGCCCGTGATCGCGGCGGTGCGGGTGCCGCCGTCGGCCTGGAGAACGTCGCAGTCGAGGACCACGGTGTTCTCCCCGAGCGCCTTGTAGTCCACGACCGCGCGCAGCGAGCGCCCGATCAGGCGGGAGATCTCATGTGTGCGGCCGCCGATCTTGCCGCGTACGGACTCGCGGTCGCCGCGGGTGTTCGTGGAGCGCGGCAGCATCGCGTACTCGGCCGTGACCCAGCCCTGTCCGCTTCCCTTGCGCCAGCGCGGCACCCCCTCGGTGACGCTGGCGGTGCACAGCACCCGGGTGTCGCCGAAGCAGATCAGAACGGAACCCTCGGCGTGCTTGCTCCAGCCGCGGTCGATGGTGATGGGGCGCAACTGGTCAGCCGTGCGGCCGTCGATACGAGTCATGGTGCGAGCCTAAGCCCTCGCGCCTGAAGGCCCGTTCAGCCCTTTGCCCGTTCGCACTTCCCCGGGCCGGCGGCTCCGGCGGGCCGGAGAACCCGCGGCCCGCCGGTGCGGAGGCGGTGCGTCACATCATGTCCTCGATCTCGACGGCGATCGGATCGGCGTCGGTGCCGATGACGATCTGTATGGCCGACCCCATCTTCACGACTCCGTGCGCACCCGCGGCCCGCAGCGCCGCTTCGTCGACGAGCGCGGCGTCCGCGACCTCGGTGCGAAGACGAGTGATGCAGCCCTCGATCTCGGAGATGTTGTCGAGTCCGCCGAGCCCGGCGACGATCTTTTCGGCCTTGCTGCTCATGTCTTTCTCCTGCTCTCCGGCGCCGAGTCACGTGCCGAGCACGCACCCCGGCCGACCGAGGTCTACACCAGTATGGGCCAATCGTCGGCTCTCGCCTCCTGCGTCCGGGATGCCGGTGACACTCCCCGATTCCCCGGGTACATATGCGCCCTTAACGGAACAAGTTGCGCTTTCCGCGCTGCTGCACCCGTGCTACAAGAGGTCTACACCATTCACGGGGTCTGCTCCGCACGGTCCGACCTCCCGCAGACCACTGGAGGACGTTGATGACCACGGCTACCGAAGCCCGGACGACGGGCCGGGGCTCGGGTGCGATGGCTGTAGCCCAGCGCATCGGCCGCAGCCTCATGCTTCCGATCGCCACCCTGCCTGCCGCCGCACTGATGGTCCGGCTGGGCCAGCCCGACATGCTCGGCCGTCCGGGATTCCCGGACTCCCTCAACCGCATCGCCCAGTTCCTCGCCAGGGGCGGCGGCGCACTGATCGACAACATGCCGCTGCTGTTCGCCGTCGGCATCGCCGTGGGATTCGCCCGCAAGTCGGACGGGTCGACGGCTCTGGCGGCAGTCGTCGGCTACCTGGTCTTCAAGAACGTGCTGGGTGCCTTCAAGGACGGGAATCTGCCTCCGGTCGAGAAGGTCATCGACGGCAAGGTCGGCACGGCCGCACCGCCGGTGGACGCCGGTGTGCTGGGCGGCGTGGTCATGGGCATCGTCGTCGCCCTGCTCTACCAGCGCTACTACCGCAAGAAGCTCCCCGACTGGCTGGGCTTCTTCGGCGGCCGCCGTCTCGTGCCGATCCTCTCGGCCTTCGCCGGCCTCTTCATCGGCGTGATCTTCGGCTACATCTGGCCGGTGCTGGGCACGGGGCTGCACGACTTCGGCGCCTGGCTCGTCGGCTCGGGAGCCGCGGGAGCCGGTGTCTACGGCGTGGCCAACCGGGCCCTCATCCCGATCGGCATGCACCACCTGCTCAACTCCTTCCCGTGGTTCCAGGCCGGCTCGTACAAGGGGCAGCACGGTGACATCGCGCGCTTCCTCGCGGGCGACCCCAGCGCCGGCCAGTTCATGACGGGGTTCTTCCCGATCATGATGTTCGCCCTGCCCGCCGCGTGCCTCGCGATGTACCACTGCGCACGGCCCGAGCGGCGCAAGGTGATCGGCGGCCTGATGATCTCCCTCGCGCTTACCGCCTTCATCACAGGCGTGACGGAGCCCATCGAGTTCTCGTTCATGTTCATCGCGCCCGTGCTGTACGCGATCCACGCGGTACTGACCGGCATCTCCATGGCCCTGGTGTGGGCCCTGGGCATGAAGGACGGCTTCGGCTTCTCGGCCGGCGCGATCGACTTCATGCTGAACCTGGGCATCGCCACGAACCCGTGGGGCCTGGTGATCGTGGGCCTGGGCTTCGCGGTGGTCTACTACACCGTATTCCGCTTCGCGATCATCAAGTTCGACCTGCCCACGCCCGGCCGCGAGGCGCCCGAGCCGGAGGAGCAGGAGCGGCGGCAGGAGCCCGAGCCGGCGACGAACGAGGGCCGGATCCGCGGCGACGTACCGGTCGCGGTCGCGGAGACGACCACCGACAAGGCCATCGACAAACAGGAGCATCCCGTCTCCCTGGGCAAGGTCTCCCGGAACACGCTCGACGTCCCGGCCGCTCAGCCCGCCCGGCCCGCTCAGTCCCAGGAGGCCCGGCACGGCCGCGACGACGGGGACGAGGACCAGGACAGGAGCCGCGCCGAGATCTGACGCCGGAGGGCCAACCGGCCACTGACCACCGGTGACCGGCGAACGACAACCGAGCCGCACCCGCTGCCGACAGGCGGCGGGTGCGGTGCCGCGTGTGCCCGGCCGCGTATGCCCGGAGTCCGCAGGGCACGCGCCCCGTGCGGCGCCGCTACAGCTCGTAGACCGCGCCCGGCCTGGCCAGCTCGACGGGGCCGCCGAAGGCGTCCTTGGCGTCCCGGAGGTTGACCTTCGCGTCGGTCCACGGCGGTACGTGGGTGAGGACCAGTCGCTCCACGCCCGCGGACTGTGCGCACTCCCCCGCCTCGCGGCCGTTGAGATGCAGGTCGGGGATGGCCTCCTTGCCGTGCGTGAAGGACGCCTCACACAGGAAGATGTCCGCGCCGCGTGCCAGTTCCCGGAGCGGGCCGCAGGTCCCCGTGTCACCCGAGTAGACGAGCACCTTGCCGCTTTCCCGGTGGGTCACCCGGAACGCGTAGGACTCCACGGGGTGCCGGACCTCCTCCGTGCGGACGGTGAGGGGACCGAGGTCGAAGGAGCCTCCAGGCGTCAGCGTGCGGAAGTCGAATACCTCGCTCATGGCGGAGTCCGACGGTGTGTCACCGTACGCGACGGTCAGGCGCCGCTCGGTGTCCCGTGGACCGTAGACGGGGAGCGGCTCGCAACGTCCGCCCTCGTGACGGTAGTAACGCGCCACGAAGTAGCCGCACATGTCGATGCAGTGATCGGGGTGGAGGTGGCTCAGCGCGATGGCGTCCAGGTCGTAGAGACCGCTGTAGCGCTGGAGCTCGCCGAGCGCGCCGTTCCCCATGTCGAGAAGCAGCCGGTATCCCTCGGCCTCGACCAGATAACTCGAACAGGCCGACTCCGCTGAAGGGAACGACCCGGAGCAGCCGACGACGGTGAGCTTCATGAAAGCAGTGACCTCCGTTGGCGGCTGTGGGGTTTCCGAGCGTAAGCCGCACGGTGCCGCCTTTGGACTCAAGAGCGCGCTGGTGTGGGCGGAATCACCAGCGCGGGGTACGGTCGGCAATCTGTGCGGTGCTGGCGTGCGCGGTCCGGGAGGCGAGGCGGGCGTGGACACTTGGTGGTGGCTGGCGCTGGGTGCCGTCGTGGCCCTGTCACTTGTGGCGGCGCTGGTCGACGGCGGCGCGCGGCTCGCCCGTCCCGTCAGCCGTCTCCGCGGCGGCCGGAACCGGCGGAACGTCTCGCTGCCCGACAGGGGACCGCGTCCCGGGGAGATCTGGTGGACGCGCGAGCCGCTCCTCGTCCTGGTCCTTGCGGTACGCATCGACAGCGCCCGGGTCGCACGGATCAGTGCGGAACGGCCGTCCCGCGAGGGCGAGTACCGGCTGCCGGAGTCGTCCGGGGCGAAGCTGGCCCTGCCGCCGGGGACGGTCGCGGACGCCCCCGGCCGCGTGACCGCGCTGTGTACGGACGCCGACGCGGCATGGGACGTCGAGCTGAGCGAGTTCGGACGGCGTGCGGGTGAGGTCGACCAGGACACCTGGGTGCAGGTGCGTCACCTCGCCGGTGAGGGCTGACGCCCACGGCCGGAGCGGAACGGGCGCGGGTAGGGCCCCGAGGGCCGGAACCGCGCGAACACACGAGGCGTGCGGACCGCGCGGCGCGGCGGCCGCGGGCGGCCTCGCATCCGCGCGCCCGAGCGAATTCACCCCTCCCCCGCGGGAGTTGACCCGCGGTGAGGCCCGGCGACCGGCCTGCGCACGGGCCGCCCCAGGGGCCGCGAACAGCGCCGTCCTCCCTGGGCCTCCGGCCCGGGTGGTGCCCCACTCTCCGCCTTGCTCCCCCGGAGGCAGCCGGGGGAGAGGTGCTGTGCCGGGCGTCGCGAGCCGGTGAACCTTCCCGGCCGCGGCACTAGGCCCAGAGCTGGCCCTGGAGCGCCTCGACCGCCGCTTCGGTGGACTCCGCCGTGTAGATGCCCGTGGAGAGGTACTTCCAGCCTCCGTCGGCGACGACGAAAGCGATGTCGGCGCTCTCGCCCGCCCGTTGGGCCTTGCGCGCGACCCCGGCGGCGGCGTGCAGAGCGGCGCCCGAGGAGACACCCGCGAAGATGCCCTCCTCGGCGAGGAGTTCGCGCGTGCGCCGCACCGCGTCCTCGGAGCCGACGGAGAACCGCCCGGTGAGCACGGACTCGTCGTACAGCTCGGGCACGAAGCCCTCGTCCAGGTTGCGCAGGCCGTAGACCAGGTCGTCGTAGCGCGGTTCGGCGGCGATGATCTCCACGCCGGGGCGCTGTTCGCGCAGATAGCGGCCGGCGCCCATCAGCGTGCCGGTGGTGCCCAGGCCCGCCACGAAGTGGGTGATGGAGGGCAGGTCGGCGAGGATCTCGGGGCCGGTGGAGGCGTAGTGGGCCGCGGAGTTGGCGGGGTTGCCGTACTGGTAGAGCATCACCCAGTCCGGGTTCTGCTCAGCGAGTTCCTTGGCCACACGCACGGCGGTGTTCGAACCGCCTGCCGCCGGCGAGGAGATGATCTCGGCACCCCACATGCCGAGCAACTGGCGCCGCTCCTCACTGGTGTTCTCCGGCATCACGCACACGATGCGGTAGCCCTTGAGGCGAGCCGCCATCGCGAGCGAGATGCCGGTGTTGCCGGAGGTGGGCTCCAGGATGGTGCAGCCGGGCGTCAACCGGCCTTCCTTCTCGGCCTGTTCGACCATGTAGAGCGCCGGCCGGTCCTTCACGGAGCCCGTCGGGTTGCGGTCCTCCAGCTTCGCCCAGATGCGCACGTCCTCCGACGGCGAGAGCCGCGGGAGCCGTACGAGCGGGGTGTCGCCGACCGCGTCGACGGGGGAGTCGTAGCGCATCAGCGGGTTCCCATGCGCACGGGAGCACCCGATCCGCCCGCCACGGCGGGGAGGATCGTCACGTTGTCGCCGTTGCTGAGCTTCGTGCTGATGCCGTCGAGGAAGCGCACGTCCTCGTCGTTGAGGTAGACGTTCACGAAGCGGCGCAGTTCACCGCCGTCGACGAGGCGGCCCTGGATGCCCGCGTGGCGGCTCTCCAGGTCGTCGAAGAGCTCCTTGAGCGTGTCGCCCTCCCCCGTGACCGACTTCTCGCCGTCGGTGTAGGTACGGAGGATCGTCGGGATGCGGACCTCGATGGCCATGGAAGCTCCTGTGGATGGAGGGTGGGCAGAGCGGTCTGTGCGGGCGGTGCGGGAGCACCTCGGAGTACGGGAGGTGCGGCGGTGCCGGTCGCTGTCGTCCGTGCACGGCGGCCCGCTGCGGGCCGGGGGCCGGATCAGACGCGGACGTGCGCGCGGCGCCGGGTCGCCCCCAGCGCGCTGGCGAGACGGCACAGATCGACGTGCAGGCGCCCGACGAGCAGCGTGCTCCGGAGCGTCGAGGAAGCTCTCACGTCGTGGACAACCATGGGCTCATCGTAACGATTCCCGGTGCGGTGACCCGATCCCGGTTCCGTCATGTGGACGGAACCGTCTCATATGACGGCGATTTGCCCGTGACCTGCGGGAATCCACCTGCCCGGGGCGCCCTCACGGACTTCACTCGCGCCGCGCCCGCCCGTCCACGATCTCGACTTCCTCCTCGGTGACCTCGCCCTCCACGATGCGGAACGACCGGAAGGAGAAGGGGCCTTCGTCGTTGCCGCACTCGGCGGTGGAGACGAGAACGTAGTGGGCGCCGGGCTCGTTGGCGTAGCTGATGTCCGTGCGTGAGGGATACGCCTCGGTGGCGGTGTGCGAGTGGTAGATGACGACCGGCTCCTCGTCCCTGTCGTCCATCTCACGGTAGAGGCGCAGCACGTCGCCCGAGTCGAACTCGTAGAACGTCGGCGAACGGGCCGCGTTCAGCATCGGGATGAAGCGCTCCGGGCGGCCCTCCCCCGCGGGGCCCGCGATGACCCCGCACGCCTCGTCCGGGTGGTCCTTGCGGGCGTGAGCGACGATCTTGTCGTGCAGCTCCTGGGTGATGGTCAGCATGCCCGGAAGGATATGCGGGAGCCTCTCGCGCCCGGCCGGGGGCGTCGCACCGGGGACTTCGCGGGCCGTGCGCGGGGCCGATGCGAGGTCGTCCCGGGTCGCTTCGGGGGGTGCGGGGCCCGCGCGGGGCCGGTGTGGCCCGTACGAACGCCGGCCGGGCCCCGTGAACGACGCCGCGGCCGGCCGTCGTCCTTCCGAGAAGTCCGGCCGGACAGTCCCTACGGGAGCAGCGTCTCGACGAGCGTCTCCTGCAGCCCGCCCAGCCACAGATAGGCCATCACCATGGGCTTGCGGGGGTCCTCGTCGGGCAGCGTGTACAGCTCGTTGCCGTCCTCGTCGTCAGTGACCTCCAGGCGCGAGCCGATGGTCAGCCGCAGGTCGTTCAGAGTGCCCAGCCACTGCTTCGACTCCTCGGGCTTGAGCGTGAGCACCGCGCCCGCGCTGCCCTCCGAGCCCTGGGAGGACCTCCCAGGGGGAGGGTCGGGAGTGAGGGAGTCCAGGGCCCGCACCACGGCGAGCCCGTCCTCGCGCTTGCGGGCACGCAGGTCGTTCTCGGTGAAGCGGCGGAACTCGGCGGAGGCCCGGCGCTCCTCCGCGTCCTCCTCGCCGGGGGCCGAATCCGGACCGTCGCCGTACGCGTCGGGGAAGAGCCTGGCCAGTGCCGGATCGGAGGGCGGCTCGCTCGGCCCGTCGGCGAGGAGGGCGCTCAGCGGGTCGTCGGCACCGTCGGCGGGCTCCTCGCCCGGGCCGATCAGCTCCAGCAACTGGACGGCGAGGCTGCGCAGAATCGAGATCTCGACCTCGTCGAGGGCGATGGCGGCGCCTCCGTCACCGGTCGCCTCGAAGTGGCCCGCCATCAGCGGTCCTGCTGGAGGGTCGCCCAGAGTCCGTAGCCGTGCATCGCCTGCACGTCGCGCTCCATCTCCTCGCGGCTGCCGGTCGAGACCACAGCCCGGCCCTTGTGGTGGACGTCCATCATCAGCTTCTTCGCCTTGTCCTTGGGATAGCCGAAGTAGCTCTGGAAGACGTAGGTCACGTAGCTCATGAGGTTGACCGGGTCGTTGTGCACGATCGTCGCCCACGGCACGTCGGGTTCGGGCACCTCGAGGGGCGCCTCGGCCGACTCGGGGCGTTCGATCTCGGTGGGGGCAACACTCACGGGTCCCATGCTGCCACTCAGAGGTGCCGGGTGACCAAACGGCCAAACCGATATCGTCAGACTGACGAAATGTGTTGTACGCTCAGTTCTTGCCCCGCCCCTCCCCCAGGGGCTCGCCGAAGCGAGGAGTCAGGAGCAGTGAACATGGCAGACAGGGGACTGCCGGTGGCCGTGCCGTCGACGGCGCTCTTCACCGATCAGTACGAACTCACCATGCTCCAGGCCGCGCTGCGCGCCGGAACGGCCGAACGGCGTTGCGTCTTCGAGGTGTTCGCGCGGCGGCTGCCCGAGGGCCGCAGGTACGGCGTCGTCGCAGGAACCGGCCGCGTGCTGGACGCCGTCGAGAACTTCCGCTTCGACGACCAGGTTCTCGGCTACCTGCGCGAGTGCCGCACAGTCGACGAACCCACCCTCGAATGGCTGGCCGGATACCGCTTCAGCGGGGACATCCTCGGATACCCCGAGGGCGAGGTGTACTTCCCCGGCTCACCCGTGATGCGGGTCGAGGGCAGCTTCGCGGAGAGCGTGCTGCTGGAGACGGTGATCCTCTCGATCCTCAACCACGACTCGGCGGTCGCCGCCGCCGCCTCCCGCATGGCCGTCGCCGCAGGCGGGCGTCCGTTGATGGAGATGGGCGCACGGCGCACCCACGAGCTGTCGGCCGTGGCCGCCTCCCGCGCCGCCTACCTCGGCGGCTTCGCCTCCACCTCGAACCTCGCGGCGGGCTTCCGCTATGCCATCCCCACCGTCGGGACGAGCGCACACTCCTTCACGCTCCTGCACGACAGCGAGCGCGACGCCTTCACCGCGCAGGTCGACTCGCTCGGCAGCGGCACGACCCTGCTCGTCGACACCTACGACGTCGCGGAAGCCGTGCGCAGCGCCGTCGAGATCGCCGGGCCCGGGCTGGGCGCGGTCAGGATCGACTCCGGCGACCTGCTGCTGCTCGCCCACCGGGTGCGCCACCAGCTGGACGAGCTGGGCGCGACGGGCACCAGGATCGTGGTCACCAGCGACCTGGACGAGTACGCCATCGCCTCGCTCGCCGCGGCACCGGTAGACGCCTACGGGGTCGGCACCCAGCTGGTGACCGGCAGCGGTCACCCGACCTGCGCGATGGTCTACAAACTGGTCGCGCGCGCCGCGTCCGACGAACCGGACGCGCCGATGCTCCCCGTGGCGAAGAAGTCGATGGGCGGCAAGAGTTCGGCGGGGGGAGCGAAATGGGCGGCGCGCCGGCCCGACGAGAACGGCGTCGCGGCGGCGGAGGTCGTCGGCACCGGCCCGGTCCCCGGGGATCTGCGGGAGCATCAGCTCCAGGTGCGGCTCGTACGCGGCGGCACGACCGTCGCCCGCGAACCGCTGGACAACGCACGGGAGCGGCACACCCGTGCTCTCGCCGGCCTGCCGATGTCCGCCATGCAACTCTCACGCGGCGAGCCGGTGTTGCCGACAGAGGCCGTGTGACAGGTCTGCGTGGGACCTCCCACGGAGGCGGCGGATTCTCTAGGGTCGTGCCGACGCCCCGCCCCCCATTCCCCGAAAGGCATCTCCAATGCACCGGGCACTGATCGTCGTAGACGTGCAGAACGACTTCTGTGAAGGGGGAAGCCTCGGGGTCAACGGCGGGTCGGACGTCGCCGCCGCCATCACCGACCTCGTGGGCGACGCCTCCGCCGGATACAGCCATGTGGTCGCCACCCGTGATCACCACATCGAGCCGGGCGGCCACTTCGCCGACAACCCCGACTTCGAGCACTCCTGGCCGCCGCACTGCGTCGCCGGCACCGAAGGCATCGGATTCCATCCGAACTTCGCACCCGCCGTCGCCGCCGGCGCGATCGAGGCGGTCTTCAGCAAGGGCTCGTACTCGGCCGCCTACAGCGGCTTCGAGGGCGCCGACGAGAACGGCACGCCGCTGAAGGAGTGGCTCCAAAGGCGGAACGTGGACCAGGTCGACGTGGTCGGCATCGCCACCGACCACTGTGTCCGCGCGACCGCGCTCGACGCGGCCTCCGCCGGCTTCCGCACCCAGGTCCTGCTGAACCTCACCGCCGGCGTCGCGCCCGCCACCACGCAGAACGCGCTCGACGAGATGCGCGACGCGGGGATCCGGCTGTCGGGCACACCGGTCCTGCGGGAGGCCTGAGCGCCGCTCCGCGGAGCGGAGGCCCCCAGGGCCTGTCCGGCGGCCTACCCCGTGCGCACCCGGTCCGAGGGCCGCAGCAGGGACTCGATCGGGTGCCACGACTCACGGTCGTCGCCCGGCGTCGTGCGCCACACCAGCCCGTCGGGGTGGTGCAGCACGGCCGTGATCTCGTCGGCTGTCGGCGGCTCCGCGTTGCCCCGCAGGTAGACCGCCCGCATGCCCAGGTTCCGCAGCCTGGTCAGGGCGCGGGCGCGGTTGACGGAGTGGACGAGGACGCGCACGCGCGGCTCGTCGCCGTGCCGCCCGGCCGAGACGGCACGCACCGTGTGCGCCTCGTCGGCATGGGCGGACCAGCGCCGCCGCTCCGGCATGAGGCCGTCGTACGGGCCGCCGCCGCGGCCCTGCCGCTCGGGACCCGGCTGCCGGCCTACTGCCGCCGCCTCCGGGCCCGCGTCGGAGTCTGCCCCCGTGGTCGGCTCCGCGTGCCTGGCTGCACGCTGGGCCGGGACCGGAATCGTGAGCGCGACGATCACGCTCCCGTCCGGCAGCTGGACGAATCCGCCTCCAGCCATGATCAAAAACACCCCCGCGAGAACTGTTCCGGTGGGCCTCCGCAGAGGCCCGTCACAGGCATCTAAACGCGATCGGCCGCCGCCCGCCAGGGGGGCAACGGCCGATCATGTTTTGACCTGCAACGATGCAAATTAATTTGTGGAAGGTCTCACCTGGACGGTGATCGTCTCACCGGAACGGGGTTGCTTCACGACCATGATCCGGGTGTTGGTGTCCGGCACCTTGACCCCTTGCGTGGGGTTCGATTCGTACCAGTACGTCCCCTTGTGATCGTCGAAGACGCGAACGCCCTTCTTCGACTTGATCTTGACGGCCTTGCCGTCGTTGTGAAGAGTGATCCCCTTTGTCGCATACTTTCCGAAGGTCGAATCGTATGCCTGCATGCGGTTGCGCAGGGGCTTGCCGTCCGACCACTTCTCCGGTTTCGCGTGCGCGTCGACCGGCAGGATCAGACCCGTGCCGGGGTGCGCCGAGACGTTGTTGTCCAGCTGAGAGGTGTCCCAGAGCCAGACGAGCAGCCCCTTCTCATACGCGTAGCGCTCGACCCAGTCGGGCCGCGTCGAGACCCAACCGAAGTTGTACGGGCCGTAGTTGAGCGACTTGTCGTAGGAGACGTGGTTGCGGTTCTCGGCGATGTAGAACTGCGCGTAGGGCTTCGTGAAGGACTCCCCGATGCGCGAGAACCCCTTCGTCGCCCAGCCGTTGTCGTCGTCGCCCTCGGCGCCGTCCTCGAAGATCTTCTCGCCGTCCGCGGTGATGCTCAGAGCGTCCGCCGCGAACCCCTTCTGGGCGACTCCACCGTCCGTCAGATAACGGAAGCGAACATCAATCTTCTTACCCGCGAAGTCGTCGAGGGGGTAGGAGAGATCGCGGTACGACTCCGACACACCGTGCAGCGCCGGCTGGTCGCTGCCGTCGCGCGGGATGGGCTCGCCGTCGGCCGTCCCGTCGATCGGCGTCCAGCTCTCGCCGCCGTCCTCGGAGACCTCGGTGTAGAGGTAGTCGTAGTTCTCCTCGATGTCCCACCAGCCCTGAAGGTCCAGCGACGCCTCGGACTTGCCCGTCAGATCGACGCTGCGGGAGAGGGTGTTGCGCAGATCGTCACCACTGCCGCTCCACCACTGCTTCTCGCCCTCGGCCGGCTTGGTGATCGTCGTCGTGACGTCCTTCTCGGGCAGTTCGACGATGAGCGCCTGCTTGTTCTTCGTCTGGTACGAGTGCGTGCCCAGCTTGTGCTGCGACTTGGTGGCCGCCTTGGCCTTGTCGTAGTCCAGCCAGCCGAGTTGGAGCTTGTCCCACGCGTTCATGTCGCCGGCCGAGTCGCCGATGGCGTCCTTGCCCTTGTTGAGCCAGGAGCCCACGGACATGATCGACCAGAAGCCGACGGAGTTCTCTCCGCCCTGGGTGTCGTAGTGGTCCGGCAGACCCAGGTCGTGGCCGTACTCGTGGACGAAGACACCGAGTCCGCCGTTCTCCGGCTGCGCGGTGTAGTCGCCGACCCAGACGCCGCTGTCGCCGATCTGGGTGCCGCCGGCCTTGTTCTCCTCCGGGCCGGTCTTGCCCGCGTCGCTGCCGTACGCGTACCAGCGGTGCGCCCAGATGGCGTCCTCGCCCTGGGCTCCGCCGCCGGCCGACTCGTCCTCACCGGCGTGCACGAACTGGAAGTGGTCGATGTAGCCGTCGGACTCGTTGAAGTTGCCGTCCTCGTCGAAGTCGTAGCGGTCCCACTTGTCGTACTCCGCCACCTGCGCCGCGATCTCCGCGTCGCTCTTGCCGGCTGCCTTCTGGTCCTCCACCCACTTCTCGACGCCGTCCCGGATCGCGTCCCACACGGTCGGGCAGTTGCTGTCGCCGCAGTAGTTGGAGCCGTAACGCGCCTCGTTGTAGTCGACCTTGACCCAGTCGGAGACGGTGCCCTCGACGGAGTAGCGACCGGAGGACTGCTTCTCGTAGTAGCTCCTGACCGAGTCCTCGGTCTTGTCGGAGAAGTACGTCTTCTGGAAGTGCTCCCTGTTGAAGTCCTTCTTCCAGAAGGTGGAGTTGTCCTTCTTGCGGTCGGGCGCGGGGATCTTGTTGTGCAGAGGGCCCGGGTCGCCGCCGTACTTGTCGTCGATCTTGTCGCCGAACTCGACGAGGATGGTGAAGATCTTGTCCGTCTTCTCGCGCGCCAGCTCCACGTACTTGCCGTCGTCGAGCTTGACGACCTCGGAGCCCTTGCGCTGGACGGTCTTGGCGTCACCCTGTGCCAGCTTCTGCAGCGCCGCCTGACGCTGCTGGTTCTGCTCCTTGTCGAACGGGCCCTTGAGGTTGTCCTTGCTGTGCCCGTCCTGGCTCCCCCCGGGCGCCCCGGGCTGTGCTGCCGCGGACTGCGGTGCCGGATGTGCCGCCGGCGCCGGTATCTGCTGAGCCTGCGCCGCACTTGCGGGTATCAGTGCGGTGGCGCCGAGGGCCGCGACGGCTGTTGTCAGCGCGGCCACTCTGGATCTTTTGGATCTCCGTCTGCCGTTCACCTCTGAGGTGCCCTCCCCTGTGGAGTGTCATGGGACAGGAGGTATTGGACAGCAGAGGGGAGAGAAAAGACAGACCCTGATGCGTACATTCGTGCTGGGCACGCAAGCTTCCACGGCTGTCCGCCAATTGGGACGATCAGAGGTCGTGCGACCGTGCGCCCCCTGTGCGACTTCGACGTGGGTCAGGTCACGCTTACCGTGGTGTTCGTCCGGGAATCCCGGACCGTAGAGTCGTTCGACGGGCACCGCGTGCCTCCGTGCGGCTAGACCGACGGCCCCTCCCGACACGTCTTCTGAGGACGGATCACGCCATGCCGCGTCCGACCCCCGCACAGCTCGCATACGGTTCGGTCACCGTCGTCTGCTCGACCCTCGCGATGCTCCTGCTCTCCCGGACCCAGTCAGGGCCGGGAGTCGCACTGATCGCGGTCGTCGCACTGGCGGTCGGTGTACTGGTGGCACTCACAACTCCGGGAGTGCAGACGGTCCGTCGAGTGCGTACACGCTCACAGGCACGCGCGGTCGCGCTGCGGGCCCGGACCTCCTCGCCCTCCCGCGTCCACGCGCGGCACGACGCCGCCGCGGCGCGGGCCGCGAGGCGGGTGGCGGAGCCCTCCCTGCGTTCCTGACCGGGCAGCCGGACGTCGGTGTTCCCGGCCGGGCAGCCGGCGACCGCCCGGCCGCCGTCCGCGGCACGCAGCGCACGGCCCGTCGTTCCGCGGTTCACGCGGGCCGATCGGCGTCCACCACCACGGTCTTGGCCGCCTTGTCGTGCAGGCACTGCCGGTACGGCTTGTCCCACGTGCAGAACAGCACGTTCACGAGCCAGAAGATGAAGCCGATGCAGGGCACCAGCGGCGGCACGTGGTAGACCGCCGAACGGAGCCACCCCGGCACTCCGCTCGGCACCGTTCCGTCGGCGAGCACGGCGACCCTGATCCCCATCACCTTCTTGCCCAGCGTCTGCCCGGAGTGAGTGAGCATCAGCCCCTCGTAGACCAGATAGACGACTGTGTAGACGAGTTGCTGGCTCGCCGTACGACCGCTGTCGTCCGCGTTCCACCACCCTTGCGCCAATCCCATGACGACGAAGACCGGAATGCCGACGATGAGCGCGTCGATGATCCGCGCGAGAAGCCGCCTGCCGCGGGACGCCAGGGGCGCCATGCCCTCCAGGGGGTCGGCTGCTCCCGTCATGTCGCCGTACGGGTTGGAGGTGTAGGGACCTCCGCCGTACGGGCCTCCCGTGCCGCCTCCGTACGGGCCTCCCCCGGGGCCCTCGCCGCCGCCGGGCGGCGGGGGCGGACTGCCGTACGGATCCGCCGAATCGCCGTACCGGGGCGGCTCCTGCCCTTCCCCGGAGGGCTCCTGCTTGCGGAACGGGTCGTTGCCGGGCTGATCCGTACTCATGCGCCGAGTGGACCGCGCCCCGCTCCGCCTCGCACCCGGCGGGGCGTCATCGGAGTGACCGGCGCGACGACCGGGCGGGCACGGCGCACCGCCGGTCCGCGCCCGTGCCTCCTCGGCGGTCGGTCTGGTTCAGAGACGGATCTCGCTCAGGGACGGACCCCGCTCAGAGACGGATCTCGCCCGAGTCCTTGGAGACGAAGGTGCCCGCCAGCTTGTCGTGCCAGCACTGACGCCAGGGACGGTCGAAGAGGCACCACAGAACGTTGAGAACGCCGATCACCAGGAGCGACAGCACGCCGTACGTCAGCCAGCGCGTCAGGGCGCTGCCGAAGCCCGGCTTGTCCTGCTGCTCCATCGTCAGCACCCTCAGCCCGAACAGCTTCTTGCCCAGGGTCCGGCCCCATCGCCCCGTCGGAAGCACCTCGTACAGCAGGCCGAACAGGAGCAGAGCACCGAGGACCAGGGCGAGATAACCGCCGGTCGTGCCGTCGATCAGCCATACCGTTCTGGTCTCGCCCGCGTCCCGGACCGCCTGGATCTTCGCCTCGACATGGTCCACGGACGGGCCGATGAAGGGGAACGCGACGGCGGTTGCCACCGCCCCGGTGAGCAGGCCGTCGACCACGCGGGCGCCCAAGCGCTTGCCCAGGGCCGCGGGACGCGCCTCCCGCTGCGCCTGCGCGAAGGGGTCGGCGGCCGGAGGACGCCAGGCCATCGCGGCCTCGGCACCCGGAGCGGCCTGCGCGTCGGGGCTGCCGCCGGGGGCGCCGCCGGCCAGGTCGTGCACTTGCTGGGCCCAGGACGGCTGCGCGGGTGCGGGCGCGGCGCCCTGATGCGGCGCGCCCTGATGCGGCGCGCCCTGATGCGGCGCGCCCTGATGCGGCGCGCCCTGATGCGGCACGGCCGGAGGGGCCTGGGGTGCCGCGCCGGGGGCGGGCGACTGCGGCTGCGCAGGCGAGCCCTGACCGGGAACGGAGGGAGACTGCGGCGCGGCCGGGGAGGCCGGCTCGGCCGGGGAATACGGCGTCTGTCCGCCGCCGCCCGTGCCGTACTGCTGCACGTCCGCGCGGCGCAGCCCGACGGTGTGCTCGGGCACCTGCGCTCCGGCGGCGTAGCTGCCGGAACCGCGCGCCTCCTGCGCCTCCTGCCTGAACGCCTCGGGGCTCATCGCCCGCATCTGGAAGGTGCCGTCCCGGGGAGGCGACCCCGCGGCGTCCCCGCCGGTGGCGGGGGGCACGGGGGCACTGGGCGAAGCGGAAGATCCGGGGGCGGCGGCCGCGCCGCTGTCCGTGGGCCCCTCCGGGCCCGTTTCACCAGCGGGCCTTCCCCAGCCGCCGCGCGGGTCGGCGGCGGCGTCCGCGGGGGCTGCCGTTCCCTCGCCGCCCTCACTGCGGCCCCACGAGATGCGCTCGTCGCTCCGGCCCGCGAAGCCGCCCTGCCGAGCGGCGTCGGCCTGCCACGCCGACGCCGGTTCCGGGCGCTGCCCGTGGAGCCGGCTCGGATCGTCCCAGTCGATGGCCCCCGGGGCTGCGACCTCGCCGCGCGGGCGCACCTCGGGCAGATGCGAATCGTCGCCGGGGCGGGCGGCGGGCAGCTGCGACTCCGGGCCGGCACCAACGTCCGTCGCCTCGTCGAGGAAGACGGGGCCGGTCTCCTCCGCCGGCGCCGGCTCCTCCCGGGTGGGCGGGGCGACCGCCGACGACGCGGCGGCGGACGACGGCGGCGTGGGCATCGCCTCGCCCTCCTCGGGCTCGGGCCGGCTGGTGCCGGGCACCCACGAGGAGCCGTTCCAGTAGCGGATGTAGCCGGGGATGGACGGATCCGGATAGAAGCCGGGGGCAGGGCTTCCGCCGGCGGATCCTGAGAGGGGCGCGCTCATAGTGTCCAGGTCCCGTATCTGTTTCGACTGTTGTGTCGTCTTGTGACGTACGCACTCCGCGGTTGACCCGCGCGGCGCAACCGAGAAGCGTAGTGTCCACATCTACCAGACAGGGCCGACAACTTGCCCACCCGTGCTGGACGCACCTGCCCACTCTGAGGAGAGAATGACGCGAACACGCGTAACCGGCCACGGCCTGGGCCCTCTTCAGTGCACGCCAAGACAGGCAGCGCGACTGATCACAGGATCACGAAAGGGCGGTCCGATGAACCTCGTCGTCGAATGCGAGCTCGAGATCAGGCTTGTGCTCTCGCCCGAGCACAGCCTTCCCGTACAGGCGCGTCTGACCTACCTCGCGGAGGACCCCTACGCCGCGCACATCGCCTTCCACGTGGGCGCGGGTGCGCCCGTCACCTGGACGTTCGCGAGGGAACTGCTCGTCGAGGGCGTCTTCCGCCCGTGCGGAGAGGGGGACGTGCGGGTGTGGCCCGCGAAGGTTCAGGGGCGTGACGTGATCTGTATGGCGCTCTCCTCCCCCGACGGCGACGCCCTGCTGGAGACACCGTCCGGGGTCGTGTCCGGCTGGCTGGAGCGCACGCTGCGCGCCGTGCCGGCGGGCAGCGAGAGCGAAGTGCTGGGCGTGGACGCCGGGTTGGCCGAACTCTTGCGGGCGGGGCACGGCGACGGGGTGTGCCTGACCGACCAGTCACCGTCCGACGAGGCAGGCGACGCCGAGATGTGAGGGTGATTTTCCCTCAGACTTTCACTCGATCCGACGAATGTGCGTCGAGCCTGAACATCCCTCGCGCGGTGGGGAGTTCGACGGATCACCTCGTCGCCCGACCGGTCCGTCGGCCGGGAGCGCCGGCCGCCGCACGCCCGGTCGGTCCGGCAGGCGCACGGCCGGTCGGTCCGGACCGTTCGCCCCTGCCCGTCCTCCTCCGTCCCGTACGCCCGTTCCGTGACGGGGCGTCTCAGAAAAGCTTGCCGGGGTTCAGCAGGCCCAGCGGGTCGAGGACCTGCTTGATGCCGCGCTGCATCTCCAGCCCCACCGGGCCGAGTTCGCGCGCCAGCCACTCCTTCTTGAGGACGCCCACGCCGTGTTCGCCGGTGATGGTGCCGCCCAGCTCCAGGCCGAGCGCCATGATGGCGTCGAACGCCTCGTGCGCGCGGCGCGTCTCGTCCTCGTCGTCAGGGTCGAAGCAGACGGTCGGGTGGGTGTTGCCGTCCCCCGCGTGCGCGCAGACGCCGATCGTCAGCCCGTACTTCTCGCTGATGGCGGCGGTGCCGTCCAGCATGTCGGCCAGCTTCGTCCGGGGCACGCAGACGTCGTCGATCAGCGTCGTGCCCGGGAGGGCCTCCAGTGCCCAG
Source organism: Streptomyces sp. CNZ301 (assembly GCF_004217425.1). Classification (NCBI taxonomy): domain Bacteria; kingdom Bacillati; phylum Actinomycetota; class Actinomycetes; order Kitasatosporales; family Streptomycetaceae; genus Streptomyces; species Streptomyces sp. CNZ301. The sequence continues at coordinate 2,184,606 of NZ_SHLG01000001.1, forward strand.
TGCACGCTGCGCCGCGCCTGGAGGAGCAGCTCCGACTCGGCGGGGGTCTCCGCCGGTACGACCTGGCTCGCGTCGGCGGCCTCACACAGCTCGCCCACCGCTGCGAGGTCGGCGGCCGGGTCGTCCGTGTCGAACGCGACGAACAGCAGTGCCTCGGTCGACTCCGGAAGTCCCATGTCCTTCAGGGCGTTGACCGCCCGCAGCGTCGTGCGGTCCATCAGTTCCATCAGCGACGGGACGTGACCGCGCTCCATGATCCGGCCGACGGCGTCGCCCGCCGCGGCGGCGGAGGGGAACTCGGCGGCCAGCGCGAGCTGTTGAGGCGGCTGCGGCTTGAGTGCCAGCACGGCACGCACGACGACGCCGAGACTGCCCTCGGAGCCGACGAACAGCCGCGTCATGTCGTAGCCGGCGACGCCCTTCGCCGTGCGGCGCCCCGTCGACATCAGGCGTCCGTCGGCCAGGACGACGTCAAGGCCGAGGACGTACTCCGCCGTCACCCCGTACTTCACGCAGCACAGGCCGCCGGCTGCCGTGCCGATGTTGCCGCCGATCGTGCACTGCTCCCAGCTGCTGGGGTCCGGCGGGTAGTGCAGGCCGTGCTCGTTGACGGCGCGGGAGAGGGCGGCGTTGACGACGCCGGGCTCCACGACCGCGATGCGGTCGACCGGGTTGATCTCCAGGATGCGGTCCATGCGTATCAGGGACAGCACGATGCAGCCGTCGGAGGCGTTGGCCGCGCCCGACAGGCCGGTCCGGGCGCCCTGCGGCACGACGGGGACGCGCAGGGCGGTCGCCGTGCGCATCACGTGCTGCACCTCTTCGACGGTGCGGGGCAGCACGACGGCGGCCGGTGTGCCCGCTTCGCAGAAGTCGGCCATGTCACGGGAGTAGGAAGCGGTGACGTCGGGGTCGGTGACCACGGCGTCTCCGGGCAGGCCGTCCCTCAGCCGCTGGATCAACTCGCTCATCGACTCAGCGTCGCACCTGCCCGCACCGTCGGGAAGGCCGGGCTTCCGGAACAGGCGCGACGGCCGCGCGTGCGGCCCCGTCAGCAGCGGATGCGCGCGCCGTCGGGACGTCGGGACGTCGGGACGTCGGGACGCGGAGGGTGCCCGTCCCGGCGCGCGTCCCGGCAACCGGGGCCGCGCACCGGGCCGCAGGCGTACCGTCAGAGGTTGCCGCGCCGCTCCTGCTCGCGCTCGATCGCCTCGAAGAGGGCCTTGAAGTTGCCCTTGCCGAAGCCCATGGAGCCGTGCCGCTCGATCATCTCGAAGAAGACGGTCGGACGGTCCTGGACCGGCTTGGTGAAGATCTGCAGCAGATAGCCGTCCTCGTCGCGGTCGGCGAGGATCTTCAGCTCGCGCAGCGTCTCCAGCGGCACCCGCGTCTCGCCGACCCACTCGCCGAGGGTGTCGTAGTAGGAGTCCGGGGTGTCCAGGAACTGCACGCCCGCGGCCCGCATCGCCCGTACCGTCGCGACGATGTCGTTCGTGGCGAGCGCGATGTGCTGGACGCCGGCGCCGCCGTAGAACTCCAGGTACTCGTCGATCTGCGACTTCTTCTTGGCCACCGCGGGCTCGTTGAGCGGGAACTTCACCTTCCGGTGGCCGTCGGCGACGACCTTCGACATCAGGGCGCTGTACTCGGTCGCGATGTCGTCGCCCACGAACTCCTTCATGTTCGTGAAGCCCATGACCTTGTTGTAGAAGGCCACCCACTCGTTCATCCTGCCGAGTTCGACGTTGCCCACGCAGTGGTCGATGGCCTGGAAGTTCCGCTTGCCCGGCTCGACGACGGGCTCGGCGGCCACGTACCCGGGCAGATAGGCGCCGGAGTAGCCGGAGCGCTCGACGAGGGTGTGCCGGGTCTTGCCGTAGGTGGCGATGGCCGCCAGCACGACGGTGCCGTTCTCGTCCTTCTGCTCGTGGGGTTCGACGATGCCGGTGGCGCCCTGGGCGACCGCGTACTCGTACGCGGCGCGCGCGTCCGGCACCTCGATGGCCAGGTCGATGACCCCGTCGCCGTGCGCCGCGACGTGGTCCGTCAGGAAGCGGCCCCAGTCGGTGACGGGCTTGACGACGGAGGTGAGGACGAAGCGGGCGCCGCCCGATTCGAGGACGTAACTGGCGGTCTCGCGGCTGCCGTTCTCCGGTCCGGAGTAGGCGACGAGCTTCATGCCGAACGCCGTCGAGTAGTAGTGGGCCGCCTGCTTGGCGTTGCCGACGGCGAAGACGACCGCGTCCATCCCCTTCACCGGGAAGGGATCGGCCTGCCTGGCAGTGTCGGGGGCTGCGTGGGTGGTCTCAGTCATGCCTCAAGGCTCCCCCCGTTCCACAAGGTGCGCAATACTTCTCGTATTCACTGGACATCTTGAACAGCATGACCGCCCTGATGGCGGACGATCTGTACAAGATGCTCAGAAGTCTTGCTACTGAGAGGGAGCCCGTGGGTATCGACCGGCTCGACGGACGACTGCTCGAACTGCTCGCGGCGGAGCCCAGGATCGGCGTACTGGAGGCATCCCGGCGGCTCGGCGTCGCCCGCGGCACCGTGCAGGCCCGGATGGAACGCCTCCAGGCCACGGGAGTGATCCGCGGCTTCGGCCCCGACGTGGACCCGGCGGCGATCGGCTACCCCGTCACCGCCTTCGCCACCCTGGAGATCAAACAGGGCCAGGGCGCCGACGTACGGGCCCACTTGGACTCCGTACCGGAAGTGCTGGAGCTGCATACGACGACGGGGCACGGGGATATGCTCTGCCGCCTCGTCGCACGGTCCAACGCGGACCTGCAGCGGGTGATCGACCGCGTGGTGGGCTTCGAGGGCATCGTGCGGGCCTCGACGGCCATCGTCATGGAGAACCCGGTGCGGCTGCGGATCGTGCCTCTGGTCCGTCAGGCGGCAGACGGAGACGGAGCGCCGGTGACGTGAGGAACCCGTGATCGGTGCGTCATTCCGGCGTCGCCGGGCAGAAGAGGTCGCGGCACGACAGGGCAAGCCCGCACGTGAGCGGCGGGCAGGAACGGACGGAGCGGCTTTGAAGAGGCGAGGGACGCCGGAATGAGCTTCTGGGAGTATCTCGGCAACCGGCACATCCAGTTGCTCGCGGATTCGTTCCAGCACGCGAGCGCCGTGTTCCAGTGCATCGTGGTCGCGACCCTCCTGGGGGTCGCGATCGGTGTGCTGACCTACCGCAGCGAGTGGGCCGGCGACGTGGCCACCACCACCGGGTCCACGATCCTGACGGTGCCGTCGCTGGCGCTGATCGGTCTGCTGATCCCCCTCGTCGGGCTCGGGGTGGCGCCCACCGTGACCGCGCTGACGCTGTACGGGCTGCTGCCCATCGTCCGCAACACGATCGTCGGGCTCCGCGGCGTCGACCCCGCGCTGGTCGACGCGGCACGCGGCATCGGAATGTCACGCACGAGGCAGCTGCTGAGGGTCGAACTGCCGCTCGCCTGGCCGCCGATCCTCACCGGCATCCGCGTCTCCACGCAGATGCTCATGGGCATCGCTGCGATCGCCGCCTTCGCCTCCGGCCCCGGTCTGGGCAACACCATCTTCCGCGGCGTGGCCTCTCTCGGCAGCGCCAACGCCCTCAACCAAGTGCTCGCCGGGACTCTCGGCATCGTCGTGCTCGCCCTGCTCTTCGACGGCGCGTACGTCGTCGTCGGACGACTGACCACCCCGAGGGGGATACGTGCCTGAGACATCCGCAGCATCCGGCTCCGGGACCACACCGCGGACGGACGGAAGCAGCGGGGCGGACCCGCAGGCCGGCGTCGCCCCGCAGCCGGGCGCACCGGCCGCCGCTTCCGCCGCCAGCGGCGCGACCATCCGCCTCGAGGGCCTCACCAAGCGCTACTCCGGCTCGTCGGTGCCCGCCGTGGACGACGTCAGCCTGGAGATCAAGGCCGGTGAGACCGTCGTCCTGGTCGGCCCCTCCGGGTGCGGCAAGTCCACGCTGCTGAAGATGATCAACCGGCTGATCGAGCCCACCTCGGGCCGCATCCGCATCGACGACGAGGACGTCACCGGCATCGACGCGGTGAAGCTCCGCCGCAAGATCGGCTACGCGATCCAGTCGTCCGGTCTCTTCCCTCACATGACGGTCGCGCAGAACATCGCCCAGGTGCCGAAGATGGCCGGCTGGCCCAAGGCGAAGGTCACCGCGCGCGTCGAGGAGATGCTCGACCTCGTCGGGCTCGACGCCGCCGAGTTCCGGGGCCGCTACCCGCGCATGCTCTCCGGAGGACAGCAGCAACGCGTCGGCGTCGCCCGGGCGTTGGCCGCCGACCCGCCCGTGCTGCTGATGGACGAGCCCTTCGGGGCCGTCGACCCCATAACCCGCGACCATCTGCAGGACGAACTGATCCGTCTCCAGCACGAGTTGCGCAAGACCATCGTCTTCGTCACCCACGACTTCGACGAGGCCATCAAGCTCGGCGACCGCATCGTCGTACTGCGGGAACAGTCGCACATCGCCCAGTTCGACACCCCGGAAGCCATCCTCACCAACCCCGCCGACGACTTCGTCTCCGGCTTCGTCGGCGCCGGCGCGGCACTCAAGAGGCTCAACCTCACCCGCGTACGCGACGTGGAGATCGTCGACTTCCCCACCGCCACCGTCGAGGAGCCCCTGGAGGCGATCTCGGAGATGCTCGGCGCCGGCACGACGAACGAGGTGCTGCTCCTCGACCCCAAGCAGCGCCCGTACAAGTGGCTGCGGCGCGGCGACCTCACCCACGCCAAGGGCTCGCTGGCCCGGGCGGGCACGCTCGTGAACGACACCGTCACCCGCGACGCGACGCTGCGCGACGCGCTGGAGGCGGTGCTCACCGACAGCGGCGGCCGCGTCGCGGTCACCGGCCGGCGCGGCGAGTACACCGGGGTCGTCGACCTGGAGACGCTGATGAACTGCGTGCACGAACTCCTCGACGCAGACCGGCTGGAGGCCATCGAGCACCGCCACAGCCTGAGCGAGACGCAGGCCAAGCGCACGTACGCTGCGCAGGAAGGCCTCACGTCGTGAGCGGAACGACCAACGGAACGACCGACGGCACGGCCGACGGCGCGGCCCGCGCGGCGGCCACCGGAGCCGACCAGCCGCACACGGCCGCCCCTCAGGACCGACCCGCGGACCAGGACCAACAGGCCGCGCCCGGCGAGGAGTCGGCACCCGCGCCGGCCGCGCACGGCGGGGAACGGCTCCGCGACAGGCTCACCTGGCAGAAGCTGACGATCCTGCCCGGCGTGCTCGCCATAGTGCTGCTGGGCACCTGGCTGTGGTTCCGCGGCGCCGAACTCGACACGATCGCCCGCAACTCCCTCACCGGCGGGAATGTCACCCTCCGCCTGCGCCAGCACATCGAGATGACCGTCATCTCCACGTTCTTCGTGCTGATCATCGCCATACCGCTGGGTATCGCCCTGACCCGTAAGAAGCTGCGCAAGGCCACACCCGTCGCCATGGCGGCCGCGAACCTGGGCCAGGCCGTCCCCTCCCTCGGGCTGCTGGTGCTGCTGGTGTTCTGGCTCAACATCGGCCAGACCACCGCCGTCGTCGGCATGGTCGTCTACGCGGTGCTGCCGGTGCTGGCCAACACCATCACCGGGCTGCGCAACATCGACCCCGCACTGACGGAGGCCGCCAAGGGCATCGGGATGTCGCCGCTGGGGGTGCTGACGAAGGTCGAACTGCCCCTGGCCGTACCGCTGATCCTCGCCGGCGTGCGCAACGCCCTCGTCCTCAACGTCGGCACGGCCACGCTCGCCACCTTCATCGGCGGCGGCGGACTCGGCGACCTGATCTCCTCCGGCATCACCAACCAGCGGATGCCGGTGCTGATGCTCGGCTCGGTGCTCACCGTCGCACTGGCGCTGCTGGTCGACTGGCTCGCCTCACTCGTCGAACTGCTGCTGCGCCCGCGCGGCTTGGAGGGATCGTCCTGATGCGCACCCCGCGCGCCTCACGCGCCCCGCGCCCGCTGCGCACGCTCGCCGCCGGCCTGACGGCGCTCGCCCTCACCGGCACGCTCGGCGGCTGCGGCCTCGTCAGCGGCAGCCCGATGACCGACAAGGTCCGGCCCGGCGAAGTGGGAGGCGGCCGGCCCCTCGAAGGGGCACAACTGACCGTCACCTCCAAGGAGTTCACCGAACAGATCATCCTCGGCAAGATCATGGGGCTGATCTTCCGAGCCGCCGGCGCCGACGTCGTCGACCGCACCGCGGTCCAAGGCTCCATCGGCGCACGCTCGGCCGTCGAGACGGGCACCGCCGACGGCATGTACGAGTACACCGGCACGTCATGGATCACCTACCTCGGCCACACCAAGCCCGTGCCGGACCCCGTCGAGCAGTGGGAGGCCGTACGCAAGGAGGACCGGGCCAAAGGCGTCGAATGGCTGGAACCCTCCACCCTCGACAACACATACGCCCTCGTCGTCAGCGACAAGCTCCAGAAGCGGTACGGCACCAAGACGCTCTCGGACGTCGCCGAACTGTCCCGCAAGAACCCCGACGCGGCCAGCATCTGCGTCGAGAACGAGTTCGCCTCCCGGCAGGACGGGCTGAAGGGCATGGCGAAGAAGTACGGCATGCGCTTCCCCGCCGGGCAGGTGCACAAGATGGCCGGCGGCGTCGTCTACACGCAGACCGCCCACGGCAAACCGTGCGTCTTCGGTGCCATCGCCGCGACCGACGGCCGCATCCCCGCACTGAAGCTGAAGATCCTCGAGGACGACAGGAAGTTCTTCCCGAACTACAACGTCGCGCCCGAGATGAACAGCGAGACGATGAAGAAGTACCCGGAGATCGCCGGGCTGCTCGCCCCCGTCACCAAGGCGCTGAACAACAAGACGGCGCAGAAACTGAACGCCAAGGTGGACGTGGACGGCCAGGACCCCCACGACGTCGCCAAGGACTGGCTCGTACGGAAGGGCTTCATCAGGACGGGCTGAACCGACGGCGGCCGGGGCCGCAGATCAGCAACTCGGCACCCGGCCACCGTCCTTGAGCGCGTCGAGCGCCTTCAAGGCGCCCGCGAGAGTCTCCACCGGCACCAGACGCAGGCCCTTCGGCTGCTCCACCTTCGCGTCGGCGCACTCGGCACGCGGCACGAGGAAGACGCTCGCCCCGTCACGCTTCGCCGCCCTCGTCTTCAGCGGCACTCCGCCGACGGGCCCCACCTTGCCGTCCGCCTTGATCGTGCCCGTACCCGCCACGACGCGGCCGCCGGTCAGGCCACCACCCCGGCCGTCCCCGACGACCTTGTCGACGATGCCGAGCGAGAAGAACAACCCGGCGCTCGGCCCGCCCACGTCGGCGAGGCGCAACGAAACCCGCACGTCCCGCGGCGACTTGCGCATCTGCCTCAGCGCGGCCTTGACCGCCGCGTTCTGCGACGACCGCATCTCGTCCTGGTTGTGCTTCTCGACCTCCTTGAGGCTGTCACCCACCGGGTAGACCGCCTCGGTCGGCATGGCCGCCCTGTCCGTACGGAACCAGTTCTCCACGACCTGCGGCAGCCGTACCGTCGCCCCGGGCGGCGTCGCGGCGATCGTCGTCATCAGCAGCTTGCCGTCGTCGGCTCTCGCTTCGCCGCTCCCCGGGCCGGAAACCGTGATGACCGGCTTGTCCTTGCTGTCGCCGAGCACGTTCGCGGTGAGACCGGGCTGCGCCAGCACGAACGGCAGCGGCGCGAACGCCGCCACCGCGAACAGCGCGACAAGCGGCACAGCACATACGAGGATCGTGCGCTGCCGCACCGAGAGCCGTCGCGGGCGGAGGCGCGCGCCGAGCCGGGAGAACAGCGAGGAAGGCGGGGCGGGTGTGTTCACCCCGGCAACCTAACAACCGCGCGGGGGCGCGCCCGACGCGCGGGCGGTGGCCGCCGTCCGGTGGGCGGACGGGACACGGTGCCGGCCGTGGGCCCGAGGGTCAGCGCAGCGCGTCGGCGACTTCCTGCGCCGCACGCACCACGCGCTCGCCCACCTGCGGCGGGACCGCGTCCGTCAGCATCACCACACCCACGCTGCCCTCGATGCCCGTCACGCCCCGCACCGGAGCGGCGGCACCTCCGGCACCGGCCTCCAACTCGCCGTGTGTGAGGACGAATCCGGGGCCCAGCTCGCTGTCGGGCCCCCGCCCCGCGAGGATCGCGCGTCCCGCGGCGCCCTTGTCGAGAGGGTGGCGGAAACCGGTGCGGTACGCAACGTGGTAATCCGTCCAGCTCGGCTCCACGACCGCCACCGCGAGCGCCTCCGAACCGTCGACCAGCGTCAGGTGCGCGGTGGCGCCGATCTCCTCGGCCAGGGACCGCAGCGCGGGCAGCGCCGCCTCCCGTACGAGCGGATGCACCTGCCGCCCCAGCCGCAGCACCCCCAGCCCGACGCGGGCACGCCCGCCCAGGTCACGGCGTACGAGGGCGTGCTGCTCGAGCGTGGCGAGCAGCCTGTAGACGACGGTGCGGTTCACGCCGAGCTTGTTGGACAGCTCCGTCACGGTCAGGCCGTGATCGGTGTCGGCGAGCAGCTTGAGGACACGCAGTCCCCGGTCGAGCGTCTGAGAGGTCTCCGCAGTCACGACGCGCTCCTCATCGGGTCAGTGGGGGCGGCACCGGGTGGGGGCGTAGCGGTGGGGGGCTCAGCCGTGGCCGGGATCGCGCTGTGCGTTGAACCTAGCGACCCGCTCCGCTGACCGGAAGAGTGCGTCCAGAATCCGGTCACTTCTTCTTTGCGCTCGGGGTTCGCGGTGGGGTGTGTGGTCGGTTCGTGGTGAGATGGGCCGTCGGTGCGTGCATGGTGCGTGATCCCTGCAGGGCAGGGGGTTGCAGACGCCCGGCTACGAAACCGGATGTCCCGCGCTCTCGGTCGCGGGCGGACCGACCAGCTCACCGAGCACGTCGTCCATGGTGACGAAGCCGAGTACGGTGCCCTTCTCGCCGGTGACTGCTGCCAAGTGGGTGCCGGCAGCGCGCATCACGGTCAAGGCGTCGTCCAGGGGGGTGTCGATCTTCACGGGGATGACGGTGTGCAGCGCCTCCCGGGGGAACGGCTCCTCACGGTGGGTCGCACCGAGCGCGTCCTTGATGTGCAGATACCCCAGGACCGTCTCACCGGGCCCCGTCACCGGCAGCCGCGACAACCTCGCGGCGGCAGCCGCCCGTTCCAGCCCCCGCGGGCTGATCAGGTGGTCGACGGTGACCATCTGCGCCAGCGGAACCATGACCTCGCCCACGGGGCGACTGCCCAATTCGAGAGCGTCACGCAGCCGTTCGCCGTCTTCCGGCTCCAGCAGCCCGGCGGCGCTGGAGGCCATGACGAGGTCGATGAGCTCATCGTCCGTGAAGACCGACTCGACTTCGTCTTTCGGTTCGACTCGCAGCAGCCGAAGAAGGGCGTTGGCGAAGGCGTTGATCCCGAAGGTGACAGGCCGCAGTGCCTGGGTGAGGCCGACGAGTGCCGGACCCAGCACCAGCGCGGTGCGAGCCGGAGCAGCCAGCGCGATGTTCTTGGGCACCATCTCGCCGATGAGCATGTGCAGATACGTCGCGACGGTGAGTGCGAGCACGAACGCGATCGGGTGGGTCAGAGCGGCCGGCACACCGATCGCCTCGAACCCGGGTTCCAGCAGGTGGGCGATGGCCGGTTCGGCGACCGCACCCAGTACGAGGGAGGAGACGGTGATGCCCAACTGTGCTGTGGCCATGGCTGCGGAGACGTGCCTCAACCCCCACAGGACGGTCTTCGCCCGCTTCTCGCCTGCTTGTGCAAGCGGTTCGATCTGGCTGCGTCGTACGGAGATGAGGGCGAACTCGGCTCCCACGAAGAAAGCGTTCGTGACCAGGGTGAGCGCACCGATGATCAGTTGAAGGTTGGTCATCGGGCTTCCTCGTCGGACTGCTCGGCGGGCGCGGTGATGTGTATCCGGTCGGCACGGTGCCGGGCGGCGTGCACAACCGCGAAGGACCAGCCTCCTGCCTCGAGCCGGTCGCCCGCGACCGGAATACGCTCCAGGCGCGTGGCGACGAGACCGGCGAGGGTCTCGTAGGGCCCGGCGGGGGCGGAGAAGCCGAGCTCCTCGAGCTCGTCGAGGCGGACACTTCCATCCGCCTCCCACGCCCGGCGGCCGTCGCCGGAAGGAGTCAGCGGAGTCAGGTCGGGAAGATCCTCCGGGTCGTGCTCGTCCCGCACTTCACCGACGACCTCCTCGACGATGTCCTCCATGGTGGCGACACCGGCGGTACCGCCGTACTCGTCGACCACGACGGCCATGGTGTGAGCGCGGCGCAAAGGTGCCAGGAGCCGATCGACCGGAAGCGAGTCGGGCACCCGAAGCGGATCGGTGATCAGGTCGGTGATCCGTACGTGGGGGCGTGACTGCTCATCGAGGGCCAGAACGTCCCGGATGTGGACGGTGCCCACGACGTCGTCCAGGGTGTCCCGGTAGACGGGGAAGCAGGAGAGGCCCGTGGCCAGCGAGAGACCGGCTGCTTCCTCGGCAGTGGCGTGAGCCGCCAGAGCGTGTACGTCCACGCGCGGCGTCATGACGTTTTCAGCTGTCAGGTCTGCCAAGTGCATGGTGCGGACGAACAACTCGGCCGAGTCCTGTTCGATGGCTCCCTCTCGCGCCGAGTGGCGGACGAGGGCCACCAGTTCCTCCGGTGAACGCGCAGAGGCGAGCTCCTCGGCGGGTTCGAGACCGACACGGCGGAGCAGCCGGTTGGCCGTGTTGTTGAGGTGCCTGATGAGCGGGGTGAAAGCGGCCGTGAAACCCAGCTGAGGACCGGCGACGATGCGGGCCACGGCCAGGGGCCTGGAGATCGCCCAGTTCTTCGGGACGAGCTCACCGACCACCATGAGGAAGATGGTGGAGACCGTGACACCGAGCACCGTCGACGTGCCGGCCACGGCGCCCTCCGGCACGCCCGCCGCTGTGAGGGGACCTTTCAGCAAGGAGGCCAGTGACGGCTCGGCCAGCATGCCGATCACCAGTGACGTGACGGTGATCCCGAGCTGCGCGCCCGAGAGCTGGAAGGTCAGCCGCTGCACTGCTCGCAGGGCATGGGAGGCGCCACGTTCGCCTGCCCGCGCAGAACGTTGCAGCTCGTTCCGTTCCACCGTCGTGAGGGAGAACTCGGCCGCGACGAAGACGGCGCACGCGAGAGTCAGGGCGATCGCGGCCAGGAGGAGAAGCACTTCGGTCACCGTGCCACCCCCGTCCGCGTAGGCGTGGGCGCAGGGATGGCACGGCAGGGACTGGGAGGCTCACCCATTACGGGACCGCGGCTCCTTCTCCGAGTGGACGGTTCGCCGGCGGTCGGGCCCGCCGGTGCAGTAAAAGGATAGTAAAGTGTATCGGTCCGGCCGCGTCAGGGACTCTTCGCATCCCCCTCCGTCACGGGCGTCTGCTCGCAGGTTGTGTGCGGGCCTGCGGCGGAACGGACCGGCTCGGGCAGCTTCTTCCCACCGGAGATCACACGCAGCGGGCGCGGCCCGAACGGAGATTTGTTCCGGCCGCAGCGCGCCATGGCCCTCCACACGCCGGCGGATGTTCTTCTTCCGTGAGAACCACAGAGCAAACCCGTCGTAGCCGAGCAAGGGAGCGTCGTGCTCGCACTGCTGGACGGCCGGTGGCCGGTGACCTGGAGTGTGGTGGCGCTGCTGTCGGCGGGCCTGCTCACCGTTGTGTGCAGCATCCGCCTCGCCACTCTCGGCGACGTCCTGGCAGACCGGACCGGCTGGGGCGAGGCCATCTTCGGTGCCGTCCTGTTCGGGCTTGTGACGTCGCTTTCCGGGATCGTGATGACTGGCGTGAGCGCAGCGGACTCGGAGCCGCAACTTGCGTACAGCAACGCAGTCGGAGGCATCGCCGCCCAGACTCTCGCCGTCGTGATCGCAGACGTCTTCCACCGAAGAGCCAACCTGGAACACGCCACGGCTTCGCTGGAGAACATCCTGTTCGGCTGCCTCCTGACAGGGCTTCTCGGTATCGCCCTCATGGCCTCCTTCAGCCCCCAGGTCACCGTGCTCGGCGGACATCCGGCCTCGGCTGTGCTCGTCCTCTTCTATGCGGGCGGTCTGCGGCTCATGCACAGCAGTGAACTGCCCATGTGGCGACCGGTACGCACGCAGGAGACGGTGCCGGACACGCCACAGCCACCGGGGAAGGACAACGAACGCGCGACCGGGCTGCTGTGGGCCGAGTTCCTCGCAGTCGCCCTGATCGTGGTTCTCGGCGGCTGGGCCGTCACCCACGCAGCCGAAGGGATCGTCTCGGGCACGGGCCTCACCCCCGGCCTGGTCGGCGCGGGCATCATGGGCGTCATCAACGCCCTGCCGGAAACGGTGACCGCGATCGCGGCAGTGCGCCGCGGCGCAGTCACCCTTGCCATCGCGGCAATCCTCGGCGGGAACTGCCTGGACGTGCTGAACCTTGTCGTAGGCGACATCGTCTACCCGGGCGGATCGCTGTACCACGCCGCCGGCCGCGACGAACTCTTCCTCACCTGCGGAGCGTTGGTGATGACGACGATCGTGCTCGGCGGGCTCCTCGTACGTCAGCGGCGAGGCTGGTTCGGACTCGGCTTCGACGGCACCCTGCTCATCGGGATCTACGCGACGACGCTGGTCACGCTGGCCTTCTGATCTCACTGCCGACATCGCTGACACGCGGCAGGCAAGTTGAGCCTGCGCGAGTGACCCGAAGGGCCACCGACGGGGCAGCCGCCCTGAGGCCAACCGGACTCCCGGAGGGGAGAAGGGAACGAGAGCGGCAGACGCCAGACCGGCGGGAGGGGGCGGGACGTGCAGGCGGGGGGCACGGGGCTCAAACATGATTTGCGGACCGGCATATGGGAGGCAGCACGAAAACCCGAACCGGTCCAGGGAGGTAAATCATGCCGCCCCGGGACACCCGCCGGAACGGCCCGCCCCCGCACCACCACGAACCCCACGCGCACCCCCGCACCCCCGCACCCCCGCACGCGAACAACAGCCACCCCCCGGCACCCGCCGGCCGACGCCCAGCCCCCGCGGGCCCTCGCCCGACCGGAACCCCAATGATTGCCGCACCTCTGCCGGGTACCCGGAGGCTGATTCGGGACAAGCGAGCAGGAGTCGGAACCGTGTTCTTCGTCGACACCCTGGAGACCCAGGGACTGGGCAATCGCAGCTATCTCGCGGGCGGCCCCGTGGCCGCAATCGCGGTCGACCCGCCGCGGGACGTCGACCGGGTGGTCACCGCCGCGGCCCGCCGCGGCGTCCGCATCGCGTACGTGGCGGAGACCCACGTCCACAACGACTACGTCACCGGCGGCCTGGAACTGGCCCGTGTCACCGGTGCCCGCTACCTTGTGCCCGCCGGCGCGGACGTCTCGTTCGCCCGTACACCCGTCGCGGACGGCGACACCGTCACCGTCGACGGGCAACTGACCGTGCGCGCCCTGTCGACTCCCGGTCACACACCGCACCACATCTCGTACGTCCTGGAGGAGAACGGCCACGGCGTCGCCGCGTTCACCGGAGGGTCGCTGCTGATCGGAACGGTCGGGCGGCCGGACCTGGTGGAGCCGCGGCTGACGGAGTCGCTGGCCAGGGATCAGCACCGGTCCGCGCACCGGCTGGCCGGCTCGCTGGACGACGACGTTCAGGTGCTGCCGACCCACGGTTTCGGCAGCTTCTGCTCCAGCGAGCAGGCGGCCGGGGAGTCGACCACGATCGGCGCCGAGCGCAAGGAGAACGACGCGCTCACGCTCGACGTGGAGACCTTCGTGTCGAGGCTGCTCAAGGGCCTGGAGGACATCCCGGCCTATTACGTGCACATGGGCCCCGTCAACGCGGCGGGTCCCGATCCGGTGGATCTCACGCCGCCGCAGCAGGCCGGCCCGGAGCAGATCGCCGCCCGCCTGGCGGCCGGTGAGTGGGTCGTGGACCTGCGTGACCGCACGGCCTTCGCCGCCGGCCATCTCGCCGGTTCGTACAACTTCGAGGGCGACGGGCGGCTCGCGACCTATCTCGCGTGGCTGATCCCGTGGGGGAAGCCGGTGACGCTGCTGGGTGAGAGCCCGGAGCAAGTTGCAGAAGCGCAGCGTGAGTTGACCCGCGTGGGCATCGACCGCCCGGCGGCCGCCGCCAGCGGCGGCCCGTCCGACTGGGCGCGCGGCGCGGATGAGGTCGCCTCGTTCCCGCGTGCCGGTTTCGACGAGTTGAGTGCCGCCCTTGCCGGGGGCGAGGTGCCGGTGGTGCTGGATGTGCGCCGCGATTCCGAACGCGCCCGCGGATACGTCGGCGGGTCGGTCCACATCCCCGTGCACGAGCTCCACGGCCGGTTGGCGGAGGTGCCGCCCGGCGTGGTGTGGGTCCACTGTGCGACGGGGATGCGCGCGACCATCGCGGCTTCCGTGCTGGACGCCGCCGGACGCTCCGTGGTCGTGATCGACGACGAGTTCGCCTCACCGGCGGCGGAACGGCTCACCGTCGTCCCGGCGGGCTGAGTACCTGCGGTCGTAGGGCGCGGCACCGGCCAGCCGCGTCGGAACACCCGGAAAGCCCCCGGAAGCCGCCGGGAATCCGACCGAGAGCCGATCACCGGAACCGACCGGGGGCCGATCGCCGGAGCCGACCGCCGGAACCGACCGGGAGCCGATCACCGGAACCGACCGTCGGAGCCGCGAAAACCCCGGGCCCCGCTGATCACGGAGGCGGGCAGCCGCTGGCGCGCGGCGCTCGCCGGCCGCGGCCCCGGAGCCTCGCGCCGGCCGGAGCGCCGGCGCCGGCCCCGGGAATCCCCGTGCCGCACCGGACGCTCAGCGCATCCGCGTCGCCCACTCCCGCACCTTCGTGATGCGCTGTTCGATCTGGCCCGCCGTGGCCTCCGCGCTCGGCGGGCCCCCGCACACCCGGCGCAGCTCGTTGTGGATCACCCCGTGGGGCTTTCCGCTCTGGTGGACGTACGCCCCCACGAGCCCGTTCAACTGCTTGCGCAGTTCCAGCAGTTCCTTGTGCGTGACGACGGGGCGGCGGTCCGCGGGCAGTTCGATCAGGTCCGCCTCCGCGTCGGGCCTCTTCCTGCTGTGCGCGATCTGCCGCGCCTGCCGCTTCTGGAGGAGGGCCTGCACCTGGTCCGGTTCCAGGAGTCCGGGGATGCCGAGGTAGTCCTGCTCCTCGTCGCTGCCGGGGTGGGCCTGCATGCCGAATTCGGCGCCGTCGTACATGACCCGGTCGAAGACGGCGTCCGACTCCAGTGCCTCGAAGGGCAGTTGATCCTGCTCGCCGGTGTCCTCGTCCTGTTCGCGTTCGGCCTCCTCGAGGAGGTCCGCCTCTTCGGCGTAGGGGTCGTCGTCCGCGTCCTTCTTCGGCTTGTCGAGCACGTGGTCGCGCTCGACCTCCATCTCGTGCGCGAAGGTCATCAGCATCGGGATGGTCGGCAGGAAGACGGACGCGGTCTCGCCCCTCCGACGCGACCGCACGAAGCGGCCGACGGCCTGCGCGAAGAAGAGCGGCGTGGAGATCGTCGTGGCGTACACGCCGACCGTGAGGCGGGGGACGTCCACGCCCTCGGAGACCATCCGCACCGCGACCATCCACCGGTCGTCGGAGTTGCGGAAGTCCTCGATGCGCTGCGAGGCGCCGCTGTCGTCGGAGAGCACGACCGTGGCGGCGGTGCCGGTGACTTCGCGGAGCAGCTTCGCGTACGCACGGGCCGAGTCCTGGTCGCTGGCGATCACCAGGCCGCCCGCGTCGGGGACGGCCTTGCGCACTTCGCTCAGCCGCCGGTCGGCGGCGCCGAGGACGGACGGCATCCACTCGCCGTGCGGGTCGAGGGCCGTGCGCCACGCCTGTGAGACGGCGTCCTTCGTCATGGGTTCGCCGAGGCGTGCCTCGATCTCGTCGCCCGCCTTGGTCCGCCAGCGCATGTTGCCGCTGTAGGAGAGGAAGATGACGGGGCGCACGACGCCGTCGGCGAGCCCGTTGCCGTAGCCGTAGGTGTAGTCGGCGACGGAACGGCGCACCCCGTCGGCGTCCTCGGCGTAGTCGACGAACGGGATGGGGTTGGTGTCGGAGCGGAAGGGTGTGCCGGTGAGGGCGAGCCGACGCGTGGCCGGCTCGAACGCCTCCTGGCATGCCTCGCCCCATGAGCGGCTGTCGCCGGCGTGGTGGATCTCGTCGAGGATGACGAGCGTCTTGCGCTGCTCGACCCGGTTGCGGTGAAGCATCGGCCGCACGCCCACGCCCGCGTACGTCACCGCGACGCCGTGGTACTCCTTGCTGAGCGGTCCGGCGCTGTAGTCGGGGTCGAGCTTGATGCCGATGCGCGCGGCCGCCTCGGCCCACTGCTTCTTCAGGTGCTCGGTCGGCGCCACGACGGTCACCTGCTGCACGACGTGGTGGTGGAGCAGCCACGAGGCGAGGGTGAGCGCGAACGTCGTCTTGCCGGCGCCCGGCGTCGCCACGGCGAGGAAGTCCCGTGGCTGCTGCTGCAGATACGCGTCCATCGCCGCCTGCTGCCACGCGCGCAGCTTGCCGGCCGTGCCCCAGGGGGCGCGGCCGGGGAAGGCGGGCGACAGGTGGTGGCTGGTGGAGGAGGTGCTGGTAGTCACGGTCTCCGGGTGGGTCGGTGGCGTGGTCGTCCGCTGTGGTGCGAGGGCCGCTGTCGAGTGCTGCCGGACAGCACGGCGAGGCTGCTTCAGCCTACCGGCGGCCGCTGACGGTCTCCGTGGGGAGTCCGTTTCCGGCGGATCCCCGGGCGTGCACGGAAGTTGCGCGCGCAGCGCCGCCGGGCGCGTCACGCGGTCAGCAGCACGCCCCCGTACGAGACACCGGCGATGACGATCCACGAGCACAGCCCGAGCGCGGCGACCCTGCTTCCCGTGCGGGCGAGCGTGGGCAGATGGACGGCGCTGCCCAGCCCGAACAGGGCGGCGGCCAGCAGCAGTTCCTGCACGGTGGCGGCGGCGCCGAGGGCGTCCGCGGGGAGCCGTCCCGTCGTGCGGAGGAGGACCATGAGGAGGAAGCCGGCGACGAAGAGCGGCACGAGAGGCGGACGCCGGCCCGCCGTGCCGGTGCCGGTGCCGGTGCCCTTGCCGGTGCCGGCGCTCTTGCCGGTGCCCTTGCCGTCCTTGGCGCCGTCGGGCCGCACTTCGGCGCCGGCGTCCCGGGAGTGCGCGTGGCGTGCCCGCACGGACAGGACGACGGCCGCCACGAGCGGCGCGAGCAGCGCGACGCGCATCAGCTTCACCAGCACCGCCTGGCCGAGGGCGTGCTGCCCGGCGGTCTGGGCGGTCGCCACGACCTGGCCGACGTCGTGCACGCCCGCGCCGACCCAGCGTCCGAACTGACCCGCGTCCAGGCCCAACGGCTGGTGCAGCAGCGGCAGTACGGCGATGGCGAGCGTGCCGCAGAGCGTGACGAGGGCGACGGACGTGGCGACGTCGCGCTCCTCGCTCTCCCGCACCTCGCTGACGGCGCAGATCGCGGAGGCGCCGCAGATCGAGTAGCCGGTGGCGATCAGCAGCGGCTGGTCGCCGGGGAGGCCGAGCCTCCTGCCGAGCCACAGCGTCCCGGAGAAGGTCGCCGCGACCACGACGAGCACCATCGCGACGGTCGCCCAGCCGAGACCGGCGATGTCGCCGACGCTCAACTTCAGCCCGAGCAGCACCACTCCGACCCGCATGAGGCGCTTGCCCGCGAACGACAGACCGGGCCGGGCCGTGCCGCTCACCAGCGTCCGCGCACCGGGCAGGTGGGCGGCGAGGATGCCGAGGACGACGGCTGCCGTCAGCAGCGGCACGGCCGGCACCAGCAGATGCACGGATCCCGCGGCGGCGACGCCCAGCGCGGCCACCCCCAGGCCCGGCAGCGGGCCGGTGGTGAGCGGTCCCGCCGGGCGGGCGGTGCCGCCGCGACCGGCTTCCGTGCGGGAGGGCCGGACCGTGCCCGCGGCGGAACGCGCGGGCGAGGGGGCGGGGGACACCGGTGGCCGGTCCCCCAGCAGCGCCATCAGCGGTCCGCCGGCAACTCGTACACGCGGCGCACGCTGCTGCCCAGGCGTGAGATGTCGGCGCCGTAGACGTGCAGCGAAATCGCCTTCTCCCCGCAGCCGTTCCACACCTTGTGTATGTCGCCGGGCGGAGCGAATCCGCACACGGCGCCGACCGGGTTGACCACGTCCTCCGTCGCGACGAGCCGCGCGCTCCCGCCCGGTTCCTCCGCGGGCAGCAGCCGGTAGCGCCGCTCGTGCTCCTCGCCTTCGTGTACGCCGGTGACGCACCAGGAGACGTGGTCGTGCACCGGTGTGCACTGGCCGGGCAGCCACACCAGCGCGACGATCGAGAAGCTGCCGTCGTGCTCGGCGTGCAGCAGGTGCTGGCGGTAGCGGCCGGGGTCGCCCTCCTGCTGCTCCGGAGTGAGGAGGGCGCCCGCGTCACCGGTGCCGAGGTGCGGTGCGAGCTTCTCGCCGACGAGGTACGCGGTGACGTCCGGCGCCATTCCGCGGCCGACCACTTCGCGCACTTCTCCGACGAGGGCGTCGAGCCGTGCGGTGGTACGGGGCACGGTGCCGGCGGCGGTCTCCGCGGGGTGGTGCTGCGTCGAAGTGGCCATGTCCGCAGAGTGAGGCCCCGGAACCATCACGTCCAACGAGGGTTTCTTCACCCTTCCCCAACGAACGCTTATGGAAGGCGAGTCCGCCGGGCGGGTTCACAACTCACGCCGGGGCACCGCCCGGGACATGAGCGGCGTTCAGCACCCGACGCGGTTCGCGGCGGCCGTCCTCAGTTCGTCCAGCACGAGCGCGGTCGTGGGGATTTCGAGGTGCTCGCGCAGCACGTACGCGGAGACCTGCCGCCGCGAGGGCGGGTCCAGGGCCCGCCCGGTGACCTTGCGGTGCACGAGGAAGGAGAGCACCAGCCCCGGCATCATCGCGATGCCGAGCCCTTCGGCGACGAGGCTCTGCACCACGAGAATGTCGTCGGTGGTGAAGGCTATGTCCGGCGCGAAGCCCAACTCGGCGCACTCGTGCAGGAAGTTGGCGCGGCAGCGCAGGCAGCCCGCGATCCACCGCTCGTCCGCCAGCTCGGAGAGCCTGACCGCGCGGCGGCGCGCCATCGGGTGCCCCGTCGGCAGCAGCACGGTCAGCTGGTCCTCCATGAGCGGGATCTCGACCAGCTCATCAGGGACCTGGGCGTGGAGTCCGGGATAGGTGAAGGCCAAAGTGATGTCGCACTCGCCGTCGGCGACGCGCCGCATCGAATCGGGCGGCTCCGCCTCCTGCAACTCGACCCGCACGCCCGGGTGTCCGTCCGCCAGGCGCGCCAGCGCCTCCGGTACGAGCGTCGCACCCGCGCTGGGGAACGCGCACATCCGCACCCGCCCGGCACGCAGCCCTGTGATCGCCGACATCTGCTGCTGCGCGGCCGCGATCCGGTCGAGTATGACGCCCGCGTGCCGCTCCAGCGCCTCGCCCGCCTCCGTCAGCCGCATCTGCCGCCCCACCCGGACGAACAGCGGTGTGCCGACGGACCGTTCGAGGGCCTTCATCTGCTGCGTGATCGCGGGCTGCGTGTAGCCGAGCGTCCGCGCGGCCGCCGAGTACGAACCGACCCGCACCACTTCGTGGAACGTCCGGATGTGCCGCGAGTCGAACATGCCAGAACCATAAGCAGAATTTGGACCCGGGCGACACACCGGCACCGGAGCTTGGATTCACCGACGGGCAGGGCACGACCGCGCGCAGCAAGAGCAACGGGGGCGCCAGCCTCTCCGGCCACCCCCGCATCCACACCTGCTTACGCGTCGTCCCGCAGAGCGCGGAGTCCTTCTGTGGTGATCTTCACCTCGTCGCGATCCTGCCCGTCACGACTCCGATGACCAGCCTCTCGGCTGCATCGATGTCGGGCCGCAGGCTGACGCCGTTGAGCGTCAGGAAGGTGACGCAGGACAGCCATGCCGTGCGCTTGTTCCCGTCCACGAGCGGATGGTTGAGGGCAGCGACTGGAGAAGCGAAGCCGCGTTGTCCAGGAGGTCCGTGTAGGCCTCTTCGCCGAACATCGACGCGGAGGGGCGATGCACTGCCGACTCCAGGAGACCGGCGTCCCGCACCTCGACTTCCACACCACCGCATGCGGCACGAGCGACGGTCGAGACCTCCTCGGCGGCCAGTCAGAGGAGGTCACTTGAGCCGCTCCATCAGCTCGTGCCACTTGGCGGCTTCCTTGGTCGCGGTCTCCCGCACCATGGCTTCGCGCGCGTTCCGCGCCAGATAGCGCTCCACAGCCCTGAGCACTACTGCGTGCATACTGCGCCCTTCGAGCTCCGCCTGCTTCTTGAGTGCTTCGGTGAGCTCGTCGTCGAGACGAAGGTTCATAGCCATACCAAAACGGTGCGTACGACCTGGGGTCAAGGCGATACCGAGCTCATGCCCGCTCCCGCAGCCGCCCCGCGACGGCCACGCCCAGCGCGCAGACCGCTGCCGCGATCGCGTAGACCGCGACGAACGCCAGCGGGCGGCCCTCGGCCGCCGCGGCCCCCGCAGCACCGCTCCCCGCGACGCCCACGCTGACCGAACCGCCTCCGCACAGCGCGAACGCCGCACCCGTCGCCGCGAGCAGCACCACGTTGGAGAGGCTGTCGGACATCTGCAACGCGGCCGAGTTCTTCCCCGCCTCCTCCGGGGCGGACAGCTGCAGCAGCAGCACGCTCGTCGAGGAGATGACCAGGCCCATGCCGTAGCAGCCCACTGCCATCGCGACGGCCAGCGTCCACACGGGCACGCTCTGCGCCAGCGCCGCCGGCGAGTAAGCCACGCCCGCCGTCACCAGCACCATCCCGATCCGGGCCAGCCGTTCCCGGTACGGCGCCAGACGCTGCCGCGACTGCGTGAACGAACCCAGCGCCCAGGTCGCACCGCCCGCCGCCAGCGTCAGCCCCGCCATCGTGACGGACAGTCCGCGCTGGCTGACCAGCATCAGCGGCACGAAGCTCTCCGCCACCACGAATCCGCCCGCCGCGATACCGCGCAGCAGCACCACCGCGGGCAGCCCGCGCGCCGCCCGGTACGTGCCGCGCGGAAGCAGCCGCAGCGCCGCCGGCACGAGCAGCGCGGCCCCCGCGACGGCAGGGAGCACCGCGAAGAGGGTCAGCTCCTGTCCCGCGTACTGCAGCAGGCCCGCACCGGCGGCCAGCACCACGGCAAGCCTCAGGCGCCGGCGGTCGGCCGGTCTCTTGCCTCGGCGGTCGGCGGAGGCCGCGGAGTTTGTGGAGTCGGGGGCGGGATCACCGGGCGGCGGCCCCGACGCGGCGCGCCGCACTGCCGGCAGCATCACGGCGAGCGGCACCGCCACCAGGAGCGGAACGCCGAGGAACACCCAGCGCCAGCCGAGATGCTGCGTCACCGAACCGGCGATCAACGGCCCGACGACGGCGGGCACCACCCACGCCGCGGCGAAGCACGCCAGCACCGTGGGCCGCAGCTGCTCCGGGTAGGCGCGGCTGACGGTGACGTACAGCGCCACGATGACCAGCCCCCCGCCGATGCCCTGCACGGCGCGGCCCGCGACGAAGATCCCCATGGTGGCGGCCGTGCCCGACAGCAGCAGCCCCGCGGCGAACGACCCGATCCCCCACGCCAGCGGCGGCAGCGGCCCGCTCCGGTCGCTCCACTGTCCGGAGACGACCATGCCGAGCAGGGAGGTGGTGAAGAGCGCGGAGAAGGCGAAGGCGTAGACGGAGACACCGTCGAGTTCGTCGGCCGCCACGGGCATCGCCGTGCCGACGGCGGTCGCTTCGAAGGCGATGAGGAAGACGACCGACACGATGCCGAGCGTCAGTGCCAGATAGCCGCGTCCGAGGACGCTCTGCGTCCGAGGAAGACCGGCGCCGCTCTGCGTCCGAGGAAGACCGGCGCCGCTCTGCGTCCGAGGAAGACCGGCGCCGCTCGGCGGCCGTGGCAGTCCGGCAGCTGCGTCGGCTGCCTCGGCTGCGTCGGCCGGAACGGGCACGGGAACGGGGAGGTCCGACGACGGAGCGGTGGTCCTCACGGGTGCCGGGTCCTTCACACCTCCGGGCTCCCGGGCGCCATCCCCAGATGCAGTCATACGGGAACGGTAAGGGCCACGACTGACATTGGCACCTGTCAGTGGTCCCGGTGCCGTCGTCCGTTCGACCTAGGCCGGATCTGCCACGCCCCGGACCGGGGCGGACGGTCACGACCCGGACCGGGGCGGACGGTCACGGCTGTTCACCCCTCCTTGGGGCACGCTGAGGGGTATGCCGTACTTCACCTCGTACGACGGGACCGAACTCAGCTACCGCGTCCTCGGCGACGCTCCCACGAGCTGGGACCGTCCGCCCCTGGTCTGTCTTGCGGGCGGTCCGGCTCGCGACGCCGCCTATCTCGGCGACCTCGGCGGGCTGAGCGCGTACCGGCGCCTGATCGTTCCCGACTCGCGCGGCACCGGCGGTTCTCCGGCCGCCTTGGACCCCGAGGAGTACGCCTTCCCACGCCTCGCCGAGGACGTCGAAGCCCTGCGCCGGAAGCTGGGGTTCGACCGCTTCGCCCTGCTCGCGCACGACGCGGCGGCGGCCACCGCCCAGACGTACGCGGCGGCGCACCCTGCCCGTCTCAGCCATCTCGTACTGCTCAACCCCGGCTCGCGGCTGCAGGGCGAACTCCCCGACGACGCACGGGAGATCTTCGAGTCGCGGGCGGGGGAAGGGCCTTGGTGGGAGGAGGCGCGAGAGGCCGTACGGCTGCTGGAGAACGCCACGGATCTCACGCAGATCCGCGAACTGCTGCTGCGTGCCGCGCCGATGGGCTACGGACGCTGGGACGCACCGCAACGCGCGCACGCCGCCACCGAGAGCGACCAGCTCAACCCCGTGCCGCGGGCGGGCTTCTGGCAGGGCATCGACGAAGCATCGCGGCTGACGGTCCTGGAGGCGCTGGCCGACGTCGACGTCCCCGTCCTCGTCGTCACCGGCGATCTCGACGCGGTGACGGGCATGCGCGCGGGGGAAGCGGTGGCCGAGTCCCTTCCGAACGCGCGACTGCACACCCTCAAGGGCGTGGGGCACTTCCCCTGGATCGACGCCCCGGGCTCCCTCACGCGCCTGCTGAGGGACTTCCTCTCGGAAGGGTCGTGAACGGGACCGTCTCAACTGTCCGTGGACGCAGGTCCGTTCGGGCCCTGACCGGTCTCAGCCGGACGCAGCGTCCGGCGGGCGGACGATGAGGACGTCGCCCGGAGTGCAGTCCAGAACGTCGCAGATCGCCGTCAGCGTGGAGAACCGGACGGCCTTGGCGCGGCCGTTCTTCAGCACCGACAGATTGACCAGGGTCACCCCTACCCGGTCGGCCAGTTCGGTGAGCGTCATTCCCCGTTCGGCGAGCAACCGGTCGAGGTTGCAGGCGACGCGGTGCTGATCTGCGGGAACCGCCACGTTCAGACCAACCCGTCGACGTCCTGGGCCAGTTCGGTTCCCCTGCGAAACGCCTCGGCCAGTGCGAGGAGCAGCAGCGCGGCGAGCAGCGCGGGGAGGGGAGCCGAGAAGGCCGCGGCGGTGACGGGGCTGTCGGCGCCGTCCAGCCCGACCCGCTCCAGAACCAGGCCGGCAGCGAAGCCCGGGGCCAGAGCCGCACCACAGGACCCGACAGCGGTCAGGGCGGCGATACCCGCGATCCGGGCGGCATTCCCCTTGCGGAACGCCTCGCCCTCGGCGATGGAGAGCAGCAGACGCCGCAGCAGCAGGGCACTCCCACCGAAGCCGAGACCGAGCAAAGCGGAGTCCGCCCGGCTCAGCAGTTGCTCGGTGACGGTGGACCCCCAGGAGCGCAGCTTCAGCGAACCGGTCTCCGCCTCCAGCCGGTTGCCCTCGTCGAGGCCCGGGATGTAGAGCCTGATCTTGTCGTCCGCACCGCTGGGTTCGGCGAGCGGGACCTGCGTCGCGGAATCGCCCTGCACCGAGGCCGGCACCCTCAGTCCCTCCGTGGTGCGGGCCTTGACGTCCACAGTCACGTGGGCGTCGGCCTGGGTTGCTCCGTTGACGGCATAGGCGACACCGCCGCCGGCCGCGAACAGCCCCAGGAGCAGCATCAGCCCGGCCAGGAAGCGGATCAGCCGGGTACTCGCGAAGCGACGGGGCTCGCTCCTGCCTGTTCGTTCGGCTGTATCCATGAGGAATCCTGGGCTCGGGCCGCGGCTGTGGAGGTCCGCGAACGGTGTCGGACGGCGGTCGGGGACGACGCCGGGCAACCCAACTTATCGTTTGTCGATGTTATCGGCAAGCGATAACCGTGCGGCCGGTGGCGGACTCGGCGTCAGCCTGCCGCCGGGCCCGTCCGCCCCGAGGTCAGATGCCGGGGTCGAAGTCGGTCACGAGCGCCCTCGCCCTTGTCAGTTGCTCGTCAGGGAACGGGCAGGAGCGCCGCCGCTCCGTGTCGAAGTGGACGCCTGTCAGCACCGTGACGGCAGCCAGTTCCCCCGTGGCGGCGTTCTCCATCCGGTGACAGAAGCGGATCACCTTCTCCCGCACCTCCAGCACCGCCGAACGCACCACGACGATGTCCCGGGCCAGCAACTCCCGCCGGTACGAGATGCGTTGATCGACGGCGACCATGCCCCGGCCACCGGCCCGCAGATACTCGGGCGTGATGCCGAAACTCGCGAAGAGCTGCCAGGTGGCCTCGTCGAACTTCCCGACGTACCACATGACGTTCATGTGGCCCATCTGGTCGCAGTGCCAGGGATAGACCGTCCCGCGGTACATCACTTCGAGACCTGCGGCGTCGGTGGTCATGGACGTTTCTCCCTCGCTCAGTGGCGTGCCGGCCCGGCACGTTAGCCGACGTCGATCACTACATCAGCGTGACCGAGCAGCTCGGAACCGAGCCGCAGCTGCATCTCCTCCGCCGCGTCCGCCATCGCATCGATCAGTCCGTCGCCGCCGAGTTTCACCATCCATGCCTCAAAGGTGCTGACCTGCACATAAGCTCAACCAGTAACGGCAGCGTTGCACAGTGTGACGCATCGCAGGGGAACGGTGAGCACCATGACCATCGACGGCACGACCATGACCCAGCCACCCATCGCCTGGCGCTACTGCGGCAACCAGCTCAAGCGCTGGCGCAGCGAGACCGACGTCAGCCGCGAAGACCTCGCCCGCGAGGCGGGCTACAGCTACGAGGCCATCAAGTCCATGGAGCAGGGCCGCCGCAAACCCACGCGGCACGTTCTCGACATCGCGGACGACATGTGCGACGCGAGAGGCAAACTCCGGGCTGCGACGGACTACTTGGAGCCGGAGAAGTACCCGGCACGTACCCACGAGTTCATGCAGGCGGAAGCGTCGGCGATCGCGCTGCACTCGTACCAGCCGTTGCTCGTGCCCGGGCTGCTCCAGACCGAGGAGTACGCACGGGCTCTGCTCGACGGGCACTGCCCACCACTCGACGACGAGACGATCGAGCAGCGACTTACGGCGAGAATGCAGCGCCGGGAGAAGCTGGAGAGCAAGCCCACGTCGCTCTTCACGTTCGTCATCTACGAGGCAGCGCTGCGCACCTCGGTGGGCGGGCGGGAGACGATGCGCCGCCAGCTTGAACACGTGGCGGACATGGGTCAGTTGCGCAATGTCTCCGTCCAGGTGCTTCCGGCCGACACCGGTGCACATGCGGGTCTCAACGGGGCTTTCGTGCTCCTGGAGACCGAGGAGCGCGAGCACTATGCGTATGAGGAGAGTCACGAGATGCGGTTCCTCTACGGTGACCCGGAAAAGGTCCGGGTGCTCAGGGAGCGGCATGGAATGATCCGCATGCAGGCTCTGAACGCAGAGCAGTCGGCACGGTTTCTCAGAAGGGTGACAGCCGAGCTATGAGCAGCGAACCGACCTGGTTCAAGTCGAGCTACAGCGGTACGGAAGGCGGGGACTGCCTCGAAGTCGCCGTCACCTGGCGGAAGTCGAGCTACAGCGGCACCGAGGGCGGGAACTGCGTCGAGATCGCGCAGTGCCCCTCCACGGTCCACATCCGCGACTCCAAGCACGCGGACGGGCCCGTACTCAGCGTCGCCCCGGCCCGCTGGGCGGACTTCGTCGGATACGCCACTGCCACCCACCCCGCCTGAAAACCACTGGCAGGCAGGCCGCACCGCGATTACCGTCCGGCAGGGACAGTGGGGCGACTCGGGGAGGTCGGGGTGGGACACAGCCGCCAAGTACTCGTCTTCGACGCGGACGACACCCTCTGGGAGAACAATGTCCTCTTCGAGCGCGTCATCGAGGACTTCCTGGACTGGCTGGCCCATCCCACGCTGGACAGGCGCGAACTGCGGACCGTACTGGACGACATCGAGGCGGCCAACACCGTCACGCACGGATACGGCACCCAGTCGCTGCTGCGGAGCCTCACCGACTGCGTGGAGCGGCTGCGCAGCAGGCCGGCGACGGACCGGGAGCACGAGGAGATAAAAGAGCTGGCCGCGGCGCTCGTCGACCACCAGGTCGAGCTGATACCGGGAGTCGCCGAAACCCTCACCGCGCTCGGCGAACGCCACGACCTGCTCCTGCTCACCAAGGGCGACCCCGAGGAGCAGCAACGCAAGATCGACATGTCCGAACTGGCCCACCACTTCCGGGAGATCGGCATCGTCCCGGAGAAGAACGACGCGACCTACCGCCGGCTGATCCGCTCCCACGGACTCACACCCGCCACGAGCTGGATGATCGGCAACTCCCCCAGGTCAGACATCCTGCCGGCACGCCGGGCCGGCATGAACGCCGTCTTCATCCCCAACCAGCACACCTGGGTCCTGGAGCACGACGAACTCGACCACGCCGACGAACAGGTCCTGCACCTGGAGACGTTCCACGAGCTGACCCGTTACTTCTGACACACGAACCGCCGCCGGAGAAGCGCCGGCTCAGCAGGCACCGACGGCCTCCGACGAACCAACTGCCGCGCCGGCAGAACGAGGCACTTCCGAAGCAGCCGCCCGACGAGCAGGAGCCATGAGCGCGACACCACCGGCACTTCCCCGTGACAGGGCACTGACGGCACCCACCGTCTCCTGTGTCTTCGTCTGCCACGACGCGGCGGGCCGGGTGCTGCTGGCCCGTCGCAGCGCGGGCGCGCGGGACGAGCCGGGCACCTGGGACACCGGTGCCGGCGCCCTCGAACACGGCGAGACGTTCGAGGAGGCCGTGACCCGCGAGGTCCGCGAGGAGTACACGGCGACTCCCCTCGCGATCGAGACCGTCGGCGTCCGCAACATCCTCCGCGGCAACCCCGTCTCGCACTGGGTGGCCGTGATCTTCGCCGTGCACGTCGACCCCGGACACGTGGCCATCGGCGAACCCCACAAGTTCGACTCCCTGGGCTGGTTCACCCCGCGCGACCCGCCCCGGCCACACCACTCCCAGCTTCTGGAAACCCTCGCCCTTTTCCGTACGTACAGGACCTGAAGCAGGGCCGAGCACGGGGACAAGAACTACTGGCAGGACTCGAACTATGGGCGGCGGGACATGACTTCGCGCCGCCCACCGCCGTCATCGATCGTGGAGGAACCATGTACGCGGTACCGCTTGGCATCGACGGCGCCGAACTGCGGCTGCTCGAACCGTGGCACGCCGAGGAGTTCCTGCAACACATGGACCGGGGGCGGGAGTTCATCGGGCAGTACATCGGACTGCCCGACGTCGTCACGGACCTGGAATCCAGCCGCGCGCACCTCCAGCGCTACGCCGAGAAGGCCGCCACCGACACGGGCCGCATCCACGGCATCTGGCTGCACGGGACACTCGTCGGCGGAGTCCTCTTCCGGGTCATGGACGTCGCCCAGGGCACCGCGGAGGCGGGCTGCTGGCTGGAACCGTCGGCGGCGGGCAAAGGCCTGGTGACCAGGGCATCGCGCGTGATCATCGACTGGGCGGTCGAGGAACGCGGCATCCACCGGATCGAGTGGCTCGTATCGGTCGGAAACGAACCGAGCATCGCCGTGGCCCGCCGCCTCGGTATGACGAAGGAAGGCGTCCTCCGCGAGCTCTACGCGTACCGGGGCAAGCGCCACGACATTGAGGTCTGGTCGGTGCTGGCCCCCGAGTGGCGCAAGCACCGGGCGGCCGCCCCGCTGGAAGGCTCGACGGGCTGACAGTCCGGCGGCCGTGGGTGGGTGCCGGGCGGCTCGCCCAGCCTCAACTGGTAAGGCACTGGGCGCAGTTCAGCCGCATCAACCACTCACGTACCGGCTCAGCGCCAGCGCAGCCAGCAGCAAACCAAGTGCGGCGCCCGAGAAGACCACCTTCCGACGCCGCCATCCAAGGAACCCGAGCACGGCAGCGCCGGACACCAGCAGGGTCACGAGCAGACCGCCGAACGTGAAGCCGCCGGTGAGCAAAGCGGCGACCAGAGCCGCCCAGTACCCCATGGCGAACAGCGCCCCGGCGGCGAACCCGGTCAGAAAGAGGTACCGATAGGGGTCCTCGTCGCGGTTCATCTTCTGGCTCCTTCGGGTCCGGATCACCGGTCAAGGCCCGCGGCGCACCGCACCCTTCGGGCCAACTACTGGCGCATGAAGGGGCCTTGAGAGTACAGCTCCCCCCTCATGTAGCGTCTGGCCCGCAGAGGCCTCGACACACCGACGGCAACTAACGGGGAGAGCAGCGGTGAGCGCAGAGTTCCGGATCGACATCCCGCGCGTCCAGAAGATGGTCGACAAACTGGGTGAATCCACCGAGCGGATGCAGCAGGCGAGGACTCGGCTGAAGAAGGTCGGCCCCAAGACCCTTGGCACGGACGGCCTGGACGAGGCGTGCGACACCTTCCAATCGGAATGGGAGGACGGCATCAAGCGCATCGAGGACAGCGCCAAGGACATCAAGGACCGCCTGCAGACGACAGTCGACGCCTACAAGGCCGGCGAAGACAAAGAAACCAAGAGCTACGGGCAAGGCTAGAAACGGGGGAAGACATGTCCTGGCGCAGCATGTTCATCGAGGACGACGGTAGTTGGCCGGGCCTCGGGTTCAACCCGGCCAAAGGAGATGCCGAAGCGATCGACCTTCTCGCCTCTGACGTGAAAGCCGTCGGCGACGAACTCGAAGAGCTCAACAACCTGATCAAGTCGGTGGGCGAGCGCGGCGGCGCCTGGGAAGGCGAAGCCGCCGAGAAGTTCACCCAGAAGCTGGGAGAACTCCCCAAATACCTCAAGCAGGGCACCGATTCCATGCACGACTGCGCGAAGGCGCTGCGTACCTGGCACGGGCGGCTTCAGGACTTCCAGCGGCGGGCGGAACGCACAGAGGCTGACGCGGTCGAAGCGCGCAAGCAGGCCGACCGCGAGGCGGAGCAGTACAACGCGCTGAATCGCCGGTACGCGGGCGTGATGATGGAAGCCGACCAGGTCAAGCGCGTCAACGCCATGCTGGAGGACGCCAAGACAGAGACCGACCGCGCCAATGACCGCGTTGAAGAACTCATCCGTGAGGGCGAGAAGATCCTCGCGAGCTGGAAGGACCGTGCAGGGGAAGCCGAGCGCGCCATCCTCAAGGCGTCCGAGAACCACCCGCCGGACCTCGGCCTGTGGGACCGCATCACGGACGCACTCTCGGAGGGCTGGCGGGACTTCAAGGAATGGCTGATCGACAACGCAGACGCCTTGTCGAACTGGTCGGCAGGACTCGCAGCGGCGGCAATTGCGGTGAACGCCATTCCGGTCGTCGGGCAGGCCGCCTCCGTCGTCCTGGCGGCTGCGTCTTCAGTCTGTGCTGCCGGCGCCATGGCTGGTCACTGGATGGACAACGCACGTGGCGGGAAAAGCTCCGGATGGAAGATTGCCCTCGACGCAGCGGGGGTCATCCCCGTCGTGGGCGGGGCGGTCAAAGGAGTCACCGCAGGAGTCAAGGGAGCCTCCGGCGTAGCAGGCAAAGTCGCCGGAGGAGCACGAGGCCTGACCGGCCGTGAGGTACTGGAGAGCGGGCAGAAGATCAACCACATCTATCAAAAGGTGGAGAACCCGCTTACCACTCAGGCCATCAACGGGGGCCTCAAGAAGATGTTCGGCAAGACCGAAGACGTGCTGCCGGCCGGGCCGACCACGATGGTCATGAAGGGCGCTACGGCCGTGAAAGGTACATGGGACCAGTTTCAATCTTCCAAGGAAGATGCAACGTCCGTTGTCGCCCCGTCCAGCAGTCGGTTCCATCAAGCCCTCGCGGCTTGAGTCTTCAACTGGGCCAGCAGAGAGGCAGCGGAATGGAGTTCATGGAGACTTCACAGACACAGTCGGCCGCAGCTCAGTCGCCGCCCACTGTCAATGCAGCGCGTCCCGGCCGACTCCGCGCAGGGTGGATCACGCCTCCGTTTTTCCACGAACTGCCTGTAGACGCCCAGGATGCAGACGCCGCTGCAGAACGCCTCCACGCCATCGCCACGTCGGTACTGGCTGATCACACCACCGAGGACCAGTTCGCCTTTGCACTGACTCTCGGCGCTCAACTGGAGCCGATGATAGATGCGAACGTGGTCTACGCAGGCTTGTGTTTCTTGGAGGTAGAGGGTCAACCGACCGCTTCTACCATGATTGTCACGCGACTTCTGCACGACGGCAGCGACGAGAGTATTGTTCAAACCCTGTTGGACACACTGCGTGGCGCGTACCCGCGCGACGAGGTCGAGCGAACGGACTTGCACTGTGGCCCGGCAGTCTCCAGAATCGGGCCTTCCCCAATCGCCGTCGAGAACACATCGACCGGCGAACTCGACCCGGTGCAGCGGCACCTCATCCAAACTTACGTACCGCTGCCCGGAACCGCCGAGATGCTTGTGTTCGAACTCAGTGTGTTCTCGGCAGAAGGCTGGGGACTGCATTCCGAGGTGTTCGCGGAGATCCTCAAGACGATCGATTGGGCTACCGACCAGGAAGTCGAGGAGGCTGCGATGCTCGCCCAGCACAGCCGGCAGCCCAGAGCAGAGGTCGTGCTGGATCAAGCGGTGAAGGTCGAACTCCGCCGCATTTCCTCCGAATTGCTGAGCGCAAGCACAGGACGGGCACACTCCGTGCCGGAACAGGAGCGGTTTTCCTCGACGGTCTGTCCCGACTGCTGGCACAAGGGGCTGAGGTCACCTTGCCTACCACAGCACATATGGCGGCTCAACGATCTTCCCGACGAGGAACTGACCTCTGCTCTGCCACGCATCGGTGCACACTTCTCCCAGCTCGGTTGGCAGATAGAAGACCAGCACGCCCAAGAGGGCTTTCAGGCACAGAAGGACGGACATAGGATCATCGCCTCCGTCGTACCTGAGGACGCAGGACTGCTTGTTGAGGTCTCGTCGGTGTGTACTCGAACGTCCAACGACACCGTGGCAGACGACTTCGGCTGATCGTCTCAAGCTGCGCCAACGACCGAGAGTCAGACGGTCACGCGACCGGCAGGAAAGGACAGATCATGGCCCCGAAGAAGCTCTTGCAACGCGCCCACGAAGCCGTACCGCAGGCCGACGGCTTTTGGGCAGCCTTCGAGTCGGAGCCGTCGTACGACTCTCCCAGCAAGAAGAAGCCCATCGCCCCCAATGAGCACCGGCCTCATGTGTTTGATGGCATGACACAGCCCAGCGACACGTGGGGTGTCTTCCTGTCCGTACTCGCCAAAATCATCACCGCCGAGATCTCCCCCAGTGCGGCCCCAGTGTTCAGTGATCCAGCCCAACGCGAGGAGTGCAAACAAAAGGGCCGGTCGTTCTACGGAGGTTGGACAAGCCAGGCGGGCCAGTTCCTGGCCGCGCTTCAGCCCCGTTCCAAGACGGGGGTCATCAGTCTTCTCGCCCTGACGAGCAGCGGACTCCGAATCGTCTACATTCAGCGTCGCAGGGGAAGCACGTACCGGCTTCGGAGAGGCACGCAGCTGGGGTGGCAGCTGCCCTTCGAGGGGCTTTCGTGGGTACGTCAACGCGCCGGTAAAAACGTTCAGTTCGGCTTTCCTGACGGCTCCTGGGCGACTGTCGTCGTGCACACCAACGATGACCTCAAGCAGTACTTCCCCGACATGCTTCCCCAGACCGCGGCGATTCCTTGATCACGTAGAGGCGCCGGGCCTCGCGAGGCTGAATTGGGCGAGCACGGCGACAGTCTGACCTTCGGACTGGTGGGCCAGGGACTCCGCTCTGCCTGCCTGGGCCGATGCGCGTGGCGGATCAGTGGTGCGGCGGCCAAGGCGCTGGGCACCTCCCTGAAAAGCAGCACAGCACGCTACTGCGAACTCGGGTGGGTACGTCCAGCCGCTCGGACATCCACGTCTCCTCATCCTCGACGTGGTAATCCAAACGCTCGCCCTGGCTGCTGTCGCACTGCTTGCACCGGAAACCCCCGACCATACTTCGCCGGGCCGACGACGACGGCCCCAAGGGCTCCACGGTTTCGGACCGTTGTCCGGGCTGCTCGCACCCTCATTGCGGCGTGAGCAGCCCGAGCAGGCATTACCCGAGAAGGTCGCTATCAGTCCCTCAGTGGCGCGGCGGCTGCTGCGGCGGAGCCGTCGGCTGCGGGGCGTACGGCTGCTGTTGGTGCGGAGGCTGCCCGAAGCCGGGGGCCTGTCCCGGCGGAGACGGGTAGCCACCACCCGGACTACCGGGGCCACCAGGGCTGTTGCTCCGGCTCTTCTTCCGGCGAGACCTCACGATGAGTAGCGCGACGAGTGCGACCAGAAGTAGGGCCACGACGCCGATGACGGACCAGATGATGACGAACTTCTGGTCGGCCTGCTCCTGGAGCGCCTGCGACTCCTTCTCCTTCTCCGCTTCCTTCTGTTCGTTCTGGATCTGCCGAGGAAGGGAAAGCGGGCCGTACTTGGAACCCTTGGGAACGTCTTCCTGCAGCGCAGCGAGGGGACGAATAGCGCCGTAGCCATACCGCTCGTCCGGGAGCTTCGCCCCCTTGTCGACTGCGGGCATCTCGGCAGTCCTGGTCAGACGGTTGACAACCTGGCCAGCCGTCAAGTCAGGGTATTTAGCCTTCACGAGAGCAGCCGCAGCAGATGCGTAGGCTGTGGCATCAGAAGTTCCGTCACCGATCCCATAGCCGTTCAGGTTGCTCGGCCCGCCTGCAGTGACCACATCCGATGCTGGGGCGCTCAGCAGGGTTTGCTTGCCCCTGTTGGATTTCCTCCAGATCGTTCCGTCCTTCTGGAGACCGCCGACCGGCACAATTCCGGGGTATGCAGCCGGATATTCAACTGCCTTGCCTGAATTGCCTGTTGCGGCAAAAATGGGCACGTTCCTCTTCAGAGCATAGGCAACAGCCTCTTCCACATCAGTGGAATAATCTGAGCCACCTTGCGAAATGTTGACCACGGAAGCTCCCTGATCAACTGCGTACTTGATTGCTGGGATCAGTTGTTCCCGAGCAGAGGCATTAGCACGGATCGACAAGATTTTGGCTTCTGGGGCCAAGCCCATAACGCCGTCTTGGTTTCCCGCCCCGTGACCATGGCCTGCGATGATCCCTGCCATGCCCGTGCCATGGTCGTCGCCCTTTTTCGGGGCAGTGGAACCACCATCGATGAAGTCTTTGCCCTCCAGGACATTGCCCTTGAGGTCGGGATGGTTGACGTTGACACCGTCATCGATGACAGCGACCGTTTGGCCTTTGCCCTTCGTGGTCTGCCAGACGGACTCGGCATCCAAGGATTTCAGAGCCCACTGGTCGTCTCTGACCTGATCGGCTGCGGCGTTCGGTGCTGAGGTGATGACCATCGCCCCAGCCAGCACTGCGCCGCTGAATACGCGCACGATCCGCATGATGCCCATCTGTCGAGTCTCTTTTCCGGCGTAGGGGTGCGGCCGTGCGGCCGCACCCCTGAGCGTGTGGCACCTCGTAGGGTGCCGGTACTTCGTCAGCCGATCGTGGGCGGGGCTACGTCCCGCCGCTTAGGCATCCAGGTCTCCTCGTCCTCGACGAGGTAGTCCGGACGCTCTCCGTGGCTCTTCTCCTCCTCATTGCGCCGGGCGTTGTTGCCTGAGACGCCGCCGCCCATAAGGCTGGTGCCACGACCGCGCTCTCCGGCCATGTGGCCGCCGCGGCTGGAGTGCAGCCCTTGGCCACCCTGCCGTGCAGCACCCTTGCCCTGCTGTGGGGTGTCGAGAGTGCCGCCCCTCTGACGGGCCAGCGGTCCGCGACCAACGGCGGCGGCTGCGCCCTTTCCTCCGGCGCCACCTGCTCCGAGACCCCCGGGCACACGCCCGCCGGCACCCCTGCCCGCACCAACACCCTTACCGGCGACACCACCTCTGTTGCCAGACGCCTGACCGACATAACCCGGGCCACCGGGAACGCCACCAGTACCGCCGGCTGCTCCGGCAGCACCGCCGCCCGGAACAGGACCACCGGAAGGTGTGCCTGTGTTCGTGCCCCCGGGGCGCGGGGTGGTCGCAGTTCCACCCGAAACACCGTCCACCTTCGTGGCTGCTGCCGACGTGCCGGTACTGGGTGACGTCGACCTTGGTGCGCTCTTCCCGACTGCGCTGCCAGCTCGCGACGCGCCCGCTACTGCTCCCCCAGGCCCTCCGCCGTCAGGGGTTACTGCAACAGGGACGGGAGCCACGCCGCCTGGCTCACCCGGGTAGTCCTCACGTGGCTCCCCCCTTCGCGGCGGCTCCCGCCTGCTCCACGACCCCATCGTCTTCGTCTGCGACGAATACGCAATGGCCAGAGTCTCCATGTGGGCAGCGGCCTTGAGCTGCTCTTCCTTGCCAGCCGAGAGGTCGTCGTCGTGGTTGTCCAGGGCCTTTTGCGCGCCCTGATTACCCTGGATGTCGCCCTTCCACTTACTGTCGTCGCGAGAGAAGCCATCTCCAAGAGCGTTCATCGCACTTGAAAGTTTGCCGGGCTTCTCGATCGCGTCGACCTTCGGCTTGATCTCGCTCAGCTTCTGGCCGGCGTTGCGCATGGCGATCGATGTGTAGTTCGCATACGTGGCGCAGTCAGAGATCTGCTTGCTGATCCTCTTCGCCTTCTTGGCGAACTCGTCAGCGGACTCGCCCTCCCAGTGCTGCAGCACGTGCTCGACAGCCCTGTCGAAGTCGCTCTTCACGCTGTCGCCGCCGCTCACCAGGTGATCGTGGATGTTCTTCCACGCGTCGGCTACGTCGAGGACCTGCTCCGGCTTGGCATTCGCGAGCATCTCCTTCATCGAGTCGATGCTCTCCCCCGTCGCGAACGGCGTCTTCACCTCGCCCGCGTAGCACATGTTGCCGGTGTCGGTGTACTTGTCCAGCCCAGTTCCGTCGCCCATGTCGTCCTCGCCCCCTGACCGTTAGTTCCCGGATCCTGAACGGCCGGCGTCCATACCGTGCTTCGCGTCGTGCTCCGCATTCTGGTACTTGCCGTGCGCCTGCTTCGTCTTCGTGCCGAAGTCGTCAATCACATCGTTGATGACGCGGATGATCTCTTCGATGTGAGCCTTCATGTCCTTGTGCGCGGAGTTGAGTTCCGTCCCCTCGATGAACCGGTGGCTGCCGAGCGCTCCGTCGGGCAGGTAGGTGTTGTACTTGCTCTTGGTCACCGACTCGCCCATGGCGGTCGTCACGCGACCGAGCTTTCGTACCGTCTCCTCAAGTTCACTGAGGTCGACTCGCATCTCACCCACGGTTGCGCCTCCCCGTTCCTTCTCCGTCATGCGGCCGCCGCCGCTTCACCCTGCACACCGCCAGCATCTGTAAGGCCGCCCCTGTCGCCGCGAAGCGAACAGTCGTCCACCATCGTGCCTCACTTGCGTACCAGGTACACCCTAGTAACTGCCGCTGACAACACGTCATCGCCCCCGGCCTGATGCCGCTCGCACCCTCGGAATCCGGCCGTCGGGACGGTTCCGGCCTCACAGTGCGCAAACCAGCATGTCGTAGCGGAAGCGGACTACCGCCTCACTGTGGCAAGGGGTGCAACAGCGATGCTCCGCAGCCCGGTTGACCGCTCAGCGATACCCGATCGTGATGTGAACTGACGCCTTCCACGACAGCCGTCATCGGCAGCACCCCTCAGGCTCCTCACCTCACGATGCCCGCGACGAGCAGCCCAACCAGGCCGATACCCACCATGGGGAAGGTGATCCAGGAGAAGGCGGGGTGCATGGAGCGCAATGTGCCGGCAGCGCGCGGCCCCGGCCATCGGCCGACAAAGAGGCAGAAGAAGGCCGGGCCCAGAGCGCAGAACCCACCGAAGAGGTAGCGGAGTCCCGAGGCGACGGCGCTGACGACAGAAGTCCCGTAGGAGTCGCCACCGATCTGCAGGGCGTCAATGTGATGCCCCTCCGGATACGGGTCGTCGGTCGGGATGTCTGCGTACGGATCTTTGATCTTGCCGTCTGTCGAGGTGAAAACCCCTTCACACTCCTCCGGTGACCTCTTGCCGTCGTTGTGCGAGCAGTGCTCGACCGTAACCGTCCCGGGAGTCGCTTCTGCGAAGGGCTCGTAGAGCCCGGAGACCACGCCCGCGTATCCCAATCCGAGGCCGAGGGCCAGCAACAGCACCCCTACGAGCCGGACCCCGAAGGCGCGTGCACCACGGCCATGGTCCGACTGCATCCCGGAACTGCCGGGCACGGCCGCGTTCTTCTCGAGATCGGTTGCCACCGTCTTCTCATCTCCCCCGTGATACCGCTGGTTCGGACGTCCTCATCCCACGGCATGGCGTGCGCAACCATGCCACACCAGTGTGAGCCGGAATCACATCAGGCCGTGAGTACGCCGAATCGGCCATCGTCCGCGCCGACCAGGCGCCCCCTCATCCCCCCACAGCCGTCTGCGGCCTGATCGGAAGGCGGTTGACCGGCATGCCCGTGGCCGCGCGGACCGCCGCCGCCACCGCCGCCGGGGAGGTGACCACCGGTACCGCCGAGGCGGCCTTGGCTCCGAAGGGTGCCACCACGTCCTGTTCCTCGATGAGTTGGACGATGCGGATGTCCGGGGCGTCCAGGGCCGTCGGCAGGGCATAGCCCGTGAAGTCGGGCTGGCGTACGACGCCGCGGTTGATGCGGAGGTGTTCGGTGAGGGCCGCACCGACTCCCTGGGTGACGCCGGCCTCGATGCGGGCGTTGAGCTGGCGGGGGTTGAGGACGCGTCCCACGTCCTGCGCGATGGCCATCTCCACCACGCGGATCGAGCCGAGTTCGACGTCGACGTCGACGACCGCGCGTACGGCGGCGAACGCGAGCCCGACGAAGGCGTCGCCCTGCCCGGTGTCGTCGAGCGCCTCCGTGGGGTGCGGACGGCACTGGGCGGTGGCCCACAACTCCTTGTCCTCCAGGGCCTCCGCGACCGTCGTGGAGAGGACACCGTCGTAGGAGGTGATCTTTCCGTCGGCGATCGTCAGCAGCTCCGTGGACATCCCGAACTTCGCGGCCAGGGGCTGCAGCAGCTGCGTGCGCACCATCTTCGCCGCCCGTTCGACCGCGCCGCCCGAGACCCAGGTGTGCCTGCTGTGCGAACCGGCGCCCGCGGGCGGCTGGTCGGTGTCGACCGGCGCGACGTGCACCTCTTCGATGCCCAGCGTCTCCTGCACGATCTGACGGGCCAGCGTCGTGAAGCCCTGCCCGGTCTCGACGGCGGCGCACATCACCGTCGCAACGGGCCCGTCGACCTTGACCGTGGCCGTCGAGACCTCGTCGGCGCCCTCCGCGCCGAGCATGTGGACCATGCCGAGCGCGTAGCCGACTCCTCGGCGCACGGCGCCCGGTTCGCCCGCTCCCTCGGGGCCGCCCGGGAGCAGCCAGTCGCGTTCGGGGCTGTCCTTGGGCAGCGGCGGCAGCGGCGACTCCCGTACGGCGGTGAGGAGTTCGGCCACGGGTGCGGGGCAGGTGACGGTCTGGCCGGTGGGCAGCAGGTCGCCGGTGGCCAGTACGTTGCGCATGCGCAGGTCTGCCGGGTCAATCTGCAACTGGGCGGCCAGCTTGTCCATTTGGCCCTCGTACGCGGCACACACCTGCATCGCGCCCTCGCCGCGCACATGGCCGGACGGGGGGTTGTTGGTGCGCACGGCCCAGCCGTCGATGGTGGCGTGCGGCACGACGTACGGGCCGGCCGCGAAGGAGACGGCGGCTGCGAGCGCGTCGGCGCTGGTGTCCGCGTAGGCGCCGGCGTCGAGGAGGATCTGTGCCTCGACCTTCACCAACCGGCCCTCGCTGTCGGCGTGATGGCGGTAGCGCAGCAGGGTGGGGTGTCGGTGGGCGTGCCCGAGGAAGGACTCCTCGCGGGTGGCGGCGATCTTCACGGGGCTGCCGGTCTTCATCGCCAGCAGGCCCAACGGCACCTGAAGGCCGGTGTCTTCGCGGTCGCCCATCGCGCCGGGGACGCCCGTCACGACGACCTTGACCTGTTCGGGGGGCAGTCCGAAGCAGGCAGCGGCCAGGTCGCGGTCGGTGTGCGGGTCGGTGGACGCGGTGTAGATCTCCACGCCGCCGTCGGGACGCGGCACGGCGAGGCCCGCCTCGGCGCCGATGGGTGCCGGGTCCTGGCGGCCGATGCGGTAGAGGCCGTCGACGACGACGTCGCCGGTGATGTCCTGGTCGCCGAAGCGCAGCGGGATGTGACGGATCAAGTTGCCGTCGGGGTGCAGGGGTTCGGCCTCGAAGGACTTCTCCGGGTCGGTGACGGCCTCCAGCGGCTCGTACTCGACGGAGACCGCAGCGGCCGCCAGCCGTGCCGTGTCCGGGTGGTCGGCGGCGACGGCGGCGACGGGCTCGCCGAAGTAGCGCACGACGTCGCGGGCAAAGGCGGGCTGGTCCGCGACCTTGCGTCCGTGGCCCGCGTCGCCGGGGACGTCCTGGTGGGTGACGACGGCGTGCACTCCGGGGAGCTCGGCGGCCTGCGTGGTGTCGATGGACACGATCCGGGCGTGCGGGTGCGGCGACCGCAGGACCGCGGCCCACAGCAGGCCCTCGGCCCACAGGTCGGCGGCGTAGGGGAAGGTGCCCTCGGCCTTGGCGGGGGCTTCGGCCGAGGGGAGGGACGCGCCGATTCCGTGCGTGACCGGGCCGCTGTCGGCGGGTTCGTGCGAAAGCGGTGTGCCCTGTGCGGGAGTCGCTGTGACGGCGCCGGGGCCGTCGGCCGTGCTGGTCATGCCGCTGCTGCCTTTCCGCGCCGTCCCTGCACGCGGTGATCCTTTGCTCCTCGACCCGTTACGTGCCGCTCCCGTACCGGATGGTCCTGCATGGGCCGTCTCCATGGGCGGTGCCCGTTCCGCTGCCCGCTCACGCTGCACCCGTCAGGGAGGGCCGCCACGGACTCCCCGACCGTCATGCGCCGCCACCTCCCGGGTAGTACGCGCCGCCCGCGCCCGGGCCCGCCTGGTGCGGGATGCGCGCGGGCCCGCCCGCCAACTCCTGTTCGTACGCCTCCGCTTCGGCTTCCGCCTCCGCCTGCTCCCGTGCGGCCTGTTCGGCGCGCTCGGAGACGACGGTACGCACGGCGTCGAGCACCCCGCGGTAGCCGGAGCAGCGGCACAGGTTGCCGCAGATCGCCTTGCGGGTCTCGAGTTCGCTGGGCGCGTGGTTGCCCTCCAGCAGGTCGTGCACCGTCATTGCGAGGCCGGGCACGCAGAATCCGCACTGGACCGCGCCGGACTCGGTGAGCGCACGCTGCACGTCGGAGGGGACGCCGTCGACGGCAAGGCCCTCGACCGTGCGGATCTCGCTGCCCGCGGCGGTCGCCGCGGGGACGAGGCAGGAGGCGACGAGCCGGCCGTCGACCTGGACGGAGCAGGCGCCGCACTCGCCCTGCGAGCAGCCGTCCTTGGCGCCGGCGAGGCCGAGGCGCTCGCGCAGGACGTAGAGGAGGGATTCGCCGATCCAGGCGTCGGTGACGGGACGGTCGATGCCGTTGACGTGCAGCACGTAGGAGACGTGGGGGTGTTCGCCGCCGAGCTCGGGTGCGAGCTGCAACGGCGGTTCCTCGGAGACCTCGGAGTCGGTGGCCGCCTCCGCGTCGCCGCGGTCCGTGGACGTGGCGTCGTCGCGGCGCGGTCCGCCGCTGCCCGAGGGTGTCTCCTCCGCTGTTTCCCCGGACGTGGGGGCGGTTGCGCCTCCGGGGGCCGGAGGTACGGCCCAGCTGTCGCCTGCCGTGGCGGCGCCGTGGTCCGCGCCGTGGTCCGCGTCCGGCTGCTGCTCGGGCTCCGGGCCGCCGGTGCCGGGGCTGTCGGTGCCGGGGCTGTCGGTTCCGGGGGCGCTCGTCGCGACGGCGGGGCCCGACGAAGGCGTCCACGGCAGTCCGGAACGCACGGTCCCCATCGCGGGTCGCGCCTCGGTCTCCTCCGCCCCGGTCTCCTCCGCCTCGGCCCCGTCCTCGGTGGTTCCGGCGCCGACGTCGTCGGCGGTGTCACCGGCCGGTGGTGCCTCGCTCGTGTGCGGCGCGGCGGCCGCCTCGACCGGTGCGGCGCCCCCGGCGGAAACGTCCGGCACGGCCTCGTGACCGTCGAAGGGCACCTGCCTCCGTGCGTGCGCCTCTTCGTAGTGGGCATCGCCGGCGGTGTCCTGCTGACGCTGCCCGGGAGTCTGCCGCGGTGCCGCGGGGACGCTGAACTGCCTGCCGGTTCCTATCGGTTCCGCTTCGTCCGCGGTGACGCCGCCGCCCGTGCCGAGGGGACGTCGCTGCGTGCGGGCCTCGTGCGAGCCCGCGAGCGCCGCCGCCGCGCCCTGGCCCATGGCCGAGGCGGGGCCGGGGTCCTGCCGTTCGTGCTGACCGCCCGGCTCCGTGCCCGGTCCGCCGAAGGCCCCGTGCCCGCCGGGCTGTTGGCCCTGATAGTGCGGATACCGCCCCTCGTAGTGCTGACCGTACGAAGCGGGGTCGTACCCGTCCGGGGCACCTGCACCCTGCCCGAACGGCATCGCCCACTGACCGCCGGCGGTGTCGTCCGGCGCTCCAGGCTGCTCGGCCGGCTGCGGCCCGGTGACCTCGGCGGGGTCGAAGGGCGGCGGCGTGTAGCCCCCCTGCCCCGTGCCGGGCGCGGCCAGCGGCCCCCAGGCGTCCGCTCCGGCACCGGGACCCGGCAGCGGACCGGCGGGCAGCTGGACGAAGGCGGTGGCGTCCTGGTCGGACTCGCCGCCCCAGCCGTCCTGCGGATACGAGCCGTCCTGCGGATACGACGGATAGTGCTGCCGGCCCGACTGCTGTGCCTGCGGCGGCTGTTGGCCGTATTCGCCCCAGCCGCCCTCGTCGCCGTACTCGCCGTAGCCGGCGCCGTAACCGTCTCCGTACTGCTGCCCGTACCCCTGCCCGTATCCGTATCCCTCGCCCTGTGCGTCGGGATCGTGCGGGCTGCCGTTGCTCATGCGAGCGCCCTCCCGAGTCCTCGGCGGGCCAGTGTTGCCACCGTACGCCGCAAGTGGAAGGCCGCGGGCGGAAGTGCGGGAGCCTCACCGCCCTCTTCCGGCGGGGCGGGGTCGGGGATGCATGCCATGGCGACATAGTCGCCGAATGCCGCGAGTGCCTCGGGGGCGAGTCCGCGCTGCCCGTCCCAGTCGATGAGCGAGGCGATCCAGCGCTCCGCCTCCAGCGGACGCAGCGGCATGGGCGCCACCGCGCCGACGGCGCAGCGCACCCCGCGCCGCACCGGGTCGAGCACGACGGCGACGGAGGCCATCGCACGGCCCGGGCCGGTGCGGCCCGTGGCCTTCAGAAAGGTCTGCGGTGCGTGCAGCAGCGGCACGCGCACATGCCCGACGACCTCGCTGGGCCGCAGCATGTCCACGTTGGCGAGCAGATGGCTCACCGGGATCTCACGCCGCGCGCCCTCCGGGCCCGCGACAATCAGCGTGGCCTCCAGCGCCGCGAGCACCGGCAGGGTGTCGCCGGTCGGGTGGGCGCTGACGACGTTGCCGCCGAGCGTGCCCGCGTTGCGGACCTGCGGCGGTCCCGCGGCGCGGGCACTGGCCGCCAGCGCGGGAATGAGGGCTGCGAAGTCGGGCCGTCCCATGCGCGCGTGGGTGAGGCCGGCGCCGAGGAGCGCCTCTCCGTCCAGGTACTGCCAGCCGCGGATCTCGCTGATCCTTCCGAGGCCGACGAGGGCGGCGGGCCGTAGATGGCCGGCGTTGATGCCCGTCATCAGGTCCGTGCCGCCCGCCACGGGCACCGCCGCGGGCACCGCGGAGAGCGCGGCCACGGCCTCGTCGAGCGTGGTGGGCAGCATGACCGACGGCACAGCCTGTGGCGCATGGTGTTCATGCTGTGCTTGCGTGCTCAATCCAGCCGCCCCTTCCCCGGTCGACCCGGCTGCTGTGCCCGTACGGTACGTGCTCACCGGCCGGACGAGGCAACTCTGGCACATCTCGGCGGGCGGTCGGACCGGGGGCCCGGTATGGGCTGTTCCGTCAGCTGACATCACTCTCGTCCCTGTCCGGAACGCGGGCCCGTAATCCCCAGCTCACACGGGCAAGCGCGGAATTGCCACCCTCGGGGACTCTTGTGCGGATCTCCGATCCTGTGCGGACTTTCGTGCTACGGAGCACCCCCGTCCCGTGCGGTCACGCGGAGCGGCCCGGCCCGTCCTGCGGCCCGTCGAGCGGGCGGCCCGCGATGCCCGGGCGGCGCTGCCACGGATGCGGGCCGCCGGGCGGCCGGAAGTCGACGCCCATTGCCTCCAGGCGCGCGTAGTGCCCCTGTGTCATGCGCCGTTCGAAGCCGGCGAAGTCCCTCTCCCCGGCGGAGGCGGGCAGCGGCGACCAGGCGACCTCCGCGAACGCGGCGAGGCGGGGGAAGGTCTGGTAGTCGACGCGCTGCTGGTTCTCGGTGCACTCGGTCCACATGTTGGCCTGGGCGCCGAGCACGTGCCGCTCGTGCGGCGTCCCCGCCAGCTCCGGCGGTACGGGCTCGAACCGGTAGACGTCGCGGAGCGTGCGCACGTACCCGAGCGGCACCGGCTCGCTCGCGCCGGCATCCTGCCGGTGGTCCAGGTACAGCTCCTGCTCGGGGCACATCACGACGTCGTGTCCGGCACGCGCGGCTGCGACACCGCCGGCGCGGCCGCGCCAGGAGGAGACGGCTGCGCCCTCGGCGAGGCCCCCCTGAAGGATCTCGTCCCAGCCGATGAGGCGGCGGCCCCTTGCGGTGAGCCAGCGGTCGAAGTGCTTGAAGAACCACGCCTGAAGCGCTTCTCCGGCGGCTTCCGGGCTGCTTCCCTCACCGAGTCCCGGTCCGTGTCCCTGTTCACGCATGCGCGCCCGTGCGGCGGGCGATGCGAGCCACTGGTCCTTGGGGCACTCGTCGCCTCCGAGATGGATGAAGCGGGAGGGGAAGATCTCCAGGACCTCCTCCAGCACGCCCTCGTAGAAGCGCAGCACGTGATCGCCGGGGGCCAGCACGTTGGGGCTCACGCCCCAGTCGGTCCACACCCCGAGCGCCGACGTGTCGACGACGTCGCTGTTGCCGAGTTCCGGGTAGGCGGCGATCGCGGCCTGGGAGTGTCCGGGGATGTCGATCTCCGGCACGACGGTGATGTGGCGGTCCGCGGCGTACGCGACGATCTCCCGCAGGTCCTCCTGGCTGTACCAGCCGCCGTGCGCCCGCTCGTCCCACAGCTGCGGTGCCCCCGGCCGCCCGCCGCGCCCGACGCGGCTGCGGGCTCGGGTGCCGCCCACCTCGGTCAGCCGCGGCCGGCTCCGGATCTCGACGCGCCAGCCCTGGTCGTCGGTGAGGTGCAGATGCAGGACGTTGAGCTTGTGCGCGGCGAGCAGGTCCAGGGTGCGCAGGACTCCGTCCTTGGGAGTGAAGTGCCGTGCCACGTCGAGCATGTAGCCGCGCCACGCG
Source organism: Streptomyces sp. CNZ301 (assembly GCF_004217425.1). Taxonomy (NCBI): domain Bacteria; kingdom Bacillati; phylum Actinomycetota; class Actinomycetes; order Kitasatosporales; family Streptomycetaceae; genus Streptomyces; species Streptomyces sp. CNZ301. The sequence goes on from NZ_SHLG01000001.1 coordinate 2,228,388, forward strand.
AAGCGCGGACCGTCCTCGACGAGCAACGGCGGCACCCGCCAGGTCACCTCGCCGCGCGCCGTGCGGGCACGCCGGAACGCGGCGGGCCCGAGCAGTTGCCGCAGCGTCTGCGCACCCCGGAAGACACCGGCGGGTGCGCCCCCGGTGATGCGAAGGCTCCCGCCGCCCGCGCGGAGCACGTAGCCCTCCGGGCCGAACCGGGCGGCGACCGCCTCGTCCGTGCGCAGCACCAACTCCGCGCCCTCGCCGCCGCGTTCGGCCTCGCCCGCGCGGGCTCCAGCCGCGCCCGCTCCGCCGCTGCCGCCCGGCCCGCCGGGCGGCAGCGGCGCGCCCGTTGCGGGGGTGAGCGTGGCGCGCAGCCAGCGGGCCGTGTCGTGCGTGCCGGGCCCGGCGTCGAGCGTGGTGTGCGCGTCCAGGACGAAGTCCGGCCCACTGCCGTCGGGTTGGGGCGTGACGGAGCGGGGCGCGGGGAGCAGGTCCGTGTACGGCATGTGCGACGCCTCTCGTCGGTCGGCCGGTGGGTGGGTCCCCGGGTGACGTTCAGTCCTCCCGGCGCGCGCACGGAAGCACGCGGAGCGAGACCCGCCCCCGAACAACCCAGCGCGCCCCGTCCGTCCCGGAAAGCGGAACGGACGGGGCGCGCTGTGAGCCTTGCACGGAAAGCCGGAACACGGATCCGGCGGAGAGGCGAAGGACCGGACGGGCCGTGCGGTCCTGCCAGGAGGGCCGGCGCCGCCGCTCCCGCGTCGGCGCCGGGCGGCTACTTGTCGCCGCCCTTGCCGTCCTTGCCGCCGCCCTTGCCACCGCCGGAGCTCATCGTCTCGTAGATCTCCTTGCACATGGGACAGACCGGGTACTTCTTCGGGTCACGACCCGGAACCCAGACCTTGCCGCAGAGCGCCACCACGGGAGTGCCGTCCATGGCGCTCGCCATGATCTTGTCCTTCTGGACGTAATGGGCGAACCGTTCGTGGTCGCCGTCTCCGTGCGACGTCTGCGGGGTCGGCTCGACGAGCGTGCCGGTGCCCGTACCGCGCTCAGGCTCAAGAGTGCTCATGCGGACCAAGCCTAATTCAGCGACGCATCGTCCGGGTATGTGGCCACCATCGCCAGTTCGCTGCGCTGCCGCCGCAGGACGGACCGCCACAGACGCTCCGGCGACGGCGAGGAGACGTCACCCGGTTCGGACTCGACGACATACCACGCACCTTCGGACAATTCCTTCTCCAGCTGCCCGGGACCCCAGCCCGCGTACCCGGCGAAGATACGCAAGGAGCCCAGCTCCGCGGCGAGCAGCTCCGGCGGCGCCTCCAGGTCGACGAGGCCGATGGCACCGTGCACGCGGCGCCAGCCCAGCGGCCCGTCGCGCACTTCCCCGTCGGCCTCGCCCGGGGGCCCGTCGCCGTCCCGAGCAGCCCCGGGGCGCTCCCCGGCCGCGTGCCCGCGGCCCTGCGACGCGGGAACCACGGCCACGCCCAGCGCGGCGTCCAGTGAGACGGGGCCTCCCTGGAAGACGACGCCGGGCTCGCCGGCGAGCGCGGCCCAGGGCTCCAGGATGTCGACGACGTCGACGGGCGTCGGGCGGTTGAGCACCACACCGAGCGACCCCTCCGCGTCGTGGTCGAGCAGCAGCACCACGGCCCGGTCGAAGTTCGGGTCGGCGAGCACCGGGGTGGCGACCAGCAGCCGCCCGGTGAGCGAGGACACCTGGGTCATGCCGCAATGATCCCGCACGTCGGCCTTCCGTGGGAGCCAACGGCCGGATCAGGAACCCCGGGTGGGACGTCTGCCCTGGTCACGGCGCATTCACCGGATCCGCGCAGATTCCGCGCACCCGCTCCCGCAGACCCACGCACAATCCGGCCGGTATCGGCAACCGCGGTCACGTTCCGGGCACTTTCCCTGCACACACCGTGATACGGCCCATCCGGTGCTCGGCCGGCGCCCCCACGGTCCGTGCGCGCCGGTGAATCCGGACCATTACGATTGTCTTTCGCCTTCGCCCCAGAGCTGCTCCAGGGGCCGGCCCGGCCCACGAGGCCTCGAACCATCTGCCCCGAACCCGTCTTCAGGAACGCGGAGATCCATGACCGATGACGTCCTGCTCGTCCACGGCGGCACACCGCTCGATGGCGAGATCCGTGTCCGTGGCGCGAAGAACCTCGTTCCGAAGGCGATGGTCGCCGCGCTGCTGGGAAGCGAGCCGAGCCGGCTCCGCAACGTCCCCGACATCCGCGATGTGCGGGTGGTGCGGGGCCTTCTACAACTTCACGGCACGACCGTGACCGCCGGCGAGGAGACCGGCGAGCTGGTGCTCGACCCGTCGTACGTCGAGAGCGCGAACGTCGCCGACATCGACGCCCACGCGGGCTCCTCCCGCATCCCGATCCTCTTCTGCGGCCCGCTGCTGCACCGTCTGGGGCACGCCTTCATCCCGGGCCTGGGCGGCTGCGACATCGGCGGCCGTCCCGTCGACTTCCACTTCGACGTGCTGCGCCAGTTCGGCGCGACGATCGAGAAGCGCGCCGACGGCCAGTACCTGGAGGCACCGCAGCGGCTGCGCGGCACCAAGATCCGCCTGCCGTACCCGTCCGTCGGCTCCACCGAGCAGGTGCTGCTCACCGCGGTCCTCGCGGAGGGCTCCACGGAGCTGAGCAACGCCGCCGTCGAGCCCGAGATCGAGGACCTCATCTGCGTTCTGCAGAAGATGGGCGCGATCATCTCGATGGACACGGACCGCACGATCCGCATCACCGGCGTCGACAAGCTCGGCGGCTACACCCACAGCGCCCTCCCCGACCGCCTCGAGGCCGCCTCGTGGGCGAGCGCGGCGCTGGCCACTCAGGGCAGCGTCTTCGTGCACGGCGCCAGCCAGCGCGAGATGATGACCTTCCTCAACACGTTCCGCAAGGTCGGCGGCGCCTTCGAGGTCCTCGACGAGGGCATCCGCTTCTGGCACCCGGGCGGTCCGCTGAAGTCCATCGCGCTGGAGACGGACGTGCACCCCGGCTTCCAGACCGACTGGCAGCAGCCGCTGGTCGTCGCCCTCACCCAGGCCACGGGCCTGTCCATCGTCCACGAGACGGTCTACGAGTCCCGCCTGGGATTCACCTCCGCCCTGAACCAGATGGGCGCCCACATCCAGCTCTACCGCGAGTGCCTCGGCGGGTCCGCCTGCCGCTTCGGCCAGCGCAACTTCCTGCACTCCGCGGTGGTTTCCGGGCCGACGAAGCTGCAGGGCTCGGACCTGATCATCCCCGACCTGCGCGGCGGCTTCTCGTACCTGATCGCCGCGCTCGCCGCCCAGGGCACCTCCCGCGTCCACGGCATCGAGCTGATCAACCGCGGCTACGAGAACTTCATGAACAAGCTCGCGGATCTCGGCGCCAAGGCCGAGCTCCCGTAGCGCCTGCCCGGCCCGTACGGGGCGGCTCCGCGCCGTACGGGCCGCCCCGAGCGGACACACGAAGGGCGGTCACCCTCTGCGGGTGACCGCCCTCGTGCGTGGCCCGGGAGGGCCGTGAGCCGTCCCGGAAAGCGCCGTTACTTGCCCTTGGCGGCTTCCTTGAGCTTGGAGCCGGCCGACACCTTCACGCTGTACCCGGCCGGGATCTCGATCGGGTCGCCGGTCTGCGGGTTCCGCGCGGTCCGGGCCGCACGGTGCGTGCGCTCGAAGGTGAGGAAACCCGGGATGGTGACCTTCTCGTCGCCCTTGGAGACGACCTCGCCGATGGTCTCGGCGAGAGCTGCCAGAACGGCGTCGGCGTCCTTACGGGTCACCTCGGCGCGCTCGGAGAGAGCGGCCACCAGCTCACTGCGGTTCATAACTCGTTACTCCCGTGTTCTTCTTGCCGATGAGGCGTGAGATCGAAGCCGATGCTGCCAGGGCCCTCGGACAGTCCCCTGACCAGGGTCTGCTTTGAGACCCTCCCGCCCCTTTGGGGAATCCCCAGGACGAAGTCCCCCGGGAACGAATCCTGCCCCTACGTGCGGCGGGAAAGCCAATCCGGAACGTACTGACAGCTGCGGAGTCACACGAGCGGCGGCGATGTCCCCGCTGTGCTGACGCCCCACAGGCTTGTGTCTGCCGCAACCCTAGAGGGGGCGTCGTGACCCTGCACCTCGCGACGCGCCGTGCCGCCACGGGGTGAGCGCCGTCACCCCGGACCGCTCACGGTCCGAGCTCACCACGCCGCGCGTACCCTCCGAGGGCCCGGCAAACCACCGGAGGCGTGTGAGGTGGACCCCTGCCCGCCGCCGCGCGCCGGGTGTGCTCAGGCCACGGGACCCTCCGCCGCGGTGGCGGCGGTCGCCGTCGTCGTCGCCGGCGCGTGCGTGACGGCCGCCTCACCTGCGGCGCGTGCCGCGTCCCGGACCGCGCCCGCAACGGCTCCGGAGACCTTCTCGTTGAAGACGCTGGGGATGATGTAGTTCGGGTTCAGCTCGTCCTCGAGCACCACGTCGGCAAGCGCGCGCGCCGCCGCGATCATCATCTCGTCGTTGACGACCCGCGACTGTGCGTCCAGCAGGCCGCGGAAGACGCCGGGGAAGACCAGCACGTTGTTGATCTGGTTCGGGAAGTCGGAGCGCCCCGTGGCGACGACGGCGGCCGTCTCGCGCGCCACCGCCGGGTCGACCTCGGGGTCGGGGTTGGCGAGAGCGAACACGATCGCGCCGTCCGCCATTCGCGCCACGTCCTCGCCGCCCAGCACGTTGGGGGCGGAGACGCCGATGAAGACGTCCGTGCCTACCACGGCGTCCTTCAACGTGCCCGTGAAGCCTTCAGAGTTGGTGTTCTCCCCGATCCAGCGCAGCGGCGACCCCTCGGCCGCGTTCACGAGGTCCTCGCGGCCGTCGTGCACCACACCGTGGATGTCGGCGACGATCGCGTGCTTGACGCCCGCCTCCAGCAGCAGCTTCAGGATGGCCGTCCCGGCCGCTCCCGCGCCCGACATCACCACGCGGATGTCCTCGATGCGCTTGTCCACGACGCGCAGCGCGTTGTAGAGGGCGGCGAGCACGACGATGGCAGTGCCGTGCTGGTCGTCGTGGAAGACGGGGATGTCGACGAGTTCGCGCAGCCGCGCCTCGATCTCGAAGCAGCGGGGCGCGGAGATGTCCTCCAGGTTGATTCCGGCGAAGCCCGGAGCCAGCGCCCGCACGATCTCCACGATCGAGTCGGTGTCCTGGGTGTCGAGGCAGATCGGCCAGGCGTCGATCCCCGCGAAGCGCTTGAAGAGGGCGGCCTTGCCCTCCATCACCGGCAGGGCGGCCTGCGGGCCGATGTTGCCCAGGCCCAGGACCGCCGAGCCGTCCGTGACGACGGCGACGCTGTTCCGCTTGATCGTCAACCGCCGCGCGTCCTCGGGGTGTTCCGCGATCTGCGTGCACACACGGGCCACGCCCGGGGTGTAGACCATGGAGAGGTCGTCGCGATTGCGAATGGGGTGTTTCGACGACATCTCGATCTTGCCGCCGAGGTGCATCAGGAACGTACGGTCCGAGACCTTGCCGAGGGCGACGCCCTCGATACCCCGCAGCTCGGCGACGATCTCGTCGGCGTGAGCCGTGGACGAGGCGGCGATCGTGACGTCGATACGCAGCCGCTCGTGGCCCGAGGCGGTGACGTCGAGGCCGGTGACCGAACCGCCCGACGACTCCACGACCGTGGTGATCTGGCTGACCGCGGTCCCTCCGGCGGGGACCTCCAACCGGACAGTCATCGAGTAGGAGACGCTGGGCGCGCTCATTGCCGACTTCCCTCTGCTTTCCCTTGACGCGTTGGTGCCGCACCGAACCGCAGCGCCGAAGTATCGGCTCCCAGGTGTGGGGCACGTCAACAGATCGTCCCACCTACCACCCGGTACGGGGTAACCCGTGGACCACCCCGGCTTTGGGTGCGGAAAGAGCCTTCCACAGTACGAGATGCCCGTGATCGTCTTCCTTCGGCCCCTTCTTTCGGCACCGGCGCGAAACTCTGTGTCTACGCCCCAAATCACTTCAAAGCGCCCCATCTCAGCCTAGGATCGGCCCGCAAACCCCATATGCATACAGGGAGACCAGGAATGGCTCAGGGCACCGTCAAGTGGTTCAACGCCGAGAAGGGCTACGGCTTCATCGCCCAGGAAGACGGCGGACCGGACGTATTCGTCCACTACAGCTCGATCCACGGAGAGGGCTACCGCAGTCTGCAGGACACCCAGCGGGTCGAATTCGAGATCGCGGAGGGCCGCAAGGGCCCGCAGGCGGAAGGGGTCCGCATCATCGGCTGAAGGCCGAGGACACGAACCCCAACGGAGAGCTTCACCGAAGCGGAAGCTCGAGAAGTCTTTGGTGACACCGACCCGCCAGCTCGCCTCGCGGCAAGTGGTCGCTCGAAGCGACAATGGTTGGGCCCGGGGGCATGGATCGGGCCGGTGCCACATCCAGGCTAACAAACAGCCCCCACCGGGCGATTCCCTTCCCGGGGGGCGATTTCCTTCAGTCTCTGAGCAGTTCCGGTACACCGCCCGCATCGGGCCGGTCCGCCTCCGCCGACAGCACCGTCAGCCGCTGCGTCGCCCTCGTGAGCGCCACGTAGAGCACCCGCAGCCCGGCCGTGCCGGCACCGCCCTCCCCGTCCCGGGTGGTGCCGGCGATCCCGGCGGGCGAGACCACGAGCGTCGCGTCGTACTCAAGTCCCTTGGCCTCCAGGCTTCCCAGCGCCACCACCCGGTCGCCGAGCCCCGCCAGCCACTCGCGGGCCTCGTCCCTGCGGCCCATCGGGACGACGACGCCCACCGTGCCGTCCACCTCCGCCAGCGCACGCTCCGCCTCCTCACGCACCGCCGCACCCAACTCGCCCCGCACGGCGGCGAACCGGGGGCGCAGACCCGTGGAGCGGACCGCCTTCGGGGGCGCCGTGCCCGGCATCGCGAGCGCCAGCACGCGGTCCGCGAGCTCCGCGACCTCGGAGGGGTTGCGGTAGTTGACGGTCAGTTCGAAGCGGCTGCGGGGCCGGGAGCCCAGGGCTTCCGCGCGTGCCGCGTCCGCCTCCTCGGTGTCGGGCCAGGAGCTCTGGGCCGGGTCGCCGACGACCGTCCAGGTGGCGTGCCGGCCGCGGCGGCCGACCATCCGCCACTGCATGGGCGTCAGGTCCTGGGCCTCGTCGACGATGATGTGCGCGTAGTCGGTCCGCTGCTCCGCCTGCCGCTCCGCGCGATCACGCCGGGCGGTGGGATCGCGGTCGGCGGCCGTCGTCAACTCGTCCAGCCCGGTGAGCTGTTCCAGGGGGTCCGCCCAGGCGGACACGTCCCCGTACGGGGAGTCCGTCTCACGCCTGCGGGGCTTCGGAGGTGTGCCGAGTACGACGCGCAGCTCGTCCAGGAGCGCCACGTCGTGCACGGAGAGCGGGCCCTGACCGTCGGCGTCGAGGCGGCGCAACGAGGCGGCGACGGCCCTGGCCTCGTCCGCGTTCAGCAGGCGGCGGCCGCGGCCCCGGCCCGTCGATCCGCCCCCGTTCCGCGCCCGGGCCGACCGGGTGGATGTGCCCGCGGCGCGCGCGAGCGTCTCCTCGTCCGCGAGAGAGGCCAGCACCCGACGGGGCGTCAGCTCCGGCCACCACGCGTCGAGGAAGGCGATGAAGCCTTCCTCGGAGGAGATGTCCTCGTCGAACCCCTCGCGGGCCTCGGCCTCCAGCTCCGGATCGGTGTACCGGCGTCCGGCACCCGACTTCTCCCACAGCGCGTCCAGCAGGAACCTGCGGGCACGGGGACGCATGAGGTTGACGGGCGCCGTGCCACTGAGGACCTGCTGCCGTACGTGGCGCAGTTCGGCGGCGTCCAGTTCGACGCGGCTGCGGAAGGCCACCACCCGCAGCACGTCGGGCGCTTCGCCGGTCTCCAGCGCTGCGCGCGCCGCCCTGTGAAGGACCTTCGCCATGCGCGCCGAGCCCTTGACGCGGGCCACGTGCTGTTCGTCGTACGTCCCTGCTTCGGCGCCCTCGACGAGGCTCCCCAGCGCGCGGATTGCGACCTGGCCCTCCTCGCCGAGCGAGGGCAGCACGCCCTCCGTGTAGGAGACGAGGAGCGGCGTCGGGCTGACGACGAGGATGCCGCCCGCGTACCGCCGCCGGTCCTGGTAGAGGAGGTAGGCGGCGCGGTGCAGCGCCACGGCGGTCTTGCCGGTGCCCGGGCCGCCCTCGACCTCCGTGACGGAGGCGGCGGGCGCGCGGATGACGAGGTCCTGCTCGGCCTGGATGGAGGAGACGATGTCCCGCATCGCGTGGCCGCGGGCCCGCCCGAGCGCGGCCATCAGTGCGCCGTCGCCGATGACGGACAGCTCCCGGCCGTCGAGTCGTGCGGTGATCCCGGGGCGCAGGAGGTCGTCCTCGACACCGAGGACCTTGCGGCCCTTGCTGCGGATGACCCGGCGCCGTACGACGCGGCCGGGCGCGACCGGCGTCGCTCGGTAGAACGGCGCGGCGGCGGGTGCCCGCCAGTCGATGACGAGGGGCGTGTAGTCGGCGTCGAGCACGCCCATCCGTCCGACGTGCAGCGTCTCGGCGATGTCGGCCGTTCCGTCGGTGCGCACGGCGCCCTCGGCGGGTTCGACGGAGGTGTACGCGCCGTCCGGGCCCCTCTGGGCGTCCGCTCCGGGGAGCAGGTCGATGCGTCCGAAGAGGAAGTCCTCGAACTCGCGGTTCAGCCTGTTGAGGTGCACGCCGGCGCGGAAGACCTGCGCGTCACGCTCCGCCAGCGCTCCGGGGGTGCCGACCTGCGCCCTCTTGGAGGCGTCGTCCATCAGGAACTCGGCCTCGTGGATCTTCTCCTCGAGCCGGCGGTACACCCCGTCCAGGTGCTCCTGCTCCTCGCGGATCTCCCGCTCCCGGACGGAGTCGTGCTGCGCTGCCAACGACGCGGCCCCCTTCTGCTGATTCAGGCCCATGCGGGGCCCGGGGCGAGGACGGATGCCGCGCCTGACCGCGGCCTGCTTCGTCTTCTCGGGCTCGCCCAAGGGCAGCCGTCAACCGTACGCGAACGACCACCGGGACGCACCTGCCACGGCGCGCGGCAGCGGTAACAGGGCAGGGCAAGGGGCAGGGGCAGGGGCAGGGGCAGGGGCAGGAGGACGGGGCTCCGTCGACCGCGTCAGAACGCGGGGCCGTGGAGCTCCAGGGCTCAGGTACCGGACCCGGGCCCCGTGGCGGGCGGCGGTCCGTCGTACTTGCCGCTGTCCGAGGCGGCGTCGAGGGCGAGCCGGTAGCCCCGCTTGACGACGGTCTGGATCAGCTTCGGGGCGCCCAGCGCGACGCGCAGCCGCGCCATGGCGGTCTCCACCGCGTGCTCGTCCGTTCCGGAGCCGGGCAGGGCCCGCAGCAGCTCGGCCCGCGGGACGACCCAGCCCGGGCGGCGGGCCAGCGAGCGCAGCAGCGCCATCCCCGCGGGCTGCACAGTCCGCAGCTCGCCGTCAACGACGACACCCCGCCCGCGGATCTCGACCCGGTGCCCCGCTACGGGCAACGCCCTCTGCCGGCCCGGCAGTTCGGTGCACAGCAGCTGGACGAGGGGGCCCAGCCGGAAGCGTTCCGGCTGCACCGTCGGCACGTCGTGGGCCTCCAGCGGCGCCGCCGTCACGGGCCCCACGCACGCGGCGAGCACATCCGTGCGCATCGCCTCCAGCAGCGGCTCCCGTACGCCCCGGCGCCCGGCACGCTCCAGCAGCGACGCGGCGGCGGGTGCGCTGGTGAAGGCGAGGGCGTCGACGCCGCGGGCCAGGATCGCGTCGATGAGCCGGTCGACGGGGGCGATGTCCTCCGGCGGCATCCAGCGGTAGACGGGCACGCCGACGACCTCCGCGCCCGCCGCCCGCAGCGATTCCACGAAGCCGGGAAGCGGCTCGCCGTGCAGCTGGAGCGCGATGAGCCGTCCGTCCACGCCCTGTGCGAGCAGCCGGTCGAGCACTTCGGCCATCGACTCCGACTCCGGCGACCACGTCTCTTTCAGGCCCGCCGCGCGGATGGCGCCGCGCACCTTCGGGCCGCGGGCGAGCACCTCCACCTCTCCCAGGGACTTGAGCAGGTCCGTGCCGAAGCCCCAGCCCTCGGCGGCCTCGATCCAGCCGCGGAAGCCGATCGCCGTCGTCGCGATCACGGTGTCCGGGGTGCGCTCGACGAGGGCCCTGGTGGCTTCGAGGAGTTCGGTGTCGTCCGCGAGGGGAACGATGCGCAGCGCCGGTGCGTGCAGCACTTCCGCGCCGCGGCGCTCCAGCAGTGCGCCCAGTTCCTCGGCGCGGCGGGCGGCGGTGACGCCGACGGTGAACCCGGCGAGCGGCTGCGGCTTCGCGTGCGGGCCGGGCCGTGTGCCAGGGGTGCCGGGCCCTGACGCCCGTGGGCCACGGGTGTCCGGCCCGGGCGGCGTTTCCGGCCCGGGTGCGTCCCGTGCCGCGCCCCGCTCTGTCTGCTCCCGCATGTCCTTCTCGCTCCGCCCCTGCTCGTACGGAGCACCGAGCCTGTCAACAGTGGATGACGGGCCCGGTACTCCGGGGTTTCCCGGTTGTTACGCCGGGAGCTCACGCCCCTCACACCTCGGCGTAGGCGACGGGCCGGTTCTCCCGCCCCGCCGGCGGCGCGGCCGGGCCGTCGCCGTCCTGTCCGTCGTCCGGCACGGTCCGGCGCCGCAGATAGACGGCCCAGGTGACAGCGCAGCACACACCGTAGAACCCGAGGAAGGTGAGGTATGCCGCCGTTCCCGTTCCCACCGTCTCAAACGACTGCCGGAAGGCCAGGTTGATGCCCAGCCCGCCGAGGGCGCCGACCGCGCCGATCAGGCCCATCGCCGCGCCCGACAGCCGGCGGGCGGCGGTGGCGGCGGCCTCACCGCTCCTGCCGTCCGCCAGCGCCTTCGCGTGGAAGATCGCCGGGATCATCTTGTACGTCGAGCCGTTGCCGATGCCGCTCAGCACGAACAGCGCGGTGAAGCCGGCGAGGAAGGCGGGCAGCGACTCGCGCAGCGAGGCCGCCACGACCACGAGCGTCGCCGCGCCCATCGCGGCGAAGTTCCACAGCGTGATCCGGGCCCCGCCGAAGCGGTCGGCGAGCTGCCCGCCCAGCGGACGCACGAGCGACCCCAGCAGCGGTCCGAGGAAGGTGAGCGAGGCGGCCTGGAGCGGCGTGCGCGCGAACTGCGTCTGCAGCACGAGCCCGAAGGCGAAGCTGTAGCCGATGAAGGAGCCGAAGGTCCCGATGTACAGGAAGGACATGATCCAGGTGTGGGCGTCCCGCACCGCTTCCTTGGCGGCCCCGGCGTCGTTGCGCACGGGTGCCAGGTTGTCCATCCAGCGTGCGGAGCAGACGGCGGCGAGCACGATCAGCGGGATGTAGATGCCCAGCAGGACCCGCGGATGGCCGGCTCCGGCCGCGGCGATCACCCCGAGGCCCGCGAGCTGCACGACAGGCACGCCGATGTTGCCGCCGCCCGCGTTGACGCCGAGGGCCCAGCCCTTGCGGCGCAGCGGGAAGAAGGAGTTGATGTTGGTCATGGAGGAGGCGAAGTTGCCTCCTCCCACGCCGGTGAGCAGCGCGACGACCAGGAACGTCGTGTAGGACGTGCCGGGTTCCATCACGATCAGCGCCGCCACTGACGGCACCAGCAGCATCGCCGCGCTGACGACCGTCCAGTTGCGGCCGCCGAAGCGGGCGACGGCGAAGGTGTAGGGCACGCGGGCCACGGCGCCGACGAGCGTCGCCATGGAGATGAGCAGGAACTTCCCGGCCGGGTCGACTCCGTACTCGGGGCCCATGAACAGCACGAGCACCGACCACAGCGTCCACACGGAGAAGCCGATGTGCTCGGAGAAGACGGACAGCAGCAGGTTGCGGTGCGCGACGCGCTCGCCGCTCTCCCTCCAGAACGTCTCGTCCTCCGGGTCCCAGCGCTCGATCCAGCGGCCGCTCCTGCGCGGGGTGTCGGGTGTGCTGCCGGGCGGTGCGGTCGCAGCGGTCATGGCGCCTCCACAGGTTCCGGGTCGCGGACCGGCGGTGTCATGACCGGCGTCGCTGCCGGGCGTCACTGCCGGATGCTGCACCCGAAGCTATGAGCGGCACGTTTCGGTGCCGTGCCGCGAGGTGTCGTCCAGGAAACCTTGCGCTCACCTGCGGGAGCCGTCGCCGGTGAGAGGGGCCGCCGGGGGATACGGCGTCCCGGGTACGGGTTCCGGCCCGGGTCCCGCACCCGGGCCAGCACCCGGGTCCGGGGCCTGGGCCGGGGCCCGGCCGGGAGCTTTCGGGCCGGGCGCGTCCGGTGTCCTCGTACGCGGCCACAGCCGTGGCCGGCGCCGCGCGGCCACGTCCTCCGCCCATCCGAACGCCGCGATCAGCAGCGCCACCAGCGGCCACACGGTCAGGAACATCAGCGCCCCGGACCAGCTCTCCAGCGCGGCCGACAGCGCTTCCGAATCGCCGACCGCCGGTATGCGCCACAGCAGGTCCAGCAGCGGCACCGTCGCGACCAGCGCCGGCTGATGCCACAGATAGAGCGTGACGGCACGGGAGTTGGCCAGCGTCACCGGCCGCTCCAGGCGGCCCAGCGGCCCCGGCAGGCGGTGCCAGGAGGGGCTGACGCGAAGCAGCAGCAGACAGAAACCGAACGACCAGAGGGCCTGGCCGAGCGGGATGTCGTTCAGGTCCCAGCCGTCCTCGCCCGGGTGGGCGCCGGCCCACCACAGGCCTGCCGCCATCGCCACGGGAGCCGCGAGTGCCACGCCATACAGGGGAACGCGCCGGAGCAGCCCGTCGTGGTGGGCGAAGCCCAGCATCCAGCAGGAGCCGTAGACGGCGAAGTCCATGACGGCCTCGCCGGTCTCGCCGGGAACCGTCACGACACCGGTGCCGACGGCGGCGGTGAGCGCCAGCGGCGTGAGCAGCGTCGGCCACGGCAGCCGCCGGAAGGCGCGCAGCAGCAGCGGCGAGGCCAGCACGAACCACAGATACGCCCGCAGGTACCACAGCGGGCCCGCCGTCTCCACTGCCCAAGTGGCCTCCAGCAGACCGGCGTTGCCGCCGATCTTCTCGGGGTGCGGCGGGGTGCCCAGCGGTACGAGCCAGCACAGCATGCGCAGCCAGGTCCCCGCGCTGTGGCCGGGCCGCCACCCCTGCGCGAAGAGCACCGTGAGCAGCACGGCTCCGTACAGCCAGAGCGGCGGCAGCAGCCGGCGCGCCCTGCTGCGTACGACGGCTGCCGCGGGCCGTCCCAGTGACCGCGCCATCAGCGAACCCGCGAGGGCGAACATCACGCCCATGGACGGGAAAAGGAACGTCAGCCAGGCCCAGTTGAAGGTGTGGTAGACGACGACGCGCACCAGGGCGACCGCCCGCAGCAGGTCCAGGTAGCGGTCCCGTACGGGCGGTGCGGCCGCGGAGGCACCCGGCGCGGCGGCGGTGGCGGAGGAAGCGGCGGCCGGGGACGCCCCCGTGGCAGCGGCAGGCCCCGCGTCCGCGGAGACAGGCCCCGTGTCCGGGGGTGACCCCGTGTCCGGGGGCGACCCCGTGTCCGGGCGAGCGGTCATCCGACGGTGCTCTTCTCTCTGGTCTCCGTGGCGCCCCCGCCGGCCCGCAGGCCGGCCACGGACGCGGCCTTCGCACCGGGAGCGGCGTGGGGAGCGGCGTTCAGCAGGCCCGTACGGCGCAGCTTCTGCCAGCCCAGCCGCCCGCCCGTCAGCGCGGTGATCCACGACTGCATCAGCACCACGTACATCAACTGCCGGTAAAGCAGCTGCTGAAGGGGCAGCGTCAGCAGCGGCGCGAGCCGTTCGCGGTCCAGCCGGAAGGCGTACGCCGCGCATGCGCCCTGCACCAGCAGCACGGCCAGCCACGCGGCCGCCGTCCGCAGCGCCGGCCCGAAGAACAGGCCGTAGACGAGGAAGACGTCGATGAGCGGCGCGAGCATGGGTGCGAGCACCGTGAAAATCGTCACGAGCGGCAGCCCGACCCGTCCGAAGCGACCCGACGGTCCGCGGTCCAGTACGGCCCGGCGGTGCTTCCAGATCGCCTGCATGGTGCCGTAGCTCCAGCGGTAGCGCTGCGACCACAGTTGCTTGACGGTCCCGGGCGCCTCGGTCCAGGCCCGGGCGCGCTCCGCGTACACCACCTGCCAGCCGGCGCGGTGCAGAGCCATCGTCACGTCGGTGTCCTCGGCCAGCGTGTCGTCGCTCATGCCGCCGACGCTTCGCAGCGCGGTCCGCCGGAACGCGCCCACGGCGCCGGGGATCGTGGGCATGCAGCGCAGCACGTCGTACATGCGGCGGTCGAGGTTGAAGCCCACCACGTACTCGATGTGCTGCCACGCCCCGACCAGCCTGCGGCGGTTGCCGACCTTCGCGTTGCCGGCGACGGCGCCGACGCGCGGATCGGCGAAGGGCTGGACGAGTTCCCGCACCGTCGAGGGTTCGAAGACGGTGTCGCCGTCCATCATCGCGATCAGTTCGAACGTGGCATGCCGCAGGCCGTTGTTGAGGGCCGCGGCCTTGCCGGAGTTGCCCTGGCGCAGCACGCGCACGCCGGGCAGGCCGAGCGATTCGACGATCTCGGCGGTGCCGTCGGTCGATCCGTCGTCGATGACGATCACCTCGACCGGGTGGTCGCTCGCCGCGAGGGAACGCACGGTGCCGGCGATGCATTCGCGCTCGTTGTACGCGGGAACGAGCACGGTGACGGGCTCCGTGACAGGCACCCCGGAGACCGGCACCGGGGCCGCCCCCGCGTCCGGTCCCGCGTCCGGTCCCGCGATGGGCGCGGCCCGCGGTTTCCGTCTCCGCCTGCCGGGCCTGACGCGCCGCACGTGCACGGTCGACAGGACGAGCATCAGCACGAACCGCCCCAGCACAAGTGCGCCGGCCACGATCAGCGACACCGTGAGCACACCCATGACGCTTTCGGAGACGCCGACCGCGGCGACGAAGGCCCGGCTCTTCCACAGGTCGGGCCCGCGCACGGCGGTGTGCGGGCCCGACGAGCCCAACGCCTCGGTCAGCCCCGGGAATCGGTAACCCTGCGCCTGGAGCCGCGGCAGCATCCGGTCCAGTGCGGCCACCGTCTGCGAACGGTCGCCACCCGAGTCGTGCATCAGCACGATCGCGCCCTTGCCCGGCTGCGGCGTGGCGCGGCGCACGATCTCGTCCACGCCGGGACGCGCCCAGTCCTCGCTGTCGGTGTCGATGAACGCGGTGATGTAGCCGCGTTCGGCGATCTGACGCGTGACCGGCCACGACTTGTTGTCGAGCGCGTCGACGGTGGAGGAGTACGGCGGCCGGAACAGCGACGTGTGCACGCCCGCCGCACCGGCCAACGCAAGCTGGCCTTGCGCCAGTTCACGGTGGATGCGCGAGGACGACTGGAAGGAGAGATCCGGGTGGTTGAAGGTGTGCAACCCCACCTCGTGCCCCTCGTCGACCATCCGCCGCACCAGCTCCGGGTGGCGGGAGGTCATGGTGCCGGTGACGAAGAAGACGGCGTGCGCGTCGTGTTCGGCGAGCTTGTCCAGGATCTTCGGCGTCCACTCCGGGTCGGGGCCGTCGTCGAAGGTCAGCACGACGTTGCGGTCGGGCACGCGGTAGCTGGCGGGCTCGGCACCGCGTGCGTCGAGGACCGGGCCTCCCGAGAGGACCTTCCCGGGCACGGCGTCGGTGGCGGCCGGCGGCCGTACCCGGTGGTCGGCGAGGAACTCGCTGTGCACGTAGCCGCGCAGCAGCATCATCACCACGACGACGGCGAGCAGCACCGACGGGAGCAGGTAGCGCAGCGGCAGGCGCCGCCTGCTCCGGGCGGCGCCTGCATGCTTGTTCCTCACGCGGAACCCGTGCTGGTCGTGCCTCCGCCGAGCGCGCCGAGGAGCTCGTCCAGCAGTGAGGTCCCGGACGCCCCGGAGGACTCCGTCGGGTCGGGGTCCGGGTCGGCCGGCGTGCCGGGCGAGCCTGTGGCGCCGCCGGCGGGCTCGGTGGACGGGTCCGCGGGCACCGAGCCGCCGGTGCTGCCCGAACTGCTTGTCTTCCCGCCCTTGTTGACCGTTCCGGCGCCGCCGTCACCGGTGCTTCCCGGCTTCTTCGCCTTCGTGGCCCCCGTCCCCGCGGAGGCGCTTGCGGCAGGTGAGGGCCCGGACGAGGCCTCGGGCGTGCGCACGCTGCCCGCACCCGGCGCGTCCTGTGTGGCGGAGGCTTCGGGGCTCGGCTCGCCCAGGCGGGCTCCGTCGGACCAGGGGGACTTCGTCCGCGACCGGTCCTCGTCCGGAACGACTCGCGCCGCCCCGTCTTCCGCTCTCGGTATCAACACCCCCCAGGGCGCCTCGGCGTTCCCGCCGATCACACTCACCGCTACGACCAGCGCATATCCGCCGCCGGCGACCCCCATCGCCAGGCCGAGGCGGCGCCATCTGCGGCGCCGGCCTCCGCTGCTGTCCACAAAGACCGGAGCGCCGCTGTCCGGCTGTCCCTCCGAGTGTTCACCCATATCAATTCGCGCGCCCCCTCGTCGGCGAGCGCACCCCCTGCTCATCGAAGGAGAAAATGTAGCGTGAACGTGAAGATATAAATGTGACTAGTCGTTGTTTTTGCTGACTCATTGGACGGTGCTGTGACAACACGGTGACAACCAGGAGTCGGCCCCGACGGCTTCGTCCGGTTTCAGCCGGGCGTACCGCTCCCCGTCCACGACATCCCGTCCACGACCTTGCGCAAGGGGACCCGGCCCCAGCACGTGAACGTCTCCAACTCCCCCTCGACCCATAGGACTTACGAGGCCCGGCCTTCGCCGTCCACGCCCGTCCGGCGCTCGGTCGGCGATTGGGGGGCGGCGAACCGACCGGCGGCCAGGTGCCACCGCCGGTCACGGAAGTAGGCTTGCCGGTCACTGTGAGGGCGGCCGAGGAGCCATGACGGCTCGTTGTTCCATCGGACCGGGCCGCCCTCGCGGCCCACCACGAGGGGAAGTCGTGACGATCGCATCCGCTCGACGAAGGAGAACGTCCGCATGGCGATCATCCACCGCACCACCGTCAAGCCGACCAAGCTCGAACTCCTCACCTCCTGGCTCCCCTCCCGTCCGTGGTACCAAGGCAGCGCGGGCGCACCGCAGTTGGCCAAGGCCGGCGGCTTCCGGCTGGACGATCCGCAGGGCGAGGTGGGGATCGAATTCATGGTCGTCGCCGACACCTCCGGCCACGACCCGATCGCCTACCAGGTACCGCTGACCTATCGCGGTGCTCCGCTCGACGGGGCGGACCACGCCCTCATCGGCACGATGGAGCACGGGGTGCTCGGGCAGCGCTGGGCCTACGACGGCTGCCATGACCCGGTGATGGCGGAGCAGTTGCTCGCCCTGATCGAGGGCCGTGCGGAACCACAGGCCCAGAGCGTCAGCGACACCGTCGACCGGGAAGTCACCCGCTCCTTCACCGGCGACGTCCCGCCCCGCAGACACGTCACGCCCGCCGGCCCCACCGACCATCGGACGAGCACTGAGCTGCCCGGTCCGACCGGAGGAACCCTCCGCGTGCACCGGGTACTGCGGCCCGACGCGGACGGCGGGTCCCAGCGGCCACAGGGAGCATCAGGCCACGTCGCCGGGGCCTGGCAGCTGCCCGACGGCACGCGCACCGGGGGCCTGTTCGCCGTACTCCACGACGGAGTTCACATCTAGCGCGTCCACGGCCAGGGACCCCGCCGGCCGTCGCCTGCCCCCCGGTCAGGCCACGCCCGTGTCTCAGGGCGCAACGATCAGCGGGCGTCGTGCACGGCGGGCGGCACATAGTGCTTCGGCGAACCGCGCTCCTCCGGCGGCGGCGAGTTCCGTACGGGTGACTCCACGTGGGGAGCGCCGGCGGCCCGCAGCCCGGCCTCGCGCTCCCACCCGGCGCGTGCCCGCGGGTGGTAGCGGTATCTGAACGGGACAAGGCGCCACGCGTGATGGACGAGCCGCCCGATGCGCCGCAGTCTCCGCTCGTCCCGCACCGTCCAGCGGTGGCCGAGCCGCTCGCGCACCGGGGCGGGAAACAGCCCGACCGTGAACCACACGGTGAAGCGGGCCTGAGGCCCGCGCAGCGCACGCCACACGAAATGAGGCATCCACGAGAAGGCGGGCGGCCTGGCGATGAAACGGATGTCGAGCACGTCGCGGGCCGGCCGGTTGTCCTCCAGCACCTCACGGGCCATCCGGTCCCAGTACGCCTGGAAGTCGGACCAGCTCTCGGGCACCGGTCGCATGCTCATCCCGTACAGCCGCCACCAGCGCACATGTTCGTCGAAGAGCTGCCGCTTCTCGTCCTCGCTCAGGCCCGGCCCGAGGCGGTCCGCCACGAGAACCGTGAGCATGAAGAACGTCGAGTGCGCCCAGTAGAAGGTGTCCGGGTCCAGAGCGTGGTACGGGCGGCCCCGCTCGTCGACGCCCTTGATCATGTCGTGGTACCCCCGCACCTGGCATGCGGTCTCCGCCGCCCGCGGGCCGTCGTAGACGACGCCGCCGATCGGATACAGCGACCGGAAGAGCCGCTGCCACCGCTCCTCGAAGAACCGGGAGTGCTCGGCGACTCCGGCGCCCAGCCCGGGATGCATGTTCTGCATCACGCCCGCCCAGGGCGCGAGCAGCACCCCGCGCCAGTCGCCGAAGTACTTCCACGTGAGCGAATCAGGGCCCAGCGGCGTCCGGTCGGCGGGGCCGGGCCACGCGTGAGGCTGCTGTTCCATCCGCCGTTCCCCTCCCCGCCGCGGTCACTGGGTGCTGATGGTGGCCGCCGCTCCGATGGCCGTCGCGGTCGCGATCTGCATCTCCTGGAGCGCCTTTTTCAGGGCGGGACCGGCCTCACCGGCACGCTCCGTCAGCGCCTTGATGCGTTCTTTGTGCTCGCGCCTGTCCTTGCCGGAGGTGACGGTCGGCAGCCCGCCCACCGCGGCGAGCGCGGTCAACGCGGCCTGGCGGGTCGTGAACTGCTCGACGGGACGGCCTCCGGTCAGCGTCTCGACCGCCTCCCCGCGCAGCCGCCTCGCCAGGGCGGTGTCCTTCACGACCACTGTGTCCGGGAGCCACGTACGCCGCTCGATCCGGATCATCCGGGCCTTCTCCAGCTGCTGCTCCACAGCCTGGAAGGTGCGCTTGCGGTCCCGCTGCACCAGCACCTTCCACTTACGCGGGCGCCGCTCGTCGGCTATCCCCCGCAGCGCCTCGTCGAGCAGCGGATCGCCGGTGCGCCTGTCGCCGACGGTGCGTACCCTGCCGTCCTCGTCGGTGAGGCAGCCACGGTCGGTCAGCTCGACGAGCACCGCGGCACGCAGCACGCTGCCGAGCACGTCCCTCTTCGTAAGCCTCTGCTTCTCCGTGTCGCACGCCAGCAGGTACAACTCGGCGGGGAGGCTGAGCCGCCCGTCCCCCGGATTTTTGTCCATACGGTCCATGTCCCCATCACAGCACGGAAGCCAGGCGCGACCGAAGCCCCGGTAACCGCCTTTGTCAGGGCGACGAGGGGCCTGCACCCGGTGCCTCACCGCCTCCACCGAGGCGGCCACCGGACGGGTGGGGGCCGGGTGCGCCGGATTGCGCCGGATTGCGCCCGACGATGGCATCCGCCGAGGCCCCCGCCCCCGCCCCGACAGAGCCGGGGGCGCATCTCCGCTGGGACCACCGGACCACCGGACCACGCACCCGAGCCGGGCAGGGGTCGGAGGCGTGCGGGGTGCGGCTCGGGTGGGTGGTGGGTGCGCCTGGGGTGGGTGCGGGGTGCCGGGGGCGTGCCGCTCCGGGAGGCAAGTCCGGGCGGCATGATTTACCTCCCTGAACCGTCACGGGCCTTCGTGCTGCCTTCCATATGCCGGTCCGCAAATCATGTTTAAGCCCGTCCATGCCCCCCTGCGCGTCCCGCCCCCTCCCGCCGGTCCAGCGGCTCTCCCCCGGGGGCCACCAAGACCCCCCAGTTCTCCCGGGAGCTGTGGGCCCGTGCCCATCGTCCTGGATGAGCGCGGCCGATCGCGCCGCACGCGGCTCTCCCCCGGGGGTCCTTGAGCCCCCTCTTCCACACCGGGCTGTGGGCCCGTGCCCATCGTCCTGGATGAGCGCGGCCGATCGCGCCGCACAGGGGGGGACGGACACCGGGCCCGCTCGCACCACGTCCCGAGGCTCGGTGAACCCGTCCGCAGGGCAGGGGAGTTGAGCCATCGGACGAGCCTGCGCGAGTGGCTCAGAGGGCCGCCGGTGGGCGGGGCCCTCCATCCGGACCGCCCGGGAGACCGAGGAGGTCGGACGAGAACGGCAGACGCGAGACGGGCGGGAGGGGGCAGGGCGTGCAGGCGGGGGTAACGGGGCCATTGGGGTCTCCCCAGCGAAGCGTGGGGAAGTGATTTGCGGACCGGCATATGGGAGCCAGCACGAAGGCCCGAACCGGCACAGGGAGGTAAATCATGCCGCCCCGGGACACCCGCCGGAACGGCCCGGACCCGCACCCACCACGAACCCCAGGCGCACACCCGCCAACCCCGCCGGGCGGTTCCGAGAGCGCAGCCCCCGCCAACGGCCGCACCGGACCACGCACCCGAGCCACAACCGGGGGTGCCGGGGGCGCAGACCCCGCCGGGGGTGCGGGTGGCGGAGCCCCCGCTCCGCGAGGCGAAGCCTCGCAAAAACAACGAGGGCGACCCGGTCCGCGCTTTCCGCGGACACAGATCACCCTCGAACTCGTGGAGATGGCGGGAATCGAACCCGCGTCCAACGGAGCAGAAGAAGGGCTTCTCCGAGCGCAGTCCACTTCGATTTTCTCGGCCCCGGAGATCACGTGGACAAGTCTCCGACGGGCCCAGTCACTGTTGGATGTCCCGGCAGGCCCCGTGACCGGGCCTACGCGGTGAGTTCCCTAGCTGATGCCAGGATCCGGGGTGGGAACTTACCCGGGCTGACACTTCACACTCGCTGCTTAGGCAGCGAGGGCGAAGGAATCGCGCTTCTGATTGGCGATTATTTTTTTGCGGCACATGGTTAACGAGATCATTGCCGCGTTCCTCGGCTCGCTTCACCTGCTTCGACATCCGCTGTCGAAACCGATCATCCCCATGTTGAGTTGACAACCCACCGCCCTCGCGGACGGCGCTGCGACCATCGTACGTGACCTGGTCACACCAAGGCCAACTCTTTTGCTCCGCCGCGTATTCCCGGCCGGACGGCCGGGGCGGGAGCCTCGGCGGCGGACCCGGGAGGTCGCCGTCGCGGTCAGCCGTTTCACACAGACTGCTGGGGTTCCCTTGCGGTCCGTGTGCAACCGCTCGCGCCACCCGCTTCCCGCGGGCCGTGCTCTCGGCGAAGAGCCCAGGCGTCCGCCCCGGCCCCGGAACGGGACAGCCCCTGCGAGCCGGCCCCTCCACCCGCGGATTCCTCAACCAAGAGTGCCCGCACACGCACAATCGGTGTCCACACGCACACTCCGTGTCCACGCACGGGCCTCGCAACCCACCAGCCCCGGCAGCCCGCCCGCGTACGGCAGTCGTGCGTCCTGCGTGCGGCCTCTGCTCAGACCTGTGCGGCCTCCGCTCAGACCTTCGCCCGCTGCCGCCGCCGCGCCGCGGAGATCGCCCGGTCCGACTCGCGCCGGTCCTGCTTCTCCCGCAGCGCATGCCGCTTGTCGTACTCCTTCTTGCCCTTGGCCAGCGCGATCTCGACCTTCGCGCGGCCGTTCAGGAAGTACAGCTGGAGCGGAACCAGCGTGTGACCCGTCTCCTGGGTCTTGCCGATCAGCTTGTCGATCTCGTAGCGGTGCAGCAGCAGCTTCCGCTTCCGCCGGGCCGTGTGGTTCGTCCACGTGCCCTGTGCGTATTCGGGGATGTGCACGTTGTGCAGCCAGACCTCGCCGTCGTCCAGCTGGGCGAACCCGTCGACCAGCGAAGCGCGCCCCTCGCGCAGCGACTTGACCTCGGTGCCTGTGAGCGCGATGCCGCACTCGTAGGTGTCGAGGATGTGGTAGTCGTGCCGCGCCTTCTTGTTCTGCGCGATGAGCTTGCGCCCGCTCGCGTCCTTGGCCTTCTTGGCCTTGCTCTTGTTCTTGTCGTCCTTCTTCGCCATAGCCTGGTCATTCTCCCACTACGACCGGGCCTCCAGGCCACTCAATACTGTGCGTGCACGAGCGGCGGCGTCCCCCGGATCGTCGATCGGCAGGTCCGGCGTGATGCCCTCACCGTCCAGGGAACGACCCGAGGGGGTGGCGTAGTGCCCGACGGTCAGCTCCGCGACCGAGCCGTCCGGCAGCTTCCGCGGCATCTGCACCGACCCCTTGCCGAAGGTGCGGGAGCCCACGACGACGGCCCGCCCCCGGTCCTGGAGCGCGCCGGTCAGCAGCTCGGCGGCGCTCATCGTGCCGCCGTCCACGAGCACGACCAGCGGCTGCTCCGCCCTGCCGTCCGTCGCCGCACCGGGGTGGGCGTCCGCGTAGAGGGCGCGCTGGGTGCCGTGCTGCTCGTACGTGGCGACGAGGCCGCCCTTGAGGAAGACGGACGCGGCGGTGACCGCCTCGTTGACCAGTCCGCCCGAGTTGCCGCGCAGATCGAGCAGGAGGCCGGTGCCGGCCGGGACGCGGTCGACCGCTTCCCGTATCTGCCGCGCGGCGCCCTTGGTGAAGGAGGAGACCTTGATGCGGGTGACGGTGGGTCCCATGCGTTCCACGGTCACGGCGTCGGTGCTGAGCCGCGCCCTGCGCAGGGTCTCCTTCCACTGCCGCCCGTCGCGCTCCATTTCGAGGTCGACGGTGCTGCCCAGCGGTGAAGGCTCCGCGGAGCGGCCACCGGCCTCGGACCCGCGCAGCCGTGCCACCACGTCCGTGACGGGATGGCCGGAGACGTCCTCGCCGTCGACGGCGCGCAGCCGGTCGCCGCGCCGAACACCCGCACGGGCGGCGGGACTTCCGGGCGCGACCCGCGCCACGGACACGGACGGCGGGCCCTGCGCGTCGCGTTCGCGGCGTACGGAGATGCCGACGCCGACGTATTCGCCGTCCAGGGTCCGCCGGAGACCCTCGTACTCGCGCGCCGTGTACGCGGAGGACCACCGGTCGCCACTGCGGCTGACCAGTTCCTCGGCCGCTTCCCCGCCCGCCGTGGAGCCATCTTCGCGGGTGCGCTCCACGTCCTCGTGCAAGCCGGCTGCTCTGCTGCTCGCAGTGTCTCCGTAGGTGCCGCCGCCGAAGTTCGCGTCCATCGGGGACTGCCCGGCCGCCTGGTCACGTGAGCCCGCGAAGGCCCGAACGCCGTCGCCCCAGGCACCGGTTGCCGCTCCCGTCGCCAGTACGCTCGCGAAAACCAGTGCCAGACCCGCTCCTCGGCGCAGTTGCCGGGAGCTCCCCCTGTGTTTGTCGGGGGATGGGGCGGAATACCACGAGTCCGACATGATTCGGAGTCTAGGCCAGACGAGGGGCGCCGCACGGCCCGTTGACCGTACGGCGTCCGCGTCATGCGTCACACCTTCAAGTACTTGCGGAGCGTGAAGAACGCTGCCACCGCGGGCATCAGGACTCCCACCGCGACGAGCAGGGGCAGAACCTTGAACACCGCGTCCCAGCCGATGAAGTTGATGAGTGCGATCTTCTCCGCGAGCCAGCTGTCGATGAGGAAGAACTTGCCGCCGACGAGGAGCACGCACGCGAAGCCCGCCCCGATGAGGCCGGCGATCGCCGCCTCGAGGATGAACGGCATCTGGATGTAGAAGCTGGAGGCGCCGACCAGCCGCATGATGCCCGTCTCACGGCGGCGGCTGAACGCGGAGACCCTGACCGTGTTGACGATCAGGAGCAGCGCAACGATCAGCATCAGCCCCATCACGAACAGCGCTGCGATGTTCATGCCGTTGAGCAGGTTGAAGAGGTTCTCCAGCAGGTTCCGCTGGTCCTGGACCTCCTGCACCCCCGGCCTGCCGGAGAACGCCGTTTGCAGCACCCGGTACTTGGTCGGGTCCTTGAGCTTGACCCGGTAGGACTCCTGCATCTGGTCGGGAGTGAGGCTGTCGGCGAGCGGAGAGTCCTTGAACTGCTCCTGGTAGTGCTTGAACGCCTCGTCGGCGGACTCGTGGTAGACCTTGTCGACGACGCGCAGCTTCTTCAGCTCGGTGCGGATCTGCTCCTTCTGCTGCGAAGTCACAGCGCCCTTGGCGCAGTTCGGGTCGGAGTCCGCGTCGTTCTCGTTGCACAGGTAGACCGACACCTGAACCTTGTCGTACCAGTAGCCCTTCATGGTGCTGACCTGTTCGCGTGCGAGCAGGGAACCGCCGGCGAGGGCCAGAGACAGGGCTACCGACACGATCACCGCGAAGGTCATCGTGAGATTGCGGCGGAGACCGACGCTGATCTCCGACATTACGAACTGGGCGCGCATGGCGTCCTTTCAGTGTGTTGCCGTCTCAACTGCTCAGACTGCTCAGACTGTTCGCCTGCGGGTTCGCCGGCCGTCGCGGCGCCGGCGCTCGCCCGCCGGGCCGTTCAGTGCTGGTAGCCGTAGACACCGCGCGTCTGGTCACGCACGAGCCGGCCGCGCTCCAGCTCGATGACGCGCTTGCGCATCTGGTCGACGATCTGCTGATCGTGCGTGGCCATCACGACTGTCGTGCCGGTCCGGTTGATCCGGTCCAGCAGCTTCATGATTCCGACGGAGGTCTGCGGGTCCAGGTTGCCGGTCGGCTCGTCCGCGATCAGCAGCATGGGACGGTTGGCGAAGGCCCGGGCGATGGCCACCCGCTGCTGCTCACCTCCGGAGAGCTCACCCGGCATCCGGTCGTCCTTGCCGCCCAGGCCCACCAGGTCGAGCACTTCCGGGACGGTCTTGCGGATCTGCACACGGGACTTGCCGATGACTTCGAGCGCGAACGCGACGTTCTCGCCGACGGTCTTGTTCGCCAGCAGCCGGAAGTCCTGGAAGACGGTGCCCAGCTGGCGGCGCATCTGCGGCACCTTCCAGTTGGACAGCCGCGCGAGGTCCTTGCCCAGTACGTGCACCTGACCGTGGCTGGCGCGCTCCTCGCGGAGGATCAGCCGCAGGAAGGTGGACTTGCCGGAGCCGGACGATCCCACCAGGAACACGAACTCACCGCGCTCGATGTCCAGCGAGACATCGTGCAGCGCCGGGCGGTTCTGCTTGGGGTAGGACTTGGAGACGCTGTCGAATCGGATCACGGGTACACCACGTCGGCCTGGGGTAGGGGCAGCGGAAGCCGCGGTGCGGCTCCCTGAGGTCCTCCCGGCGTCAGCCGGGGACCGGTGTGGTGACCCTACGCGAACCGGCGCACGGTGCGCAGTCGGCGTCCGTTGTTGGTGGTCTTGGTCACGCACCCTTTCGGACAAAGCAGACTTCTGCGGTCCATTCCTCCCCGCTTCCGGACCGGACGGTCACGCCGGGCGACGGACAGGGACGAGCCTCTGCACGCGCGCGCGGATGCTGGCACAGTGGAGGGGAGGAACGCATCCTTCGGGGAACCGATCACTCCCCGGCGTCGTTTGGCAGACTGAGAGGAGTTCGCATGACATGCGACCGACTGGTGTGTGCCAACTGCGCCGGCCCCGTCAGTGAGGGCCGCTGCTCCGTCTGCCGTGCCCATCGTCAGCGTCTCCACCGTGAGTCGCCCTTCGCGAGCCTCTCCCCCACCGCGCTGTTCGCGCTGCTGCTGGCGCTGCTGACCGTGGCACTCGTGGCGCAGCGGATGGCGACGGCGTAACCGGGCGGGCACGCCTGGTGCACCTTGCCCGGCGGCCGCCGGGAGCTGATCACCTTCAGACGTACGGCCCGCCTTCGGGCATACGGCCTTCAGACATACGAGGGGCCCGGGAAGCGCTGTGCGCTGCCTCCCGGGCCCCTCGTCCGCCTACGTACGACCCGTGCCTCAGGCGGCCGTACGGCGGTTGATCATGCGCGGCATCATGCGGAACGCCACACCGCCGGCGATCATCGTCGCGGCACCGACCAGCAGGAAGGTCGTCTCGGCGGAACCGGTGTCGGCCAGCTCCTCCTTCGGACCCTGCGGCTGCTGCTCGACGGGCTGGCTGCCGGTGCTGTCGGGCTGGGTGCCACCCTCGCAGTCGACGCTGTCGTCGTTCAGGTCGCAGGTGTCGTCGCCGCCGCCGGAGCCACCGATGGTTGCGGGCTCCTCGCCACCGTCGTCGCCACCGGTGCCGCCGGTGTCGCCGCCGGTCGTGGTGGTGCTGCCGCCGTCGGTGCCCTCGGTGGTGTCACCGGTGTCACCACCAGTGGTGCCCTCGCTGGTGTCGCCGGTGCTGCCCTCGGTGTCGCCACCGATCGTGGTGGTGCCGCCGTCGGTCTCACCACCGGCGTCGCCACCGGTCGTGCCCTCGGTGCCACCCTCAGTGTCGCCACCGCCGTCGCCGCCACCGATGAGGCCACCGATGACGCCGCCGAGGAGGCCGCCCTCCTGCGTGGTGGCGGCAGTGTCGGCCTCGGCGGCCTGCGCAGCACCCGTAGCGGTGAGCGAGGCGCCGACGGCGAACACGGTGCCGGCAGCGACGCGCGCCACGCGCAGCCGCGTCTTGGATTTGATCATTGGCCAACTACCCCCAGTAGTTTCATTTTTCGATGGAGCAGCTGTGTGACGGGCTGCGGAGCCTCTTGCCGGGACACGGAACTGTCCGTTCACTCAACCCCCGCACGCGCCCCTGACACAGGCATGCGAGCGCACAGCTTTCCTAGTTTTCACACCTCAGTCAAGCGAGGATGGCGTGAATTGGCCGTGCAGCCCTGTGAGTTCGGGACAGTCAGCCGAATCGTTATGCGGGAACGGCTAGTTCAGCGGCTTCTCCGGCGACTTCTTCAGCCTTCGTCCTGCTGCTCCTGCTGCTTGCGCCAGCGGATGCCCGCTTCGAGAAAGCCGTCGATATCTCCGTCGAGAACGCTCTGGGGATTGCCGACTTCATGTTCTGTCCGCAAGTCCTTCACCATTTGATACGGGTGCAGGACGTACGAACGCATCTGACTGCCCCAGGAGTTGCCTCCGTCGCCCTTGAGCGCGTCCATCTTCGCCTGCTCCTCCTGACGGCGGTGGGCGAGCAGACGTGACTGCATCACGCGCATGGCGGCGGCGCGGTTCTGGATCTGCGACTTCTCGTTCTGGCAGGAGACGACGATGCCCGTCGGGATGTGCGTCATACGGACCGCGGAATCGGTGGTGTTGACCGACTGGCCGCCCGGGCCGGACGAACGGAACACGTCGATCCGCAGTTCGTTCTCCGGGATGTCGATGTGGTCGACCTGTTCCACGACGGGCAGCACCTCGACGCCCGCGAAGGACGTCTGGCGGCGGCCCTGGTTGTCGAACGGCGAGATGCGCACCATCCGGTGCGTGCCCTGCTCGACGGAGAGCGTGCCGTAGGCGTACGGCGCCTTGACCGCGAAGGTCGCGGACTTGATGCCCGCCTCCTCCGCGTAGCTGGTGTCGTAGACCTCCGTCGGATAGCCACGGCGCTCGCTCCAGCGCAGATACATGCGCATCAGCTGCTCGGCGAAGTCCGCGGCGTCGACGCCCCCGGCCTCCGCGCGCACGCTGACGACCGCCTCGCGCGGGTCGTACTCGCCGGAGAGCAGCGTGCGGACCTCCAGTTCGTCCACCGACTTGCGGAGAGACTGCAGTTCACGCTCCGCCTCGCCGCGCGCGTCGTCGTCGCTCTCGCTGACGGCGAGCTCGAAGAGCACCTCGACGTCGTCGATCCGCGAGCGCAGGTCCTCGACCTTCCGCAGCTGGCCCTGGAGATAGGACAGCTTGCTGGTGATCTTCTGCGCGTTCTCCACGTCGTCCCACAGATCGGGGGCCGCCGCCTGCTCCTCGAGGGAGGCGATGTCGGCCCTCATCCTGCCGAGGTCCATCACGGCCTCGATCGACTCCATGGTGGAGCGGAGGGACTTGAGCTCTTCAGGAAATTCGGGGATCGCCACACCTCCACCCTAACGGCTGGGCGATGAGGCCGTTCCGCGCCGGGGGACGGGCGGGCCGGCACGTGCGCGCAGTGCCTGTCGGCCGGGCTCCGCGCGGTGGCGCCGGGGCCCGCGGGTCAGGTGTCCGGGCCGATGGCGGGCGCCGGGTGGTGCCCCCGGAGAAGCCCCCGGGCCGGTCCGGGTCGGCTCTCCCGGTATCCCGGCCAGGTCTCCCGGTCAGGATTCCGGATCACGGTTCCGGATCAGGGTTCCAGATCACGGTTCCGGATCAGGGTTCCAGATCACGGTTCCGGATCAGGGTTCCAGATCACGGTTTCCGGATCAGGGTTCCGCGGGGTGCTCGACGGCGGGCGCCGGCTGCGTGGTGTCACCGTCGTCACCGGAAGCCGCGAGCCAGCCCCCCACGCCCGCCACCGCCGCGATCACCGCGGCCCCGGCACCCAGCTTGATGCGCCGCCGCCGCGCTGCGGCCGCCGACAGCCGGTTGCGCGCGGAGCCGGCGCGCGGCTCGCCCGCCGCGCGGGGAGTACGGGCCGTGCCGTGAGCCCCTCCGGCCAGCTCGTCGGCGCCGGGAACGCGCATGCTCGTGTGGGTGTCACGGTTGGAGTCGGGGCCCGCGCCGCTGTGCACCAGGGGCACCGCCGCGCGCCCGGAGCGCGTGGAGTGCCCGCCGCCGTCACCGCCGTGGGACGCGGCCGCCGGGCGGCCGTCCTGCCCGCCCGCAGCGGGCGCGCCCGCGTGCCTGCCCGCGGAGGCGTGCCCGCCGCTGCCGGGCTCGCCCGGCCCGTGGCTGCCGTACGAGCCGTCCTGTTCCCCGTACTCGTACGGCTCGTAGACCTCCTCGGGCTGTTCGTCGATGTCCAGCGTCGGCAGCCCCTCCAGGTCCGGCAGCAGCTCGCGCAGCCGCGCCGCCACCTCGACGGCGCGCAGGCGGGAGGCGGGGGCCTTGGCCAGGCACTGGTGGATCAGCAGCCACAGCTCGTCCGGGATGCCGGGCAGCGGAGCGACCGACTCCGTGACGTGGCGGCGCAGCACCGCCCCGGGATGTCCGCCGCCGAACGGCGTGAATCCCGCGAGGAGTTCGTAGAGGACGGTGGCCAGCGCGTATATGTCGACGGAGGCGCGGGGCGGCAGGCCCTCCACGATCTCCGGCGCCAGATAGTCGGGGGTGCCGATGATCGACGTGGCCCTCGTCGTGCGGGGGGAGTCGATCAGCTTGGCGACCCCGAAGTCGGTGAGCAGCGCGGGCGGCGCACCGCCGGGACCGGCCGGTGCCAGCGCGTCCAGCAGTACGTTCTCCGGCTTGACGTCCCTGTGCACGATGCCCGCCGCGTGGGCCGCCGCCAGTCCGTCCGCGACGTCCGCCGCGATCGCCACCGCGGGCTGCGGAGCGATGCGGCGGTCGTGCTCGAGGCGTGTACGCAGATCCGTGCCGCGGACCAACTGCATGACGAGCGCGAGGTCGTTGCCGTCCACGACGAGATCGCGGACGCCGACCACACTCGGGTGATCCAGGCAGAGCAGGGCGCTGCGTTCCTGCACGAAGCGCTCCACCAGATCGCTGTCCGAGGCGAGGTCCTCGCGCAGCAGCTTGACCGCGACGGGACCGTCGGGGCCTTCGCCGAGCCACACCGTGCCGGCGCTGCCGCGTCCAAGGATCTGGTGAATGCTGTACCGGCTGCCGATCTTCCGTGCCATAGCGACAAAACTACGCGGAAGAAGGGGCGTTGAGGCACCGGAGCGCGCCAACCGTCACTTTCGAGGGGGAATTCCCGCCGAGGAAGTCGACAAATCTCCGAACTCGCGTACAGGAATGAGCTATTGGGGAGCGCTGTCGATCAGATTCCCGATCTTGCCGAACAGGTTCTCGACCGACTCCCAGAAACTCTTGCCCTGCTCCCACCACTCGGGAAGCGGAGTGAGATTCCACACCAGCACGGCCGCGACGACCATGAGCACGATCATGAACAGACAGCCCTTGAGGCAGCCGAGCCCAGGAATCCGCATCGGGTTCGCGCTGCGCTGCCGCGGCTCCCGACGGGGCCGGGGCTCGCGTCGCGGCGGGGGCTCCGGTTCGTAACGCTGCGGAGGCGGCTGGGCCGGACGCCGCTGCTGCCGGCCGTAGTGCTCCGGCGGCGGAGCCTGACGGCGGCCGGGGGGCTGCTGCGGCTGGCGCTGCGGGCGGCGGCGCAGCGGGTCCATGCTCGGGTCGAGCGGCTGGACCTGCGTCTGCTCGTTCCGGTCGCGGGCCGCACGCATCTGGTTCTCCCAGGGATGCGGACCGTCGGGCCCTCCGACGTCGGGAGACTGCGAGGGCGGCCCTCCGGGGACGGGCGGCATGACCTGCGTCGGATCCGCGTTCGGGCCCTGACCGGCGCCCTGGCCGCCCTGGCCCCCGGACTGCGGCATATAGCTGGTGGCGGCGTTCGGGTCGTACTGGCTCCCGCCGGCGCCCTGGCCCTGCGCCTGGGCGGACGGGGAGTTCGGCAGCATCTGCGTGGGGTCCGCGCTTCCCGCGGCGGCACCGGCCGCCGCTCCGGCGACCGCTCCGCCGGCGGCCGCGGCGGCGGCACCGCCCGGGCCGCCGCCGGTCTCCGGCACGGACGCCGGAGCCGGGTCGGGCGCGAGCAGACCGGCGACACCCATCGCGGCGGCCGCCTGCTCCGGCGTTGCGCCGGCACCGATGCCGGAGGCGACCGTACGGAGCGCGTTCGCGAGGCTCACGGCGCTGGGCCGCTCCTCGGCACGCTTGCGCAGGCACCGCTCGACGACGGTCCACAGCGGGTCGGGCATGCTCGGCGGCCGCGCCGGCTCCTCACCCAGGTGGCGGTGGATCACCTCGAGCGCCGAGCCTCCGGCGAAGGGCGGCCGCCCGGTCGCCAGCTCGTACAGCAGGATGCCCGCGCCGTAGATGTCGACGGCGGAGGTCTGTGGGTGACCCTGGGCCGCCTCGGGCGCCACGTAGGAAGGCGTGCCGACGAACTCCTGGGTGCGTGTGAGCCCCGGCGAATCGGCGAGCCGCGCGATGCCGAAGTCGGTGAGCATCGGGCGCATGCCCTCGGGGCCGTTGGCCAGCAGCACGTTGGCCGGCTTGAGGTCCCGGTGCACGACACCGTCGGCGTGGCTCGCGGCGAGCGCGTCGGCGACCTGGGCCGTCACCAGTGCGGCGGCCACCGGCGCGAACGGTCCGTTCTCCCGCAGGTAGCGGTGGAGGTCGGGCCCGTCGATCAGGTCCATGACCAGGGCGAGCAGATCGCCCTCGACGACGAGGTCGCGGGTGCGGACGATGTTGTGATGCGTGAGGCGGAGCAGGACGGAGCGCTCCCGCAGAAAGCGCATGACCACATCGGGGTCGTTGGCCAGCTCCTCCTTGAGGACCTTGATCGCCACCGTCTCACCGGGCTGACCGGCGACGGCCGCTTCCGCGCCCGCTGTCTCCCGCTGCCTCGCCCGCCACACGGTTCCGGTGGCGCCGCGGCCCAGCGGTTCCTCGAGCAGGTACTTGCTGCCTACCGGCCGCACGTCATGCGCTCCCTGGTGTCGTACTGCAATCCCGCCCACAATAGTGCCGCCTCGCCACGGGTCGACGTCGAGTGCGAACTGACGGGCGACTTCCGGCAAGGACGCGCCGTGCGGCGAGGACGGTTGCGCGTCGCCGGCACACAGCAGCCGCGGGCGGGGCCCGTCCTCATGCGAGCCCCGTGCGAGGCCCCGGAACGGCACCCCGCCCCGGGGCGGGGATCGTATCCGGCGGAGTGTCCGGACGGGCCCTCTTGCGCACCACGGCGAAAAATCAAGATCATTGAGCGCCGCGAGCGGGACGCGATGTCGGTGACGGGTGCGAAGATGCTCACGGCATCGACAGCACTGTGCGCGGACGCGTGGATCGGCGGGGCCGCAGAGCCCCTTCCCGGACGGCGCATTCGCGGGTGCTGTGCCGTGTGACATGTGCGCCGGGCGCGGAAGCCGGCGAGGGTGACCGCCTCGCCGCGCGTGGTCGGCACACCGTGGTTGGGACCGGGAGGGCCGATGCAGATCCGGCTGACTGTCACCCTCGGGCCGCGCGCGAGCGGCCCGGGTGCGGCTGGCGCGGCGGGTGCGGCGGGTGCGCCGAGCGGCGGAGCAGCGTGCGACGTGCTCGTCACCGCCCCCTCGGGGACGCCGCTGTCAGCCGTGACGGGCGGTCTCGTCTCCGCTGCGGCGGCGGCGGGCGGCTCGGCCCCCGGCAGCGCCGGGGCGGGCGCTGCGCAGGGCAGCGGGACGGAGCCCGCGCCGGATTCGGCCGCGACGGTGTACGCGGGCACGGAACGGCTCGATCCGCACCGTCAGTTGCTGGGCGAGCCCCCGCTCCTGGACGGTGCCGTCATCTCCCTGCACGGCCCGGCGGCGATGCCCGCCCTTTCGGCCTACGGCTCGGCGAGGGCCCGGCTGCACGTGATCTCGGGTCCGGACGCGGGCGGCATACACCTCCTCCAGGGCGGCAAGGTCACGCTCGGCCGCTCCGCCGAGGCGGACGTGCCGCTGGACGACCCGGACGTCTCCCGGCGGCACTGCGCGGTGACGGTCTCCGACGGCGGCGCCGTGACGGTCGCCGATCTGGACTCCACGAACGGCACCATGCTCGACGGCGCTCCCGTCGGCGGCCGTCCGGTGCTCTTCCGCCCGGGTTCGACGCTGCGCGCCGGAGAGTCGGCGCTGCGCGTGGAGACCTCGGCGCTCGGCGTCGCCCCGGACTTCGAGCTGGCCGGCGGTCCCAAGGCCACCAC
Source organism: Streptomyces sp. CNZ301 (assembly GCF_004217425.1). NCBI lineage: Bacteria > Bacillati > Actinomycetota > Actinomycetes > Kitasatosporales > Streptomycetaceae > Streptomyces > Streptomyces sp. CNZ301. Next base: position 2,261,069 of record NZ_SHLG01000001.1, read on the forward strand.
GCCCCTGCCCGCATCCCTCCCCACGCAGCCGGACGGGAAGGGGCAGCTGCGCCTGACGGCCCCGGAGGGCGGCCCGGCGGGCTCACGCGACGACCGGGACAGCGCCACCCCCGACCGGGACGGCTCCGCCGCAGAGGCCCCGGGAACAGCCGCAGGGCACCCCGCGGACGGTTCGGCGGGGATCCCGCACGGGTACGCGCCGGGCGGACCGCTGCCCGACGGCAGCACCACACACGGTTCGGGCATCGCCCAGCACGCCCGCTACGCCCAGCAGTTCACCACCGGCCCGTCCGGTACGGACAGCGCGCCCCGCAGGCCGGGCGCCCCCGCCGAGGCGGAGCCGGGGCGTCCGCGCGCCCGCGGGCTGGGGGCGTGGGCGCGACGCTTCGCGGGCGGCCAGAACGAGGAACCCGCACGGCCGCTCGCGGGCACGCCGGGCACCGCCCCGGCTCCCGGGTCCGGCGGCACCGGTTCCGCCCGGACCCCGTCCGACGACGAACGCCGCCCCGACCCGGCCACGATCCTGCTCACCGCACTCGGCCCCGGTCCGCGCCTGTGGGAGCGCGAGCCGGGTCATCCGGAGGCGCTGACCGTACGGATCGGCACGGCGCACCGCGGCGACGGCCGTCCCGGCGCACCGGTCACCGTCGGCCTGCGCGAAGCGGGCGCGCTGGGCCTGGCAGGGCCTCGCCCGCGCCTGATGGGCCTGGCCCGTTCGGTGCTGGCGCAGCTCGCCGCCCTGCACGGTCCGAGCAGCCTGGAGATCGTGCTGATCTCGGCGGACCGCTCCCGTGACGTCGAGGCCCGCATCCGGGAGTGGTCCTGGCTGGGCTGGCTGCCTCATCTGCGTCCGGCGCACGGGCAGGACTGCCGTCTGCTCACCGCCTACGACCGGGACCAGGCGGCTGCGCGCGCCGCCGAGCTGACCCACCGCCTCGACGAGTCGCGTCAGCACGCCGGGCGCGGCGAAAGCCCGTCCGGTCCCGGCCCGTTCACCTTGCTCGTCGTCGACGGCGATCCCGGATCGGCCTCCCTGCGTGACGCGGTGGCGCGGCTGGCGGCCGAGGGGCCGCGGGCCGGCGTCCATCTGCTCTGCCTTGCGGAGACGCCCGCGGCGACGCCCTCCTCCCCCGTCTCCGAGACGGTGCGGGCCGCGTACGCCACGTCCGCCGCGTTCCGCGAGTGCGGTGCGCTCGCCCTGCTCAGCGGTGCGGTCGCGACGGCGGTCCGCGTGGTGCGCCGGGACAGCGCGGCGACGGGCGGCCCGGAGGCGGCGGGCCCGGAGGCGCCGGGCAACGCGACAGCGGGCACGCGGACGGAGTCGCCTGCTGTCGCGACGCCGGGCAATGCGACGGCAGGCACCCCGGGCACCGTCTGCACGCTGGACGCCGTCTCTGCCGCCTGGGCGGAACGCTTCGCCCGGGCCATGGCTCCGCTGCGCGAGTCCGAGGGCACGCCCCTGCGCACAGGCTCGGCGGCCCGCTCCGCCGTGACGCTCCCCCGCAGCTCCCGGCTCCTGGACGAACTGGGCCTTGCCCGCGCCACCCCCGCCGCACTGCTCGCACGCTGGGCCGGACCCCCCGCGGACGACGCGGCAGGCGACAAGGCCGGCCCGGCGGCAGCCCGTGCAGCCCTGGTCTTCGGCGCGGGGCCGCGCGGCCCTCTGGAGGCGGAGCTGGGCCCCGGCCGCGGGCACGCCCTCGTGACGGGGCCGCCCGGGTCCGGCAAGACCGAGTTGCTGTGCTCGCTCGCCGCCTCCCTGTCCGTCGGCAGTCCGCCCGACCGCCTCCGGCTCGTCCTCCTCGACGGCAACGGCGGATCGGGAGAGGGACTGCACACGTGCCTGGAGCTGCCGCACGCCAGGCATCACCTGGCGGCGAACGACGTAAGCCTGATGCGCGAGTTCGCCCAGTCGATCAGCGGGGAGCTCAAGCGCCGCGCGGAATTGATCGGCCCCGAGCGCACGTACGAAGGATTCGTGCGCCAAGTCGCCCGCGCGGGGCACCGGTTGGCCGCGCAGCAGCGTCGCCGGGCGCAGCCCGCGGGAGCGATCGACCCGGCTCCCGTCAGCGAGCAGCGGGACGAGCCGGGCACGCTCCGCCTCCGCACACAGACGGGCCCCGCACCGGGCGCGGGAGCGGACGGGACAGCCGGCGCCACGACCAGCAACAGCGAGGCGATCGTTCAACACTTGGACGCACAGCCTGTTTCTCTCCCCAGAATCGTCATCCTTGTCGACGATTTCGACACACTCGTCGATCCCTCGCTCGGCAACCCTGGACGCCCCGCGGCGGGTTCGGTCATGCGCGCCCTGGAGAGCGTGGCGAAGGACGGGGCCCGTCTCGGGATGCACGTCGTCGCGGCGAGCGGCCGGCCCGACCGCACGGCGGCGACGGCGGTCGCCCAGGCGGCCGCGCTGCACGCCGAGCTGACCTTCCGGAGCGGCGGTGAAAGGCCGGGCGGCGAGGACCCGGTCCCCGGCCGCGGCATGCTCATCGACGCTGACGGCACGGCCACGGCCTTTCAGGCGGGCCGCATCACGGGCCGTATCCCGCGCACGGCGACGCAGCGTCCGACGGTCGTCCCGCTGGACTGGACGCGCGCGGGCGACCCGCCGGCGAGGCGCCCCGTACGGGAGCTGGGCAACGGCCCGACGGACCTCGCTCTGCTGGCGAGCGCGGTCGGCCGGGCGGCGCAGTCTCTCGGGGTGGACCGACAGGAATCGGGCACGCCCGCTTCGAACACATCACGGAGTGGTCAAGATGAGGTTCTTGAAAGCTGACAACGTATTGCGGGCTCTCCGCGTTCAGGCGTAGGACTTTGCCACGGGACTGAGGGCGTGGACCAGAAGCCCTCTGCCTTGTGACCACCACGGCGCGGTGACCGGGATCCGGGGCCGCGCCTCCGATGGGACGGCGGGAGCTATGCGTAATACGGTCCGTGCGACTGGTGCAGCAGGCACTGGGAACAACGGCATCTTCAGCAAGACCGGCACCAGGTCGGCCGCACGTGGCGCGGTAGCGCTGTGCGCCGTCGCCGCGCTGTCGCTCACGGCCGCCTGCGGTGGCGGCGGCAGCGAGGACAAGGGGGAGGGCGGTGGCTCTGCCCAGGCGGAGAAGAACACGGTGAAGCTCCCCGATCTCAAGGGTGAGAAGCTTCAGGTCGCCGCGGTCTGGACGGGCGACGAGGGCAAGAACTTCACCAAGGTCATCGAGGCGTTCGAGGAGCGCACCGGTGCCGACGTGAAGGTCACGCCCACGGGTGACAACGTCGCGACGTACCTCGGCTCGAAGATCGAGGGCGGATCGCCGCCCGACGTCGCGATGCTGCCGCAGGTCGGTGTGCTGAACCAGTTCGCCGAGAAGGGCTGGCTCAAGCCCCTCGACGACGCCACCAAGAAGGAGCTCGGCAAGAACTTCTCCAAGGGCTGGCAGGACCTCGGCGCCAACAAGGGCAAGCAGTACGGCGTCTACTTCAAGGCCGCCAGCAAGTCCCTGATCTGGTACAACGCCGGTGCGTACAAGAACGCGGGCGTGGGCGAGGCGAAGACCTGGCCGGAATTCGTCAAGAACGCGCAGACGATCGCCGACTCCGGTGTCGAGCCGGTCTCCGTCGGCGGCGCCGACGGCTGGGTCCTCACCGACTGGTTCGAGAACGTCTACCTCTCGCAGGCGGGCCCTGAGAAGTACGACAAGCTCGCCAAGCACGAGATCAAGTGGACCGACCCCTCGGTGAAGAAGGCGCTGACCACTCTCGCCGAGCTGTTCGGGAAGAAGGAGCTGCTCGCCGGCGGCAACAAGGGCGCGCTGCAGACCGACTTCCCCACGTCCGTGACCAAGGCCTTCGACTCCACGGACACCCCGAGCGCCGCGAGCGTCTTCGAGGGTGACTTCGTCGGCATCAACGTCGCGAACGACACCAAGGCGAAGATCGGCAAGGACGCGAAGGTCTACCCGTTCCCGGCGGTGGACGGCGACGCCCCGGTGGTCACCGGTGGCGACGCGGCCGTCGCGCTGAAGGACAACAAGGCCGCTCACGCCCTGCTGACCTTCCTCGCCTCCCCCGAGGCCGCGGCTGTCTGGGCCCAGGAGGGCGGCTTCGTCTCGCCGAACAAGAACCTGGACGGCGAGGCGTACCCGAACGATGTCCAGCGCAAGATCGCCAAGGCCCTGGTCGCAGCGGGTGACGACTTCCGCTTCGACATGTCCGACCAGGCCCCGGCGGCGTTCGGCGGCACCAAGGGCAAGGGTGAATGGAAGGCTCTCCAGGACTTCCTGAAGAACCCCAAGGACGTGGCCGGCGCCCAGAGCGCGCTCGAGGCGGCTGCCACGAAGGCGTACGAGAACTGACGTCCGCGCCGGCTCTCAGCACGCTCTGAGAGCCGGCGACTCGTCGAACGGTGCCGGGTACGTCGATGCGGACGGGCCCGGCACCGGCGGCTCCGCGCCACCCGGCCCACCCCCACCACGACTTCCGGCCCCGGACAAGGGACACCACTGTCATGCCCACCCCTACTGCGCCACCGCCGACGCCCCCTGAAGGGGCGGCCACTTCCGCGGCTCCGGCCGCCTCGGCGGCCAAACCAAAGAGCGCCTCCGTCTCCGTGATGCGTTCACGGCCCTGGATCGCCTTCACGTTCCTGATGCCGGCGTTGGTGCTGCTGAGCGCCCTCGTCATCTACCCGATCTTGTACTCGGTCTTCAGGAGCACCCTCGACGCCTCGGGATCGGGTTTCGTCGGACTCGGCAACTACGTCGAGGTCTTCACGGACGACGACATCCTGACCGCGTTCAAGAACAACATCATCTGGGTCATCGTCGTCCCGTCGGTGTGCACGGCGCTGGGTCTGATCTTCGCCGTCCTCACCGAACGGGTCCGCTGGGGAACGGCGTTCAAGCTCATCATCTTCATGCCGATGGCCATCTCGATGCTCGCCGCGGGCATCATCTTCCGGCTCGTCTACGAGCAGGACCCGCAGCAGGGCGTCGCGAACGCCGTCTGGGTGGGCGTGCACGACACGTTCGCCGAGTCCTCGGCCTGGCCAGGCGCACGTCCCCGGCCCAACGCGGATCTGGCCGAGTCGGGCAAGGGGGCCTTCACGACCAAGTCGGCCGTCTCCTCGTCCGATCCGGCCAACCTCGCGCTCGTCGGCGTCCCTCCGAAGGACGTGGCCGGCGCGGCCCCCGCGGAGTCGGCGCCGCCCGCCAAGGCCGGCGGCATCAGCGGCACCGTCTGGCTGGACTTCTCGCCGGGGGGCGGCGGCAAGCCGGACGTCGTCGACCCGAAGGAGAAGGCTCTCAAGGGCATCAAGATCGAGGCAGTCAAGGGCGGAAAGGTCGTCGGCACGGCGGAGACCGCGAAGGACGGCACGTTCACACTGCCGTCCAAGGCCGACGGCGCAAAACTCCGCCTGCCGGCCTCGAACTTCGCGGAGCCCTACAACGGCATCGACTGGCTCGGCTCGACCCTGGTGACGCCCTCGATCATCGGCTCCTACGTGTGGATGTGGGCCGGCTTCGCCATGGTGCTGATCGCGGCCGGACTGGCGGGCGTGCCACGCGAGTTGCTGGAGGCCGCGAGGGTCGACGGCGCCAACGAGTGGCAGGTCTTCCGCAAGATCACCGTGCCGGTGCTCGCCCCGGTCCTTGGAGTCGTCGTCGTCACGTTGATGATCAACGTGCTGAAGATCTTCGACCTCGTCTACATCATCGCCCCCAGCGCCAGCCAGAGCGAGGCCAACGTACTCGCCCTCCAGCTGTATCTGTCGTCCTTCGGCGCCGGATCGAACCAGGGCATCGGCAGCGCGATCGCTGTCATTCTGCTCCTGCTCGTCCTCCCGGTGATGGTCGTCAACATCCGTCGCCTGCGAAGGGAGACCCGCCGATGACCGCCGTCAGCGCGGCCCAGCCCGAACCGACTTCCGCCGTCGCCCCGCCGGGGGCGAACACGCCGCCGCCGTCCGAGGGGAAGAAGACCTCGGTCGCCGGCCGGCTGGTGAGCCTCACCGGCCACTGGGCGGTACGTCTCGGCCTCGTCGTCATCGCCCTGGTGTGGCTCATGCCGACCGTCGGACTGCTGAGCTCGTCCCTCCGCAACCCGGAGGACATCGGCGTCTCCGGCTGGTGGACGGTCTTCGAGCTCAACTCCAGCTTCCCGTGGGTGATCGACGCGGGTCAGCTCACCGGCGAGAACTACGACGCCCTGCTCTCCAACGACCTGGTGACGGGCTCGCTCTTCACGACCCTGCTCATCACGATCCCCTCCACGCTCACCGTCGTGATCATCGGCGCGCTCGCGGGTTATGCCTTCGCCTGGCTGGACTTCCCCGGCCGCGACTGGTTCTTCCTGGTGGTCGTGGGGCTGCTCGTCGTTCCGGTGCAGGTGGCCCTCATTCCGGTCGCGAAGCTCTTCGGTGCCATCGGGCTGTTCAACACCACACCCGGCGTCGTCCTGTTCCACACGGCGTTCGGTCTGCCGTTCGCGGTCTTCCTGCTGCGCAACTTCTTCGCGGAGATCCCCCGCGAACTGCTGGAGGCCGCGCGACTCGACGGTGCGGGCGAAGTACGCCTCTTCACCCGCGTGGTGATGCCGCTGGGCGGGCCGGCCATCGCGTCGCTCGGCATCTTCCAGTTCCTGTGGGTGTGGAACGACATGCTCGTCGCGCTGATCTTCGCGGACAACAGCAATCCGCCGATCACGGTGGCTCTGCAGCAGCAGGTCCGCCAGTTCGGCAACAACATCGACGTGCTGGCGCCGGGCGCCTTCGTGTCGATGATCATCCCGCTGATCGTCTTCTTCGCGTTCCAGCGTCAGTTCGTCACGGGAATGATGGCCGGCGCCGTGAAGTAGCGGCGGCGGTAAGGCCGGACAGTGCCGTGCAGCGGCGACGGCACCGCAACGGCTCGCCGGCACGGGAGCCGGACAGCACAACGAGCACGGCAGAGCACAACAGCACAGCGGACGACGCGGGGAGTGTCCCTCCCCGTCACCGGTCCCGGGCGCCGCGCAGCACCCGGGCCAGGTGCCGGGACACCACGGGGGGCAGCACCTCGCGGGCGGTGCGGCGGGACAGCGCGGAGAGCGCCGCGCCCCTGCCGCCCCGCGCACCGCCACCTCCGGAATCCCGGGCTCCGGCCCGGGATTCCGCATGTCGGGAGTGCGGCAGCCGCGGCGGCGTCGCCTTGTCCGCGCCCACCAGCAGCAGCCGGTGCCCGGCCACCTCCTGCCACTGCAGCCAGCAGTCGCCGCGCTCCCGGAGGGCCGCGTGCAGCTCGTCCTGTACGGGGCCGGGGTCGCCCCAAGTGCCGTAGAACTTCTGAGCGCTGACACAGACCGGCCGCAGTCCGTCCTCCAGCACGGCCTGCCACGTCGCACACGCCACCCCGGGCGTGTGCGAGGAGCGGTAGTCGTCCAGGACGACCAGGCCGTCGGGCCCGAGCGCGGTACGGGCGGCCGCTATGTCGGGGCGCACATGCTCGTAGAGGTGGGACGCGTCGACGTGGACGAACCGGCAGCTGGCCGCCTCGACTTCGCCGGGGACGACGGATGTCGGTGCGTGCAGCACGCGCGGCAGTTCGTCGTGGAAGGAGAGGAAGTTGCTCTCGAACCCCCGCCGCGTCAGCGTCGAGTACGAGCCGCGCATCTCGCGTTCGTTGCCCTCGCTCGGCGCCTCCGAGCCGAACAGGTCGCAGACCGTGAATGTCTCGCCGGGCCTCAGGTACGACTGGAGCATGATGGCGCTCTTGCCGAGGTAGGCGCCCATCTCCAGCAGATCGCCGCCCTGTTCGAGCCTCTCCTGCCGCGACAGCAGCCAGTCGAACAGAACGATGTCGGTGTTGTAGAACCAGCCGCGTACTTCGCGGAAGGAGCGGGGCCGCGGCAGCTTTTCCTGCCCGCCCTCCGCTTCGGTGTCGTGTGCGTCCGTGGCGCGGGGCGTGGAGGCGGAGGTCATAGGAGCGCTTCTCCTCGTGCTGCGGAAGGGCTGAACAAGGCGCCCCGGACCGACGAAGATCGGCGGGTTCCGCGGCACCCACCGCCCTGTATACGAGCCCGCCACCCCCGTGTGCACGCCCTGAAGGCACGTGTGAACAGGGCTTCCGCCGACCGACGTCCCTCGTCCACCGATGGTTCAGCCGATGTTGGGAGCAGACCACGGCCGGTGCCGCCGGCAGGCATCGTCCGTCTGAACACGTCGACTTCGCCCCTGCTGGCTATTTTCACATCACATATGGACAATACTGCCGATATGGTGCATTTCGGATGTCAATTTTCGAGCGGCGGCTGTGAGGAACGGGCCAGATGAAAATCGCTTTTCTGCTGGACAACGCCTACGGAATCGGGGGAACGATCCGCTCCACGGTGAATCTCTCCCGAGCTCTCGCCGATCGCCACTCGGTGGAGGTCGTCAGCCTCCGCCGTACGGTCCGTGACACCTCCCTCAACTTCGACCCCCGGGTCACCATGACCCACCTCCTGGAACTGCGCCGCAGCGAGCGCGGCTACGACGGCGACGACCCCCGCTTCCGCGAACCCAGCCACCGCTTCACCGAGGGCGCCGACCACCTGGAGCGCGGAGTCGCCACGCACCTCGGGGACGTACGCATCGAGGAGTTCCTGCGCGGCACCGACGCCGACGTCGTCATCGCCACCCGCCCCAAGATCAACGACTACCTGGCGGCCTACGGAAGCGACCGGTACCTGCGCATCGGTCAGGAACACCTCACCCACTCCATGCACAGCGACCATGTGCGCTCGCACCAGGACGCCGCGATTCCGCTCCTCGACGCCTTCGTCACCGTCTCCTACGCCGACGCCGAGAACTACCGCGCCGCCATCACCGGTTCCGGCACCGAGACGGCCGACGGTGACGCCCTCATCACCTGCATCCCGAACGCCGTACCGGCCGTGGACGTCGAGCCGTCCGACGGAGAGAGCAAACTGATCGTCGCCGCCGGGCGGCTGATCAAGGTGAAGCGCTACGACCGTCTCCTCAAGGCGTTCGCCCTCGTCGCCGAGAAGCACCCGGACTGGCGGCTGCGGCTGTACGGACGGGGGCGGCAACAGGCCGCGCTGCGGGCGAGGATCGACAGGCTCGGCCTCTACGACCGGGCGTTCCTCATGGGCCCGCACGCCCCCATCGAGGCCGAGTGGGCGAAGGGGGCCATCGCCGCCGTCTCCTCCGACGCCGAGTCCTTCGGGATGACTCTCGTCGAGGCCATGCACTGCGGAGTTCCGGTCGTCAGCACGGACTGCCCCTACGGTCCCGGGGAGATCATCGACAACGGGCAGGACGGCCTGCTCTCACCGCTCGGCCCGACGGAGAAGGACAGCGTCCGTGCCTTCGCGGACGCGCTGATCCAGCTGATCGAGAACCCCGAACTGCGGTACCGGATGAGCCAGGCCGCGCTGGCGAAGGCCGCCCGCTACTCACCGGAGCGCATCGCCGGCGAGTACGAGCAGCTGATCGAGAAACTGCTGGAACAGCGACGGAACAGAGGCGCACACCCGGATCGGGTCCTGGCGGGGAGCCAGGTCGCCTCGCGGCCCGGCGCCGAAGCCGCCACCGAGGCAGACATCGAAGCCGGCACCGAGGCAGGCACCGAGGCAGGCGCGGGAGTGGTGGCCCCGGCTCCGGCCGCCGCGTCCGGACCCGAGCTCTCCCCCGGTGCGGCGGAGGCTCCCGCGCAGGGCTCACCGCCGGGCAGGGCACCCTCCCCCACGTCCGCACCCTCGGCCTCCGCTCCGTCCTCCCTCCAACCGCCGCAGCCCGCAGCGAAGAAGAGCCCGAAGCCGGCCGCTGCCGCCCCGGCCCCGGCCCCGTCCCGTCCCTTCCGCCGCTTGGCGCTGCGCGTCGCAGGGCCCGTGCTGCGTCCCGCCGTACGAGCCTGGCGCAGCCGCCGCGACGCGAACCGTCCGGCCGCCAAACTGCGCCGCCCCATCGCTCGCACCCGCGTCGCCAATGACGGTTCGCTCGTGATCCGCCTGCTCGCCAAGCGGCTGCCGAAGACGCGGTCCGTGCTGCTCGTCCGCTCGCGGCGCGACAGCGGAACGCCGCACCGCATCCCGATCCCGCCGCGCGCCGAGGCCGTCGACGGCTGGGTCGAGGTACGGCTCGAACGCACCGAGCACCCGCTGACGGAGGACCGCTGGGACACGTACGTCGAACGGGTCGCGGACCGCAAGCGCAAACGGGTCCAGTCCGAACTCGTCGAGACGGCCCGGCTGCTGTCGATGCCCGCGCCCGTCGACAAGGACGGCGTGCTCACGCCCCGCGTGCCGTACACGACCCTGGACGGCTACCTGGCCGTACGGGCCTGGCACCGGCACGGGCACGCCGAGGTCACCTCCGTCGAACTCGGCAAGGAGGGCTGCACCCTACGCGCCGAGTTGTACGGGCTCGCCGCTCAGGCAGCGGACGAGGACGGCGGCTCCATCGTCGGCGTCTCCCGCTCTGCGACGGAGCCCGGGTTCGAGCTTCCCTTCGAGCTCACCCCCGGGCTGGTGCCGTCGATCTCCTTCGAGCTTCCGTACGAACTGCCGGCCGCTCTGGACTCCGGGGACCTGAAGGGCGTGTGGGATCTGTGGATGCGGATCGGCGCCGCGAAGGACGGGCGGCGCGTACGCCTCGGACGGCTGCTCGGCGACCTTGCCGACCGCAAGAAGACCGACCTGGTGCCCCGCGTCCGGCTCGGTGAGACGGAGACAGGGGTGTGGTTCTACTTCTCTCTGGTCAACGACCTGGTGGTGGCCCTCCAGCCGTTGCCGCTGGAGAAGCCGCTGGAGCCCGCGGCGACGAAGGGAACCGCGCCCTCCGCGGCAGCCGGGACCTAGAGTCAGAGCGCCTCGTCGTCGCCGACCGCGTCGCCCGGTCCGTCGGCCGACCCGTCCGCCGACGCGTCCGCCGGGGGCCGGCCGGTACGCCCGCGCCGGGCCGACGGGCCGGCCGGCTCCGTCGGCCCGGCCGTCACATCCGCCGTTGGCAGCCCGGAGCCGCGCGCCTGATGGGCCCGCGCCTCGGCTCGCAGCGCATCCACTGCCCTGCCGAAGCGGACGGCTGACGGCGGCTCGTCCGGGCCCAGCAGATACGCCTTGAGTTCCGCACGCACCGGCCGCAGCACATCGCGGGCAGGCTCGCGTACCGACTCCAGCAGGGCGGGAACCCCCTCCGCCTCCGGCGTCAGGACGGTGGCCGCGCGCACGGTCGGGAAGCCGGCCCGGAACTCCTCCTCCGTCAGCCCTGTCGTGTTCACGACGGCATACGGCTTCTCGCTGCTCAGATAGTCCGACACCACACTGGAGACATCGGAGACGAGCAGGTCGGCCTGGTTGAAGCACGAGTGGATGCCCGGCCGCCCGCCCGCGAGCACCAGGTGCTCCGCCGGGTCGCAGGCCCGCCAGTAGCACTCCTCCCACGCCTCCACGGCGTCGAGCACCGTCGCGGCGGACGGCCATGCTCCGGCGTGCTGCCGAAGCATGCGCTCCGCCTCGTCCCAACGGTTCCGGGACGCCTCCTTCTCGAGTGCGGTCAGTTCCGCCTCGTGCTCCTCCAGCTCCGCCGCAGCCTCCGCATTGCCGGCATGAACGACGCGACGGGACGTGTTGGCTGCGGCGATCTGCGCGCGGATGCGCACGTCCGCTTCCTTCATCGCCGGGTCGACCGAACCCGTCATCGGATGCGGCTTGTAGAGCAGCCGGACCCGCTCGTCCGCGAGCAGCGCGGCCACGATCCGCTCACCCGCCGGCAACAGCGACGTGTTGCCCGGCTCGTCGGTCCACCCCTCCCAGGTGGGGGCGTACAGGACGGTCGTGTACTTCCCCGCCGGAGGACCCGCGTACGGGCGGATGGCCTCCAGCTGCGGGCGGCCGACCTCGATCACGTCCTCGTCGCGTACGCCGATGCCGGCCAGGCGGTAGCGCTCGCGGGCGGCGGGCCCGGCGACCCAGACCTGGTCGTAGGCCTTGGCGTAAGGGTTGCAGGAGGAGAGCTTGTCGCTCTCGCCGTGGTTGATGAAGGCGTGCTTGATGGTGGGGATGCGCAGCACGTGGGAGGTCTTGCCGGAGTTCGCCGGATGCAGCAGCACGGGAAGGCCGGACTGTTCCAGGCGCATCAGGTGGGCGACCTTCGGGATGCACACGATGGGGACGTCGGTCGCGTCGATGCGCCGCACCATGAACCGCTCGCGCAGCACGATCAGCGGGCGTCCCTCCAGCCGGGCGAGCATCGGAAGCCACATGTTCGCCTGGTACGCGGAGGACGTGCCACCGGAGAAGTACATTCCGACCGTGGGCCGGTACGCCGCCAGCCAACCGTCGAGCCAGGCCAGGACCTCCTCCTCACCGGCCGGACGCCGTCCAGGCAGCAGTCGGCAGGCCAGGTGCACCACGCCGGTCAGCAGCACCGCCCAGCACAGCAGAGCCGTCAGGGCGCCCCAGCGTGCGTTGCCCGTCATCGCCGTGGCCGCTGCCCCGACGGTGACGAGCGCACTGCACAGCAGCAGCCGGAGCGTACCGTTCCGGCCGAAGAGCACCGGCGGAGTGGGACCGATACGCAAGGCGGAGACGTCGATGTTCCGAGTGACCACGGGCAGCCTGCGTGAGCGCCGTACGCGTGCGGCCACCGCCTGGCACAGGAAGTGCGCCGCCCAGCAGCCGAGCACCGCGATCAGGAGCCAGGCCGCGTAGTGGGCGGGGCGCAGCACATCGAGCCGTGCCAGGCCGCCGAGGAGAAGCGCGTCCCGCAGCAGCTGCCGCACGGGGTGGTGAAGCTGGGCGCCGCCGAGGCTGCGGGCCAGGGCCGGTCTGCGGCCGAGCAGCCACGACTCGGCCGCGATGCCGAGGGCGGCGCCCGAGACGACGAGGGTCGTCCCCGCCAGCAGCAGGCCCAGCAGCTGAAGCACATATCCGGCAGCCAGCGGAACCAGCCCGGTGGCAGCGGCCACCAGAGACCCCGGGAGCCGGCGGCCGGCCGGTGCGGGGGCGGGCCCGGCAACGGCGGGCGGCGAGGGGGCTGCCGAGGGCCCGGAATCGCGCGGGTCCGGGCCCGGGGCTGATCCGGACACTGAAGCGGAAGCGGCGTTCGGCTCGGTACGCATGGGCCTCCCCTGCGGTCCTCTCCAGTGAAGACCGGCAGGGCGCACGGTGCGCCCTGGGTACGGCCGAACGCGTGCCCCATGTCCGCCCCCGGACAGGGGGCACGGGGCCTGACGGGAGCGGGCACGCATGCGGCGGTCCCCGTACGGGTGACCGCACGGGGACCGCCGGGCCCTCCGGGGCTTCCCCGGCCTGGGCCTTCAGCTCTCCGGGGTGCTCACCGGTTGCTGCGCAGCAGCGTGCGCATCGTCCGCATGGCGACCGAGAGGTTGGCCAGGTCGAAGGTCTCCGAGGCCTGGATCTCGTCGAGGGTGGCACGGGCACGCGAGAGGATCGTCGCGTTCTTCTCCTCCCACTTCTCGTACCGCTGCTCGGGCGTCGCCGTCCCGTCGCCCTCCGAGAGCACGTCCGCGGCGATCAACTGGTGTGCCGCGTACAGGTCTTCGCGGATCGCCGAGCGGGCCATGGACTGCCACCTGTCGGCACGCGGCAGTTCACTGACCCGCTCCTGGAGCTGTGTGATGCCGAGCCGGTCCGCCAAGTCGTAGTAGACGGCGGCGACGTCGAGCAGCTGCACGCCCGTACGGTCGGCGACGGCCACCACGTCCAGGCCGGAGAAGGCCGCGGAGAACCCGGCCACCCGCATGGCCAGTTCGGACGGGACGCCGGCCTCGGCGAGCCTGTCCAGGATCGCCTGGTGCCAGACGCGGTCGTCGCCCTTGAGGAGCTTGGGCAGCTCGTCCCACACGGCCGCCACCCGGTCGCTGAACAGCTCGATCGTCTCGGCGAGTTGCAGCGGCTGCGGCCGGTTGTTGAGCAGCCACCGCGTGCCGCGCTCGACGAGGCGGCGCGACTGGAGCCTGATGCTGGTGAGCACATCCGCGGCGACGACATTGTCGAGCGCCTCCGCCTCGTCCCAGATCTCGCCCAGCCGGAAGATGGCGCGGGCGGCGGTGTGCGCGCGCACGACCTCCTCGGTCGACGCTCCCGTCTCCTCCTTCATGCGGTGGGCGAAGCTGGAACCGCCGGTGTTGACCGTGTCGTTGACCAGCAGCGTCGTGACGATCTCGCGGCGCAGCGCATGCCCGATGATCTCCTCGGGGAACTGCTCGCGCAGCTGCCGCGGGAAGTAGGCGTGAGCCAGCTGCTGGAGGTACGGATCGTCGGGGAGCTGGGTGCCGATCAGGTCGTCCGACAGCGTGATCTTGGTGTACGCGAGCAGCACCGCCAACTCCGGCTGCGTCAGGCCCTCTCCGGCCGCGAGCCGGTCACGGACCTGCTTGTCGCTGGGCAGGAACTCCAGCTCCCTGTTGAGCCGGCCCTCCTTGGTCAGGCGGCGCATGTGCCGGTGGTGCGCCTGAAGCAGCCCCGGTGCGACCTCGATCGAGTTGGCCAGCGCGACGTTCTGCGCGTAGTTGTTGCGCAGGACCAGCTCGCACACCTCGTCGGTCATGTCCGACAGCAGGCTGTTGCGCTGCTTGACGGTCATGTCCCCGTTCGCCACGACGGCGTTGAGCAGGATCTTGATGTTCACCTCGTGGTCGGAGGTGTCCACGCCCGCACTGTTGTCGATGGCGTCCGTGTTGACACGGCCGCCGTTCAGGGCGAACTCGATGCGGCCCCGCTGGGTGAGGCCCAGGTTGCCGCCCTCGCCGACGACCTTCACGCGCAGGTCCTGGCCGTCGATGCGGATGGCGTCGTTGGCCTTGTCGCCGGCGTCCGCGTCGGACTCCGTCGACGCCTTGACGTACGTGCCGATGCCGCCGTTCCACAGCAGGTCGACCGGGGCACCGAGGATGGCCCGCATCAGCTCGGCCGGAGTGACCTTGCCGGCCTTCGACTCGATGCCGAGCGCCGATCGCACCTGCGGAGTGACCGGCACCGACTTCGCGGTGCGCGGATAGACGCCGCCGCCCGCGGAGATCAGCGAGGTGTCGTAGTCCTCCCAGGAGGAGCGCGGCAGGTCGTACAGCCGCCGGCGCTCCGCGTACGAGGTGGCCGCGTCCGGATCGGGGTCGAGGAAGATGTGCCGGTGGTCGAAGGCCGCGATCAGCCTGATGTGTTCGGACAGCAGCATGCCGTTGCCGAAGACGTCGCCCGACATGTCGCCGACGCCTACGACCGTGAAGTCCTGCGTCTGGGTGTCGTGATCCAGCTCGCGGAAGTGCCGCTTGACGGACTCCCAGGCACCGCGGGCGGTGATGCCCATGCCCTTGTGGTCGTAGCCGGCGGAACCGCCCGAGGCGAAGGCGTCGCCGAGCCAGAAGCCGTACTCCTGCGCGACCTCGTTGGCGATGTCGGAGAACGTGGCGGTGCCCTTGTCGGCGGCGACGACGAGGTAGGTGTCGTCCTCGTCGTGACGGACCACGTCCTCGGGGTGCACCACATCTCCCGCGACGAGGTTGTCCGTGATGTCGAGCAGACCCGAGATGAAGGTCTTGTAGCAGGCGATGCCCTCGGCCAGCCACGCGTCCCTGTCCTCCGCCGGGTCGGGGAGCTGCTTGCAGACGAAACCGCCCTTGGCCCCGACCGGCACGATGACCGTGTTCTTGACCTCCTGCGCCTTGACCAGGCCGAGGATCTCCGTTCGGAAGTCCTCACGCCTGTCCGACCAGCGCAGACCGCCGCGCGCGACCTTGCCGAAGCGCAGGTGCACACCCTCGACGCGAGGCGAGTACACCCAGATCTCGTACTCGGGGCGCGGCGCCGGGAGATCGGGGATGGCCTGCGGGTCGAGCTTGACGGACAGGTACTCGTGCGGGCCGGCCGACGGGTCCTTCACGCCTCCCGCCCTGCTGCCCGCACCGGCACTCTGGAAGTAGTTGGTACGCAGGGTGGCCCTGATGACGGTGAGGAACGAGCGCAGAATGCGGTCCTCGTCGAGGCTCGCGACCTGGTCCAGCGCGCCGTCGAGCTCCTCCAGCAGGCCGTCCGTCAGCTCGTGCCCGGCTTGTGAGCGGCTGGGGTCGAGCCGGGCCTCGAAGAGGTTCACCAGCAGCCGGGTCGTGTGCACGTTGTGCCGGAGGGTGTCCTCCATGTACGTCGGGCTGAAGGTGGCACCGGCCTGCCGCAGATACTTCGCGTAGGAACGCAGCACCATCGCCTGCCGCCACGTCAGACCGGCGGAGAGCACAAGGGAGTTGAGCCCGTCGTTCTCCGCGCGGCCCGTCCATACGGCGGTGAAGGCGTCCTGAAAGCGTTCGCGTGCGTCCTCACCGAGGCCGTGCGCGTGGGAGACGGGCATGCGCAGGCCGAAGTCGTAGATCCACGCCCTGCTCTTGTCGCTGCAGCGCAGCTCGTACGGACGCTCGTCGACGACCTCGACGCCCATGGCCTGGAGCGCCGGGAGGACGGCCGAGAGCGAGACGGGCTCACCGATGCGGAAGATCTTGAATCTGCGCTCGCCCGGACCGGCGCCGACCGGTTCGTACAGGCTGAGTGAGAAGTCGGCGGTGCCCTCGCCTCGCGCGAGTCTGTTCAGATGCTGAAGATCCGCGACGGCGGCACGCGGCGGGAAGTCGGCCTTGTACCCCTCGGGGAAGGAGTTGGCGCTGTAGAGATGACCCAGCTCCGCGGCCTGCTCCTCACCGAACTCGGCCGTCAGCGCCTCCGCGTAGCCGTCGGCCCAGGAGCGCGCGGCCTCCACCAGGCGGCTCTCGATCCGGGTCACCTCGGCGTCGGTCAGCTCGGGCAGCCGTGAGCCCGGCTTGAGCCGGATCACGAAGTGCAGCCTGGTCAGCACCGATTCGGTGTTCCAGACGCTGAAGTCGACGTTGGTGCCGCCCAGTTCCTCGGTGAGGATCTCCGTCAGCCGAAGCCGGACCGTCGTCGTGTAGCGGTCGCGGGGCAGGTAGACGAGCGCCGAGTAGTACCGCCCGTACTCGTCCTTGCGCAGATACAGCCGCAGCTGGCGGCGCTCCTGCAGATAGAGCACAGAGGTGGCGATGGAGCGCAGCTGGTCGACAGGGATCTGGAACAGCTCGTCGCGCGGATAGGTCTCCAGGATCTGGAGCAGGTCCCGGCCGGCGTGGCTGTCCGGAGCGAACCCCGCGGAGCTGAGCACCTCGGCGACCTTGCGTCGGATGACGGGCACACGGCGCACCGACTCCGTGTACGCGGCGGAGGAGAAGAGACCGAGGAAGCGCCGCTCCCCCACGACGTTGCCCTCGGCGTCGAACTTCTTCACACCCACGTAGTCGAGGTACGACGAACGGTGCACGGTGGCCCGGCTGTTGGCCTTCGTCAGCACCAGCAGGCGGTGCTCACGGGCCTTGGCGCGGGCGTCCGCGGGAAGGCGGCTGAAGGACGGGGAGACCGGATGGCCCTCGTCGCCGGAGGTCTGGTGCGGGTCGGACCGCAGGATGCCCAGCCCCGTGCCCGGCACCGGGGTGAGCGTCAACTCCTGGTCCCCGTCGGGAACTTCCTCCGTCAGCTCGTACTCGCGGAAGCCGAGGAAGGTGAAGTGGTCGTCGGCGAGCCAGCGCAGCAGCTCCCGCGCCTCCTCCACTTCCTGGTCGGGCAGGTCGGGGGCGGTGGGCTCGGAGTCCAGCTCATCGGCGATGCCGAGCGCCGCGCTGCGCATCTTGCGCCAGTCCTCGACGGCTTCGCGCACGTCGGAGAGGACGCGCAGCAGATCGTCCGTGATCTGCTTGAGGTCGTCACGCTCGGTCTCACGGTCGACCTCGACGTGGATCCAGGACTCGGTGAGGGCGTCGTGCGGCAACTCCCGCACCGGCGGGTGACCGAGCTTGTTGCGCCCGGCGTCCATCACCTCGAGCAGCTTCCCCGCAACGTCGCGGCGCACGATCACCTGGGGGTGGATCACGACGTGAATGCCACGGTGCTGCCGGGACAGCTCGTTCGTGACGGAGTCCACGAGGAAGGGCATGTCGTCGGTGACGACTTCGATGACTGTGTGCGTGCAGGTCCAGCCGTTCTCGTCCACCGACGGGGTGTGCACACGCACGCTGGCCGTGCCCTGGGGCCGCTCCTGCGCCAGACGGTAGTGCGAGAACGCCGCACCGAGGATGTCGACCGGGTCACGGTCCTTGAGGTCCTCCGGCGCGGTGTGCAGGTAGTAGCGCTGGAGGAACGCCCTGAGCGCTCCGTTCTCGAGACCCCGCGCCGGGTGCTGTCCCCCGGCCGGGCTCTCCTCAGCTACCCGGGCGGCTTCTTCCAGCCGCTCGGCCTTTGCTTCGTCCAGCTTGGTCTGCATGTCCTGTGGCTCCTGTCGCGCGCCGTTGCGTGACGTGAAATGGCGTGGGCTTGTCCGGACACGGCATCGGAACGCGGGCGGTTGCCCGGGGCTCGACGCGTGCCGTGAAGAACGACCAGCGGCGGCCCTCGGCGCTGTCGCGCAACGGGCACCGGGCGGGGGCCTCGCGGCCCCCGGGAGATATCGCGCTGATCACGCCCCGTAGGCTACAGCCACCGCACCGGGGGCCGTCATAGACCTTATGTGTACAAAATCGGGGGTTGGTCTTGGACGGAGTGGACAGCGACGAGAACCGCCCGCCCCGTGTGAAGCGGCCTTACGGCCGCCCCTTCTGTGCCGTTTCCTCACCCGCCCGGCTCCCGGTTCCCTCCCCGCCCGTTGCCGCACCGGCCGCTCCGACTGCCGTACCGGCGGACCCTGTTGGCGCCGACCGCCCCGACCGCGGCTATGCGGTTATCTGTTCGGCCGTCTCGACGGCCTCGGCCAAGGTGTCCACCACGGGCACGCCGGCCGTCTCCAGGCTCGCCCGGCTGTGCGAACCGCCCGTGTAGAGCACGGCACGGGCGCCCACGTGCGCCGCGGCCTTCGCATCGTCCACGGCGTCCCCGATGACCACCGTTCGTTCCGCCCGTACGCCGTGCAGGGACAGCAGATGGCGCGCCATCTGCTCGGCCTTGCCGCTTCCGTTGGGCCCCCTCGCGCCGTCGACACGGACGAAGTGCCCGTCGATCCCGTGTGTCCGCAGGAGCGGGACGAGCCGGTCGTGCGGAGCGAGCGAGCACAGCGACTGCGTGTGCCCGGCCGCAGCGAGGTTCGTGAGCAGTTCCGCCGCGCCGTCGGCCAGGCCCGCGTGCTCCGCCTGCCGCCAGTAGTGCCGGTGAAAGGTCTCGTCCATCACCTCCCATTCCTCCGCGCTGGGCAGCCGCCCCATCAGCCGCTCGTAGAACCGCGGGACGGGAACGCAGTACAGCTCGCGATAGCGCTCCAGCGTGATGGAAGGGTGCCCGAGCTCGGCGAAGGCGGCGTTCGTCGCAGCGATGACGGCGTGAATGTCGTGCAGCAGCGTGCCGTTCCAGTCCCAGACGATGTGAGCGGACCGTCTGTGTTTTTGTCCCAGACCCATGCATACGACGGTACGTCCGGGGTGTGACAACGCGATACCGGATTCGGCCGTCCTGACGCTTCGCCGCGTTCCACCGCCGGCCTACCGTCGTGGCACCGGCCCGGTTGCGATGCACCGGCGGCGTCCGGTTGCGGCCGGTCCCACCGACTCGCGTGAACCGTGGCTCTCAGTGATCCACGCCGCCCTCGTCAGTCGGTCAGGTGCGGGATCTCCTGTGTGGCGAACCAGAGAAGCTCGTGGTCCTCGGCCCCGTCCACCGTGAACCGGGCGTCGTCGTCGCCCATGTCCGCCGCGCCGAGCGCATCGGCTGCAGCGGCCACGTCCGCCTCGGCCTCGCCGGAGTCCATGTGCACGGCCGCCGCCTTCGACAGCGGTACAGGGCCCTCGATGCGCACCTCCCCGAGGGATTCACGGTCCAGGCCGCGGCCGGGGTCGAAGGAGACCGCGGCGTCCGCGACGTCGAGGGCCAGCACTACGCGGCGGCGGGACACCTCCGGCCTCACCGCCAGCAGCCGCAGCGAGGCCTGGGCCGCGCGGTTGAGCGCCGCGTACTCCAACTCCTCGCTGTCGTCGGAGAGATACCACTCACGCAGGCCCGGCGTGACCGCGTACGCGACGGTGCCGCCACGCTCCGGCGCCAGCTCACCGGCCCGGTGGGCGTCACGCAGCGCTGGGAAGGTCAGAGGCACGTAGACACGCATGGGCTGCCGCTTTCGTGTATCGCCGGAGGGTGTGCCACGCCAGGATACGGGCCGCAGGCCTCCTGCCCGCCCTCCGGCTTCCACGCAAAGCCGCAGGTGAGAGGGGCCGCGTGTCAACCCTGCCCCGCTGGCCGTCCTGATAGGTGAATCGCACGGGCGGCCCGCCGCACGCTTCGTCACGCATTGCGACCAAACGGTCACCCAGATACAACCGTGAGTGAAGCTACCGCTCGGTAGACACCGGCGCCCGGCGGCCCTCCCATGGCCGTCCACCGCTGCTTCTCATGACCGCTCACCGCATCTCGCCACTCGTCGGGGGACCCCAATGGACACCACACCCACACCACCCGCGGCCGCCTCGCCCCGGAGCCGCCGGGCCGCCGCCCGCAAGGCCCCGCCCGGCCGCCGGGACTCGCGCCGCCCGGAGGCCCGGCGCCCGGGGCCCGTCACGGCCCGCCCCGTGAGCGACCGCACCGCCGCTTCCCCGTCGGCATCCGCGCTGCGGGCCGCCGCCGCCAGGGAGCGGGAACGACAGCCGCCCTTCTGGTTCGCCAGCCGGCTGGTCCTCGTACTCAGCGGACAGCGGCCCGTCCACTCGCTCCTGGGGCACATCCGCAGCTCCGCCTATGAAGAGCTCTCCGGCCTCGCCTCCCACGCTCCGCTGCGCCCACGCGGAACGGACCGCACGAGCCCGGCCGTGCTGGATGCCCGCGGTACCCGCCCCCGCGACGGAGTCATCGAGGCGTTCGCGCGGATCGTCACGGGCAACCGGCAGCGGGCCATGGCCTTCCGCCTGGAACTCTGCCCGGACCGCCGCTGGCGCTGCGCGGCGGTGGAACTGGACGGGCAGTCGCCCTCGGACCGGCCCTGACGCAGCGCCCGCGGGCCGCCGGTTCCGAGCCACAGCGCTGCGCCCCGCCGGAAGATCCTTGGGTTCCAGTGGTCGTCGCAACACCCCAGCTCAAAGGGGTGCGATGGACTTCGAGATCCGCAAGGACAGAAGTGGTGGGGCCGGCCGTCGCCTGACTCGTGAGCGGGAGGTATATCTCCAGCTCATGAGTCAGGGCTACGGCAACGCGGAAGCATGCAGGATCGTGGGGGTCAACCGGCGGACCGGCAAGAGATGGCGCAACGGCTACCACTCACCGACCTACGGCAGGCCGAAGCCACCGATCTCGGCCGGCTCCCCGGCTGCTGGCCCCTCCCGCTACCTCCGGGAAGCGGACCGCATCCACATCGCCGACCGGCTGCGGGAGAAGGCATCCGTCCGGCAGATCGCCGCTGAGCTGGGCCGCAGCCCCTCGACCATCAGCAGGGAGATACGCCGCAACGGCGCGCTCTGGCGAGGCAAGGACAGTCGCTCCGCCATAGGCACCCTGGTGGAGCGGGCCACCCGCTACGTGATGCTCGTGCACCTGCCGAACGGCCGGAACACCGAACTGGTCCGCGACGCGCTCGTGGAGACCGTGAAGACCCTGCCGGCCCACCTGAAGCGGTCCCTGACCTGGGACCAAGGCAGCGAGATGGGCCGCCATCACGAATTCACGCTCGCTACGGACATCCCCGTCTACTTCTGTGATCCGGCCAGCCCCTGGCAACGCGGCTCGAACGAGAACACCAACGGCCTGTTGCGGCAGTACTTCCCCAAAGGCACCGACCTCTCCCGTCACCCGCGCGAGCACCTGGACGCCGTGGCCACCGAACTCAACGGCCGCCCACGCAAAACACTCGGCTGGGAAACCCCAGCCGAGCGCCTCGCTAAGCTCCTGGCAACAGCCAGTTGATCAACTTGTGTTGCAACGACTCCTAGAATCCGCCATCTCCGGCGGGGCGCAGCACAGGACCGCCCTCGGTCAGCGGGCGCGGCTCACTTCTTGCGCCGCTTGCCCTTCTGCGCCTTGCGGCGCTCCGCCCGGGTCATGCCGTCGGCCTCCGAACGGACGGGGCCGCCGTTCCCGGTCTCCAACTCGCCCTCCTCGACACCGCCTTCGGCGGTCGGCGCGGAGTAGTGCAGCCGGTCCGGACGCTGCGGTGCGTCCAGACCCTTGGCCCGGATGGCAGGAGCGCCGCCCGCCGCCGCACCCGCGGGAACCACCTCTTGCGGTTCCTTCTCCAGCGAGGCCTTCTCATCGGGACGCTTCTCCTGGACGGGGACCTCCTCGACCTGCTGCTCCACCTGGACCTCCAGGTTGAACAGGTAGCCGACGGACTCCTCCTTGATCCCGTCCATCATGGCCTGGAACATGTCGAAGCCCTCGCGCTGGTACTCGACCAGCGGGTCCTTCTGCGCCATGGCGCGCAGGCCGATGCCCTCCTGGAGGTAGTCCATCTCGTAGAGGTGCTCACGCCACTTGCGGTCGAGCACCGAGAGGACCACGCGCCGCTCGAGCTCACGCATGATCTCGCTGCCGAGCTCCGCCTCACGCGCGTCGTACTGCTCGTGGATGTCGTCCTTGACGGAATCGACGATGAACTCGGCGGTGATGCCCTCGCGTTCCCCGGCGGCCTCTTCCAGTTCCTCGATGGTCACCCGCACCGGGTAGAGCTGCTTGAACGCGCTCCACAGCCGGTCCAGGTCCCACTCCTCGGCGAAGCCTTCGACCGTCTCGGCCTGCACGTACGCCTCGATCGTGTCGTCCATGAAGTGCCGCACCTGCTCGTGCAGGTCCTCGCCTTCCAGGACGCGGCGGCGCTCGCCGTAGATGACCTCGCGCTGCCGGTTGAGCACCTCGTCGTACTTCAGGACGTTCTTGCGGATCTCGAAGTTCTGCTGCTCGACCTGGGACTGCGCGGAAGCGATCGCCCTGGTCACCATCTTGTTCTCGATGGGGACGTCGTCCGGCACGTTCGCCATCGCCATCACGCGCTCCACCATCTGCGCCTTGAACAGGCGCATCAGGTCGTCGCCCAGCGACAGGTAGAAGCGGGACTCGCCCGGGTCGCCCTGACGGCCCGAGCGGCCACGCAGCTGGTTGTCGATGCGGCGGGACTCGTGCCGCTCGGTGCCCAGCACGTACAGACCGCCGAGTTCCTTGACCTCGTCGACCGCGTCCTTGACGGAGCGCTCCGCCTTCTCAAGGGCGGCCGGCAGGGACGCCGCCCACTCCTCTGCGTTCTCGACCGGGTCCAGCCCGCGGTCGCGCAGCTCCTTCTCCGCCATGCCCTCGGCGTTGCCGCCGAGTTTGATGTCGGTGCCGCGGCCGGCCATGTTCGTGGCGACCGTGACGGAGCCCTTGCGGCCCGCCTCGGCGACGATCGCGGCCTCACGCTCGTGGTTCTTCGCGTTGAGGACCTGGTGGCGTACGCCGCGCTTGTTGAGCTGCTCAGAGAGGTACTCGGACTTCTCCACCGAGGTCGTGCCGACCAGCACGGGCTGGCCCTTCTCGTACTTCTCCGCGATGTCGTCGACGACCGCGTCGAACTTGGAGACCTCGGTGCGGTAGATCAGGTCGGCCTGGTCGGCGCGGGCGAGGGGGCGGTGCGTGGGGATCGGGACGACACCCAGCTTGTAGATCTGGTAGAACTCGGCGGCCTCCGTCATGGCCGTACCGGTCATGCCCGAGAGCTTGTCGTAGAGACGGAAGAAGTTCTGCAGGGTGATCGTGGCGAGAGTCTGGTTCTCGTCCTTGATCTCCACGCCTTCCTTGGCCTCGATCGCCTGGTGCATGCCCTCGTTGTAGCGGCGGCCGGCGAGGATCCGGCCCGTGTGCTCGTCCACGATCATGACCTCGCCGTCCATGACGACGTAGTCCTTGTCCTTGTGGTAGAGCTCCTTGGCCTTGATGGCGTTGTTCAGATAGCCGACGAGGGGCGTGTTGACCGACTCGTAGAGGTTGTCGATCCCCAGCCAGTCCTCGACCTTGACGACGCCCTGCTCGTGGATGCCGACAGTGCGCTTCTTCTCCTCGACCTCGTAGTCGCCGGTCTCGGGCTTCTGCGTGCGGGGGTCGCCGGCCTCGCCCTTCTCCAGGCGCTTCACGAGCTTGGCGAAGTCGCTGTACCACTTCGTGGCCTGGTCGGCGGGCCCCGAAATGATCAGCGGCGTGCGCGCCTCGTCGATGAGGATGGAGTCGACCTCGTCCACGATCGCGAAGCTGTGGCCGCGCTGGACAAGTTCGTCCTTCGACCAGGCCATGTTGTCGCGCAGGTAGTCGAAGCCGAACTCGTTGTTGGTGCCGTAGGTGATGTCGCAGTTGTACTGCTCGCGGCGCTCCGCCGGCGTCATGTGCGCCACGATGCAGCC
This sequence comes from Streptomyces sp. CNZ301, assembly GCF_004217425.1. NCBI lineage: Bacteria > Bacillati > Actinomycetota > Actinomycetes > Kitasatosporales > Streptomycetaceae > Streptomyces > Streptomyces sp. CNZ301. The sequence continues at coordinate 2,285,440 of NZ_SHLG01000001.1, forward strand.
GACGCTCAGGCCGAGGAAGCGGTGGACGCGGCCCATCCACTCCGAGTCCCGCTGGGCGAGGTAGTCGTTCACCGTGATGATGTGGACGCCCTTGCCCGATACGGCGTTCAGGTACGCGGGCAGCGTGCCGACCAGGGTCTTGCCCTCACCGGTCTTCATCTCCGCGACGTACCCGAGGTGCAGCGCCGCACCGCCCATGATCTGGACGTCGTAGTGACGCTCGCCGAGTACGCGCTTCGCGGCCTCCCGCACGGTCGCGAAGGCCTCCGGCATCAGGTCGTCGAGGCTTTCGCCGTCCGCGTACCGCTCCTTGTACTCATCCGTGAGGGCCCGGAGCTCGGCATCGGACAGGTCCACGAAGTCCTCTTCGATGGAATTCACCTGCCGCGCGATGCGGTCCAGCCTGCGCAGGATCTTCCCTTCACCTGCGCGCATGAGCTTGCCGAAGACGGACACTTAGGGTGGCTCCTTGCCGGTCGAACCTGGCACGGTCAGTGCGCGGACACGGCGATACCGTCGCGGCCGCACCGGCCATCGTATGCGAGGGACGTACGCCCCTGTACCCCTAACGGTCCGGAGTGCTGGAAGGTGCCGCGGCAGGCGGCCGGCCGGGTATCGCCCGCCCGGCCAAAGGGCCCGGAGGCACAATCACCCCATGGAGCCCACCACCCTCACCACCGAACGCCTGCTGCTGCGTCCCTTCGACGAGAGAGACGTGGAGCCGGTCCGGGCAGCCTGCCAGGATCCGGAGATCGTGCGCTGGATACCGGTGCCTGATCCCTACAGGCTCAAGGACGCGCAGGACTTCGTGTTCGGCGTCAGCCGGGCGGGTTGGCGGGAGGACACGATGTACAACTTCGGCGTCTTCACGAAATCGGGTGTCCTCGTCGGCTCGATGGGCCTGGTCCGGCTGGCCCAGCTGCGCACCCCGGAACGGCAGGCGGAGCTGGGCTTCTGGGCGGTGAAGGAGCACCGGGGCAAGGGCTACACGGTGGAGGCGGGGCGCGCCGTGATCAGCTGGGCGTTCTCGGAGCTCAAGGCCGAACGCCTGGAGTGGGTGGCGGAGGCCGGGAACGTCGCGTCGCGGGCGGTTGCCCTGCGGCTGGGTTTCGTGATGGAGGGGACGCAGCGCGCGCGGATCGTCCAGCGAGGCACGAGGCGGGATGCGTGGGTGGCGACGCTGCTGCCCGTCGATCTGGGGCGGCAGATGGAGACGCCGTATCTGCCCGCGGCCGGCCGGTCGGCCGCCGGCGGCTGACCGGCCGGCCGCGGGCACGTGAGCGCGGGGCGCGGGCGGGTACGGGTGCCGGTGACCGGCGGTCCGCATCGGGTACCGGCTTCTGCCGGGGATGCGGGGGCTCTGATCCCGGAGGAAGGTTCCGTTCCGCCGTCCCGGCGTGTCAGTGGGTGCGTCTATGGTTCTGCGGCATGACGACTGTGGATGTGTCGCTCTCCGCCGACGAGGCCCGCAGGGTGGCCCTCTCCGCGCAGGGGCTGCTGGGCGCGCCGGACCGGCGTGCCGGGGTGCGCGGTGTGCTGCGGAGGCTGGGCGCCGTCCAGTTGGACACGATCTCTGTCCTGGCCCGCTCGCACGAGCTCGTTCCGTACGCACGCCTGGGCGCCGTCGGCCGGTCCGCCGTCGAATCCGCGTACTGGACGGGCGGCCACAGCTTCGAATACTGGTCGCACGCCGCGTGCATCCTGCCCGTCGAGGAGTGGCCTCACTTCGCTTTCAGGCGCCGTGAGCGGCGTGCCCGCGGGCACCGCTGGCACATCCTGGAGGACCGGGAAGCGGCCTGTGCATTGGTGCGGGACAGGCTCAAGACCGACGGGCCGCTGACCACGACCGAGCTGGGCGGCGGGAAGAACGGCGGCGAGTGGTTCGACTGGTCCGAGACGAAGATCGCCGTGGAGTGGATGCTCGATACGGGCGAGGTGGTCTGCACCGAACGGCGCGGCTGGAAGCGGGTCTACGACCTCGCCGAGCGCGCCATCCCGGACGAGTTGCTGCACGACGACATCGACGACCGCGAGTGCATGCGGCGTCTCGTCGCGCAGGCGGGGGTGGCGATGGGCGTCGCGACACGCGCCGACCTCGCCGACTACCACCGGCTCAAGGGAGAGCAGGTGGACGCGGTGCTTCCGGACACGGATCTGGTTCCGGTGGAGGTCGAGGGCTGGGGGAAGCCTGCCTGGGCCGACCCGGTCGCCCTCGATGCCTCGCCCCGGGGGCGGCACCGTACGACGCTGCTCTCGCCCTTCGACTCCCTGGTCTGGGACAGGCCGCGTACGCAGCGGATATTCGGCTTCACGCACAGGCTCGAGGCGTACGTGCCCAAACCCAAGCGGATACACGGCTACTTCGCGATGCCGCTGCTCTCGGGGGGCAGGTTGCTGGGCCGGGTCGACCCGGGGCGGGAGGGCAGGACCCTGCTTGCCCGCCAGGTCTCCATGGCCGGCCGCAAGGCTGTCGCGCCGATGGCCAAGGCCCTGTGGGAAGCGGCCTCTTGGGTCGGTTGCGAAGAGGTGCGCGTGGAGCGCTGCGACGACGCGAAGCTCGCGGAAGCACTGGCTCATGCCCTGACGGAAGGGCCAGAGGGAGTGTGAAGGAGGCCCGGTCGGCGCGGCCGGGCTTCTCGGGACACTCCTCACGCGGTCCCCGGTCCGCGGTCCGCGGTCCGCGGTCCGCGAACGCTGCCCGCTGGGCTCCCGCGCCTGCTCCGGTCAGCGGATCTCCAGGATCTTCTCCCGCATCGCGTAGACCACGGCCTCCATGCGTGAGTGGAGCTGGAGCTTCTCCAGGATGTTGCGCACGTGGTTCTTGACGGTGTTCTCGCTGATGAAGAGCTCTTTCGCGATGTCTCGGTTGTTCATGCCGGTCGCCACGAGCTTGAGCACTTCCAGCTCGCGGTCGGTCAGTTTCGGGGCCGGTACCAGCTTGCTCTCATCGGTGCGCTGGATCATCGACTTGAACTCGGTGAGCAGCTTCGCGGCCATCGACGGGCTGATCTGGGACTGGCCGTCGGCCACTGCGCGGATCGCCGCCGACACCTCGTCCGTGGAGATCTCCTTGAGGAGATAGCCGGTGGCTCCGGCCTTGATGGCGTCGTAGAGGTCGGCTTCCTCGTCGCTGATCGTCAGCATGATGATCTTCGCGCTGGGTGCCACCTCCTTGATGGAGGTGCAGGCCTCGATGCCGCCGCGCTTGGGCATCCGTACATCCATCAGCACGATGTCGGGCAGCAGGTCGGCGGCCTTCTCGACGGCTTCTGCCCCGTCTCCCGCCTCGCCGACGACCTGGATGTCCTCCTCCTGGGCGAGGACGATCTCCAGTCCGCGCCGGAAGAGTTCGTGGTCATCCACGACGAGCACTCGGATCGGCTCCGGCTGCTGCCGCTCATGCGGGGCGCCGTCCTCCAACGCGCCCCGTACCGGGCGCGCTTCCGCCATGGGCATCACAGGCCCGAAGCTTTCCGCCATCAATCCTCCCCCTGCAGGCTATGCCGCGCCAACCGCGCTGCACAGGGCACAGGTTGACGAGTGAGGCCATAATTCCACGTTCGCGCCCCCGGCCGGGTTCTCGGCCCGGCCGGGGGCGTGGTCTCAACGGTTCCGGACGGTCAGCCACCAAGTGCGCCGCCGGCTTCAGGAGGCGGATCCACGGCGAACGGATCCGGGTCCAGATGGATCACGCCGTAGTCGTAGCCGTGCCGGCGGTAGACGACGCTCGGCTGCTTGGTCTCGGAGTCGACGAAGAGGTAGAAGTCGTGGCCGACCAACTCCATTTCGTAAAGAGCCTGATCCAAAGCCATCGGCGCGGCAGCGTGGGTCTTCTCGCGGACGACGAGCGGTCCGTCGCCCTGGACTTCCAGCGGGCCCACCCTGGTGGTCATCGGCTTCTCTTCGGCCTGCGCCGGTGCGGAGGCCGCCGCCGCCGCGGCGTCGAGCTGTCCGTTGAGTTCTGCCGCGAGGTGTGCGGTGGCTGCAGCCACACTGATCGGCGCGCGGCTCCCTCCACGGTGTACCCGGCGCTTGTCGTGCTGTTTGCGCAGCCGTGCCTCGAGCTTTGCTGCTGCCAGGTCGAGTGCAGCGTAGGGGTCGGAGGCCGCTGCCTCCGCACGAATGACCGGCCCGCGAGTGCGGAGGGTGATCTCCACCCTCTCGGAACGGTCCGCCTGCCGGGGATTGTGTTCCTTGCACACCTCGACATCCAGGTTGATCACCTTTCCGTCGAGCTTCTGGATCTTCGCCAGCTTCTCGGCCACGTGCTTCCGGAACCTCTCAGGCACCTCTGTCTTGCGGCCCTTGACGACGATGTCCACGCAGAACTCCGTTCCCGAAGCACTCCGCCTTAGCTAAACGGAGTGCCTCCTTTGTGCACTGACACCGGAGGCGGGACCGGCCTTTGCCGCCAGCCTCCGGAACCTCGGCTTGCGACTTTCACCTCCTTCTCCCCCTTGGGGAAGATCGTCACCCCACCTCGAACGTACCTCCACGGGAGGATGCTGGGCACCCCCTACTGGCACGTACCTACGTTCAGGTATCAATTTGCGACAACGACCCGCGAAAGCACTTGACGCCTGCTAATTGTTCGCGGCATTCCAAGGCGGTTTTTCAGCTTTTCGTCTGAACGCGACAACGGCCGCCGCGCTCACCGTCCGTGCTCCCTCCGCGAGGGCGCGAGCCGCCTCGGCGAGAGACGAACCTGTTGTCATCACATCGTCGACCAGCAGCGTCTCCTCTCCGGTCAGCAGCTTCGCGCTGCCCGGCACCAACTCCAGCGCGCCACTGAGGTTCACCGCCCGCTCCCGCGCCGTCAGCCCCGCCTGATCGGCCACCGTGCGTCTCTGCCTGAGCACAGTCAGCACGCGCGCGGGCAGCCCTTCCCTGCGCAGCTCACGGGCGGCCGCCAAGGCGACGCGCCGCACCGGATCATGGCCGCGGCCCGCAACCGCGAGCCGCGCCGACGGCACCGGCACGAGCGTCAGCGGCCTTTTCTGTTCTTCCCCCACCCCTTTCCCGGGTGCTCTCCGAGCATGTATGCGGGCTTCGCGCACCGCCGTTGCCAGCAGTCCACCGAGCGGACGCGCCAAGCGCAGCGCCCCGCGCTCCTTGTGAGCAAGCAGCACGGCCCGAGCAGCTCCGTCGTACGGCACCGCCGCGTACACGCGGGGAAGCCAGGGCGGAACGGGCCAGGGACGCACCCGACTCGGCCGAGCACCGGCAAGCGCTCCACCGCACCGCGCGCACAATTCCCCGCGCACCCGCGGCAGTCCGCACCCGGCGCACTCGGACGGAAGCACCAGACCTGCGAGTTCCTGGTTGAGTCCTTGCCACAACTCCCGCACGGCGACCACTTTCCCAGCGGCAGCATTGGCCCGCCAGGCCTGTGGAAAGCTCGCGGACCAGCGCGGACGGATGTCCGGGGCTGTGGCCGGGAAGGTCCGGCCACAGCCCTAGCCGGGGTAGGCGGGGCTGGTACCGCTGTCGGTCAGCGTCTTCCAGTTGGCGTCGGGAGGCAGCCGCAGGATGCCGTCCTCCGAGTCGGCCAGCAGAGGCTTGCTCTCGTCCTCCGAAGCGGCAACGCCCGTCACGTCGTTGATGCCGGGAAGGGTTGGCTGGTCCGAGGTCGAGCCGTCGGTCTCGATGTACTGCATCTGCTGCACACTGCCGGATTCGCGCCCGACGACCACGAGTCGGCTGCCCCCCGCCCAGGACATCGCCGCGACGTCCTCGAACTGCGGTGCGAGAGGCCGCAGCGCGGTCACCCTCACACGCGAACCGTCGGCCGTCCTCTGGCGCTGGACGCGGCCGAGCCGCAGATCCCGCGAACCGTCCTTCTGCCGTATGTGCAGCGCTATGCGTACACCGTCCGAAGCGATCCGGAGCGAATCGATCCGCTCCCCCTCGCGCAGACCCGGCACATCGACATCTTCGGGCTTCTCCTTGCCTCCTGCCAGACGCAGCAGGCGCGGGTGGTCCGGGTCGCGGTCCGCGATCCACAGGTCGCCCAGGCCGTCCCAACTGGGTGCCGTCAGCCGTTCGTTCTCGCGCTTCGCCTTGCTCGTCAGCACGGGCTCGCCCAGGTCGGCGCCCTCCCTGAGACGCGTGACGTACAGAGACCGGCGCGCGCGGGAGACCGCCGCGCCCTCCTGCTCGGCGCGGTTGACGGAGACGGCGCCCATCTCCGTCTCGCCCTTGCCCAGCGCCCCCGCGACCGGCCGCGGATCCTCGCTGTCCTCGTCGAAGAACGAGACACGGTGATCGCCGTCGACGAAGTACTGGTGCGACGCACGGCCGTTGAGCCGCCCCGGCTCGTTGTCCTCGGCCTGTTCGCGAGTGCGCTCGCACCGCGTGCGGCCCTCGGGGCCGGCGAGCACCACCTTGCTGACCTTCGCCGACGCCTGGTCCTGCACCGTGTGCAGAACCTGCGTCGCCATGCGCACACAGCGCCGCTCGCCCACGCCGGCGCCCTTCGAGTTGAGCCGTACCGTCAACGCTCCGGCGTCGTCCAGGGACAGACGCTGCCCCCGGGCGAGCCGCGTGCCCCGGGGGAAGGCCGAGCGCACCACCGGGTCGATCCAGCCGGTCGGGCCTGCCAGCAGTGCGTCGACCGTCGCCGTGACGGGATCTATCCGGCGGCGCAGGAACACCGGATCGGCCACCAGTACGTCCCTGCCGCCAGTGATCGACTCGGCGTCGCTGCCCAGTTCCGCGTAGTAGTAGTTGTTGATCGGACGGTAGATGCGCTGGAAGTCGGACTCGCCGAGCACCAGCCCGTCCGGGAGGTGGTTGATCCGCCACTCCCCGTGGTCCTTGGAAAGGTGGAAGGCCTCCGCGTATTCGCCCTCGTCGGGCGAGTACGCGTGAGCGGCGTCGACCTCGGCGACGCGCGTGCCGGTCACCCGGACGGTGAAGCCGCTGCCGCCGCTCGTGTCCTTCCGCGCGGTGCCCGGGCTCGGCCCGCCCGAGACGACGCTCGTACCGGCGAAGGGATCCCAGTCGTCCGCCGCTCCGTCGGTGAGGTATTCCTTCGCCGTCGAGAAGGCCGCCTCGTCGCTCGTCGTCGCCTCGAGGAAGCCGCGGACGATCTGCTGCGGCTTCTCGCCCTTCTGCGGGCTCACGCCGAAGACGCGCACCTGCGAGTCGGGGTCGGCGCGGCGCGAGGAGTCGACGTGATCGACGGTGCCGTCGTCCGGCATGGAAGCGCAGCCCGACAGCAGCAGCGCGACCGCGGTCAGCTGTACAGCCGCGGCCCTTGGGCCGCGCCTTCGCCGCTCAGCACCCATCAACGTTTCCCGTCCTCGCTCCTCGGCTCGTCCTCGGCACCCGAAGCGGCGGCGCGCTGCGCGGCGAGCGCTGACGCGGGCCGCCCGGCAGCCGCTCCGGCCGCCGGGGCCGGCTTCGGAACCGGCACCGGAGCCGGTGCCTCCGCCCCGTCCGCCCGGGACGGAGCCGCCGCTTCCTGCCGTCCCTGGGCCGGTACCGAGCCCTTACGGCCACGCCGCCCGCCAGCAGACCGCTTCCGGCGGGCATCCGCGGGCTGGAGCGGGATCGGCGAGGAGCGCAGCGTCTCCCCTGCCGTACGGGGCAGCGTGAGGCGGAACTGCGAACCGCCTCCCGGAGCGCCCCACACCTGGAGCCAGCCGCCGTGCAGCCGGGCGTCCTCGAGCGCGATGGACAGGCCGAGGCCGGAGCCTCCTGTCGTACGGGCCCGCGCCGGGTCCGCCCGCCAGAAGCGGTTGAAGACCCGCTCCGCCTCGCCGCTGCTGAGCCCGACGCCGTAGTCCCGTACCGCGACCGCGACCGCTCCGCCTCCGGATGCCAGCCTGACCACCACGTCGTGGCCTTCGCCGTGCTCTATGGCGTTGTCGACGAGGTTGCGCAGCACCCGCTCGATCCGGCGTCCGTCCGCCTCCGCGACCACGGGGTGCTCGTCGCCGCGCACCAGGATGCGGCTTCCCTTCCGGTCGGCGAGCGGTTCGCACCCGTCGACGACGCGGCGCACGATGTCGCGCAGGTCGATCGGGTCGGCCTCGAGATTGGCGGCTCCGGCGTCGAACCGGCTGATCTCCAGCAGATCGCCCAGCAGGGACTCGAACCGGTCGAGCTGCCCAAGCAGCAGCTCCGAGGAACGCGCGGTGACGGGATCGAACTCGTCCCGCGCCTCGTGGATCACGTCCGCGGCCATGCGGACCGTGGTGAGCGGTGTGCGCAACTCGTGGGAGACGTCGGAGACGAAGCGGCGCTGCATGCGCGAGAGCTCCTCCAGCTGCTGGATCTTCACCTGGAGGTTCTGCGCCATCTTGTTGAAGGACTCGCCGAGCCGGGCGATGTCGTCCTCGCCCGTGACCTTCATCCGCTCCTGGAGCCGACCGGCCGCCAGCCGCTCGGAGATTCCCGCGGCCATCCGTACGGGTGTGACGACCTGGCGCACCACCAGCCATGCGATCGCGCCCAGCAGCACGACCACGAACACCCCGGCCGTTGCCAGAGTGCCCTTCACGAGGTTGAGCGACTCCTCCTCCAGCGTGAAGGGGAAGACGTAGTACATCTGGTACGGAGCTCCGCCGGCGTCGTTGAGCCGCTTGCCGACGATGAGTCCGGCGGTGCTGCTCCCGTCCTGTCGGACGACCTTCGCGTAGCGCTGATGGGTGCCGGGCTGTTTGTCCAGAGCCCTGCGCAGGTCCGCGGGGATGCTCTCCTCGGGACGGATGTCGCCGGAGGCACGCGGTCCGCGTGTGGTGGACCGGCCGTTCCCCAGGAACGGCGATTCGTCGTTCTGGGAGCCGAGCGCAACGACGGAGTAGACCCCCTGGCCGCCGCTCGCGAGCTGTTCCACCAGGTTGTTCAGCCAGGTGCCCGTGTTCTGCGTGCTGCGGCCTCCGCTGCCCGGGCGGCCCTGTCCCGCGCCGCTGCGTCCGCTGCCTGCGCTGTCGGCCATTTCCTGGGCGGCCGCGAAGCCGCCCGCGGCCTGGCTCTGGGCCGTCTTCTCCTTGGCGTCCAGCAGGCCGTTGCGCACCTGGCCGATGACGACGATGCCGAGCAGCAGCACCACACCGAGTGACATGAGAAGCGTCGCGGCGACGACGCGCAGCTGGATGTTCCGCCGCCACAGCCGGAGCACGGGCAGCAGGGGACGACGGACCCAGCGGATGAAGAAACGGACCGCGGGATGCGCACGCGGCCCGGTCGTGCCCTCGGGGAGCAGGCCCTCCGAAAAGAGCGCTCCGCTTCGCCACAAGCGCCGGAATTTGGACATTTCGGACTCGTGTGGTGCGGCTCCGTCCACACCGGCGCGCTGCTGGGCGGAGCCGTCCCGCGTCATCTCAGCCGGGCCCGGCCTTGTAACCCACTCCGCGCACCGTCACGACGATCTCGGGCCGTTCCGGATCACGCTCGACCTTGGACCGCAGCCGCTGCACGTGAACATTGACCAGGCGCGTATCAGCAGCATGCCGGTAGCCCCACACCTGCTCCAGCAGCACCTCACGCGTGAAGACCTGCCAGGGCTTGCGGGCCAGCGCCACAAGAAGATCGAACTCGAGGGGCGTGAGCGCTATGGACACCCCGTCCCGCTTCACGGAGTGCCCGGCGACGTCGATCACCAGGTCGCCGATGGTCAGCTGCTCGGGCGCGGGGTCGTCCGACCGCCGCAGCCGAGCGCGGATTCTCGCCACCAGCTCCTTCGGCTTGAACGGCTTGACGATGTAGTCGTCGGCACCCGACTCCAGTCCCACCACGACGTCCACCGTGTCGGTCTTGGCGGTCAGCATGACCACCGGGACCCCGGATTCCGCACGGATCAGGCGGCACACCTCGATGCCGTCCCTGCCCGGGAGCATCAGATCAAGCAGCACCAGGTCCGGCTTGGTCTCGCGGAACGCGGCAAGAGCCTTGTCACCGTCCGACACGAACGACGGTTCAAAGCCTTCGCCGCGCAGCACAATCCCGAGCATCTCCGCCAGTGCGGTGTCGTCGTCGACGACAAGGACGCGTCCCTTCATGCGTTCATCATCCCACTACCCCATCGTGACTTCGTCGTTCGTGACGGGGAACACAGCCCCGCGACAGTTTCGCTGGTGACGGGCGAGATCACACCCCGCTCCGTGACGATGGCCGTCACCAGCTCCGGCGGGGTCACATCGAAGGCCGGGTTGTAGGCATCGGCCCCCGTCGGGGCCACGGGAATGCCACCGCCGCCTCCGCCGCGCTCCCCCTGTGTCTCCGGATGGTACGGCGCGTACGGCGAAGAGACATGCGTCACCTCCTCCGCCGGCCGCTGCTCGACGACGATGTCAGCGCCCCGATTCGTCGCCAGGTCGACGGTGGTCACCGGAGCCACGACCACGAACGGCACCCCGTGGTGCCGTGCAAGCACAGCGAGCGGATAGCTGCCCACCTTGTTGGCCACGGAGCCGTCCGCCGCGATCCGGTCCGCGCCGATCAGCACCGCATCCACCTCGCCGGCCAGAAACAGCGACCCCGCCGCACCGTCCGCGAGGACGCTGAAGGGCATCCCCTCCCGGGTGGCCTCGTACGCGGTCAGCCGTGCCCCCTGCAGCAGCGGCCGGGTCTCGTCGACCCACAGCCTGCGCAGCTCCCCGGCGGCGTGCACCTGCGAGACGACCGCGAAGGCCGTGCCCCGGCCGCCGGAGACCAGGATTCCTGTGTTGCAGTGCGTGAGCAGGCGCATCGGCGTCCCGCGAACCAGGTCACCGAGCAAGCCGTGCCCCAGCTGTGCCATCCGCTCACTGGCCTCGGCGTCTTCCATGTGCAGCGCCCTGGCTTCGGAGAGGGCGGCGGCCGCCGCGTGCTCGGCACCCCCTCCCTCGTCGACCGCATCCCGGTACGCACGCTCCACCCTGCGGACCCCGGATGCGAGATTCACCGCTGTCGGCCGGGCTGACGCCAACCGGTCCGCGGCGTCGGCCACATCGTGACCCCGTGCCGCTGCGAGAGCGACGCCGTAACCACCGGCCACACCAAGCAGCGGCGCCCCCCGCACAGACAGTGCCCGGATCGCCACCACCAGGTCCTGTGCGTTCCGGCACGCGAGTTCGGTCTCCTCGGCGGGCAGCCTCGTCTGGTCGAGAAGCGCAAGAACCGGCCCCTCGGGGGTATCGGCCCAGCGCACCACCGGGACACCATGATCTGCCATTCGCACAGTCTGCCTCGTCCGGCATCGACTTCTGAAGGTGATCCGAGAAAGCCGGGGGCCGCCCGCCGGCCCTTCGAAGCGTGGGACGATGGAACGCAGTCAGGCGACGAGCGACCGAGACCTCGAGGTGACGACAAGTGAACGACTCTCCGGGCTGGACCTCGCCCGGATCTCCTTCCCCCGATCGCTCGCCTGACGGCGAGAAGTCCGCTCAGGTGCCCGGGAGCACACCGGATCCGGCACCCGCGAACGATCCGCCGAGGAACTGGTCCGCGCAGCAACCGCCTGCCCAGCAGGGCCCGGGCTGGGGCGCTCCTCCTCCCGGCCGCCCCGGCTGGGACAACTGGGGCGGTCATTGGAACCAGCCGCCCGTGGCGAAACCGGGGATCATCCCGCTGAGGCCGCTGGGCGTCGGGGAGATACTGGACGGCGCCGTGACCACGATGCGGGCACATTGGCGCACCGTCCTCGGTATCTCTCTCGCCGTCGCCGTGGTCGTCCAGTTCGTGGCCACCGTCGTCAACGGTCTGTGGCTGGAGAACGCAGCCGACCTCAGCGCACTGTCCAGGGACCCGCAGCCCAGCGCTCAGGAGTTCTTGGATGCCATGGGCGGATCGGTGCAGCTCACCGGAGTACGCGCGCTCGTCGAGACCCTCGGCACAGTGTTCGCCACCGCCATGCTGACGATCGTGATCAGCCGCGCCGTGCTGGGCCGTTCCGTCACCACCGGCGAGGCATGGCGGGAGTCGCGCCCTCAACTGCTGCGTCTGCTCGGCCTGTTGTTCCTCCTTCCCCTGCTCGTCGGCCTGGCCATGTTCGTCGGCGCCGCTCCTGGGGGCGTGCTCCTGGCGGCCGGTTTCCGCGCTCTGGGCATCGCCCTGCTGCTCGTCGGCCTGCTGGGGGGCCTCGTCGCAGCGGTGTGGATCTGGGTGCGGTTCAGCCTCGCCGCTCCTGCGCTGATGCTGGAGAAGCAAGGTGTCATCACGGCGATGCGCCGCTCCGCGAAGCTCGTCCGAGGCAGCTGGTGGCGTGTCTTCGGCGTGCAGGTGCTCGCGACGGTCCTGGTCGTCATCGTCGCATCGGTGCTCCAGATGCCGGCGACGCTCGTCGGAATGTTCGCCAGCGGCCAGGGCCTCTCCGCCTTCGCCGAAGGAACGCCGCCCACGGGCTGGTCCTACCTGATCGCCGTTGGTATCGGCGCTGTCATCGCATCGACCGTCACCTTCCCGATCCGTGCAGGAGTCACCGCCCTGCTCTACCTCGACCAGCGCATCCGCCGCGAGGCCCTCGACCTCGAACTCGCCCGCGCCGCAGGTCTCCCGGGTTACGGCGACCCGAAGTCCGACCGCCCGACTCCCGGGGGCTGAGCCGATGCCGGGGGATGTGGCAACCGCGGCAGCGGCCGTGGCCGCCGGCCCGCTCTTCGCGGCTCCTGCTGACGACGGCGGCCCGCCGGTGACCACCCCGCGCATCCCCGCACGTGAAGCAGCCGAGCGGGAGCTGTCCAGGGGCGAATACCACAGGGACGACCCCGGTCTGCTCAACCGCATCCTCAACTGGCTGTGGGACCACATCAGTTCCCTGCTGAACTCGGCGGCACAGGCGTCACCCGGGGGCTGGGTGGGCCTCACCGTCATCGCCCTGCTTCTGGTGCTCCTGGCCGTCGCCGTCCGGCTGCGGCTGGGCGCACTTCGGCCAGGACCTTCCTCCGAGGGCGGGACTCTCTTCGACAAGGGCCCCCGCAGCGCGGCCGAACACCGCACGGCAGCAGAGACACATGCCTCTGCCGAACGGTGGAACCAGGCGCTCCAGGAACGGATGCGGGCCGTGGTCCGGTCACTCGAGGAACGCGCCCTGCTCGACCACCGCCCAGGCCGCACCGCGGACGAAGCCGCCGTCGAGGCCGGGCGGGCGCTTCCAGGGCATGCGGACGAACTGCGGTCCGCCGCCCGGGCCTTCGACGAGGTGACGTACGCGAACAGAGACGTGTCCGCCTCCGCGTACGAGGCCGTCCGCGAGCTCGACTCCGCCCTCCAGCGTGCTGAACCCCTCCTCCCGGGAGCGGGCCAGGAGCAGGCCACGGGCACCCTGGTCGCACGGGGAGCACGGAGCAGCGAAGCCACCGCCTCGGAGGGAGGGAGCAGTTGAGCGAACCGTCCGGCACATCTGTCTCGCCCACCGCCCGGCAGCTGTGGACGCGCGCCCGTGGACTTCTGCTCGCCGGGGCGATTCTCGCCATTGCAGGGGTCGCCATCGCAGCGGTGCGCTCCTCGGACGAGTACGGACTTCTCGATCCGCGTTCCACGTCCGCCAACGGCAGCAAGGCCATCGCGCAGTTGCTCGGGGACCGAGGCGTGGACACCAAGATCGTCACGACAGCGGCCGATGCTGAGAAGGCCGCCGGCCCCGGCACGACCCTCCTCGTCAGCGACCCGGATACCCTCACCCGGCACCAGACGGCCGAGCTGCGTGGAGCGCTGGGGCGCGGCGGGCGGACCGTCCTCGTTTCCCCCGGCCCCTCTCCGACGAAGGCCCTGGTCCGCGGAGCAAAGGCAGCGGCGCCCGCCAACACACAGCCCACGCCCCCTGATTGCGACTTTCCAACCGCCGAACGGGCGGGAGACGCCGAGATCGGCGGCCTCCGCTACGCGGTCGCCGACGACCAGGCCGACCTCTGCTACCTGCACCAGGGGCTGCCCTCCCTGCTGAGGATCCCGGACGAGCCGGACGACGACCCCGGGCGGGCCCGCGCCCAGGGCGACACAGTGCTGCTCGGCACGCCCGAACCCCTCTACAACCAGCGACTCGACAAGCACGGCAACGCCTCCCTGATGCTGCAGCTCCTCGGTTCCCGCCCGCATCTCGTCTGGTACATGCCCTCCTCCGCCGACACCTCCGCTCAACAGGGCGGGCAGCGAAGCTTCCTCGACCTCGCACCGGCAGGCTGGACCTGGGCCACCCTCCAGCTGTCGATCGCGGCCGTACTCGCCGCCCTGTGGCGTGCACGCCGTCTGGGGCCCCTGGTGCCCGAGCAACTCCCCGTCTCGGTACGCGCATCCGAGACCACCGAGGGCAGAGCTCGCCTGTACCGGCAGGCCAATGCACGGGACCGCGCCGCCGATGCCCTGCGCTCCGCCACGCGCGGACGCCTCGCCTCTCTGGCCGGCGTCAGCCCCGCGGAGGCCGACTCCCCGCAGGCTCTGCTCCCCGCCCTGTCGACAACGGCCCGTCCGGGCACCCGTCCGGATGCGACTGCCACGACCGGTACGGATTTCAGTGCCACCGCACGCCTTCACTCCCTCCTCTTCGGCGCAGCCCCCACGACCGACTCGGAATTGATCCAGCTCGCCGACGAACTCGATCACCTGGAACGTCGCCTCAGCGACGCCGCTGCCTTCACCCGCCTACCGACAGAGAAGGAACGCACCCAGTGAGCGCCCCCTCGCCAGACAGCGCCCGCAGTGCCCTCGAGGCCCTGAGGCTTGAGATCTCGAAGGCGGTCGTCGGCCAGGACGCCGCCGTGACCGGACTGGTCGTAGCGCTGCTCTGCCGCGGCCACGTGCTGCTCGAAGGCGTGCCCGGCGTAGCCAAGACACTGCTCGTGCGCACGCTCGCCGCGACCCTCGAACTCGAGACCAAGCGCCTGCAGTTCACCCCCGATCTGATGCCCAGCGACGTCACCGGGTCACTCATCTACGACGCCCGAACCGCTGAGTTCTCGTTCCAGCCCGGCCCCGTCTTCACCAATCTCCTCCTCGCCGACGAGATCAACCGGACGCCTCCCAAGACGCAGGCGTCCCTTCTCGAAGCCATGGAGGAGCGCCAGGTTTCCGTCGACGGCACCCCCCGTGCCCTGCCGGACCCCTTCCTGGTCGCAGCCACCCAGAACCCGATCGAGTACGAAGGGACCTACCCCCTGCCGGAAGCTCAGCTGGACCGCTTCCTGCTCAAGCTGAACCTGCCGCTGCCCTCGCGAGACGACGAAGTCAACGTCCTTACCAGGCATGTCGAGGGCTTCGACCCCAGGAACCTCGACTCTGTTGGCGTCAGCGCGGTCGCGGGACCGGCAGAGCTCGAGGCGGCACGGAAAGCTGTCGCTGAAACCGCTGTCGCGCCCGAAGTCATGGGCTACGTCGTCGATATCTGCCGTGCCACTCGCGATTCCCCCTCGTTCATGCTCGGCGTCTCACCCCGTGGCGCCACCGCTCTACTCGCCAGCGCCCGCGCCTGGGCCTGGCTCACGGGACGCGACTATGTGATCCCCGACGACGTCAAGTCCTTCGCCCTGCCGACCCTTCGCCACCGCGTACAGCTCCGTCCTGAAGCGGAGATGGAAGGCGTCACAGCCGACAGCGTGATCAATTCGATCCTTGCCCATGTCCCCGTCCCCCGTTGAATCTCAGTGAGCTGATTGGCGAGCCCTGATTCATGGCACTCACCGGCCGTACAGCCCTCTGCGCCGCCCTCGGCGCCATCCTCGTCGGGCTGCTGCTTCCCAGCTGGACCGGCGTGCTCGTCGTCGAACTCCCGCTGCTGATGGCGATCCTCTACGACCTCGCCCTCGCGGCGCCAGTGAATCAGCTTCGCTTCACACGTTCCGGTGATACGTCAGTTCGGCTCGGCGAACACGCGTACGTGAACGTCCTCGTGGCCAACCCGACGCGACGCACGTCCCGCCTCCAGGTGCGGGACGCATGGCCCCCGAGTAGTTGGGCGGAGGGCTCGGCGGAAGCGGCAAGCCGCCACCGGGTGCGCATCGGCTCCGGTGAACAGCGCATGCTGACCACGGTGCTTCATCCCACCCGCCGCGGCGACCGGCACTCCGAAGGCATCACGGTCCGCTCGTCCGGCCCACTGGGCCTGGCCGCCCGCCAAGGAAGCCACTCCGTCCCCTGGACGGTGCGTGTACTCCCAGCCTTCAACAGCCGCAAGCACCTGCCGGCCAAGCTGGCCAGGCTCCGCGAACTCGACGGCCGCACAAGCATTCTCACCCGCGGCGAAGGCACCGAATTCGACAGCCTCCGCGATTACATCCCCGGAGACGACACCCGGTCCATCGACTGGCGTGCCACCGCCCGGCAGTCGACAGTCGCCGTCCGCACCTGGCGTCCCGAACGCGACCGCCACATCCTCGTCGTGCTCGACACAGGCCGCACGTCAGCGGGCCGCGTGGGTGACGCCCCCCGGTTGGACACCGCGATGGACGCGGCCCTTCTCCTTGCGACGCTGGCCTCGCGCGCCGGAGACCGCATCGACCTCCTTGCCTATGACCGCGCGCCACGAGCAACGGTCAAGGGACGTGCGGCACATGAGGTCCTGCCGGCCTTCGTGTCAGCGATGGCCCCGATCGAGCCCGCCCTCGTCGAGTCCGACACTCGCGCCCTGGCATCGACAGCACTCCGCATGGCCCGGCACCAGTCGCTTCTGATTCTGCTCACCGGTCTGGAAGCCTCTCCGGTCGAGAACGGCCTGCTTCCGGTGCTTCCCCTTCTCACAGAGCGCCACACGGTCCTTGTCGCATCGATCGCCGACCCCCATATCTCGGAAATGGCAGGTTCACGGGGCGACGTCGATGCCGTCTATCGAGCCGCGGCGGCAGCACGAACGCAATTGGAGCGCAAGCAGACGGCTGACCGGCTCCGCCGGCACGGTGTCGTCGTTGTCGATGCTCTGCCCTCCGAACTCGCGCCCGCTCTCGCCGACGCCTATCTCGCACTCAAATCAACAGGCCGCCTCTGACAGCGGGTTCGAAGAACTCGCCGTCCGTCATGTGGGCATGAAGAAGCCCCGTTGGTGTGGTGGCTGTGCCACCCTCCAACGGGGCTTCTCCTACAAAGAGTTCGGCGGTGTCCTACTCTCCCACACGCTCCCGCATGCAGTACCATCGGCGCAGTAAGGCTTAGCTTCCGGGTTCGGAAAGTAACCGGGCGTTTCCCTCACGCTATGACCACCGAAACACACCCCCCACCACAGCGGGGGAAACCTGTGTACCAGTACACACTGTTCAATTCAGGATTCTCAAACAACCATGGTTGTTGTTTCAGATACCGCACAGTGGACGCGAGCAAAAAGAATCTGTGGTCAAGCCCTCGGCTTATTAGTACCGGTCAACTCCAACCCTCACGGGTCTTCCATATCCGGCCTATCAACCCGGTCATCTCCCGGGAGCCTTAACCCCACACAGGGGGTGGGAGTCCTCATCTCGAAGCAGGCTTCCCGCTTAGATGCTTTCAGCGGTTATCCCTCCCGAACGTAGCCAACCAGCCATGCCCTTGGCAGGACAACTGGCACACCAGAGGTCCGTCCGTCCCGGTCCTCTCGTACTAGGGACAGCCCTTCTCAAGACTCCTACGCGCGCAGCGGATAGGGACCGAACTGTCTCACGACGTTCTAAACCCAGCTCGCGTACCGCTTTAATGGGCGAACAGCCCAACCCTTGGGACCGACTCCAGCCCCAGGATGCGACGAGCCGACATCGAGGTGCCAAACCATCCCGTCGATATGGACTCTTGGGGAAGATCAGCCTGTTATCCCCGGGGTACCTTTTATCCGTTGAGCGACGGCGCTTCCACAAGCCACCGCCGGATCACTAGTCCCGACTTTCGTCCCTGCTCGACCCGTCAGTCTCACAGTCAAGCTCCCTTGTGCACTTACACTCACCACCTGATGACCAACCAGGCTGAGGGAACCTTTGGGCGCCTCCGTTACATTTTAGGAGGCAACCGCCCCAGTTAAACTACCCACCAGACACTGTCCCTGATCCGGATCACGGACCCAGGTTAGACATCCAGCACGATCAGAGTGGTATTTCAACAACGACTCCACCCACACTGGCGTGCGAGTATCACAGTCTCCCACCTATCCTACACAAACCGAACCGAACACCAATATCAAGCTGTAGTAAAGGTCCCGGGGTCTTTCCGTCCTGCTGCGCGAAACGAGCATCTTTACTCGTAGTGCAATTTCACCGGGCCTATGGTTGAGACAGTCAAGAAGTCGTTACGCCATTCGTGCAGGTCGGAACTTACCCGACAAGGAATTTCGCTACCTTAGGATGGTTATAGTTACCACCGCCGTTTACTGGCGCTTAAGTTCTCAGCTTCGCCACACCGAAATGTGACTAACCGGTCCCCTTAACGTTCCAGCACCGGGCAGGCGTCAGTCCGTATACATCGCCTTACGGCTTCGCACGGACCTGTGTTTTTAGTAAACAGTCGCTTCTCGCTGGTCTCTGCGGCCACCACCAGCTCCCCCAGCACGTGGGATCACCAGCCGTGGCCCCCCTTCTCCCGAAGTTACGGGGGCATTTTGCCGAGTTCCTTAACCATAGTTCACCCGAACGCCTCGGTATTCTCTACCAGACCACCTGAGTCGGTTTAGGGTACGGGCCGCAACAGCACTCGCTAGAGGCTTTTCTCGACAGCATAGGATCATCCACTTCACCACAATCGGCTCGGCATCAGGTCTCAGGCACATGCCGTGCGGATTTACCTGCACGACGCCCTACACCCTTACCCCGGGACAACCACCGCCCGGGCTGGACTACCTTCCTGCGTCACCCCATCACTCACCTACTACAGGATCGGACCGCCGGCTCCACCACACCCACGGGCATCCGAAGACACACCACGGGGGGCTTCACGGGCTTAGCATCACCTGATTCAGCGCTGGCGCACTGCCACGGGTACCGGAATATCAACCGGTTATCCATCGACTACGCCTGTCGGCCTCGCCTTAGGACCCGACTTACCCTGGGCAGATCAGCTTGACCCAGGAACCCTTAGTCAATCGGCGCACACGTTTCTCACGTATGTATCGCTACTCATGCCTGCATTCTCACTCGCATACCGTCCACAACTCGTTTCCACGGCTGCTTCACCCGGCACACGACGCTCCCCTACCCACCCACACACCCGTTAAGGCACATATGTGAGTGACACGACGTCGGCGGTGTGCTTGAGCCCCGCTACATTGTCGGCGCGGAATCACTTGACCAGTGAGCTATTACGCACTCTTTCAAGGATGGCTGCTTCTAAGCCAACCTCCTGGTTGTCTCTGCGACTCCACATCCTTTCCCACTTAGCACACGCTTAGGGGCCTTAGTCGATGCTCTGGGCTGTTTCCCTCTCGACCATGGAGCTTATCCCCCACAGTCTCACTGCCGCGCTCTCACTTACCGGCATTCGGAGTTTGGCTAAGGTCAGTAACCCGGTAGGGCCCATCGCCTATCCAGTGCTCTACCTCCGGCAAGAAACACACGACGCTGCACCTAAATGCATTTCGGGGAGAACCAGCTATCACGGAGTTTGATTGGCCTTTCACCCCTAACCACAGGTCATCCCCCAGGTTTTCAACCCTGGTGGGTTCGGGCCTCCACGAAGTCTTACCTCCGCTTCACCCTGCCCATGGCTAGATCACTCCGCTTCGGGTCTTGAACACGCTACTCAAACGCCCTCTTCGGACTCGCTTTCGCTACGGCTCCCCCACACGGGTTAACCTCGCAACATGCCGCAAACTCGCAGGCTCATTCTTCAAAAGGCACGCAGTCACGACACGCCAAGCAAGCTTGACGTGCGACGCTCCCACGGCTTGTAGGCACACGGTTTCAGGTACTCTTTCACTCCGCTCCCGCGGTACTTTTCACCATTCCCTCACGGTACTATCCGCTATCGGTCACCAGGGAATATTTAGGCTTGACGGGTGGTCCCGCCAGATTCACACAGGATTTCTCGGGCCCCATGCTACTCGGGTGATCCTCAAACGAGTTGCTGACATTTCAGCTACGGGGGTCTTACCCTCTACGCCGGGCCTTTCGCATACCCTTCGCCTACATCAACAATTTCTCACTCGCCGACCGGCCGGCAGACCGATCAAGAGAACTCCCACAACCCCGTACATGCAACCCCTGCCGGGTCTCACACACATACGGTTTAGCCTCATCCAGTTTCGCTCGCCACTACTCCCGGAATCACGGTTGTTTTCTCTTCCTGCGGGTACTGAGATGTTTCACTTCCCCGCGTTCCCTCCACACACCCTATACATTCAGATGCGGGTGACAGCCCATGACGACTGCCGGGTTTCCCCATTCGGACACCCCCGGATCACAGCTCGGTTGACAACTCCCCGGGGCCTATCGCGGCCTCCCACGTCCTTCATCGGTTCCTGGTGCCAAGGCATCCACCGTGCGCCCTTAAAAACTTGGCCACAGATGCTCGCGTCCACTGTGCAGTTCTCAAACAACAACCAGCCACCCACCACCCCGAACACACAGTCCGAGTACACCAGGGCCGGCAACCAAGAGACACAACCCAACGGCCGCACTCTCAGACACCCAACAGCGCGCCCAACACCACCCCGCAAAACCAGTTGCTTTCCACGCCGAAGCAGTACTCACAACCGTCCACGAAGACGGCACTGAATAGTCAACGTTCCACCCATGAGCAACCAGCACCGGACATCCGCCGGTGTACTGGCCTCTGCAGCCGCCCTCCCGCACCACCAACGGTGGAGAGTGACAACTGAAGATGCTCCTTAGAAAGGAGGTGATCCAGCCGCACCTTCCGGTACGGCTACCTTGTTACGACTTCGTCCCAATCGCCAGTCCCACCTTCGACGGCTCCCTCCCCGCAAGGGGGTTGGGCCACCGGCTTCGGGTGTTACCGACTTTCGTGACGTGACGGGCGGTGTGTACAAGGCCCGGGAACGTATTCACCGCAGCAATGCTGATCTGCGATTACTAGCGACTCCGACTTCATGGGGTCGAGTTGCAGACCCCAATCCGAACTGAGACCGGCTTTTTGAGATTCGCTCCACCTCACGGCATCGCAACTCATTGTACCGGCCATTGTAGCACGTGTGCAGCCCAAGACATAAGGGGCATGATGACTTGACGTCGTCCCCACCTTCCTCCGAGTTGACCCCGGCAGTCTCCCGTGAGTCCCCAGCACCACAAGGGCCTGCTGGCAACACGAGACAAGGGTTGCGCTCGTTGCGGGACTTAACCCAACATCTCACGACACGAGCTGACGACAGCCATGCACCACCTGTACACCGACCCAAAGGGAAACCACATCTCTGCGGCGATCCGGCGTATGTCAAGCCTTGGTAAGGTTCTTCGCGTTGCGTCGAATTAAGCCACATGCTCCGCCGCTTGTGCGGGCCCCCGTCAATTCCTTTGAGTTTTAGCCTTGCGGCCGTACTCCCCAGGCGGGGCACTTAATGCGTTAGCTGCGGCACGGACAACGTGGAATGTCGCCCACACCTAGTGCCCAACGTTTACGGCATGGACTACCAGGGTATCTAATCCTGTTCGCTCCCCATGCTTTCGCTCCTCAGCGTCAGTATCGGCCCAGAGATCCGCCTTCGCCACCGGTGTTCCTCCTGATATCTGCGCATTTCACCGCTACACCAGGAATTCCGATCTCCCCTACCGAACTCTAGCCTGCCCGTATCGAATGCAGACCCAGGGTTAAGCCCCGGGCTTTCACATCCGACGTGACAGGCCGCCTACGAGCTCTTTACGCCCAATAATTCCGGACAACGCTCGCACCCTACGTATTACCGCGGCTGCTGGCACGTAGTTAGCCGGTGCTTCTTCTGCAGGTACCGTCACAAAAGCTTCTTCCCTGCTGAAAGAGGTTTACAACCCGAAGGCCGTCATCCCTCACGCGGCGTCGCTGCATCAGGCTTCCGCCCATTGTGCAATATTCCCCACTGCTGCCTCCCGTAGGAGTCTGGGCCGTGTCTCAGTCCCAGTGTGGCCGGTCGCCCTCTCAGGCCGGCTACCCGTCGTCGCCTTGGTAGGCCATCACCCCACCAACAAGCTGATAGGCCGCGGGCTCATCCTGCACCGCCGAAGCTTTCCACCCGGTAGAGATGCCTCCCCGAGTCGTATCCGGTATTAGACCCCGTTTCCAGGGCTTGTCCCGAAGTGCAGGGCAGATTGCCCACGTGTTACTCACCCGTTCGCCACTAATCCACCCCCGAAAGGGCTTCATCGTTCGACTTGCATGTGTTAAGCACGCCGCCAGCGTTCGTCCTGAGCCAGGATCAAACTCTCCGTGAATGCACTAGACACCACGAAAGAGCGGCACAACCAGGAGGAATAATCCCGGCGTGCACAGCATCCTCGCTGTCAATCAAAGAAATCCCACGCCTCCACAAAACGTGAAGACACGAGGGTATCAACATATCTGGCGTTGACTTTTGGCACGCTGTTGAGTTCTCAAAGAACGGACGCTTCCATCACGACCCTCACAGGCCGCTCCGGGCGCTTCCCTCTCGGTGATTCCAACCCTACCAGGGAACTTTCCGAATCCGTTTACCGGACCGTCGAGTTGGATCTGGTTGCGGATGCTGCGGCCGAAGATCGGCCGGTACCCGCTGAGTTGGAGATGTAAACGTACTGGAGCGGAGCGCCTGGACGCAAATCGAGGCGCTCCGCCCTGCGTTGGGGCTCAGACCTCGACGACCACGGGGAGGATCATCGGGCGGCGGCGGTAGGTGTCGGAGACCCACTTGCCCACGGTCCGCCGCACCAGCTGCTGGAGTTGGTGAGGTTCGGCGACGCCGTCCTGTGCCGCCTTGCCCAGCGCCTCGTCGATCTTCGGGACGACCTGCTCGAAGTCGGCCTCGTCGATACCCGAACCGCGCGACTGGACATGCGGTCCACCGACGATCTTGCCCGTGCTGCTGTCGACGACGACGAAGACCGAGATGATTCCCTCGTCGCCGAGAATGCGGCGGTCCTTGAGGGAGGACTCCGTCACATCGCCGACGGACAGGCCGTCCACGTACACGTAACCGGCGTGCACCTTCCCCGCGATGGTGGCCTTGCCGTCGACCAGGTCGACGACCACGCCGTCCTCGGCGATGACCACCCGCTCACGCGGAATGCCGGTCTGCGCCCCCAGTTCGGCGTTGGCCCGCAGGTGCCGCCACTCACCGTGGACGGGCATGAGGTTCTTGGGCCGGCAGATGTTGTAGAAGTACAGCAGTTCGCCGGCGGAGGCGTGCCCGGAGACGTGGACCCGGGCGTTGCCCTTGTGCACGACGTTGGCGCCCCAGCGGGTGAGGCCGTTGATGACGCGGTACACCGCGTTCTCGTTGCCCGGGATGAGGGACGAGGCAAGGATCACCGTGTCGCCCTGGACGATGCGGATCTGATGGTCGCGGTTGGCCATGCGGGACAGCGCCGCCATCGGCTCACCCTGCGAACCGGTGCACACGAGCACCACTTCCTCGTCCGGAAGGTCGTCGAGCGCCTTCACATCGACGACGAGACCGGCGGGGACATTGAGATAGCCGAGGTCGCGGGCGATGCCCATGTTGCGGACCATCGAGCGGCCGACGAAGGCGACTCGCCGTCCGAACTCATGGGCCGCGTCGAGGATTTGCTGGATACGGTGCACGTGGCTGGCGAAGCTCGCCACGATGATGCGTTTCTGCGCGCTCCCGAAGACCTGGCGGAGGACGTCGGAGATCTCCCGCTCGGGCGGGACGAAGCCAGGCACCTCGGCGTTCGTCGAGTCGCTCAGCAGGAGGTCGATGCCCTCCTCGCCGAGGCGTGCAAAGGCGCGCAGGTCCGTGAGGCGCCCGTCCAGCGGAAGCTGGTCCATCTTGAAGTCGCCGGTGTGCACGACCAGGCCCGCGGGCGTACGCAGGGCGACGGCGAGCGCGTCGGGAATGGAGTGGTTGACCGCGACGAACTCGCAGTCGAAGGGGCCGATGCGCTCGCGGTGGCCTTCCTCGACCTCCAGCGTGTACGGCCGGATGCGGTGCTCCTGAAGTTTCGCCTCGATCAGCGCGAGGGTCAGCTTGGACCCGATGAGCGGGATGTCGGCCTTCTCACGCAGCAGGAACGGTACGGCGCCGATGTGGTCCTCGTGCCCGTGCGTCAGGACGATGCCGTCGATGTCGTCGAGGCGGTCCCTCAGGCTTGTGAAGTCGGGAAGGATCAGGTCGATCCCGGGCTGCTCCTCCTCCGGGAAGAGGACGCCACAGTCGATGATCAGCAGCCGGCCGCCGTATTCGATGACCGTCATGTTGCGGCCGATCTCGCCGAGCCCGCCGAGGGGCGTGACGCGCAGGCCGCCTGCGGCCAGCTTCGGCGGCGAGCCGAGTTCGGGATGCGGATGACTCAAAAGACTCTCCTCACCACGCGCGCGCCACGCTCCCCGTGCCTCCGGCATGGGGAACCCCACTGGCCTCCGGGTGAGGGGCCCCGTGGGACACGTGGCGCGCGCGATATTCGTGAATGGGTTTGAATGCTTTTCGCTCGTACTGACTATGTCTGGGTATTTCCGATGGTGCCCTTTATGCAGTTATGGCGTCGGTGTTCAGATCTCCACGCCGCCGTGGGCCAGGTCGTGCCGCAGCTGCTGGGTCTCCTCCGGGGAGAGCTCCACGAGCGGCATGCGCAGCGGTCCGCCCGGCAGTCCGCGAAGGGTGAGGGCGGCCTTCGTCGTGATGACACCCTGCGTGCGGAACATGCCCGTGAAGACGGGCAGCAGCTTCTGGTGGATCTCGGTGGCCTTCGTCACATCACCGCTCAGATGCGCCTCGAGCATCGAACGCAGCTCGGGCGTGACCAGGTGCCCGACCACCGAGACGTAGCCGATGGCGCCGACGGAGAGCAGCGGCAGGTTGAGCATGTCGTCGCCGCTGTACCAGGCGAGCCCGCTGGTGGCGATGGCCCAGCTGGCACGTCCCAGGTCGCCCTTGGCGTCCTTGTTGGCGACGATGCGCGGGTGCTCGGCGAGCCGGACGATCGTCTCGGTGTTGATCGGTACGCCGGAGCGGCCGGGGATGTCGTAGAGCATCACCGGGAGTTCGGTGGCGTCGGCGATCGCGGTGAAGTGCCGGAAGAGGCCTTCCTGCGGCGGCTTGCTGTAGTACGGCGTCACCGCGAGGAGACCGTGCGCTCCGGCCTTGGCCGCGTCGCGGGCGAGCTCGAGGCTGTGCGCGGTGTCGTTCGTACCGGCTCCGGCGACGACGTGGGCGCGGTCTCCGACCGCCTCGACAACTGCCCGCACGAGCTGGGCTTTCTCGACATCGCTGGTCGTCGGGGACTCGCCGGTGGTGCCGTTGACGATCAGGCCGTCGTTGCCGGAGTCCACGAGGTGAACGGCGAGCTGCTGCGCGCCGTCGAGGTCGAGTGCGCCGTCTGCGGTGAACGGCGAGACCATCGCTGTGAGGACCCGCCCGAAGGGCGTGTGCGGTGTGGAGGTCGGAGCCATGAGGTCCACGCTACTCGCAGGCCGGGCCGTCGTGCTCCCTCGGGGCCATGGTCATGGTCATCCGGGAGGGGAACAAGGCGGTGTCCAAGCCCGTCGAGGGTCGCTGGGCGAGGGAGACCCGGCACTGCCTGCTCGGGGGTTCAAGCAGTGCCGGGCCGTGATTTCAGCGTAGACGCACTACGCGAAAGCGTGCAATCCGGGCACTTACGGCGCGACCCGGCCGTTGGCGTTGAACGCCTCGTAGGTCAGCGGCATGAGCTTCGCCCACTGCTCCTCCATCAGTTCCCCCACCATCTCGATCTCCCGCTGCGGAAAGGACGGCACCTTCGCGTTCTCGTGCTGGGTGCGCAGCCCGAGAAAGTGCATGAGGGAGCGGGCGTTGCACGTCGCGTACATCGAGGAGTACAGGCCGACGGGGAGGACGGCGCGGGCCACCTCGCGGGCGACTCCGGCGTCCAGCAGACGCTGGTAGGTCTCGTACGCCTGGCGGTAGGAGTCCTCCATCGCGGAGACCGTCAGCTCGTGCTGCTCAGGAGAGCCCTCGACGAACTCGTACTTCCCCGGCCGGCCCTGCTGCACGAGCTTGCGGGTGGGGCCGGGGGTGTAGAAGACGGGCTCGAGACGGCGGTAGCGGCCCGATTCCTCGTTGTAGGACCAGCCGACGCGGTGACGGTGGAACTCCCGGAAGACGAAGAGCGGAGCACTGACGAAGAAGGTCATCGAGTTGTGCTCGAAGGGACTCCCGTGACGGTCGCGCATCAGGTAATTGATCAGGCCCCTGGAGCGTGCGGGGTCCTTGTGCAGCTCCTCCAGGGATTTCTCGCCCCCGGTGGAGACCCGGGCCGCCCACAGCACGTCGGTGTCGGCAGCGCTGTGCTTGACCAGCTCGACGGTCATGTCTCCGCGGAAGCTCGGGGCTGCGGAGTTGTCTGGGGTGTCGGTCACGGAGGTCCTCCGGGTCGTGCGGCTGCCGGGCGCGCCCAGCCTACGGCTCACCACCGACAGCTCCTGTCCCGTGCCCCGGGGGTGCCCGGACTGTTCCGGCGTGCGGGGCAGCCCCCTGCACGTGCTGACTCCGTGCGCCCGCTTTGCCTGGCAGACGGCTTCTGTCCGGACAAAAGAGGGTGTCTGGCCCGATAAGTGGGGTCGGTGCGTGAAGGCGCCCGCCCGCTTGATATTTTTTGAGGCACGTCCCCATTCACCCGGCACTTCTCAGCCGTCAGGGGCGTTCTACCTACGAAACCCTTTCAGAAACGATCTCGACAGGAGCCTCCTGCCCATGTTCCGCCGCGGAGAGTCTGTACCGTTCGCGTTCCTCGCCGACGCCGACCGGTTCCGCAGCAATGTCACGCCCCCGCCTCGTGCCCAGCGCAGTGTCGCCGAGAAGGCAGGCGGCGCGCTGTTCGGCCTGACTGTGGTGGCCGGGCTGGCCGGATCGCTGATCCTGGGCGTACCCGCGCTCGATCCCGAGCGTCAGTCGCAGAACCACGGGCCCGCCGCGGCCGAGAGCCGCTGACGCTTCCGCTCTCCTCCGGCCGGGCCCTGCTGTCCGGCCGGTCCTCGGTTCCCCTTCCTCCCCCGACGCGCCGCGCTCACCTGCCGGGCTGGCCGCGTCCCGCACACCTCGCTAGTGTCCACGCGCATCACCCGATCCACCCGATCGAGACCGTTCAGAGCGAGGACCACCAGTGCCCCTGCCCTTCATGACGGCCGCAGGACGACCCGGCGCGGCCGAGCACCCGGAGCCCGCCCCGCTTCCGTACGACGTCCGCGAGCACTGGCGCCGCCCGTACCGTCCCGGCCCCTGGAGGGTCGGTGGCGCCGCGGTGATGCTGCTGCTCGCCTCGTACATGCTCTTCTCCGCCCTGATCATCGCCCTCGCCGGAGCTGTGCCGGGCGCCCTGATGTGCCTGGGCGCCGCGCTGGCCGTGATCGCGCTCGCGCTGCGGCTGCTGCGCGTGGGGGTGTGGGTCTCGGCGCACGGGCTGCGACGGGTCGGTCTGCTGAACACGGTGACGCTGAGCTGGACCGAAGTGGCCGCAGTACGCACGGTTCAGCAGCCCGTGCGGTGGCTCGGGCTCCCGCGCACCGTGCAGGGGCAGGCGCTGGACGTCGTACGGGCCGGTGGCGGGGAGCCGCTGCGCACGCTGCTCACCGACCACAACGCCGACTTCCTGGCGCGGCCCGAGGCGTTCGACCGAGCCGCGGACGTCATAGAGGGGTGGGCGGCCGAGTCACAGCCCGCCGGCCACGGAACTGCGCGCCAGTAGGGGCCTGCCGTCAGGGAGCGCCGTCGCCGCTGGATCCCTTCGGGGCCCGGTCGTCAGGGGGGTCCCCGGCGTGTTGCTCGTCTCGCCCCTGCAGGTCCCGGCTGTGCAGCGTGATGGCGTGCTGCATGGCCTTGCGCGCGCGAGGGGTGTCACGGGCGTCGCGGTAGGCGACCGCCAGACGGAACCAGGACCGCCAGTCGTCGGGAGCGCGTTCGGTCTCGGCCTTTCTGCGGGCGAACACCTCGTCCGCGGAGTCCCGGTCGATGCGGCCCGAAGGCGTGCGCCGCAGCTCGTCGTGCGGCAGGCCGCCCTCCGCTTCCAGCTGCCGCGCCAGCCGCTCCGCGTTCCGGGCGAAGCGGGTCGTATGCCACAGGAACCAGAGGCCGATCAGCGGCAGGACGAAGACCGCGAGACCGAGGGCCACGGTGACCGGCGTGCCGTGGCGGACCAGCAGCACTCCGCGGCTGCCGACCAGCACGAAGTAGACGACCAGCACGCCGGCCAGCGTGAAGTACGTGATCTTCGCCCGCACGCCGTCACCCGTCCAGGTCGAGGAAGTGCTCCAGACCGTAGGTGAGTCCCGGAGTGGAGCCGACGCGGCGTACTCCGAGGAGCACACCGGGCATGAACGAGCTGCGGTGAAGCGAGTCGTGCCGGATGGTGAGGGTCTCTCCCTCGCCTCCGAACAGCACTTCCTGGTGGGCGACGAGACCGCGCAGCCGGACGGCGTGCACCGGGACGCCGTCGACGTCGGCGCCGCGCGCACCGTCCAGGGAAGTGGTCGTGGCGTCGGGCTGGCCGGGCAGGTCCGCCTCCTCGCGTGCGGAGGCGATGAGCTGTGCGGTGCGCACGGCCGTGCCGCTGGGTGCGTCGGCCTTGTTGGGATGGTGCAGCTCGACGACCTCGACGGATTCGAAGAACCGGGCGGCCTGCTGCGCGAACTGCATGGTCAGGACCGCGCCGATGCCGAAGTTCGGGGCGATGAGGACGCCGGTCCCCGGCGAGGCGGCGAGCCAGCCCCGTACGGCTTCCAGCCGTACGTCGGTCCAGCCGGTTGTGCCGACGACGGCGTGGATGCCGGACGCGACGCAGTGCTCCAGGTTGCCCATCACCGCGTCGGGGTGCGTCAGGTCGATGACGACCTCGGCTCCGGCGCGGGTGAGGTCCGCGAGGTCACCGTCGCGGTCGAGGGCGACGGCGAGTTCCATGTCCTCGGCGGCTTCGACGGCCCGTACGGCCTCGGAGCCCATGCGTCCTTCGGAGCCGAGGACGGCCACGCGCAGCTTTCTCATTGTTCGTTCCTTCGGGACTGACCGGACCGGTGGTGCCGCCGGGTCCTGGCGGGGGACGTGGGACGGGAGTGCGGGGCGGCTGTCAGGCGACCGCCTCGTGGAGCTGGGTCGTCTGACGGTCGGTGAGGGGTCCGATGACGGCGAGCGAGGGACGCCGGCCGAGCACGTCCCGTGCGACCTCGCGTACGTCGTCGGGCGAGACCGCGGAGATTCTGGCCAGCATCTCGTCGACCGACAGCTGTTCACCCCAGCACAGTTCGCTCTTGCCGAGACGGTGCATGAGTGCCCCGGTGTCCTCCAGACCGAGGACAGTGGCGCCCGACAACTGGCCGATGGCGCGGCGCAGTTCGTCGTCGGGGAGACCGTGGGTGGCGGCCTGGTCCAGCTCGTCGCGGCAGATCTTGAGCACATCCGACAGCTGCCCGGGCCGGCAGCCCGCGTAGACGCCGAACAGGCCGCAGTCGGCGAACCCGGAGGTGTAGGAGTACGTGCTGTAGGCCAGGCCGCGCTTCTCGCGGATCTCCTGGAAGAGCCGGGAACTCATTCCGCCGCCGAGTGCCGCGCTGAGCACACCGAGCGCCCAGCGCCGGTCGTCGTTGCGCGAGTAGCCCGGCATTCCCAGGACGAGGTGAGCCTGTTCCGTGCTGCGGTCGGCGATCTCCACGCGGCCGCGAGCACGCAAGGGGCGTGTTCCGGTGCGCGGGCCGACAGGCTCCCGGCCGTCGGCACGTTCGAGCGCGCCGGCCCTGTCGAAGGCCGCACGCACCTGGGTCACGACGGTGTCGTGGTCGAGGTTGCCCGCGGCGGCCACCACCAGGTGCGGGGGGTCGTAGTGCTTGCGGTAGAAGCGTGCCAGACGGTCGCGTGTGAAGCCGTTGACGGTCTCGACGGTGCCCAGCACGGGGCGGCCCAGCGGCGAATCGCCCAGCAGGGCGCGGGCGAAGAGGTCGTGCACGCAGTCGCCGGGATCGTCCTCGGTCATCGCGATCTCTTCGAGGATGACGCCTCGCTCGGCCTCCACCTCGGCCGCATCGAGGACCGAACCGGTGAGCATGTCACCGAGAACGTCGATGGCCAGCGGCAGGTCGGAGTCGAGGACCCGTGCGTAGTAGCAGGTGAACTCCTTGGCGGTGAAGGCGTTCATCTCGCCGCCGACGGCGTCCAGCTCGGCCGAGATGTCGAGGGCGCTGCGCCGCCTGGTGCCCTTGAAGAGCAGATGCTCCAGATAGTGCGTGGCGCCGCCCAGCGCCGGCGTCTCGTCACGGGAACCGACGTGCGCCCAGATCCCGAGGGTCGCCGAGCGGACGGTGGGCACCGTCTCGGTGACGACGCGCAGCCCGCCCGGCAGGACCGTCTTGCGGACCTCGCCGCCTGTCTCCGGGCGGCCGCCTGACATCGCCTTCACTCCCGATGGTGTACGGGCGACGGCCCGCCCCACCGCGGTGGTGGGGCGGGCCGTCGCACGGTGAGCATGTGTCACTTGTCACCCGCGGCGGCCTCGGCCGACGCGGAGTCCTTCTGGTCGGAGTCGCCGGAGCCCTCGGACTCCTCGTCCTCAAGGACGGGGATCAGCGAGAGCTTGCCCCGCTGGTCGATCTCGGCGATCTCGACCTGGACCTTCTGGCCGACGCCGAGCACGTCCTCGACGTTCTCCACCCGCTTGCCGCCGGCGAGCTTGCGGATCTGCGAGATGTGCAGCAGTCCGTCCTTGCCGGGGAGCAGCGAGACGAAGGCGCCGAAGGTGGTCGTCTTCACGACGGTGCCCAGGTAGCGCTCGCCGACCTCGGGCATCGTCGGGTTGGCGATGCCGTTGATCGTGGTGCGGGCGGCCTCGGCGGCGGGGCCGTCGGCGGCACCGATGTAGATGGTGCCGTCGTCCTCGATGGTGATGTCGGCGCCCGTGTCCTCCTGGATCTGGTTGATCATCTTGCCCTTGGGGCCGATGACTTCGCCGATCTTGTCCACGGGGATCTTCACGGTGATGATCCGCGGGGCGTTGGGGGACATCTCGTCCGGCACGTCGATGGCCTCGTTCATCACGTCCAGGATGTGCAGACGTGCGTCACGGGCCTGCTTGAGCGCCGCGGCGAGAACCGATGCCGGGATGCCGTCCAGCTTGGTGTCGAGCTGGAGGGCCGTCACGAACTGCCTGGTGCCGGCGACCTTGAAGTCCATGTCGCCGAAGGCGTCCTCCGCACCGAGGATGTCGGTGAGGGTGACGTAGTGGGTCTCGCCCTCGATCTCCTTGGAGATCAGGCCCATGGCGATGCCCGCGACCGGCGCCTTGAGCGGCACACCGGCGTTCAGCAGCGACATGGTGGAGGCGCAGACCGAGCCCATCGACGTCGATCCGTTGGAGCCGAGGGCCTCGGAGACCTGGCGGATCGCGTACGGGAACTCCTCGCGCGTCGGCAGCACCGGCACGAGCGCACGCTCGGCGAGCGCACCGTGGCCGATCTCGCGGCGCTTCGGGGAGCCGACGCGGCCCGTCTCACCCGTGGAGTAGGGCGGGAAGTTGTAGTTGTGCATGTAGCGCTTGCGGGTCACCGGCGAGAGGGTGTCCAGCTGCTGCTCCATGCGCAGCATGTTCAGCGTCGTCACACCGAGGATCTGCGTCTCACCGCGCTCGAAGAGCGCCGAGCCGTGGACCCGCGGGATCGCCTCGACCTCGGCGGCGAGCGTACGGATGTCCGTGACGCCGCGGCCGTCGATGCGCTTCTTCTCCTTGATGACGCGTTCGCGGACCAGTTCCTTGGTCAGCGTCCGGTACGCGGCGGAGATCTCCTTCTCGCGGCCCTCGAACTGCGGGATGAGCTTCTCGGCGGCCAGACCCTTCACGCGGTCCAGCTCGACCTCGCGCTCCTGCTTGCCGGGGATCGTGAGGGCCTGGGCGAGCTCGTCACGGACCGCTGCGGTGAGGGCCTCGAGAACGTCGTCCTGGTGGTCCAGGAAGACCGGGAACTCGGCGACCGGCTTCGCCGCCTTGGCGGCGAGGTCGGACTGGGCCTTGCACAGCACCTTGATGAAGGGCTTGGCGGCCTCCAGGCCGGCGGCGACGACCTCCTCCGTGGGGGCCTCGGCACCGCCCTTGACCAGCTCGACGGTCTTCTCGGT
Source organism: Streptomyces sp. CNZ301 (assembly GCF_004217425.1). Taxonomy (NCBI): domain Bacteria; kingdom Bacillati; phylum Actinomycetota; class Actinomycetes; order Kitasatosporales; family Streptomycetaceae; genus Streptomyces; species Streptomyces sp. CNZ301. Next base: position 2,317,514 of record NZ_SHLG01000001.1, read on the forward strand.
GGCCTCGGCCTCGACCATCATCACCGCGACGTCACCGTCGGGGAGGGTGCGGCCGGCGACGACCATGTCGAAGACGGCGTCCTCGAGCTCCGTGTGGGTCGGGAACGCGACCCACTGACCGCGGATGAGAGCGACGCGCGTGGCACCGATGGGGCCCGAGAAGGGCAGGCCCGACAGCTGCGTGGAGCAGGAGGCGGCGTTGATGGCGACCACGTCGTAGAGGTGGTCGGGGTTGAGCGCCATGATCGTCTCAACGATCTGGATCTCGTTGCGCAGGCCCTTCTTGAACGAGGGGCGCAGCGGGCGGTCGATCAGCCGGCAGGTGAGGATCGCGTCCTCGGACGGACGGCCCTCACGGCGGAAGAAGGAGCCGGGGATCTTGCCGGCCGCGTACATCCGCTCCTCGACGTCCACCGTGAGCGGGAAGAAGTCGAGCTGGTCCTTGGGCTGCTTGGATGCGGTCGTGGCCGACAGCACCATGGTGTCGTCGTCCAGGTACGCCACTGCGGAGCCGGCTGCCTGCCTGGCCAGCCGGCCCGTCTCGAATCGGATGGTGCGGGTGCCGAAGGTGCCGTTGTCGATGACGGCTTCGGCGTAGTGGGTCTCGTTCTCCACCAGGGATATCTCCTCGTATGCGTCCGGCACCCGTGTGGTGCGGACCGGCTGCGGAGGAGCGCTCCGTGTGCGGGCCGGTCTTCGATCGAAGCACCCGGAACGTCTGTCCGGGGGCCACTACCGAGGACCGGCTACGGGCGGGGCGCTCCTGCCGCGTCTGTTGCCTGTGTCTGTGTCCGACCGCGTTCCAGTGATGGCGGTCTTCGTGTTGTACGTCGTGCAGGGACCAGCCTACAAACCAACCGGTCCCTTCAGGTACGGCGAAGGGAGCGGCCCCCTGAGATGGGAACCGCTCCCTTCATCACATGTCAGCGGGCGCCCGCCGCGCCGCGGCGGATGCCGAGGCGTTCGACGAGGGCGCGGAAGCGCTGGATGTCCTTCTTCGCCAGGTACTGCAGCAGGCGGCGGCGCTGGCCGACCAGCAGCAGCAGACCACGGCGGGAGTGGTGGTCGTGCTTGTGGGTCTTCAGGTGCTCGGTCAGGTCCGAGATACGGCGGGAAAGCAGTGCCACCTGGACCTCGGGGGAGCCGGTGTCACCTTCCTTGGTGGCGAACTCGGAAATGATCTTCTTCTTGGTCGCGACATCGAGAGACGACACGCGTACTCCTCATGGGTTCTGCCCGCGAGCGCCCCTGGTCTTCGCCTCAGGGGATGCTTCGATTACTCGGAGGGCCGGCCCAGCCTACCAGCGCCGCCGCATGCCTCCGCCCGCCCCCTGTGCAGCTGTTGGGGACGGGCGGAGACGGAACCGGCGCGGGGGCGGTGGCGGGGCCGGGTCAGCCCCCGATGGACCCGCGGACGCGGGCGTAGACCTCGAGAACCGCGAGGCAGAGCGGGATCAGCGAGAGCAGCACGAAGGTCTCCGTCAGCTCCATGAACCGGCCCCAGAACGGGGTCAGCCCCGTCCGCGGCACGATCAGGCCGATCGCTGTGACCAGCGCCGCCGCCACCGCGATCGATGCCGCGATCCAGACCGTGCGGATGTCGAGCCCGGCGCTGTCGCCGGTGGCGAACTCCCGGACGAGCTGCGCCGGCGGGTTGAGCGACAGCCCCAGCGCGAGCAGCGTGAGAGCGCCGAGGCCCGCGACGAGCGCGCAGGAGACCTGCGCGGTGTAGCGGAAGAGCCGTGCCCGCAGCAGCATGGCGATGCCCGTCGCGAGAGCGAGCAGCTGGCCCCAGCCGCTGTCGGAGAAGCCCAGCACCGCCGCGGAGCCCACCACGGCTGCGCACCAGCCGCCGACGAGGCCGACGAGCATCTCGTGACCCCGGCGGGCCTGGGCCGCGATGCGTTCGGCGTCGACGGGACCCTGGGCACCACGGGAGCCCTCCTGACCGTCGTCGTAGCCGCCGGGACCGCCCGCGCGGGGCTCGAAGCCTATGGGCAGCCGGGCGAAGCGGGCGGAGAGACCCGGCAGGAAGGCGATGGTGCCGACGGAGACGGGGGCGGCGACGGCGGCCGCGTCGACCGGGCCGATGTCGGCGATGACGGCGATGAAGGTGAAGACCGTGCCGACGGCCGAGACGATGGCGGAGGCGACGAACGGACCGTCACCCCTCGGCGTGATCGCGATCAGCACCGCGGAGGCCAGCAGCACCGCGACGCAGCCCAGCAGGAACTGGAGGCGGCCGACGCCCTGGCCGTCGGGGAGCGGGAGCACCCCGGACCCGGCGATCATGATGTGCGGCATCGCGCCGAGGCCGAGGGCGATGGACGAGGCCCTGTCGTCGTACACGCGGGCGCGGACGCACGCGAGAGCGACGAGCAGGAGCCCGGCCGCTGCGGCGATGATGCCGGGCAGTCCGTGCATGTCGTGTTCGACCGGGTCGGCGAACCACAGCGCGAAGGCCATGAGCACCAACAGCACGCCGCCGCCGACGAGTCCGGCCACTCGCATCCGCTGTTCGTTCCACAGGGCGCGGTCGCGCCGTACCGACGCGGCGACCGCGTCGCTGACGTCGTCGAAGACCGCCGAGGGCAGCGAATCGGCGAACGGCCGCAGAAGCAGGACCTCGCCGTCACGGATGGCGTTGCCCGCCAGCGAGAGCCCCGACTCGAGGACCCGCCCGTCCCGGCGCACCAGGTGATAGCCCGACAGGGAGCCCTCTCCGGGGCTGCCTCCGGAGAGCCGGGCGATCTCCGGATAGACGTCGGACAGGGGCACGTCCTCGGGAAGCGCGACGTCGATCCGCCCCCCAGGAGCAACTACCGTGACGCGGCAGAAGCCGGTCGCTGCGGTCGTGGCCACCTTGTTGTTCCCCCTTGCTCACTGCTCGGACTCGGCGTCACGATGGAATACAGACATCTCGGGCTGATGGATTGCCCCAAGCTTCCTGACTACGGAAGCAGTTGGGAAGATTGCGGGTCACCTTACCGTCCGCGGCGGACAGTCGGTCCTCCCGGATCCCGGAGACTCTCATACCTACTAGGATCAGCGTCTGCATGACCGGTAGCTGTTGCGATGGCGGGGGCGTCGGTGCGTAATTGCGAATTTATCGTGAAGGACTGATGAAACGGTGAGTGTGGTCATCGTGAAGCGGCAGCCACGGGTCATGCCGCCGACCGTGCCCGAGGGGGAAGTCAAGCTCGAATCCCCACCAGAACTGCCGCGCGACGGTGACAGCGACATCTGGATGAATCTCCTGCCCGTGATGGGCATGGGAGGTTCGGTCGCATTCTTCTTCATGCCGGGCTCGCAGCCCTACATGAAGGTCGTCGGCGGCCTGATGGCCGTGTCCACGGTCGCCATGGCGATCGCACAGGTCGTCAAGGCACGGCGCGGAGGCCGTGCCCAGATGGGACAGGCGCGGAGGGACTACTTCCGCTATCTCGACCAGATCCGGAAGGACGTGCGGAAGACTTCCGAGGCACAGCGGAGCGCGCAGCTCTATCAGCATCCGAGTCCGGACCAGTTGTGGGCGATCGCCGGTGATCCGAAAAGACTGTGGGAACGGCGACCGTCCGACAACGACTTCTCGTCCGTGCGAATCGGCACGGGCTGGCAGCAGTTGAGCACTCCGCTCGTCGCACCGGAAACGGCACCCAAGGACGAACTCGAGCCGCTCACCGCGGAAGCGATGAAGTCCTTCCTGAACATTCACCGTTCACTTCCGGACCTCCCCATCGCGGTGAGCCTGCGGGCCTTTTACCACGTGGTCGTCACCGGAAGCACGGACGAGGTGTACGGCAATGTACGTGCCGCCGTCGGTCAGCTCTCCTCGCTGCACTCCCCCGAGGAGTTGATGATCGCGGTCGTCGCCCACCCCGGCTCGATGGCCGAATGGGACTGGACGAAGTGGCTGCCGCACGCCCAGCACCCCTCGCAGTCCGACGGCGCCGGCCAGGCGCGGCTGTTCTACGACGACCTGGGCCAGCTGGAGGAGGCGCTCACCAGCCAGCTCGACGGACGCGCCCGCTGGAACCGCGACGGCACGCCCGTGGCCGACCAGCCGCACATCGTCGTCATCCTCGACGGCGGTTCGATACCGCCCGACTCCCAACTCGCGGGCGCCGAGGGCCTGCAGGGCGTCACCTTCATCGAGGTCGCTCCGGGCACGCTGGACGACCAGATGTCCGGCGGCCTGACCGTCCACGTACGGGAGAACGCCCTCGAGCTGTACGTCGGCCGGGAGTCGGCCTACTCCGGCAGGCCCGACCTGCTGAGCTACGAGCAGGCCGAGGCGCTGGCCCGCCAGCTCTCCCCGATGCGGATGGGCAGCGGAGAAGAAGGCGAACCGCTGCTGTCCAACCTGGACTTCACCGACCTCATGGGCATCGGCGACGCGGGTTCCGTCGACGTGGCGCGCACCTGGCGGCCGCGTTCGCTGCACGAGCGGCTGCGTGTGCCGATCGGGATCGGCGGCGAGGGCGAACCGGTCATGCTCGACATCAAGGAGGCGTCGCAGGAGGGCATGGGCCCGCACGGCCTCTGCGTCGGTGCGACCGGTTCCGGCAAGTCGGAGCTGCTGCGCACGCTCGTGCTCGGCCTGGCCGTCACCCACTCGTCCGAGACGCTCAACTTCATCCTCGCCGACTTCAAGGGCGGTGCGACCTTCACCGGCATGGCCGACATGCCGCACACCGCGGCGGTCATCACCAACCTCGCCGACGAGCTCACCCTCGTCGACCGCATGCGGGACGCGATCACCGGTGAGCTGAACCGCCGTCAGGAGACGCTGCGCAGGGCGGGCAACTACGCCAACATCACCGACTACGAGAAGGCCCGCGCGGCAGGCGCCGCCCTGGACCCGCTGCCGTCCCTCGTCCTGATCATCGACGAGTTCAGCGAACTCCTCACCGCCAAGCCCGACTTCATCGACATGTTCATCCAGATCGGCCGCATCGGCCGTTCCCTGGGCGTGCACATGCTGCTGGCGTCGCAGCGCCTGGAGGAGGGCAAGCTGCGCGGTCTGGACACTTTCCTCTCGTACCGGATCGGTCTGCGTACGTTCTCGGCCGCCGAGTCCCGCACCGCGATCGGCGTCCCGGACGCCTACCACCTGCCGAACGTCCCGGGTGCCGGCTTCCTCAAGTACGACACCGAGACGATGGTGCAGTTCAAGGCCGCCTACGTCTCCGGTGCCTACCGCACGGCCGGCCCGACGCGGGTCAGCCAGTCCACGCAGACGCGTCCCGTGATGTTCACCGCCACGCCGGTGGCATTGCCGGCCATGCCGGAGCCGGAGGCGCCGGAGACCGAAACGGTCGACGACGCTCTCGCCGACACCGTGCTCGACGTGATCGTGCAGAAGATGGTGGGCCAGGGCCCGTCCGCACACCAGGTGTGGCTGCCGCCGCTGGAGGAGCCGCCGTCCATCGACCAGCTGCTGCCCGCGCTCGCCGCCACCCCGGAGCGCGGCCTGACGGCACCGGAGTACACGGCCCTCGGCCGCCTGGCGGTGCCGGTCGCCCTGCTGGACAAGCCGTTCGAGCAGCGGCGCGACGTGCTGTACCGGGACTTCTCCGGCGCGGCCGGTCACGGCTTCGTCATCGGCGGACCCCAGTCCGGCAAGTCGACGCTGCTGCGCACGCTGATGACGTCGTTCGCCCTCACGCACACGCCGTCCGAAGTGCAGTTCTACTGCCTGGACTTCGGCGGCGGCTCGCTGCTGTCGATGGAGGAGCTGCACCACGTCGGCGGCGTCGCCAACCGTCTCGACGGTGAGAAGGTGCGACGCACGGTCAGCGAGGTCATGTCGATCCTCAACGAACGTGAGGAGTACTTCCGGACGCACAACGTCGACTCCATCGCCACGTTCCGGCAGCGCCGCGCCGCCGGGCAGATGCCGGACCAGAAGTGGGGCGACGTCTTCCTCGTCATCGACGGCTGGGCGACCTTCAAGAACGACTACGAGATGCTCGAGAGCGACGTCACCGACATCGCGACCCGAGGACTCGGCTTCGGCATCCACCTCATCCTCACCGCCTCGCGGTACACGGAAGTGCGTCCAGCGCTCAAGGACCTCCTGCAGAACCGCGTGGAGCTGCGGCTGGGCGACCCGTCCGAGTCCGAGATCGACCGCAAGGTCGCGGCGAACGTCCCGGTGGCCATGCCGGGCCGCGGCCTCAGCCCGGACAAGCTGCACCTGATGACGGCGCTGCCGCGCATCGACGGCTCCGCCACGCTGGAGGACCTGCCGGACGCGACCCGGCAGACGATCAGCGCGATCAACGAACACTGGAAGGGCGAGCCGGCACCCGCGGTCCGGCTGCTGCCGACCCTGCTCGAGGCGTCCAGGCTGCCCAAGGGCTCCGACTACCCAGAGCACGGGCTGGCGTTCGGCATCGACGAGAGTTCGCTGCGGCCGGTCTTTGTCAACTTCGAGACCGACCCGCTGTTCGTGATCTTCGGTGAGAGCGAGTCCGGCAAGAGCGCCCTGCTCCGGCTCCTCATGCACCAGATCACAGAGCGCTACACGCCGGACAAGGCCAAGATCGTCGTCGGTGACTACCGGCGTGCGCACCTCCAGGGCGTTCCTGAGGCGCACCTGTCGCGGTACTGCGCCGCGTCACCCGCGCTGCAGGAGACGCTCGAGGGCCTGGCCGGCTCCATGTCGCGGCGCATGCCGGGGCCGGACGTCACACCGGAGCAGCTGCGCAACCGCAGTTGGTACAACAGCCCGGACGCATTCGTCGTCATCGACGACTACGACCTGGTGGCCACCGGGCAGAACCCGCTGATGCCGCTGCTGGAGTACCTGCCCTTCGCACGGGACGTGGGGCTGCGCGTGATCCTCGCACGCTCGTCCGGCGGCGCCAGCCGCGCGCTGTACGAGCCGGTGATGCAGCGGATCAAGGAGCTGGGCGCGCAGGGCGTCGTCCTCTCGGGCGACAAGTCCGAGGGCGCGCTACTGGGCAACATCTCCCCGACCCAACTCCCGCCGGGCCGTGGCTACTTCCAGACGCGGCGCCGGGGCGGGCAGCTCGTCCAGACGGGGTGGCTGCCGGCGAACAACTGACGGGCTTCCCTACGTGGGAGAACCGAATGAACGAAGCCCGTGCAGGGAGTTGGAACCCTGCACGGGCTTCGTTCATTCACAAGCGACTGGATGCCCGCACGGGGCTGACTCGATCCGGTCTGCGCGGTCAGGGGTGCGTGGGAGGATGACGGGGCGGCGGCGGGAGGGGCCGGACCGGTGGGGGTTCGCGGCCACGTCGACGTACATTCACGCCGCGGTGCGAAGAAGGGAGCATGCGCCCATGGGGACGCAGCAGGAGAAGGACGAGCTGTACGCGATGGACATCTCCGACGCCGTCTGGGAGTCCGCGCCCGGCGACCCGGAGGAGGAGAAGGTCGAAATCGCGCACCTCCCCGGCGGCGCCGTCGCGATGCGCAACTCCAAGGACCCCGGCACGGTGCTGCGTTACACCGCAGCGGAATGGCGTGCCTTCGTACTGGGCGCGCGGGACGGCGAGTTCGACCTGGAGCCGACGCCGGAGAACGGCGGAAAGTGAGACGGCGGGCCGGGGGGAAGTGAGACGGCGCGGACGGGGCGCCGAGACCGCGGCCGGAGGGGTCGCCGTCAACGGCGTCCGGGGCGGGGGGTGTTGCCGGACGGAGGGCCCGGGGGCCGGGGGCCGGGGCCCTCTTGGAGCTCAGCCGCGCCCGGGGTCAGCCCCGTCCAGGCGCGGCGGCGAGGATGCGCGCGTGGTCGGCCTTGGCCGAGCTGTGTTCCATCGTGAGCACCTGCGTCCTGCGCCGTACGGTCATCAGGCCCCTGCCGCCGGGCAGTGCGAGGACACCCCCGATCTCGACATCTCCGGCGTACCAGGCACCCCGCTCCATCGATGCGTCCCAGCGGTTCCAACGCAGCGGATTGCGGGCGGACATGGTCTGGGACCAGACCGAACCGTCGTCGTCCACGTATGCGTTCTCATCCGCAGCTTCCGCCCCCGCATCGTCGGGGAGCCGGAACTGCACGGGCACTCCTGTCGCTTCCTTCGTGCCGGACAGCTTCCGCACCGCCGGGAAGGACCGCCACGGGTACGCCTCCAGAATGCTGCGGGCCTTGCGCAACCGGGAGAGCGCGCCACAGCAGGTGTACAGGGCGAACGGGTAGGTCAGGAGAGCCAATCCGCCGATGAGACCGCCCACGCTGTTGTCGCCCCGGGCGTTGTCGTCGTCCCACCGCACCTCCGCGAGCACACCGCTCAGCGCCAGGGCGGCGAGGAACAGCACGCTCCACAGCGACAGCTTGAGCACGACCCGGCGACGCGTCGACTTCCACGTCGCCTGTGTGGCCGGATCGTCGAACGCCACTCGGGCCAGGGGCAGTCGGGGCTCGGTGTCTCCCACTTGCGAAGGTCCTCTCCTTGTTCCTGCGGTCCCGTTCCGTGAACGCTCTACAGCGAACGCCGGATGAGACCGGCGCGCGCGGCTTTCTCACGGCGCTCGGCGTCGGCTCGTCCCCGCTCTGTGGCAAGTTCGTCCCACTGAAGCGGTTGTACACGCATCAGCTCGCCGGAGCCGGGGACCATGAGGACCCCTCCGAAGATCTCATCCCCGGCGAACCACACGCCGTCCTCGATGTTCTTCGGCCACAGCTTGCCCAGGGGCTGGTGGGCCGCAAGTTTCAGGGACCGGCCATCGCCGCCTTCCCCGCCGCCGAGGCGCAGCGAACGCTTGCCGGAGGCCCGCAGGTTGAGCTTCTCCACGGGGGCGCGGAAGGTGAAGTCGTACCCGTCGAGCACTCGGGCGGCGAGCCGCACCGACCGCATCTGCTGGCCCCAGAAGGCCGTCCCCAGCGTGAAGGCCACCACTGCCGTGGGAGCAGCCATGACCGCATAATCTGACTTGGTCACGAACACAAGCGCCACCATCGCGGCGACGAAACACAGAAGCAGCCCGTACCGCCGCAGCAGGACGTTGCGGTGGAAACGCACCACTCCCCGACGGTCCGATCCGTCTGTGGCGTACGGGGCATCGCCACGGACGGGTTCGTAGAGCAACAAGAGCACCGCGGTAGAGGTCAGTGCCAGCAGGCCGATCAGTCCCGGAACAGCCAGGACCACGAGGTAGTCGGTCAGCACCGTGAGGGAGAGCCCATAGGCGACGGCGAAGGCCAGAGCCCACTTCGCCAACATCGCCGACCGGGATGGAGGTTTCGACTTGCCTGACTTCGCCGCTGCCTCGGGCCCGCCGCCGACCGGCTTCTCCGCGCTCAACCGAAATCGCTCCTCACTGCTTCAGCCGCGGAGCCCGGCTCCGGCGACTCATCACCCGTGCGGTCAGCGAGCGCGGGGTCGGTGAAGCTCACCGTGCGGCCGATGCCAACGAGCACGCCTCGGTAGTCGTCAGCAAGATGCACTGACGGCGAAACGAGCTGTATGGCGATGATTGCCGACGCACGGGTGTCCGGGATCGCCAGCAGGCCACGCCAGACCGGCGCCTCGTCGACGCCGCCGTCTTCCTCCGTCGGCGGCACACCGGGCGGCACGGGCCGCTCCACGGACTGTGTCAGGAAGGCGGGCCCACACGGCAGTTCGACGGGAACGATGCCGCTCTCCTGGGTCTCCCCTGCTCCGGAGCTCAGCAACGCCGCCAGCACCGCCTTGGGGTTGACGCCCGGTGAGTCCACACTGGACACGGTGAGCACGGACATCGCCGCGCCGTAACGCTCATCCGGGTGCAGGCCGAGCGCGCAGCCCTGTACGCGATGTTTCTGCATCTCGTACATCACGAGGGCATACAGGCGAAACACCTGATCCGCACGCTCCCGGACGTCCTCCGGGAGGGCGAGAACCTCCCGCGCCAGCGCCTCCATCCGCTCGGCGGAGGGGTATACCTCCAACTGGGCGTAGCCGTAGGGGATTTCGTACCAGAACTGCGGCCGCAGCTTGACCGCGGCATCTTCCTGAACGCTGCTCACAACCGCAGCCCGGCGACCAGTTCAGTGATGCCGTGAGCAGCATCCCCGATATTTCCGGGAGCCCCCGTACCCGCGATGGTGGCCTTGGCCCCCTCCGCGCCGTAATGTCCGGCGCCGTCGTCGGGCAGCACATTCATCGTCTCCAAGGAAGAGACCGTGTTCGCAGCGACGTTGGCGCCCTGGAGTCCGTAGTCGAACAAGCCGGTGGCCGGGTCCGTGGCCGTGTCCAGCGCCTTGAAGTTGAACGCCTCGACGGTCTCCCGTCCAAACGTGGCGGCCTTGGAGCCGACAGACATAGCCTCACCGCCCTCCCTGGCGGCACCCGCCAACATGGCTGTCTCTCCGCCGCCCTTGGCAAGCGCGCCCACGCCGGGCACCATGCCCAAGGTGTCGCCTGCCACGGAGCCCCAGGCGGTGAGGCCCTGGCCCCATCCGTACTTGCCCGTCAGCGAATCTCGGAAGTCCTCACTGGCAAGGTTCTTGCTCAGCGAGGCAGCGCTCGCGACCACCGCGATACCGGCGAAAAGCGGAGCCAGCGGCGTCGGGAAGAGGGCCAGCAGGCCGGCGATCGCGCCGATGGTGCCCGCGTGGTCGAGCAGGAACTGGCCGGCCGCCGCGAGGCCGTCGCCGATCGCACTGAGGGTCTTGCTGAACCAGCCGGGTTCCTCAGGAGCGAGATCGTCGTCAGCCTTGTCGAGCTCTTCCGCGACTTTGTTGGCCTCGCGTTCGTGCTCCTGCTCCAGCTTCTTCGCCTTCTCGATGACGTCGTTGTACGCCTCGTTGGCCTTCTCCAGGCTGGCCGAGGCCTCCTTCAGACGGCCTTCGGCCGCCCGGAGCCGCGACGTGGCCGCGTCCGCCTCTGCCTGACTCGGATACTCCTTGCCGCCGAGGTTGAGATCCGGGTCCTTCTGGGCGGTGTCCTGACGCTCCTTGGCAGTGCCCGCGGCTTCCTTCTTCTCTTTGGCCTCGTCGTCGTACTTCTTGGCGAGCTCTCGGTTCGAGGTCAAGTCGCTGTCCCACTTGGCAAGTTGGGCGGCGGCCTTCTCCATGGAGGTAGCGGCGTCCTTCATGTACTTGGGCAGATCACCGTCGAGCTTGTCGCGGAAGGCGTCCGCGGCGTCACCCTCCCAGTGGCTGCTCTCACCCAGCAGGCGCTCGATCTGCGTGTGGCAACTGCGCAGCGCGGACGCCGCCTTGGTGACCTTGGTCTTGAGGGACTGGACTTCGGAGGGGATGCCGGGAACCGGGTTCCAGCCGAGGTGCGGATAAGGATTCGCCGCCATCACTTGCCCCCGCCGGCCGAAGTGCCCTGCTGTTCCATCTGCTTGAGCGCCTTCTCCAGGTTCGTTTCCATCTCCTGGTAGCTCAGCTTGTTCGCCTTCACGCCCTCCTTGATACCGCCGATCATCTCGCTCATCTGCTCGGAGCCGTACTTCCAGTGGTCCTGAAACTCGTCGCAGGCTTTGTCGAGCCGGGATGTGCCGATCTGGTCGCCTCGGACGTGCGACAGCGCCGACCGGGCCTCATCAAGATCCTTGACGCTGCTGTCCAACGTCTTCACGAACTGATCAAGCTGATCGACATCCGTCTTGAAGTGGTCCCCCATGAAATGTCTCTCCTCGGTGGTGAAGGGAGCGAACAAGCCGGACGAGAAGGGCGCCAGCCGGGGCAATTCACCTCTGGTGGTGATGGCACCTCTCTCAGCAGCGGAGATTATATGGCAGCAGCGGCTCCTCAGAACCTGGTCGCCCCAGGCTCCGGGCCCCGGAAGCCGATTGCGCGCCGGACTGCGACTGCCGTACGCCGACAGGGAGTTATGGAGGCCGTTGAGGAGTTGCAGGCAATCGCCACCCTTGGCATGACCCATCGGGAAGCTCCACAGGAAATCCACACAGCCCTGTGGCGCAATGTCCGAGCCCCCGTACCGTATGGGTGGGGCGAACCGCCTCCCAGGACTTCCGGCAGCAATGCAGAAGGGCTCCCGCGTGATGAACCACCCCCGGAACGGGCGCACCACCGATGGACGTTCGCTCAAGAAGCTCGAACTGATCTGGTTCGTCTCGCTTCTCGCCGGAGGAGTGGCTGTAGTCCTTCTGCTTTCCCTCACCGACACGACGACCCCCGAAACGGCGATCAACATCGTGGCGTGGACCTTCCTCCCCCTCGCTGCGGTGGTCGGCATCTGGGTCCGCCGCCAGAGGCAACGCACAAATTCGATGTCTCTCGACGACGTGCGCGATCGCATCGACGCCGATGCCGTGCGCTCGGCGAGGGCCAGCAAGGGCGAGGTCCATGCCGTGAAGGTGCTGCGCCGTCAGGAGCCGCGGCTTTCGCTGAAGGACGCGGTGGAACTGGTCAGGAGCCTCTGAGCCGCGTCGCTGGGCTACAGCCCTCACCCAGTCCTTGAGACGGCCGCCGGGTCGGTTCAGGTCGCCCAACCGGCGGCGTCAAGGGGGTTTGAAGGCCTCATGGATGCTCAATGCGACCCCACGCGCTGACGGCGCTGGACCTCGGCATTGGACTATACGGCCGGACTTGGCCTCCTTGTGAGCATGGGGTGCGATCTCGGCCCTGGTGACGAACGGGATGAACTGAGAACTCCCAACTGCTGGACTGCCGGGCCGCTCAGTTGCCAGTCTTGCCGACTGCCGTGCCCCTACCGTGGCTTGTCTGCAGTCGGACGGACATCGGCCAGAGCTTTCCACTGAGGGCCGGCAGCGAACACGTCCACCCAGGAGCCGTCCCGGAAGTGCCAGCGAAGCGTCGCTCCGCGAGCATCCGCGCTCCTCCACGTCGCCATTTCCACATGAGACACGTCGGTAAGGGGCCGCTCCCATGCGACCTCCGAGTCGTCCTCACCCGCGTACACCAGCGTCGCGTTCCGCTCGCCCACGACGAGCACCTTGTCACCGGCGATGCACAGGCAGGCGTTGAGACCGCCCGCGAGGCTTTTCCAGCCGCCCTTCAGCTGCGTCATCCGCAGACGCGTCTTCCGCCTCCGGAAGATCCAGCGCATCAGCGAGTCGAAAGCCTCACCGACGAAGTTCAGCGGGTCAGTCGCCCACGCGACGAAGCCCAGGACCCCGTCCCGCAACTTGTGGCGCCACGGCTTCCGCTGACCCTGCGGCGCCCGCAACACGGTGGAGCGAGGGCGGTAACGCCTCGGGCATGTCTTGGCGTGCGCCCCTGGCCTCACCCGACAGAAGGCAACGACTTTGTCCGAGCCCTGCAGCAATGAGGCGATCAGCAGCGCGAGTTCGTCGTCCCGCCGCGGCTCCAGCTGCCCTTCAGTGGCCACAACTCCCCCCTTTTTCCTGCGAGCCCTGGACACAGGGCTGTCGAAGGACCAAGTTCCGCTGCTCATCGCCATGGAGGTGGAGTCTGATTCGGCGGCGGGGGCGGCGTGGTGGGAGGCCCACCGAACTGCCCTGCCGGCGCGTGGGGTTGCTGACCCGGGTACTGCGGCGGCACGCCCGGGGCGTTGCCCGAACCCCACGGGTCACTGACCCGGTCCCGGCGGTCCTTCCTCTTCACCAGGACGACAACCAGAACCGCGACACCGATCAGGACGACGAAGATCAGCCCAAACAGTACGATCGGCGGACCCAAAATAAACATCCAGCCCCTTGAGTCCTCGGAGGAAGACGAACCGGAGTCGGCCTCACCCGCGGCGGTTCCCGAGGGCTTGTCCGACTGAGCCAGCGGGCCGGCCTTGGGGCCAGCTGGAATGTCGTAGGTCACGGCTCGGTAGGGCCTGACGACGCCGTAGCCGAACTTCTCATCCGGCAGTTTCGGGTTGCTCGCTTCTTCAGGTCCAGGCACCTTCGCAGTCTTGATCAAGCGGTTGATCACTTGGCCTGCGGTGAGCTCAGGATGTTTCTCACGCACCAGGGCCGCGGACGCAGAAACGTATGCCGTGGCATCAGAAGTTCCGGTCGTCATGGCATAACCAGAAGCGGACGTGGTGTCAGCACCGACATTCTTAGTCGCAGGAGCGATCAATGTTGTGTTCGACCCCCACGATGAGTTCTCCCAGACGGCCCCCGTGTCATCCACCCCCCCAACCGAAACGACGCCGGGATACGCGGCCGGATAGTTTGTCTTCTCCTTCCCATAATTACCGGCTCCCGCAACAACGACCACATCTTTCTTTATGGCATACTCGATTGCCTGTTGTTCAGCAGCACTCTTCGTCGTCACGATCGAGAGATTGATGACGTCTGCTCCGTGATCGACCGCGTAACGCACGCCGTCCGCCCAGGAAATGCCCAACTCGCCATCTTCGTGTTTGAATCTGATGGGGAGAATTTTTGCCCTTGGCGCAAGCCCCATGACCCCAGCGCTACCCCCCGGGCCATGTCCTCGACCAGCGATCAAGCCAGCCATACTGGTTCCATGCCCGTCTGTGTCCTCCTGGGCACTTCCACCTTCCTTGGTGAAGTCTTTCCCCTTGAGGACCTGCCCTTTGAGATCTGGATGCGAAGCATCGACGCCCGCGTCAACTACGGCGACCGTGACGCCCTTGCCTGTGGACTTTTCCCAAATCTTGTCCGCATCGAATGCAGACAAGGCCCACTGGCGGTCGCGAATGTCGTCCGCCAAAGCCACGGGAGCGGATCCAAGGAGCAGGGCTCCCGTCAACACCCCTACGCCAGTGGCACACAGTGCTCTTCGAAGATGCATTTCCCCTGATTACCCGTCAACAGGACGTGCCCCGGCGGCTCCGTATGGGACCTGAAGCCGCCGGGGCACAAGCGTTTCGTTCTCTTACCTCACCGCGGCGGCTGGTTGGGTGGCGGGGGCGGCGTGGTGGGAGGCCCACCGAACTGCCCTGCCGGCGCGTGGGGTTGCTGACCCGGGTACTGCGGCGGCACGCCCGGGGCGTTGCCCGAACCCCACGGGTCACTGACCCGGTCCCGACGGTCCTTCCTCTTCACCAGGACGACAACGAGAACCGCGACACCGATCAGGACGACGAAGATCAACCCGAACAGCACGATCGGCGGACCCAGCGCAAACATCCACCCCCCAGAGTCCCCAGAGGACGACGATCCCGAATCGGAACCGGGACTGGTGTCACCCGCCGCCGAACCTGACGACTTCTCCGGCTGCGCCAAGGGGCCTGCCTTGGGACCGGCCGCGTAGTCATACGTCACCGCCCGGAACGGGCGAACCACGCCGTAACCGAACTTCTCATCCGGCAACTTCGGCGAATTGCCCTTGGCGTCCGCCAGCGGCTTGGCCGACTTGATCAGCCGATTGATCACCTGTCCAGCCGTGAGGTCAGGGTGCATCTCCCGCACCAGAGCCGCAGCGGCAGACACGTAAGCGGCAGCGTCCGAAGTGCCCGCCGTGTATCCATAACCGGACTCATACTTCTTGTTCGGAGTAACGTTCTTCTCGCCCGGGGCCACCAGTGTGGTGTTCGAACCCCAAGACGACCCCTCCCACAACGTCCCGTCACGCCCCAACGCGCCTACGGACACCACGCCGGGATAGGCGGCTGGGTACTCCTTGTGCTTTCCCGGCACGTTCCCAGTGGCCGCCACAACGACGACATCCTTGGAGATGGCGTAGCGGACGGCCTCTCGCTCACCCTGATCCGCAGGGCCCCCGTAAGAAAGATTGATCACTTTGGCGCCGTGATCAACCGCGTACCGGATTCCCTGTGCCTCGGCAGACTTCGCCGAACCAATCTGCGTCGTGATGGGCATGATCTTCGCACCAGGTGCGAGACCCTTCATGCCCGACCCGTTAGCCGCGCCGTGCCCTCGTGCGGCGATCAAACTGGCCATGGCCGTGCCGTGGCGTCCCTTGTCCGAGGTTCCCTTTCCTTGCGTGAAGTCCTTGCCCGGGACAAGGGACTGTTTCAGGTCAGGTTGCGAAGAGTCCACTCCGGTGTCGACTACTGCAACGGTCACGCCTTTCCCAGTAGCGTGTTCCCAAATGTCTTCTGCGGCAAAGAAGTTTAGGGCCCATTGCCGATCGCGGATATCGTCTGCGGAAGCCACGGGAGCGGATCCGAGGAGCAGGGCTCCCGTCAACGCTCCGGTGCCCACCAGGTGCAGCACTCGTCGGAGGCTCAACTCCTGCTCCTCTTCGTACTCTCGACGATGGCCCTCGCGAAGTAGCATCCGCGAGGGCCATCTGTGATCTTCAGTGGCTACCCGCCACCGTTCCTACTCGATTGTCTTCGGAACGCTCCGGCCGTCCTCCGGCGTCCAGGTCTCTTCATCCTCGACCAGATAGTCGGGGCGGCTTCCCTGGTCGCGTTCCTCGTCGCCCGGTCGCTGGCTCGTGCCTCGAGCCCCGCCGCCGAGCATTCCGCCGCGTCCAGCAGCGCCCGGCTCGCCGCCACGGCCCCTGCCAAGCCCCGTGCCGCCAGGAGTAGCGGGGCTGCCGCCACTGATTCCCTTGGGAGCTCCGGCGACGCCGCCCCTCGCCTTGGCAAGAGCCCCACGACCGGCAGCACCGGCCGCTCCCCTGCCTCCTGCGGCCGCACCGCCGCCTCCTCGGCCGCCCATCGCACCGGCACCGCCGATGCCAGCACGACCGGCGGCGCCACGAGCAGCGCCTGCTCCGCCAGCCATCAGGCCGCCACCAGGGACGCCGGCAGTAGCGCCGGCGTTACCTGCTCCGATACCGCCGCCCGTGCCGGGACCGGAAACGCCACCGCTGCCGGGAACGCCGCTCGTCCCGCCGCCAGAGATTCCAGACGGCAGGCTGTCCACCTTCGTCTGGCTGGCAGGTACTTGTTGACCGCCGGAGATACCGGGGTCACGGGGCCCGGTCGTCTCCGGCACCTTGGTGGTACCTGCCAAGCCTGCCGAGGTCCTCGCCCTGCCGCCTGCCGACGGAACTGATGCAGAACCAGAGGGAGCCGGGATCGGGGTCGGCATCGGAGTCTCCGGGTTGGAAGGGGGCACCCCTCCATCGTCCTCGTTGTGCGGGGCCCGGATCCTCCGCGAATACCCGACGTAACTCCGCCCCAGGTTCTCCATGATGGCGACGGCCTTGAGCTGCTCTTCCTTCTCAGCGCCGATGTAGCCTTCGTTGGCCTCCGCGATCAGGTCCTTCGGGATATTGCCGCTTTTTACGTCCGCTTCCGTGTACTTGTCATCACGCCCGGAGTCGGTGACGAGGTCCCACGCCTTGCCGAACCAACTGGGCTTCTCGATCTTGCTGATCGCATCCCGCTGTGTGCGGAGGTCGTCCGCGGCCTGAGTCATCACTTGGGACACGTTCGAGGCATGCGCTGCGCTGTTGGCGATCTGCTGAAGAATCTTCTCAGCCTTGGCCTTGAACTGGTTGGCGCTTTCTCCCTCCCAGTGCTCCAGGACGTCATCGACAGCCTTCTTCAGCTGGCCGTAGGCACTGTCGCCGGAGGGAGATCCGCCTCCTTCGCCCACGAGCCTGTCGTGAACCCGCTTCCAGTTCTTGCCGATCCCGTCCACGCCATCGGGGTTGGCGTGTTCGATCATGCCCTTCAGCTGATCGATGTCATGAGCCGTGAAGTTCGTCTGGAGGGGGAACTGCTCGTTGGCCTTCTTGTAGTCCGAGATCTCCTTCTCGTGACCCTCGAGACCCTCGTCGTGCGACTCCTTCTTGGCACGCTCCATCGCTTGCCGCTGAGCCTCGATCTGCTCAGGTGACTGGTAAGCCGGATACCCCATCAGCTGCCACTCCCCACCGTTGAGTCCTGGTCCACACGCATCACTTGCCGCCGCCGGCTTCCGTTGAGACTCCGTGCTTGGTCTTCTGCTCCTGGTCGTCGTAATTACGGCGGACCTGGGACGTGTTGGAGCTGAACTGGGTGATCAATTTCTGCAACTGCTTGATGTAACCCTCGATCGCGTCCTTCATCCCTTCGTGCGCCCCGCGGAAGCCCTGCTCCTCGCTGAAGCCCTTGCCCAGCCACCCGGGCGGGAGGTACGTCTCGTACTTGGCGCACGTGTGCGGGCCGCCCATGTCGTCGACGACCCGGTTCAGCTTCTTGATGACCTCGTCCAGGGCGCTCAGATCGACCTTGTATCCGCTGCTCATGCCCCGTCTCCTCTCCCCCTGCTGCCTATTGCCTCGTTGAAGTTGTGGTCTCCGCCGGGCTGCCCGCCGTCGAGCGCTTGCGGCGGTGGTCGCGGGCTGCGACAGCGGTGCCACCGATGAGAATCGTCAGTACGGTGCCTGCGGCCATGACGTAGACCGAGAGGCGCTGCGTGCGTTCGGTGTCGCTCTCGCCGACCGTGAGGGACATCGGAGTGACGCGGCGACTCTGCTGCGCCTGGTCACGCCTGGGCTGGTCCTGAGGCTTGCCGTCACCCGAGAGGGCCGCGACTGGGTCGACGACGCCCCAGCCGAGTTGCGGGTCGGGGCCGGCGCCGGGCCTGTTGGCCGTCTGCTGAAGGCGCGCGGTGATCTGCTGGGCGTTCCAGTTCGGGTACCTCTCGTACATCAGCGCGGCGACGCCGGCGACGTACGGCGCCGAGAAGGAGGTTCCGTCGGCGGAGCACTGTCCGCCCTTGGGCACGGTGGAGACCATGCCGACGCCGGGGGCCGCCACATCGACGAAGTCCCCGGACTGGGAGAAGAAGGCACGCTCGTTGTTGCGGTCCGAGGCGCCGACGGCGAGGACACCCTCGTAGGCGGCCGGGTAGGTGTTCTCGAGCTTGCCGTCCGCGCCGTCGTTACCGGCGGCGGCCACCACCAGGATGTCCTTGGCGACCGCAGCGTTGACGGCGGCCTCGAGCCCGGGGTTGGGCTTCTTCGCGACCGTGTCGGAAGAGATGTTGATGACGTCCACGCCCTTGGACACCGCGTAACGGATGGCCTTGGACATCGTCTCGGAGTTGCCCTGCTTGTTCTCGGCACCCGTGTACCGGAGCGGCAGAATCTCCGCGCCCGGCGCGATGCCCGAGAACCCGCTGCCGGGGACCTTCTCGGCGGCGATGATCCCGGCCACGCGTGTCCCGTGGCCGTTGACGTCGGTCGTGCCGTTCGTCTTGCCGACGAAGTCGTCACCGCCCGGGCTGAGCGCGGGACGGATCTGCGAGTTGCCCTTGTCGACACCCGTGTCGATCACTGCGACCGTGACGCCCTTGCCGGTCGCCTTGCTCCACAGCTCGTCCAGGAGTACGCGCTGGAGCGACCACGGGGTGCTCTTGATGTTCTTGCCGCCGAACTTGCACTCGCTGCTGCTGTCCAGCCCCTGGTCCTGGCCGGCCCTGCCGGGCGAGTGGCCGGAGGAGGAACTTCCGCCCTGCGAGGGAGACATGGGGGCCGCGGCGGCGGGTACCGCGGAGCCGGCGGCGCTGAGACTCAGCGCCGCGAGCAGGACGAAGGCCCGCTGGGCACAGCGGGTGCTCCGGGGCCGTTGCGCGTCGCGCTCGTCGGCCCCAGAGGTCAGGACTTCGGCGTTGGATCCAGTGACAGCCTTGGACATTTGTGTTTCTCCCCCGGGGACGCCGGTCCGTGCCGACGTGCCTGCCCCGGCCCGGCCGGACGCCCTTGACGCAACGGCAGGAGCGGGCCGGCCGGTGAGAGGCCGGGCCCACTCCTCGTACGGGCGTTGCCGGTTGTGTTCAGCCGCCCCAGACGTTCGCGTTGCTCTTCTCGGTGGACTGGTAGTTGTCAGCCGAGTTCTGCAGCGCGGTCGAGATCTTGAGCAGAACCTGGTGCAGGTGGTCCGCCGTCTGGTCCCACTGGCGCTGCTTGGCCTGGTAACCCTCCTGGGCGGAACCTTCCCAGGTGTTGGCCACGCGCTTGACCATGGCCTCAAGGTCGTCGAGCTGGCTCTTGATGCGGCCGGCCGTGGACCTCACGTCCTGCGAGGCCTGCGACACAGTCTGGAAGTTTACGAGAATTCCGGACACTTACGACTCCTCCTTCAGCGATTCTTCGGTAGTAGTAGCTGTGAACTCAGGGGTTGAACGGACGAGTGCCGATCGGGCAACTGGCCCTGGATCAGCCGAAGTCCGACATGATCTTGCTGACCTCGGAGTTCTGCTGCTCTTCCGTCGCCGAGTAGTTCTGACGGGTGGAGTCGACCGCTTCCTTGATGTCGGTGAGGATGTTGTTCATCTTGCGCGCATCCTCGTTCCACTGCTGCTGCAGCCGGTGGTAAGCGCTGGCCGCCTGGCCCTGCCAGCCGCCGGCGATCTGGCTGATCACACCGTCGAGGCGCTTGACCTCGCCCTGGACGGAGCTGTTGACCTCGCTGATCTTCGACGACAGAGCGCGGAGCTCGTCCTCTGTTACCCGAAACTGTCCTGCCATGGCGCACCTTCCCCCATGCTATTCCTGTGAACGTCTCAGCAGCCCGGATCGGGCTGGTGGGTCACCCTATGCCACGCGCAGAACGGGCCGTCAGCTGACACCGTGAGAACACTACCTTGCCCCACCGACACAGCCGTTCGCATGCCATTACCGTCACGTGGTCAACACACCGCTGCGACCAATCCGTGATCCCCGCGGTCGGCGCCTCGCGCACCGAAGTCACCCTGCCCCCCGTCGCCCCCCTGAAACGCCCGGAACCCCGAACCGGGAAATACGTAACTCCCGCCCTGTGGACGGGAGTTACGTTCTACCCGGGATTCGGCCCAGCGATGCGTGCGGAGTATCCGGCCGTCACAGCCCCTGTTCCTGCGAGGCGCTCCTGGTGTCGAGCGTGGGGCCCTTGGGCAGCAGCGACGACCAAGTCTGCGGCACCGGGGCGATCTTGGCCTTCTCGTAGCCGAGGCGCGCAGTCGGGCTCTTCTCGCTCGCGCCCGCCGCCTGCTGTTCGTCTCCGCCGCCCTTGGGCAGGGCGTAGCGCAGACCCGAGTCGGTCAGCAGGAACTGGGCGCCGCCGCCGCCCCTGCCGCTGAACTCCCGGTAGAGCAGACCGGATCCGGGACTGACGTATGCGTTGGCGGCACCGTCGACGATATTCGCCGGGTAGTCGGGCCCGGCCCAAGCGGCCAGTTTCGGTGCGCCGTTGGCCATCTTGCCCGTGTAGACGCTGCAGGAGACCTGACGTGAGGTGGAACCGAACTCCTCGGGCGGGCGGTTGACGTGCTTCAGGACGTTCTCGGGCCAGCCCTTGCCTCCGGTGTCCATCTCGTCCGACGCTCCCGCGCCGGCCACCTCGACGTTGCTGACCGACACGAGCTTCTCGCCCTGTTGCACCAGGTACAGCCGCGCCACCAGTGGAGTCACACGCTGCACCCTCTCCTTGAGCACCATGTAGTAGTACGTGACACCGCCGGAGCTGGACTTCAGCACCTTCCCGACTGAGCGGGCCTCGGCGGGCAGCGAATCGACGCCCTGGAACGCGGGGTCAGTGCCCTGCGGGGCGTCCAGCTTCGGGAAGACGATGTCGGCACCGCTGTTCAAGGTCTTCAGCCACTGGCCGGAGACCTTCTGCGGCTCCCCGGGGTCGCGGAGCACCTGCTTGGTCAGCACGTTGCGTTCGGCGAGCTTGGCCTGGGTCTTGCCCTGCGGCCCGTCGAGGAGGAGTTTCGTGCCGGTGCCGTCGATCACGTAACGGTCGCCCGTCCGGGCGTCCTCGACATACATGCCCTCGCCCCGGTCGAGCCGGTACTTGTTCTTGAGGGTGTTCTTGTCACGGCCGCCGAGTACGAAGACGCCCTGCTGCGGCTCGCCTTCACCGCTGGGGCCGGGCTTTTCGCAGACCGCCCACTCCTTGGCCGATTCGGCGTCGGCGTCGGCCGGCAGCCGGTCGGGGGCGTACGGGATGCCGATGGTGGCGCCGCGCGGGATGGGGCTCGCGTCGATGTCCTTGCCGGAGACCTCTATGACCTCGCCCTTGCCCTTGTCCAGGACGAGCTTGGCGGAGGCGAAGTTCAGCACAGGGTGGAGCTGCTTGGTCTTCTTGCCGGTCTTCGTCTTGTGCGGCAGGACGACGTACCGCGTCGTCGAATCGCTGTCGACGATGATGTGTTCGCCCGGCTTGTCCCAACCGGGCGGCGCGCTGGGGGCGATGGCGCCCCATGCGATGCTTCCGGCGATCAGCACCACGCCCACGACGATGCTGGGCATCATCGCGCGCACGGGACGCGGGGCCTCCTCGTCGGAGACTCTCGAATCCGGCTGCAGAAAGGCCGCAAGCGTGCGCTTCCGCGCGAAGGTGTGGGCGCTGAGCTCGTCCCGCCGCGTCGACATCGGTCCCCGTCTCTTCCGTTCCCGTGCTGATGAAGTAACCGGTGAGGGTGGTGCCTTGGTGGCGCCGGGCGGTCACGAAGACCGGTGTCACATGCTCCGCGTCGCCCTTTCCGGTACGGCGCCGGCCCCCAGGTCCGCCTCCCCCGGCGGCACTACTATGCCGCCCCACGGTGCGTGCGCAAACGCCCGGGTGGGAGCAGAGGTCGCGGTATCCGCACAATGCCCTCACTCACCCTGCTGTCGGCCGCCTGCGGGACCGAGTCCGCGGTGAGTATCCTGACGTCCGGCCGGCATCCGTCGCGGTGCAGGCCGGTCCGGCTCCCCGTCCCGCACGGGGCCGGCGAAACGACGGCACAGCAGGGGGCGACCGCAGACGCCGGAGGGGCGAGGCCGAACCGGCGGAACCACCGAAGGCATTGCGCAGAAACCACCCGTGCGGCGCGGCCCTGTCCGGTGACGCGCACCGCACTCGGAATCGGCGACTGTGGTCAGCAGCCGTGCAGATGACACCTCGAAGGGGAATTACGGGGGATGACGAGCGCCACCCGCAGCCGGTCCCGGAACCAGCGCGTCCCGTCTCAGCGGAATGACGGGCAACAGGCCCCGGCCGCCTCTCAGGCACCCACCACAGCCACTCTCCGGCTGAGCAGCAAGCCCGGCAGTTTCGGCCCGGTGCGGCTTCAGCAGCTGATCCTGATCGAAGTCGCGGCAGGGCTCGTGCTGGTCGCCTGGATCGCGCAGAAGTGGCTGGTGCTTCCGGCCGCCGTGGTGGCCGGACTGCTGACGCTGTTCGCGCTGGTGCGCCGGCGGCAGCACCCGCTGTCCGAGTGGTACGAGTTGAAGCGTTCGCTGCGGCGACGCAAACGCGGGGCGAAGTACCCGGTGCCCGCCGGAACCGATCCCAGTCTCGCGCCGGTCGTGGAGTGCGACGAGGCGGTGCAGACGTCCACCTATGTGACGCGTGAGGACCGTGCTGTCGGCATGGTCGGCGACGGCACGTTCCTCACGGCCCTGATCGCCGTGGAGGGCAAGGACGCCCCGCTGCGCCCTGGGCGCACGGGCCGCGTCGAGCGCCCCGTGCCCCTCGATGTGCTGCACAGCGCGCTGACGACCGACGACATCCGGCTGGAGTCCGTCCAGATCGTCCAGCACACGCAGGCCGCTCCGGCGCCGCATCTGCCGGAGCAGTCGGTGGTGGCCCGTTCGTACGGCTCGCTCCAGGAGGCCTCGGGCATCCCGTCGCTGCGGATGACCTGGGTGGCGCTGAAGCTCACACCCGAACTGACGCCGGAGGCCATCGAGGCGCGCGGAGGCGGGCTCGGGGGCGCGCAGCGTTCCCTGGTGCGCGCCGCGGACCAGCTCGCCAGCCGGCTCGAGGGCGCGGGGTTCAGCGCCTCGGTGCTCAACGAGACGGAGGTCATCCAGGCGCTCGCCACCTCAACATGCCTCAACCCCCGTGCCAGCAACGCCACTTCCCATGACGGCCGTCAGCCGCAGCGGCGCACCGAGGAGTCGGTGCGCGGCTGGCGCTGCGACGACCGCTGGCACGCGACGTACTGGATCAGCCGGTGGCCGCAGGTGGGCCCGAACGCCGTGAGTTCGGCGCACCTCGCGTCGATCCTCACCTCGCTGCGGGTGTTCACCTCCGTCTTCAGCATGACCATCGGCCCGGGCGACGGGCGTTCCGCCTCCATCGCGGGGCACGTGCGCATCGTCACCCGGAGCGAGAACGACCTGTCCACCGCACGGCGCGAACTGCAGCGCACGGCGAGCCGGGCGAAGACGGGGCTCGTCCCGCTGGACCGGGAGCAAGTGCCCGGCGTGCTTGCCACTCTGCCCCTCGGAGGCACCAGCTGATGTCCACTCCGATGATGCCGAGACAGACCGGCATGCCCGGTGCCGGCCTGGGCCGTCAGCAGCCGCAGGGCGGCCTCGGCCAGGACGGCGAACCGGCGCAGCCGCGTCACGTGGCGACCGCGACCGACACCGGGGTCATTCCGGTCTTCGGGCGCGACGACGAGTCGCAGCAGCAGGCCGCACGGCCGCGCCGCCCGGGGTTCGGCCTGCGCGGTCCGCGCCATCTGCGTCACAGGGTCGCGGTGGAGCAGCTCGCCGCGATAGGTGTTCCGCTCGGCGACGACGGTGTCGTCATCGGCACCGACGCCCAGCGGCAGCCCGCCGTTCTCGGGCTCAGCCGGCGCACGGCGTACGACGTCCTGCTGATCGGCGGTCTGTGGACGGCGCAGGTGCTCGCGCTGCGTGCGGCGGGCACGGGGGCGCGCGTCGCGGTGGAGACGGGCCGTGCGCACGTGTGGACGGCGCTGGTGCGGGCGGCCGGTGCCGAGCAGCAGTGCATGACGCTCTACGACGTCGGCCATGTGCCCTCGCTCGGTCCGTCCGTGAGCAGTCCCGTGGTCATCATCCGCGACTGCGGCATGAAGCCGCCGCGCGGGCGGGTGTCTTCGGCGCCGTGGCAGTCCGTGGTGACGCTGCTCCCCTACCTCAGCCCGGCCGCGCCGAGGCTGCTGCAGACCTCGTCCCTCGTGGGCATTCAGCGGGTCTCGCCGGACGAGGCGGCGCACCTGTCGCGGACGATGCGGCTGCCGCGCGAGGAGACCGAGGCGCTCTCGACGCTGGGTGACGGCGTCACCCTGTGGTGCACGCGCAAGGACAGGTACTACTCGCTGACGCAGCCGACGGACGCCGAGACGGGGCTGCTCGGCAATCCCCGGCGCCTGGACTGACAGCGGCGCGAGGCAGTCGTGTCCGGCGGGGCCGAGTCCTGCCGAAGTCCTGCCGGACACATGCCGGTTCGGGGCGTTCCGGGACGGTTCGCGGCGTCGGTGCGGTGACTGCCCGGTCGGCGCGTTCTCCTGGCGCTCGTCCGTCCGCCCGTCCCGCCACGGGTCAACGCACCTGGGTACAGCACCGACAGCAGTCGTGAACCGGGGAGAAGTTGACCGCCCGGCAGTGCGCTCCGAGACTGGAGCGAGACCTTCGACTGGTTGAGTCGGGTCGTTCGAACAGAAGCGGCCCCCCGGGCTATCGCACCGGGCGCGAACGGGCCCGCAGTGCCGTGCCTTGAGGCGCCGAGATTAGGCTGGGGCACTGCGCCACAAACGGGGTGTGCGACCACACAGCAGGAGGCATTGTGAGCAGCGATCGGGACGAGATCCGCTGGGGCAGGACGGCGCCCGATGCCGATCGAGGCGACGCGGATTCGGCGCCCGAGAACGACACGGAGTCGACGGGGCAGTTCACCATCGACTACACGCCCCCTGCCTGGTACACGCAGGACGCCGACAGTGCCGCCGCCCCCAACACCCCTGGCGTGGGGGGCAATCCGAGCGGTCCGACGACCCCGCCTCCGTTCCAGGCGACGACTCCGCCGCAGCCGCTGCCGGGGCCGCCGCAGGAGCAGCCTCCCGGGCCGGGCCCGGCCGTTCCGGAGCCGCCGCAGAACCCTCCCGCGCAGCCGGGGCAGTTCTCGCAGCCTCCCTCTTCCGGCGACGCGTACGCCGACCCCCGGAGCGCGTCCACCGGGGGCCACGAGTGGCAGAGCGACGGGTTGGGCCGTCCCTCTCCCGCGCCCGCAGATGCCACGCATGTGTTCCCGTCGCTGCGGCAGTGGGACGCACAGGGCCGTCCCGCCCAGCAGGACCAGCAGGACCAGCGGGACGAGCAGGAACAGCAGTCCCGCACCGGGGAGTTCGACGAGGCACAGGGCGACTCCGGGCAGCGGCCGGACTGGAGCGACGGGGCCGGCACCTCCACACCCGGGCCGGCGGCGGACGAGACGGGTGCCGGGGCGTCGGACACCTCCGCGGCCTCGACGCCCTCGTTCCCGTCCTTCCCCTCTTTCCCGTCCGTTCCGGAGCCGGAGCCCGCCGACGGCGCCTCGGCGCGTGCGGAGGGGGCCGGGGACTCGGAGCCGGAACTGCCGGACGACGAAGGCCCCTCCTCCGTCGCCGCCGACGCGCCGCATGCCACCGACGACGACGCACAGCAGGAGGCCGTCGAGGGAGCCGCCACTGACGGCGCCGGACCGGAGTCGGCCGAGGAGCCCCGCGCCTTCGGCACCTCGTCGGACGGTGATGGAACGGACGTGCGTGACGCGGGCGACGGTGACACGGCCGACCGCGAGGACACGGCGGAGCCCGGGACGTCCGGGCAGCCGGCTCCGGAGGTTTCCGCCACCGCGGACGACGACAATGCCGCCGACATCACCGGCGCCGCCGACCCCAGGACCGAGGAAAGCACCGCTTCCGCGGCGACGCCGCTCCCCCAGCAGGGCGCCCCCTGGACGCCTCAGGGCAGCGGCACCGGCACCGGCACCGGCCAGTCGGAACAGTCCGGTGAACTTCCGCCGCTCCCACCGGACTTCCAGCCCGCGGCGTCGGGATCGGGCACCTCACCCGTTGCGGGGAATCCCCCCGCCGTACCATCTCAGGAGACCTCTGCCCCGGGTACGCCCGCGGCCGGTACGCCGGCGCAGGTCCCGCAGCAAGGCGGCTACGGATACCCGCAGCAGGCGGGAGGGCAGCAGCCCGGTTACGGCTACCCCCAGCCGGGACAGCAGCAGCCCGGTTACGGCTACCCCCAACCGGGAAACCAGCAGCCCGGGCAACAGCCGCCCCAACAGCAGCCGCAGGGCTACGGATACCCCCAGCCGGGACAGCCCCAGCCCCCGCAGGCGCAACCACCCCACCAGCAGCCCGGGCCCAACCAGCAGACGCCGCAACCCGGTTACGGCTACCCCCAACCCGGACAACAGCAGCAGCCGGGCGAGATGCCGCCCGCGGCGGCGGGCGGGCAGGCGCCGACGCCCGGTTACGGCTACCCGCAGCCCGGGCAACAGCCGCAGCAAGCACAGTGGCCCCCGCAGGCGCAGCCTCCGCAGCAGCAGCCCGGGCCCAACCAGCAGGCAGCGCAGCCCGGTTACGGCTACCCGCAACCCGGCCAGCAGCAGCCCGGGCAACAGCCGCCCCAGCACCAGCCGCAGGGCTACGGATACCCCCAGCCGGGACAGCCCCACCCCCCGCAGGCGCAACCACCCCACCAGCAGCCCGGGCCCAACCAGCAGACACCGCAACCCGGTTACGGCTACCCCCAACCCGGACAACAGCAGCCACAGCCCGGCCAGCCACAGCAGCCACAGGGCTACGGCTACCCCCAGGGGTGGCAGTCCGGCCAGCCTGCGCAGCAGGACCAGCCGCCATACCAGGCCTATCAGCCGCCGCAGCCCGGCCCCGCCGGGCAGGGTGCGCCGCAGGGCCCGCAGCCCGGAGCCGGTGACCCGGGTGCCATGGGGCCCGGTCAGTCTCCGGCCGAAGATGCGCGGCGCCAGGGTCACGGCGGCAATCCGCTCGGCTACACGGCCGCGGTCGAACTCTCCTCGGACCGGCTGGTCAACAACCGGAAGAAGCCGCGTTCCCAGAACCCGGCTCTCGGCGGCAAGTTCCGCTTGGGCGGCAAGAAGGAGGAGGCGGAGCGGGAGCGCAAGCTGAACCTGATCCGTACGCCGGTGCTCTCCTGCTACCGCATCGCCGTCATCAGCCTCAAGGGCGGCGTGGGCAAGACGACGACCACGACGGCGCTCGGCTCGACGCTGGCGACGGAGCGGCAGGACAAGGTCATCGCGATCGACGCGAACCCGGACGCGGGCACCCTGGGACGCCGCGTGCGGCGTGAGACGGGCGCGACGATCCGTGACCTCGTGACGGCGATCCCGTACCTCAACAGCTACATGGACATCCGCCGCTTCACGTCGCAGGCGGCGTCGGGCCTGGAGATCCTGGCGAACGACGTCGACCCGGCCGTCTCCACCACGTTCAACGACGATGACTACCGCCGCGTCATCGACATCCTCGGACGGCAGTACCCGATCATCCTCACCGACTCGGGCACGGGGCTTCTGTACTCGGCGATGCGCGGAGTGCTCGATCTGGCCGACCAGTTGGTCATCATCTCCACCCCGTCCGTGGACGGCGCGAGCAGTGCAAGCACCACACTGGACTGGCTCTCGGCGCACGGCTACGGGGATCTGGTGCAGCGGAGCATCACGGTGATCTCCGGCGTCCGCGAGACCGGAAAGATGATCAAGGTCGAGGACATCGTGGCGCACTTCCAGACGCGCTGCCGCGGGGTGGTGACCATCCCGTTCGACGAACACCTGTCGGCGGGCGCCGAGTTGGACCTGGACATGATGCGTCCCAAGACCCGTCAGGAGTACTTCAACCTCGCCGCTCTCATCGCCGAGGACTTCGCGCGTCAGCAGCAGGAGCAGGGCCTCTGGTCCGGGAACGGCAACAACCCGCCCGCGCAGATGGCACCGCCGCTGCCGGGCCAGCCGGGCTACGGGCAGCAGCCACCGTTCCCCCAGCAGCAACCGCCTCAGCCGGGGCAGCAGCCGTATCCGCAGCAGGACGGCGGCTGGCCGCAGCAGCCTCCCGGGCAGGTGCCGCCCCAGCGGTAGCGGGCGCGGCGGGACGATCACAAGGCCGGCCCGGGGATCACCACCCCGGGTCGGCCTTCGTCATGTCCGCTGACGCCCTGCCGTTTCAGGACGTGCCGGTCTCCCCGGACCCTGCCGTCTCCACGTCACCCTCCGCGTCGCCGTTCCCGTGGGCCTCTGCCGCTGCCTCTGCCTCTGCCTCTGCCACGAGGGCACGGCACCGCTCGACGTCGTGCCCCATCCGCGCCAGCAGGGCGTCCAAGGTGTCGAACTTCTCCTGTCCGCGGATGTACTTAAGGAAGTCGACGGAGACATGCTTGCCGTACAGGTCCAGATCGACGCGGTCGATCGCGTAGCCCTCGACGGTTCGTTCCGTGCCGTCGAACTGCGGGTTCGTGCCCACGGAGATCGCCGCGGGCATCCGCTCGCCGTCGGCGTTCAGCCACCCCGCGTAGACCCCGTCGGCGGGCACCGCCGTGTGCGGGACCGTCTCCACGTTGGCCGTGGGGTAGCCCAGTTGGCGACCGCGCTGCGCGCCGCGCACGACCACGCCTTCGACGCGGTGCGGCCTCCCCAGCACTTCGGCGGCCCCGCCCACGTCCCCGTCGGCGACCAGGCCCCGGACCAGCGTGGACGAGAAGGGCTCTCCGCCGCCGGCGGAGCCGCGCTCGTAGAGATCGACGACGATGACCTCGTAGTCGTACGTCCGGCCGAGTTCGGTGAGGAAGGTGACGTCACCCGCGGCCTTGTGCCCGAAGCGGAAGTTCGGCCCCTCCACCACGCTGACCGCGTGCAGCTTGTCGGCCAGAACCTTCGCCACGAAGTCGGCGGGCATGAGTTTCGAGAAGTCCGCGGTGAAGGGCAGCACCAGTACGGCGTCCACGCCGAGCTCCCCCATGATCTCCGCGCGCCGCGGGTGCGGAGCGAGCAGCGGCGGGTGGCTTCCGGGGCGCACGACTTCGCTCGGATGGGGATCGAAGGTGACGACGACGGCGGGCACTCCCAGTTCGCGGGCGCGTGCCACCGTCCTGTTGATGATCAGCTGGTGCCCGCGGTGCACCCCGTCGTACGAGCCGATGGTGACGACGCTGCGCCCCCAGCCCTCCGGGATGTCCTCCAAGCCACGCCAGCGTTGCACGTCCCTGCTCCTCGCCGATGCCGATGGTCCGCCGGTCCAAGGGTGCCATGGTGCTCAACGGCTCACGCAGGGGACCCGCGCCTGAGCAGCGCCCGTCGACGCCCGTCCGTCGCCGGGGGCACCGACGGGGCCCGGGCCCAGTACGGCCGGCTGTACCGGCGGCTGCTCCGGTGGCCGTGCTTCCGCGCCGCGCTCGCCCACCGCTCCGGTGTCTCCCGCGTCTCCCGTTGCGTGCCCCTCCGTACGGCGCTCGTTCCGTGTCCCGTGCGGCATGTCGTCCTGCGCCGCCGCCAGCACGGCAGGGTCACGCTCGCCGAGCAGCAGCACGCCCAGCAGTTCCCGGGGCACCGGCCCGCCGAGCCCGCGGAGGACGCGGGCCAGGCCGGCCCTGAGGGGCGCGCAGGGCGTGCGCTGCAGCGCGCCGACCAGCATCTGGACGCCCTCGCAGCCCTGTGGGCGGTACGCGAGCCGGCGCCGTACGAACGCGGCCAGTGCCTCGCCGGCGGTCTCCGGCCGCATCTCGGCGTAGTGGCGCATCACTTCGGCGGTCGGTACGGCGAGCTTCGCGACGGGCACGGCGGCGAGCGCTTCTGCGAGGTGGTGCGCTCCACCGCCGGGCTGTTCGCACAGGTGCGCCCGGAAGGCGGCGAGTGCGGGGGCGGGCCGGTCGGCGAACTCTGTGACGAGTGCGTCCGACAGCTCTGCCGATCCCGTCGTGGCGAGGAGGCCGACGGCGGCTTCGAGATGCCGGTCCCGCTGTGTGCAGGCAACCGGCGCACCGGCGTCCGGGGCCGTTCCGGACGTTCCGGACGTTCCGGATGGGCCGTGCGACAGTCGCAGCAGCATGGCCAGTGCTGCCGGGCCGTGCAGGGAGGAGCCGCCGGGGATGCGCAGCAGGGCGTGCGCCGCGTGCCGCAGACGTGCACGGTCGGAGTCCGAACGCACGTGCCGCGCCATCACAGGCCCGTACTCGGCGGCCGCGATCTGCCGCAGGGTCCGGTCGTCGTGCGCCCAGCGTTCGACCGCGCGGCACAGCGCGGAGGGCTCCTCCTGCGCGAGTTCACCGAGGAGCTCGTCGGCGCGCGGGTGACAGGCGTCTGTCAGCAGGTCCAGCATCATGTCGACCGACTGCCCTCGGTGCGTGTACAGCAGGGCCTGCGCGGCCGACGCGACCGTCGGCCGGGGCAGCTCGCGGTCGTCGTGACTGCCGGTGTCCGCCGGCTCGGCGAGTCTCCTCCGGTCGGTGAACCATCCGCACAGCAGGGGCTGTACGGCATGCGGCTCCGCGGCCAGTACCTCGGCGACGACGTGGAGGTACCGCTCCTCTCCCCGATCCTCCGTCGCCGAGTGCGGCGCGTCGGCCGGAAGCAGGAGGCGCAGCAACCCGACCCGCTGGGCGGTCGGCAGGACCAGCCGGCGCCAGAACGACGGCCCGAACATGCCCGCGCCGTCGCGTCCTTCGGCCCCCAAGCGCTCCGCGAGCCCACGCAGAAGGCCGTAGTACGGGCGGACGTCGGGCACGCGCAGCAGGGTCTCCCGCAGCAGACGGCCTGCCCACCACACGGTTTCGTCCTCCTCGCCGGAGGAGACCGCGTCCGCGAGCGGCCGCAGCCGCCTCTCCAGCGCGTCCGCTCCCTCGAGCCTGCCGCACAGCACCAGGGCGTGCACCACCGGGCCGATCCGGTGCCGGGGCACGAGAGCTGCTCCGTGAGCCTCGTGGGGCCTGTCACCGGACTGCCGCGGATGTACGAGAGCCTCCAGGGCGGCGTCGACGTCGAGATGGCGGCCTTGCATCCACTCGCCGAACTCCTCGTCTGCGAAACGGAATTCCTCCCCAGCCGCCTCCAGCACGCCGTCGGCGAGCACCGCTTGCGCCCAGCCGGCCGAGGTCGGGAAGATCTCCTCGAAGTCGCCCCGGCTCAGGGCGCCCTGTCCCGGCCCGAGGCTGCGCCGCGCGGCTTCGTGCAGCGCACCTGCCGTACGCGTCGCAAGCCGTCGTACCGCACCGGCTGCACCTCCGGGGTCGAGCATGCGCGCGATCCGCAGGGCGACGAGGGCGAGATACGCGGAGAAGATCCCGTCCCGGGTCGGTGGCAGGGGAGACGGCCCCGCGACCCGGTCCCGTCCCGCCCGTCCCTCTCGTTCCTCCTGCTCCGCGTGCCCGGGCTCCTGAGCGGCGCGGATCTCCGACAGCATGCGCAGGGCCAGTGGATGCGCGGCGTCCGCCGGGGCGAGGTCTTCGGGGCCGAGACCGTACAGCTCACGCGCCCGCGCGGCGTGCGGGGCGGACAGGTCGCCGAGCCGCACGTGC
Organism: Streptomyces sp. CNZ301; assembly: GCF_004217425.1. NCBI lineage: Bacteria > Bacillati > Actinomycetota > Actinomycetes > Kitasatosporales > Streptomycetaceae > Streptomyces > Streptomyces sp. CNZ301. Next base: position 2,349,555 of record NZ_SHLG01000001.1, read on the forward strand.
GGGGGCGCATCGGACGGGCAGGGCCGGCCGCCCTCGCCGAACAGCATGTCGCGGGGGAACAACTCCCCCAGTTCCGCCCACTGTTCGGGCCCGCCGGCGATCAGCAGCCTTGCACCTGCCGCTCGGAGCCAGCCCGACGTGCCCGCCGCCCAGCGGCGCAGGTCCCGGGCGAGCCCGGCGGGCATTTCCTCGGGCCCGTCAAGCAGCACGAGCAGCGGACGCCGGGCATCGCGCGCCAGCCGGGCGACGACGTCCGCGCAGGAAGCGTCGGCTCTCCCCGCGGCGGGGCCGTGCGCCTCCGCCACCGGGCCGAGCACCCGTCCCAGAGCTTCCCTGAGGCTGCCGTCGCCCTCGCGCAGGTGCGCGCCGCGCAGGCGGACCGTGGGCGCGGGCGCCGCTCCGCCGGCTCGTACGGCTGCGAACGCGGCGAGTTCCGTCGTCCGTCCTGACCCGGCGCGCCCGACCAGGGCCGCCACCGAGGCTCCGCTCGCGCAGAACTCCCGCAGGGCTTTGGTGACTTCGGGGCGTTCCACCCGGCGGGACGCGGACATGGCGCCCGGCTCGCCGCCGGGGGGCCGGGTCGCCGCGGCCAGCCGCAGTGCACCGGCGAGGTTGAGGTCCGGGCCGAACCCGGGGACGGTCGCACTGTTCCGCGCGAGCAGCGACCCCAACTGCCCCTCCGCGTCCCACAGTCCGGCCGTGTGCAGCGGTACGGCGAATGCCGCGCCGCGGCCCGCGTGCGGCGCGTGAAGCGCGGTGCCCAGTACGGCCAGCACCGCGCCGGTCGCTTTGTCGAGGACCGGTGAGCCGGAGGCCGGACCGTTCAGGCGGAGGCGGGCCGCGGCCGCCTCGGGCAGCGTCAACTCCAGTGCCCCTTCCAGGTCGTGGAAGCGGTCGGTGGAGGTGTAGGTGACGGTGGTCGGCCGCCCGGACAGTTCGGCCGCGGTCCAGCAGCCCCGCTCCCGCAGCCGAGGCACGGCGACGGCGCCTTCGGCGTCGCCGGTCGCGTCTCTTCCGCCGAAGTCCCCGCCGAGGTCACCGCCGAAGTCCCCGCCGAGGTCACCGCCGAAGTCCCCACCGAGGTCACCGCTTTCGCCGGCGTCCCCGCCATGACGGTGCGCGCCGCAGTCACCCTCGCGGTCCCCCGTGAACAGCCGGACGTGCGTGCTTCCGGCGGCCGGTCTTCCGGCGCCGATGAGTAGGGGAGCCACGCCGAGTCCCGTCGTACGGATCAGGGCGAGGTCCCATTCGGGGAGCCGGGTGACCGCGTCGGATTCGGCGAGGTGGCTGCGTTCGCGGCCTGCGCCGCCCGCGTGCACGACGACGCGGCCGAGCCCGTCCACCGCCTCATGGCTGGTGATCACGGTGCCCGTGCCGTCGGCGACGAATCCGGTTCCGCGCACCCGTCCCGCCAGATCGCAGATCCGCACCAGCGCCTGCTCCGCGAGCACCGCTCCCATCACGCACCGTTCCACCTCGCCCGACCGAACGGCCCGACGGTAGAGGGAAGTTGATCAGCGGCGACAGTGCCTGCGGGAAAAGCGCCCCCGCCTGCGCCGCCGACTCACCCCGAGCGCCCGGCCGTTGGAGTGAATACCGCGACGTGCGGGAATGAGCGCAGGGCGGTGCGGCAGCGCGACCGGTTACGCGGTCAGCACTTCGCACTCGCCGCCCGCGGTGAACTCCGTCAGTCGCCCGGGGGCGGCGCCGGCGTCCGTGACGAGCGTCCACGGGCCGCGGTGACGGGCGTGGTACGGGAACGGGCTGCGGCCCAGTTTGGAGGCGTCCGCCAGCACGAACACCTCGCGCCCGCGTTCCGTCATCAGCTCCTTCGAATGTGCCTGTTCGAGCGTGGGGCAGGAGAGGCCGTCGCTTGCGTGCAGCCCGTCCGCCCCGAGGAAGACCACGTCGGGGGTGAGCCGTCGCAGGGTCTCTTCCCCCTCGGGGCCGAGGATCGCGCCGTTCGGACGGCGCACGCGGCCGCCGAGGACGATCAGTTCGATCCCCTGCGCCTCGGCGAGATGCCCCAGGGCGATGGTCGAGTTGGTGACGACGGTCAGCGCGGTGCGCGCCCGCAGGAGACGAGCCAGCCGCCCCGTCGTCGTGCCCGCGTCGAGGAGGATCACGTCGCCGTCGTGCACGTGCTCTGCCGCCGCCCGCGCGATGGCCTCCTTCTGCGCGGTGTTGCCGGACTCCTTCTCGTTCAGGGTGCGTTCGGCTGCGTGACCGCCCGCGACTGCGCCGCCGTAGGTGCGGTGGATGTGCCCGTCCCCTGCCAGCTGCTGCAGGTCACGGCGGACCGTGGAGACGGAGATCCCGAAGCGGGCGGCGAGTTCGGCTATCTCTCCGTTGCCCGCGAGCACCTCCCGCAGGATGTCGTCGCGGCGCCGCGCGGTGCCACGGCGGGGTGCGCGCGGACGGGCAGCAGTCATCGGGTCATCGACCTCCGTCCGCAACGGACTTCACCTTGCGAGCCTCGTCGCTCGTCCAGTCGCCCGGCCCCTCCCCCGGCGCGTCACTCGCGACCGGGACGGCGGCCGGCGCCGCCGTGGCCGCCTCGGCGGACGGACGCAGCCCGGCGGCCACGGCGAGGCATCCGGCGGGCACCCCGAATCCGGTCGCCCTCGTCTCCGAGCTGTCCGTGGGCCGGCCCACCAGGTACGGGCCGACATGACCCCCCGGGTTCCCGAGCGCATTGATGAGGCCCATGGACGTCAGGCCCCTGCGCCGCCGTAGGTCTCCCTGATCCGTGCGGCCGAGCCGCTGAAGTCGACTCCGGCTCGGAAGGCGGCCGCCATGGTGCCCGGCGACGCCTTGCCGGTCCCGGCGATGTCGAAGGCCGTGCCGTGGTCGACGGACGTACGGAGAATCGGCAGGCCGACCGTGACCGAGACCGTTCCGTCGAAGTCGACGGTCTTGGCGGGGATGTGGCCCTGGTCGTGGAAGTGCGAGAGCACCCCGTCGAAGCGGCCCTGAAGCCCCTGGTGGAAGACGGAGTCCGCCGGGATCGGGCCGACGACGTCGAGCCCCTCGGCCGCTGTCCTCTCCACCGCGGGGCGCAGCGCGGTGATCTCCTCGTCCCCGAAGTGGCCGTTCTCGCCGCCGTGCGGATTGATGGCGGCGACGCCGAGACGCGGCTCGTCGTGGCCGAAGACCCGCAGCGCGGTGACGGCGTGGCGGATGCTGGCCGCCACGCGCTCCTCGTCGATCTGGTCGAGCGCCTTGCGCAGGGAGACGTGCCGCGTCGTGAAGAAGATCTTCAGCCCGCGGACGACGAACATCGTGTCGAAGTGTGCTGCGCCGGTCAGTTCGCCCAGCATCTCGGTGTGACCGAGGTGTTCGGCACCCGCGGCCCAGACCGCCTCCTTGTTGATGGGCGCGGTGACGATTCCGTCGACCTCGCGCGCCATCGCGGCAGCGGTGGCCGCCTCGATGGCGGCCACCGCCGAACGGCCCGCCACGGCACTGACCTTGCCCCATTCCAGGTCGTCGCCGGCGATGCCCAGGTCGAGGATGTCGATGGTGCCCGGCGCGAAGCGGGCCTCCGCGACCGAACCGACCGCGTTCACCCCGACGTCCAGACCGCACACCTTGACGGCCCTGCGCAGCACGGCGGCGTCTCCGACGGCGATGCCGCGCCCGAGTTCCGCGGTCCGTGGGTCGGCGAGGGTACGGGCGGTGATCTCCGGACCGATGCCGGCGGGGTCGCCGAGGGTGACGGCGAGAACGGGAAGCGGGCGGCTGGTCATGGGGAAACCCCTTCTGCTCTGCGGTGGTTGGAACCCGGTGTGGAGTCGTGGGCGGTGCCGGGGCCGGCCGGGCCGGTGTCCGCGCCGCCGGGAGGACCGGGGTGACCGGGAGCTCCCTGGCCCGGGGGCTGGCCGCGCGTGTGCATGGCGCGCAACCGCTCCAGGCAGGCCACGGCGGCATCGGGGCCGCCGATCAGTCCGCCCTTGGTGGCGAAGGGCAGGCCGCTGTGGGGGCCGCCGACGAGATGACCCGCCACCGCCAGCGGCAGGACCTCCGCCTCGATCGCGAAGCCCTCGGCGCCGAGCGCGCCGGTGACGGCTGCGGCCACGTCGCCCCCGGAGGTGTACAGACCGCCCGGCTCCAGGACGTCGACGGCCTGCGCTGCGACCTCGGCAAGGCAGCGCAGGATGCGCTCCGCCGCGGCGGGATCGCGTACGGAACTCGGCGCCACCCGTACGCCGAGCACGGCGGTCCCGGCGTCGGCCGCGGTCCGCAGTTCGCCGACGATCCGCTGCGGAGCGGGAGCGGGGTCGTCCGGGTCGATCCGAACGTAGTGCGCGCCGAGCGCCTTCTCGGTCCTGGCGAGCTGCTCGTGCGTGGCCTCGGTGACGCTGCCGACGATCGCCAGGATCCGGTGTGCGTTCCCGGCCGTACGGACGCCCAGCTCCGCGGCGAGGGCCGCCCCGAACGGGCCGGAGTCCAGAGAGACCCAGCGTGTGCCGTCCTCGGCGGTGAGGCGGGCCGCCGCGGCTGCGACGGTACGCAGGTGCTCGTTGTCGGTGGCGTCGCAGACCAGGACAGCGGCCGGCTGCCGCAGCGCGTCGAGCACGCTGCCGGCGCCGTCCTCGACGACGTCGAGCGGCACTTCGGCGGTGGTCAGCGCGCTCTGCTCACCGATGACGGAGGCGACCCGGGAGTACCGCACCGCGCTGAACAGGTCCTGGGCGACGGGCGTCCGGGTCAGCGGCACGCCGTCCACGAGGTGGATGCCCCCCACCGTCGTGCGCCCGGCGTCGGGGAAGGCGGGAACTGCCAGTACTCGCACGGGCGTTGAGACGTCGCGAGCTGTGACCGCGTCGACGACTGCGTCCAGTTCACGGCCGGGGTTGCCGCGCAGCGTGGTGTCGACGCGCTTGACGACGAGGCCGTCGCCCGCCGCCGCGGCGGCCGCGGCGTGTACGACGTCGTAGCTCTCCGCGGGCGGGAAGCGGCGGGACCCGGTGTTGACCACGAGGACGTCGACGGCCCCGGCGTACCGCGGCACTTGCGCGGGTTCGCTGACGGTGACGGTGTGCAGGCCCAGCCGCGCGAAGAGAGCGCCCGTGGCGTTGCTGCCGGTGAGGTCGTCGGCGATCACGAGTATCTGCGCCACGACGCCCCTTCCGCCCTGCCCGCCCGCTACATGACCGATCCACGCAACAATTCCTGCGCGTTCCGCTCAACGAAGCCTCGTTGTCGCGCATCGCGGCTGTCAAGGGACGCAAAGAGCAGAATCGGGTGGAGCTCTCGCGCGAACCGTGCAACTTGACGCGTCGCCGGTGCTGTTGCTGGACGAAGAACTACTGCCGGGCGAACACGGCGAGGCTCTTCGCCCTGCCCTGACGCTCCTCGACGAGCGCCACCAGGTCGCCCCCGGGGCCGAACACGGCGACAGGCGCCGGGCCTTCGCTTCCCGTGGACGCGGACTGCGGTGCCGGCATGCGCAGTTGCACGCCGTTGCCGATCATCCGTGCCTGTTCCTCGTCGACGTCCCAGCGGGGGAAGGCCACGGCGGCGGCCTCCGCCAGCGGCACCGACGACAGGCCTTCGCCGCTGTCCGCCTCGCTCTGCAGCGCCTCCAGGGAACGGGCCTGCGCCAGCCGGTAGGGACCGACGCGGGTGCGGCGCAGCGCCGTCAAGTGCCCGCCGGTACCGAGGGATTCGCCCAGGTCGCGCGCCAGCGCCCGTACATAAGTGCCGGAGGAGCACACGACCGAGACCACCAGATCGGTGACTTCGGTGCCGTCCTCGGCCCTCTCCCCGCGGCGCATCTCGTGCACGTCGAACGTGGAGACGGTGATGTCGCGGGCGGCGAGTTCGACGTCTTCGCCCTCGCGCACGCGCTGGTAGGAGCGCTTGCCGTCGACCTTCACCGCGCTCACCTTCGACGGCACCTGCCGGATGCGCCCGGTGAGCTTGCCGACGGCCGCCCCGACGGCCTCGTCCGTGAGGCCGGAGGCTCCTTGCGCCTCGGTCACCTCACCCTCCGCGTCGTCGGTGACGGTGCTCTGCCCGAGCCGGACCGTCGCGACGTACTCCTTCTCCGTCAGGGCGAGATGACCGAGCAGCCGTGTGGTCTTCCCGGTGCCGACGACGAGCACGCCGGTGGCCATCGGGTCCAGCGTTCCGGCGTGTCCGACGCGCCGGGTGCGGGCCATGCCGCGCAGCTTCGCCACGACGTCGTGCGACGTGAAGCCGGCGGGCTTGTCGACGATGACGAGCCCTCCGGGATCCTGGTCCTTCTTACGCGCCACGGCTCATTCGTCCTCGGCCTGCTCGCCCTCGCCCGGCTTGCGGTAAGGGTCCGCTCCGCCCGCGTAGTCCGCACCGGAGGAGGCCTTGCGGACCTCCTCGTCGGACGCCTTCGCACGCGCGAGCAGATCGTCGATCGTGCGGGCGTTCTCCGGGAGGGCGTCCGCGACGAAGCTCAGGCTGGGGGTGTGCTTCACACCCGCCGCAGCACCGACCGCGGTGCGCAGCACGCCCTTCGCGCTCTCCAGCCCGGCGGCCGCCGCCTTGCGGTCCTCGTCGTCGCCGTAGACGGTGTAGAAGACCGTCGCCTCCCGCAGGTCACCGGTGACTCGGGTGTCCGTGACGGTCACATGTGTGCCGAGCCGCGGGTCCTTGATCCCCCGGTGCAGCTTCTCCGCGACCACCTCACGGATGAGGTCGGCAAGCCTCTTAGCCCGTGCATTGTCGGCCACTGGTCCGTCTCCTCGCTAATCGTCTTCTTCTCCGTGGAAGCGCCGCCGCACCGACAGCAGCTCCACCTCCGGGCGGGCGGCGACGAGCCGCTCGCACCGGTCCAGCACGTCCGTCACGTGCGCCGCGTCCCCCGAGACCGCCGCCAGACCGATCCTGGTACGGCGGTAGAGATCCTGCTCCGCGACCTCCGCCACGCTCACCGCATACTTGCGCTGCAGTTCGGCGACGATGGGGCGGACGACGGAGCGCTTCTGCTTCAGCGAACGGACGTCGCCCAGCAGCAGGTCGATGGAAAGAGTCCCCACATACACCCGGAGATCGTAGAAGATGCCGCCGGGGCCGATCGACGGAGTTCCTCCGCCGACCGGCCCCGGAACGGCTCAACCCGCGTACTGCGGCGCCGCGTCAGGCGCGGGGCTTCTCCCGCATCTCGTACGTCGCGATGACGTCGTCGACCTTGATGTCGTTGAAGTTGCCGAGGTTGATACCACCCTCGAAGCCTTCACGGATCTCGGTGACGTCGTCCTTGAAGCGGCGCAGCCCCTGAATGCTGAGGTTCTCCGCGACGACCTTGCCGTCGCGCAGCAGGCGGGCCTTGGTGTTCCGCCGCACCTCACCGGAGCGGATGAGGACACCCGCGATGTTGCCGAGCTTGGAGGAGCGGAAGACCTCTCGGATCTCCGCCGTGCCGAGCTCGACCTCTTCGTACTCCGGCTTGAGCATGCCCTTCAGGGCCGCCTCGATCTCCTCGATGACCTGGTAGATCACCGAGTAGTAGCGCACGTCCACGCCCTCACGCTCGGCCATCTGCGTCGCACGCCCCTCGGCGCGGACGTTGAAGCCGATGACGATGGCGTCGGAACCGGTCGCCAGGTCGATGTCGGTCTCGGTGACCGCACCCACACCGCGGTGCAGGATGCGCAGATCGACCTCTTCGCCGACGTCCAGCTGCAGCAGCGAGGACTCCAGGGCCTCGACCGAACCGGACGCGTCGCCCTTGATGATGAGGTTGAGCTGCTGCACCTCGCCCGCCTTGAGCACCTTGTCCAGGTCCTCCAGGGAGACCCTGCGGGTGCGCTTGGCGAACGCGGCGTTGCGCTCACGGGCGGCACGCTTCTCGGCGATCTGACGGGCCGTGCGGTCCTCCTCGACAACAAGGAAGTTGTCGCCGGCACCGGGAACGTTCGTCAGACCCAGGACGAGGACGGGAGTCGCGGGACCCGCTTCCTTGATGTTCTCGCCCTTGTCGTCGAGCATCGCGCGGACCCTGCCGTAGGCGTCGCCCACGACCATGGTGTCGCCGACGCGGAGCGTGCCCCGCTGGACCAGCACGGTTGCCACGGCGCCACGGCCGCGGTCGAGGTGCGCCTCGATCGCGATGCCCTGTGCGTCCTGCTCCGGGTTGGCCCGCAGGTCGAGCGCGGCGTCAGCGGTCAGCACGACCGCTTCGAGCAGCGCTTCGATGTTCTCGCCCTGCTTGGCGGAGATGTCGACGAACATCGTGTCGCCGCCGTACTCCTCGGCCACCAGGCCGTACTCGGTCAGCTGACCGCGTACCTTCGTCGGGTCCGCGCCCTCGACGTCGATCTTGTTGACCGCGACCACGATCGGCACCTCGGCCGCCTTGGCGTGGTTCAGCGCCTCGATCGTCTGGGGCATCACGCCGTCGTTCGCCGCGACCACCAGGATCGCGATGTCCGTCGACTTGGCACCACGGGCACGCATGGCGGTGAACGCCTCGTGACCGGGGGTGTCGATGAAGGTGAGCCTGCGCTCCTCGTCGTTGACCTCGGTCGCGGCCTGGTAGGCACCGATGTGCTGGGTGATGCCACCGGCCTCACCCGCGATGACGTTGGTCTTGCGGATCGCGTCCAGAAGGCGCGTCTTGCCGTGGTCGACGTGACCCATGACGGTCACGACCGGCGGACGCGGCATGAGCGCCCTCTCGCCGCCCTCGTCCTCGCCGAACTCGATGTCGAAGGACTCGAGAAGCTCGCGGTCCTCCTCCTCCGGGCTGACGATCTGGACGACGTAGTTCATCTCCTCGCCGAGCAGGCCCAGCGTCTCGTCGGAGACGGACTGCGTCGCGGTGACCATCTCGCCCAGGTTGAACATCACCTGGACCAGCGACGCCGGGTTGGCGTTGATCTTCTCCGCGAAGTCGGTGAGCGAGGCGCCGCGCGAGAGCCGTACGGTCTCGCCCTTGCCGCGCGGGAGCATCACGCCGCCGACCGACGGCGCCTGCATCTGCTCGTACTCCTGGCGGCGCTGCCGCTTCGACTTGCGGCCACGCCGGGCCGGACCGCCGGGGCGTCCGAACGCGCCCTGCGTGCCGCCGCGGCCACCCGGACCACCGGGACGTCCGGCGAAACCGGGACGGCCACCGCCGCCGGGACGGCCGCCGAAGCCGCCGCCACCGCCACCGCCACCGGGACGGCCACCGCCGCCACCGCCGGGACGACCGCCGAAGCCGCCGCCACCGCCACCGCCACCGGGACGGCCACCGCCGCCACCGCCGGGACGCGGACCGCCGCCCGGGCCTCCGCGGCCAGGCCCCGGACGCGGAGCGGCAGCGGGACGCTGCGGCATCATGCCCGGGTTCGGCCGGTTACCACCGCCGCCGCCGGGACGCGGACCGCCGGCCTGGCCGCCGCCCTGCGGGCGCGGCATGTTGCCGGGAGTGGCACGGCCACCCGGCGCCTGCGGACGCGGGCCGCCGCCCTGGCCCTGACCGGGCTTCGGAGCGCCCTGGCCGGGCTTGGGGGCACCACCGGGACGGGGCGCCTGCGGGCGCGCCATGCCGGTCGAACCACCGGACGTGAAGGGGTTGTTGCCCGGACGCGGACCGGACGGACGGCCACCCGGCTTGGGTGCGCCCTGGCCCGGACGTGCGCCCTGGCCGCCGCGGCCGCCCTGACCCTGACCCTGACCGGGCTTCGGAGCGCTCTGGCCGGGCTTGGGACCCTGGCCGGGCTTCGGAGCGGTCGCGCCGGGCTTGGGTGCGGCGTCCGCCGAACTGGGCGCCGAGAACTCCGGCTTCGCCGGGCCGGGCTTGGGTGCACCCGGCTTGGGGGCCTGCGTACTGCCGGACGCCGGTGCCGCCGGGGTGACCGGGCCGCCGGTCTCTCCCTCTGCCGCAGGAGCGGGCGAGACGGGGGCTTCCGGTGCCGGCTTGGGGGCGCCCGGCTTGGGCGCATTGGACTGGCTCGCGGCTCCCGCACCCGGCTTGGGTGCGGCCGCACCGCCCGGCTTGGGGGCGGCGGGCTTGGCGGCTGCCTTCTTCGGCGCCGCCGGCTTCGCCGCGGACTTCTTGGCGCCGGAAGCGCCGGCACCGCCGTCCGCGTCGAACGCGTCGGTCAACTTGCGTACTACGGGCGCCTCGATCGTCGAGGACGCCGAGCGGACGAATTCGCCCAGTTCGTTGAGCTTGGCCATGACGACCTTGCTCTCGACTCCGAGCTCCTTCGCGAGCTCATAAACCCGGACCTTAGCCACTTCGCTCCTTACGGTCCGGGGGGCTCATCCGCCGCCGGACCTTCGCTACTTATGCATGGGCGTACTCATCGCGTACTCATCGAGTGCTCATCGCAATCTCGACCTACTTCCGACTCGCGAGGTACCTCTCCGAACGGAGGGTTCCGAACGGACTGTCTTACGGTTCCGCCTGATCGATCTGCTCCAGCTGACGCCGGACCTCTGTCACGTCGAACGGCCCCGGGCCGCGGAAGGCCCTGTTGAACGCCCGCCGCCGGACGGCCTGGTCGAGGCAGAACGACGTGGGATGCACGTACGCGCCCCGGCCGGGCAGCGTACCGCGAAGATCAGGGACGCAGTGGCCCCCGCTCTGCACCACACGCAGCAGATCGGGTTTGTCCGAGCGCTTCCGACAGCCCACGCAAGTGCGCTGCGGGCATGCTCGGACTCGCGTCCGGCCAGACACGTTAAGTCTACCTCCCCGTACTGTCACACCCCTTCGGGGGTAACAGGCACCCTCATGGTTTCAGCCCTGCTCGGCAGCGTCTCCGGGCGCCCTCTCCGGCTCGGCCGAGACGGCTTCGCCGGCGTCCGCGGTGTCGGGACGGATGTCGATGCGCCAGCCCGTGAGCCGTGCGGCGAGGCGGGCGTTCTGACCTTCCTTGCCGATCGCGAGGGAGAGCTGGTAGTCGGGCACCGTCACGCGCGCGGAGCGCGCCGCGAGATCGACGATCTCGACCTGATTCACACGTGCCGGGGAGAGCGCGTGCGCGACCAGATCCGCAGGGTCGTCGGACCAGTCGACGATGTCGATCTTCTCGCCGTGCAGCTCCGCCATGACATTGCGCACACGGCCGCCCATCGGGCCGATGCAGGCGCCCTTGGCGTTGAGACCGGAGCGCGTCGAACGCACGGCGATCTTCGTGCGGTGACCCGCCTCGCGTGCGATGGCGGCGATCTCGACCGATCCGTCCGCGATCTCCGGAACCTCCAGCTCGAAGAGCTTCCTGACCAGGTTGGGGTGGGTGCGCGAGAGCGTCACCGAAGGGCCGCGGACACCCTTGGCGACCCGCACGACATACGTGCGCAGCCGGGTGCCGTGCGCGTAGTCCTCCCCCGGGACCTGCTCCTGCGGCGGAAGGATCGCCTCCAGCTTGCCGATGTCGACCAGCACGCTCTTCGGGTCCTTGCCCTGCTGGACCACACCGGCGACGACGTCGCCCTCCCGCCCCGCGTACTCGCCGAACGTGACCTCTTCCTCGGCGTCACGCAGCCGCTGGAGGATGACCTGCTTCGCGGTGGTCGCGGCGATGCGCCCGAAGCCGGTCGGGGTGTCGTCGAACTCGCGCGGTTCGGCTCCCTCCGGCAGCTCGGTCGGGCTCTCCTTGGCCCACACCGTCACGTGCCCGGTCTTGCGGTCCAGCTCGACGCGGGCGTCGCGGTAGCTGCCCTCCGTGCGGTGGTAGGCGATGAGGAGGGCCGATTCGATCGCCTCCACGAGGAGATCGAGGGAGATCTCCTTCTCCCTCACCAGCCCCCGCAGGGCACTCATGTCGATGTCCACGGCTACGCCTCCTCCTTGCCTTCGTCGTCAGCGGCCGCGGACCCGTGCTGCGCTCGCTTCTCGGCGGCCTTGCGGTTGAACTCGATCTCCACGCGGGCCTTCGCGATGTCGCCGAAGGCGAGCCGGCGGGTGGTGGGCCTGCGTCCCTTCACGCCCGCGACCTCCAGGTCGATGCCCTGGTCGTCCGCTCCCGTGATGCGTGCGGTCACTTCGCCGCCGCCGGCGGCCTCCGTGAGATTCGCCTTGACCAGCCGGCCCAGGGCACGGCGGTAGTGACGCGGCTCGGTCAGCGGGCGGTCCGCCCCGGGTGAGGTCACTTCCAGCACGTACGGGTTGCCGCCCATGGCGTCGGATTCGTCCAGCACTTCGGAGAGAGCACGGCTCAACTCGGCGCACATGTCGAGCTCGACCCCGTCGTCGGAATCGACCACCACGCGCAGGACCCGCCGTCTCCCGGCGGGTGTCACCTCGATCTCTTCGAGATCCAGCCCCTTCTTGCTCGCGAGTGGCTCGAGCAGTGCGCGCAGCCTCTCGCTCTGGGTGGTGCTCATCCGGGTGACTCCTCGGCCGCGTGTGCTGTTGTGGGGGTGCCTGTAACAGGGGAGGTGAACTGGGTCGTGTACCGGTCCAAGCCTAACGTCTGCCACGGGCGGCGCCGACCAGACGGGCGATCCGGGCGGGATGTCAGGGACGTACGGGTACTCATGCGATAGCGAGGGTGGCCCGTCGATGCGTTCGAATGGACGCGGGTACGCTCTCGGGGCGGTGATCACCGTAAGTGGTGTCCGCCGCAGAGATTCCAGCGATGTGCCGACGCCGCTCAGGGAGCCCGATGCCGCCCACGCCTCCCCCAGATCCTCCGGCCCGGGGGCGCCCCCACCCGCCGGCGGGCCCGCGCAGAAGGTCGATGGTCGCGGGGACTCTGAGCACTCTGGCCCCTCTCGGGGCTCTGACGACGCTCGTCGCAGGTTGTTCGGGGGGCGGGAGCGGCACGGACGCCGAGCAGAACACCGGCGAGGACAAGCGCCTGCGGCGCGAAGCCACCAAGCAGAGCCTCGAGTTGCTGGCCCGCTACGACGCCACCGCCGACGCGCACTCGGGCCTCGCGGACCGGCTGCGTCCGCTTCGCGCGGCGACGATGCGGCACGCGGAGGTGCTCAGCGGCGAGGACGACGGCAAGAGCGGCAAGAGCGCCGACGGCCGTGGCGGCAACGGCGACAGGAGCGGCGGCGACGCCACCGGAGAGGCCGGTGCCGGGAAGAACGGCAGGCACGGCAGGCCGCGGGTTCCGGGTGACGAGAAGGCGGCGCTGACGGAGCTGGGCGACGCGGAGCGCCGCACGGCCCGTGCCCGCACCGAAGCGCTGGTGAAGGCACCGCCGGAGACCGCCCGGCTGCTGGCGTCCCTCGCGGCGGCGGGCGCGGCACACGCCTATCTGCTCGGGGCCGAGGACGGGAAGGACGGTGGCTCATGAAGAAGCTGGTCGACGCCGTGCAGGCGGCCCTCGCGGCTGAGCACGCCACTGTCTACGGCTACGGCGTCGTCGGCGGTCGCATCGATTCGTCCCGTCAGGACGAGGCGCGCAACGCCTACGACGCGCACCGGGCACGCCGCGACGCGCTGCGCCGGGAGGTGCGCGACCTGGGCGGCGAACCGGAACCGGCCGCCGCGGCGTACTCGCTGCCCTTCGCGGTGCCGGACAGCGCCGCCGCGGTGCGGCTGGCGGCCGAACTCGAGGACCGGCTGGCCGGGGTGTACGCGGACCTCGTGCGGGTCGGTGAAGGTGCCCGCAGGCGGGAGGCGGCCGCGCTGCTGAGCGAGGCTGCGGTCCGGTCGGTGCGGTGGCGGCGCACAGGCGTAGCCTTCCCTGGTCTCTCCGAGCGCTCCGGCTCCGACGGCCCGGTGCCTTCGGGGTCGCCGTCGCCCGGTGGGACATCCGGTTCGCTCTGACCGTCCCTGCGGGGGTTCAGGCGAACCGGAACCGAGCACCAGACACCGGGCACGGGCAGTCGTTCGCACGCACACCAGCACGCACACCCGCACGCGCACTGACCGACCCGTGCCGCACCGGCACGGCACAGCACTGCACGCCCCGCTGCCCGCTGCCCGCTGCCTGCCGTCCGCCGTCCGCCGTCCGGAAAGGTCCACGTCACCGCATGCCTTCTGCACTGCCTCTCGATGCCCCGCAGCGGCTTGTGCGCACCCTCGCCTCTCAGCACGGCCACGCCGGTGAGGAGTTGGGCCGGGCCGGCGAGGAGTGGCTCGAGGAGTTGCCGGCGACTCTGGAGCGGATGCTCCAGAAATGGGAGCTGACGCCCGACCGCGTGGTCTCGCCGGGTGGCCGCAGCAGCCTGGTGACCCTCGTGCGTCAGGCCGACGGCACTCCGGCGGCGCTGAAGCTGCTCGCCCCTTACGTCTACGGGGCACGGGAGCGCACCGAGCGGGAGGGGGCCGCTCTGGCGCAGTGGGACGGGCGGGGCGCCGTGCGGCTGCTGCGTCGCGACGCCGCGGAGGGCGCGCTGCTGCTGGAGCGGCTGCACGGGGAGATGTCGCTGCGGTCGCTCCCGGAGGCGAAGGCGACGCTGGAAGCCGCTTCGGCGGCACGCCGGCTGTGGGTTCCGGCCGCGGCAGTCCGCGACGGCACGGAACCCGGGGTGGACTGCCTGCGCACGGTCGCCGAGCACACGGCCGCGAGCTGCGCCTTCCTGCGTTCACCCGCGACGCCGCCGGAGGTGCGGCCGCTCCGCGACGAGGCGCTGGAGCTGCGGGACGCGCTGCTCTCCGACCCTCCCGAACAGGTGCTGCTCCACGGCGACTTCAGACAGGGCGCGGTCCTCGCCGCGGACGCCGGCCGGGCGCCCTGGCTCGTGACCGGCCCGGATCCGCTGCTGGGCGAGCGCACGTACGACCTGGCGCGGCTGGTGCGCGACCGGCTGCACGATCTGCTCGCCTCCCCCGGCGCCGCCTCGGCGACCAGGCGCCGCCTCAACAAGCTCGCCGACTCCCTCGAGGTGGACCGCGAGCGGCTGCGGGGCTGGTCGCTCTACCGAGCGGTGGAGTCCGGCGTACGGCACGTGAGCAGCGGAAACCGGGAGGACGGGGAGCTGCTGCTGGAGTTCGCGGGCTGGCTCTGACCGCGTGATGCCGGGCGGAGCGCCTGCCGGGGGCGCTCCCCGGCACGTGCTCCGCCCGGCATGACCTGCTGCTTGCTCAGAGAGGTACGGCACCCGTCAGCATCGCCGCTGCCGTCATCACGAGGGTGGTCGCGAACGCCCAGCCGAAGATGAAGCGCTGGTGCTCACCGAGCTGGACGCCGGTCATTCCCACGAGGATGAACGTCGCGGCCGTGAGCGGGCTGAGCGGAAAGCCCGTCGTCATCTGGCCGAGGATTGCGGCCCGGGCGATCTCGGCCTCTCCGGTGCCGAACCCCTGCGCGGTCTCCGAGAGCACCGGCAGCACGCCGAAGTAGTACGCGTCGGGGGTCAGGGCGAGGCTCAGCGGCATGCCCGTGACGGCCACGGCTCCGGGGAGGTGGCCGCCCAGCGATGCGGGGATGACGGAGACGAGCGCCTGGGCCATCTCGTCGATCATCTTGGTGCCGGTGAGGATCCCCGCGAGCACCCCGGACGCGAAGATCATGGTGGTCACCAGGACGACGTTCTTGCCGTGCCGGTCGAGCAGCGCTTGCTGATCCTCCCACCTGGGGTGGTTGACGAGCAGGGCGAGGGCGAACCCGACGACGAACAGCACCGGCAGCGGCAACAGTTGCAGCACAAGACAGACCAGCAAGGTCAGGGTGAGCACCAGGTTGAAGACCGTCAGCCATGTCCGGGGACGGGCGGGTGCGTCCAGGCCCGAGGCCGCAGCGGTGGACGGGGTGGCTGCGGCCGAGGTGGCGGTGGCCGCCGTGGCCGGGGATTCCGCCGTGGCGGTGGGCCCGCTCTCCGGCCGTGCGGCATGCGCCGCGTCGACGGCGCCCTCGCCGGGGCCTTCGCCGGCACCGGCTGCGGGCTCCTTCTCCGCGGACAGCTCCCCGAGACGCTTCCGCTCGCGCCGGCCGATGAGGTACGAGGCCAGCAGAACCCATGCGATTCCGCAGCCCATCGCGGGGAGGACGGGCACGAAGATCTCGGAGGTGTCGAGCTTCAGCGCGGCGGCGGCCCGCGCGGTCGGACCTCCCCAGGGGACCATGTTCATCACGCCGGCACCCAGACAGATGATTCCGCTGAGGACGAGCGGCCGCATGCCCAGTCGCCGATAGACAGGCAGCAGTGCGGAGACGGTGATGAGGAAGGTGGAGGCTCCGTCGCCGTCGAGTGACACGCACATCGTCAGCACGGCGGTGCCGACGCAGATCCGCAGCGGGTCCCCGCGGGCGATCCGGAGGATGCCGCGTATCAGCGGGTCGAAGAGACCGGCGTCCACCATGAGGCTGAAGTAGAGGACCGCGAAGGCGATCATGATCCCGGTCGGCGCCACCGTGGCCAGGCCGTCGAGGACCATGGCGCCGAGCTTGTCCCCGAATCCTCCGGCCAGGGCCGCCAGCACAGGGAGCAGGACCAGTGCGACAAGCACGGACAGCCGCCTGGTCATGGTGAGCAGTAGGAAGAGTCCGATCGTGGTAAAGCCCAGTGCTGCCAGCATGATCTCTCGCTCTCGTGTCCCGGGCCTGGCGGCGGGCGACTCATGGACGTGGGGGCGTCGCGTTGCCCGAGAGTTTCCGAGCCGGATCGAATGGGTGTCCAGCATTGAACGGGGATCCACTCATGCGATCTGTGCATGAGTTCGCGCTGCTCGCGCCTATGCTCACCGCCCATGGACGCCACACTCCGCCAGCTTTCCGCGTACGCCGCCGTGGCCCGGGCGGCGAGCTTCACCGCCGCCGCCTCACAGCTTCACGTCTCGCAGTCGTCGCTGAGCCGGGCGGTCGCCGACCTCGAACGGCTGCTGGGAGCCCAGCTGCTGGAGCGCGACACCCGCAACGTGCAGCTGACCGCGGCCGGTACGGAGGCGCTGCGGATCGCGGACCAGATCCTCGGTGCGCACCGGGCGGGGATGAAGGAGATGGAGCGCTTCCTGCTCGGCGAGTCCGGGACGGTCGCCGTGGCGACACTGCCGTCGGTCGCCGCTGTGCTGCTCCCGCAGGTCATCTCCCAGTTCCGCAGACAGCGGCCCCACGCGTCCGTACGGATCATGGACGGACCGGAGCGCACCGTACTGGCCCACGTCACCTCCGGCGACGCGGACTTCGCGATCACGACGGGTGAGCCGTCGGCGCAGCTGGAACACCGGCCCCTGGTCCGCGACCGGTTCGTAGCAGTGCTGCCGCCCGAGCACGAACTGGTGGAACGGGACGAGGTGACCTGGGAAGATCTCGCGCGGCACCCGTATCTCGCCATCGGCCGGGACTCCAGCGTGCGGCGGCTGGCCGATGCCACCTTCGCGCAGATCGACGCCCGGGTCGCACCGGCGGCGGAGGCGGGGAGCGTGGCGACGGTCGGGGGTCTGGTCGCCGCCGGACTGGGGGTCTCGGCGATGCCTGCCCTCGTCCTTCCGCTTCTGGGGAGCGGCCCCTTCGCCACCAGGCCGCTCTCCCGGCCCGTGGTCCACCGGCGTCTCGACGTCGCCATGCGGACCAGGCGGACGGTGCCTCTCGCGGCCCACCGCTTCCTGGAGACTCTCGACGCGTTGCGCGAAGAGGGCAGCGGCCTCCCGGACGGCGTCTCGTGGGCGTGAGGCGGCTCATGGAACAGCCATGCGAAAAGCGCATCGATTGATGGTCCTTTCTTGCTGGACAGGCATTTCTCGCTCAGAGACGCTGAAGCGGAAGACACCCGCGACCAGGCCGAACGAGGGAGCCGCTCCGTGATCGACGACCACCACACCTCCGGACGCCGCGGCCAGCTGTGCGACCTGAAGGTGGTCGAGTTCGCCCATGTCGTCGCCGGACCGCTGGCCGGCTCGATGCTGGCGGACCAGGGCGCGGACGTCGTACACGTCGAACCCCCGGGCTCCGGTGACGCGGCCCGGGCCATGGGGCCCCGGCGCGACGGCACGCCCCTGTGGTTCAAGGTCGCCGGACGCAACAAGCGGTCCGTCACCCTCGACCTGCACCAGGAGGACGGACGCCGGCTCGCACACCGCCTCGTCGCCTGGGCCGACGTCGTGATCGTCACGCTGCGGGCGGGACGCCTGCGCGAGTGGGGTCTCGACTGGGAGTCGGTGCACCGGCTGAACCCGAAGGCGGTGCTGCTGCAGATATCGGGCTACGGCGCGACATCGTCACTGGCCGACAGCCCCGGTTTCGGCAAGATGGGCGAGGCGCGCAGCGGAGTCGTTCATCTGACCGGCTTTCCGGACGGCCCTCCGGTCCACACCGGCTTCTCACACGGCGACGCGGTCAACGGGCTGATGGGTGCCTACGCCGTGCTGGCCGCCCTGCACCGCCGCGAACGTGACCCGGACTTCGACGGGGAATGGATCGACCTCGCCCTCTTCGAGCCCCTCTTCCGCCTCGTCGAATGGCAGGTCATCGTGCACGACCAGCTGGGCACGGTGCCCGAGCGGTCGGGCAACCAGCTCGCTGTCGCGCCCGCTGCGGTGATCAACACCTACCGGTCCGGCGACGGCGAGTGGATCACGGTCACCTCCGCGACACTGCGTTCGGTACGCAACGTCGCTGTCCTTCTCGGCCTGCCCGAGGAGGAGTTCGCCACCGCCGAGGCGCAGCAGGCCAGGCGCGACCAGCTCGACGCGGGGCTGCGTGAGTGGGTCGCGCAGCGCTCCACGGACGAGTGCCTGGAGCTGTTCGCCCGCAACGAGGTGGTGGCCTCCCGCGTGTTCGACGCCGCGGACATCGCGGCCGACCCTGTCTACGCGGAGCGGGAGGACATCGTGACCGTCGAGGACCCGGAACTCGGCCCCGTTCGGATGCAGGCCGTCATTCCTCACTTCCGGCAGAACCCGGGGCGGGTGTGGCGCACCGGGCCGGCGCTCGGCGAGGACAACCGCACCGTCTACCAGCACTGGCTCGGCATCGGGGACGAGGAACTCGCGGAGCTGGAGCGGCACGGTGTCGTCTGAGCCGGACGGTCCGTCCGGGGTCAGGCGGGCACCGCTGCGCTCGCTGCTGTTCGTCCCCGGCACGAAGACGGAATGGCTGGCCAAGGCCGAGGCGTCAGGCGCCGACGCGGCGATCCTCGACCTGGAGGACGCGGTGGCAGGCCAGGACAAGCAGACCGCCCGTGCGCGCGTGGCCGAGGCCGTCGCTCGGCACGCCGCGCCCGGTGACCGCGGAGACGGCGGGATGGAACTCTTCGTGAGGATCAATCCGCTCAGCGAATGGTCCGCCGCCGAGGAACTCCGGGCCGCCGCCCGGCCCGGCCTCGCCGGAATCGTCCTGCCGAAGGTGTGCTCCGAGGAGGACATGAGGATCACCGACCGCCTGCTGACGTGGTGCGAACACGAGCACGGCCTGCGGGCGGGCACCTTCGCGGTTGTCCCTCTGCTGGAGACGGCGCGGGCCCTGCGCAACGCGCACGACATCGCAGCCGCCTCCGCCCGCGTGGCCTACGCGGGCGCGCTCACCGCCCCCGGCGGCGACGTCGAACGGGCGGTCGGTTACCGCTGGAGCCCCGAGGGCAGCGAGACACACGCCCTGCGTTCGCGCGTCCTGCTGGACGTGCGTGCCGCCGGCGCCGAACACCCCGTCGGCGGTCTGTGGACGGACATCGGCGACCTGGTAGGCCTGCGGCGCTTCGCCGAACAGAACCGGGCACTCGGCTACACCGGCATGATGGCGATCCACCCCTCGCACGTTCCCGTGATCAACGAGGTCTTCTCCCTCGGCGCGGACGAACTCGCCCGCGCCGAGCGCCTGATCGCCGCCGTACGCGACGGGCAGGCACGGGGCGCGGGTGCCGTGACCTTCGAGGGCCGGATGGTGGACGAGGCGATGGCCGCCAACGCGGAGCAGGTTCTCCTGCGGCACGGGCGGCGTGAGCCGGGTCCGGATGCCGTGGAGGGCACGCCTGGGCGCTGAGCACGGCTGGGGCAGCGACCCGGCCCCGGAGCACGGCCGGCACGGCGCGTGGCGGCGCAGGGCGTCGCGGAGCAAAGGGGGGCGGCGGCCCTCGCTGCCCGGCACCCGGGCGCGCGGGCCGCCGCCCCTCGCTGCCCGTGTCAGGCGGCGGACGAGAGACGGGCGACGGCGTCCGCCACCGTCAGCTCCTCGCGCTCGCCGGTGCGGCGGTCCTTCAGCTCGACCAGGCCGTCCTTCGCGCCACGGCCCACGATCAGGATCGTGGGGACGCCGATCAGCTCCGCGTCGGTGAACTTCACACCCGGCGACACTCCCGCGCGGTCGTCCACGATCACGCGCACACCGGCCGCACCGAGCTTCTCCGCGACGTCGACCGCGAGCTCCGTCTGCAGCGCCTTGCCCGCCGCGACGACGTGGACGTCGGCGGGCGCGATCTCCCGCGGCCAGCACAACCCCTGCTCGTCCGCGGTCTGTTCGGCCAGCGCCGCCACGGCGCGCGTCACGCCGATGCCGTACGAGCCCATCGTCACGCGCACCGGCTTGCCGTCCTGGCCGAGCACGTCCAGCTCGAAGGCGTCGGTGTACTTGCGGCCGAGCTGGAAGATGTGGCCGATTTCGATCGCCCTGTCGAGGACGATGCCGGAGCCGCAGTTCGGGCAGGGGTCTCCGGGCTCGACGACGACCACGTCGAGGTAGTCGTCCACCTCGAAGTCGCGTCCGCAGACCACGTGCCGCGCGTGCTTGTCCGGCTTGTTCGCACCCGTGACCCACTCGGTGCCGGGCGCGACGCGGGGGTCGGTGATGTACCGGAAGGCCTTGCCGGCCATGCCGTCCTGCGGGCCGACGTAGCCGCGCACC
Source organism: Streptomyces sp. CNZ301 (assembly GCF_004217425.1). Taxonomy (NCBI): domain Bacteria; kingdom Bacillati; phylum Actinomycetota; class Actinomycetes; order Kitasatosporales; family Streptomycetaceae; genus Streptomyces; species Streptomyces sp. CNZ301. The sequence goes on from NZ_SHLG01000001.1 coordinate 2,370,206, forward strand.
AGGTCGGGCCGGCCGACGAAGTCCTCCGCGGTGACCAACTCGACCTCGGCGGGGGCGAGATGCTCGCCGAGCTTGCCGAGATCCACGTCGCGGTCGCCGGGGACGCCGACGGCGGCGATCTCACCGTCGATCTTCACCAGCAGGTTCTTCAGCGTGGCCGAGGCCGGGATGCCCAGGTGCTCGGCGAGCGTCTCGATCGTCGGGGTGTCCGGGGTGTCGAGTTCCTCGATCGCGGGATGCCCGGCCGTCTCCGCGGGCACCACGGGGACCGACAGCGCCTCGGTGTTGGCCGCGAACCCGCACGAGGGGCACTGCGCGTACGTGTCCTCACCCGCGGCTGCCGGCGCGAGGAACTCCTCCGAGGCCGAGCCGCCCATGGCGCCCGAGACGGCGGAGACGATGCGGTAGTCGAGGCCGAGGCGCTCGAAGATGCGCTGGTACGCCTCGCGTTCGCGCGCGTAGGACTCGGCCAGGCCCTCGTCGGAGACGTCGAAGGAGTAGGCGTCCTTCATCGTGAACTCACGTCCGCGCAGGATGCCGGACCGGGGACGCGCCTCGTCCCGGTACTTCGTCTGGATCTGGTAGAGCGTGACCGGCAGGTCCTTGTACGAGGTGCACTGGTCCTTGACGACCTGGGTGAAGATCTCCTCGTGCGTCGGCCCGAGCAGATATCCGGCGCCCTTGCGGTCCTCCAGGCGGAAGAGCAGGTCGCCGTACTGGTCGTAGCGTCCGGAGATCTCGTAGGGCTCCTTGGGCAGCAGCGCGGGAAGCAGCACCTCCTGGGCGCCGATGGCGTCCATCTCCTCGCGTACGACCCGGGTGACGTTCTCCAGCACCGTGAGCCCGAGCGGCAGCCACGTCCAGATGCCGGCGGCCGCCCGCCGCACATATCCGGCGCGCACCAGCAGCTTGTGGCTGGTGGTCTCGGCATCGGCCGGGTCGTCGCGCAGCGTCTTCAGCATCGACCGGGACAAACGCTGGACTCGGGCTGCCATGGAATTCTCCGTGCGGTGGTTGAAAGGAGTCGGAAACAACTGAGGAGGAGGGTATCCGGCCCCGTACACGGCACGGAAATGCGATTCCCCCGCAACCGTCAGGAACGCCTCAGCGGCAGCCACGCCCCCATCACCGCGTACGGGCTGGGCGCGCTCGGGAAGTGCACGTTGCGGGCCAGGTCCCGGTAGCCGAGCCGGTGGTAGAGGTGGCGGGCGGGGCTGTCGGTGTCGATCGCGGAGAGCAGGGAGCGCGGCTCCGCGGCGGTGTCGGTGAGCATGGTGATCAGACGTCGTCCCAGGCCCCGCCGCTGGTGGAGGGGGAGGACGTGGAGTTCGGTGATGACGAACGAGTCGTCCAGCCAGTCGCCGCAGCCCGCCGCGCGCAGATATCCGGCGACGACGGTGGACCACCACTGGGTGCGGTCGTTGGGCATTCCGTAGACGAAGCCGATCAGCCGGCCTTCCGGTGTGCGCGCGCCGAGCGCCCGCGCTCCCGGGGACTTCATGTGCCGCAGCACGATGTGGCGCCGCACTGCGATCTCCTCGTCGCTCAGCCCGAAGGCGACGGCCTGCACGGCGAGCGCATCGTCGACGTCCGCCTCCAGGTCGAGCGGTCCGACGAGGGGTTCGCGGGGGTCCTGGGGTGATGGTCCCCCGGCAGAATGCAGCATGCCCGGGAGGCTACTAGGAGCTACTGGCAGTCAACGCCCCCACCGACCGCCGTGGACACCGGTCTCAGAAGAGGACGCTCATGAACGCGCCGGTCTCGCGGAAGCCGACACGTCTGTACGCGGCACGCGCCGCCAGGTTGTAGTCGTTGACGTAGAGGCTCGCCAGGGGCGCCACTTCGTTCAGCGCGTAGCGCAGCACCGCCGCCATGCCGCAGACGGAGAGGCCTTCGCCGCGCCGCTCGGGGGTGACCCAGACGCCCTGGATCTGGCAGGCATGGGGCGTGGCAGCGCCGATCTCGGCCTTGAAGACGATCCGGCCGTCCTCGACGCGGGCGAACGAGCGTCCGGAGCCGACGAGTTCGGCGACCCTCGACTGGTAGACCAGGCCGCCGTCACCCGCGAGCGGTGAGACACCCACCTCCTCGGTGAACATCTCCACACAGGCGGGGAGCACCAGTTCCATCTCGTCCTTGCGGATGCGGCGCACCCGAGGATCGGGGCGCACGTCCCGCGGGACCTCCTCGGTGATCATGAGCGGCTGCCGGCGGCGGACCTCGCGGGCGGGGCCCCAGTGCGGTTCGAGGTAGGACCACAGGCCGGCGGTGGAGTCCGCCGGGCCGACGATGGAGGAGCAGCGGCGCCCCTGCCGGCGTGCCCTTTCGGCGAAGGCGCGGACGGCCTCCGGTCCCGCGCACAGCGGCACGAGGTTGGCCCCGGCGTAGCAGAGGGACTTCAGCCGGCCCCGCTGGTACCAGCCCCACATCTCACCGCCGAGACGCAGCGCGTCGAGCCCGGCGGCGTGGACGCGGGAGGCGATGAAGGCGTTGTTGACAGGCTCACGGCGCAGCACGGCGAGCACGTCGTCGAGTTCGGCGGGGTCGACAACCCTGGTGGAGGTGGTGGTCAACAACGTGTCGGCTGCCTCACCGTGACATGCCCCTGAGGACGGAAGGGAGGAGTGGGGGCTTCTCCGACTGTACCTGCCACGCGGTCGGCTCGACTGCGGCACCGGGCCCCGTCAGCCATCGGCGACGGGGCCCGGTTCCAGGCGCTTGCGCGGACGTCCGTAGACGTCCGCGGCGGTTCAGCCGCTGACGGCGACCTCGGGTTCACCGGAGGCGACGCCGTCCTTCTCCATCTTCTCGGCGATCTTCATCGCCTCGTCGATGAGCGTCTCGACGATCTTGGACTCGGGGACGGTCTTGATGACCTCGCCCTTGACGAAGATCTGCCCCTTGCCGTTGCCCGACGCGACTCCGAGGTCCGCCTCGCGGGCCTCCCCCGGGCCGTTGACGACGCATCCCATGACGGCGACGCGGAGCGGAACCTCCATGCCCTCCAGGCCCGCGGTGACCTCGTCGGCCAGCTTGTAGACGTCCACCTGCGCACGTCCGCAGGACGGGCAGGAGACGATCTCGAGACGGCGCTGGCGCAGGCCGAGCGACTCCAGGATGGAGATGCCGACCTTGCACTCCTCGGCGGGCGGCGCCGACAGCGAGACCCGGATCGTGTCGCCGATGCCCTCGGCCAGCAGGGCGCCGAAGGCGACGGAGGACTTGATGGTGCCCTGGAAGGCGGGACCGGCCTCGGTGACGCCCAGGTGCAGCGGGTAGTCGCACTGGGCGGCGAGCTGCCGGTAGGCGTTGATCATCACGACCGGGTCGTTGTGCTTGACCGAGATCTTGATGTCGCGGAAGCCGTGCTCCTCGAAGAGGGAGCATTCCCACAGCGCCGACTCGACGAGCGCCTCGGGGGTGGCCTTCCCGTACTTCTGCAGCAGCCGCTTGTCGAGGGAGCCCGCGTTGACGCCGATGCGGATGGGCGTCCCCGCGGCGGAGGCCGCCCGCGCGATCTCCTTGACCTTGTCGTCGAACTGCTTGATGTTGCCCGGGTTGACGCGGACGGCGGCGCAGCCCGCGTCGATCGCGGCGAAGACGTACTTCGGCTGGAAGTGGATGTCGGCGATCACCGGGATCTGCGACTTGCTCGCGATGGTGGACAGCGCGTCCGCGTCGTCCTGCGTGGGGCAGGCGACCCGCACGATCTGGCAGCCGGACGCGGTCAGTTCGGCGATCTGCTGGAGAGTCGAGCCGATGTCGGCCGTGCGGGTCGTGGTCATCGACTGTACGGACACCGGTGCGTCACCGCCGACCGCGACCGGACCGACGTGGATCTTCCGGCTCTTGCGGCGGTCGGTGAGCTTGGTCGGTACGTCCGGCATTCCGAGCGAAATCGCTGTCGCTGTCATCAGGCGTGCAACCCCAAGGTGTGGATCGAGAAGCCCCGGGAGATCGACGGGCTCCGGCCCCCGAGATTACGGCACCCCCACCCCTGGGAGCACATCCCTCTCCCGCGAAGCGGGTGAAGCGTACATACGGAGCAAAGGCCTCGCGGGCGGGACCGGCCGCCGCGTTTCCGGCGGCGGCGACGGCCCTGCCCCCGCCTCTCCGTGCCCGTCCTTGCCGCCTGCTCTCCCCCGCTATCCCGCGCTATCCCGCGAGTCTCACCGGGTTGACCACGTCGGCCACCAGCACCAGGAGGGTGAAGCAGATGAAGATCCCGGCGACCACGTACGCGACGGGCATCAGCTTCGCCACGTCGAACGGTCCGGGGTCTGGTCGCCGGAAGACCTTGGCGAAGGCCCGCCGCACCGACTCCCACACGGCGCCCGCGATGTGGCCCCCGTCCAGGGGCAGCAGCGGCAGCATGTTGAAGAGGAAGAGCGACAGGTTGAAGCCCGCGACGAGGAACAGCATCGTCGCCACGCGCTGCGTCGGCGGGATGTCGAGCGAGAAGACCTCGCCGCCGACGCGGGCCGCGCCCACGACTCCCATCGGCGAGTCCTGCTTGCGCTCGGCGCCGCCGAACGCGGCGTTCCACAGGTCGGGGACCTTCGAGGGGAGGGCGACCAGCGCCTGCACGCCGGAGACCATCATGTCGCTCATCCGGTCGACGGACTGCGGGAAGGTCTGCGGGACCACGCCGCTGGCCGGCGTGAAGCCGAGGAAACCGGCCGTCACGTACTCGCCCTCGACGTAGCCGCCGCGGCCGTCGGACTTGGCGACCTTGTTCGGGATCAGATCGGCCTGGAGCGTCTTGCGGCCGCCGTCGCGCGCGACGGTGATGGTGGCGGGCCCCGTGGTGTCCCGGATCTGCTGCTGGAGAGTGCCCCACTCGGTGACGCGCTTGCCGTCGAAGGCCACGATCTTGTCACCCGGCAGCAGACCGGCCGCCTTTGCCGGCGAGTCCTTCGCGCCCGCCGGGCACTTGTCGGACTTCGACGACGCCGGGATGACGCACTTGGACACGGAAGAGACCGTCGTGGTCTGGGTGTTGATACCGAAGGACATCAGCACGACCAGGAAGATCACGACGGCCAGGATCAGGTTCATGAACGGCCCGGCGAACATCACGATGACGCGCTTCCAGGGCGCCCGCGTGTAGAACAGGCGCTTCTCGTCGCCCGGCTTCAGCTCCTCGAAGGCCGCGGCACGCGCGTCCTCGATCATGCCCCGGAACGGCGAGGTCGAGCGCTGGCGCAGCGCCCCGTCCTCGCCGGGCGGGAACATGCCGATCATGCGGATGTAGCCGCCGAGGGGCACCGCCTTCAGGCCGTACTCCGTCTCGCCCCTGCGGCGGGAGAAGATCGTAGGGCCGAAGCCGACCATGTACTGCGGCACGCGGATGCCGAACATCTTCGCCGTCGAAAGGTGCCCCAGCTCGTGCCAGGCGATGGAGAAGAGCAGCCCCACGATGAAGACGACTATGCCGAGAATCGTCATGAAGGTGATCACGCGCGGGCCTCCGCTGCTGCCGTCGCCAGTTCACGGGCGCGTGCGCGCGCCCACGTCTCCGCGTCGAGGACATCGTCGAGCGTGAGCGCCGCCTCGGCAGGCGTCCCGTGCTCCTCGACCACAGCGGCAACCGTATCCACGATGCCGGGGAACGGCAGCCTTCCGCTCAAGAACGCCTCGACGCATTCCTCGTTCGCTGCGTTGTACACGGCCGGTGCGGTTCCTCCGTACCGGCCCACCTGGAAGGCGAGCGGCACGGCCGGGAACGCCTCGGCGTCCAGCGGGAAGAAGTCCCACGACATCGCACGCGACCAGTCGAAGACCGGGCCCGCGTCCGGAACCCTTTCGGGCCAGCCGATCCCGAGCGCGATCGGCAGCCGCATGTCCGGCGGCCCGCACTGGGCGAGTGTCGAGCCGTCGGTGAACTCGACCATGGAGTGCACGGCCGACTGGGGGTGCACGACCACCTGGATACGGTCGAAGGGCAGGTCGTAGAGGAGGTGGGCCTCGATCACCTCCAGGCCCTTGTTGACGAGCGTCGCCGAGTTGACGGTGATCACCGGGCCCATGTCCCAGGTGGGGTGGGCGAGCGCCTCCTTCGGTGTGACGTCGGCGAGTTGGGCCTTCGTACGGCCGCGGAAGGGCCCGCCTGACGCGGTGATCAGCAGCTTGCGCACCTCCTCGTGCGTGCCGCTCATCAGGGCCTGGAAGAGGGCGGAGTGCTCGGAGTCGACGGGCACGATCTGGCCGGGTGCCGCCAGCGCCCTCACCAGGGGGCCGCCGACGATCAGCGACTCCTTGTTGGCCAGGGCCAGCGACCGGCCCGCCTTCAGGGCCGCGAGTGTGGGGGCCAGCCCGATGGAGCCGGTGATGCCGTTGAGCACCGTGTGGCACTCGCTCGCCGCCAGCTCGGTCGCCGCGTCCGGCCCGGCGAGCACCTCGGGAATCGCCTTCCCCGGCCCGTACTCGGCGCGCAACGTCTCCCTCAGCTGCACGGCCTTGTCCTCGCGGGCGACGGCCACCGTCCGCACCTGGAGCCGGTGCGCCTGCCCGGCCAGCAGCTCCAGCCGGCCTCCGGCGGCCGACAGTCCGGTGACCCGGAACCGGCCGGGATTGCTCAGTACGACATCGACCGCCTGGGTGCCGATGGAGCCGGTCGATCCGAGGATGACGATGTCGCGCGGCCCTTCCGGCACGTCCGGCGGCACGGAGGACCGAAGGTGCGGATCAGCAAGGGATTGGGTCATGGCCCCATTCTGACGGTTCCTCTGCCTGTCGCATTCACCGCCTGCTGCCCCCGGCCCACCGGATGTCCGCCGGCAGGCCGCGACTTCGCTGCGGGTCCGCCGTGCGCATCGGCGCGGGCGCCCGGCGCGCGTGCCCGCGCCGGGCGCCCACCCCCTCCCACGCCGGATCAGCGGTGCTTCAGCCGATCCGCCTGTGCACGTCCTTCTTCTTCGAGGGCCCCGGCACGGCCTCGGCGATCCACGGGCCGTCCGACGAGGAGTCGATGACGCCCTCCTCCAGCCACGTGTAGGCGCCGTCGAGGATGCCGTTGACGACCTTGCGGTCCAGGTCGTCCGTGTTGTGCCACAGCCTTCCGAACAGCTCCTCCACCCGGATCCGCGACTGCCTGCAGAACGCGTCGGCCAGCTGGTACGGCGCCTTGCCGTCGGGGCCGCTGCTCAACGCGTCGCGCCGCAGCTTCTCCGCGCGTACGCACGCCGCGCTCTGCGCGAACAGCTCGGCGCCGATGTCCACGACCCGTCCGAGGAAGCCCTGCTTGGTCTCCATACGGCCCTGCCAGCGCGACATGGCGTAGAAGGTGGAGCGAGCGAGCTTGCGCGAGGTGCGCTCCACGTAGCGAAGATGCCCGGCGAGTTCACCGAAGTCCGAGTACGTGCCGGGCAACTGGCCGGGCCCCGCGACGAGTTTGGGCAGCCAGCGGGCGTAGAAGCCGCCGGCGGCCACGGCCGCGCGTCCCTTGTCGGAGATCGTCTTGTCCGGGTCGATCAGATCGCCCGCGACCGCCAGGTGTGCGTCGACGGCCTCGCGAGCGATGAGGAGATGCATGATCTCCGTCGAGCCCTCGAAGATGCGGTTGATGCGCAGGTCCCGCAGCAGCTGCTCGGCGGGGACGCCCCGCTCGCCGCGCGCCGCGAGCGACTCGGCCGTCTCGAAGCCGCGTCCGCCGCGGATCTGGACGAGTTCGTCCGCCATCAGCCACGCCATCTCGCTGCCGAACAGCTTGGCCAGCGCGGCCTCGATCCGGATGTCGTTGCGCTCCTCGTCGGCCATCTGGCTGGAGAGGTCGACCACGGCCTCCAGCGCGAACGTCGTCGCGGCGATGAACGACATCTTGCTGCCGACGGCCTCGTGCCTGGCGACGGGCCGCCCCCACTGCACGCGCGCCTCGCTCCACTCGCGGGCGACCTTCAGGCACCACTTGCCGGCGCCAACGCACGTCGCCGGCAGGGACAGGCGCCCCGTGTTGAGGGTCGTCAGGGCGATCTTGAGCCCTTCACCCTCCTTGCCGATGCGGTTGGCCGCGGGGACGCGGACCTGGTGGAGGCGGGTGACGCCGTTCTCCAGACCGCGCAGGCCCATGAAGGAGTTGCGGTTCTCGACGGTGACACCCTCCGATTCGCCCTCGACGACGAACGCGGTGATGCCGCCCCTGTGGCCCTCGGACTTCGGCACGCGGGCCATGACGACGAGGAGGTCGGCGACGACGCCGTTCGTCGTCCAGAGCTTCACGCCGTCGAGGACGTAGTCGTCCCCGTCGGGCACGGCCGTCGTCGCAAGCCGCGCCGGGTCGGAGCCCACGTCCGGCTCGGTGAGCAGGAAGGCGGAGATGTCCGTACGGGCACAGCGCGGCAGGAAGGTGTCCTTCTGCTCCTGGGTGCCGAACATCTTCAGCGGCTGCGGCACCCCGATCGACTGGTGCGCGGAGAGCAGCGCGCCGACGGCCGGGCTGGCGCTGCTGACCATGGCGAGCGCCTTGTTGTAGTAGACCTGCGTCAGGCCGAGGCCCCCGTATTCGGGGCCGACCTTCATCCCGAGCGCGCCGAGGTCCTTCAGGCCGGCGACGACCTCGTCGGGGATGCGGTCCTCGCGTTCGATCCGGGCGCCGTCGATCGTCGTCTCGCAGAAGTCGCGCAGCTTCGTCAGGAACTCCTCGCCGCGGCGCACCTCCTCGGCGGACGGCTCGGGGTGGGGATGGATCAGATCCAGCCGGAAGCGGCCCAGGAACATTTCCTTGGCGAAGCTGGGCTTGCGCCAGTCCTGTTCGCGTGCGGCCTCGGCTACTTCTCGGGCTTCGCGCTCGGAGACAGTCATCTCACTCATCTCGCCGCGTGGTAGGGACAGTGAACGCCGTGCGGCGCCGTGCGGCGCCGCGCACTACCGGCCGGTGCTACTCGCTCGTATGTACCCGATTCATCCCGTGCGTACCAGACTTTCCGCACGCGGTGTCCTGGATGCGCCGCGGCGCGTGACGACGCGGTCGCACGCCCTTCTGCCCCGTGGGCCGGCGGTCATGCCGCCCGGCGCGGCGCGGCCCCGGGCCCGCGCCCGGGCAGGCCGCACTCGGACGGCGTCACAGCAGGCCCGGTTCCGATGGTCAGGGCACCACCCGGAAGTGCGTCGTCAGGCGGCCCTCGTCGTCGTGGACGTGGTAGGCGAGCATCGGCGGCAGCGCGTAGTCGAGCGGCCCTCCGGCCTCGCCCTCGCAGGGCATCTTCAGCGTGGAGACGACGCCGGGCGCCGCGACCAGCGGAAGGCCCGCGAACGTCGTGACGGCGGGCGTGTGGCTGTGTCCGCACAGCAGCGCCGCCACATGTGCGTGACCTTCGACCACGGCGGCGAGCCGGTGCTCCCCGAACTGGCGTATGGGATCGACGTATTGACCATGCAGCGGCACAGGCGGGTGGTGGAAGCAGACGAACGCGGGCCTGTCGTGCGGCGCTCCGGCGAGTGCGCTGTCGAGCCAGGCGAGAGTGCCGTCGTCGAGGTAGCCGTCGCCGCGGCCCGGGATGCTGGAGTCGCACATCGCGAAGGTGGCCCCGGGCAGCACGACCAGACGGTTGACGGGCGAGATGTCGTCCGGGTCGGCGTCCAGCAGGCCGGCGCGGTACGGGCCGCGAGAGTCGTGGTTGCCCGGGCAGTGCACCGAAAGATGTCTGGAGCCCTCGAGCAGCTTCGCGGCCTCCGCGTACTCCTCCGGGGTGCCGTGATCGGTGACGTCGCCGGTGAGGACCACGGCGTCCAGGTCGCCCGGCAGCTCCTCCAGGTACCGCAGCACACGCTCCGTGCGTTCCCGTGCGCGGACACCCCCGTCCCCGCGGTCCTGTCCGATGTGCGTGTCACTTATGTGTGCGAAGACGAACAACCGCTCAGTCCTTCCACTCGGCCGCGAGAGCGCGGGCAGGGTTGTGCAGGAATATCCGCTCGGCGGCCTCCGTGCCCAACTCCCGGGCGAGGCGCGGCCGCAGCACCGCCGGCAGGTAGTGCATACCCGGAGCGCCGCGGGCTTCGGCATGCGTGATGTCGGAGCCGAGCATGATCCGGTCGCCGTGCCCGTGCTCGACGAGCGACGCGAGGCACTCCGTCAGCCGCGCGTCCGTCGCCCGGTGGTCGCGGGAGGGGCCGTCGAAGACGAGCCAGGCACCGCGTCGCGCGACCTCGCGGTGGAGCGCGCGATCGGGGAAGCGGCCGACGTGGCCCAGCAGCACACGGTTCGGCGGCACTCCGCACCCTTCGCAGAGCAGGTCGAGCACCTCGTGTGCGGCGGTGCCGCCTTCGAGGTGCACCGCGACGGGTGCGCCCGTGGCGTGGTGTGCCTCGGCCGCAGCATGCATCACGCGCGTCGCGTGTGCGTCCAGGCCATGGAAGCCGCCGGCCGCCCTGATCAGCCCGGCTCGCGGACCCTCGCCGCAGACGCTGCCGCGGACGCCCCGGGTCAGCTCCTCGACGAAGAGCTGTGCGAGGCCGGCCGCCCCGGCGTCGAGCGGGCCCGGCCGTCCGGGACGGCCCGCCTCGTAGTGTGCCGCCTTGCGGTGCAAGGGCTTGTAGTGCACCGCCTGGTGCAGGCCCGTCGCGGCGACCAGATGCAGTCCGGTGCGGCGGGCGAGTTCCGCGAGGGCGCCCGTGCACCGTCCCATGCCGTAGGGCGTCCACTGCACGGCCGACTGCCCGCCCGCATCCGCGAAGGCGACCGACTCGGCCTCGGCCGCGTCGGCGTCGTCCAGCTCCCGGCCGGGAAGCGCCGGAGTGCGGAGGAAGAGATGGGCGTGCGCGTCGCACAGCCCGAGCCGGTCGCCCGGGACATCACCGAGGACGGTGCGGACGGCACCCACGGGCGGCGGCCCGGCCCCTTCGATCCCACTGGTCACGGGCATGGGGCGAACCTACCCCGCGCGGCGAGCGAAGAGCTGGGGCCTTTACCGCGGGCGTGCTTCTGATAGGACAGAGGGCATGCAGGTCGAACCCGGCGAAGACGCTGTAGACACCTTCCTTGCCGCCTTCAACGCCCCGAACCAGGCCTATGTGACCGAGTTGCTCTCGCGCGCGCTCACGCAGGACGTCGTCTTCTGGGGGCCGCTGGGGCGCAGCACCGGGGTGGAGGCGGTGGAGAACTTCATCAACGAACTCCGCGCGCACCCCGACGGCCCGGGAAAGGTGACACGGACCACGGTGGTCGACGCCCCCGGCGAGTGGGCGCGCTACAGCTGGAGTTACCACGACGGAGCGGGTCAACTGCTGCTGACGGGAACCGACATGGTGCACCTGCGTGACGAACGCATCGACCAGATGGTCGTCTTCGCCGGGGACCTCGCGGCGATCTGAGCGACCTCGTCCCGCCGGCCGGTCCTTTCCCGTCCCGCACAGGGGCCCCCGGCACGCACGACGCAGCGGACCCGGACCGCGCACACACGCGCGGTCCGGGTCCGTCCGTCTCCGTCGGGTCCGCCGTTCCGGAAGCCCCCCGGGAAGCGGCGAGGGCTACAGCTCCAGACCGGTCAGCACCATCACGCGCTCGTAGGTGTAGTCCTCCATCGCGAAACGGACGCCCTCACGGCCCACGCCCGACTGCTTCGCACCGCCGTAGGGCATCTGGTCGGCACGGTAGGAGGGGACGTCCCCGACGATCACGCCGCCCATCTCCAGCGCCCGGTGGGCGCGGAAGGCCGCCTGGATGTCGTGCGTGAACAGGCCTGCCTGGAGGCCGTACTTGGAGTTGTTGGCCACGGCGAACGCCTCCTCCTCGCCGTCCACCTTCGTCAGCGACATGACCGGACCGAAGACCTCCTCGCAGCCGATCTGCGTGTCGGGGCCCACGCCCTCCAGCACGGTCGGGGCGTATGTGGCGCCCTCGCGCTTGCCGCCCGCGAGCAGCTTCGCGCCTGCCGAGACGGCCTCCTCGACCCACGACTCCACGCGCTTGGCCGCGTCCTCGCTCACCAGCGGCCCGACATCGGTGGCCGGGTCGGAGGGGTCTCCGGTGCGCAGGGCCTCGACGGCGGTGACGATCCTGGGCACGAGACGGTCGTAGACGGAGGAGTCGGCGATCACGCGCTGCACCGAGATGCAGGACTGGCCCGCCTGGTAGTTGGAGAACGTCGCGATGCGCTGCGCCGCCCAGTCGAGGTCCTCCTCGGAGGAGAAGTCGCCCAGCACGATCGCCGCGCCGTTGCCGCCGAGTTCGAGCGTGACGCGCTTGCGCGGGGCGGAGTCGAGGATGGACCAGCCGACGGGCGCCGAGCCGGTGAAGGAGATGATCGGCAGCCTCTCGTCCTGCACCAGCTCCGGCATCCGGTCGTTGGGCACGGGCAGCACGGACCACGAGCCGGCGGGCAGGTCCGTCTCCGCGAGCAGTTCGCCGATCAGCAGGCCTGACAGCGGTGTGGCCGGTGCGGGCTTGAGGATGATCGGGGTGCCGACGGCCAGCGCCGGCGCGACCTTGTGGGCGCACAGATTGAGCGGGAAGTTGAAGGGCGCGATGCCGAGCACCGGCCCGAACGGGAAGCGCCGGGTGTAGGCGAGGCGTCCCGCGCCGCCCGCGTCCGAGTCGAGCCGCTGCGCCTCGCCGCTGTTGAAGCGGCGTGCCTCGTCGGCGGCCCAGCGGAAGACGGAGACGCACCGGCCGACCTCGCCGCGCGCCCACTTCATGGGCTTGCCGTTCTCCGCCGAGATCAGCGTCGCGATCTCCTCGGACCGCTCGCGGACGCGGGCCGTGACGTGGTCCAGAGCGGCGGCACGCACGTGCGCGGGAGTCGCGGAGAACTCGTCGGCGACGGCGGCAGCGGCGGCCACGGCCTCCTCGACCTGGTCGGCCGTGGGAAGACTGATGCTTCCCACGTGCCTGCCGTCCCAGGGCGAGGTGACATCGAGCGTGTCGTCGCCCGTGGCCTCACGGCCGGCGAGCCAGAACGCGTGCGGGGAAGTCGCTGTCGTCACTGCGGGGCCGCCCTTCCGGTGTGGTGGTGTGAGAGCAATGCGATGTGAGCGTGCAAGACGGCGAACCACGGTGAAAGTGGCCCCTGCCGTGCCGGCGCCGCGGTGACGAGCGCCGGACGGCATTCATCCGTCTCTTCTGCCAACGGTAGGGCCTGCGGATGACCACGTTTCTTGTCCGGCGCGGCACACTTGCCCCTCGCCACACGCCGGTTTGGCACGGACACCGAGCGTGGCCCTCGGTCCGCCGCAGCGCCGGGGCTGCGACCGCGGACCGCCGCGCACCGCGTGGGCGCCGGCGCCGTCGGCTGCGGTCCCCTCAGAGGTACGGCGGCGCGCATGCCGCCCACCCGCGTTCCGCGGTGGTCACCGGGCCGCTCACCCCGTGGCCTTCAGGGCGAGCCACAGCTCCATACGTACGTCCGGGTCGTCCAGGGAACGGCCGAGGATCTCCTCGACGCGGCGCATCCGGTAGCGCAGCGTGTGCCGGTGCACGCCCAGATCGGCGGCCGCCGCGTCCCACTGGCCGTGCCGCGAGAGCCAGGCGCGCAGCGACGCGACGAGGTCGCCGCGCCCGTTCGCGTCGTGGTCCCGGAGCGAGCGCAGCAGACCGTCGGCGAAGGCCCGCACCGCGTCGTCGGCGAGCAGTGGCAGCACCGACCCGGCGGCGACGTCCTCGTGCTCGACGAGCGGGGCACCGCGGCGGCGGGCCACCGAGAGCGCCTGGTCCGCCTGCTTGAACGCGACGGTCGCGGCGGCGAGACCGGCGGGAGCGGAGACCCCGACGGCGAGCGCGTCCTCCGGTACGGTTGCCGGCCCTCCGGAGCGGTGCGCACCGCCGGAGCCGGACGATTCGACGGCCTTGGCGCACGCGGCCGCGTACTGGGCGCACGCCGCGACGGCGGCGCCCCCGTCGGCGGCGAGCACCACGAGACGGTTGCCGTCCGGCACGACGAGGACGGCTTCCCCGTTGCGTGCCGCGGCGGTCTCGACGAGGTCCGCGAGCTGTTCCAGAGGTCCCGTCAGGCCGTCCGCGACGCCCTCGGGAACGGGGACCGGCACGGCCGAGGACTCGGTGACCGTCACGACGGGCAGGTTGCCCCCGGACCCGCCGCCGACTGCCGCGGCGGCAGCCCCGCCGCCGGCCGGGCCGTCCCCGTTGACGGCCGCCTGCCCGTCGGCGCTTCGCCGCCCGCGGGACGCCGAGCCCGCCGCGGGCTCGGCCACCAGAACCCGCATCGGCGCGTCCAGCAGCCCGCCGTAGAGCGCACCGGCGACGGCACGCGCGTGGTCGGGCTCGCCGGAGAGCAGCATCCTCATCACCGCGGCGCCGAGGCGCTGTTCGGCCTCCTGGAGTGCCCTCGACCGTTCCATCGTGAGCGTCAGCAGCGCGATGGCGGAGTGCACCGCGTAGCGTTCCGCGGTGCCCAGCGGAGCGGCCGTCCCGACGGCGAGCACGGCCTTCGCGCGGCGCCCGCTGCCGACCGTCTGCAGCTCGACCCGGTCGTCACCGGCGTCCGATCCGCTGACGACGGCGCTCGCCGGGGCCGGCCTGTCGCGCAGCCGTTCCGCGTCCGTGACGAACCGGGCGGCACGGCGCACCGCCCAGGCCGGCGCGGTGGCGACCATGGCACCGGAGACGTCGTAGAGCGCGGCCCAACCGGCCACCTCCGAGGCGAGTTTGGTGAGCAGGGCAGAGGGGCCCTCCTGCGACAGTGCCGCCCGTGTCATCTCCCGCTGTGCCTCGAAACCCGCCGTGACCGCCCGGTACTGCTCGGCGGCTATGGCGGCGGAGACAGCCTTGCTGATGGCGATGAAGGGGGTGCGGCGCGGAACTTCGAGCAGCGGCAGGCCCGCCTCACGGCATGCCTCGACGATCGCGTCCGGCACCTTCTCGTAGTTGACCCCCGAGGCGAAGCCCAGGCCCACCACGCCCTTTTCGGTGAGGCGCCGCACGTAGGCGCGCATCGCCTCCGGGTCCTCGGCGTCCAGCTTGAGGGCCGTGACGAGGAGCAGTTCACCGCCGTCCAGATACGGGGTCGGGTCCGCCAGCTCGCTGGCGTGCGCCCAGCGCACACCGGTCTCCAACCTGTCCTGCCCGGTGAGCACGGCCAGTCGGAGCGCGGAGTGCTGCACGAGCGAGGCAAGAGTGGGTGGCATAACAAGGCTCACCGTACAGGCGCCCAGCTCATTTCGGTCATTCCCGAACTCATTCCCCCAACTCCGTGAGGATCGGCGGCGTCCGCTCTCCACGGACAGTGGTCATCGACAGCACAGCGTGACCGGGAGGCAGGTCGTTCGCCAGGTCGGAGGCGGACCAGCGCTCGCGCTGCACCCTGCGAACGGTGACGGACTCGGCCGTCACGTGCCTGCCCGTGGCGAGCCTGCGCACCGCGTGCATCATCTTGGTCAGCGGCTCGTCGGAGACGAGCTGACGGTTCGTCACGTCGCGGGTCTCGACCCACTCGGTGCCCCACACCTCGGCGAAGTGCTCCGCGTCCCAAGGGGTCACGCCCGCGCACACCATGCGGCAGCCGACCGCGCCCAGCAGCGGGCCGCGCAGCTGCGCCGGCACCTCGTCCAGCGCGCGCAGCGTCATCAGGACGCCGCCGTGCGCGGACCGCACGCGCTGCAGACCGCGCAGCGACTGCGGGGTGACGGTCTGAGCCGCGTCGTCGAGTACGAGCCCCGCGAAGAGGGACTGGTCCTCGCGTGCGCTCGCGCACTCGGTGAACTGCGCGAGGACGAGCCGCGCGAGGATGCGCGACGCCTCGGCGTGGCCCCGCTCGGGCAGGTCGATGCGCACGCGCAGCGGCTTCTCCAGGGCGCGCAGCGAGAACGGCCTCGGCGACGCCCCGGCACCGGCGGCACCGGCAGGGCCGTTGCCGCCCTCGGGCACGAAGAAGCCGGAGAACGCGGGCCTGTCCAGCAGCGCGATGCGGTCCGCGAGGAGCGCAGGCGCGTCGGCGGGGCGGCCCGACTGCCTTCCGTACGCGTCGAGTTCACGAAGCTGGGCGTGGAGGCCGGCGTCGTCGAGCGCGGTGCGCAGCTCATCGAGGGCGGAGGCGGACCCGTCCAGCAGTTCACGCAGCTCCGGTACGGCGGGGAAGCGGCCGTGGGCGGCGCGGAAGGGCCCGATGAGCTGGGCGAGTGCCGTCGCCGCGCGGCGGCTGTCGCCGCCGGGGAGGGAGTCGGCCAGGTCCCCGACGAGGGCCTCGGCGAGCATGCCCGCGGCCTCGTCCGGGTCGTGCGCGCCGCCGTAGAGGTCGAGGTCGTGCGTGGAGTCGGGGTGGCCGACGCGGACGACGACGTCGAAGGCCTCGTCGCGCGCCAGCCGGTCGCCGTTCGCCGTCACCGCGACGACGGCGGCCTGCCCTGCGAGTGCCTGGAGGCAGAGCGATTCGGTGACGGGCCGGGCAACCCGCGTCGTCTTCCCCGACCCGGGGGGTCCGACGGCGAGCGCCGAGGTGCCCAGCAGCGACGGCTCCAAGGCAACGCCGGCACCCCGGTAGTTGAGCGGGTTGCGCTCGCTGTCGGCGGCGGTGCCGATACGCACCTGGTTCACGCTCAGGTCGTGCCGTGCCGCCCGGCCGTGCGGCAGGTCGCGGCGTCCCGAGGGATGTGCGCAGGCCCCCGCGCCCTTCGCCTCGACGGCCTCGACGAACGCGGAGAGCCGTCCCGGGCGTGAGCGTACGGACTCCCAGGCGCGGTGGAGGCGGGCGTGGTCGACGTCGTTCATGCGGCCGCCGCGCACCTCGGCGGCGAGGAGGTCTGCGGCGCGGGCGGCGCCGTGACCACGCAGGTCGGGCCACTCGACGGGGTCCGCCTGCGGCGGGGGCGCCGGCACGGGAGGCCCCTCCGAGGCGTCGTGCCGTTCCCTCGCGGGCCGGTGCGCGCTGCTGCCGGAGAGGCGCGCCCACGCGCGGCGGGCCAGCTCCGGCCAGTGGCCCAGCCGTCCGAAGACGACGGCGAGGGCGGCGACGACGAGGCCGTAGTAGATGTACGAGGCGACGACGTACTCCATGTGCCCGAGCCAGGAGTCCGGCGTGAGGACCTGCAACGGCCAGAGCCAGTAGCCGCCCAGGTAGTTGTTGTAGAGCAGCGACCAGACCAGCCACGCGATCAGGAACGCGACCAGTGCGCCGCCGAGCAGCTGACGCGTCGGCGTGCGGTCCGGGTCGACGGGCGGCAGGGGACGGTACCCGTACCGCCAGATTCCCGGTTCGGCCTCGGGGCGCGGCATCCGCAGCCAGTCGGCGAGCCGGGTACCGGATCCGGGCGCATGCGTGGGCTTCGGCGGCGCCGAGGCCCGCGACTCCTGAACCGGCGGCCGGGGCCGGCCCTCGGGACGCGGGGGCACCTGCTCCGCGGGCGGTGCCTGCTTCGCGGGCCGTGCCCGTTCCGCCGGCGGCGGAACGGCCGCCCGCCGGCCCTGCCCGCTCCCCTGCGGTGGCGGCCCCGTGCCGGGCTCCCTCTGCGAACCGTGTGCGCTGCCCGCACCCTGCCCCCCGTGCGGAGACTCCATGTCCATGTACTGCCTCTACCCTTGCCCGGCCGGTGGGTTCCCGCCCCGTCACGGCGCCCTGGTCCCTGGTCCCTGCTCCCGGTCCCAATCTAGCCGCCGGAGGGGAGAGTTGACCCATGCAGGTCGGCCCGCCGGATCCTCCGGGGACGGTGGACGCGGTACGGCGCATCGCCCCCGTGCCTATAGCCGTGACGGCCAACACGACACGGGGACTTCTCCGCACCGGTGCATGTCCCGCCCTCCTCCGGGCCTCTAGCCTTCGAGGGACGTGCAGACCCCTTCGTCCTGAGAGAGAGCGCTATGAGCACGATGACGGAAATGTCCGGCGGCCCTGCCCTCCCCCAGGAGCGCCGCGTCGTCACGTCCGTCCCGGGCCCGAAGTCCCAGGAGCTGATGGCCCGCAAGCAGGCCGCGGTCGCCGACGGCATCGGCACCGTCATGCCTGTCTTCGCCAAGCGCGCGGGCGGCGGCGTCCTCGAGGACGTCGACGGCAACTCCTTCATCGACTTCGGTTCCGGCATCGCCGTGACCGGTGTCGGCAACAGCGCCGACGCAGTGGTGCGCCGCGCTTCCGCGCAGCTCGCCCAGTACACGCACACCTGCGTGATGGTGACGCCGTACGAGCCGTACGTGGAGGTCTGCGAGGAACTGGCGAGGCTCACGCCCGGCGACCACGCGAAGAAGAGCGCCCTGTTCAACTCGGGCGCCGAGGCCGTGGAGAACGCCGTCAAGATCGCGCGCTCGTACACCAAGCGCCAGGCCGTCGTCGTCTTCGACCACGGCTACCACGGCCGCACGAACCTGACGATGGCGCTGACCTCGAAGAACATGCCGTACAAGCACAGCTTCGGGCCGTTCGCGCCCGAGGTGTACCGGGTGCCCGTCGCCTACCCGTTCCGCTGGCTGACCGGGCCCGAGAACTGCGCCGAGGAGGCCGCGGCCCAGGCCATCGACCAGATCAACAAGCAGGTCGGCGCTGAGAACGTCGCCGCGATCCTGATCGAGCCGCTGCTCGGCGAGGGCGGCTTCATCGAGCCGGCGAAGGGCTTCCTGCCGCGCCTCGCGCAGTTCGCGAAGGAGAACGGGATCGTCTTCGTCGCGGACGAGATCCAGTCCGGCTTCTGCCGCACGGGCCAGTGGTTCGCCTGCGAGGACGAGGGCATCGTCCCGGACCTGATCACCACCGCCAAGGGCATCGCCGGCGGAATGCCGCTGGCCGCCGTCACCGGCCGCGCCGAGATCATGGACGCACCGCACGTCGGCGGGCTCGGCGGCACCTACGGCGGAAACCCGGTGGCCTGCGCCGCGGCGCTCGGCTCCATCGAGACGATGCGCGAGATGGACCTGCCGGCCAGGGCCAAGCGCATCGAGGAGGTCATGAAGCCGCGGCTGCGGAAGCTGGCCGAGCAGTACGACGTCATCGGCGACGTCCGCGGGCGCGGCGCCATGCTCGCCATCGAGCTGGTCAAGCCCGGCGGCAAGGAGCCGGACGCGCAGGTCACCGCGGCCCTCGCCAAGGCGTGCCACGAGAACGGTCTGCTGGTTCTGACCACCGGGACATACGGCAACGTGATGCGTTTCCTGCCCCCGATGGTGATCGGCGAGGACCTGCTCGACGAGGGCCTGAACGTGCTGGAAGGCGCCCTGGCCGACCTGTGAGCAGACCCGGGGATCCGTACGGCGTGAAGAATCTGTGCGAGGCCGATGGCCGGTCCGTAATCCGGCTGTCCGGCCCCGCTGACCTGCCGTACGGTTCCCGTATTCGGGTACTTCGGAACTCCACTCCGGACTCCCGGCCTGAGCCGGCCTCTCCCCAAGACCGGCTCGGAAGTGCCCTGGCGCACGCTCCTCACCGATCGGGGGACCGTCGGCCCCACACCCCCCGGGGCTTGCGGAACGCCGGTCGCTACGGCCGCTCCGGAACTCTCCCCCCTGTTCCGGGGCGGTCGATCTTTCACCTCGCTCTCTGCGCGCTCTGTTGCGTGCTCTTCGCCCTGATCACCTGGCAGGTCGCCCTCGGCGGTCCGCTCGTCGGAGCCGACATGTGGCTGGGGAACGCTCTCCAGCGCACCTCCCCTCCCGACGCCGTGGCCGAGGCCTGCGCGGACCTGGGCAACCTTGCCGTGGCCGTCCCGGTGCTCGTCGCGGCGATGACGTACGCCCTGGTGACCGGGGGTGCGCGCAGCTGGCTGCCGCCGCTGTGCCTGGCGCTGGCGCTGGCCTTCACCGCTCTTGCCGTCACGGCCGTGAAGGTGTGGCTGGGCAGGCCCGGACCGCCGGGCGGCACCAACTACTACCCCTCGGGCCACACCGCCACGGCGGCCGTCGCCTTCGGCGGCGCGGCCCTACTCTTCTCGCTGACGGTCCGCCGCCCCCCGTACTGGCCGCTGCCCGCCACAGCCGCGCTGCTCACGCTGGCGTGCAGCGCGGGCCTGGTGTGGCGTGGCTACCACTGGCCGCTGGATGTGGTGGCGAGCTGGTGCCTGAGCTGGGTGGTGCTCACGTCGGCCGCGTTCACGCTGCGCCGGCTGCTGCGTCCCGGCAACGGAAGTGCCCCGCAGAGGAGTTGAGGGCCTCGTCACCACGCCCGGGAGGTGCGGGTTCCGGTGACGCGCCGGACGCGGAGCCGTACGCAGGACCGCAACCGCGGCCGCAGGGGGAAGAGGCCGCGCGGGAGGGACGGTCCGGCGTACGGGGTCTTCGGGGCCTGCCGGTGTCAGGCCGGTCAGGGGTCAGCTGTCGAAGCCCATCCCCGACGCGTCCATGGCCTTCAGCCACAGGTTGCGGCGGCCTCCCCGCGCGTCCGCTCGCGAGAGCGACCACTGCGTCAGCGCGATCCCGGCCCAGCGCACCGGCTCCGGCGGGAACGGCAGCGGCTTCTTGCGTACCAGCGTCAGCTCCGTGCGCACCGTCGGCGCACCTCCGAGCAGGTCGAGCATCACCTCTGCTCCGAAGCGGGTCGCCCCCACGCCCAGGCCGGTGTAGCCGGCGGCGTACGCGACGCGCCCGCCGTGCGCCGTGCCGAAGAAGGGCGAGAAGCGTGAGCAGGTGTCGATGACGCCGCCCCAGGCGTGGGTGAAGCGCAGCCCCCTCAACTGCGGGAACGTGTCGAAGAAGTGGCCTGCCAGCTTGCGGAACGTCTCGGGCCGCTGGTCGTACTCTGCGGCGATCCTGCTGCCGTAGTGGTACAGGACGTCGTAACCGCCCCACAGGACGCGGTTGTCGGCGGTGAGCCGGAAGTAGTGGAAGTGGTTGGCGCTGTCCGCGAGTCCCTGCCGCCCCTGCCAGCCGACGGCGGCCCGCTGCCGCTCGTCCATCGGCTCGGTCATCAGCGCGTAGTCGTAGACGGGGACGATGTAGGGGCGCAGCCTCCGCAGCAGCGAGGGAAAGGCGTTGGTGGCGAGGGCGGCCTGCCGGGCACGCACGCGACCGTAGGGGGTGCCCATGGTCACCGCGGCGTCGCCGGCGGTCAGGCCGCGCACCGGTGTGTGCTCGTAGATGCGTACGCCCGCCTCCAGGCATGCCCGCTTGAGGCCCCAGGCGAGCTTCGCCGGGTTGAGCATGGCCACGCTCCGGCGGAACCACAGGCCGGCGAGGAAGGAGGGCGAGTCGACCTGTTCGCGTACGGCCTCGCGGTCCAGGAAGGTCACGCGGTCCCCGAATCCGTGCCGCCGTGCCTGAGCCGCCGACTCCTGAAGCTCGGCCACCTGGTGCGGCCGGGTCGCCAGTTCGATCTCCCCGGTGCGTTCGAAGTCGCAGTCGATGCCGTGGCGCCGCGCGGCTCCCTCGATGGCGTCGAGGTTGGCGAGCCCGAGGCGCTCCAGCTTCTCGATCTCGGCCGGCCAGCGGGCGAGCCCGTTCGCGAAGCCGTGGGTGAGGGAGGCGTCGCAGAATCCCCCGTTGCGTCCGGAGGCTGCCCATCCGGTCTCCTTGCCCTCCAGCAGCACCACGTCGCGGGACGGGTCGCGATCCTTCGCGATCAGCGCGGTCCACAGGCCGCCGTAGCCGCCGCCGACGACGGCCAGGTCGCACTTCGTCTCCCCGGTCAGCGAGGGCAGCGCTGCGGGGCGGTGCTCCGCGTCGTCCAGCCAGAAGGGCACGGGCCGCGCACCGGCGAGCGCCCGGGCGGCCTCGGCCTCCGCCGCGCCGGCCGCGGCGCCCGCGCCGGCCGCACGGGAGCCCGCACCGCGCGCACCGTCGGCCGCCGTCCGGCGGGATCTGCGCGGCAGTGCTGTCACGCCTGCCTCCTGCGCCGGCCGGCGGCGATCTGGCCGCCGAGGACGATCGCGACCGCGATCAGGAACATGGCCGTACCGATGACGTTCACCTGCACGGGGACGCCGCGCTGCGCCGCCCCCCATACGAACATCGGGAAAGTGACCGTCGAGGGACCGGCGTTGAACTGCGTGATGATGAAGTCGTCGAAGGAGAGCGCGAAGCTGAGCATCGCGCCGGCCGCGATGCCCGGCGCCGCGAGCGGCAGCGTGACCCGCAGGAACGTCTGCAGCGGCCCCGCGTACAGATCGCGTGCCGCTTCCTCCAGGCGCGGGTCCATGCTCATCACGCGCGCCTTCACGGCGACCACCACGAAGCTCAGGCAGAACATGATGTGGGCGATGAGGATCGTGACGAAGCCGAACGCGACCCGGGTGTTGAGGAAGAGCGTGCCGAGCGAGGCACCCATGACGACCTCGGGCATCGCCATCGGCAGGAAGATCAGCGCGTTGCCGGTGCCCTTGCCGCGGAACCGGTGGCGGGCGAGGGCGAAGGCGGCGAGCGTGCCGAACGCGGTGGCCACCACCGTGGACAGCAGGGCGATCTGGAGGCTCAGCCCGAGGGACCCGCACATGTCGGCGACGCCGCAGGGGTCGGTCCAGGCGTCGGCGGAGAAGGCGCGCCACTCGTAGTTGAAGCGTCCCGCCGGCTTGTTGAAGGAGAACAGCATCACCACCACGTTCGGCAGCAGCAGATACACCAGTGATGCCGCGCCGGCGAGGACGACGGCGTGGCGGCGCAGCCAGCGCAGCGGCGCGAGGGCCGCGGAGCGCCCGGCGGGAGCCGGTGAGCCCTTCGGTGAACCGCCCCTGTTCCGGGGGGAGTCGGCGAGGTGCGTCGCGTCGGCCATCACACCAGTTCCTCCGTTCCGGCCTTGCGCATGTAGACGCTCACCACGATCAGGATGATCGCCATGAGGATGAACGACATGGCGGCCGCCGCGGGGTAGTCGAGGACGTTGAGGAACTGCTTCTGGATGGCGTTGCCGACCATCTGCGTGTTCGGCGAACCCAGCAGCTGGGCGTTGATGTAGTCGCCCGACGCGGGGATGAAGGTCAGCAGCGTGCCGGCCACCACTCCGGGGAGGGAGAGCGGGAAGGTCACCTTGCGGAAGACGGTCGCCGGCTTCGCGTACAGGTCGCGGGCCGCCTCGTGCAGCGAGGTGTCGATCCTCTCCAGGGAGCTGTACAGCGGCAGGATCATGAACGGCAGGAAGTTGTACGTCAGTCCGCACACCACCGCCAGCGGGGTCGCGAGGAGCCTGTCGTCCCCGGTCAGGCCCAACTGGCTTGTCACGTCGAGGACATGCACGGACTTCAGCACGCTCACGACCGGACCGGCGTCCGAGAGGATCGTCTTCCAGGCGAGCGTGCGGATGAGGAAGCTGGTGAAGAAGGGCGCGATCACCATCACCAGCAGCAGCCCGCGCCACCGCCCCGCACGGAAGGCGATCATGTACGCGAGGGGGTAGCCGATGAGCAGGCACAGCAGCGTGGCCGTGGCGGCGTAGAGGAACGAGCGCGCGAAGTGCGGCGCGTAAGTCGCAAGCGCGTCGGTGTAGTTGGTGAAGTCCCAGGTGACGCGGAAGCCCTCCTCCAGGCTGCCGCTCTGCACGGACGTGGAGGCCTGGTAGAAGAACGGCGCGACGAAGAAGACGGCGAGCCACAGCCCGGCCGGAAGCAGCAGCCAGTACGGCGTGAGGCGGCGCCGGGAGCGGGCGGACGCGCCGGGATCGCCGCCGGACGGCCCGGAGGGGGCCGCCTCTCCGGCGGGCCCGGGCGGCGGGGAGGCGCCCGCGGACGCCGGGAGGGTGGTCGTCACAGTGCCTCCTCCACCGTGCCGGCGTCGGCGTCCTGTGCGGCGTCGAGCGCGAAGGTGTGTGCGGGCCGCCAGCGCAGTACGACTTCGGTGCCGGGTGTGAGGCGTGCGTCCCGCTCCACGTTCTGTTCGTAGACGCTGAACTCGGGGCACACCGGGCTGTCGACGACGTACTGGAGGGACACGCCGAGATAGCCGGCGTCGCGTATGCGCCCGGTGAGCAGGTTGTCGGCGCCGCCCGCGTCCGCGTCGGCTTCCGCGTCCTCGGCGTGTGTGAGGGAGATCTTCTCGGGGCGTACGCCCACGAGCACCTTGCCGCCCGCCTGCGGGTCGTCGACGGCGCACCGGTCCGCGGGCAGGCGCATCACGGTGTCGGAGGCGACGGCCTTCAGCACCAGTTCCTCGCCCTTCGCCTCGGTGATCTCCGCCTCGATGAGGTTGGACGTGCCGAGGAAGTTGGCGACGAAGGTGGAGCGGGGCCGCTCGTAGAGCTCGTCGGGCGGACCGAGTTGCTCGACGCGTCCCGCGTTCATGACGGCCACGGTGTCGGCCATCGTCATGGCCTCCTCCTGGTCGTGCGTGACGTGGACGAAGGTGATGCCGACCTCCGTCTGGATGCGTTTGAGTTCCAGCTGCATCTGCCGGCGCAGCTTGAGGTCGAGGGCTCCGAGGGGCTCGTCCAGCAGGAGCACCTTCGGCCGGTTGATCAACGCGCGGGCGAGCGCGACGCGTTGCTGCTGCCCGCCGGAGAGCTGGCGCGGCTTGCGCTTGGCGAGCGGTCC
Organism: Streptomyces sp. CNZ301; assembly: GCF_004217425.1. Lineage (NCBI taxonomy): Bacteria > Bacillati > Actinomycetota > Actinomycetes > Kitasatosporales > Streptomycetaceae > Streptomyces > Streptomyces sp. CNZ301. The sequence goes on from NZ_SHLG01000001.1 coordinate 2,394,521, forward strand.
CAGCTCGACGAGTTCCAGCATCTCCTCGACCTGCTTGCGCACGGAGGTGATCCCCCGGCGGCGCAGCCCGAAGGCGACGTTCTCCGACACGTCGAGGTGCGGGAAGAGGGCGTAGTTCTGGAAGACGGTGTTCACGGGCCGCTTGTGCGGCGGCAGCGCGGTGATGTCCTCGTCGCCGAGGAGGACGCCGCCGCCGGTCGGCTCCTCGAGTCCGGCGATCATGCGCAGGGTGGTGGTCTTGCCGCAGCCGGATGCGCCGAGGAGGGCGAAGAAGGAACCCTCGGGGATGGTGAGGTCCAGCGGGTGCACGGCGGTGAAGTCGCCGAAGACCTTGCTGATTCCGGTGAGCGTGATCGTCATGGCCGATGCCCCCTAGGCGCCGATGAGTTTGGCGAACTTGTTCTCGTAGCGGGCCTGTTCCTTGTCGGACATCGGCCGGAAGGCCTTTCCGCGCCCCGCGGTCTTGGCATCGGGGAAGATCAGCGGATCCTCTGCGAGGTCCTTGTCGATCTTCTCCATCTCGGCCTTGGCTCCGGAGACCGGGCAGATGTAATTGACCCAGGCAGTCAGTTCTGCGGCCACCTTGGGGTCGTAGTAGTAGTTGATCAACTCCTCGGCGTTCGCCCGGTGCCGTGCCTTGACGGGTACGAGCAGGTCGTCCGTAGCGAAGCGGTAGCCGCTCTCCGGGATGGCGAACTCGATGTCCGGGTTGTCGAGCTTCAGCTGCACGATGTCGCCCGCCCAGGCCAGACATGCGGCGATGTCGCCCGAATTCAGCTCGTCGATGTAGTCGTTGCCGCTGAAGCGTCGCAACTGCTTACGGTCCACGGCCTTCTGTATCCGGGCGACGGCCCTGTCGAAGTCGTCGCCGTCGAACTTCTCCGGATCGATGCCGAGGTCCAGCATCGTCATCCCGACGGTGTCCGTCATCTCGGTGAGCATGGACACCTTGCCCTTGAGCGACTCGTCCTCCAGCAGCTGGCTGACGCTGGTGACCTCCTTCCCACCCGTGGCCTTCTTGTTGTACGCGACGACGCAGGCGATGCCCGCCCACGGGTAGCTGTACTGCCGTCCCGGGTCCTGCGCGGCCGTACGGAAGCGGTCCTCCAGGTTGGCCACCGCGTTGGGCATACGAGCGGGGTCCAGACGCTGCGCCCAGCCCTGGCGGATCAGGCGCCCGGCCATCCAGTCAGTGAGGCAGACCAGGTCGCGGCCTGTGTCCTGGCCGGCAGCGAGCTGAGGCTTGATCTTGCCGTAGAACTCGTTGTTGTCGTTGATGTCCTCGACGTACTTGACCTTGATGCCGTGCTGCCGCTCGAAGCGGTCCAGCGTGGGGCGCTTCTTCTTGTCCTTGTCGTCGACGTCTATGTAGAGCGGCCAGTTGGCGAAGTTGAGGACCCGCTCCTTCTTCGAGTAGTCGGGGTTGTCCTCGGGGTCGTTGCCGCCGCGGCTGCCCTCCGCGGGCGGGATGCCGCACGCGGCGAGCGCCGCGCCGCCCACGGCCAGGGAGCCGAGGCGCAGCAGCCGGCGGCGGCTCATGGCCGCGCGTCCGCTGGTCAGGCTCCGTTCCCAGGCCTTGCGCACGGGGTCGGGCAGGCCTTCGTACAGCTGTGGGTCCAGGTCCATCGGGGCTGCCTTCCGGTTCGATGGGGCGGGGAAGGGAGTTCGGGTGGGTGCGAGGCCGGGGGGCCCGGTGGTCTCAGCGGTCGCCGAAGACCGTGCGGTGCCAGTCCTTGCGGGGCTGTGCGGTGGTGTCCTGCATGACGTGCTTGAGCTGCGTGTACTCCTCGAAGGAGTAGGCGGACATGTCCTTGCCGTAGCCGGAGGCCTTGTAGCCGCCGTGCGGCATCTCGCTGATGATCGGGATGTGGTCGTTGATCCAGACGCAGCCCGCCCGGATCTGGCGTGCCGCGCTGCCCGTACGGAAGACGTCGCGGCTCCAGGCCGAGGCGGCCAGCCCGTACGGGGTGTCGTTGGCAAGGGCGATGCCCTGGTCGTCGGCGTCGAAGGGCAGGACCGTCAGCACGGGCCCGAAGACCTCCTGCTGGACGATCTCGCTGTCCTGCGGCGCGTCCGTGATCAGGGTCGGCAGGTAGTAGGCGCCCTTCGCCCGCTCGCCTCCCGGCGCCTCGCCTCCCGTGACGACGGTGGCGTAGGCACGGGCCCGCTCCACGAACCCGGCGACGCGGTCGCGGTGCGCGGAGGAGACGAGTGGCCCCAGGTCGGTACCGGGATCGAAGGGGTCCCCCACCCGCACCTCACGCATCAGGTCGGCGACCCCCGCGACGAACTCCTCGTAGAGCGGCCGCTGTACGTAGGCGCGGGTCGCGGCGGTGCAGTCCTGACCGGAGTTGATCAGGGCGCCGGCCACCGCCCCGTGCACAGCGGCCGCCAGGTCGGCGTCGTCGAAGACGACGAACGGCGCCTTGCCTCCCAGCTCCAAATGGAGCCGCTTGACGCTGCCGGTCGCGATCTCGGCCACGCGCCTGCCGACGGCGGTCGACCCGGTGAAGGAGACCATGGCTACGGACGGATGCCCCACCAGCGTCTCCCCCGCGTCGGGACCGACGCCGGAGACGATGTTGACCACTCCGTCCGGGATGCCCGCCTCACAGGCGGCCTCGGCGAACATCAGCGAGGTCAGCGGCGTCAGTTCGGACGGCTTGAGGACGATCGCGTTACCTGCGGCGACGGCCGGGAGGATCTTCCAGGCGGCCATCTGCAGCGGGTAGTTCCAGGGCGCGACGGAACCGATGACGCCGAGCGGCTCGCGGCGTACGTACGAGGTGTGGTCGCCGCTGTACTCGGCGGCCGCGACCCCCGGCAACTGCCGGGCGGCGCCCGCGAAAAAGGCGACGTTGTCGAAGGAGCCCGGCACGTCGAACTCCTCGGAGAGCTTCAGCGGCTTGCCGCACTGGAGCGACTCCGCGTACACGAACTCCCCTGTGCGCTCCCGCAGTACGGCGGCCCAGCGGTGCATCGCGTCGGAGCGCTCGCCCGGTGTCGCGCCCGCCCACTCCGGCAGTGCGCGCCCCGCCGCCTTGACGGCGGCGTCGACGTCGTCCGGACCCGCGAGTTCGTAGGTGAGGACGCTTTCGCCCGTGGCCGGGTCGAGGACGGTGTGTGTCCGCCCCGAGGTTCCGGACCCGTACCGGCCTCCGGTGAACTGCGCGCCCGCTGCGAACCGTGAGGACACGTCGAAGCGCTGGACCATCGGGCTCTCCTGCCAGGGCGGGGCGTCAGCTGCTGTTGGACGCCGATCCTGACAGGACCCTTCCGATTCAACAAGGGATTCCGTCGTTACCTTTTGATTGCGCTACGGAATCTGCATCCTCTACGTGCTTCGAGCCTCACGATCCGCAGCCCTGCCGCCCTCAGGCCCCACCATCCGCGGCCCCCGGCAGCACCCGCGCCGCCGTGCCGCCCCCGCGCGCGTCGAGCGAGGAACCGTCCCCGCCGGTGCCGGGACCGGAGTCGTCCGGCCCCTCGTTGTAGAAGATCAGCATCACAAGGAGGAACGCCACGCAGATCACGGCCAGGACGGTCCCGACGATCCCCATCACGAAGCCCGCGACCGCCTGACCCCGGCCGCCCAGCTCCCCCCTGTCGACGGCCCGCTTCGCGGAGAGGCCGAGCCCGAGCGCGACGGGGCTGATGAAGATCCCGACGAAGCTCCCCCAGCAGGTGGAGACCGCGACGAGCCCGATGATGCCGGTCACCATCGCCGCGACCGACTTCCCGTTGGACGGCGGAGGGCCGTGCCAGCCGTAGCCGCCGGGGACGTGCGCCGCTCCATATCCGTACGGCTGCGGACCCGGCGCCGGATACCCGTACGCGGCACCGCCCTTGCCGTACTGCTGGTGGGCCTGCTGCCCGTACGGTGCCGGGGAACCGTACGGCGCCGGCGCACCGTACGGCGAAGCCCCGTAACCGGCGCCCGCGCCCCCGCCCGCGCCCCCCGCCGGCCCGCCCGGTGCCGGAGGGACCGGGGGCGGCGCGGCGCCGGGGCCCGACGTGATCGTCGGCTGCTCGGCCACCGAACGGCGCTTCCGGTCCTCTTCGTTCTGGTCCATGCTCCCCCTGCCCGGTGCGACCCCGTCCCGAGGAGGCGCCCACGGATTGTGCGGTTCCTCGCCGGGCCGACCCGGCTGCCCGGTGTCGTCTTCCATGTCCCCTCCCGGGGTTCTCCGTCCGGCAGCCATGCTATTCGTCCGCCGGAACTCCCCGCATACGATGATCCGGTTCGCTTTTCCCCACTGGAGGCCTCACTTGTCCGACCTCAACGCATTCATCGCCGGGCTGCCCAAGGCCGAGCTGCATGTGCACCACGTCGGTTCGGCCTCACCCCGCATCGTCGCCGAACTGGCCGCCCGGCATCCCGACTCGAGCGTCCCGCACGACCCGGAGGCGTTGAGGGACTTCTTCACCTTCACGGACTTCGCGCACTTCATCGAGGTCTATCTTTCGGTCGTCGACCTGCTGCGGGACGCCGAGGACGTCCGGCTGCTCACTTTCGAGATCGCCCGCGACATGGCTCGCCAGCAGGTGCGCTACGCCGAGTTGACCGTCACCCCGTTCAGCTCCACCAGCCGCGGCATACCCGCGGAGGCCTTCCTGGAGGCCATCGAGGACGCCCGCGTCGCGGCGGAGAAGGAACTGGGCGTCGTCATGCGCTGGACCTTCGACATCCCCGGTGAGGCCGGCCTGCCCGCGGCCGAGGAGACCACCCGCATCGCCACGGAGATGGGCCCCGACGGCCTGATCTCCTTCGGGCTCGGCGGTCCCGAAATCGGCGTCCCCCGCCCGCAGTTCAAGCCGCACTTCGACCGGGCGACCGCCGCCGGGCTGCACAGCGTGCCGCACGCGGGCGAGACGACGGGACCGGAGACGATCTGGGACGCCCTCACCTCGCTGAAGGCCGAGCGCATCGGGCACGGCACGAGCTCCGTGCGGGACCCGCGGCTCCTGGATCACCTCGCCGAGCACGGCATCCCGCTGGAGGTCTGCCCGACCTCCAACGTCGCCACCCGCGCGGTCGAGGACCTGGACGACCACCCGGTACGGGAGATGGTCGACGCCGGCGTCCTCGTGACGGTCAACAGCGACGATCCGCCGATGTTCAGCACGGACCTCAACACCGAGTACGCCATCGCGGCCCGGCTGCTGAGCCTCGACGCGGCGGGCATCGCGGACCTGGCGAAGAACGCGGTGCGGGCCTCCTTCATGGACGGGCCCGGCAAGGCCCGGCTGAACGGCGAGATCGACGAGTACCTCACCGACTGGGGCCGGCGGCACTGACGCCGCACACCTGCACCACGCGCAACGCCGGAGGCGCAGGCGGCCCGTGGCTTCCTGCCCCTCCGGCGCGGCGTCGGCGCGTTCGCGCAACGACCGGCGTCAGGACTGGTACGGGTTCTGCGGCGGCTGCCCGCCCTGCGGGTTCTGACCGGCGAACGGGTTCCCCTGCGGCGGGATGTGGGCCTGCCCCGGCTGCGGAGCGCCGTACCCGGGCTGCGGGCCCCCGGTGCCGCCGGGCTGGGGAGCACCTCCGCCGTGTGCCAGCAGCTGCTCCGCGTTCTCCTTCGTCGTCTCGCTCGCACCGCCGCAGAAGGTGCACTGCAGATAGTGCTTCGCCGGCGCTATCGGGAACAGCGGAATGAAGAAGAGCGAGAACTTCATGACGCGCTTGCGCAGCGAATGGGCCGCCGGATTGCCGCAGAAGCCGCACAGCAGATTCAGCATGGCCAGCTGATGCATCTTGGTCGAGGTGCCGAATATGAGCACGCGATCCCCGTTTCTGAGTGTGTTCAGGTGTCCGGTGGTAGCCAACCACCCGGCGCGTGCCCGCCGTCAAGCGGCCCGTGTCACGAGAAGGGCCCGACCGGGCAGGGCCCCGGCGTGGCCGCGTACCACTCCGGGGCCCCGAGAAGCGGGTGGCCCGTGCTCGCCGGGCCGTCACTCAGCGGGTCACAGCGCCGTCATGACGTGCTTGACGCGGGTGTAGTCCTCCAGGCCGTAGGCCGAGAGGTCCTTGCCGTAGCCGGACTTCTTGAAGCCGCCGTGCGGCATCTCCGCGACGAGCGGGATGTGGGTGTTGATCCACACACATCCGAAGTCCAGCGCACGGGACAGGCGCATGGCACGGCCGTGGTCCTTCGTCCACACCGACGAAGCCAGCGCGTATTCGACGTCGTTGGCCCATTCCACGGCCTGGTCCTCGTCGGTGAACTTCTGAATCGTGATCACCGGTCCGAAGACCTCGTTCTGGATGATCTCGTCGTCCTGGCGCAGCCCGGAGACGACCGTCGGGGCGAAGAACCAGCCCTTGTCCCCGACCCGTTCACCGCCCGACTCGACCTTGGCGTGCGCGGGGAGCCGGTCGATGAAGCCGCTCACCTTCTCCAGGTGGGTGGGGTTGTTGAGCGGGCCGTAGAAGCAGTCCGGGTCGCTGAGGTCGCCGGTCTTCACCTCGCCGGCGGCCTTGGTCAGCGCGGTGACGAACTGCTCGTACACGCCTTCCTGTACGAGCACGCGCGTGGCGGCGGTGCAGTCCTGCCCGGCGTTGAAGAAGCCGCCGTCGCGGATGCCCTCGACCGCGGCCTGGACGTCGGCGTCGTCGAAGACGACACAGGGCGCCTTGCCGCCCAGCTCCAGGTGCACGCGCTTGACGTCCTTGGCCGCACTTCCGGCGACCTCCATGCCCGCGCGCACGGAGCCGGTGATCGAGGCCATCGCGGGCGTGTTGTGCTCGACCATCAGGCGTCCTGTGTCGCGGTCGCCGCACACGACGTTGAAGACGCCCTTGGGCAGGATCTCGCCCATCACCTCGGCCATGAAGACCGCCGAGGCGGGCGTGGTGTCGGACGGCTTGAGCACGACCGTGTTGCCCGCGGCGAGAGCCGGGGCGAACTTCCAGACGGCCATCATCGCCGGGTAGTTCCAGGGAGCGACCTGCGCGCAGACGCCGACGGGCTCACGGCGCACGTAGGAGGTGAGCCCCTCCATGTACTCGCCCGCGGACTTGCCCTCCAGCATCCGGGCGGCACCCGCGAAGAACCGGATCTGGTCGAGCATCATGGGCAGTTCTTCCTGCCGGGTCAGCTCCAGCGGCTTGCCGCAGTTCTGGCACTCGACGGCGAGGAACTCGTCCGCGCGGGCCTCGAGGGCGTCCGCGATCTTCAGGATCGCCTTCTGCCTCGCGGCCGGAGTGGCATCGCGCCAGGCCGGGAAGGCCTTCTCGGCTGCGGCCATCGCGGCGTCGACATCGGCGGCGGCGGAAAGCGGGGCGGTGGCGTACACCTCGCCCGTGGCCGGATCGACCACGTCCGTGGTCCGGCCGTCAGCGGCGTCCCGGAACTCCCCGTCGATGTAGTTGCGCAGCCGACGCAGCTCGGTGGTCACTTCGCACCCCTCCTGCTCCGTTGTCCATTGGGTGAGACCGCCACCCTAACCAGCAGCGCAACGCTTTCGATACACCACCACACCAGCAACGACGGATTCTGTTCTTGCAGGCGCGTATTGCTTCGAATTACATTGCTTATGGGTTGCTATTCGGAGGAGGTCTCATGCACAGTGTCGTGCGTGGCCCGAGACGCGAAGAAGACAAACGGCATCCGTTCGCTTGACGATGTATCGCTGGCGATCATCGAACAGCTGCAGGAGGACGGCCGCCGGCCGTACGCCGCCATCGGCAAGGCCGTCGGACTGTCGGAAGCCGCCGTACGCCAACGGGTCCAGAAGCTCCAGGACCAGGGTGTCATGCAGATCGTCGCCGTCACCGACCCCCTGACCGTCGGCTTCCTGCGGCAGGCGATGGTCGGCATCAACGTCGAGGGTGACCTCGAGGCCGTCGCGGACGCTCTCGCGGAGATCGACGAGGTCGACTACGTGGTCATCACCGCCGGTTCGTTCGACCTCCTCGTCGAGATCGTCTGCCAGGACGACGAACACCTTCTCGAAATGATCACCAAGCGGATCCGCTCGCTTCCCGGCGTGCGCTCCACCGAGAGTTTCGTCTATCTCAAGCTGCGAAAGCAGACCTACACGTGGGGAACCCGATAACCGTGAGCAAGGATCTCTCCAAGACCGCCCACGACCACCTGTGGATGCACTTCACACGCATGTCGACGTACGAGAAGACGCCCGTCCCGACGATCGTCCGCGGCGAGGGCACCCACGTATACGACACCGACGGCAAGCGCTACCTCGACGGCCTCGCCGGACTCTTCGTCGTACAGGCGGGGCACGGCCGCGCGGAACTGGCCGAAGCCGCCGCCAAGCAGGCGCAGGAGCTCGGATTCTTCCCCATCTGGTCCTACGCCCACCCCAAGGCGGTCGAACTCGCCGAGCGGCTCGCCCACCACGCGCCCGGCGACCTGAACAAGGTCTTCTTCACCACGGGAGGCGGCGAGGCCGTCGAGACCGCGTGGAAGCTGGCCAAGCAGTTCCACAAGCTCACCGGCAACCCCGGCAAGTACAAGGTCATCTCCCGCAACGTCGCCTACCACGGGACACCTCACGGCGCCCTGTCGATAACCGGCCTCCCCGGTCTCAAGGCCCCGTACGAGCCGCTGGTGCCGGGTGCGCACAAGGTCCCGAACACGAACATCTACCGGGCGCCCGCACACGGCGACGACCCCGAGGCGTTCGGCCGCTGGGCCGCCGACCAGATCGAGCAGCAGATCCTCTTCGAGGGCCCGGAAACGGTGGCGGCCGTCTTCCTCGAGCCCGTCCAGAACGCCGGCGGCTGCTTCCCGCCGCCTCCCGGCTACTTCCGGCGCGTCCGCGAGATCTGCGACCAGTACGACGTACTGCTCGTCTCCGACGAGGTCATCTGCGCCTTCGGACGCCTGGGCACCCTCTTCGGCTGCGACAAGTTCGGCTACGTGCCGGACATCATCACCTGCGCGAAGGGCATGACCTCCGGGTACTCGCCGATCGGTGCCGCGATCGTCTCCGACCGCGTGGCCGAACCGTTCTGGAAGGCTGACAACACCTTCCTGCACGGCTACACCTTCGGCGGCCACCCGGTCTCCGCGGCGGTGGCGCTGGCCAACCTCGACATCTTCGAGCGCGAAGGGCTCAACCAGCACGTCCTGGACAACGAGGAGGCCTTCCTCGCCACTCTGCGCAAGCTGCTCGATCTGCCGATCGTCGGCGACGTGCGCGGCAACGGCTACTTCTGCGGCATCGAACTCGTCAAGGACAAGGCCACCAAGGAGACCCTCACCGAGGAGGAGTCCGAGCGGATCCTCTACGGCTTCCTCTCCAAGGCCCTCTTCGACGCCGGGCTGTACTGCCGCGCCGACGACCGCGGAGACCCGGTCATCCAGCTCGCACCGCCGCTCATCGCCGGCCAGAGCATCTTCGACGAGGCCGAAACGATCCTCCGCTCCGTGCTGACGGAGGCGTGGACGAAGCTCTGACAGAGCCGTCCCGGCGAACTCCCGGCGGCGCGCCGGCCGGCCCGCCCCCACAACACCCGCCGGATCAGCACCACTTGAGCGCGAACCACAGCTCCATGCGTACGTCCTGCTCGGCCAGGTCCTGCCCGAGCAGGACACCGACGCGGGCGATGCGCTGCCGCACCGTGTTGCGGTGGACCTCCAGCGCCACCGCCGTACGGTCCCAACTGCCGTTCAGCGACAGCCACATGCGAAGCGTCTCCACGAGCTCGGGACGGCCGTCCAGCGGTGCGAGCCGCGCCTTCGCCAGCGCCCTGCCCTCCTCCGGCGCCACCAGCGAGGCCACGTCCGCGACTTCGCCCTCACCGGCCGGCGCCTCACGTACCAAAGGGCGCCTTTCCGCGAGCGCACGCCGCAGCGCACGCCGGGCTTCCCTGTCCCCGCGGTCGAGCCCGCCGGCCGGCACCGGGCGGCTCACGCCGAGCGTCCAGCCCTGCTGGGGGCCCACCGGAACATGCCCGTGGACACCCCGTTCTCCGTCCGCTCCGGCACCCACCGGTACGAGGGCGCGCAGCTCCCCGGCGTCGAGGTCGATGAGAGTGGTGCCCAGCCCGGCCGCCAGCGCCGCCGCCGCAAACGGGTCCTCCTCACCAGCAGCCACGGCACGACCGTCCACGCGGGCGGCACCGCGCCCGCGACGGCGGCGCCCGTGCACCACGGCCCATCGCTGGGCGCCGCCACCGAGCAGCGGCGCCGCCTCCTCGGCCGAGGCGCCCAGCATCAGCCGTACGAGCGCGGCGGAGCGCCGTTCGCCGGCCGCCGCCGCGCGCCGCTCCGTGAGCAGCGTGAGCAGGACCACGGCAACTGCCGCGATGGCTCCGTCGATGCCGTCCCTGTGAGGTGCGCACAGGCCGAGCGCGAGGGGCCGGCGCCGTCCCCCGCCGCTCAACCCGTAAACGCTGAGGTGGAGTTCACCGGCCGTGCCCGCGGCCGACGACGGCCCCGAGCGCAACAGGCCGGTGAGCGAGGCGAGTTCGGCACGCGCCTCCTCCGGGGGAGCCGTGCCCGCGGATGCGAGCTCGGCTCCGTCCGGAGACAGCAGCACGGCCCAGCCGTCGAGGCGCTGGGCCAGCTGCCCGAGCACCGCAGGTACGGGATGCGGCCCGGCCGCCGCGGCGGCCAGCGTCTGCTGCGATTCGCTCAGCCTCCGCAGCGCCTGGTGCCGGCGCTGAGTGATCGCCTGCCAGACGGACCGCGCGACCGCGGTGAAGGGGGTGTCCCGCGGCACCTCGACCAGCGGGAGGCCGTACCGGTCGCACGCGTCCGCGAGTTGTGCGGGCACCTCGTCGTGCACGGGAGCGATGCCGAATCCGAGCGCGGCCGCACCGGCCTCGACGGACCGCTCCACATAGCGCTCCCAGTGCGCGCCCTGCTCCGGGCCGGGCGGGCAGTGGACGCCCGCGCTGAGCAGCAGCTCACCGCCGAGCAGATACGGCAGCGGGTCCGCCATCTCGCTGGTGTGCACCGAGTACACGGGCGTCTCGCGCGCACCGTCGGGGCCCGCGATCTGCCGCAGTCCGAGCTCGGCGTCGTCCGTGAGTACGGACAGCGGGACGGGCACGGTGGGCGGGACCAGTTCCTGCACGGCCGGCACCTCCCGTCGGCGGTCATGAGGCCGCCGGGGCGGTCAAGAACCCCGCGCGGCCATGGACGATTCATACAGCCGAAGCCGCCTTGATGGAGGAAACGTACACTTCCTGGCTCCCTTGACGACACCTAGGCTCCGGTCGAACGTTTCGCACGATCCCGTCCCCCACCGGGCTCGCCTCCCCGCTTCTCCCTCCCCGCTTCTCCCTCTCACCTTCGCCTTCTCCCCGTCCCCGCTCTCTCCACCTCCCTCGACTTCCCCTCCCCGCCCGGCCCCAGGAGCGCTCCATGGCTGTCGACTACGCAGTGATCATCATCTATCTCGTGGGCATGCTCGCGGTCGGCTGGTGGGGCATGCGCCGCGCCAAGTCCAAGAGCGACTTCCTCGTCGCCGGCCGCCGGCTCGGCCCGGCCATGTACTCCGGCACGATGGCCGCGATCGTGCTCGGCGGCGCCTCGACCATCGGCGGGGTCGGCCTGGGATACCAGTACGGACTCTCCGGCGCCTGGCTGGTGTTCACGATCGGCTTCGGGCTGCTGGCCCTGAGCATCTTCTTCTCGGCGCGCATCTCGCGGCTGAAGGTCTACACGGTCAGCCAGATGCTCGACCTGCGCTACGGCGGCTCGTCCTCCGTCATCTCCGGGCTGGTGATGTGGGCGTACACGCTGATGCTCGCCGTCACCTCGACGATCGCCTACGCGACCATCTTCGACGTCATCTTCGGCCTGGACCGCACACTGGCGATCATGCTGGGCGGCGGCATCGTCATTGCGTACTCGACGCTCGGCGGCATGTGGTCGATCACGCTGACGGACATGGCGCAGTTCGTCGTCAAGTCGGTGGGTGTGCTGCTCCTGCTCCTGCCCATCGCGGTCTGGAAGGCGGGCGGCATCGACGGCATGCGGGAGCAGCTGCCCGACGACTACTTCTCCCCCATGAACATCGGCGTCCAGACGGTGTTCACGTACGTGCTCATCTACTCGTTCGGCATGCTGATCGGTCAGGACATCTGGCAGCGCGTCTTCACCGCGCGCAGCGACACAGTGGCCCGCAGCGGCGGTTCCGTCGCGGGTGTCTACTGCCTCGTCTACGCGATCGCGGGTGCCGTGATCGGCACCGCCACCAAGGCGCTCTACCCGAAGCTCGACAGTCCCGACACCGCCTTCGCCACCATCGTCGGCGAGGCGCTTCCCATCGGGGTGAAGGGCCTGGTGCTGGCGGCGGCGCTCTCGGCGGTCATGTCGACCTCGTCCGGCGCGCTCATCGCCTGCGCCACCGTCGCAAACAACGACATCTGGAAGCGGCTGCGCCGCACCGCCTCGGGCAGCCCCGCCGAGGACGAGGCGAACGCGGCGCCCCACGACGAGATCCGCGGCAACCGTGTCTTCATCCTGATCATGGGCGCGGCGGTCGTGGTGATATCCATCGCGCTCAACGACGTCGTCGAGGCCCTGACCGTGGCGTACAACCTGCTGGTCGGCGGACTGCTGGTGCCGATCCTGGGCGGCCTGGTCTGGAAGCGCGGCACGGCCAACGGTGCGCTGGCGGCCGTGGCGGTGGGCGGCGTGACCGTCGTCGCGATGATGCTCTGGAAGGGAGTGCTCGCCAACGAGGCCATCTACTACGGGCTTCTGGCCTCGCTGATCGCCCACGTCGTCGTGAGCCTGGCCGGCAAGCCCACCGACCCGGCGGTACTGGCCGAGTGGCGGGCACGCCTCGCGGGCGAGTCCTCGCACAACGGCGAGAAGCCCGCGGCCGACGCGCCCGCCGGAGTCTGACGCGGCACAGCCACCCTGCGACGCCCCGGCACGGCCGTCCGTGACGGACGTGCCGGGGCCGGGCCCGGCAGACACGTCCCTGCCCGCGCCGGCCCCTCGCCCCCGGGCACCCGACCGCACCCGCACCACGGAAGGCGCAACCCCCCGCATGGCATCCGCACCGGCAGTCCGCACAGGCAGCGACCTCGTCACCGAATCCCTCACCGCCCTCGGTGCACACACCGTCTTCGGACTGCCGGGCCAGCACGCGCTGGGCGCCTTCGACGCCGTACGCCGCTCCGGACTGTCGTACGTCGGGCTGCGGGTGGAGAACAACGCGGGCTTCGCCGCCGACGCGTACGCGCGCATCACCGGCACGGTCACGCCGCTGCTGATCTCCACCGGCCCCGGCGCTCTGATGTCTCTGGCCGCGCTCCAGGAGTCCGCAGCCGCGTCCGCCCCCGTGCTGGGCATCAGCAGCCAGGTGCCCACGGCCGGCCTCGGCGGCGGCCGCAAGGGGTACCTGCACGAACTCCGCGACCAGAAGGCGTCGTTCCGCGACGTCGTGAAGTCCGTCCACACGGTGCGGGCCGCCTCGCAGATTCCCACGGTGCTCGCCTCGGCGTGGGCCGAGGCGGCCGAGGCGCCCTGCGGTCCCACCTGGGTCGAGATACCGCAGGACGTCCTCGTCGCGCCCACGGACGTGCCGCCCCCGGAGTCGCTCGCCGCCCCCGGCGGCCCGGCACACCCGCGGCCCCTGCCCGCCCGTCCCGAACTGACCGCCCGGGCGGCCGCGTTGCTCGACGCGGCGGAACGGCCGGCGGTCCTCGCCGGCGGCGGTGTCGTACGGTCGGGCGCCCAGGCGCAACTGCTCAGCCTCGCCGAACGGCTGGACGCCCCCGTCGCCACGACCTTCGGCGGGAAGGGCGCCTTCCCCTGTGAGCACCGGCTCTCTCTCGGCTCCTGGCTCGAGGACCGGCACACCACCGACTTCCTTGCCGCAGCCGACGTCCTGCTCGTCGTCGGGTCCGGACTCGGCGAACTCTCCTCGAACTACCACACGTTCGCGCCTCGCGGCCGCGTCATCCACATCGAGGCGGACGTCGGCAAGCTGGAGGCCAACCACCCCGCGCTCGGCATCCACGCCGACGCCCGGGCGGCTCTGGAAGCGCTCGCCGGGGCCGTCGCATCCCGGCCCGCGGGCCATGCGGAACGTGAGGTCGCCGCGCTGCTGGACCGCGTACGGGACAGGATCGCCGCCCAGGGCCTCGACCTCGAACAGCAAGTGCTCGGCGCGGTCCGCGAAGCCCTCCCCGACACCTCCCCCAGCTTCTGGGACATGACGATCCTCGCCTACTGGGCATGGTCCGCGTTCGACCCCCGCGAAGGTGCCATGCACTCCGCGCAGGGTGCCGGCGGCCTCGGTTACGGCTTCCCCGCCGCGCTCGGAGCCGCCGCGGCCGACCCGGAGCGCCGCACCCCTGTCCTCGCCGTCTCGGGTGACGGCGGAGCGATGTACTCCATCGCCGAACTCGCCACCGCCCGCCAGTACGGCCTCCCCGTCACATGGCTCATCGTCGACGACGGCGGCTACGGAATCCTCCGCAGCTACATGACGGAGGCCTTCGGCGAGGCGACAGGCACCGAACTCGCCCGCCCCGACTTCGTGGCGCTCGCCGAGTCGTTCGGCGTTCCGGCGGTGCGCAGCTCCCCGGAGCGGCTGCGCGAGGACCTGTCGGCCGCACTCGCCGCTCCCGGACCGTCGGTGGTCCTCCTCCCCGCCGAACTGCGGATGTTCGCGCCCACGCACCTCGACGCACACTGACCGCCTTTCGCAGCCCGCAGCCCGCGCACCCTCCCGTACCGCTGCATGAGCGGGGCCATCTGCGGGGCCCGTTCGGTGGAATCTGCGCCGCGCCCCGGCGGATGACGCCGGATGGACGGTTGGCTGTCCTTACGGTTCCTGTGACCGATGGCCCCGGGCCCGCTTCACCCCTTCGTGGGACGGGGCCCGGCAGGGACCAGCAGAGCAGAGGTGAGTGGAGGTGCCCTCAGTGGCAGCACCCCCGGACAACGACGTGCTCTGGGCACGCGGACTGCATTACTCGTACGGCGGTTCACCCGCCCTGCAAGGCGTCTCGATCGGCGTCCGCGCCGGCGAGATCGTCTGCGTCACCGGACCTCGCGGCAGCGGCAAGACCACCCTGCTGAGCTGCCTGTCCGGTCAACTCACCCCGCACGACGGGGAGATCTGGTTCAACAGCGTGCCGGTGCACACGCTCTCGCGCACATCGCGCGAACGGCTCCGCCGCGACCGCTTCGGCTGGGTCGGCAGCGAGCCGCAGCTCATCCCGGAACTCACGGCGTGGGAGAACGCGGCGCTCCCGCTCATGCTGTGCGGAGCCGGTTCCCGCGCCGCCCGCAAGGCGGCCGTCGAATGGCTGGAGAGGCTCGACGTCGGTGACTGCGCGCGCAAGCGTCCCTCGGCGCTGCGGCAGTCGCAGCGCCAGCGCGTGGCGATCGCCCGCGCCCTCGCCCCCGCGCCCGCGATCGTCTTCGCCGACGAACCGACAGCTCCCCTGCACCAGACGGAACGGGCCCAAGTACTGCGCACGTTGACGACCGCCGCGCGCACGCACGACATCACGGTGGTGCTCACCACACACGACCCGGCGGTGATGCTGCCGAAGGTGACACCGGGAGACCCGGAGGCCGCGGACGCGGCGGGACCGACACTCGCGGACCGCAACCTCACGCTCGTCGACGGACGCCTGGGCGGCGACCTGATCTCCACGGGCCCCGGCGGCACGAACAGCGGCGGGGACGACGAGAACGACGGAGCCGGTGGCAAGGGCATGGCCACGGGCGAAGGCGACTCGGACGGCGAAGACTCCAAGGGTGCCGCGTGCTCGCTCTCCGTCTAGCCCGCGGTGGTCACCCCCTCACGCTGCTGCGCCGCCTCCTGGTGGCATGCGCCACGGCAGTCGTGGGCTTTCTGCTGCTGGCGGCGCTCAGTCATGCCCTCGCCCACCCGCAGCAGCCCGGTACCTCTCTCGTCCAGCTGGTGTGGTGCCTCGCGCCGCTCGCGGCGGCCGTGCAGTTCGCCGCGGCGGTCGCCCGCACGGACCCCGGTTCGCGCTCGCCCTCGGCCCTGGACGCGGCGGGCGTGGGCCCGGCCCGCATCCCTCTTCTCGCGGCCGCCTCGACGGCGATGTCGTCGCTGCTGGGCAGCGCAGTCGCGCTCGTGATCTATCTGCATCTGCGCGGCCAGCTGGCGTCGGTGCCCTTCGACGGCGCGGCCGTGAAACTCCTCGCCGCCGACCACCCGTTGCCGGTCGCCGCCACGCTGGTGCTGCTGTGCGTTCCGCCTCTGGTGGCCGCCGGCGCCGCCGCGCTCGCCACCCGGCCCGGGGCCCTCCCGGCCATGGCGGGCGCCGCGGCCGGTACCGGCGGCGGCACCCACGCACGTACCGCGGAGTCCGGCGCGCACGGCGACACGGCGGAAGCACCCCGCGCCCACCCGGCGGGCGACCGGGAGGCGCAGTCCTTCCGGGTGCTGCCGGGCGCGCTGCCCGCGTCCGTCACCCTGCCCTGGGGTGCCGCGTTCATCGCCGCGGGTCTCGCGACGGAGACGTACGCGAGCCGGTCGCCGAAGCCGCTGTCCCTCTCGGCGGTCCTGTCGAACAGCGCCCCCGGTGTTCTGGGCGGCTGGCTGCTCACCGTCCTCGGTCTCGTGCTGGCCGGCCCGGGACTCACCCAGCTGTGCGGGCGGCTCCTGGCGGTCGGCAGACCGGGCGCCGTACGGCTGCTGGCGGGGCGGGTGCTCCAGCAGGAGGCGGCGCGCATCGGCCGGCCGCTGGGTGTGCTGTGCGCGGTGGCGGCCGGCGGGCTGGCGGCGAGCGAACTGTACGGCGCGTCACCGCAGGACGGTGCCCGCATGTTCGGGCCGCTGACCCTGCTGGGCGCAGCGCTGGTGGTGCTCTGCGTGACGGCGAGCGCGCTGACGGCCGCGGCCGAGTCGCGAGCCGCCCGCAGGCCCGCGAACGAGGCCCTGGCAAGGCTCGGTGCTCCGCGCCGGCTGCTGCGGGGAGCGGCGGCGGTCCGTGCGGTCGTCGTGTGCGTGGTGTTCGGCGCCCTCACCTGGGCGGTGGGCCAACTCGCCGCGCTGCCGCTGACGTCCTGACGCAGGCGGATATCCGCCCGCGCCCTGAAAGGGCGGCCCCCTTCCGGCAAGCGGGGCCGCCCTCGTGCTGCGGGCGCATACGCTGACGGGATGCTGGACCACGAGATAGAGAGCCTCGAGGAGTTCGACGACGTCGTCGACGCGACCGGATCGCTCAGCGGATGGCGCCTGCAGTCCCTGGACCTGCGCGGGCGTGCCGGGGCGCTGGCGTCCGCGGAGACCGACGGCGCGGTCTTCCTGGGCTGTGCGATGACCGCCGAGTCGGTCGTGCGGGTGCAGGAGAACGGCGGGCTGGTGTTCCCGCCCGTGCCGAAGCTGCCGTTCAACCCCTACCGCGGGCGGCTCTACACCCCGGACGAGCTGTTCTCCGGCCTGGCCGAGGGGTACGAGCACACGCCGGACGCCGGCTCGTACGCCTGGTTCCAGCGGACGAAGAGCGACGGCGACGTCTTCTCCTCGATGCTGCGCGCCGTGCACGACGACGCGATCTCCGACGCACTCGACGAACAGCTCGTCGGAGCCCGCGTCGTGGGGGTCATGGGCGGTCACAAGCTGGCGCGCGGCAGCGCCGCGTACGCCGGGGCGGCGCGCCTGGGCAGGGCGCTGACCCGGGAGGGCCACACCGTGGCGACGGGTGGTGGCCCGGGCGCCATGGAGGCCGCGAACCTCGGTGCGTACGCGGCGCCTTTCGAGGACGGAATGCTGGACAAGGCGCTGGAGATGCTCTCGACGGCGCCGTCCTTCGAGGAGTCCGTGGGTGAGTGGGCCCGGGCCGCGTTCGCGGTCCGGGACGGCTGGCCGGGCGGCGGCGTTTCCGTGGGCATCCCGACGTGGTTCTACGGGCACGAGCCGCCCAACGCCTTTGCGCAGCACATCGCGAAGTACTTCGTCAACGCGGTGCGCGAGGACGGGCTGCTGGCACGCTCGAACGCCGGTGTGGTCTTCCTTCCGGGCGCGGCGGGGACCGTACAGGAGATCTTCGACAACGCGACGCCCAACTACTACCAGTCGCGCGGCACTCCGACCCCGATGGTGCTCGTCGACGAGGAGCACTGGACGCGTACGCTGCCGTGCTGGCCCCTGCTCGAGGCGCTCGCCCGTGAGCGGCCGATGGCGTCGCGGATCGCGCTGGCCGGCTCCGTCGAGGAAGTCCCGGAGACGCTCGCGCGGCTCAGGGGCTGACCGGCCGGCCGCTGCGCGAGTCCGCTCGGCCCCGAACCTCCGGCCCGGGGGCGGGCGTTGGCGCTCCGCCGTCGGCGCCGTCGCCGTTGCCGCCACAGGTGCCGAGCCGCACCACGTCGCGGCCGTCGAAGGTGACGCCGACCTCGGCCCCGGCCTCCGGTGCCTCGCGCAGCGGGCACGAGACCTCCAGACGCGGGCCGGTCTCCGGCTGGAGCAGCAGCGTGACATCGGCGGCGTCGCCACCGCGGAAAGTGCGGGCCTCGACGGTGCAGCGCAGCCCGTTCCGTGGTGCCGTCAGCCGGACACCCGCCGGGCGTACGAGGAGCTGGCACGCGCCGGTGCCCGTACCCTCCTCCACCGGGAGTTCGCCCCAGGGGGTGCGGGCCGTACCGTCACGCACCGTCGCGTCGACGACGTTGTCGAAGCCGAGGAAACGGGCGACGAACTCCGAAGCGGGACGCTGCCACACCTCCAGTGGCGTGCCCGTCTGGGCGATGCGCCCCTCGTTCATCACCACGACGCGGTCGGCCAGTACGAACGCCTCCCCCTGGTCGTGGGTGACGGCGAGGACGGTGGTGCGCAACTCGCGGAACAGCGACCGCAGTTCGACGACGAGGCGCTCCCGCAGCCCCCGGTCGAGCTGCCCCAGCGGCTCGTCCAGCATCAGCAGACGCGGCTGCGGCGCGAGGGCGCGGGCGAGTGCGACGCGTTGCTGTTCACCGCCGGAGAGGGAGGTGACCGTGCGCCGTTCCGCGCCGGGAAGACCGACGAGACCGAGGAGTTGCGCGACCCGCTCGTGCGCGTCGCGCCGCGCGGTGCCGCGCATGCGCAGACCGAAGGCGACGTTTCCACCGACGTCGCGCTGCGGGAAGAGCTGGTGGTCCTGGAACATCAGCCCGACGCCGCGCCGGTGCGGCGGCACACCGCGCTGGTCCCGGCCGGAGAGTTCGACCCTGCCCGCGTCCGGGGTGTGCAGCCCCGCTATGACGCGCAGAAGCGTCGACTTGCCGCTCCCACTGGGTCCCAGCACACACACCGTCTCGTGGTCGGCGACCTCCAGGTCCACACCGTCCAGGACGCGCTGTCCGGGACCGAAGCCGGCTGTCACACCGGTGAGCCGCAGCATCAGAACTCTCCCGAGGGGTGGGTGCGTATGCGTTCCAGCACGAGGAGCGTCGCCGCGCAAACGACCATCAGAACGGTGCTCATGGCCATCGCCTGCCCGTAGTTGAGCTCGCCGGCCCGGCCGAGGAAGCGGGCGACGGCGACGGGAAGCGTCGGGGCGTCGGGGCGGGCGATGAAGACCGTCGCGCCGAACTCGCCGAGCGAGACGGCGAAGGCGAATCCCGCCGCGACGAGCAGCGCGCGGCTCACCAGCGGCAGATCGACTTCGCGCCAGGCGCGCAGCGGCGAGGCACCGAGCACGGCCGCGGCCTCGCGCAGCCGGGCATCGATCGCGCGCAGCACCGGCAGCATCGTCCGGATGACGAACGGAACGCCGACGAGCGCCTGCGCGACGGGCACGATCATCCACGACGAGCGCAGATCCAGGGGCGGTTCGTCCAGTGCGACGAGGAAGCCGAAGCCGACGGTGACCGCGGAGGTGCCCAGCGGCAGCATCAGCATCGAGTCGAAGCCCCGCACCAGCCGGTCGACGGCCCCGCCGCTCCGGCCGCCGCCTCCGGTGCGTGCCGTCAGCGCCGCCGCTGCCGGCACACCGACCGCGAGGGCGATGAGCGTGGCCACGGCCGCGTACGCGAGGGAGTTGCCGATGGCGTCGACGGGCGGGACGGTGAACGTGGCGGTGCCCGAAACCTCGCCGAGCGCACGGTAGTTGGCCAGTCCGTAGCCGCCGGGTCCGTCGAAGGACCGGGCCGCCAGTACGGCGAGAGGCACGAGGATCAGCAGGCCCGTCACCGCCAGGACGGAGCCCAGCAGCGCCCACTGGGCGCGGCCGCGGGGACGGCGCGCGGACTCGGCGGCCGGGACCATGCTCAGCGCCGAGTGCCGCTTCCGCACGGTGCGGGCGTGCACGGCGAGCAGAGCGGTGACGGCCGCGAACTGGAGCAGCGTGAGCACGGCGGCGGTCGGCAGGTCGAGCAGCGCGGCGGTCTGCCGGTAGATCTCGACCTCCAGGGTGGCGTACCGCGGGCCGCCCAGCACCTGGATCACGCCGAACGAGGTGAAGGTGAAGAGGAAGACGATCAGCGCGGCCGCACCGACGGACGGCGCGAGCGCGGGCAGTGTCACGCGCCGCCACGCGGCGAAGCGGCTCGCGCCGAGCACGCGTGCCGCCTCCTCCTGGCGCGGGTCGAGTTGGGACCACAGCCCGCCCACCGTCCGTACGACGACCGCGTAGTTGATGAACACGTGCGCGAGCAGGATCGCCCAGACACTCGTGTCCAGACGCAGCCCCGCCCACTCGTCCAGGAGGCCGCCGCGCCCCAGCAGCGCCAGGAACGCCGAGCCCACAACCACCGTCGGCAGGACGAAGGGGACGGTGACGACGGCACGCAGCACCTGCTTCCCGGGGAAGTCGAACCGGGCGAAGACGTATGCGCACGGCAATGCGAGTGCCAGCGTGCACGCCGTCGACGCAGCGGCCTGCCACACCGTGAACCACAGCACCTGCAGCGTGTCCGGGTCCCCCAACACCTGTGCGAGCCGACCGAGTTGCCACGAGCCGGCCTCGGTGCGCAGTCCACGGCCGACGATCGCGGCAACGGGCCAGGCGAAGAAGAGCGCGAAGAAGGCGACGGGCAGCGCCATCAGCGCGAGGCGCGGCGCGGCACGGGCACCGGGCCCATGCCTGAGCAGAGCACGTGCGTGCGGTGCCGGTTGCGCGAACTCCTGCACCGGGCGGGCCCGTTCGCGCGTCACTTCACGACGAGCGACGTCCACGACTTGATCCAGCGCTCGCGGTGTTCGTCGATCCTCGCCGGGTCCATGGTGGCCGCGTCCCCGGTGCTCCGGCCGTACTTGGTGAACACCTCGGGCAACTCGGCGTCCTCACGGGCCGGGTTGACGAACATCTGCAGCGGCAGGTCCTCCTGGAAGGTCCTGCTGAGCATGTAGTCGAGCAGCGCCCTGCCGCCCTTGGCGTTGCGGGCGCCCTCCAGGAGCCCGGCGAACTCCGTCTGCTGGAAGCACGTCCGCTTCGCGATGCCCGTGGGGGCCTTCGCCGGGAGCGGCTTCTTGCCCAGCACCTCGGCGGGCGGGCTGGAGGCGTAGGAGACGACGAGGGGCCGGTCGCCCTTGCCCTTGCCGCCGGCCGAGCCGCTGAACCGCTCGTTGTACGCCTGCTCCCAGCCGTCGACGACTTCGACGCCGTTGGCGCGCAGCTTCTTCCAGTAGTCCTCCCAGCCGCTGTCCCCGTACTTGCCGACGGTGGCAAGCAAGAAGCCCAGCCCGGGCGAGGAGGTCGCGGCGTTCGGGGTGACGAGGAGGTTCTTGTACTCGGGGTCGGCGAGGTCGTCCAGCGACTCGGGCGGCGTCTGGTCCCGTTTCTCGAACCAGCTGCGGTCGTAGTTCACGCATATCTCACCGAAGTCGACGGGCGTGACGCGGTTCCGCTCCTTGTCGAGCTGCAGCTCCGCGGGTACGTGGCCGAGGCCGTCGGCCTTGTACGGCTCGAAGACCCCCTTGCCGAGGGCCCGGGAGAGAAGGGTGTTGTCGACGCCGAAGAAGACATCGCCCTGCGGATTGCCCTTGTTGAGGACCGCCTGGTTCACGGCGGCGCCGGCGTCACCGCCGCGCAGCACCTTCACCTTGTAGCCGGTCCGCTCCGTGAACTTCTTCAGCACCGGCTTGGAGACGGCGAAGGAGTCGTGCGTGACGAGGGTGACGGTCTTGTCGTCGCCGCCCTGTCCTGAACCGCCGCACGCGGTGAGCGCACCCGTGAGGACGAGGACGGACGCGGCGGCCGCGGCTGCGCGCAGCACATGCTTGTTCATAGGGATCATCGACTTCCTACCCGGCATGACCCGGGCGAGGTTCGAGGGTCTGCGGGCCGTACGCGCACCTGGCCGCGGGCGCCGCCCGGCGCCCCGCGGGGTGTACGTGCAACCGCACTCTCAGCGCTGTGTGCGCTCCCCTGTCGGTCTGTTGTCTGTTGTGCGGCCCCTCGTCGCTTGATGTGCCTGCGACAAGGCGCCCCGACGAAGATTACCAGCCACTCCCGCGTCGGCCCCGGCCCGCTCGCTCCGGTACGAAGAGCCCGGTACGGCCGGGCCGGCCCAAGTGCGCCGGGCGGCGCCGAGTCAGCGTTCCGTCGCCGCCAACTGCCCGCAGGCGCCGTCGATCTCCTGCCCGCGAGTGTCCCGCACGGTCACCGGCACGCCGTGTGCCTCCAGCGCCTGCACGAACGCGGCCTCGTCCTCGGGGCGGGACGCCGTCCACTTCGAACCCGGAGTCGGATTGAGCGGAATCAGATTGACGTGCACGGGCCTGCCCTTGAGCAGCCGCCCCAGCAGATCCGCCCGCCATGCCTGGTCGTTGATGTCCTTGATCAGCGCGTACTCGATGGAGACGCGGCGCGAGGACTTCGCCGCGTACTCCCATGCGGCGTCCAGCACCTCGCGCACCTTCCAGCGGGTGTTGACCGGGACGAGGGTGTCGCGCAGTTCGTCGTCCGGCGCGTGCAGCGACACGGCCAGACGGCACTTGAACCCCTCGTCGGCGAACCGGAGCATCGCCGGGACGAGCCCCACCGTCGAGACCGTGATCCCGCGCTGCGAGAGCCCCAGTCCGTCGGGCTCCGGGTCGGTCAGCCGCCGGATCGCACCCACGACGCGCTTGTAGTTGGCGAGCGGCTCGCCCATGCCCATGAAGACGATGTTCGACAGCCGCGCCGCACTTCCCACCGCGCCTTCGGCCTGGCCTCCGGCTCCCGGAACCTCGCCGTCGCGCAGGGCCCGTACACCGTCGACGATCTGGTGGACGATCTCGGCGGTCGACAGATTCCGGTCGAGCCCCGCCTGACCCGTCGCGCAGAACGGGCAGTTCATGCCACAGCCCGCCTGCGAACTGATGCACATCGTGACCCTGTCCGGGTAGCGCATCAGGACCGACTCCACGAGGGTGCCGTCGTGCAGCTTCCACAGCGTCTTACGGGTCATGCCCTCGTCGCAGCTGATGTGCCGCACCACGCTCATCAGGTCCGGCAGCAGCTCCGCGGCGAGCTTCTCGCGTGCCGCCGCGGGGATGTCCGTCCACTGCCCGGGGTCGTGCGCGAGCCGGGAGAAGTAGTGCTGCGACAGCTGCTTGGCCCGGAAGGGCTTCTCGCCCGCCCCGGCCACGGCCTCACGGCGCTCGGCGGGCGTGAGATCGGCAAGGTGCCGCGGCGGCCTGGCGGCCCCCCGCGGCGCGACGAAAGTCAGTTCTCCGGGCTTCGGCATAGCCGTACCAGTGTCGCAGACGGGTGAGGGTGGCCCGGGCCGGAGCGGGGTGGGGACGGTCACCATGCGGCGTCGGCTGTCAACGTCGGCCAACCTCGCACGGCCCCGAGACGGCCCAGCAAATTTGTTCCAGCCTGACCGACACGACTTCTAGCATGTGCCAGGACGACACGAGAAATGGCATCTGGGAGCAGATTTGAACGATAGGGAAAGCGAAGGAAGTGCTGAAGAATACGATGACATCCTTCCTCACTTCTGGGCCGAGGAGTATTTTTCCTGCCACTACGGCCGTATCGAGTTCCTCCTTTTCGAATCACGCCCGGCCGCTCTGGCATGACCAAGAGACAACATTTCTCAGAGTCTGGACAGTGAGATCTTTCAGCCAAGGAAAGAGCGACTGGAATCCCATAACGAGCCACCGGGATTTAAAGGTGAAATGAAGCTATAGCAGGCTTTGCGCTATGTCGGTGATATTGCCGCGATGCTCGAACACGCTGACGCCGAAGCGTCTTCACAATAGATGGCGGCTGTTCAGCGTTGCGCGCGTAGGCAGGTCGACCCGGGACCTCGGGGCTCGTGGTGCTCGATCCTCAGTTGATGGGCGCCGGGGCAGTGAAGGAGATCCAGACGTCGGGCGGCACTTGTGGCTTGTCCGGTACCGGTCGACGTTCCTCGGTCCACGTGTCACCGGCGACGTCCGTGGCGACGCGGCGCCAGAACTGAACTGCTGCTGTGTTGTTGTCCTGGAATGCGACTTCCCAGGGACCTGGGTGCTTGGACACCACCACTCGCATGGCGCTCAGCCCGATTCCTGATCTCCGTGCCCCGCGCACGACGAAGAAGGTGTTCAGCACGCGTGTGGGGCCGTTCAGGCTGCGGACGAATGCGAGTCCTACGGGGTGCTCTCCGCTGGTCAGTAAGTACGGTGCCCAGTCGTTGTCCGAGAGGGCTGTCTGGAGTCGGTCGCTGCGGAAGGTTCCGTCGGGGGCCGGCAGTGCGCCCCAGAACTCTGACATGTCGTGACGGAACATCAGCCACAGTCGCTCAATCACGGGCTTCTCGGCTTCGCTTGCCAGTTGCACGGATACGTCAGGCATCGGTCTCCCCCCGGTAGGCAGGTACGGTTCGCCGTAAGCCCCGCAACGTCGCGAGCCGGGTGATCTGCTCCAGATGCTCCGAGGTGCCGCGCACAACATCGATCCGCTCACCCTGCGGTGCCCTCGTCATACCGCTTTCTCCCCCTGCTCGTGCTGTCACGCACTGAGCCGCCCAACTTAGCGTGACCGCAACTGCCCTTCCAGTGCCCCGATTTGGGTTGCGGCGCCACTCGGGGAACCGGGCACCCCCGCGCACGGGCTCACCCCCCGGGCCCCCCAGGGGCGCGCGGCTGTCCGGGGGCCCACGGGTCGGCCAGTAGTTGCGAACCGTCCGCCGAGCGCCCCTCCCCCGCAGCGGACTCCGGTGGCCGACGCCTCCTCACGCTGACAGGGAGTGGCTCCCGGGCACGGGACGGAGGCAGGAGCCGGCCGCGGGGCCGGTAGTGGAAAGCGCGGCACGAGCGGGCTGCCGCATCCGGCGGCCCGTCCCGCGTCAGCCCCCGCCGACGAATGCGACGAGCAGGAGCCAGACGACCGGGGCCGTCGGGAGGAGCGAGTCGAGCCGGTCCATGATGCCGCCGTGCCCCGGGAGAAGTGTGCCCATGTCCTTGATGCCCAGGTCGCGCTTCATCATGGACTCGCCGAGGTCGCCCAAGGTGGCGGTGACCGCCACCGCCATGCCCAGCAGCAGGCCCTGCCACCAGAAACCGCCCTCTACCAGGAACTGCATGCACAGGGCCCCCGCCGCCATGCAGAAGGCGATGGCTCCGGCCAGACCCTCGCGCGTCTTGCCGGGGCTGATGCTCGGCGCAAGCTTGTGGGTACCGAAGCGCCAGCCCACGGCGTACGCACCGGTGTCGCTGACGACGGTCAGCAGCAGGAACGTCAGGACCCGCCACGGACCGTCGTCGGCGGCGAGCATGAGCGCGACGAACGTGGCGAGGAACGGTACGTAGAACGTGGCGAATACGGCCGCTGTGACGTCCCGCAGGTATTCGTCGGGCGACTCGGTCATCCGCCACACGAGCACGGCGAGAGCGGTCAGCGCCATGATCACCCACGCACCCTCGGGCCCGCGCAGATAGCCCGCGATCACCATGGCGGCGCCGCCCACGCCGAGCGGCACCAGCGGTGCCTGGATCTCCTTGCACTCGCTGAGCCGTGAGGTCAGCTCCCAAAGGCCGACGACGACGGCGACGACGATCACGCCGAGGAAGACCGGCTTGTAGAGGAAGAGGGAGGCGAGGATGACCGCGCCGAGTCCGACGCCCACTCCTATCGCGGCGCGAAGATCCCGTCCGGCTCGCTTCTTGCCGCCGAGCGGGGCGGGGCCGGGGTCGCCGGGGGCGGGCCGTCTGCCGCCGCCGCTGTCCCGGCTGCCGGCGCCGCCGGAGCCGTGGGAACCGCCTTGTCCGGGTCCGCTCTGGTCTCCGCCAGGGCCGCCCGGGTCGGACACGATGGGCATATGCCGAGTCTGCGGCACGGCACCGGTCCCGTGCGCGGGAGCTTCACCCGTGCCGGGCTGGAAGGCGCTCCCGGACACCGCGCCTCCCCGGGCGCGTGCGTCCGGGGGTCCGGTACGGGGCGGCGGGGCTCCCCACGTTGAGTCGTTCACAGATTGCAGCCTCAGACCTCGGACCTCGGACGGATCTCGGACAGTCCCGCGCGCGGGGACCTCAGACCTCGAGCAGCTCGGCTTCCTTGTGCTTGAGCAGCTCGTCGATCTGCCCCGTGTACTTCGACGTGGTGTCGTCGAGCTCCTTCTCGGCCCGGCGCCCCTCGTCCTCGCCCACGTCGCCGTCCTTGATGGCGGCCTCGAAGGTCTCCTTGGCCTTGCGGCGGACGCTGCGGATGGAGATCTTCGCGTCCTCGGCCTTGCCCTTGGCGACCTTGATGTACTCCCTGCGGCGCTCCTCGGTCAGCTCGGGGAACGTCACCCGGATGATATTGCCGTCGTTCGACGGGTTGACGCCCAGGTCGGAGTCGCGGATCGCCTGCTCGATGTTGCGCAGCGAGCTCTTGTCGAACGGCGTCACCACCGCCATCCGCGGCTCCGGAACCGAGAACGATGCCAGCTGGTTGATCGGCGTCATCGTGCCGTAGTACTCCGCCACGATCTTGTTGAACATCGCCGGGTGCGCACGGCCCGTGCGGATCGCGGCGAAGTCCTCTTTGGCGACCACGACCGCCTTCTCCATCTTCTCCTCGGCTTCGAGGAGGGTCTCTTCGATCACCACGTGCTCCTGGTTTCCTTGAATGAGCCTTGCGGATAAGCCCTGTTTCCTGCACGGTGTCCGACCGGCAGGCGGTTGTCCACCCCGTGTCGAGCCGTTCGTACGACGGCGAGTCACCCGGCGGGCACCGAGCGCACCGGCGCCTGCCGAAGGCCGAACGTCAGCCTCTCGTGCCCTGGTTGCTCACCAGGGTGCCGATCTTCTCACCCTTCACCGCTCGCGCGATATTGCCCTCCGCGAGCAACTCGAAGACCAGGATCGGCAGTTTGTTGTCCCTGCAGAGCGTGACGGCCGTGGCGTCGGCGACCTTCAGGTCGCGCGTGATGACCTCGCCGTACTCGAGGGCGTCGAACTTCACCGCGTCCGGGTTCTTGGCGGGGTCCGAGTCGTAGACGCCGTCCACACCGTTCTTGCCCATCAGCAGCGCTTCCGCGTGGATCTCCAGGGCGCGCTGCGCGGCAGTGGTGTCGGTGGAGAAGTACGGCATGCCCATACCGGCGCCGAAGATGACGACCCGGCCCTTCTCCAGGTGCCGCACCGCACGCAGCGGAATGTACGGCTCAGCGACCTGCCCCATGGTGATCGCCGTCTGGACGCGGGAGTCGATGCCCTCCTTCTCCAGGAAGTCCTGGAGGGCCAGGCAGTTCATGACGGTGCCGAGCATCCCCATGTAGTCGGAGCGCGCACGGTCCATTCCGCGCACCTGCAGCTGCGCACCGCGGAAGAAGTTGCCGCCGCCGATGACCACGGCCAGCTCCGCGCCGTCGCGGACGACGGACGCGATCTCGTGGGCCATCTTGTGCACGATGTCGGGATCGACGCCGAGCCCCCCGCCGCCGGCGAACGCCTCACCGGAGAGCTTGAGCAGGAAACGCTTGCGGCCGCTGCGGCTGCTCCTGCCTGTGTCGGATGTATCGCTGTCCTTGCTCATGAACTTCTCCTCGTGCACATACGAAGGAGGCCACTGCCGTCGGATCCTCGAAATCCCTGGTGCGGCAATGGCCTCCTCGTCACAACTGCCCTGTGCCCGACCTTAGCGGGCGCGTACCGCTCGCGTGCGTCACGCGTCGGCACGCTTGCACGGGGCCGGTACCTCAGGCGCCCACGCGGAAACGCGCGAAGTGCTTCAGCGAGACGCCCGCCTCTTCCAGGACCTTCTGGACGCTCTTCTTGTTGTCCTTGGCGAAGGGCTGGTCGAGCAGGGTGTTCTCCTTGAAGAAGCCCGTGACGCGACCCTCGACGATCTTGGGCAGCGCCTGCTCCGGCTTGCCCTCCTCGCGTGCGGTCTCCTCGGCGATGCGGCGCTCGTTCTCGACGGTCTCGGCCGGGATCTCGTCGCGGGTGAGGAACTTCGGCGCGAAGGCGGCGATGTGCTGCGCGACGTCCTTGGCGACCTCCGCGTTCTCCTTGTCCAGCTCGACGAGCACGCCGACCTGCGGGGGCAGGTCCGGGCTCGTGCGGTGCAGGTAGGAGGCGACGTAGGCGCCGGAGAACTGGGCGAAGCGGTCCAGGACGATCTTCTCGCCGAGGTTGGCGTTGGCCTCGTCCACGTACGCCTGGACGGTCTTGCCCGGCTCGATCTCCGAGGCGAGCAGCGCCGCGGTGTCGGCGGGGGAAGTGGCGGCGACGTGGCCTGCGATGGTGTCGGCGACGGCGAGGAACTTCTCACCCTTCGCGACGAAGTCCGTCTCGCACTTGAGCTCCACGAGCACGCCGGAGGCGTTGTCGTCGGCGATACGGGCGACCAGCGCGCCGTTCGAAGCGGTGCGGCTCTCGCGCTTGGCCACGCCCTTCTGCCCCTTGACGCGCAGAACCTCGACGGCCTTGTCGACGTCGCCCTCGGACTCCTCCAGGGCCTTCTTGCAGTCCATCATGCCGGCGCCGGTGAGCTCACGGAGCTTCTTGACGTCGGCGGCGGTGTAGTTCGCCATGCTTGGTTTCCTTCTGTGACCAGGCTCCGCCTCACGTCCGCGCTTCGGAGCGCGGGGGCGGAACTCGTCCTTCTTGAGGTCTCTTCGCGGCCGGTCCGGGGCGTCACCGGTCACCGTCGTGCGGTGCGGCGGAGTCGCGCGGTGAGTCTGCGTCTCTTCCCGGGGCGGCCGTGGCAATCGTCACCGGGGCGCGGCGGACGGCGGCGAAAAAGCCGTCCGCCGCACCCGAGTGGACGTCAGGCGTTCTCGGCGGTCTTCGGCTCGGAGGCGTCGGCCGGCTTCTCCTCGGCAGGCTTCTCCTCGGCCTTGGCCTCGGCAGGCTTCTCCTCGACCTTGGCCTCGGCGGCCTTCTCGTCTTCCTTCGCCTCGGTCTTGCCCGCGGCGCCCTCGCTCTTCTCGCCCTCCAGGAGCTCACGCTCCCACTCGGCGAGCGGCTCGGCGGACTTGTCGCCGCTCTTGGCGGCCTCGGCGGCGCCGGAGCGGGCGATGAGGCCCTCGGCCGCGGCGTCGGCGATCACGCGGGTGAGGAGCGTGACGGAGCGGATGGCGTCGTCGTTGCCCGGGATCTTGTAGTCGACCTCGTCCGGGTCGCAGTTGGTGTCCAGGATCGCGACGACGGGGATGTTGAGCTTCCGCGCCTCGCCTACCGCGATGTGCTCCTTCTTGGTGTCCACGATCCAGACGGCGCTGGGCACCTTCTGCATCTCGCGGATACCGCCGAGGGTCTTCTCCAGCTTCGCCTTCTCGCGGGAGAGGACGAGCAGCTCCTTCTTGGTGAGGCCGGAGGCGGCCACGTCCTCGAAGTCGATCTGCTCCAGCTCCTTGAGCCGCTGCAGACGCTTGTAGACGGTCGAGAAGTTGGTCAGCATGCCGCCGAGCCAGCGCTGGTTCACGTAGGGCATGCCCACGCGCGTGGCCTGCTCGGCGATGGCCTCCTGGGCCTGCTTCTTCGTGCCGACGAACATGATGGAGCCGCCGTGCGCGACGGTCTCCTTGACGAACTCGTAGGCGCGGTCGATGTACGACAGCGACTGGAGCAGGTCGATGATGTAAATGCCGTTGCGCTCGGTGAAGATGAAGCGCTTCATCTTCGGGTTCCAGCGGCGGGTCTGGTGCCCGAAGTGGACGCCGCTCTCCAGCAGCTCCCGCATCGTGACGACGGCCATGGCCGTTCTCCTTGTATTGCTCGGTTGTCGTCAGCGCTGGCCGGGTCGGCCATCGCTTGCCTGACGCCTCTGGCGCGCTGCCCGCGGGGCCTGTGGAGGGGCCCTCGTGGGACCGAGATGCGCGGCCACCGGGTGAGGGTGGCGAGGCGTGCGAAGTCAGCCCGGTGGCCCGGGCCGCACCAGCAGTGTACGGGACCTGAGAGGGGCACGGCTCCTCGCGGGGAGAATCCGGATTGCCGGACATGCCCCGCGGGCGCGCGCAAACCGCGGGAACTGCCGCGGCCGCGCGACGGACGGTGCGCGCAGGGCAGGCACCTGCGGCAGGCCCCGGGAGCCGGCACCTGCGGCAGGCCCCGGGAGCACGCCGTGAGCACCCTGTCATGCCGCGTGGGCGCACCGGTCGTGGACCGGCGCCGGTGCCCCCCACGGGTGATCGCGCTGTCCACAAGGGGCCGGTTCTCCACGGAAGTTCAGCAAGATCCCCGCGCCCGGCCGCCATACGGGACCGTGCGTGTACGGCGACCGACGAGGGGGTGCTGTCCGTGGTCCGGGGTGCGCGGGTCGGCCGGGGTGCGCGAGGTGGCACAGGCGTCCGAGCCGGCCGCGGTGCTGGAGCTGTGCTGCGCGGGGTGGTGCGTGTGCTGGCCTGCGCGGTGCTTTGTACCGCGGTCGCGCTGGTGCCGGCCGGTCCGAGGAGGGCACTGGCGCATGCGGAGGAACGACAGGGGCCGCTGTCCGGAGCGAGGGCGGGCTGGCGGGATGCGGTCCCCCGGGACCCCGGGGGTGGCGACGGAAGGGGATGGCCCGTGGCGGGGCGTGCCGGGCTGCCTCGGGTCGTCCGCGGCTGGAGGCCGCCGCCGAAGCCCTGGGCCGCCGGTCACCGTGGGGTCGATCTCGCAGCTCCCCGGGGCAGCCCGGTGCGTGCGGTCTCAGCGGGGCGGGTCTCGTTCGCGGGCAAGGTCGCCGGACGCGGGGTGGTCTCGGTGGAGCTGGCGGGCACGGGAGGCCCCCCGCTGCGCATGACGTACGAACCGGTCAAGCCGTCCGTCCACAGGGGCGACCGGGTGCGGGCCGGCCAGACCGTCGGCAAGGTGGCAGCCGGGCCCTTCCACTGCGACAGGGGCTGCCTGCACTGGGGCGCATTGCGGGGACGGCGCTATCTCGACCCTCTGTCGCTGCTGCGCGGCGGACCGTCGAGGCTGCTGCCGGTCTTCGGGGTGCCGGTACCCGGTCGCGCCCGCCACGTGGACCCCGGAGGCACAGCCGGCGCGGGGACAGGACCGGGGGCCAGCGCGGGGACCGCTGCCGGCAGGAGGGCGGACGCCGAGCGTCATCCGGTGGTGAACCGCGCTGCGGTGACGGACCCGGCCGTGCCTGGTGAGACGCGTCCGGACCTCGGCCGGCTGTCACTTGCTGCGGGGCTCGGTTGTGCCGCCTGCTGGGCGCGGAGGCGGCTGTCCTACGCACTCCGTTGTCCTCGAGCCGGGCGGTCCCCCGCAGGTGCCGCACCGTGACGGAGCGTGGCGGCACGCGGGAGGGCGGGGCGGAGCCCGGAGGCCGGGCGCGTCCGCCGCCGGGTGTCAGCTGCGCACGCCGCTGAGGGCCATGGAGACCGCCGCCTCCGTGATCTCTTCGGGGCTCTCCGCGGCGCCGAGTTCGATGCGCCGTACCGCCGCGTCGACGACACCTTGGAGCAGCATCGCCGCCAGGCGCGGCTGGTCGTGGCCCAGCGCCGCGAGGGCCTCGACGACCATGGCGACGAGCCCTCCGTGGGCCGCGCGGATCTTCTCGCGTGCTCCGGCGTCCAGCTCACCTGCGGAGATCGCCACGACCGCCCGGTGCCGCCCGTCTCCGACGAGCGCCAATTGCCGGCGGACGTAAGCTTCGATCTTCTCTTCCGGTGACTCGGCCTCGGCCATGGCCACCTCGACCTCGGCCGCCCACACGGGGAAGTCGACGGCGCAGAGTTCCTCGACGACCGCGCCGCGGGAACGGAAGTACTCATAGACCGATGAGCGCGCGAGGCCGGTGCGCTGTGCGAGGGCGGGGAAGGTCAGCGCGTCGGTGCCGCCTTCGGACAACAGTGCACGGGCAGCGTCGAGAAGGGCGGAGCGCTGCATGGTCCGGTGCTCGGCCACGGAGGCCGCTCGAATCCTTGGCACGCCCCCACCATACGGACGGAGGTACCGGTTCAGCGACCGACGTCGGCGAGCTTTGCCCGAAGCTGAAGGACGGACTTGGTGTGGATCTGGCTCACGCGGCTCTCGGTCACTCCGAGGACCTGGCCGATCTCCGCCAGTGTCAGGCCCTCGTAGTAGTAGAGGGTCACCACGGTCTTCTCCCTGTCCGGGAGGGTGTTGATCGCGCGAGCGAGCAGGCGCCTCAGCTCGCGGTCCTCGGCCACCTCGACGGGATTGTCCGCGGCGGTGTCTTCCAAGGTGTCCATGAGGCTGAGGCGGTCTCCGCCCTCGCCGCCCACGTGCAGCAGTTCCTCCAGCGCCACCACGTTGGCGAGGGACAACTGGCTGAAGACGCCGTGCAGTTCCTCCAGCGGGATGCCCATCTCCGCCGCGACCTCCGACTCGGAGGGGCTGCGCCGCAGCGTCGATTCCAGGGTGGCGTAGGCACGTTCGACTGCCCGTGCCTTCTGCCGCACGGACCGGGGAATCCAGTCCAGGGCCCGCAGTTCGTCGATCATCGCTCCGCGGATGCGTGTGATCGCGTACGTCTCGAACTTGATGGAGCGCTCCGGGTCGAACTTCTCGATGGCGTCGATGAGTCCGAAAACCCCTGAGGAGACGAAGTCGGCCTGTTCCACGTTGGGGGGCAGCCCGACGCTGACCCGCCCGGCGACGTACTTCACCAGGGGCGAGTAGTGCAGGATCAGCTGTTCCCGCAGCTGCTCGTCGCCCGTTGCCTTGTACGACCGCCACAGCTCGTCGAGCGCACTGTGACCGGCACCGAGTCCGGTGTACTCGGTGCCGGCGGGTGCCTCGGTGGCGGTGCCGGCGCGTTCAGGCCCGGGAGTGTGCTGGGGCATGCGTCGCCTTGAGCCGTTCTGCTGAGTAGTCGTCACGCGGCGGGAGCGTGTGCGTGACCGGGTGCCTCTTCCTTGGGAGGTGTGAGCGTAGCGTGACCGCAACGTCGCAATATGCGATGAGCTCCCGCTTCAGCATGCGCAGATACGTTCCGCTGCCCGCACACGGGAGTTACTGCCGTGGTAGCGCCCGGAACCGGCCTTCGGGGGTGGGCGGGACGCAACCAGAGCATGCGGATCACCCTTTCATTCGATAGCCGCAGGTCAAGGACCGGCTCATCACTCGATGGGGTGCCCGGCAGCGCTACGGGACGCCGCGGACCGGTTCAACTGCCAACCGGTGCCCAGGCGTTCGACGAAGCCGAGTGCGCACAGCTCCTGCAGTCTCGCCAGGGCAGCATCAGGGGTGATGCCGACGGCCTGCGCGAGCTGCGCGGACTGGGCGGCCCCGCGCGCGGGCAACGCGTCGAGCACCATTGCGGCCTCGCCTGGCAGCACGTCACGCGGCACCGTCGCACCTCGTCTCCGCGGGGCCAGCTCACCGATACTGCCCACCATTTCGATCACTTCTGCTGCGTCCGTGACCAGGTTCCCCTCCTCCCTCAGCAGTTCGTGCACCCCGGCGGAAAGCCCCGAGGTGACCGGCCCGGGCACACCCATGACGAACCGGCCCAGCCGTCGCGCGTGCCGTGCCGTAGACAACGAACCGCTGCGCAGCGCCGCTTCGACGACGACCGTGCCCCGTGTGAGTGCGGCGATCACCCGGTTACGGAGCACGAAGCGGCTCGGCGACGGATGATCCTTCGGAGGCAACTCGGCCAGCACCAGGCCCTGTTCACCGATGCGCGCGATCAACTCGGCGTGGCCCGGCGGATAGGCCACGTCCACCCCGCACGCCAGCACCCCGACGGTGGCGCCACCCGCCGCGAGGGCACCCCTGTGCGCGGCCCCGTCGATGCCGTACGCCGCGCCGGAGATCACAGTCCAGCCCCGTTCGGCGAGCCCCGCCCCGAGCACCGCCGCCACATGCACGCCGTACTCGGTGCAGGCACGGGCGCCGACGATCGCGACCGAGCGCAGCGCCCACAGCCGCAGACTGGGGGCACCGCGCACCCACAGCCCGATGGGCCTCGACACACCCAGGGCGTCGAGCTGACCGGGCCATTCGCTGTCTCCCGGGCAGATGAAGCGCCCACCGAGGGCCTCGACTGCCGCCAAGTCGGCTTCGGGACGGGCTCGTTCGGCGCGGGAGCGCAGTCCGGCCCAGCGACGCTCGTCGGCCCCCGGCATCGGACCGGAGTCGTCGCGAAGCGCACGCACCACCTCCTGCGCGCCGTAAGTCCTAAGCCAGCGCCCCGCCTTCTCGTCACCGGGCTCCGCGATCCTGGTCAGGGCGGCGCGCGCGAGACGCTCCTCCGGGCAGGGCTCGCAGCACTGCCCGGGATCCCCGGGAACCTTCCCGGTGGCGGTTCCGCCCTGCGCGTCGGTGGTCATGGCCGCCCCCCGGACGCGGAGGCCCCAGCCGGGGAAGGGGACGTGCCCCGTCGGATCCCTGTGCGGAGCTCGAGGGCCCAGTCGACGTCCTGGACCGTCGGACGGTCGTGCCCCGCCAGGTCGGCGACCGTCCAGGCGACGCGGAGCACTCTGTCCATCCCCCGGGCGGTGAGCAGCCCGTGTTCCATGTCCTCCTCCGCCCTGCCCAACGCTCCCGGTTCGGCGGGCCAGCGCGTACGCAGCTCGTGTCCGGGGACATCGCTGTTCGCCGACCACGGTGTCCCCATGTAGCGCGCGGCAGCGCGCTCCCGCGCAACCAGCACGCGCTCCGCCACCGCCGCGGTACTCTCCGACTTCCCGTGCAGGCCCGCCAGTTCGGAACGGGTGAGCGGCTTGACGTGGACCCTGAGGTCGACCCGGTCCATCAGCGGTCCCGAGAGCCGCGCCCGGTACCGCCGGACGGAGGCGGGGCGACATTCGCACTCGCCGCCCTTCATTCCGTAACGGCCGCACGGACAGGGGTTCGCGGCCAGGGCGAGCAGGAACCGAGCGGGCATCCGCATCATCCCGGAGGCTCGTGCGACCACGACCTGCCCCGACTCCAGCGGCTGCCGCATCGCGTCGAGGACGCGGCCGCTGCACTCGGCCGCCTCGTCCAGGAACAAGACCCCGTGATGCGCCATGGACACCGCTCCCGGACGTGGGAGGCCCGATCCGCCGCCGACCAGGGAGGCCATCGTCGCCGAGTGGTGAGGGGCACAGTAGGGCGGGCGTGTGACCAACGGCTGCCCCGGGGGCAGCACACCGGCCACCGAGTGAACGGCGGTCACCTCCAGCGACTGCTGCGACGTCAGCGGCGGCAGCAGCCCCGGGAGGCGCTCGGCCAGCATGGTCTTGCCGGCTCCGGGCGGGCCTTTGAAGAAGATGTGGTGACGACCAGCCGCCGCAACCTCCAGCGCTCGGCGCGCGGTGTGCTGGCCGGCGACGTCGGCCATGTCCAGGGGGCGCTCCGCTCTGCGCGCGGCACCGGGTGCCGCCCACCCCTGGCCGGGCAGCGACAGGACTGACAGGCTCCGGTCGCTGGCCGGCTCGTCCATGGGCAGTCCGTCGGGCGGCTCTTCCTCCGGAACGGGCTCGTCGTTGAGCAGCGCGATCAGCTGCCGGAGGCTGCGGACCCCCAGGACGCTCACATCCGGCACCAGCGACGCCTCGGGCACCGCCTCCTCCGGGACGACGACCTGCCGGTGTCCCGCGTCGGCCGCGGCCAGAACCGCCGGAAGCACTCCCCGCACGGGACGCACCCGCCCGTCGAGGCCCAGTTCGCCCAGCATCAGCAAGCCGGCGACGCTGCGGGGATCGATCCGCTCGGCCGCTCCCAGCACCGCACAGGCGACGCCCAGGTCGAACCCGCTGCCGCTCTTGGGCACGGAGGCCGGACTCAGCCCGACGGTGAGCTTCTTCTGGGGCCACTCGGCGCCCGCGTTGACCACCGCAGCGCGTACCCGGTCGCGGCTCTCGGTCAGGCTCTTGTCGGGCAGACCCACCAGCGTGAACGTCGCGACGCCCGGCTCCAGATCGGCCTGGATCTCGACGACGACGCCCTCCACGCCCACCAGCGCCACCGAGCACGTCCGGGCGAACCCCATCAGGCCACCCCCCGTGCGTGCTGGACCAGTGGTGCGCCCCGGTCCGGCAGCAGCACCCCGACGAGGTCGATCCGCACTCCGCCGTGGGGCGGCTGCCCGTACCGACTGAGCCAGCATTCGGTCAGCCAGCGCGAGGCCAGTCTGCGCAGCCGCGCCGACTTCGCGGGTGTGACCGCGGACATCGGATGCTCGAATGTCCCGCCCCGGCCCGCACGCCTGGTCTTGACCTCGCAGATCACCAGCGCGTCCCTGTCCCGTGCGACGATGTCGAGCTCGCCCTCGGCGCAGCGCCAGTTGCGCTCCAGAACCGCCATTCCCGCCTGACGCAGCCTCCGGGCCGCGACATCCTCCCCGTACCGACCGAGGGCTTTACGGGCGCTCATCCGCACCACCTCCGGTCACCGACTGTGACGGAGGGAGGGCGAGCCAGTTGATCAAGGTGCAGATCCGGGGACAACCGGTGGACTGTGGACAAAGCCGTCACTCTCACGGAGACGACGACGCCCCTGGAATCGGGCTCGGCGCGCGCGAAAGCGCGGTCCACCTGTGAACAAAGCCGGCATGGGTGACGGATGCGCGGGACAGGCGCTGGGAGGCGGTCAGCCCTTGAAACCGGAGTTCTCGGGCAGATCGAGATCGCTCTTGTTCAGCTCCTCGATGTTCACGTCCTTGAATGTCAGGACCCGCACCTGCTTGACGAACCGGGCGGGACGGTACATGTCCCACACCCATGCATCTGCCATGGAGACCTCGAAGAAGACCTCACCCTGAGCTGAGTGCACCTGCATCTCGTAGTCGTTGGTGAGGTAGAACCGCCGGTCCGTCTCGATCACGTACTTGAAAAGGCCGACGACGTCCCTGTACTCCCGGTAGAGCTTCAGCTCCATCTCGGTCTCGTACTTCTCGAGGTCCTCGGCGCTCATGGCATGTTCCCCTTCAGCCGTGCGTGCCCCCATTGTGCGTCAGCCGCGAGTGCCCCGTCCGGCCCGCCGCGCGATCGGGCCGTACGCTGCGCCGCCGAGGATCAGCGCCGCACCCGCGACAACGGCGACGATCAGCGGCTCGAGCGGACCCGGGTCCGACGTCCCGCCCGGCAGCGCCGAGAAGTCGCCGGGCCGCGCGAGCATCCCCAGACCGCTCATGGGCCAGGCGACGGCGTCCACCCGCGCCTTCACGGCGGATCGCGGAACCGCCCCGTGGTCGCCGTCCTCGAGGTGGACGCGGGAGTCGACCGACTCCATCCGGTGGTCGCCGAGCAGGAACAGCTTGCCGTCGGGCACCTTCGTCGCCTTGAAGGGGGGCTGGGAGTCGGCGCCGTTGCTCTTCAGATACGACTCCTGGAGGGTCTTCCCGTTGACCGAGAGCCGGCCCTGCTTGTCGCAGCACTCGACCTTGTCTCCGCCGGTGCCCACGACCCGCTTGACCATCGGGACCGAGCCCCACACCGAGTCCTGGAAGACGATGACGTCACCGCGGCGGACATCCTCACCGTCTATCCGCTCCGCGAGCACACGGTCACCGGCCTTGACTGTCGGGTCCATGGAATCCGTCGGCACCGTGTAGGGCTGGTACAGAACGGCACCCATCACGAAGGCCCCGAGGAAGAGCACGCAGCCGATCGCCACGGCGATCCCCGAGAGTGCCTGTCCGAAGCGCCCGCGACTTGCTCCAGTACGTCCAGACTTGGTCATCCCTGCACTCCCGGTCAGCTCGCCGCTTCGGTCTGCGCGCACCTTACCCGGGGTAGAGAGGCCTGAGTACGGGGGGAGGTCAGCGGTTGACGGAGCACTCGGCCGCCGCACGGGACGCCCGCCGCCTGCGCCGCCACAGGACGAGCGGCACCGCACCGGCGAGACCGGCGGCCGCGGGCGCCGCGTCCGCGGCCTTCGAGGCGAGGCCCTTCTGGTCGAAGGTGTCGGGCACCGGCAGCCCCGACCACCGCGTGACCGGCCAGGCCACCACGATGGCGCGTCCGACGACCCTGTCCGTGGGGATCATGCCGTTGTCCACCTTCCGGTGGAAGCGCGAGTCCAGGGAATCCTGACGGTGGTCGCCCATGACCCACATCTTGCCCACGGGCACCTCGACGGGGCCGAACGGCTTGTCGTCGCACGGGGTGTTCCCGGGGAAGAGATAGGGCTCCTCGAGCGCCTTGCCGTTGATCTCCACCGGGCCGCCGCGCTTGCACTCGACCCTGTCGCCGCCGACGGCGATGACGCGCTTGATCAGGTCCTGCTCGTCAGCGGAAGGCATGAGGCCGATGGCGCTCAGCACGGTCTGGACGGCACCGCCCACCCCGCTCGGCTGCGGCACCGGCGCCTCGTTCAGCCAGCCGCCCGGGTCGTGGAAGACGACGACCTCTCCCCGTTCCGGTTCCGAACCGAACCAGGGGGTGAGCTTGTCGACCAGCACCCTGTCCCCGACCTGCAGTGTGTTCTGCATCGAGTTCGACGGAATGGAGAACGCCTGGACGAGGAACGTCTTGATCAGCAGCGCAAGGATCAGGGCGATGCCGACGAGGATCGGCAACTCCTTGAAGAACGACCGCTGCTGCCTGTGGTGGCTGTCCGGCGTGTGATCACTTGTGGTGCCGTCTTCCGCACCCGTGCTCACGCTGATGTCACTGCCTTTCTCTGCGGTCGGCGGCGCATCCCGCGCCGCGCTCTGTGCCCCGGGCCCCGAAGCGGACACGGATGCGGATGCCTCAGGGCTTCTGGTCTCCGTGCCGCTCTCGCCCTCGTTCTCTCCGGAACCGGAACGAGCGCCGACCGCCAAGTCCCCCACAATCACTCCTCACGATCCACTGCCGCCTGTTCCACATCCGGGACAGGCCCACCACTCCCATAACGAGCGGGAGTTCCGCAGGGATCGGATATTGCGTCAGTCGGTTGTCACCCTCCCCGATCGGCGGAGCAGCAGCTGAACCGCCCGCGGCGCCGGGCACGGCGCTGAACGAGTCCGAGGCCTCCAGCTTGCCCCAGTGGGCGAACGGCCACGCGATCACAACCGCCCGGCCCTGCACCCGTCCCTCGGGGACGGTGCCGCCCTGCTCACGCAGATGGAACCTGGAGTCGGCGGAGTTGGCGCGGTGGTCGCCCATGACGAACACGCGGCCGACCGGCACTCTCACGTCGAACTTGATCTCCGAAGGCTTGTTGCCCGGATTGATGTACGGCTCCTCGATCGGCTTGCCGTTCACGGTCACTTTGCCTTGCGCGTTGCAGCACTTGACCTCGTCGCCGCCGACCGCGATGACACGTTTGATCAGGTCCTGCTCGTCGTCGGACGGAAGCAGACCGATGAAGGTCAGGAAGTCCTTGCCCTGCTTGATGACGACGGGGTCGTCCTTGCGCTTCTTCTCGCTCGCCGGGAGCCAGCCGCCGGGGTCCTCGAAGACGACGACGTCGCCGCGCTCCGCCTTCGTACCGAACCACGGCGTCAGCTTGTCGACCAGGACGCGGTCGCCGATGCGGATCGTCTGCTCCATGGAGCCGGAGGGAATCACGAACGCCTGGACCAGGAACGTCTTGAGGACCAGGGCGATGAACAAGGCGACACCGACGAGAATCGGTATCTCCTTCGTGACGGACAGACGTCTGCGCCGCTTGACGCGCTTTGCCGCACGCCGGCGCTCCGCCCTTCCGCCGCTCGGGCCGGGCGGAATGCCGAGTCTCTCGTCCCTGGACTCACGGCCGGGCAGATCCATCAGCCGCGCCGAGTAGGCGCTGAGCCGCATGGTCTCGTCCGAGCTCACCTGGGGCGGCGGGAACGGGCCGTTCGGCCCCGGGAACTTCGCCGGTGGCTGCGTGGGGCCGGGCGCCGTACCGGCGGGGACGCCATAGCGGTTGCCGCCGCCGTTCGAACGGGCCTGCGGGCTGCCGAAGTATTCGAACGGCTCGCTGTAGTCGTAGTTGCCGGAGTAGTAATCGGAGCCGTCGGGGCCGCCGTTGCGGCCGTTGAAACCCGGATCCGGCGCTCCCCCGTAGCCGTTACCCTGCCCGCCATAGCCGTTTGAGCTGCCGTACCCGTTGGAACTGCCGTAGCCGTTCTGACCGTTGGAGCCGTTGCGGCCCGGTCCGCTGTACGGATCGTCGTCGTAGTCGCTCGGTACGCCGTAGTCGTAGGGCCCGTTGCGGGAGGGACCCGCCCGGTCACTCATGGGCACCTCCCCCTCTGCCGTGGACCGCTCCCCAGCGTTCCATCGGCCATGCGATGCGGTCGGCCCGCCCGATCACGCGCTCCACGGGAACGGTGCCACCGCCGGCGTCACCGAGGTGGTCCCGCGAGTCGCTGGAGTCGGAGCGGTGATCTCCCATCACCCACAACCGCCCTTGCGGCACTTCGATATCGAACGGCACGGCTGACGGGTCGTCACCGTCATGCAGGTAGTCCTCGTCCAGCGGAACACCGTTCACCTCGATCCTTCCGCGCTCATCGCAGCACCGGACCCGATCCCCGCCGACGCCGATCACACGCTTGACGTAGTCCGTTTCGGACGGCCTGACCAGGCCGACCGCAGCACCGGCCTCTCGCAACAGGCCGGTCACCGGATTCCCGTCCGACTCCTCCTCGTCCCTGAACGAACCCCTGCCGTCAAAGACCACAACGTCTCCACGCCCCGGAGAGTTGCCGATCCGATAGGCAAGCTTGTTCACCAGTATCCGGTCACCGACCTCCAGCGTGGGGGTCATTGATGCAGAAGGGATCAAAAAAGGCTGCACCACGAACACGCTGACCAGCAAGGGCACGCTGAGCAGCGACGCAGCAACTGCGCACAAGCGAGCGGAGCGTGACCAGCCCCTCCGCGTCTGCCCGTCCGGGCCGGAGGAGCGGTCCCGCTCCGCTTCGTCGCACTGCGTCTCGCTGTCCATCGGGCCGAAAGCCTAGTCGCCCGCCGGACCTCGGACAGCTCGATCAGTTCTCGCGCTTCTCCTTGATCTTGGCGGCCTTGCCGCGGAGCTCGCGCAGGTAGTAAAGCTTCGCACGCCGCACGTCACCACGGGTGACGACCTCGATCTTCTCGACGATCGGGGTGTGGACCGGGAAGGTGCGCTCGACGCCGACACCGAAGCTGACCTTGCGGACGGTGAAGGTCTCGCGCACACCGCCGCCCTGGCGGCGGATGACGACGCCCTTGAACTGCTGGACACGCGAGCGGTTGCCCTCGATGACGCGCACGTGCACGTTGACCGTGTCGCCGGGGCGGAAGGCCGGAACGTTGTCGCGCAGCGAAGCCGCGTCGAGGTTTTCGAGAAGCTGAGACATGACCGTCTGCTTTCCTCGCTGATGCCACAGGTCATCAGCGGAATGATCGTGATGCTGACTGGAGAGCGCCGCTCCCGTGCGGGCGTCGGTCCCCCTGTGGCAGGGTCGCGCGCCGGGTACGGAGCAGCCGCCTATTCTTCCACGTGCTGCCCGGTCGGCCAAAATCGGCCGTCCGGGCCCTCGCTCCAGCCCAGACGCTCCAGCTCCGCACGGTCGTGCTTGTCGAGCGAGGCCGGTTCGCAACGGGCGATGA
Organism: Streptomyces sp. CNZ301; assembly: GCF_004217425.1. Lineage (NCBI taxonomy): Bacteria > Bacillati > Actinomycetota > Actinomycetes > Kitasatosporales > Streptomycetaceae > Streptomyces > Streptomyces sp. CNZ301. The sequence goes on from NZ_SHLG01000001.1 coordinate 2,436,214, forward strand.
GATCGGGCCGGTTCGCGGCCGTGCGGGCGAGTGCCTGGTCCCTGCGCCAGCGGGCGATCCGGCCGTGGTGCCCGCTGAGCAGCACGTCCGGGATGCCACGGTCCCGCCACAGCGGTGGCTTCGTGTAGACCGGACCCTCCAGCAGATGGGCCATCGGCCCGGCCGCGAACGAGTCGTCCTGGTGGGACTCGGCGTTGCCGAGCACGCCGGGCAGCAGGCGTGCGACCGCCTCCACCATGACCAGGACGGGCGCTTCGCCGCCGGCCAGGACGTAGTCGCCGACGGAGACCTCGCGCACGTCCAGCCGCGAGGCGTACTCGTCGATGACCCGGCGGTCGATGCCCTCGTACCGGGCGGGCGTGAAGACGAGCCATGGTGCGGCGGACAGCTCCACGGCCAGCTTCTGGTCGAAGGGGCGGCCGCTGGGAGTCGGAACGACCAGCACGGGTGCCGGGTCGGCGTCACCGATGATCTCGTCGAGCGCCTCGCCCCACGGTTCCGGCTTCATGACCATGCCCGGCCCGCCCCCGTAGGGGGTGTCGTCGACGGTGTGGTGCCTGTCGTGCGTCCAGCGGCGCAGATCGTGCACGTGGACGTCGAGCAGGCCACGGGCCCGGGCCTTGCCGACGAGGGAGACGTTCAGCGGCTCCAGGTACTCCGGGAAGATGGTGACGACGTCGATCCTCACCGTCCGCCGTCCTCCCTCTCGCCCTGCGCCTTCCCGCTGCCGCCGCCGCGTTCCTCCAGCAGTCCCGGCGGCGGCTCGACGACGATCCGCTGCGCGTCGAGATCCACCTCGGGGACGATTTCGGTGACGAACGGGATCAGCGCCTCGCTGCCGTCCTCCCGCCTGACCACCAGAAGGTCCTGGCCCGGCGGGTGCGCGACCTCCTCGACCCGGCCGACGGGCGCACCGTCGCGGGTGACCACATCGAGGTCGACGAGCTGGTGGTCGTAGAACTCCTCCGGGTCGTCGGGCTGTTCGTCGGGGTCGACCTCGGCGATGAGGAGGGTGTTGCGCAGAGCCTCCGCCGCACCGCGGTCCTGGACTCCCTCGAACCGCAGCAGCAGCCGTCCGCTGTGCACACGGCCGCGCTCGATGATCAGCGGCTGGGGACGGGGCGGGTCGGTGGCGAGCACGGCGCCCGGAGCAAGCCTCGACTCCGGCTCGTCCGTGCGCACTTCGACGGTGACCTCGCCCTTGATGCCGTGGGCGCGGCCGATGCGTGCGACGACTAGCTGCACTGTGTTTCTCCGTGCTCGACCTGACTCGGCCTGATTCGGCCTGCTGCTGGCGCCCCGGTGCGGACCGTTGGCGCGGTACCCGGAAGCGAACACGGGCCGGGGCCGGCGAATGCCGTCCCCGGCCCGTGCCGGTGCTCTCTTGTGCGGGGGTCAGCGGACCTGGTCCACGTCGACGAGGTCGACGCGGACGCCACGACCGCCCAGTGCGCTCACGACCGTACGCAGAGCACGCGCCGTGCGGCCGCTGCGGCCGATCACCTTGCCGAGGTCGTCGGGATGCACCCGGACCTCGAGCACCCGCCCACGGCGCAAGGTGCGTGATTCGACCTGCACCTCGTCCGGATTGTCGACGATGCCCTTCACCAAGTGCTCGAGGGCCTCCTCGAGCATGATCAGGCCCCGGTCGACTCGTCGGAGGACTCGGCCTTGGCTGCCTCGTCCGCCTTCTTGTCGGCCTTCTTCGCCTTCTGGGTGATGGCCTCACCCTTGGGCTCGTTCGCGGACTCCTTCGCCGCGGCCTCGAAGAGGGCCTTCTTGTCGGGCTTCGGCTCGGCGACCTTCATCGGCTCCGGAGCCGGCAGGCCCTTGAACTTCTGCCAGTCACCGGTGACCTTGAGGATCGCCGCGACGGGCTCGGTCGGCTGCGCGCCGACGCCCAGCCAGTACTGGACGCGCTCGGAGTCGACCTCGATGCGCGAAGGGTTCTGCACCGGGTGGTAGAGGCCGATCTCCTCGATGGCACGGCCGTCACGGCGCGTACGGGAGTCGGCGACGATGATGCGGTAGTGCGGCGAGCGGATCTTTCCCAGTCGCTTCAGCTTGATCTTGACTGCCACTTCTGTGGTGTCTCCTGGTCTTGACGTGGGTGGACACAAACGGGTGGCCACGTGGGGTTGCGGTACCCGGAGGTCCGATGGACGCGTCAGTCGAAGGAGAGAGGGGTCCCGTGCGACTGTCGAGTACAGCGCACCATGATGCCACAGACGACGCGCCCGGCCGAACCCGCATCCGCGCCCGGCCGGACAGCGCAACTGCCGGGGCCGCGCTGCGAAGCCGCCCCGGCAGTCCTGCGTTCGCGGGGTGTCAGCCGACGGCGGCCACGGCCTCGACCCTCTCCACCCCGGCGTCCGAGGAGGCGGTGCGCTCCACCCCGGGGTCCGGGATACTGAAGGGCTTCCCGCACGCTCCGCACATGATCGGCGCCTGCGCCAGCACGGACGGGACCACGCGCACGTTCCGCCCGCAGTCGCAGACGGCCTTGACGCGCACGCCACCGCCGCTGGAGCCGTGACGGGCCGCCGGCCCGCGGAAGCTGCCGCCGCCGTCCGCCTCGGTCGCGGCGTCGTACGCCTTGAGCGCCCGCTGGAGACGCTCGATCGTGGGGCGGTAGCGACTTCTGGTCTCGGGAGTGGGCGTCACGAGCGAGAAGCCACTGCTCGCATGCGGCTCGTCGGGATGCGACAGCCCCAACTCCTCTGCTACGGCGAGGAATCTGCGGTTGTGGTAGCGACCGGCACGGGAGGTGTCTCTGATACCGCGCGCGGCGGCGATCCCGTGGACGGCCTCGTGCAGAAGCCTCTCGAAAGAGAGCCCGCCGCCGCATGCGGACGAGGACTCTCCGATCAGCGATTCGGGCGCGGCCAGGTCCGGCAGCTCGGGGTGGTGCCTCTGAATGTCCGCCCAGGCAGCTGCCAGCTCGGCGGCGAGAACTGGTGGTGTCGTGCTCACGTCGTGCTCAACGAGTCGGACCGCCTCAGTGTTCCGATTCCGGGACAACCTAAGTAATTTGCACGTACCGGTCAGTCGCGACGCTGTCGCTCCAGCCGGGGCGAGCACACAGAAGTACGGAGAACCCGCGCAGCCCGGCCATCCCGGACGTACCTCCGAGAGAGGCCCGTCGGGAGCGATCGGTACACCTCGGTGACCATACCGACATTCCCCTGAGCCTTGTGCACCGGGGTGGCCCCCGCGACCAGGGAGAGAGCAGAATCACGTACCGTCCCTCGTTGGCAATATCCAGGATTCTGGATATTATCCGCCGCATGATCAGTGGCGCCGACGAGCGTTTCCTCACGCGGAACGGCATGGCCGCACGTCAGCTGGCCGCGCTACTGCTGAACCACGAAGCGGACACGCGTCTTCCGCGGCTGCGCGACTTCGCCGGCGACCTGAAGGTGGGCAACGGGACGGTTCAGGCGGGGCTGCAACTCCTGGAGGAGGCAGGGGCGGTCGAGACGAAGGCCCGCGGCCATCTCGGCACGTTCCTCGTGCACGCCGACCGCGCCATACTGTGGCGGCTCGCCGGCCTGGGCACACTTCTCGCGGCGATGCCCCTGCCGTACTCCCACCGGTACGAGGGTCTGGCCACCGGACTCAGGGCCGCCTTCGAGCAGGCCGGAGCGCCCTTCGCCATCACCTTCATGCGAGGAGCCTCCACCCGGCTCGGCGCACTTCTGGAGGGCAAGGCCGATCTGGTCGTGCTCTCGCGCTTCGCCGCCGACCGCATCGTCGAGGACCACCCGGTGAAGCTGGTCGCCGACCTGGGGGCCGGGACGTATGTGGGATCCCACGGGCTGCTGCTGCGGCGCGGCACTCCCCTGGCGACCGAGGGACTGCGCGTCGCCGTCGACTCCTCGTCCGAGGATCTGCGGATGCTGGCGGCAAGGGTGTTCGCGGGGCGCGAGGACATCGAGTGGGTGGAGGCCTCCTACATGCAGCTGCGGGGGCTCTTCGCGCAGAGCCGGGCCGACGCCACCGTCTGGAACCTCGACGAGGTGAGCGATCACCTGGGCCCGGACGTCGAAGTCCTGCCGCTGGACGAGGAGATCACCAGTGAGCTCGCGTCGCGGAACTCCAGCGCCGCACTGATCGGACGGACCGGGGAGTCGTCCGCGCTCGACGCGGTACGGGCCTCACTGGACTTCGGGGTGGTCACCGACGTACAGGGCGAGGTTCTGCGGGGCGAACGCGTGCCGTTGTACTGACACTTCGAGCCTGCCTTCTCGCGGTTTCCCGTCGTCCCGCCTCCCGCCCGGCACGTGCTCTCCGTACCGGCGCCTTCCGTGCCGGCGCTCTCAGTACCGGGCTCTCTGCGTACCGGCTGACCGGCGCACACCGGAAAGAGAAAGAACGACGCCGGGTCTCCTCAAAAAGCAGAATCCTGATTATTGTCGTGGCCGCCGATCGTGCCGGCGGAGGGAAGCGTCATGGAGGAGAAGCTGGAGGAGAAGCTGGCTCTCCGGATCCAGTTGTTCCGGGAGACCGGTCAAGTGCGCGCGGAAGTCGCCGACTTCGTCGAGGGCGAACTGAGGGAACTGGACCGCGCGGGACTGCCCGTCTCCGAGGAGACCGCCGGCATGCTCACCAGCCATCTGATGATGGCCCTGAACCGGCTGATGAACGGTGAGTCCCTCGACGACCCCGCGGCCCGAGAGCACATGGCGGCCGAACTGGCCGACCGGCCCGAAGCCGTGCACCGGGCACGGCAGATCGCCGCACGGGCCGAGCACGACCTCGGCACGGCGGCTCTCCCCGCATCGGAGACGGCCTATCTGGCCATGCACCTGGCCGTGCTGACGGCCCGAAACCCGGCGGTGGCCGTGCGCGGAAGCGTGCCGGACACCACGTCCGCAGAGCAGAACGGAGGCCGGCCATGACGAAGATCCTCACCGGAGGGGTCGGCAAGGCCCAAGTCGCAGACACCCTGGGAGACCTGGGCATCGACGGTCTGGAGATCTCGGTCTCCAGCGACATGGACGCGGCGATGAAGCTGCGCATGGGGCAGGCCGACTACTACCTCGGCACCTGCCACACCGGCGCGGGGGCCTCCCTCGGGGTGCTTCTCGGAGTGCTGGGCAGCGGAACGTGCCACACCTTCGGGCGCGGCATCCCCAGCGCCGCGGAGGTGACCGCACTGCTCGAGGACGGAAAGAAGGTCTTCGGCTTCGGCATGGACCAGATCTCCGAGACCGCACCCGTCATCGCGCAGGCCATCGCCGCGCACAACCGCTGACCGCCGGACCCGAAGGAGCACCCCGTGAGCACCGTTCTGGCCGGCGCGCTGAGCGCGGGCGAACACAGCCTCGACTTCTCTCTCACGCAGAAGACGACCGTCATCCTCCTGTGCGCGCTGACAGCGCTCATATCCCACCTGGCGCTGGCCGTCTTCAACGACGGCGTACGTCCGTTCATGCTCGACTTCATCCAGGGACGCAGCACCCGCAGCGCCACCACGGCGGTCTCCTTCGGTCTCTCCGCCGGCTTCATCTTCGGTCTCGGTGCGCCGATGGCGCTGTCCACCGGAGTGCTCAACCCGTGGCTGCTCTTCCTCCCGACCGACGTGCTCGGGCTCCTGTCCCCGAAGAAGTGGCTCGCTCCCCTGCTGGGCGGCGCCTGGGGCGCACTCGTCGTCTTCGGACTCAACGGGGCCAACGACGTCGCGCACGATCTGCCCGTCGACTTCCTGACGGCGATGCAGCAGATGGCGACGCCGATCCTCTTCCTCTTCACGCTCTTTCCGGTGCTCGCGATCACCAGGCAGTTCGGCAAGCTCCGCGGCGGCATCGCGGGCGTCGTGGAACTCGCGCTGGTGATCCTCACGATGAAGCTGTGGCCCGACGTCTTCCCGGGCGCAGCCGCGATGGCGGTGGGCGTGGTCATGCTCATCGGGTTCGCGACCGCGAAGGACCTGCGGCAGCGGCGAGCGGACCGCGAGGAGAAGGCGGCCGAGGCGCAGAGCGGGGATCCGGCGGGCGGGGGCGGCTCGGCCGGACCGGACGCGGCAGTCACCGAGGCCGAGCTGGACGATCCGATGCGGTCGCTGTTCAGCGCGAGCGCCACCCGGCTGCGCAAGCATCTGCCGCTGTTCATGCTGCTGGGCGCGGGAGTCTGCCTCCTGGCGCAGATGCACGTGTTCGGCGGCGGGGAGGCGACGAGCTTCCTCATAGCCAAGGAGGACTACTCCGGCGCCGCGCAGGTGGACTTCTACCGCGTCTTCGGCTTCATACCGCTGATCGCCACCACCGCCCTCGCCTCCGGCGCGTACGCGATCGCCGGATTCACCTTCGTCTACCCCATCGGCTACCTGCTGCCGAGCCCGTGGCTGGCGCTGCTCGCCGGTGCGGCCGTCTTCGCGGTCGAGGTGCTCGCCCTCTCGTGGATCGGCAGGATGCTGGGCCGGCTGCCGTCCGTACGCGACTCCTCCGAACACCTGCGGAACGCGATCAGCGAGAGCCTGTGGCTGGCCATCCTGTTCGGCTCGCTGCTCGCGGCCAACACCATGGGCGGCGGGCTCGGCATCCTCATCGTGGGCGGCCTCTACCTGCTCAACGAGGCGACTGGTCGGGTCGTGGTTCGCATGGCGGCCGCACCGGCCGCCGTCCTGGTGGGCGGTGTGCTGCTCAATCTTCTGTACTGGCTGGACCTGTTCACCCCCGTCAAGGGCTGACGGGAACGGTCGTCCGGGCACCGGCCGGGAAGGCAGAAGCGAGCACCATGTACGAGCAGCGTTCCGTGCGGTCGCTCCGCACCGTCTCCGGGCCACTCGAAGCGGCGCGGGTGCGCGGGCCGGTCCTGGCGCACGAGCATCTGGCGCTGGACCTCGCCCGCGGAGGGGACCCCACGGCTGTGCTGGACGGCCGCCACCGCGAGGCCGTCACCGCCGAACTGGCGGCGCTGCGCGAGGAGTTCGGCCTCGGCCTCGTCGTCGAGCTGACGTGCCTGGGCATGGGCCGCGACGCCGCGGCGCTCGCCGCGATCTCGCGGGGGTCGGGCGTCGCCGTCGTCGCGGGCACGGGCTGGTACTACGAACGCTTCCACCCGGTGGAGGCCGCGGAAGCCGGAGCCGACGAGCTCGCCGGGAAGCTGGTCCGTGAGATCGAGGACGGCATCGGCGGTACGGGCGTGCGCCCCGGCGTCATCGGCGAGGCCGGCAGCCACGGTGACGTGCCCGGTGCACAGGAGGTCCGGACGCTGACCGCCGCCGCGCACGCCGCCAGGTCGACCGGGCTGTCACTCGCGACACACGCCCAGCTCGGACGGGGCGGCCCCGCACAGCTCCGACTGCTCACCGGGGCGGGCCTGGAGCCGCATCGCGTGAGCATCGGCCACCAGGACCTGACGGACGACTCGGGGGTCCACCGCGAACTGGCGGCGGAAGGCGCGTACGTCGCCTTCGACACCGTCGGCAAGGAGAACTACCGCAGCGACGGGGAACGGCTGCGCCTGCTGCTCGCGCTGCTGGAGGCCGGGCACGCCGACCGGGTCCTGCTCAGCTGCGACATCTCGCGGTACGGCTATCTCACGAGCGAAGGCGGCACCGGGTACGGCCACCTCTTCCGTTCCTTCCTTCCGCGCCTGCGTGCGGCCGGAGCCGACGACGCCCTGATCGATCTGCTGACCCGGAGGAACCCGCTGCGCTTCCTCACGGGCGGCACGCGCGACGACGAGGAGCTGTGAGATGAGCCCGCCACGACTTCCCACGACGTTTCCGCTGCCCACCGTGCCGCTGGAGGAGGCCGTGCAGGCGCAGTTCCGTCTGCTGGAGTGCACAGCGCGGCACTTCGAGGGCCCGCAGCTGTTCGAGGCGGACGCCGGTGTGGTGCCGGGGCCGGGCAGGCCGCGCACGACCGCCCGCGTGGAGGCGGTGCTGGCGGACTTCTTCGGCGCGGAGGCGGCGGCCCTCGTGCAGGGTGCGGGCACCGGCGCGATCCGCAGTGCCCTCGGCGCGGTGCTCGCCGCGGGCGACCCCCTGCTCATCCACCGCGCCCCCGTCTACCGCACCACGGCCGTGACGCTGCGCGGCCTGGGCGTACGCACCCACGAGGCCGACTTCAACGACCGGGCCTCCCTCGAATCCGCCCTGGCGAGCGGGGAGTTCCGCTATGCCTACGTCCAGCACTCCCGGCAGCGCCTCGGTGACTCCTACGAACCGCGGGAGGTGCTGGAGCTGTGCCGGACGGCCGGCGTCCGCACGGTCGTCGACGACAACTACACGGTCTTCCGGGTTCCGGTGAGCGGAACCGGGATGGGCGCGGAGGCCTCGTGCTTCTCGCTGTTCAAACTGCACGGCCCCGAAGGCGTGGGCGCCGTCGTCGGCTCCCGTCAGCTCGTCGGGCGGGTGCACGCGGACAACTACTCGGGCGGGGGCCAGGTCCAGGGGCATCAGGCGCTGGACGCGCTGCGCGCGCTCACGCACGTACCGGTGATGTGGGCCCTGCAGTCGCGGACCGGCACCGAGATCGCCGAACGGCTGGAGGCGGGCGAGGTTCCCGGAGTGGCGGAGGTGCGCCTCGCCAACGTGCAGGACCGCGCACTGGTGGTGCGCCTGGACCGGCCTCTGGCCCGCGAACTGCCCGCGTACGCGGCGCGGTACGGGGCCGCCCCGTACCCGGTCGGGGCCAACTCGCGTTACGAGGTGGCCCCGTTGTTCTACCGCGTGTCCGGCTCCTCCCTCGACGACGAACCCGCGCTGGCCGACTGGACGGTGCGGATCAACCCGATGCGGGCGGGGGCCGGTCTCGTCCTGGACATCCTCCGCCGCGCGCTGGAGGACATGTACGCCGCACACGGGACGGGAGCGGGAGGGACCTGACCCCCGGCCGACACCGATGCGTCCGCGACAGACCGCCCGCGCGGCCTCCGTCCGGACCGCGCGCAGACCACGGTCACCGCCGTCCAGCCGTCCCGAAGGGCCGATCTTGTTCCTCGACACCGTCCTCGCCCGCAACCCCGGTCTCGCGGACACGGCTGCCTCGCTGCACCGGGACGGCGCGATACCGCCGGACACCTACGTCGTCGACCGCGACGCCGTGGAACGCAACGCGGCGCTGCTCGCCGAGAGGGCCCAGGATCTGGGTCTGTCCCTGTGGTTCGTCGTGAAGCAGCTGGGCCGCAATCCGGAGCTGATCGCTGCCGTGGCCCGCCACCTTCCGCAGTCCGCCGCCATCGACGCGCCGGAGGCCCGTGCCCTGCACGCCGCCGGGGCCCGCCCGGGCAACATCGGTCACCTGGTGCAGATCCCGTGGCGTGCGCTTCCCGGGATGCTCGCCTGGCGCCCCGAGGCCGTCACCGTCTTCGACACGGACAACGCCCGCGCCGTGTCCGACGAGGCGAGGCGGCAGGGATTCGTGCAGGACGTGCTGCTGCGGCTCGCGGGCGCCCCCGGCTCGGTGTTTCCGGGCCAGGAGGGCGGTGTACCGCCCGACGGCGTGGACGCCTTCGCGGAGGAGGCGGAAGCGATGCCGGGCATACGCATCGCGGGCGTCACAGGCTTTCCGTGCCTGCTGTGCGATCCGTCGACCGGCGCACCGCGGCCGACGGAGACCTTCACGCTGCTGCTGGAGGCCCGCGCACTCCTGGAGAGACGGGGCCACCAGGGCCTCAAGCTCAGCGCACCGGGCGCCACTTCGGCCGCCGCGCTTCCGCTGCTCGCCCGGCTCGGCGCCACGCACGGCGAACCGGGCCACGCCCTGACCGGGACGACACCGCTGCACGCGCTCGACCCCGGCCAGCCGGAACGCCCCGGGTACGTCTACGTCACCGAAATCGCCCACACCCTCGCGGACGGCCGGCCCGCCCTCCTCGGAGGGGGCTTCTATCCCCGCGCCGGCATCAGGGACGCGCTGCTGCCGCGGACCGAGCTGCGGCTGCCCGTGCAAGAGATGCCGGCGGAGAACATCGACTACTACCGGCTCCTGGACCCTCCCCCGCCCGGCGCGGCACGGGTGACGGCGGGCGACACGGCTGTTCTTGCCTTCCGTACCCAGATGTTCGTCACCCGCAGCAGCGTCGCCGTCGTCGCGGGCCTCTCGTCGAGCGAACCGCGGCTGACCGGCCTGTACGACCCTCTGGGGCGGGCCCTGTGAGCGCCGCACGGCCCGGTTCGGGCGCGGCAGCGAGTACGGGGAGGACCGTCGTCGTGGTCCTGGACGGCCTCGGCATCGGTGCGATGCCCGACGCGGGTGCGCTGCGGCCGGGAGACGTCGACGCCGACACGCTCGGGCACCTCCTCGACCGTTACCGCGCCGAACACGGCCGGCACCTGCGGCTTCCCGCGCTGGAGGACCTCGGCCTCGGGCTGCTGCGTCCGCATCCGGCGCTCGCGGCCGGGACGGCGCTGCCCGTCGCAGCCGGGCGGGCCCGCCTCGGCTACGACGGCGCGGACACCTACGCCGGCCACCAGACCATGATGGGCGCCGACTTCAGCCGGGTCGCCGTGGCCCGACTCGCCCAGCACATCGCGGAAGTGACCGCGGTGCTCGAACAGGCCGGGTACGAGGCCGAGTCGCTCGGCGGGGAGCCCCTGCTCGTGGTCGAGGGCGACATCCTCGTGCACGACAACCTGGAGGCCGACCCCGGCATCAACTGGAACGTCTCCGCCCGCCTCGAGGACCAGCCGTTCGAGCGGATCCTCGCCGTCGCCCGTACGGTACGGGCGGCCGCGCCGGTCGCCCGGGTCATCGCGGTCGGCGGCCGTTCCGTGAACCCGCTGCCGGAGTTCGTACGGCACGGCGCCGGCGGCACCGTCGGCCTCGACACACCTGCGAGCGGCTTCTACCGCAACGGCGGCCTGCGGGTGCAGCACCTCGGCGCACCCGTGGATCACACCAGGCAGCTTCCGGAGCTGGCGGCGCGCGCCGGGGCGGAGGTCACCCTCGTCGGGAAGGCGGCGGACATCCTCGCCTGCGACAGCGCGGTACGCCGCCCTGCCGTACGGACCGGGGAAGTGCTGGCCCACACGCTCGCCGCCGCGCGAGCGCACCGCACCGGAGAAGCGGTGGGGGCGCCCGCTCTCGTGGTGGCGAACGTGCAGGAGACCGATCTGGCCGGGCACCAGCAGGACGCCGCGGGCTTCGCCGCGGTGCTGAGGGAGGCGGACGCCGGACTGGGCGCGCTGCTGCGGGAGTTGGACCGTCCCGGCGACCGGCTGATCGTCACCGCCGACCACGGCAACGACCCGTTGATCGGGCACGCCTTCCACACACGCGAGTTCGTGCCGGTGCTCGTCCACCGTCCGGGCTCCGGCGACGCGGGCCCCGTCCTGCTTCCGGATGCGGCGTCGCTTGCGGATGTCGGGGCCACGGCGGCCGGCTTCCTGGGCATCGGCCCGGACGGGCCGGACGGGGGATCGCCGCTGCCGGTCTGACGCATCCGGACGCACACCGTGGGGCACCGGAGCCGGCGCCCCACGGGCCTGGCGGTACGTCCGCGAAGGGGCGTGCGCCCGCGAGGTGTGTGCTCCCGTACCGGCACGGTCACGGTCAGCCGAAGACGCGGTCCCTGCGGTCGGGCACGACGCTGCCGTCGTAGCGGCGTACGGCCGTGAGCTCGCCGTTCTCGCTGTTGTACGCCGCGGTCGAGCACGGGTAGGGCTCCGGCCTCCGCGGAAGCGGCTCGATGAACATCGGGTTGACCATCCATCGGCCGTCCTCGTTGTCGTACGCCCGGCACATCACCTCGTTCTTGTTCCGGTTGAGGACGAGGTGCGCGCCGGTGGCGTCACGTACGAACGTGACGTCGGTGTCCGCGTCGCCGCTGCCGAGGGCGATGCGGTGCTCGCGGTCCTGCTGCTCCCAGGCCGCGCGGCCCTTCATCCCGTAGATGTCCTGGTTGATCCAGCAGCGCTTGCCGTCGATGTACGGGATGGTCCCGCCCCTGCTCGCGGGAGCGTCGCCGCATCCCTCGGTGCCCGTGGTGATGCGGCCGTCGCGCAGGACGCTGCGGATGGCGATCGTGTGCTCGGCGTCGATGCCCACGCCCTTGGACCAGGCCTCGGCCGCGTACTCGACTCCTGCGGAGACGATGTAGACGTCGAATCCCGCCCGCTGCAGGGTCCCGATGAGGTCCTTCTGCTGCGGGTAGTAGCGCACGTACGCGGGGACGGTGTGCGTGCCGACCTCCATCTCGCTGCCGACGGGGGCGGCGAGGCTCTTCTTGCGTCCCGCCTCGGCGTACCGCTTGACCTCCGCCGGAGTGTGTCCCGCGAACAGCTGCGCCACCCAGGCGTATTCGGGCACCGTGCGGCGGTGGTTCCACTTGCCCCCGAAGGCGGGACTGCCGTCCATGGTCCGGGCTTCCGTGCGGATCTCGAAGACCTCGTCGGTGCAGTCGTCGTCGGTGGACGTCGGCAGCGGCCGGCCCACGGGCACGGACCTTCCGCAGGCCTTGGTCAGGGCGCGCTCGGCGCTTGCCGTGAGCCACTTGCTGGTGTCGCCCCACCGGCGCGGCTGGAGGATCTTGTCGTGGTGGAGAGCCCAGGCGAGCGTGACGTCCGTGGTGTCGTTCTTGGTGACGGTGTTGTCCCAGTCGAAGGCCGCGACGGGGCGGGTCTTGTGGCCGCCCCTGCCGTTGTGACCGCACAGACCGCGCTCGTCGATCAGGCGCTGGAGCCGGGCGCGGTTGTGCCCGTACCACTCGAGCTTCTTCGACAGCTGCGGGCAGTGGCCGCCTGCGGCCGCCGTCCCGGCGGTGACAGTGCGGGCGGCGTCCGGCGAACCGGTCGACGCGGCGGCAGGGGCGGGAACCGAGGCCACGAGGGCGGCTGCGGCGAGGCTCAGTGCGGCCGGAACGGATCTGTTGCGCATAAGGCTCTCCGGTGTCGGAGGGGGCGGAAACGCCGCCGGGGCCGTGCCGGAAGGACACGACCCCAGTCGCATGTACCGTACATCTTCCTCCTGGCGGGGCGTCACATGCGCACCCGTGGAGGGCCCACGGAGTCCCGGCGGGCAGACCGGGCGGCCGGGGGAACCGCGCGGCCTGCCCCGCACGCCGACCCCGCCCCGCTCCCGGCGGAGCGTCAGATCCCGTCAGTGCTCGACGCTCATGCCCGCGCCCGGCCCGGGCTCCCGGCCCGCGTTCCGCGGCCGCGATCCGTTACCACCGCGTCTTTGTCCGCTGAGCCCCGCAGCGCGCGCCTCCGGCCACTCCTCGGCGGTGATGGCGAAGCGCTCGTGGTCGCGCCAGGCGTCGTTGAGGAAGAGCAGCCGGGGCGAGAACCCCTCGTGCCGGAACCCGAGCCGGCGCGCCATGGCGGTGGAGCGGTGGTTCTCCGGCTGGACGTTGATCTCCAGACGGTGCAGTCCGAGCCCCTGCGGGGCGCTCTCGAAACAAGTGTCGACGATGAGCCGCATCCCCTCGGTCATGCGGCCGGTACCCGCGTACGGCACGTAACTGTCGTAGCCGAGCGAGGCGTTGCAGAAACGGGCACGGACGATGTTCGCGACGTTGACGCGGCCGACCAGGCCGTCGTCCTCGCTGTCGAAGATCATGAAGCTGCGCAGCGCGGGGCCCTGACGCCGCAGGAGGTCGGGAAGACCTTCCGGCTCTACGGGATTCCACGGGCGGAGGTGGTCCGCCGAGCGGAGCACCGCCTCTCGGTAGACGGTCTCGTCGCGGGGCTGCGGGGGCCGGATGTATACGCGCATGAACGACATCATCCGCCCCCGCGCCCGATGGTTCACTTCGGGGGCAGCATGTCCTTGAACTCCTGCGGCAGTTCGAAGTCCTCGGGGCTCTGCCCCGCGCCCGTACCGCCGAACGCGCCGCCCTGACCTGCGGCCTTGCGCTGGGCCGCGGCCTGCTCCTCCTGCTTGCGCTTCATGGGGTTCCCGGACTGGCGCTTGCCCTTGGCCTTCTTCTGCTGCTTGGGCTTCTTCTTTCCCGCGCCACCCATGCCCGGCATACCGGGCATACCCGGCATTCCGCCCCCCTGTGCCATGCGGGACATCATCTTGCGGGCCTCGAAGAACCGCTCCACCAGGTTCTTCACAGCACTGACCTCGACGCCGGAGCCCCGCGCGATACGGGCCCGGCGTGAACCGTTGATCAGCGTCGGCTCCGCCCGCTCCCCCGGGGTCATCGACTTGATGATGGCGGCCGTGCGATCGACCTCGCGCTCGTCGAGATCGTTGATCTGCTCCTTCATCTGGCCCATGCCGGGCATCATCCCGAGCAGCTTCGAGAGGGAGCCCATCTTGCGGACCTGCTCCATCTGCGCCAGGAAGTCGTCGAGCGTGAACTCCTTGGGGCCCTTCTGCAGCTTTGCGGCCATCTTCTCGGCCTCTTGCTGGCTGAAGGTCTGCTCGGCCTTCTCGATGAGCGTGAGCACATCGCCCATGCCGAGGATGCGGGACGCCATGCGGTCCGGGTGGAACGCGTCGAAGTCGTCCAGCTTCTCGCCGTTGGAGGCGAACATGATCTGCTTGCCGGTCACCTGGGCGACCGAGAGAGCGGCACCGCCGCGTGCGTCACCGTCGAGCTTCGAGAGGACCACACCGTCGAAGCCGACACCGTCGCGGAAGGCCTCGGCCGTGGTGACCGCGTCCTGGCCGATCATCGCGTCGACGACGAAGAGGATCTCGTCGGGGCTGACCGCGTCGCGGATGTCCGCGGCCTGCCGCATCAGCTCCTCGTCGATGCCCAGGCGCCCCGCGGTGTCGACGACGACGACGTCGTGCTGCTTCTCCCGCGCGTGGGCCACGGAGTCCTCGGCGACCTTCACCGGGTCGCCGACGCCGTTGCCGGGCTCCGGCGCGAAGACGGCCACACCGGCCCGTTCGGCCACGACCGAGAGCTGGTTGACGGCGTTCGGACGCTGAAGGTCACACGCGACGAGCAGCGGCGCGTGCCCCTGCTGCTTGAGCCAGCGGCCCAGCTTGCCCGCCAGCGTCGTCTTGCCGGACCCCTGGAGGCCGGCGAGCATGATGACGGTCGGCGGGGTCTTCGCGTGCCGCAGGCGGCGGGTCTCACCACCGAGGATGCCGATGAGCTCCTCGTTGACGATCTTGATGACCTGCTGCGCGGGATTCAGCGCCTGGGAGACCTCGCTCCCGGCGGCACGCTCCTTGACCTGCTTGATGAAGGCACGCACGACGTGGAGCGCGACGTCCGCCTCCAGCAGGGCGATACGGATCTCACGCGCCGTGGCGTCGATGTCCGCCTCGGACAAGCGGCCCTTGCCCCGGAGGTTCTTGAAGGTCGCTGCGAGGCGATCGGAGAGAGTGTCGAACACGGCGTTCGCGGGTCCTTCGCGTCTGGGTACTGGGTCAGGTCGGCAGTCGGCCTCCAAGGGTATCCGTCCGCGAGGACTGCGGTCAGGTCCGGTGGGCGACCGGCTCCCGCCCGGGATCGCACGCCCGGCCGGCTACCCCGCCTCCTGCGGCGTGCGACCCAGCTCCCGTTCGAGGTCGCGCGCGAGGGCGACGGCGTCGGACGAGGCCAGCGGCGCACCGTCGGCGCCCGTCAGATAGAAGGCGTCGACGGCGTTGGCGCCGAGCGTGCTGACGTGCGCGCTGCGCACCAGAACGCCCGCTCCCTCCAGGGCACGCCCGATGCGGTACAGCAGACCGGGTGCGTCCTGTGCCCGCACCTCCAGGACGGTCGCGAGCTCCGAGCCGCCCGGCGCGACGGTTACCCGCGGCGGCGGAGCCAGTCCCGCGCGGCGCCTCCGCGGCCCTCGGTAGGCGGCCTCGCGCTCGGCGAGGCGGGCCGCGATGTCGAGAGAGCCGTCGAGGGCGCGCGCCAGATCCGCGCGCAGGCGCAGTGCGGGGGGCAGCGACCCGTACTCGGCGGCCACGCGCCACGACAGCAGCAGCACGGCCGCGGCCTCGTCGGGCTCGCCGGCGGCTCCGCCGGTCACCTGGCCGGGGAGCCGCATCACGCGCAGGTCCGCCGCCCGTACGGTCATCCGGTGCAGGGCGAGGACACCGGCGACGGCGGGCAGCACGCCCAGGGCGTACGCGCCGGTGCCGCCCGGAGCGCCCGGGGCTCCCGTGGCGCCGGGGGCCCCGGGGCCGGGTGCCGGGTAGTCGGGCGCAGGGTAGTCAGGCGCCGGACGCGGGGCCGGAACAGTGACCAGCAGTTCGACGCCGACTCTCCGGGCGCGGGACGCCTCCGCGTCGTCCTTGTCGTTCCGGCCGCCCCGGCGGTCTCCGTCGGAGGGGTCGCCCGGCGCCACCGCCGTCCCGCCCGTCGTACTGAGCGCGAGGGCGGGGCCCTGCCGGCGCCACGACTCCAGCGCGAGCCGTTCCGCCTCCGCGGACGGCACGAACGGTTCGGTGTGCTCCTCGACTGCCTCACCGGCGAGTACGCCGGCGACCCGCGAGACCAGGTCGGCGACGAGGGTGCCGCGCCATGCGGACCACGCGGCGGGGCCGGTCGCGAGCGCGTCGGCCTCCGTCAGCGCGTGCAGCAGTTCGAGGGTTCCGGTGCCGCCCACGACGTCGGCGACGGACCGGATCGTCGCCGGGTCGTCCAGGTCGCGGCGCGTCGCGGTCTCCACCAGCAGCAGATGGTGACGTACGAGCCGGGCGAGCACCTCCGCGTCCGGCGCGTCGAAGCCCATGCGGCCGGCCATGTCGTAGGCGATCGTCTCCCCGACGAGGGAGTGGTCGCCCGGCCAGCCCTTGCCGATGTCGTGCAGCAGAGCCGCGACCAGCAGCAGGTCCGGCCGCTGCACGTGGCGCGTCAGCGCGGAGGCCCGCACCGCGGTCTCCACCAGATGACGGTCGACGGTGAAGCGGTGCACCGGATTGCGCTGCGGACGGCAGCGCACCCGCTCCCAGTCGGGCAGCACACGCCCGATCAGGCCCTCGGCGTCCAGTGCCTCCCAGACGGGCACCGTCGCCTCGCCCGCGCCGAGCAGCGTGACGAACTCCTCGCGCGCCTCCGCGGGCCACGGCACCGGAAGATCCGGCGCCGCCGCCATCCTCCGCACCGAGGGCAGTGCCAGCGGCAGCTGCGCCTGTGCCGCTGCGGCGGCGGCCCGCAGCGGCAGCACGGGGTCACGGTCGGGCCGTGCCGTACGGGCGAGCGCCGCCTCCCCCTCGTGCTCGACGACGCCTTCGGCGAGCGGTGTGCGTTCCTGCGCGGTGCCGCGCCGGGCACCGCCGGAGCCACCGCCCGACGAGCCGCCCAGCAGTCCGCGCAGCCGGGAGGCGCGCCCGCCGCGGGAGTGGATCACGCGGCTCACCTCGCGCCACGTCACGTCCGCCGCATAGGCGATGGTGCGGGCCGACTCGTAGACCTGACGAAGCAGCGCGTCGGCGTCCGACAGCCCGAGCGCCGAGGCGACCTGGTCCTGGTCCTGGAGAGCGAGCCGGTCGGTGGAGCGGCCGGTCGAGAGGTGGAGCACGTCGCGCACGTCCAGCAGCGACTCGCGCGCCCTCGCCAGGCCCCCGCGCGGCGCGTCCGCCAGCCAGGACGCGGCCACCGCCCGCAGCGCCGTGGCGTCGCGGAGCCCCCCGCGGGCCTCCTTCAGGTCCGGCTCCAGCAGGAAGCGCAGCTCACCGTGGGTACGGGCCCGGTCCTCGGTCAGCTCCCGAAGCTCCGGGAGGCGCGCGGCGGCCTGCGCCCGCCACTGTGCGAGGAGCCCGGTGCGCATGTCGGAGGTGAGCGTCTCGTCGCCCGCGACGTGCCGCGCGTCCAGCAGGCCGAGCTGGACCTTCAGGTCGTCCGCGGCGGTGGCGCGGGCCTCCGCGGGGGTGCGTACGGAGTGGTCCAGGGCGATGCCGAGGTCCCACACCGGGTACCAGATGCGGTCCGCGATCCGCGCGATGCCGCCGGGCCCGGCGCCGCCGTCGTGGAGCAGCAGCAGGTCGAGGTCGCTGCGCGGTGACAGTTCGCCCCGCCCGTAGCCGCCGACGGCGACCAGCGCCACACCCGGACCGGGGTCCCCCAGCAGCCCTGCGAGCCAGTGGTCCGTCACACGCGCCAGTTCGGCACGGCGGGGCGCCCCCACCGCCGTGCCGTCCTCGCCGCGGAGGAGACGCAGCCGGGCAGCCGCGTAGCCGCCCTGCTCCGTCTCCGGCCCGGCTTCACGGGCCGGGTCCTCCGCCCCGGCTTCACGGGCCGTGTCCTCCGCCGTGCCGGGAGGCCCGCTGCGTCCGCCCATGTGAACCGTCACTAGAGGGCGTCGGGTCCGCGCTCGCCGGTGCGGACCCGCACGGCGGTCTCGACGGGCACCGTCCAGACCTTGCCGTCGCCGATCTTTCCGGTGCGGGCGGATTTGACCACGACCTCCAGGAGCTCCTCGGCGTCCCCGTCCTCGGCCAGGACCTCGATCCGTACCTTCGGCACGAGGTCGACGGTGTACTCGGCCCCCCGGTAGACCTCGGTGTGGCCGCGCTGGCGTCCGTAGCCGCTGGACTCGGTGACCGTCAGGCCCTGCACACCGAAGGCACGCAGCGCCTCCTTCACGTCCTCCAGCTGGTGCGGCTTGATGACCGCGGTGATGAGCTTCATGCGTCAACCTTCTTCTCGGAGATCCGGCCGGCCGTCTGCGACTCGTCGTGCTGGTCCTGGCCGTGCGCCGACGCGGCGGGACGGGCCGGGGACGTGACGGAGGACCCGGAGGTGGAGCCGCCGACGGCACTGAAGTCGTACGCGGTCTCGGCGTGGTAGGCGCGGTCCAGGCCGCTCGTCTCCTCCTCCTCGCTCGCGCGCATGCCCACGGTGACGTGGATCAGCTTGGCGATGATCCAGGAGACCACGAAGGAGTAGCCCATCACCGCGAAGGCCCCGGTGGCCTGCTTGCCGAACTGGGCGAGACCGGCGTCACCGCCGGTGGCCAGGAAGCCGACCATGAGCGTGCCGATGACGCCGCCCACGAGGTGCACGCCCACGACGTCCAGCGAGTCGTCGAAGCCCAGCTTGAACTTGAGGCTGACCGCCCAGGAGCAGACGAGACCGGCGACCAGACCGATGGCCAGCGCCCCGACGGCGTTGACGTTCGCACCGGACGGCGTGATCGCGACAAGTCCGGCGATGGCACCCGAGGCGGCACCGAGGGTGGTGAAGGCGCCGTGCCGGATTCGTTCGTAGACGAGCCAGCCCAGAACGGCCGCTCCCGTGGCGAGCTGCGTGTTCATGGCCATGATCGCGGCCGTGCCGTCCGCGGCGAGAGCCGAGCCCGCGTTGAAGCCGAACCAGCCGAACCACAGCAGAGCCGCTCCGAGCACCACCAGCGGCAGGCTGTGCGGACGCATCGGGTCCTTCTTGAAGCCGATGCGCTTTCCGACGACCAGTACGGCCGCGAGCGCACCGACACCGGCGTTGATGTGGACGGCGGTGCCACCGGCGAAGTCGATGACGCCGAGGTCGAAGAGCCAGCCGCCCTCGGCCCAGACCCAGTGCGCGACGGGGAAGTAGACGAGCGTCGCCCACAGCCCGATGAAGGCGGTCCAGGCGCCGAACTTCACGCGGTCGGCGAGGGCCCCGCTCATCAGGGCCGGGGTGAGGATCGCGAACATCATCTGGAAGAGCGCGAAGGCGAAGACCGGGATGCCGCCCTTCTCGGTCAGCGATCCGTCGGTGATGCCCTTGAACCCGGCGAAGTCGAAGTTGCCGATGACCCCGCCGGTGTCGGGGCCGAAGGCAAGGGAGTAGCCGTAGAGCACCCACAGGACGGTGATCACGCCCAGCGAGACGAAGGACATCATCAGCATGTTGAGCGCGCTCTTGACGCGGACCATGCCTCCGTAGAAGAAGGCGAGGCCCGGCGTCATCAGCATGACGAGGCATGCGCTGATCAGTACGAATGCGGTATCGGCGCCATTCAATGGACGTCTCCTCGAGGTACCGGCCGCATGGAACGGACGGGACGGGCGGAAGGCCGGGGGGTGTTCCAGTCACGTTCGCCGCGTTCCGTTTCCTTTGATGCCGTGCGTTGTTTCGCCGTGGTGACGATGCGCGCCGTGGTGTTACGTGCCGGTGAACCGCCCACGGGCGGGACGAGGAGATGCTTCGCACCGCGGACATGCAGAACCGGCCGCGACGCACCCTGTACGACATGGCGTCGGGGGGAGCCCTGTCTGCTGCCCGGGTGCGGCCGCGGCCGGTTGTCATGGGTCGGACGGATCAACTCGCCCGCAGGTTCCACAAGTTCGCCGATCCGCACATCCGCGCATTCGCGGACCGGGTGCGGTTCGTGCCGATCCGGGCCGGACCCCGGCGCGGTTCCGGATCAGGCCCGGGTGTGGTAGCCCGGTGTGCCGCGGGGCGGCACCATCGAATAAGGCGCCCCCGAGGTCATCCCGCCACCGCGCGCGCCTCGGTGTCGGGCAGCTCCTCGGCCAGCCGTTCGCCGAGGCGCACGACCTCCGCGACCCCGCCGAAGTCGCGCGCCGCCCACGCCGCGGTCCGGCGCAGCCTGTTGTTCACGCGCTCCGACCGCAGTCTCCGGGCGACGTCGATCGCCTCCCCGGCGCGGAAGGCACAGTGCTCCGGCTCCTTCTGGAGCAGATGCACGCTCGCCATGCCCAGCAGGTTCAGCGCGTAGGAGCGGCGGTGCCCCCCGCCCTCCGTCTCCTCCGCCTCACGTCTGAACAGCTCCACGGCCCGCTCCATCGCGGGCCGCGCCATCGACGCGTAAGTCGGGCTGCGCCCCGACGAGTAGGCCAGGTCGCGGTAGGAGTGCGCGGTCTCCGCGTTGAGTTCGGCCTCCGAGAAGAAGCGGATCCAGTCCGGGTCGCGGTCGGCGGGCCCGCTGTCCTCGAAGGTGTCCTCGGCCATGCGCACCGCACGCCGGCACTTGCCCGGCTGGCCCATGTTCGCGTACGCACGGGCCTCCATCGCGTGCAGCATCGCCTGCGTACGGGCGGTCGCTCCGTCACGGCTGCCGTACTGGGCGAGGTGGATCAGCTCCAACGCGTCGTCCGGGCGCCCCAGATGGATCATCTGCCGGCCCATCTTGCTCAGCACGTACGAGCCGAGCGGGCGGTCCCCCGCCTCCTTCGCGGCGTGCAGGGCGAGCACGAAGTACTTCTGCGCGGTGGGCTGCAGGCCCACGTCGTAGCTCATCCAGCCCGCCAGGGCGGCGAGTTCCGCCGTGACGCGGAAGAGGCGGCGGCCGACCGGCTCCGCGTGCTTCTCCTGCAGCAGGTCCGTGATCTCGTGCAGTTGCCCGACGACGGCCTTGCGGCGCAGCCCGCCGCCACACTGCGCGTCCCACTGCCGGAACATGACGGTGGTGTGCTCCAGGAGCTCTATCTCGGGCATCGACAGCTTCTCGCCCCGCCGCGCCGCGCCGCCCTTCACGGGCAGTGACAGCACCTGACCCTGACCGCCGCCGCTTCCGGATGCCGACGACGCCGCCCCGCTGCCGTGCGGGGAGGCCGCGGCAGCGGGGACGGCGCCGTCGGCACCCGCGTCCGGCATCGCCGGACCCGGTACCAGCCAGCGCTGCATCGGCTCGATCAGCGAAGGGCCGGCGGCCACCGACAGCGACGTCCCGAGGAACCCGCGCCGCCCCAGCATCAGGTCACTGCGCGTGAACTCGTTGATCATCGCCACCGTCTGCGGCCCGGCCCACGGCAGATCCACCCCGGAGGCGGCCGGCGACTGACGGACGGGCCGCAGCCCGAGGTCCTCGACCACGACGACGCAGCCGAAGCGCTCGGAGAACAGCTCGGAGAGGATGCGCGGGATCGGCTCGCGCGGCTGCTCCCCGTCCAGCCAGCGGCGTACGCGCGAGGTGTCGGTGCTGATGTGGTGCGCACCCAGCTGCCGGGCCCGGCGGTTGACCTGGCGCGCGAGCTCGCCCTTGGACCAGCCGCTGCGCAGGAACCACGAACTCAGCTGACTGTTGGGGAGCTTGTCGCCCTCACCAACCGGTAATGCCCCCATCAGGCTCCTCACCGCCCCCACGACACCATGCCTCCGGCATACCCACGGAGCGAAGCAACGCCGTCCGTGTGTACTGAAAGTAACCTCGCGATCACTCGCGAGGCGAGGCCGTTTGCACAATCGCCACCATTCGCCACCCCTTCGAATGAACCCCTCCGCTGCCGCACACGATTCACTTGACACATGACCCGGCCGACAGCTTTCGAGCGGTGTGCGTGTGCCCCGTCACTGTGCGCAGACCGCTCGTAACCATCGGCAGGCAGGACCCGTTGGAGGGAGCATGGGCTTCACGATCGGCGCCATCGGCGGTCTGGGCGGCATCCGCGACTTTCATCAACTGCGCCCCGGCGCGAGGCGACGCCACCGCGAGTGCGCCGCCACGACCGTGGCGGAGTACACCGGACTGTGGGGATGGTCAGTCGTCCCCGGCGCCCGCGCCGCGCGTGCCGCCGGAGGGCGCACCGAGTGTTCGTGCGGTGCCACCGTCTGCCCGGCTCCCGGGGCGCATCCGCTCGACGCGTCGCTGGAGGTGCCTGCGGGTGCGACGCTCGACGAGGCCGCCGAGACCTGGTCGCAGTGCCCGGGGGCCGCGCTGCTGCTGCCCACGGGCCGGCACTTCGACGTGATCGAGGTCGGCGAGTCCGCCGGCCGTCACGCCCTTGTGCGCCTGGAGCGAATGGGGCTGCCGCTGGGCCCCGTGGCGCTCGCGCCGCACGGACGCATGTGGTTCTTCGTCGCTCCCGGCGCCGCAGCCGAACTGCCCGAACTGCTCTACCGCATGGGGTGGGACGACGCCCGGCTCGACCTGCGCGGTCTCGGCGAGGGCGAGCACGTGACCGCACCGCCCTCGGACCTCGGCGGCCTCGGCCCCGTGCGCTGGCTGCGCCGGCCGGCGCTCGAAGGCGCGGGCCGGCCGCCGCAGGCCCGGCTGCTGCTGGGCACGCTCGCCTACGTCTGCCACCGCTCGGCGGCCTGAGGGCAGGTCCGGCCCAGGCGGCACAAGTGCGCCCCGTCCCATCTGCATCTGCACCAGGACGGGGCGCTCCGCTGTGCCGGCAACCGGCCGCGCCTACCGATGCCGCCGGTTCACTCCCCGCCGATCAACGCGTCGACGAAGGCCTCCGGCTCGAAGGGCGCCAGGTCATCCGCGCCCTCACCGAGGCCGATCAGCTTGACGGGCACGCCCAGTTCACGCTGGACCGCGACGACGATGCCGCCCTTGGCGGTGCCGTCCAGCTTGGTGAGCACGATGCCCGTGATGTCCACGACCTCGGCGAAGACCCTGGCCTGCACGAGCCCGTTCTGCCCGGTGGTGGCGTCGAGCACGAGCAGCACCTCGTCGACGGGGCCCTGCTTCTCCACGACGCGCTTGACCTTGCCCAGCTCGTCCATCAGTCCGGTCTTGGTGTGGAGCCGGCCCGCCGTGTCGACGAGCACCGCCTCGGCGCCCAGCTCGGTGCCCTCCTTGACCGCCTCGAAGGCGACGGATGCCGGGTCGCCGGCCTCCGGGCCGCGCACGGTGCGCGCACCGACGCGCTTCCCCCACGTCTCGAGCTGGTCGGCCGCGGCGGCACGGAAGGTGTCGGCCGCGCCGAGCACCACGGACTTGCCGTCCGCCACGAGCACCCGTGCGAGCTTTCCTGTGGTGGTCGTCTTGCCGGTGCCGTTCACGCCGACGACGAGCACGACACCCGGGCGGTCGACCGCTCCGCGGGTCTCGGTGTGGACGGTGCGGTCCATGTCGGGCCCCACCAGCGTGAGGAGTTCGTCGCGGAGCAGGCCGCGAAGCTCCTCGGTCGTGCGGGTGCCGAGGATCCGCACCCGCTCGCGGAGACGTTCGACCAGCTCCTGTGTGGGCGCGACTCCGACGTCGGCGGTCAGCAGCGTGTCCTCGATCTCCTCCCAGGTCGCATCGTCGAGATGCTCCCGCGAGAGCAGCGTGAGGAGCCCCTTGCCGAGGGCGTTCTGCGAGCGGGAGAGCCGGGAGCGCAGCCGCACGAGGCGTCCCGCAGTGGGCTCCGGAGTCTCGATGGCGGGCTCGGCGGGCGCCGGCGCGGCGGGCGCCTCGGTGCCGGCCGGGAGGCCGACCTCCTCGATCGTTCTGCGTGGCGCTTCGGCCGTCCCCGCGGCCTCGTCGCCGACGTGTGGTTCGGCGGGTGCGGTGGCCGTGGCCCGCGGCTCGGCGGGCTTCTCGGCGGCGGCGGTCTTCTTCTTACGTCCGCTGACGACGAGCCCGCTGATCACGGCCAGCAGGACCACGGCGATGACTGCAACAAGGATGACGATTTCCATAGCCCGTCCAGTATCCGCCACCGTCAACCATGCGCCCGCACGGCCTCGCGCACGCCGCCGCCCCGGTGTCGGACCGGGGCGGCGGCCGTGCAGAGGAGCGGGCGGCGGGGTTCGGTCAGCCCATCTCCTCCAACGCCTTGCCCTTCGGTTCCGGAACCCACTTGAGCAGGAACGGGATCGAGAGCAGGGCGAAGACCGTGTAGATCACGTACGTGCCGGACAGGTTCCACTCCGAGAGGCTCGGAAAGCTGGCGGTGATGACCCAGTTGGCGATCCACTGGGCGGCCGCCGCGACTCCGAGGCCGGCGGCGCGCAGCTTGTTGGGGAAGATCTCCCCGAGCAGCACCCACACCACGACGCCCCAGGAGAGCGCGAAGAAGAGCGTGAAGGTATGGGCGCCCACGAGGGCGACGGTGCCCTGTGCGTCCGGGAGCGAGACGTTCTCCCCCGATCCGCGGACGGCCGAGAAAGCCCAGGCCACGAGGGCCAGCGAGACGGCCATGCCGACCGAGCCGATGAGGCCGAGCGGCTTCCGGCCGATCTTGTCGACCAGCAGCATCGCGATGACGGTGCCGACGATGTTCACGATCGAGGTCGTGAAGGAGTAGAAGAACGAGCTCTCGGGATTGATCCCGACGGACTGCCACAGCGTCGAGGAGTAGTAGAAGACCACGTTGATGCCGACGAGCTGCTGGAAGACCGACAGCCCGATACCGACCCAGACGATGGGCAGGAAGCCGAAGCGCCCGCCGAGCAGGTCCTTGAACGTCGACTTGTGCTCGGTGCGCATGCCGTGCTCGATCTCGGCGAGCCGCGCGTCGATGCGGTCGTGCTCGCCCTCGACGCTGCTCAGCACCTCGCGAGCCCTGGTGTGCCGCCCGACGGAGATCAGGAAGCGCGGCGACTCGGGGATGACGAAGGAGAGCAGGAAATAGGCCACCGAGGGGACGACCATGATGCCGAGCATCCACTGCCACGCCTCCAGGCCCGCCAGCTTCCCGCGCTGGTCGCCGTCGGCGAGCGTGAGGATCGCGAAGTTGACCAGCTGGGAGACGGCGATGCCGGTGACGATCGCGGCCTGCTGGAAGGAGGCGAGGCGTCCGCGGTATTCCGGCGGGGAGACCTCGGCGATGTAGGCGGGCCCGATCACGGAGGCCATGCCGATGGCGACCCCGCCGAGCACGCGCCACAGCGCGAGGTCCCAGAGCGCGAAGGGCAGCGCCGACCCGACAGCGCTCACCGTGAAGATCACGGCGGCTATCTGCATCACCCTGATCCTGCCTATGCGGTCCGCGAGGCGGCCCGCGAGCGCCGCGCCTATCGCACTGCCGATGAGGGCGGCGGCGATGACCTGGGCAAGCATGGCCGAGCCGGCCCCGAACCTGCCGCGTACCGCCTCCACGGCTCCGTTGATCACGGAGCTGTCGTAGCCGAAGAGGAAGCCGCCCATGGCGGCAGCTGCTGCGATGAAGACGACACGTCCGAGCGGGGCGGTCTGTCCGCCCGCCGCCGGTGGCGCCGACTGTGATGTGCTCGTCAAGGTCTCTCCTGCGTGCCCGGCGCGCAGACCGGGTTCGGGACTTTGTCGCCTCCGAGGCGGGCACGCAGACTTCACGCAACACCGCTTGAAGGTAAAAGTGACGCTGCAGAGACTATGACTTTAAGTTTCGAAGTCAATAGGTCGAGTCTGATGGAATCGACGTTACGTCCGTCACTCAGAAGTTCAAGATGTGAAGAGAAGGTGCACCAGGACGCGTTGCAGCACCTGACGGAGCTGACTGAGGCTCAACTCAGCCGCTGGCTGATGACCTTCGTCACGCCGTCGCCCTGCATCGAGACGCCGTACAGCGCGTCGGCGACCTCCATCGTGCGCTTCTGGTGCGTGATCACGATGAGCTGGGAGCTGTCCTTGAGCTCCTCGATGAGGCCGATCAGCCGCTGGAGGTTGGTGTCGTCCAGCGCCGCCTCCACCTCGTCCATGACGTAGAAGGGGCTCGGCCGCGCCTTGAAGATCGACACCAGCAGCGCCACCGCCGTCAGCGACCGCTCGCCGCCGGAGAGCAGTGAGAGCCGCTTGACCTTCTTGCCGGGGGGCCGCGCCTCGACGTCGACGCCGGTACTGAGCATGTTGTCCGGATCTGTCAGCACCAGACGGCCCTCGCCGCCCGGGAAGAGCCTCGAGAAGACGCCCTCGAACTCCCGCGCCGTGTCGTAGTACGCCTCCGTGAAGACCTGTTCGACGCGCTCGTCGACCTCCTTCACCACCTGGAGCAGGTCCGCTCGGGTCTTCTTCAGGTCCTCGAGCTGCTCGCTCAGGAACTGGTGCCGCTCCTCCAGCGCCGCGTACTCCTCCAGCGCCAGCGGATTGATCTTCCCCAGCTTCTGGTATGCGCGCTCCGCGACCTTCAGCCGCTTCTCCTGCTCGGCCCGCACGAAGGGCACCGGCTTGTTACGGGGATGCTCCGGGTCCTCGGGGAGTTCCTCGCCTTCCGCGGGCGGGGACGGCGGCACGAGCTGGTCCGGGCCGTAGTCGCTGATCAGGCCCGCAGGCTCGACGCCCAGCTCCTCCAGCGCCTTCGTCTCCAACTGCTCGACCCGCATGCGCTTCTCGGCGCCCAGCACCTCACCGCGGTGCATCGAGTCGGTCAGCTTGTCCAGTTCGTCCTTCAGTTCACGGCCCGCGTTGCGCTCCGCGGCCAGGGCCCGCTCCCGCTCGCTCTTCGCCCGGCCGGCCGACTCGCGCTCCTCGGCCGCCCGGCTCAGGGACGCCTCGACGTGTGCCAGCAGCTGCCGGGCCCCGGATGCCACCGCCCCGGCGACCTCTGCCTCGTGCCGCATCCGCGCCCGCCGCCGCTCGGCACGTACGCGGGCCTCACGTTCCGCGCGGGCCGCGCGGTCGAGGGAATCCGCCCGCCCCGCGAGCGACTTGACGCGCTCCTCGTGCGTGCGCACTTGGAGCCGCGCCTCCATCTCCGTCTGCCGCGCGTTGGCACCGTCCGCCGAGAGCCGGTCCCGCAGGGAGGTGTCCGGCTCGACGTCCTCGCCCTGCTCGGCCTCCTCGGCGACGGCGAGCCGCTCCGCCAGCTCCTCGGCCTCCTCGTTCGCCTTGACGAGGGCCGCCTCGGCCTTCGCGACGGCCGAAGCGGTGCGTTCCGCCTCACCCGCCGCACCGCGGGCCTGACCCCCCAGCGTCCCGAGCCGTCCGGCGATCTGCGACTTCTCCTTGTCGGCCGCGCTCCGCCGCGACCCCAGCTCCTCGACCAGTGCCGCGCACTCCCGGCGCCGCACCTTCGCCCGCTCCTGCTCCTCGCTCAGCCCGGTGTGGCGGGCCGCCAGTTCCTCCAGCGCCGCCGCGGCCTCGTCGACGGCGGCCTGGGCCTCGAGAAGGCTGGGGGCACCGGCGGAGCCGCCGTGGGCGAAGTGGGCGCCGAGGACGTCGCCTTCGGCCGTCACGGCAACCGTGCCGGGCTGCTCGGCAACCGTCTGCTCAGCGTCCTCCAGCGTCCGTACGACCACCATGTCCCGCAGCAGCCTGTGCACTGCCGGCATCAGCTCGGCGGGAGCCCGTACCAGCTGCGCGGCAGGGGTCGGTCCGCCCTCGCGCTGCACGGCGGGCTCCGGCACCGCACCGGCGGCGGAGGCGGACGCTGAGCCCAGCAGCAGCGCCGCCCGGCCCGCGTCGTGCTTGCGCAGCAGCCGCAGCGCGTCAGCGGCGGTGGAGGTGTCGGCGACGGCGACCGCGTCGGCCGCGGCACCCAGAGCCGCGGCGACCGGCACCTCGAACCCCGGTGTGACGCTCAGCAGTTCGGCCGCCGGGCCCAGCAGCCCGGTCAGCGCGTCCGCGGCGGACAGCAGTGCACCGGTGCCGTCCTTGCGGCGCAGGCCGAGCGCGAGGGCGTCGTGCCGGGCGGAGGTGGCGGCACGTTCCCGTTCGACGGTCGTGACGGCGTCGCGGGCCGCGGAGAGCGCCGCTTCCGCGTCCGCGAGTTCACGCTTGGCGGCCTCGTGCTGGTCGGCCAGCTCGGTGTCGCCGGCGTCGAGCCCGTCGACCTCGGCCTGGAGGCTCTCGTACTCCTCCTGCGCGGCGGCGGCGCGCTCCTGTGCCTCGTCCCGTGCGGTCGTCAGCCGGTCGATCTCGGACTGCGCCGAGGAGGCCCGGCTGCGGGCCGCGTTCACCTGACCGTGCAGCCTCGCAAGGCCCTCGCGGCGGTCGGCGATGGCGCGGGCCGCGTCCTTGAGGCGGCGCTCCTCCTCGTGCAGCTGCCTCTCCAGCTCGGCCCGGTGCGAGACGGTGTCGTCCAGAGCCCGCTCGGCCGCCTCCAGAGCGGCCTCCAGCTCCGCCTCCTGCTCGCGGATGCGGGCCGCTTCCCGCTCCATGTCCTCCGGGTCACGGCCCCGGCGCTCCTCGACGGGCCCGGCCTCGGCATGCTGGACGCGCTGGTCGGCGAGCCCGATGGTGCCTCGCACCCGCTCGGCGAGTTGTGAGAGCTCGTACCAGGTCTGCTGGGCGCGCTCCAGCCGCGGTGTCAGCATCCGTACCTGCTGCTCCAGCTCGGCCTCGCGGCGCAGCGCTTCCTTCAGCCGTGACTCGACGGCGTCCTTGCGCTCCTTGAGCGCGGCCTCGTCGGCGATCTCCGATCTGAGCGCTTCCTTGAGGGTCACCAGGTCGTCCGCCAGCAACCGCAGCCGGGCGTCCCGCAGATCGGCCTGGATGACCTGCGCCTTGCGGGCCACGGCGGCCTGGCGTCCGAGCGGCTTGAGCTGGCGCCGCAGCTCGTCGGTCAGGTCCTGCACGCGCGCGAGGTTCGCCTGCATCGCGTCCAGCTTCCGCAGCGCCTTCTCCTTGCGCTTGCGGTGCTTGAGGACTCCCGCGGCCTCCTCGATGAAGGCGCGCCGACCGTTGGGGTCGGCGTGCAGTACGCCGTCGAGCTGGCCCTGGCCGACGATGACGTGCATCTCCCGGCCGATGCCGGAGTCCGACAGCAACTCCTGGACGTCCAGCAGCCGGCAGGTGTCCCCGTTGATCTGGTATTCGCTGCCGCCGTTGCGGAACATGATCCGCGTGATGGTGACCTCGGCGTAGTCGATGGGCAGCGCGCCGTCGGCGTTGTTGATGGTGAGGGAGACCTCGGCGCGGCCGAGCGGCGGCCGCCCGGTCGTACCGGCGAAGATGACGTCCTCCATCTTGCCGCCGCGCAACGACTTGGCGCCCTGCTCCCCCATCACCCACGACAGGGCGTCCACGACGTTGGACTTGCCGGAGCCGTTGGGACCTACGACGCACGTGATGCCGGGCTCGAAGCGCAGCGTCGTGGCGGAGGCGAAGGACTTGAATCCCCGCAGTGTCAGGCTCTTGAGGTGCACGCCGTCGGACTCTAGTCCACTCGGCGCCCCCGCCTGTCCGGGACTGCCACGGAGCGCGGCGAACTCCCGACGTTCCTTTCGGTTTCACCATGTGAGGCGTGGGGCACATCAGTCGGTAAGCGCAGCGCCCAACAGCCCACGCCACACGATGAGGTGGAGGAAGCACCACCGGGAAACAACGAAGGGACGCCGAAGCGTCCCTCGCGGATTTCATGAGCGGCAGGCTGCACGCCGGCCCGGCCCGGAGAAGTCAGGTCAGGTCAGCGCAGGCTCTGCCTGGTGTACGTCGATGTCGATGCCTTCGAGCATCGAGTCCTGATGCCGTGCGGCAGCCGACAGAGCGTCGTTCTCGGCCTGCATCCGTACGAGTTCGGATTCCAGGTCCTGGACACGCTGCTGCAGCCGTCGCATCTCGGCGAGGACTCGGGGGTCGGAGCCGCCGACGTAACCGAGAAGCGCCTTTGCCATGATCGATGGTCCTCCACACTGAGTGACCAACCCGAGTGGTGGCTGGTCGTGAGGGAAATTTCGCGCCCGCTGTACCACTTCTGAACTTGTTTTTCCGGATCAAACAGTCCGGTTGCGGGGGACTTCAAGCTTCTCACCAAAAGGTTTGACGGTCAACACGATCACGCCCCGCGGCCCTGGGCGGCCCTTGCTCGACGGCGTACATGCGCCGGAGGCGGCGGCCCGCGGGGGGCGTAATGATCACTCTCAACCACTCGTTGCGGCAGCTTTGCATGGTCAGACGGGAATGGCAACCGGTTTGGATCATCGAATGGCGAAGCCGGTGTAGCCGCCGCGCGGCCGGTCCCAGATCTCGGTGACACCGTCGACCTGCCCGGGCGTGTCGTCGGAGCGCAGCCATTCCAGCAGCGCTTCGCTCTCGGGCCGCCCTCCCTCGGCGACGACCTGGACCCGTCCGTCACCGAGGTTGACCACGAAGCCCTCGAGGCCTCCGATGCGCAGAGCGGCCGCGCGCGTGAACCAGCGGAAGCCGACGCCCTGGACCCGGCCCCGCACCCAGGCCGTCATGCGAACCCTTGTTACTGACGAGTCATTGTCATCCGGCTTCGTATTACCCGAAGTCATGGCCGCACGCTATCCGGACATTTCCTCGGTCGGCACATGCGCCCCGTCTGTCATGGCGTAAAGTCCCGCCCACCAAGCTTCACTCGATCGGATGAGGCTTCGAAAGCCGAACACGTGAGGACTTTCTGAGATGGGCCGTCACAGACGTGTCTCCCACGCTCCCGGACCGGTCGTCACTTACGACATGGGACCTCGCCAGCGCTCCTCGCACCGCAGGCCGGCCCCCCCGGTAGTACAGCGGGGCGGGCTCTCGGCACGGGCTGGGATTCTGGGAGCGTCAGCGGCGATGGCAATGGGTGCGGTGGCCGTCGCTTCCACAGTGCTTCCCAGCCCGGGAGGCGCTGCTGGTACGCAGTACAGCGATGTCCAGGCGGGTGGTCCTCCCGACCAGTCATCGAAGCCCAACGTGCCCGCGCCGGAAGGCGGTTCGGACCCGATCGGCGACGGCGGCCCCGAGGGCGGAAACGTGCCCCCGGACACCTCACGGCCCGGCGGCGGGAACCAGGACCCGGGCCAGACGCAGCCTTCCGAGCCGGGCGGCGGCAACGGCCAGGGCAGCGGCGAGACGGGCAACGGCGACGGCAACGGCGGCTCCAGCGGGAACGGCCAGGGCAACGGCAACAGCGGCGGCTCCAGCGGGAACGGCCAGGGCAACGGGAAGGGCCAGGGCAACAGCGGTGGCTCCGGCAACTCCGGCGGCGGGTCGTCCGGCGGCCTGAGCCAGACCGAGCAGGACGAGGCCCAGGTCCTGGCGCTGGTCAACGAAGAGCGCGAGGACGCGGGCTGCAAGCCGGTCAAGGCCAGCAGCAAACTCGCGGAGCTGGCCGGGGACTTCAGCCGCAGCATGGCGATCGAGGGCTTCTTCAGCCACCTCGGCCCCGACGGTTCGAGCCCCTGGGACCGCGCCGAGGAGCTCGGCATCCTGGACCTGGGCGGCGAGAACATCGCCCGCGGCCAGGAGAGCCCCGAGGACGTGGTCGCGGACTGGATGCGCAGCCCCTCGCACCGCGCGAACATCCTCAACTGCGAATACCGCACGATGGGCGTCGGCGAATACGTCGACGAAGACGGCCCCTGGTGGACGCAGGACTTCGGTTACTGAGCACCGCAGCACACTTGGGAGCCCCGACAGGTCATCGGCCTGTCGGGGCTCCGCCCTTGCCGGTCCGGTTACCGGGGATCGATCCGCTTCCCCGCGCGTCCCGGCGGCACGGGCACTGTGCGGCGCGGGCGAGGCGGAGGCTGGCACCTGGGGCAGTAGTAGCTGGAGCGGTTCATCCAGGGGCGGCGGCGCATGGATGTGCCGCAGCGCCGGCAGGGCTCGCCCTCACGCCCGTAGGCGTCGAGGGAGCGCTCGAAGTAGCCGGACTCCCCGTTGACGTTGACGTAGAGACTGTCGAAGCTCGTACCGCCGGCGGCGAGCGCCGCGTTCATGACGTCGCGGACGTGGCCCAGGAGCTCGGTGGTGCGGGGCCGCGTCAGCGAAGCCGTGGGCCGTTCGTAGTGGAGCCTGGCCCGCCACAGCGCCTCGTCGGCGTAGATGTTGCCCACCCCGCTGATCAGCGACTGGTCGAGCAGGGCCCGCTTGATCGTCGTACGGCGGCGGAGCAGGGCTCCGTGGAAGGCCTGCTCGTCGAAGAGCGGGTCGAGCGGGTCACGGGCGATGTGCGCGATCACGTCGGGCAGCGCGCCGGAGTCCGGGACGACGGACTCCGGATGCAGGGACAGGCCGCCGAAGGTCCGCTGGTCGACGAAGCGCAGCTCGCCCGCCTCCGGATTCTCGAAGGTGATGCGGATGCGCAGGTGCTTCTCGTCCGGTGCGTCGGAGGGCTGGATGAGGAGCTGTCCGCTCATGCCGAGGTGGGCGAGCACACAGACGCCGGGGTCCAGGGGCAGCCACAGATACTTGCCGCGGCGCCGGGCGGGCCCGAAGCGGTGTCCCCGCAGCCGGGCCGCGAAGTCCTCCGCGCCCGCCACGTGCCGCCGCACGGCCCGGGGGTGAAGCACCTCGACGCCTGTGATCGTCCGGCCGCTCGCCCAGCGCTCCAGGCCGCGGCGCACCACTTCGACCTCGGGCAGCTCGGGCACGCTTCTCCTCACATGGAACAGGGACGCGACGGCCCGCCCGGAACCCGCGAGGCGGGGCCGGGCCGGGCCGGTCTCGTCAGACGCCCTGGGACGGGGCCCTAGTGCCGGACGGGGTCTCCGGTCCGGAAGACGACGAGTCGTCGCCGGCCGTCGCCTCGCGGATCGCCCGCCAGGCCGTCTCCGCCGCCTGCTGTTCCGCTTCCTTCTTGCTGCGGCCGGTGCCGGTGCCGTACGCGACACCACCGACGCGGGCAGCAGCCGTGAAGATCTTCTCGTGGTCGGGGCCGGTCTCCGTGACCAGGTACTCCGGAACACCCAGCCCCTCGGCCGCGGTGAGCTCCTGGAGGCTGGTCTTCCAGTCCAGGCCGGCGCCGAGGTTCGAGGACTGCTCGATCAGCGGGTCGAAGAGCCGGTGGATGAGCTCACCCGCCGCCTCCAGGCCCTTGTCCAGGTAGACCGCGCCGATCACGGCCTCCAGGGTGTCGGCCAGGATGGAGGCCTTGTCGCGGCCGCCCGTGCCCTCCTCGCCCCGGCCGAGCCGGATGAAGGCCCCCAGCTCCAGCTCCCGGGCCACCTTGGCCAGGGCGCGGGAGTTGACCACGGCGGCGCGCAGCTTGGCGAGCTGGCCCTCCGGGAGGTCGGGGTGGAGGCGGTAGAGCGTGTCGGTGACGACCAGGCCGAGGACGGAGTCGCCGAGGAATTCGAGGCGTTCGTTGGTCGGCAGTCCGCCGTTCTCGTACGCGTAGGAGCGGTGGGTCAGCGCACGCACCAGAAGGGCGGGCTCGAGCCGGTACTCGAGCCGCCCTTCCAGAATCGCGTGGGACGAGGCCTCATCCACCAGATCCGCCGCTGCCGCCCGGTGCGTTCCTCCGCGGCGGTCAGCGCTTCCATGTGCCGGAGCGTCTGACATGGAGCCTGTCACCAGCCGATCAGACCTCGAGGACCTGTCGCTTGTTGTAGGTGCCGCAGTTCGGGCACGCGATGTGCTGCTGCTTGGGCTCCTGGCAGCGCTCGCACTTCACCAGGGTGGGGACCGCAGCCTTCCACTGCGACCGGCGGTGGCGCGTGTTGCTGCGCGACATCTTCCGCTTCGGAACAGCCACGGCTACTTCTCCTGTGAGTCATCCCCGGCTTCGCGGGGCGCGTCCGTCTCGCCGTCCTTCATGGTTTCGGCGAGTCCCTGCAGTGCCGCCCAACGGATGTCGACGGCGTCTTCGTGATCGTGTTCCGGGTCGTCCGCCAGACGCGCGCCGCACGTGGCGCACAGCCCGGGGCAGTCTTCCCGGCACACCGGCTGCAACGGCAGTGACAGCACCACCGCGTCCCGCAGCACGGGCTCGAGGTCGAAATAGTCGCCCTCGATGGAGAACGTGTCCTCCTCCTCGGCGTCGTCACCGGCATCCGCGCTGGGGCGGCTCCGGTCGTCGGCGTCGGGGTAGGAGAACAACTCCTGGAAATCCGCCTCGCATTCCTGCTCGAGCGGCTCCAGACACCTTACGCACTCCCCCTTGAGCGGTGCACGGGCGGTGCCCGTGACGAGCACCCCCTCCATGACCGACTCCAGACGGAGGTCAAGCTCGATCGTCGCGTCGTCAGGCACCCCGAGGACCTCTACGCCGAGGTCTCCGGGAGACTTCACCGTGCGGGACAGCTGCTTCATCGCGCCGGGCCGGCGCCCCAGCTCCCGTGTGTCGAACACGAGGGGGGCTCGGGGGTCGAGGCGGGCGTTCAGGGCTTCCTGCTTTCTACGGTGTGGCGCCGCCCGGCCGTTGACTCCGGGCAGCAGTCATCGCCATGTGCGCGTGACCGAAGAGCCAGGATACTGGACCGTCCCGCCTCCGCCCAATCGAGTCCCGGCCGGTATCAGCCACCCTGCCCGTAGCCCGGGCCGTGGCCGTGGCCGTGACGTGCCTCGTACTCGCGGACCTGGTCCAGGTCGATCATGCTCGTGTCGAAGAAGCTGGTCTCGTCGAGCTGGGGCTGCCCGCCCTGCATCTCCTGGTGGACCTGCGGGTGGCCGGAGTAGTGCTGGTTCTGGCTCTGGTCCTGGGGGAACTGGGCCTGCTGCGCGTAGTACGGGTCCTGCTGCTGTCCGTAGTACGCGTATTGCTGCTGGTAGGCGTAGGCGTCCTGGCCGCCGTAGTACGCATCCTGCTGCGCGTGCGCCGCATACGGATCGGCGGCGGCGACGGGCTGGTAGGCGGGCTGTGCGGGGGCGGCCGGAGCCGGGACGGCGGGCGCCGCAGGAGGCGTGGCCGCAGGCCGGGGCTCGCCGGCCGAGGCCAGGCCCGCCATGTAGTCGGCGTCGCTGGTGTGGATGTCCTGCCCGGCCGCGTCCTGCGCGGCCATGTGGGCACCGAGTTCGTCGGACGGACGGTGTCCCAGCAGCTTGGAGCGGCCCCTGCCGACCGCCTCCAGCGTCTTGGCGAGCACCGCAGAGACCGAACCGAGCCTGGCGTCCACGTAGTTGTCCGCGCTCTCCCGCAACTCCTGCGGGTCGGAGGAGCGTTCCGGGGCGTCCTCGGCGTACTCCTCGTTCCACTCTTCCGAACCGGGCCCGCTGCCCAGCAGCTTCTCGCGGCCGCGCTCGACGGAGCCGATGGTCTTGCTGAGCACGACCTCGAAGTTGGCGAGTTTGCTGTCGACGTAGTCGTCCGCCTCGGCTCGGATCTCCGCGGCCTCCTGCCGGGCCTGGGCCAGGACCTGTTCGGCCTCGGCCTGCGCCTGGCGGACGATCTCGGTGCCGGAGACCAGCGAGCCGCGCTCGGCGTGCCCGGACTCGATGATCCGCTGCGCCTCGGCCTGGGCCTCGGCGACCATCTGCTCGCGCCCCCCGAGCAGTTCCTCCGCCTGTGCGAGCGAGCCGGGCAGCGCCTGGCGCACTTCTTCGAGCATGGCGAGCAGTTCGGCCCGGTTCACCACGCAGGAGGCCGACATGGGCATCGCGCGAGCGCTGTCCACCGCCGTCACGATCTCGTCGAGTTTCTGCTGAACGTCCACGGAAGCGACTGTACGGCCAGTGGCACTCAACTCGACAGCCGAAGCCCCGACTCGGCCCCTTCCGGCACGCTCACGGCTTGGCGAGACGCGCCGCCAGAGCGCGCTGCACCGGCTCGGGCACCAGGTTGGAGACGTCGCCGCCCCAGGTGGCGACCTCCTTGACCAGGCTGGAGGAGAGGAAGCTGTAGGTGGGGTTGGTCGGTACGAAGAGCGTCTCGACGCCGGAGAGGCCGTTGTTCATCTGCGCCATCTGCAGCTCGTAGTCGAAGTCCGAGACCGCGCGCAGCCCCTTGACGATGGCGGGGATGTCGCGGTCCTTGCAGAAGTCGACGAGCAGTCCGTGGAAGGCCTCCACGCGCACGTTGCCGAAGGCGGCGGTCACTTCGTTGATGAGGCCGATGCGCTCGTCCACGGAGAACAGGCCCTGCTTCGACTTGTTGATCATCACGGCCACGTAGACCGAGTCGTAGAGCTTGGAGGCGCGGGCGATGATGTCGAGGTGTCCGTTGGTGATGGGGTCGAAGGATCCCGGACAGACTGCGCGACGCACTGGTGGTTCCTCGCTCTCCGG
Source organism: Streptomyces sp. CNZ301 (assembly GCF_004217425.1). Taxonomy (NCBI): domain Bacteria; kingdom Bacillati; phylum Actinomycetota; class Actinomycetes; order Kitasatosporales; family Streptomycetaceae; genus Streptomyces; species Streptomyces sp. CNZ301. The sequence goes on from NZ_SHLG01000001.1 coordinate 2,472,485, forward strand.
ACGATGGGGGGTCTGTGGGCTGTCCGCGGAGTTCATGGTGTGGGGGTGTCTCCGCTCGCGGCGGCGCGACCGTACCAGAGCGTCCCTTCGCCGTAGCGCCTGGCCCGCAGGCCCACGAAGCCCCCGGGCCAGCGGAATTCGCCGCCACGCGTACTCCGCTCCACGGTGACGAGCGCGTCGTCGGTCAGCCAGGGCCCGGAGCGGAGTGTGAGCAGAATCTCGCGGACCTGCTCGTCCGTGACGGCGTACGGAGGGTCCAGGAAGATCACGTCGTAGGGGTCGTCGGGCGGTGAACCCGCGAGGGCCGCCTCGGCCTTGGCGTGGCGCACCTCGGCGCCGGGCAGCCCCAGCGCACGCACGTTCTGCCGGATGGTGCGGGCCGCGCGGGCGTCCGACTCGACGAGGAGCACGTGAGCGGCACCGCGCGAGAGCGCCTCGAGGCCCACCGCGCCGGAACCGCCGTACAGGTCGAGCACGCGTCTGCCGTGCCAGGCGGCGGTGCCCGAGCCGCCCAACTGGGCCTCCCAACTGGAGAACATGCCCTCGCGCGCACGGTCGGACGTGGGGCGCGTGCCCTGGCCCGGCGGCACGGTCAGCCGGCGGCCGCCGACGGCTCCTGCGATCACGCGGGTCATGGTGCGGGTGCCCTTCGTTCTCTCGTGCGGCCGGTACCGGCCCGGCGTCCGGCCGTCGGAACCGAGGATCCCACGGCGGCGGCCCGCACGCCCGTCCCGGGGCGGCGGCCGGCCGTCCCTGTCATCCCTTGTCGAGGAAGTCCTCGCGCTCCTCGTCCAGCAGGGCCGCCAGCGCGGTGCGCAGCTCCGGGAGCCGCTCCAGACCGGGGTCCTCCGCCACGACGGCGGTCGCCGCCCGACGTGCCGCCTCGATGATCTCCTCGTCCTCGATCACGGCGAGCATCCGCAGCGAGGTGCGGACGCCCGACTGCGCCTGCCCCAGCACGTCGCCCTCCCGGCGCTGTTCCAGGTCGACGCGGGAGAGCTCGAAGCCGTCCAGCGTGGCGGCGACCGCGTCCAGACGGGCACGGGCGGGACCCGCCTCCGGCGCCTCCGTGACCAGCAGGCACAGGCCGGCGGCGGAACCACGGCCGACGCGTCCGCGCAGCTGGTGGAGCTGGGAGACGCCGAAGCGGTCCGCGTCCATGATCACCATGACGGTGGCGTTCGGTACGTCCACGCCGACCTCGATGACGGTCGTCGCGACGAGGACGTCGACCTCTCCCTGAGCGAAGCGGCGCATGACGTCGTCCTTGACGTCCGGCTGCATCCGCCCGTGCAGCGCCTCCACGCGGAGCCCGGCCAGTGGTCCCTCGCGCAGCTGCGCCACGGTGTCGAGCACGGACAGCGGCGGGCGCCTGCTCTCATCCTCACCGTCGGCGGCCTCCTCCCCCTGCGCGGCTTCCTCCGCCGCCCTGTCGCGTCCCGCGGCCTTCCGCTTGCCGGACCTGCCCGCGGGCTTCCCGGCCTCTCCCTGCTCCTCCTCGTCGCCGATGCGCGGGCAGACCACGTACGTCTGGTGCCCGGCCTCCGTCTCCTCCCGTACGCGCTCCCACGTACGGGCCAGGAAGTGCGGCTTGTCCCTCGCGGGCACGACATGGCTGGCGATGGGTGAGCGTCCGGCCGGGAGCTGGTCCAGCACGGAGGTCTCCAGATCGCCGAAGACGGTCATGGCGACGGTGCGCGGGATGGGCGTCGCCGTCATCACCAGCAGGTGCGGCGGGTGAACTCCCTTGGAGCGCAGGGCGTCACGCTGCTCCACGCCGAAGCGGTGCTGCTCGTCGACGACGACGAGACCCAGGTCGTGGAAGCGGACCTTGTCCTCGATCAGCGCGTGCGTGCCGATGACGATCCCGGCTTCCCCTGTGGCCAGGTCCAGCAGAGCCCGGCGGCGGGCGGCGGCACCCATGGAACCGGTGAGCAGCACGACCTTCGTGGCGTTCGCCGCGCCGCCGAGCATGCCGCCCTCGGCGAGCTCGCCCATCAGGCCCGTCACGGAACGGTGATGCTGCTGCGCGAGGACCTCGGTGGGGGCGAGCAGCGCGGCCTGGCCGCCGCTGTCGACGACGGTCAGCATCGCGCGGGTGGCCACCATCGTGTTGTGCGTGACCGTGAAGTTGTCGGTGACGTAGGCGCTGTCGGGGTGGCGCACACTGATGCACTGGACCTGCTTGCGGCCCACGGGTTCGGCCTCACGTACGGACCGGCGCAGCGAGCGGTGCGCCCTCCCCCTCGCGGCGCCGCGGGCCTCCCCGACCTCCGAGCGGAACGGACCGTGTTCCGGCGGCAGCAGCACTGTGACGGCCGATTCCGCCGACGCCGGCTCGTCGTGCGGGGGCCTCTCCGGTGTGATGCGTGCGTGTCCGCCGAGGGAGCGTGCCAGCCACGCGACGTCCTCGGCGAGCGCCCGGGAGCGGAAGCGGAGGACGACGGCGTCCCCTTCCCCGGCCTGTTCCCCGGCCCCTTCCCCGGCCTGTTCCCCGTCCTGCTCCCCGGCCGGTACGGGCCCGCCCTCCCGGCCGTCGGCGCCCGCGTCGAGGATGCCCCGGAGCAGGGCCAGCCTGTTCTTGACCGAGTCCTCCATGCACGCGCGCGGAACGCGGCCGGCGACGCCGGGACGCCCCAGCTCGGTACCCGTCGCGTACGGGTCCGCCGCGCCCTCCGCGGGAGCGCCCAGATCCACCGGGACAGCCTGCGGCAGATACCACTTCGGCGAACCGGCGGGCGACGTCAGGTCGTTCCTGATCTCCCGGGTGGTCAGCACCCGCGGACACTCGCCCCGTTCCCACGCCTCTGCCGTGGCCACGAGCCACAGGTGTTCGTCGTCGCACTCGACGGTGCTTCCGTCGGAGAGCGTCAACCTCCATACCTCGCGCTCTCCTTGGGGAAAGATCCCCTCCACCGGCGCCGGTTCGCCGGAGGGCGTGATCACCTCGTCGCCGACGCCGATCTCCCCCATCTCGCGGAACCCGCCCGGCGTGAGCACGAGGGCGTCCAGCGGCTGCGCCTTGCCGGACCCCACTTCGCCCTGGAGGAGCCGGTGCATGGGGTGTTCGGTGGCCAGGTCGTCGAAGACTTCACGGCTGACGCTGCGCTGCCCGTCGGTGAGGGTGAAGGGCAGCTTGGCGTCGAAGGCGTCCAGCAGGCCGCCCTCGACGGGAACGCGTGCCACGGCGGGCAGTTGGGCGTCGGCAGCCCTCCGGCGGGCGAGGGCGACCTGGAGGATGAACGCCTCGTCCCACTTCAGCCTGTCGCGGGCCGCCGCCATGTCGGCCTTCGTGCGCGGCCGGTGCACCTTCTCGAACGCGTCGGGCAGCGGGATGAGGCGCCGCTCCTCGCGGATGGCGGACGGCAGCGGGTCGACGAGGCCGTCCCAGCCGGTGGCCTGCATGGAGGCGAGCACAGTGCCGACCGACTTGGCGATCTTCCAGGACGCCATCTGCGCCACGGCCGGATAGATCGGCATCAGCCTGTTGGCGAACGCGTCGACGTCCTCGCTGCCGCTTCCGGCGCCGAGCTTCTCGTACTGCGGATGCGCCAGCTGGAGACGGCCGTTGAAGACGCCGACCTTGCCCGCGAACATCGCCCGCGTGCCCGGCTGCAGGTCCTTCTGCGGCTGGTAGATGCCGCGACCGAAGAAGACCAGCTGCAACTGGCCGCTGCCGTCGGTGAGAACGACCTCGAGCCGCTGCCCCCGGCCGCGGTTGAAGGTGTGCACCTTGGACTTGGCGACCTGTGCGACGACGGTCACGTGCTCGTCCAGCGGCAGGTCCGACAGCCGAGTCAGCTGGCCGCGCTCCTCGTACCGCCGCGGGTAGTGGTGGAGGAGGTCCCCGACCGTGTTCAGGCCGAGATGTTCGGACAGGACCTTGGCGGTGCTGCCGCCCAGGTGCTTCTTCAGGGATTCGTCGAGCGCGGACACGCCCCCATTGCACACCATGACGGTGACAGGACCGGGGCAATGGACGAGGCCGGGGCGCGGTCAGCGTGCCGCGCGGCGGCGGGCCGGGACGGTGGTGCCCCGCCGGTCCGGCTCGTGGCCCGCGGTGCCGGCGGTGCGGGCGGTGCCGGCGGGAGGCCGACCGGGAGGGCCGACGGGGAGCCGGCCCGCTCCTCACTCGACGCCGATCAGCAGCAGCGAGGAGTGCTGCCGTCCTTCGTGCACCACCGTGTCCACGGCGAGATGACCGGAGCGCACCTGCTCCTCCAGCCGGTCCGCCAGCCCCCGCGGAGCGTGTTCGCCGACGATCAGGGTGACCAGCTCCCCGCCCGCGGCGAGCATCCGCTCCAGCACCTCCGCGGCCGCCTCGGCGGCGTCGCGGCCGATGACGACGACATCGTCCTCCACGAGACCGAGCACGTCACCGGCCTCGCAGACCCCGGCCATCGTCCAGAACGGGCGGTCTGCGACGGTCACTTGGCCGTAGCGGGTCGCTCCGGCGGCGTTGGTCATGGCGACGACGTCGTCGTCGAAGCGGCGCTCCGGATCGTGCACCGCCAGCGCGGCGATGCCCTGCACCTCGGCCCGGGTGGGAACGACCGAGACGCGCAGCTGCGGTGCGGCCGACCGCGTCCCGTCCGCGGCACGCGCGGCTGCGGCGTGCAGGTCGATGTCATTCGGCAGCAGCACGACCTCGGCCGCGCCGGTCTCGCGTACGGCGGCCGCCAGGGGCTCCCCGTCCGGGCTTCCGAGCGCTTCCTTCGCCCGCACGACGGTCGCGCCTGCGTCCTCGCAGAGCCCGGCCAGGCCGTCCCCCCGGACGACGGCGACGACGGCGCGGCCCCGCGGGGCCGAACTGCCGGTGACAGCACCGGATTCGGACTCGGCGCCGGAGTCGGCACCGGCCCCGGCACCGGCCCCGGTCCCGGCACCGGCCCCGGTCCCGGTCCCGGCGCCGGAGTCGCCTTCGGCGGCCCCCGGGGCGCAGGACCCGCCGTCCTCGCCCGCGGTGAGGCGGGTGATGCGGATGCGATGCGGGCGTCCCGCGCCGACGCCCGCCTCCACTGCGGCACCGGCGTCGTCGACGTGCACGTGCACGCTCCACAGCCCGTCCCCGCCGCCGACCACGAGCGAGTCTCCGAGCCCGTCGAGGCGTTCGCGCAGGGCGGCCACCGCGGCGTCGTCGGCGTCCAGGAGGTACATCACCTCGTACGCGCCGCCGCCTCCGTCGGGTGGGGCGGACCCCGCGGCCGAAGTGCCGCCGCCCGCCGGGGCGTTGGACGCGGTGTACGCCCGGCGCCTGCGCGAGGCGGCGTCCGGCTCCGGGTCCCGGAGGGCGTCGGCCAGCGCACCGAGTACCGCGACCAGGCCGCTGCCGCCGGCGTCCACGACTCCGGCGCGGCGCAGCACGTCGAGCTGCCCCGTGGTCTCCGACAGCGCCTCGCGGGAGCGTTCGTACGCGGCGCGGGCCACCTCCGCGGCACCCGCGCCGTGTTGGCCGGCCGCACGCGCCGCGGCGTCGGCCGCCGCCCGCGCGACGCTGAGCATCGTGCCCTCGACGGGGTGCGCGACGGCCTCGTACGCGGAGTCCGCCGCCCGCGCCAGCGCCTCGGCCAACAACCGTGCCTCCCCCGCGACTTCGGCCGCGACCTCCGCCGGGCCGTCGGCCGGACCGGAGGCGCCGGTGCCTCCGGACGCACCGGCGGCCCCGTACGCCTCCGCCATGCCGCGCAGCAACTGCGCCAGGATCGTGCCGGAGTTGCCGCACGCGCCGAGCAGCGCGCCCCGGGACAGGGCGCGGAGTGCGGGCGCGGCCGGGTCGCCGCCGTCCCATTCGGCGTCCAGGGCCTGCGCCGCGGCCTGCAGGGTCCGCCGCAGGTTCGTGCCGGTGTCGCCGTCCGCCACGGGAAAGACGTTGATCGCGTCGATCTCCTCGCAGGCCTCACCGACCGCCTCCAGCGCGAAGGCCGTCCATGCCCGTACCACCGTGGAGTCGAACGGCTGCGGCACGTGAGGACCTCCTCTGAAGACTGGAGACCGGAGCGGTCTCCCTGCGGTCTGTTCCGGTCTGCTTCCCGTATGCCCACACAACGCGGCGAGCTGCCGCGCACGGCCGGATCCGGCAAGGACGACGGGGTTCCGAAGGCTAGATCAGAGCACCGGCGGCGTGCGCAACGGAACCGGTCTGCGGGCGGAGGAGGGGAACGCCCGGCGGCGAGGCCCCTGATCCGTCGGCCGGTCCCGGGGGCCGGGCGTCCGCCCGGGCAGGCCTCACGGGCTGGTTTCGCCGTTCATGAGCAGGCGTTGTATGCTGCTCCGGTTGCCTGATGAGTATCGGGCGTCATGACCTCCCTGGCAGTGCCGGTCGATCACTGTGCCTGCGTCGCCGGGATTTTCCGTACATGCATCTGAAGTCTTTGGAGTGACCCGTGGCTGCCAACTGCGACGTCTGCGGCAAGGGGCCGGGCTTCGGCAACAGCATCTCCCACTCGCACCGCCGCACCCCGCGCCGCTGGAACCCGAACATCCAGCGCGTGCGTGCAGTGGTCAACGGGACGCCGAAGCGCCTCAACGCCTGCACCTCGTGCATCAAGGCCGGCAAGGTCTCGCGCTGACTCTCCCCCTGGGCCTGTAGGTACCCTCCCGCGCCGCCCGGCGCAGGGCAGGGCCCGGGTGGTGCTCCAGCAGTGCGGCCACCGAGCCGGTTGCTTTTCCGAAGCCGGTCCGTCGTGACGACGGACCGGCTTCTCGCATGCCGAGGGCTGCTCCGCACGAGCCGCAGACTCCGCACGAGCCGCCGGCACCGCACGATCCCCCGGCGCTCGACGAAGGGCCTGAGAGGCAGGGCCCCACGCCGCGTGACGGGGCGGACCACGCAGCCGGTCCCGTCGTCAGCTCTCCGCCGCCACGGTCAGCTCCCGCGCAGCCGCCAGCCGTGGTCCACGGGCCCCAGCCCCGCCCCGAGCGCGAACCCTGCCGCGATCGCGCCCGTGACGTACTCCTTGGCCTCCCTCGCCGCATCCGGCACTGTCAGACCGCGTGCCAGTCCCGCCGCGAGGGCGCTGGCGAGGGTGCACCCGGTGCCGTGGGTGTGGCGGTTGTCGTGGCGCGGAGCCCGCAGCCAGTGCTCCTCGTGGCCGTCGGTGAGCAGGTCGACGGCTTCCCCGCCGCCGGTGCCCGCCCCGTCACGGGCCAGGTGCCCGCCCTTGATCAGTGCCCAGCGCGGCCCGTACGACAGCACGGCTGCGGCCGCCTCGCGCAGCCCCGCTTCGTCCGTGACGCGCACGCCCGTCAGCTGTGCGACCTCGTCGAGGTTGGGGGTGGCCACGGTCGCGGCCGGCAGGAGCTTGGTGCGTACGGAATCCAGGGCCTCCTGCGCGAGCAGCGGGTCGCCGTGCTTGGAGACGCCGACAGGGTCGACGACGACCGGTTCGCCCAGTCCGGACAGCAGCCCGGCCACGGTCTCGACCAGTTCCGCCGAGGCGAGCATTCCGGTCTTCGCCGCCTGGACGCCGATGTCGTCCACGACGCTGCGGAACTGCGCACACACCGACTCGGCAGGCAGCTCCCAGTAGCCCTGCACGCCCACGGAGTTCTGCGCCGTCACGGCGGCGACGACGCTCATTCCGTGGGTCCCGAGAGCCAGCATCGTCTTGAGGTCGGCCTGGATGCCCGCGCCGCCTCCCGAGTCGGAACCGGCGATCGTCAGCACTCGGGGCGGCGCGGAGTGGGCGGTTGTCGTCTCCATGCGCACAAACGTAGCCGGACGTCCCGGACGGGCACGAGGGCCCGCGGCCACGGGCTCCCTGGCCGGCCCCGGCCCGCCGGCGCCCGCCCGTCTCAACTCCCGTCGCCGTCGCTCCCTGCGGCGAAGTGGTCCCAGCCGCCCGGCCGCTCCCACGGTGCACCGTCCACGGTCACACGGGGCTGCGTGCCGGGCGCGAGCACCCGGCCGATCTTGCGCCATCGCGCCGGAAGCTTCGCGGTGGAGGGGAACGTCGCCACGAGAGCGTGATCCTCGCCGCCGGTGAGCACCCAGTGCAGCGGATCGACACCCACCGCCTGACCGATGTCGGACATCTGCGCGGGCACGTCGAGGTCCGAGGAGCGCAGATCGATGCGGACCTTGCTGGACTCAGCGATGTGCCCGAGGTCGGCCACGAGACCGTCGCTGACGTCCGTCATCGCCGTGGCGCCGAGCTCCGCCGCAGCCGGCCCCGCGTGGTACGGCGGTTCGGGCCGCCGGTGCGCCTCGACGAAGGCGCGGGGCGAGCGGAACCCGCGCGAGAGCACGGCGTGGCCCGCCGCCGACCAGCCGAGCCAGCCCGTGACGGCCACGGTGTCGCCGGGGCGCGCCCCGGACCTGGTGACCGGCCTCCTGTTGCGCAGGTCGCCGAGGGCGGTGATGGAGACCGTGATCGTCGCGCCGCGAACGACGTCACCGCCCACAACGGCCGCTGAGGCGACCTGCGCCTCGTCACGGATGCCGTCCATGAGCTCCATGGGCCAGTTCGCGGGGAGTTCGGCGGGGACGACGAGACCGAGAAGCAGCGACGTCGGCACGGCCCCCATCGCCGCGATGTCGGCCAGGTTCTCAGCGGCGGCCTTGCGTCCCACGTCGTACGCCGTGGACCAGTCACGCCGGAAGTGCCGCCCCTCGAGGAGGATGTCGGTCGTCGCGACGACTCTGCGGTCGGGCGCGGAGACCACTGCCGCGTCGTCGCCCGGACCGATCTGCACGGCGGGCGTGGTGTTCAGCCGGGACGTCAACTCCCGGATCAGGCCGAACTCTCCGAGCTCCCCGACGGTGCCGGGCGTCCGCGGCCGACCCCCGCGGTACTCCCCGCTCAGATGCATCGCTGCGCCCTTTCGCCTGTCTCCCACTGCCCGGCCCACACCCGGCCGGTCTTCGGCTGCAGGAGCGTCAACCCGCTGTCACCGGCTGTGCTGGGGGTCTCCCGCGCGGTTGCGGCGACGCGGTACCGTGGCGATCCCGCTCCACCCATGATCCTCGTAGCCGCCCTGGAGGTTCCGTGGTACAGGCGTACATCCTGATCCAGACCGAGGTCGGCAAGGCATCGACCGTCGCCGAGGTCATCACGAAGCTTCCCGGGATTCTTCAGGCGGAGGACGTGACCGGCCCGTACGACGTCATCGTGCGCGCCCAGTCCGACTCCGTCGACGAGCTCGGACGCATGGTCGTGGCCAAGATCCAGCAAGTGGACGGCATCACCCGCACCCTGACCTGTCCGATCGTTCATCTCTAGCTCCCCCGTATGCTCGCCCGGTGAGCACTTCCCTCCGCCGGGCCTCCTGCGCCGCCACCGTAGCCGCCGCACTCGTGGCAGCCGCCGGCTGCACGGGCGGGGACGCGAGTGGCCCGACGCCGCCCAGCCCTTCCGGCAAGGCCGCCGAGACATGCCGGTCGCTGCACGACCGGCTGCCGAAGCGCGTGGACGGGCAGCAGCGGATCACGCTCGATCCCGCCTCGAAGTACACCGCGGCGTGGGGCGATCCGGCCATCGAGATGCGCTGTGGTGTGCCGCGCCCCGAGAAGCTCTCGCCCGGTAGTGAACATTACAACCCCACCGCGGAGGCGGCGGAAGTCAACGGCGTCTCCTGGCTGCTCGAACAGCGCGACGGCGGCTACCGCTTCACCACCACCGACCGTGCCGCGAACGTCGAGTTGAGCGTTCCTAAGGACTACGCACCGGAGATCAGCGCGCTGCCCGATCTCGCGAAGGCGATACGCGCATCGGTGCCGAAGCGCTCCTGACTGCCGCCGCCGCACGCCGGGCGCACTCTCCTGCCCGCTACCGCAGGCCCGTCTCGCGCCTCAGAGCCGCCTGGATGAGCCGGTCCACCAGCTCCGCGTAGCTCACGCCGCTCTTCTGCCACATCCGCGGGTACATGGAGATCGGCGTGAATCCCGGCATCGTGTTGATCTCGTTGATGACGAACTCGCCGCTGTCCGTGAGGAAGAAGTCCGCACGGACGAGCCCCTCGCAGGAGGTCGCCTCGAAGGCCAGAACCGCCAGTTCCTGAACGCGAGCGGTCTGCTCGGGTGTAAGGGGCGCGGGCACGATGCCCGAGGCGGAGTCGATGTACTTGGCCTCGAAGTCGTAGAAGTCGTGCGCGCTCACGGGCGGGATCTCGGCGGGGACGCTCGCCCTGGGGCCGTCCTCGAACTCCAGCACCCCGCACTCGATCTCGCGTCCGCTGAGCAGCGATTCGACGATCACCTTCGGGTCGTGACGCTGCGCCTCGGCCACGGCATCGTCCAGACCTCCGAGGTCGTCGACCTTCGTGATACCCATCGACGAGCCGCCCCGGGCCGGCTTCACGAACAGCGGCCAGCCGTGCTCGCCGGCCAGATCCACGATCCGCTTGCGGGCCGAGCCCGGGTCCGTCCGCCACTCGCGGGGACGGATCGTCACGTACGGGCCGACGGGGAGCCCGAAGGAGGCGAAGACTCGCTTCATGTACTCCTTGTCCATGCCGACCGCCGAGGCGAGCACGCCCGCACCGACGTAGGGCACCCCGGAGAGCTCCAGCAGCCCCTGGAGGGTGCCGTCCTCGCCGTAAGGGCCGTGCAGCACCGGGAAGACGACGTCGACCTCGCCCAGCGCCTTCGGTACGGAACCGGGCTCCTGGTACGTCACCTCGCGGTTGCCCGGTTCGACGGGCAGCAGGACGCCGCCGGGCTGTGCATCGGCCAGTTCCGCCACGCTGGGCAGCTTGCGGTTCTCGATCGCCATCCGCTCGGGCTCGTCGGCGGTCAGCGCCCAGTGGCCGTCGGAGGTGATGCCGATGGGCAGCACCTCGTACTTGTCGCGGTCGATCGCACCGAGGACGGCGCCCGCCGTGACGACGGAGATCGCGTGCTCGGAGCTGCGGCCGCCGAAGACGACGGCGACGCGGGGCTTGCGGGAGGGGCTCTGGCTGCTCATATCGCGTCGACTGTACCGCCTGGGCCCACACGCGTCAGGGTCCGCGCATCCGCGTCGTCACCGGCTCCGCGCACCGCGCAGGCAGTCGCGGACGCGGAGGCGGAAGATGAGCCCCCGCACCCCAACTGCCGGGCGCCCGCGGCGATTAAGGTCTCGCGGACCGCCGGCGGTGAGGGCGCGCAGCGGACGGCCCTTGCCCGTCAGACACGTTCCGCCTTGGCGCTGCGCGACATGAGTTCCTTCAGGGCCACCAGGGGCGGCTTGCCGTCGTGGACGATGCCGACCACGGTCTCGGTCAGGGGCATCTCCACGCCGTGCATACGGGCCAGTTCACGTACGGACTCGCACGATTTGACACCTTCCGCGGTCTGCCGTGTGACCGCGATCGTCTCCTCGAGCGTCATGCCGCGGCCCAGGTTGGTGCCGAACGTGTGGTTGCGGGAGAGCGGCGAGGAGCAGGTGGCCACCAGGTCGCCCATGCCCGCCAGGCCCGCGAAGGTGTGCGCGTCGGCGCCCATCGCCAGCCCGAGCCGTGTGGTTTCGGCAAGACCGCGGGTGATCAGTGAGGCCTTGGCGTTGTCACCGAGTTCCATGCCGTCGGCGATGCCGACCGCCAGCGCGATCACGTTCTTGACCGCTCCGCCGAGTTCACAGCCGACGACATCGGTGTTGGTGTACGGACGGAAGTACGGAGTGTGACAGGCGGCCTGCAGTCGCTGCGCCACGGAACCGTCCGTGCAGGCAACGACCGAGGCGGCCGGACGTCGCGCGGCGATCTCCTTCGCCAGGTTGGGCCCGGTCAGTACGGCCACCCGTGAGCGTTCGACCCCGGCGACCTCCTCGATGACCTCGCTCATCCGCTTCGCGGTGCGCAGTTCGACGCCCTTCATGAGGGAGACGAGCACCGTGTCCGTGTGCAGCAGCGGCGCCCAGCCGGCGAGGTTCCCGCGCAGCGTCTGGGACGGCACGGCGAGCACCGTGAACTCGGCGCCCTCCGCCGCCTCCGCCGGGTCCGTGGTGGCGCGCACCGACGCGGGAAGTTCGACGTCGGGAAGGTAGTCGGGGTTCACGCGACGGGTGTTGACCGCCTCGGCGAGCTCCGCTCTCCTCCCCCAGAGGGTCACCTCGCAGCCCGCGTCGGCGAGCACCATCGCGAAGGCGGTGCCCCAGGAACCGGTGCCGAATACGGCGGCTTTCGTCACGCGTTCTCTCCCCCGGCGCCGCCCGGGGACGCCGTGTCGTGCTGTGCCGGTTCTGCCTGCTTCTGCGGAACCTGGTCCTGCGGCTGTTGTTCGGTTGCGCGGTGGTCGTACCGCTCGGCGGGCGCGGGCTCGCCGCGGACGTCGGAAAGCAGTGCGGTGATCTCGCCCATGATGCGGTCCGTGACATCGCGCAGCACGGCGGCGGTCGGTTCCGCGTCGTAGAACTCCGAGAGATCGATGGGCGGTCCGGCCTGCACGATAAGGGTCTTGCGCGGAAAGAGCTTGATCTCGCCGCGCTTGGGATAGGGAGGCACGGCGAGATTCGCCCCCCACTGTGCAACGGGAATGACGGGTGCCCGCGTTTCCAGGGCCACGCGTGCGGCACCTGTCTTGCCCTTCATCGGCCACATGCCGGGAGCACGTGTGAGGGTGCCTTCCGGGTAGAACGCGACGCATTCGCCCTTGTTGATGGCGTCCACGGCCGCGCGGAAGGCCCCTATGGCGTCCTTGGACTCACGGAAGACGGGGATCTGACCCGTGCCGCGCATGGCCGCTCCCACGAATCCGCTCCTGAAGAGACTGACCTTCGCGAGAAACCTCGGGACCCTTCCGGTGTTGTACTGGAAGTGGGCATAGGAAAGCGGGTCCACGACAGAGTTGTGATTGACGACGGTGATAAAACCGCCCTTTTCCGGAATGTGTTCCATTCCGCGCCAGTCTCGCTTGAAGAACAACAAGAGCGGCGGTTTCAGCAAAACCGCGGCAAGGCGGTACCAGAAGCCGATTCTGCGGCGGGACACCCGGACACCATCTCCTCTTGCCTGTTCGAACAGCCACGTGGTCCCGGCGGGCGGCAGGGCACGGCCTGCCGCAGAGAACGGGCGCGGGACCCTCGGCACGGCGGGCGTGGGCCTGACCGGCGCGTCCGGCGTGCGTTCACCCCGGCGCGCGAGGGGCAAGTCTCACCCCGTTACCCCCGCCGTGTCGAGCGCACGGCCCGCCTGCTCTGCCCTGCCACGGTAGCCGGGCGCCTGACGGGCTCTTCGGGCGGCGGGTGAGAATGAAGGGGTGCAGCCACATGTGACGCCCGTCGCGTGGACCCTCGTGGTGCCGTTGAAGCCGCTGACACGGGCCAAGAGCAGGCTTGCCGCGACGGCGGGCGGCCCGGCGCGTGCCCGGCTCGCCCTGGCCTTCGCACAGGACACGGTGAGCGCGGCGCTGACGTGCGGGGCGGTGCGGGATGTGGCAGTTGTCACGGACGACCGCTGTGCGGCACGGGAACTGGCCGCGCTCGGCGCACGCATCGTGCCGGACGCTCCGTCCGCCGGCCTCAACCCCGCGCTGGCACACGGCGCCGCAGAAGTGCGCGCGCGGCGGCCCGACGCCCCTCTCGCGGCCCTGAACGCCGATCTGCCCGCGCTGCGGCCCGAAGAGCTCACCCGGGTCCTCACCTTCGCCGCGCGCTCGCCTCGCGCGTTCCTCGCCGATGCCGACGGTACGGGCACCACGCTGCTCTCGGCGCTTCCGGGCCATGCGCTCGGCCCGCACTTCGGCCCCGGCTCCCGTGCGCGGCACCGGGCTTCGGGAGCGCGGGAGATCGTTCTCGCGCATGTGGACAGCGTCCGCCGGGACGTGGACACGGCCGCCGACCTGGTGGCCGCCCGAGCGCTGGGAGTGGGCCCGTTCACGACGAGGGCCTGCCGCGAGCGGACCCCGTACGACGGCGCCGGAGCCGCGGCCGTCAACAGCGGTCCGTGACCCTCCAGACCCTGGCCGGCCGGTCTTCTCCGGCCCGCGACGACAGTTACGGCACCTCTCCCACTGGCTTCGCCGGGGTGGGGCCTCCCCGGCGAAGCCAGGGGAAGTGCCCCAGCGTTGCCGGAGTCGCCCGAGTACTCCCTCCCCTGGCTTCCCATGCGGGACCCCAGACTTCGCATGGGGAACCTCAGGCATCGAATCGGGAACCCCGGCCCTTCGGCGTGGAGGACCCCAGTACGAGGACGATCCTCCGCCTTGCGACGCGTCCCCTGGGCCTACCGGCCCGGGGATCCCCCACGCATCCGAGGCCGGGGTCTGATCTCGAAGATCGACCGGGCAGGACCTAGGCTTCGCTGCATGCAGGCCACTTCGTACACCTACGACCCCGTGACGCGCACGGGCAGCGTGCTGCTCGACGACGGAACGCCGCTCCCGTTCGACGCCGCCGCCTTCGACGCGGGGGGCCTGCGCCTGCTGAGGCCGGGCCAGCGCCTGCGCATCGAGGTCGAGGGCAGCGGGGACGACCGGAGAGTCACCTTCGTGACGCTCCAGACCCTTTGAGGGTTCGCGCGATCCGGCCGGCTTCCTCCGGGGAGGTACGGGGACTTCCCGGAGCCGGAGCGCCCTGGAGGCACGCGAACGCGGCACCCGCCGTGCCGGCGGAACGGGCCGGTCGGCTCCACAGGGCCAAGAGCCCCTGAAACGCCCGCCGGGCCGGACTCCCGGCGGGAGTCCGGCCCGGCGCTGCGGGGCGTGATCTGCGTAGGTACGAGCTGCTCAGCGCTTGCGTGCTGTGGCCCTCTTGGCGGTCGTCTTGCGCGCGGCGGTCCGGCGGCCGGGGGCCTTCCTCGCAGGTGCCTTCTTGGCGGTGGCCTTCTTGGCCGAGGACTTCTTGGCGGTGGTCTTCTTCGCCGCCGCCTTCTTGGCGGTGGTCTTCTTCGCCGCCGCCTTCTTGGCGGTGGTCTTCTTCGCCGCCGTCTTCTTCGCCGGCATCCGCTTCGCGGTCGTCCTGGCGGCGGTGGTCTTCTTGGCGGCCCCGCGCTTCGCGGTGGTCTTCTTCGCGCCGGCGCGCTTGGCCGCGGCCTTCTTCGCGGAAGTGCCGCCCATCAGGCTGCCCTTCGGGGCCTTCTTCACGGCGACGTCGTTCTTCGGAAGCTTCTTCGCCCCGCTGACCAGTTCCTTGAAGCCGGCACCGGCGCGGAAGCGCGGCACCGAGGTCTTCCGGACGCGGACGCGCTCGCCGGTCTGCGGGTTACGGGCGTATCTGGCGGGACGGTCCACCTTCTCGAAGGAGCCGAACCCGGTGACCGAGACCCGCTCCCCTGCCACAACGGAACGGACGATCGCGTCCAGAACGACATCGACCGCTTCCGAGGCCTGCTGCCGTCCACCGAGCTTGTCCTGGATTGCTTCGACGAGCTGCGCCTTGTTCACGTCTTCCCCTTCGGAACTATTGCAGGAACGAATGTGTTCAAGCTTTTTCGCACGCTAGGCAGATATATACCTCGAATCAAACATGAAACGGGCGAATCACCCTTGTGCCGCAACGAACTCGCCCTTCATCGAGTTCCGTCAGCGCGCTTGCCTGCCTGTTCCTCGGGGAAGCGTCCCTCGTCGATATCCGTCATGAGACGGTCCACGCGCCGCTCCGCGTCGGCGAGATCGTGCTTCGAGGCCGCGGTGATGACGAGCAGCTTTCGCTGCAGCGCCACCCGTACGCCCTCGGGGACTTGCAGTGTGCGCACTCGTGTGTGCGCCTCCTTCAAGCGGGCGGCGAGCCGGTCGTAGAGATCGAGTTGACCGTCGCGTTCCATGCACCGATTGTGCCATCTGCGGTGAGTTGTCGCATACCGTCTCCCCAACGCACTCGCGCCCCACGCGGCGGAGGCGTGGGGCGCGGGCGGTGATGCGGTTGTGGGCCATGCGGAGCGTGAGCGCTCAGATGCGCGTCACACCTGCTGCGTAAGGGGTTTGAACGAGGGGCGCCGCGATTCGTAGTCGGCGATGGCGCCCTCGTTCTTCAGGGTGAGGCTGATGTCGTCCAGACCTTCCAGCAGCCGCCACCTGGCGTTCTCGTCCAGCTCGAAGGCCGACTCGATGCCGGGCGCGATGATCTTGCGCTCGACGAGATCGACGGTGACCTCCGCCTGGGGGTCGGACTCGGCCAGCCGCCACAGCGCCTCGACGGTCTCGCGCGGCTGCACGACCGTGAGCAGGCCGTTCTTCAGGGAGTTGCCGCGGAAGATGTCCGCGAAGCGCGGCGAGACGACGACCTTGAAGCCGTAGTTCTGGAGCGCCCAGACGGCGTGCTCGCGGGAGGAGCCGGTGCCGAAGTCCTCACCGGCGACGAGCACCGTGCCGCCCTTGTACGCCTCCTGGTTGAGCACGAAGTCGTCCTGCTTGCGCCACGCCTCGAAGAGTCCGTCCTCGAAGCCGTCGCGGGTGACCTTCTTCAGCCAGTGCGCGGGGATGATCTGGTCGGTGTCGACGTTGCTGCGGCGCAGCGGTACGAGCCGCCCGGTGTGTGTCGTGAAGGCTTCCATGGTGATTTCCTCCTCAGACGCCGGCGGGCACTCGTACGTCGGTCAGGTCGGCGGGTGAGGCCAGGCGCCCCAGCACCGCCGTCGCCGCGGCGACCTGCGGCGAGACCAGGTGGGTGCGGCCGCCCTTGCCCTGCCTGCCTTCGAAGTTGCGGTTCGATGTGGACGCGGCGCGCTCACCCGGCTTGAGCTGGTCGGGGTTCATGCCCAGGCACATCGAGCAGCCCGCGTGCCGCCATTCGGCCCCGGCCGCCGTGAAGATCTTGTCCAGGCCCTCTTCGACGGCCTGGAGCGCGACGCGTACCGAGCCGGGCACGACCAGCATCCTGGTCCCGTCGGCGACCTGCCGCCCCTGGAGGACGGCCGCGGCCGAACGCAGGTCCTCGATACGGCCGTTGGTGCACGAGCCGACGAAGACGGTGTCCACGCCGACCTCGCGCAGCGGCTGCCCGGCAGTCAGCCCCATGTACTCCAGCGCCTTCTCGGCCGCCACCCTGGCACCCTCGTCCTCGAACGAGGCCGGGTCCGGCACGGAATCAGACAGCGGCGCGCCCTGGCCCGGGTTCGTTCCCCAGGTCACGAACGGGGCCAACTCCCCGCCCTCGATGACGACCTCGTGGTCGAAGACCGCGTCGTCGTCGGTGCGCAGCGTCTTCCAGTACTCGACGGCGGCGTCCCAGTCGGCGCCCTGCGGTGCGTGCTCCCGGCCCCGGACGTACTCGACGGTGGTGTCGTCGGGGGCGATCATTCCGGCGCGGGCGCCCGCCTCGATGGACATGTTGCAGATGGTCATCCGCGCTTCCATCGACAGCTTCTCGATGGCCTCGCCGCGGTATTCGATGACGTAGCCCTGGCCGCCGCCCGTGCCGATCCTGGCGATGATCGCGAGGATGAGGTCCTTCGCCGTGACGTCCTCGGGGAGTTCGCCGTTGACGGTGACCGCCATCGTGCGGAACGGCGCCATCGGCAGCGTCTGGGTCGCCAGCACGTGTTCGACCTGGCTGGTGCCGATACCGAAGGCGAGTGCGCCGAACGCGCCGTGCGTGGAGGTGTGCGAGTCGCCGCAGACCACGGTCGTTCCCGGCTGGGTCAGGCCGAGCTGCGGCCCGACCACGTGCACGACGCCCTGCTCGACGTCGCCCAGGGGGTGCAGCCGTACGCCGAAGTCCGCGCAGTTCTTGCGCAGCGTCTCCAGCTGCGTGCGTGAGACGGGGTCGGCGATGGGCTTGTCGATGTCGATGGTGGGGGTGTTGTGGTCCTCGGTCGCGATGGTGAGGTCGGTGCGGCGCACACGCCGGCCGTTCTTGCGAAGACCGTCGAAGGCCTGCGGGCTGGTCACCTCGTGCAGCAGGTGCAGGTCGATGAAGAGCAGGTCCGGCTCGCCTTCGGCGCGCGTGACGACGTGGTCGTCCCAGACTTTCTCCGCGAGTGTCCGTCCCATCGCTTTCCCTCCGGCCGGCCGCGTCGCCGGCCCACATGTCGAGATCCATTGGCTCACCACGGCCGCAGTGGTTCTGCCGGTCCTTGGTGTGCTGCGCCACTCCAGGGTGGCGGGTGGCGTCGGAAAAGGAACTTGCGTTTCATACTCTGAGACGCGAGTATCGACGCATGGACAACTCTAGTGGTGTCGGCGTTCTCGACAAGGCGGCCCTGGTACTGAGCGCCCTGGAGTCCGGTCCGGCCACCCTCGCCGGGCTGGTCGGGGCGACCGGCCTGGCCCGCCCGACGGCACACAGACTCGCGGTGGCCCTGGAGCACCACCGCCTGGTCGCCCGGGACATACAGGGGCGCTTCATCCTCGGCCCGCGCCTGGGCGAACTCGCCGCCGCGGCGGGCGAGGACCGCCTTCTCGCCTCCGCCGGGCCCGTACTCACGCACCTTCGCGACGTGACGGGCGAGAGCGCACAGCTCTACCGGCGTCAGGGAGACATGCGCATCTGCGTGGCGGCCGCCGAGCGGCTGTCCGGATTGCGGGACACGGTCCCGGTCGGCTCGACGCTGCCGATGAAGGCGGGTTCGGCGGCACAGATCCTGATGGCCTGGGAGGAGCCGGAGCGCCTGCACCGCGGCCTCCAGGGAGCACGCTTCACGGCGACAGCGCTCTCGGGCGTACGGCGCAGGGGCTGGGCACAGTCCGTGGGCGAACGCGAACCCGGCGTGGCCTCCGTCTCGGCGCCTGTGCGCGGTCCGTCCAACCGCGTCGTCGCCGCCGTCTCCGTTTCCGGGCCGATCGAGCGGCTGACCCGGCATCCCGGCCGCATGCACGCCCAGGCGATCGTCGACGCCGCGGCACGGCTGAGCGAGTCGCTGCGCAGGACGACGGGCTGAGCGGCGGCACTCGCACTCCGAGGCCGCACGCCCCCATGAACGGCAGACGCCGGTCACGCCCCGCCTGCCCGCGTCAGGCCTCGGCCCGGCCGGACGCCATCCGCTCCGCAGCGCGCTCACCGCGCCTGCCCACCGATTCGGTTCCATGTGCCGACCCGAGGCCGTAGGGCGGCATGTTCACGTACACCGACTCGTGACGTCCCGCGGGGACCGCGTACGTCTCGTGCCAGATCCCCACGGCGGCACCGCTGTTGCGGGCCCGGCGGTTGAACGCCGCCCACGCCGACCGGTGTTCCTTGTCCGCGGCCGAGGCGTATGCGAACAGCTTCTCCTCGGACTCCCAGTACTGCACCACGCTGAAGTCGCGCAGCCCGCCGAGCTGAACCCGGAAGCCCAGCAGGCCACTTGAGGGGTCCTTCGAGAGCTCCTTCAGCATCCGCGGCATCGCCGTGAACACGGGCGGCCAACTGCGCAGCGCCCGCAGCCTGTTGATCCGCATCCCGATCAGGAACACGACGACGTCGCCCCGGGCCGCGGCCGTCATCCGCCCCTCCGGCACCTTCCCTGCCATGGCACACACTCCCTCCGTTATTGGAGAGCTCCACTATCCACTATAGGATAGTGGAGCTCTCCAATCGGAAGCGCAAGCGTAAAAGGACAGCTCGACGGGACGGGACACGATGCGTCTGGCGGAACTGAGCGAACGCAGCGGCATCAGCACCGCG
Organism: Streptomyces sp. CNZ301; assembly: GCF_004217425.1. Taxonomy (NCBI): domain Bacteria; kingdom Bacillati; phylum Actinomycetota; class Actinomycetes; order Kitasatosporales; family Streptomycetaceae; genus Streptomyces; species Streptomyces sp. CNZ301. The sequence goes on from NZ_SHLG01000001.1 coordinate 2,491,942, forward strand.
ACGGTCAAGTACTACCTGCGCGAGGGGCTGCTTCCGCCGGGCCGCCGCGTCTCGGCGACGCACGCCGAGTACGAGGAGTCCCACCTGCGCCGACTCGGCCTCATCCGCGCCCTCACCCAGGTCGGCCGGCTCCCCGTGGCGACGGCCCGTGAGGTGCTGGCGTGCGTCGACGACACCTCCCTGGACCAGCACAGCCGCATCGGGGCCGCCGTGCGGGCCCTCCCCCACGGGGACCGGCCCGCGGCGGACGACCCGGAGGCCGACGGCGCGGAGCGCACCGCCCGGGCTCTGCTCGAGGACCTCGACTGGGAGTTCTCGCAGTCCGCCGGGCCCGCTTCCCCCGCGTACCGGATGCTGGTCGGCGCGATCGCAGCGCTGCGGCGCCTCGGCTACCCGTGCGGGCCGGAGAACCTGCTGCCGTACGCACGGGCAGCCGCGCAGGTGGCCAAGAGTGACCTGGATCTCGTGGCCGGCATCGACCACGCGGAGGAGCAGATCGAGGCCGCCGTGGCCTGCACCGTGCTCTACGAGCCGGTGCTGCTCAGCCTGCGGCGGCTCGCGGAGGCGGAGGAGTCCAACAGGCGCTTCAGCGAAGAGGGTTGAAGGCGCTGGAAACGAAGATCGGGAACGAAAGAAGCCCTCCGCTTCCCGCGGAGGGCTTCTTGATCGAGTACCCCCGACCGGATTCGAACCGGCGCTACCGCCTTGAGAGGGCGGCGTGCTAGGCCGCTACACAACGGGGGCTCCTGCTCGGCCGGTGTTTCCACCGACCCGTACCCCCGACCGGATTCGAACCGGCGCTACCGCCTTGAGAGGGCGGCGTGCTAGGCCGCTACACAACGGGGGCCTCGATCTTGTGAATTGCGCCTGTGAAGTGCGCCGATGCAAGATCGCGCTGGGCTACCAGGACTCGAACCTAGACTAACTGAACCAGAATCAGTCGTGCTGCCAATTACACCATAGCCCACCAAAACACAATCCCCTGGCGGGGATTTTGTCCGGGTGGCCGCCTTCCGGTCGGGCCTCGCGGCCTCGCCCCGTTCGGCGACAGGAAGAACAGTACCCGATCGACGACAGCGCTCCAAAACGGGTTCCGTGCAGTCAGGCGGCCAGCGCGGGAGGCACCGCGCGCCGGCGCAGCTCCTTGAAGACAACCGCCAGATCGTCGATTTCCCCGTCGCTGAAGTGGCCGTCCACCGCCCCGTGATCCTTGAACGGCTGCTCGTAGAGATCCCGGAGATGGATCACACCGTTGTGCACCACGTACTCGATGATCATCTTCACGAAGTGCAGCTGCCTCGAGGTGAGTGCGTACTGTGCCTGGAACTCCGCGAACGCGTCCTGAGCGGCGGCGCGATCGAGCCCCCGCAGGCCTCGCACGAAGAGCCCGAGATCACGCTGGCCGAGATGCTCCAGATCCTCCGGGGAGGCGACGCCCTCCGCCAGGAACACGGTCTCCAGATCGCTCAGGTCCTCCTCGGTGATCTGCTCGTTCGTGTACAGCTTGCGCACCGCCGGAACGTCCTCGTGACGTGCCAGGTACGCACGGGCCCGCTGACGGAAACGCTGCTCGTCTGTGCCTTGTGGGACGCCCTTCAGCTCCACCTCGGCGAGCGCACCCAGCTCGTCCTCGAAATCCGTGTAGACGATGTTTCGCTTGGCCCGCTCGTCCACCAGTCGCACCAGGCCACGCATCCGGCGTCGCATGTGGTCGACCATCGGGACCGTGACGTCCTGCCACCACTCCTCCCCCGCCACGGATTCCAGCAGCTCGGCCTGCTCGCGGACGACGGGGATGTTGGTCTTGCCCAGAAGGTCATGCGCGATCTCGCGCACCTTCGTGCGCAGGCGCCCGTAGGAGCCGCCGCCCTCCAGTGCCGCAAGTTCGAGGGAGTAAGCGGTGAGGTCGAAGCGCTTGGCGTCCTCGTCGGTGTCCTCGCCTTCGGGCCGGTATTCGCTCGGCAGCTTCAGCAGCTTCTCGCTGATCTCCGCGGCCTTCTCCTCGTCCAACCGGTGCCAGCTGGTGAAATCGCTGTAGATCTCCACCTCCCGGCGGTGCGGACGCACCAGGAAGTTGCCGGTGTTCATCGCGGCCACCGTGTCGCGTAGTCGCCGGGCGGTGGACCAGCGCAGCGCCGACTCGGTCGACGGCTCCGGAGCCTTTCCCGCATCCTGTGCGGGGTCCGGCGGCTGCCGGCGGTCCAGTGCACGCACGAGTTCCAACTGGCGTTGCAGGACACGCTCGGTGAGGCTGGGCGCCTGGCGTCCGGGGTCCCTCCCCAGCTCCGCGTTGAAGAACTCGACGTTGCCGCACAGGTCGAAGACGTAGAAGTTCTCCTTGTGCCCACCGGGGCCGAAGATGTTCTCCCGCAGGCGGGTGCCGCGGCCGATCATCTGCCAGAACTTCGTGGGCGAGTAGACCGGTTTGAAGAAGACGAGGTTCAGCACCTCGGGCACATCGATGCCGGTGTCCAGCATGTCGACTGAGATCGCGATGTCCGGGGCCTTCTCCGGGGCGGAGAAGTCGTCGATCAGCTGCTGGGCCTTCTTCTCGCGGTAGGTGATCACGCGGGCGTCATGGCCTGCTCCCTGCGGGTAGTGGAGGTTGTACTGATCCTCGATGGCGCGCGCGTGATCGTTGTTCTTGGCGAAGATGATGGTCTTGCCGATCCGGTCGCCGGCCTCGACACGGTGGCCCAGGGTCATCAGGACTTCCAGTGCCTGGTCGATCGTCGGCTTGTTGAAGAGATACGTGTTGATCTCGTCAGGGGTGACCTCGGTGGGTATCTGGCCGTCCTCGGTCCACTCAAGGTTCTCCCAGGCTTCCTTCTGCTCCTGGCTGAGCTCGTCGTACCTCAGTCCCCTGGTGAGGATCTTCAGGGGGACGTCGACCGCCTTCGGAGGCACGAGGAAGCCGTCCTCCACGGCTTCGTCCAGGCTGTAGGAGTCCGTGGGGACGCCGTCCTCCAGCTGGAAGAGGCGGTAGGTGCTCCGGTCGATGCCGTTCTTGGGGGTGGCGGTGAGGCCGAGCAGCAGCGAGTCGAAGTACTCGAAGAGTTCGCCGTACTTGTCGTAGACCGAGCGGTGAGCCTCGTCGATGACGATCAGGTCGAAGAAGCCGGGGCCGAAGCGGCGGCGGCCGTCCTCCGTCAGCTCGTCGATGCGGTTCATCATCGTCGGATAGGTCGAGACGAAGACGCGGCCCTCCGTCTGCCTCTCGGTGAGCAGATTGACGGTGGGCGTGTGCTCCAGATGCTTCTTGAACGCGTTGACGGCCTGGGTGACCAGGGCCTGCCGGTCGGCGAGGAACAGAACACGACGTGCCCAGTTCGCCTTCTGGAGCAGGTCGATGAGGGCGACGGTCGTACGGGTCTTGCCCGTGCCGGTGGCCATCACCAGCAGAGCGCGCCGCTGCTTGTCCCGGTCGAAGGTCTCACCGACCCGCTGGATCGCATGCCGCTGGTAGTTGCGGTCGGCGATCTTCGGGTTCACGTTCTTAGCCATCAGCGCACGACGGCCGGCCCGCTGCCTGATCAGCCAGTGCAGCTCGTCCTTGGTACGGAATCCCTGGACCTGGCGAGGTGGGTAGCCGTTCTCATCGTCCCAGATGTAGGTCTCGTAGCCGTTGGTGTAGAAGATGACGGGGCGCAGGCCGTACTTCTGCTGTACGGCGTCCGCGTAACGCCTCGCCTGCTCCCGGCCCTCGTACGCGTCGACCTTGGCCCGCTTGGCCTCGACCACGGCGAGGGGCTTGTCGTCGTCGCCCCAGAGCACGTAGTCGATGCGGCCCTTGCCGGAGGGGGTGTCCAGCCCGGTGATCTCGAACTCGCGGTCCCGGTCGTCCGTCAGATCCCAGCCCGCCTCCTTGAGGAGGGCGTCGATGAACAGGTCGCGGGTGGCGGCTTCGTCGTAATCGTGCTGGTCGGTGCGCGCCTGGTTGTGGGCCTTCGCGGCGGCGACTTTGGCGCGGAGTTCGACGACTTCTGCTTCGAGTGCTTCGCCCTTCGCGCGGGCCGCGGCAAGCGCTTTGGACAGGGCCTCGCGCTCTGTCTTGTCCTTCTTGTCCTTGTCCAGGAGCTCGGCGCGCTTCAGCTTGCGGACCTCGGCAGGTACGGGGCGCCGGATTCGTCCACTGTCGAACTGGGTTCCTGGAGGCGGGAGTTCATCGGGCGAATCGGTGTACGTTCGCGCGAGCCAGTACATGACCTGGAAGAGTTCAGCGACGATCTTGACGGCCGTCCTGGAGGCGAACTCCCCGGGCTTGTGCACGGCGTTGTTGCCCTGCTTGCGGATCAGGTCCATCTTCGTGCGCAGGCCGGGGCCGACGAGATTCACCAGGGTCGGCTCGTGGATCATGCCGTTCAGGTCGTTGCTGTGCGGCTCGCGCAGGGAGGCGTCGGCCCGGTACATCCACCGGAGCGTGAACTCCAGAGTGCGGCGAGCGTAGAAGCAGGACGTACGGGGGTCGGCGTACGCGAGCCGCTCGGCGTGTTCCGCCTCGGCGTACAGGTCGGGCCACTCCTGCTCGACGAACGCGAAGTTACTCGGGGGGCGACCCGATCCGTGGTTGCCGTTCGCGTCGCCGCTGCCCGTCATCATTCCGCGCGTCCCCCTTCCGTGGCTCCGGCCCTTCGTGCGACTCCTGGCGGTAAGGGGATGAGGCTCAAGTACCGGCTCACGGCCAGGAGTTGGTGTGCTGTGAGCTAGGCCGCCTGATCCTGCCAGAGGGTGCCGTTGAACGCACGCTGCTGGAGGGACGTGAAGAGCTCGTCGAGGGCGGCGAGGTGGGCTACATGTTGTTGACGACGCTCCTTCAGCGCTGCCATCTTGGCAACAAATCGCTCTTGCAATTCAATTGGCGGGATGGGGAGTCGCACAGAGCTGAGTCCTTTGATGTTCAGGTTGTATTGGCCAGCAGACGTCTTGCACAGCTTACGTAGGGCAGCCCGGCCAGCATCACTACACATGTACGCGTGTACGAATTCAGGACGCAACACACTCTTGGGAAGACGAGCCCGAATCAGGTACGAGGCGAAGACAACATGGCGTTGTTCAAACCTTGCGGCGAAGTGATCTCCCTGGAAAACCGCGCAACGGCCAACATAATTTGGGTTGCCATTTGACCGCACAAACAACAAGTCCCCCTCGTCGAGGCGCAAACGCCTCGCCTCAGCTTCCGACAACGAGACGGTCTTGAGGTTTTCGAGATCGAGGACACCATTCACAACGTTGGGGATACGCAGGACAACTAGACCTTCATTGGTTGACTTCTGCGAAGTTCCGTAACTGAATTCGTCCACATAGTCCCCAAAATTTCCTGCAGGCCACCCGCCATAGCCGAGATGGTCGGTGCAGAAGTCCTGAGCGAAGAGAGACTGAGCGAGGTCGTCGAGGAGGGCGATGGCCTCGCGTCGCTTGGCGCGCAGGGCATCGACCTGGTCGAGGGCGGCGGCAATGCGTTCCTGCTCCCCGAGTGACGGCAAAGGCAGCACAAGTGGAATGAGGTCTTTCTTGTTCAATTGGGGGACGGAACTCCCGCTGACAACCTGTTCCAGGTCGAAAGAGAGGAACCACTGGTACAGGTAGTTGACGTCAATTAGTCCATAGCGAGGGCGCACCGCCATCAAATTCGGATCCAGAACGGTAGGACGCTTCACGACCCGCTTCTTGTTAGTCGCGATGGCGCCACCCCGCTTCGGGAGGATGACGGCACCCCCGGGACATGTCGCAGATGCCTGGCCGGGCTTTGCACTCCATCGCTGAGTGGCAAGGAGTTCCTGCTCGTTTCCGGCGAGGTTCATATCGGAGACACGCGCCAGAAGGTATCCACCCTGCTGCCCTGCCCAGTCTTCCCCTTCCGGCAAGGAACTGCCAGCATAAAAATCGGCAACATCGCCGAGCTGAGCGTAGGCCGTCTCGTGGGGCAGTTCGGTCACAGCATTCCCTTCAGCTCCGCCGTTCCTTTGGCGATCTCCGCGTCCAGCCGTTCCAAGTCGGCGATGATGTCTAGCGGAGCCCGGGTTTCGATCTCCTCTTGGATGATCTCCTTGTAGCGGTTCAGGCTCAGGTCGTAGTCCTGGCCTGCAATGTCCGCCTTCGGGACGAAGAAGCTCTGTTCTGTGCGCTCTCGCTTCAGTTCGTCGCCGTCGCGATCACGCCAACAGGCAAGTACGTCGGGGAGGTTGTTCTTCTCGTGCTCAGCCTCTTCCAGGGACTCCAACGGCCGGGCGCCCAGCTTCGCCTCGGGAAGCAAGGGGTTGCGCTTGTCGTCAAGGCTCAGGCCGTCCGCGCGTACGTCGTAGAACCAGACGTTGTCTGTGCCGCCCGAGTCGGTGCGGGTGAAGACGAGGATCGCCGTCGAGACTCCGGCGTACGGCTTGAAGACGCCGCTCGGCAGCTTCACTACCGCTTCCAGCTTCTGTTCCTCGACCAACTGCCGGCGCAGCTCCTTGTGCGCCTTGGACGAGCCGAACAGCACACCGTCCGGGACGATGACCGCCGCGCGCCCGCCCGGCTTCAACAGGCGCAGGAACAGGGCCAGAAAGAGGAGTTCGGTCTTCTTCGTCTTGACGACCTTGAGGAGGTCCTTCGACGTCGTCTCGTAGTCCAGGCTGCCGGCGAAGGGAGGGTTCGCGAGGATCAACGAGTAACTGTCCTGCTCTTCGCCCGCGCTCTCGGAGAGCGAGTCGCGATAGCGGATGTCCGGCTGTTCCACGCCGTGCAACAGCATGTTCATCGAGCCGATGCGGAGCATCGTCGAGTCGAAGTCGAAGCCGTGGAACATGCTGTTGTTGAAATGACGGCGCTGCTCCGCGTCGTAGAGCGCGCTGTCGTGCTCACGAGCCACATACTCGGCGCTGCCGACCAGGAAGCCTCCCGTGCCACATGCCGGGTCGCAGATCTCGTCGCCCGGGCTGGGCTCCATCATCTCGACCATGAGCTGGATGATGTGCCGGGGCGTTCGGAACTGCCCGTTCTGTCCGGCGGATGCGATCTTGCTGAGCATGTACTCGTAGAGATCGCCGTTGGTGTCCTTGTCCTGCATCGGGATGTCCTCCAGCAGAAGGACTACCTTGGACAGCAGGTTGGGGGTCGGGATCGTGAAGCGGGCGTCCCGCATGTGGTCCGAGTACGTGGAGCCCTCGGCACCTAGACCGCGAAGGTACGGGAAGACGCCCGTCGCGACCAGGTCGTACATGACTTGAGGGTCACGGTCTTTGAAGTTCTGCCAGCGCAGGTCTTGTTGGTCAGCCGTGAAGAACGGATTGGGATCCGTCTCGCCCAGGCGGGCCTGCTTCTTGTCCTTGACTGTCTGCAACTCGTCCAACCGGCGGACGAAGAGCAGGTATGTGATCTGCTCCATCACCTCCAGCGGGTTGGAGATGCCGCCCGACCAGAACGCGTCCCAGACGCGGTCCACCTTGCTCTTCAGTTCACCCGTAATCACGGAGCGATCCTACTGGTCTTGCGTCCAGTGAGCGGTCAGGGCGCGGCAACTGGACAGCCGGTGGGTGCAGTTGGCTACACGACATCCGCAGGCGGATCGCTGATCCGAAGGCTGCCGAGAAACCGGTGCCAGGAAGCGGACGGAATGTTCAACACGGGCCCGTCACCGCGCTTCGAATCACGCACATACACAAGCGCAGGATCAGCAGCCACCTCTACGCAGTCACCACCGCCGGAGTCGCTGTAACTGCTCTTGCGCCACTTCAACTCGCTCATAGCTCTCCCGCCAACTCCCTGATGAGACTGAGGGATTCCTCCGGTCGGAGGGCTTGCCGACCGATCATGGCACAGCGTCGCGCCAGCGTACCGACCTCATCCGGCTTGGACACGAGGGTGCTCCGGTCGTTGCCCTCCATGTATACAAGCCGCTCGTTCTCGGGTGTTTCAACCAACTTCATCGGACCACGCAAACCCGCGTGCGCTCCCCGCTCTGTCGGCATCACCTGAAGGGTCACGCTCGGCCGCTCAGCGCAGGCCAACAGGTGCTCATACTGAGCCTTCATGGTGCTCTGGTCACCGACCCGCCGCCGCACCGCACCCTCTTCGAGAACGATGTCGACGACACACACCGGCTTCCTTGTCAGCAGGGCCGCACGTTCCAATCGCGCGACAGTGAGTTGCTCAAGCTCCTCGTCGTCCAGCGGCGGGAACCCGCATCGCAGCACCTCACGCGCGTACGCCTCCGTCTGGAGCAGACCGTCGATGACCTGCGTGCACCACGACATAACGCTCAACGCTTCCTGCTCAAGCCGCACAAAGCCCTGGAAGTACTCCGGGTAGCGCTCCAGGCGCAGGTACTTGCTCGCGGCCCGGATGACGCCCCCGGCGTCCAGCGCCTTCTCCGCTGCCTCCACGAACTCGTCCGTTGCCGGCTTCGCGCCCGTCTCCACCGCGCTCACCGCTGCGCCCGTGTAGTTCATGCGCGCGCCCAGGTCGTTCTGGGACAGCCCAGCCGAAATGCGCAGCAGGCGGAGGATCTCCGCGAAGTACTGCGCGGACGGGGAGGTTGCCTTCTTGTGCTGCGTCATCGTCGGTCCACCGCTCCTCAACTCGCCTCAACGCTCTGCAACGTCGATCGCCCCAAGGTCGCCGCCCACCGCTGTCGACATGGGATCACTACCGAACGTAATCAGCTGTGACGATCCTGGTCACATGAATCAGGAAAGTCATGAGAACGCTCCCGCCCTCTCCTCGCTCGTCTGGTGGCGGAGGTTCCCCTCCGTCCCGCGGAGCGTCACGCTCGCCCGGAGAGCAGTCGCGGAGGGCCTGCGGGACTGGGGCATGGCGGACGGCGGCTCGCAGGATGTGGCGCTCGTCGTCTCCGAGCTGGTGACGAACGCCGTGCGGCACGGTCTCGTTCCCGGCCGGCTGGTCGAAGTGCGGCTGGAGTACGACTTGGAGAAGGCCGTGACCGTGGAGGTCTTCGACGCGGGCGATCGCCGCCCACCCGCGGCTGCTCTGCAACTCCCGTTCGCGAGTGGGCCGACCGCCCTGGCCGAGTCCGGCCGCGGGCTGGCACTGGTCGCCGAGTTCGCGGCGGAGTGGGGCGTGCGGGACCGGGGTGTCGGTAAGACGGTGTGGGCGCGCCTGCTGGTGGGGCGTGTGCGAAGGCATGAGCAATCCGGCGCAAAGGCGGCACCGCTTGGGTGCGACAGCCGCTCGGCACGCGCCCCCGGAGCTTCTTCGCGCCCCGCACGGAGCGGCAGTGACCTGGTGTCAACCGAGGGTGACCTCTCGGCTTGACCCGTGCCGACCCCGGTGGCAACATCGCCATCAGCAACCAAAGAAACCGTGCATATGACTGCACAGACCCTGTGGCCGCCTCCGGGCGGCCACAGACGTTTTCGGGGGAGCGCACCGCGTGCACTTGTGCTATATCGACGAAGCCGGCAACGGGCAGACCCTCGACCCCGCGAGGCCGGATGCGCCGCCCGTACTTGTGGTCGGCGGCTTCACCGTTCCCCGGTCCCAGGTCAAGGCGCTCACATGGGACTTCCTCAGGGTCAAGAAGCACTACCGGCCACAGCTTCAGCGCGCCACGTTTCTCTCCGAGGTGATCCAGCACGAGGTCAAGGGCTCGGACGTGCGGAAGAACATCCGTGTGGGCAACCACAGTTGGCGTCGCGCGGCCTTCGACCTCCTCGGTTCACTGTTGGAGGTGTTGGAGCAGCATGATGCGCGCGTCCTGGCCAGGGTGTGGGTGAAGGAGGAGGGGCGTGCTTTCGACGAAACGGGTGTGTACAGCTCTTCCGTCAGTGCGCTGACAGAGACGTTCCAAGCGCAGCTCGCTCACGAGCATTCGCGCGGGATGATGGTCCTCGACAGCCGCACGAAGTCGAAGAACGCACCGAACGTGCACTGCGTGACCACGCGCAAGTACCGTGCGGGCGGCGATGGTTACCGCGGGATCATCGAGTCTCCGGTCTTCGGCCACAGCGACACGCACACGCTGCTTCAGCTCGCCGATCTGGTGGTGTCGTCGCTGCTGTTCCCGATCGCGTGTCACGCCTACACCAGCGATCTCACGTGGAACGTGCACTGTGACGACGCCTACGCAGGGCTGCGGGCAGACTTTGGCGACCGCCTTCGCAAGCTCCAGTTCCGGTACCGGGACCCGGTGGGGAAATGGCGTGGCGGGATCGTGGTCTCGGACCGGCGTTCGGCGCAGTCCTCCAGCGCGATGTTCGGGCCGGGGAAGAGCGCGGCACGGCCTCTCGTGCCGCAGCAGCTGCGCCCTGGGGCAGATGTGCGCAATGCTCCCCAGGATCCGGCAGGACCGGGCTGAGACTCGGGAGGCCTGCGGGGCCGCCGCCTCACAGCCGGGTTCAGACGGGTCCGAACCGGGCCCCAGGGGCGTTCACTCCGGACGCGGTGCGGCGACGCTCTTCTCGAACCAGTGGTGCGCGTACGGCTCGTCGTTGAAGGCAGGGACCTCGTCGAAGCCGAAGGAGCGGTACAGGCCGATCGCGGCGGTCAGCGCCTTGTTGGTGTCCAGGCGCAGCGTGGCGGAGCCGTGCCGCGCGGCGCGCGCCTCCAGCTCGGTCAGGAAGCGGCGGGCCAGGCCGAGACCGCGGGCCCGGGGGGCGACCCACATGCGCTTGATCTCGGCCGGCGCACCGGCGGGAAGCTTCAGGCCGGCGCAGCCGACGGGCTCGCCCTGGAGCCGGGCGACGAGGAACAGGCCGCTCGGGGGCCGGAGTTCACCGGCGTCGGGCAGCAGGCTCCGTGCCGGGTCGAAGCCGGTGTCGAAGCGTTCCTGGAGCTCCGTGAAGTAGGCCCGCAGGCAGTGCTGGGCGTCGGGGTGGTCCGGGTCGACGGTGTCCAGGGTGACCGTTCCGGCGGTCAGCAGCCGGTCGACCTCGGCCATGGCCTCGACCAGGCGTGCACGCTGCGCGCTGTTGAGCGGCTCCAGCATGGAGCCGGCCAGTTCGTCGCTGCGGCCGTCCAGCACGGCGCGTTCCGCGCGGCCGGTGTCGGTGAGCCGGACGGTGCGCACCCGCCTGTCCCGGGGCTGCGGCTCCACCGTCACCAGCCCGGCGGCCTCCAGGGAGCGCAGGAGCCGGCTGATGTAGCCGGAGTCGAGGCCGAGGCGTTCGCGAAGCCGCCGTACGTCCTGCCCCTTCTCGCCGATCTCCCAGAGCAGCCGGGCCTCGCCGACGGGCCTGTCGCGGCCCAGGTAGTGGTCGCAGAGCACGCCCACGCGCTCGGTCACTGTGCGGTTGAACCGCCGCACCTGGTCGATCTGCACATCAGCCATTCTCTGACTCTAGTCAGAGAATGACTTCCGGGCCAGGGGCGGCGGTCCGTCGTCACACATCGGATCGCGGGGTTCAGCCCTCCTGCCGGGCCGCCACCTTCTCCAGCGCCGCGTCCACGCGGGCCAGCGTGCGCTCGCGGCCCAGGACTTCGAGCGACTCGAAGAGCGGCAGGCCCACCGTGCGGCCCGTGACCGCGACGCGCACCGGAGCCTGGGCCTTGCCGAGCTTGAGGCCGTGCTCCTCGCCCGCCGCCAGCACCGCGTCCTTGAGGGCCTCGGCCTTCCAGTCGGCGCCGGCGAGCTTGGTGCGGGCGGTGCGCAGCACGTCCTCGGCGCCCGGCTTCATCGCCTTCGTCCAGGACGCCTCGTCCCAGGCGGGCTCGTCCAGGAAGAGGAAGTCGACGTTGGCGGTGATGTCGGAGAGGACCGTCAGCCGCGTCTGCGCGAGGGGGGCCAGCTCCTCGAAGGCGGCCCTGTCGAACGACTCCTCGCGCCACGGAGCGTACGGGGCGTGCAGCCAGGGCTCGCAGGCCGCGACGAAGTCCCCGGGCGGCATCTCACGCAGGTGCGTGGCGTTGATGGCCTCGCACTTCTTCAGGTCGAAGCGGGCCGGGTTGGCGTTGACGTCGGAGATCTCGAATGCGGCGATCATCTCGTCGAGCGAGAAGATGTCGCGGTCCTCGGCGATCGACCAGCCCAGCAGCGCAAGGTAATTGAGCAGCCCCTGGGGCAGGAACCCGCGCTCGCGGTAGAGGTTGAGGGAGGCCTGCGGGTCGCGCTTGGAGAGCTTCTTGTTGCCCTCGCCCATCACGTACGGGAGATGACCGAAGGCCGGAATCGTGCCGGCGCCGACGCCGAGCTGCGCCAGGGCCCGGTAGAGGGCGATCTGGCGCGGGGTGGAGGAGAGCAGGTCCTCGCCGCGCAGCACGTGCGTGATCTCCATCAGCGCGTCGTCGACGGGGTTGACCAGCGTGTAGAGCGGCGCTCCGTTGGCGCGCACGATGCCGTAGTCCGTGACGTTCTCGGGCGAGAACGTCAGCTCTCCGCGGACCAGGTCGGTGAACGTGATCGGCTCGTCCGGCATGCGGAAGCGGACGATGTGCGTGCGTCCTTCGGCCTCGTACGCGGCGATCTGCTCCGCGGTCAGTTCGCGGCACTTGCCGTCGTAGCCGGAGGGCCTGCCGGCCTTGCGGGCGGCCTCACGGCGCACCTCCAGCTCCTCGGCGGTGCAGTAGCAGGGGTAGGCGAAGCCCTCCTCCTGGAGCCTGGCCGCGATGTCGGCGTAGATCTCGGTGCGCTGCGACTGGCGGTAGGGGCCGTGCGGGCCTCCCCCTGGGCCTGCGGCCCGGGCGGTACCCCCAGGGCCGCCGGAGGCGGCGTCGAACGCCGTGGGTCCCTCGTCCCAGTCGAGGCCGAGCCAGCGCATGGAGTCCAGCAGTTGCTCGTAGGACTCCTCCGTGTCGCGGGCGGCGTCGGTGTCCTCGATGCGGAAGACGAGCGTGCCGCCGTGGTGCCGGGCGAACGCCCAGTTGAACAGGGCGGTCCGGATGAGGCCGACGTGGGGGTTGCCCGTCGGTGAGGGGCAGAACCGTACGCGTACGTCCTTCGTGACGGCCGTGGACGGGGATGCGGGCGCGGTCGCCTCAGTCACGCTTGACCACCTTGTTGGTGAGAGTGCCGATGCCTTCGATGGTGACGGCGACCTCGTCGCCGACGACGAGCGGGCCGACGCCCGCCGGGGTTCCGGTGAGGATGACGTCACCCGGCAGCAGCGTCATGGCCTCCGTGATGTGGACGACCAGGTCCTCGACAGAGCGGACCATCTCGCTCGTGCGCCCGAGCTGGCGCTGCTCGCCGTTGACTGTGCACATCACGCCGAGGTCGGAGGCGTCCAGCTCGGTTTCGACCCACGGGCCGAGCGGACAGGAGGTGTCGAAGCCCTTGGCCCGGGCCCACTGCGACTCGGCGCGCTGGACGTCGCGGGCGGTGATGTCGTTGCCGCAGGTGTAGCCGAGGATCACGTCCTTGACGCGCTCACGGGGCACGTCTTTGCACAACCGGCCGATGACGACGGCCAGTTCGGCCTCGTAGTGCACCTCGGACGAGAAGGAGGGATAGGTCACCGGGTCGTGCGGGCCGCACACGGATGTGGACGGCTTGAAGAAGACGACCGGAGAGTCGGGGACCTCGTTGCCCAACTCCTTGGCGTGCTCGGCGTAGTTGCGGCCGATGGCGACGACCTTGTTGGGCAGCACGGGCGGCAGCAGCCGGACCTTGTCCAGGGGGATCTTCTGGCCCGAGCGCTCGAACTCCGCGAAGGGGTGGCCCTTGATGATGTCGAGTACGGGGCCGCCTTCGGTCTGCGCGTCCCCTTCCACGACACCGAAGGCGACGTTGCCGTCGAGGGAGAATCTTGCGATGCGCACGGGTTCGGGCTGCCCTTCAGACGTGGCCGGACGGGGTGACGACGCTCCAGCGTATTCCACGCGGCCGGGTGGGCCGCGCCCCCACCCTCCCCGCCGCCGCTTCGCCGGCCCGTGCGCGGCCGCGCACGGGCACCGTCACGCGCGACCGGTGCGCGTGCGGTCCTGGCGGCCGGGGATACGTGCGCGACGGTGCAGACGACGAGAGCCGGACCACAGGTCCGGCTCTTCGTCGTTCGGAGCGGCCTCCCGGCCGCACCCGGGCGCCTAACGCAGGCGCGCCATCAGCGCGTGCTCGACCAGCGTGATCAGCGCGCTCTTCGCGTCCGCGCGGTGACGGGCGTCCGTGGTGATGATCGGGGCGTCGGGCCCGATCTGCAGGGCCTCGCGCACCTCCTCCGGCGTGTAGGGCTGATGCCCGTCGAAGCCGTTCAGCGCGATCACGAACGGAAGGCCGGAGTTCTCGAAGTAGTCCACGGCGGGAAAGCAGTCCGCGAGACGGCGCGTGTCGACGAGGACGACGGCACCGATTGCACCGCGCACCAGGTCGTCCCACATGAACCAGAAGCGGTCCTGCCCGGGTGTACCGAAGAGGTACAGGATCAGGTCCTGGTCCAGGGTGATGCGGCCGAAGTCCATGGCCACCGTGGTGGTGGTCTTGTCCGCGGTGTGCGACAGGTCGTCGATACCCGCCGACGCCGAAGTCATCACGGCCTCGGTGCGCAGCGGATTGATCTCCGACACGGCACCGACGAACGTCGTCTTGCCCACACCGAATCCGCCAGCAACCACGATCTTCGCGGAAGTGGTGGAACGGGCAGCAGCGCCGCCGCTAGAGCTTCCGAAGTCCACTGAGCACCCTTTCGAGCAGTGTCACGTCTGGCTGGCCGTCGGAGTTGGTGTCGTCGCCGCCCGGCTGGTGGATGGCGACAAGACCCGCTTCGGCCAGGTCGGCGACGAGGATACGGGCGACGCCGAGGGGAATGGTGAGAAGTGCGGAGATCTCAGCTACCGATTTGATCTCGTAGCACAGGCGGCAGATCCGCTGGTGCTCGGGCAACTGCCCCTGCAGCCTGGCGGGTTCGGCCGAGGTGTGCACCAGCGCCTCGATGGCGAGCTGGTAGCGGGGACGGGTCCGTCCACCCGTCATGGCGTACGGGCGCACCAGCGGCTGCTGCTCACTGCGGCCACCCTGGTAGGCCTGGTCCTTGCGCGGCTGCGGCTGCACCGGCTGGATGCGGGGCGGCGGCGCCTGTTCGAACTGGCGCCGCTCGAATTCGCGGTCGTAGCGCGACGAGTCGTACGCCCCGTCCTCGTACCGCGAGGTCTGGCGGCGCCGCGGACCCGGCGGTTGCTGGGCCGGCCCCTGCGTCTCGTCGCCGGGCTGCCCGCCGGCGGCATGCCTGCTGGGTGCGGAGGGGAAGTTGAAGCGCTTGAGGCGCTCGTTCTCACCATGACCGCTGCCGTACGAGGACGGACCGCCTGGGGGCAATGTCATGTTTCCTCCTCCGACTCACGGATGTGCGGGCCACACATTGTTCCGTCCTGCTTCAGCACCACCTTCAGCGGCACCGCACTCAACGCACCTTATGGCGCCTGGGCGCAACGCGCACTGCCTGTCTGCCGGTTGGGAACTAGTTCAGCAGGCTTCCTTGCAGTTCAGCGCGGAGGTCGGGTGTGAGAACCGTGCCTGCGCGGTCGACGAGAAGTGCCATTTCGTAGCCGACAAGTCCGATGTCGGCCTCGGGATGTGCGAGAACCGCGAGCGCCGAGCCGTCGGAAATGGACATGATGAAGAGAAATCCTCGCTCCATCTCCACAACCGTCTGGTTAACGCTGCCGCCCTCGAAGATGCGGGAGGCTCCGGCGGTGAGTGAGGTAAGCCCGGACGCGACCGCCGCCAACTGATCGGCGCGGTCACGCGGGAAGCCCTCGGACATCGCGAGCAGAAGTCCGTCCGCAGAGACCACCACTGTGTGGGAAACACCCGGGGTGCTGTCCACGAAGTTGGTGATCAACCAGTTCAGGTTCTGCGCCGCCTGGCTCATCGGGCTCACACTAACGCTCCTGATCGTAGGTGCTGCCGGGGCCGAAGCCCTGTTGGTCATTCCGGGAGGCATCACCCGCGCCGCGCCCTCGGCGTACGCCGCGGTGGAGGTTGCTCAGCCTGCCGCGGACGTCCTCGGGTGCGCGGGAGACCATGGGACCTCCCTGCGGGTTCGCATCGGCGGTGCCCGCGACCAGGTTGGCCCTGGGCACCCGCCGGGGAAGGCCGGATGCGGTGAGACCACTGGACTGCGGGTCACGCAGCCGGCCTGCCCGGCTCCAGCGCTCGTCGTTGGCGTTGCGCCAATCCTCGGAAGGTTCCGGTTGAGGCTGGTGCTGCTGGTGTTGCTCTTCCGGTCCCGCCTCTTGCCGTGATCGCCCCGCCTCCCGGCGCGGCAAGCCTGCGCCGGTTGTGGTGCGATAACTGCTCGGGGCAGGGCCCGGACGGTCGAAGCCTACGCGGTCCCGGCCATTCTCGTGAACGCCCGAACGTGATTCCGCTTCCGCTCCCTGGGAAGGGTAGGCGGTGCCCCGGGGCGGCAACTGCTCGGGTCCACCGGCCAGTTGGGGCCCGTCCGTCGGCCGTGACTCGTCGAACGGCGACGGCGACTGTGAGAAGAACCCGGAGCCCCCTCCGCGCTGCTCCCACTCACGAGGCCGCTCCAGGGGCTCCTGAGGGGCCTGCCACTGCTCCCCCGCCTCCTGGCGGTGCTCACGCGGCTCCTGCCACTGCTGGGGCGCCGGCCCCTGCGGCGGCTGCTCCTGCTGCTCCCGGAAGTTCTGCGGCTGCGGTGTCTCCTCGCGCGGACCCTCCCACTCCGGGGCGCCCTGGCGGTTCTCCAGCGCCTTGCGGCGCCCGTCCCGCAGCGGCGCGTTTGCGTCCCGGTCCAGGGGACCGAGCGAGGAGAGGTCGTCGGGCACCTTGTAGCGGCCGTCGTCGAAGCCGAGTTCCCCCGCGGCGCGGGAGGAGGGCAGCCCGCGCCCGTCCGGCCCGGAACCGGGCGGAGAGGGCTGTTCCGGCATGATCCGGGAGACCGTGAAGTCCTCGTAGCCCTCTTCCTCGCCGCCGCCTCCGCGTGTGATGGCTTCGGGCAGCATCACCAGGCACGTCGTGCCCAGCTGCTCACCCGAGGGCCGGAGCTGGACGCGGATGCCGTGCCGGTCGGCGAGGCGGCCGACCACGAACAGGCCCATGCGGCGGGCGAGGCTGGCGTCCACGGTGGGCGGATTGGCCAGCTTGTGATTGATCTCCGCGAAGTCCTCCCCGGTCAGGCCCACTCCCTTGTCGTGGATCTCGACCACGACGCGGTCGTCGGGCAGCCGCGTCGCGTTGACGTCGACCCTCGTCTGCGGCGAGGAGAACGACGTGGCGTTCTCCAGCAGCTCGGCGAGAAGGTGCACGAGGTCGTTCACGACCTGGCCGTGGATCTCGATCTCGGGGATGCCGGAGAGCTCGATGCGCTCGTAGTGCTCCACCTCGGACGAGGCTGCGCGCAGGATGTCCACGAGCGGCACCGGCTCGTTCCAGCTGCGGCCGGGCTCCTCACCGGCGAGGACGAGGAGGTTCTCACCGTTGCGCCGCATGCGGGTCGCGAGGTGGTCCAGGCGGAAGAGGCTCTCCAGCTGGTCCGGGTCGGCCTCGTTGTTCTCCAGGTCGGAGATCAGGCCGAGTTGGCGTTCGATGAGGCCCTGGTTGCGGCTGGAGAGGTTGGTGAAGATCGCATTGACGTTGCCGCGCAGCAGTGCCTGTTCGGCGGCGAGGCGCACCGCCTCGCGGTGCACCTGGTCGAAGGCGCGGGCGACTTCGCCGATCTCGTCGGTGCTGTCGATCGGGATGGGCTCGACGCGGGTGTCGACGCGGCCGGGGTCCGTCCGCGAGAGCTGGTCGACGAGCATCGGCAGCCGCTGCTGGGCGACGTCGAAGGCGGCGTTGCGCAGATTGCCCATGCTGCGGCTCATCGAGCGGGCCATCATGCCGGCCAGGAAGAACGCGACCAGCAGCGCGACCAGCACGATCACCGCGTTGACCAGGGCGTCGCGAGCGGCGTCGTCGGAGATCTGGCGGGTCTCGCCCACGGCGCGCTCCGTCAGCTCCTTCTCGACGGCGCGGTAGGCGTCGAACTTGGCGGTGGTCGTCGCGAACCAGCTCTCCGGGGTGACGCCCTTGGACGCCAGAGCCCGCTTGCCGGCGCCCGAGACGATCATCGGGATCGCCTTCTGCGTCGACGGCGGCGGCACGAAGTCCCTGCCGGCGGCGATCGCCTTGGCCCGGGCCTCGGCCACGCGCTCCTTGCCCTTCGCGGAGGCCTTGGCGGTCTCCCGCTTCAGGAGGTCCACGTCCTCGGGGCGGCCGCCGCCGACGTACTCCTCCATGGCGATCCGCTCCAGGTAGGCGTACGAAGTCAGGCCCGTGTACTGCCGCTTCACGTCCGCCTTGCCGGGACCGGGCCGCACCAGCAGGTGCATGCCTATGGAGCGCTCCAGGGACTGGGCGGCCTTGCCCAGCGAGACGGAGTAGACGGTACGGCCGTAGGAGGTGATGTTGCCGGTGCCGAAGCCGAGTTCGTTGGCGAACTCCATCAGCGGGTGCTGGACGGCGACGTAGCCCTCCTCGGTCTCCACGCCGCCCAGCCGCTCGCTGTAGGCGGCGGTACGCAGCGCGCCCAGCTTGGGCTCCACCTTGCGGAAGACGGCGAGACGGCGCTCGAGGCCGGGCTTGTCGGGCATCCGGGACGCGGCCTGGTCGAAGTCCTTCTTGGCACGGTCGGTGACCGTGCGGGCCCGCTCCACTGCCGGATCGTTACGCCGCCCCGCGAGCAGGGGTTCGGCGGTGCGGTCGCGCTCGTCGATGAGGGCGTTGCCGTACGTGGCGGCGGCTCGCACGAGTTCGGCCGTGCGCTCGGCGTCCCTCGCCTCGTTCCAGGTGTCCACGGAGTCGCTCACGCGGAAGCCGCCGAAGACGAGGCCGACGAGTACGGGGATCAGGAGGATGGCGTACAGCCTCGTCCTCACGCGCCAGTTGCGCACGGCCAGGCGGCTGCCCGAACGGCCCGTACCGCCGGGAAGGCCGGATGTCACCGAACTCCGCGACGGCGGGGTGAAGTTACCCCTGGACCCCTCCCGGGTTCCGGTCGCAGCGCCCGTCTTGCTTCGCCTCACGCGACTCCTCACCTCTTGACCCTCGGTGTCCGTGTCCGACGTCCATGGGTCGGCGACGTGCCAACTCGTTACTGCTGAGTTCAGCGCATTTCAGCACGTCAGGGCCGAGTCCACCAAACACCTGCGCGGGGGCCCCGGCGAGAGTCAACAGGCCCCGCAAACCGGGCACATGGGGGCAAGGAGGGCAAATGGACCGGATTTTGTGAGCAGAGTGAAGCCTTGCGCTCGCCAGCCGTGTTCACGGCGGCGTAATTCACTGTCGAAACGTTATGAACATGAAGGAGTTCATGGCGAACAACACAGCCGGGCGGAGGAGCCCCTGCCCGGCTGTGTGATCAACTCGCCGTACCACGCGTCGAGTTGACTGCGCGTCTCACTTCAGCCGGGCGAGCAGGGCGTGCTCGACCAGCGTGATCAGGGCACTCTTCGCCTCGGCACGGTGCCTGGCGTCGGTGACGATGATGGGAGCGTCCGGGCCGATCTGCAGGGCCTCGCGGACCTCTTCGGGTGTGTAGGGCTGATGCCCGTCGAAACCGTTCAGCGCGATGATGAACGGCAGGCCCGAGTTCTCGAAGTAGTCCACTGCCGGGAAGCAGTCCGCCAGGCGGCGGGTGTCCACCAGGACGACCGCGCCGATCGCGCCGCGGACCAAGTCGTCCCACATGAACCAGAAACGATCCTGCCCGGGCGTACCGAAGAGGTACAGGATCAGGTCGTCGTCGAGCGTGATGCGGCCGAAGTCCATGGCCACCGTTGTGGTGGTCTTGCCTCCGGTGTGGGTCAGATCGTCGATCCCGGCGGACGCGGACGTCATGACCGCTTCGGTACGGAGGGGATTGATCTCGGAGACCGCGCCCACGAAAGTCGTCTTGCCCACGCCGAAGCCGCCGGCCACCACGATCTTCGCGGAGGTCGTCGAACGGCCGGGCGTCGGGGCTCCGGCTCCGTAACCCACCATCTGGCCCGTCTGCGGGCTAGAGCTTGCGAAGTCCACTGAGCACCCTTTCGAGCAACGTCACATCTGGCGCGCCGCCGGGCTCGGAGCCACCGCCGGGCTGGTGGATGGCCACCATTCCGGCCTCGGCGAGATCGGCGACCAGGATCCGGGCCACACCCAGCGGTATCGCCAGCAGGGCCGATACCTCCGCGACCGACTTGACCTCCCGGCACAGATGACAGATGCGCTGGTGTTCCGGGAGAAGACCCTGAAGCTGAACCGGGTCGGCGCTCGTGCTCACCAGCGCTTCGATGGCGAGCTGATAGCGCGGCCGGGTTCGGCCGCCCGTCATCGCATAAGGGCGCACCAGCGGCTGGTCGCCCTCACCTCCGTACGGTGCGTGCTGGTATGGGGCACCGTACGGGCCGGGCGAGGCTGGCGGGGTCATGGCTCCTCCGGGGAAGGCATGAGATCGGGGTCGACTAACGGTCTGAGGTGGCTCATGTCGGGAGGCTTTCGGATCAGTTGAGGATGCTCCCCTGCAGTTCTGCGCGCACGTCAGGGGTGAGGACGGTTCCTGCGCGGTCCACGAGCAGTGCCATCTCGTATCCGATGAGACCGATGTCAGCCTCAGGATGGGCGAGGACCGCCAGGGACGAGCCGTCGGAGATGGACATGATGAAGAGGAAGCCTCGTTCCATCTCCACCACGGTCTGGTTGACGGGGCCTCCCTCGAAGATGCGGGAGGCACCCGCGGTAAGTGAGGTCAGCCCGGACGCGACCGCCGCCAACTGATCGGCGCGGTCGCGCGGGAATCCCTCGGACATGGCCAGAAGGAGGCCGTCCGCGGAGACCACCACCGTGTGCGACACACCTGGGGTGTTGTCCACGAAGTTGGTGATCAACCAGTTCAGATTCTGCGCCGCCTGGCTCATCGGACTCAACTAACGCTCCTGCTGGTAATGGGGGCCTGTGCCGCGGCCGTTCGTTGTACCGGCTTGTCGGCCCTGCTGGATGCCGCGACGGAGGTTCGTCAGCCTGCCGCGGACGTCATCGGGTGCACGCGAGACCTGCGGTCCTGCTTGTGCGGAGGACTGCTGCTGTGCGGTACCCGCGACCAGGTTGGCGCGGGGCACGCGACGCGGCAGACCGGAAGTGGTCACTCCGCCCGCTGCGGGCTGGCGCACCTGCTCCGCGCGGCGCCAGCGCTCGTCGTTGGGCGAAGCGCCCCAGTGGGCACCGGAGTCGGCCGCGTGGTGAACACCGGCGGAGTGCGACGAGTTCGCCGCCGCTCCCTCGGAGCCACGGGCCGCGTGCCGCTGCGGCACCGGCGGCACGGCCGAAGCCGGCTGCCCTGGCCGCGGAACGGGCGCGTGCTGGGACGAGGACCGCTCTGGCTGCGCCGGGGGTTCGGATGGCTCCCGCTGCGGCGGAGGCGGCGAGGACGCGGCACGGAACCAGTTGGACTCGATCGACTCGAAGATCGGCGTCGGGGCGTCGGCCGCGGCCGGCGGCACCGAAGGTATGCCGAAGTCCGGGTCGTACGAGGGGTCCTGGTCGCCCAGCGACTGCTCGCGTCCGGGAGCGGCACCCTGGCCGCCGCTGGACGCGCTGGTGTAGCCGGGGCGGGCGAACTCGCCGGTCTCGCTGGACTCGGACTCGTCGTGACCGCGGGGGCCGTCCTCGGCGGGGCCGGAGGCCGTCGCCCAGCTCGGACGCTGCTGGCTCCAGTCGTCCGGGCGCATGAACTGTGAGGTGTCGCTCGGGCCGCCGGGCTGCGGACGCTCGAACTCACCGGTGTCGGACGGGGACTGCGGGCGCTGGAACTCACCCGTGTCGGACGGGGACTGCGGACGCTGGAACTCACCCGTGTCCGAGGGGGACTGCGGCATGGCGTACTCGCCGCTGGGCTGGTTCTCACGCTCCCAGGGGCCGCCCCAGCCGTCGCGGGGCCGCTCGAACTCGGCGGGCTCCGGGCCTCCCTGGCCACTGTCGCTGCCCGCACCTCCCGGCAGCGCTCCGGCCGGGCCGGGCCGCTGCGGAAGCGGGGGCACCTGGCGGTTCGGCGGGCCCTGGGCGTCCTGGCCCCTGCCGGGACCACTGCTGCCGGGACCGCTGCCGAAGAGGTTGGTCGTCGGAGGGCCGCTGTCGCCCTGGCCGCTGCCCGCGCCCACCGGGACGTCCGAACCGGGCAGTGCGGGACGGGACTCGCCGCCGCCCACCTGACGCGCGGGGGGACCGCCGAGCTTGGCCGGGCCGGCACCGCCGGGGCCGGCGCCCGGCCCGCGCTGCAGCGCCGCGGCGAGCCCCGAGCCCTTGGGCACGCTCGGGCCGTTGCCGCCGGGACCGCCCGCGCCCGCCGGCTTGCCCTTGGACTGCGGGCCCTGGGCGCCGCCCTGGGCCACGTCGACGGGAAGCATGACGAGGGCGGTCGTACCGCCGGAGTCGGACGGGCGCAGCTGGATGCGTATGCCGTGCCGCAGAGAGAGGCGGCCGACCACGAAGAGACCCATGCGGCGCGAGACCGAGACATCGACGGTCGGCGGGCTGGCGAGCCGCTCGTTGATCGCCGAGAGGTCCTCCGGGGAGAGGCCGATGCCGGTGTCGTGTATCTCCACCAGCACACGCCCGTCGGGCAGTGCGTGACCGGTGACCTTGACCTTCGTCTGCGGCGAGGAGAACGACGTGGCGTTCTCCAGCAGCTCGGCGAGGAGGTGCACGAGGTCGTTGACGACCCGGCCCGCAACCTCGGTGGCCGGAACGGAGTTCAGTTCGATCCGCTCGTACTGCTCCACCTCGGAGGCCGCTGCGCGCAGCACGTCGACGAGCGGGACGGGCCTGGTCCAGCGGCGGCCCGGCTCCTCGCCCGCGAGGACGAGGAGGTTCTCACCGTTGCGCCGCATGCGGGTCGCGAGGTGGTCCAGCTTGAAGAGCGAGGAGAGCTGGTCCGGGTCGGCCTCGCGGGACTCCAGCTCGGATATGAGGGAGAGCTGACGCTGGATGAGGCCCTGGCTGCGCCGGCAGAGGTTGGTGAACATCGCGTTGACGTTGCCCCGCAGCAGGGCCTGCTCGCCGGCGAGCCGGACGGCCTCCCGGTGGACGTCGTCGAACGCGGAGGCCACCTTGCCGATCTCGTCCCGGCTGTGGACACCGACCGACTCGACGGAGGTGTCCACATCCTGCGGCTCGGACTCGGACATCTGGCGGACCAGCTCCGGCAGCCGCTTGCGGGCGACGTCCTGGGCCGTGTCCTGGAGGCGGCGCAGCGAGCGCACCATGGAGCGGGCGACGACGAACGCTCCGACGAGGGAGATGCCGAGGACCAGAAGGATCACGGCACCGTTGAGGAACGCCTCGCGCTGGGCGGAGGCACGCAGCTCGCGGGCCTGCTGCTCCATCTGCGAGAGCAGCGTCGACTCGATCTTCCCCATCTCGTCGATCTTCGAGCGGTCCTGGTCGTACCAGTCGGGGTACGAGCGGTTCTCGCTCTTGATGCCGTCGGGGTTGTTCAGCACGCGGTCGCGGTACTTGTCCGCCAGCGTGATGTTCACGACGCCGCCGTCGAGCGGCTTGGTCAGCGCGGAGGCGCGCTCCTCGCCGTAGATCTGGTTGAAGCTGCCGAGCGAGGCGCTCTCGCTCTCGGCGGCCGTCTTCGCGTAGAGCCGGTCGCTCTCGGAGAGTTCGGGGCCGCCCTTGCGGGCGAGGCCGGCGGAGATGATCGCCCGCTGGATGGAGGCGTACTCCTTGGCGGTGGAGAACGACGAGAGAGCACGCGTGCTCTGGATCATCTCGGAGTTGTTCGTCGCCTGCGCCATGTCCTGTGACAGGGCGAGCAGCGAGTCGATGAGCTGGTTGTAGCTGTTGACCGTCTGCGAGACCGACGCCGGGTTGTCGTACGCCCGCTCGCGGATGTTCTTGATCGCCGTCAGCTGCCTGGTGATGTCCAGAACGGTGGACTGGACGCCCGCCATCACCCTGTCACTGCCGTCGATGTCGGCGGTGGCTTCCTTGAACGCCTGGAAGGACTGGTCCGTCTTCTCCCGGGGGCCGACAACGGTGTCGTCCTTGGAGTCCCCGGTGGCGATCAGCGGGCCGGCAGAGCGGTCGCGCTCCTCCTGGAGGGCCGAGGCGAGCTCCGTCGCCTGCTCGGTCATCTCCGTGAGCAGCTTCATGTTGTCGAGCTGGTCGACGTTCCCGAGGGAATCCTGAATCCGCAGGGCACCCAGGGTCGTTGCAGCGACCACGGGCAGCGCGAGGAGCGACACCAGGCGCGTGCTGATCCGCCAGTTGCGCAGGGCGGCTCGCGAACCCGGCCCGGGAGGCGTCCTCAGCCGCTGCTCGTCGCTCTTGTCGCTTTTGACGGCCGGACGGTTGGCCGCCCCGCCGTCCTCGTCGTGCACCGCGGCCGTCGGACCGCTCTGCTGGGCGCGCTGGGGTGAGGATCCGCGGTCCGTCATTCCGCGCGGCTCCGGATCCCCCGCAGCGCTGCCATCCCTCTTGAAACGTCCCTGCACTAGCGTCGCAACCTCTGGACCAGGCGCCCCTCCGCTTGGGACGGCGGGACGGTATCGAGTCGTGGGGGTCCCAAGGCCCCCCTGGCGGTCGTGATTTGACCGGCGCGCGTCCCCTGACCGCCGCGCGGCGCTGCTCTGCGCCCCTGCGCGCCGGTTGTTTCCCGCAGCGGTCCGTGGAATTCCAGCACAGTGCCGGATCTCCAACAAGGGCTGTGGAAAACCCGCCGGGTGCGGTGACGCTCCGCCAATATTCCGTCACTTCCTGTGCGACACACTTTCCGCGATTCCGGACTTTTCAGCGCGGGATTGCGGACCCCTCCCGCCCCAGCACTATCAGACCCGGAGGCGGAACCTCACGTCTGGCCCCGATGTCCGGTTCGGCGCTCACGACACCTCATCACGTAAGTCCCTTTTGCTCACGCTCCGGTGAGCAAACTCACACGCTCCGCGTCGTCCGCGTCACGTAACGAAATGAAAATGGGTCCTAGCCTGTTTACAGAACACGGCGGAACGACAAGTCAATTGGAAAGTGCGAGGTACGGTCGAGCGTGAAGACCACCCTTATCATGCGCAGCACAGCCAACCCGCGCCGCACCACCCTGGCCCACCTCCAGGACGCGGACGAGTTGACCACGAGGGCCGTCGCCGAAGAGGCCGGGGACCTCGACAACCTGGAGGCGCAGACCGCGAATCCGGCGCGCACCGTGCTCGAGGACGCACCCGCAGGCTGAACAACGGCCCCATGGCACAGAAGGACGGCCTCCCGTGAACTCGCCGGGAGGCCGTCCTTCGCTGTTCGGGTCTCACTGTTCGGGTCTCGCTGTTCGCAACTTCGCCGGGCTGTCCGCCGGAGTCCGGCCCGGCGGGCCGGACTCCGCTCGTGCCTCGGCGAGTTGCGCCTCGGCCGGTGCGCCTCAGCCCTGCCAGCTGTGCGGCGCGCGGAAGCCGCGGGCGCGCTCCAGGCGCCTCCAGCCGGCCTTGCCGCTCCCCGCGGCACGAGAGCCCGGGATCTGGGCGTGCCGGGCGGAGGCGGCCGCGCGGGCGAGCAACAGCGCCGTGACAGCGGCGAGTTCCTCCTCGCTGGCCTCGCCCTTCTCCACGCGGACGAGACGGCTGACAGTTGTGTCGGTCGGGTTCATCGAAGTATTCATCCCTTACTGAGGGGGGTTTCCGTGCTTGCGTGAGGGCAGATCGGCGTGCTTGCTGCGCAGCATCTGCAGGGAGCGGACGAGGACTTCGCGGGTCTCGGCCGGATCGATGACGTCGTCGACGAGGCCGCGTTCGGCCGCGTAGTACGGATGCATCAGCTCGGCCTTGTACTCCTTGACCATCCGCGCCCGCATCGCCTCGGGGTCGTCAGCGCCGTTGATCTCCCGGCGGAAGATCACGTTGGCCGCGCCCTCGGCGCCCATGACCGCGATCTCGTTCGTCGGCCAGGCAAAGGTCAGGTCGGCGCCGATGGACTGCGAGTCCATGACGATGTACGCGCCGCCGTAGGCCTTGCGCAGCACCACGGAGATCCGCGGCACCGTCGCGTTGCAGTACGCGTACAGCAGCTTCGCCCCGTGGCGGATGATTCCGCCGTGCTCCTGGTCGACTCCGGGCAGGAAGCCCGGGACGTCCAGCAGTGTGACGATGGGGATGTTGAACGCGTCGCACATCTGCACGAAGCGGGCGCCCTTCTCCGACGCCTCGATGTCCAGGACCCCGGCCAGCGACTGGGGCTGGTTGGCGATGATGCCGACGACCTGGCCGTCCATCCTGGCCAGGCAGACGATCAGGTTCGTCGCCCACCGCTCATGGATCTCCAACAGGTCCCCGTCGTCGACGAGTTCCTCGATGACCTTGCGCATGTCGTACGGGCGGTTCCCGTCCGCAGGCACCAGATCGAGCAGCACCTCGCCGCGCCGGTCCACCGGGTCGGAGCTCTCCTCGGCCGGAGGGTTCTCGCGGTTGTTGCTCGGCAGCATCGACAGCAGGTACCGCACCTCTTCCAGGCACGTCTGCTCGTCGTCGTAGGCGAAGTGCGCGACGCCCGAGGTCGCGGCGTGCACGTCCGCGCCGCCCAGTCCGTTCTGCGAGACGTTCGCGCCGGTCACGGCCTGCACCACGTCCGGGCCGGTGATGAACATCTGCGAGGTGTCGCGGACCATGAAGACGAAGTCCGTCAGCGCCGGCGAGTACGCCGCACCACCCGCACACGGGCCGAGCATCACCGAGATCTGCGGAATGACGCCCGACGCGCGGGTGTTGCGCTGGAAGATCCCGCCATACCCGGCGAGCGCCGAGACGCCCTCCTGGATACGCGCGCCCGCACCGTCGTTGAGAGAGATCAGCGGCGCACCCGCCGAGATCGCCATATCCATGATCTTGTGGATCTTCGTGGCGTGCGCCTCCCCCAACGCACCCCCGAAGATGCGGAAGTCGTGCGCGTAGACGAACACCGTCCGGCCGTGCACCAGCCCCCACCCGGTCACGACGCCGTCGGTGTAGGGCTTCTTCTCCTCCAGCCCGAAACCCGTGGCACGGTGCCGCCGCAGCGGCTCCACCTCACGGAACGTCCCCTCGTCCAGCAGCAGTTCGATGCGCTCCCGGACGGTCAGCTTCCCCTTCGCGTGCTGAGCCTGCGTCGCCCGCTCACTGGGCCCCTGCAACGCACGCTCCCGCAGAGCACGCAGCTCCGCCACACGCCCGCGCGCGTCCGGCGCCCCGGTGGCTGCGGCTTCGGACGCGGCTGCGGTCTCCGCGGCCTGCGGCGTCTGCTGCGACGACTGGGTCTGATCGGTCATGTATAGACCCTACGAAACGGCAGGGCCGTTCATCCTCGTCAGATTCAGACAGTGTCCGAGCGTGATTCATGGTCGCGCTGGACAGAACGGCGCCCGAGCTCGCCTCCGGGGCAGGGATGTCTCTCACGCGGCCCGCCCCGGGCTGTGGGGTTCCCACAGCGCGGTGACGGTGCCCTGTCAAGTTGGCGCGGGCCGTCCGGTCCAGCCGCACAACCGCAGCTCAAGGCACCCGCACCGCACAGCTCACGCTCGTACCACCCGTCCCCGGTGTCACGCGCAGCCGCAGCGAGCGCCCCGTGCCGAGCACCTCGACACCGTCGGACGCCGACAGCACCTCGCCCACCGGTCGGTGCCACGTCACCTCGAACGGCTCGCCGGTCCTTGGAGGTTCTGCCACGTGGACGGTGGCGGTGCGCCGTCCGCCGCCGCGGGCAGCGCGCACCAGGACGCTGGACGGTGCGCCCGAGGTGAGCCGGCCCGCCGATCCCGCGGTCCAGAAGTTCGCGGCGCTCAGGCCCAGGTGCCGGACGCTGACGGCCTGCACTGCCGCGGTGTTGGCGTCGACGACGACCCGCCGCCGGTCCGCTGCGCGCGCGGCGACACGCTCCGCGCCCGCGCCGGGCATCAGCACGTAGACGTAGCCGGCGTCGTCGGGGTCGCTGCCGTGACTGGTCCACAACGTCACATAGCGGCGGGTCACGGGATCGGGGACGCTGCCCTCGTTGATGTCGGACCACGCGCCCGTGCGTTCCTCGCACAGCACCCGCAGCCGTGTGCCGCCCGGCCAGACCCAGCCGCCGTGGCCCTCCAGATGAGCCCAGCCGGCGCGTGAGGCGGTCCGCGGCCGCCCGGCGCCGTCCGTGCCCGTGTCCCACCTCCGTCCGTCCACGGTGAGGGCCACGGCGCCGGCGGACCTTCCGGGGGCTCCCAGGTTGCGGTTGTCGAAGACGGTCTCCACCTCCGTGCCGTCCTCGCAGGTGATGCCCGCGCCGAGGCAGACGATCTCGTCGTCGAGGCAGAACCAGGACTTGCGAGCGGTCAGGGTGCTCTCCAGTCCCCTCACATGCTGGCCGACGGCGGCGAATTCGCCGTCGGTGACGCCGCCGGCCCACCGGGCGTCCGGCTTGGGCTCCCCCCACTCCCCTCCTGCCTTGTCGGGGAGGCGCTTGGTGGAGACGGTCGTGCCGGGCAGGCGGTACCAGTCGACGGTCGGCCAGAAGTCGTCCGCGTACTGGTTCAGCGTTCCGGACGGTCCCCACCAGGAGAGCATCCCCGCGCCGGTGTGCCAGCCGCGTGGATTCTCGCCGTTGCCCGCCTCGTAGTAGGCGATGCGGTCGGACGCCATGGCGACGTTCACGCACCAGCCGGCACGGCGGTGCACCGCTCGGGCCATGGCCGGAAACAACCGGTGCTCCACGGGTTCCGGCGCCGTCTCCCCGTCCTCGTCCACGACCGCGTGCAGCCGCGCGAGGTCCGCCACGTCGAACTGCGGGTCGGTGAGCACCGGCAGCGCGGTGTCCCGCTCGGTCCAGCCGCGCACCATGGCGTTCCAGCGCCTGCGCCGGGCCTCGTCCGCTCCCCCGCCCAACAGGGCGACAGCGGCGATGAGTTGATGCCCGCGCGTGTGGTCGCTCTGCCGTATCCGCCTGGTGTCGTTCCTGAGGATGCCGCGCGATATGGCCCTGCCGCTGACGCTGTCCATCATGAGCCCGTCGTGCAGCAGCGGCGCGTAGGCGTTGTCCACGCTGTCCAGGATGATCCGGCGGGCCGGGTCGGTGACCTCCCAACTCGTGCCGTCCAGCAGGGTGAAGAGCCTGCCCAGGCCGTCGAGCAGCACATAGCCGTACGTGCCCGAGTAGGCCACCCATGTGTGCTGGATGAAGGAGCCGTCCGCGTAGAGCCCGTCCCCCTCGGTGACGTACGGGAAGACGGGAGAGAGGGAGGCCGTCGCCAGAGTGATCTTGCCGGGGGCCTCACCGAGGATGCCGCGCACTGCGTAGACGCGGCAGAAGTCGACGCGGTTGGCGCCGGTGGAACGGCCCGTGTACTCGTCGAAGACGGACTCGGGCAGGAAGTGGTCGACGGCTGCGAGGTATTGGCCGCGCTGCTCGGCCGCGAGCTCGTCGTAGAGCATCGCGACGATGTCCAGCAGCAGGCGCGGGCTGCCGATCTGCCACTCCCACCAGTTGCCGTACGGCTCGGTGCCGGCGTGATAGACGCGCTCGTGCACATGGGCCAGTCCGGTCCGCACGGCGTCGAGCAGCCGTGGGTCGCCGGTGCGGCCCGTGCCGGGCTGGACGTAGCCCTCGGTCATCGTCGCGAGCCGCTGGTAGGACTGCGTGATCCCGGACGGCGGGTCGAAGGGGTACTCGGGGAAGAGGGAGTCGTCGGCCGGCTGCATCTGCTCCAGCAGCGCACCGGCCTGTTCACCGGTCTCCGCCAGCCTCGACGCGTACGGCTCGACCCCGGGATCGAAGCCGTGGCCGAGCCGCAGGCGCAGCCAGCGCTCGCGCAGCGCGCCGAAGTCGTCGGCGGCCGGTTCCTGTTGACGCCTCGCACGGGCGAGCGCGGCGGCCGGAGGCGCCGTCGGCGGTGTCACTGTGAGGGCGGTTGCTGCTGTTGCGGCGGAGGCGGCCAGAAAGGTGCGTCTGGGCCAGATCGGAATGGACGGCACGGCTGTACCCCTCTCGAAGTGGCTTAGACCTCTCGGGTCCCCCGTCGGTTTAGCAGCCGCCGGGTCAACCGGCAATGGGACAGGGGGCGTTCACGGTGCAAGCGCGTTCAGCGGGGCTTGGCCTCAAATCCTCTTGTGCCGCGGGGCCGCAGAGCGGACTCTTCATCCCGTCCGCGTTCCCCGCAGCAGTCCGAGAGGCGCGGCACGGTCATCCCCCGCGGGACACCGGTGCTCGCCGGGTACACGGCCGCCGGACGCGATCCCCGCACCTACGGGCCGGAAGCCGGCCACTTCGACGTCACGCGCCCGCCGGACCAGCACCTCTCCTTCGGTCACGGCCCGCACTACTGCCTCGGCGCGCCACTCGCCCGCATGGAGGCGGCCGTCGCGCTCGAAGCGCTCTTCGACCGCCATCCGGGCCTCGAACTGTCCGTGCCCGACGAGGAGTTGCAGCCGAGGCCGAGCTTCGTCGGCAACAGCACCCTGGTGCTGCCGGTACGCGTGAACGGCTGAGCAGCCGACCGGCTGAGCCAGGGCCGGAACGGAGGAGTCGCCGCCGGGCGGCCCCGGCCAGGACGTCACTCACTCGTGCGGTTCGACGCCCGCCCGCAGCAGCCCGTACGTGTAGGCGTCGTCCAGGGCCTGCCACGACGCTGCGATGATGTTGTCCGCCACGCCCACCGTCGACCACTCCGCGCCGCCGTCGCTCATGGAGACCAGCACTCGCGTCGTGGAGTCGGTGCCGTGCCCGCCCTCGAGGATGCGGACCTTGTAGTCGACGAGGGAGAGCCGGGCAAGCTCCGGGTGCAGCCGCTCCAGCCCGCTGCGCAACGCCCGGTCCAGGGCGTTGACCGGCCCGTTGCCCTCACCGGTGGCGACGATGCGCTCGCCCTTCGCCCACAGCTTGACCGTGGCCTCGTTGGCCTGGTCGCCGTCGGGGCGCTGTTCGACGATGCTCCGCCAGGACTCCAGGCGGAAGAAGCGCCGGGGCCGGCCGTGCACCTCGTCCCGCAGCAGGAGCTCGAACGAGGCGTCCGCCGCCTCGTAGGTGAAGCCCTTCAGCTCCTGCTCCTTGACGCGCTCCACGATCCGGCCCACCAGATCCCGGTCGCCCTCCAGGTCGTAGCCGAGCTCCCTGCCCTTCAGCTCGACCGAGGCGCGTCCGGCCATGTCGGACACGAGCATCCGCATGGAGTTGCCGACGAGTTCCGGCTCGATGTGCTGGTACAGATCCGGATCGACCTTGATCGCGGAGGCGTGCAGTCCGGCCTTGTGCGCGAAGGCGGAGGTGCCGACGTACGGCTGATGCGTGGAGGGCACGAGGTTGACGACCTCGGCGATGGCGTGCGAGATGCGGGTCATCTCCTCGAGCGCGCCCTCGGGCAGCACCTGCTTGCCGTACTTGAGCTGGAGCGCCGCCGTGACGGGGAAGAGGTTGGCGTTGCCGACGCGCTCGCCGTAGCCGTTGGCTGTGCACTGCACGTGGCTGGCGCCCGCGTCCACCGCGGCGAGGGTGTTGGCGACGGCGCAGCCGGTGTCGTCCTGCGCGTGGATGCCCAGGCGGGCGCCGGTGTCGGCCAGGACGGTGCGTACGACGGCATGGACCTGCGCGGGGAGCATCCCGCCGTTGGTGTCGCACAGCACGACCACGTCGGCGCCGGCCTCGTGCGCGGCGCGCACGACCTGCTTCGCGTAGCGGGCGTCGGCGAAATAGCCGTCGAAGAAGTGCTCGCAGTCCACGAAGACGCGGCGGCCCTGCTCCCGCAGGTACGCCACGGTGTCCCGGACCATCTCCAGGTTCTCCTCGAGCGAGGTGCGCAGCGCCAACTCGACGTGCCGGTCGTGCGACTTCGCGACGAGCGTGACGACCGGGGCACCGGAGTCCACCAGCGCCTTGACCTGGGCGTCGTCGGCGGCGCGCACTCCCGCCTTGCGGGTGGCGCCGAAGGCCACCAGCTGCGCGTGCCTGAAGTCGATCTCCGCGCGGGCGCGGGCGAAGAACTCGGTGTCGCGCGGGTTGGCCCCCGGCCAGCCGCCCTCGATGAAGCCGACGCCGAACTCGTCGAGGTGACGGGCGATGGTCATCTTGTCGGCGACGGTCAGGTTGATGCCCTCGCGCTGGGCACCGTCGCGGAGCGTGGTGTCGAAGATGTGGAAGTTGTCGTCCGGGGCGAGCATGCTCATGACGGCTGTGGCTCCTGTTGGATGCTGTGCTCCTGGGAGACGAGGGGGAGATCCGTGATGCCGGGGCCCGCTTGTCCCTCGATTGTCCTGCTTCTGTCCTGCTTCCTCCTCGGGCCGCCGGTTCCGGCTGCGGGTGGGCCGGAAACCAAAAAGACCCCTCGCGGGTGCGAGAGGTCTGGCGCGCGGGTCTGGGAGACGGTGACGGCTGCCGCACGGTTTTTCCTGCGGCAGCCGGTCACTGCGGACCGGCGCGCCTGCTGCCGATAATCATGGCGGACGAGGACACGAGGGGAGTCTCGCACAGACCGGGCAGAGGCTCGCAAGGTGTCTCACGATGCGGAAAGTGCGTGCGCACAGGCGCCTCCCCGCTCCGCAGGCGGACGGAACGGCGGTCCGGCGGGCGGGCCGACCGGCCCGGAACGGACCACGGGCCCGCACGGCCGTCCCTCGTGGACGGCGGACGGGGCCCCGGACCGCCGCGGAACCGGCGGTCCGGGCGGTGCGGAGGCGAGGCCCGACAGACCCGCACGCCCGCACGCCCGGCGGCGTGCGCCGCCACACCGCTTTCCGGCCCGCCGGCCGAGGTCAGGCCAGCGACCGCATCCAGCCGTGCCGGTCCTCGGCGTGCCCGGTCTGCACGGCGAGCAAAGCCTCGCGCAGCCGCATGGTGATCTCGCCGGGCTGCCCGTCGCCGACCTTCCATGCGCCGCTCGCGGACTTCGCCTCCCCGACAGGGGTGATCACGGCTGCCGTGCCGCAGGCGAAGACCTCGGTGATCGTGCCGTTCTCGTTGCCCTCACGCCAGTCGTCGACGGTCAGCCGGGCCTCGTCCGTCCGGTAGCCGAGGTCGGCGGCGAGCGTGAGCAGCGAGTCACGGGTGATGCCGGGCAGGAGCGTCCCGGTGAGCGACGGCGTGACGATCCTGGCGTCGGCGCCGGAGCCGTGGACGAAGTACAGATTCATGCCGCCCATCTCCTCGATGAAGCGGCGCTCGATCGCGTCCAGCCACACGACCTGGTCGCAGCCCTGCTCGGCGGCCTCCGCCTGCGCGACCAGCGAAGCGGCGTAGTTGCCCGCGCACTTGGCCTCACCCGTGCCCCCGGGCGCCGCCCGCACGTACTCCCGGGAGAGCCAGACGGACACCGGCTGGACGCCGCCGGGGAAGTAGGAGCCGGCGGGCGAGGCGATCAGCATGAACAGGTATTCGTTGGCGGGCCGCACCCCGAGGCCCACCTCGGTGGCGAACATGAAGGGCCGCAGGTAGAGCGACTCCTCGCCGCTGCCCGGCACCCAGTCCTTGTCCTGCCGGACCAGCAGCTCGCACGCCTCGATGAACGTCTCCTCCGGCAGGGCCGGCATGGCCAGGCGGCGGGCGCTGCGCTGGAAGCGGCGGGCGTTGGCGTCCGGACGGAACGCGGAGACCGACCCGTCCGGCTGCCGGTACGCCTTCAGCCCCTCGAAGATCGACTGTGCGTAGTGCAGCGTCATGTTGGCGGGATCGAGTTGCAGCGCGGCGTACGGCTGGAGCTGTGCGTCGTGCCAGCCACGGCCCTCGGTCCACTTGATCGTGACCATGTGGTCCGTGAAATGACGGCCGAAGCCCGGGTCGGCCAGCACCGCCTCGCGCTCCGCGGCAGGCAGCGGCTGCGAGGAGGGCTTGAGGTCGAAGTCGATTCGAGGCGTCGTCATGTGAGCGCGTCCTTCACTGTGTGTCGTGGCGGACCGCGCTCCCGTACGCCCTCCGTCGTGGTACTGGGACGTCCGAGCTTTCACTCATGCGTCAGCCCCGAGTCCGATTATCACCCGCGGAGGCTCGCAGAGGGAGTCCGGGTGGGCGGCCCCTGCATGGATGGTGGCACCCCGACCCCCCACTGGAACAGCGGCCGGGCACCGATGCCCGGCGAGAGCCTGCGCCGGGTCAGCCGGATACTCGCGTCGCCAGGGCGTCGCCGATCTCGTCCGTGGTCCGGGCCCCTGAGCGCTCGGCGAGGTCACCCGTGACGGCTTCCTCGACGCGGGTGGCCTCGGCCTCCAGGCCGACGTGCCGGAGCATCAGTGCGACGGAGAGGACGGTGGCCGTCGGGTCCGCCTTGCCCGTGCCGGCGATGTCGGGCGCGGAGCCGTGAACGGGCTCGAACATCGACGGGTATTCGCCGGTCGGGTTGATGTTGCCGGAGGCGGCGAGGCCGATACCGCCGCTCACGGCGGCGGCGAGGTCGGTGATGATGTCGCCGAAGAGGTTGTCGGTGACGATCACGTCGAAGCGCGCGGGGTCCTGGACGAGGAAGATCGTCGCGGCGTCGACGTGCAGATAGTCGGTGGCGACGTCCGGATACTCCTCGCCGACCCTGTCGAAGGTGTTCTTCCACAGGTGGCCCGCGTGCACGAGCACGTTGTTCTTGTGCACCAGGGTCAGCTTCTTGCGCGGACGTGCCCGCGCGCGCTCGTACGCGTCACGGACGACGCGCTCCACCCCGTAGGCGGTGTTCACGCTGACCTCGTTGGCGACCTCGGCGGGCGTGCCGGTGCGGATGCTGCCGCCGTTGCCGACGTACGGGCCCTCGGTGCCCTCGCGCACGACCACGAAGTCGATGTCGGGGCGCCCGGCCAGAGGGGTCTCCGTGTTCGGGAAGAGCTTCGACGGCCGGAGATTCACGAAGTGGTCGAAGGCGAACCGCAGCTTGAGCAGCAGCCCGCGCTCCAGGACGCCGGAGGGCACGCTCGGGTCGCCGATGGCACCGAGCAGGATCGCGTCGTGCTGCCGGAGCTGCTCCGTCTCCGCGTCCGTGAGGGTCTCGCCCGTGGCGTGCCAGCGCTTGGCACCCAGCTCGTAGTGCTTCGTCTCCAGTTTCACGTCCTGCGGGAGGACTGCGGCGAGGACCTTCAGGCCCTGGGCCACGACCTCCTGGCCGATTCCGTCACCGGGGATCACTGCGAGGCTGATGGTGCGAGACATGCGGCGACCTTAACCTGCCGTCCCAGGAGCTGACACTTCCGGTCCACATGCCGGACCAGCGGACCGCCGGTCCGGCATGTGCGGGCTGAGTGGCCGTCAGTGGCCCGTGGCTCCGCCGTTGTCCCGGCGGTCGAGGGCGCGCTGCAGGGCGGCGGCGGCCTTCCTGCGCTCGGCGTCACGGTTCGTACGGGCGTTGTGGCGGAGGCGGCGGCGGGCGGTCTCATCCATGATCAGCAACTCCTTCTGCACACAAGGGCTTCAAGAAAGGCTTCAAGAAGGGAAGGCGGGGCTGGTGCTGCCGGAAGGGGCGGGGGCGGAACGGTGCGTCAGGGATCACCTGCGCGGTGCACCGGGCCTCATCCGCCGCTCGCTGGATGAGCGAGAACGTTCGGCTTCCACAAAGATAGAACCCGGACGCCGTGATGTCCCGCCAATTAGTTGGCCTTCCTACTATCTGAGACGAACACCACTCGGATCCGGCCACGGCGCCGGAGCAACCGGCGTCCGTCGGCCACCCGCGGGCGCGGACAGGTCCTAGAGGAGGGCGGCGAGCAGGGCCGGCAGCTCCGCGAGGCCCGTGATCCTGCGCACCCCGGCCAGGGCGGCCGGAGGAGACTGGCCGGTGCGGTCGATCCAGACGCCGCGCAGTCCCGCCTCGTCGGCCGCACGCGCGTCGATGTCGTGCCGGTCGCCCACGTAGGCGACCTCGGAGGGCGGCAGGCCCATCGCCTCACAGCCGGCGTGGAACGCCTCCGGCGCGGGCTTGGCGTGGCCGAGTTCGTCCGCGCACAGCAGGACTTCGAAGCGGTCGCGGATACCCAGGCGGCGCAGCTTGCGCTCCTGGTTGGACGTGGAGGAGTTGGAGAGAGCGCCGTGCCGGTAGGCAGGGGTGAGCGCGTCGAGGGCGGGGACGGCGTCGGGGAAGAGAATCCAGGCCTGCTCGTACAGCGCGACGTAGCGGGCGAACCAGACGTCCGCATCCTCGTCGGTCAGGGGGGTGCCCAGGAAGCTGCGTGCCCGCTCCCTGCGGTGTTCGGCGAAGCCCAGCTCGCCGGCGAGGAAGCGCGCGAACTGCTCGTCCATGACCTCCCGCCAGCGTCCGAGCGCGGCCTCCGGCGAGGGGTGGCGCTCCAGCAGCCGTTCGGCCTCGATGTGCCGCAGGGCCGCCGCGCGGTCGGATCCGGTGTAGTCGAAGAGCGTGTCGTCGACGTCCCAGAGAACAGCTCGGATCGGCATGTACGCGACGCTAGCAGGGAGTTGGGGAGGCTCGTTCCTCGTCCCGACGGTGCCGTGGGCCCGTACCGGAGCCCTACACTCCGCGGCCATGACAGATGATCAGCCGAACGCGCCCGAACTCTTCGGGACCATGTCCACGATGCGCGCGATGCGCCGCCTGAAGCCCGACCCGGTTCCGGAGGAACTGCTGGAGCGGCTCGTGCAGGCCGCGGTGTGGGCGCCGAGCGGGTCGAACCTCCAGCAGTTCCACTACGTCGTCGTGACCGACCGGGCGGTGATCGCCCGGCTGGAACCGCTGTGGCGCAGGTGTGTGAACGCCTACCTCGGGTCCGCGGGGAAGGCCACTCCGCCCAACATGGACGAGGGCGCCTACCGGCGGATGGTGGCGGCCATCGAGTACCAGCGCGACCACTTCGCCGACACCCCGGCGCTGATCATCCCCTGCTACCGCTACGTCCAGCCCAAGGGCGACATGGACGGGCTGCGCGCGATGCGGGACGCACTGGGCACCGGTGCGCTGCTGCGGCTGATGCGCAGCGGGGTCTTCAGCACCGTCGCGGAGACCTCCAGCGTCTACCCCGGCGTGCAGAACTTGCTCCTGGCGGCGCGCGGACTCGGGCTGGGGGCCACGATCACCGTGTGGCACCTGATGCTGGAGCGGGAGTGGAAGCAGGTGCTCGGCATCCCCAAGCAGGTCAACACGTTCGCGGTGATACCCGTCGGCTGGCCGGTGGGCAACTTCGGCCCCGTGCGGCGGCGTCCGGTCTCGGAGGTGATGCACCGGGACGGCTGGTGAGGCGGCGTACGGCGGAGGCGGCGTGCCGCCTCACCAGCCGTCCCGGCTCCGCACGGCGACGGCCCGGCCCCGTGCGGAGCCGGGCCGTGGAGGTCAGCCCATGTGCGGGTACCGGTAGTCGGTCGGCGCGACCTGGGTCTCCTTGATGGCACGCGGCGACATCCAGCGCAGCAGGTTGAACTTCGAGCCCGCCTTGTCGTTCGTGCCGGAGGCGCGGGCGCCGCCGAAGGGCTGCTGGCCGACGATCGAGCCGGTGGGACGGTCGTTGAGGTAGAAGTTGCCCGCGGCGAAGCGGAGTTTCCCGCTCGCCTCGGCGAGCGCCGCCCGGTCCCTTGCGAGGACGGCGCCCGTCAGGGCGTAGGCCGCGACGGACTCCATCTGCTCCAGCATCGTCTCCCAGTCGCCGTCCTCGTAGACGTGCACGGCGAGGATCGGGCCGAAGTACTCCTCGGAGAAGACCTCGTTCTCCGGGTCGGTGCAGGCGATGACCGTGGGCTTGATGAACCAGCCCGTGGAGTCGTCGTATTCGCCGCCGACGAGGATCTCGCAGGTGGGGTCCTGCTTCGCGCGGTCGATGGCGGCCTTGTTCTTCGCGAAGGCGCGGTCGTCGATCACGGCGCCGATGAAGTTGGACAGGTCACTGACGTCGCCCATCGCCAACCCCTCGGTCTCCGCGAGGAGTTCGTCCTTCAGGCCGCTGTCCCACAGCGAGCGCGGGATGTACGCGCGGGAGGCGGCCGAGCACTTCTGGCCCTGGTACTCGAAGGCCCCGCGCACCATCGCCGTCTTCAGCACGGCGGCGTCGGCCGTCGGGTGGGCGACGATGAAGTCCTTGCCGCCGGTCTCACCGACGATGCGCGGATAGGACTTGTAGCGCTCGATGTTCTCGCCGACGGTCCTCCACAGGTACTGGAAGGTCTTGGTGGAGCCGGTGAAGTGCACGCCCGCCAGGTCCGGGTGGGGCAGCGCCACCTCGGAGACGTCCTTCCCGTCGCCGGTGACGAGGTTGATGACGCCCTTCGGCATGCCGGCCTCCTCCAGCATCTCCATGAGGAGCACGGCGGAGTGGGTCTGCGTCGGGGAGGGCTTCCAGACAACAACGTTGCCCATCAGGGCGGGCGCCGTGGGCAGATTCCCGGCGATGGCCGTGAAGTTGAACGGCGTGATCGCGTAGACGAAGCCCTCCAGCGGCCGGTGGTCGAGCCGGTTCCACACGCCCTTGGGCTGGATCGGGGGCTGTTCGGCGAGGAGTTCGCGCGCGAAGTGCACGTTGAAGCGCCAGAAGTCGATCAGTTCGCAGGGGGCGTCGATCTCGGCCTGCTGGATCGTCTTGGACTGGCCCAGCATGGTGGAGGCCGCGATCGTCTCGCGCCACGGGCCCGACAGCAGTTCGGCGGCCTTGAGGATGATCGCGGCGCGGTCGTCGAAGGACATCGCGCGCCACGCGGGCGCGGCGGTGAGCGCGGCGTCGACGGCGTCCTGCGCGTCCTGCCTGGTGGCGTTCGCGTAGGTGCCGATCACCTTGCCGTGATTGTGCGGCTGCACGACGTCGACACGTGCGCCGCCGCCCATCCGCTTCTCGCCGTTGATGGTCATCGGCAGGTCGACCGGGTTCTCGGCGAGCTCCTTGAGCTTGCGCTCCAGCCGGGCGCGCTCGGGACTGCCGGGCGCGTAGGTGTGGACCGGCTCGTTGTACGGGGCGGGGACCTGGGTCACAGCGTCCATGGCTGCCGTCTCTCCTTCGTACGAGGGCACTGTCTGGGTGTTCAGCCGCGGGTGGCGAGCGAGCGGAGGAAGAATCCGAGGTTGGCCGGACGTTCCGCGAGGCGCCGCATGAAGTATCCGTACCAGTCGGTCCCGTAGGGGACGTAGACGCGCATCCGGTGGCCCTCGGCCGCGAGCCGCGACTGCTCGCTCTCACGGATGCCGTAGAGCATCTGGAACTCGAACTCGTCGTGCTTGCGCCCGAGTCGCCGCGCCAGCTCCTGCGTGATCGTGACCATCCGCGGATCGTGCGTGCCGACCATGGGATAGCCCTTGCCCGAGAGCAGGATCTTCAGGCATCTCACGTACGCGCGGTCCACTTCGGCCTTGTCCTGGTGGGCGACCGACGCCGGTTCGTTGTACGCGCCCTTCACCAGCCGTACCCGCGAGCCCTCCCCCGCCAGGTCCCGGCAGTCGTCCTCGGTGCGGTAGAGGTAGGACTGCAGCACGGCCCCGGTCTGCGGGAAGCTCTTCCGCAGCTCGGCGAGGATCGCGAGGGTGGAGTCCACGGTGGTGTGGTCCTCCATGTCGAGCGTCACGGTGGTGCCGGCCTCGGCCGCCGCCTCGACCACCGGCCGGACGTTGGCCAGCGCGATGTCGTGGCCGCCGTCCCGGAGCGCCTGTCCGAAGGCCGAGAGCTTCACCGACAGCTCGGCCCGCACTCCCAGGCCCTCCCCCGCCAGGGCCTCGGCCAGGGCGAGGTAGGCGTCGCGGTTGCGCAGCGCTTCCGCGCGGACGGTGGTGTCCTCGCCGAGGTGATCGAGGGTGACGTCGAGACCGCGGCCGGTCAGCGACCGCACGTTCTCCATGCACGCCTCCAGCCGCTCGCCCGCAACGAAGCGGTTGACGACGGGGCGGGTGACCGGCGTCGACGAGACGAAGCGGCGGATGCCGTCGCTGCGCGCGGCGGCGAGGAGCACTGGACCGAGCACGGGCACCTCCACTGACGTTCTTCTTCGCGCTCCTGGCGTCTTGCGGAGGTCCGTTCACCCGGACCGGAACGGTGCACGGGGGAGCGGAGCGCAATGGCGTCGGAAGCCACCCTGA
This sequence comes from Streptomyces sp. CNZ301, assembly GCF_004217425.1. NCBI lineage: Bacteria > Bacillati > Actinomycetota > Actinomycetes > Kitasatosporales > Streptomycetaceae > Streptomyces > Streptomyces sp. CNZ301. The sequence goes on from NZ_SHLG01000001.1 coordinate 2,531,730, forward strand.
ATCTAAGGATCGCGCCATTCCGCGGCCATCGACAGCTGTCAGGCATCCGTGTCCCGGATCTCAGACATCTGTACGAGAATGGTGGCGCGGGCCGCCCGTGACGAGCGGAGGAGGACCGCACGGCGGTACGAGAGCGCTACGGCGCTGTGGCACTACGGCGCTACGGCGCTACGGCGCTACGGCGCTACGGCGCTACGGCGCTACGGCGAGGATTCGGAACAGCGGGACAGCGGGATGGCCATGCGCGAGGACTACCAGGCACTCATCGACGAGGTCTGCGCGCTGCTCGGCACCCCGGCAACGCTCGAGGCCCGCGACTTCGCCCTGATCGCCTTCGGCGCCCACGAGGGGGACGGCGAGGGCGACGAACCCGCCCTGGACCCGGTACGCAGGCGTTCCATCCTGGGGCGCCGCTCCAGCCCCGAGGTCCGGGCATGGTTCGAGAGCTTCGGCATCACCAGGGCCACGGGCCCCGTACGCATCGACCCCGAACCGTCGGCCGGCGTCGAGCACGGGCGCATCTGCCTCCCCGTACGGCATCGGGGCGTCGTCCGCGGCTACATCTGGCTGATGGACGACGGGGCGCTCGACCTCGCCGACCCCCGGCTGGCGTCGGCCATGGCGGTGGCGTCGCGGATCGGGGCCCTGCTGGCGGCGGAGACGCAGGCCGAGGCACGTGCGGGAGACCTGCTGCGGGAGATGCTCACCGAGGACGACCGGGGCAGGGCCGAGGAGTCGGCGGCCCAGCTGGGTGAGCTGCTCGGTCCGGCGGCCTCGGGGCCGCTGGCGCTCCTGGCCGTGGCCCCCTGGCCGGCGGACGACGCGAGCGGCGACTTGGAGGGTTCCGCAGTCGCGGCCGCACCTGTTCTTCCGCATGTGACGGCGCGGTGCGTGCTTGCGGCCCGCCTCCCCCGGCCCGGCCCTCCGGCCGGGTCCGGCCCGGCGCGGGCGCCGGGCCGGCAACCGGTGCTCGCCGCTCTGGTGAGGCTTCGCTCGGCGGAGGTCCGCGCCCCGGCCCGTACGGCCGCCGAGCAGTTGCTGCGCGTGCCGCGCTCCCCCGCCACCGTGGGGATCAGCGCACCCCGCCGCGGGCTCTACGGCGCCGACACCGCCTGGCGGGAGGCGCTCGCCGCGGCGCGGGCCGCAGGCGCGGAACCGGAGCGGCTGGGGCCGGTCGCCGAATGGGAGACGATCGGCCCGTACCGGCTGCTGGCCGCCCTGCCCGCAGGCGCCGCCCACGATGCGGCAGTCGCGCCGCTGTTGCAGCCGGCGCACCGCGAACTGGCGCGCACGGCCGAGGTGTTCCTCGACCACGCGGGCCAGGCGGGACGGACGGCCGCGGCGCTGGGCATACACCGTCAGACGCTCTACTACCGCCTCTCGCGCATCGAAGCCCTCACCGGCCTCGACCTCGACGACGGCGGCGCCCGGCTGCTGCTGCACATGGCGCTGAAGACCGCCCGGCTGTGACCGGTGGACGGAGCGGCCACGGGGACCGCCGCCCGGCGATGCGGCGGCCACGGTTCCGTCCCGCCGGGCGGTTTCTCCGCTCCGCCTGCCGAGGCCGTGCCGAGTGCGTAGCGTCTGCGGAGTGACGGACGGGGACGGCGGCCGAGGCGGCGGGGACGGGGCCGGGGACGAGCCGGATGGGCAACTTCGGGCCCTCTACGACGAGTTGATGCGCGGAGCGCCCGCCCAGCCTGCTCTCGGCGTGACGTACGAACAGGACGGGCCGCTCGTGCGTGCCGTGGGCGGCTTCCGGGCCTTCGTCTTCGGCCCCCGCGACACCGGTCTGCGCGGCGCCGCCCTGGACCGTCTGATCGCACGGCAGCGCGACCGTTTCGCCGCGCGGGAGGAGACGGCCGAGTGGCGCGTCCACGCGCACGACCAGCCGCCGGATCTGCCCGAACGGCTGCGGGCGGCGGGCTTCGTCGCGGGCGACGCCAAGACCGTACTCGTCGGCGCGAGCGCGGAGTTGGCCGCCGGCTTCCCGCAACCGGACGGGGTGGCGATCCGCCGCGTCACAGAGGCCGGGGACATGCGACGGATCGCGGCGATGGAAGCCGCGATCTGGGACATGGATCTGAGCTGGCTTGCGCGCTTCCTGACGGAGCGGGCCGCGGCGGCACCCGACGGTGCGGTGGTTCTGGTGGCCGAAGCGGGCCGGGCCGGCGGGCAGGTCGTCTCCGCGGGATGGATGATCTTCCAGGCGGGACGCGGCATCGCCGGGCTGCGCGGCGGCACGACACTGCCGGAGTGGCGCGGCCGTGGTGTCTACCGGGCCCTCGTCGCGGAGCGCGCCCGGCTCGCCGTGGCCCGCCGCGTGCCGCATCTGCAGGTCGACGCCTCGGACGACAGTCTGCCGATCCTGCGCCGCCTGGGCTTCCGGGCCGTTACGACCATGACGCCCTACGTGTGGACGCCTGCCCGCGACTGAGACCCGCCCCGGCCGAGGCCGTTCAGGCGCCGGTGGTCCCGTCGACGGCCTCGCGGAGGAAGTCGGCGTGGCCGTTGTGGCGTGCGTACTCGTGGATGAGGTGCAGCATCACCAGCCGCAGGGAGACCACTTCGCCGGTGCGGGCCTGGTGGCCGGTGACATCCAGGGACTCCGCCTCCCGCTCGATGCGGCGCGCGTGCCCGACCTCCTCCTGCCATGCGCCGAACGCCTCGGCCCGGGTGGACCGGCTCGCGTCGTACGCCGTCTGGAAGTCGCCGTCGTCGGACCAGACCAGCGGAATGTCCTCGCCGTTGATCGCGCGCCGGAACCAGGCGCGTTCGACCTCTGCCATGTGCCGCACCAGGCCGAGCAGCGAGAGCGTGGACGGCGGCGAGGAGGCGAGCCGCAGCTGTTCGTCGCTCAGGCCCTCGCACTTCATGGCCAGGGTCTCGCGGTGGAAGTCGAGGAAGGCCCGCAGGGTCTCGCGCTCTCCCCCGGTGAGCGGCGGAGAGGTCCGTTCTTCCCCCTCGGCCCTGGAAGGGCTGGCGGGACCCTCCCCCTCGGCCCTGGAAGGGCTGGCGGGACCCTCCCCCTCGGCCCTGGCGGGCCTGGGGGGACCCCCAGTCACGTCCATGTGTCCTGCCTTTCAGCTCTCGGCGTAGGCGCGGCCCCGCGCCCCTGTGAACAGGCGTGCGCCCGGGCCGTGTTCGCACGGCCCGGGCGCACCCCGGATGTACTGTCCCGCTCCCCGGTCAGTCGGAGAGGTCGACGCTGCGCGCGGACGTCGCCCCGATCTCACCCTTGATCTCGGCGAGTACGGGAGCCGGGATGTTGTCGTCGACGGTCAGCGCCACCAGCGCCTCGCCGCCCGCCGTGGCACGGCCCACCTGCATGCCGGCGATGTTGATGCCCGCCTCGCCGAGGATCCGGCCCACGGTGCCGACCATGCCGGGGCGGTCGGTGTACCGGAAGAAGGCCAGGTGCTCGGCCAGCGGCAGATCCACATCGTGCTCGCCGACGGCGACGATCTTCTGCAGGTGCTTCGGCCCGGTCAGCGTGCCGGAGACCGAGACCTCCTCGCCGCTGCTGAGGGTGCCCCGCACCGTCACCATGTTGCGGTGGTCCGCGGACTCGCTCGACGTGGTCAGCCGCACCTCGACGCCGCGCTCCTGAGCGAACAGCGGCGCGTTGACGTAGCTGACGGTCTCATCGACGACGTCCTCGAAGACGCCCTTGAGCGCGGAGAGTTCGAGCACCTTCACGTCGTGCTGAGTGATCTCGCCGTACACCTCGACGTCCAGCCGCACCGCGACCTCTCCCGCGAGCGCGGTGAAGATCCTGCCCAGGCCTTCGGCGAGCGGCAGCGCGGGCCGCACGTCCTCGGCGATGACGCCGCCCTGGACGTTGACGGCGTCCGGGACGAGCTCGCCCGCCAGCGCCAGCCGCACCGACTTGGCGACCGCGATGCCCGCCTTCTCCTGCGCCTCGCCGGTGGAGGCGCCCAGGTGCGGCGTGCACACGACCTGGTCGAACTCGAAGAGCGGCGAGTCCGTGCACGGCTCGCTGGCGTAGACGTCCAGCCCCGCGCCGGCGACCCGGCCCTCCTTGAGGGCGGAGGCCAGCGCCGCCTCGTCGACGATCCCGCCGCGGGCGGCGTTGACGACGCGGACGCTCGGCTTGACCTTGTGCAGCGCGTCGTCGCCGATCAGGCCGAGCGTCTCGGGCGTCTTGGGCAGGTGGACGGTGATGAAGTCCGAGGCCTCCAGCAGCTCGTCCAGGGAGAGCAGCTTGACGCCCATCTGCGCGGCCCGCGCGGGCTGCACGAACGGGTCGTAGGCGACGACCTTCATCCCGAACGCCGACATCCGCTGCGCCACCAGCACACCGATGCGGCCGAGTCCGACGACGCCGAGGGTCTTCTCGCTCAGCTCCACGCCGGTGTACTTGCTGCGCTTCCATTCACCGTTCTTGAGCGCGGTGTTGGCCTGCGGAATGTTGCGGGCGCTGGCGATCAGCAGACCGCAGGCGAGTTCGGCGGCGGTGACGATGTTGGAGGTGGGAGCGTTCACCACCATCACGCCGGCCTTCGTGGCGGCCGGGACGTCGACGTTGTCCAGACCGACGCCGGCACGGGCGACGACCTTGAGTTTGCGTGCGGCCGCCACCGCCTCGGCGTCGACCTTCGTCGCGGAGCGGACGAGGATCGCGTCCACATCGGCGATGGCGGTGAGGAGTTCGTCCCGGTCGGCGCCGTTGCAGTGCCGGATCTCGAAGTCCGGGCCCAGTGCGTCGACGGTGGCGGGCGAGAGTTCTTCGGCGATCAGTACTACGGGTTTGCTCACGTGATCTCCAGTATGGGGGCACCTCCCAGGCCGAAGGCCCAGGGGGAGGATCATCCTCGCTGCGGGCAGCGGCGGGGAACTACGGCCACGTCCCGGCGACCGTAGACGGTGGAGGGGGTCGTCCCCGCGGGGCGACGGCGCAGGGCAGACGCACGACGCTGTGAGCCTGTGGCGCGCTCGGCTTGCCCGTGCAGTGTAGCTACGTGGGCGCGGTACGGGCTGCCCCTCCCCGTAAACGATCAATCACGGACCGCCGTCCCCGCGCGGCGTGCCCTCACTGCCCGGCAGTGGCGTCCGTACCGGCGTACACCACGGCCTCGCCGCGCACGTCACGGCTGGAGTGCGCCGTGAGCAGACGGTACTCGCCTGCCGGGGTGTGCCAGGAGCGCGTGGCCTCGTCCCACACCTGGAAGGCTCGCGGCTCGACGGCGACGGTGGCCCGCACGGTCTCACCGGGCGCCACGCCGACGACGGTGAAGCCGGCGAGCGAACGCAGCGGCCGGTGCGGACAGCCCTCCCCGCGCGGGGGCTCCACATAGACCTGCACGACCTCACGGGAGGGCCGCCGGCCGGTGTTGCGGACGGGCACGGTCACCTCCACCGGCTGCCCTTCCCGCCACGGCCCGGCGGACGGCTCGCCGTAGGACCAGTCCGAGTAGCCCAGGCCGTAGCCGAAGTCGCGCGCGGGCCGGCGCCCGAGGCGGTCCCAGCCGCGGTGGCCGACGTCGAGGTCCTCGCTGTAGTCGATCACTCCGTCGCGGGGGATGCCGTCCGGGACGGGGACGTCGCGGGGGTCGGCGGGAAGCGTCCAGGGCAGCCGCCCGGACGGTTCGCACGCCCCCGTCAGCACATCGGCGAGGGAACCCCCCGCCTCCTGACCGGGAAGCCACCACCACAGCACCGCCGGAACCTCGTCGAGCCAGGGCAGCAGCACGGGGGCGCCCGCGTTGACGACGACCACCGTGCGGGGATTGGCCCCGGCGACGCGGCGCACCAACTCGTGCTGGCGGCCCGGCAGTCCGAGGTGGGCGCGGTCCCATCCCTCCGACTCCGACTCGGGGTTGGTGCCCACGACGACAACCGCCGTGTCCGCCTCGCGGGCCGCCCGTACGGCCTCCGCGATCTCCGCGTCCGTGCCGGGCTCCGGTCGCAGATGGCGCAGCTCCAGCCGAGCGAAGCGGCCGAACCCGTTGACCTCGACGACCTGCACCGTCGCCGAGACCGTCACCTCCACGGCCTCGCCGCTCACGGTGACGCCGCGGAGGTGACCCTCGGGGTGCCCGGCGGAGGCGTCGAGCAGGACCTCCTCGGCGACCCTGTGGGTGCTCTCGCTGAGCAGCTCCCCGTCGATCTCGATGCGGTGCGCGCCGACGGGGGCGATCTCCAGGAGGTGCTCGCCGGGCTCGTCGAGCCGCAGGCGCGCTTCGGCCCGTACGGACACCGCGCCCTCGGGGAGCTCGCGCAGGGCACCGTCCCAGGGCGCGGTACGGGTCAGGGCCGACAGCTCCCGTCCGTCGGCGTCGTGCACGCTCAGCTCGACGGCTCCGCCCTCCAGGACGTCCGTGTCGACGAGCGGCAGGTGGCGCAGCGTCCGGCCGCCGCGGTGGCCGGTGACCTCGGCTGACGGGAACGCCGCGCGCAGCGCGTCCAGCGGGGCGCTGACGTACGGCGGGGTGACGCGTGCGCTGCCGCCGCCCTGGACGAACGGGTCGAGGGCGTTGGCTCCTATCAGCGCTATGCGGGAGGTGGCCCGCGGAAGGGGAAGCAGCTCGTCCTCGTTGCGCAGGACGACGGTGGCGCGGGCCGCGGTCCGTCGCAGAAGGGAGGCGGTCGCGAGCTGGTGCCCGGATGCTTCCTCGTGCGGGGGCGGGCCGCCGGGGGCCCGGCCGTCCGGGTCCTGGCCGTCGTCCCCCGCAGCGGGACCGGGCACGGGATCGGACAGGGCCTCGGACAGGGCGCCCACGCGGGCCGCGAGCCGCAGGATGCGGCGCACCTTGTCGTCGATGTCCTCCTCGGGGACCTCACCGGCGCGCACGGCGTCGAGCAGTCCCTCGGCCCAGGGGCCGCCGGGGCCGGGCATCACCAGGTCGAGCCCGTTGCGGGCGGAGGCGACCGTGCTCTTCGTCGCGAGCCAGTCGCTGACCACGACTCCGTCGAACTCCCATTCCCCCTTGAGCAGTTCGCGCAGCAGCCCGCGGTGCTCGGTGGCCGGCGCCTCCTCGGCTCCCTCCCCCGGCCCCTCGCCTTCCCGGGGAGAGCCCCAGCTCAGGCCGTTGTAGGCGGCCATGACCATCCACACCCCGGCGTCCTTCACGACCCGCTCGAAGGGCGCGAGATACACCTCGCGCAGCGCGCGGACGCTCAACCGCGAGACATAGCTCGTGCGTTCGGTCTCGGAGTCGTTGGCGACGAAGTGCTTGATGCACGCGCCCACTCCCTCCCGCTGGAGCGCGGCCACGTACGGGACGGCCATGCGCCCGCTGAGCAGCGGGTCCTCCGAGAAGCACTCGAAGTGCCGCCCCGCCAGGGGCGTTCGCTGGAGGTTGACCACCGGCGCGAGGACGACGTCCGCGCTCTTGGCGCGCGCCTCCCAGGCCATCAGTGCGCCCAACTCCCCTGCCAGCGACTCGTCCCACGTGGCCGCGAGGGCCGAGGGCGCGGGCATCTGCGCCGACGTCGTGGGCGCAAGTCCGCGGCCGCGCACGCCGATCGGCCCGTCCGAGACGGTCAGCGCCCGCAACCCCGCGGAAGGAAGCGGACAGAGCATCCATTGGGTCTCGCCGGTGAGCACCCGCACGCGCTCTTCGAGGCTCAACCCGGCCACCAGCGCGTCGAGCCGGTCATCGGTCGGCTGCGAGGACGGAGCGGGCCGGCCGGCGATTGTCATGAGTTTCTCCCGGAGGACGTCGTAGGGGTATCCCCGGACCCGCCAGGGTCCAGGGGAAGGCGCCGAGGCCGCCTCACCCCAGGCATGCTCCCCAGGCACGGCCGTCCGAACCGCAGGCACAGCCACGGCGGACGAGCATGTCAGAGGCGCATGGCAGTAAAGGTGGGATCTTCGTCGTTGCTGACATCGACGGCCGCCTGAAGAATCGGGGTCATGTCCGGGAGACCCCGAAGAAGCGCCGGAGACGTGCTGGTTGTCGTCTTCGACGGCGTGCAGAGCCTCGATGTGACCGGCCCCGTCGAGGTGTTCGCCGGCGCCTGCCTGTCCGCCGGCGACCCCGGCGCGTACCGTCTGCGCACTGCCTCGCCCGACGGCGGACCGGTCCGCACCTCCAGTGGCCTCAAGCTCGTCCCGGACCTCGCACTCGCCGACGCCCCGGCACCGGACACACTCCTGGTGCCGGGAGGTCAGGGCACTCACGCCCCCGACTCCCGCCTGATCGACTGGCTCCGCGCGCACGGACCCTCCGCCCGGCGCCTCGTCTCCGTCTGCACCGGCGCGATGCTGCTCGCCGAGGCGGGGCTGCTGCGCGGTCGCCGGGCGACGACTCACTGGGCGTACAGCCACACCCTCGCCCGCCGCCACCCGGACACCGAAGTCGACCCCGGTCCCATCTACATCCGCGACGGCAATCTCTCGACCTCCGCCGGTGTGACGGCGGGCATCGACCTCGCGCTCTCCCTCGTCGAGGAGGATCTGGGCCGCGACGTCGCACTCGACGTCGCCCGCCACCTGGTGGTCTTCCTCCACCGTCCGGGCAACCAGGCGCAGTTCAGCGCCCAGCTCTCCGCACAGACCGCACAGCGCGAGCCGTTGCGCGACGTCCAGCAGTGGATCAGCGAGCACACGGACGGCGATCTCTCCGTCGCCTCGCTCACCGAACGGGCCCGGCTCTCGCCGCGGCACTTCGCCCGTGCCTTCCTCGCCGAGACCGGCGTGACGCCCGGCCGCTACGTCGACCGCGTGCGCCTGGAACAGGCCCGCAGGCTGCTGGAGGAGAGCAACGACAGCGTCGCGGAGATATCCCGTGCCTGCGGATACGGCACCCCGGAGGCGCTGCGCCGGGCCTTCGTCAGGGTGCTGGGCTCGGCGCCCGCCGAATACCGGCGACGCTTCCGGCCTCCGTCCGGCGGTGCGCGCCGCGAGCAACTCGCCCCCGACGAAGCCTGACCGAAGCCCGAACGGGCCCTGTCCCACGCCTCGTTCCGGGTCTCACGCCCCGTTCCGGCCGCGCCGGACTACGCCCGACGAACCGTCTCCGAAAGGGAAGTCATGCAGATCGCGATTCTCCTCTACGACAACTGCACCGTCCTCGACGCCGTGGGCCCCTACCAGACGCTCGGCCCGCTGCCGGACGCCGAGACCGTCTTCGTCGCCGAGCAGGCAGGTCCCGTACTGGACGACAACCGGAGCCTCTCGCTGGTGGCCGCGAAGTCCCTGTCCGAAGTCACCCGGCCGGACATCGTGATCGTCCCCGGCGGTCCCGAACCGGACCTGGGCAACGGGGCGGTGCTCGACTGGCTGCGCGCGGTCGACGCGACCTCCACGTGGACGGTCTCCGTGTGCACCGGCTCGCTGCTGCTCGCGGCGGCGGGACTGCTGGACGGCCGCCGGGCCACGTCCCACTGGACGACACTGGAGCGGCTGAGGGAGTTCGGAGCCGAGCCGTCGCGTGAACGCGTGGTGTTCGACGGCAAGTACGTCACCGCCGCCGGAGTGTCCGCCGGCATCGACATGGGACTCACGCTCGCGGGCAGGATCGCCGGCGACGAACACGCGCAGGCCGTGCAGCTGATGATCGAGTACGACCCGCAACCGCCGTACGACGCCGGCTCTCCGGACAAGGCGCCCGCCGCGCTGGTGGAGCTGATCAGCGGGGCACCGGCCCCCGGACACTGACGGCCCGCGCTCCCGCCCCCACCTCAGACGTCGATCTCACGCGGCTCGCCCGTGCCGCGGAGCTCCGGCGGGAGGTGGCTCATGTCGTTGAAGAGGATCAGTGAGGCGGGACGTCCGGGCGCGTAACGGACGACGGTCAGGGCGGCCTGACGGCGGCCGCGCTCCGCCAGAGTGCCCTCGTCCGGTGACGCCTCGCCGTGGCGGGCGAGGTACAGACAGCGGACAGCGGTGCCGGCGTGCCTTCCGGTTCCCTGCACGCTCGGCCTGGCGGCGGGAACAACGGCCTGCACGAGCACGTCCTGCCTGCCCGCCGCGCGGCGGGCAGGCAGGACGCCACGTGCGTCGGCTGACCGGCCGGAGGGATCAGGCCTGCTCGTCGACCCAGCTCATCAGCCCGCGCAGCTTGCGGCCCGTGCTCTCCAGGAGGTGGTCGTTCGCCGCCTTCTTGTACTCGTTGTACTTGGGCAGGCCGGCGTTGTACTCCTTCATCCAGTTGTTGGCGAAGGTGCCGTCCTGGATGTCGTCGAGCAGCTTGCGCATCTCGGCCTTGACCCCGTCGTTGATGATGCGCGGGCCGCTGACGTAGTCGCCCCATTCAGCGGTCTCGGAGATGGACCAGCGCATCTTCTCCAGGCCGCCCTCGTACATGAGGTCCACGATCAGCTTCAGCTCGTGGAGGCACTCGAAGTAGGCGATCTCCGGCTGGTAACCCGCCTCGACCAGCGTCTCGAAGCCCGCCTTGACCAGCGCCGACGTACCGCCGCACAGGACGGCCTGCTCGCCGAAGAGGTCCGTCTCGGTCTCCTCGGTGAAGGTCGTCTTGATGACGCCGGCGCGGGTGCCGCCGATGCCCTTGGCGTAGGAGAGCGCGAGGTCGAACGCCCGCCCCGTGGCGTCCTGTTCGACGGCGACGATGCACGGAACGCCGCGGCCCTCCTCGAACTGGCGGCGTACCAGGTGGCCCGGACCCTTCGGCGCGACCATGCACACGTCGATGTTGGACGGGGGCTTGATGAAGCCGTAGCGGATGTTGAGCCCGTGACCGAAGAAGATGGCGTCGCCGTCCTTGAGGTTCGGGGCGACGGACTCCTCGTAGACCTTGGCCTGGATCGGGTCCGGGACCAGGATCATGATGACGTCGGCCTCGGCGGAGGCCTCCGTCGGCGTGGTCACCTTCAGGCCCTGCTCCTCGGCCTTCGCGCGGGACTTGGAGCCCTCGTGCAGGCCCACCCGCACGTCGACCCCGGAGTCGCGCAGGGACAGCGCGTGGGCGTGGCCCTGGCTGCCGAAGCCGAGAACCGCCACCTTGCGGCCCTGGATGATGGACAGGTCGGCGTCGTCGTCGTAGAACAGCTCGGCCACTTGGGAATTCTCCTCTTTCGGGGTCCGGGGAAGCCCCCGGGGTGGTTCTGAAGGATTTTCTTGACGGGGTGCGCCGCCCAACCTACGACGGCCGGGCGGTCCGCACTGCGAGGGGTCACCGGCCGGTGCCCGGCGGGGGTACCCCCGGCCGAAGTCCCCCTGGGCCCGGCGGCCCGGGAGGTACCCCGCTGGGGAGTGCCCGCACGCGGGCGGGCACACGCCTCAGGCGGACCGGTCCAGGGCGCGCAGGCTCCGGTCTGTGATGGAGCGTGCGCCGCGCCCGACGGCGATGGTCCCTGACTGCACCAGCTCCTTGATGCCGTACGGCTCCAGCATCTTGAGCATGGCGTCGAGCTTGTCACTGCTGCCGGTGGCTTCGATGGTGACGGCCTCCGGCGAGACATCCACGGTCTTGGCGCGGAAGAGCGAGACGATCTCGATGATCTGGGAACGGGCCTCGTTGTCTGCGCGGACCTTCACCAGAACGAGTTCACGCTGGACGGCCGAGGCCGGATCCAGCTCAACGATCTTGAGAACGTTGACGAGTTTGTTGAGCTGCTTGGTGACCTGCTCCAGCGGCAGGTCCTCCACGTTCACGACGATCGTGATGCGGGAGATCTCGGGGTGCTCGGTCACGCCGACGGCGAGCGAGTCGATGTTGAAGCCGCGGCGGGAGAACAGCGAGGCGATCCTGGCGAGGATGCCTGGGGTGTTCTCCACCAGGACGGAGAGCGTGTGCTTGGACATCTGTCGTTCCCTATCTCGTGCGTCCTTGAGTCCTTGGGCTTCCGTGCTCACTCGTCGCTGTCGCCGAAGTCCGGACGGACTCCCCGCGCCGCCATGACCTCGTCGTTGGAGGTGCCGGCGGCCACCATCGGCCAGACCATCGCGTCCTCGTGGACGATGAAGTCGACGACGACCGGACGGTCGTTGATCGCGTTGGCCTTCTCGATCACCGAGTCCAGCTCGTCGGGGTCCTCGCAGCGGATGCCGACGCAGCCCATGGCCTCGGCCAGCTTGACGAAGTCGGGGCAGCGAGTGCCCTTGTTGGGCTGCTGCACCTCCTCGGCGCCGGAGCCCGTGTGCAGCTTCGTGTTCGAGTAGCGCTGGTTGTAGAAGAGCGTCTGCCACTGGCGCACCATGCCCAGCGCGCCGTTGTTGATGATCGCGACCTTGATCGGCACGCCGTTCAGGGCGGCCGTGGCCAGCTCCTGGTTGGTCATCTGGAAACAGCCGTCGCCGTCGATCGCCCAGACCGTGCTCTGCGGCCTTCCGACCTTCGCGCCCAGGGCGGCCGGGACGGCGTAGCCCATCGTCCCCAGGCCGCCGGAGTTGAGCCACGTCGCGGGCCGCTCGTAGCCGATGTAGTGGGCGGCCCACATCTGGTGCTGGCCGACGCCCGCCGCGTAGACGGTGTCGTCCGGGGCAAGTTCGCCGATGCGCTCGATGACCTGCTGCGGGGAGAGGCTGCCGTCGTCGGGCAGGTCGTACCCGAGCGGGTACGTCTCCCGCCAGCGGTCCAGCTGCTTCCACCAGTCCGCGTATCCGCCGGCGGCGGCGCTGCCGGGGGCCGCCTCGCCCAGCTCGGCCTGCACCGCCACCACGAGGTCGGCGATGACCTCGCGGGCGTCTCCCACGATGGGCACGTCGGCGGCGCGGTTCTTGCCGATCTCGGCGGGGTCGATGTCGGCGTGCACGATCTTCGCCAGCGGCGCGAAGGAGTCGAGCTTGCCGGTGACCCGGTCGTCGAAGCGCGCGCCGAGCGCGACGATCAGGTCCGCCTTCTGCAGGGATGTGACGGCCGCCACGCTGCCGTGCATGCCGGGCATGCCGAGGTGCTGCGGGTGGCTGTCGGGGAAGGAGCCGAGAGCCATCAGCGTCGTGGTCACGGGGGCCTTCGTCAGCTCGGCGAGGACCTTCAGCTCTGCTGTCGCCTTGGACTTCATCACGCCGCCGCCCACGTACAGCACCGGCCGCCGGGCCTCCGCGATCAGCTTCGCGGCCTCGCGGATCTGCTTCGCGTGCGGCTTGGTCACCGGGCGGTAGCCGGGCAGTTCGCAGGTGGGCGGCCAGTTGAAGAACGTGCGGCCCTGCAGGGCGTCCTTCGCGATGTCGACGACGACGGGGCCGGGGCGGCCGGTCGAGGCGATGTGGAAGGCCTCGGCGATGGTGCGCGGGATGTCGTCCGGGTTCGTGACCAGGAAGTTGTGCTTGGTGACGGGCATCGAGATCCCGCAGATGTCCGCTTCCTGGAAGGCGTCGGTCCCGATCGCACCCGAAGCGACCTGCCCGGTGATGGCGACCAGCGGCACGGAGTCCATGTGCGCGTCGGCGAGAGGAGTGACCAGGTTCGTGGCGCCGGGGCCGGAGGTCGCCATGCAGACCCCGACCTTGCCGGTCGCCTGCGCGTACCCGGTGGCCGCGTGGCCCGCGCCCTGCTCGTGCCGCACCAGAACGTGGTTGACGCGGGCGGAGTCCATCATCGGGTCGTACGCGGGAAGGATCGCCCCGCCCGGAATGCCGAATACGGTGTCGGCGCCGACCTCCTCGAGAGCACGGATGAGGGACTGGGCGCCCGTCATCGCGGCCGGCGCGGCCTTCTGCTGTCCGACGGTGCGGGCCCGCGGCTGGGGTTTGGGAGCCGCGGTGGACTGCTCGGTCATCGCTGATCTCTTCTCGAGAGTGAGGGTTGACGCTCGTTTTGTGCGGTTGATGCTCGGTGGCGGAGCTTGTACTCCGGCGCTGATGCAACAAAAAACCCCTCGTGCCGTGAGGCAGGCGAGGGGAGCGCGTCGCTGTGGTCGCAGGTCCGGAACGAGGACCCGGTCAGTCGACGCGCTTTCCAAGTACGAGAATTCGGGTGCGCATGGCACAGACCCTCCCCCGGCACACTTTCCGTGTCAAGTGGGTGGGACACGCGTCTCAGCATGCGGGCAAGGCGCGGGGGGCCGTGTGACCGGCTCCACAGCTTCTTGCACGTCCCCCGAGACCAGCCACGGAGGCATGTTCTCGCGCCGCTCCTGCAACCGTACGGGCAGGGCTCCGGCGACCACGACCGAACGGCTGCCGCCCCGGCCCGAAGGAGTGTGCCCGCCCCTGCCGCCCGCCGCGCCCGCCCCCGGGGGACCCTGAGGCCGCCCGCACGCGGCCACGCCTCGCGCGGGCGTGCGGTCCTCGGGCACGGGCAGCACGCCCCGGGAGAGGGCGTGGCGTAACCGGTGTTCGTCGAGCGGCCCGGCGAAGACCGCACCCTGGCCGTGGGTGCAGCCCAACTCCCGGAGTTTGGCCGCCTGTTCGGGAAGATCGACGCCCTCGGCGACCGACATCAGGCCGAGGTCCCCCGCGATGCGCAGCAGCCCCTTGGTGATCTTGCGCTGCCTTGTGGAGTCCAAGACTCCCTCGACGAGACCGCGCTCAAGTCTCACGATGTCCACCGGCAGCCGCCGCAGCGCCGAGACGGCGAGCGGTCCGCTGCCGAACCCGTCCAGGGCGACGAGCACGCCGAGCCGGTGCAGTGCGCTGAGCCTCGCCTCCAGCTCGTCCAGGGGAAAGCGGGCGTCGGCGCCCGTCACCTCCAGGATCAGCGAGCCCGGCGGCAGCTCCTGCCGGCTCAGCACCGCCTCGACCGTTCGACCGTCCCGTCCCGGCTCCGTGAGGCATGCCGCGGGCAGCCGTACGGAGACGGGCACCGGGAATCCCGCGCCGTGCCGCGCCGCTGCCTGCTGCACGGCTGCTTCCAGCAGGGTGCGTCCCGTCTCGGCCGCGCCGCCGGACGGGACCGCGTCGCCCGGCCCGCGGCCGCCGCCGGCGTCGTCCACTCCTCCACCTGCGTCACCGCTCCCCGCTCGGAGGAACTCGGCCGGCGTGAACAGAACACCCTGGGCGGACCGTCTGCGGGGGTGCGCCGTGACCGCCGTGATGCTGCCTCCGGCCAGTTCGACGACGGGCTGGTGCAGCAGCGTGAACTCGCTGCCGGGCTGCGGCACTGCGGCCGGGACCGGCGTCGTCGGCACCTCACCGGCGCCCCGGTTCTCGCGCCCGGCGGCGGACGCACGGTCCGTGCCGCCCGGGACGCCGGTCGGCTGCGTGCCAGCCGCCTCGTCCTGCGTCCGGGGCGTGTACAGCTCGACCCTCGCCTTGCCCGCCTGCTTGGCGCGGTACATCGCGAGGTCCGCGTTGCGCATCAGCGTGGTCGGGGAGATACCGGGCTGCGCGAAAGCGATGCCGATAGACGCGGCGACGCGCACCTCACGGCCCTCCACGGTGTACGGCTCGGAGAGGGTCATCCGGAGCCGGTCGGCGATCTCGTGGATGCGCAGCTCGCGTTCGGCGTCGGCGTGCGTGCTGGGGTTGCCGTCGCCGAGGATGAGCACCGCGAACTCGTCACCGCCCAGACGGGCCGCCGTGTCGCCCGCCCTGACCGATTCCTGGAGCCTGCGGGCGGCCGCGACGAGCAGTTCGTCCCCGCCCTGGTGCCCGATGCTGTCGTTGACCGCCTTGAAGCCGTCCAGGTCGATGAAGAGCACCGCGTGTTCGCTGTCGCCGCCGCGGCGGCCGACCAGCGCCTTGCGCACGCGCTCGGTGAACAGCGCCCGGTTGGGCAGGTCGGTGAGCGGGTCGTGGGAGGCGTTGTGCTGCAACTGCGCCTGGAGACGGACCCGTTCGGTCACGTCGCGGCTGTTGAAGATGAGGCCGCTGCGGTAGCGGTTGACCGTCGACTCGACGTTGAGCCAGTGCCCGCGGCCGTGCCGGAAGCGGCACTCGATCCGCGTCGAGGGCTCCTGCTCGGGCGGCGTCGCCAGGAAGCGCCGAAGCTCGTGCAGTACCCGCGCGAGGTCCTCGGGGTGGATCAGCGCGGCCAGCTCGGAACCGATGAGGGCGTCGCCGTCCCGGCCGTAGACACCCGCCGCCGCGGGTGAGACGTAGCGCAGCATCCCCGTGGGCGAGGCGATCATGATGACGTCGCTGGACCCCTGGACCAGCGAGCGGAAGTGGTTCTCCTTCTGGGCCAGTTCCTGGGTGAGGCTGATGTTGTCCAGCAGCATGATCCCCTGCCGTACCACCAGGGAGAGCACGACGGTGCACGCGGTGAAGAGCACCACGCGGTCGATCTCGCGCCCCGCGACGGCGTTGTAGAGAATCCCCAGCGTGCACACGGCCGCCGCCAGATACGGCGTGAGCGCCGTCAGCGAGCCCGCGATCGGACGGCTCGGACTGTCGTCGTACGGAGCGATCTCGCGCTCCGCGGCCGCAGCGGCGGCTCCGGCCGCGGCGGGGGTGGGGACGGGAACGGCTTTCGGCGCCGGACCGCGCTGGGCGGACTCCCGCTCGCCCTTGACCCACGGCGCGTAGGCGAGCAGCAGCGCACCCGCGAACCAGCCGGCGTCGAGCAACTGCCCCGACGTGTAGTGCTCGCGCAGCATCGGAGAGGTGAACAGCGCATCGCACAGCACGGTCAGGGCCAGGGCCCCGATGGCGGTGTTGATGGCCGAACGGTGCGCCGCGGAACGCCTGAAGTGCAGCGCCAGCACCATGCTCACCAGCACGATGTCGAGCAGCGGGTAGGCGAGGCTGAGCGCCGCACTCGCCACCGAGTCGCCATCCCAGTACGTCGTGTGGACGAGCGCGAGCGACCAGGAGATCGTCAGCAGCGAACCGCCGATCAGCCACGAGTCGAGCCCCAGGCAGACCCAACCGGCGCGTGTGACGGGCCTCTTGGCCAGCACGAGCAGGCCGATGATGGCGAACGGAGCGAAGAGCACGAAGCAGAAGTCGGCGGCCGAGGGGCGGGGCACCGGCTGGTGCAGCACCACCTCGTACCATCCCCAGACAGCGTTGCCCGCGGCCGCCATCAGCGACGACAGGCCGAACAGGAACCATGCGGGGCCCAGTTGGGTGCCCCGGTGCGTGCGGGCGTACCGCATGCACGAGGCGGCGGCGAGCAGCCCGGCGGCGCTCAGCCCGAAGTCGCCCATGAACAGCGAGACCTGCTCGGACCCCCAGCCGAAGGCGGCCCCCACCGCGTAGCCCCCGCAGAGGACGACGAGCAGGCTCTGGGGCAGCACGCTCACGAGCCGCACGCGCACCGGGGTGCCGGACCCGCGCGGCGTCGTCGCGTCCCGCGGGGGCACCGTGGCTCCCGGCCTGCTTCCGCCGGGCAGTTGACCGCTGTCCGGGGCGGCGGCCGACGCGGAGGGCGGAGCGAATGCCGGCGCACCGGCCGGGGTCCGCACGAGGCTCTGGCGCGTGGCGGCGCCCCCGGCCGTCATCGTGTCCCCTCGGGGAACGGAGGCTTCTCGTACCGCCGGGCCGCGCGGACGCGGCACACGCCCGCGGGTACGCCCGCGCTCCGGCCTCCCTGCGGGACCGGCCGACGGCACCGTGTCCGTGGTGTATGACGCTTCGTCCACCGGCAGTTCGTCCATTGGCCGCGCATTCGCCCGTCGCCCCCCTCGTGTCCGGGTTCGCCCCCCTCTTGGACGATACACCAGAACAGTCACAGAGGGACATAGTCCCGATACAGAACGTGACGACCAGCGACGTTGCGGATACTGGGAGCGTTCGTACGCCTCCGGAGCGTATTTTCCCGGCGGTTGCGGCGCCCTCGGAACAACTCCCGGGCGCCCGGGATCACTCGGCCACGGCCACCGTGTGCTCCAGCGGCTCGCCCCGCGCCCACCGGCCCAGCTGATTGCGCAACAGCCGCTTCGCGCGCGGCAGGAAGGCGGTCGTCGGACCCCCGACGTGTGGCGTGATGAGCACACCCGGGGCGTGCCAGAGCGGGTGCCCGGCGGGCAGCGGCTCCGGGTCGGTCACGTCGAGCGCCGCGCGCAGCCGGCCCGACTCCACCTCCGCCAGGAGGGACTTGGTGTCCACGACTCCACCGCGTGCGACGTTGACCAGCAGCGCGCCGTCCTTCATCCGGGAGAGGAATCCCGCGCCCGCCAGGCCCCGGGTCTCCTCCGTCAGCGGCGTGCAGAGGATCACCACGTCTGCGTGCGGCAGGAGCCGGGGAAGACTGTCGAGCGCGTGCACGGGACCCCGCGGCGACTCACGCGCCGTACGGGCGACGCGAGTCACCTCCTCGACCTCGAAGGGCACGAGCCGTTCCTCCACGGCCGAACCGATCGCTCCGTGGCCCACGATGAGCACGGACTTGTCGGCCAGCGCGTCGTAGACCCCCGGGCTCCACTCCTCGGCGTCCTGCGCCCGTACGAAGGTGGGCAGCCGGCGCAGCGCCGCCAGCGTGAGCGTGAGCGCCAGTTCGGCGGTGGACGCGTCGTGCACGCCGCGGGCGTTGCACAGCAGGGTCCCGGCGGGAAGGTCCGGTACGGCGTCGGCGACGTGGTCTATCCCCGCCGTGAGCGTCTGCACCACCCGCAGCCGCGGCATCTCCCGCAGCGGGCGCACGGCCACGGCCTGCCCCTTCATGTAGGGGACCACGTAGAACCCGCAGCGTGCCGGGTCCGCGGGGAACTCCTCGTCGCCGTCCCAGAAGTGGTAGGTCAAGCCGTCCGGAAGTCCTTCGATGTGCGCGGGGGGAATGGGCAGCCACACGTCTGTGGCGGTCCGTTCCGCCGACGGTGTCCCCGATTCCTGCGGTGCCGGTGAGGGTGCCATGGTCAGAGGCTAGTTGCTGACGCGCCCCGAGCCGGAAGAGGTACGTGAGGAGTGCCGCACGTGCCCTCCTCGGACGCCGTCACGGGCAGGCGTTAGTTTGGGGGCCGGCAGAGGGGAGTCGGGTCCAGGTGGAGCGCAGGACGATCGGTGCGGCAGCGCTCGAAGTGGGTGCGATCGGCCTCGGCTGCATGCCGATGAGCTGGGCGTACTCCACCTCCGAGCAGAACGGTGAGGAGTCCGTCCGTACGGTGCACGCCGCGCTCGACCGCGGCGTGACGCTGCTGGACACGGCCGACATGTACGGGCCGTTCACCAACGAGCTGCTCATCGGCCGCGTCCTCAAGGAACGCCGCCACGACGCGTTCGTCTCCACCAAGTGCGGGCTGCTGGTGGGAGAACAGCACATCGTCGCCAACGGCCGCCCCTCCTACGTGAAACGGGCCTGCGACGCGTCGCTCCGGCGGCTGCAGACGGACTACATCGACCTCTACCAGCTGCACCGCGTCGACCCCGAGGTGCCGGTCGAGGAGACCTGGGGCGCCATGTCCGAACTGGTCGCCGCAGGCAAGGTCCGCGCCCTCGGCTTCTGCGCCGTCGGCGCGCGGGCGGACCACCGGAAGAGCCCCGGTGCGGCCGGGGTCGACGCCGCGACGATCCGTCACCTGGAGCGGGTGCAGGGCGTCTTCCCCGTCAGCGGCGTGCAGGCGGAGCTGGCCGTCTGGTCGCGTGAGGCGCTGGGGTCGCTGCTGCCGTGGTGCATCTCGCACGGGGTCGGGTTCATGGCCGCCATGCCGCTCGGCAGCGGCTTCCTGAGCGGCACCCTCACCCCGGGCGGCGGCTTCGAGGCGGACGACGTGCGTGCCCGGCACCCGCGCTTCACCGCCGAGATGATGGCCGCCAACCAGCCGGTCGTGGCGGGACTGCGCCGGATCGCGGAACGGCACGGCGCGACGCCCTCCCAGGTGGCCCTCGCGTGGCTGCTGGCGCAGGGCCGGCAGGTGATCCCGCTGCCGGGCACGAAGAAGGAACGCTTCCTGACGGAGAACTGCCGGGCGGCGGACCTGGATCTCACGCCCGCCGACATGGCCGAACTGGGCGCGCTGCCCTCCGCGCGAGGTTCGTGGGAGTAGGCCCGCCGCCTCGTCGCTGTGCTCGCATCCGTACGGGAAGTTCCGCTGCGCGCGGCAGGGCGGTCACGGATGTGGTGTGCTGAGTCCTCTGATCACACCGTGACCGAGCACACCGACACCGGGAGGCACCGACCGTGCGAAGCCGCTATCTGCCGTCCGTACGAGCCGCCGCGGCGGGGCTCGTCGTCCTGGCGCTGGTGACCACGGGCTGTTCCGACGACTCGGGCGGACCCTCGCCCGAGAAGTCCCGCTCCGGCTCGCCCAGCGCGGAGAGCGGGCCGGACGCCACGGCATCGGCGGCGCCCGCGAAGGGATCGGTGAAGGTGGAGCGCACCATCACCACACGTCTGAAGTCGCCTTGGGGCCTGGCGCCGCTCCCGGACGGCGGGCTGCTGGTGTCCCAGCGCGACGACGGCAAGATCCTCCGCGTCGACGAGCGCAACGGCAAGAAGACCGAACTCGGCACGGTGCCGGGCGTGCAGGCGAGCGGCGAGGGCGGCCTCCTCGGCATCGCCGTGCCGCCCGACAACGCCAAGATGGTCTACGCGTATCTGACGACGGCCTCCGACAACCGCATCGTCCGCATGGTCTACGACCCGGAGAAGCCCAGCGGCCGGCAGCTCGGAGCACCCGACACGGTCCTCAAGGGAATCCCGAAGGGCGAGATCCACAACGGCGGACGCATCGCGTTCGGGCCCGACAAGATGCTCTACGCCGGCACGGGTGAGTCGGGCCAGGGCGGCCTGGCGCAGGACAAGAAGTCCCTGGGCGGCAAGATCCTCCGCATCACGCCCGACGGCGACCCGCCCGGCCAGGGCAACCCGGAGCCCGACTCGTACCTCTACAGCTACGGCCACCGGAACGTGCAGGGCCTCGCCTGGGACGCCGAGAAGCGGCTGTGGGCGAGCGAGTTCGGCCAGAACACGTGGGACGAGCTGAATCTCATCCGTCCCGGCAAGAACTACGGCTGGCCCGAGGCCGAGGGACGCGAGGGGAAGTCCGGCTTCGTCGACCCGGTCGAGCAGTGGCGCACGGCCGACGCGTCGCCCAGCGGCATCGCCATCGTCAAGGGCTCCGTGTGGATGGCGGGCCTGCGCGGCGAACGGCTGTGGCGCATCCCGCTGAAGGGCACGGCGCCGGCGGCCGACCCGCAGGCGTTCCTGGAGGGCAGGTACGGACGGCTGCGTACCGTCGTCGCCGACGGCAGTGGCGGCCTGTGGCTGATGTCGAGCGAGACGGACGGACGCGGAAGCCCGGAAAAGGGCGACGACCGTATCCTGAAGCTGAAAGTGAGCTAGGGCCCGGAGGGCCGATGTTCAACCTGATCGAGGAACTCTTCTCCCCGGGCCGCAGGCACACGGACGACGAACGCCGGCGGCTGGAGCACACACGGGTCGAAGAGGGCAGCAACGATCCGGGGCAGGGCCCGATCGACCTGAGCTCCGGACGCGTGCTGATCCGCCCTCGGGAGGAACGGGCCACGGACACGGCGGACGCGCGGACCGACCACGACGGCGACAGGAGCCGGTGATGGACATCGCGGGCAGCATCTTCCATCCGAGCCAGCAGCACGCTCAGCACGAGCAGCAACGACTGGAGCACACCTACGTCGTCGAGGGAACTCACGAACCGGGCTGCGGCCCGGTCGACCTCGGCTCCGGCAGGATCGTGATCGCTCTCCAGGACCAGCACGCGATACTGCCCGCGCGGCCGAAGCTCGAAGAGGACTCCGACGGTGAGGACTCC
Source organism: Streptomyces sp. CNZ301 (assembly GCF_004217425.1). Taxonomy (NCBI): domain Bacteria; kingdom Bacillati; phylum Actinomycetota; class Actinomycetes; order Kitasatosporales; family Streptomycetaceae; genus Streptomyces; species Streptomyces sp. CNZ301. The sequence goes on from NZ_SHLG01000001.1 coordinate 2,553,213, forward strand.
GGCGCCGACGGACCGCCCGACCTTCTCTGACCCGGGCACCGCCCACCTCACCGCCCGGCGGCACCGGCCCGGCGGGCTCAGCCCGCTGCCGGGCGCGTGTCCGCGTCGGTGAGCAGCCGCAGCCGGTGAGCCATGGCCGCGGCCTCGCCGCGCCCGCCCACCCCGAGCTTCGCCAGGATGTTGGAGACGTGCACGCTCGCCGTCTTGGGCGAGATGAACAGCTGCTCGGCTATCTGCCTGTTGCTGCGCCCGGCGGCGACGAGGCGGAGCACGTCCCGCTCACGCTGCGTCAGCCCGAAGGTGTCCGCGGGCTCCTCCGCCTGCGCCGGGGAACGCCGCGCTCCCGATGACGGCGCGGCGGCAGCAGGCAGCCGGGCCCGTACGGAGAGCTGTTCGATCTCGGTGCGGAGCGGTTCGGCGCCGAGCCGCCGGGCGACCTTGTACGCCGCCGCCAGCAGTTCGTTCGCACGCTCGCGCGCCTCGCGGCTCTGCGCCCCGTCCTCGAGCAGCGCTTCCGCCGAGCGCTGACGCGCCAGGGCCAGGTGGTACGGGCGCTCCATCGCCTCGAAGGCCTCTGTGACCGCCTGCCAGGCCCCGGGGTCCGAACACCCCTCGGCCCGGCGGATCTCCGCCGAGACAAGCGCCGCGTGCGCCTCCCAGACGGGCGCCGGATGCGGCAGGCGACGCGCGGCGGTGCGCAGTTCCTCCAGCACGGCCGCGCGCCCCTCCTCGGCGGCGGGCAGGCCGCGCACGCCGGCCTCGTGCACCGCCGCGGCGTGCAGCAGCGGCCAGGCGTATCGGTGCGTACCGGGCGGGAAGCCCGCTTCCAGCGCGGCCCTCAACTCCGCGCGTACAGCGGCGAAGTCACCGCGGCCCGCAGCCACCGCCAGCTCGAAGTGGCGCAGCTGGACGGCGGCGTTCGCGGCGGCCGCATGGCTGCCCATCACCTCGCGCGCCGCCTCCACGGTCGCCTTCAGGCCCTCCAGATCGCCGTGACCGAGCTGGAGATGGGCCTTCATCAGGGCGGCGAAGCCCTTGGTCTCCGCCGAGCGCGCCGCTGCCGCCGCCTCCTCCGTGATCCGGGCGGCGTCGGCCCACTCCCCCAAGGCGTACAGCGACTCGGCCTGGTTGCCCAGCGCGAAGCCGCACATGTCGGGGCGTCCGTGCGTCGCCGCTCCCTCCGCCGCCCGTACCGCGGCGGCGACCGCTTCCCGGGAGCGGCCCGCGGACTCCAGTTCCGTGGCGATGTTGATGTCGGCCCGCCCGACGACGCCGAAAGCGCCCGCCGCGAGGGCCGCTTCACGCGCGATGCTCATCTCGTCGATGCCCGCGCCGAGATCGCCGGAGTCGGCCATGAGGATGCCGAGGGTGATGCGGCCCTGCCACTCGATCGTGGTGGCCCCGACGACGCGGGCGAGCTCGACGGCCCGTACCGCCGTGCTCATGGCCTCCGGGCCGGGCCGGTGCATCATGCCCCAGCTCGCGGCGCTGGTCAGCACGTCCGCGTGCACGGCGGACGGCGGCAGCCCGCGCACGAGTTCCTGGGCACGGGCGATCTCGGCCCATCCGTCACCCCGGCCCAGGGCCTCGACGGTCTTGGCGCGGCTGACCCAGAACCACGCGGCGCGCAGCGGATCCACGTCGTGGTCCAGCAGGTCGAGGGCGCGTTTGGTCAGGGCGAGGGCGCGCTCGACGTCACCGCCGGTGCGGGCGGCCACGACGGCCTCGGCCAGCAGCTCCATGAACGACAGCGACTCCGCGGCCGGTTCCTCGGGACAGTCGGCGGGGCGGGGATAGACCTCCGCCTCGTCCATGGGGCGCAGCCGCTCCCGCACCTCCCCCGGGACCTCGTGCCACAGCTCGATGGCGCGCTCCAGCAGCTGGTGCTGCTCGGCGAAGGCGTGTCTTCGCCGGGCCTCGACGGCCGCGGCGAGCACGGCGGGCAGCGCCTTCGCCGCGTCCCGGCCGTGGTACCAGTAGTGCGCCAGGCGCGTCGTGCACTCCTCGGGCCGTACGAGCGAGGGGTCGGCCTCCAGGGACTTCGCATAGCGGCGGTTGAGTGCTGCGGCCTCCCCCGGCAGCAGGTCCTCGCCGACCGCCTCGCGCAGCAGGGCGTGCCGGAACCGGTAGCCGTCTCCGTCCTCGGTCGGCAGCAGCACGTTGGCGCCGACGGCCACGCGCAGCGCGTCCAGCAGTTCGGCCGCGGGCAGTTCGCAGACGGCGGCGAGCAGCGCGTGTCCCACGGCGGACCCGCCCTGGGCGGCGACCCTCAGCACCTGCTGGGCGTGCTCCGGGAGCGCTTCGACACGTACCAGCAGCAGGTCGCGCAGGGTGTCGCTGATGCCGCACGTGGCGCAGTTGGCGGTGAGCTCCTCGACGAAGAAGGGGTTGCCGTCGGAGCGTTCGAAGATGACGCGGGCCTGCTCGGGTTCGGGTTCGGCGACCCCCTGGATCGCCGCTATCTGCGCGTGCACCTCCGCGCGTGTCAGCCGGGGCAGTTCGATGCGGCGTACGCTGCGCAGCCGGTCGAGCTCGGCCAGGAAGGGCCGCAGCGGATGGCGGCGGTGGATGTCGTCCGAGCGGTACGTGGCGAGCAGGACCAGCCGTGAGGTGTGCACGGAGCGGTAGAGATAGCCGAGGAGTTCGCGGGTGGAGCGGTCGGCCCAGTGCAGGTCCTCCAGGGCGATCACGACCGTACGGCCGGTGGCCAGCCGTTCCAGCAGCTGTGCCGTCAGCTCGAAGAGGCGGGCACGTCCGTCCTCTTCGTCGTACGCCTCGGCGGCCGCGGCTCCGGGGCTGCCGGGCGCGGGCGCCAGATCGGGCAGCAGGCGGGCCAGCTCGGCCTCCCGGCCGGCGACGGCCGCGGCGAGATCCGCCTCGCCCAGGCTCCGGTGCAGGCCGCGCAGGGCCGTGGCGAAGGGCGCGAACGGCAGCCCGTCCGCGCCCAGTTCGAGACAGCCGCCGACGGCCGTGGTGGCTCCGGCGGCGCGGGCGGTCCGGAGGAATTCCTCCAGCAGGCGGCTCTTGCCGACGCCTGCCTCACCGCCCAGGAGCAGTGCCTGCGGCTCGCCCGCGCCGGCGCGGGCGAGCGCATCCTTGAGCAGCGTCAGTTCGTCGGCGCGGCCGACGAATACCGGACTGATGGTGGTCTGGCTGGGCACGTCGCCCAGCATGGCACCTGCCACCGACATTGCGGCAGCCGGTTTCCCGCCCGGCGCCGGCCCTCTCAGGACGGGCCGCAGCGGCGCCGGTGCCTCCTTCACGCGGACCGGAGCCAGAAGCGGCGTGCCCGCCTCGCGTGGCGCGCGGCCTCCTCCCGGTGCTGGTGGCCGCCTCCGTCGGCCTCAAGGGCGCGGCGCTCAGCCGCGGCCTTCTGCCGCATTTCGGCTATGCGCAGGAGCCCTGCCTCGTGGCCGTAGTAGTGCATCTCTGACTCTCCCGGTGTCGTGTGGACGGTCTGCTTTTCGCTGTCTCCACACTCGTCTCCCAGGTGGGCTCGCCGCATCGGGCACCTGCCCGGTCTTACGGGTCCACGGGGCCTTAGCCGTGCGGCCGGGGGGTCTTAGGCGGGCTTCCGGCACGGCTGAGCCGCCCGCCCTCGGGTCCTCGGACCCGTGGGCGGGCGGCTCGGCCGGTGGTCGCTTCAGATGTGAACGGCGGTCACTGCGCGGGCGGCCCGGCGGGCGCGCTCGGCATCTCGGGAGCCGGGGCGAACAGGTCGAGGTACATGCCGCCGGCCACGGCGAGGCCGATCACGCCGAGGATGACTCCGCCCAGCGCGACCGCCTTGACCCAGGAGGCCGTCTCGGCCCGCTTGGCGACGAGCGCGAACAGCACACCGCCCACGAGCACGGCGAGCAGCGCGAAGATCCCGTTCAGGAGGGCGGTCGCATGCCAGGGCGCGCCGTAGAGCGCGTTGATCTGGTCGGCTCCGCCGCCTCCGCCCTGCGGGGCCTGGGCGCTGCTCTCGATCTGCCCGATGAGCTGTTTGCGATCGCGCAGCATCTCGCTGAGAGAGGTGCCCGTGAGGGACACGAGGCCCAGCGCGGCGCTCACGACGGCGCCGGCGCCGGCACCCGGCCCGCTGCGGCGCACGTCGGTCGCGACGACGGTCTCCTCCTCGACGTGGATCTCGTCGGGGGAGGCGTCGTCCTGGAGGATCTCGGTGCGGGTGTCAGCGGTACCGGCGGCGGTCTCTTCCGCCTTGCCGGTGGCCTTGTCGTCGGTGTTGCCGGTACCGGTCTCCGCCGGCGTGGCGGCGGTCTCTTCGGTCTTGTCGGTCTTGGTCGTCTCGGTAGCCATGGGGCGTCACCGTAGGGGCCGTTTCTGAGAGTCCGATGAGAGTTCGGGACGCGGCGCGGGGACCGCCCCGGCGGCCGCGGCGGCGACGGGTTCCGGCAGCGCTTCGGGAGAGGGTTCGGGGACGGCTTCCGGTTCGATGCTGAGGCGCGGCAGCAACCGGTCCATCCAGCGCGGCAGCCACCAGTTGGCGCCGCCCAGCATGTGCATCAGGGCCGGGACCAGCAACGTACGCAGCACGAACGCGTCCAGCGCCACGGCGGCCGCGAGACCGATGCCGAACATCGCGATGATCCTGTCGCCGCTGAGCACGAACGCGCCGAAGACCGCGATCATGATGACGGCGGCCGAGTTGATCACCCGTCCCGTCTCGGCCAGCCCCACGCGTACGGATCTGCGGTTGTCGCCGGTCAGACGCCACTCCTCGTACATGCGGCTGACGAGGAAGACCTGGTAGTCCATCGACAGCCCGAAGAGCACCGACACCATGATCACCGGCAGGAACGGTTCGATCGGGCCGGAGCCGCCCAGGCCCATCAGGCCGCTGCCCCAGCCCCACTGGAAGACTGCGACGACGACGCCGCAGGCCGCTGCCACCGCCATCACGTTCATCAGCGCGGCCTTCAGCGGGATACCGATGCTGCGGAAGGCGAGCAGCAGCAGCGCGCAGCCGAGGGAGACCACCACACCGACGAACAGCGGCAGCTTGCCGAGTATCACGGAGGCGAAGTCGTCGTGCGCCGCCGTGATTCCGCCGACCTTCACGTCCAGGGAGCTGGAGTCGGCCGCCTGGGGCAGCACGTCCTCGCGCAGGTCCTCCACGAGCTGCGAGGTGCTCTCGGACTGCGGCGCGCCGTCCGGGACGACGGTGATCACGCCGGTGCTGCCGCTGCCGTTCAGCTCCGCCCCGGAGACGTGGGCGACGCCTTCGACGTCGCGCAGCTCGCCGGGCAGCTTCTCGAAGTCGAGCTTCGCCTTGGCGTCGTCGATCTCGCCGACCAGCGTGAGCGGACCGTTCGTGCCGGCCCCGAACCCGTCGGACATCAGGTCGTAGGCCTGCCGGGTCGTCGTCGTACTCGGGTTGCTGCCCTGGTCGGAGGTGCCCAGCTGAAGCCCGCCGACCGGCACCGCCAGCCCCACCATCAGCACCGCGGCGATGCCGCCGAGCAGCCGCGGACGGCGCGCGACGAAGGCCGACCAGCGCGCCGCCGCACCGGCACGGGCACGGCCGCCGGCCTTCCCCGGCTTCTCGTCCTCGTCGGCCATGTGCAGGTCGGCCGGCTCCTCCGGTCCGTGTTCGGCGAGCCTGCGCCGTTCGCGTCTGCTCAGTGCGCGCTTGCCGATCACGCCGAGCAGGGCGGGCAGGAGCGTCACCGAGGAGAGCACCGTCAGCACCACGGTCAGCGAGGCGGCGATGGCGACCCCGTTCAGGAAGCTCAGCTTCAGTACGAGCATGCCCAGGAGGGCGATGCAGACCGTCACGCCCGCGAACACCACGGCCCGTCCCGCCGACGCGACGGCACGCTCCGCCGCCTCCGCGACGGGCATGCCCTCCTTCAGGCCCCGGCGGTGTCTGGTGACGATGAAGAGGGCGTAGTCGATACCGACGCCGAGGCCGATGAGGGTGCCGAGCATCGGCGCGAAGTCGGCCACCGTCATCACATGACTCAGCAGTCCGATGCCGAGGATCCCCGTGCCGACGCTGACGAGCGCCGTCACCAGGGGCAGCAGCATCGCCGCGAGGGAGCCGAAGGCCAGCAGCAGCACGACGGCCGCCACGGCGATGCCGACGGCCTCGCTGATGTGGCCTTCCTGCTTCTCGGTCAGCGCGACGCCTGGGCCGCCGAGCTCGACGTCCATGCCGGGCACGTCGTCGCCGGCGCGCTGCGCCGTGTCGACGACGCGCTGCACGTCCTTCTTGTCGAGCTTCTCCAGGGGAGCGTCGAACTTCACCGTCGCGTATGCGGTGCGGCCGTCACGGCTGATGCGGTCCTGTTGCTCGCCGCGCTCGCCGCCGCCGGCGGGGCCGTAGGGGCTCTGGACCGAGGCGACTCCGGGCAGGGCCGCGACGTCGTCGAGGGTCCGGTCCATGGTCTTCTCGACCTGGGTGTCGCGGACCTTGTCGGTGGCGGCGTCGGTTCCCTTGCCCGTGTGCCAGACGATGGTGTCGCCGTCGCCCCGGCGGTCCGGGAAGCTCTCGCTGATCAGCGTGTTGGCCCGCCCGGACTCGGTGCCCGGCACGTCGTACTTGTTGGAGAAGGCCGAACCGGTGAGGACGGCCGAGGTGCCCACGCCCAGCAGGACGGCACACCAGAGAAGGATCACGGACAGACGGCGGCGCAGACACCACCGAGCGAGAGCCGTCATGTACGCGTCGACCTCTTCCAGGGGCATGGGGCGTGTACGGATCCCCCGGCCCGGGTGGTACGTCGTTCCGCACGGGTCCGGCGGGGAGCGGGTTGTGGGATCCCCCCAGGCCGCCAGGCCGAGGGGTGGGGGTCCCCCCAGCCGTTAGGCGAGGGGGAACATCGTGATGCGGTCGTGATGTTCCGCTCTGGCAGAGTGACACCGCACGAAGATCCTTTGCCACCTTTGTGTTGATGGCCACATATGCGGTGCCGACCTCGCTCAGCAGCAGGTCGTCCCGTACGTCGGTCCCCGACGAGATGTGTGCCGGTGCAAAGCCACGAGGGCGGGCAGGGGCCGGGGGCCGCCCGCGGGAGCCGCCGGGAAGGGGGCCACCACACAGGGGCCGCCCGCATAGGGGCCCGCACGAAAGGGGCGGCCCGTGCGGACTGCCCCTTCCCTGTGCGTCCGGCTCCTCGACACAGAGCCCCGGACTCAGCCCTCGACGCCGAGCTTCTCCAGGATCAGCTCGCGCACGCGCGCCGCGTCCGCCTGCCCGCGCGTGGCCTTCATGACCGCGCCGACGAGCGCGCCGGCCGCCTGCACCTTGCCGCCGCGGATCTTCTCCGCGATGGCGGCGTTGCCCGCGATGGCCTCGTCCACGGCGGCGCCGAGCGCGCCCTCGTCGGAGACCACCTTCAGCCCGCGCTTCTCCACGACCTCGTCCGGCGTGCCCTCGCCGTCCAGCACGCCCTCGATGGCCTGCCGCGCGAGCTTGTCGTTGAGCGAGCCCTCCTCGACGAGCGCACACACCCGGGCGACGTCCTCCGGACCGATGGGCAGGTCCGCCAGATCGGTACCCGACTCGTTGGCGCGGCGGGCGAGTTGGCCCATCCACCACTTGCGGGCCTGGTCGGCGGGCGCGCCCGCGTCGACGGTCGCCACGATCAGGCCGACCGCACCAGCGTTGAGGGCGGACTGCATCTCGTGCTGCGAGATGCCCCATTCCTCCCGCAGCCTGTTGCGGCGCAGGCGCGGCAGTTCCGGCAGGCCTGCCCGCAGCTCCTCGACCCACTCGCGCGACGGAGCGACGGGGACGAGGTCCGGCTCGGGGAAGTAGCGGTAGTCCTCCGCCTCCTCCTTGACGCGGCCGGAGGTGGTGCTGCCGTTGTCCTCGTGGAAGTGCCGGGTCTCCTGGACGATCTTCTCGCCCGCGTCCAGCACCGCGGCGTGCCGCTGGATCTCGAAGCGGGCCGCACGCTCCACACTGCGCAGCGAGTTGACGTTCTTCGTCTCGCTGCGCGTACCGAACGCGCTCTCACCCCTGGGACGCAGCGACAGGTTGACGTCGCAGCGCATCTGCCCCATTTCCATGCGGGCCTCGGAGACGCCCAACGCCTTGATCAGTTCCCGCAGTTCGGCCACGTACGCCTTCGCCACCTCGGGCGCGCGCTCCCCCGCGCCCTCGATCGGCTTGGTGACGATCTCGATGAGCGGGATGCCGGCGCGGTTGTAGTCGAGCAGCGAGTGCGAGGCGCCGTGGATGCGGCCCGTGGCGCCGCCGATGTGCGTCGACTTGCCGGTGTCCTCCTCCATGTGCGCGCGCTCGATCTCGACCCGGAAGACCTCGCCGTCCTCCAACTGCACGTCGAGGTAGCCGTTGAAGGCGATCGGCTCGTCGTACTGGGAGGTCTGGAAGTTCTTCGGCATGTCCGGGTAGAAGTAGTTCTTCCGCGCGAAGCGGCACCACTCCGCGATCTCGCAGTTCAGCGCGAGACCGATGCGCACAGCGGACTCGACGCCCTTGGCGTTGACGACCGGAAGCGCGCCGGGCAGCCCCAGACAGGTCGGGCACGTCTGGCTGTTGGCGTCGGCGCCGAGGGTCGTCGAACAGCCGCAGAACATCTTCGTCGCGGTGCCGAGCTCGACGTGGACCTCGAGCCCCATGACGGGGTCGTAGGTGGCCAACGCGTCCTCGTACGGCACCAGTTCAGTGACGGTCACGGATTTCGCCTCTCAGTCGTCCCAGAGGACATCGTCGATGTCGAGCCGTCGCAGCTCCCGTACGAGCAGCGCCACACCGGTGACGATCCCCGCGGCCGAGACGGCGACGTCGACCAGCTGGAGCGTGTCGCCCTCGCGCCGGGCCTCCCTGCCGCGCTTGACCGTGCCGACCACGCTGAAGAGGGATGCCGCGATGGACACGTACATCCCGGTGCGGGACTTCTTGAACCCCTTGGCCTTCTGCAGCTTTCCACTCACAGCGACGGTGCCTCCTCAAGCAGCGGGTGCCCCCAACGTGCCTGGTGAGCTTCTTCCAGAGCCGCACCGACACGATAGAGACGGTCATCGGCCATGGCCGGGGCGATGATCTGGAGCCCCACCGGAAGGCCGTCCTCCGGGGCCAGACCGCACGGTACGGACATGGCGGCGTTCCCGGCCAGGTTGGACGGGATGGTGCACAGGTCGGCCAGATACATGGCCATCGGGTCGTCGGCGCGCTCGCCGATCGGGAAGGCCGTGGTCGGCGTGGTGGGCGAGACAAGCACGTCCACCTCGCCGAAGGCACGCTCGAAGTCACGCTTGATGAGCGTGCGGACCTTCTGCGCCGAGCCGTAGTACGCGTCGTAGTAGCCGGAGCTGAGCGCGTACGTACCGAGCATGACGCGGCGCTTGACCTCGTCCCCGAAGCCCGCCGCACGGGTCAGCGCGGTGACCTCCTCCGCTGAGCGCGTCCCGTCGTCGCCCACGCGCAGGCCGTAGCGCATCGCGTCGAAGCGGGCCAGGTTGGAGGAACACTCCGACGGAGCGATCAGGTAGTACGCGGCCAGCGCCTTCGTGAAGGACGGGCACGAGACCTCGACGATCTCGGCGCCCAGTTCGCGCAACAACTCCACGGTCTCGTCGACGCGCTGGAGCACTCCCGCCTGATAGCCCTCGCCCCGGAACTCCTTGACGACGCCGACGCGCAGACCCGCCACGTCGCCGTTGCGGGCGGCCGTGACGACGTCCGGCACGGGCTGGTCGATCGAAGTCGAGTCCAGCTCGTCGTGGCCCGCGATGACGGAGTGCAGCAGAGCCGCGTCCAGCACGTTGCGGGCACAGGGCCCTCCCTGGTCGAGGGAGGAGGAGAAGGCGACCATGCCGTAGCGGGAGACCCCGCCGTAGGTCGGCTTCACGCCCACGGTGCCGGTGACGGCGGCGGGCTGGCGGATGGAACCGCCGGTGTCGGTGCCGATCGCCAACGGCGCCTCGTACGCGGTGAGCGCCGCGGAGGAGCCGCCGCCGGAGCCGCCGGGGATGCGCGTGAGGTCCCACGGGTTGCCCGTCGGCCCGTAGGCGCTGTTCTCGGTCGAGGACCCCATGGCGAACTCGTCCATGTTGGTCTTGCCGAGGATGACGACGTCCGCCTCCTTCAGCTTCCGCACGACGGTCGCGTCGTACTGCGGAACCCAGCCCTCGAGGATCTTCGAACCCACCGTCGTGGGCACGCCCGCCGTGGTGAAGAGGTCCTTCACAGCGATCGGCACGCCGGCCAGCGGACCGAGCCGCTCACCGCGCGCACGCTTCTCGTCGACCTCGCGGGCCTTGGCGAGGGCGCCCTCACGGTCGACGTGCAGGAACGCGTGCACCTTCTCGTCCACCGCGTCGATGCGCGCCAGATGCGCCTCGGCGACCTCGACGGCGGTGACCTCGCCGCTCGCGATCCGCTCCGCGGTCTCCGCCGCGGTCAGTCTCGTCAGATCGGCCATCGCTCAGTCCTCCCCCAGGATCTGCGGCACCTTGAAGCGCTGCTGCTCCTGCGCGGGGGCTCCCGAGAGCGCCTGCTCGGGAGTCAGACCCGGACGCACGTGGTCCGGGCGCATCACATTGGTGAGCGGCAGCGGGTGAGAGGTCGGCGGTACGTCCTCGTTGGCGACGTCGGAAACGGTGGCGACAGCACCGATGATGTCGTCTAGCTGACCGGCGAAGTGATCCAGCTCTTCGTCCTTCAGCTCCAGGCGCGCCAGCCGGGCGAGGTGGGCGACCTCCTCGCGCGAGATGCCAGGCATGCAGCGGTCCTCTGGGTGAGTGTCGGATCTTCCGCTCCCAATCCTATGGCTCCCGCGACGGCGGCTGCGCCGGGCCCGGTCTCCGGGCGGGGTGCGGGCCGGGTGCGGGCGGTGGCGGGCAGACGGGTGCGCAGATGGTGCGTGGTGGGTACGCCTCCGCGCGTGGCGGGTGGCGGGGGCGTGCGTTCCCCTTGCGGGGTGCGGGGGCGCGGGGTGCGGGGCGCCTGCGGTGTGTGGTCGGTGACGGGGCCGTGCCGCTCCGGCGGCGGCTCCGGGAGGGCATGATTTACGGCCGCCCACGCAAAGAGACTTGGTGAGCTCTGCGGCGGCCACAAATCACGCTTGAGTCTCCCGGAACCACCCCCTCCGCGTCCCGCCCCCTTCCGTCCGTTCGCGCTTTCCCCAGGTGGCCGCGATTGGCACCCGTTTCTCTCCGTACGGGACCAGCGGCCGCTCGGTCGCGGGCGCCCACCGCGACTGGCCTGGGTGCACGCCGCCCCCTGCGGTCGTGCCACCCGGAAGCTCAACAGGACTACGGCCAGGGGCGGTTGACGTGAGACGAACCGCAGGTCTCCCTGATCGGAAACGTAAAGGTGACGTCGTCTGGGCCACTGCGGGACAGCCGCTGGACAGGCGGGAGGGGGTGGGACGTGGAGGCGTGCGTGTCCGGACACCCAAGCGTGATTTGTGGCCGTCGCAGAGATCAGCAAGTCTCCGTGCGTGGGCGGCCGTAAATCATGCCGTCCGGACATGTACGCCGGAGCGGCCCGCCCCCGGCACCAGGAACACAGCGAACGCGCCCCGGCACACGCGTCAGCCGCCCGTCCCCCGCACCACGAACCCACCGAACACGCCCTCGGCACAGGCAGCCGAAGGCGCCCGCCACCGCACCACGAACCCACCGGAAGCGGATCGGGACTTGCTGCGGCCGGCAGGCCGTTACTGGACCGGCTGCCAGCCCGTGGGGCGGTTCGCGTCATGGGACCCGTTCGGCTTCGAGGGCGGCCCCGAGGAACGGGGCCCGCTCCCCGTGGAGCCGGTGTGCGGACGGATCGAGCTCGTGGCCGACGCCGACGGGCCGCACTCCAACTGCGGTTGCGGACGGGCGCTCTCCAAGGAGTGCGGGACCCCCTCGCGCGCCCGCAGCCACGCCGTCGTCTCGTCGGGCGGCATGGCTGCGGCCACCAGCCAGCCCTGCACCGCGTCGCATCCCAGATCCCGCAGCCGCTCCCAGGTCTCGTCGTCCTCCACGCCCTCGGCGACGACCAACAGGCCCAGCGAATGCGCCAGATCGACGGTGCAGCGCACGATCTCGGCGTCCTCCGCGTCGACCGCGAGCCGTGCGACGAAGGACCGGTCGATCTTGAGTTCGCTCACCGGCAGCCTGCGCAGGTGCACGAGCGAGGAGTAGCCGGTGCCGAAGTCGTCCAGCGACATCTTCACTCCGTGACCTGCCAGCGCCGCGAGGGTGTCGGCGGCGCGGTGCGGATCCTCCAGCAGGACGTGTTCCGTGATCTCCAACTGGAGCGCGCCGGCGGGGACTCCGTGCCGCGCGAGTCGTCCGGCGACGGCGCCGGCGAAGCCGGGCGCGTGGACGTCGCGGGGCGAGACGTTCACGGCGACGGGAACCGTGAGCCCGTCGGAGCGCCAGCGGGAGACCTGGGCGAGCGCGGTCTCCAGCACGTACTCGGTGAGCCGCGGCATGAGCCCCGACGTCTCGGCGATGGCGATGAACTCGTCCGGGGGAACGCGTCCACGCTCGGGGTGGACCCACCGCACCAGCGCCTCCAGGCCGGAGACGACACCGTCGAAGCCGACCTTCGGCTGGTAGTGCAGCGCGACCTCCCCCGCGTCGAGCGCCCGTCGCAGGTCGGCGAGCAGGCCCAGCCTGTCGGGGGTGTTGCTGTCGCGCGTCGCCTCGTAGACCTCGACGCCCGTGCGGTCCCGCTTGGCCTCGTACATCGCCACGTCCGCGCGCCGCAGCAGCCCTTCGGCCTCGCGTGCGTGCTCCGGGAAGACCGCCACTCCCGCGCTGGCCTCGAGGACGAGCGTCAGCCCGTCGAGGTCGAGCGGCGAGCCCAGCGCGGAGACGAGGGTGCGGGCGGCGCGCATGGCGCTGGTCGTGGAGTCGGCCAGCGGCAGCAGGACGGCGAACTCGTCGCCGCCCAGCCGGGCGGCCTCGGCGCCGCGCGGAAGTTCGGCCCGCAGCCGTTCGGCGATCTTCAACAGCAGTCTGTCGCCTGCGAGATGCCCGAGTGTGTCGTTGACGGAGCGGAAGCGGTCCAGGTCGATGAGGACCAGGGCGGAACGGGCTTCCGTGCGGTCCGCCTCGTCCAGGGCGGACCAGGTGCGCTCCAGCAGCCACTGGCGGTTGGGCAGACCGGTGAGCGGGTCGCGCAGCGCCTCCTCCGCGCGGACGCGGGCGATCCACAGCGTCGAGTCCAGCGCGATGAGCGGCACCGCGAACAGCGGCAGCAGCACGGGCCGGTACGCGGCGACCACCGCTATCAGCGGGGATATGCCCAGCAGGGCGACCGCGACGAGTCCCTGACGCTGCAGCGCCCTGCGCAGCGCGGTGGGCAGGCCTGTCTTGCGCGGGGCCTGCGAGAACCAGAGCAGGGTGCGTGTGATGACGAGGTAGGCGAAGGCGGCCATGACGACCTCGGGCACCGCGAAGTAGCCCCAGTCGTCCGGACTCCACGGATTCCCGACGGACGGGTGCACGCCCGCGGCGGCCAGCGACAGCGCCGCGGCTCCGATGCCCAGGATGTCGACGGCGCCCTGCACCACCGCCTGCCGCCAGTGGCGGCGCACCGCGCCCACCAGAACCACGACGGCGAGGCTCACCAGTACGGCCGGCGCCCAGCCGTACAGCAGCAGGATCGCCAGCGTCAGCGCGGCGCCCGAACCGGTGCCGCTCCACCAGCGGTCACGGCCCAGCGCGACGAGGTGACCGACGATCAGGGCCGTGAGGACCGCCAGGGACCAGCCCGTCACCGCGTCCGGGAAAAGGGCCCTGCCGTCCGTCGCGACCCGGAAGATGCCCGTGCCGAGAGCCAGGCCCGCCCCGACGACCACGAGTAAGGGCAGGCCGGGCACCCGCAGCGCTGCGATGCGTTGCACCCACGGAACGTCCTCCGCTCCGCCCGTGGACCCCGTACTGCCGCTCGTGTCGTCGGGCAGGCTGGAGTACGGGGGGCCGTGGCCCCCAGGAAATTCCTGCATGCCCGTCCCTCCGCCGGCCGTCCGTGCCTGCTTCCCCAAACCAGGCACACACATCAACAGTAGGCCGCACACCGCTTCCAGGGCAGCGATCGTTCCGGGTTGGCTGTGCGCGACCCGGCTGATCCAGCCCCTTTCGCGCACAACAGCCGATAACAGTGCGGCTTCTGAGTGCATACCCGGGCGCAAACGCACGGGACACCTGTGACGGCCACTCAACAATGTTAAAAGTGGGACGAGTTGGCGGGCCCTCAGTGCCCTATTCGGGATGCTTTTCGGCCACTTCGCGTGCGGCGTCCGGGCCTTGCTCCAGAAGAACGGCGAGACCGTCATCGTCCAAAATAGGCACCTTCAACTGGACGGCCTTGTCGTATTTGGACCCAGGGCTTTCCCCGACGACCACGAACCCGGTCTTCTTCGAAACGGATCCGGTCACTTTCGCGCCCCGTTCCTGGAGGGCCTCCTTCGCGCCGTCCCGGGTGAGTGTCGCCAGCGTCCCGGTGACGACGACGGTGATCCCTTCCAGTGGCCGCGGCCCCGACTCCGCCGAGCCCTCCTCCTCCATCCGCACACCCGCGGCACGCCACCGTTCGACGATCTCGCGGTGCCAGTCCTCCGCGAACCAGGCCTTCAGCGAGGCAGCGATGGTCGGCCCGACGCCCTCCGTGGCCGCCAGTTCCTCCTCGCCGGCCTCGGCGATCCGCTCCAGGGAACGGAACTCGCGGGCCAGCGCCTCGGCGGCCACCGGCCCCACATGACGGATCGAGAGCCCGGTGATGATCCGGGGCAGCGGGCGCTCCTTGGCGGCCTGAATGTTCTCCAGCATCGCCAGCGTGTTCTTGCGCGGCTCGCCCTTCTGGTTGGCGAAGAGGGTGACGACCTTCTCCTCGCCGGTCTCCGGATCGCGCTTGGGCAGGCCGCTGTCCGGGTCCAGGACGTAGGACTTGATGGGCAGCAGATCCTCGACCTCCAGGTCGAACAGGCCGCCCTCGTCCTTCAGCGGCGGATCGGCAGGCTCCAGGGGCTGTGTGAGCGCCGACGCCACCACGTAGCCGAAGTGCTCGATGTCGAGGGACTTGCGGCCCGCCAGGTAGAAGAGGCGCTCTCTCAACTGCGCAGGGCAGGAACGGGCGTTGGGGCACCGCAGATCGATGTCGCCCTCCTTCATGGGGCGCAGCGCCGTCCCGCAGTCCGGGCAGTGCGTGGGCATCTCGAACTCGCGCTCGCTGCCGTCCCGCAGATCGGCGACCGGCCCCAGGATCTCCGGGATCACGTCGCCGGCCTTGCGCAGCACCACGGTGTCCCCGATGAGCACGCCCTTGGACCGGACGACCTCCTGGTTGTGCAGGGTGGCGAACTCGACCTCGGAGCCCGCGACCGTCACGGGCTCCACCACCGCGTACGGCGTCACCCGGCCGGTGCGGCCGACGCCGACACGGATGTCGACCAGCTTCGTGTTCACCTCCTCAGGGGCGTACTTCCACGCGATCGCCCAGCGCGGCGCACGCGAGGTGGAGCCCAGGCGCCCCTGGAGCCGGACCTCGTCGAGCTTGACCACGACTCCGTCGATCTCGTGCGCCACCGAGTGACGGTGCTCGCCGTAGTAGGCGATGAACTCGCGGACACCGTCGAGCCCCCTCACCACCTTCGTGTGGTCCGACGTGGGCAGGCCCCACCCCCGCAGCAGGTCGTACGCACCGCTGAGCTTGTCCACGTCGAAGCCGTCGCGGGCACCGACACCGTGCACCACCATGCGCAGCGGACGCGTCGCCGTGATCTTCGGGTCCTTCTGCCGGAGCGAACCGGCCGCCGCGTTGCGCGGGTTGGCGAACGGCTTGTCACCCGCCGCCACCAAGCGGGCGTTGAGCTCCTCGAATCGCTCCATCGGGAAGAAGACCTCCCCGCGGACTTCGACCAGTCCGGGGACGTTCTCGCCGCTGAGCCGCTCAGGGATGTCGGCGATCGTGCGGACGTTGGGCGTGATGTCCTCGCCCGTGCGCCCGTCGCCGCGGGTGGCCGCGCGGGTCAGCCTCCCGTGCTCGTAGGTCAGATTGACCGCCAGGCCGTCGATCTTCAGCTCGCACAGGAAGTGGTGCTCCACGCCTTCCAGTTCACGCGAGAGGCGCTCGGCCCATTCGTCGAGCTCCGCGTCGTCGAAGGCGTTGTCCAGGGACAGCATCCTCTCGCGGTGCGCGACCTCCGTGAACTCCGTCTCGTACTGGCCCGCGACCTTCTGCGTCGGCGAATCCGGCGTCACCAGCTCCGGGTGGTCCGCCTCCACCGCCTCCAGTTCGCGCAGCAGCCTGTCGAACTCGGCGTCGCTGACGACGGGCGCGGCCTTCACGTAGTAGCGGAAGCGGTGCTCCTCGATCTGCTCCGCCAGCCGCTGGTGCCTCTCCCGCACGTCCGCGGGCGCTGGGGCTTGCTCGTTGCCGGCCACCGTCTCGTCCTCCCGTCACTCAGGGTCGTCAGCGAGGGATCTCGCCGCCCGGACGCAGTGCGCGAGAGCCTGCCGCGCGTACACGGGCGAGGCTCCCGCCATCCCGCACGCCGGGGTGACCACGACCGACTCCGTGAGGAGGGCCGGGGACAGCCCGAGCCTGCGCCACAGCGACCTGACACCACTGACGCTACCGGCAGGGTCCGACAGTCCACCCTCGGGCGGCCCGCTTCCCGGGACGACGCCGGCGAACAGCACAGTGCCGCCCTCGACGGCTTCACCGATCGCGTCGTCCTCACGCTCGGTGATCAGACTCGCGTCGAAGGAGACACCGCGGACGCCGGCACGGCGCAGCAGCGCGAACGGAGGCCGTGGCGCACACGAGTGCACGACGACGGGCACCTCCTCCGCCCCGCACGCCGCGGTGATCTCCCGCAGCGCACCCTCCGCCACGGCACGGTCGACGGCGGCATGGGCGCGGTATCCGCTCGCGGTTGCGACGCGGCCCAGCAGCACGGCCGTCAGCATCGGCTCGTCCAGCTGAAGCACGGGCCGCGAACCGGGCACCCTGCGCCGTACGTCCGCGAGATGCGCCCGCAGCCCCTCGAGGAGGGAGGCCGTCACATCGCGGCACGCGCCCGCGTCACCCAGCACCGCCTCGCCGTTGCGCCGTTCCAGGGTGGCGGCCAGCGTCCACGGGCCGACGGCGGAGACCTTCAGTGCGCGCCGCGCGGTGCCGTCCCCCTGCGTGAACTCCTCCAGCGCGTCCAGGTCTTCGCTCATCCAGGACCGCGCCCGCCGGGTGTCACGGCCGGGCCGGTCGCTGATCCGCCATCCGCTGGGCTCGAGATGCGCGTACAGCTCCGCCAGCAGGCCCACGGTGCGACCGGTCATGTCCGCGCCGGGCCCGCGTGCGGGCAGCTCCGGGAGGAAGGGGAAGGCCTCCAGCGTTCCCGTGACCGTGCGGGCCGCCTCCCGCGCGTCCTCACCCGGCATCGAGCCGATGCCGGTGGCCGCGGCGCCGCCCCACACCTCGCTGCCCGTGCTCATCCGCCCGGCCGCACGGTCAGATCGGTGACCTCGGCGCCGCGCGGCATGTCCAGCGCGGTGATCAGCGCGGTCGCGACGGCCTCCGGGGGGATCCACCGGTCCGGGTCGTACTCCTTGCCCTCCTGGCGGTGCACCTTCTCCTGCATGGGCGTGGCCGTGCGCCCGGGGTAGACCGACGTCACGCGCAGCCCGTTGCCGCTCTCCTCCGCGCGCAGGGCGTCGGCGAGTGCCTTCAGCCCGTGCTTGCTCGCCGCGTACGCGGACCACTGCGGGTTGGCGCGCAGGCCCGCACCCGAGTTGACGAACAGGACGTGCCCGCGGGCCAGGCGCAGTTGCGGCAGCAGCAGGCGCGTCAGCTCCACGGGGGCGACGAGGTTCGCGGCGAGGGTGTGGTTCCAGACCTTGGCGCTCAGTTCGCCCACGCCGCCCAGCTCGACGACGCCCGCGACGTGCTGGAGGGAGTCCAGCTCCCCCGGCAGGTCCTGCTGGGCGAGGGCCCATGAGAGGCGTTCGGGCTCGGCGAGGTCGCCGACGACCGTACGCGCGCCCGCGAACCGCTCCCTCAGCTCCTTGGCGCGTCCGGCGTCGCGCGCCAGCAGCCACAGTTCGTCGCCACGGTCCAGAAGCCGCCGCGTGACGGCGGCGCCGATGCCCGAGCCGGCACCGGTGATCAGATGCGTTGCCATGACCCCATCGTCCCCCAGCGCCGCGGCGGCCCGTGGACCGGCCGCTCACCGATGAGTTTCCGGCGCGGTCGGGGTCTGATCGCTGTGAGCCGGGCGGTACGCGTGTGCGGGCGTCCGGGAATGACGCGGACAAGGGAGGGCAGCGATGCCGACCGACACGGCAGACGCGGACGTACCGGCGGTCGAGACGTCGGGCCTGGTGAAGGTCTTCGGTGAGAACCGTGCCGTGGACGGCATCGACCTGCGCGTCCCGGCCGGTTCCGTCTACGGCGTGCTGGGCCCGAACGGCGCGGGCAAGACCACCGTCGTGAAGATGCTGGCCACGCTGCTGCGTCCGGACGGCGGGCAGGCGCGGGTGTTCGGGCACGACGTGCTGCGGGAGCCCGCCGCGGTACGGGCCAGGGTCAGCCTCACCGGGCAGTACGCCTCCGTCGACGAGGATCTGACGGGCACGGAGAACCTGGTGCTGCTGGCCCGGCTCCTCGGTCACTCCAGGACCGCCGCGCGCACCCGCGCCGCCCGGCTGCTGGACGCCTTCGCCCTCACCGACGCGGCAAAGCGCCAGGTCAAGCAGTACTCGGGCGGCATGCGCCGGCGCATCGACATCGCGGCGAGCATCCTGAGCACGCCCGATCTGCTCTTCCTCGACGAGCCGACCACCGGCCTGGATCCGAGGAGCCGCAACCAGGTGTGGGACATCGTGCGGGCGGTCGTCGCGCAGGGCACGACGGTTCTGCTGACCACGCAGTACCTGGACGAGGCCGACCGGCTCGCGGACCGCATCGCGGTGATCGACCACGGAAGGGTCATCGCCGAGGGCACACCCGGGCAGTTGAAGTCGTCCGTCGGTGCGGGCTCGGTGCATCTGCGGCTGCGCGACGCCGGACAGCGCCGCGAGGCGCACGACCTGCTCTCCCGGACGCTGACCGCTCAGGTGCAGCTGGAGAGCGACCCCGTGGCGCTGACGGCACGCGTGCCCGGGGACGGCACCGAGGCCGGTGCGGCCGAACAGGCGGCGCAGGCACTGGCACAGCTCACCCGCTCCGGAATCACCGTCGACCACTTCTCTCTGGGCCAGCCCAGCCTGGACGAGGTCTTCCTCGCCCTCACCGACCATCCCGCACACGAACCCCAGCACGCCGCGGCGGCGGCACCGGCCCAGGAGACGAGACCATGAGCACCGCGCCCACCCAGCCCCGTACGCCCTCTCCCCGCTCCGCCCCGGCGCCGGCCGCCTCGCTGCCGGCCGCGCTGGTCGCCGGGCCCCGGCCGCCGCGGCCGGGCGCCCTGTCCGTGTGCATGACGTTCGGCTGGCGCGCGATGCTGAAGATCAAGCACGTGCCGGAGCAGCTCTTCGACGTCACCGCCTTCCCGATCATGATGACGCTGATGTTCACCTACCTCTTCGGCGGTGCGCTGGCGGGTTCCACAGGCGAGTACCTGCAGTTCCTGCTGCCGGGGATCATGGTGATGAGCGTCGTGATGACCACGATGTACACGGGTGTGTCGGTCAACACCGACATCGAGAAAGGGGTGTTCGACCGCTTCCGTACGCTGCCGATCTGGCGGCCCGCACCGATGGTCGGCTACCTCCTCGGCGACGCCTTCCGCTACACGGCGGCGTCCGTGGTGATCCTCGGCGTCGGGCTGGTGATGGGTTTCCGTCCCGCGGGCGGCGTGGCGGGGGTTCTGGCAGGGATCGCGCTGCTGGTGGCCTTCTCGTTCGCCTTCTCGTGGCTGTGGACGATGTTCGGGCTGCTGCTGCGCACGGAGAAGTCGGTGATGGGCGTCAGCATGATGGTGCTCTTCCCGCTCACCTTCCTCAGCAACATCCTCGTCGACCCGAGGACCATGCCGGGGTGGCTCCAGGCGTTCGTGGAGGTCAACCCGGTCACGCATCTCGTCGCCGCCGTAAGGGGGTTGATGGAGGGCGCGTGGCCCGGCGCGGAGATCGCATGGACGCTCAGCGCCGGGGCGGTGCTGATCGCGGTGTTCGGGACGCTCACGATGCGGCTGTACAACCGCAGATAGGCGGCAGCCGGTGACGGCCACCGGCCCGGTGCGTCTCCCGGGGGGCGGCGCCGGCCGGTTCACGCCTCCAGCAGGCGCAGCGCGCTCGCACCGTCGTCGGCGAAGACGACCAGTTCGGACAGCGGCAGAGGAAGGAAGCCCTCGGCCTCCATGCGGGAGAGCTGCTGACGCAGCCCGTCGTAGTAGCCGGCCGTGTTGAGCAGCACGACGGGCTTGGCGTGCAGCCCGTGCTTCTTCAGCTCCAGGATCTCCGTGGCCTCGTCCAGGGTCCCGGTGCCGCCCACCATGATGACGAACGCGTCCGCGCGCTCCAGCAGTTGAGCCTTCCGTTCGGCCAGCGTCGGGGCGACGACCATCTCGTCCGCGTCCGCACGCGCCGAGCTCTGCAGGAACTCCACGGAGATGCCCACGAGGCGTCCTCCGTGACTGTGGACTCCGTCCGCGACGACCTTCATCAGCCCGACGTCCGATCCGCCCCACACCAGAGAATGTCCGCGGCTGCCGATAAGCTCGGCGAACTCGCGTGCCGACTCCATGTACACGTCTGCGAGTTCGGCAGCGGAGCAGAAGACGCAGATGTTCAGGGGGGAACTGTCCTTGGAGACCATGGACAGCAGCCTAGGTCGAGGCCTGCGCGGACACATGGTGGTCTGCGGTGACAACGCGCTCGCGCAGCGGGTCACCAGGGAACTGGCCACGGTCTACCGGCAGCATGTGACGGTCGTCCTGCCCTCGCTGCGCGGCGGGAGTCACGGCCCGCAGATCGCGGGGCTCACCGAGAGGCCGGGGCTGTCGGTCGAGACGGTCGAGGCGAAGGTCCCCGACGACGACGCACTGTTACGGGCGGGCATCGAGCGGGCCGGCGCACTCGCACTCACCTCCGGCGACGACCAGCTGAACATCTACATCGCGCTGCGGGCCCGCCGCCTCAACCCGCGGGTGCGGCTCGTCATCCGGATGTTCAACCGCAACCTGGGCCAGTACCTGACGGACCTGCTGGACCGGGCCGCACGGCTGAGCGGCAACCGGCGGGCGGGCGGCGACGGAGCGCAGGAGCCCCCGTCGGACGCCACGACGACAGTGCTGTCCGACTCCGACACCGCCGCGCCCTCCATCGTCGCGGCGGCCGTCGTGGGCAGCGACAAGGTGATCTACGCGGACGGGCTGCTGCTGCGCGCGAAGGAACGCACGCTGCGCACCGTGGACCGCCGCAATCCGCTGTGCACGCTCGCGTTGATGCCCGCCACCGAGGACGCCGAGAACGACGAGGGCTCCTCCGACGACGACGATGGCTCCTCCGACGGCAGCGTGAGCGAGGGCGCCGCGGACCCCGCGGGGACGGGCGGGGCGAACGGGACGGGCGGCACCGGAGCGTCCTCCCCCGGCGGTGACCGCGCCGGCAGGGGCCCCGTCCTGCTCCCGGGAGAGGAGGACCTGCGCGGCCTGCCGCCGCACCGGGAGGCCGTCGTGCTGGAGGCCATCACACGAAGGAGCAGCCGCGCCGCCGCCATCCGCGCCCCGCGGCTGCCGCGGATGCTGGCCTTCAAGGAACTGTTCTCGCGACGTCTGCGGTACTCGCTGCTTGCCATGACGGTGGTCGTGTTCGTCCTGGCCGCGGTGAACTGGGGGATCAGCGGCGACTCCCCTCTGCACGCCGCCTACGTGACGCTTCTCGATCTCTTCGCCATCAACGAGCCCAATCTTCGGGAACCGCCCGGTGAGCAGATCCTCCAACTGCTCGCCGGCCTGGCCGGGATGATGCTTCTGCCGCTGCTGCTGGCGGTGGTCCTGGAGAGCTACGGGGCCTTCCGCAAGGCGGCAGCCCTGCCGACGCCGCCGCGCGGGATGTCCGGGCACGTGGTGCTGGTGGGCCTCGGCAAGGTGGGCAAGCACGTACTGGAGCGGCTGCTGGAGCTGAACATCCCCGTCGTGTGCGTCGAGAAGAACGACGAGGCGCGGGGCATCGCTCTCGCCCGCAGGCGCCGGGTGCCCACGCTGATCGCCGACGTCACGCAGGAAGGCGTCCTCGAAGACGCCAAGATCAAACGCAGCCGCGCGCTGCTGGCCCTCACCAGCTCCGACGGCATCAATCTGGAGGCGTCGCTCAACGCCAGGCAGATCAAGCCCGAACTGCGGGTGGTGATGCGGCTGTTCGACGACGCCTTCGCCACCACGGTCTACCGCACGCTCCGCGACTCCTATCCCGCCGCGCAGACCCGCAGCCGAAGCGTCTCGGCGCTGGCGGCTCCCGCGTTCGCCGGAGCGATGATGGGACGGCAGGTGCTCGGTGCGATCTCGGTGGGCCGCCGGGTGCTCGTCTTCTCGGCCGTCGACGTGCGCGGCAATCCGCTGCTGGAGGACCGCACGGTCGAGCAGGCCTTCCAGCCGGGTGCGTGGCGGGTGGTCGCGCTCGACACGGCCTCGGAGGACGAGCGCCGGCACGACCTGTCATCCGTGACGTCGGACGACACGGGTGTGACGTCCACCGGCGCGGGGGAACTCGAGTGGCGCCTGCACCCGGGGTACGTGCTCAAGGCCGGCGACCGCGTGGTGGTCGGAGCGACCCGCCGTGGCCTCAGCCGGCTGCTGGCGGCCGGCCCCACCCGCGACAGGCCGCGCATTCCGGGCACCGGGGAGCACCGGTTCCCCGATCCGCGCACGCCCTGACCCGCCCCGGAGGGGGTCCCCCGCGCGCATGCGAGGGGGACCGTGCCCCGCCCCCCGGTGGGAGGCGGGAACAGACAGCAAAATCGTTTCTCAAAGCCTGAAGTGGAAGATTCCCCAGGTGAGTTGACGCTCGTTGCCGCCGTTGACCCAGTGGCCCAGTCCCTTTTTCATGTTGGTCAGGTACTCCGAACTCACCTTGCCGGCAAGGCCGTCGACCCCCTCGGCCTCCTGCCGCTCGGTCTCCCGGAGCACGCGGCCGTAGTGGTTGACCAGCTGCTCGCGGTGCTCCTCGAAGCCTTCGCTGCTGGCAGCGCTGAACCCGAGCCGGGCCAGTTCACGCCGGTAGAAGCCGGGCGAGCCCATCGTGTCCAGGTGGATGCGCTCCAGGATCGGCTTCAGCACGGCCGTCGAGGTGCCGTCCGCCGCCATCGGGTCGGTGAAGACGAGCTGCCCACCGGGGCGCAGCACCCGCGTGATCTCTTCCAGTACCCGCGTGCGGTTGCCGCTGTGCAGGAAGGCGTCCTGCGACCAGACGACGTCGACGCTGTCGTCGGGGTAGGGAATGTTCTCGAACGAACCGTCCACCACCTCGATCTTGCCGGTCAGGCCGCGCTGGGCGTTCAGCTCACGGTTCCGCTCGTTCTCGACCTCGCTGAGGTTGAGCGCGATGACGCGGCTGCCGTACGTCTCGGCCAGGTAGCGCGCCGAACCGCCGTAGCCGGCACCGAGGTCGAGGACGACCGACGAATCGTCCAGGTCGAGCTTCTCCGCCATGCGCTGGACCGTACGGCGGCTCGCGTCGGCGATGGGCTCGTCGGAGCTCTCGTAGAGCCCGATGTGGATGTCCTCGCCGCCCCACACCGATGCGTAGAACTCGTCGGCGTCGGACGAGTTGTAGTACGTACGAGCGGTGCTGACGGCGGCGGAGTATGCACCGCCACCCTCTTCGTCCATGCGGTACTCCTTCTCCGCGACATGCACAAAGAAGTCCGGCTGCTCCTCACGGTAGGTGTGCTGGAAGTCGCCGTAGGTTTCTATGTGCTGGAATCCCACCTCGGACATGAGCCGCCGGGTGTAATCCTTCCGCAGCGGGAACATGTTGAGGTGATACACGGAGTTGTCGGAGAAGTTGTACCGCATACGGCACAACCCCTCGTCCAGGTACTCCGGTTCGACCGCGACGTCCTCGCCGCAGTAGTAGTACGTGTGCTTGCTCGAGAATCCACGGTCCAGCATCGCGTCGTAGTTGCGCTGGTCCAGGATCAGCACTCCGTCGTGCTTGAGCATCGCGTAGAACTCGGCAAGCGCCTTGCGGCGGTCACGCTCCGAGAAGAGGTGCGTGAAGGAATTGCCGAGGCAGACGATGGCGTCGTACTCCCCGTGCACGTCCCTGTTGAGCCAGCGCCAGTCCGCCTGGACCACGCGGAGGATGTGACCGCCGTTCTCCATTCCGTTCTTGAAGGCTTTCGACAGCATGTCGGCACTGCCGTCCGCACTTACGGCGTCGAAACCTGCTTCGAGGAGTCGCACCGAGTGGAACCCGGTCCCCGTGGCGACGTCGAGCACACTCTTCACTCCCCGCTTTCGCAGCAGGTCTATGAAGAAATTGCCCTCACTGTGTGAGCGCTTTTCCCAGTCAATGAGAGAGTCCCACTTGTCGACGAAACTTGGGACGTACTCCTCCGTGTAGTGGCCGGTTTCCCGGACATCGACGGGGTTCTCTCCGAATTCCTGCGTCGGTCGCGCGGTAATGGGGTACCTCCGATTGCTGAGGGTGGCCTACGGCGCGGCCGACCCGGGACGCCAAGGCTTCAGTCACGGGCACCGCGCGCTCGGACTCCAGCGCATAGCTATCCACTCAGGTCCGGGTCTATGCCACCCAACCGAACGGTCGACCCCTTGTTCGACCGCGAACCGCGCTCCCACCAGCGCCGATGCGATCTCAGGTTCCTGGAGGGCGAGTTGCCCTGAAACCAGGACAGTTGGGTATGCTGCAAGCCCACCCAGACAATTCGGCACACCACGCACCGAACACGGCGAGACCACATATGGCGAAGAGCACCTCGTTCAGCACGCGTGACATCGGCATAGACCTTGGCACGGCCAACACGCTTGTATACGCGCGAGGACGCGGGATCATCCTCAACGAACCGTCCGTCGTGGCGGTCGAGTCGCGCACCGGAAAAGTGCTCGCCGTAGGCACGGAAGCGAAAGAGGCAGTTGGCCGCACCCCCGGCTCCATCACTGCGACAAGACCCCTCAAGGGCGGCGTCATCACCGATTTCGAAGCCACCGAGGGAATGCTCCGGCATTTCATCCGCGCGGCGAGGGTGGGGCGCGGCAGAGGACCGAGGGTCGTCGTATGCGTCCCGAGCGGTGTGACGGGCGTGGAGCGCCGCGCCGTGTTGCAGACGGCCGCGCGTGCCGGAGCGCGTTCCGTGCACCTCATCGAGGAGCCGATGGCGGCCGCGATCGGCGCCGGGCTGCCCGTGCACGAGGCCCGCGGCTCGATGGTCGTCGACATCGGCGGCGGCAGCACGGAGGTCGCGATCATCTCCCTGGGCGGCACGGTCGTCACGCGCTCCGCGCGGGTCGCCGGAGACGCCCTGGACACGGCGATCGCTTCGTACATCGAGCAGAACTTCGCCATGGGGGTGGGGGAACGCACCGCGGAGGACGTGAAGATGTCGATGGGCAGCGGCATTCCGACCCCCGTGCGCGGCCGGGACAAGGAGACCGGCATGCCCAAGACCGTGGAGCTGACCGAGGACCAGATCAAGGAGGCGACGGAGAAGCCCGTCGCGGCGATCATCGACGCGGTGCGCGCCGCCTTCGACGCCTGTCCCCCGGAGCTCTACGGCGACATCATGGAGCGCGGCATCGTCCTCACAGGCGGCGGAGCGCTGCTGCACGGCCTGGACGAACGGATGGCGAAGGAGACGGGCATGCCGGTCTTCGTCGCCGAGGAGCCGCTCAGCTGCGTGGCGGTGGGCACCGGCCGCTGTCTCGAGGAGTTCGACAAGCTGGAGAAGGTCTTCAGCGGGACGGTCCACGGCGGGTAGTTCTCCCCGGACTCCAGCCGGCTGCCGGGCGGCGGGCAGCGCCCGCTCCGGGCGCCTCGCCCCTCCCCGGCTCCGCGTGGCCCGGTCGGCCGCACAGGTCTCCGCCCGTGGCTGTCCGGGCCGTTCGCCGCGGGCGACGTCACCCCTGGCTGACGCCCTTCCCCAGAGCCTCCGGCCTGGGCGGCGCCCCCAGCCGCGCCCGTTCCGTCGTGGCGATCGTCGCGGAGCCGACGACACGGGTGCCGTCGTAGAGGACGACAGCCTGGCCCGGGGCCACTCCGCGCACCGGGTCGGCGAAGCGGACCCTCAACTCCGTCCCGTCCGCGGCCGGTTCGGCGCTGACCGCGCACTCGCCGCCGTGTGCGCGCAGCTGGGCGGTGTACGTGCCGGGACCGGCCGGAGGGGTGCCGCACCAGCGGGGCTTCACCGCCGTCAGGCCCGTCACGTCGAGCGAGGCAGCGGGGCCGACGGTGACCGTGTTGTCGACCGGGGAGATGTCCAGCACGTACCGCGGCTTGCCGTCGGACGCCGGGTGCCCGATGCGCAGACCCTTGCGCTGGCCGATGGTGAAGCCGTACGCGCCCTCGTGGGTGCCGAGCTTCTCGCCGTCCTCGTCGACGATGTCGCCCTCGGACGTGCCGAGACGGTCCGCGAGGAAGCCCTGGGTGTCGCCGTCCGCGATGAAGCAGATGTCGTGGCTGTCGGGCTTCTTCGCGACGGCCAGGCCGCGCCGTTCCGCCTCTTCCCGGATCTCGTCCTTGCTGGTGAGGGTGTCGCCGAGGGGGAACATGGCGTGTGCGAGCTGCCGGGCGTCCAGCACGCCCAGCACGTAGCTCTGGTCCTTGGCGGCGTCGCTTGCGCGGTGCAGCTCGCGGGTGCCGTCGTCGCGCGTGACGATCGTGGCGTAGTGGCCGGTGCACACGGCGTCGAAGCCGAGCGCCAGCGCCTTGTCCAGCAGCGCAGCGAACTTGATCTTCTCGTTGCAGCGCAGGCAGGGATTGGGGGTGCGGCCCGCCTCGTACTCGGCGACGAAGTCCTCGACGACGTCCTCGCGGAAGCGTTCGGCCAGGTCCCAGACGTAGAAGGGGATGCCGATGACGTCGGCGGCGCGGCGCGCGTCGCGCGAGTCCTCGATCGTGCAGCAGCCGCGGGCGCCCGTACGGAAGGACTTGGGGTTGGCGGAGAGGGCCAGGTGCACCCCGGTGACGTCGTGGCCGGCCTCCGCGGCGCGGGCGGCGGCGACCGCCGAGTCGACGCCGCCGGACATGGCGGCGAGTACTCGCAGCCTGTCGGCTCGCCCGGACGGAGGCTGAGCCGAGGTGCCGGAGGTGCCGGGCCGGTAGGGGGCGCCCCCGGCCGGAGGCTGGGTGGGGGCACCCCCGGCCGAAGGTCGGGGGATGGAAGCGTCAGTCATAACCCGTCCAGAGTAGACGGAGCGGCCCACCGGACCGAAGGCGAGTAACGGCCGCGGCACGGTGGTGCGACGGCGGAACCGGGAGCGTGGCCGCAGGCGTTTGCAGGGGTATGGGATCGATCTCTCGGCGTGCTGCGATCATCGGCGGAGGCAGCGGTGCGGTGCTCGCCACCGCCGCTGCTCTGACCTGGGACAAGACCTCACGGCTGTGGTGGCGGCTGCCGGGGGTCGACAAGCCGCGCAAGAGCGGCGAGGTCGATCAGCCGGGAGTGACCTGGATCGCCGCCTCGGAGGCGAATCTGCGCTTCGCGGACCGGCCCGACGACTACGTCATCGACCGCGTCGTGATCCATGTGACCCAGAGCGACTTCCGTACCGCCGTGAAGGTCTTCCGCGATCCGCTGCACGCGTCGGCCGCGCACTACATCGTGCGGGCGAGCGACGGGCGGACGGTGCAGATGGTGCGCGAACTGGACGTCGCCTACCACGCGGGGAACCGCGGCTACAACGAGCGGAGCATAGGCATCGAGCACGAGGGGTTCGTGGACCGCCCGCAGAACTTCACGGAGAAGATGTACCGCTCCTCCGCCGAGCTCACGGCCCGCATCTGCGAGCGGTACCGCATACCCGTCGACCGCGAGCACATCGTCGGGCACAACGAGGTCCCGGGCGCCGACCACACGGACCCGGGCCGGCACTGGGACTGGAAGCGCTACATGAGCTATGTGCGGCAGGCGCGGGACGGCTCTTCCCGGGGTTCCGGGAACTCGGCGAACTCCGGGAACTCCGGGAAGAGCTGAGACGTGCGCACCTGCCGCATCAGGACCGGCGCTCAGCGGCGGGCGGGGAACTCCACCACCTGCTGATAGGTGGGCCGGTTCTGCCAGGCGATCCGCGGAACCGTGATGCCGCCCATGGCCCGGTGCACGATCGAGTCGGCGCACACCTGGTCACCCGGTTCGCACTCGTCGTCGCCGGGGTACGTCTCCTCGGCCGGGGTCGCGGCTGCCTCGGACAGCGTCGTCAGGAGCATCTTGCGGCACTTGGCGAGTGAACCTCCGCCGCAGTACGGCCTGTCGAGCGGTGAGGCGACGGTCTCGCCCTGCACGCTCCGCAGGTCCTTCTGGACGAAGGACCACCAACCGGTCTGGAACGACGACCCCTTGTGCGGCTGGCTCGCCCCCACCCCGCCTCCGGAGCCGCCGCTGCCGTTCTGGCCGCCGGAGGGCGACTCGTTGACCGACGCGAGCGAGGTGAGCGACGTGTACAGGTCGTCACCCAGTTCGGGCTTGAACTGGCCCTCCACCAGCAGCGGCCACCAGGCGTCCAGCACCCGCGCGGCTTCCGCGTGCTCGTACGTGCCGTCGTCCTCAGCGGCCTCGATGCGCTGCGAACCCGATTCCTTCCACGCGCGCAACTGCTTCACGGTCTCGGCGAGTTCGGGGTCGGTGACCTCGGACGAGCCGATGACGTCGAGGAGTTCGGGCAGCACCTTCTCCGCGCGCAGGTCGACGGCCGCCGCCTCCTCCATCGCCTGGACGAGCTTCGCACGCGTCACGGAGCCTTCCTTCACGAGCGCCGCGACGCGGGTGTCGAGCAGATCTCCCCTGTGCACGGGGCCGTTGGCCCAGCCGGCCGAGTAGCTCTCGGCCTGCTTGTTGTTCCAGTTGACGAAGTAGCCCTGGTCGACGGACTGCGGATGCTCGGCGGGAGGCGTGACGGCGGAGGTGTTGACCTCCGGGTCCCAGTCCTTCCACTCGTACGCCTTCTCCGCCCGTATCGGCTGGTCCGGGTCGGTGCCCTTCGAACGGACCGGATTGTCACCGGAGTTGAAGTAGGCGGTGTGGTCGGCGTCCGCGTAGAACCAGTTGAAGGTGTAGCCGACGTCCTGCGCGGCCCGCTGGAAGCTGCGTGCCGAGGTGATGGCCGACGGGTCGTTGAACTTCTGGAAGCCGATCACCGAGTCGGCGTCGTGGTGGTACGTCGAGCGCAGCGCGGTGAACGCGACCGGCTTGCCGTCCACCGTGCCCGTGTGGCTGACCAGCCCGTACGCCGAGCGCAGGGTCACCACGTCGTACGAACCGGCCTTCGTGCCGTCCGCGAGCGTGGGCTTCCATTCGTTGTGCTGGGAGAGCTTCTCGAAGGGTGTGCACTTCCCGCGCAGCATGTAGCTCTGCGACCCGGTGGTGGGTTCGGCGCCCGACTCCTCGCACAGTTCGACGGCGAAGGTGTCGGTGATGTCCTGGCCCGCGGAAGTGGCGCTCCACGAGTAGTCCAGGCCGCGGCCGAGCTCCACGTAGAAGCTGAGGCCCGGGAAGGAGGCGCCGCGCGAGCGCAGCCCTGGCCCGTCGAGCTCCTGCACCATCATGATCTGCGGCGAGTAGTAGCTGGTCTGGGGGCCGAACACGGCGACGGGATTTCCGGAGGCCGTGTGCTTGCCGGAGACCATCAGGGCGTTGGACATGCCCTTCTTCGCGGTGATGAGGTCGCCGGGCAGCACGCCGTTCGGCTTCGCCCCGCCGTCCTTGCCCGTCTTCTTCTTCGCGGCGGCTCCGGCGCCCTCCTCGTTCTGCGAGTGGTCGAACGCCGTGACCGAGCCGCTCTCGGGGGTGGCCACTCCGCGCGGGTTCCGCGGCGTCTGCGCGTACGGAAACTCCTTGCCGTGCACGGTCGTTGTCGCGCCGGTGTCGTTCTGCGCACGCCAGGCCGTGTACGCCTTCTCGCCGCCGGCGTCTCCGTACTGCTTCCGGAACGCCAGCTTGGCGAGGGCGTTGCCGACTTCGCCGCCGCCTCCGTTGCCGAAGATGGCACCGATGACGGACGCGATGGCGACGACGTCCGTGACGGTGAAGTCCTTGATCTTCGAGCCGTTCCCCGTGAGGACGTACTCGCCGGGGTGATTCAGCGCGCCGAGGGTGTCGTCGACGAAGGCGTTGAGCCCGCTGACGTAGTCCTTGATGTCCTGGTAGGCCAGTGCGCCCCGCTCGCCGGAGTCACGAATGCGCTCCACCTGACGCTGAAGGTCGTCCTCGGTGTACGGGGCCACGGCCCACAGGCTCTGTTCGAGCTCGCGGTTGCCCTCCGCCCCGCCGGCGAAGGACGACAACTGGCCCCGTCCTACGTGCCGCAGGACGTCGATCAGCCACAACCGGTCCTGACCCGCCGCGTATCCGGCGCCGAACTCCGTCCCGGAACGGGTCGTGCCCTTGATGTGCGGCGTGCCGGTGGCCTTGTCGCGCGTGATGGTCACGTCCGCGCGGGGCTTCTTGACGCTCTCCACCTGGTCCTCGGGCACGCCGAAGGAGGCGTCGTTGAAGTAGTCGGCGAGCTTTTCGTCGCTCAGGCCCGAGTATTCGTGCAACAGCTTGTCGTACGGGCCGAGTTGGTCCGCCGAGTGCTTGGGCCGGGTGCCGACGGCCTTGTGCAGCAGGATCTCCACCAGGCTGGCGTGGCCGTTCTGTCCGGCGGGGAGGATGTCGCGGCACTGGCTCCCGCACGGGTCCTGCGCCGCGAGCGCCGCGGCTTTCCCTGCGGCTCCGGCTTCCGCCCCTGCCGCGAACGCGGGTGAGCTGCCCAGGAGCGGGGCGAGGAGCGTGGCAGCGGCGACGGCGGCCAGTACGCCGCGCAGCCCCGCGGACCGGCTTCTTCTGGAACCTCCGGACGACGCACGGGAGTTGATCACCGGTATCTCCTGTGGGGGTGAGAAGCGGCAGCGTGCGACGAACGTTAACCCCCGGTACTACTCCTGGGTAGAGGCCGGTCGACGGTATTCCGGCCAAGACCGGAATCGTCTCGTTCTCGTCGCTGTGCGGACGCCGCACCGGGACCCTGCCGGTCCGGCGGCGGGTGCACTGCTCGGCCGACGTCGTAGCTCCCCGGCGGCCGGTGTCAGATCCGGAAGATCGACCCGACGTACTCCGCCAGCAGACGTTCCTTCAGCGGCACGGGCAGCGCGTCCAGCAGGACGAGGACGGGCGCCATCCGCCCGCCCGTCCCGGCCCCCTCGCCTCCCGGGCCACCGGTGCCGCCGGGGTCACCCGCGTCGCGGTGCCCGCCCGGCCCGTCGGCTCCGCCGAGCCCGGCGAAGGCCAGCACGGCGGCGACCTCTTCCGGCCCGATGGCCGACGGATCGAGGGTGTGCGCGAGCCGCGCCAGCTCCGGGTCGACGCGCACCGGAGTGAGCGCGCGTGCGGCGGTCAGCGACTCGCCGAGGGCGTCGAGCAGCGCGTCGACCTGGCCGACGGTCGCCGGGGTCAGGGTGAGGTGCAGATTGGGCGGCATACCGTCGTGGCTCAGCTGCGGCTGGAGATACCAGCCGCGTGTCCGCATCTCGTCGGCGAGGTGCAGCACGAGACTCAAGTCGCCCTCGGCGGCGGCCGGTTCAGAGCCCAGCCCGGCGGGTCCGCCGGGCCCGCCGCCTGCGGCGTCCTCGTCCGCGACCCCCTTGCCGTCTGCGTCTGCGTCTGCGTCTGCGTCTGCGTCTGCGTCTGCGTCCAGCGTGAACGCGACCAGCCCCGCCTCCGGCCGCCCGAGTATCCGTACCCCCTCGATCCTGCCGAGCCCGTCGAGCAGCCGGTCCGACGCCGCCGCGACCTGCCGTGCCAGGTCCGTGTAGCCGTCCTCGCCGACATGCCTCAGCACCGCCCATGCCTGCGCGAGCAGCCCAGCCGACTTCGTGCCCTGCACCGTCGGGTTGACGACGGGGTAGCCCGGCCACCCGGCGTGCGCGAAGTACTGGTACCTGCGCAGCTCGGCGTCCCGGTGGAGCAGCACCGACGCGCCCTTGTCGGCGTATCCGTACTTGTGCAGGTCGACGGAGAGCGAGGTGACGCCGGGCAACGTCATCCCGAACGGGGGGACTTCGCGCCCTACGCGGCGCAGATACGGCAGCAGCCAGCCTCCGATGCAGGCGTCGACGTGGCACAGCACGCCCCGTTCCCCGGCGGCCGCGGCGATCTCCTCGACCGGGTCGAGGACCCCGTGCGCGTACGAAGGAGCGGACGCGACGACGAGGACGGTCCGTTCGTCGACCGCGGCCGCCATCGCCGGTGCGTCGGCCCGGTACGTCTCCCTGTCGACGGGCACGACCACGGGCTCCACCCCGAGGTAGGCGGCCGCCTTGTGGAACGCGGCGTGCGCCGTGGACGGCAGGACCATGCGCGGCTCGCGCACCCCCCGCACGGCCCGTGCGTGGTCGCGGGCCGTCTTGACCGCGAGCAGGATGCTCTCTGTGCCTCCGCTGGTGAAGGTCCCCTGCGTGCCGGGCGCGCCGAGCAGGGCGGCGGCGCTGCGCACGATGTCGTTCTCCAGGCGCGCGACGCTCGGAAAGACGGTCATGTCAAGGCCGTTGACGGTCGCGTACACCGAATAGGCCGCGGCTGCCAGTTCGTCGAGCCCCTTCACGCCGGCGTCGTAGACGTACGCGAAGGTGCGGCCTCCGCGGGTCGGCGCGTCGGCTTCGCGCAGTGCGCGCAGTTCGGCGAGCACGTCACCGGCGGGACGGCCCTCGGGCAGGCGGGAATCGGATTCAGCAGTCAATGTCTTCTCTCGTCCTCCAGGGTCGCGGGAGCCGGGACGTCGGTGTATCTGCTCAGCAGCCACAGGCTCACGAGCGCGAGCGCGGCGGGCAGCACGCTCATGCCGAGGATGATTCCGGTCAGTGCCGAACCGGGCTGGTCCACGGCGTGCGCCGCGTCGGAGGAGCGGAAGCCGCTGACGGCCAGCACGGCGGCGAAGGCGCCCGCGCCGAGCGCGAAGGCCAGCGTCTCCACCGCCGTCCACAGGCCGGTGAAGGTGGCGGCGCGCTGCCGTCCCGTACGGACGGCGTCGGCGGCGAGGTTGTCCGCGAGCATGCGCAGCGGCAGCAACTGCATTCCCCCGTAGGCGATTCCGACCGCCGCGATCGTCGCGTACGCGGGCCACGCGCCGGCCCAGGGCGTGAGGACGAGCACGACCGTCGCGCCGAGGAACACCCAGGAGGCGCAGAACTGCGCGTACTTGACGCCACGCGCCCGCGCGAGCCGGTTCCACAGCGGCATGACGAGCGCCAGCGGGCCGATCATGCAGACGAACAGGGGTGTGACGGCGCTCGCCGAACCCAGGACGTAGGTGGCGAAGTACTGAACTCCCGCGAGCATCACGCCGATTGCGAGCGCCTGAACCGCCCACATCCCGGCCAGATACAGAAACGGCCTGTTGCTGCGGGCAGCGGTGAGCTGTGCCCGCAGCGAGGGTTCGGCGGTGGTGTGGGAGACCGCCGGTGCCCTCCGCGTGCCGTGCCACGCCGCGAGCATCCCGCAGGTCAGCACGGCCGCCACGGCCACGCCCATCAGCCGGTAACTCGCCGGGGTGTCGCCGCCCGCGTGCGCGATGGCGGGCGCCGCCGCACCCGACAGCAGGATCGCCACACCGAGGAAACCGACCCGCCAGGCGAGCAGTCTGCCGCGCTCGCCGCTGTCGTCCGTCATCTCCGCGGGCATCGCCACATACGGCACCTGGAAGACGGCGTAGGACGTCGCGGCCAGCAGGAAGAGCACCGCCACGTACGCGGCCGCGGCAGTGCCGCGCACCGGGGGCGCCGCGAAGAGCAGCGCGAACAGCGGCGGCAGCGTCAGCGCGCCCGCCAGCAGGAACGGGCGGCGCGGCCCTCCGCGAAGCCGGCTGCGGTCGCAGACGACGCCGACGACCGGATTGACCAGTACGTCCCAGGCCTTGGGGAGGAAGAGCGCGACGCCCGCAAGCGCCGCCGGGACGGCCATGACGTTGGTGAGGTAGTAGAGCAGCAGCAGTCCGGGAACGGTGGGGAACGTCCCCGTGCACAGCGACCCGAGCCCGTATCCGAGGCGCACCGACGCGGGCAGCGGTGCGCTCACGCCGCGGGCCGGTGCGTGCGCGTGATCCCGTGGTTCACCGCCCACCGCACTCTCCTTCACCGCAGCCGTGACGCGGGCGTGCCGCTCGTCGACCGGTGCGCGCGGCGCACCGGTCGGGTGCCTCAGTCAACGGCACGACCGGCCGGGCGTCCAGACGGTGATCGGGAAAAAGGCGCCACCCGGGCGGAGTCCGGGGAGGACCCGGCGGTCGTTCAGCTCAGCCCGGCGCCGCGGGCCCGCTCGACGGCCGGGCCGATCGCGCTCGCCAGCGCCTCCACGTCCGCCTCCGTGGAGGTGTGCCCCAGCGAGAAGCGCAGCGTGCCCCGCGCGAGATCCGGGTCGGCGCCCGCGGCGAGCAGCACGTGGCTCGGCTGGGCGATCCCGGCCGTGCACGCGGAGCCCGTCGAGCACTCGATGCCCTGCGCGTCGAGCAGGAGCAGCAGCGAATCGCCCTCGCAGCCGGGGAAGGAGAAGTGCGCGTTGCCGGGCAGCCGCCCCGCCGGGTCCGGGTCGCCGTTGAGCACCGCGTCGGCAACCTCCGTACGTACGCGCTCGATCAGCTTGTCCCGCAGGGCGCCGGTCTCCCGCTCGAAGGCCGTGCGCCGCTCGGCGGCCAGTTCGGCCGCGGTGGCGAAGGCGGCGACAGCGGGCACGTCCAGCGTCCCGGAACGCACGTCGCGCTCCTGGCCCCCGCCGTGCAGCAGCGGCACGGGCGTGTGCTCACGGCGCAGCAGCAGCGCACCCACTCCGTAGGGGCCGCCGATCTTGTGCCCCGTCAGCGTCAGCGCGGCGAGCCCGGACGCGGCGAAGTCCACCTCGGCCTGGCCCACGGCCTGCACGGCGTCCGCGTGCAGCGGAATGCCGAACTCCGCGGCGGCGGCGGCCAGTTCGACCACCGGCATGACCGTGCCGATCTCGTTGTTCGCCCACATCACGGTGGCCAGGGCGACGCTGCCGGGGTCGCGCGCGATCGCGTCGCGCAGCGCCGGCGCGTGCACCCGGCCGAACTCGTCGACGGGCAGCCACTCCACGTCCGCGCCCTCGTGCTCGGCGAGCCAGTGGAGCGTGTCCAGGACCGCGTGATGCTCGACGGGGCTCGCGAGGATGCGCGTACGGGCCGGGTCCGCGTCCCTGCGCGACCAGTACAGGCCCTTGACCGCGAGGTTGTCGGCCTCGGTTCCGCCCGCCGTGAAGACGACCTCGCTGGGCCGCGCCCCGAGCGAAGCGGCAAGCGCCTCTCTGCCCTCTTCGACGGTGCGCCGCGCGCGCCGGCCGGAACCGTGCAGCGACGAGGCGTTGCCGGTGACGGCGAGTTGGGCGGTCATCGTCCGGACCGCCTCGGGGAACATGGGCGTCGTGGCGGCGTGATCGAGGTAGGCGGAGCGGGCCATGATTCCTCGATTCTACGTGCGTACGGGGACAGCTGCGTGCGCCGGGAAGGCGTGGGC
Organism: Streptomyces sp. CNZ301; assembly: GCF_004217425.1. Classification (NCBI taxonomy): domain Bacteria; kingdom Bacillati; phylum Actinomycetota; class Actinomycetes; order Kitasatosporales; family Streptomycetaceae; genus Streptomyces; species Streptomyces sp. CNZ301. The sequence continues at coordinate 2,588,802 of NZ_SHLG01000001.1, forward strand.
ACCGCCGCGGGCGGCATCGGCCCGCACCCGCCCGACTGTTACTGTTCCGGCACCGCTACCGCGGGCGACGGTCCGGAGGACAGTCCGTCACAACGCCCGTGTGCGCGGCCGTATTCCACGTGGGCGCAGGGCCACGTAAGAACAGGGCAGGGGGGCGTGGCGATGCCACAGGTGCTGGGCAAGGGCGCGCGCATCACCGGAGGAGTCTTCTGCCTCCTCTTCGCGCTGCACACCTGGATCTGGGTGCTGCGGGACATCCTCGAACTCGACTTCGCCAACACCTGGAAGGTGTGGACGGGAGCCTTCGGACCGACTGCGGGCGGGCTGACGGAGATTCCCGCCACAACCGCCGACGACGTCGGTCTCGGCCTGCTCCAGATCGCCGCCGCGTTCGCCGCGTTCACCGGTGCCTGGGCGGCCGGTGGCCTCATGGCCGTCACCACGGCGCTGACCCTCGCGTGGCGGCTGCCCGTGATCTGGCATGCGGGCCTGCACTCGGAGTCGACGCCGTTCTACGCGCTGCGCGGCTTCTTCGACGACCCGTCGGTGGACGCCGCCTGGTCGAGCTGCTTCTGGGTGGCGCTGTTCTGCCTGCCGCTCGCGATCGTGCTGATGGCGGGCCTCCGGAGGTGGACGGGGCAGCCGGACGGCCCCGCCCAGCCGTACGGGCCTCCGGCACAGCCCTACGGGCAGTCGTACGGGCAGCAGTTCGGGCAGCCTTTCGGGCAGGGACCGCCCCAGCCTCCCCAAGCCGCGCATCCGCCGGAGCCGCTGCTGCCGAGTGAGTGCCCGCAGCGCCCGACCGGGGTGCACGCGGTGGTGGCGGCGGTCTTCTGCGCCCTCCTGGTGGTCTTCAGCGTCGGCTGGAGCATCCACGCGTTCTCCACGGCGGGCGCCGACCACTGGTTCCGCCTGTTCACCGGACGGGGCACCGTCGTCACGCTGCTCGACGCGTCCCCGGGCTGGGAGTGGCTCACGCTGATCGCCGTGGGCGGCGCCGCCTGCGTTCTGACCGGGGTCCGTACGGTCTCCGCGCGCGGCTTCTCCCTGGGCCTCGCCGTCCTGCTGCTGCCGCGCGCCGTCACGGTCCTGTGGGGCTACTTCGACGCGGGCGTCTTCTTCGAACTGGGCGCGGCACCGGTCGCGGGCTTCTTCAGCCGCATTCAGCTGCTGATCACGCTGGCCGGTGCGGTGACCTTGATCGTGCTGACGCTGCGCCCCGGCCTGCCCGCACAGCCCGGGACCGCACCGGTCGCGGCAGGCGCCCCGCCCTTCGGGCCGCAGCCCGTGCAGATTCCGGGGCAGGTTCCGCCGGTGCAGGCCCAGCCGTATGTCCCGCCGCAGCCGGGGACCGGGCACGCGGGTCCGGCGTACGCCTATCCCCCGGTACAGCCTGCCGCCCCGCCGCCTCCGGCCGGGCCGCCTCCCGGAGCGCCGACGGCCACACCCCCAGGGACACCGTCAGGGCCGCCTCCCGGGGCACCGCCGGGGACACCGCCGCCTCCGGCCGGGCCGCCTCCTGGAGCGCCGACGGCCGCACCGCCCGCGTCGCCGCCGTCGCAGGGCGGCGCGGACGGCGGTGTCGGCGGCGCGTTCGGGCCACCGCCCGCGTACTGAGTCCGGGGGCGCGGCAGGGTCCGGCGCGCACCGACTCCGCAGCGGGCGGCGCTCGTTCAGTCTCCGGCGACGGCCTCCAGCGCGGCGGTCACCTCGCCCTCGGCGGACGCCTTGTCGATGCCCAGGCCCGCGAGCGTCCCCTCCCCGTCCTCGAGCTCCAGGAGCGCGAGGAGGATGTGCTCGGTGCCGATGAAGTTGTGGCCCAGGCGCAGCGCCTCCCGGAAGGTGAGTTCCAGCGCCTTCTTCGCCTGGGCGTCGAACGGGATCATCTCCGGCACGCCGTCGACGGCCGCGGGAAGCGTCCCGGTCACCGCCTCCCGCACCGATTCGAGTGACACACCTCGCGCGGCGAGTGCCTTCGCGCCGATGCCCTCCGGCTCATTGAGGAGCCCGAGAGTCAGGTGGCCCGGGCCGATCTCGGTGTTGCCTGCCTGACGTGCCTCGTTCTGGGAGGACACCACGACGTTCCGTGCCCGCGGGGTGAAGCGGCCGAAGCCCTGTGAGGGGTCGAGGTCGGCGCTCTCGCCCGGCACTGGGGCCTTGGGAACGAAGCGCTTCTGGGCCGCCTGCCTGGTCACGCCCATGCTCTTGCCGATGTCCGTCCAGGAGGCGCCCGAGCGGCGGGCCTGGTCCACGAAGTGACCGATGAGGTGGTCAGCGAGGTCGCCGAGGTGGTCGGCGGCGAGCACGGCGTCCGAGAGCTGGTCGAGCGCGTCGGAGTGGACGTTCTTGATGGCGTCGATCAGGTCGTCGAGCCGTACCCGGCCGGCCATGGGAATGGGATCCGTCATGTGGCAACCTTAGGTTGACAACCTGAAGAGCGTCAACCACTGGTTGACAGACGAGTGCTCGGAGGGTGAGAGGACTGTCCGTTCCAGGGGGGACGCCATGCCCGTACTCGTCCCGTTACTGACGCTGTGCGCTGCGGCGTACGGCGCGGCCGCGGGCTCCCTGCTGCCGCGCGCCGCCTACCGGCTGGCCGTGCCGCCGCAGACTCCATGGCGCGGACGATGCCCGGCGGGCCACGAACTCACCGGCACCGCACGCGGATGGCTCGGCCGCGCGCGCTGCCCGGCGTGCCCGCCGCCCGGGACGGCAGCAGCCGCGGGCAGCGGCCCGGGGGCTGCCCGCGCGCCGCACGAGCCTGCCGCGCCCTTCGGCGGCTCGACCCGGCTGTTCGCCGCCGTCTGCGCGTCGGTCTGCGTGACCCTCGCGCTGTTCGTGGGACCGCGGCCCGAGTTGGGCGTCTGGCTGCTGGCCGCGCCCTTCGGCCTGCTGCTCGCCGCCGTCGACCTCCGCGCCCAACGCCTCCCCGACATACTCACGTTGCCGCTGGCCGCTGCGACCGCCGCCCTGCTCGGCCTCGCCGCCCTGGCACCGCGGGCCGGCGGCGAATGGACGGGAGCACTGCTGGGCGGAGCCGTCCTCGCCGCCGCCTACTTCGTCCTGTTCCTGCTCAACCCCAGCGGCATGGGCTTCGGCGACGTGAAGCTCGCCGTCGCTCTCGGCCTCGCCCTCGGCTGGTACGGCTGGAACGTGCTCTTCGCCGGGACGTTCCTCGGCTTCCTCCTCGCCGCCTGCTACGGCCTCGTGCAGGTGCTGGCCGGACGCGCGAAGTTGAAGACGGCGGTGCCCTTCGGCCCGTTCATGCTGCTGGGCACCCTGGCGGGAGTGCTGCTCGGCGGCGCCACGGCGTGAGGGGACGACGTGGGCGACGCCTGTCGGGGGCCCGCGCACGCCGGCCCCGCACTCGCACCCGCACCCGCCGGCGCCGGTGCCGGTGCCGGTGCCGCTTCAAGAAGGGCATGGCCCGTTCATGGTGCCGGGTACGCTTCGCGGAATACTGCTCGGCGGGCTCGCCGTGTGATGCCGGACGGCCGGCGTCCGAGCGCTCGCAGGCATCCGGGGGGAAACGCATGCTGATGGCTGTGTGGAAGCGGCACGGTCTCGTCTTCGCGGCCGGAGCAGTGTGTGTTCTGGTCAACAGGCAAGGTCTCGGGCCGCTTTGGTTCACCGGCGTCGCGCTGATCCTGACGGGACTGCTCATGGCCGTCGTCATGAACTTCCGGCAGCGCCCGCGCGAAAGCCGGGCGCCACTGATGCTCCCGGTGCCCTTCACCGGGCGCTGGACGGCGTTCAACAGTCCGGGTTCGAAGGTCCCCAGCCACACGCACAGCCATGCTCAGACGTACGCGATCGACGTGAAGTACGAGCCGCGCCCGGACGAGGGCGAGGACAGCGGCGACGGCGACAGCGACGGAAACGGCGACGGACACGAGGCTCCGACCACCCCGCCCGTCACGTGGCTCTGGCCCCTCGCGCGGCGCCCGCAGTCCTACCCCTCCTTCGGCCGCCCCCTTCTCGCCCCGGCTGCCGGGATGGTCGTGGCGACCGCCGGCAGGCAGCGGGACCACCTGACACGTACGTCACTGCCCGGCGTGCTCTTCCTCTACCTGGAGGGGTTCGTCCGCGGCCTGGGGTGGCCCCGCCATCTCCTCGGCAACCACGTCGTGCTGGACATCGGCGGAGGCGTCCACGCTGTCTTCGCGCACCTTCGCCGCGATTCCCTCCGGGTGAACCCGGGCGACCGGGTCACGGCCGGGCAGCAACTCGCCGATTGCGGCAACTCCGGCAACTCCTCCGATCCCCATCTGCACTTCCAGCTCATGGACGGCTCGGACGTGATGACCGCACACGGCCTGCCCTTCGAATGGCGCTACGTCGACGACGACGGAAACGAACACACCGGCGTGCCCGCGAACTTCAGCAGCTTCGTCCCGGTGTTTCCGGCGCCGCGCTCTTGAGGGAGCGGCCCAGGGAGCGACCCGTCTCGCGTGAGCGGCACAGGCGGTGTTCTTGCCCGTGCGGGGCGAAGCGCCGTCCGGCTTGCCCGGGCCTGCGGCAACAACCGGCTCCGGCCGCTCATGGCGGCCGGAGGCGGTCGCTTCCGGTTCTCCCGGGGCTCGACCCCGGGCTCAACTGCCGTTCTCGGCCTGGAACATCCAGCGGTGCTTCTCGAGATCGGCGGTGAGCTGTATGAAGATGTCCTCGGTCACGGGGTCCGGTTCGCTCACCGAATGCATGCGCTCGCGGGCACCGGCGATGGACGCCTCGAGCGCCTGGACCATCGTCCGTACCGCGTCGGTGTCCTTCTGCCAGCCTTCCTTCACCCGCTCTATCGCGCTCGTGGCCGCAACCGTCGAGGAACGGCCGTCCGGCGGCAGACCGAGCGCGGACGCCCTTTCCGCCACGGTGTCCGAGTACGAACGCGCGGTGGAGACCACGTCGTCGAGCTGCAGGTGGATGGACCGGAAGCGGGGCCCGATCACGTTCCAGTGGATCTGCTTCGCGACGAGGGAGAGATCCACCAGGTCCACGAGTTCGCCCTGCAGGGCTTCACCAACGGTCTTCAGGTCGTCGTCCGGGAGCGTGCTCTTCACTGCGTAGGTCACAACCGTCTCGCTTTCTCTCGGCCGGCCCTGTATTTCCGATGTGCCGGGTATCCGGATGAGCGCCCGTGATTCATGACCGGGCGCACCTGCCCCGGGGCGGCGGGGGCGGCGGGCAACCACCCTGCGAATCACGCCGGTCACCGAACGTCACAGCCACCGGCGGCCGGCCGGCCCCAGCCGTCACAGCGGTCCGCAAATGCCGTGCGTGCGCGCCCCGCCGTACGGAGACTGGGCGGATGACGAAAAGCATCGCGGATGAGGCAGGTGACTGGGCGGCCGCCCTGGACCACACGTACGAGAGCTCCTCGGGCACCGTCCGGTGGGGCCAGCTCGGCCCCGCGGACGGGCCTCCCGTCGTACTTCTGCACGGCACGCCGTGGTCGTCGTTCACGTGGCGTGCCGTCGCCCGTGCCCTGGCGCAGACGTACCGCGTCCACGTGTGGGACATGCCGGGCTACGGGACCTCCGCGAAGTACGAGGGCCAGGACGTGTCGCTCGCCGCGCAGGGCCTGATCTTCACCGAGCTGCTCGGCCACTGGGGCCTCGGGGCCGGCGGCGCACACCTTCCGGCGGTGCTGGCCCACGACTTCGGCGGCTGCGTCGCTCTGCGCGCGCATCTGCTGCACGGCGCCGAGTACGAGCGTCTCGCACTCGTCGACCCGGTGGCGCTGGCACCCTGGGGGTCACCGGCCTACCGGCTGCTGGGCGAACAGGCGGAGGTCTTCGGGCAGTTGCCGCCCGCGCTGCACGAGGCGCTGGTGCGTGAGTACATCCGCTCGGCGAGTGCGCACGGACTGCCTCAGCGTGTGCTGGACGGGCTGGTTGCACCGTGGGTGGGCGAGTCCGGCCAGGGCGCGTTCTACCGGCAGATCCGGCAGAACGACCAGCGCTTCACGGACGAGATCGAGGGACGCTACGGCGAGATCCGGCCGCGCGTGCTCGTCTGCTGGGGCACCGCCGACACCTGGATTCCCGTCGACCGCGCGCACCGGCTGGCGGACCTGATCCCCGGTGCCGGGCTCCGGTTCGTCGAGGGCGCCGGTCACCTGGTGCAGGAGGATGCACCGGCCGAACTGACCGCCGCGCTCGTGGACTTCCTGCACGTGACGGCCGGGTAGCGACGCGGAGGGAGCAGCGGACCGCGCCCACGGCACGAGCGGGATCGCCCGTCGCAGAAGGCAGAAGGTAACCGCAACTCCCCCGTCCGCTGCGCGAAATCGCTGCATCGTACAGAAAAACTCCGTGCGCAGGCTGTCGCTCCTAGCGTGCGGCAGATGCTGCAGGCCGGTCCCGAGCGCGCGCCGCTTCCCCCGCTGCGTACTGAACCCGCCGCCGCTTCCCGCGAGTTGCCGGAAGTTCCGGACCGCGCCGACGGCGGGGACCGTACGGGCGGGGCGGGCCGTACTGACCGGACGGGCTGCAGGGACGGGGCGGACCGCTCCGCCCGGGTGGCGAAGAAGCAGGCGGGAGAGCAGGACGGGCCGCACCGCGACCCGTATCTCGACAACGCCAAGTATCTGACCATCGTGCTCGTCGCCGTCGGGCACGCGTGGGCGCCGCTGACGGTCGGCAGCCGGCCGACCGCGGCTCTGTACTACCTGCTCTACACGTTCCACATGCCCGCGTTCGTCATCATCTCCGGCTACCTCTCCCGCGGTTTCGAGTACCGGCCACGGCAAGTCCGCCGGCTGCTGACGGGGATCGTCGTCCCCTATCTCGTCTTCCAGACGCTCTTCACGTTCTTCATGCGGTGGGCCGGGGACGAACCGGAGCGTGAATTCGCCTACCAGGAGCCGGGGTTCGCCCTCTGGTTCCTGGTCGCGCTGTGCCTGTGGCGGCTGACGACCCCTCTGTGGAGGGCTCTGCGGTGGCCGCTGCCGGTCTCGCTGGCCGTCGCGGTCGCCGCCGGTGTGACGCCGAGCGTCGGCGACGACCTGGAGATGATGCGCGTGGCGCAGTTCCTGCCGTTCTTCGTGCTGGGACTCCGGTTGCGGCCCCGGCACTTCGAGTTCGTGCGGCACCGCTTCGTGCGGATCCTCGCCGTGCCGGTCACCGCGGGCGCGCTGGCGGTGTCGTACGCGGCCGTTCCGTACATATCCGCGGCCCCGTTCCTGCACGACAAGGACGCGCAGAGCCTGGGACTCCCGTCATGGCTGGGCGCGGTGATGACGCTCACGGCGTTCGGCTGTGCGCTGGTGATGACGGTGTGTTTCCTGTCCTGGGTGCCGCGCAGGCGCATGTGGTTCACGTCCTTGGGCGCCGGGACGCTCTGCGCGTACGTTCTGCACGTGTATCCGCTCCAGTACGCCAAGGAACTGGGCTGGTTCGAGGACGAGGGTGCGCAGCATCCGCTCGACCGCTTCGCGATCACGGTCATCGCGGCGGGGCTCATGACCCTGCTGTGCACGGCGCCGGTGCGACGGGCGCTGCGGTTCGTTCTGGAGCCGAGGTTGAGGTGGTTCTTCACCCCGCAGGCGAACGCCCCCGCCCCGCACGCGCCGGCTGCCGGCGCGCCCCAGCTGCCCACGGCTCCCTCCTCGCGGCGGCTGGAGTTGCCGGCGGCACCGGCGTCGGAAACGTCGCCGCCCTGAGAGCTCTCGAGAGCCGGTGCCCCGCCCGTGCCGCCGCCCTCCCCCGCGGGGCGGCGGCACGGTCCTCACCGGCAGCGGGACCGAGGCCGGGCAGGACACCGGCGGGTGCCCTGCCCGGCCGGCTCCGGCCGGTGACGCGTCAGCAGTTGCGGACCGACCAGACGGGCGTCCAGTCGTAGGAGGTGCTGCCTTCGCCGGGAGCGACGGCGCATTCCGTGGATTCCCCCTGTGAGACGGAACGCCGGGCCCGACGGTCGAGTGCGGGCCCGATCCGTTCCTTCAGACTCGCCTCGTCCGCCGCGCTCGCGCCAGACGTCGAAGCTGGGGCTTAAACGTCGAGCGGCGCGCTCAACGGACGGTCGAGGAGGGCGAGTCCGGCAGGGGTGATGGTGTGCAGCACGTGCCTGCTGCGGCGCACGCTCACCAGCAGGCCCGCCAGTCACCGAACGCCGGTGTGTCGTCCCCGCTGATCAGCGCCTGGAAGCTGTTGGTGATCTCCCAGAGGTGGTCGGGGGTGGCGGCGACGCGGACACGCGCGATGTCGTCGGCTGTGAAGTGCATCCGCAGCATGGGGTCTCCGACAGGGCTCGGTCACCGGCCGGTAGTCGGTGCTCCATGACATTGTCCGAGCCCTTCGGCGGGGCGAGGCTGCATTCGGCCACCCGGCCGGTCGGGACACGACCGCCCCGGACCGGGCGGCCGCCGGCCTCGCACGAAGGACCGCGGCCCGTGACGGGGCGGCGGTCTCCCTGATCCCGGGCGATCCGGCGGTCAGCGGATCGGTCCCGGCTTCGCCGCCTGTCCCACCTTCGCCCGCGCGAGCTGCCGGGACTGCGCGACGAGGCGGTCCGCGCTGTCCCAGACCTCCGCGTCCTCCTCCAGAAAGCCCCCGGCGAGGTTGACGGTCGTGACGGAGACACGCAGCGGCCCCGGCGCCGGGCGGGCCCGGACGTGGACGGTGAGCTCGACCGTGGGCACCCAGCCGCTCAGTCCCAGCTCGAACGCGGTCGGGGGCAGAGCGTCCACGGCCATGAGCACCGACAGCGGGTCCGGGTCCCGTCCGTCGGCCAGCCCGAACCAGGCACGCATCTCGCCGCGGCCGCTCGGCGCTCCGACCGCCCAGCCGCACGTGGCGGGGTCGAGCCGCAGGTCGAGGCGCTTGCCCATCTCTGGCCCGGCGTCCGGGCCCGCCGGGTTGTCCTGGGCGCTGAAGCACTGCCCGCGGGGAGGTATCGCGGGCGGCTCGGCGCTGGTACGGATGTCGTCGGTGACCGTGTCCAGGTCCCCGTAGGAGGCGAGGACGCGGATGCGCTCCACCTCGCGGCCGTCGGCAGCGGTCTGGAAGAGGCCGGCCGTGCCGGTGGAGAGGGTGCGGCCGCTGCGCACGACCTCGCTGCGGATGACGGCGGGCCCGTGAGTGGTGGCCGACAGGTAGTGCGCAGTGATCGTGAACGGATCGGAGTGCGGCAGTGTCTCGCCGAGGGCCCGGCCGAGCGTCGCCAGCAGATACCCGCCGTTGAGGGCGTGGCCGATGGCCCAGCCCGGGGAGAGGTGCGTGTCGTGGACACCGGGCTCACGTTGCCTTACGGAGGTGTCGCGGTCGAACTCGCTCAGGGTGGCTTCGCAGATGGTGTCGGACATGTGAGCACCGTACACGGAGAAGTTACCCACGGGTAGTCGCGCCTGGGCGCCCTCGCACCGGGCCCGGCGAGGCTCGTCAGCCTCCCGGCTCCGCGTCCGCGACCGTGGAGCGCCGATGCCAGGCGCGCGGGGCGCGCCAACCGAAGCGCAGCGCCAACAGGCGCACGGCGAACGCCAGGGAGGCGGCCGCGAGCATCGTCGCCGCGTTGAGGGCACCGGCGTCCAGCAGGAGCGCCGTCACGGTCGCACCGATGATGGCGGGCACGGCGTACAGGTCCCGGTCCCATCGCAGCAGTGACGGCACCTCGTTCGCGAGCACGTCGCGCAGCACCCCGCCGCCGGCCGCCGTGGCCAGGCCGAGCACGGCGGACGCGAAGAGCCCCAGCCCGTATTCGTGGGCCTTGACGGTGCCGACGACGCAGAACAGGCCGAGCCCGGCCGCGTCGAAGACGTTGATGGCCTTGTTGATCCGCTCCACGTGCGGGTGCAGGAAGAAGACGAAGGCCGTGGCGATCAGCGGGGCGTGGAAGTACCCGGCGTCCGTGAAGGCGGCGGGCGGCACGGCGCCGATCACCACGTCACGGAAAAGCCCGCCGCCGAGCCCGGTGACTTCCGCCAGCACGGCCATGCCGAATACGTCGAAATTCTTGCGCACGGCGAGGAGGGCGCCGGATATCGCGAAAACGAAGATGCCGGCGATGTCGAGCCAGTGCTGCACGGCCGGGTCGAGCAGATGCTGATTCACGGACCCATTCTTCCCATGCCGGCACCCGCCCGGGACAACCGTGCGGAAGCGCGGAGCGGAGAGAGACCCGCCCGGGGCTCCATGGGCCGCGGCAGCCGCTGCAGGCGACTCCGACCTGGGCCGATGCCAGTGGACGGCGAACCGGGACAAAGCATGACACCGGGAAAGCGGAATGCAATTGCCGCACCACGCTGGGTTCATTCGGAGCCCGCTCGGTGTGAGGCGGCGCATAAGACGCAGGTCACATCCGAACCCGCTTAGTGGGCACCTTCGAATGCCGCCGCAACCCTCGCGCCATATCGATGGTTCCGTCCTTGATGTCCCATTAGGTGCCTGCATTTCAGTCCGTAGCCGCTTAGTAGGTCACATATTTGGCGGCGGCCTCAGGAGCCTTTACCAATGTCAGCGTCGCTTCGCGCCGGGAACCGAACTCGGCGCCCCCGCCGATCCGGCAGATACGCGACGCAGCCAACGAAAGGTATTCGCTCTTCCATGCGCATCCCCAACCGCCTGACCAGGACCCAGAAGTCCGCCGCTGTCGGCCTTGCGGCCGCCGCAGGAGTCGCGACCCTCACCGCCGGCGCCGCGTCCGCCCACTCGGCCACCACCACGGGCCAGGGTCCGGCCAAGCCGGTTGCGAGCCACTCCGTGAACGTGGCCGGCCATCCGTCTTCCCAGGCCGCCAAGGCCGCGACGGGCGATCACGACACCGACAACACGCGCAGCCACGCACCGGCCAAGCCCCTCGTGAAGGGTGAGGCCAACAAGCAGACCTCCGCCGCCAAGCCTGCCGCCGAGGCAGACAAGGCCGACAAGGCCCAGAAGGCCCAGAAGGCCCAGAAGGCTCAGAAGGCTCAGAAGGCTCAGAAGGCCGAGCAGACCCGCAAGGCCCAGAAGGTCCGTGCCGACAGGACGTCCGAGCGTTCCATGGCGGGACTGAGCAAGAACGAGAAGGTCGACGTCTGGATCAAGGAAGCCCGCTCCATCATGAAGAAGGAGGGCATCCCCGGCTCGCACCACGGCATCAAGAAGAACGTCATGCGTGAGTCCGGCGGCGACCCGAACGCCATGAACGACTGGGACATCAACGCCAAGAAGGGCACGCCTTCGAAGGGTCTGCTGCAGACCATCCAGCCGACCTTCGACGCGTACCACGTCGACGGCACCAAGAAGAAGATCACCGACCCGGTGGCGAACATCGTCGCGGCCTGCAACTACGCCGCCGACAAGTACGGGTCGATGGACAACGTGAACTCCGCGTACTGATCCGGCGCGGAACGGCAAAGGGCGGCTGCGTCTCACGCAGCCGCCCTTCTGCGTCCGGCGGAACCCGGCCCCCGGCTGCCTCGCCCTGCCTGCCCCTAGCCGGCGACCGGCGTGCTGTCCTCCGGCTGCTGGTCCGGGGCGTTCTCCGGGTGGTGGCACGCGGCCTCGTGGCCAGGGGCCAGGGAGACCAGCGGCGGCTCGGCCGTCTTGCAGACCTGCGTCGCCTTCCAGCACCTGGTGTGGAAACGGCATCCGCTCGGCGGCTTGATCGGCGAGGGCACGTCGCCCTGGAGCAGGATGCGGTCGCGGCCGCCCTGCACCTTGCGCCGCGGGTCGGGCACCGGCACGGCGGAGAGCAGCGCCCGCGTGTACGGGTGCATGGGCGACTCGTACAGCGACCTGCGGTCGGTCAGTTCCACGATCTTGCCGAGGTACATCACCGCGATCCGGTCCGATACGTGGCGGATCACCGAGAGGTCGTGCGCGATGATCACGTATGTGAGGCCGAGCTCGTCCTGGAGGTCGTCCAGCAGGTTGATGACCTGCGCCTGGATGGACACGTCCAGCGCCGAGACCGGCTCGTCCGCGACGACGAGCTTCGGGTTCAGGGCGAGGGCGCGGGCGATGCCGATGCGCTGCCGCTGCCCGCCGGAGAACTCGTGCGGGTACCGGTTGTAGTGCTCCGGGTTGAGACCCACCAGGTCCAGCAGCCGCTGCACCTCCTTCTTCACGCCGCCTTCGGGCGTGACGCCCTGGAGCTTGAAGGGAGCGCTGACGATCGCGCCGACGGTGTGCCGGGGGTTCAGCGACGAGTACGGGTCCTGGAAGATCATCTGGACGTCGCGCCGCAGCGGGCGCATGCCGCTCACACCGAGGTGTGTGATGTCCCGGCCCTCGAACTCGACGGCACCCGCGGTCGGCTCCAGCAGCCGCGTGATCAGCCGGCCCATCGTCGACTTGCCGCAGCCCGACTCCCCGACGACGCCCAGCGTCTCCCCCGCCCGCACGTCGAAGTCGATGCCGTCGACCGCTTTGACCGCGCCGACCTGCCGCTTGAGGAGGCCCTTGGTGATCGGGAAGTGCTTCTTCAGACCGCTCACCTTCAGCAGCGACTCACCCGGCTCGGGGTCGGCCTTGGTCTGCACGGCGTCCGTCGCGCGCTGGGACGGGATCGTCATCTGCTCGTCCTCACTCACAGCTTCGGGGCAATCTCTTCGTTCCAGATGCGGTCCCGGTCCGCGCGGTCCATGTGGCATGCGGACAGGTGGCCCTCGCCCACTTCCCGCAGCTCGGGCCGTTCGGTGCGTGTGACATTGCCCTTGGGCACATCCGCGTACGGGCAGCGCGGGTTGAAAGCGCACCCCTGCGGGATGTTGATCAGGCTGGGCGGTGAGCCCTTGACGGGGATGAGCCGTTCGCTCTGCGCCCGGTCGATGCGCGGCATCGAGCCGAGCAGCCCCCAGGTGTAGGGGTGCTGCGGCTGGTAGAAGACCTGCTCGGCGGTGCCGTACTCGACGCAGCGGCCCCCGTACATCACGAGGATGTCGTCGGCGAGCTCGGCGACGACCCCCAGGTCGTGCGTGATGATGATGACCGCGGAGCCGAACTCCTTCTGCAGGTCGCGGATCAGGTCGAGGATCTGCGCCTGCACGGTGACGTCCAGCGCGGTCGTCGGCTCGTCGGCGATCAGCAGGTCGGGGTTGTTCACCAGCGACATCGCGATCATCGCGCGCTGCCGCATGCCGCCGGAGAACTCGTGCGGGTAGCTGTTGACACGCTGGTCGGGCTGGGGGATGCCGACCCGGTCGAGGAGTTCGACGGCACGCTTGCGGGCCGTCTTCTTGTCCACGTCGTGGTGGACGCGGTACGCCTCGACGATCTGGCTGCCGATGGTGAAGTACGGGTGGAGCGCGGAGAGCGGATCCTGGAAGATCATCGCCATCTCGCGGCCGCGCAGCCTGCGCACCGAGTCCGCGTCGGCGGACAGCAGCTCCTGTCCGTCGAGCCAGATCTCGCCCGACAGCTGCGCCTTCTGACGCCCGTACTGCCCGACCGTGTGCAGGCCCATGATGCCAAGCGAGGTGACGGACTTGCCCGACCCGGACTCGCCGACGATGCCGAGCGTCTTGCCCTTCTCCAGCTGGAAGGAGAGCCCGTCGACGGACTTGACCAGACCGTCCTGGGTGGGGAAATGCACGTGCAGATCGCGCACTTCGAGGAAGGAACGGGCAGGGGCACGGTCGGCGACTGGCTCACCGACCGCCGAGGTGCCCGTCGTGTGCGATTCCGTCATGCGAGCCTCACTCGGGGGTCGATCACGCCGTACAGCAGGTCCACGATGAGGTTCGCCACGACCACCGCGGAGGCGGTGATGAGCGTGACGCCGAGGATCAGCGGCAGGTCCTTCTCCCCGATCGCCTTCAGCACGGCCTGGCCGAGGCCGGGCAGGCTGAAGGTCGTCTCGGTGAGGATCGCACCGCCCATCAGGGCTCCGAGGTCGACGCCGAGAAGGGTGATGACCGGGGTCATCGTGGAGCGCATTGCGTGCTTGCGGATGACGACCGGCTCCCGTACGCCCTTGGCGCGGGCGGTGCGGATGTAGTCCTCGCCCATCACCTCGAGCATGGTGGCGCGGGTGAGCCGGGCGTACATGGCGCCGAAGAGGAACGCCAGGGTGAGCCAGGGGAGGATCATCCCGCTGAACCACGCGGGGAAGCTCTCCTCGGCCGGCGTGTACTCGTTGCTGACCAGCCCCAGCCCGTAGGAGAAGATCGCCAGCGACAGCAGGCCGGTGAAGTAGATCGGCAGCGAGACACCGCTGAGAGCCATGCCCATGGCCACGCGGTCCCAGAGCGTGCCGCGGCGCAGCGCCGAGACGACGCCCGCGACCAGCCCGATGACCAGCCAGATGATCGCGGCACCGACGGCGAGGCCCAGGGTGACGGGCAGCCTGTCGGCGAGGATCGGCCAGATGGCCTGCTCGGTCTTGAACGAGTAACCGAAGCAGGGCGCCTCGCAGTGGTACGTGTCGCCGGCGCTGGTGTAGTCGCGCCCGACGAGGATGCCCCTGAAGAACTCGAAGAGCTGGACGAGGATCGGGTCGTCCAGACCGAGCTTCTGCCTGATGCCCTCCAGCGCCTGCGCGTCGGACTGCTTGCCGGCGAACATCGTGGCGGGGTCCACCCCGGTCCACTTCGGGATCAGGAAGAAGATGCCGAACACCGCCAGCACGACGACGACGAGCATCACGACGACGGCGAAGAGCCGCCTGATGAGATATGTGAGCACTGCTACCGGCCCGCGGGGCCCAGTGAACCCTCCGAGGTCGTCGGAGAGTTCACCGGGCCACCACTGCGGCCCTCACCTGCCCTTCGTGACTGGCGGCGGGTGCGCCGGCGGGTTCGGACGGATCACTTGACGCCGAGCGAGGCGTAGTCGTACCGGCCGTTGTACGAGTCGGCCGTGTAGGTGTTCGTCAGCCTGCTGGAGCGCCAGATGATGTTCTTCTCGAACGTGAAGGGCAGGTAGTAAGCACCCTTCATGACCTCGGCGTTGATGTCCGCGTACTTCTGCGCGGCCTTGTCGGGGTCGAGTTCGGCGATCGCGTCGGTGAACATCTTGTCGATCTTCGGTTCATCGATCATGGCGAAGTTGTTGTTGCCGTTGGGCAGGATGTACTTGCTGCCCCACAGCGGCAGGCCGAAGCCCTGGCCGGAGGGGAAGTCCGCACCCCAGCCCATGATGATGATCCCGTAGCTCTTCTTCTTGACCACGTCAGGGTTGCCGATGATGCCGGCGGTCTGCGCGCCGTCGTACTCATCGACCTCGGCGTCGATGCCGATCTTCTTCAGCGACGCCTGCATGGCCTCCGCGGATGCGACCTCGACCTGCTTGTTGTTGCGAACCGCGATGGTGGTCTTGAAGCCGTTCGGCTTCCCGCACTTCTTCAGCTCGGCCTTGGCCTTGGCCACGTCGGCCGCGCCGTCGTTCTTGGCGATGCCGTACGGGTCGTACTTCAGGTCGGACCCCGGCACGGACGACGGCAGCATGTTGGTGCCGATGTCGCCGCCGGCCAGCGGGCCGCCGCGGGCGTTCTGGATCGACTTGTGATCCGAGCCGTAGATCATCGCCTTGCGGCAGTGGATGTTGTCGAACGGCTTCACCGTCTGCGGGAAGACCGCGTAACGGATGAACCCGGTGGCCGGGTTGTCGATGTTGCCCTTGTGCTCCTTCAGCGCCGTCTGACGTCCCGCGGCCTCGAGGCCGGTGGCGTTGATGTCCAGGTCGTAGTCGCCGTTGATGAGGCGCTTGTCCATCTCGTCGGCGTTGGTCAGCAGGGTGACCGTGATCTTGTCCGGGAGGGCCTTGCGGATGTTGTCCGAGGACTTCTTCCACTCGGGGTTGCGGACGAGCGTCAGCTTCTTGTTCGGCGTGTACGACTCGAACTTGTAGGGGCCGTTGGAGAAGGGCTTCAGGCCGTACTTGGACTTGGTGTCCTTGTCCTGTCGCACCGGCGAGGACGACGGCATGGCCAGCATCTGCTCGAAGTCACCGTTGCGCTTGGGCAACTTGAAGACGATCTCCGTGTCGCTCGGTGTCTCGATGGCTTCCAGGCCGAGCTTGTCCTTGGACTTGTCCTTGTAAGGGCCCTTGTACTTGCCGTCCGGGTCGAGTGTGTCCTTGATGTAGACGGGACCGCCGGAGAGCACGTCCTGAGCCCACTGCCGCTCGATGCCGTACTTGATGTCCTTGGAGGTGACGGGCTTGCCGTCCTCCCAGGTAGCGTCGTCACGCAGTTCGTAGCGGTAGGTCTTGCCGTCTTCGGAGATCTTGGCGGTGGACTTCGCCAGGTCCGGGACCAGTTCCAGGCTGTCCTTGCCGGGAACCGGCTTGTAGGTGATGAGCTGGCGCGTGTAGTAGCGCATGAAGTCCCAGGCGAAGCCGTAGTAGCCCCGCGTCGGGTCCCAGGAGTCGGCGTCCTGGGTGCCGATGAACTTCAGCGTCCCGCCCTTCTTGTCGGACGCGTTGGCCATCTTGCCCCTGGCCGCGTTGAATCCGGGCGCCTTGCCGTCGCCCTCGCTGTCACTGCCGCCGCCACCGCACGCTGCGGTGGACAGGAGGGCCGCGACCGCGACGGCCGACGCGGCGATCCTGCGCCTCGATGAGCGTTGGGTTGTCACGATCTGCATCCTCCGGTGTAGGTCACGGCCCGCACGGCTGCGCCGGGCCGGGTTACAAGACCAGGGCGCGCCTGGTGATGTGGGGGGAGTCATCGGGAACCCTTGGGGTCGAGCGCGTCGCGCACGCCGTCGCCGAAGAGGTTGAAGGAGAGGACGGTGATGAAGATGGCGACGCCGGGGACCACCATGTACATCGGGTCCGCCTCGTAGTAGCGCGTCGCCGTCGAGAGCATCTGGCCCCAGGAAGCGGTCGGCGGCTTGACTCCGACGCCGAGGAAGCTGAGGGCGGCCTCGGTAAGGATGTTGGTGGGAATCATGAGCGTCGTGTAGACGGTGATCGGCGCGATCAGGTTGGGCAGCAGCTCCTTGAAGAGGATGTAGCGCCGCCCCGCGCCGAGGCTCCGCGCCGCCTCCACGTACTCCCGCTCGCGCAGCGAGAGCGTCTGGCCGCGCACGATGCGGCCGATGTAGGGCCATCCGAAGAAGCCGATCACCAGGATCATCACGGTGAGACGCACGCCCGTACCCGTCAGCCCGAACATCTGGTTCGGGACCACGGAGATCAGCGAGATGATGAACAGCAGTTGGGGGAAGGCCAGCAGCATGTCCATCACGCGGCTGATGGCGGCGTCGAGCCAGCCGCCGAAGTAGCCGGCGAGAGCACCGAGCACGGTGCCGACGACCACGGCCACCACGGCCGAGAGGAAGCCGACGAGCAGCGAGACGCGGGCGCCGTAGACGATGCGGCTGAACACGTCGCGCCCGTTGCCCGGTTCGACACCGAGCAGGTGCTCGCCGCTGATGCCTCCGAGCGCGCCCTTCGGAGTCTGGAAGAGGGGGTCGATCATCTCTTCGTGGTGCTGGTCCGGCGGATGTCCCAGCAGGCTCACGATGAACGGCGCGAACGCCGCGATCACGATGAGCACCAGCACGACGGCGCCGCCGGTGAGTGCCACCTTGTCCCGCTTGAGGCGGTTCCACGCGATCCGTCCGAGAGAGCGTCCTTCGATGGACTTGCCTTCTGCGCCGCCACCGAGTGCCGGATCGACGGGCGCGATCTCCGCGGACGTGTCGTGCAGTGGTGCCGTCATCGTGGGGAAACCCTCTCTCGGCCGGGGGTGACCAGCCACGCCCGCCGCTGTAGCGGCCAGTTCGCAATCAACTCGTTCGCGAGGCCGATGCCTCAACGCTCGGGAGTCTCTTCGGCCGTGCGATCACCCGCCAGTCCCCCTGGGGAAAGGATGCTCAACTGTGATGTGACGCGCCAGATTCCGTTATACGAACGGAACCTGGCGACTATCGGAATCCGGTCAATGCGCGTGGACAACCGCCCACCTGCGGTTCCATGTACCAGGTGCCCTTGGCGGAAGTCCGGTTGCGTACCGACCGGGCGGACGGGACGTCAGGTGCGGGGAAAGCCGTAACCGTGCCCCGGAGCGGCGTCGGCCGTCGGCACATCACGGTCGAAGAAGGGCCGCGAATTGCGGCGCAGCCACATCGCCACCGGGTCGTAGTCGTCCGACATCGCGACACTGGAGACCGGCAGCCCCTCCGGTACGGCCGCCACCGACTGACGCATCATCTGATGCGCCGACTCCACGGCCTGCCGGTCAGTTCCGTACAGGTCGAGACCGATCGCGAGATAGCCGGCGCCCAGCGCCGGCTGGACCCAGGCGCGGCGCAGGGAACGCACGGCGGGCGTGCGGTGTGCGTTCTGGCTGAGCAGTGCGTAGAACTGCGCGACGTCCAGGCTGGGTTCACTGATGCGCAGCGGGCCCGCGGGCAGCTGGTCCAGGCCGAGGGCGATGCGCCGCAGATCGAGCCACGGGACGCCGACACCGCCGCCGGGGGCGTGCGGGTTGAGCCAGATCCCCCAGCGCTCCGGGAAGAGCGCGGAGGCGATCTCGCGGCCGCTGAGGATTTCGTGCGAGCGGTCCCAGCCGGAGGCGGCCAGCTCCTGGGCGGAGGTCACGCACGGGGCGTAGCCGTACCCGCCGACCTCCATGTTTCCGTACTGGGCGTCGGGCGTGCCCGGACGCCCCTTCCACAGCAGCATCCACACTTCGCCGTCGGTGAGCGCATCGAGCAGCGCCTCATAGGTGTCGTACCTGCCCGGCGACACCTGCCCCAGCAGCTGCTCGACGCCTGCACCCGCGCTCACCTGGCTGCCCTTCCCTTGGAACCGCGCCCCCCGGCCTCTGCGCTACGGCCGGCGAGTGGGCGGACTTTCTCGATGATCTCTACCGGGCCCGCGATCGCGGCCCTCCCCGTTCTCCCCGTCATCAAACCAGCTTACGAGCAGGGACCGACATGGGGCGTCGTACTCAAGCGCTACGTCCTGGGACGGAGCAGGCCCGGCACACCGGGACCTCAGCCGCGTGTGTAGAAGGGCCGCACACAGTGCCGCATCCAGTCGACGACCGGGTCCTGGGCCGCGTCCATCAGCACGAGCTGTACGGGCCACTTGATCTGGACGCGGCCCAGGGCACGCGCGAGCGCGTCGTGCGCGGCCTGGCGGACGTCCGGATCGAGGTGGTCCAGCTCGATGCCGACGAAGAGCGACGGCGCATCTCCCTCGGAGCTGGCGAGTGCGCGGCGGGCCGTGCGCATCCACGGCAGGGCCGAGAACTCACCGGCCGCGGCGACGAGGAAGTCCTCTGGTTCCTCCTGCCAGTCCGGCTCGAAGAGCCGCACCCGCGCTCCCCGCGCCACGCCCCAAGAGGCCTGCTCATTGGGGGTGTTGGCGCACAGCTCGACGACGGCCTCGGGCGGCAGCGGCATGCCGACGGTGCCCTCCGGGTTCACGGCGATGCCCACCTGCGGCGGCAGCCCGCGCGCGAATTCGCGGGCGGGCGCGACGGTGAAGGACATGTGGCTGCCGACGACCTGGAGGAACTGCTGCTCGGAGCTGAAGACCGGGACGTAGACACCGCCGTTCAGCTCGACGGTCGGCAGGTCCAGCTCGGCACTGGCGGGGCCGCCGCCCTCGGGCAGCGGCACCCATACGCTGCTGCGTTTGAGCACCTCAAGCAGCCGGGCGCCGGCGCCCGGCACTTCGAGGGAGGCGGCGAGGGCCTCCTCCAGCTCGTTGCCGGGCCAGCCTCCGCCATGGCCCGGTCCGTACTGCTGAGGAATGGTCATGGCGGCCACCCTAGTTGTGTTCTCCCGGGACGTCGGCGACGGGTGAGGTGGTTGTGGGGCCTGAAAGAGGTGAGGCTCCTCTGGTTCCGGTCCGTTCCCCGGCCGGCTCCCGCGCCGCACGGCGGGTACGTCCGGAGAACCGGGCTTTCCCGAGGGAGCGCTGCGCGGGCTCCGGGAGGAAGCGGGCATCGACGGCGGCCGGTTGCACCTGGAGCGGTGGGGCGCCTGCGGCGGCCCTCGACCCGATCCGAGGGGGAAGGGTGGTGAGGTCGCCCGCCTCGTGCCCGGGCGGCGTGCTGCTATTCGCGGAGCGCGTCCGTCTGACGGTGGGCGGGCATGCGGAGGGCAAGGATGGCGATGTCGTCGTGGCCGTCGCCGAGGTGCTGGTCGGCGAGGGTCCGGCACAGCTCGTCCAGCGGCAGGCGGGCGCTGCGGCCGGCGATCGCGGCGAGGGAGGCGAGGCCCACGTCGATGGGCTGGCCGGGCCGTTCGACCAGGCCATCGGTGAAGAAGATGACCGTGGCCCCCTCGGGCAGGGGGCGGACGCTGTCGAAGCGGGGCCGGCTGGGATCGACGCCGAGTGGCAGGCCGGGCTCGGTGTGCAGGTACTCGGCCGCGCCGACGGGGGTGAGCAGCAGCGGCGGGAGATGGCCCGCGCTGCTCCACAGCAGCCGCCAGCCGCCACCGCTCGGCTCGATGCGGGCCACGCATGCGGTGGTCACAGGGTTCTCGTTGATCGCGTGCAGCGTCCGGTCGAGTGTGGCCAGCACCGAGCCGGGCGCAGCGGGCCGGTCGTAGAGCAAGGCGCGCAGCATGTTGCGGATCTGGGCCATCGCGGCGGCGGCTTGCAGGCTGTGCCCGGCGACGTCGCCGATCACGGCGCCGACGGCTCCGCCGGGCAGCGGCAACGCGTCGTACCAGTCGCCGCCCAGCTGCTCGGCGGCGGGCCGGTAGACGACGGCCGCCTGGAGGGGGGCCAGGTCCGGCAGGGTCGGCAGCAGCATCCGCTGGAAGGCGAGCCATCGGGAAGTCACGTCCCGCAGCGAGACGACACGCAGCGGAGCGCCGTTCGAGTTGGTCGCGCTGACGCGCATCTCGACGACTCTGACGCCGCCCCCGGGCTGCGTCAGTTCCACGTCCGTCGACTGGCCGGCCACGATCGGGAAGCCGAACGGGGCATCCAGCAGATCCTGGGCGGGGCGGCCGAAAAGCTCTGTCGCGGCTGGATTGCACAGCCGCACGATCCCCTGCTCGTCCACGGCGATGACCCCGTCGGCGGACGCGGAGATGACCAGGTCGATGAGGTCGCCTTCGGGTCCGCCGGTCCCGGCTCCTGGGTCGTCTCTCGTCATGGGGGTGCGCCGCTCAGATGTCATCGCCGATGACGCCCGGCCACGGTGGCACGTCCAAGCCGACGGCTTCCATTTCGTCGAGGGTGGCGACCGGGGCGCCGATGTGCATGCCGTCCGCGTCGATGGTGACCTGGCGCACGGCCTCGTCGTGGGCGGAGCCGCGGTTCTGCACGACGGCTACGGTGCGCTTGATCATCCCGGCCTTCTGGAAGTACCGCAGTGCGATGGTGACGTCGGTGAGGCTGGCCAGTTCGCGCGCGATCGACGGTGCCTGCGCAGGTGTGAAGCGGCTGCTGGGGGCGGAGGTGAACAGCGTGGTGATGCGGTGCTCGCGGACGACCGCGCCCAGTGCGATCACCAGGTCGAGGAGCGCCCTCGGCGTGGCGATGCGCTCCAGCGCGGACAGGGTGTCGATGACCAGGCGCTCGGGCTCGAAATCCAGCACGGCGCGCCTGATCCGGATGAAGTAGTCCTCCAAGGAGGCCACTTCCGGGTAGTCGCACACCACCTCCAGCAGACCGCCTTCTTGCATGGCCTCCAGGTCGATTCCCCAGCCGGCGGCGTTGCGCCTCATCTGCTCGCTGGTCTCGTCGAAGGTGAACCCCAGGCAGCGCTCTCCCGCTGCGACACCGGCCTCCAGGAACTTCAGACTGGTCAGTGTCTTGCCGGACCCGGAGGGCCCGGACAGCAGGACGACAGCGTCGCGGTAGAACCCGCCACCGCACATCCGGTCCAGCCCGGAGTTACCCGAGGGCACGCGGGTACTGGAGGCGGGCGTGGACGGCATACCGAGGAAAGCGAGGGGGATGACGACGAACCCTTCGCGCGGGTCGATGGTGAACAGCCATTCCCCCGTGCGGTGCGGGGCACCGCGGAGCTTGACGATCTCGACGGTCCGGCGCCGGCGTTCCTGGAGCAGCACGTTGCGCAGGACGATCACGTTGTCGACGACGAACTCCTCGACCCTGTACCGGGATACGCCGTCGTACTCGCTGTTCCGCTCGGCCGTGATGATCGAGGTGACCCCGAGCGAGCTCAGAGCGGAAGCGAGTCTGTAGCTCTCCCGGCGGACGATCCCGGCGTCGGCAAACCGGGCGAACACGGATCCCAGCGAATCCAGCACTACCCGGGAGGCGCCGATCCGGTGGACCGCGTGCTCGATGCGGGACGTCAGCGCGCCGAAGTCGTAGGCTCCGACGACGGCGGCTTCCTCGTCCTCGCTCTCGGCGGCGTCGACGAACACCCACTTCCCCTCGGCTTCCCACTGCTCGATCGGGAAGCCCAGCGAGAAGAAGTTGCGGCGGATCGCATCCGGCGTCTCCTCGAAAGTGACGAACACCCCCGGCTGGTCGTATTTTGCGACCCCGCGGGCGAGGAACTCCCCGGCGAAGACCGTCTTGCCACTGCCGGTCGTGCCGGTCAACAGGGTCGGCCTGCCGGCCGGCAACCCCCCGATCGCCACCTGGTCGAACCCGTTGATCCCGGTGGGAACGCGCTCGATCGTGTCGCCGTCAGTCACCGCCGGCCTCCTTCTCCATCCGGACCTCCTGCGGCTCGTCCGGCAGCCCCAGCGCGTACGCGACCCTCGGCGGATCGGACAGGTCTCCGATCACCCGCAACTGCGGATGCGGCAGCAGCCTGACCACAGTCGGCGTCGCCAGGACGCGCTGCTCCTCCGCCAGTCCGGGCCGCGCCACCACATCCACCACTTCCAACTCGAAGCCGTCAGGCAGCCGTGCCCCGGCCAAGGCGCGCAGATTCGACTCGGCAGCGCTGGACCGCTCCGACTGGCCGGACACATACAGGCGGAAGGCGTAGCTTCTCGTCACCCGTCCGCCCTTCCCGGCCGCCCGGAATGCCGAAGTACCCCTGCCCGGTCACCACGACCCGCGCCGCGGGTCCTGCCTCCCCGCTCTCCCGTGACATCCATCCAGGCACCTGCCTTTACCAGTCCGGGGAGCACCCGGGAGCTTCACCAGAAAGACACGACGCACGGCCCGTACCCGAGGCATACGTGCAGGCGCCTGCCGAGCCCGGTCAGCATCCGCCCTCCTCCCGCCATGACGCCGGCGGAGACGGGAACCGCCCGTCGGCGGCTGCCCTGTCCCGACAACATCGCACGGCACGCCACCGGGCGCGAGCAGGGAGCGGCCATGCCGGTAATGCGCGCCGGGTCGGCGCCTCCGGCCCCGCGCGGCCACTCCTCCGGCGCCTGCGCCGGACTCGTGCCTCCGGCGCGGGAGCGCGGCTATTCGAAGGCGATGCCCGCGAGAGCGCCCGCTGCCCGGCGGTCCAGGAGGACCACCGACTCGCAACCTCGCGGCAGCCGCCCCGCCTCCGCGTTCGCGATCAGCCGCCGGACCGCCCGGCGGTGGCGCAGGAAGGCGTAGCCGGAGACGGTGCGCCCGCGCTCGGCCTGGCCGCGCAGCGCCGTCGCGGGCGGTACGTCCAGCAGGACGAGGTGGAGGGCGCGGCCGCGCCGCAGGGCGTCCCGGCCGAGCCAGTTGCGCACCCACACCTGGCTGCCGCAGTCGTGCACGACGACGCTCGCACCGGAGGAGAGCGCCCGCCGCAGCCCCGCGTAGTGCGCGATGCGGGCGAGGGGCCGGTACGTCGCATAGGGCAGCCAGCGCGGCAGCGCGGCCGCCCAACGCTCGCGCACGTCCTGGGAGTCGACGCGGCGGACGGCGTCCTGGAGGCCGAGGACGCGCTGGATCAGCGTCGACTTGCCGCTGCCGGGAAGGCCGGAGACCACGACGCGGTCTCCCGCGGGATACCGCAGCGTGCACCGGGCGGCCGTACCGCGGAGGTCGACGGAGGCGGCCGGAGGGAGTGAGGCCGCAGGGACTGCGGCGGCAGCAGTCCTGACGGCCGCAGGATCGTCTTCCGGCACCGCCGCTGGGACGGGTGCCGCCGCCTGAGCCGGAACCGCCGCCGGGGCCGGAGCGTCGGCGGCGTCTCTGGACTGGCCGGGGAGCGAGTACCCCCAGCCGGTCACGGTCGCGTACGCACTGCGCAGGCTGCCCACCTGATCGCCCCTCCCCGGAGAAGACCGCCGTCCCGGCGGCTCGTCTCAGAGAGTGTCAAGGAACGGTAATGCGCAGCAAGGCGGCCTCCCCGCCCGGTGGGGCACGCACCGTCGACGGTGCTGCGCCGCCGTGCCATGATGAGCGGGCCAGCCAACTGCATACCGGCCGTTTGAATCCACGCGGGAGAGTTCCCGGCCGTGCACGGAGCGCGGTCCCGCCGGGGCGCCGAAGGAGCAAGTCCTCCCTTGAATCTCTCAGGCACCGATACCGCGCAGGACGAGGCAGATCTGAAAAGCGGGCCGCCCACGGGCGGCTCCACCCACGGTGCAAGCCGCCGCCCGTACACGAGGGCTCGTGGCGAACCTCTCAGGTTCCGATGACAGATGGGGAGGACATCCGCGTCACCGAGTCACGGGAGCCTGACATGAGCGACACCGACAGCGGGACCACCGGCAGCGGTCCCCGCACCACCGCCCTCGACGCGGTACACCGCGCGCTCGGCGCGACGATGACCGACTTCGCCGGCTGGGACATGCCCCTGCGCTACGGCAGCGAGCGGGACGAGCACGTCGCCGTGCGCTCACGTGCGGGCCTCTTCGACCTCTCGCACATGGGCGAGATCACCGTCACCGGGCAGCAGGCGGGCGAACTGCTGGACTACGCCCTGGTGGGCAACCTCTCCCGGCTCGCCGTCGGACGCGCCCGCTACACCATGCTGTGCGACGCCTCGGGCGGCATCCTCGACGACCTGATCGTCTACCGCACCGGCGAGGAGACGTACATGGTCGTCGCCAACGCCTCGAACGCGCAGACCGTGCTGGACGCGCTGCGTGAACGCAGCGCCGGCTTCGGCGCCGAGGTGCGCGACGACCGGGACACCTACGCGCTGATCGCCGTGCAGGGCCCGGAGGCCGCCGCCATTCTCAAGGGCCTCACGGACGCCGACCTGGAGGGGCTGAGGTACTACGCGGGGCTGCCCGGCACCGTCGCCGGCCGGGACGCGCTGATCGCCCGTACGGGATACACCGGCGAGGACGGCTTCGAACTGTTCGTCTCCCCCGCCGACGCAGTCGCCGTCTGGGAGGCGCTCACCGAGGCGGGCGCGCCCGCAGGTCTCGTGCCCTGCGGGCTGAGCTGCCGTGACACGCTGCGCCTCGAGGCGGGGATGCCGCTGTACGGGCACGAACTGACCACCCGGACAACGCCGTTCGACGCGGGCATGGGCAGGATCGTGAAGTTCGAGAAGACCACCAACGACGGTGCCTTCGTCGGGCGCGAGCCGCTGGAGGCCGCCGCGGCCCGGGCGGAGACGGCGCCGCCGCGCAAGCTCGTCGGTCTCATCGCGGAAGGCCGCCGCGTGCCGCGTGCCGGGTACGAGGTCGTCTCCGCCGCGGACGGTTCGGTGATCGGCGAGGTGACCTCGGGGGCACCGTCGCCCACTCTCGGCAGGCCCATCGCCATCGCGTACGTCGACCCGGCATACGCGGAGCCCGGCACCGAGGGTGTCGCGGTGGACATCCGCGGCAGCCACGAGCCGTACGAGGTCGTCGCTCTCCCCTTCTACAAGCGGCAACGCTGACAAGGACGTCGGCGGCAGGACCCGGACCCGCTTCGGTCGCCGGACCGCGCGTGCCCCGCGCCGTTCGACGTGTCCTGCGTCCCACTGACCAAGACTGATTCCCTCCGTCCCCCTCTCATCCAGGAGAATCGCACCATGAGCAACCCGCAGCAGCTGCGCTACAGCAAGGAGCACGAGTGGCTGTCGGACGCCGACGACGGCGTCTCGACCGTCGGCATCACGGCGCACGCCGCCGACGCGCTCGGCGATGTCGTCTTCGTCCAGCTTCCCGAGGCCGGGGACACGGTCACCGCGGGCGAGCCCTGCGGCGAACTGGAGTCGACCAAGTCGGTCAGCGACCTCTACGCGCCGGTCTCCGGTGAGATCACCGAGATCAACCAGGATGTCGTCGACGACCCGGCGCTGGTCAACTCCGCCCCGTTCGAGGGCGGCTGGCTGTTCAAGGTGCGTGTCACGGGCGAGCCGGCCGGCCTGCTGACGGCCGACGAGTACGCCTCGTTCGCCGCCGGAAGCTGACGCCGGGCCGGCGAGGGCCGGCCTTCACACCCGGAGCCGCGACGAGCGGCCCCCTACGACCGAGCAGCACCGACTGAACGCCGTATGTCCGCCAATGTGCCCGACCGGCCTGCCACCAGGGATGGTTCCATGTCGCTTCTGAACAGTTCTCTCCACGAGGTGGACCCGGACGTCGCCGCCGCCGTCGACGCCGAACTCCACCGTCAGCAGTCCACCCTCGAGATGATCGCGTCGGAGAACTTCGCGCCCGTCGCCTCGCTGGAGGCCCAGGGCTCCGTCCTCACCAACAAGTACGCGGAGGGCTATCCGGGGCGTCGCTACTACGGCGGCTGCGAACACGTCGACGTCATCGAGAACATCGCACGCGAGCGCATCAAGACCCTCTTCGGGGCCGAGGCCGCGAACGTACAGCCGCACTCGGGCGCTTCCGCGAACGCCGCGGCGATGTTCGCGCTGCTGAAGCCGGGCGACACGATCATGGGCCTGGACCTGGCGCACGGCGGTCACCTCACGCACGGCATGAAGATCAACTTCTCCGGCAAGCTGTACAACGTCGTCGCCTACCGCGTCGACGAGAAGACCAGCCAGGTCGACATGGAGGAGGTCGCGCGGCTCGCGCGCGAGCACCGTCCGCAGATGATCATCGCGGGCTGGTCCGCGTACCCGCGGCAGCTGGACTTCGCCGCCTTCCGCCGGATCGCGGACGAGGTCGGCGCGCTGCTCATGGTCGACATGGCGCACTTCGCGGGCCTGGTGGCGGCCGGGCTGCACCCCTCCCCGGTGCCGTACGCCGACGTGGTGACCACGACCACGCACAAGACGCTCGGCGGCCCGCGCGGCGGCGTGATCCTCTCCAAGAAGGAGCACGCCAAGAAGATCAACTCGGCGGTCTTCCCCGGCCAGCAGGGCGGCCCGCTCGAGCACGTCATCGCGGCCAAGGCCGTGTCCTTCAAGATCGCGGCCTCCGACGAGTTCAAGGAGCGCCAGCAGCGCACCCTGACCGGCGCACGGCTGCTCGCCGAGCGGCTGCTGAAGCAGGACGCGGTGGACGCGGGTGTCTCCGTGCTCTCCGGCGGCACGGACGTCCACCTCGTCCTCGTCGACCTGCGCAACAGCGACCTGGACGGCCAGCAGGCCGAGGACCGGCTGCACGAGGTCGGCATCACCGTCAACCGCAACGCCGTGCCGAACGATCCCCGTCCGCCCATGGTGACCTCCGGCCTGCGCATCGGGACGCCCGCGCTGGCGACCCGCGGCTTCCAGGAGGAGGATTTCCGGGAGGTCGCCGACATCATCGCCGAGGCGCTGCTCCCCGGCTTCGACGAGGACAAGGCCAAGTCCCTCAACGCGCGCGTCACAGCGCTCACCGAGAAGCACCCCCTCTACCCCGGCCTGGGCAAGTAACAGGCCCCGGTGCCGCGGCGCGGCTTCCGCGGCGCGGCACCGGACATCCGGCCCCAGCAAGGCCACATCAAGGCCACAGCGCGGCCCCGCACGGAAAGGAGGCGCCCGCCATGGCGGTCTCCGTCTTCGACCTCTTCTCTATCGGCATCGGTCCGTCCAGCTCCCACACGGTGGGCCCGATGCGCGCGGCCCGCATGTTCGCCGGGCGGCTGAAGAACGAGGGCGTGCTGGCCCACACGGCGTCCGTGCGTGCGGAGCTGTACGGGTCGCTCGGCGCCACCGGGCACGGACACGGCACCGCGAAGGCCGTGCTGCTCGGGCTCCAGGGCGAGTCGCCGCGCACCGTCGACGTCGAGGGCGCCGACGACGAGGTGGAGCGGATCCGCAGCTCGAAGCGGCTGCGGCTGCTGGCGACGGAGATAGGGGACGCCCACGAGGTCGCCTTCGACGAGCAGAGCCAGCTGATCCTGCACCGTCGCCGCTCGCTTCCGTACCACGCGAACGGCATGACGCTCTTCGCATACGACGCGTCCGGCGCCACGCTTCTGGAGAAGACGTACTACTCGGTGGGCGGCGGCTTCGTCGTCGACGAGGACGCTGCGGGTGCGGGGCGCATCAAGCTCGACGACACCGTCCTGAAGCACTCCTTCCGCACCGGCGACGAGCTGCTGCGGCTCACCCGTGAAAGAGGGCTGTCCGTCTCGGAGTTGATGCTCCAGAACGAGAAGGCCTGGCGCACGGAGGAGGAGATCCGCGCCGGTCTGCTGGAGATCTGGGAGGTCATGCGGGCGTGCGTCGCCCGTGGCCTGAGCCGCGAGGGCATCCTGCCGGGCGGCCTGAAGGTGCGCCGCAGAGCGGCGACGGCCGCTCGCCAGCTCCGCGCGGAGGGCAACCGGGAGACGCACGCCACGGAGTGGCTGACGCTGTACGCGATGGCGGTGAACGAGGAGAACGCGGCCGGCGGACGCGTCGTGACGGCTCCCACCAACGGCGCGGCGGGCATCATCCCTGCCGTCCTGCACTACTACACCGAGTTCGTGCCGGGCGCCGACGAGGACGGCATCGTCCGCTTCCTCCTGGCCGCCGGCGCCATCGGGCTGCTCTTCAAGGAGAACGCCTCGATCTCCGGCGCCGAGGTCGGCTGCCAGGGCGAGGTGGGCTCTGCCTGCTCCATGGCCGCGGGCGGCCTGGCCGAGGTGCTGGGCGGCGGTCCTGAGAAGGTGGAGAACGCCGCCGAGATCGGCATAGAGCACAACCTCGGGCTGACCTGCGACCCGATCGGCGGCCTCGTCCAGATCCCCTGTATCGAACGCAACGGCATGGCGGCCGTGAAGGCGGTCACCGCCGCCCGCATGGCGCTGCGCGGCGACGGCCGGCACCACGTCTCGCTCGACAAGGCGATCAAGACGATGAAGGACACCGGCGCCGACATGAAGGTCAAGTACAAGGAGACGGCCCGCGGCGGCCTCGCGGTGAACGTCATCGAGTGCTGAGCACTGTGTCTTTGACAAGGTGACTCGCGTCTTTCAGCGCTGTCACGGGCTTGCCCTTCTGCGTCCGGTGACGGCGCTGAATGCCCGTGAGGTCTCCCTGTTGACGGACCCGCGTGGCGTCTGCCCGCTCAGCCAACGCTTCTGCAAGCTTCAACTGCCCTTACCTCCCCATTGCTGCGAGTCCCGCACAAGGATGAGGGGGCAACATCAAGGTGACGCCCGCGGGATCCGCGCCTCTACACACCAGGTTCGCCTGTAGCAGACCCGAAGCCCGTTCCCGGCAGACCGGCCACGGTGGAGCCGGCCCACCGCGGCCGGCCCGGCTTGGCTCAGGCCAGGTGGTGGACCTCCTGCAGGCCGTAGACCGGGGTGGGGACGCCTTCGTAGCGCGCCTTCAACTGCAGTGCGAGATACAGCGAATAGTGCCGGGACTGGTGCAGGTTCCCACCGTGGAACCACAGACCCGGTTGCTGGGTGGGCTTCCACATGTTGCGCTGCTCGCCTTCCCAAGGGCCGGGGTCCTTGGTGGTGTTCGAGCCCAGTCCCCAGCACTTGCCGACCCGGTCCGCCATCTCCTGGCCGCACAGGTCGGCGACCCAGCCGTTCATGGAGCCGTACCCGGTCGCGTAGACGACGAGGTCGGCGTCCAGTTCGGTGCCGTCGTCGAGCACGACACCAGTCCGGGTAAGGTGATCGACTTGTCCGTGAGCGAGCTTGATCTCGCCGTCGGCCACGAGCTCGGCCGCGCCCACGTCGATGTAGTAACCGGAACCGCGGCGCAGGTACTTCATGAACAGGCCCGACCCGTCATCGCCCCAGTCGTGCTCGAAGCCGGCCCGGGCAAGGCGTTCGTAGAAGTCGGCGTCCCGTTCGCGGATCTTGTCGTAGATCGGGATCTGGAACTCGTGCATGATCCGGTAGGGCAGCGACGCGAACACCATGTCGGCCTTGTCCGTGGTCATCCCTGCGCGTACGGCGCGTTCGGAATAGAGATCCCCCAGCCCCAGGTCCATCAGGGAATCCGACTTCACGATGTGCGTCGAGGAACGCTGAACCATCGTCACATCGGCGTCCTGCTCCCAAAGCGCCGCGCAGATGTCGTGTGCGGAGTTGTTCGAGCCGATCACGACCGCCTTCTTGCCGGCATACCGGTCCGGGCCCGGGTGTTCCGACGAGTGATGCTGGTCCCCCGCGAACTCGTCCATGCCGGGGAACGAGGGCAGGTTGGGCTTGCCCGACATGCCGGTGGCGAAGACGAGATGACGCGGCGTGAGCACAACCTCCTCGCCATCCCGGTTCACTGCGACCTTCCAAGTCTCGGTCGTCTCGTCGAACGCGGCTGACGTGACTTCCGACCGCGTCCAATAGGGAACGTCCATGACGCGGGTGTACATCTCGAGCCAGTCCGCGATCTTGTCTTTCGGTGCGAACACCGGCCAGTTGTCGGGGAAGGGCAAGTAGGGAAGGTGGTCATACCAGACGGGGTCGTGCAGGCACAGGCTCTTGTAGCGCTTCCGCCAGGAGTCGCCCGGCCGGTCGTTTCGTTCGACGACCAAGGCCGGCACACCCAGCTGACGCAGCCGGGCACCGAGCGCGATCCCGCCCTGGCCGCCGCCGACGACAACCGCGAACGGCTGCTGGTCATAACCCAGTTCTTCCTGCTCCAGTTCCCGTTCCTCGGCCCAGGAACGGCGGTTGGAGATCGCTCCGTGTCGCGTACCCCTGGGCCGCAGATCACCACGCGGTTCCGGGAAGTCCTTGAGCTCACGAAGGCTGGTCAGCAGAGTCCACGCGCCCTCGTCCTTGAGCCGCAGGTGGCCGCTCCCCCGCCCCACCGCCGTCTCGAACTCGATCCACGCCTCGATGACGCCATCGGCCTCCGACGGCGTCTCGGTGGTACGGAAGCCGGACGGGTCGGTGTCGTCGAGGCATGCGGCGAGCATGTCCGCGACTGCGGCGCGACCCTCCACAGTCTTGATGTTCCAGGTGAAAGCCACCAGATCCCGCCAGTAGCTGTCGACGGCGAACAGCGAGGCAGCGGCACCCGCATCGCGAGTCACGAGTGCGGACTCGAACCGGGCCAGCCAGTCGTCCACCCGCGTCTGAGGGGAACGGTCCTGCTGCACCGCGTCCATCGTCTGTGTCATCACGACTCCCTCCGATCGGCGCTCATGCTGTTGTGCCGATCACACGCCGACCGCGGTTTCAGCGACAAGAGTTGCATCGAATTGCACGCCCGTTGGGCCGTGGTGATTGCCTCGGGCGGCTCCTATCCTGGAGCGGCTGACGCGACGGCGCGGTAGCCCGGAGGTGGTGCGCGTGAGCGGTGCCGTCCCACAGGGCCGGAACCTCCCGACCCATGCCCGGGATCTGGTCCGGATGCATGAAGCGGTCATGGCCGGTACGCGCCCGCCGGTGCGTCCGCGCGATGTCGTTTCTCACTCCTGGTCGCGGATGCTGCGGCTCGGCCTGACCGCGGACCGCGTGAACAAGCGCGACTTCCTCTCGAAGGACGAGGTCGCGCGACGGCGTCACGACTCGCCGTTGCGCGACGTCGTCGACGGCATCGCCAAGATGTTCAATGCCTCCTCGGACGCGGCGACCATGATGCTCGTGGTGACCGATGGCGACGGCGCCGTCCTCTGGCGGGCGGGCACTTCCGCCGTTCGCCGCCGGGCTGACGAACTGGAGTTCACCGAAGGCGCGGACTGGACCGAGGCCAAGGTCGGCACGAACGCGATCGGAACCGCGCTGGCCGAAGCGGCGCCCGTCGAACTCCTCGCCGGCGAGCATTTCGAACAGGGCCAACATCCTTGGTATTGCAGTGCCTCACCGATCCACGACCCGCGCACCGGTGAGGTGCTCGGAGTCATCGACGTCAGCGGTCCCGCGCTGGCTCTGCACCCGGCCGTCGGGGTACTGGTCGAGACGGCGACGCGGCTGGCCCAGGCAGAACTGTGGCTGTCGCACCAGAAGCGGCTGGACGCGCTGAGGCAGCTGGCCGAACCGCTGCTGGCCGGGAGCGCGGAACCGTCCATGGTGGTGGACGACAACGGCTGGGTCGCGCACCGCACGGGCGTCGCCGTGGGCGACCGCATCGCCGCACCACGGGCCGGCCAGGCCATCGCCGTGCCCGGCCTCGGCACGTGGCTGCCGGAGAAGCTGACCCGCGGCTGGCTCGTCCGCCCGCTGGGCCGCGACCGCACAGTGATGCTCGGTCTCGACCTTTCCGGGCCACCGGTGCTGCGGACGAGTTCCGGCGACACCAGCTGGTGCCGGAGCATTACCCGACGCCACGCTGAGATCTTGTTCCTGCTGCACGCAGCCGGCCCGGACGGCCTGACAGCGGCAGCGCTGAGCCGAGCCCTGTTCGGTGACCCTGACCACCTCGTCACCGTGCGGGCGGAGGTCAGCCGGCTCCGACGCCTGCTCGGTGCTGTCGTGGCCACACGGCCCTACCGGCTCGCCGAGGGCGTACAGCTCTCCGTCCATCCGTCCCAGGACAGTGGCGGATCACGTGCCCGCTCGCGTGACTGCTGAGGATCCCACGCAGCATCCGCTACCCGCTGGACGGGGAGCTCATAGGCCGAACGATGAGGTCGCCGACCTGCTGAGGACGGTCCACCTGGACGTAGTGTCCGGCGTGGTCAAGCAGATGCAGCTCGCTGTGCGGGAACAGGGCGTCGAACTCCCGCGCGACTCGAGGATTGAGGTAGCGGTCGCCGGCTCCGAAAATGATCCGGACGCGTGGGGTGAAGCGGCGCAATTCCGGGATGCGTCGCCGCCGGGCAAGCACCGTGCCCAGCAGATCTTCGTTGAGCCGCCAGAACGCGTCCCGGGCTGGGAGGAATTGCTCGTAGAGAAGCGCGACACAGGGGTCACGCACCTCGGCGTCGTGGATGAATCCGCCGACCTGCCAGGCATACAGGCGCCGGTCCAGTGCGGGCCATCGGCGCACGACGGCACGGGCGACGTTGCGGACCACCGGGGTGGAGTACAGGGCGATGGCCGGCGGTCGGCGCAGACTCGGCGTCCAGTGGTAGTAGGTGTTCAGCAGCACCAGCATCGCGACCCGCTCGGGATTGGCCAAGGCCCAGTCGATCGCCGGCGGTCCGGAGGCGTCGTGGGCGACGAGCACCAATCGGTCGGTGTCGGCGTACTCGCTGACGGCGTCAACGACAGCGGCCAGGTCACCCACCTGGTTCGCCGCGGTGTACGGGTACCCCGCCGGCTTGTCCGAGCGGCCCCAGCCGAGGAAATCGAAACGCACCACGGGCCGACGCGCGGCCACGTGGGGAACGAGATGGTCGTAAAGGCGGGTGCTGTCGGGGAAGCCGTGCATCAGCACAATGGGCGGCCCGGTCCCCGGAAACACATCGGCGTGGATCTTGTACTGGTCACGCTCCACGGCCAGCGTGTGACTGTCCGGCTGCATGGCAGTGCTCCTCGCACGCGTGTCAGGGATTCCCGGTTGATCCGTCGAACGCGCTCCAACGGCCAGGTCCGCGACGGAGCTTGTGTCTGCGAACTCACCGGCGACGTCCTCGGCGGACGTCCCAGGGGCATGCGGCTGATCGTCCGGGGGCGGCCTTCGCGGTCGACGTCATCGAGTGCCGACCGGTCCGTCCGCTCCGCCGGTGCGGCTCGGCACGGCGATGACCGGGCACTGCGCATGGTGCACGACCCCCTGGCTGACGGAGCCCAGGAGCATCCCCGCGAATCCCCCGTGACCGCGTGTGCCGACGACGAGGCCGAGGGCGTGCGCCGACTCCCGCGTGAGGACGTCCACCGGGTGTCCGCGGAGGACCTCGTGGTAGACGCCGACATCCGGGTCGGCGGCGGTGCGCCCGGCCACCGTCTCGGAGAGCAGCGCACGGCACTCCTGGACGGCGGCGTCGTCGTCATCGCCTCCCCGCCGGGACGGATGCCGCACGTACAGCGCTCGCAGGTCGGCACCGCGCAGGGAGGCCTCCCTGAAGGCGAAGTCGACGGCCGCGCCCGAGTCACTGCTGCCGTCCACGCCCACGACGAAGTACGGCGGACGCGTGGTGACGTGCTCCGCCTCCCGTACGACGACCACCGGGCACGGTGCGTGGGCGACGACGGGCAGGACGACGGAGGACGAGCTGAAGAGGGCCTTCCGTTCGTTCAGCCCCCAGGAGCCGAGGACGACGAAGGCGGCCTCCTCGGCCTGCTGACGCATCACCCAGGACGCCTCGCCCTCAGCGAGCACCGTGGAGACACCGACCCCGGGCCGCCGTTCCGCAGCGAAGGCGGCGGCCTGCTCCAGCGCACCCTCCCCCCGCGCACGCAGCAGCGCGTCCCGCTCCTGCCGCAGGTCGCCGGATTCCGCGGAGCGCAGCGTCGCGGCAGGTGAACCCCAGGCGTGCACCAGCCGCAGCGGGAGGCTCCGCCGGTCCGCCTCGTCGACGGCCCACGCGAGTGCGAGCCTTCTGCCCGGATCGGCCTCCACTCCGAGGACGGCCGGCGGCACATGCGGAGGTTCGTGCGTGCTCGTCACCGTTGCCTCCGGGGGGTCGCGGGAGATTCGTCGGCCGCGCGTACCCGCAGTGTGCGCCGTGCGCCGCGGGCCCGCTCGCCGGAACCGGCCGGGCGCCGGAACCGGCCGGGCGCCGGAACCGGCCGGGCGCGGGACCGGACGGGCGCGTGGTGGCCAAGGTCTCTTTGAGCGGACCAGCACCTTCGAACGGGGACGACCAGCAGCCGGTCCGCGTGTGCCCGCGGCGGGTGTGCCGACCCGGCTGTGCGGCCTCCCGGGCCGGTCCGGCAAGTCCGTTGCGGCCGCACATGCCCGGATCAGTCGCACAACTACGTAGCTGACCTGGGCTTTCATCAATCTGGATAGGTATGCAATGCAAGTTGTACATCCTGATTGTGGTGCCCATGTCCTGAAGCCCGGTCCACTGCTGTCCCTCCCCCCACGCGCGAGCCCCCCAGAGAGGCAGGATCGGCGAATGACGGACAACAACGGCGGATTCCTCCGCGTGCTCGGCAGAGGAGACGTTCTGGCACTGGCCTTCGGGGCCATGATCGGTTTCGGGTGGGTCGTTCTCACCTCCGATTTCATCAGCGAAGCGGGGCCGGTGGGCGCGGCGATCGCCTTCGCCGTCGGCGGCGTGGTCGTCACGCTCGTCGGGCTCACGTACGCGGAGCTGGTCTCGGCGATGCCGCACGCGGGCGGCGAGCACCACTACGCGTTGCGCTCACTCGGGGGCCGGGGCGCCTTCCTGGCCTCCTGGGCCATGGTCCTCGGCTATGTGTCGGTCGCCGCGTTCGAAGCTGTCGCGCTGCCCCACAGCCTGGTCAACCTCTTCCCCGACATGCTCGTGGGCCACATGTGGACGATCGCCGACTACGACGTCTACGCGAGCTGGGTCGCCGTCGGCGTGATCGCTGCGATCGCCATCACGGCCGTGAACTACGTCGGCATACGTCCCGCGGCGGTCTTCCAGACCGTCGCGGTGCTGTTCCTGCTCTGTGCGGGCGCCGCGCTGCTCGTCGGAGCCTTCAAGGGCGGTTCCACCGACAACATGGAGCCGATGGTCAGCGGGGGCATGGACGGGATCTTCACGGTGCTGGTCGCCGTGCCCTTCCTCTTCGTCGGCTTCGACGTGATTCCGCAGTCGGCCGGTGAGATCAAGCTCCCGTACCGCCAGGTAGGCAAGCTCCTGGTGATCTCCGTGCTCTGCGCGACCGCGTGGTACATCATGATCATGCTGACCGTGGGTTCCGGGCTCAGCGCCTCCGCCCTCGCCGAGTCCAACGTCGCCGCCGCCGAAGCCATGGCCGCCCTGTGGAACAGCGAGGCCATGGGCGACGTCCTGGTCATCGGTGGCATCGCGGGCATCCTGACGAGCTGGAACGCCTTCCTCATCGGCGGCAGCCGACTGCTGTACGCCATGGCCGAGTCCCGCATGATCCCCGCCTGGTTCGGCAAGGTGCACCCGAAGTACCGGACCCCGGGCAACGCTGTGCTCTTCGTCGGGGCCCTCGCGGTGGTGGCCCCGTTCTTCGGACGGCCGATGCTGGTCTGGCTGGTCGACGCGGGCGGCATCAACATCGTCGTCGCCTACGTCGTCGTGGTGCTGTCGTTCCTGGTGCTGCGCCGCCGGGAGCCAGGCATGGAGCGGCCGTTCCGCACCCCGGCCGGGCCGGCCGTCGGTGTCGCCGCGCTGGTGCTGAGCCTGGGACTCGCCGTGCTCTACCTGCCCGGTATGCCCGCGGCCCTCGTCTGGCCGTCGGAGTGGTTGATCGTCGGCGTGTGGTGGCTGGCCGGGGCGTTCTTCATGTGGCGGCTGCCCAAGGTGACGGCGGGCGAGGACGCCGAACAGCGCCTCGTCGCCGCCGTCGCCTCCCGCTGACCGCGGGGCAGGCGGGCTCCCGCCGCTGCCGGCTCGGATGCGGCTTCGGCGTCCTTCGGGCCACCCGGGAGCGGCGCGGGGCCGGACGGCCGCGGGAGCGGACGGGCGCGGAGCCGGACGGCGCCGCGGGATCGGACGGCCGCCCCCGGGTGGCCCGGACGGCTCACCCAGGACGGGACTGACAGGCAGTGCAGGGACGGGCCGGTCGACGCTCCTCGCGTCCGGTCGCCGCCGAGCGGCCGCGTTCGTAGCATCGTCATGGTGAGTCCCGAGGGCGCACGCGTCGGCGCACCCCCCTTCAGCGGCCTGTCGGCCGACGAGGCGGCACGCCGCCTGAGCGAGCACGGGCCCAACAGGGTCACGGTGGAGCGCCGAACTCCCGTGTGGCGTCGCCTCGTCCGGCAGTTGCGCGATCCGCTGATCCTGGTGCTGCTGGTCGCCGCCGCCCTCACCATCGCCACCGGCGACCACACCGATGCGGCGGTGATTCTCCTCGTCGTCACCGCCAACTCCGTCGTCGGCGTCGTACAGGAGGTGCGGGCGGACCGCGCGGTGACGGCCCTGTCCGCGATGAGCGCTCCGACGGCACGCGTCGTGCGCGACGGGGAGGAGCGGGCCCTGCCCGCCGCGCAGGTGGTGCCCGGCGATCTGGTCCTGCTCTCCGAGGGCGACATCGTGCCCGCCGACGGAACCGTGCTGGAGGCCGTGCTGCTGCTGGTGGACGAGTCCTCGCTGACCGGGGAGTCCGTGCCGGTGGACAAGGTCCCCGGCGGCGAACGGCCCGCCGGCGGGCGTTCCGCGAGCGAGCCGCCCGGCAGCGAGCAGTCCGGCAGCGAGCAGTCCGGCGGCGTCTCCGCGGGAACCGTCGTCGTACGGGGCCGTGGTCGCATGGAGGTCACCGCCACCGGTCCGGACAGCGCGCTGGGGCGCATCGCGGCGCTCATGAGCACCGCCCGCGAACTCACCCCCCTGCAACGCCGGCTGGTGGGCTTCGGCCGGACGCTGGCCGTCGCGACGGTTGCTCTGTGCGCGGTGGTGCTCGTGCTCGGAGTGGTGCGCGGCCAGCCCCTCGAGTTGATGATCGTCACGGCGATCAGCCTCGCCGTGGCCGCCGTGCCGGAGTCGTTGCCGGCCGTCGTCACTCTCGCCCTGGCCCTCGGAGCCCGCCGCATGGCGGACCGGCAGGCCATCGTCCGCAGGCTGCCGGCGGTGGAGACGCTGGGGTCCGTCACCGTGCTCGCCACGGACAAGACCGGCACGCTGACCGAGGGGCGCATGGTCGCCGAGCGGCTGTGGACACCGGACGGCGGCTGGGCCACGGTTTTCGGCACCGGTTACGAGCCCGTCGGGCGAGTCGCACGGGACGGCGCCACCTCGACCCCCGAGAACGCCCCCGATCTGGCGAAACTGCTGGGCGGCGCCATGCTGTGCAACGACGCGGCGCTCACACGGGACGCGGACGACAAGACGGACGGCGGCACAGGCGACGACACAGGCGACAGGACCGGCACGGCGGGCGACCACACCGGAGACCGGGCGGGCGGAGCCGAGTGGCAGGCGGCGGGCGACCCGACCGAGGCGGCTCTCCTCGCGGCAGGGGCCAGACTCGGCCTGGACCGCGCGGAGCTGGAGCGCGGGCTGCCGCGCGTGGACGAGATCCCGTTCGACAGCGGACGGAAGAGGATGACGACGGTGCACCGCCGTCCCGGCGGCGGGCTGCACGTCGTCTGCAAGGGCGCGCCGGAGGCGGTGCTGCTTCCCGGCGTCCTCGGCGAGGGCCGGCTCCTGCGTGCGGCAGCCGACCGGTCGGAGGAGCTGGCCCGGGAGGGGTACCGGGTCCTCGCCGTCGCCTCGTCGGACGTCCCCGGACCGCACGAGCCCGAAGGCGGCTGGGAGTCGGGCCTGAGCCTCGACGGCGTCATCGGCATCGTGGACCCGCCCCGCAGCGCGTCGAAGCCGGCCATCGACGCGTGCAGGGGCGCGGGCATCACGCCCGTGCTGGTCACGGGAGACCATCCGCTGACCGCGCGTGCCGTCGCGCAGCGCCTGGGCATCCCCGCCGCGCAGGACGACGTCACCACCGGCGAGGGCATCCGCAACGCCACGCCCGCCGACCTGACCGGCGTGCGCGTCTACGCCCGTACCGACCCCGCGCAGAAGCTCGACATCATCGAGGCGTGGCGCGGGGCCGGGCAGGTCGTGGCGATGACGGGGGACGGTGTCAACGACGGTCCGGCACTGCGCCGGGCCGACATCGGCGTCGCCATGGGACGACGCGGCACGGAGGTCGCACGCCAGGCGGCCGACCTCGTACTCGCCGACGACAACCCGGCCACCGTGGTGGCCGCCGTCGAGGAGGGTCGCCGCGTCTACGCCAACGTGCGCCGCTTCCTGCTCTACGGCCTCGCCGGCGGCACGGCGGAGGTTCTGGTGATGCTCGTCGGTCCGTTCCTCGGGATGCCGCTGCCGCTGCTGCCCGCTCAGATTCTGTGGATCAACCTGCTCACGCACGGGCTGCCCGGCGTCTCGCTCGGCGCGGAGCCGGTGTCGCCGGACGCCATGCGGCATCCGCCCCGCCCTCCGGAGGAGAGTGTGCTGGGCGCAGGTCTGTGGCCGCGGCTGCTGTTCATGGGCGCGTTCCTCGCGGCGGTGACCCTGGCCGCCGGGGTCTGGGCGCGGGCCGGCGGCCACCCCTGGCAGTCCGTGATGTTCCTCGTGCTCGGCGCGATGCAGCTGGGCGTGGCTTTCGGCTCCCGGGCCAGGCCCGGCACCCTGGCGAACCCGTTCCTGCTGCTGTCGGTCGGTGCGGCGCTCCTCCTTCAGCTCGCCGGGGTCTACCTCCCGCCGCTGCGGACGCTGCTGGGCACCGACCCGCTGCCGCCGGCGCCCCTGGCCGTCTGCTGCGCGCTGTCCGTCCTCGGCTATCTCGTCATGCGGCTGCAGGCCAGGGTGCGCCCGGAGCGGCCGCCCCACGGCGCCCGGCCGTAGGGGCTCCTCCCCCTCGGCCCTGTTCCACCTGATCCGGACCGACCGGATTGCCCCGGACCGGCCCCCCGGCCGACCCGCCCTGCCCCTCAGCCCGCCCGACCTGCCCCTCTTCTGCGCAATCGGCACGGAGAAGCCGGTTTCGCGGGATGTGCGGCTTACGGAAGCCGCTCCGGCGCCCCGAAACCGCAGGCCGGGCCGGGTCCGCATCTCATCTGCCCCGGGTATGGCCGCCATCCGCCGATCCATGGGTACGGTGGTCCCCCCGAGGTCGCGCCGTCCCCGCCGCAGCCCCTCGTGCCAGCCACCGAAGGCGCTGCTCACCCGGCCGGCCTCGAGCCCCTTGACGTCCCCGAGAGGCAAAGAACGTTGACGAGCGAGACCGGCACGATGCTGCGCGAGTTCCTGCGATCACCCGCCGACATCGGTGCGGTGGCCCCCAGCTCCCCCAGACTCGCCGCGGCAGTCACCGCACCCATACCCGAACTGGGCGAGCCGGTCGTGGTCGAACTGGGCCCCGGCACCGGAGTGGTCACCAGCATCATCGAGGAGCAGCTGGGCGGTCGCGGGCGCCAGCTGGCCATCGAGGCGAATCCGCGACTGGCCGATCAGCTGCGATTTCGCTGCCGCGGGGTGGAGGTGCTCCACGCCGACGCCTCCACACTGCCGCAGCTGCTCGCGGAGCGGGGCCTGGCGAAGGCGGACGTGGTCGTCAGCGGCCTTCCGTGGGCCTCGTTCTCCGACGAAGTGCAGCGCGAGATCCTCTCCGCCGTGAGCCATGTCCTCGCGCCGGACGGGGCGTTCACCACGTTCGGATATGTCCATGCGCTTCGGCTCGCCTCGGCGCTGCGCTTCCGGGAGTTGCTGCACACCACCTTCGAAGAGGTGGTGCCGGGCCGCACGGTGTGGCGCAATCTGCCGCCCGCGCTCGTCTACCACGCGAGGCGCCCCAGGACGACGGTGTTCCACCGGCAGGTCATGGTGCCGGCCCACCGCAGTCCGGACGGTGTCTCCGACGCGACGTCGGTGGGCTGACCCGGCGCAGGGCGCACGGCGCACGGCGGGGGCACCGGGAGACTCCGGACATCGCCGGCTGGTGTGGGAACCGAGAGGGCGTGACGGAAGATGCGTGAACGGTCTTCCGTCACGCCCTCGTTTCTCAACTACCCGCGTAGCCTCCGAAGTTGGACTAGGCCAGGGTCACGGGCGCGGAAGCGGAACGGGCGCCCTCAGGACGGGAAACGGGCACACCCTGGCGGCCCTCCGCATCCCCGCCGCTGGTCAGCGGACTCGAATCGATCCTCAACTCGGGCAGAAGCGGGCAGGATTGACGATCATCCGGACTGTTTCTCACCCATCTCGGGCATGTAGAACTCTCCGCATGATCGGCGTCACGCTGCGTCCGGGTGCCTCGGAACCCCCGGGTGCCGTCGGACACCCCTCGCAGGGTCGCGCCAGGACCACGACGAGGAGAGCCCCGTGTTCAAGTCCCGGTACGCACCCGGACACAGAGGAAGGACGGTAAGGATCGTCGCCGCGGCAGCCGTCACGGCGGGCCTGCTGACGGCATGCAGTCCGGAGGAGAAGAAGCCTCCGGAGAAGAAGTCCTTAAAAGTCCTGATGGTCGACAATCCGCAGATGCTGGAGCTGAAGAAGCTCACGGCCGAGCACTTCACGAAGAGGACCGGCATCGAGGTCGACTTCACCGCACTGCCGGAGAACGAGGTCCGCAAGGAGGTCCACTCCGACTTCGCCCTCCAGTCCGGCCGCTACGACCTCGCGACCATCAGCAACTTCGAGACGCGGGACTTCGCACGCCGCGGCTGGCTCAGACCCCTGGACTCCTTCATCAGCAAGGACCGCTCCTTCGCCCAGAGCGACATCATGCTTCCGATCCAGCTCTCCCTGAGCGGAGCCGACGGCAAGGTCTACGCGGAGCCCTTCTACGGGGAGTCCTCGTTCCTGATGTACCGCAAGGACGTCTTCCGCGAACTCGGCCTGGAGATGCCGGAGAAGCCCACCTGGAGCCAGGTCGCCGCGCTGGCGGAACGTGCCGACGGCGCCGGGAAGGACATGAGCGGGATCTGCCTGCGCGGCCAGCCCGGATGGGGCGAGATGGCGGCTCCCCTGACCACCGTGGTCAACACCTTCGGCGGCACGTGGTTCGACGAGGACTGGAACGCCAGGCTCACCGACCCCGGCTTCGCGGACGCGGCACAGTTCTACGTCGGCCTCGTACGCGACCACGGCCAGGAGAACCCCGAGAAGTCCGGTTACGCCGGCTGCCTGCGCAACATGAAGAACGGCAAGTCGGCGATGTGGTACGACGCGACCGCGGGAGCGGGCCCCCTGGAGGCCGACGGCTCACCCGTGAAGGGAAAGATCGGCTACGCGCCCGCGCCGATAGAGAAGACCAAGTCCTCGGGATGGCTCTACACATGGGCGTGGGGCATGCAGAAGTCGACCCGTCAGCCCCGTGCGGCATGGGAGTTCATGTCGTGGGCGTCGAGCAAGCAGTACGAGAGCCTCGTCGGCCGCGAGATCGGATGGGAGAACGTGCCCGCGGGGAAGCGCGAGTCGACGTTCGACCGCCCGCAGTACAAGAAGGCCGCCGGCGCGTTCGGCGACGCGACCGAGAAGGCGATCCGGGAGGCCGACCCGCGAAAGCCGGGCGTGCAGAAGCGCCCCACCCTCGGCATCCAGTTCGTCGGCGTCCCGGAGTTCACCGGCCTCGGTGACCACGTGTCCCGGCAGTTGAGCGCAGCGATCGAGGGGAAGCAGTCCGTGGCCGCCGCTCTGCGCACGTCCCAGCGCGAGGCCCTGAAGCTGGGCGCGCGGTACCGGAATCGCTGACCCGCGCACGCGCCCTCACGGGCGGGCGACGGCGGCGCGCTCCGGGCCCGCGCCGCTGCCGCCCGCCGGCACCGCCGAGGGGCCCGGACCGCCGCCCCGCGGGCCGTCTTCCAGGTTGGGCTCGGCGCGGCCCGGCTCACCAGTCGTGGACGGTCCCGTCGGCGAGCCGGTTCACGGGCAGATACGCGGGCTCGTACGGGAAGCGGGCCGCCGCGTCCATGTCGAGCTCGACCCCGAGGCCCGGGGTCCCGGACGGATGCAGCAGCCCCTCCTCGAAGGTGTAGGAGGTACGGAAGACCTCCAGGGTGTCGGCGGAGTGCCGCATGTACTCCTGGATGCCGAAGTTGTGCACGGCAAGGCCGAGATGGAGCGCCGCCGCCATCCCCACCGGTGAGATGTCGGTCGGCCCGTGCATCCCCGAGCGGACGCCGTAGACGGCGGCGAGGTCCAGAAGCTTCTTCATCGCGGTGACACCGCCGGTGTGGGTGACCGCCGAGCGCACGTAGTCGATCAGCCGCTCGCTCAGCAGAGTCGTGTAGTCGTGCACCGAGTTGAA
Organism: Streptomyces sp. CNZ301; assembly: GCF_004217425.1. Lineage (NCBI taxonomy): Bacteria > Bacillati > Actinomycetota > Actinomycetes > Kitasatosporales > Streptomycetaceae > Streptomyces > Streptomyces sp. CNZ301. Next base: position 2,631,584 of record NZ_SHLG01000001.1, read on the forward strand.
GACCTCGCCGATCGCGAGCGGCGTGGTGGTGTGCTGCCGGATCAGACGCAGGGCGGCCTGGTCCTCGCCTGGAGTGGCGTCCTCCAGCCAGAACAGGTCATAGGGCTCCAGGGACTTGCCGAGCTTCGCCGCCTGGATGGGCGTCATCCTGTGGTGCCCGTCGTGCAGCAGGGGCAGCTCGGGCCCGAACTCCTCGCGCACGGCCTCGAAGACGCGCGGCACATGGCGCAGATAGGCCCGGGTGTCCCAGGTCTCCTCCACCGGCAGGGCCGGGCCGCCGGCGGTGCGGCGGGCCGGCTCGTAGTCGTAGCGGTCGCCGGAACCGGCACCGGAGGCGGCGACGCCGTAGACGGAGCCGAGGCCGGGAATGCCGCTCTGCACGCGGATCGCCCGGTAGCCGTCGTCGAGGTGCGCCCGTACGGAGTCGAGGAGTTCGGGGATGTCCCGCCCCGACGCGTGCCCGTAGGCGAGCGCGCCGCGGCGGCTCGCGCCGCCCAGCAGCTGGTACAGCGGCATGCTCGCCGCCTTCGCCTTGATGTCCCAAAGGGCGGTGTCGACGGCGGCGATGGCAGCCATCGTGACCGGGCCGCGCCGCCAGTAGGCACCGCGGTAGAGGTACTGCCAGGTGTCCTCGATGTTGTGCGCGTCGCGGCCGGTCAACAGCGGCACGACGTGGTCTCGCAGGTACGAGGCCACGGCCAGCTCACGGCCGTTGAGCGTGGCGTCGCCCAGACCGGTGATGCCGTCGGCCGTCACCAGACGCAGGGTGACGAAGTTTCGCCCCGGGCTGGTGACGACTGTGTCGGCCGACTCGATCCTCATCCGGCGTGTTCCTCTCCTCGTCCCGTGCCAGGGCCCGTGCCCGTGCCCGTCGTGCTCACGGTGTCATCTCGGCGACGGCCACTCCGTACGGGGGCAGTTCGACCGTGCCCGTCGCGGCCCCGTCGAGGTCCTTCAGCGCCGCGCCGCCCGTGAGCACCGGCTCCGCCGTGAGCGGCTCGTCGTGCTGGCTGATGAACCACACGAAGCTGCGCCCGTCCTCGTGCTCCATCCGTCCGGTCATGACCCGGGGGTCGGCCACCGAGACCTCGGGGGCCACGCCGGCTTCGGCCGCGAGCGCGGCGTACAGGCGCCACGTCGGCTCCGGATTGACGCGCGGCGTCACGGCCGCCATGTGCTCGACGGGATATGTGCACAGGACGAGTGCGCCCGTACCCGTGCGGCGGCGCAGCAGTGCGGGACGTCCGTGGGCGTCGGTCGCGAGGACCTCGGCCCCGTCCGGTTCGACGGGCAGGTACGAACGCGAGTCGGCCGTGCCGGCCACGGGGAAGACGAGTTCCTCGCCTGCCGCGATGCCGCCGAAGTCGCTCCGGAAGACCATGCGCAGCTCGTCGTCCTCGATGGGGTCGGCGAGTCCGTAGCGCAGCTTCTTCCGCACACCGAAGGTCTCGTCGAGCTTCGGCCACCACGAGCCGCGCTGGTTCATGTGCTCGCCGAGGAAGTACGAGGCGTAAACGGTCGCACCTCCCTCCGCGAGCGCCCGCAGCCGGGACCAGCCGGGTGCCGTGAGCTGCTTCACCGAGGGCAGCAGGTACAGCGCGCAGTCGCCGGGGAGGCCGTCGGCCTCCCTGGCGACGCCCACGTCCAGGTCGGCCTCGCGCGCGGCGACGTACGCCTGGCGGGTGTTGGTGAGGACGCTGGTGCGGTCGTCCGGCTGCGTGAAGGGATACAACTTCTCCAGGAAGGACGAGACGACGAGTGCCACCCGGGTGTCGGGACGGCTCAGCCGTGCTGCGTCGGTGCGCCGCAGTACCTCGGTGAAGCGTTTGACCTCGCGCAGCTGCTCCTTCGGACGGCCCTCGCAGTCGGTGATGCCGAAGTGCATCTCGAACGGGTGGTGGCTGTAGGGCTCCTGGTCCTCCAGCGCGTCGTAGTCCGTGTTGTTCCAGGGGATCCAGCCCGTGGCACCGGCGAGCAGCGTGCTGTGGAGGACCTGCCGGTAGTAGTGGGCCGCGTTCTCCTCGGAGACGAAGTCGGACGTCAGCCCGAACTCCTCCATGATCACGGGCTTTCCGCCGATGTCGAGCAGCTCGCAGACGAAGGCGGCACCCAGATGCTGGCGCACGGCGTCGGTCTCCATGCGGTAGACGTGCGGGCCGTGGAAGTCGACGAGCTCCGCGAGGTCGCGGATGCGGAATCCGTTGTCCGCTCCGGAGGTCTCAACGCCCCATGCACCGTCGCCGATGGAGACGGGCTGGGTGGCGCCCGCCGAACGGACCGCGCCGATGAGGGTCTTGGCCCAGGCGGCGACCTCGTCGGAGTCGAGCGTGCCGATGCCGCGCGAGGGCCAGTCCGCGTAGATGGGGATCTCGTTGCTCAACAGCCAGCCCGCGACGGCGGAGTGGTCCTTCCAGCGTGCGGTCGTCTCGCGTACGTACCACTCCTGCTGCGCGACGAAGGAGGCGTCGCCGAAGACGTCGCGGCCGCCCCGCCAGGCCGGGTCCCAGTTCTGCCCCGACATGTGCCCGACGAGGAACGTGGGGATGGTGTGCATCCCGAGCGCGGCGTGCCGCTCCAGGAAGTCGTCATAGCGCTCCAGCATCACCGGATCGAGGGTGTTCTCCGCGGGCATGAAGTCGGGCCAGTACAGGAAGCTGCGGGTGAGGGTGATGCCGTGGTCGCGCATGGTGCTCAGTTCCTCGTCGACCACCGCGGGGTCGTAGTTCCGCCACATCAGCGGCCCGCCGGTGCGGGACCAGTAGTTGACGCCGACCCACAGCAGCGGGTCGCCCTCGGGGGTGGCGAGTTTCGCGGAGTTGCGCTGCATGCCCTGCCCTTCCTCGTACTGTCGCGGCCCTGCGCGGCCGCCTCCCAGGACCTCCATCGGTATATCGTTCAACTCTTCCCCGTGCGTTCCGTGGCGGGACCGAGCAAGAACGAGAAGGTCGACGTCTGGATCAAGGAAGCCCGCTCCATCATGAAGAAGGAGGGCATCCCCGGCTCGCACCACGGCATCAAGAAGAAGATCACCGGCCCGGTGGCGAACATCGTCGCGGCCTGCAACTACGCGGCCGACAAGTACAGGTCGATGGACAACGTGAACTCCGCGTACTGATCCGGCGCGGAACGGCAAAGGGCGGCTGCGTCTCACGCAGCCGCCCTTCTGCGTCCGGCGGCGCCGTTGCGGGTGGGTGGTGGGTGCGCCTGGGGTGGGTGCGGGGTGCCGGGGGCGTGCCGCTCCGGGAGGCATGATTTACCTCCCTGAACCGTCACGGAGTGCTGTGCTGCCTCCCATATGCCGGTCCGCAAATCACTTCCCCACGCTTCGCTGGGGAGACCCCAATGGCCCGTCCATGCCCCCCTGCGCGTCCCGCCCCCTCCCGCCGGTCCAGCGGCTCTCCCCCGGGGGCCACCCAGACCCCCCAGTTCTCCCGGGGGGCTGTGGGCCCGTAACCGTTGTCATCGACGAGCGCGGCCGATCGCGCCGCACAACGTGGACGGACACCGGGTCCGCCCGCACCCCGCCCGGAGCCGCGATGAACCGGTCGACGCGGCAAGGGAGTTGAGCCACCGGACGAGCATGCGCGAGTGACCCGGAAGGCCACCGGCGGAGCAACCACAAGCCAACCGGACTCCCGGAAGGGAGAAGGGGACGAGAGCGGCAGACGCCGGACGGGCCGGAGGGGGCGGGACGTGCAGGCGGGGGGCACGGGGCTTAAACGTGATTTGCGGACCGCCATATGGGAGGCAGTACAGAAACCCATCCGGTTCAGGGAGGTAAATCATGCCGCCCCGAGACACCCGCCGGAACGGCCCGCCCCCGGCACCCACCACGAACCCCACGCGCACCCCGCACCCCCGCCAACCCCGCACCCGCACCCGCACCCGCACCCGCAAAACGAACCCAACGCGGACAACGACAAGGCCCCGACGCCCGCCTGCCCGCGCCCCGCCCCGGCCCGGCGCCCTGCCTCTAGCCGGCGGCCGGCGTGCTGTCCTCCGGCTGCTGGTCCGGGGCGTTCTCCGGGTGGTGGCACGCGGCCTCGTGCCCGGGGGCCAGGGAGACCAGCGGCGGCTCGGCCGTCTTGCAGACCTGCGTCGCCTTCCAGCACCTGGTGTGGAAACGGCATCCGCTCGGCTGCTTGATCGGCGAGGGCACGTCACCCTGGAGCAGGATGCGGTCCCGGCCGCCCTGCGCCTTACGCCGCGGGCCGGGCACCAGCACCGCCGGGAGCCGGAGCCGGCGCACCCGCCGCGGGCCGGGCACCAGCACCGCCGGGAGCCGGAGCCGGCGCACCCGCCGCGGGCCGGGCACCAGCACCGCCGGCAGCCGGAGCCGGCGCACCAGGTCGAACCGCGCGTCACCGATTCGGCTCTCGGTGAGGATCACCCCGTCTGCGGTACGCCAGCACCTCCGCCTCGGGCTCCCGCCCACGATGTGCAGCAGGAGCCGACATCGAGCAGCTCGGACGGGCCGCGGGCGGGCGAGTTGCTGGGCCTGCTGGAGGAGAGCGAGGCGGGCCAGGTGACCGCCCCGAGGCCGCCGCGGCTCGTCGTCCGCGGGTCGACGGGGCCGGCTCCCGAGGCGTGATGGTCCGTTCTCCACGGCGCGGGCGGCCCGTCAGATCGCAGGAGCGGTGCCCGCCGGGCCCTCACTTCTTGGTCGAGATCCTCGCGACGGCGCGGTCCGCACCGATGGCCCTGAACTCGATGACGAGCCGGTTCATCTCGATCTTGGTTTTGCTCTTGCCGAGCTTGCCGTTGCAGACGCCGTTCGAGCAGCTCGTGGAGGAGTTCTGCACTCCCCGGGCCGAGGTGGTGACACGTCCGCCGCTGAAGCGCGCCGTCCAGGTGATCACGCCGTCCTCGATGTCCTGGACCGTGAACTCGTCGACTCCGGAGGATGACGGGGGATGGATTTCGTCCCCCCTGGACAGCTCGACCTCGCAGTCACCGTCGGCGCAGGCACCGGTGTCCGTGCCGTCGGCGGCCTTCGGGAGCGCCGAGGAGGTGGGCTTCGCGCCGGCGGACGACCCCTTTCTCTTCTCCCGCGAAGCGGACGAAAGCTTCGGTGAGCTCGACGCGCCCTTGCCGTCCGACGGCGTGCTGGGCACCGCGTCGGCGCTGCCGTCGTCTTCGTCCGCACCCGAGCAACCAGCAAGCCCTGTGAGCAGGGCGAATGTCATCAGCGACGCGCAGAGCGCCGTCTTCCCGTGATGTCCACGACACAGCACACCGATCATGTTGCCCCCGTGATCACCGGCGGGCGGCGGTCCTGCCGCCCGGTTCCATTTCCGGCGACGTTAGCACCGACGGTGCATGCTTCCGACGCACCGTCAGGAGGTGACCCGCATCTCGAACCAGGTCGTCTTGCCGCGGGGCAGCAGGTCGACTCCCCAGCGGTCGGACAGGGTGTCGATGAGGAAGAGCCCCCGACCGCTGGTGTCCAGCCCCTGCACGGGCAGCAGGCACGGCAGACCGCGGGACGGGTCGCGCACCTCGACGCGGATCCAGCCGCGGCGGCGCATCATCCGCAGCCCGAAGACGAGGGCTCCGGTGTGGCGCACGGCGTTGCCGACGAGCTCGGAGACGAGCAGGACCGCGTCGTCGGTGAGGGGGCCGGGCAGCGCCCAGTGCGACTCCAGGACGGTACGGGCGAGCTCCCGGGCGCATCTCGCCGACTCGGGACGGTTCGGCAGGCGCACTTCACCGATCGTCGGGTCACCGACGAGATCAAGAGCGCCGCCGGAGAGACCGTCGCTCGTCGGTTCACCCGGGATTTCTGGCATCTCGCTCACGCTCGCCACTTCTCCCTGTCCCGCCATGGCAACCATCATGGCGGGAGCAGGGCAGTTGTGGGGCCGTTCAACCAGATCCCAGTTTCCGGAACAACTCCCTCCGTACGCTGGGCTGTTGCCCACCCACGGTGGGCGAGTCGAGCAGCAGCCGCCCTGACCTGGCACGACGTCAGGTCACGCCCGGCCACGGCGGGTCACGGGAGGACAGCACCCGGTGCACGGCCGATCCGGACCCGTTCCCCCACAAGGGTGGGCGCACAGGGAACGCGGCGTGCGCCACCCCCAGCCACCCCACCCCGGTACGACGCGTTCCGCGGAATGCCGTGCCGCGTGGCGCCGTACCGGGAAGCGGCTCCGCCAACGCCCGGCGGCTCAGCCGAACTTGGCCTTGCCCGGGCCCTCCTCGACGAAGCTGCGCATGCCCGTTGCCCGGTCCTCCGTGGCGAACAGCCCCGCGAACCAGTTGCGTTCGACGGCAAGCCCGGAGTCGATGTCCGTCTCCAGGCCGACGTCGACGGACTCCTTCGCGGCGCGCAGCGCGATCGCGGGGCCCTTGGCAAGCCGCGCCGCCCACTCCCGCGCCTGTTCGTAGACCTCCTCGTCCGGCACCACGCGGTCCACGAGGCCCATCTCCAGCGCCTCGGGCGCCTTGACCTGCCGGCCGGTGAAGATGAGGTCCTTGGCCTTCGACGGGCCGACGAGCCGCGCCAGCCGCTGCGTCCCGCCCGCTCCGGGGATCAGCCCGAGGAGGATCTCCGGCTGGCCGAGCTTGGCACGCTCCCCGGCGATCCGGATGTCGGCGCAGAGCGCCAACTCGCAGCCCCCACCGAGCGCGTAGCCGGTGACGGCCGCGACGACGGGCTTGGGAATGCGGGCGACGGCCGTGAAGGAGTCCTGCAGCGCCTTGGAGCGCTTCACCATGGCCGTGTGGTCCATGGCCTGCATCTCCTTGATGTCCGCGCCGGCGGCGAAGACCTTCTCGCCGCCGTAGATCACGACGGCGCGCACGTCGTCGCGCACGGCCGCCTCCTCTGCGAGTTCACGCAGCCGGTCCTGGGTGGCGACGTCCAGCGCGTTCATCGGGGGACGGTCGAGGCGCAGCGTTCCCACGCCCTCGGCGACTTCGAGATTCACAGTCATGGGGGAAGGTTAACGGCCGTTACGCGCGAGGCCGATGGCGCGGCCGTGCTCCGGCCGCACCATCGCGGGAAAGGGACCTACTTCTGGGGGGCCTTCCACTCGTCCCAGTCCATGTTCCAGCCGTTGAGGCCGTTGTCCGGCTGGATCGTCTTGTCCTTGGAGTTCTTGATCTCCACCACGTCACCGATGATCGACTCCCGGAAGAACCAGGAGCCGGGCGTGGACTTGTCGTCGCCGCCCTTCTTGTCGAAGAGCCCGACGCAGCCGTGGCTCGCGTTCACCGAGCCGAACTGCCCCTGTGCGAGCCAGTAGTTGCCGTGGATGAAGGTCCCGGACGTGGACAGCCGCATGGCGTGCGGCACGTCCTTGATGTCGTACCCGCCGGCTTCCTCCTTGCGCCCGAAGCCCACGGTGCGGCCGTCCATCCGCGTTTCCTTGTGACGCTCGCTGATCACCATGCGGCCGTTGTACGTGGGGTTCTCGGCGCTTCCCGAGCTGATGTCGATCGTCTTGAGCTTCTTGCCGTCCCGGGTCACCGTCATCTTCTTCGACTTGGCGTCGACGACGCTCACCTGGCTGCGCCCGACGGTGAAGTTCACCGACTTGTCCTGCTCGCCGTAGACGCCGTCGTAGCCCTCGACTCCGTCGAGGTCCAGGTCGAGCTCGACCTTCGTGCCGGCCTTCCAGTAGTCCTCGGGGCGGAAGTCGAGGCGGTTGTTCCCGAACCAGTGCCCCTCGACCTCGACCTGGGGGTCGGCGGTGACGGAGATCGCCTTCTCGACGGCCTCGCGGTCCTGGATGGCGTGGTTGAAGTTGAGGGACACGGGCATTCCGACGCCCACCGTGTCGCCGTCCTCGGGAGTGAAGCGGCCTATGAAGGTGCTCTTGGGGGTGAGCGTGGTGAACTCGGCCCGCTCGGTGGCCTTCCGCCCCTCGGAGTCCTTGGCGTGCGCCTCGACGGTGTACTTCGTCTTCGTCGTCAGGTGCTTCGCCGGAGCCCAGCTCTTGCCGCCCTTGGCGATCTTCCCCTCGACGGCCCTGCCGTCCTCGTCCTTGACGTCCACCTCGACGAGTTCGCCCTTGGCCGCGGTCACCTTCAGGGCGTCCTGCGTACCGACGCCGTCGGCGCCGTCCTTCGGTGATATCTCCACGACGGCCCGGGACTTGGCCGGCTTCTCACCGCCCTTGTCGCCGGCCACGCTGCCGGCACCGCCGCAGGTCGTCAGGGTCAGCACCAGCACCACGACGATCACGACGAGCCCCACGGCGGACCCGCCTATGAGCTGCGTCCTGGTGTCCCCCCGTATCGCCTCCGGGCTGAGCTTCGCCTTGGCGTCCCTGGCGACGGTCTTCAGATCCACAGCGGGCCACTCCCCTCGCACGGCTGCTTACACCATCGTGGCGGCTGCGAGCGGAAACCACGACAGTGCACGCGCTAGATAATCACACCGAGATGGAGAAGGAATCCCCGAAACCGTCACCGTTCCGTCGCGATTTCCTCCGGGCGAACCGGGGCGCCGGCGGGCGCCGCACCCTCCGCGCCAGGACGCTCAATCGAGCGCCGAGCCGGCCTTCCACTCGGACCAGGACATGTTCCAGCCGCCGAGGCCGTTGTCCGCCGCGACCCTGCGCTCCCCGGAGTTCGTCACGGAGATCACGTCTCCGGTCAGGGAGCTGCGGAAGAACTCCCCGGCCGGGCTGAACGGGTCGCCGCCCTTCCTGTCCGGCAAGCCGATGCATCCGTGGCTGACGTTCTCCCTCCCGAACGTCCGCTTCGACGCCCAGTAGTTGCCGTGCAGGAAGGTGCCGCTCTCCGTCAGGCGGATGGCGTGCGGCACGTCCTCGATGTCGTATTCGCCGCCGAAGCCGACGGTCCGCGCGTTCATCCGGGTCACCTCGAACTTCTCGCTGATGACCATGTCCCCCGAGTACGTGGGGTTCTTCGCCGACCCCGTCGTGACGGGCACGCGGCTGACGATCTCGCCGTTCTGCCGGACTGTCATCGTGTGACTGCGGGCGTCCACCACGCTGCGCCGGTCCCGGCCGACCGTGAAGTGAACTCGCTTGCTCTGCACCCCGTACACGTCCGGAGCGGCGCGCACACCCCGCAGCCGCAGATCCAGAGTGACGCGCGTGCCCGGCTTCCAGTACTCCTCGGGCCGGAAGTCCAGGCGGGTACGGCCGAACCAGTGCGGCGCCACCTCGACCCGCGGGCTCGCGGTGACGCGGATGCCGCGCTCAACGGCCTCGCGGTCGGCGATCCGGCGGTTGAACCTGATCGAGAGGATCATCCCGGTGCCCACCGTCTGCCGGTGCTCGGGGGTGAAGAAGCCGATGAAGCGCCGCGGCTGGGCCTTCGTGGTGAAGGAGGTGTGCCGGGCCGCCCGCCGCCCTTCCTCGTCCAGCGCGGTGACATCGACCCTGTACTTGCTGCCGAGCCTGAGTTGACGTGCGGACTCCGCGGGCAACCATGTTCGCCCGTCGGGCGAGACGGCGCCCGGAACCGCGTGGCCCTCGCCCCTGCTCCTGCGGGTGACCCGCACCTTCTCCAGCCGACCCTCCGTCGCCGTCACTCGCAGTTGGCTGCCGGCCGGCACGTCCCTGGCGCCGTCCCGGGGCATCACCTCGATCAACTGCGCCGGGGTCTGCGGATCGACCATCACGCCGCAGCCCGCCAGCGGAGCGCCCATCACGCACAGCGCGGCCAGCGAGCACTTCAGCGCACTGCTCCTCATCAGCAGGCCCTTCCAGTACGAGTGTTCCGTCCGCCCCGCCCGATCCATGTCCGCACTCCCCGTGAAGCTCATCCGTACGGAGACCAACGACCCGCTGCCGGAGGGGATACGAGTCGGTCACGCACGGTGTTCGAGTTGTCCCGTAGAGGAAGCATTGCGGGCGGACCACCGGCGTGCGAGCACCGACTCGGCGGGAAAAAAGCAGATGAAGGATGCAACCACCCGACCGTAGTCTCAGGCCGGTGACGACCGGGGCGGGGACGAGCAACGGGACCACCGGCAGCACGGCCGGGGGCGGCGCGGGAACGAAGGCCGGCAGCAGCACCGGCAAGACATCCGGGGGAACGGCCGGGGGAACGAGCGGGGTAACGAGCGCGGAGCCCGCGGCCGAACACGGCCGCTCGGCGGTGCGTTCGCTGCTCCGGCTGTGGCCGTACGTGCGGCCGGTCCGGGTGCGGATGTTCGCCGCGGCCCTGGTCGCCGTGCTCGCCTCGTGCACCGGTCTGGTGATCCCGCTCGTACTGAAGTGGATCGTCGACGGCCCGGTGGCCGAGCGGGACACCGCCGGCGTGTGGGCGGGCGGTGCGCTGCTGCTGGGGGTCGGGGTCCTCGAGGCGGGGCTGTTCGCGCTGCGGCGGTGGCTGAGCGCCCGTCCGCTGGCGGGGGTGGAGGCGGCCATGCGGGCGGACATCTACGGGCACCTTCAGCGCCTGCCGGTCTCCTTCCACGACCGCTGGCCCAGCGGGCAGTTGCTCTCGCGGGCGACCACCGACCTGGAACTGCTGCGCAGATTCCTCTCGTTCGGCGTGACCTTTCTGCTGGTCAACGCCGTTACCGTGATGGTCGGTTGCATCATCCTGCTGTCGCAGCAGTGGACGCTGGGGCTGGTGGTTCTCGGCCCGTTCGTGCCGCTGGTGTGGATGTGCGCGGTGTTCGAGCACCGTTACTCGCACGCCGCGCGCCGGGCGCAGGACCAGATCGGGGACCTGACGACGCTCGTCGAGGAATCGGTCCTCGGCATCCGCGTCATCAAGGGGTTCGGACGGCACCGCAGCCAGGCCCGCGCGTTCCGCGCGCTATCGGGACGGCTCCTCGGCACGGAGCTGGAGAAGGCACGGCTGCTGGCCCGCATCTGGGCGGTGATCATGCTGTTGCCGGAGCTCGCCATCGGGGCGGCACTGGTGCTGGGCACGCTCCAGGTGGCCCAGGGCCATCTCTCGGCGGGCACGCTCGTGGCGTTCCTCTCCACGGCGCTGGCACTGCGGTGGCCGGTGGAGTCGACCGGGTTCCTGTTGGCGCTGAGCAACGAGTCGGCGACGGCGACCGACCGGTTCTTCGAGGTGCTCGACGAGCCGCTGCCCCCGGACGTGCTCAGGAACAGCGCTCCGGAGCGCGGAACACCGCATGGCCCGCGCGCGGGCGGGCTGCGTTTCAGCGGCGTCGTCTTCCGCTATCCCGACGCGCCCGAAGGCACCCGGCCGGTCCTGGACGGAGTCGATCTGCATGTGTGTCCGGGCGAGACGATGGCTCTCGTCGGCGCGACGGGAAGCGGCAAGACGACCCTGACGGCGCTCGTGCCGCGTCTTCACGAGGTGACGGCCGGCCGCATCACCCTGGACGGAGACGACATCGGCACGCTCAGCCGCGCCGAGCTTCGCTCCCGGGTCGCCGTGGCGTTCGAGGAGACGACGCTCTTCTCCGCGACCGTCGCGGAGAACGTGCTGATGGGCGCGGACGATCCGGCCCACGCCGGAACCCCTGCGCTGCCACCGCCCCGGCCGGGATCAGGCACCGACGCCGCACCGGACGCCGCCCGGAACAACGCCACCCCGGACGGCGCGGCCGACAACCGCGTGCTGCCGCCCGGCCACCTGAACCCGGACGCCCCGCCACAGCCGGAACACGCCCCGCCGGAACACCGAGCCGAGGAACCGGCCGAGGAACGCGCCGAGGAACCGGCCGAGGAACGCGCCGAGGAACGCGCCGAGGAGCGGGCCCGGCTCGACCGCGCACTGCGTGTGGCGCAGGCCGACGGCTTCGTCGCCGCCCTGCCGCACGGTTCCGGAACCCAGGTCGGCGAGCAGGGCCTGAGTCTGTCCGGCGGGCAGCGGCAGCGCCTAGCCCTGGCGCGTGCCGTCGTCGGCCGTCCCTCCTTCCTCGTACTGGACGATCCGCTCTCCGCGCTCGATGTGCACACGGAGGCCGCCGTCGAGGCCGCCCTGCGGGAGGTGCTGGCCTCGACCACCGCGCTCGTCGTCGCGCACCGGCCCTCGACGGTGCTGCTCGCCGACCGGGTTGCGCTGCTTTCGGGCGGCCGCATCTCGGCCGTCGGCACGCATCACGAGCTGCTCCGCAGCAGCGAGGAGTACCGCCGCCTGATGTCGGGCGAGAACGACGAGCGTGCGAAGGAGCGGAGTTGACCAGCACAGCCGAAACGGCAGGCGGGCCGCGGCCCGGCCCCGCGAAGACCTCTCACGCGTCCGGGCCCGGGCAGCCGCCCGTGGCCGACCCGTTCGACCGCGACGTGCTGCCCGCGCCCCCGCACGCCGCGCGCACACTGCTCGCCTCCCTGCTGCGCCCGCACAAGCCGCGCGTCGCCGCCGCGGCCCTTCTTCTGCTCCTCCAGCAGGCAGCGGTGCAGGCTGGTCCCCTCCTCGTCGCCTTCGCGATCGACCACGCCGTCCCGGCGCTGAGAGGTGAAGGCGGGCAGAACGGCGGGCAGTTGCTACTCGCCGCCGTCGGCCTCGCCTATCTGTTCTGTGCGCTCGCCTCCGGAGGGCTCCAGTACGCCTTCATCGTCGCCGCAGCCCGCGTCAACCAGCGTGTGCTGCTGGAACTGCGCGGACGGATCTACCGGCACGCGCAGGCCCTCGACGTCGACTTCCACGACCGCTACACCTCGGGCCGCCTGATCTCCCGCTCCACGACCGATGTCGGCTCGCTGCGCGAACTGCTCGACGAGGGCCTCCAGGAGCTGCTGGCCGTCATCGTCTCCGTCGTCTACATCGTGGTGACGCTGCTGTGGCTCGACCCCGGTCTCGGCGTCGCGGCGCTTGCCAGCTTCGTCCCACTGGCGCTGCTGGTGCGCAACTTCCAGCAGCGCTCCGCGCGCGTCTACCGGGGCCGCTCCACGGCGATGGCGGCCGTCATCGTGAAGTTCACCGAGACCGTCGGCGGAATCCGTGCCGTGCAGGCCTTCCGCCGGGAGCGTGCGAACGACGAGGAGTTCGCACGGCTCAACGGCCGTCATCTGAAGATGAACGGTGACTCGCTGCTGGAGATGGCGCGTTACGTCGTCACCTCACGGCTCACCGCGAACATCGCCGTCGCGGCGATCGTGCTGTGGGGCGCCTACCGCGTGGCGGCACAGGATCTCGCGCTCGGTGTGCTCGCCGCCGCCGCGCTCTATCTGCGCAGACTGTACGAGCCGATCGACCACCTCGGGATGTTCCTCAACTCCTACCAGTCGGCGGCGGCTTCGCTGGAGAAGATCGCCGGGCTCCTCGCCCAGCGCCCGTCCGTGCCGGAACCGGCCTCGCCGCGGGCCCTCCCGCCGCGCGGCGAGGGGAGCGACGGCCGCGAAGTCGTCTTCGACTCGGTCTCCTTCGGCTACCGCACGGGCGACGAGGTGCTGCCGCGCTTCGGACTGACCCTCCGTGCGGGGCGGACGGTGGCGCTGGTGGGCGCCACCGGGGCGGGCAAGTCCACGCTCGTGAAGCTGCTGGCCCGCTTCTACGACCCCACGGGCGGCCGCGTGCTGCTCGACGGCGTGGACCTGCGTGATGTGGAGGGCTCCGAACTGCGGCGCAGCGTCGTCATGGTCACGCAGGAGGCGTTTCTCTTCTCGGGCACCGTCGCGGAGAACATCGCCATCGGCCGTCCGGACGCGACGCGTGCGGAGATCGAGAACGCCGCGAAGGCCCTGGGCGCGCACGACTTCATCACCGGCCTCCCCGAGGGGTACGACACGGACGTACGCAAGCGGGGCGGCCGGATCTCGGCCGGGCAGCGGCAACTCGTGGCCTTCGCCCGCGCCCTGCTCGCGGACCCGGCCGTGCTGATCCTGGACGAGGCGACGTCGTCTCTGGACATTCCGGGCGAACAGGCCGTGCAGCAGGCGATGATGACGGTGCTTCGGGGCCGTACTGCGGTGGTCATCGCCCACCGGCTCTCGACGGTCGAGATCGCGGACAGGGTGCTCGTGATGGAGGACGGAAGGCTGGTGGAGGACGGCACTCCGGCCCAACTGATCGCCGGCGAGGGCAGATTCGCGGGTCTTCACAGCGCCTGGCGCGAGAGTCTCGTCCAGACCCGCGCACCCCGTCATGACCAGCGGTGACTCCCAACCACACCTGAACCAGCGTCCGTTATCCGGAAAGCGGACGGTCAAGGGCGAACAAAGTCTGGTCAAGGTGTGAACACTGTCTGCCGGAAGCGGTGACATGCGCATGTACTCGACAGTAGTGTGACCGGCAGTCGTGATTTCGCACAGTGCACGACTGTTCGCATTCCAGTTCCAACGTTCTGCCCGGGCAGCCGCGATGGCGGGCCGCCCGGCCCCCACGGCAGAAGGAGCCACCGAGTGAGATCCCTCAGCAAGAAGCAGCGGATATCCGCCCTTGCGGCCACCGCCGCGCTCGTCGTCGCCGGCGTCACCGCCGGCACTGCGACGGCCGGCCCCGCTGACGACCAGTCCTCGATGAAGACGGGCGCCCTGGCCGCCGACATGACCGCGGCCCAGAAGACGCAGCTCATCAAGAAGGCCGACTCCACCGAGGCCAAGGCCGCGGACGCCAAGGCCCTCGGCCTCGGCTCCAAGGAGAAGCTCGAGGTCAGGGACGTCGTCAAGAACCGGGACGGCGCCACCCACGTCCGTTACGAGCGGACGCTCGACGGCATGCCCGTCCTCGGCGGCGACATGGTCGTGCACAAGTCCAAGTCGGGCAAGCAGACCGGCGTCACCAAGTCCACCAAGGCCGACATCTCCGCCGTCTCCACGAAGGGGATCAGCACCGCCGAGAAGCCCGCCACGCCGAAGGCCGAGGGCAGCAAGGCGCCGCGCAAGGTCGTCTACGCGATGAGCGGCAAGCCCGTAGTCGCCTGGGAGACCGTCGAGGGCGGGACCCAGAAGTCCGGCGCACCGAGCCAGCTGCACGTCATCACCGACGCCAAGACCGGCAAGAAGCTCATGGAGTACCAGGGCATCCACGAGGCCGACGGCACCGGCGCCAGCATGTACAGCGGCGAGGTCGAGCTCAGCACGGACGGCGCGGACGGCAAGTTCACGCTGACCGACGCCTCCAGGGGCGGCAGCAAGACCGTGAACCTGGAGAACGGCGAGAGCGGTGACGGCAAGGACTTCACCGACGAGGACAACAAGTGGGGCACCGGCAAGCCCGAGGACGCCCAGACCGCTGCCGTCGACGCCCACTACGGCGCCATGCAGACCTGGGACTTCTTCAAGGACACCTTCGGCCGTGAGGGCATCGCCGGCGACGGCAAGGGTGCGCCCAGCCGCGTCCACTACGGCGACAACTACGTCAACGCCTTCTGGGACGACAGCTGCTTCTGCATGACCTACGGCGACGGTGAGGGCAACAAGGCCCCGCTCACCTCGCTCGACGTCGCGGCCCACGAGATGTCGCATGGTGTCACCTCGACGACCGCGAAACTGGTCTACGCGGGCGAGTCCGGCGGCCTGAACGAAGCCACCTCGGACATCTTCGCGGCGGCCACGGAGTTCCACGCCCCGGAGAACAAGGAAGACGTCGCCGACTTCCACGTCGGCGAGGAGATCGACATCAACGGCGACGGCACTCCGCTGCGTTACATGGACAAGCCGAGCAAGGACGGCAACTCCCTCGACGAGTGGAGCGACAAGGCCGGCGACGTGGACGTGCACTACTCGTCCGGCATCGCCAACCACTGGTTCTTCCTGATGTCCATGGGCAGCGGGAAGTCCGAGAAGAACGGCGTCGAGTACGACTCGCCGACTTCCGACGGCTCCACCATCGAGGGCATCGGCATCACCAAGGCCCAGGAGATCTGGTTCAAGGCGCTGACCGAGAACATGACCGCCAACACGGACTACAAGGCGGCCCGTGAGGCGACGGTCAAGGCCTCCAACGACCTCTTCGGCGCCGACTCCGCCGAGACCAAGGCGGTCGAGGCAGCCTGGACGGCCGTCGCGGTCAAGTGACCCGGGCGGACCGGCCCGCCGCCGGGCCCCGGCCGTAGAGCCGTAGGCCCAGGGGCCACCGGCACACCCGCGGGGCGGGTGCCGTGCGCAGAACGCGCACGGCACCCGCCCCGTCGTCGTGCTCAGGCCTCGCCGTCCTCCGGTGCGGCAGCGAGGCCCATTTCGGCCCCCGAGGCCAGCAGCCGGTGCGCGGGCAGCACCCGCACCGTGTACCCGAAGGGGCCCGCACGGCCGGGCGTGACGGTCCCCTCGTACGTCCACCGCCCCTCCAGGTCGGGGCCGCCGCTCGCGGAGGTGACGGGCTTGAGCGGCACGCTCACCGCGTCGCCGCCCGCGATGCGGTCGGTGCCGTCGAGTTGTCCGGAAACGGCCTGCACCTCGACGTCCTCGGGGGACAGCGTCCCGAGGGCGACCCTCGCGCGCAGGGTCAGGCACGAGCCGAGAGCCAGGCCGCCGTCCGGTTCGTGCTGCCGTCCCGCGGCGTCCTGCCGGACAGTCCCGTCCTGCTCGTCGTGCCCGTCCTGCTCGTCGTGCCCGTCGTGCCCGTCGTGCCCGTCGTGCCCGTCGTGCCCGTCTTGTCGGGCCGCGCCCTCCGGCCCGTCGTGCCGCTCGTGCTCGACCGGGCCGACGGCGACGGACGGCCACTGCTCCCGCACACGTGCCTTCCAGGCGGCCAGTTCGCGTGCCGCCTCCGGACCCGTCTCGCGCTGGGCGCAGGCGGCGGGCGCGTACAGCCGCTGGACGTACTCGCGCACCATCCGCTCCGCCTGCACCTTCGGGCCGAGCCGCGCGAGCGTCCTGCGGACCATCTCCACCCAGCGGGCCGGGACGGCGCCACCCGCGGCCCCGGCCGCGGAGCGGGAACCGGGACCGGGTCCGGAAGCCGGACCGGAACCGGACCCGGACCCGGACCCGGAACCGACGCTGCCGCCGCGCTCGTAGAAGCAGGGCGCGACTTGGTCCTCGATCAGCGAGTAGAGCGCCGCGGCCTCGATGCCGTCCCGGCGGTCCTCGTCCGCGGCGGCTTCGCCGTCCGCGCTGGGCACGGCCCAGCCGAAGTCCGCGTCGAACCACTCCTCCCACCAGCCGTCCCGCACCGAGAGGTTGAGGCAGCCGTTCAGCGCGGCCTTCATTCCACTGGTGCCGCACGCTTCGAGCGGCTTCAGCGGATTGTTGAGCCACACGTCGCATCCGGGGTAGAGCGACTGGGCCATCTCCATTCCGTAGTCGGGAAGGAAGACGATGCGGTGACGCACACGAGGATCGTCCGCGAAGCGCACCAGCTCCTGGATCAGCTCCTTGCCCCCGTCGTCCGCCGGATGCGCCTTGCCCGCCACCACGATCTGCACCGGACGTTCGGGGTGCAACAGCAGCCTGGTGAACCGCTCGCGGTCGCGCAGCATGAGGGTGAGCCGCTTGTACGACGGCACGCGCCGCGCGAAGCCGATCGTCAGCACATCCGGGTCGAACACCCCGTCCGTCCAGCCGAGTTCGGCGTCGGCGGCGCCGCGCTCACGCCACGAGGCGCGCAGGCGCGTCCGCACGTCGTGCACGAGCCGCTCGCGCAGGCGGCGGCGCAGCGCCCACAGTTCGGCGTCGGGCAGCGCCGCGGCATCGTCGGGCACCTCGGGCGATCGCCAAGTGGGTGCGTGCACGCCGTTGGTGACGGAGGTGATGGGCACCTCGGCCGGGTCGAAGCCCGGCCACAGTCCGGCGAACATGTCACGGCTGACCTCTCCGTGCAGGGTGCTCACGCCGTTGGCCCGCTGGGCCAGCCGCAGGCCCATCACCGCCATGTTGAACAGACCCGGGTCGCCGCCGGGGTAACTCTCCGCGCCGAGGCGCAGCACGTCGTCCGCGGGGATGCCGTCGAGTTCGCCGTCGTCGCCGAAGTGGGCAGCCACCAGGGCGTTGTCGAAGCGGTCGATCCCGGCGGGGACGGGTGTGTGGGTGGTGAAGAGGTTGCCCGCACGTACCGATTCCAGGGCGGCGTCGAACTCCAGCCCCTGCTCCCCCAGTTCGCGGATGCGTTCCAGTCCGAGGAAGCCGGCGTGGCCCTCGTTGGTGTGGAAGACCTCGGGTGCGGGATGGCCGGTGCGCCGGCAGTACGCGCGCACCGCACGCACGCCGCCGATGCCGAGCAGCATCTCCTGGAGGAGGCGGTGCTCGCCCCCGCCGCCGTAGAGCCGGTCGGTGACCTCGCGTTCGGCCGGCGCGTTCGCACCGACCATGGAGTCGAGGAGCAGCAGCGGTACGCGTCCCACCCGCGCCTGCCACACCTGGGAGCGCAGCGACCGGCCGCCGGGCAGCCGCAGCTCGACACGTACGGGCAGGCCGTTCTCCTCGCGCAGCAGCCGCAGCGGCAGTTCCGCCGGGTCGAGCGCCGGATAGTGCTCCAGCTGCCGGCCCTCGCGGGAGAGGCTCTGCCGGAAGTAGCCCTGGCGGTACAGGAGTCCCACACCGATCAGCGGCACTCCCAGGTCGCCCGCGGCCTTGAGGTGGTCGCCGGCCAGGATGCCGAGCCCGCCCGAGTACTGCGGCAGGGCGCCGGTGATTCCGAACTCCGGTGAGAAGTACGCGACGGCGCGCGGGAGATCGCCGGTCGCGGCCTCCTGCTGGTACCAGCGCGGCTCGTTCAGGGCGTCGTGCAGATCGCCGGCGGCGACGGCGAGCCTCCGCAGGAAGGCTCCGTCGCAGGAGAGCCGGGCGAGCTTCGAGGGCGTCAGGGCGCAGAGCATGCGCAGCGGGTCGCCGCCCGCGAGCCGCCAGGCTTCCGGGTCCAGTTCGCTGAAGAAACGGCGGGTCGGGGGGTGCCAGGACCAGCGCAGGTTGTGCGCGAGTTCGCTGAGGGGACGGAGTGGTTCGGGGAGTACGGGATGAACGGAGAAACGACGAATGGCCTTCACTCCTCGACCGTAACGGGGCATACGCACCCATTGCGGCAATGATCCGCTCGGCGCGGGATATCCACCCTGACGCGGTGAGCGGAGCGGCGCGAGGGAGGCTGCCCGCACCGTGAGGACCTCGGCCCGAGGGCGGTCCGGTGACGTGCCGTCAACGCGCTCCCGCGGAGGGCGGTCCGGCTCGGCCCCCGTCACATCCGTCACATCGTGCGGGTAATTCCGCTCGTCACGGGCCCGGGCCGGAATGCGCAGCTCCACCCCCTCGACCGGGCTCCGTCTCTCCTCCTAAGCTTCGTGACCTCAGTACACGGGGCACGACTTCTGCACGTCCCACCTGGGCTCTCCACACGGGACGCGGACAGTCGCGGGCAGACCACGGAGGTGAGCGGAGAGCAACGGTGCGGGCCGCGCGCAGCGGCCCAGGGCACGCTCGCTCCCCGTCGGGGTGAAGTGTGACGGCGCAGCACAGCGGTGGGTTCCTGACCAGCTCCCTCTTCCGCCTGCGCCGCTGGATCCGTGTTCCTGCCGGGTCGCGCATTCCAGTACCCGTCCACGCAATCGGTCGCGATCCATCACACGGAAGGTTTTGCATCGTGACGGCGTATCAAAGCGCCCACCAGGGGGACTACGGATTCGGGACACCGGCCCCGCCGCCGGGATGCCCGGCACACGCCGCGGACGGCGCGGTGCCGCTCAGCGGCCCCCGGTTCCACACCGACCCCGCCGGCCACTACCGCGAGATGCGGGCCGAGCACGGCCCCGTGGTGCCGGTGCTGCTGCCCGGCGACGTCCCGGCCTGGCTGGTGATCGGCTACCAGGAGATGTACCAGGTCACCACGGACTCCAAGCTCTTCCCCCGTGACTCCGGGCTGTGGAACCAGTGGGAGAAGCTGCCTCAGGACTGGCCGCTCCGGCCCATGATCGGCGAACGGCAGCCGTCCATCTACTACACGGTCGGCGCCGAGCACCAGCGCCACCTGGAGATGGTGCAGACGGCGATGCAGAACATAAGCCCGCTCGAACTGCGCACACACTGCGAGGAGTTGGCGGACCACCTGCTGGACCGGTTCTGCGCGCGCGGCGAGGCGGACATCATCGCCGAGTACGCCAAGCCGCTGCCCGTCCTCGTCCTGGCCAGGCTGCTGGGGTTCCCCGACTCCGACGGCCCGGGCCTCATCAAGGCGATGAGCGACCTGGCGGACGGCGGAGCCGACGCCCTCGAGGGCTTCCGGCACTTCGGCGCCAAGATCCACGAACTGGTGGCGACCAAGCAGGCGGCCCCGGGCGCCGACCTGACGTCGTGGATGCTCGCCGGCCCCGAGCCCTTCACGGACGAGGAGTACGCGCTGGACCTGATGGCCATCACGGCCGCGGGACATCTGCCGACCGCCGACTGGATCGGCAACTCCGTGCGCCTGATGCTCACCGACGACCGCTTCGCCGCCTCCCTCACCGGGAACCGGCGCAGCATCCCCGAGGCGATGAACGAGGTGCTGTGGGAGGACACGCCCACACAGATCCTCGCCGGGCGCTGGGCCGCCTGGGACACCTGGCTCGGCGGCCGGCGCATACGCACCGGCGACATGCTTCTGCTCGGGCTCGCCGGCGCCAACGCGGACCCGAAGGTGCACGTCACCGTCGAGGGGGCCGACACGGGGCTGCGCGGCGGCAACGGCGCCCATTTCGCCTTCAGCCACGGGGAGTTCCAGTGCCCCTTCCAGGCGCAGGAGATCGCGGAGACGATCGCCCGCATCGGGATCGAGGTGCTCCTCGACCGGCTGCCCGAGATCGACCTCGCCGTGCCCGTCGGCGCCCTCGCGCGGCGGCCCTCGGCCTTCCTGCGCGGGATGACCGCGCTGCCAGTCCGCTTCTCCCCCACTCCTCCCCTCGAAGGCACGCGATGAATGCTCCCGCCTCTCCCTCCCCGTCGGCGGGGCAGCACAAGTGCCCCGTCGTCATCGACCCGATGGTGCGCGACCTGGACGGGGAGACCCGCCGCCTGCGCGACGCCGGCGCCCTCGCCCGCATCGAACTGCTCGGGGTGCCGGCCTGGACCGTCACCACTCACACCGAGGCCAGGAGGCTTCTGACGGATCAGCGGCTGGTGAAGGACATCAACCGGTGGAAGCTGTGGCGCACGGGGGAGGTGACCCACGAGTGGCCGCTGATCGGCATGATCGACGCGGGACGCTCGATGTTCACCGTGGACGGCGCCGAGCACCGCCGGTTGCGCACGAAGACCGCGCAGGCGATCACTCCGCGCCGCCTGGAGAATCTGCGCCCGGTGATCGAGGGAATCACCCACCGGCTGCTGGACGACCTCGAGGTGCAGGGCAAGGAGGGCCCGGTCGATCTGAAGTCCGTCTACGCCCTGCCGCTGCCGATGTCGGTCATCAGCGAACTCATGGGTGTCGACCCGGCACTCCATCCGCGGCTGCACATCCTGTACAAGGCGTTCTTCTCGATGCTGACGCCGCAGGACGAGCGGCTCGCGGTGATCGACGAACTCGACGGCATCTTCACCGACATGGTCAGGGCCCGTACCGCCGAACCGCGGGACGACCTGACCAGCGCGCTGATCCTCGCGGACCAGGGCGGCGAACCGCTCACCGAGGAAGAGGTCGTCGGCAATCTGAAGGCGATGGTGGCCGCCGGGCACGAGACGACCATCGGTCTGATACTCAACGCCGTTCGGGCGCTGCTCACCCACCCCGACCAGCTGCGCATGGTGCTCGACGGCGAAGTGGGCTGGGACGCCGTCGTCGAGGAGACCCTGCGCTGGGACACACCGACCACGCACCTGCTGATGCGCTTCGCGACGGAGGACATCGAGGTCGGCGACGGTGTCGTCCGCGAGGGCGAGGGCGTCGTGATCTCCTACCGCGCGATCGGGAGGGATCCGGAGCAACACGGGCCCGACGCCGACCGGTTCGACATCGCGAGGCCCTCGCCGAGCCGTCACATGACGTTCGGCCACGGGCCGCACATCTGCCCGGGTGCGGCGTTGTCGCGGCTCGAGGCGGGCATCGCCCTGCCGGCGCTCTTCGAGCGCTTCCCCGGCATCCGGTTGGCCGTTCCGGTGGAGGAGATCGTCAACCAGCCGGTGCTCACGCAGAACGACCTCCAGTCCTTCCCCGTCCACCTGCACGGGGTTTGAAGCGGGCCGCACCGCCCCGGCGGACCACAACGCACCCGCCGGGGCCAACTCCCCAAGCCCGGATGCCTGTTGGGGGCGGCCGCGGGTCCGTGCGCGGGCCCGCTCACGTCCCGTGCTCCCGGACGGGGACCGGCCCGAGGCCCACGCGGCGGCCCTTACCGGGCACGGCCCGCGTGCGGAGGGCCGGGCGGGTGAACGCGCGCTGCCGCCCTGCACGGGGCACCGGGGCACCAGGTGAAGCAGATAGAACAGGCAGAAGATCACAAACCGTCCGCCTGTTCCATCCCGCACCAAGGTGAAGCAATGATCGGTCGCATTCCCGTCCTCGATGTCCGCCCCCTCGTCGACTGCGGGCGCCACCCCGCCAAGGCCGTACCGGGCGAGACGTTCCAGGTCTCGGCCACCATCTTCCGCGAAGGGCACGAGGCCCTCGGCGCCAACGTCGTACTCCGCGACGCGAGCGGCCGCCAGGGGCCCTGGACCCCGATGCGCGAACTCGCCCCCGGAACGGACCGCTGGGCGGCCGACATCACCCCCGACAGCGAGGGGAGATGGACCTATGCGATCGAGGCCTGGAGCGACCCCGTCACCACGTGGCGGCACCAGGCGAAGCTGAAGATCCCCGCCGGCACCGACACCGAAGCCGTGCTGGAGGAAGGCGCGGTGCTGCACGAGCGTGCCGCCGCCGACGTGCCCAGAAGCGAAGGCCGGGACTGCGTACTGGCCGTGGCCGACGCGCTGCGCAGCCGCAGCCGCGGCGTTGCCGCGCGCCTGTCGGCCGCGCTGACGCCGCAGGTGACGGGTGTGCTGGAGCGGTATCCGCTGCGCGAACTGATCACCTCGACACGTCCGCTGCCTCTCCAAGTCGAGCGGGAACGCGCCCAGTTCGGCTCGTGGTACGAGTTCTTCCCGCGCTCCGAGGGCGCGCGGCTCCCCCGGGAGGAGGGCGAACCGCCAGTCTCCGGCACGTTCCGCACCGCGGCGCAACGGCTCGACGCAGTGGCGGCCATGGGGTTCGACGTCGTCTACCTTCCGCCGGTGCACCCCATCGGCGACGCCTTCCGCAAGGGCCCCAACAACGCGCTGTCCGCGGGGCCGCACGACGTGGGCTCGCCGTGGGCCGTGGGTTCGGCGGCCGGCGGCCACGACGCGCTCCACCCCGACCTGGGGACGGCGGAGGACTTCGGGTACTTCGTGGAGCGCGCCCGGTCCCTGGGCCTGGAGGTCGCGCTGGACTTCGCCCTGCAGTGCTCACCGGACCACCCGTGGATCAAGGAGCATCCCGAGTGGTTCCGGCACCGCCCGGACGGCACGATCGCACACGCCGAGAACCCGCCGAAGAAGTACCAGGACATCGTTCCTCTCGCCTTCGACACGGACCCGGACGCCTATGCCTCGCTCGTACGCGAGACCCTGCGCGTGCTCCGACTGTGGATGGGGCGCGGCGTGCGCATCTTCCGCGTGGACAATCCGCACACCAAGCCCGTGGGCTTCTGGGAGAAGGTCATCGGGGACATCAACCGCTCCGACCCCGATGTCGTCTTCCTGGCCGAGGCGTTCACGCGGCCCGCGATGATGCACGCCCTCGCCAAGGTGGGCTTCCAGCAGTCCTACACGTACTTCACCTGGCGCAACACGAAGCAGGAGCTGACGGAGTACCTGACGGAACTGTCCGGCGAAGCCGCCGCGTACATGCGTCCGAACTTCTTCGTGAACACTCCCGACATCCTGCACGCCTGCCTTCAGCAGGGCGGACGCCCCGTCTTCGAGACGAGGGCCGTGCTCGCGGCGACGCTCTCCCCCTCTTGGGGCATGTACGCGGGCTACGAACTGTGCGAGTCGGAGGCGGTACGGCCCGGCAGCGAGGAGTACCTGGACTCGGAGAAGTACCAGCTGCGCCCGCGCGACTGGGCCGCGGCCGAGGAGTCCGGGCAGACGATCGCGCCGCTGATCACACAGCTCAACCGGCTGCGGCACGCCCGTCCCGCGCTGCGCGGACTGCGCTCCCTGAGATTCCACCACTGCGACAACGACCAGGTCATCGCCTTCTCCAAGCACTGGTCGGCGAAAGGAGAAGAGGGAGAGCAAGGAAAGGAGGCAGAGCAGGCAAATCGAGGACAGCGGGACACCGACGCCGTCATCGTCGTGGTCAGTCTCGACCCGGCTCGTACGCAGGAGGCGACAGTGACGTTGGAGGAAGGGGACCTGCGCCGCTTCGGGCTGACGGCGGCGCAGGCCGACGGGAGGGAGAAGTTCCCGGTGCGCGACGAGCTCACCGGGAGGACGTACGAGTGGAGCAGGAACAACTACGTGCGACTGGCGGCGGGAGACGGCTCCCCCGCAGCGGCGCACGTCCTGACGCTGCGGCCCGACCCAGGTGGTGTCTGACGGATCCCGTCCGCTCCGCCCCGAGGGGCGGACGAGCTCTTCGTAAGACACCCCCACCGACCCGAAGGGCACTCACCCATGACCGTGAACCAACCCGTACACGACAAGTTCGAGGACACGCCCGCCAGGGACCGCGACCCGGAGTGGTTCAAGCGGGCCGTCTTCTACGAGGTGCTGGTCCGCTCCTTCCACGACAGCAACGGCGACGGCATCGGAGACCTCAAGGGGCTCACCTCGAAGCTCGACTATCTGCAGTGGCTCGGCGTCGACTGCCTGTGGCTTCCGCCGTTCTTCAAGTCGCCGCTGCGCGACGGGGGTTACGACGTCTCCGACTACACGTCCGTGCTGCCGGAGTTCGGGGACCTCGCGGACTTCGTGGAGTTCACCGACTCGGCGCACCAGCGCGGCATGCGCGTCATCATCGACATGGTCATGAACCACACCAGTGACCAGCACCCGTGGTTCCAGGAGTCCCGGCACGACCCGGACGGCCCCTACGGCGACTACTACGTCTGGGACGACGAGGACACGCGTTACGCGGACGCGCGGGTCATCTTCGTCGACACCGAGGCCTCCAACTGGACGTTCGACCCGGTCCGGAAGCAGTACTTCTTCCACCGCTTCTTCTCCCACCAGCCGGACCTGAACTACGAGAACCCGGCCGTGCAGGAGGAGATGATCTCCGCACTGCGCTTCTGGCTGGACCTGGGAGTCGACGGCTTCCGGCTGGACGCCGTGCCCTACCTGTACGCGGAGGAGGGCACCAACTGCGAGAACCTGCCCCGCTCGCACGGCTTCCTCAAGCGGGTGCGCGCCGAGATCGACGCGCACTACCCCGACACCGTGCTGCTCGCCGAGGCCAACCAGTGGCCGGAGGACGTCGTCGACTACTTCGGCGACTACGACAGGGGCGGCGACGAGTGCCACATGGCCTTCCACTTCCCCGTCATGCCGCGCATCTTCATGGCGGTGCGCCGCGAATCGCGCTACCCCGTCTCGGAGATCCTCACCAAGACGCCCGAGATCCCCTCCGGATGCCAGTGGGGAATCTTCCTGCGCAACCACGACGAGCTGACGCTGGAGATGGTCACCGACGAGGAGCGCGACTACATGTACGCGGAGTACGCCAAGGACCCGCGCATGCGCGCCAACATCGGCATCCGCCGCCGCCTCGCCACCCTTCTGGACAACGACCGCGACCAGATCGAGCTGTTCACCGCTCTGCTCCTGTCGCTCCCGGGTTCGCCGATCCTCTACTACGGCGACGAGATCGGTATGGGCGACAACATCTGGCTCGGCGACAGGGACGCCGTACGCACCCCCATGCAGTGGACGCCGGACCGCAACGCCGGCTTCTCCTCCTGCGACCCGGGGCGCCTCTACCTCCCCGCGATCATGGACCCGGTCCACGGCTACCAGGTCACCAACGTCGAGGCGGCGATGAGTTCGCCGAGCTCCCTTCTGCACTGGACGCGGCGGATGGTGGAGATCCGCAAGCAGAACCCGGCCTTCGGGCTGGGCACGTACACCGAGCTGTCCTCGTCCAACCCGGCCGTGCTGGCGTTCCTGCGCGAGGTGCGGCTGCCGGACGGCGGCGACGACCTGGTGATGTGCGTGAACAACTTCTCCCGCTTCCCGCAGCCGACCGAACTGGACCTGCAGTTCTTCAACGGGCGCGTACCGGAGGAGCTCATCGGCGGCGTGCGCTTCCCGCCGATCGGTGAACTTCCCTATCTGCTGACGCTGGGCGGCCACGGCTTCTACTGGTTCCGCCTGCGCAGGCAGAACTGACGGCAATCCACGACAGCGGAGCCGGAGGGCCCGGGGCCGGCGCCCCGGGCCCTCCGCGGGTTCCGGTGGCGGGCGGCGGCCTTGGCCGGTGGGTGAAGATCTCCGACACGGCTTGCACAACCAGACACAGAACATGACATTAAGCAACAATCTGCGTGCTTTCCGTGTACCCGGGGAAAGGACGCCAGACGTCATGTCGGAAAGTTCCTTGTCCCGCACAGCCCTTCGGACGGACACCGTCCCCTCCTCCGGCGAACTGCTCGGCTCCCTGGCCCGGCCGCTCGCCGAATGGCTCCCCCGGCAGCGCTGGTTCGCCGGCAAGGGCCGCGCCATCGGCGGCTTCGGTCTCCTCACGGCGACGTGGCTGCTGCCCTGCGACCGCGCGGGAGAGGCCCCCGCCCTGCTCCATCTGCTGCTGCGGGCACGTCACCACGGCGGCGACGCTCAGCCCGCCGACTGCTACCAACTGCTGCTCGGGGTGCGGAACGCCGCCTCCCCCCTCCCGCCGGAACTCGCCGCCGCCCTCATCGGCCGCCCCGACGGCGGACCCCTGCAAGGCCATGTCGTCTACGAGGCGCTGCACGACCCTCTGCTCGCCGGACATCTGCTGGAACGGCTCGGCGATCCCGGACGAGTGGGGCCGCTGCGTTTCCGGCGCGAGCCGGAGTCGGCCGTCCCGAGGGGGCTCGCCCCTCGGCCGCTGGCGGCTGACCAGTCCAACTCCTCGGTTGTCTACGGCAATCGGTACATCCTCAAGCTCTTCCGCCGCGTCGAACCCGGGATCAATCCCGATCTGGAACTGCCGCTCGCACTCGCAAGGCACGGCTCGCGGCGGGTCCCGGCCCCCACGGCCTGGTTCGAGGCGGAGGCCGTCCCGGAGAGCACGGAGGAGGCGGCGGCGCGGAGCGCGGCCAACCGGCCCGGGGAGATGACCGGCCGCGCCGCTCCCCCGCTGACGCTCGGTGTGCTTCAGCCGTTTCTGGCCGGCTGCCGCGACGGCTGGCAGCTGGCGCTCAACGCCCTCGCCGAGCGGCGCGACTTCACCACCGAGGCGCACGGCCTGGGGCGCGCCACCGCCGAAGTGCACACCGGCCTCGCCGAGGCGCTGCCCACCTGCGTCCTCGGACGTGACGCCCTGGAGAACACGGCCGCCACCATGACGCGACGGCTGGAAGCCGCGGGGCGCGCGGTGCCCGAACTGCGCCCCTACCGGCCGGGGCTGCGCGACGCGTTCCGCGCGCTCGCGGAACTGGGCCGCCGCGGCCACAGCTGCCCGGCCCAGCGCGTGCACGGCGATCTGCACCTGGGCCAGGTGCTGTCGGGGCCGGAAGACCGCTGGTCCCTCATCGACTTCGAGGGCGAGCCGGCCCGGCCGCTCGCGGAGCGGCGCGTGCCGCAGCCGGCCGTGCGCGACATCGCGGGGATGCTGCGCTCCTTCGACTACGCGGCGTGCCAGCGGCAGCCCGCGCAGCCGGGACCCGTACCGGGCCCGGTCGGACCCGGGGACGACGGCTTCGCCCAGCGGTGGGCCGCCGCCAACCGGGAAGCGTTCTGCACCGGTTACGCCGAGGCCGCCGGGAGGGACCCGCGGGACGAGGCCACGCTGCTGCGCGCGTACGAGACCGACAAGACGGTCTACGAAGTGCTCTACGAAGCCCGGCACCGGCCCACGTGGCTGCACGTTCCGATGTCCGCGGTCCGCCGTCTCGCGGCTGCGCCCGTCCACCGGTAGCGGAGGCCCGTCCTTCCCCTTCCGGCATGCCGGCCCCGACCACGCAATCAGGAGGTTCCGACCGTGACCGCCTCTCAGCTGCCGCCCGACCCCACGGGGAGGGTACGGCCGCCCGTGCCTGCCACCTTCCTGCCCGGCCGGGCCGACGGCCCCGCCGGGGACGCCCGCGCGGACCTGTCGCCGGCCGCCCTGACGGGCCTGCCGGCCAACCCGCCCCGCGGGCTCGTACCGCCGGAGCGGGCCCGTCGCGGCAAGGGGCGGAGGAGAGCGGCGCAAATGCCGCAGACCGCGGCGCTCGAAGCTGCGGGACTGTGGACGGCAGAACTCCGGACCGCCGGAAGCCGGCCCGCTGGAGGCCCGACCGCTACCTCGAGACCCCCGGCCCACACGGCACCCCCCGCACGGCGGCACGAACCCCGCCCCGGCTCCGGCCCGGCCACGCACCGCGCCGCCGCGGCGCCGGCGCTGCCGGGCGAGGACCGGGCGCGGCTGCTGGCGGGCACCCACCGCAACCCGCACGCCCACCTGGGGGCCCACGCCGTCCCCGGCGGTGCCGTCCGCTTCCGCGTGCTCCGCCCGTACGCGCGCTCCGTGACCGTCGTCGTCCAGGACGGCGACGGCGAGCGGCGGGCCGAACTGCTCGACGAGGGCGACGGGTTCTTCGCCGGCGAGCTGACCCTCCCCGGCGACACCGGCGGTCCCGGAGATTCCGCCGGCACCGGCGGCGACAGTGCCCCCGCCGACTCCGGCGAGAGCGTCGGTCCGGACGGCTTCGCCCACCCGGACACCCGCCGCCGGACTCCCGAGTACGAGCTGGTGGTGCGGTACGGAGAGCGGCCCGGCGAGGAAGAGGTCCGCGTCCGCGACCCGTACGGATTCCCGCCCGCCGTGAGCGAGTTGGACCTCCGCCTGTTCTCGGAGGGCAGGCACGGGACGCTGTGGAGGCTGCTCGGCGCCCGCACGATGACGCACCGGGGCGTCACCGGGACACGGTTCACCGTGTGGGCGCCGAACGCGCGCGGCGTGCGCGTCGCCGGGGACTTCAACCGCTGGGACGCCGCGGCCTCCCCGATGCGTTCGCTCGGTCCGTCGGGCGTGTGGGAGCTGTTCCTTCCCCACGTCGGCGACGGCGCCCTGTACAAGTTCGAAGTCGTACGGGACGACGGCTCCCGCGTGCTGCACGCCGACCCGGTGGCCCGCGCCACCGAGGTTCCGCCCGCCACGGCCTCGGTCGTCCACACCTCGACGTTCAGATGGAGCGACGGCGACTGGCTCGACCGGCGCGCCGCCGGCCGTGCGCACGCGGCGCCGCTGTCCGTCTACGAGGTCCATCTGCCCTCCTGGCACCCGGGCCTGACGTACCGCGAACTCGCCGTACTGCTCCCCGCGTACGTGAAGGACCTGGGCTTCACCCACGTAGAGCTGATGCCGTGCGCGGAGCATCCGTTCGGCGGCTCGTGGGGCTACCAGGTCACCGGTTTCTACGCGCCGACCTCGCGCCTGGGGAGCCCGGACGACTTCAAGTACCTGGTGGATTCCCTGCACCGGGCGGGGATCGGGGTGCTCATGGACTGGGTGCCCGCGCACTTCCCCAAGGACGAGTGGGGGCTCGCGCGCTTCGACGGCTCCTCGCTGTACGAGCACCCGGACCCCTCGCGGGCCGAGCACCCCGACTGGGGGACGCTGGAATTCGACTTCGGGCGGCGCGAGGTGCGCGACTTCCTCGTCGGCAGCGCGGTCCACTGGTGCGAGGAGTTCCACATCGACGGCCTCCGCGTGGACGCCGTCGCCTCCATGCTCTACCTCGACTACTCGCGCGGTCCCGGCGAGTGGACGCCCAACTCCCGTGGCGGACGGGAGAATCCGGACGCGGTCGCCCTGCTCCAGGAGATGAACGCCACGCTCCACCGCCGCTGCCCCGGCGTCATCACGGCGGCCGAGGAGTCGACGACGTGGGACGGGGTGACGCGGCCGACGGACCAGCCGGGCGAGGGCGGCTTCGGCGGCCTCGGCTTCGACTTCAAGTGGAACATGGGCTGGATGCACGACTCGCTCGGGTACATGCGGCTGGAGCCCCGTGAACGCACGTACCGCGGCGCTCAGTTGGCACGTGCCATGAGCTACGCCTACTCCGAGAGCTTCATCCTGCCCGTCTCGCACGACGAAGTGGTGCACGGCAAGGGTTCGCTGGTGAGGAAGATGCCCGGCGACGCCCGGCAGCAGCGCGCGGACCACCGGGCGTTCCTCGCCTTCATGTGGGCGCACCCGGGCAAGCAACTGCTGTTCATGGGCCAGGAGTTCGCGCAGGAGTCGGAGTGGTCCGAGGAGCGCGGGCCCGACTGGCGGCTCCTCGACTTCCCCTCCCCCGGGAACGACGGGCACCGCGGGGTCCGGGACCTGGTGCGCGACCTCAACTCCCGCTACACGAGCACACCGGCACTGTGGCAGCTCGACACCGACCCGTCGGGCTTCTCCTGGGTCGCGGACGGAACAAGCGGTGCGGCCGGACTGGGCGGGGAGAGCGTCTTCGCGTTCCTCCGGTTCGACGCCGCGAGGAATCCGCTGCTGGCGGTGAGCAACTTCTCGTCCACGCCGGTGGATTCGTACCGGCTGGGTGTGCCGCACGCCGACGGCGGCGCCTGGCGCGAGGTGCTCAACACCGACGACGCGCGCTACGGCGGCAGCGGCACGGACAACGCCGGGACGCTGAAATCCGAGGCGCACCCGGCCCACGGGCACCCGGCGTCGATCACGCCGGTGCTGCCCGCACTGGCGACGCTCTGGTTCCGTCCCGTCTGACCAGGCCCGAAGACACCGACGGCGCCGCCGTCATGGCGAGGCCCGCCCGGTACGGCGTGTACCGGGCGGGCCTCGTGTGTGCCGGGCGAGCGGCAGCCGGCCTGTGTCAGCTGTCGCTCTTCGTGGTGGAGACGGGCTCCTTGGAGTCGCCGGAGCGGGCCCCGGGCACGTCCGCGTCCCCGTCGCCGCCGGCCGCTTCTCCCCGGCCCTCCGGTGTGCCGGTGTCCAGCAGCGTCGACTCGTCGAACGGCAGCTCGCCCGAGAGGACCTGCTTCACCCGGGCCTTGTCGATCTCCTTGGTCCAGGTGCCGACGAGGAGCGTGGCCACCGAGTTGCCCGCGAAGTTCGTCAGGGCGCGAGCCTCGCTCATGAAGCGGTCGATGCCGACGATCAGCCCGACCCCGTCGAGCAGTTCGGGCCGGTGGGACTGGAGGCCGCCCGCGAGCGTGGCCAGTCCGGCACCGGTGACTCCTGCGGCGCCCTTGGAGGCGACGAACATGAAGATGAGCAGCGAGATCTGCTGGCCGAGCGAGAGCGGGTCGCCCAGGGCCTCCGCGACGAAGATCGAGGCCATCGTCAGGTAGATCATCGTGCCGTCGAGGTTGAAGGAGTAGCCGGTCGGCACGGTGATGCCGACGACGGGCCTGCTGACGCCCATGTGCTCCATCTTCGCGATGAGCCTCGGCAGAGCCGACTCGGACGACGACGTGGAGACGATCAGCAGGAACTCTCGGGCCAGGTACTTGAAGAGCACGAGGATGTTGATCCCCGTGACGGCCTTCAGCAGCAGCCCCAGCACCCCGAAGATGAAGACGACGCAGGTGGCGTAGAAGCCGAACATGATGACCGCCAGGGACTTCAGGGCGCCGAGCCCCGTCTCCCCGACCACGGCGGCCATGGCGCCGAAGGCACCCACCGGGGCCGCCCACATCACCATCGCCAGCACGCGGAAGACCAGCCGCTGCAGGTGTCCGATGCCGCGGATGATCGGCTCGCCCGACTGCCCCATCGCCTGAAGGGCGAAGCCGACGAAGAGGGCGATCAGCAGCGTCTGCAGGACTTCGCCCTCGGTGAAGGCCGAGACCATCGTGGTGGGGATGATGCCGAGCAGGAAGTCGGCCGTCCCCTCGCTCGCGCCCTTCGCCTCGGCGGCGCCCGCGCTGCGCGCCTCCTCGGACAGTTGCAGACCGCTGCCCGGGTCGAGGAGGTTCCCGACGACCAGACCGATCCCGAGGGCGACGACGGACATCGCCAGGAAGTAGCCGAGCGCGAGACCGCCCACGGCGCCGACCTTCGCGGCGTTACGGACCGACCCGACGCCCAGAACGATGGTCACGAAGATGACGGGCGAGATCATCATGGTGATGAGGGAGACGAAGCCCTCGCCCAGCGGCTTCAGCTCCTTGGCGGTGTCGGGCGCGATGAGGCCGAAGGCCACTCCGAGCACCACGGCACCGATCACGGCCAGGTACAGGTAATGCGTGCGGTCCCGCCTCGTCCTCTTCGGCGGCGCCGTCGGCGTGGGCGGCGGTGTCTGCTGGGACACGTCGGGCTCCTCGTTGTGCGTTGTCGCGGCTCTGGCCCGGTCCCGGAGGTGCCGGGCTGCGGCCCCGGTCCGGTTCCGGGTCCCGGTGACTATGCACCGCGGCGTGACGCCCGTCACGGTTGAGTGCATTACGTGCACGGAAATTCCACGGGGCAGACTGGCCGCATGCGCACGCCCCGTACTCCCCGGCCTCCCCGCAGCCTGGCCGGCCAGCTCTTCGCGATGCAGGTCGTGCTGGTCGCGGTCGTGGTGGCGGGGTGCGCGGTCTTCGCCTATGTCACGGACCGCATGCAGGCGGAGGAGTCGGCACGCCACCGCTCGTCGGCGACGGCCGCCGCGATCGCCCACTCCCCGTCCGTGCGGGAGGCGATCGCCAGCCCCCGCCCGAGCGAGGCGCTGCAACCGTACGCGGAAAAGGTGCGCCGTGACACGGGGGTCACCTTCGTCACCATCATGAACACCAAGGGCATCCGCTGGACCCATCCGAACCCCGAGCGGATCGGGGGCCGCTTCGTCGGTCACATCGGCCAGGCGCTCAAGGGCCGCAGCTTCAGCGAGACCTACACCGGGACGCTCGGCCCGTCGGTGCGCGTCGTGACGCCGATCCGGGACGTCGGACGCGTGGTGGGGCTGGTCAGCGCGGGCATAGCCGTGGACACGATCACCGAGGAGCTGCGCCGCCAGGTCGTGCTCCTGCTGGGAGTCGCGGGCGGCGCCCTCGCGCTCGGCGGCGTCGGCACGTACGTGATCAACGCGCGGCTGAGGCGCCACACGCACGGCATGAACGCGGCCGAGCTGAGCCGCATGCACGACTACCACCAGGCGACGCTGCACGCGGTTCGCGAGGGGCTGCTGATGCTGGACGGACAGAAGCGGGTCGCCCTGGTCAACGACGGTGCACGCGAACTGCTGGGACTGCGGGACGCCCGGAACGGCACGGGTGCCGGGCTCGGCAACGGCCACGGCGAGGGCGAGGCCGGGCCCGAGGTGCTGGGCCGCAGCGTGGCGGAGCTCGGACTGCCCAAGGCGCTGACGGGCGCGCTGCTCGCCTCCGAACCCCGGGTGGACGAGGTGCATCTCACCGACGACCGCGTGGTCCTCGTCAACACATCACCGGTGGACGGCGGCGAGCAGCGCGGCACCGTGGTGACCCTGCGGGATCACACCGAACTTCAGTCGCTCGCCGGTGAGTTGGACTCGGTACGGGGTTTCGCGGAGGCGCTGCGGTCGCAGGCGCACGAGTCGGCGAACCGGCTGCACACCGTCATCTCGCTGATCGAACTGGGGCGTACGGACGAGGCCGTCGAGTTCGCCACCGAGGAGCTGGAGCTGGCGCAGGCCCTCACGGACGAGGTCGTCGCGGCCGTCGCGGAGCCGGTGCTGGCGGCGCTGCTGCTGGGCAAGGCGGCGCAGGCGAACGAGCGCGGGGTCGAGCTGTCGCTGAGTCCTGACAGCCACATCGACGACGGTCTGCTGCCGGCCAGCCTCCCGCACCGCGACGTGATCACCGTGCTGGGCAATCTGATCGACAACGCGGTCGACGCGGCAGCCGGTTCGGGTGCGGGGCAGGGCACCTCTCGCGTCGGGGTCAGCGTGCGCGGCGAGTGGGACGGGAGCGGCGCCACGGCGCTGCTGCTCAAGGTCAGCGACAGCGGACCGGGCATCGCGCCGGACGAGATCGAGTCGGTCTTCGAGCGCGGCTGGTCCACGAAGGACGCGAGGACGGCCCGGACCGCGGGGAGTCACGGGACCTCCGGACCGGAGGACGGACGGGAGAACAAGACCGGCGCGGGTGTCCGGCCCGTACGCGGCCTCGGTCTGGCACTGGTGCGGCAGGCGGTGCGACGTCACGGCGGCACGGTGGCCGTGGGGACGACCCCGCAGGGCGGCGCGGAGTTCGCGGTGCGGCTGCCTCTTCCGCGGGAGGAGGGGTGAGCGGCCCGGAGGGGGCGGCCCCGCCCGTCCAGGTCCTGGTCGTCGAGGACGACCCCGTGACCGCGGACGCGCATGCCCTCTACGTCTCGCGCGTCCCGGGCTTCGCCGTGGCCGGCGTCGCGCATTCGCGGGCCGAGGCGCTGCGTGTACTGGAGCGGACTCCCGTCGACCTGATCCTGCTCGACCTGTATCTCCCCGACGGTCACGGCCTGGCGCTGCTGCGGTCACTGCGCGCCGCGGGCCGTACGACGGACGTCTTCGCGGTGACGTCGGCTCGCGATCTGACCGTCATCAGGGAGGGCGTGTCCCTGGGCGTCGTCCAGCACGTGCTGAAGCCCTTCACCTTCCCCACGCTGCGCGAACGGCTGTGCCGCTACGCGGAGTTCCGCAGCACGACGGCGGCCGCGGACGGCGAGGCGGGCAGCCAGGCCGAGGTGGACAGGGCGCTGTCGGGGCTGCGCGCGACGCCCGGATCCACGGCGCTGCCCAAGGGGTTGAGCGAGGCGACGCTGGAAGCGGTGACGCGGGAGCTGCGCGAAGCGGGCGACGCCGGGCTGACGGCGAGCGCCGCGGCGGAGGCCCTGGGTGTCAACAGGATCACGGCGCGGCGCTATCTGGAGCATCTGGTCGAGGACGGCCGCGCCGGCCGCAGGCCGCAGTACGGGCAGGTCGGACGCCCGGAGCTGTGCTACCGCTGGCGCGGCTGAGGCGCCGACGGGCGGGCGGGGGAGCGAAGGCACCGCCGGGGTCGGAGATCGACTGGAACCTTTCCTTACCTTTCTATTGTCTGGACCAATGCCCGCGCGCTAGCGTGCCGACGCACCACGCCTCCGCGACGGCACTCGGCCGTCCCGGGCGATTCACGCATCCCAGATCCCCCACCCATGACGGGAGTTCGACGTGCGCCCCCACCTCACGCGCAAACGTCTCGCGCTCGCGCTCGCCGCGGCCCTCACCGGCTCGGCCGCCCTCGCGGTCAACGCGTACGCCACCTCGGAGACCAGCGGCGGCGCCGCACGGGCCGAGGTCTCCGCCGCAGCCCCCAGCGGCCTCAACGGCCCTTATCTGTACCTCGGCTGGGGCAACCCGCCCGACGCCGCCGAGTTCATCGAGGAGACCGGTCTGAGCCAGCTCACCATGGCCTTCATCCTCTCGGACGGCGGCTGTTCGCCCGCCTGGGACGGGAGCAGGCCGCTGGAGGGCGGAGCCGACGCACAGACCATCAAGGCCGTGCAGGACGCGGGCGGCGACATCACCCCGTCCATCGGCGGCTGGAGCGGCAACAAGCTGGGCGAGGCGTGCTCCAGCGCCCAGGACCTGGCCGGCGCGTACCAGAAGGTCATCGACGCCTACGGGCTCAAGTCGATCGACGTGGACATCGAATCGACCGAGTTCGAGAACGCCGAGGTGCGCCGGCGCGTCATCGACGCACTGAAGATCGTCAAGGAGGCCAACGCGGGCATCAAGGTCTATCTGACGTTCGGCACGACACCCCAGGGGCCCAACGCCAACGGCAAGGACCTCATCCAGAAGGGAGCCGACGCCGGGCTCGACGTGGACGGCTGGACGGTCATGCCCTTCGACTTCGGCGACGGCACGAGCGACATGGCCGCGGCGACCAAGTCCGCCGTGGACGGCCTGGCGCGGACGGTGGGTGAGGCGTACGGCATCTCCACCGACGAGGCGTACCGCAAGGTCGGCTTCTCCTCGATGAACGGCAAGACCGACGTGGAGGGCGAATCGGTCTCCCCGTCGGACTTCAAGTCGATGGTCGACTACGCCAAGGAACACCACCTGGCGCGGGTCAGCTTCTGGTCCGTCAACCGTGACCGTCCCTGCGACGGCGGAGGCACCGACTCCTGCAGCGGAGTGGACCAGCAGCCGTGGGAGTTCTCCAAGATCCTCGCCGGATACGAGGGTTGAGCACGCGCCCGCGACACCCCTGACCGGCGCACGGCGACCAACGCACGGCGGACGTTCATAACAACGTTGTCACGGTGATGAACTGCGCCTCTGCACGGCCATTGACCTGGACACGGCGGACCGGGAGATTGTACGGACAAAGCCGTCCCATGCGGCCCGCGGCCCCCGTCGGCGGCCCGGCCGTGGCCCGAGGAGGTCATGCTCCGTGATGCCCGAGCGCCGCACCAGCCCGCTGGTCCTCAGTATCGCCGCCGTCCTCGCCGCAGGAACGCTCACAGCCTGCGGCGGGGGCACCGGCAGCGACCCGAACACGATCAAGATCGCCTTCCCGAAGGACACCGACAAGAAGGTCACGGTGCGGGACGACTACGTGAAGGACATGGCCGAGGAGTTCGAGAAGAAGCACAAGGGCAAGAAGGTCGAGATCATCCCGATCCAGGCGTCGCAGCAGGACTACTACTCCAAGATCCAGCAGATGATGCGCTCGCCCAAGACCGCGCCCGACCTCGTCTACGAGGACACCTTCCTCATCAACTCCGACATCAAGAGCGGCTATCTGCGCCCCGTCGACAACTACCTCGGCAAGTGGAAGGCCTGGGACCAGTTCGAGCCGTCGGCGAAGACCGCGGCCAAGGCGGAGGACGGCAAGACCTACGGCGTGCCCGACGGCACGGACACCCGCGCCATCTGGTTCAACAAGAAGATCTTCAAGAAGGCCGGCCTGCCCGAGGACTGGAAGCCGAAGACCTGGGACGACGTCCTGGAGGCGGCCCGTACCGTCAAGAAGGAAGTACCCGGCAAGATCCCGCTCAACGTCTTCACCGGCAAGGCCGCCGGCGAGGCGGCGGCGATGCAGGGCTTCGAGATGCTGCTCTACGGCACGGGCCAGGACCCGCTGTACGACAAGAAGTCCAAGAAGTGGGTCAAGGGCAGCAAGGGATTCCGGGACAGCCTGAAGTTCGTCGAGACCGTCTACGGCGACGGCCTCGGGCCGGACGTCGACGCGGCCCTCAACCCCAACATCCAGACCAAGGTCGGCACCGACCTCTTCCCGAACGAGAAGCTGGCCATCGGCATCGACGGCTCCTTCCTCAGCAACAACTGGATCAAGACCGGCGGCAGCCCGTGGCCCGAATGGGACGAGACGATGGGCATGGCGCCGATGCCGACGCAGAACGGCGAGGCGCCCGGTGAGGTGAGCCTGTCCGGCGGCTGGACCTGGTCCATACCCGCCAAGTCGAAGAATCCAGACCTGGCCTGGAAGATGATCGAGACCTTCCAGACCAAGGAGAACGCGCTGGAGTGGTGCATCCGCGGCTCGCAGATCGCCGTGCGCAAGGACGTCGCGGCGGAGGAGAAGTACCTCAACTCCCTGCCGGGCATCAAGTTCTTCACGGACCGCGTCGAGCACAGCGACTACCGCCCGGCCCTCCCGGTCTACCCCCAAGTCTCCACGGCCATCACCGAGGCGATGGAGTCCGTGACGACCGGCGACTCCTCCGTCGAGGAAGCCGCGAAGTCCTATGACGAGCAACTGGATTCCATCACCAACGGAGACGTCACGACCAAGTGACCACCACCGACCTCACCCCGCCCGTCGGCACAGGACGCCCGGGCGGGGGCGGCGGCCACACCCGCAAGGCGAGCGGCGACCGCGCGCCCGCCTGGCGGTGGCTTCCCATCGCCCCCGCCACGCTCCTGCTGCTGCTCTTCCTGGCCGGACCGATCGCGTACTGCGTGTACATCGCCTTCACGAACATGCAGTTGACCGGCCAGGCGTCCGCATCCTTCGTGGGCCTGGACAACTTCGAACGGGCCTTCAAGGACGACGACTTCCGCAACGCCGTCGTACTGACGCTGGTCTTCACGCTCGTCTCCAGCATCCTCGGGCAGAACACCCTCGGACTGGCCCTGGCGGCGCTCATGGCGCGCTCCTCGAAGACCGTCCGGTCGGTGACCGGAGCCGTCGTCATCAGCGCCTGGGTACTGCCGGAGATCGTGGCCGGCTTCCTGCTCTACACCTTCTTCAACAAGGAGGGCACGCTCAACGCCGTACTCGACTGGCTCGGCCTGCCGTCCCAGAACTGGCTGTACACACTGCCCATCATCGCGGTCTCCTTCGCCAACGTCTGGCGCGGAACGGCGTTTTCGATGCTGGTCTACTCGGCCGCCCTCTCGGAGATCCCCAAGGAGGTCACCGAGTCCGCCGAGGTCGACGGCGCCGGTGCGTGGCAGCGCCTGTGGCACATCACGCTACCGATGATCCGGCGCTCCATCGGCACCAACCTGATGCTCAACACCCTGCAGACCCTGTCGGTGTTCGGGCTGATCTGGGCGATGACCCGCGGCGGGCCCGGCAACCGCAGCCAGACCCTGCCGATCTTCATGTACGACCAGGCGTTCAACAAGTCGCTCATCGGCTACGGCACCGCGGTGGCGCTGCTCCTGCTGGTTGTCGGCGCGCTGTTCTCGGTCGTCTATCTGCGCCTGATGCGCGAGGAGGTCTGAGGCAAGAGATGACCGCCCTCAACGACTCCACCCCCGCCGCCGCGGCCCCGGACGCCCGTTCAGCCGGACGGGGCCGCGGACCGCTCCCCCGTCACACCCTCAGCCGCGGCACCCGGCAACGGATCGCGGCGGACCTCGGGCTGCTCGTCATCATGGCGTCGTTCGTACTCCCGCTGCTGTGGCTGCTGTTCGCCTCGGTGGACGAGAAGCCCGGGATGACGGTGACTCCGCCCAGCTCCCTGACGCTGGACAACTTCTCCCGCGTCCTGACGGACGAGATCACCTTCACCCCGATGCTCAACAGCCTGCTGCTGTGCGGCAGTGCCACGCTGATGACCGTCGTCTGCGCCGCGCTTGCGGCCTACCCGCTCTCCCGGTACAGGGCACGCTTCTCACGTCCCTACCTGCTCACCATCCTCTTCACCACATGTCTGCCGATCACGGCGGTCATGGTGCCGGTCTACGGCCTGTTCGTGCAGACCAACCTCATCGACACCATGCACGGCACGTCCTTCTTCCTCGCCACCTCGCAACTGCCCTTCGCCATCTGGCTGATGAAGAACTTCATGGACGGCGTACCGGTGGCGCTGGAAGAGGCGGCCTGGACGGACGGCGCGAGCTGGCTCCAGGCGCTGGTGCGGGTGATCCTGCCGCTGATGGGGCCCGGCTTCGCCGTGGTGACGGTCTACAGCTTCATCATGATGTGGGGGAACTTCTTCGTCCCCTTCATGCTCATCATCAGCCCGGACCAACTCCCCGCGTCGGTGAGCATCTTCACCTTCTTCGGCAACTTCGGTTCCATCGCCTACGGCGAGCTCGCCGCGTTCTCGATCCTTTACTCCACGCCCGTACTGCTGCTGTACATCCTCATCTCGAAGCGGCTGGGCGGCGGCTTCACGCTGGGCGGAGCGGTGAAGGGCTGAGACGGACCGGTTGCTCGCGGGGTCGGCAGGCCTGCCGACCCCGCGAGCAACCGGCGCCCGGCGCACCGCCCCTCATGGGCTCACGGCCTGCGCGCCGCCCGCGCGAACAGGTCCTCCGGGTCGTACGCGGCGCGGATCCGCTCCAGCCGTTCCTCGTGCGAGCCGAAGACCTCGCCGTGCAGCTCTCTCGCATCCTCGCCGAGACCGGCGAAGTTGACGTACGTACCGCCGCTGGAGAACCGCTTCATGTCGTCCCACGCGGAACGCGCCCACCCGATCGCGGCGTCGTCGAGGGCCGGGTCCTCCCAGCCCGCGTCGACGCTGACGTTGTACCGGGCCGACCGGTGCGCGAACGCGCTGTCGTCGCGGCCGACGCGCGCCACGGCGCCACCCATGGTGCGAACGACGACGAGGCTCTGCGGAGTCGGCCGCCGGGAGTCCCAGTCCAGCAAGGTCCGGATGGCCTCGTCGTTCAGCTCCTCCATGAAATGCGACTTCATGAAGTAACGCTGCCCGTCGGGGAACAGCCCGTCGTTCGCGCTCTGCAGCCCGACGTAGGGCACGGTTCCGCTCAGGTCGGCCAGGGGCGGACCCAGGTCGCGCAGCGGAGCCAACGCGGCGTCCGCACCCGCGCCCGCGGGCCCCCCGTACACGCCACCGACGATGACGCACTTCGCCCCGTGCAGCTCCTCCGGGATCGCCGGATCTGCGGGCACGCTCCACAGCAGGATCTCCGGCGTGACCGTCTCCGGTGCGGTCTGCGTCGCGTCCCGCCAGGCCCGCAGAACGGCCTCGGCGTGCTCATAGGGGTACAGAACCAGCGCCGCGGCCACCTCCGGGCCGAGCCGATGGAGACCGAACTCGAAGGACGTGACGACTCCCATGCCCCGTCCCCCGCCGCGCATCGCCCAGAACAGGTCGGGGTCCTCCTCGCGGCTCACCGTGCGCACCGCGCCATCCGCGGTGACGACCTCGAGCGAGCGCACGCTGTCGCAGCTCAGCCCGAAGGTGCGCATCACGAACCCGAGCCCGCCACCGAGAGTGAGCCCGGCGATCCCCGTCACCGAGATCTCCCCTCCGGGCGTGGCCAGCCCGTGCAGCTGTGTCTCGGAATCCAGTTCGCCCCAGGTCACGCCTGCCTGGGCGCGCGCCGTACGTGCGGCGGGGTCGACGTGCACGCCCCGCATCCGCGAAAGGTCGATCACCAGCCCGTCGTCGCACACCGCACTGCCCGCCACCTGGTGTCCGCCGCCGCGGATGCTCACGACGGGACGGTGCTCGCGCGCGGCCCGCACCGTCCCGACGACGTCCGCGGTGCCGGAACAGCGGGCGATGACCGCGGGGCGGCGGTCGATCAGGCCGTTCCACACGGCGCGGCCCTCGTCGTATCCGGGATGCCCGCGGTCGATCACCTCGCCCCGGAGTGAGTCGCGGAGCTGATCGGCGATCGCCTGCTCCGCGGCGGCTGTCGATGCGTTCGTCTGCTCGTGCGGCATCGGCGTCACCTCCTGGTGCGCGCTGCCTTCTGCCGCTGTCCCTTCCAGGGTAGGCCGCAGCCGCGGGGCCCGGAGGCGGGCCGGGGGCGACCCCCGCGGAGGCTCCGGGATCACCGGCCGGAACCGCCGGCCGTCAGTAGACCGATTCGGCCTCGTCCATGCGGTCCTGCGGGACCCGCTTCAGTTCGGTGACCGCGTTCGCCAGCGGTGTCATGACGATCTCGGTGCCGCGCAGCGCCGTCATCTGGCCGAAGTCCCCGCGGTGCGCCGCCTCCACGGCGTGCCAGCCGAAACGGGTGGCGAGCACGCGGTCGTACGCGGTGGGCGTTCCGCCCCGCTGCACATGCCCGAGGATGACCGGCTTCGCCTCCTTGCCCAGCCGGTACTCCAGCTCGCTCGCGAGCCGGTTGCCGATGCCGACGAAGCGCTCGTGCCCGTACCGGTCGATGACGCCCCGCTCGTACGGCATCGAGCCCTCGGCCGGGTGGGCGCCCTCCGCCACGCAGATCAGGGCGAACTTCTTCTCGCGGGAGAAGCGCTCCTCGACCATCTTCGCCAGGTCGTCGACCTCGAAGGGCCGCTCCGGGATGCAGATGCCGTGCGCGCCGGCGGCCATGCCCGCCTCCAGGGCGATCCACCCGGCGTGCCGACCCATGACCTCGACGACCATGACCCGCTGATGGGACTCGGCGGTGGTCTTGAGGCGGTCCATGGCCTCCGTGGCGACGCCGACGGCGGTGTCGAAGCCGAAGGTGCGGTCAGTCGCGGAGATGTCGTTGTCGATGGTCTTGGGCACGCCCACGACCGGAAGGCCCGCGTCCGCCAGCATCCGGGCCGCGGTCAGCGTTCCCTCGCCGCCGATGGGGATCAGCGCGTCGAGGCCGAGCCGGTCGATGAGCTCCTCGGAGTTGTCGCACGCCTCGCGCAGGCGGTCGCGCTCCAGGCGGGCGGAGCCCAGGATCGTCCCGCCGCGGGCGAGGATTCCGGCGACGTCGTTGGTGCCGAGCGAGCGGTAGCGTCCGTCGAGCAGCCCCGTGAATCCGTCCTCGAAACCGATCACTTCGTCGTGCCGGTCGTGAACTGCCCTGTGGACGACGGAACGGATCACGGCGTTCAGGCCGGGGCAGTCGCCGCCTGCCGTGAGGACTCCGATGCGCATGGGGGTTCTGTCTCCTGGTCGTCGGTCGGCCCGCGCCGGGCGGGCGCTTCTTGCTGCTCGGTCCTTGCGGTGAGCCGTCTGAGCGGTAACGAGTGTTTCATGTGTTGAAAGCACGCCGCACCGGCGTCCGCCCACCGGACCGCTTCTCCGGCTCTCCTGCCCGCTCCGGGAACCGGCTCACCTCGCGCCGCGGGTACGGTCGGGGGCGAGGGGGCGTGGGCACTTGCGGAAGTGCGGCAGATCCCCGCACGGGCCGACTATTGCACGGTCTGCCGCCATGAGCGCCCGACCGGCGACGAGAGGAAGAACACCTGTGACCCGCAGCGTGTACGTGACCGGAATCGGCCGCGGCGACGGCCGCCAGGTCGTCGAGCTGGGAGTCATGGAGCTCCTGACCCGCCGCGTCGACCGCGTCGGGGTCTTCCGCCCGCTGGTGCACGACGGCCCGGACCGCCTCTACGAGCTGCTCCGCAGCCGCTACCGCCTCACCCAGCCCACCGACAGCGCCGTCGGCATGACCTATACGGAGGCGGCCGCGTTCCAGGCGGGCCGAGGGGAGGACGAACTCGTCTCCCGCCTCGTGGAGCGCTTCCACGAAGCAGCCGCCGGCTACGACGCGATGCT
Organism: Streptomyces sp. CNZ301; assembly: GCF_004217425.1. Taxonomy (NCBI): domain Bacteria; kingdom Bacillati; phylum Actinomycetota; class Actinomycetes; order Kitasatosporales; family Streptomycetaceae; genus Streptomyces; species Streptomyces sp. CNZ301. Next base: position 2,674,340 of record NZ_SHLG01000001.1, read on the forward strand.
CGTCCTCGGCACCGACTTCGCCGACACCCAGCTGCCGGCCGAGCTCACCCTCAACGCCCGCCTGGCCAACGAGTTCGGCGCCTCGGTGCTGCCCGTCGTCTCCGGCAAGGGCCAGAGCGCCGGCTCAGTCGCGTCGGAGGTGCGCAACGCCCACCACGCGTTCAGTTCGCTCGGCTGCGAGGTCGTCGCGATGATCGCCAACCGGGTGCGCGGTGCCGAACGGGACGAGACCGCGCGCCGGCTCGCCGGCCGGCTTCCCGAACCGGTGTACGTGCTGCCGGAGGAACCGGCGCTGTCCGCTCCGACGGTGGCGCAGGTACGGGACAAGCTGGGCGCCGAGCTGCTGCTGGGCGAACCGGCGGCGCTCGCCCGCGACGTGCGGGACTTCGTCTTCGGAGGAGCGCACCTCCCCGTCTTCCTGCCGGCCCTGACCGAGGGCTGCATGGTCATCACCCCCGGGGACCGTGCCGACCTCGTCGTGGGCGCACTCGCCTCGCACGCCGCCGGCTCCCCCGCCATCGCCGGCGTCGTCCTCACGCTCGGCGAGCGCCCCGGCGCGGAGACCATGGCGCTGGCGGCACGTCTCGCGCCCGGTACGCCCGTCCTGGGCGTCACCGGCGGGTCGTTCCCGACGGCGGCGGAGCTGCTGGTGCTGGAGGGCAGACTGACGGCCGCCACGCCGCGCAAGGCGGAGGTGGCGCTCGGCCTGTTCGAACACCACGTGGACACCGGGGAGTTGACCGGCCGGCTCGCGGTCGCGCGGGGCGAACGCGTCACGCCGATGATGTTCGAGCACCAGCTTGTCGAGCGGGCCCGCGCCGACCGCCGCCACATCGTGCTGCCGGAGGGAACCGAGGAGCGGGTGCTGCGCGCCGCGGAGGTGCTGCTGCGCCGCAACATCTGCGACCTGACGCTGCTGGGCGAGCGCTCGGCGGTGCGCAGGCGGGCGGCGGAGCTCGGCATCGACCTCACGCTCCTGGGCGAGGACGAGTTCCCCTCCGACGCGCAGGCGTCCGCGCGGATCGTGAACCCGCAGACGTCGCCGCTGCGGGAGCGCTTCGCGGAGACGTACGCGAAGCTGCGCTCCCACAAGGGCGTCACCTTCGAACTCGCCCACGACGTCGTCGCGGACGTGTCCTACTTCGGGACGCTCATGGTGCACGAGGGGCTCGCGGACGGCATGGTCTCGGGGACCGCGCACTCCACCGCCGCGACCGTCCGTCCCGCCTTCGAGGTGATCAGGACGAGCCCCGACGCCTCGATCGTCTCGTCCGTCTTCTTCATGTGCCTGGCCGACCGCGTCCTCGTCTACGGCGACTGCGCGGTCAATCCGGACCCGGGTGCGGAGCAACTCGCGGACATCGCCGTCCAGTCGGCGACGACGGCCGCCCGCTTCGGCGTCGAGCCGCGTATCGCGATGCTGTCCTACTCGACGGGCACCTCGGGCTCCGGCGCCGACGTGGACAAGGTCCGCCGGGCCACGGAACTCCTGCGCGAACGCAGGCCCGAACTGCTGGTGGAGGGCCCCATCCAGTACGACGCGGCGGTGGAGCCCTCGGTCGCGGCCACGAAGCTTCCCGGCTCACAGGTCGCGGGCCGCGCGACCGTGCTGGTCTTCCCGGACCTCAACACCGGCAACAACACCTACAAGGCGGTGCAGCGCTCGGCCGGAGCAGTCGCGGTCGGTCCGGTGCTCCAGGGACTGCGCAAGCCGGTCAACGATCTTTCGCGCGGGGCGCTGGTCTCCGACATCGTCAACACGGTCGCGATCACCGCCGTCCAGGCCCAGCGCAACGGCAGCAAGGGCGACTGACGGGCACTCGCCGCAGGCCGCCCGGGACGTCCCGCGGCGATATCGTCGTGCGCGGGCCGCCGCCCGCGCACGTATGCCGCACGCCGCCCCGCCACCGCCGCAGAACCACGCAGAAAGCCGAGCACCCCGTGACCGCCACCCGCGTCCTCGTACTCAACTCCGGTTCCTCCTCGGTGAAGTACCAGCTTCTGGAGATGGCCGACGGCACACGCCTGGCCGCGGGGATCGCGGAGCGCATCGGCGAGAAGCAGTCGCGTCTGCTCCACAGTCCGCTGGCTTCAGGAGGTGAACGCCGGGAGCGTGCCGAGGAGTTCGCGGACCACGAGGCGGCGCTGCGTGCGGTCTCGGAGGAGCTGGAGGCGGACGGGTTCGGTCCGCACTCCCCGCAGCTGGCCGCGATCGGGCACCGCGTGGTGCACGGCGGGCGGACCTTCACGCGGCCCACGCTCGTCGACGACGCCGTGCTCGCGGAGATCGAGCGTCTGATCCCGGTGGCTCCGCTGCACAACCCGGCCAATCTGACGGGCATCACGACCGCCCGTGCCCTCAACCCGGGCCTGCCTCAGGTCGCCGTCTTCGACACCAGCTTCCACACGACGATCCCGGAGCACGCCGCCCGGTACGCCATCGACACCACCACGGCCGACGAGCACCGCGTGCGCCGCTACGGCTTTCACGGCACCTCGCACGCGTACGTCTCGCGCGAGACCGCCGCCCTGCTCGGCAAGGACCCCGCCGAGGTCAACGTCATCGTGCTGCACCTGGGCAACGGGGCCTCCGCGTCCGCCGTCAGGGGCGGCCGCTGCGTGGAGACCTCGATGGGGCTGACCCCGCTTGAGGGCCTGGTGATGGGTACCCGTTCCGGCGACGTGGACCCCGCCGTGGTCTCCCACCTGGTGAGGGTCGCGGGCATGTCCGTCGACGAGGTCGACGAGCTGCTGAACAAGCGGAGCGGGCTGGTCGGTCTGTGCGGCGACAACGACATGCGTGAGATCACCCGCCGCGTCGAGGAAGGGGATGAGGCAGCCCGGCTCGCCTTCGACATCTACATCCACCGCCTCAGGAAGTACATCGGCGCCTACACCGCCGTGCTGGGGCACGTCGACGCCGTGGCCTTCACCGCCGGAGTGGGCGAGAATTCCGCTCCGGTACGGCGGGCCGCGCTGGCCGGCCTGGAGGGCCTGGGGCTGCGTGTGGACGAGGAGAGGAACCAGGCGGAGCGGGAGGGCCCGGCCGCTCGGCGGGCCAGGTTCATCTCACCCGAGGGCGCCCGCGTCGCCGTGGCCGTCGTACCGACCGATGAGGAGCTGGAGATCGCAGAGCAGACCTACGCGCTGGTCAGCGAGGCGGGTTCACCGGCTCGTCACTGAACTCGTGATCCACTTCACCCCCGATACGTTCCGCATTTGAACAAACCGTTAGGATCGTCCTCATGCGCCGTTCCAAAATCGTCTGCACCCTGGGCCCAGCCGTCGACTCCTACGAGCAGCTGAAAACGCTGATCGAGGCCGGCATGAACGTGGCCCGATTCAACATGAGCCACGGCACCCAGCCGGAGCACCAGGAGCGGTACGACCGCGTCCGCAAGGCCGCGGAGGAGACCGGCCGGGCGGTTGGCGTACTTGCCGACCTCCAGGGCCCCAAGATCCGCCTGGAGACCTTCGCGGAGGGTCCCGTCGAGCTGGTGCGCGGCGAGGAATTCACCATCACCACCGAGGACGTCGAGGGTGACAGGACGATCTGCGGCACCACGTACAAGGGGCTGCCGGGAGACGTCACCAAGGGCGACCCGGTCCTCATCAACGACGGCAACGTGGCCCTCCAGGTCATCGAGGTCGACGGTCCGCATGTGCGCACCATCGTGATCGAGGGCGGCGTGATCTCCGATCACAAGGGCATCAACCTGCCGGGTGCGGCGGTGAACGTCCCCGCGCTGTCCGAGAAGGACATCGAGGACCTGCGCTTCGCCCTGCGCATGGGCTGCGACATGGTGGCGCTGTCGTTCGTCAGGGACGCGTCCGACGTGCGCGACGTGCACCGGATCATGGACGAGGTCGGCCGGCGCGTCCCGCTGATCGCCAAGGTCGAGAAGCCGCAGGCCGTCGCGAACATGGAAGACGTCGTCATGGCGTTCGACGGCGTAATGGTGGCCCGCGGCGACCTGGCCGTCGAGTATCCGCTGGAGCGGGTGCCGATGGTGCAGAAGCGGCTGATCGAGATGTGCCGCCGCAACGCCAAGCCGGTGATCGTCGCGACCCAGATGATGGAGTCGATGATCACCAACTCCCGTCCCACGCGCGCCGAGGCGTCCGACGTCGCCAACGCGATCCTGGACGGGGCGGACGCGGTGATGCTGTCCGCGGAGTCCTCCGTCGGCCAGTACCCGGTGGAGACCGTCAAGACGATGTCGAAGATCGTGGAGGCGGCCGAGGAGGAACTGCTCAGCCGGGGCCTGCAGCCGCTCGTGCCGGGCAAGAAGCCCCGCACGCAGGGCGGTTCGGTGGCACGCGCGGCGGCCGAGATGGCGGACTTCCTGGACGGCAAGGCGCTCGTGGCGTTCACCAAGTCCGGCGACACCGCCCGCCGGCTCTCCCGATACCGGGCCTGCCAGCCGATCCTCGCCTTCACCACCGAGCCCGAGACCCGCAACCAGCTCACCCTGAGCTGGGGCGTGGAGACGTACGTGGTGCCGCACGTGGAGCACACCGACGAGATGGTCGAACTGGTCGACGCGGAACTGCTGAAGCTCCAGCGCTACGACGAAGGCGACACGATGCTCATCACGGCGGGCTCCCCGCCCGGTGTCCCGGGCACCACGAACATGGTCCGGGTGCACCACCTGGGCGGCTCGGGGGGCTGACCGGGCACGCCCGACCCCGACTGCTGCGGGCCCGTGGCCGGTTCTCCCGGCCACGGGCCCGCTTCCGTCTCTCCCGAGGCCGTCTCCCCCGCACACGGCTCCCGCGCGGCTCACGCCCGCGGAACGCAACGAGCAGGGCCCGCGGCCTCGTTGAGGTCGCGGGCCCTGCTGTGCGGCGGCTCCCGGTGAACGGCTGCGGGCGGCTCAGTCGATGCTCTGGTGCAGACCGGGGACCGTCAGGTTGCCTCCGAACTGACCGGCCTGCCTCACCTCGACGTTGGTGAAGTACGCCTCGGGGATGTTCAGCGGCGGCGGGTGCTCCGGGTCGAAGACGATCGGGATCAGCCCGAACAGGTTGCCCTTGAGCTCCTCGGTGTACATCGTCACCTTGCCGCCACGGATCGTGGAGGTGGAGCCCTTGGCAGCCTGGACGTGGTAGTTGGTGCCGTCCGGGCCCTTCACGATCTGGTGCAGGTCGCCGATGTCGAGGCTGCTCGCGGTGAACTTCAGGGCCTGCTTGGTCCTGCCGTCCTGCGTGCGGATGTTGACGACGCCCTCGTAGTCCAGGCCGTGCAGACCGAGCGAACTGGCCTTCAGCTGCCACGGCTCGTTGGGCAGGCTGTTCGGAGTCTGCTCGTCCTTCCCGGCGGACTTCTTCTCCTCGACACAGGGGAAGTCCTTGCCGTCCTTGCGGGCGTTCTCCTTCCCGGCCTCGTCCTCGCCGGCCGAAGGCAGCTTGTCCGCGGCGCCCTTGCCGACCTCTTCGACACCCTTGCCGAGCTCGTCGGTGGTGTCCTTGAGGCCGTCGCCCACCTTGTCGACGGCGTCGCCGACCGGCTCGTCCGCCTTGGTGGAGGTCTCGGAGGAGGAAGAGGCCTTCTCCTCTTCCTCCTTCTCCTCCTCCGCTGCCTTCTCCTCGGGGGAGAGGATGTCGCCGAGCGCGTCGCCGACACCGCCCAGGAGGCCGCCGCCGTCCTCGTCCTCGTCCTCGCCGGGGTCGGACGGTGACGGGCTGGGCTCGGGGTCCTCCGACCCGCCGCTGCCGCCACTGCCGCCGCTGTCGCCGGACGGGCTGGGCTCAGGCTCGGAGGTTCCGGAGCCGGGCTTGGAGGAGTCGGAACCGCCATCGGCGTCGTCCCGCTGCTTCTCCTTCTCGGCCTTCTCCCTGGCCTCCTTCTCGGCCTTCTCCCTGGCCTTCTCCTCCGCGTCCTCGTCCTTGTCGGGCTGGGACACGCAGGCGCCGCCCTTGAAGGGGTTCTTGGGCAACGGCTTGGCGCTGGCGAGCTGAGGCGTCAGCCCCATGCCCATCAGGACCGCGGACGGCATGGCGGCGATGGCTATCGCTTTACCCGCGGGGACATGCAGGCGGTTCAGCAGCGGTTTCCTCGGAGCCGCGTGACGCGGTCCGATTCTCCCGCGGCCGGCGTCGGGCGCTTCTTGCGCCGACGGCACCGCCTCCTCCTGAACCTCGTCACCCGGCACGGTGCCTCCCGTTCCCGTGGTTCACATCGGCTCCGGTCGACGAAGCCGTTCCAAAGACTGAAAGGTCGTCCTGGGCCGTGCCCTTCGGACGGCCGATGTCCGAGTCCCTGTCCGCGTCGGTGGGCGACGAGGAGTAAGTGGGGCTCGAAGGTGCCGTGCGGGCGGCCGAGTTGGCGTCCCCGGGCTCATCACCGTCAGCCTCTCGCTTCGCCAGGGGCTTTCCCGGCCCCCAGGAGACACCGAGCGCCCCACCGATCAGACCCAGCAGGAATCCGATCATGTAGCCGCCGAAGTTCGAGACGACCAGGGAGACCAGGCACAGCAGAATCGCCGCGATACCGGCGAACACCCGAGAATGCGGCTGGAACCACATCGTCAACCCGAGCACGATGAGCAGGGCGCCGATGATCAGCGAGCCGGCGCCCGCTGTCGTCGACATCCGGATCGTCAAGGAGCCCAACGTGAGGTTGTGATACGGGATGTACATGATGGGGATGCCGGCGAGCAGCGTCAGCAGTCCGCCCCAGAACGGGCGCTGTCCACGCCAGTCCCGGAACGAACTGCGCTTCTGGCCGAATCCGGTCGTCAGCCTTTGTCGCGTCTCGGCGCTCATGTCGTACAGCTCCTCGGGACTGGCACAAAGCTTGCGTTGGTGGAGCAGACCGGATGGGTGCGGGGCGGCAAGGAGCAGCCGCGCCACACCCATCCGGTCAGCGAGTGCGCATCAGTAGCACTCGTTCTTGCCTTTCTTCACGGCCATCTTGAGGCCGCTGAGCTTGAAAGTACCGGCGGTGGTCGCCCAGGCACGCTGCTTGACATCCGTGAATGTCGCGCTGTCTGCCTGCTGGGCGAACGATCCCGGCGCGTACTTGTCGCCCTTGTTCGGGCCGGGGCCCTTCGAGGTGCTGTCCGCCGCGACGCCGATGTCGATGTTGTTGAACTGGGCGTTGGCCGCGATGTCATCGGCATCGATGTACAGCTTCTTGGCCTCGACCGGTGTCGCCGGATCGGCGCCGGCGCCCAGCTTCATCGTCACGTCGCCGAACGCCGGAACCGGCACGACGACGGACTGGCAAAGATTCCTGATCTTCGCCTCGTTGAAGCCGACGACTGCGACGGGCTTCTTGCCGACCTTCGTCGAGTCGACGGCGCCGTACTGGACGAAGCCCTTGCCGTCCAGGCGGTCGGCGCTGACCTTGAACTGCTGGCCGGAGACGCTGAACGACGCCGCCAGCGCACCCTGCGAAAGTGCCACACCGATCGCTGCGGTGGCAGCGACGCTCGGCACCATGACGACGGCGAACCGCTTCCATCTGGTCCCGCCACGAGCCAGGGACTCCATGACTTTCCTCCTTCTCGGACGTACATCTCCGGCCTGGACGGACCGTTCCTCAACGGCCCGCTCCCTGACCTGGGATGGGAGAAGTGCTACGTCCTCGGGAAGGAGAGCGCCGTCATCGACAGACGTACGGGTACGTCACGTCCGAGCTGTCGGCGATCACCCCCGAGCGACAACCACTGGCCACGCTCTCGCGCAACCTGCTTTGTTCGGACAGGCCCTGCCGGTTTCGGCAGAGACCCCCCTGTCCGTAGAACCGGCGGTGTTACTGGGTGGAGCTCAAGCTTGCGTGCCGGTCCTGCTCGGTGGGGATCCAAAGCCTGCAAGGCACCGAATGGTTGCCGGGCTGCGGGCAATGGACCGAGCTTGGCCGATCGTGGTCTATCCGAAGGCTGCGCACAAGGGGGTGCGTTACCAGTGAGTAACGGCCAGATAACCGGTCGGCGGCCGATCAGCATAGGGCAGACACACAGGGTCGTCACCCCTGGGGGAAGGAACCGGGAACCAACCGGACATCCAAGAAGAAAGCACGCAGGGGCATTTACTGCGAGTAACAGCGACTGTGATTGCCAAGTTTTGGCAAAACACAGCCGCTGATGTCGCTAAATCCATCTGTCGTGACCGAAGGTGCGGCTCCGCACGCTCCGGTCAGAACAGCACGCGTGCGAGGGCACTACGCGCCGTGACTACCCGTGGATCCTCCGCGCCAATCACGTCGAAGAGCTCGAGCAGCCGCAGACGCGCAGTCTCCCGATCCTCCCCCGCGGACTTTTTCACGGCCTCCACAAGCCGGCCGAACGCGTCCTCCACGTGACCGCCCGCCATGTCCAGGTCTGCCGCCCGGAGTTGGGCCTCAACGTCGGACGGGCGGTCGGCGGCGTCCTTGCGCACCTGCTGCGCGTCCAGACCCTGCACACGGCCGAGCAGTTCGGCCATCGCGAGGCCGACCCGGGCCTCGGTGTTGCCGGGGTCGGTCGACAGGACGTTCTTGTACGCCTGAACCGCACCGTTCAAGTCACCCGTGTCCAGGGCCTGCTGGGCCGCCGCAAGCGCCGGGTCCTCCGGCTCCGAGGGCTGCTGCTGCGCCTCCTCGGCACCCTCGTCGGCCACGGCGCCCTGCAGGCCCGTGATACCGAAGCGCTCCTCGGAGACCTGGATCAGCTGGTCGAGCGTCTGCCTGATCTGTGCCTCGGGAGCGGCACCCTGGAAGAGGGGCAGCGCCTGACCGGCCACGACGGCGAACACCGCGGGGATTCCCTGGACGCCGAACTGCTGCATCAGCATCTGGTTCTTGTCGGCGTCGATCTTCGCGAGCAGCACGCGCCCCGCGTACTCCCGCGTCAGGCGCTCGAGCACGGGCGACAACTGCTTGCACGGCTCGCACCACTCGGCCCAGAAGTCGATCACGACGGGCACTTCGGCGGAAGGCTGGAGCACCTTCGCCTCGAAGTCCGCCTCGTCGACGTCGATCACCAGACTCACCGGGGCGCCGGCGTCGCCCTGCGCCGCCGAGCGCGCCCTGGCCTGCTCTGCTTTCTGCTTGGCCTCACCGGCCGCCTTCACCGCGGAGAGGTCGACCACTCCGCTCATGGACATGTTGCGTGGCTGCATGAGTCCAGTCTCCCCCCTTTCCCGCCGTGCTGTGTGCCTCGCCGGGTCCCCGTCCGGCTGTGGTCGTGGTCGTCGCACCGGAAAGCGCCCCCATTTTCCGATACGGTTCGTAGCGTAACTGCTACGGGGTCCCCTCGCGCAAGCCCCCCGCATCCTGTTCCGGTTGCATTCGGGTCCGGTTCCCGTCCGGGTCCTGGCTCCCGTTCGGATCCTGGCTCCCGTTCGCGTGCTCGTGTCATTCCGGTTGCCCGGGCGGCGAATGCCCGGATCCCGCCGTCCGCCGCGGCAGACCGCCCGGTATGGTCTGACGGCATGCCCCCCTCCGAGCCCTCGCGCCGCCGCGCCGGCAGGCCGCGCAGCGCCGAGGCCGACGCCGCGATCATGGAAGCGACACGTGAGGCACTGGTCGAGGTGGGCTGGAGCAAGCTCACCGTGGGGCACGTCGCCGCACGGGCGGGTGTAGCCAAGACCACCCTCTACCGGCGCTGGGCGAACAAGGGCGAACTCGTCGTCCACGCGGTCGCGGCCCTCTTCGACGAACTCGAACTGCCCGACTGCGGCAGCCTGCGGGCCGACATCGAGTGCGTGGTGCTCGCCTTCGCCGACCTCCTGCAGCGGCCCGGCACGAACGCCTCGCTGATGGCGGTCGTCGCGGAATCCACCCACGACGCCGTCCTGCGTGACCACATCCGCGAGGCGATCGTCGAACGGCAGAAGCGGCTCGTGCTCCAGGGCCGCGAACGGGCCCAGGCACGAGGCGAGTTGCCGGCCGACTCCGCCGACCCCGCCGAGGACGCGCAGCTGGTCGACATGATCTTCGACGTCATCGCGGGAGCGGTGGTGCACCGCACGCTGGTCAGCGCGGAGCCGGTCGACGCGGAGTGGGCCGGCCGCTTCACCTCACTGTTCCTCCACGGCCTTGCGGCCGCCTCCTCCCCCTGACGTGCGGAAGGCCGCCCGCTGCCGCAAACCTCCTGCGGGCAGCCGGAAGGCGGCGGCGTCCCTCCGTCCGAAGTGAGCGTCCGGGCGGCCGCGCCGGAGATCGCGCAGTACAGAGCGGCACCACCACAGCCGACCGTCACCGCCCGGCCACCGGTCAGAAGACGGGAGGCTCCGTGTAGACGCCCCACTCGTCCCGCAGCGCGTCACAGATCTCGCCCAGCGTGGCCTCGGCGCGCACCGCGTCCAGCATGGGTTCGATCATGTTCGCGTCGCCGCGGGCGGCCTCCATCATCGTGGCCAGGGCGGCGGACACGGCAGCCTCGTCCCGCTCCTTGCGGCGCCGGCCCAGCTCCCGGACCTGCTCGTGCTCGACCTCGTGGCTGACCCTCAGGATCTCCAGGTCGCCGGTGACCGAGGAGGTGTGGCAGTTGACGCCGACGACCTTCTTGTCCTGCTTCTCCAGCGCCCGCTGATAGGTGAAGGCGGCCTCCGCGATCTCGCCGGTGAACCAGCCGTCCTCGATCCCGCGCAGGATGCCCGAAGTGATCGGCCCGATGGGGTGGTTCCCTTCCGGGACGGCACGGCGGCCGCGCTCCTTGATCTGTTCGAAGATCTTCTCCGCGTCGGCCTCGATGCGGTCGGTCAGCGCTTCGATGTACCACGAACCACCAAGCGGGTCAGCGACGTTGGTGACGCCGGTCTCCTCCATCAGCACCTGCTGGGTGCGCAGCGCGATCTCCGCGGCCTGCTCGCTGGGCAGGGCGAGCGTCTCGTCCAGGGCGTTGGTGTGGAGGGAGTTGGTGCCGCCGAGCACCGCCGCGAGCGCCTCGACCGCGGTACGCACGACGTTGTTGTACGGCTGCTGCGCGGTCAGCGAGACGCCCGCCGTCTGGGTGTGGAAGCGCAGCCACTGCGCCTTCTCGCTGGTGGCCCCGTACTCGTCGCGCATCCAGCGGGCCCAGATCCTGCGCGCGGCGCGGAACTTGGCGATCTCCTCGAAGAAGTCGACGTGCGCGTCGAAGAAGAAGGACAGGCCCGGTGCGAAGCTGTCGACGTCGAGGCCGCGGCTCAGGCCCAGTTCGACGTACCCGAAGCCGTCGGCGAGCGTGTACGCGAGCTCCTGCGCGGCCGTGGAGCCGGCCTCCCGGATGTGGTAGCCGGAGACCGACAGCGGCTTGTAGGCGGGGATGCCTCGGCTGCAGTGCTCCATCAGGTCGCCGATGAGCCGCAGGTGGGGCTCGGGCTGGAAGAGCCACTCCTTCTGGGCGATGTACTCCTTGAAGATGTCCGTCTGCAGGGTGCCGTTGAGCACGGCCGGGTCCACGCCCTGACGTTCGGCCGCGACCAGATACATGCAGAAGACGGGCACCGCGGGGCCGGAGATCGTCATCGAGGTGGTGACGTCGCCGAGGGGGATCCCGGAGAAGAGCACCTCCATGTCGGCGGCGGAGTCGATGGCAACGCCGCAGTGTCCGACCTCGCCGAGCGAGCGCGGGTCGTCGGAGTCCCGGCCCATCAGGGTCGGCATGTCGAACGCCACGGACAGCCCGCCACCGCCGGAGTCCAGGATCATCTTGTAGCGCTCGTTGGTCTGCTGCGCGTTGCCGAAGCCGGCGAACTGCCGGATCGTCCAGGTCCGGCCCCGGTAGCCGGTGGGGTACAGGCCACGCGTGAACGGATACTCGCCGGGCCAGCCGATCCGCTCGAAGCCCTCCACCGTGTCCCCGGCGCGGGGCCCGTAGACCGGCGCCACCGGGTCGCCGCTCAGCGTGGTGAAGTCGGCATCCCGCTTGCCGGCGGCGTCGTACCGGGCCTGCCAACGGCGACGGCCCTCTTCAATCGCGTGTGCGTCCATACCGTCGAATTTACTTGGACGTCCAAGTAATTGTCGACCGATCGTTCGGTGATGGGTGCGAACGAAGAGACCCGCGGGGGTCCGCGGGGTGGCTGTTACGCCTCGGCGGCGGCGGTGCGCCCGTCCTCCACCAGCGGCGAGACCTCGCGCACCACCTTCCGCTCGACGAAGAAGGCGGCGGTGGGAATCGTCCCGGAGAGCAGGATCCACAGGAGCTTGCCGAACGGCCAGCGGGCCTTCTGGCCCAGGTCGAAGGCGACGACCAGGTAGATCATGTAGAGGAGGCCGTGCGTCTGGGAGACCACGAAGGTCAGGTCCTCGCCCATGCCGAAGCCGTACTTGAACGTCATGCAGGCGCACAGCACCAGAAGCATCACAGCGGTGACGTAGGCCATCACCCGGTACCGGGTCAGTACGGACTTCTTCATGAGCACGAGCGTAACGGGCCCTTCCACGGGCCCCTCCTCCGCCCCCGGCACGCACCGGCGCGAGCGGGACCGGCGGAGCGGCCGTGCGGCCGGCGCCCTGCCGACCTGCGCCGGGGCATGTCGGGCCGGTCTTCTCGCAGGCCCGGGAAGACCGGCCCGACAGGCCCTGCTCCCCGAGCCGGACAGGCGCTACTCCTCCGAGAAGTCCTGAGCCGCCACACGCAGCGGGCGGAGCATCGCGAAGATCTCCCCGCACTCCTCCGCGTCGTAGGCACCCATGCCGAACTCCACCGCCATCAGCTCCCGCGTGGCCGCCTCGCAGACCGTGCGGCCCTTGTCGGTGATGGAGGCGAGCGTGCCGCGCCCGTCGTCGGGGTTGGGGCGCTTGTCGACGAGGCCGGACTTCTGGAGCCTGTCGATGGTGTTGGTGACCGACGTCGGGTGCACCATCAGACGCTCACCGATCTTGGACATCGGCAGTTCGCCGGCCCGCGAGAAGGTGAGCAGCACCAGCGCCTCGTACCGGGCGAAGGTGAGTCCGTACGGCTTGACCACCGCGTCGACCTGGGCCAGCAGGATCTGGTGCGCTCTCATGATGGAGGTGATCGCGGCCATGGACGGCACGGACCCCCACCGCTCCTTCCAGAGCTCGTCGGCGCGGGCAATGGGATCGAACGTCAGACTGAGAGGCTTCGACACGCGGTAAACCCTAGTAGCCGCTCACATGCCGGCCATAGGTGTCTCAGCAGCCGGTCTCCCGGGACCGTCCTCACCGGCGTTCGCGCTCGGCCCCGCCGCATCCCGCACGTCCCCGGGCCGCGGCTCCCCCGCCTTCCGCGCCGCGCGCACCGCGACCACTGCGAGCAGCACACACGCCGTCCCGACGACGCCGGCGGCCACGATCGCCAGATGCGGCGGCATGAACTCCGCGGCAACGCCGCCGGCGGCCATTCCCATGCCCTGCACCGTCATCAGCCCCGCCGTCATCACCGTCATGGCGCGTGCCCGCAGCTCCTCGGGGACGGCGTCGAAGAACCAGCGGTCGAGGCCGAGGGTGGAGGCCACGCCCGTCCCGGCGACGAGGAGCACGACCAGCGCCAGCGGCAGCCCCGGCCGCCACGCGAAGAGCAGGAACGGCAGCAGCATGGTGCCCGCGAGCGGCAGCACGAGCCGCTCCCGGGAGGCGGGCTTCAGCAACGCCCCCACGGCCAGTTCGGCGGCGACGCCGCCCACCGGCATGGCCGCCAGCAGCAGGCCGACACCGACGGACCCGGCACCGGTCTCCGCGGCGTAAGGGGCCGCCAGTCCCTCCGGTACGACGACGAAGGCGGGCGGCAGCCAGCACAGCGCGAGCAGCGCACGTACGCGCCTGTCGGCGAAGAGGGCGCGAGTGCCGCCGCGGGTGCGTTCCACGGCCGCCGGAGGGCGACGGGCGCTGCCGAAGCGCAGCAGCGCGGCCGACGCGAGAAACCCGGCGACGGTGAGCAGCAGCGCTCCACGGGGCGGCAGCACGATCAGAAGCAGGCCGGTGGCCGCGAACCCGGCGATCTGCGCGGCCTGCGCGGAGATCCTGATGAGCGAGCGCCCCAGTACGAACGCGTCGCCCGCGAGGATCTCGGCGAGCCCGGCCGCGCGTACGCCCCCGAAGAGCGGCTGCACGAACGCGGTCACCGCCCGCAGGACGAGCAGCAGTGCCGGCGACGCGTCCGGCACCGTCATCGCCGCGACGGCCACCGCGCAGACCAGGTCGCAGCCGACCAGTACCGGGCGCCCCGGGTACCGCTCGGCGACAGGCGCGAGCAGGGCGCCGCCCAGTGCCTGCGGCATGAACCCGAGCCCGAAGGTGAGGGCGGCCATCAGGGGCGAGGCGGTCTGCTCGTACACGAGCACCGGCAGCGCAACGTGCGAGACCACGCCTCCCAGCAGGGAGAGCACGTGCGCTGCGAAGACGAACCGGAATTCCCGCACCCGGAAAACCGCGCGGTAGCCCTGCTGAGAGGTCATGCCGCAACTCTGTCGCCGCCGGGCCGGGCTCTCTAGTCTTTCGGCACGGGACGAATCCCCGGCGGCCGGAGGCGCGGCGAGGCCGGGGAACGCCGAAGCGAGCAACAGCGAAGCCGGGAGCAGCGAAGCCGGAGTTCAGCGCCCCGCGCGGACACCGGCCCAGGGGACGAGCCCGGGCGCAGGCCCAGCCACAAGACCAGCTGCGAAACCAGCCACAAGACCGGCCATACGGCCAGGGACAAGAACCGGAGACGGGACCGGAAGCGGGGCGGCCATGGCACTGCACCTTCAGTTCGGCACGGACGATCTGCTGCGCTGCCGCTTCGCCCTGTCGCCGCTGTGCGAGACCCACGAGGCCGTACGCACGCTGCGCCGCACGGACCGGCACAGCTACCACCTGCCCTGGCTGCGCAGGATCCACGAGGCGCTCGCGGAGCTCGACCTGACCCCGCTGTGGCTGCTGATGCCCCAGCAGACCGGATACACGCCGGACTTCCTCGGTCCGCCGCCGACCGCGACCGGCGGAACGGGTACCGCGGTCTCCTTCGGCGACGAGCTGGCGCGCGTACGGACCGTCGACCCCGGCCTGGCCCGGCAGGAGATCGCCCGCTCCCTGGCGTGCACGCCGGGAGCCGCCGAGTCCGCGCGCGGCCGGGCGATGCTCGCCGACCCGGCGCGGGCCGTGCGGGAGCTGGCCGACCTCACGGAGCGGGCCTGGGAGGCGCTGGTCGCCCCTGACTGGCCGCGGATGCGGGACCTGCTGGAGGCCGACATCGCCCACCGCGCACGGCAGTTGGCCGAGGAAGGCCTGGAGGGGCTCTTCGCCGACCTGCGTCCCGGGCTGACGTGGCGCGACGGCACTCTGTCGGTGCGCACCAAGTCCCGCGCGCCGATGGTGCAGGAGCTGAGGGGCCGCGGTGTGCTGCTGATGCCCAGCGCGTTCATCTGGCCGGACGTCGTGAGCGGCTTCGCTCAGCCCTGGCAGCCCACCGTGATCTATCCCGCACGCGGCGTCGGCGGCCTGTGGCAGCGGCCCACACCCGACGCGGCCAAGGCGCTGGCGCGTCTGATGGGCGCCAACCGGGCGGCCATACTGGGCGAGTTGCAGGAGCCCGCCTCGACGACGGCGCTCGCCGCCCGCCTCGGACTCGCCCCGTCATCGGTCTCCGCGCACCTCTCGGCGCTGCGCGACGCCGGACTTCTCACCTCGCGCCGCGTGCATCATCAAGTGCTCTACGAGCGCACGCCGTTGGGCATCGCGCTGCTCGCCGGAAGCGGCGGCTCTCAGCCCTGACCGGGCTCCCCGCCGCCGCTGAGCTGCTGCTCCACAGACGCGACCTTCGAGGTGAGCCCGTCCGTCACGCCCTGCCGGATGTCGGCCTTGAGGACGAGCGAGACGCGCGGCGCCCGCGCCTCGACGGCCGCGACCGCCCTGCGCACGACGTCCATGCACTCCTCCCAATCGCCTTCCAGCGAGGTGAACATGGCGTCGGTGCGGTTCGGCAGGCCCGATTCGCGCACGACGCGCACCGCGTCCGCCACGTAGGACCCGACGTCCTCGCCCACCCCGAGCGGCGTCACGGAGAAGGCGACGATCACGGCTTCTCCGCGTTCACGCGCCGCGAGTCCTGCTCCTTGCGGGCGCGGGCGGCGATCACGCCGGCCTCCTCCTCGCGCCGCAGTGCCTTGTCGGCGAAGAAACCACCGGCGGGCAGCACGGACAGGACGAACATCAAGGCGGCCCGGCCGAGCGGCCAGCGCACGCGGTTCCAGGCGTCGGCCCAGAAGAGCACGTACAGGACGAAGAGCCCACCGTGCACGGCGCCCACCACGGGCACGGCGTTGAACTCGGTGGTCCGCTTCAACACGGAGCAGACGAGCAGCAGCAGGAAGGAGAGCGCCTCCGGAGTGGAGACCAGACGGAGGCGGCGCAGGGCGGAGACCGACTTCGGCGGCAGGCCGGTCGGGGATTCCAGGATCGACACGGGAGACCTCGCTTGTTTGTGAAGTGATGCACAAGCGCTGCCCATTGCGGCAGCCTTGCCCGGCCTCGCCCAGCCCAGGGTAGGTTTCGTGTGTGGCTCAGTTCCGACTTCACAGTCCGCATGTGCTCGCCGTCTCGATGAGCGGCGACGCCGTGAAAGCGAAGAACGGTTCCATGGTCGCCTACGACGGCGAGATGGCGTTCAAGAAGATGTCAGGCGGCGGCGAGGGCCTGCGGGGAATGGTGACCCGGCGACTGACCGGCGAGCAGATGACGGTCATGGAGGTGAAGGGGCACGGCACGTGCTACTTCGCCGACCGCGCCAGCGAGATCAACCTCGTCCAGCTCAACGGCGAGACGCTGCACGTCGAGGCGAGCAACCTGCTCTGCACCGACGCGGGCCTGCGCACGGGCACCAGCTTCACCGGGCTGCGCGGCGCCTCCCAGGGGAACGGGCTGTTCACGACCACCGTCGAGGGCACCGGGCAGGCCGCCCTGATGTCGGACGGGCCGGCCGTGGTCCTGAGGGTCGCGCAGGGCATGCCGCTCCAGGTCGACCCGGGCGCCTACATCGCGCACCAGGGCAACCTCCAGCAGCACTTCCAGTCCGGGGTCAACTTCCGCACGTTCATGGGCGAAGGCTCGGGCGAGTCCTTCCAGATCCGGTTCGAGGGGGACGGGCTGGTCTACGTGCAGCCCAGCGAGCGCAACACGATCGGGGGCGAGGTGTGATGCCGTTCCGCGAGATCAGCAGCAAGATGGTCGAGGCCCAAGTGCAACCGGGTCAGCGGCTGTTCAGCCAGCGCGGCGCAATGATCGCGTACAAGGGGGACGTCCGCTTCACACCCAGCATGCAGGGCGGCCAGGGCGGCGTGATGTCCATGATCGGGCGCCGCGTGGCGAACGAGGCGACACCGCTGATGACGGTCGAGGGAAACGGAACCGTGATGTTCGGCCACGGCGGTCACCACGTCGAGGTGATCCAACTGGACGGTGACACCCTCTGCGTCGAGGCCGACCGTCTCCTCGCCTTCGACGGCACGCTGGAGCAGGGCACGCTCTTCCTCGGCTCCGACGGCGGCGTGATGGGCATGGTGCGCGGCCAGGTCACCGGCCAGGGTCTGTTCACCACGACGCTCAGGGGCAAGGGCTCCGTCGCGGTGATGGCGCACGGCGGCGTCATCCAGCTGCCCATCACCCCCGACCGTCCCGTGCACGTGGACCCCCAGGCGTACGTGGCGCACCACGGCGACGTGCGGAACAAGCTCTCCACGGCCCTCGGCTGGCGCGACATGGTGGGTCGCGGCTCGGGCGAAGCCTTCCAGCTCGAACTGTCAGGAAACGGCGCCGTGTTCGTTCAGGCCAGTGAGGAGAAGCTGTGACCGCCCCGCAGATCCTGGACGTCACGACCCTGCCGTCCGACGACAACGTGAACTCCTACACCTTCTGCGTGGAACTCAACGGCCAGTGGTTCCTGCAGAAGGGCAAGATGATCGCCTACTACGGGCAGATCGACTTCAGCGGCGTGGGCCACGGCCATCTCGACGCCCTCGTCGCGACCAGCTTCCACTCCCCCCTGCACGCGGCCGACTGGGTCGTCGCCGAGGGCCACGGCAAGATGCTGCTCGCCGACCGCGCCTTCGACGTCAACTCCTACGACCTGGAGGACGGCAACCTCACGGTGCGCTCCGGGAACCTCCTGGCCTTCGAGCCGACGCTGTCGCTCAAGCAGTCGATCATCCCGGGGTTCCTCACGCTCATCGGGACGGGCAAGTTCGTCGCCGCCTCCAACGGTGCGGTGCACTTCGTCGAGCCGCCCGTCCGCGTCGACCCGCAGGCCCTGGTCGGCTGGGCGGACTGCCCCTCGCCGTGCCATCACTACGACCACGGCTACCTCAAGGGCGTACTGGGCGGTATCAGGGCCATGACGGGCATCGGCGGCGCCTCCGGCGAGGAGCACCAGTTCGAGTTCGTGGGTTCGGGCACCGTCCTGATCCAGTCGAGCGAGGCGCTCATGGCGGAGCAGGCGACGGGTGCGGTGCCGAACGAGGCCGGAGTCCCGGGCAGAGGCCCGCAGGGCGGACAGCACGGGGGCCAGCACGGCGGGCAGACCCCGCAGCTCCCGGGCCAGCTCGGAAGCCTGCAGCGAAGGTTCGGGCTGTGAGTACGGGACCCGCGCACATCTGTACGGGCGCTGGGTAAAGTCTCATGCATGGACCCCGAGAACGGCACCAACGGCACCCGTTGGCTCACCGCTGACGAGCAGAGAGCGTGGCGCATCCATCTGGACGTGAACCGCCTGCTCATGTACCAGCTGGAGCGCGACCTCCAGCCGTTCGGCCTGACCATGAACGACTACGAGATCCTCGTCAACCTCTCCGAGTCAGCGGAACACCGGATGCGGATGAGTGACCTCGCGGCCTCCACTCTCCAGTCCAAGAGCCGCCTTTCCCACCAGATCACGCGCATGGAGAAGGCGGGTCTCGTCCGCCGCGAGAACTGCGAGTCCGACAAGCGCGGACTCTTCGCCGTGCTGACCGAGGACGGCTGGGAGACGATGCGCCGCGTCGCGCCCCATCACGTCGACTCCGTGCGGCGCCACTTCATCGACCGCATGTCGCCCGAGGACCTGGAGCACCTGCACGAGACGCTCCTGCCCGTGGCCGAGAAACTCCGCGCCGAACGCGGCAGGTTCTAGAAGACTGCTGAAGATCTTGGGGTTCTGGCCTCGTCGTTTGAGCGGTGGGGCCAGACTCGTTGGTGTGGTTCAAGGGGAGTGGGTCGGGGAGACGGTCGGTCCGGATGTGTGGGAGACCTGCCGGGAGTTGATCCCGGCTGGGAGTGTGTTCGCTTTCCTGGCCGAGCACCGTGGACGGTTGTTCCCGGCAGGAATGTTCGCGGACATGTACCCCTCGGCAAACGGGCGGCCGAGCATGCCGCCGCAGATCCTGGCCGCGGCCGTCACGCTGCAGGCTCTTCATGGCCTGTCGGACTTCGAGACGGTTCAGGAACTGCGCTGTGACCTGCGGTGGAAGGCTGCCTGCGGACTCGGCCTGCACGACACGGCCTTCGACCCGTCGTTGCTGTCCTACTTTCGCCGCAGGCTGGCCCGCTCGGCCCGGCCGAACCGGGTATTCGAGACCGTCCGCGAGGTCATCAAGACCACCGGCGTGCTCAAGGGCAAGCACCGTCGGGCACTGGACTCCACGGTGCTGGATGATGCGGTGGCCACCCAGGACACCGTTACCCAGATCGTCGCCGCGATCCGGACGGTGATCCGTGAGGTCCCCGGCGCCCCGGCAGTCGCCGACCAGCAGTGTCGGGCTCACGACTACAGCGATCCCGGCAAGCCCCGTATCGCCTGGAACGACCAGGCGGCACGAGCTGAGCTGGTGGACGCCCTGGTCGGTGACGCACTGCGGCTGCTGGGTCATCTGCCCGAGCAGGAACTCGGTGAAAAGGCCGCGAATGCGGTCGGCATCCTGGCCTTGGTCGCCGGCCAGGACGTCGAACCCGCCGATGACAGCGACGGGCGTGACGGGCGCTGGCGCATCACCCAGGGCACCGCTTACGACCGGATGATCTCCACCGTCGACCCGGAGTCCCGCCACGCGCACAAGACCCGCCACCAGCAGCAGGACGGCTTCAAGGCCCATCTGGCCATCGAGCCCGAGACCGGCTTATTCACCGCAGTCGCCCTCCGGCCCGCGACCGGCAGCGAACACCACGAAGCTGCTGTCGGCCTCGACCTGCTCGCCCAGGAAAACGATCCGGTGGACGCCTTCGGCGACACTGCCTACTCCACCGGTTCCGCCTGTCAAAGTCTCCAACAATCGGGGCACCGGCTGTTCTTCAAGCCCGCGCCACTGCGGCCTGCTGTCCCGGGCGGTTTCACCCTCGACGACTTCGCCATCGACACCCTCGCGGGCACGGTGACCTGCCCCCAGGGACACACCGTCCCCCTCACCGATCCCAGCGGACGGCACCGTCAGCGCAAGGCCACCTTCGCCAAGGAGTGCACCGGATGTCCTCTGCGTCAGCGATGCACCAAAGCCAAGACCGGACGCATCCTGACCATCCGGCCGCACCACGATCTACTCGTTCAAGCCCGCCACCAGGCCGCCGCTGACACGGACTGGCAAGCCGACTACCGACGCTGGAGACCACCCGTCGAACGCGCCGTCGCCTGGCTCGTCCACCACGGCAACCGCAAACTCCGCTACCGCGGCACCATCAAGAACGACACCTGGATCCACACCCGAGCCGCCGCCCTCAATCTCCGCCGACTCATCAACCTCGGACTCCATCACAACGGCACCACCTGGCAGATCCAGGCCACCACCTGACGGTGGCAACCCGGATCAACCAAGATCTTCAGCAGTCTTCTAGGGACTGTCCCTGTCCGGCCCTAGGGTCCGACGCCCTTTTCACCGGGCGCCGCGGCCGGGAGCCGCAGGACAAAGCGGGAGCCCTCCGTGACCGTCAGGGTCCCGCCGTGCCGTGTCGCCACATCGCGGGCGATGGCGAGACCGAGCCCCGCGCCGCCCTCGTCGCGGCTGCGGGCGTCGTCGAGACGTACGAAACGCTCGAAGATGCGCTCCCGCTCGGCCTCGGGCACGCCCGGTCCGTCGTCGCCGACCTCCAGCTCCACCCACCGGCCTCCGGCATCCCCGGTCTCCCGCACGGACACGTCCACCAGTGACGCCGCGTGCCGCTGCGCGTTCTGCAGCAGATTGATCACCACTCGCGCCAACTGAGCCCGCGAGCCCGTCACTTCGGTGCCGGTCATCTCCCCCAGGCGTACGGGGTGCGGCCCCCGGTGCTGCGCCACCTCCTCCCGTACGAGCGCGCCCAGCGCCACCCGGGCCTTCCCCGGGCGCTCGCCGGCGTCGAGGCGGGCGAGGAGCAGGAGGTCCGTCGCGAGCTGCTGGAGCCGCACGGTGTCCTGGACCGCACCGTCCAGGTCCAGCAGGTCCGGGTGCGCTGCGCCCACCTCGAGTTGTGTGCGCAGTGAGGCGATGGGGCTGCGCAGCTCGTGCGAGACGTCCGCGACGAACCGCCGCTGCCGCTCGACGGACGCCTCCAGGGCAGCGAGGGTGTCGTTCGTCGTGCGGGCCAGCCGCGCGACCTCGTCCCGTGCGTGCGGCTCGGGCACCCGGCGCGAGAGGTCGGCGCTCGCCATGATCCCGGCCATCTCGCTGCGGATGCTCTCCACCGGCCGCAGCGCCCGCCGCGTCACGAGCCAGGTGACACCGCCCACGACCAGCAGCAGCAGCGGCAGTCCGATGAGCATCGCCTGCGTGACGGAGGAGACCGCTTCCTGCTGGTCCTTGAGCGAGGCGCCCGCGTAGACGGTGACGGGGGTTCCGTCGCGGGTGCTGCCCTGCACTCCGGCCACGGTGAAGTCCGCCTCGGCCGAACCGTCGTCGTCCGTGGGGAGCGAGAGCGTCTTCACCTCGCTGTCGCTGTCGGCCCCGCCGTCGCCGTCGCCGTCGCCGTCGCCGTCGTCGTCGCCGTCGTCGTCGCGCTCCTCGCGGTCCCCCTCGGGCTCGGGGCGGTTGAAGTCCGCGACGGGGCCCATGCCGCGCAGGGTCTCCGCCGCGCCGAGCACCTCTCCGCGCGGGCCGACGACCTGCACGGGCTCGTCCGCGTCGTCGTCGAGCCCGTCGACGTCCTCGCCGATGGCGGACGCGTCCACGTGGGAGACCTGCGCGGCCACCTCCCGGGCCGTCGCCTCCGCCTGAAGCCGCGCGTTTCCGGCGAGGCCCTCCCGCAGCACACCCACCACCGCGATCCCGGCGGCCACCAGCGCCACCGCCACCACGAAGGTCGCGCCCAGCGCCGCACGCGTACGGACGGGCAGGCTACGCACCGGCGTCCACCAGCCGGTATCCGGCGCCCCGCACGGTGGCGATCCAGTCCGGCCCGATCTTGCGGCGCAGTGCGCTGACGTACACCTCGACGATGTTCGCATCGCCTTCGTACGCGAAGTCCCAGACGTGTTCGAGGATCTCCGCCTTCGAGACGACCTCCCCGGCCCTCACCGCCAGATGCTCCAGCACCGCGAATTCCTTCGCCGTCAGCTCCACGTCCCGCTCCCCCACGCTCACCCCGCGGGTGCCCGGGTCGACGCAGAGCGTGCCGAGCCGGAGCACGGTGCGTGCGCCGCGCGTGCGCCGTCGCAGCAGCGCCCTGACCCTCGCGAGCAGCACGACGTACGAGAAGGGCTTCGTCAGATAGTCGTCGGCCCCGGTGTCCAGGCCCTCGGCCTCGTCGTACTCGCCGTCCTTCGCGGTCAGCATCAGTACGGGCGTCTCGTCGCCGGCTGCGCGCAGGGCGGCGCAGACGCGGTACCCGTTCATGCCGGGCAGCATGATGTCCAGGACGATCAGGTCGTACGTGCCCTCGCCGGCGCGGTGCAGCCCTTCGTTCCCGTCGTGCACGACGTCGACGGCGAACCCCTCGGCGCTCAGCCCCCGGGCGAGCGAGAGGGCGAGCCGCCGTTCGTCCTCCACGATCAGCAGGCGCATGGGAACACTCTCCCCCATCGAACCTGAAGTGATCTTCAGGTGGCTTCAGGCTCCCTTCAGCAACCTTCCGCCACGGTGGATCCCACAACGCAACCGCTCGGGAGGAACCATGAAGCGCAAGCTCGCCATCGCCACCGTCACCGCCGTGGCCCTGATCGGCGGAGGCTCCGTCGCGGCGGTCGCCAGCGACGACGCCACGCGGTCCGCCTCCTCCTCGGCCCGTGCCGAGGACCGTTCCGTCGACCGCGACGACGACCGCGACAGCGGCAAGGACGACAACGACGACAGCAGGGACGACGACAAGGACGAGATCCGTGCGGCCCAGGGCACCGGGACGACGGCCGCCGAGGCGGCGGAAGCGGCCCTGAAGGCCGCACCCGGCACCGTCACCGGCATCGAACTGGACGGCGGCGAACGGGGCGCGGTCTGGGAGGTCGAGGTGACCGAAGGCGGTACGTCGCACGAGATCCGGCTGGACGGGGACACGAACAAGGTCCTGAACAAGAAGACGGAGCGGGACGACGAGGCGTACCCCGGCTCGAAGCTCACGGCCGCGGACGTGGCCCGCAAGGCCGCCGAACGCGGCACGGTGACCTCCGTCGAACTCGACGACGATGCGAAGGCCCCCACGTGGGAGGTCGAGACGACCGGCAAGGGCGGCAAGGGCCAGGAGACGGAACTCACCGTCGACGGCCGGTCCGGCAAGATCACCCAGTCCGCGGCGGACCACGATGACGACGACCGGGACGGGGACGACCGGGACGGGGACGACTGACGACGGCACGGACCACGACAGCCGTGTGGGGTGCCGGGACCGCGGTCCCGGCACCCCACACGTGTGACAACCTGGCGGCGAGAACCCGCCTCAGGCCTCCGTGACGCCCGCGACCAGCTCGTCGGCCGCCGCATAGGGATCGATCGATCCGCCGACGACCTTCTCCGCAAGCGCGTCGAGCCGCTTCCCGCCGCGGAGTTCGCCCATGCGTTCCCTCAGCGCCGTCACCGCGATCGTCTCGATCTCGTGCGCCGCGCGCTTCGTGCGGCGCTCGGCCAGCACCCCGTGCTCCTCCATCCACGCGCGGTGCTTCTCCAGCGCCTCCACGACCTCTCCGACGCCCTCGCTGCGCGCGGCGACGGTCTTGACGATCGGCGGACGCCAGTCGCCCGGGGCCCGCGCCTCTCCGAGCCCGAGCATGTGGTTGAGCTCGCGGACGGTGGCGTCCGCCCCGTCCCGGTCGGCCTTGTTGACGACATACACGTCGCCGATCTCCAGGATCCCGGCCTTCGCGGCCTGGATCCCGTCCCCCATTCCAGGGGCGAGCAGCACGACACTCGTATCGGCTTGTGCCGCGATCTCGACCTCGCTCTGGCCCACACCGACCGTCTCGACGAGCACCACGTCGCACCCCGCCGCGTCCAGGACACGGATGGCCTGGGGCGCGGCCCACGCCAGCCCGCCGAGGTGTCCCCGGGTCGCCATGGAACGGATGTAGACGCCGGGGTCGGAGGCGTGCTCGCCCATCCGGATCCGGTCGCCGAGCAGGGCACCGCCGGAGAAGGGCGAGGACGGGTCGACGGCGAGGATGCCGACCCGCTTGCCCGCGCGCCGGTACGCGGTGACGAGTGCGGAGGTCGACGTGGACTTGCCGACACCGGGCGACCCGGTCAGGCCCACCACGTACGCGTTGCCGCAGCGCGGCGCGAGCGCCGCCATGACCTCGCGCAGCTGCGGGGACGCCCCCTCCACGAGGGAGATGAGCCGGGCGACGGCCCTCGGCCGGCCCTCTCTCGCCTGCTCGACCAGCTCGGAGACGTCCACCGCCATGCTTGCCGCTCCCCTGTCCTTTGTGCTTTCCGGGCCGCCGGCCCGTGGCCGGCTCCCTGTCTGCCCGCCGGCCTCCGGCCGGCCTTCTGGCCACCTGTGCCTGCCGGTCCCGGGCCACTGCCGGGACCGGCTCGATCAGGCTCGTACCGGTGGGCCTACCGGCCCGCGTTCCCCGGAACCCGCAGCAGCAGCGCGTCTCCCTGACCTCCGCCGCCGCACAGGGCGGCGGCGCCGGTGCCGCCGCCCCTGCGCCGCAGCTCCAGGGCGAGGTGCAGGACGATACGCGCACCGGACATGCCGATCGGGTGCCCGAGGGCGATGGCGCCGCCGTTGACGTTCACCTTTTCGGGGCTGACACCGAGGTCCTTCGTTGACTGGACGGCGACGGCTGCGAACGCCTCGTTGATCTCGATGAGGTCGAGGTCGGCCGCCTCGATGCCGGCGCCGTCCTTCGCCAGCGCGTGCTCGATCGCGCGGGAGGGCTGCGACTGGAGGGAGTTGTCCGGTCCGGCCACGTTGCCGTGCGCACCGATCTCCGCGAGCCACTCGACGCCCAGCTCCTCGGCCTTGGCGCGGCTCATCACGACGACGGCCGCCGCACCGTCGGAGATCTGGGAGGCCGAACCGGCCGTGATGGTCCCGTCCTTGGCGAAGGCGGGCTTCAGCTTGCCCAGCGACTCGGCGGTGGTCTCGCCGCGGATGCCCTCGTCCTGGCTGAAGACGACGGGGTCGCCCTTGCGCTGCGGGATCTCCACCGGCGTGATCTCTGCCTCGAACAGGCCGTTCTTCTGCGCCGCGGCCGCCCGCTGGTGGGAGCGTGCCGCGACCTCGTCCTGTTCGGGACGTGCGATGCCGAGCCTGGTGTTGTGCTTCTCCGTCGACGCGCCCATCGCGATGTTCTCGAAGGAGTCGGTCAGCCCGTCGTGCGCCATCGCGTCGAGCATCTCGACGGCGCCGTACTTGTATCCCTCACGGGACTTGGGCAGCAGGTGCGGCGCGTTCGTCATCGACTCCTGTCCGCCGGCGACGACGATGTCGAACTCGCCCGCCCGCACCAGCTGGTCGGCCAGGGCGATCGCGTCGAGCCCGGAGAGGCAGACCTTGTTGACGGTCAGCGCCGGCACGTTCATCGGGATGCCCGCCTTGACGGCCGCCTGCCGTGCCGGGATCTGGCCGGCGCCGGCCTGGAGCACCTGGCCCATGATCACGTACTCGACCTGGTCGCCGCTGATACCGGCCCGTTCCAGCGCCGCCTTGATCGCGAAGCCGCCGAGGTCGGCGCCCGAGAAGGACTTCAGCGAGCCGAGCAGCCGTCCCATGGGCGTACGGGCACCGGCGACGATCACCGAGGTGCTGTTGCCGTCCGTACGAGCTGACGTACCAGTCATCAGGTTCAGATCCCTTCCTGAGGGTCCTCCCGGGCCGCGGGGCTCCGAGCGGTGTCCACCCGGCCGCGAGGCGCGGGGTGGGGGTACCTCCGGGCCGCCGGGCCCAGGGTTGGGGGCACCTCCGGGCCGCCAGGCCCAGGGGGATAACGAGGGTTAACAGGCTTCCGCCAATGTACTGAGCGGTACTGTCCCGGGTCACCGGTCGAAGGGTGTGACCGTGCGCACGTTGCGTAACCGGGCACGCAGACGCTGCACTGGGGCCATGCTGACGCGTATCGACCACATCGGGATCGCCTGTTTCGACCTGGAGAGGACCACCGAGTTCTACCGTGCCACGTACGGCTTCGAGGTCTTCCACACCGAGGTCAACGAGGAGCAGGGGGTCCGCGAGGCCATGCTCCGGATCAACGGCACGGACGACGGCGGCGCTTCGTACATCCAGCTCCTGGAGCCGGTGCGCGAGGACTCCACCGTCGCGAAGTGGCTGGACAAGAACGGCGAGGGTGTCCACCACATCGCCTTCGGCACCGCGGACGTCGACGCCGAGTCCGAGGAGATCCGCGGCCGGGGCGTCCGCGTGCTCTACGACGAGCCGCGCAGGGGCTCGATGGACTCGCGCATCACGTTCCTGCACCCCAAGGACTGCCACGGGGTGCTCACCGAGTTGGTCACCGCTGCCGTCCCCGGGACCTCTGGGAACTCATCGGCAACAACGAGCCACTGACGGCTGCTTCCCGGCCCGGTAGAGTGGCCTCTCGGCCGGGGCGGGCCTCCGCGTCATCCCTAGGAGGGTCCGGGCCGGGGGTTCCGACCCCGAAGATCTGCCGATGTTCTGACACCCTCTGCAAGAGGGGTCAGTTCACCACCACGACCAGGGGACGGATGGGACCGCGCAGTGCGGGGCTACGACCGCTACGAGGCTGACGACCACCTCTCGCAGTTCGAGGCCGAGATGGAGCGGCTGAAGAAGGAGCGGGAGAAGGCCGTCGACCATGCCGACGACCTCGGCTACCAGGTCGAAGTGCTGCGCGCCAAGCTGCACGAGGCGCGCCGCGCTCTGGCCACGCGCCCGGCCGGCTACGACAACCTGTCCCAGCAGGCCGAAGCGCTGCTGCGCAATGCCCAGCTGCAGGCCGACCAGATGCGGGCCGACGCCGAACGCGAGCTGCGCGACGCCCGCATGGAGACGCAGCGGCTGCTCCAGGAGCGCGCCGAGCAGCAGTCCCGCCTGGAGTCGGAGCTGCACGCCGAGGCGGTGCGCCGCCGCCAGCAGCTCGACCAGGAGCTCGCCGAGCGCCGCTCCACCGTCGAGTCCCACGTCAACGAGAACGTCGCCTGGGCCGAGCAGCTGCGTGCCCGTACCGAACAGCAGGCGCAGCGCCTCATGGAGGAGACGCGCGCCGAGTCCGAGCGCTCCCTCCAGCAGGCACGCGAAGAGGCCGAGCGCCACGCGGACGACACCCGCAGCAGGATGAACTCGGAGGCCGAGAAGGCCCGCGCGGAGGCCGACGCGATCCTGCGCCGGGCGCGCGCCGAGGCGGAGCGGATGCTCAATTCCGCTTCGACGCAGGCCCAGGAGGCCAGCGAGCACGCGGAGCGCCTGCGCACCTCCTCCACCTCGGAGTCGGAGTCCTCCCGCCGCGAGGCCGCGGACCTGGTGCGCCGGGCCGGCGAGCGGATGCAGGAGGCCGAAGCCGCGCTGCGCGAGGCCCGCGCCGAGGCCGAGGAGAAGCTGACGAAGGCGGGCGAGACCGCGGAGAAGCTGCTCGCCGACGCCGAGTCGGACAACGAGCAGCGCCTGCGCACCGCCAAGAACGAAGTGGCCCGCATGGTCGGCGAGGCCACCAAGGAGTCCGAGGCCATCAAGGCCGAGGCCCAGCAGCTGCGCGACGAGGCGAAGGCCCATGCCGAGCAGCTGATCGAGGAGGCCAAGGCCGAGGCCCGTACCCGGTCGGCCGAGGAGTCCGCGAACCAGCTCGCCGAGGCCGCCCGTACCGCGGAGGACGCACTCGACAAGGCGTCCGAGGAGGCCAGGGCCACCACCGGCAGGGCCGCCGAAGAAGCCGAACGCATCCGCCGGGAGGCCCACGAGGAGGCGGAGCGGCTCCGCGCCGAGGCCGAGCGGATGGTCGAGGAGCTCGAGGGCGCCGCCAAGGACGACACCAAGGAGTACCGCGAGAGGACCGTCGAGTTCCAGGAGGAGGCGCGGCGGCTGCGCGGGGAGGCCGAGCAGCTGCGCGCGGAGGCGGTCGAGGAGGGTGAGCGGCTGCGGGCGGAGGCGCGCCGCGAAGCCGTCCAGCAGATCGAGGACGCGGCGAACCGCGCCGAGGAACTCCTGGTCAAGGCGAAGGCGGACGCGGAGGACACCCGCACCGAGGCCAGTACCGAGAGCGAGCGTGTGCGCACCGAGGCCATCGAGCGCGCCACGACGCTGCGCCGCCAGGCCGAGGAGACGCTCGAACGCGCCAACACCGAGGCGGAGGAGCTGCGTTCGACCGCCGAGGAGCAGGCGGGCAAGACGCGCACGGACGCCGACGAGGCGGGCAGGCGCATCCGCGAGGAGGCCGAGCAGGCCGCCAAGGACCGCAAGGCGGAAGCGGCCGCGGAGCTGGAACGGCTGCACAACGAGGCGGAGACCAAGCTCGCGGAGGCCGAGCGCGAACTGCGCGAGGCGCACAGCGAGTCGGAGCGGCTGAGGGACGAGGCCCGCAACGAGACCGAACGGCTGCGCACGGAGACCGCCGAGCGGCTGCGCACTCTCCAGCAGCAGGCGGAGGAGGCAGCCGAGCGGCTGCGCAGCGAGGCACACGCGGATGCCTCCCAGGCCCGCGCCGAGGGCGAGGCGCTGGCCGTGCAGCTGCGCAGCGACGCCGCCTCGGAGGCCGAGCGGCTGCGCAACGAGGCCCAGGACACCGCCGACCGCATCAGGTCGGAGGCCGCCGCAGCCGCGGAGCGCACGAACACGGAGGCGGCCGAAGCGCTGGAGGCCGCCCGCGAGGAGGCCGACCGGCGGCGGCGCGAGGCCGAGGAGTTGCTGGCCGGCGCCCGTGAGGAGGCACACAGGGAGCGCACGGACGCGCGCAGGCAGAGCGACGAGCTCCTGGCCACGGCGCGGCAGCGGGTCGAGGACGCGCAGAGCGAGGCGGCCCGGCTCGTGGAGGAGGCGGAGCGTCGCGCCGCCGAGATGGTCAGCACCGCCGAGGAGACCGCCCAGCAGGTGCGCGACTCGGTCACCGGTCTGCACGAGCAGGCCGAGGAGGAGATCACCCGGCGGCGCGCGGAGGCCGAGAAGGCTGCGGCGCAGCTGCGCCGGGAGGCCCAGGAGGAGTCCGAGGCCGCCAAGGCCATGGCGGAGACGACGGTCTCCGAGGCCCTGGACGAGGCGGAGCGTACGCGTACCGAGTCCGAGCGGATTCTGGACGAGGCGCGCGAGGAGGCCGCCCGCCGCCGCAACGACGCGGCGGAGCAGGCCGACCGGCTGCTCGCCGAGGCGCGTGAGGAGGCCCGCCGCACCCAGACCTCCGCCGAGGAGCAGGCCGACAGCATGGTGGGCGCGGCCCGGCGGGAGTCGGACCGTCTGGTCAGCGAGGCCCGCGAGGACAGCCGCCAGGTGGTGGAGAAGGCCCGCAACGACTCCAACACCATGCTGGACGAGGCCCGGAGCGACGCCGCGGCGATCAGGGAGCGCACGCAGGAGCAGCGCACCCGGATCGAGCGCGAGATCGAGAAGCTGCACGAGCGGGCGCGCAGGGAGTCCTCCGAGGCGATGCAGTCCGCGGGAGAGCGCTGCGACAAGCTCGTCAAGGCCGCGCAGGAACAGCTGCGCGAAGCCGAGGAGAAGGCCGCTCGCCTCGTGCGCGAGGCGGACAACGAGGCGAGCAACGTGCGCGTCTCCGCGGTGAAGAAGGCCGAGGGCCTGCTCAAGGACGCCGAGCAGCGCAAGGCCGAACTCATCCGGGACGCGGAGCAGATCCGTGAGGAGGCCAGGGCCGAGGCGGAGCGGACCGTCGAGGCCGGGCAGCGCGAACTGGCGGTGCTCGAGCGCCGCCAGGAGGACATCAACGCTGAGATCTCCCGCGTGCAGGACGTACTGGAAGCGCTGGAGTCCTTCGAGACCCCCGGAGCCGGCGGTGGCCCGGAGAGCGGGGGCGGAAGGAAGGGCGGAGCCGAAACACAGTCAACCAACGGTGTGAAGGCGGGAGTTGGCGCAGGTACGACTCGGCCCGCTGGCAAGGAGTCCGGAAGTTAGCCACTCGAACGAGCGCACATTCTCCAGATCAAACCCGCAATGGCTCGATGACACGCCGTCTTGGCCCCTAGGATTCCCCTATAACTCCCCGTCTGATAACCCGTCTGACTCGACAGGAAACCCATGAGCGACACTTCCTCCCCCTTCGGCTTCGAGCTCGTGCGACGTGGCTACGACCGCGGGCAGGTGGACGACCGCATCACGAAGCTCGTCGCCGACCGTGACAGCGCACTGTCCCGAATCACCTCGCTGGAAAAGCGCATCGAGGAGCTTCACCTCGAGACTCAGAACGCCCAGGCCCAGGTAAACGACGCAGAGCCTTCCTACGCGGGGCTCGGTGCGCGGGTCGAGAAGATCCTCCGCCTCGCCGAGGAGGAGGCCAAGGACCTGCGCGACGAGGCCCGTCGCGCCGCGGACCAGCACCGCGAGCTCGCCGAGAGCGCCGCCCAGCAGGTGCGCAACGACGCCGAGGCGTTCGCCGCCGAGCGCAAGGCCAAGGCCGAGGACGAGGGCGCCGGCATCGTCGAGAAGGCCAAGGGCGAAGCCACTGTGCTGCGCACTGAGGCGGAGAAGGACGCCCAGTCCAAGCGCGAGGAGGCGGACTCCCTCTTCGAGGACACCCGCGCGAAGGCCGCCCAGGCCGCCGCGGACTTCGAGACGAACCTCGCCAAGCGCCGCGAGCAGTCCGAGCGTGACCTCGCCTCCCGTCAGGCGAAGGCGGAGAAGCGCCTCGCGGAGATCGAGCACCGTGCGGAGCAGCTGCGGCTGGAGGCCGAGAAGCTGCGCACGGACGCGGAGCGCCGCGCCCGTCAGACGGTGGAGACGGCCCAGCGCCAGGCCGAGGACATCGTGGCCGACGCCAACGCCAAGGCCGACCGCGTCCGCAGCGAGTCGGAGCGCGAGCTGGCGGCCCTCACCAACCGCCGCGACAGCATCAACGCGCAGCTGACCAACGTGCGCGAGATGCTGGCCACCCTCACGGGTGCGGCGGTTGCCGCCGCCGGCCAGGGCGGCGACGAGGGCGAGACCGCCACCGACGACGAGTCCGCTGCCCGCAGCGTCCCGGCGCAGCAGTCCCGCTGACGCACCCGGTCACCGGCCACACCCGGCCAACGGCCACTCGGTACGAAGGGCCCGGCACACTGCGTGCCGGGCCCTTCGCGTGTCCGCCGGCGCCGGCCGCCCGGCCCGACCGGCCACGGGCGCGGCTCGTTCGGCGTGACGCGCGGTCTCCCGTTCCGGGGACGGTCCCGCCCCGTACCGGCCGGAGGGCACCGGGGCCCGTGCCGTCCGCAATGTGCGAAAGCACCGGGAACCGGCCGCACAGCCTTGCGCACGCATGTGAGTGAGCCCGCGCACCCCCTGGCATCGGGCGCTCAACGCGCATAGCGTCGGCCCATGATTGAGCTGCGCGGCCTGACCAAGCGGTACGGGGACAAGACAGCCGTCGACCACCTCACCTTCAGCGTGCGTCCCGGAGTGGTCACCGGCTTCCTCGGCCCCAACGGGGCGGGCAAGTCCACGACGATGCGGATGATGCTCGGCCTGGACAAGCCGACGAGCGGTGACGTGCACATCGACGGCAAGCGCTACGACCAGCTCCGCGACCCCCTCAACCACATCGGCGCCCTGCTGGAGGCCAAGGCGGTGCACGGCGGGCGCAGCGCCTACAACCATCTGCTGTGCATGGCGCAGGCCAACAACGTCCCGAAGAAGCGGATCGGCACGGTACTGGACCTGGTCGGGCTCACCGACGTGGCGAAGAAGCGTCCGAAGGGCTTTTCGCTGGGCATGGCGCAGCGGCTCGGCATCGCGGCGGCACTGCTCGGCGACCCGAAGATCCTGATGTTCGACGAGCCGGTCAACGGCCTGGACCCCGAGGGCATCCAGTGGATCCGCAACCTGATGAAGCACCTGGCCTCGGAGGGCCGCACCGTGTTCGTCTCGTCCCACCTCATGAGCGAAATGGCGCTGACCGCGGAGCACTTGGTGGTCATCGGGCGCGGCAAGCTCCTCGCGGACACGTCGATGGCGGACTTCATCGCCGAGAACTCACGCTCCTTCGTACGCGTGCGCACGCCACAGCCCGAGCGGATGCGTGACGTGCTGGGCAGCGTCGGAGTCATGCCGGTCTTCGAGCGGGACGGCGGCATGCAGGTCGAGGGCATCGAACCGGCCCGCATCGGCGAGCTCGCCGCCTGGTACCAGGTCGTGCTGCACGAGCTGAGCCCCCAGAAGGCCTCGCTGGAGGAGGCGTTCATGCGGCTGACGGCGGAGTCCGTCGAATACCAGGCGACCACTCAGGCCTCGCAGCCCGGGCAACGGCCGGACCAGGGCGGCAAGCCCGTCAGGAGGAGGCGGTAATGCCACACGCCACGCGCGTCATCCGCTCCGAGTGGACCAAGATCCGCTCAGTGCGCTCGACCCTGTGGACGCTGGCCACGGCGCTCGTCGTGACAGTGGGGGTCTCCGCCCTCATCTGCGCCTTCACGGCATCGCAGTTCGACAAGCTGGGCAAGCAGCAGCAGGCCACCTTCGACGCCACGCAGACGAGCTTCTCGGGCTCCGGCCTCGGGCAGCTCGCCATGATCGCCTTCGGCGTGCTGGTCGTCTCCAGCGAGTACAGCACCGGCATGATCCGCAGCTCGCTCGCGGCCGTGCCGCAGCGGACCGTCTTCCTCACCTCCAAGATCTTCGTCGCCACGGTGCTGGTGCTGGTCGTCGGGATGGCCACCAGCTTCCTGGCCTTCTTCGTGGGGCAGTCGCTGCTGGGCGAGAACAGCGTCTCGATCCAGGACGAGGGTGTGCTGCGCGCCGTGCTGGGCGGCGGGGTCTACATGACGCTGATCGCTCTCTTCTCCATGGGCCTGAGCTTCGTGCTGCGCAGCCCGCTGCTGGCCTTCGCGATCCTGATGCCGTTCTTCTTCCTGATCTCCAACATCCTCGGCCAGGTCAGCGCGACGAAGAAGTACGCGCAGTATCTGCCGGACCAGGCGGGCAAGACGGTCACAGCAGTCGTGCCGGAGTCGCTCAACCGTCCGTACGGGCCCTACGAGGGCCTGGCGATCATGGCCGCGTGGGCGGTGGCGGCGCTGATCGTCGGCTGGATCGTCCTCAAGCGCCGCGACGCCTAGCCTCCGCGGGGCGGCGGCAACGGAACTCCCCCTGGCTGTACGGGAGACGGGTTCCCGGGCCGGGCAGGGAGACGGTTGCGTCGGCCACCGGACGGAACCGATCGGGCGCCTTGTAGCCTCCTAGGCCATGTCCGGGGGCGAACGTGCCCCGAACTTCGTCCAGGGACAAACGGATGATAGAGGCGTACGGCCTGACAAAGCGCTACGGCGCCAAGACGGCCGTCTACAACTTGTCCTTCCAGGTGCGGCCGGGAGCCGTCACCGGCTTCCTGGGGCCCAACGGCTCCGGCAAGTCGACGACGATGCGGATGATCCTGGGCCTGGACACCCCGACCGCGGGCCGGGTCACCATCGGTGGCCGCCGGTTCCGCGATCTGCCGAACGCCCCGCGCCAGGTCGGCGCGCTGCTGGACGCCAAGGCCGTGCACGGAGGGCGCTCCGCACGCAGCCACCTGCTGTCGCTGGCCCAGCTCTCGGGCATCCCGGCCCGCCGTGTGGACGAGGTTCTCGATGTCGTCGGGCTCAGGCAGGTGGCCAAGAAGCGCTCCCAGGGTTTCTCGCTCGGCATGGGCCAGCGGCTCGGCATCGCGGCCGCCCTCCTCGGCGACCCGCAGGTGCTGCTCTTCGACGAGCCGGTCAACGGCCTGGACCCCGAAGGCATCCTGTGGGTCCGCAATCTGATGAAGCAGCTGGCGGGCGAGGGCCGCACCGTCTTCGTCTCCTCGCACCTGATGAGCGAAATGGCGCTGACCGCCGAGCATCTGATCGTCATCGGCCGCGGGCAGCTGATGGCGGACACCTCGGTGAAGGAGTTCATCGCGCAGAACTCGGTGGGCTTCGCCCGTGTCCGTACGCCGGACGGCGACCCGGGGCAGCGGGAGAAGCTGACCTCCGCCGTGCAGGAGGCGGGCGGCCACGTGCAACCGGAGGACGACGGAGCGCTGCGCGTCAACGGCCTGCCGCTGCCGCAGATCTCCGAACTGGCGCACAACGCGGACGTACGGCTCTGGGAACTCTCCCCGCACCAGGCGTCGCTGGAAGAGGCGTACATGCAGCTGACGCAGGGGGCGGTGGACTACCGCTCCTCGGCCGACCAGCGCGCCGGCTTCCAGCAGGCGCAACAACCGCCTCCGCAGCAACAGCAGTTGGCTGCGTCCCAGCTCGGAGTGCCGATGGGTCCGGGAGCGCCCGGAGCACCTGGCATGCCGGGAGCGCCGGGTATGCCCGGCGCGATGCCGCCGCAGGGAGGCGCGCCCGTGGGTGCGGGTGCCGCGGGCGGCTGGGGGCCTGCGCCCGGCGGGGCGCCCGCGCAGCCGGCAGGCCCGTACGGCGCGGGGCCCGGTTACGGCGCGGGGCACGGCTACGGACCGCAGCCGGTGCCGGGCGGCACCCCTGACCCGTACGCGCACGTGGCGGCCCAGCAGCCCCAGGGCGGGCCCCCGCAGGCGCCGCCGGTGCCGGGCGGACCGCCGGCGCCTGCCGCGCCCGCCGCCCCCACCGACGCTTCCCGGCCCGACAGCGAGGACGACGCCCGATGACCACGCCGAACAACCCGCACCACCAGCAGCCGCACCCCGCGCAGCAGCCGCCCCAACAGCCGTACCAGGGCCAGGAGTTCCAGCCGCAGCACGGCGCGGCACAGCACGCGGGAGGCGCGGCGGCCGCCGGCACAGCGACGGCGCCCCCTCCGCAGGGCTTTCAGGGAGCGCCGTACGGGCCTCCACAAGGCGGTCCCCAGGGCGGTCCCCAGGGCGCCCCTCAGGGCGGCCCCGCGCACGGCGGCGGCTATGCCTCCCCGATCCCCGTCACGCGCACCCACCTGGGCCACGCGATCGTCTCCGAGTGGACGAAGATCCGTTCTGTCCGCTCGACGGTGTGGACGCTCGGCGTCATGTTCGCCCTCGTCGTCGGCATCGGCCTGATGACCGCGCTCCTGCTCAGCGACACCGACTTCGTCGGGCTGCCGCTGCTCGCCCCGGGCCTGTTCGGGCTGATGCTCGGACAGATCTGCGTCATCACGCTGGGCGTGCTCGTGGTCACCTCCGAGTACGGCACCGGCATGATCCGCACCACCATGACCGCGTGCCCCAAGCGGGGCCGCGTGCTGGCCGCCAAGTCGCTGATCTTCTTCGTGCTCGCGTTCGTCATGACGGCGGCGGCCTGCTCGGTCACCGCTCTCATCAACGCCACGATGCTCAGCGGCCAGAAGGTCCCGGAGTTCGCGGCGAAGTCGGGACCGCTCAAGGACTCCGTCGAGAACGGCGAGCTGGTCGCGAGCAGCAGCCAGTGGCTCGGAGCCACGGTCGGCGCCGCCCTGTACGTGGCGCTGCTGGGCCTGCTGGCCCTGGCCGTCGGTGCGCTGCTGAGGCACTCGGCCGGAGCGATCACGGCGATGATGGGGCTCGTTCTGCTGCCGCTGGTGCTCGCCCTGTTCATGATCGGCGAGACGCTCAGCGACTTCCGTGAGGTGCTCATGGAGTACTCGCCGCTCAACGGGCTGGCGTCCCTGTACCGCATCCCCATGTCGGAGGATCAGACCGCGACGGGCTGGCCGCTGCTGGGAATCCTCGCCATCGCGACGGCGGTCGTACTGACGCTCGCCTTCGCGCTGCTGAACCGCCGGGACGTGTGACGCGGAGCGCGCGTACGCGCCGGTCGCGTACGCGCGTCCGCGCGTCCCGGCTGCCGCACACCGCCGGCTGCCGGTCCACCACGAGTGAATCCGGGCGAGCGGGGCACTGGTCCCGCGCGATCCGTGGACGCACGTGGACGGAGGACGGCGATGGGTGTACGCACCTGGCTCGAGAGCTGGCCTGTTTACCGGCAGCTCACCGGAGACGATCCCCTGGGGCGCGGCGCCGCCGCCTCCTCCGCGTACACACGAGGTCTCCGGCCTCGCACCGAGGAGGCCGACGAGGTCGTGAAGTCGGTCTGCCCGTACTGTGCGGTGGGCTGCGGGCAGAACGTCTACGTGAAGGACGGCGAGGTCGTCCAGATCGAGGGAGACCCCGACTCCCCCGTCAGCCGTGGCCGGCTCTGCCCCAAGGGCTCCGCGACGCTCCAGCTCACCACCGGCGACGCGCGCCGTCACGAGGTCCTCTACCGGCGTCCGTACGCGACGGACTGGGAGCGGCTGGACCTGGGGACCGCCATGGACATGGTGGCGGAACGGGTGATCCGCACGCGGCGGGAGACCTGGGAGAGCGAGCACGAGGGGATGCGCGTCAACCGCACCCTCGGCATCGCGACGCTCGGCGGCGCCGCGCTGGACAACGAGGAGAACTACCTGATCAAGAAGTTCTTCACGGCTCTGGGCGTCGTCCAGATCGAGAACCAGGCGCGGGTCTGCCACAGCTCGACCGTCGCCGGACTGGGAACGTCCTTCGGGCGCGGGGGCGCCACCACTTTCCTTCAGGATCTGCAGAACTCCGACTGCATCGTCATCGAGGGCTCGAACTTCGCGGAGGCGCATCCCGTCGGCTTCCAGTGGGTGATGGAGGCCAAGGCACGCGGCGCCAAGGTCATCCACGTCGATCCGCGGTTCACACGTACGAGTGCGCTGGCCGATCTGCATGTGCCGATCCGGGCCGGCACGGACATCGCCTTCCTCGGCGGCATCATCAACCACGTGCTCAGCACGGGCTCCGACTTCCGCGATTACGTCCTGGAGTACACCAACGCCGCCACCGTCATCGGCGAGGATTTCGAGGACACCGAGGACCTCGACGGTGTCTTCTCCGGCCTGAACCCGGACAGCCGCCGCTACGAGATGCACTCCTGGCACTACGAGGGCGGACGCCCCATCCAGGCGGCCTCCGGGGAGCGCGACGCGCTGTACGACGAGCGCATCCAGGGTCCCCGCGCACCGGGCGGTTCGGGAAAGGCGGAGGCGCACGGTGCGGGCGGGCCGCCGCTCGCGGGCGAGTCCGAGTCGCGGCAGGACCGCACGCTTCAGGACCCGCGCTGCGTCTACCAGATCCTCAAACGGCACTTCTCGCGCTACACCCCGGAGATGGTCGAGGAGACCTGCGGCATTCCGCGGAAGACGTTCCTCGAGGTGTGCCGCGCGCTCGTGGAGAACTCCGGACCGGACCGCACGAGCGAGTTCTGCTACGCGGTCGGCTGGACGCAGCACACCGTCGGTGCCCAGTACATCCGTACCGCCTGCATCCTCCAGCTGCTGCTGGGCAACATCGGCCGTCCCGGCGGCGGCATCCAGGCGCTGCGGGGCCACGCCAGCATCCAGGGCTCCAGCGACATCCCCACCCTCTTCAACCTGCTGCCCGGCTACATCCCGATGCCGCACGCCCACGAGAACGAGGACCTCGACAAGTTCATCGAAGCGGTACGGTCCGACAAGGGCTTCTGGGGCAACATGCGCTCCTACTTCGTCAGTCTGATGAAGGCTTACTGGGGAGACGCGGCCACCGCCGAGAACGACTACTGCTTCGGGCATCTGCCACGGCTCACCGGCTCGCACAGCACGTACGACACCGTGCTCAACCAGCTCGACGGCGTGTGCAAGGGCTACTTCCTCATGGGTGAGAACCCCGCCGTCGGCTCCGCCAACTCCCGTATGCAGCGCCTCGGAATGGCGAACCTGGAGTGGCAGGTCGTCCGGGACTTCTCACTCGTCGAATCGGCGACGTGGTGGAAGGACGGCCCGGAGATCGAGACGGGCGAGCTGCGCACCGAGGACATCGGCACCGAGGTCTTCTTCTTCCCCGCGGCCGCGCACACCGAGAAGGCGGGGTCCTTCACCAACACCAACCGGTACGTGCAGTGGCACCAGGCGGCAAGGGAACCCGACGGCGAGGCCCGCAGCGACCTGTGGTTCATGTACCACCTCGGCAGGCGGATCCGCGAGCGGCTCAAGAACTCCAGGGACCCGGTGGACCGTCCGCTCCTCGATGTCACCTGGGACTACCCGACCGAGGGACGACTGGAGGAGCCGAGCGCCGAGGCGGTGCTCGCCGAGATCAACGGCTACGACGCCGACGGCCGGCCCCTCTCCGGCTACCAGCAGTTGAAGGACGACGGCTCCACCTCGTGCGGCTGCTGGATCTACTGCGGGGTCCGCGCCGACGGCGTCAACCAGGCGGCCCGCAGGAAACCCCACACGGAGCAGGACTGGGTCGCCTCGGAGTGGGCGTGGGCGTGGCCGCTCAACCGGCGCATCCTCTACAACCGCGCCTCCGCCGACCCCGACGGCAATCCGTGGAGCAGCCGCAAGGCGCTGGTGTGGTGGGACGAGAGCGAGGGCCGCTGGACCGGGCACGACGTTCCCGACTTCATCGCCGACCGGCCGCCGTCCTTCCGCCCGGAACCGGGTGCGACGGGCCCCGACGCCATCAGCGGCGTCGACCCGTTCATCATGCAGGCCGACGGCAAGGGCTGGCTCTACGCACCGGCCGGTCTCCTCGACGGGCCGATGCCCACGCACTACGAGCCGCAGGACTCCCCGGTCACCAACCCGCTGTACGGGCAGCAGCGCAGCCCCGTCCGGCAGATCTTCGCGCGCGAGCACAACCGATACCACCCCGACGCGACGGAGCCCGGCGGCGATGTGTATCCGTACGTGGTCACCACGTACCGCCTCACCGAGCACTTCACCGGCGGCGGCATGACCCGCTGGTCGCCGTATCTGGCGGAGCTGCAACCGGAGTTCTTCTGCGAGGTCTCGCCGGAGCTGGCCGCCGAGCGCGGCCTGGAGCACGCGGGGTGGGCGACGATCGTCACGGCGCGCTCCGCCGTCGAGGCGCGGGTGCTCGTCACGGAGCGGATGTCCCCGCTGCGGGCCGGCGGGCGCACCGTCCACCAGATCGGGCTGCCCTACCACTGGGGACGCAACGGCTACTCCACGGGTGATTCGGCGAACGAGCTGACGTCCATCGCCCTCGACCCGAACGTGCACATTCAGGAAGTCAAGGCCCTCACCGCCGACATCCGCCCGGGGCGCAGGCCCCGCGGCCAGGACCTGCTGCGGCTGCTGGAGGAGTACCGGGAGCGCGGCGGCGTCGGCGAGGAGACGGGAATGGAGGTACGGGGATGACCGGCTCCGGCACGCGGCGGACCCGAAGCGGTGACGGCTCCCTCGTCGGACGCAACCTGCTGGCCGGCCCCGAGAGGGACCCGGCCGGGGACGCCGGACACGGCGCGCCCGGCGAACACCCGCCCCGCATGGGCTTCTTCACGGACACCTCCGTCTGCATCGGCTGCAAGGCGTGCGAGGTGGCGTGCAAGGAGTGGAACGCCATCCCGGAGGACGGTCTCGACCTGACCGGGATGAGCTACGACAACACCCAGGGCCTCGGCGCCTCGACGTGGCGGCACGTCGCGTTCATCGAGCAGAGCAAACCCGTCGGGCACGCACACTCCGACGTGGACCACAGCGACGTCGACGTCCTCGCTCTCGCGTCGCAGGGTTCGGGCACACCGCCCGAGGATGCGGCGGTCACCCCGACCACGCCCGGCGCCGGCGGGACCACTCAGGCGGACGGCGACGGCCGCGGCGAGTTCCGCTGGCTGATGTCCTCCGACGTCTGCAAGCACTGCACACACGCCGCGTGCCTCGACGTGTGCCCCACGGGTTCGCTCTTCCGCACCGAGTTCGGCACGGTCGTCGTGCAGGAGGACATCTGCAACGGCTGCGGCTACTGCGTACCGGCCTGTCCGTACGGCGTCATCGAGCAACGTCCGCACGACGGCAGGGCGTTCAAGTGCACGATGTGCTACGACCGTCTCGGCGCCGGCCAGGAACCGGCCTGCGCGAAGGCGTGCCCCACCGAGTCCATCCAGTTCGGGCCGCTGGACGAGCTGCGTGTACGGGCGCAGGAGCGGGTGGACCAGCTGCAGGAGGCCGGGGTGCACGACGCGCGGCTGTACGGGCACGACCCCGAGGACGGCGTGGGCGGCGACGGTGCCTTCTTCCTCCTGCTGGACGAACCGGAGGTGTACGGACTGCCGCCGGACCCCGTCGTGACCACACGTGACCTGCCGGACATGTGGCGGCACGCGGGGGCGGCGGCGCTCACGCTGCTCGGCGGCCTGACGGCCGTCTTCGCGGCGCACGGCAGCATCCGTGAACAGGTGAGGAGGACATGGCGATGAGCGGCGCGAGCGACGGCGGGCACGGCACGAGCGGACACGGCACGAGCGGACACGGCCGCGATGCCGGCACCGGCAACGGCTACAAGCCGGGCCGGATCTACGGCAACCCGGCCGAGGAACGCGAGTCGGGCAGCGTCGCCGACGTCACGAAGGAAGGGCTGCGGGGCGTACGTCCGGGACGTGCCGCACTCGTGGGCGCACAGGACCTCACCCGCGAAGACGGCGACGGCGCGCCCGCCACCCGGGAGGCGCAGGCGAGCCGGGACCGGCCGCGGGAGGCGGACCGTGACACCGGCCGTGCCGGGAGCGGGCCCAAGGGCAAGGGCAGGCACCGCCGCGGCCGCAGGCGCGGCCGCAAGGGCGAGCGGACGATGGTGCCGGAAGCCGAATTCACCTCGTACTACGGCAGGCCGGTGCTCAACCAGCCGGCCTGGAAGCCGCTGAACATCGCGGGCTATTTCTTCCTCGGTGGCCTGGCAGGCGCCGGCTCGGTGCTGGCCGCGGGAGCGGAGCTGACGGGACGGCCCGTCATGGCCCGTGCGCTGAAGACCAGCTCGGCCGTCGCCGTCGCCGGTTCGGCCGCCGCCCTCATCCACGACCTGGGCCGCCCCGGACGTTTCGCCAACATGCTCCGCGTGTTCAAGCCGACCTCCCCCATGAGCGTCGGTTCGTGGCTGCTGTCGGCGTACGGGCCGGCCTGCGCAGCGGCCGCGGCGTGCGACCTGACGGGGA
The DNA here is from genome assembly GCF_004217425.1 of Streptomyces sp. CNZ301. NCBI lineage: Bacteria > Bacillati > Actinomycetota > Actinomycetes > Kitasatosporales > Streptomycetaceae > Streptomyces > Streptomyces sp. CNZ301. The sequence continues at coordinate 2,715,626 of NZ_SHLG01000001.1, forward strand.
GGCTGCCACGGGTCGGCCGTGCGGCCGGCGCGGGCGCGGCACTGCTCGGGCCGGCCGTCGCCGCGTACACGGCGGTGCTCGCGGCGGACACGGCCGTGCCGGGCTGGCACGAGGGCTATCGCGAGTTGCCTTTCGTCTTCGTGGGCTCGGCCGCAACGGCCGCCTCCGGCATGGCACTTGCGATGTCCCCCACCGCGGAGAACGGTCCGGCCCGCTCCGCCGCGCTCGCCGGAACCGCGCTGGAGAACGTGGCGACGAAGGCCATGGAGCGCAGGCTCGGCCTCGTCGCCGAGGTCTACCGCAGCGGCCGGGGCGGGCGCTGGATGCGTGCCGCCGAGACGCTGTCGGCGGCGGGTGCGGCGGGCGCCGCGCTGCTCGCGGGGCGCAGCCGCGTGGCCGCGGGTGCCAGCGGGCTGGCTCTCGTCGCGGCCTCCGCATGCACACGTCTGGGCGTCTTCCACGCGGGACTCGAGTCCTCCAAGGACCCGAAGTACACCGTCGTGCCGCAGCGCGAGCGGCTGCGCCGCCGCGAGCAGGACGGCGCAGCCGCCGGATGAGCGGGCGGGTCCGGGAACCCGGGCCGGTGACCGCCCGGGCCGGCCGTCGCCCGGATCAGCCGTCGCCCGGGTCCGCCAGCAGGTCGCGGATCTCGTCGACGCCGGTCTCCTGAAGCTCCTCCCCGACGAACAGCCAGCGCGTGATCCCGACCGCCTCCAGGAAGCGCAGGTCGTGGGCGGCGACGAGCAGCGCTCCCTCGTACGAGGCGAGCGCACTCGTCAGCTGCCGCACGCCCGACGCGTCGAGGTTGTTGGTCGGCTCGTCCAGCATGAGCAGCTGAGGCGGCGGAGCGGCGAGCAGCATCGCGGCGAGAGCGGCCCGCAGGCGCTCCCCGCCGGAGAGGGTGCCCGCGGGCTGTTCGGCACGCGCCCCCTTGAACAGGAAGCGTGCGAGCTGCGAACGGATCTGATTGTCCGTCACCCCGGGAGCCACACGGGCCACGTTCGCGGCAACGCTCAACTCCTCGTCCAGCACGTCCAGTCGCTGCGGCAGGAAGCGCAGCGGTACGGACACCTCGGCCTCGCCCGACAGCGGTTCGAGCCGGCCGGCGAGGGTGCGCAGCAGCGTGGTCTTGCCCGCGCCGTTGCGTCCCACCAGGGCGACGCGTTCGGGGCCGCGCACCTGGAGGTCCGCTTCGTGCAGTCTCCCGTACCGGGGGCGCAGCTCGCGCAGGGTCAGCACGGTGCGGCCCGCGGGCACCGCGGTGCCGGGAAGTCCGACGCGGATCTCCTCGTCGTTCCGTACCGCCTCCGCGGCAGCCTCCCGCCTCTCGCGCGCCTCGTGGAGACGGTCCTCCTGCACGCCGCGCAGTCTGCCCGCCGACTCCTGCGCCGACCGTTTGCGTTCCCCGGCGACGATTCGCGGGGCCCGCCGCCGGTCGTCCATCTTCTTACTGGTGCGCCGGCGGCGTGCCAGTTTGGTCTGCGTCTCCTCCAGTTCGCGCTTCTGCCGGCGTACGTCGGACTCCGCGGCGCGCAGTGTCCGGCCTGCCGCCTCCTGCTGTGCGGCCAGCGCCTCCCGGTACGCGGACCAGCCGCCTCCGTACAAAGTCACCGAACCGGAACGCACCTCCGCGATGCGGTCCACCCGCTCCAGCAGTTCCTGGTCGTGGCTGACCACGACCAGGGCGCCCGACCGCCAGGACTCGACGGCCTCGTGGAACCGCCGGCGGGCGAACAGGTCGAGGTTGTTGGTCGGTTCGTCCAGCAGCAGCACGTCGGGACGCTCCAGGAGCAGCGCTGCCAGGCGCAGCAACACGGTCTCGCCGCCGGACAGCTCGCCGACGCTGCGGTCCAGGCCGGCTGCGCCGAGGCCGAGGGAGTCCAGCGTCGCCAGGGCCCGTTCCTCGACGTCCCAGTCGTCGCCGACCGTCTCGAAGTGCTCCTCGCTCACGTCCCCCGCCTCGATGGCCCGCAGGGCGCGGCGGCGTTCGGCGATGCCGAGTGCCTCCTCGACGCGGAGCGCCGTGTCGAGGGTGATGTCCTGCGGGAGGTGGGCGAGGCTGCCGCCCACGGTGACGGACCCCTCGGCGGGCCGAAGGCGCCCGGCCAGCAGGCCGAGCAGTGTCGACTTGCCGGAGCCGTTGGCGCCGACGAGGCCGGTGCGGCCCCGTCCGATGGTGAGCGACAGGCGGTCGAAGACGACGGTGCCGTCGGGCCACCGGAAGGACAGCCCGGAGCAAGTCACGGAGGGGCCAGGGGTGTTGAAGCCGGTTTCGGCGTTGGGCATGGTGATTCTCGCAGTCGCGTGCGCGGCGGGCAAAGGACGTCGTGTGCGAGCACCACGCGGCGGCGGGAACCCTCAGAAGGGGTGTGGCCCTGGCCCTGGAGGGGGTGGGGACGGCCGATGCCGAGGTCGCATCCACGCTTCGTCGTCACGGGCGGCCGGGAAGCCTGCTCGGCGTGACGCTCGCACGGCAGTGCCGTGGCGCGTGGTGATCGCGGACCTCAGATGCGCAACGTCCACCTCTATCGGAGACGACAGGACCCTGGAAGTGTACAGCGGCCACCCGCGCCGCCGCCGGGCCGAGAGGCCACCGGGCGGGCAGGGCGCGTGCAGGACCGGGACGTTGGGTACCGGGCGGCTCCGCCCCGGCCTCCCTCGGCGAGACCGGGCCCGGGACCAGTGACGGACCCGGCACCGGAACCGAGTACCGGGGTGCGTCCCGGGACTCCGCACCAGGCTCCGGTACGGATTCAGGATTCGGGATTCAGTACCGGGGCGCGTTGCGTGAGCGCTGAACCCGCGTGCCGCGCCGGTCTCGGGCACTCCAGCAGGCCTTGTGCCAGTGCCGCCGGTCGTCCACGTCGCCCAGCCGGGGCCAGGCGACCACATGCGGCACCCCGGGCGGGATCTCCTGGTCGCAGCCGGGGCAGCGGTACCGCTTGCCCGTCGAGCCGCCGACCTGCCGTACGGCCCAGTCCTCGCCGCGCCACTCCTCGGTGCGCTCCAGCCCGTACCGCATTCCCGGACCCTCGTCGCGGCGGTCCACGGCGGGGGGCTTGGCTGAACCGCCGCGGGGACGGTTTCGACGCGGAGACACGGAACACCTCGGAGGTTCGGAGGGCGGGCGCTCCCCACAGTAGCCACAGATCCCCCGCATAACCGCAGCCCCGGTGCAGGAACGGACCGATAGGGCGAACAGCCGACGCCGCGAGCCGTTCATCGGAACAATCGGCACCAGCGAGGCCGTGCCCATGGCACGTGTCAGCCGTTAATGCCAGGAGGGGTCCTGACGCTCAAGAGGACGGAGCAGCATGCGAGTTGGAGCATTCGTGCTGGCCGCACAGTTCCCCGGGCAGGGTCAGTGGGAGCCGCTGCACAGAGCGGTCCGTACGGCGGAGACCGTGGAGGAGCACGGCCTCGATTCCGTATGGCTCGCCGAGCACCACTTCGTTCCGTACGGCGTCTGCCCGTCCGCGGTGACGCTCGCCGCGATGCTGCTGGGGCGCACCCGGCGCATCGGAGTGGGCACGGCGGTCTCCGTACTCCCCAACGCACACCCGGTCGCCCTGGGCGAGCAGTCCGCGCTGCTGCACCTCACTTCCGGAGGCCGCTTCACGCTCGGCGTGGGGCGCGGCGGGCCCTGGGTGGATCTGGAGGTACTGGGCGGTGGGCTCGACGCCTACGAGAACGGCTTCCCGGAGTCGCTGGATCTGCTGCTTCGCTGGCTGCGGGAGCCACGGGTCGGAGCCGACGGCGAGCGCTACCGCTTCCGTGAGGTCGAGGTCGTGCCCCGCTGCGAGGAACCGTTCGCGGCCGCGCACACCTCGCCTCCCGCGCAGGACGCCGCGGATGAACCGCCGTCCCGCCGCCCCACGGTCCTCGTCGCCTGCACCTCGCCCGCCTCGGTCCGCCTCGCCGCGCGGCACTGTCTGCCGATGCTGCTCGGGATGCACTGCGGCGACGAGGAGAAGGCCGAGACCGTGGCGATGTGGCGGCGTGAGGCCCGCGACGCGGGGCACGCCCGTGAGGAGATCGAGGAGGCGGCCTCGCTCCACGTGTCCGCGGGAGTGGCGCAGGTCGGCGACTCAACGGCGGAGGCTGTGGAGGCGCTGACGAAGACGATGCCCGGCTGGTTCAGCGAGGGGCTCGGCGCCCACCGCACCGTCGACGGACGGGAGCGCACGATGCGCGACCCCCTCGGCTACACCGAACTGCTCTGCCGGCTGCACCCGGTGGGTACTCCGCAGCTGTGCGCCGACCGCCTGGCCGCGACGCGCGAGCGCACCGGCATCGACCGTTTCGCGCTTCTCGTCGAGGGCACGGGCGATCTCGCCTCGACGGAACGCAATGTGCAGCGGCTGGGCGAAGAGGTGCTGTCCCTTCTCCCCGCGGGACAGTGAACGTTCGCGGCTCACACCGCCGTTGACATGGCGTCCGGCTCACCCACAACACGCTGCCGCTGCCCACGGGAGCAGCGGCAGCGTGGCACAGGAGGACGCCGGACGGAGCCTGGGCGCGTCAGCAGTCGCGCAGAGTCGGCGACTGGTTGAGCAGCTGCCCGCGGACGGAGGTGAAACGCGCCAGCCTCTCGTCGACCGCTTCGTCCAGCGGGAAGACGGCGACGCGGTGACAGTTCTGGAAAGCGAGCCGTACTCCGAAGTGACGTTCCAGCGCGCCACGTATCGCGTCGCTGGCGAGAGCACGCAGCAGTTGGCCGCGGGCCTGCTCGTCCGGTGGCGGCGTCTGGTTGTCGGCGAACTCGCCGCCGTCCACCTTGAGCCGGGCCACCAGGGTACTGATCATCTCCCATGCGTACGGGAGCGAGGTACGGACGCAGTCGACGAAGTCACGCTCGTCGACTTCGCCCCGTTCTGCCTGTGCCAGCAGACCCGGTGAGACGTCGAGCGACATGGGTTCTCCTCTCGCGACCCCAGGGGATACAGGGGTCTTCCTGATGGATTGGAAGGGACCCGCTCGGCGCCGGGTGTTCACGCGACTCCGTACGGCGACACCCCCCATCGTCAACCGTAAGGGGCGGAGAGTGACCGCACCATGCGAATGGGCATACATCCGGCCACAGCCGAAGAGGGCCATCAGGGGGCGAATCGCATCGCCGGAGCACGTCCAGTAGCGTGACCGCCCATGCGTCTCGTCATCGCCCGGTGCTCCGTCGACTACGCCGGCAGGCTCACCGCTCATCTGCCGTCCGCTCCACGGCTGGTCCTGGTCAAGGCCGACGGCTCGGTCTCCGTCCACGCCGACGACCGGGCCTACAAGCCCCTCAACTGGATGTCCCCGCCCTGCACGGTGAAGGAGTCCGAGGGCACGGCGTGCCCGGTGTGGACCGTGCAGAACAAGTCGGGCGAGAAATTGATCATCACCATGGAGGAGATCCTCCATGACTCCTCCCACGAGCTCGGCACCGATCCCGGACTGATCAAGGACGGCGTGGAGGCGCACCTTCAGGAGCTGCTCGCGGACCGCATGGAGACTCTGGGCGCGGGCTGGACGCTGATCCGCCGCGAGTACCCGACCGCCATCGGCCCCGTGGACATCCTCGGCCGCGACGAGACCGGCGCCACCGTGGCGATCGAGATCAAGCGCCGCGGTGAGATCGACGGCGTCGAGCAGCTGACCCGCTACCTCGATCTCCTCAACCGCGATCCCCATCTCGCCCCCGTGAAGGGCGTCTTCGCCGCACAGGAGATCAAGCCGCAGGCCCGCGTGCTCGCCTCCGACCGCGGCATCGGCTGCGTCACCCTCGACTACGACTCGTTGCGCGGCATCGAGGACGACAAGCTCCGGCTCTTCTGAGCAGGCCGCACGGGCGCGCTCCGGCACCACCCGGGGCCGGGGCCGGCCGGGCTCGTGCTCAACGTGCAGCGGCCAACGGAAATTGATCCGTTCTTCCGAAATCTCACGTCCGTACGGGTCGTGTCCCTGTCACACACCTTATGGTGCGACGAGCCGCTCGGCAGACCCGGATAGGGGCTGTCCGGCGGATCTTCGTGGATCAGCGAGCGGCGTCCGGCGCCGTGCATCGCAAGGCGCGAGGGTCGTCCTCATAATGGGGTCCCCCATGCCGAAGGCCAGGGGAGTATTCGGGCGATCCCGACAACGCTGGGGGCACCTCCCGGCAAAGCCAGGGGGAGAGGTGCGGTGCCGGGCGTCGCGAGCCCGCGAAGATCCGCCGGACAGGCCCTGGCGTCCGGGACTGCCGGCGCCGGGGAGACTCCCGGCCCTTGGAACTGGGAGTGTTCGGTGCGCATCCTGCTCGTGGCAAGTGCCTTCAACAGCCTCACCCAACGCGTGTACGCCGAACTGAGCGATTTCGGCCATCAGTTGGACACCGTGTGCGGCGGCGACGAGAACGCGGTACGGCAGGCGGTCCACCGGCACGCCCCGGCGCTGATCGTCGCGCCGATGCTCAAGACGGCCCTCCCCGAAGACGTCTACTCGCGTCACGTCTGCCTCATCGTGCACCCCGGGCCCCCCGGCGACCGCGGCCCCTCCTCCCTGGACTGGGCGATCGCGACCGGCGCCCGCCACTGGGCGGTGACTGTGCTCCAGGCGGACGCCGAGATGGACGCCGGGGACATCTGGGCCACGGTCCCGTTCGCGCTGCCCGAAGCCGGCAAGAGCGATGTGTACCGCAACGAGGTGTCGGACGCCGCGACGGCAGCGGTGAAGCTCGCGGTCGCCCGCTTCGCCTCGGGCACATACAAGCCGCAGCGCCAGGACGCGCTCGGTGCGGAAGTGGTGTGGCGCCCGTACTTCCGTCAGGACAAACGACGGATCGACTGGGCCGCCGACTCCACCGGCACTGTGCTCCGCAAGCTGCGTGCGGCGGACTCCCAGCCGGGAGTGCTCGACGAACTGCTCGGCGGGGAATGGTTCCTGCACGGCGGACACCCCGAGTCCGCGCTGCCCCTGCGCGGCGCGCCCGGCGAGATCGTGGCGACGCGAGCGGGCGCCGTCTGCCGTGCGACGCGTGACGGCGCCGTGTGGATCCCCCAGTTGAGAGCGCGCCGCATCCCGGGCGGACCGGCCACGTTCAGGATGCCCGCGGTGGACGCGCTCGGCGGGCGCCTGCCGGGGTCGGTACCGGAGCTGCCGGCGCAACTGGAGCCGGGCACCTGGGGAAGCGGAGGCTGGAGCGACATCCGCTACGAGCACAGGGGCGACACCGGCTTCGTGTGGTTCTCCTTCCCCGGAGGCGCGATGAGCACCGGCCAGTGCCGCCGCCTGCTGGCGGCGTACCGGTACGCGCTCTCGCGTCCCACTCGGGTGATCGTGCTGGGCAGCCGTCGTGACTTCTTCTCCAACGGCATCCACCTCGGTGTGATCGAGGCCGCCGCCGATCCCGGTGCGGAGTCATGGGCCAACATCAACGCGATGGACGACCTGGTGGAGGCCGTCCTGCGCACGACGGACCGGCTGGTGGTCGCCGCGCTGGGCGGCAATGCCGCGGCCGGCGGCGTGATGCTGGCACTCGCCGCGGACGAGGTGTGGTGCCGGGAGGGCGCCGTCCTCAACCCGCACTACCGGCTCATGGGCCTGTACGGGTCGGAGTACTGGACCTACACGCTCCCGGGCCGCGTGGGTCATGAGGCGGCGGAGCGTCTGATGCGGGAGGCCCTCCCAGTGAGCGCGTCGTCTGCCGCCTGCGCGGGGCTGGTGGACCGTCTGGTGACCACCTCGCCGGCGGATTTCGCCGGTGAGGCGTCACGGATGGCGGCGGAGCTGGCACACACACCGGCATGGGCGGCCCGCGTCGCCGGAAAGGCCGCCGCGCGGGCACGGGACGAGGCGGTGAAGCCGCTGGCGGACTACCGCGCGGAGGAACTGGCCGTCATGCACCGGCAGTTCTTCGACCGCGACGAGCCCTATCACGCGCTGCGCAGAGCGTTCGTCCGCAAAGAGGCCATGCGCGGCACGCAGGTGGCAGGCACCGCCGGCTGCTGACGAACCGCGCGTGCCCGTGCGGCACGGGGTGCATCACCCGTCCTGACGCGTTCAGACGACGAAGTACGAAGGGCTCGCGGACGGTGCGAAGGCCAGCGCCCCGAGGATCGTGCCGCCGTCGGTCTCACCTCCGTCGGTTCCACCCCCGTCGGTGCCGCCGGTGTCGCCGCCGTCGGTGCCGCCGGTGTCGCCGCCGTCGGTGCCGCCGGTGTCGGTACCGCCGCTGTCGGTGCCACCGCTGTCACTGCCACCGTCAGTGCCACCGTTGTCACTGCCGCCGCTGCCGGTCGGACTCCCCGTGGGACTGCCGGTCGGACTCCCAGTCGGGCTGTCGGTCGGACTGCCCGTGGGACTGCCGGTCGGCGAGTCGTCTCCCGAGCCTCCCGAGTCGCCCGGTTCGCTGCTGGAGGGGTCCTCGTCGGGCTCGGAACTGCTCTCGCTCGGCGACTCCTTGCTCGCGCTGTCGGAGGCGCCCGGGGACTTGCCGGACTCGCTCGGGCTCTCCGACTCGCTGCTGCGGCCGGCTCCGGGGGTGCGGCTTCCGGGCTCGTCGGCGTTGAGTTCGTTGTGGTCGTCCCGCTGCGATGTCGAGCCCGGCTTGCCGCGGTCCAGCGGGCCGCTGCCGTCGTCCGGCATCCGGCCCAGTCCCACGATCGTCGCGAGCACCGCGATCAGCACCGCGCCCGCACCGGCCGCCGCCAGGTTCCTGCGGGCCCCGTAGGCGACCGCGCCCCGTGCGGGCACGAGCGTGGGCATCGTGTCCGGGGAAGCACCGGTGGCGCCGGGGCCCCGGTTGGCGATCGACGCGGCGACCGTTCGCGCGCTCTCGTGCTCCCCGTCCCTCACGTCGCCCCGTCTGTGTCCCCTGAGGGTGGCGGCGAGCGAGTGCGTGGGGGTGTCCCCGGCCTCGTACAGGGCGGGCTCCGCCTGTTCACCGTCACCGGCGGCAGCGACCGCGGCCCCTGCCGGGGCGCCCGGAGCGGGCTCTGTCCGGTCCGGCACGGAGGGCCCGCCGGGGCTGTCGGGCGCGACGGGGCCGCCAGGATGCTGCGCGACGAGAAGGTCCGTGGCGAGGGCGAGCACCCGCCGTCCCGTGAACGTGCCCTGCTGGTCCGCGAGCGCGTTGCGCATCGCGATGGAGGCCTCCAGCTCCGCAGCCGCGCGCTGCAGCTGGCCGGTGCAGAGTGCGAGCACCCCCAACTCATGGTGGAAATAGGCTTCTTGCGCGACCTCGCCCGAGGTGCGTGCGGCCTCCAGGCCGCCGCGCAGCAACCTCTCCCAGGCGCTCCAGCGCAGCGAGGCGGCCAGCACCGGAGCCGCCGCGCGGGCCAGCAGGACGGCCGCGCTCGCGTGACCGCCACGATGGGCGCCCCGGACGGCGGCGAGCACCGCGTCCGCCTCCGTGGCGACCGTTGCGGGGGTGACGGAGGGGTGGTCGGCCCACCAGCCGTAGTGATGCGCCGCCATCAGGGCACGCCCGTCGGCCCCGTCGGCGAACCCGGCCGCGGTGAGGGCGTCGGCGACACCGTCCGCCAGCCGGTAGTGCCCGCCCGCGCAGGTGACGAGTCCGGCGCGGGCCAGCTCGCCCGCGGCCTCGTCGGCCCCGGGGTCCCCCACGAGCGCGGGAAGCTGTGTGTGGTGCGGCAGTTCGCCGCCGAGGGAGAGCGCGAAGCGCAGCGCGTCACGTGCTGCCGAGGAGAGCCGCTCGGCGACGCGGGCGCTCATGGCACTGCCGCGGCCGCCGCTCAGCTCGCCGGCCCGGCCGCCGTAGCGCAGGAGCGCGCCCGCCTGTACGAAGCGGAGCGGCAGGCCTCCGGAGGACTCCTCCGAGGCGAGCCACATGTCCTGCGCCGCGTCGGTCTCCTCGTTCGTCAGCGGCCTTCGGACCGCGTGTTCGAGCAGTTCCAGACAGGCGGTGCGGCTGAGCCCGGTGAGCCGGAACTCCTCCACGTGGACGTCGCCGGAGGGAGGGGCGACGTCCGGCGTGGCGGAGAAGAGGAAGGCGCATTCGGGCGTGGCGTCCAGGACTTGGTCGAGCGCTTCCCCGCCGAAGGCGAGGTCGTCGACGATGACGACGGCTCCGATGCCCCGCAGCGCCTCCCGCATCTCCTCGTCGCCGGGACGGTGGAAGGGGGCGTCGTGCACCGCGGAGAAAAGTTCCTGCAGAAGATCGGAGGGCGTGCGGCGGTAGCCGCTCAGCCGCACCACACCGTCCGGCGCGAGGTCCGCGACGTCCGCGGCGACGGCCTCCAGGAGGGTCGTGCGCCCGGAACCGGGAAGCCCGGTCAGACGTATGGACCGCCCGCGGGCGAGCTGCCCTGCCAGGCGCTCGCGCTCCTCGTCGCGCTCGAGGATCGGTATGACGCGGCCGGGTGCGCCGGAGGATCCGGACGCGGGGTCCCCCCGGGTCGCGGAGACGGCCGTGGCCGCTTCACCTTCACGCGCGTGCACCGAGCGTTCGCGCAGCGTGAGTCTTCGCGGTTCGCCGGGAGACTCCGTCGGCGGGCAGGCCTCTACCTCGCTGCCGTCGACCGGATTCAACGTGAGCAACTGTCTGCCGACGAAGAGCTTCACCGGGCGTCTGCTGGGCGGCGGCCCCTGGTCCGTCCCGCCGTCGCCTTCACCGCCGTGCTGAGTGTTGCCGTGCTGAACCATGCTGGAATGCCCCCAGATACTCCGGTACGAGCACGCCCCGCCTCTATCGGCCTCTCCCGTCGCAGGTCGGCGCGAACGGCAGCACCGGGCGCTGCTTCCGGCACAGTATTACCGCGAGCGCTCAGGCTGAACCGCCGTGCACGTCAAGGCTTGGTGAGAATCTGCGCCTCGGAAACCGTCAAACCACCCTCGATGGCGAGAATGCGGTGCAGTCTGGTGGCCATCAACAGCCGCTGCATCTGCGGCGGAACGTCCCTCAGTACGAGCCTTCGGCCGCAGCGGCCGGCCCTTCTGTGTGCGCCCATGATCACGCCGAGCCCGGTCGCGTCCCAGGAGTCGAGTCCGGCCAGATCCAGCACAAGATCGCCGTCGCCGGAGTCGACGGCGGAGTGAAGGACCGTTCGGGCGTCCGCCGCGCTCCGGACGTCGAGGCGACCCCCGACGGCCAGCTCGGCGTGGTCGCCCCTGATATGCATAACCGCTCCCCGAATGTGTCTCTGCTCCGCGTACCTTCACGTCTGAATGTCTCATCACAACTGACTGCGATTGCCGCAACCAGGTTGCCGTCCGTGCTCGAACCGACACGGAAATCACCCTCGCGGGCGATGCCTTCGAACGCGCCCACGTGGGGCGGCAGTCGGTCCGACGTATGTACGTGTATGTCTCAGTGGTCGTAGTAACCCCGGCCGCTCTTACGGCCGATGTCGCCCGCGTCGACCATCCTGCGCATCGACTCGGGCGGTGCGAACTTCGGGTCACGCGACTCGGTGTAGATGTTCTCGCTGGCGTGCAGGAGGATGTCGACGCCGGTGAGGTCGGCCGTGGCCAACGGCCCCATGGCGTGGCCGAACCCCAGCTTGCAGGCCGTGTCGATGTCTTCGGCGGTGGCCACGCCGGACTCGTGGAGCTTCGCCGCCTCGACGACGAGCGCGGAGATGAGCCGCGTGGTGACGAATCCGGCCACGTCGCGGTTGACGACGACGCAGGTCTTGCCGACGGACTCCGCGAACTCGCGTGCCACGGCAAGGGTTTCGTCGCTGGTGCGGTGACCGCGCACGAGCTCGCACAGCGCCATCATCGGAACGGGCGAGAAGAAGTGCGTCCCGACGACCCGTTCGGGGCGCGAGGTGGCCGCCGCGATCTTGGTGATCGGGATGGCGGAGGTGTTGGAGGCGAGGATCGCCCCGTCCTTCACCAGGGTGTCGAGCCTGCCGAAGATCTCACGCTTCACCTCGATCTTCTCGAAGACGGCTTCGACGACGACGTCCGCCTCTGCGGCCGCGTCCAGATCGGTGGTGGTCGTGATGCGCGCGAGCGCGGCCTCCGCCGCGGAGGCGTCGAGCTTGCCCTTGCTCACGAACTTCTCGTAGGAGGCCTTGATGCCGTCGGTGCCGCGGGTGAGCGCCTCGCCGGTCACATCGCGGAGAGTCACGTCCCACCCGGCCTGAGCCGACACCTGAGCGATGCCGGACCCCATGAGACCGGCACCGATGACGGCGAGCTTCTTCCCCACGACTGCCACCTGGCCCTACCTGCCCTTGCCTTTGCGTGAACGCCTGTTGGGCGGACATTAGCGCTTCGCGAAGACCTTGTGGCATTGAAGAGACACGCGTCACGTCTCACATGGCGGACATCACACAGGGTGTGTCCGATGCGGGCGGCTTGCGCGGATCCTGGGCCGGGAAGTCCTTCGTCCGGCGGCCGTACGTCGCCGCCCGAGCTGTCACGTGTCTCATCTCCCGGGCGGCCGGGCATGGTTGAGCCTCGCTTCCGAGGAGCGGCCCGACGGCACCGTGCGGGGTACCGGCATCTGGCCCCGCGCCGCCCACTCACGGATGACGGAGGACGCCTGCACGCGCGGGGCGGCGGGGCCGAGATGCCGTACGCGCCGGACGTGAAGGGTGGACGCGCCCGGGCAGAGGGCGAGGGTCGGGACGGCGCACGGAAGGGGGGTCACGAAGGAACTACCACGGTTCCCAGATGCACCGGCCCACAGGCCGGAAGCGGCCGGTCCGCCGCAGACCACGGGCACGTAGTCTCGGTGCATGGTCAATCTGACGCGCATCTACACCCGTACCGGCGACTCCGGCACCACCGCGCTCGGCGACATGAGCCGCACCGCGAAGACGGACACCCGCATCGCGGCGTACGCCGACGCCAACGAAGCGAACGCGGCCATCGGTGTCGCCCTCGCCCTCGGCGAGTTGCCGCACGAGATCACTACGGTCCTCGTACGGGTGCAGAACGACCTCTTCGACGTCGGCGCCGACCTGGCCACGCCCGTCGAGGAGGAGCCGGAGTTCCCGCCGCTGCGCGTCGAACAGAGCTACATCGACAAGCTCGAGGCGGACTGCGACGCCTTCCTCCAGGACCTGGAGAAGCTGCGCAGCTTCATCCTGCCCGGAGGCACCCCGGGAGCCGCCCTGCTGCATCAGGCATGCACCGTCGTGCGCCGGGCGGAGCGCTCGACGTGGGCCGCGCTCGACGAGCACGGCGAGGTCATGAACCCGCTCACGGCCACCTACCTCAACCGCCTCTCCGACCTGCTCTTCATCCTCGCCCGCTCAGCCAACAAGGAGCTCGGCGACGTCATGTGGGTGCCGGGCGAGAACCGCTGAGCAAGGGCCGCCGCACGTCGGCGGCACCCCGCCGGGGCCGCCGCCCCGCACCGCACCGTGCCCGCTGCGGCCCTCGGCCACCCTCGGCGCCGGCCACGCCATGGGAGCGCAACTGCTCGTCGGACACGGCGCGTTGGCACACGCCGTCGACCGTCGCGGGAAGCCTGCGCGCGCCGGCGCGGCGCTCGGCCGTCCGCCCGCGGAGCGGGACGAGCCGAGCGGGACAGCGCGAGCTGTCCGGGCCGGGACGGGCACGAAGGACGGGCCGGGCCGGGCCGCGACCGGCCCTGCGACTCGTCGGCCCATCGGCCCGTCGGCCCGGCACGCGGCACCGCATGGCCCGGGAAGGACCGGGCGGCGGGTCGTGCACGAGTCCGGTGCAGCTCTCCGCCGGTGCAGCTCTCCGCCGGTGCGCGAACCGTGCCTACCCCGAGCTCGGGCTCGCCCAGGAATGTCTCCCGAACCGCGGGCTCCGGCTGCCGATGCCCGTTTCCGGCCTGTTCCCACGTTTTCCCGGTCCGCCTCGCGCATGAATGTGAAGACGAACGGGAAGGACCTTTCCGATCCGCCTCACTCAGCTCTTTGCTTTCGCTCCACCCGAACCTCGGTCGACTCCTTAAGGAACTCTTAAGGTTTTTTTGAGGCTCCCCTGAGATTTCTCCGCGCATATCACCGGCGACCTGACCAGCGGAACGCGAATCAGCAGGTCAGAGCAGACGTGGGGTCATCGGCCCGCACCGCTGCGACACTTTCTGCAAAACACCGGGAGCCCGGATGGAATGGCCCTAATCCGGACGCACGGGCATTTCCTTTCCATCGTCCCGGCGATGTACCCCGGTGAGAGCTGTGCCACATTCGGAGCACTCGACCTCGCGGTTTTCGCGCGTAGATTCCGTGAGGCGCCGGGCATTTTTTGGATTCCCTTTCCATTCCGCTCCGTGTGAGTACCATCACCCACACAAGGCCTGGACCAGAAATGCTGGCCGGACACGAGGGGTTGGAGTCACACATGGCCACCGACACAAAACGGCGCACGCGCATCACCGTTGCCGCTGTGGCACTGCTGGCAGGCGTCATCGCCGTACCGGTAGCGAACGGCGCGGTCTCCGGGGACGAGACGAAGGGCGACGCCAAGGGGCAGGGCAACCACTGCACCCTGAACGCCGAGACCGGCGAGACCCAGTGCTTCAAGAGCCTCTCGAAGGCGTCCGGCGTGCCGGACAGCGACCGCCTCCTGGACGCACCCTCCGCCGGCAAGAAGGCCGAGATCAGCGAGGCCCGCGAGGGCGACAAGCCGGTCGCCTCCTCCGGCGTCACGACGCAGGGCGAGGGCGACATCATCGCTGCGACCCTCTTCAAGGACACCAAGTACGGCGGCGGCTCGCTGACCGTCACCACCGAGTCGCTCTGCAACGGCGACGACGACGTGGACTTCCAGATCGACCTGGACGACGAGTGGAAGGACCAGATCTCCTCGGTCCAGCCCTGGGGCAACTGCACGCTCAACCTCTTCTCGGAGCCGGGGCTCGGCGGTGACCGCGACGGCCCCTTCAAGGAGCTCACTCCGAACATCGGTGACGTGATGGACAACCGTGCGAAGTCCATCAGCTTCAGCTGAGCACCGGCCCGAGCGGTGCACGCACCGCACCCAGAGACACCAGGGCAGCAACTGCCTTACCCCACCTCGTCGGAGGCATCATGACCCGCCGCAAGAAAATGTCCATGCTGGTGGTCGCCATCGCCACCGCGGGCGCCACGGGGCTCTTCCCCGCGACCGCGCAGGCCGATGACGAAGAGCAGCCCACCACAAGAGAGTTGCTCGAACAGTGCGACAACGGCACCGACAAGTGCGTCTTCCACCCCTCCGGCGCCCCCGTCGACTCGATCGGCGAGGCCCACCAGGTCGGTGACAGCGCCTTCAACTGCACCAAGGACCTTCAGCGTTCCGCCGTCTCCTGGTCCGACACCACCGGAGAGTCCAACACCGTCGGCGTCTCCATGAGCGCCGAGTACGGCTTCACCGAACTGTTCAAGGTGACGATCCAGGCGAGCTACGAACACTCGTGGCAGAGCTCGCACACCGAGGAGCAGCAGACGAACGTCGAGGTCAAGCCCGGCGAGGTCGGCTGGATCACCCGCGAGGCGGCCATGGAGGAGATCCAGGGCACCTACGAGATGCACTTCGAGGACAAGTTCTACGGCCACCACATCTGGTACGTCCCCTTCACCGCCAAGGGACCCAAAGCCGACGCACCCAGCACCAAGACCCAGCACACCCGCAAGATGACCAAGAAGGAGAAGAAGGAGCACTGCGGCTGACGCACAGCCGCGTTCTCCCACGCCGGTCGCACCGCCCGTCAGGTTCCTTCGGCGAGCTCGGCCCGGACACCGGCAGCCTGATGATCAACCGGACGCAGTCCACCGGCCTCACCCGAGGGCCGGCGCCGCAGAGACGCTCCCAGCAGCCGCTGGGTCTCACCCCCACCTCGTCGGAGACACCATGACCCGCCGCAAGAAGCTGTCGATGCTGGTGGTCGCCATCACGACCGCCGGCGCCACAGCCCTGTTCCCCGCGACCGCGCAGGCCGATGACGAAGAGCAGCCCACAACCAGGGAACTGCTCGAACAGTGCGACAACGGCACCGACAAGTGCGTCTTCCACCCCTCCGGCGCCCCCGTCGACTCCATGGGCGAGCCGCACCAGGTCGGTGACAGCGCCTTCAACTGCACCAAGGACCTTCAGCGTTCTGCCGTCTCCTGGTCCGACACCACCGGAGAGTCCAACACCGTCGGCGTCTCCATGAAGGCCCAGTACGGCTTCACGGCACTCTTCAGCGTGACCATCGAGACGAGCTACAGCCATTCCTGGGAGAGCTCGCACACGGAGCAGGACCAGACGAACGTCGAGGTCAAGCCCGGCGAGGTCGGCTGGATCACCCGCGAGGCGGCCATGGAGGAGATCCAGGGCACCTACGAGATGCACTTCGAGGACAAGTTCTACGGCCACCACATCTGGTACGTCCCCTTCACCGCCAAGGGACCCAAAGCCGACGCACCCAGCACCAAGACCCAGCACACCCGCAAGATGACCAAGAAGGAGAAGAAGGAGCACTGCGGCTAGGGCGGCGTTCCGGCTCCGCCAGCCGCCTCCCCACAGGCGCCACCCCCCACACACACAGGCGCCACCCCCCACACAATCGGCCCGGCCCCGCGTTCCCCTGCACGCGAGGCCGGGCCGTTTCCATGTGCGACCAGGCGCACGCCGGGCACCCGCTCTATGGTGAAAACAGGAGTTCTGTACCTATTCGCACCCTTCAGGGGGGTGGCATGAACGCCAAGGACAACAGCCCTGAGCAGCGGGAACCGGAAGAGTACGACGACGAGTACCCCGAGCCGTACGACGAGGGGAACGGCAACGGCGACTCCGAGGGGTACGACGACGGGAACGGCCGGAGCGACCTGTCCAGGGTGACGCGGGGCGAGGAGCCCGACGTACTGCTCGACGTGCCGCAGCTCCACGTCGACGAGATCGGCCTGGAGGTCGACGACCTGCGTGCACGGGTCTCCCTGCAGGCCGAGGTCCTGGACATCCTCAAGCTCAACGTGGGGGCGGACGTCGCGCTGGGCCGGGTCCAGCTGGACATCAAGGGCGTGGACGCACAGGCCCTGCTGAAGGTCCACCTCGACAACGTCACCCAGGTCATCGGGCGGGTGCTGACGACGATCGACCGCAACCCGCAGATCCTGGAGCAGCTCACCTCGGGCCTCGGCTCCGCCGCGCGTGAGCTGGGCAGCGGGGCGAGCGAAGCCGTCGGGGAGCTCGGACGCGGGGCCGGCGGAGCCGTCGAGTCCGTCGGGGAGGGCGCCAGCGGAGCCGTCGAGTCCGTCGGAGAAGGCGCAGGGTCGACGGCCAAGGAACTCGGCAAGGGAGCCGGCCGCGCCGTGGAAGACGTCGGGGAAGGTGCCTCCGAGACGGTCAAGGACGTCGGGGAAGGTGCCTCCGAGACGGTCAAGGACGTCGGGGAAGGTGCGGGCGACACCGTCAAGGACGTCGGGGAGGGCGCCTCCGACACCGTCAAGGACGTCGGGGAGGGCGCCGCGGAGACCACCAAGGAGGCCGGGCGCAGCGCCGGCAGGACGATCGACGAGACCGGCAAGACGGTCGACGAGACCGGCAAGACGGTCGACGAGGCTGGCCGGACGGTGGACAAGGCGCGGAAGACCGCCACCCGCACCGCGAAGAGAGCAGGTGAGGGGGCCGGGCGCCGCTCGGCCCGGTCCGAGGAGCGTCCCAAGCGCCGTACCGCGCGCAGGCGCGACAGCGACGAGCCGCCGTGAAGGGGCGAGGACGGTCACGAGGGGCCGGCGAACGCTGACGCCCCCCCTGTACGCCCTGACATCGAACTGACGACTTCAACCGCTGCCGACCGGCTCCGCTTCGGGCGCGAGCCGGACACCGAGGTCCGCTTCCACGGCTCGCCCGGCCACACGTCCTACTCGGCGAGCGACCGCACGAACCTGCCCGAGCAGGTGGAGGCCGGCACCGACTACCGCGACGTACGCGTGCGATACCGGCTGGCCACGGCGCTGAGCCGCGTGCGGCACCACAGGCCACGGCGGGACGGCGGGAACGGGCACGAGTGATCCGGACCGGTCCGCCGGCGGACCGCCGGCACGCTGGCCGGTCACGGCCGGACGAGGACCGCGGCGGCCAGCGCGGGAGCCGGCCTCCCGCCCTTGCGGGGACTGCGGCTCGCGTTCGTCTCAGGCCTCGGGCCGAATGCACACGGCCCGAAGACATTCGCCACGACAGCGACGGTGAACGGCTGTGGGCCCGGCCCGGGCGATGGCGCCCCGCGCCGTCGTCGGCATCCCCGCCCCGTCGGACTGTTCCGTGCCGCCGTCCCGCCCGGAGGCGCATTCGCCCTCGCAGCGCGCCCGGCGGACCTGGATCACGGCGGCGGAACCGCCCGCCCGTGGGGTTCCGTCAACGAGGGCCGTACGCACGCGCGTTCACCGTCCGGAAGGTCACCGTCCGGGAGGTCGATGCCGTTCGCCGACGATGCCGGACGGATCGCGGTCGCGGTCGCTTCCCGCGCGTGTGCCGCCCGGCCCCGGGCCCCGCTTCGGCCAGATCGTGTAACTCAGCGCGACGATGAGGCTGATGGCGGCGACCAGTCCCATCCGCTGCTGCCACATCCGCGGCGACTCGCTCTGTCCGGCGTCACCCACGTACCAGGCGGCCAGCTGAAGCAGCGCCGCGGCGATCGCCGCGGCCCCGACGGCACGCGCGCTCATCTTCCACTCGTGCACGGCACGCGGCGTTCCGTACCGGGGAGGCCTGACCGGCGGCGGCCCGCCGGCGAACCGGTGCAGAAAGTGACCGTCGGCCCACTTGATCATGTAGTGGCCGTGCGTGGCGGTGAAACCGATGTAGACCGCTGCCAGGCCGTGCTTCCAGTCGGGCTCGGCTCCCCCTCGCAGGTCGATCGCCGTGACGACGAGCAGGAGCACCTCCAGCAGCGGCTCGCACAGCAGCACCGCGGCTCCCGTACGCGGCATGCGTGCCGCATAGCGCAGCGCGAGCCCGCCCGCGAGCAGCACCCAGAACGCGACCTCGCAGATGATGATCAGCGTGACGATCACGCCTGTCCCCCTTGCCTCGACGTCCCCGCCACCATCCCGCCCCGGCCGGGTCGTACACGTCCTCACCAGCGACGATTTGCCGGGGTCGCCCTCCATCCTTCGATGTACTACGCGTTGGCCGGGCTGGTCCCCGAGGCCGACGCCCGCGCCCGGCCGCCGTGCTGAGATGGACGCATGCCACACCGCCGGTCCGTGCTTCCGCCGCCTTGGGTGCGTCCGCACCGCGACGGCGTGCTCATCGCCCTCGCCGGCCTCGTCGGCGGACTGACCCTCTGGTGGTTCGGCCTCTACAACAATTCACGGGTGGGCGGGAGTTACGGCGCATGGCTGCTGCTGCCCCTGGCGGCCGTATGCATCGCCGCTCTCGGCCGCAGGTCCGCACAGCCCTGGGCGCTGGTGGTCGCCGTCGCCGCTCTCGCGGCGGATCTCGCCATGGGGTCGCTGCTGGCGACCGTGATCGTCTTCACCGACGTCGTCTACGCCGCGGTGGTGTACGGACCTCCCCGGCTGTCGCGTGCGCTGCTCCCCGTCAGCGTCGCTGTGTCGGTCGCGGTGACGCTGGTGCTGATGGCGGTCCTCCGTACACCCGCGACGCTGCTGCTCGGCGTGTTCTGCGCGGGCATCACGGTCGTGCCCGCCTGGTCGGGCGTGGTCATCCGCGACCACCGCAACGCCGCCGCGGCCGAGCGGCTCCGCGCCGAGCAGACGGCGCTGCTTGCCGAGATGGACCGCGTCCAGGCGGTCACCGCCGAACGCGGGCGCATGGCACGGGAGTTGCACGACCTCGTCGCCAACCACCTCTCCGCCATCGCCATCCACTCCACGGCCACCCTCTCTCTCGGGCACCTGGACGACGGGGCGGCCCGCGGCTCGCTCGGTGTCATCCGCGAGAACAGCGTGCAGGGCCTGGCCGAGATGCGGCGCCTCATCGGGCTGCTGCGTGAGGCGTCCGTCGGCGCGGCGGTACCCGCGGCCTCCCCGACACTCGCCGGCCTGGACGCCCTCGTCGAGCGGGCACGTGCGGGAGCGGGCAACCCGGGGCTCAGCTTCTCGCTGCGCGACGAGCGCGGACCGGCCGGTGCGTCGCTGCCCGCGCCCGTCGAACTGGCCGCGTACCGGGTCGTGCAGGAGTCCGTGACAAACGCGCTGAAGCACTCGGCTCCCGGCACCGTCACCGTGGAACTGAGGCGCGCCCCTGCGCAGGGGCCGCTGACCGTCCGTGTCACGAGCCCTCTGCACGGCGTGCTCGGCGGCGGCCGCGAGGGGCCCGACGCATCGCCGGTCCCGCGCGCTCCCGGCTCCGGCGCCGGGCTGATCGGCATGCGCGAACGCGTGGAACTGCTGGGCGGAGCGCTGAGCGCCGGTCCCGCCGAGGCCTCGTACGGGGGGGGACGAGGATCTGGGAGGTGCGGGCGGAACTGCCCGTGGAGGAAGGGAGTCTCCCGTGAACGCGGAGGACGGCGCACAGTCCGCGATCCGCGTCCTCGTCGCAGAGGACCAGCTGGCCGTGCGGGCAGGACTCGTCCTGATCCTGCGCCATGCTCCCGGCATCGAGGTGGCTGCCGAGGCCGGTGACGGCGAGGAGGCCGTCCGCCTCGCCCGTGAACTGTGCCCGGACATCGTGCTGATGGACGTTCGGATGCCGCGACTCGACGGCGTCTCCGCCACCGCGCGCATCACGGAGGAACGGCTGGCGGACGTGCTGGTGCTTACCACCTTCGACCTGGACGAGTACGTCTTCGGGGCGCTGCGCGCCGGTGCGTCGGGCTTTCTGCTGAAGGACAGCGAGGCCTCCCAGGTCGTCGACGCCGTACGCACGGTGGCACGCGGCGACGGCGTGATCGCTCCGGCCGTGACCAGGCGCCTGATCGCGGAGTTCGCCCGGCCCGGAGCGGCGGGCCGGCCTCCCCTGCCGAGGACGGGCCCGGGCACCCCACCCGGACTGGACGAGCTGACCCGGCGCGAGCACGACGTGCTGCTCTGCCTGGGGGAGGGACTCTCCAACGCGGAGGCGGCGCGGCGACTCGGCCTGGCGGAGGCGACGGTGAAGACCCATGTCAGCAGGCTGCTGGGCAAGTTGGGGCTGCGCAGCCGCACACAGGCGGCGGTGCTGGCACGGGAATCGGGCCTCACCGGGAGCTGAGGCGGGCGCCGCGCGCCGATGGGCGACTTCCGCCCTGCCCGCGGCGCAGAACCTGTTCACGTACGCCTCGCGGTACGGGACGGGCACACGCATCGCCCGCGAGTCGGTCCTCATCCCGACGCCGGCGGCTGCGCCGGTGCTCGTCCTCGTGGCCGCGCTCCTGGGCTGGTCGGGCGGCGGACTCGCGGGGAGCCCCGACCGGAGGCCCGGGTCTTCAGGCCACGTTCACACTCCCCGGGACTGCGTCCCGGGGAGCACCTCCGATTCAGGCAACGTTGACGCGCTGGCCTGGCGGTGCCGCCTCCAGCCACGCAAGGAACCCCGTGAGCGCGTCCTCGCTCATGGCCAGCTCGACCCGGGTGCCATGCAGGGAACACGCGAGGATCACGGAGTCGGAGAGCAGGGCCAGTTCCTCCTCGCCCTCCGGGTCCCGCCGCTGCAGCACCTCGATGCGGTTGCGCTCCAGAAAGCGGCGGGGGCGCGGCGCGTAGGAGAAGACCCGGAACCACTCGATCTGGTCACCGTTGTAGCGCGCGACGCCGTACGCCCAGCCCTTGCCGTCCACGGCCGGAGGCTCTTCTTCCGCCGGGTCGTCGGCGGCGTACGCGGGGGGCGGCGCCGGTGCGTTCCAGCGCAGGTTGCAGTCGAACGTGCCTCCGGAGCGCTGAAGCAGGCGGCGCCGCAGCCCGAAGGCGAAGAGACCCGCCAGCGCCAGCAGCACGGCCACGCCGACCAGGCACAGAACGAGGACCATCATCACCGACCTCCTCGCACTCTCTCGTACCACGCGTGGCGCGGTGCTCTCGGAGCCGTGAGATCTCGTGGATCCCGCGTCCCCCTCTGTATTGGCTCAGCCGCGGGCTGTTCCGGGGTGATCCGGAACAGCCCGCGGCTGAGCTTCGTACCTGTCGTGCCCGGCTCCGTGCAGGGCGTCGGCCGCCTCCTCAGCGGACCGCCACCACGCGCTTGCGGACCTCGGCACGCCGCTCGGCGGCGGCGTCGCCCTCGGACTTGGCGCGTTCCAGCGCCCGCTCGGCACGTTCGACGTCGATCTCCTCGGACAGCTCGACGATCTCCGCCAGCAGCGACATCTTGTCGTCCGCGAAGGAGACGAAGCCGCCGTGCACCGCTGCCGTCAGGGTGCCTTCGCCGGATTCGCCGGTCGTGCGGATGGTGACCGCTCCCGGCTCCAGCACGCCGAGCAGCGGCTGGTGGCCCGCCATGACGCCGATGTCGCCGGACGTGGTGCGCGCGACGACCAGGCTGGCCTCGCCGGACCAGACCTTGCGGTCCGCGGCGACCAACTCGACGTGCAGCTCAGCCACTGTGGCTCCTTCGTAGGTTAGGAAAAGGATAAGGGGTGCGGAGACGGGGACGGACCGAAGGGCTGTGCCCCGCGGCCCGGCCCCGCCGCGCGCCGGACCCGGACGTCAGGAGACGCCGAGGTCCTTGGCCTTGGCCTTCAGGTCGTCGAGGCCACCGCACATGAAGAACGCCTGCTCCGGGTAGTGGTCGAAGTCACCGTCGGCGATCGCGTTGAACGCGGCGATCGACTCGTCCAGCGGCACGTCCGACCCGTCGAGGCCGGTGAACTGCTTCGCCGCGTGGGTGTTCTGCGACAGGAAGCGCTCGATACGGCGGGCCCGGCTGACGGTGAGCTTGTCCTCTTCGGAAAGCTCGTCGATGCCGAGAATCGAGATGATGTCCTGGAGGTCCTTGTACTTCTGCAGGATCCCGATGACGCGCTGGGCGCAGTCGTAGTGCTCCTGCGAGATGTAGCGGGGGTCCAGGATCCGGGACGTCGAGTCCAGCGGGTCCACCGCCGGGTAGATGCCCTTCTCGGAAATCGGCCGCGAAAGCACCGTCGTCGCGTCGAGGTGCGCGAACGTGGTGGCCGGCGCCGGGTCCGTGAGGTCGTCCGCGGGCACGTAGATCGCCTGCATCGAGGTGATGGAGTGACCACGGGTCGAGGTGATGCGCTCCTGGAGCACACCCATCTCGTCCGCCAGGTTCGGCTGGTAACCCACCGCGGAGGGCATGCGGCCCAGCAGCGTGGAGACCTCGGAACCGGCCTGCGTGAAGCGGAAGATGTTGTCGATGAAGAACAGCACGTCCTGGTTCTGCACATCGCGGAAGTACTCCGCCATGGTCAGACCGGCCAGCGCCACCCGCAGACGGGTGCCCGGCGGCTCGTCCATCTGCCCGAAGACCAGCGCGGTCTGCGGGAGGACGCCCGACTCAGTCATCTCGTCGATGAGGTCGTTGCCCTCACGCGTACGCTCGCCCACACCCGCGAAGACGGAAACACCCTCGTGCAGCTTCGCCACACGCATGATCATTTCCTGGATGAGGACGGTCTTGCCGACGCCGGCTCCGCCGAACAGACCGATCTTGCCGCCCTTGACGTACGGGGTCAGCAGGTCGACGACCTTCAGGCCCGTCTCGAACATCTCGGTCTTGGACTCGAGCTGGTCGAAGGCGGGGGCCTTGCGGTGGATCGGCCAGCGCTCGGTGACCTCGGACTCGGCCTCCGGCTCGTTGAGGATCTTGCCGAGGGTGTTGAAGACCCGGCCCTTGGTGACGTCGCCGACGGGGACGGTGATGCCGTCGCCGGTGTCGGTGACCTCGGCCTGGCGGACGAGGCCGTCGGTGGGCTCCATCGCGATGGCACGCACCAGGCCCTCACCGAGGTGCTGGGCGACCTCGAGGGTGAGGGTCTTCTTCTTCCCCGCCTCGGCGGGGTCGGAGATCTCGACGGTCAGAGCGTTGTAGATGTCCGGCATCGCGTCGACGGGGAATTCCACATCGACGACCGGGCCGATGACCCGTGCGACGCGGCCCGCCGCCGTGGCCTGCTCAACAGTAGTGGTCATGGTTAGCGGTCACTCCCCGCAGAAGCGTCAGCCAGCGCGCTAGCGCCACCGACGATCTCGCTGATTTCCTGGGTGATGTCGGCCTGGCGGGCCGCGTTGGCAAGCCGCGTCAGCGACTTGATGAGGTCTTCGGCGTTGTCCGTCGCCGACTTCATCGCACGGCGCGTGGCGGCGTGCTTGGAAGCGGCGGCCTGCAACAGAGCGTTGTAGACGCGGCTCTCGACGTACCGCGGCAGCAGCGCGTCGAGCACCTCCTCCGCCGACGGCTCGAAGTCGAAGAGCGGACGGACCTCCGGGCCTCGCTTGATGTTGTCCTGGATGACCTCCGCCGACTCCTCCGCGGTCGACTTCATGCTGAGCGGCAGCATCCGGTCGTCGACCGGGGTCTGCGTCATCATGGAGACGAACTCGGTGTAGACGATGTGGAGTTCGTCCACGCCGTTCTCCGCGCCCGTGTCCGCCGTGATCGCTTCGATCAGCGGCGCGGCCACGGCCTTGGCGTCCGCGTAGGTCGGGTTGTCGGTGAACCCGCTCCAGGATTCCTTGATCGCCCGCTCACGGAAGCGGTAGTACGTCACACCGCGGGTGCCCACGATGTAGTTGACGACTTCCTTGCCCTCGCCGATCAGCCGGTTCGTCAGCCGGTCGGCCGCCTTGATGGCGTTGGAGTTGTAGCCGCCCGCCAGACCGCGGTCGCTCACGATGAGCAGCACCGCAGCCCGGGTCGGACGCTCGACCTCCGTGGTGAGAGCGTGCTTCACGTTCGAGCCGGTGGCGACCGCGCGCACGGCGTTGGTCAGCTCCGTGGCGTACGGCTCGGAGGCCGCCACCCGGCGCTGCGCCTTGATGATGCGCGACGCGGCGATCATCTCCATCGCCCTGGTGATCTTCTTGGTCGCCGTGACGGACTTGATCCGCCGCTTGTAGACCCTGGTCTTGGCGCCCACGGCTCAGTCCTCGCCCAGCAGCTTGCCGTCCGAGGTCTCGAACTGCTTCTTGAAGGCGTCCACCGCGTCACCGAGGGCCTGGACCGTGTCGTCGGACATCTTGCCGCCCTCGACGATGCTGGTCAGCAGCCCCTTGTGCTCGCGGTGCATGTACTCCAGCAGCTCACGCTCGAAGCGGCGGATGTCCTCGACGGGCACGTCGTCCATCTTGCCCTTGGTGCCGGACCAGATGGAGACGACCTGGTCCTCCGTGGAGAACGGGTTGTACTGCGGCTGCTTGAGCAGCTCGGTCATCCGCTTGCCGCGCTCCAGGGCGCCCTTCGAGGCGTCGTCCAGGTCGGACCCGAAGGCGGCGAACGCCTCCAGCTCGCGGTACTGGGCGAGGTCCACGCGGAGCGAACCGGTGATCTGCCGGATCGCCTTGTGCTGCGCGGAACCACCGACACGGGAGACCGAGATACCGACGTTCAGCGCGGGCCGCTGGCCGGCGTTGAAGAGGTCGGACTCCAGGAAGCACTGGCCGTCGGTGATGGAGATGACGTTGGTCGGAATGAACGCCGAGACGTCGTTCGCCTTCGTCTCGACGATCGGCAGACCCGTCATCGAGCCCGCACCCATGTCGTCGGAGAGCTTGGCGCAGCGCTCCAGCAGACGGGAGTGCAGGTAGAAGACGTCGCCCGGGTAGGCCTCGCGGCCCGGCGGGCGGCGCAGCAGCAGGGAAACGGCGCGGTAGGCGTCGGCCTGCTTGGTCAGGTCGTCGAAGATGACCAGGACGTGCTTGCCCTGGTACATCCAGTGCTGGCCGATGGCGCTGCCGGTGTACGGGGCGATGTACTTGAAGCCGGCCGGGTCGGAGGCCGGGGCCGCCACGATCGTCGTGTACTCGAGCGCACCGGCCTCCTCCAGGGCGCCGCGCACGGACGCGATGGTGGAGCCCTTCTGGCCGATGGCGACGTAGATACAGCGGACCTGCTTCTCCGGGTCGCCCGAGCGCCAGTTGTCGCGCTGGTTGATGATCGTGTCGACGCACAGCGCGGTCTTGCCCGTCTGGCGGTCGCCGATGACCAGCTGACGCTGGCCACGGCCGATGGGGGTCATGGTGTCGACGGCCTTGTAGCCCGTCTCCATCGGCTCGTGGACCGACTTGCGCTGCATGACCGAGGGGGCCTGGAGCTCGAGGGCGCGGCGGCCCTCGGACTCGATCTCACCGAGGCCGTCGACCGGGGCACCCAGCGGGTCCACGACGCGGCCGAGGTAGCCGTCGCCGACCGGAGCCGACAGGACCTCGCCGGTGCGTCGCACCTGCTGGCCCTCCTCGATGCCGCTGAACTCACCGAGGACCACCGCGCCGACCTCGCGCTCCTCGAGGTTGAGGGCCAGGCCGAGGGTGCCGTCCTCGAACTTCAGCAGCTCGTTCGCCATGGCCGAGGGCAGCCCCTCGACCTTCGCGATGCCGTCACCGGCAACGCTGACCGTCCCGACCTCTTCGCGCGAGGCCGCGTCCGGCTCGTACGACTGGACGAAATTCTCCAGCGCGTCCCGGATCTCATCCGGCCGGATCGTGAGCTCCGCCATCTGGGTTCCCTGCTCTCCTTGTTGGGACCGTATCGATCTTCTACGGCCCAACTCGGGCCGCTAAGTGATGCTGTTGAGTTGGTGTCTGCGGCTGCGCGCCGGCCACCTGTGCCGGACTGCCTTGCCGCCCCGTGCTGTGCGCCGGCCGTCAGCCGGCCATACGGCGCTCCGCCTCGCTGAGGCGGTCCGCGATGGAGCCGTTGATGACCTCGTCTCCGATGCGCACCGTGATGCCGCCGAGGACCTCCGGGTCCACGTCGAGGTTCAGGTGCATCCGGCGTCCGTAGAGCCGCGCGAGCACCGATCCGAGACGTTCCTTCTGCTGGTCGCTGAGCGGCACCGCCGAGGTGACGATCGCCACCGAGCGGTCCCGGCGCTCCGCGGCCAGCTTGGAGAGGGCCTCGAGGCCCGCTTCAAGGCTACGTCCACGGGGCTGGCTCACAAGACGCGTCACCAGGCGCTCCGTGGCGGGCCGCACCTTGCCGCCGAGCAGCGTGTGCACCAGCCGCGCCTTCGCCTCGGGGTCGGCGCTGGGGTTGGCCAGCGCCGCCCGCAGGTCGGGCGCGGAGGCGACGGTGCGGGAGAAGCGGAACAGCTCGTCCTCGGTCTCCTCCAGCGAACCGGCCCGCTCGGCCGCGACGAGGTCGGCGGAGTCCGCCAGCTCCTCGGTCGCGTCGACCAGGTCGCGGGGCGCGGACCAGCGGGAGCGCACCATGCCGGAGACCAGGTCGACGGTCGAGCCGCCGACCCGGTCGCCGAGCACGGTCCTGACCAGCTCGGCCTTCTGCTCCCCGCCGCGCGACGGGTCCGCGAGGACCCGTCGCAGCCTGACCTCGCGGTCGAGCAGCCCAGTCACGGCGGCCAGCTCGTCGGCGAGCTGCGTGGCGTCGACCGACGTGTTGTCGGTCAGCGCCGTCAGGCTCTCGCGCGCGGCGGCCTGTGCGTCACGGCTCGCGCCGTTCATCGGGCGGCCTCGGCCTTCTCCTCGAGGTCGTCGAGGAAGCGGTCGATCGTCCGGCTCTGGCGGGCGTGCTCCTCGAGGGACTCCCCGACGAGCTTGCCGGCCAGGTCCGTGGCGAGCTTGCCCACGTCCTGACGCAGTGCCAGCGCGGCCTGCTTGCGGTCGGCCTCGATCTGGGCGTGGCCGGCCGCGATGATCTCCTCGCGCTGGCGCTGGCCCTCCGCACGCATCTCCGCGATGAGGGTGGCGCCCTGCTCCTGCGCTTCGGAGCGCAGCCGGGCGGCCTCGTGCCGGGCCTCGGCGAGCTGGTCCTTGTACTGCTTGAGGACCTCGGCAGCTTCTTGCTGGGCCGTCTCGGCCTGCTCGATACCGCCCTCGATGGCCTCGCGACGCTCTTCCAGAACCTTGTTGATGTTCGGGAGGAGCTTCTTCCAGAGGAAGAAGAAGACGATGGCGAATGCGACCAGGCCGATGACGAGCTCTGGGAGCGGCGGGACGAGAGGGTTCTGCTTCTCGGCCGCCATGTTTACCAGGGCGATCACATCAGTGCCTTTCGACGAGTGATTCGGTCAGTGAGCGACGATCACGGACCGTAGACGAACGGCATGACGATGCCGATCAGGGCCAGCGCCTCACAGAAGGCGAAACCGAGGATCTGGTTCTGACGGATCAGACCAGCGGCTTCGGGCTGACGGGCGAGCGCCTGGGTGCCGTTTCCGAAGACGATGCCGACGCCGATGCCCGGGCCGATGGCGGCGAGGCCGTAACCGACGGAGCCGAGGGAGCCGCTGACAGCAGCGAGGTTCTGGAGAGCGGACATGCCGTTTCTTCCTTCTGTTTCACGGACCGGTGGGGGTTGGCCACCGGACAACCAAGTGGTCGTGTACGAGCAGGGGTTCTCAGTGACTCTCGGCGAGCGCACCCTGGATGTAGCTGCACGCCAGGAGGACGAAGACGTACGCCTGGACGGCCTGGATGAACAGCTCGAAGGCCGTCATCGCGATGGTCATCAAGAACGAGACGCCCGCGTAGGCGATCCCGATGCCGTTGAGCATGTACCAGGTGGCGATCGTGAACATCACGATCAGCAGGTGGCCGGCGAACATGTTGGCGAAGAGCCGGACCGCGTGCGTGAAGGGACGCACGAGCAGGTTCGAGAAGAACTCGATGGTCATGCTCATCGGGAGCACCGGGCCGAGAGACTTGTCGTAGCCGGTGAAGTTCTTGAACGCGCCGACCACGCCGTGCCGCTTGAAGGTCAGCGAGACCCACAGGATGTAGACGATCAGAGCCAGACCCATGGGGTAGGAGATGATCGACGTCACCGGGAACTGGGCGAGGGGGATGACCGACCAGAGGTTCATCACCCAGACGAAGAAGAACAGGGCGACCATGAGGGGGACGTACTTCTCGCCCTCCTTCTTGCCGATGGTCTCGTAGACGATGCCGCGGCGGATGAAGTCGTATCCGGCCTCGCCGATCATCTGGAGCTTGCCCGGCACGATCTTCGGCTTGCTGAACGCGGCCCAGAAGAACCAGAGGATCGCGATGGTGCCCAACACCGCCAGCAGCATGGTCTTGTTGATGTCGACGCCGCCGACTGTGGCGATCGGTTTGAACACGAAGGAGTGCAGGCCCGGCGAGACTTCATTGAAGCCACATCCACCGAAGAGGTGGCAATCGGTCTCGAAGGCGAGCATCTGGTCAGCACTCACCGCGAGCTCCTTCTGCATGGCGCATGGATACGGCTACCTCGATGTGTCGGCGCGGCGCACGGCCACGGAGCGGCACTGGACTGTTCTGACGAATATGGGGGCGGCGACCGGTCACCGGGCG
This sequence comes from Streptomyces sp. CNZ301, assembly GCF_004217425.1. Classification (NCBI taxonomy): domain Bacteria; kingdom Bacillati; phylum Actinomycetota; class Actinomycetes; order Kitasatosporales; family Streptomycetaceae; genus Streptomyces; species Streptomyces sp. CNZ301. The sequence goes on from NZ_SHLG01000001.1 coordinate 2,744,848, forward strand.
GGACCGCCCATTCCGTTCCCGGGAACGGGAGGACTCGGCCGCCTGCGCCTGCTGCACCGCAGCTGGGACGGGACGATAGCAGTTGCCGAAGCGGTTGCTTATCCCGGCCCTACACCCACCGCGGATCACGAATTCACGCCGGTCGGCGCGGTCTTCGTGTCACCACCGGACGGTTCGGGCTCCGCATAAAGGATCTTGGCCTTCATGTGCGCCCGCGCCTGCGCGGCGACCCACACCAGGGAGGTGGCCAGCAGCGAGAAGCCGAACGCCTTGGTGTCGAAGAGCGTCGTGTCCTTGAACGCCATCAACACCACACCGAGGAGGAGGATCTGCGTCGTGTAGAGCAGCAGACCCATCGCCTGGAAGAGGTGCGGCAGTGACTTCGCGATGTGCTGGAGCACGCCGAGGCCGATCCCCATGAAAAGGATCACCACGGCGGCACCGGCCACCGCACCGATCACGCCCTTGCCACCCGCGAGCACGCTGCTCACGACCGCGGCCACGGCACCTGCGAGGGCGGTCGGGACGGCGCACTGCAGGAGCATGCGGGCGTCGTTCGACTGCATGGGAGTTGCTCCGGAAGATCGGGGGCGTCTGTCGTCGGGGACGACCGTCTCCCCGGCGAGGAGGTGCGGATACCGCGCCAAGGACCGTCGCATTGCGGTCCTTCGGCCCCATCACCGGGTTTCGTGAACGCTATCACAAACTATTTGATGAGGTCTTTACCTACTTGGTGTGCTCGCCGTCACACGCGGACCCCGAACTCCGGGCGCTCCGCTGACCGTTGCGGCCGATCGCGGTGGCCCCGTTGAGCCCCGCGAATGCGGGCTGAGGTGCGTCTTCGGCCTTTTCGGTTTTCTCCTTCTCCGCCACCTCGGCCGAATTTCCGCTACCCGCGGTGAATTTGACATTCCTCTCGATATCACCCAAAGCCGGTGAATCGGGCGAAGCGTTCGATCCGTCATCGATCTCGTCCGCGCTCTCCGCCTCACGCCGGTAGCGCGGCGGCACGAACGCGTACGCCCACCGCGGCACTTGCGGCGTGAAGCGCGGCAGCAGCAGCACCACGAGGCCCACAGCGCTCAGCAGGACGATCGCGAGCACGATCCCGAGGCTGGCGGACTGCACCGAGAACGCGACCGCCCCGAAGGCGATCAGCGCCGACCAGAAGTACATGATCAGGACCGCGCGGCTGTGCGAGTGCCCGATCTCCAGCAGCCGGTGGTGCAGATGCCCCTTGTCCGCCGCGAACGGCGATTCCCCGCGCCAGGTCCGGCGGACGATCGCCAGCACAAGGTCGGCGACGGGGATCGCGATGATCGTCAACGGCAGCAGCAGCGGCATGTACAGCGGCACCATCGTGTGCACCGCGGACCGTTCGGAGCCGGTGTGCTGGACCATGAGGTCCGGGTCGACCTGGCCGGTGATCGAGACCGCGCCCGCGGCCAGCACGAGACCGATCAGCATCGATCCCGAATCGCCCATGAAGATGCGCGCCGGGTGCATGTTGTGCGGCAGGAAGCCCAGGCACATGCCCATCAGGAGGACGGCGAAGAGCGTGGCCGGCGCCGCCGCCTCGACGCCGTAGCCGTACCAGATCCGGTAGGCGTACATGAAGAACGCCGCGGCGGCGATGGTGACCATGCCCGAGGCCAGACCGTCCAGGCCGTCCACGAAGTTCACGGCGTTGATGGTGATCACGACGAGCGCGACCGTCAGCAGCGTGCCCTGGAGCTGGGTCAGCGCGACATTTCCCACACCCGGAACCGGCAGCCACAGGATCGTGAGCCCCTGAAGGACCATGACGCCCGCGGCGATCATCTGGCCGCCCAGCTTGACCAGCGCGTCGACGCCCCACTTGTCGTCCAGGACGCCCAGCAGCCAGATCAGGCCGGCGCCGGAGAGCAGCGCGCGCGGCTCGTCGGAAAGGATGAACAGCTCGCCGATGTTGGTGAGTTGGGAGGCGACCAGGAGCCCCGCGCACAGGCCGCCGAACATCGCGATGCCGCCGAGACGGGGCGTCGGCTCGCGGTGCACGTCGCGCGCCCTGATCTGCGGCATCGCCTTCGCCGCGATGGCGAACTTCCGCACCGGCCCGGTCAGCAGATAGGTGACCGCTGCCGCGACACAGAGCGTCAGCAGATATTCACGCACGGGTTCCCCAGGGGTTTCGCTGTTCCTTGGCCCCACACCATAGGACACCTGCGCGGGACCGGCGGTTCCACGTATGCGGACAACAGGGCCCCTACCGGGCGGGAACGCCCGTCAGAGCTGTGACGACCGGGTCCAGGGCCTTGCTGATCTCGTCGCCCACCGAGCGGAAGTACGGGATGGGGGCACCGTAGGGATCATGGATCTCGTCCGCCTCCGGGCTGGGCGCCAGCAGCCAGCCACGCAGGGCCGCCGCGGCCTGCACCAGGGCGTAGGCACGCTCGACGACGCCCTCGGCGGAGCGGGGGTCGGGCAGCGTCGCCGCGTCTATGGCCCGTACGAGCCGCGTGAACTCCTTCAGCGTGAACGTACGCAGCCCGGCCGAATGCCCCATCGAGACCACCTGTGCGCGGTGATCGCGGGTCGCGGTGAGCACGAGGTCCGCGCGGATCACGTGCTCGTCCAGCAGCTCGCGGCCGCGGAATCCCTCGGGGTCCGCACCGTGCTCCAGCAGCACCTCGGCCGCGTGATCCTCCATCGGTGCGCCCTCGTGCCCCCACGTGCCGGCGCTCTCCACGAGGATGCCCCCGCTCCGGCCGTCCCCGAGCCGCTCCTCGATGGCATGCCGGGTCAGCCGCTCGGTCAGGGGCGAGCGGCAGACGTTGCCGGTGGAGACGTGGAGGATGCGGAAGGCACCGGCGCGCCCCGTGCCGGAGGCCGGGCCCGCGCCCCATGCGGAGCCTGCGCCGCTTATGCCGCCGGGTTCCGCGGTGCCACGCCCGTGCGGGGTGTTCACTGCAGGCATCTCCCGGCCCGCCCGTCCGCGGGACGCTTCCTCCGGACTCTGCTCCCGGGCCGGCCGGGAGCGCCGGCCGTGCAGGAGGCGGCCGGGGAGGCGGGCCCCGGAGGGTGAGGCGCACCGGAGGGGACGGGACCCGCTGCGGCCCTCCTCCCGCTCATGGGGCCACCTCCAGGTCGGGTACGACCTTGCGCAGCTCCTCGGCGCTCACCGCGCCCGTGCGCAGCAGCACCGGCGTCCTGCCGGTGACGTCGACGATCGAGGACGGCACGGAGTCGGGTGTCGGACCGCCGTCGAGGTAGACGGCCACGGAGTCGCCGAGCATCTCCTGCGCCGCGTCGCAGTCCTGCGGCGCGGGGTGACCCGTGAGGTTCGCCGAGGAGACGGCCATCGGCCCGAACTCCTTGAGCAGGTCGATGGCGACGGGGTGCAGGGGCATCCGTACGGCCACGGTGCCGCGGGCGTCGCCCAGGTCCCACGTGAGCGACGGCTGGTGCCTGGCGACGAGCGTGAGCGCGCCCGGCCAGAAGGCGTCGACCAGCTCCCAGGCGGCCTCGGAGAAGTCGGTGACGAGCCCGTGCAGCGTGTTCGGGGACCCGACGAGCACCGGCGAAGGCATGTTCCTGCCACGCCCCTTGGCCTCCAGCAGGTCACCGACGGCGTCGGGGCTGAAGGCGTCGGCGCCGATGCCGTACACCGTGTCCGTGGGGAGCACGACGAGTTCACCGCGGCGCACCGCCGAGGCGGCCTCGCGCAGGCCGGTCTTGCGGTCGGTGACGTCGGAGCAGTCATAACGCCGTGCCATCACGGCACCTCCCTGCGGGCTGTGGCGAATCGGGGCCTGTTGTTGAGGTCGGGGTGGTCCGCCGCGTCGGCCCAGCCGCGGTCCTCGGTGAAGATCCACGGGACTTGACCGCCCTGGGTGTCGGCATGCTCGACGACGACGAGGCCGCCGGGGCGCAGCAGCCGGTGTGCCGTGCGCTCCAGACCGCGGATCGTGCTCAGCCCGTCCTCCCCGGAGAACAACGCCAGTTGCGGGTCGTGGTCGCGGGCTTCGGGTGCCACATACTCCCATTCGGTGAGCGGGATGTAGGGCGGGTTGGAGACCACCAGGTCGACCTGGCCGTCGAGTTCGGGGAGCGCCGTCAGCGCGTCGCCGTGGTGCAGCGTGACGCGGCTTCCCTCCACGTTCTTCGCGGCCCAGCCGTAGGCGCCCTCGTCCAGTTCGACGGCGTGCACCCGGGAGCGCGGCACTTCCTGTGCGAGCGCGAGCGCGATGGCTCCGGAGCCGGTGCACAGGTCGACGATGAGCGGCTCGGCCACGTCCATCGCCCGTACCGCCTCTATCGCCCAGCCGGCAACGGACTCGGTCTCGGGGCGGGGCACGAACACCCCCGGCCCGACCTGAAGTTCGAGGTACCGGAAGAACGCACGGCCGGTGATGTGCTGCAGCGGCTCGCGGGCCTCGCGGCGTGAGACGGCCTCCCAGTAGCGCGCGTCGAAGTCGGAATCCGGGACGAGGTGGAGTTCGCCGCGCTTGACGCCGTGCACGTACGCGGCCAGCTCCTCGGCGTCGAACCGCGGCGAGGGCACCCCGGCGTCGGCGAGCCGCTGGGTCGCCTGTGCCACCTCGGCGATCAGCAGACCGCGTGGGTTCGGGGGCCGCCCCCCGGACGAATGAAGCATCTTCTCTTCCGTACCAACCGTCCGTACGCGCGCTTAATGGGCCGCGGCCAGCTTGGCCGCGGAGTCGGCGTCGACGCACGCCTGGATCACCGCGTCAAGGTCGCCGTCGAGAACCTGGTCGAGGTTGTAGGCCTTGAAGCCGACCCGGTGGTCGGAGATCCGGTTCTCCGGGAAGTTGTACGTCCGTACCCGCTCCGACCTGTCCACCGTACGCACCTGGCTGCGGCGGGCGTCCGATGCCTCCTGGTCGGCCTCCTCCTGTGCGGCGGCCAGCAGCCGGGCGCGCAGGATGCGCAGTGCCTGCTCCTTGTTCTGCAGCTGGCTCTTCTCGTTCTGGCAGGAGACGACGATGCCGGTCGGCTCGTGGGTGATGCGCACCGCGGAGTCGGTGGTGTTGACGGACTGCCCGCCGGGCCCGGAGGAGCGGTAGACGTCGATCCGCAGATCGTTCGCGTTGATCTCGACGTCGACGTCCTCCGCTTCGGGCAGCACGAGGACGCCGGCGGCCGAGGTGTGGATGCGGCCCTGCGACTCGGTCGCGGGCACGCGCTGCACGCGGTGCACCCCGCCCTCGTACTTCAGCCGCGCCCACACGCCCTGGCCGGGCTCCGTCGCACCACCGCCGCCCTTGGTCTTGACGGCGACCTGCACGTCCTTGTAGCCGCCGAGGTCCGACTCGGTGGACTGGATCAGCTCGGTCTTCCAGCCGACGCGTTCCGCGTAGCGCAGATACATCCGCAGAAGGTCGCCGGCGAAGAGCGCGGACTCGTCACCGCCCTCCCCCGCCTTGATCTCGAGGATGACGTCCTTGTCGTCGCTGGGGTCGCGCGGCACGAGCAGCAGCCGCAGCTTCTCCGTCAACTCCTCGTGGCGGGCCTCGAGTTCTTTCCCCTCGGCAGCGAAGTCCGGGTCTTCCGCGGCGAGTTCGCGTGCGGTGGTGATGTCCTCCCCGGTCTGCTTCCAGGAGCGGTACGTGGCGATCACCGGCGAGAGTTCCGCGTACCGCTTGTTGAGCTTGCGGGCGCGCGCCTGGTCGGCGTGGATCGCGGGATCGGCGAGCTGCTTCTCCAACTCGGAGTACTCGCCGATGAGTTCCTCGACCGCCTCGAACATCGTTTGTCCCTTTACGTGAAGAAGGAAGTGCCAGGCAGCGCGAAAGAGCGCCGGCCCCTCACGCCCGCGGGGCGTGCCGAGGAGACCGGCGCTCGGGTGGTGCTACTTCTTTGCGGAACCGGAGCTCTTGCCGAAGCGGGCCTCGAACCGGGCCACGCGGCCACCGGTGTCGAGGATCTTCTGCTTGCCGGTGTAGAACGGGTGGCACGCGGAGCAGATGTCGGCACGGACGATGCCGCCGCTCACGGTGCTGCGAGTCGTGAAGGAGTTGCCGCAGGTGCAGCTCACCTGGGTCTCTACGTACTCGGGGTGAATGTCGCGCTTCAAGGTGTCTCCTATTTCCTGGAGGGCACCGGGTCGGAGGACGGGCTTGTCCACCGTGAACCGGGGCCGACGGTCCAGTCTGCCATCACTGGCCGTACCTCCCAAAACCGGGGGCGGGCGCCGGATATTCCCGTGCGCGGCCCGCGGGAGGGCCTCAGCCGACCACGCGTGCGGCGTCGCCGGACTCGCTCGCCGAGCCCTTCCGCGCGGACTCCGGTACGGCGGCGTCCCGCTTGATCGCGGACCACATCTTGGCTGCCTTCGACTCGAGCGGCACCACGCGGTTGGGGTCCTCGGGGTCGTACGTCACCGGCAGCGTCGACATCTGGATGTCGTCGGACTTGATCCCCTTGAGCATGCGGGACAGCCCGGCCAGGTCACCGACCGAGTCCAGTCCGGAATCGGTGGTGACGGCGGAGGTGGCACTGTCGGCCAGGCCGTACAGCTTCTTCGGGCTGCTGAACACGCCGACGCTGTCGACCTGGTCCCTGAGCGCCTTCAGGAACGCCTGCTGGAGCTGGATGCGGCCCAGGTCGCTGCCGTCGCCGACCCCGTGGCGCGTGCGGACGAGGCCGAGGGACTGCTCCCCGCCGAGCTTGTGGGTGCCGGGCTCCAGGTCGAGGTGGCTGTCGGGGTCGCTGATCGGCTTCTTGGTGGTGACCTCGACGCCGCCGAGGTTGTTGATCAGCTTCTTGAAACCGGAGAAGTCGACCTCCACGTAGTGGTCCATGCGTACGCCGGACATCGACTCCACGGTCTTGACCGCGCACGCCGGGCCGCCGACCTCGTACGCGGAGTTGAACATCGCTCTCTGCGGGGGTGCGGTCCCGCTGCCGTCGCCCTTCACACAGCCCGGGCGCTCGACGATGGTGTCGCGCGGTATCGAGACGACGCTCGCCTTGTCGTGCTTCTTGTTGATGTGCACGACCATCGCGGTGTCGGAGCGGGCACCCGACTGCCCACCGCCGTACTCGGCGTTGGCACCGGAACGGGTGTCGGAGCCCAGGACGAGGATGTCCATCGAGCCGTTCGGGACGTCACCCGGCCGGTGTTCGCCGAGCTTGGCGTCGATGTCCACGCCGGAGATGTTGCCGTTGAGCTTGAAGTAGGCGAAGCCGATGCCGGTGCCGCCGAGGACGACAGCCGCCGCCGCGGTCCAGGCGGCCGCCTTCAGGACCTTCCGACGTCGTGTGTGCGGCTTGCGACGCCGCCCGCCGGCACTCATCGGACCCCCGGAGCGGCCAGTGTTCGGAGCAGGCCCGCCGGTGCTCTCGTCCGCCATCGTCGCTTACCTCAGTCCTGCCGTGCGGCTTTCCCGTCCGTCTCAGTACGGGCACGGCATGCGCACCCGTTTGTGACACCTCCGGCAGGGTTGCACACGGCGTGACAACCGCGCCCCGCCTGTGGACAGCGCCTCGGCATGCGCCGGGCCGGCCGGGAAAAGGAAGCTTCGCGCCACCGACCTGGACGGATGCGTCTCCGGGCGTTCCGCGGAGACACCCGGGGCCCGGACGGCAGCTGTGGCCAAGCTCTCAGCCTCCGTCACACAGAGCGAGGACCGCCCCACCACAAGTTGCGGAGCGGTCCTCGCTGCCGGGCCGGCGCGGCCCGTACGTACTCCCGGTCAGTCGCCGCCGTTGCCGGGGGTGGGGGTGGTCTTCTGGATCTGGAGCAGGAACTCGGTGTTGGACTTGGTCTGCTTCATCTTGTCCAGGAGGAGTTCGATGGCCTGCTGCTGGTCCAGGGCGTGCAGTACCCGGCGCAGCTTCCAGATGATCTGGAGCTCGTCGCCCGCCATGAGGATCTCCTCCTTGCGGGTGCCGGAGGCGTCCACGTCCACGGCGGGGAAGATCCGCTTCTCCGAGAGCTTCCGGTCCAGCTTCAGCTCCATGTTGCCGGTGCCCTTGAACTCCTCGAAGATCACCTCGTCCATGCGCGAACCGGTCTCCACCAAAGCGGCGGCCAGGATCGTCAGCGACCCGCCGTCCTCGATGTTGCGCGCCGCACCGAAGAACTTCTTCGGCGGATACAGCGCCGTGGAATCCACACCACCGGACAGGATCCGGCCCGAGGCGGGAGCGGAGAGGTTGTAGGCCCGGCCCAGACGCGTGATGTTGTCCAGCAGCACCACCACATCGTGACCCAGCTCCACCAGCCGCTTGGCCCGCTCGATCGCCAGCTCCGCGATCGTGGTGTGATCCTCCGCGGGACGGTCGAAGGTCGAGGAGATCACCTCACCCTTCACCGACCGCTGCATGTCGGTGACCTCTTCCGGCCGCTCATCGACCAGCACCACCATCAGATGGCACTCCGGATTGTTCACCGTGATCGAATTCGCGATCGACTGCAGCACCATCGTCTTGCCCGCCTTCGGCGGCGCCACGATCAAACCGCGCTGCCCCTTGCCGATCGGCGAGACCAGATCGATGATCCGCGAGGTGAGCTGATTCGGCTCCGTCTCCAGCCGCAGCCGCTCCTGCGGATACAACGGCGTCAGCTTGTTGAACTCCGCCCGCGACCTGCCACCCTCCGGCGACGCACCGTTGACCGAATCCAGCCGCACCAGAGCGTTGAACTTCTCCCGCCGCTCCCCCTCACGCGGCTGCCGCACCGCACCCGTGACGTGATCCCCCTTGCGCAGCCCGTTCTTACGGACCTGCGCCAGCGACACATACACATCATTCGGACCCGGCAGATACCCCGACGTCCGCACGAACGCATAGTTGTCGAGAATGTCCAGAATCCCGGCCACCGGAATCAGCACATCATCCTCGGCGACCTGCGGCTCGGCATCCTCACGCCCACCACGACGCCCACGACGATCCCGATAACGACCCCGACGACCACGACGGCCGCCGTCGAAGTCGTCGTCGTCACGGCGACCGCCGCCACCCGGGCCCTGGCCCTGGTTCTGGCCCTGGTTCTGGCCGGCGCCCTGGTTCTGGTTCTGGCCGCCGCCGTCACCGCCCTTGCCGCGGCCACGCTGACGGTCGCGCTTGGAGGGCCGGTCCTGCTGCTGACGGCCACCGCCGTCGCCGCGGCCGTCGTTGCGGTCGCCGCGGCCGCCGCCGTCGCCCTTGCTCTGCTGGCCACCGTCGCCGCGGCCGTCCGACTTCCCCTCGGCGGTGTCCGCGGAGGCCTCCGCCTTGCTGCCGCCCTCGCGGCGGCCCCGGCGGTCACCCGCGGGCGTCTCCTCGTTCGCGGGCTGCCCGGGAATGTCGATCTGGCCGGAGTCCTGCTGGCCCTCCGCGCCGCTCTCTCCCGTGCGCGCACGGGAGGTGGTACGGCGCTTGGGCCTGGCGGCGGACTGGTCCTCGCCCTCCCCGGCGTCCTCGTCCCTGCCGCGGGCGGCCGGCGCGTCGGCGCCGGAACCTCCGCCCGCCTGCCGCTCCTTGATGGTTTCGATCAGCTGGCTCTTGCGCATGCGCCCGGTGCCCTTGATGCCGAGACCGGAGGCGACTTGCTGAAGCTCCGCGAGCACCATGCCCTCGAGTCCGGTGCCGGAGCGGCGACGCTTCGGCGCGGCACCAGTAGCAGGCGCGGCAGAAGCGTCCGTGGCAGGCGCGTCGCCCTTCTCCGCAGGGGCCCTCCCGGAGGAGGTGCCACCCGAGCCTTCGGACTCAGGGGGAGCGGCGTTCACGCCCATCAGATCGGTGGTGTCGCTCACAAAGGGTCCTTCCCTGGAGCGGACGTCGGCCTGTCAGGCTCGGCGACCGGTCGTGCTGTCCGGCGAGGTTCCTGTGCGCGCGGACCTGGCCGAAACGGTGGTTCCCGCCTGAATGTGTGGCGGGGAGATCAATTCATGGTTCGACGTACAAGGTGAATGTGCGTCCTGCACGTCGACTCCGGAGCGTGCTCGGGACTGCACCGCAAAGCGAAGCAGCGTGGGAGGCTCCTGGAGGAAGAGGCGATCCTGGGCCTGTGCCCTGGGGGATCGCTCAAGCACTGCATTCTACGGACCAGCACAGAGTTTCACGTGTGGATCACGAGACTGCGAGCACTGACTTGAGGTTAACACTACCGGGCCCAACAAACATTCCCCCTCTCCTGGATCGTCGGCCGCTCCAAGGCCTTCCTCCTGCTCCGCCGGGCGTACACCGTCACTGAGATGCGCCGCGGTCGCCGCCGTCCGCCTTCAGCGGCAGGACGCTTGCTCCCGCGGAGTCGAGGCTCAGCCTGTTCGCCGTCCACTGCTCGCCCGCGAGCTGTGCCACCTTGTCGGCGGCTCCGTGGCCCTCGGGCAGTGCGAGCACCGTGGGGCCCGCACCCGAGACAACAGCTGGGACGCCGTCCGCCCGCAGCCGGTTCATCAGTTCCACGCTCTCCGTCATCGCCGGTGCGCGGTACTCCTGGTGCAGCCGGTCCTCCGTCGCCGGCAGCAGCAGATCGGGACGCCTGGTCAGCGCCTCCACGAGCAGGGCGGCACGCCCGGTGTTGAACGCCGCGTCCACGTGCGGGACATGACGGGGCAACAGCCCTCGCGCCGTCTCCGTCAGCACCGGATTCGCCGGTACGAAGACCACCGGCACGACGGACTCCGCGGGCTCCATCCGGATCGCGCGCGCGGCGCCGGCGTCCATCCAGGCAAGCGTGAAGCCGCCCAGCAGACAGGCCGCGACGTTGTCCGGGTGGCCCTCGATCTCGGTGGCCAGCTCCAGCATCGCCGCGTCGTGAAGCTTGGCCTCACCGCCCGTGGTGACCGCGCGTGCGGCGACGATGCCGGCGCAGATGGCCGCGGAGGACGAGCCGAGGCCCCGCCCGTGCGGGATGCGGTTGGCGCAGACGACCTCCAGGCCTCGCGGCTGGCCGCCGAGCAGGTCGAACGCGGTGCGCAGGGAGCGTACGAGCAGATGGTCCTCGTCGCGCGGCAGCGTCTCCGCGCCCTCCCCCGCGATGTCGACGTGCAGCCCGGAGTCGGCGACACGGACGACGACGTCGTCGTAGAGGCCCAGCGCGAGGCCCAGGGCGTCGTAGCCGGGGCCGAGGTTGGCGCTGGTGGCGGGAACGCGCACGCGGACAGCTGCGGCGCGGAACGCGGGACCGGCCATCTCCCGATGACTCTCCTTGGATTGTTGACGCGATTTCCCATGGACCGCGGCGGTGACGCCGGAATGGTCACGGACCCTGTGCCTCCAGGGCCCGGCGGACCGTGCGGGGCCTCCCTGACGGGACGCGGGAAGGCCCCCGGAGTACGTAGGGGGGAGGGATGAACGCAAGCTTATCGAAGGAAGGTTCAGTGGCGACACAGGGCGCACAGGAGGCGCACGATGCGTGTCGCAAGCTGTTGCGCGCTCCCTCGCCGCTGGTCTCCGCACCGGAAACCGCTTCCGCTCCCGCTCTCCGTCCCGTCCTGCTTCCGTTCCGCCCCCGCCCCGCTTCGGCGAGCTCACGCACCGGCGACGCCGGTGTCACCGGATGACTTCCCGTCACCGGCACGGGTGAACCGTCAGGCCAGGCCCAGGCGTTCCGCCGCCGCGTCCGCGTCGATCGGCACCGTCACCGGCCGGGGTGCGCCCGCAACCGCCCAGTCGGGGTCCTTGAGGCCGTTGCCGGTGACCGTGCACACCACGCGCTGCCCCGGTTCCAGCTTGCCCTGCTCGGCGGCCTGGAGCAGCCCGGCGACGGACGCGGAGGAGGCCGGCTCGACGAAGACGCCCTCGCGCGAGGACAACAGCTTGTAGGCGCGCAGGATCTGACGGTCGGTCACGGAATCGATGAAGCCGCCCGACTCGTCCCGTGCCCGCTCCGCGAACTCCCAGGACGCCGGGTTGCCGATCCGGATCGCGGTGGCGATCGTGCTCGGGTCCTTCACCGGCTCGCCGCGCACGATGGGAGCGGCGCCGGATGCCTGGAAGCCCCACATGCGCGGTGCGCGCGTCGCGGGACCGTCCGCGAGGTATTCGCTGTAACCCCGCCAGTACGCAGTGATGTTGCCCGCGTTGCCCACGGGCAGGACGTGGACGTCGGGGGCGTCGCCGAGCATGTCGACGATCTCGAACGCGGCGGTCTTCTGACCCTCGATGCGGTCGGGATTGACCGAATTGACGAGCGCCACGGGGTACTTCTCCGACAAGCCGCGGGCGAGAGTGAGACAGTCGTCGAAATTCCCGTCCACCTGAAGGATCTTGGCGCCGTGCACCAGCGCCTGGCCCATCTTGCCCAGAGCGATCTTCCCCTGCGGGACGAGGACGGCGCAGACCATCCCCGCACGCACGGCATACGCGGCCGCCGAGGCCGAAGTGTTCCCCGTGGAGGCGCAGATGACGGCCTGCGCGCCCTCCTCCTTGGCCCGCGTGATCGCCATCGTCATGCCGCGGTCCTTGAAGGAACCGGTCGGGTTGGCGCCCTCGACCTTCAAGTGGACGTCGCAGCCCGTGAGTTCGGAGAGGAGTTGCGCCGGCACGAGCGGCGTGCCGCCCTCGCGGAGGGTGACGGGAGCTGTCTCCGGACCGACGGGCAGCCGGTCGCGGTACTCCTCGATGATGCCGCGCCACTGTCGGGAGGTGGCGGGTGCTGCGGTTTCCATGGTGGTCACTGTCCTCGATTCCCCTGTGCACGGGTCCCGTTCATTCGCCCTCGACCCGCATGATGCTGGCGACGCCGCGCACGGTGTCGAGGCCGCGCAGGGCCTCGACGGTCGAGCTCAGCGCCGCGTCGGGCGCGCTGTGGGTGACGACGACGAGCCAGGCGTCGCCGTCCTTGCCCTGCTGGCGCACGGTGTCGATCGAGACGCCGTGCTCCGCGAACGTGGTGGCGACCTGGGCGAGGACGCCGGGCTTGTCGGCCACGTCGAGGCTGATGTGATAGCGCGTGACGACCTCGCCCATCGGTGAGACCGGCAGCTGCGCGTAGGCCGATTCGCCGGGCCCCTTCGCCCCGTTGAGCTTGTTGCGACAGGCGGCCACCAGGTCGCCCAGCACGGCGGAGGCCGTGGGCGCGCCGCCCGCGCCGGGCCCGTAGAACATCAGCTGACCCGCCGCCTCCGACTCGACGAAGACGGCGTTGTACGCCTCACGCACGTTGGCCAGCGGATGGCTCAGCGGGATCATCGCCGGATGCACGCGCGCCGTGACGGACCGGCCGTCGGCGGCCCGTTCGCAGATGGCCAGCAGCTTGACCGTGCAGCCCATGCGTTTCGCGGAGGCGATGTCGGCGGCGGAGATCTCGGTGAGGCCCTCGCGGTGTACGTCGTCCAGGCGGACCCGGGTGTGGAAGGCGATGCCGGCGAGGATGGCGGCCTTGGCGGCCGCGTCGAAGCCCTCGACGTCGGCGGTCGGGTCGGCCTCGGCGTAGCCCAGCGCGGTCGCCTCGTCCAGGGCCTCCCCGTATCCGGCGCCGGAGGAGTCCATCCGGTCGAGGATGAAGTTCGTCGTGCCGTTGACGATGCCGAGCACGCGGTTGACCTTGTCGCCGGCCAGTGACTCCCGAAGGGGCCTGACCAGCGGGATCGCGGCCGCCACCGCCGCCTCGTAGTAGAGGTCGTTGCCGTGTTTCTCCGCCGCCTCGTGGAGCGTGGGGCCGTCCTCGGCGAGCAGCGCCTTGTTGGCGGTCACGACGCTCGCACCGTGCTCGAACGCGGACGTGATGAGCTTGCGCGCGGGCTCGATCCCGCCGATGACCTCGATGACGACGTCGATGTCCTCGCGGCGGGCCAGCGCCGCCGCGTCGGTGGTCACCAGCGCGGGGTCGACACCCTCACGTACGCGGTCGGGGCGGCGGACCGCGACACCGGCGAGCTCCACCGGGGCGCCGATACGGGCGGCGAGGTCGTCCGCGTGCGCCGTCATGATGCGTGCCACCTCTGAGCCGACGACTCCACAGCCCAGCAGCGCCACCTTCAGCGGACGCGTACGCATCATCCGACCTCGCCTCTCGTCATTTCCGGTGCTGCCAGTCTCACGCACAGGTACGGAGATTCCACGCTCGTTCCAACATGTGGGACGAATGTCTCGCTAGCCGACATCGAGACGCAGGAGATCCTCCTCCGTCTCCCGCCGGACGATCACCCGTGCCGCCCCGTCCCGCACGGCGACGACCGGGGGACGCAACGCGTGGTTGTAGTTGCTCGCCATGGACCTGCAGTACGCGCCCGTCGCAGGGACGGCCAGCAGATCGCCCGGCGCGAGATCGGCCGGCAAGAACGCGTCCCGTACGACGATGTCGCCGCTCTCGCAGTGCTTGCCGACGACCCTGGAGAGCATCGGCGAGGCCTCCGAGGAGCGCGAGACGAGCGAGACGGTGTACTCCGCGTCGTACAGCGCCGTGCGGACGTTGTCCGACATGCCGCCGTCCACGCTCACGTACGTACGAAGACCCGGGAGTTCCTTGACCGTTCCCGTCTCGTAGACGGTGCAGGCAGAGGGCCCGATGACAGCCCGTCCCGGCTCGACGGACAGGCGCGGCACCGAAAGCCCCGCGCCGCGGCACTCGCGCTCGACGATCTTGCGGAGCGAGACGGCGATCTCGTGCGGCTCGCTGGGGTCGTCCTCGGGCGTGTACGCGATGCCGAGGCCACCGCCGAGATCGATCTCGGGCAGCTCCACGCCGTGCTCGTCGCGGATGTCGGTGAGCAGGCCGACGACGCGGTGCGCGGCCACCTCGAATCCCGACGTGTCGAAGATCTGCGAGCCGATGTGGGAGTGGATGCCGACGAGCTCCAGGCTGTCCAGCTTCAGCACGCGTCGCACGGCCTCGGCGGCCGGACCTCCCGGGGCCTCCGGGTGGCCGCGGTCCCCGGACGAGCGAGACGCCGTGTCCCCGGCGAGGGCGAGCCCGAACTTCTGGTCCTCGTGCGCCGTCGCGATGAACTCGTGGGTGTGCGCCTCGACACCGACCGTGACGCGGATCTGGACGGGCTGACGCCGTCCCAGCCTGTCGGCGATGTGCGCGACGCGGGCGATCTCCTGGAAGGAGTCCAGCACGATCCGCCCGACACCGGCCTCGACTGCCTGCTCGATCTCGGCGCTCGACTTGTTGTTGCCGTGCAGGGCGATGCGCTCGGGCGGCATCCCGGCAGTCAGGGCGATGGAGAGTTCGCCGCCGGAGCACACGTCGAGGTTGAGGCCCTCCTCCGTCAGCCAGCGCACGACGGCGCGGGAGAGGAAGGCCTTGCCCGCGTAGAAGACGTCGGCGTCCTCGCCGAAGGCGTCCCGCCAGGCGCGGCAGCGGGCCCGGAAGTCGGCCTCGTCGAGCACGTAGAGCGGAGTGCCGAACTCCTCGGCCAGGTCCTTCACATCGAGACCGCCGACGGACACGGAACCGGTGGAGGTACGGGTCGCGGTCTGCGGCCAGACACGGGGATCGAGCACGTTGAGGTCGGCCGGGGGCGCGACGTAGTGCCCTCCCTCCGGCAGCACATCAGCGTGCCGGGGGCCTGCGGGGTGCGCGGAGCGGCTCATTCGGGTGCCTCGCTCTCACCGGTGCGGCAGATGTCCGTGCTCGCGGTGACGGCCGCGCCGGCGCTCGCGCGCACGGCCGTGCTCACGTTCTGGTTCGTGTTCACGCTGATCGGAAGTCCTTTGCGGTGTTCGAAGTCTGGGGTGTCCGGAGGGCGTGGTACGTGGTTCGCAGGACTCGCTCCGGGATCACAGATGCGCGGGTGCGCTCACGCCGAGCTGGGTCAGGCCGCCTGCGAGCACCGTCCCGGTGGCTTCGACGAGAGCCAGCCGGGCGCGGTGGACGGCCCCGGGTTTCTCGTCGCCGCGGGGCAGCGGCGGGTACTGGTCGTGGAAGTCGAAGAAAGCCTCGCCCACGGCGACCAGATGGCGGGCGTGCCGCGCGGGGACGGACTGCTCACTGACGCGCCGGTGGTCCGCGAGCAGCGCCAGCAGCGCGTCGCCGCCGGGTCCGTACGCGGGGCCGGCCTCCGTCGCTGCCTCCGGATCGGCACGGAAGCCCAGTTCACAGGCGTTGCGCGAGAGCGCACGGGCCCGCGCGTGTGCGTACTGCACGCGGAAGAGATCGCTCACCTGCGCCGTACGCACGGCCAGCACGGCGGGCGCGTCGCCGGTGACGGCGCTCCAGCGCGCGATATCGGCCGCGGGGCAGTCCTGGACGGAGGTGACGGGACCGGTGCCGTTGCGAGGCCGGCTGCGGGATTCGCTGCCGAGCTCCGGGCCGGCCACGGCGACGAACGGACGCGACAGCTCCGCCACGAGCCCTGCCCGTGCGGCTGCGCCGAGCGTGACGTTGAGGAACCCGCCTCCGGCGATCTCCACCGCGTGGATCCCGTCCTCCCGGAGCAACCGGGCCCGCAGCACGCGTGCCACGTCGTAGGGCGTCATGGCTGCCGGACCCGCGAGCCCGAAGGCGACGTTCACCGCGTAGTCCCCAGGCCCCCGGCGGGGCGGCGACTCCACCGTCACCCGCTGTGGCAGCCCGGTACTTCCCCGTACCGCGCCCAGTTCACCGTCGGCCGCGGCACGACGTACCGCGTGCAGCACGGTGCGGGAGAGCTGGGCGGGTGTCACAGGCCAAGCGTATGGGAGAGGGGGTGGGTCGGCGCGAACGGGATTCCCCTGACGGCAGGCGCGGTGCGGCGCCGGGGGGCGCGGGCGGTGCGGACCGTCACCGCTGGTGACAGCGCAGCACGCATGTACGCCTGCGCGTGGGACCGGGGGCAGGGGCCAGGGAGGTCATGCGCGGCGCGACATGCCTGACCCACCGCGCCGACTCGAGTCACGTCGCGTGCTTGCGTGCTTGGGGCGCGCTATGTCCCTGGGAGCCCTCACGTGTTCGGGT
The DNA here is from genome assembly GCF_004217425.1 of Streptomyces sp. CNZ301. NCBI lineage: Bacteria > Bacillati > Actinomycetota > Actinomycetes > Kitasatosporales > Streptomycetaceae > Streptomyces > Streptomyces sp. CNZ301. The sequence continues at coordinate 2,761,661 of NZ_SHLG01000001.1, forward strand.
CGGCACATGCTCGGAGCCCTCACGTGCGGGGCGGGCTGCCGTTGTGCGGGACTGCTCAGCGGCGAGCCGGCCACCCGGCCGGCTCCTGCTCGTCCGGGTCGCCCCGCCGGGCTTCGCCGCCCTCCGGGCGTCGCGTCAACTGCCGTACCATCCGCACGAGTTCGGACGGCTCGAAGGGCTTCGCCAACAGGGCGTCCACCGGGGGCTCGCGGCCGTCCTCACCGTCGACCGGCGCGCAGCCGCTGACGATCGCGACCGGGATGTGGCGCGTACGGGGATCGGAACGCAGCCGCTCGGCGGTGCGCAGACCGTCGAGGCGGGGCATCGCCACGTCGAGCGTGACGAGATCCGGCCTCACACCGTGCACAACGTCCAGACACTCGACGCCGTCGGCAGCCGTCACCACCTCGAAGCCTTCCAGCTCGAGATTGACCCTGATCAACTGCCGGATGACCTTGTCATCGTCCACGACAAGGACCCGGCCGGACATACCTGGCACACGACAAAGCCTAGGCACACCGCTGCTCCGGCGTCCGGGTTTTGCCCTTTCCCACCCCTGCGGGGCCCGGCCCCGGCGCCCCACCCACGGCGGCTCCCGCCGGTCCCCGCGACCCCGAAACCGATTCCGGGGCACCATCACCAAGCTGGTACTGTTCTTCCTGTCGCCGCTCACAGCGCGACGAGCCCCCGTAGCTCAGGGGGACGAGCCCCCGTAGCTCAGGGGATAGAGCAACGGCCTCCGGAGCCGTGTGCGCAGGTTCGAATCCTGCCGGGGGTACCAACAGCATCTACACGAATGGGCGTGACCTGCTGAGCAGGCCGCTCTCGTGTAGATGGCATGGTCTTGTTGATCCTTTCCGCTGTCTGGGCGATGTCGGGCAGGTAGTCGGCGGGCAGCTTGATGGTGATGTTGGCTTCGCCGCTGCCTGCGTGGTGGCGGACGGTGAGTTGGGTGATCTCGAAGAGTCGCCGCAGCAGTGTCTCCGGTGCCGTGGCCAGGTGAAGGGTGAGCTGGGGCAGGGCGTCGAGGAGGTCGGCGGCCTCCCGGGTGGGCCGAGCGGGTTCGGCGGCCTCGGCAGCGTTCAGTTCAGCTACCAGGGCCAAGTTGGCTTTCCGCTGCCCTTCCAGATCGTCATAGGTGCGCTGGAGGCCCTGGGCGTAGGGGGTGCCCGGTTCGCAGTCCTGGGCCTGGCGGAGGATGTTGTCCTGTCTGCGGGCGAGATCAGCGAGAGCGCGGCGGTGGCGCTCTCGTTCGGCGTCTCGCTTCCGAGACTCCCGGTCATCCGTGCTGGCAAGATCGGCGGCAAGCTGCTCTCGCCGCCCAGGGCCGAAGACCCGATCGGTGAAGAAGGCCGAGACGGCTTCGAGGGTGGCGTCTTCGCGTAGGTACACGCTCTTGGGGTGCCCGGCGTACCGGTCGGTGCGGCCTCGGTTGTTACCGCGTGGCCAGCACGTGTAGTAAGTGAGGCCGTTGCGGTGGTTGCCAAACATCTTCCGCCCGCAGGAGCACAGAACCATCCCGCGCAGGACGTAGGTACGGCGGGTGGCAGGGTGCGCGTTGCGCGAACTGCCGTCGCGGGAGCCGCGTTTGGCCTGACGCCGGCTAGCCAGCTCATCGAACATCCACTTCGGGATCAGCGGCTCATGCGTGGGCTGCGGCGACCACACCCACAACTGCGGGGCGTTATAGGCACCGCCCTTGGACCGCATCGCGCGGCGGTTGAAGACCTGGTAGCCGGTGTACTTCGGGTTGCGAAGGATCTCGCACACCGACGACTTGCTCCACGCCCCACGCGCACGCGCCCGGCCACCAGGCGGCATCGGGGGTGGATACCGGTCTGGGGCGGTGTTGAGCCTGTCCACGATCGTGGCGTACCCGAGGTTCTCGTGGTAGCGCCACAGGGCGATCTGTGTGACCGTCTCGGCCCGTGCTCCGTCCGGTTCCAGCCGTGTCTTGGTGGCTCCCTTGTCGGCCTTGGCGGAGTTGGGATGTCGGTAACGCTTGGCCGCATATCCGTACGGGGGCTTCCCGATGTTCCAGCCCTCGCGCACATGGGTGCACAGCCCGCCCCAGGAGGTCTCCAGCGAGTTGAAGACCTCGTATTCGGCCACCGACTGGTTGATGCGGCGCTGGAGGATCTGCTGGGCGCGTCCGCCGCCGAGTGTGATCGGCTCGTTCCAGGCGAACAGCGGCACCCCTGCCCGCTCCAACTCCCGTTCCACGGAGAGGTTTTCAAACATCCGCCGGGCCACCCGCGAGGTGCTTTCGCAGATCACCACATCGAAGCGGCGGTTGGGGTGACTGGCTTCCGCGAGCAGGTCGGTGATGCCGCCGTCGCGGGCGATGGGGATGTCGAACCGTTCGTAGTTCGTGCCCCGGCCTCGATCACCGAGTTCCATGCGGCCGGATTCCACGTCGTAGAAGTGGCTCACGATCGCCCAAGGTTCAGGCAGCGCGGACTTGCTGCGCTCCAACTGCCGCATCAGCGACTGGCGGGGGTCTTGCTGGTCCTCGGTCGAGGTGCGCCCCACCCACGCCACCCGCACCTCCCCGTTCAGCAGGGCGGCAGGTGTGCCGAAGGGCGAGACCGCCAGATCAGACCACTCCGAGGAGACGGGCCCTGAACCGATCGGTGTTGTGGCCGACGCCGAAGGCCTAGGAGGAGCAACGCGGGCTGGTGCAGGGGGATTTCGCGTCGGTCCGGGTATGGGGCCAGCGTCGTTGTGGTTGGGAGTTGTCAAGCTGCCTCCCCATGCTCGTAGTGATCAGGAGGATTTACTGCCGTGTGCTGCGCGGTGGCTGCCCAGTCGAGTAGGTCGCGGCTGACAGCGGCCAGGGCATCGCGCAAGCGCTCGCCTTCGGCTCCGCCGATGTAGGTCACGTGCCCGGAATAGTGGGTGACACGGCCACCCTTACCCTCCGTATTGTACTCCCAATTCCCTTGGTCCGAACTGGTCTTGGATGCCTTTTCGTGTTCGCCTTCCGAGGCACTTGCTGGCAGCGAGGCTGACTCTTCGTGGTGCTCTAGCTGCGGCCTGTTGAGGGTGCGATCAGCAGGGTGCATGGGGTTCTCCCGTCCCACGAGCGCACGCGGTGATGCCCCCGGGATGCGCATCGATTCGGTGGACTCATGTCACTAAAGGAAGACCGCCTTTCGAGCTCATTTTGGACACGCACCCTGGAACTTTTTGAGCTTTAGGAACCTCGTAGTAGTTCGTTGAGGTAGTTACACTCGGCGTCGACCGCTGCAGCCCGGACCGAGCCCGCGCGGGTCACCATCGCCGGCACATCCAACACGCCAACACCTCAGGTATGCGCAAGTCCCCAGGACGGACGAGCGACGGTCCCGATGCCTCAGTGATCAGCTCAGATCGCGGGCGGGTCAGCCCGCCTGTCCCGCGCCAGCTCGGGCTCGGCGTGTCGCGCGGAGCTCGGTCTGCACCCTTGGAGGACTTGGGGTAGTGCTTCCTAGGAAGTCGGGGGACGGGAACGGTTCCTCCATAACGCACTGCGCAGGGGGTTCTGGGCGGCCTCGGGCGGCAACTCGGTAGGCATCTCATAAGGTGCCGAGGAGTTGCCGATGTGAGGTGCCGACGAGTTGCCGCCTGTTCGATGTTCCACTGCTGCCGCACAGCAATCCCGCGGCTGTGCTGGCGGCCGGCTGCGAGATGGGGATCCGGTGCCGCCGTCAAACGGCCCTCTCAACCGCGAATGGGGCCAGCGATACGCAAGCCGTCACAGCACTCGACACCGGAGGCGTCACGTCGACAGATACCCGTCCTGCCATTGACGCCACAACCTGAGCCCCGCCCTGGCCGCACATTACTACTGAAATAATCCTGTTCGAGATATAAGAGTCGCGGAATGCATGGGTAGGGGCAGGAGCCGCTCTCACCTGCGACAAACCCACCTGGAGGGGCTTCCACTCTAGTAGGAAGGCCCATTAGAACCCCCATTGGGAGGGGGGATCGGGCCCCCCACAGTGCGAGGGTCAGCCCCTGACCACTCGCCGAGCTCGACAGCGTCGTGGCGCCCCTCTATTGGACCCACCGCACCGCAGGCTGAGGGGGCAAGTGACGGTGTTGATTTCGAAGGATGCGTCCTGCAAGCTACCGGCGAGAATTACAGACGCCCTGAGTGAGCACAAGCTGACAAAGTGCCCGTGGACTGGGTGCAGCACGCGATCGAAGCTCGTCATCACCCTCGCACAGACACACCTGTACCAGCCCAGCTGGTACAACCCCGCCGGCGCCCTGAACGACCTCCTGCAGGTCTACCTCGTCAGCCGCAGCATCCACGCCCCGCCGACGACCCAACGACGGCACTGATCAGCCCAACCGTAGAGGCGCCGTTCGTTCGCAGCCAAGGCCTGTTGCACCAGCTGGAACAAGCCCTCGCCCGCGGCTGGAGGACCGTCCCACGCTTGCCGCGCTCTTTCAGCCTGACGCCACCGGTCTGCGCAACCATCTCGACCATCACCAGCTCGATCGGCTCGAGCAGTTCGCGCACCAACTCGCCAGGGAGTCCCCCCATCGGCAACGCCCGCGTAAACACCCACCTGGAGACCCTGCTCGACATCCTGAAGACCAGCCCGGCCTGGAAGCCAAGCGACAGCCACTACTTCACCCCCTGTTAGAGCACTTCCTGCGATTCCTCTACGAACGATTCGACGCCCAACCCAACCTGTACGGGGAGCGCACCGCCTACCCCGGGCCGCCGCCTCAGAACCCCGACGGCACCGTCACGGCCTGGAACGAGAAGGACCTTCAGGACGACTTCCATGAGCACATCTGCCCTCTCATTGCGGCCAGGCAGTGAAACGGGAGAAGTGGGATGTCGCGGGCGGACGGGCAGATGTCGTCTACACGCCCGAGCCCGGCAGTCGCTTCGTCGCTGAGATCAAATGGCGCACTTGGCGGTGGAAGACCCACTAACCTCGGGCTTTCACGAGGCGTGGTGTCCGATGGGTGATCACGTAAGTAGAAAGTGCCTCTGAGCTGGCGCCGTGGCGGCGTCCTCGCGCGATCCACGATCCGGGGAAGATCCTGATGGACGTGGGCCTTGCGGTCGCGCTGGGCGGTGACTGTCTCGCCGATGTCGGGATGCTGCGGGCCGAGCCGGACGTGTTCGGTCCGGTGGCCTCCGACCCGACCGTCTCCCGCCTGATCGATACCCTCGCCGCGGCCGGGCCGAAGGCTCTGACAGCGATCCGCACCGCGCGGGCGGAAGCCCGCGAGCGGGTCTGGAAGCTGGCCGGCCCTGCGGCACCGGACGCGACCGGGCAGGTGATCGTGGATCTGGACGGGGTGCTGGTCCTGGCGCACTCCGCGAAGCAGGATGCGACACCGACCTGGAAGAGGACCTTCGGTCACCACCCGCTCATCGCCTTCCTCGACCACGGGCCGGGTGGCAGCGGAGAGCCGGTCGCCGCCCTGCTGCGGCCCGGGAACGCAGGCAGCGTGCGACACGAGGTCGCACAGTTTGAGTGATCACATCGATCGGAGGGTTGGCTGATGTCGAGGGTGTAGATCCGGGCCAGTGTCCAAGGCCCGTCCCCGCTTCGACGTGCGTCACTGGCAACGGTGGGGTGCGGAGCTCGAAGAAGACGCCCAAGGGTCCCCGATCCGTCCGGGGGCCACAGGCAAGGGGAAGACCGGACGGGTGAACGCTGGTGAACCCCTGACGATGCCTCGTCACGTTTGGGCTCCGCCAGACGGAAGTCTCCAGCGGAGTGCAGGGACTGGCCGCTGAGAAGCGGCGGGTGCCGGTCGGACAGGTTGCCGCCGACCGGGAGGACACCGCCGTCCCCGGGGTATAGGGGGCACCCACCCCGGTCGCGTCTCAACTGTGTGGAACGTGGAAACCCCGACGGGGTCCGCCCGGGAGACCGGGCGGTGAGCCGACCGCGAGGAAGGCCCAGTCCCCGGGCGGGAACAGGATGGCCCAAGAAGCAAACGCCGGCGGCCGAAAGGCAGCGGGAAGACGGGGCAACATGTTCGGCCCTCCGCCGATCGCCCCGCATAACCGGCCGGATACGGGCACATGCCCGAACCCGAAAGGGTGCCGACGTGGGCCAGGTGAGTCTGTGGAGACCAGATGCTCGAAGCACCGGAACCAAGGGACAAGTTAGACGCCGTGGCCACCGCCGCGGTGAACGGACCCGAGGACGAGATCACCGACTGGCTGGCCGTCGACTGGCAGCAGGTTGAGGACGACGTACGGCGACTTCGGCAGCGCATCTTCACGGCATCGCAGGCAGGGGACCTGAAAAGGGTCCGCAATCTGCAGAAGCTGATGCTCCGCTCCCGTGCCAACACGCTGCTCAGCGTGCGCCGGGTCGCGGAGATCAACGCTGGCCGCACGACCGCCGGGATCGACGGGAAGGTGGTGCTACTGCCCCAGGGCAAGGCCGAACTGGCTGACTGGATGCAGCGATCCTTCGGTTCCTGGAAGTCCCGGCCGGTCAGGCGGGTGTATATCCCCAAGGCAGGAGGGAAGAAACAGCGCCCGCTCGGCATTCCGGTGATCGTTGATCGCGCTCTCCAGGCGCGGGCCCTCAACGCGCTGGAACCCGAGTGGGAGGCACGGTTCGAGCCGAAGTCGTACGGCTTTCGGCCCGGCCGTGGCTGCCACGACGCCATCGAGGCGATCTTCAATGCGGTCGGGGGCAAGAACCCGCACCGCCGGTGGATTCTCGACGCGGACCTGGCAGCGGCGTTCGACCGCATCGACCATGGGCATCTTCTCCACCAGCTCGGCACATTCCCCGCGCGGGATCAGATCAGGCAGTGGCTGAAGGCGGGCGTGGTCGAGCGGGAACAGCTCACCCCGACCGAGGAGGGGACTCCACAAGGCGGGGTGGTCAGCCCGACGCTGTTGAACGTCGCCTTGCACGGGCTTGAGGAAGCCGCCGGGGTCCGGTACTTCCCTGACGGGATGAGACACGCGGGTAAGTCGGAGCCGTGCACCCCCGTGGTGATCCGCTATGCCGACGATCTGGTGGCCTTGTGCGTCAGCGAGGAGCAGGCCCGGCAGGTCAAGCAGCAGCTCGCGGTGTGGCTGGCGCCGAGGGGACTGGCCTTCAACGAGGACAAGACGCGCGTCGTCCGTCTTGAAGAGGGCTTCAATTTCCTCGGGTTCAACGTCCGCCGCTATCGCAACGGCAAGCTGCTGACCAAGCCCAGCAAGGCAGCGGTGCGGCGCATTCGCAGCAGGCTCGCCGCCGAGGTCGGGGCCCTGCACGGGGCCAACGCCGAAGCGGTGATCAACAAGCTCAACCCCGTGATCCGGGGCTGGGCCGCCTACTACCGCACCGGGGTGTCCAAGGAGATCTTCTCCTCTCTGGATCACTACGTGTGGCGGCTCACCTACCGGTGGGGACTGCGGGCGCACCCGAACAAATCGAAACGCTGGGTCGTGGCCCGGTACTTCGGCGCGTTCCACCCGACCAGGCGGGATCGCTGGGTGTTCGGTGACCGGGACACCGGCCGCTTCCTGGTGAAGTTCTCCTGGACGAAGATTGTCCGGCATCGGCTGGTGAAGGGCAGAGCGTCTCCGGACGATCCCGCTCTGACCGGCTACTGGGCCAATCGCCGACGGCGGCGAAAGCCCCCGCTGGGGCGGTTCGTGCTGCGGCTGCTACACGCGCAGCACGGCCGCTGTCCCGGCTGCGGCACTCTGCTGCTGCACGCCGATCAAGAGCCGCAAAGTCCCACCGAGTGGGAACAGTGGCTCACCGCCGTCCGCAAGGCGATCCGCCGCACGGCGCTCGCCACCGAGGACGGCAGCCCACCGGACGACACCGCACGCTGCCTCATGCACGCCCACTGCGCGCGACGGCGCATCGCCGCCCGCGCACCGGGACCAGCAACTCTGCCTGCCCGCGAGCCCGCGGGACTTGCTTGAGCCGTGTGCCTGGAAAGCAGGCACGCACGGTTCTGAGGGGGCCCCGGCGCAGCAATGCGCCGGGGCTACCCGACAACACCGCGACCGACCACATCGAAACGACTCGACTGGCACTGGCCCAGCTGCCGAAGAAGCACCGGCTCGGTCGGCGGACGCTGATCCGCACCGACTCCGGCGGCGGCACCCACGAGTTCGTAGCCTGGCTCGCCCAGCGCGGCCGGTGGCTGTCCTACTCCGTCGGCATGACCATCACCGATGCCATCCACCAAGCCGTACTGAAGGTCCCGGCCACCGCGTGGACGCCGGCCGTCGAACCCGGCGGCGAGATCCGCGACGGCGCCTGGGTCGCCGAACTGTCCGGCGACTGCCTGGGCGGCTGGCCGAAAGGAATACGGCTGATCGTCCGCAAGGAACGACCCCACCCCGGAGCCCAGTTGCGTCTGACCGACGCCGACGGACTGCGGCTCACCTGCTTCGCCACCAACACCACCAGCACTCCGATCGCCGATCTGGAGCTGCGGCACCGCCGACGGGCCCGCGCCGAGGACCGCATCCGCGCCGCCCGCGCCACCGGCCTGCGCAACCTCCCCCTCCACGACACCGCTCAGAACCAGATCTGGCTCGAGATCGCCCAGCTCGCACTCGAGCTGCTGGCCTGGATGCCGATGCTCGCCCTGACCGGCAAAGCCCGGCTCTGGGAACCCCGCCGGCTCCGGCTGCGGCTGTTCTCCGCCGCCGCCCACCTCGTCACCACCGCCCGCAGGCGGCACTTGAGATTCGCCTGCCACTGGCCCTGGACCGACGTCATCACAGACGCGATCGGACGCCTCCAACTGCTGCCCAACCCCGGCTGACCAGCAGCGTTCCAGTCCCTACGAGAGCATCAGCCCAGGCCGGAGCAGTGGAACCCGACGCCCACCCGAGACGACACTCGGGCTCTCGGCCTACCCACCACCAGCCCGGACAGCCGAAACGGTCCACCGAAGAACTCGGCGGACCCTCACGAAAGATCGAGGCTAACGTATCGAGCGGGGCTACCTCATCCTGGACGGCGGCCATCGGGTCGTCGATGTAGCCGAGTTCGGGGAGGGTCTTGCGGGCGTTTGCGAGGGCACTGCGGGTCGGAGTCATGGATGTCGTCGGTGTCCGGCTTGAACGCGGGCACCCGCCTTTTTTTGCACCCCAGACGGTGATGCGCTTGCAGGCGAGGTTGCCGTCGAGTTGCTGGCCTTCCAGGAGGCGATGACGGGCTCGATCAGGGGGCCCGCCCGTCGGACAGTCGCTCTTGTAGGGCTGGCGATTCGCTCACGAGGAACACTTCAGCACGGCAGGACTCCCGGATCAGCCCCGATACGCCTGTGCCACACGTTCCAGCGGCAACAAACGTAACATCACGCCACATACCAATACGGGATCACCGACGCCGAGGTCGTCGACGTCGATGAGCAGTCAGGGGCCGTCGGGGGCGGGGTGTCTGATCAGCTGCCCCAGCCACTCACTCCGAGGGGCCGACGCCGCTATCGCTGCCGCTAGCCACAAAGTCGCTCACGACGAGCGCCAGCTTCGCCGCAGTCCGTTGCTCCATGATGTCGCGAGGGGAAAGGTCGAGCCCGTGACCACGCCCCATGGACACCACCTTGATCGACATAATGCTATCTCCACCGAAGGCGAAAAAGTCGTCGTGGACCCCCACCAACGGTCGGTCGAGGACTTCCGCGAACACCGTGCACAGGATCTGCTCAATGGGGGTACGCGGGGCGTGGTAGGCGTTATCGAGGGATCCAGGTTCGGGGAGGGCCGATCGGTCGAGTTTCCCGTTCGGGGTCATCGGCAATCGATCGAGCATCACATACAGCGGCGGCACCATGAATTCCGGAAGGCGCTGGCCCAGGAACTGACGCAGCTCACTGCCCCACGCGTCGCGCCGTTCGCCACCGGTCGCCGTCTCGTCCGCATGCGGCTCGACCGTGGGGCCGGCACCGACCACATACGCGACCAACTGCTTGCTACTCACCGACCCAGCGACATCGCGCACCACGACCACGGCGTGGAGTACCGCGGGATGCTGCATGAGAGCCGATTCTATCTCGCCCAACTCGATCCGATATCCGCGGACCTTCTCCTGTGTATCCACGCGACCGATGAACTCGAGATCTCCTGCGGCGTTCCAGCGGACCAGGTCTCCCGTGCGATACATCCGCTCGCCCGGCGCTCCGAACGGACACGCAACGAAACGGCTCGCCGTCATGGCAGGACGCCCCAGATAGCCCCGGGCCAGACCTGCTCCCGCCACGTACAACTCGCCGACGACGCCGACGGGAACCGGCTGGATTCGCTCGTCCAGAACGTACACGCAGGTGTTCTGAATCGGGCGACCAATAGACGGCGGGCTGCCGTCCGTGGCCAGATGTGCGCACATGGACGGCATTACCGTGGTCTCTGTCGGACCGTACGCGTTGGCCATCTGCCGATTCGGAGCCCAAGTAGTTACCAGCTCCGGCGAGATCGGCTCGCCGGCGACGATAAGACAGGAGACGCTCGGTAGCGACCCGAGCGGCAGCGCCGCGAGCACGGAAGGCGTGAGCAGGACGTGGGTGACCGCGGCCGCATTGATCGTCTCGACCAACGGCTGTCCGGGCTCGATCCGTTCCTGCGTGTCGACGACGAAGGTGGCCCCGGAGAACAGCGCCATACACAGTTCCCATATCGACGAATCGAAACTCGGCGAATTGAACTGCAGCACTCTGGACTCTGGCGTGACGCTCAATCGATCGATTTGCGCGGCTAGAAGGCTGGCCAGTCCCCGATGAGTGACCGCCACTCCCTTGGGCGTACCCGTCGATCCTGACGTGTAGATGAGGTAGGCGGTATGTGCCATCGCTAGTGGCGCCAGCCGGTCGGTGTCTGTCACGGCGGTCGTCTCACGGTGCGTGAGCGTGGCGATCAGCGCGGGGTCGTCCTGCCGCAAGACGGGCGTCGACCGACCAGCCACGTGTGCAACCGTCGCGGATTCAGCAATGATGACGTGCGCGCCGGAATCCTTCAGCATGAAGTCGATGCGCTCTGCCGGATACGCAGGATCCACGGGCATATAGACGCCTCCCGCCTTCGCGACTGCCAGCGCCGTTATCCAGAGGTCTGGAGAGCGCGTCACCATCACGGCGACGACCACTTCGGTTCGCACACCATGATCGATCAAGAGACGGGCCAGTCGGTTGGACCGGGCGTCGAGATCGCGATAGCTGATCGTCTCGTCACGGAACACGATGGCGGGAGCATCCGGACTCGTCTTGACACGTCGTCCGAAGAGTTCGGGAATCGTGCCGGGGTTCACCTCCGCGCGCGTGTGATTCACGAGATCGAGCAACTGATGTCGCTCGGCCGGGTCGATGATGTCGACGGAGTTCACGGCCACGGTCGGATCTCCGGACGCGATCGTGGCCGCGCGCACGAGACACCGCACCAGTCGGCGCGCGGTGTCCGCGTCGAACACGTCCGTGGCATAGACGATGTCAATGCGCAGGCTCGCCCCATCACGTGGCGAGACGACGATCCGCGCGTCGAACGGCGCGGTTCCCATCCGCTCCGGCGCGGGTCCTGCCGAACGGTCATCGCGACCGTGGCCGGCCCCGCCGTGCCAATCGAACCCCACCTGAGTCAGCGGGTGATGGGCCGTCGGTGGATCGATGACCAGAACCGAAACCACGTCGTCCAGCGCCATACCCTTGTGCTGTTGGGCCGCCCGGGCCCGGTCGTGCACCGCGCTAAGCAACTCCCCGAACGAGATGTCGCCGGGCATGTCGGCGCGCAGGATCCAGCGGTCATCGCCCGATCCGCCCTCCATGCCCGAAAACGCCTCGGCACCGCCCACGTTCAATGCGCCAATCGTCACCGTCGTCTGCCCGGTTAGACGCCGAAGCGTCATCGCCCATGCGGACAGCAGGACGACGGCCGAGGATGCGCCCTGCGCAGCCGCCAGGGCCTCGACTCGGCCCCGAACATCGGCTGCGAGTTCCACGCCGACGACCCCCACGTCGAGAGTCCGATGCGACGGTCGCGGTCGGTCCATCGGCAAGGGCAAGGGCTGAGGCACGTCCGCCAACTCTTGTGCCCAGTACGCGGAGTGTCCGGCGGACCCCGGCTCCGACAGCACGGGCCCACGTGACTCACTGGCGCTCACGATAGAACCAACCCTTCACGCCGCGACCACTCCTCGGGCGCGGCCAACTGAGAGGCCACAGGTGGTCAGGCTTCACGTCGCGGAGGGCGCGTAAAGGACGACCTTTGGGAAAAGAAGTTCAGCCGCTCCTGAACATCATGGAAGTTCCCCTGCGTCACTTCGCCGGTGATCGAGAGGAGTAGCTGGTCTGAGGACTTCGGTCCGTCCAGGTAGCCATCGAGAGCTCCTTCGACCGCAGCAGGATAATCGCGTGTCTTCGAGCGCGTCGGATCCGCGGATGCTGCACTATCCCGCATCTTCCGTACGGTCTTGACCGCGTCGGGTGCCCCCGTCAAGGACTTCGTCTGCGTCCCGCCGAGATTGTTCCGCGGAAGGTGCAGGTGCATGTCTCGCCACGAGAATATGAAGACGCGCAGATCGGCGACGTGACGCTTCAGCCGGGTAACGCCGCTCCCGTCGGGGGCGGCGTCCTCCAGGACCATGACCTCCTGCGCAAACTGTTCATACAGGTCTGTGAACAGGTGGAATCGCATGGCGACGGAGTGGCTGCCACTTGTTAGCCCCAGATTCTCGCGGATCTGGTGGTAATCGAACGTGCTCAGATTATCCACGATCGGCGGCAACGATGCCTCGATCGCTGGATAGAATGACGCGGCGCCGTCGAGCAGTCCGATCGCGCGCGCGTCATCGCCGTCGCGCAGCGCCTTGGTCGCCAACTCGAGCCGATCGTTGATCTCCCTGACCAAGAGCTCGGGAATCTGATGCAATGCGCGGAACTGCGTGAAGTAGGTGTCGCCCGCCAGATGATGTTCATGGACGGCATGACGCAGATGCGAGGAGGCGAGCGCTAACTCCAGCGCATCTGTGGGCTGGGGATGAACCGCGCGAGCCAGATTCGTGGCCCATACGCGCGCGTCGTGATTCACGATGCGCACGCAGTGGAGAATTGCATATGCGCTGTCGGTCAACGATGCCTCGGAGATGGCGGTCCTGACGTCCAGCTCTCCCCGGTCGACAAGTTCGGTCAAAGAGCCGTCGAACGACTCCAGTGCCGTCTTGAACTCGGCGAACGCAGGCGTGTCGTGGAGCGGCCACCGCGGTGCGGTCACCGGCCAGTCGCTGCTGATTCGCAAGGCATCGCTGCTCAACCGCACGAGCAGCCGATGGAAGCTCCGGGTCCACAGCAGCTTGCTCACACACGCATCGACATCACGCGATGCCAGATCGGCGCCGGCACGCGTAAGAAGATCGGCCAAGTTGTACATGGCGATCTCCGACGATTGATAGATCCCGATGAGCAACGCCTCGGGTGTGGCGCCCGGAACCGTCATGCTCGCACGAGCCGCCTCGATGGCGCCGAGGCTCTGCAACTCGTGATAGTTCTCCGCTATGACGCCGCGGTCATTCTTAATCTTGTCCGACTGCATCCGGTCATCCGGCATCTGAAATCCTCCTACACGACGAACTGCAACGCACGCGAAGACCGCGCTTTGCAGCGTTTAGAACTGTCTGACGGCACGTCACGCCCCGCGCACCGGAGTCTCATCCATGAAATCGCGCAGCGACCATGGCCTCATGTCAGTCCACTCACGTTCTATGAACGCTAGGCACGGTTCCCTCCCGTCCGACCCGAAGACACGCTTCCATCCCGCCGGCCTATCGGCGAAGGCCGGCCATAGCGAGTATTGCCCTTCGCTGTTGACTAGAACAAGGAATTTCGCCTCGTCGTCTTCGAACGGATTGTTGCTCATCGTCTACCCCTGCCATCGCTGATCCTCTCCGCCAAGAACGATAGAACGGCCGCTTTCGCACCGAGATCGAGCACCAAGCCTTCTCGGTCTGTCGAGATCTTGACGACTTCCTCCGAGCGATTTCCCACCCAATCCGCCTCCGAATGCGATTCCGAAACCAATTGGAGTACATCCCCGCCCCAATGCGGCCACTTTGCATTATGAGCGGCAATCAAATAGATCAGCCAGTCAGAGAACCAGTCAGCGAAGATCTCAACATCCTTGGCTATGCTGAGGCCCTCAATATCGGGCTGCTGTTGCGCACCGATCGACGTCATCGAGTCGTGGATCTCCCGGGCGATCTCGCCGGGCCGGGCGAGCAGTTCGTCATTGGAGAGTCCACGTGTCACACCGTCGACGACGTCGGCGCCCACCATCTGGGCGATACGTCGCAGGGCTATCCCCCATTGCTCTCGGATCGCCTCGCCCGTCGACGGCTCACCGTCCAGGACCACGAGGGGCACGTCGTAGTGGGGTGACGAAAGCCTTGCCGCCACCTCCTGCGCGATTGAGCCGGCCATGCAGTAGGTCACGACCGCTGCCACCTCAGAACCCACGTCTGTGTGCGGTTCGATTAGCGCGGAGGCGTAGCCTGCGGCGTCGAAGGCGCGGACATAAGGCGGTCGCAGGATCTCGACCATCCGGAACCCGTGGTCCTCCAAGCGAAGCGCCGTCAAAGGTGGCTCGGACCTCAAGCCCACGTAGTCGACGACCAGAATGGTCCGGCGACCTGTGACCGTGCGTTGCTGATCGTCGTACATCGACGTCACCGAGAGCCTTTGGCGTCACTGGCGAGCCGGGTCAACGCCGTGGTGTAAGCGCTCGTCATCGCCTCGAGGTCTTCGTTCGTCCACAGTTGAGCGCTGGCCGATCCTTCCACTCGCATCGCACCGCGGCTCGGCTCGTGAGCGACTTCGATCAGGAAGGGCAAACTCGTTGCGTCCACGATGTGTGATTCATCGATCCAGGCCTCCGGGCGCTTCTCAAACTCGACATAATTGAAGGCGCCGTCGAAAAGTGCATGCCCGGCCATTTCTCTAATCTTCAGGTACGGAAAGTTCCCGAAGGTGGCGATCTGGCGTTCGGCCTCGAAGACCCGCCGGACCAGTTCCGCGCCCGTGGCGTCTACACGACAGTTCAGCGGAAGCAGGTTCAGGAAGAGTCCCACCATCCGCTCCGCCCCGAGTACGGGGGGGCGTCCGTTGATGACCACCCCTGTCGACGGGGCTTCCACGGCACGGAACTCGCCCCACGCCACGAGGTGGGCAGCCAGTGTGAAGCTCTTGATGGGAAGTCCCGTATGCGCCGCGGCGCGCACGAGATCGGTCACAACCTTGGGGTCAACGTCAGCGCGAGTACGCACCGTTTCGCCGCCGATAGGCCGCGAGCGTGCTTGGGGCAGGGACTCGGCATAGGCCGACCAGAACTCTTGAGCATCGCGTGAGTTCAGGGCCTCCCGCTCGAGTCGGACCAGCTCATCCATGCCGGCCACGGCGGGCGGCAGAGCCGGGACCGCTCCTCGCAGTATCGACGCATAGCCGGACATGAGCTCCGAGGCGAACACCGTCTCGCTCCAGCCATCCATGATGGCGTGGTGGAATCCGTAGGTGAGCCAGAACGAGCTGTCATCCGGCACTGAGACGCAGACTCGGAGAAGCGGCGCCGTGGTTAACGCGAATTCCTGGCCGGCGCACGCGACGTCGTCGGTGAGATCGACTTCGTGCTGGCTGGTCCGTACATCGTGCACGTGGACGGGGATCGTCGTCGACGCCTCCGTTACGCGCACCACCTCGTCGTAGTCGGTCAGATTGAATCCGGTCCGCAAGGTTTCGTGCCGGGCCGTGATGATGTCGAGCGCGGAGCGCAGAGCTGTCTCATCGAACGGAAGCCGGACGTGATGGGATACCACGTCCAGGTACACCGCACCCGGTCGCAGTTCGGACTCGAAGAGGAGGCCCTGCTGCAAGAGGCTGGCCGGACCTATCTGCGGTTCCTCCGCCGCCGGCTCGGCCGCAATGGCCGGTGCGGAGGAGGCCGAACCTCCGTCGGGCGCATCTTCGACTGTTGACACGACCTGGCTGAGTTCTCTGATCGTCGGGCTTCTGAGCATGTCGACGAGGGTGGTCACGATCCCGCGCGACTCGGCGTCGACGATGGCTCGAACCGCGAGCATGGAGTTACCGCCCAGAGCGAAAAAGTTGTCGTCGAGCCCGATCGACTTTGTCTCGAGGACGTCGGCCCATACCTGAGACAGGACTCGCTGAATGTCCGTCAGGCTGAGGTCGAGGGTGCCATTGGATTCAGGGTTCATATCCATCCTTCGTCACTGCATCCGCAGGGGGAGCTTCGAATACCCACTCAGCAGGTTCGAGTAAATGGGGAGCGGTTCGCTGGCCAGTTCCAGCTCGCGCACTTCCTCTCGCATCGTCCGCAGCAGGGCCGCCACCTCGATCTTCGCCAGATAGGCACCGATACAGAAGTGCGGACCATGGGACAACGTCACGTGGCGGTTGGGCGCCCGCGTCACGTCGAAGCTCGCGGGATCGCTGAACTCGGCCTCATCGAAATTGGCCGATGACAGCCAGGCGATGATGAGGTCGCCCTCGGCTATCTCACGCGCGCCCAGCGTCGCCGACGCGCTGGCCGTGCGTCCCACGTGCATGACCGGTGTGCTCCACCGGAGCACTTCGTTGACCGCTGCGTCGATGGGCGTCCCTGACCTCAGCAGCGTCCATTGATCGGGACGACGGACGAGCTCCAGAACCCCGCTGATCATGGCGAGTCGCGTCGTCTCATCTCCGCCGAGGATCAGGCTGTAGCAGTTGTAGATGATCTCCTCATGCCGCAGATTCTGGCCGTCGATGGTCCCGTCGATAAGCACATCCATCAACGGAGACCTTGAGGACGACGGCTGACGAGAGCAGTCGGCGACGAAGCGGGTGAAGTAGAGCAGGATTTCGCTCTTGGAACGCATGGTTTCCTCGGCCGTGTGCTCCTCGGTATCCGAGCTGAGGGCCGAACTCGCGTGGCGCAGGATGAACGCCCGGTCCGATGCTGGAATGCCGAACAGATCACAGATGGCCATGAGCGGGATATGGGCCGCCACGTCATGCGCGAACTCGCACGACCCGTCGGCGACCGCGCGACGGATCAGGTCGCGGGTGTTGGCCCGGACGCGGTCGGCCGTCTGACTCAGGGCATCGGGTGTGAGGGCCCTCCATAGCAGCTTGCGAATCGCGGCATGGCGCGGACCGTCCGAGACCGCGAGCATCTGCTGGGCCGCCGTATCACCACCCGCGAGGAGGGTGTTCAGTACGTTTCCCCGGCCGGACGCGAACACATCGGCCGATCTGCACACCTGCACGACGTCGGTGTATCTGGTCACGTTCCAGAATCCCGCAACGCCATCGCGGGCAGGCTGCCACGCCACCGGGTCATGCCGCCGGAGCTGCCGAAGGTGGTCGCGCGCGGCTGTACCCGCGTGGAATCCCGGATCGGCGAGGTCCGCTGTCGGCTCTACGGGCGTGGTGAACGTCATGTCGCTCCCGCCATATCTGCGTGGCTATTCATATTTCAACCAATTCCCGCGCTGCCACGGCGGATTCGGTGCCGTCCATATCAAGTCGATAGACGACGTGGTCGAGGAGTCTGTCGACCTGATTCAGCATCTCTTCGTGGGTCTTCGAGTACCCAGAGATGACATCAAGCGGATTGGTCATGACGTCCAGGTCCAGTGGATCGCCCTTCTGGTAGTAGGGCGTGTATTGCGAGACGCCCTCGAGAGCGGTGACCGTGGCCGCATGTGGGTTCGCCATCAACCGGGCTGGCCGCCTCGGGGCCGGCGTGTTGTATTGCCAAAACACCCCGGGAGGGGGACTGAACATCGACGGCGCCGGATCCACTCCGAGCGCGATGGTCCCCGCGATCTCGATCGGCGATGGGACGCCGGTGCGTCGCGCGAGCTCGTGGATGTGGCCGCCGAGTCGACCGTTGATCTCGATGATGCGAGGTCCGTCAGGTGTCAATTTGATCTCGGTCTGCGTCACGCCCCGACGCACGTCCAACGCGGTAAGGCCAGCGGTCGCGAGGTTCAATGACGCGCGCCGGATGTCCTCGTCCAGCAAGGCGGGCCAGAACTGTCCGACCTCTCGGAACGGCGCCGCGAGGGCGAACTTGCCGGTCACCGCCAGATGGTTGATGCGCCCGTCCACGACGGCACTCTCGATCGAGATGTAGTCCCCGACCCCGGCTGGCATCCGACGACCGACCAGCAGCTCTTCGATGACCAGCCCTGCCGGGAGATACCTATCGAGGAGCGCGTCGACGAGCTGCGCCCCTCGGTCCGGGTGAGTGATCACATGCGTATCCCGACTGGCCCCACCTCGGGCGGGCTTCAGGATGACTGGCGCGTCGAATTCCGCCATCGCCGCGGCGACGTCAGCGCGGGTCTTAATGCGACGGGTCGCGGTCGCGTCCACACCGCGTTCGCGCAGGCACAGCCGCTGCAGATGCTTGTCCTTGAGGCACCCCAAGGTCGGTTCCTGATGGTAGGAGAGACCCAAATGCCTCGCGAGCTCGGCGGTGGGTTCCACCATGTCCTCGCTGAACGTCACGATGCCCGCGGGTGTGAACCTCCGCAAGCGATCAGCGGACCGGCTCCCCGAGGACCCGAGAACCACCGACTCGCCCAGCCTCTCCACCACGTTGAGGGCTCGCTCACCATGTTCCGACGGGGCCACAGCGAACACAGGCTGCGCGATGGCGGACAGCCCGGCGTAAGCCTCGAGCGGGTCTACCGCGCCCTTGTCGTAGACGACGATCAGCTTCTTCATGCGTCCGCGGTCTCCAGAGCGCTCACGAATCCACCGAAGGTGCTGTTCTTGAGCAGCAGCTTCACCGGCACCTTGCGGCCGAGGCGGCTGCTGAGGCGTGCGCAGAGGCGCAGCGCCTTCAGGCTGGTGCCGCCAGTCTGGAAGAAGTTGTCAGTCTCCGCCGGGACGGCTCCGTTCAGGATCTCCGCCCATGCGGTAGCTGCGTGTTCCCGGGTGTGGTTGACGATTTCGTCGGTCAACGTGTCTCCCTCGAGAGGGCAACCGGCAAGCGGTCGATACCCCACATGAAATTGGACCTCATACGCTCCACCGGGCCGGTGATCTCCATATGCCCCGCCCGTTCCGCCAACACCTGCAGCAGCACCTTCAGCTCGACCCGTGCCAGAGGCGCTCCCAGGCAGAAATGCGGCCCTATCCCGAACGTAAGGTGCCGGTTGGGTGTACGTCCGAGGTCGAATCGGTCCGGGTCTGGGAAGACGCTCTCGTCCCGGTTTGCCGAGGCGTTCCACAGCACCACGGCTTCGCCGGCACGAACGTGCTGCCCGCCGACCTCCACGTCCTGCATGGCGACGCGCATGACGTGCAGGGCGGGACTGGTGTAGCGGAGCACCTCGTCGACTGCGGACTCGATGTCGACCTCGCCCGCCTTCAGACGCTGCCACTCCTCTGGGTTCTCGATGAGCGCGATCAGCCCGGCGGACGAGCCATGACGGGTCGTCTCGTTCGCACCGGTGACGAGTCCGTCACAATTGAGCATGACTTCTTCGTTGGTGAGCTTGCGTCCGCCCAGGTCGCCCCGGATCAGTGCGCTGACCACATCGTCCCCGGGGTTGCGTCGGCGCTCTTCCACGAGATCCGTGTAATAGAGGAAGATCTCCGCGTGGGCTTCGGTTTTCCGCAGCTGGTCCATAGGGCACCCGCTGGAGGTTCCTACGGATGCACCGAAGGCCTGGCTGGTCAGCTCGATCATCGTCGAGCGTTCCGCCTGCGGCACGTTCATGATGTCGCAGATGATCGCCGCGGGCAGGACTGCGGCGATCTCCTCGACGAAGTCGACGCTGTCTTTCTCCAGCGCCTGCTCGACCAGCGGCTCGATCACCCGGCGCATGGATTCCTCGAGCGAAGCCACCACCCGGGGTACGAATGCCGAGTTCATCAGCTTGCGCAGGTGAGGGTGGACGGGCGGGTCGCTGACAATCAGCATCTTGCCAGCCGCCGCCTTAACCGCGGCTGGGTCGGAGTCGACCCGCATGCCCAGCTCGGAGGTGAAAGCACTGGAGTTGCGGTAGACCTGGAGGGCTGGCTGGTACGACATGACAGACCAGAATCCGGGGCCGGGTGCGTGCTCGGTCCAGACGACAGGTGTCGTGGCACGTAGTTGTGCCCAAACGGCGATCGGATCGCCGGACTCGTAAAGGCCGGGGTCCGCGACGTCGATGATGTCGGACACAGCTCACGCTCCCTTCCGAACAGCAAAGGCCTCGTAGATTTCGGTTCCGCGCAACAGCGCATCCTGCTCGAGAGCGACCGCGAACCCGTGCTTCTGCAACAGTGAGGTGAACCCTTCGAGCGCACCGTCGATGTCGTGGACTTCGGCGACAACTTGTCGAACCTTCGGCCAGTCCTCGTCCGCCAGGCCGCGTAGCACCTCCAGTTCGCTCTTCTCGACGTCGATCTTCAGGAGATCGACCGTAGTAATGCCGCGCTCGGCGATCACCTCCGACAGGGTCCGCACCGGACATTCGACGGCCTGCGTCGTGTGCCGGCCGCTGACCATGTCGTCGGCGTCCTCTTCGTCGAGCCCGCTGCGCATCAGGAACGTGCGCATCAGGGCCGACTCAGCCTCCGGATCGGCATGGAAGCCCGACATCGAAGTCGAATCCGGATAGTAGGTCAAGGTGGCGGCACCCGAATGATCGGAGAGCGCGCAGGGTGTCGTATGCCCCTGAATGCCGTGCAGGGAAAAGTTCCCCTGCAGCGCCGCATACGGAATGGGCGCCGGCTCGAAGGCATGAAACGTCAGCCCCTGGCATTCCCGATGCAGAAACAACGAGGCCATGCCGATATTTGCACCGACATCGAGTACCGTATCCCCGGGGCTGAGTGATATTGCGTGCTGCATATAGCAGCGTTCGACAAATATGTCTCGGTATAGCAGGGCGGTCTCCCCTGCATTGACATGGCTCACCGTCAGCCCATTGGGGAGTTTCATCGCTTGCATTACCACGCCCCTTCTAGGGAAATACCCTGGACTAGCG
Source organism: Streptomyces sp. CNZ301 (assembly GCF_004217425.1). NCBI lineage: Bacteria > Bacillati > Actinomycetota > Actinomycetes > Kitasatosporales > Streptomycetaceae > Streptomyces > Streptomyces sp. CNZ301. The sequence continues at coordinate 2,782,627 of NZ_SHLG01000001.1, forward strand.
AACCCCTTAGGTCGCGGAAGAGCTGAGTGCTTCTCGAAGACTCAGTGGTCTCATGTCCGTCCAGACGGCCTCCACGTGACGCATGCATTCCTCTTCTGTTCCGGTGCACCCAGCGTCCTGCCATCCCATGGGAATCGGCAGGTCAGCGGGGTGCAGCCCGTACTGTTGCTCCGAGTTGACGAGAACGGACCAGGTGAGAGTGGTGGCGTCGGCCATGAGTCGCTCCAATGGCTGAGGGGAGAAACATGCGGATACCAGACTGGTCTCCAGGTGCTGCCGGCGGGCCACTCTCGCAAGATCGAGCTCGACGAGAATGCGCTGCAATCACTTTCACGGTGTACAAGAGTGGCGCATGCCTGACCCAATGCATCGACCAAACAGTACGAGCGCGGCACCAGATAATCAACCCTTGTTCTTGTACGGTGATGATGATATACCGATGAATCCATCCGGTGCTCACACCGTCATGGCGGTTACCGAAACAAACCGGCCAGGCCATTCAACTACGCGCCTTGCGCGGTCCACGGTCAAGCGGAGGGGGAAATTCCATACGTCTCTCATGCGCGGGAGGTGCACAGTTGAGCGGACGGGGAAATTCCATATACCCCTCACGCACGGGAGGCGCTCAGTTGAGCGCTCATGAAGAGGTTCCCTTTACTCAGTGACGGAAGTGGGTTTCAGGCAATGACTGCACGACAGGATGTCGTGGATATCGCAGCGTGGGACGACGAAGGAACAACAGCCGGAGCTCCCTTCAATCCCGCAGCAGCAGTTGCCGTGCACGCTTGCAGGACTCCTGGAACCGCGGCTGTGCGCGCGTATGACGGCACCTACACGTTCGGGGAGTTGAACGAGCGGGCGGACGCGATCGCCGCCGAACTGCTGCGCCTGGGCGTGGGCCCGGAGACGGCCGTGGGGGCGCATCTCGACCGGTCCCGCGATCTGGTAGCCACGCTTATCGGCACTTGGCGGACAGGCGCCGTATTCGTAGCGCTCGACCCGGATCATCCGGACGCCCGGTTGTCTACCCTGGTCCAGGACTCCGGCGTCGCAGCGGTCGTGTCCCGCGATAAGGCTGCATTCGCGGCCGGCCAGGTCACACACATCGACCCGGCAGTCGCCAGCGCATCGCCGTCAGCCGTTCTGCCCGGCCCACTGTCCCCGCATTCCATGGCGTACATCGTCTACACCTCGGGCACAACGGGCGCTCCCAAGGGTGTCGGTATCACCTACGGAAACATCACCAACCTACTCGCCGCCGTCGACACCCTGGCGCCGGGCAAAGGCCTCGAGGGCGGCAATGTACTGGCCCCCTCCTTCGACGGCTGGCTCTGGTCCACGCTCATCCCTCTGGTGAACGGGCGGGGCGTTGTGCTCTCGGACCCGCGGGACGAGGGCAGCTCGCTGCTTCGTGGCGAGGTGGCCTTCATGACGGCCACCCCCTCTCTTCTCGCCGTCAACGAACCACCAGCACCGGAGGCGGGCCTCCAGACCCTGGTCTCTGCGGGTGAGGCATGCGCGCCCGACCTCGCGTCCCGCTGGGCGAGCGGACGGCGGTTCATCAACGCCTACGGACCGACAGAGACGACCATCTGCGCGACATGGGCGGATACGGACGCTGGAGACGACCCGTCGACCATCGGCCGCCCTCTGCCCAACTACCGCATTCAGGTCCTGGACGAACGGCTGCGTCCGGTCGCGCCTGGGGACGTCGGTGAACTGTGTATCTCCGGTGCTGGTGTCGGCCGCGGCTATCTGAATCGGCCTGGCCTCACAGCCGCGCGGTTCCCGCCCGACCCGTCGGGAGATGGCGAGCGGATGTATCGCACCGGCGACCTCGTGCGCAGCCGTCCCGACGGAGCACTCGAATACATCGGGCGGGTCGATGGCCAGCTCAAGATCCGGGGTTTTCGCGTGGAGCCCGGCGAGGTTGAGAGTGCCGCGCGGGCATTGCCCGACGTGCGGGCCGCCGTGGCTTTCGCCGCGTCTGTAGCCAGTGACTCCATACTTGCCTTGGCTGTGGTCCCCGAGGCCGATGGGGTACTTGAGCCCGACGGGGTACGGGATGCACTTCAGGCAGAACTGCCCGGACATCTGGTTCCGTCCAAGATCCTGCGTCTGGACCATATACCACAGACCATCGCAGGCAAGGCGGATCTGACCCAGCTGGCGCGGCTGGTCCAGGAGGCCGACCAGACGATGCCGGCGGCTGGTCTCAATACGCCGACACAGGAACTCGTTGCCGAGGTCTGGGCCGCCGTGCTTGAGGCGCCGATCAACAGCGCTGACGCGGACTTCTTTGAACTCGGTGGCCATTCACTGATCGCCACGCGCGTCGTCGCCTTGCTCCGCGACCGCCTCGGCGTGCGCCTGACGATGCGCCAACTGTTCGCCTCCCGCACCGTCAAAGCGCTGGCAGCCAAGCTCGACGAACTGGTCGCCACCCAATCGGCCGACGCCTGAGCCCCGGCCCGACACCCCGACCTCAGCCTAGGAGCCTGTCATCTCAACTCGCCACACGAGCCCCTCCGGCTCTTCGCCGACCGTGTCGGCTGCAGGCACCAGGGGCGCGGCGCGGCTGCCGGGTTCCTACTTGCTGTGGCTGGCCGGCATTCTGGCGTCGCTCACCGGGGACGCGGTCTTCTACTTCGCGATCGGCTGGGCAGCGAGCGCGAGTGGCGGTGCGGTCGCGGGACTTGCCCTGAGCGCCATCACCCTGCCAAGGGTGCTGCTGCTCCTCATCGGCGGTGCCGTCAGCGACCGGTTCAGCGCGCGTCGCGTCCTGATCGTAGGTGATGCGGCGATGCTGGCCTTCTCCCTCATCCTGGCTGCAGTCGCATATCACCTCGGGGCCTCGCCCGCCGTGCTCATCGTGGCCGGCATTGTGGTCGGCGTTGCCGACGCGTTCTACCTTCCTGCCTCCGGCTCTATGCCCCGCCGCCTGGTGGGCAAGGAGCAGCTGCCTCGTGCGCTCTCCTTGCGCCAGGTAGGCGGTCAGGTCGTCAATATGGGAGGTGGGCCGCTGGGTGGCGTACTGGTAGGCCTGGCCGGGCTGGCGGGGGTTGCCCTGGTGAACGCCGTCACCTTCGCGCTCGTTCTGGCGGTACTGATCGTAATCCGGCCTGGGCACGAGCCACCCCCGGCGCCGAGGAGCGGCCATCTGGTAAAAGACGCCTGGGACGGTGTGAGCGTCGCCTTCGCCCATCCGGTCCTGCGTCCTGGGCTGCTGATGACTGGTGCTGCAGCGGGCTTTCTGTTGCCCGTCCTTCCCCTGCTGCTCCCGCTCCTGGCGCGAGAGCAGCACTGGGACGCGAGTGCCGCCGGCTTGGCGGTCGGAGCGCAAGGGGTCGGTATGGTCGCCGTCACGCTCTTGGTCCTGCGCCGCGGAGCCCTGGGCCGACCCGGGCTCCTAGCCGCATGCGGTCTCATCGTGGCCGGTGCCGGTGTCCTGGGCATTGCGCTCACACCCGGTGCCGGAGCTGTGCTCGTGGCCAGCTTCGGTGTCGGTATCGGCAACGGCCTCTTCGCCGCACACATCATGCCCTTGGTCCTCGCGGTGACACCTGACAGTCACCTGTCGCGCATCCAGGCGGTGCTCGTTCTCGTCCAGAGCCTCGCCCTTCTGCTCATGAACAACGTGCTGGGCAACCTCGCCGGATTCAGCAGTGCGGTAACCGCCCTCGCCGTCTGCGCTGCTGTGATCGTCGCTGTCGGGCTGCTGGGACTGGCCTCGGGCCCGCTTCGCAACAACCGCACGGGGCTGGATTCGGCCCCGTCCTGAGCCATGCTGCACCGCACCTTGGAGAGACACATGCCTGACACCGCAGATCCAGTTGCTTTGTCTGCAACGCAGGAACGACTTTGGATCGTGGACCAGCTGGCGCCGGAGGGCAGCTACAACGTCGCCTTGTGCTTCCGGCTCACCGGGGCGCTCGACGATGCCGCTCTGCACCGGGCAGCACAGTCGGTGACGAGGCGCCACGGCGCCCTGCGCACTCGCTTCGACGACACCATAGGCATGCCCTCGGGGAGACTGACACCGCCAGACGACATCCGGGTCGACGTGGAACGAGCCGAAGCAGACGGCCGAGGCCGTGCCCTGGACAGGCTTCTGTACGAGGCGGCATCACGATCGTTCGATCTAAGCACGGGGCCCTTGCTGCGCCTGCAGGTCGTGAATCTGCCGGGGGCAGTCCATATTGTGCTGGTCATCGTCCATCACGGCGCTTTCGACGGACTGTCCGGCCCTATCCTGACCCGGGAGCTCTGGCACCTCTATGATGCCTACGCCTCCGGGAAAGACCCGGCTCTACCTGAGTTGTCCGCCGATTACGGCGACTTCGCCCGCCTGCAACGTGACTGGCTTGATGGTGCCGACGCGGCTGAGCAGCTGGACTACTGGACACAGCAGCTACTCGATCCGCCCGCACCGCTGAACATCGCCGCACCGGACCCACGTCCAACCTGTCCTGGTGAACCCTCCCGGGGGGTGATCGAGTTCGGTTTTCCGCCCGAGGCCGCGCACGCAACCGCGCAGGCCGGCGCCGACTTGGGGGCTACCCCGTTCATGGTGCTGCTGGCCTCGTTCGCCGCGTCGCTGGCACGCCACACCGGTGCTCGGGACCTGATCATCGGCACGCCGGTCACCGAACGCCCTGCAGAGGAGTTCGAGCCCGTCATCGGTCCCTTCGACAACACGTTGCTGGTCCGTATCGACGCGGCACCTGCCGTTACCGCCGGACAGTTCGTAGAGCAGGTCAGCGATGTAGCGGTGCAGGCCTTGCTCCACAAGGACATCCCATTCCAGCACGTGGTCCGCTCCGTGGCTCCGGCCCGAAGTGGGTCTGCCGCCCCGGCTCTGTGCAACGTGGCGTTCTCGGTGGAGGAAACGCCGCAGGACCCGGGTTCGGTGCACGGGGCTGTGGTGAGCGCGGACCCCTGGCTCTTCGTCCCACCGGCCCGGTTCGACCTCACTTTGATGGTCGAGCTGTCCGAAGGCTGCTTCAAGGGACGTTTCTACTTTGACCCCGAGCGGGTGAGTGAGGCTGCGCTGCGGGTGCTGGCCGAAGAGCTGGTGGCGATGCCAGTCCTGTTCGCGTATGAGCCGGATTCTCTGATGTTTCCCGCTGGCAGGGAGTAACGCAGCGCATCTCGCGAGAAGAAGGGATTTTCATGAGTACGGCGAACGCCGATGGCCTTGTTCAGGACCTCAGCAAGTGGCTGTGGGAACCACGGCCGTCCGCAGCTGCACCGCGCGCAACACTGGCCATCCTGCCGCACGCCGGCGGGCTGGCCCAGGGATACGCCAAGTGGGCCCAGTGGTTCCCCGACGATGTGCGGGTCATCGCCGTACAGTATCCCGGTCGCGGCCCCCGCTTCGCGGAGCGCGCCGCCCTCTCGATGACCGATCTTGCCGACCCGGTAGCCGAAGCCCTCGCAGCGGAGGAGGAGCTCCACGTCTTCGGCCACAGTCTCGGCGCCATGCTCGGCTTCGAGGTGTGCTGGCGCCTGGCGCGCATGGGACGGCCGGTCAGGGCCTTCTTCCCCTCGGCCGCCCCTGCCTCACACATCCGGCGTGACGTACTCGCCCCGGACAGCGAACCGACCGACGCGGAGCTCATCGAGGCCCTGGTGGACCGCGGCGGAATGGACCCGGCAGCCTTCGAACACCCCGAACTAATGGAACTGGTCCTCGAAACGTTGCGCTCCGACCGCCAGATCACGTTGTCGTACCGTTACGGGGAACAGCACCGCACATTGGACTGTCCCGTCGTGGCCTTCGGCGGCACCGCCGATGCCGCCGTCGTCCCAGAGGATGTCGCGCGTTGGCCGGAACTGACGACGGGCCCCGGCGAGGTGCACCTTCTCGAAGGCGGCCACTTCTACGTCAACGATCACATGACGCCGGTAACCGCCCGGATCCGGCAGCAGATCGCGCTGTGAGTGGTCGTGCGCACTCAGCCCCACAGCTGATACCCGTCCGCCCGAGCTGACCGTTAGGGTCGCTCCACAACAACTCCAGGAACATGACGAACCAGCCTTTCACCCTCGTTTGTCTCCCCTTCGCCGGCAGCGGAGCGTCGTTCTACCGCGCCTGGCCACCAGCTCCTTTCGGCGGCCCGGGCCGCGTCCTGGCCGTTCAGTTTCCCGGGCGGGAGGAGCTGTTCGAAAAAGAGCCCTTCGACGACGTCCGGTCGGCCGGGGCAGCCCTCGTCCCTGACGTACTCGACGAAGCCGATCCCGACGCGCCCCTCGTCCTGTTCGGGCACAGCCTGGGCGCAGTAGTCGCGTACGAGATGGCCCGGGCCATCGAACGATCACACCCCGGCCGCCTGAGCCACCTCTACGTGAGCGGGTCCCCCGGGCCGCGGGGTGTCCGCGCCGAGCGGGCCACCGGTCTCGACGACGAGGAATTCCTCGCCCGTGTCCACGAGTTCGCCGGGTACCGCCACGAGGCGTTCGATGTGCCGGAACTGCGCGAAATCCTCCTGCCCGTTCTGCGCGCCGACGTCGCCATGCACGAGAACTATCAGCCGGCCGACGGCGCACCGCTGTCCGCGCCGATCACCGCGCTGCGCGGCGCCGACGACCTCCTGGTGTCCACTCGGCAGGCGCGTGAATGGGAGGACTGGACCCAAGGCACCTTCGCCTACCAGGAACTCCCTGGCAGCCACATGTACCTGGCCGAAAGCCCTGATCCGCTGCTGCGAGTCCTGTCCGGCACACGGCTCTGAGGGGGACGACACCATGAGACTCAAAGGCAAGACGGCTCTGATCACCGGCGCAGCACGCGGCCTGGGACGCGACTGCGCCCTCAGATTCGCCGCGGAGGGAGTCGATCTGGTGCTCCTCGACCTCGGACAGGACATCGACGGTGTCCCGTACGCTCTCGGTTCGCAGGCTCAACTGGAGTTCACGGCCCAGGAATGTGAACGGGCCGGTGCCTGCGCTGTCGTCGTTACGGCCGATGTACGCAGCGAGGACGACTGTCAGGCCGGTGTCTCTGCCGCTCTGGAACGCTTCGGGCGCTTGGATGTCCTTATCAATAACGCGGGCATCGCAGCGCCTTCGGGAAAGCTCATTGAGGACATCACCGAGCCAGAGTGGTCGCTCATGATCGACGTCGATCTTTCTGGCGCCTGGCGCATGATGAAGGCGGCACTTCCCCATATGGCCGGGCAGCGCTCGGGCAGCATTGTCAACGTCTCCTCCACCGCCGGACTGGTCGGGTACCGACTCTTTGCCGGATACGTCGCGGCCAAGCACGGACTCATCGGCCTGACCAAGGCCGCGGCACTGGACTACGCGCCCGCACAGGTTCGCGTGAATGCTCTCTGCCCAGGATCGGTGCATGACGACCCGGCGCGAGAAGGCCGCATGCTCTCCGAAATCGCACGGTCGCTGGATGTGTCCGTGGCAGAACATGAAACGATCTTCGTTCGCGACCAGCCCATGAACACCCTGATCGACCCCGCCGATATCTCCAATGCCGCCCTGTGGCTCGCGAGTGACGAATCCCGCCAGGTCACCGGCACCGTTCTCACGGTTGACGGCGGCTTCACGGCCCGCTGACGGCACCCACTCCCACTCACCTTTGCATCAGCGGAAGGCCGTTCATGACCACACGCGCGACCACAGATATCGCGCCGCTCCTGCCAGGTGCGGCATGCCACAGCCTCGCCATCAGGCTCGACCACGGCTTCGACTACGAGCGAGCACGCGAACGGCTCACCGAAGCCGATATACAGACGGTGTACGGCGGGGCAAAGCTCTGGACAACCCGCGTGCACGCACGGGCGGCAGCACCCGAGGCACAGCGCAGACGAACTGCTGAGGCAACGCGTCCGATCCGCGCAGGAGTCGCTCCGCTGCGTGCAGTGCTGCTGCGCTACGACGACACGCAAGATCTCATTCTGGTGGCAGACCGTTCCCGCATACCGGTTCCGAGCCTACGCCGGGCCGCCACTCTACTGACATCCGAAATCCCCACCTCTGGTGCAGCCCTGGCCCGCGGCATGCTCCAGGAGCCTGCCCTGGACACCGGCCGAGGTGACGCCCTTCGACCCGCATGGGGGCTCCCCGACCACCACGACGCATCCCTGACCGGCTGGACCTCGCTGAACCTCGCTCTGGAAAGCGGAATCGACAGGACATCCCTCACCGGGGCCATGGCACTGACCGTGGCTCGGTACAGTGGAGACGAGGCTGTCCGGCTCGGCGCCCTGGACCTCGCCGAACACCTGAAGCCAGGCTTCATCACCCTCAAGGCACATGAGGGTCAAGCTGTGTCCGACCTACTCGCCCGCGCCGGAATTCGCCCCGAGGAACGAACGGATCACGAACCTCTGCCGAGTGTGGGCATCATCCACGCCAAGGAGGGTCAGGAACAGTACGAGCCCTCACTGTCGCCGATATTCCCCCTCACTCTCCGCGTCACCGAGCGGGCCGACGGAACACTGGACGCCACCTGCCAATTCGAAGAGGCAGCCGTCTCCCGCACCATCGCCGAACAGTTCTGCTCCTATCTGGTCAGGATCGCTGCGGACCTTCGCGCAGGGGCTGGGCGGCGGCTACTCACTGATATCGCCCCCCTGACTGGTGAGACCGCACGCGACATCCTTGCGCTGGGGGGACTGGGCACCATGGCTCCCCCGTCGGGCTCATCGGGCGAGGCGATTCACCAGCGTTTTGCGAAGATCGCCCGGATGTCGCCCCATGCCACGTGCTTGACAGCCGGCTCCACCCAGCTGACCTACCAGGAGCTCAACAGCCGTGCCGAGATCTGCGCGGCCGGACTCCGTAACCTGGGAGTCGCTCCCGGGGACCTGGTAGGTGCGTGCCTCGAACGCGACGCAGACCTCGTCGTGGTTCTGCTGGCCGTCCTCAAGGCCGGTGCCGCCTACGTCCCGATGGATACCCGACACCCGGTCGACCGGCTGCGATACACGGCTGCGGACGCGGGCCTGCGCGTAATTGTCACGGCACTGGACACGTTTCCTGCACCTGACGGAGCGGTGATTGTTAGCCCCGCCGAGGTGGCCGAACGAGGCAGCGCCTCGCCGTCGCCCGAGCTGGAGCCCTCGACCGACAGCGCATCGAGCACCGCGTACGTGATCTATACCTCGGGTTCGACAGGACGTCCCAAGGGCGTCGTCGTGCCGCACCGCAACGTCATTGCTCTGGTGGAGGCTACGACAGCTGATTTCCGCCTCGGCTCGGACGATACCTGGACCCTCTTCCACTCGAGCGCCTTTGACTTTTCGGTCTGGGAAATGTGGGGATGCCTGCTCACCGGTGGACGTTTGGTTGTTGTGCCGTATTGGGTGACACGGGACACTGACGAATTCTGCGAGCTTGTTCTCACCGAGCGAGTCACGGTGCTGAACCAGACGCCCTCAGCGTTTTCCCAGCTCCTCAACGCCGGTCAGTTGCAGGAGCGGGAGCCGGCGCTCCGGCTGATCATCTTTGGCGGTGAACCGCTCGACACCAGGATGCTGGAGACCTGGTACGCCCGCCGCTCGCCCGCGAGCTGTCGGCTCGTGAACATGTTTGGGATCACTGAAACGACGGTGCATGTCACCTCCCACACCATGACACCGAAGGACGTCGCCTCTGGGTCCCGTTCGGTCGGCAAACCTCTGCCTGGCTGGCACTTGTCCGTCCGCGACACGCACGGCCGGATCCTCCCTCCGGGAGCGACCGGCGAACTTTGCGTAGGGGGCGCGGGAGTGGCCGACCGATATCTGGGCAAGCCTGACCTCACTGCCGAGCGTTTCGTCCACGACCCTCTCACGGACGAACTCATCTACCGAAGCGGAGATCAGGGGCGGATGTGGCCCGACGGTTCCTTCGATCACCTGGGCCGCTTGGACAACCAAGTCAAGGTGCGCGGCTACCGCATCGAACTGGACGAAATCCGGGCCGCGTTGATCGACTCCGGCGGCATTTCCGCAGCGGCTGTGGTCGTGCGTCAGGACAACCCGGCGGACCCGGCAAGCAGGCGACTCGACGGCTATGTGGCCGCAGCGGACGACACATTGGACCTGGACGCAGTGCAAGCCCGCCTCCGAGCCCTGCTGCCCGACTATATGGTCCCTTCGACTTTGACGATCCTCACCGAGATCCCACTGACCATCAACGGCAAGCTCGACAAGACCAGGCTGCCTGATCCTCGCGCTGATGCCACTCGATTCCCGGCGGTCTCCTCAGAAGTGGCACCGCAGAGGAGTCGGGTTTCTCATGCTGACCCGGCGGCAACAATCGTTCGTATCTGGAGCGCCCTCCTGAAGACCGAGGTCGGACTGGATGACAACTTCTTCAGGCTAGGCGGCAATTCGCTCATGGTGGTCCAAGCCATTGCCGCGCTCCGCACCGAAGGACTGCCCAAGGTCTCACCCAGGGAGTTCTACAAGAACTCGACGGCCCGCCAGTTCATTTCACTTGTGCAGCAGCTCACTGAAGCTTCCCCTTGATCGCGGACGCCTGGAGACTGGGATCTGAGGTTCCAGAGTAAGCAGCACCATATGGGAAGCAAGAACAACCGGAAGGAGCCACGTGCATGCCCACGTTCCCGTCCTTCGACGACCTCGAACTCGCATACCATGTATCTGGGGAGGGGCCACCGATAGTCTGTCTGGCGGGAGGCCCCGGACGAGCGTCTACCTATCTCTCCGGAATCACCGCCAGCCTCCCCAGCAGCACCGTCATCCGCCTGGACAACCGTGGCACTGGGCAATCCGCCACCCCGGACGACCCCGCGACGTATCGTGCCGCCGCCTCGGTCCACGATGTCGAGGCATTGATGAGGCACCTCAACTACAAGCGCCCCGTGTTGCTCGCGCATTCATCCGCCGCCAACACCGCGATGCTCTACACTCTGCGACATCCTCACCGGCTCTCTCATCTCGTCCTTGTTGCTCCCAGTAGCCGTCTAGTAGGCATCGACGTCAAGGACTTTCACGAAGCGCTGTTGCTACGGACACACGAAGAGTGGTACCCGCAGGCCCGCGAAGCGATCGACGGCTGGGTTTGCTCCAGGACAATGGCGGAAACTGTGCCCTACCGAGTGCCTGCAGCTCCCTTCTACTACGGCCGTTGGGACGAAGCAGCGCGGTCGCATGCGGATAGCGAACCGGAGCAGATCAGCCTCGCCGCGGCCGAGGGCTTCTACGAGGGATTCGACTTCGATACTGAATCCATGCGCATGGCTCTGCAGCAGCTGCCCGTTCCAGTACTGGTGATCACCGGTGAGCTGGACCCCTTCCCCACGCCGAGCACCGGCGAACGGCTCGCAGCTGTATTCCCCCACGGAAAATCGTTCGTTCAACCTTCGGGAGGTCACTTCCCATGGCTTGACGATTCTTCTGTTCTCGCTGAAGCGATCCATGACCACCTCAAGAGCGGCGGCTCTGCGTAGCGAACGTGTGGCCATGGGTGAGGACCTTGCTGATGTCAGGTTATGGGCGGACGAACTGTGTTGGACGACTCTCTGCATGAGCACGTAGGCGGGGGTTCGCGACAGTCACGGTGGACATGAGCGCTGATCTTGGTGGGCAGTCTGATCTTGCTTGGCCGACCACGGTCCAGACCGACACCGCATGGTTCACCGTTGCTGTCACGGACAAACCGCGCGAGGTCGGGCGATTCTCCCGCATGTTCGACGCCATGGTGGCATCGGCCCTGCCTCCTGGGGACACCCCGAAGTTCCTGCACCAACTATCGAGAGAGATCACGGAAAATGCTCACCCTGCCACGTTGATGGCATCCGACCTGAAGGGCGCTCGCTGGTTCAACGTCGTCCTACAGCAACGGCGAGGGCGAATGCGTCGAGGCTGCCAACCTAACCCACGCCCTACAGCGGCGTCGCGATCCGCGACTCCAAGGACTCCCACGGCCCAGCCTTGCTGTTCACCCCGGGAGACACTCGCCTCGTTCGTGTCCAGCGCGCGACCGGGTCAAATTCGACATCTGACTCACGTACTGCTGGGAGCGTGAACCGGTCTCTTTGCCGCCTCGAACGCGGGAACACGAAGCAAGCGCCCTGCTCGCGACGGCTGTCGTCAATAGTGGGGCGCTGTGCCGACTGACCATACGGCCACATCCGGCTGATCGGCTCAATGACCGTTGTCAATGACCGTTGCGGGATGCTCCGTTGCTACCCTGCGGCGGCCCCGTCAATGTGGCCGGAGCGTCGCCAACGCGCGAGCACTGCCCGGCCGTAGTTGTTGGTGCCCGCTGCCCGATCCAGCTCTGCCCCGGTCGGCGTACGTCCCTTGGCTCGCTCCCGCTGGAAGTGGGCCCACATGGCCTGCTCGGCGGTCGCCGTGCCCGATGCAAGGGAGCCGTTCGGGACACGGGCGAGACTGATCCACGTCTCGCTCTCGGCCATGCTCTCGCCATCGAGAGTTGCCGCGGCCCGACCGGATGCCACCCCGTTCCGCTCTCGCGTGTCCCCACGGTGCGTGAGAAGTTCGACAGCGAGGAGCAGAGCCACCGGGGGCCAGCCGGCCACCAGAATGGGCTGCCACGAAAACGCAGGCGCAGCAGCGATGTTGGCGGCGAGGGACACGCTGCTCCCGAGGCCGAACGCCAGCCGGACCATGTAACGCATACGGTTGCTGGATGGACCGCCGGGTTTCAGCAGGCCGACCGTGGCAAGCACCAGCAAGCCATCCACGGACAGCGGCCACAGTGCCGCCCCCGTGGGGTCGGCTCCTCCATGGAGCGCAAAGTCCCGTTGATGCTCGTAAGACGCGTAGGCGGCTACAGCAGCAACGACGAGCGCACAGATTCGCCGCACCCACACTTCAAGCGTCGTCGCGGTCTGTGCCTGGTGAGGACGTGCACCTTGCGCGTCTGTGCCGTTCATCGGGCACCACCGCCCCGGCGACGGCGGCGCTGCTTCGGAACCTCTACAGTCGCGGAAACGACCAGTTCACGACGCATGCGCTTTCCTGTAGATGCTGTTCGAGCCGCGCCGAGGGTACTTCCGATCAAGGGTCCTGACCAGCGGATATGTTGGTCAGGACCGTGCTTGTGCATACCAAAACGCACGCGGTCTTTTGATCGTTGCTCCTTTCGTCCGGCGCAGTGCGCCATTCGGCGTGAAGGGCGTCCCCTCCGATGACTTTGCCCAGGTCAGCTGCCTTCGTTGCTGGAGTGATGCCCTGACCACGAGGCGTTGAGCAGTTTGGCCGCTCGCACGCCGCTTGTTCCGGAGAAGGGCTGTGACCTGCACCGATGCATTGATGGTGCGGTGAAACGCACACGGCGTCGTGGGACCCAACTCGTCAGGTTTGGCCCTGCCAGCCTGTCAATTCATTTGCCACGTACGGCTCTTGACCTGCCAGAGGGTCGGAGGCCTGAGCCGGGTTGCCTCTGGACTCCGCCACTGCCGAGCGAGCCCTCTGCACACGTCAGGCCGGGCGGCTGTGGGCCACCTTGATCCCGTCCGGGCTTCTTGTAGTCGCTGACCTGAAGTTTCAGCCAAGAGAGACGCTGTGTCCGGTCCCGGACTTTCCTCCGGGCCGGACACGGCCCTGGCTGCATGCTCACAGTGCGGCACCTTCGGTCCCACTGACGTCCGCCCCTGATGAACGTCCGCTACGGCCCCAACTTTCGGACGCACCGCGGGTCATGACTTTCGCCCGTCAGCCCAGGTCGGACATGTCGAGTACGAAGCGGTAGCGGATGTCGTTGCGCCGGAGGCGTTCCAGGGCCTCGTTCACGTGCGCCGAGGGGAGCATCTCGATGTCGGCGACGATGGCGTGTTCCGCGCAGAAATCGAGCATGGCGGCGGTCGCGGGGAGGCCGCCGCTGCCTGCGGAGGTTAGGGCCTTCCGTCCCACGAGCAGATCGGTGGTCTCCACAGTGACGGATCCGAGGTGGCCGAGGTGGCTGAGGGTGCCGTCCATGGCGACCATGCGCAGGTAAGGGCCGAGGTCGTGCGGGGCGGAGACGGTGTCGATGAGGACGTCGAAGCGGTCGCGGGCGGCAGCCGTCTGGGCCGAGTCCGTGGAGACGATGAGGCCGTGAGCGCCCAGACATCGGGCGTCGTCGATCTTGTCCGGTGAGCGGCTGATGACCGTGGTCTCGGCGCCGAGTGCCACGGCGATCTTGACCGCGAGATGGCCCAGACCGCCCAGTCCCGCCACTGCGACGCGGGTCCCCGGACCGACGCCGAGGGCCCGCAACGGCTCCCAGACGGTGACTCCGGCACAGAGCAAAGGAGCGGCGGCCGCCGGATCCAGGCCGGCGGGAAGGGGGTGGGCGAAGCGGTCACGGACGACGTACTCGCGGGAGAAGGCCCCCAGGGTGGTCGATCCGTCGTGCCGGTCGACGCCGTCATACGTCAGAGTCGGGAAGGCATGACAGAAGTTTTCTTGGCCGGCCTGGCACATGGCGCACTCGCCGCACGAGTCGACGATGTTGCCGACCGCGACCTGGTCGCCGACGGCGAAGTGGGTGGCCGCGGATCCAGTCTCGGTCACCACGCCCGTGAACTCGTGGCCCGGCACCAGGGACCGGCCGCCCTCGCCGGCCAGGGCGCTGACGGCGTGCGCATCGGTGTGGCAGACGCCGCAGTAGTCGACGCGGATCGCGAGGTCGTCGGGGCGCAGCTCGCGCCGTTCAAGTGACGTCCGCCGCAGTGCCGTCGACGGGCCTTCCGCCCGCCAGCCGACGGTGCTCCTCATGGCGCCTCCCCTTTACAGACAGACTGGTTGGTCTATTTACGTTACCATCAAACAGACCAACCGTTCTGTCTGCTAGCGTCGGTGCATGGCCGATCAGCCCCTGACCTCGCGTGGAGCCGCGACATACCAGCGCATCCTCGACGTGGCGACCCAGGAGTTCGCCGAGCACGGGATCGCGGGCGCGCGCATCGAGCGGATCGTGACCGCGGCACGCACCAACAAGGCGCAGCTCTATGCCTACTTCGGCAGCAAGGAAGGGCTCTTCGACACCATCTTCTTCAGCTCGCTGGAGCGGATCATGAATGTCGTCCCGGTCGACGCCACCGACCTCGCTGACTGGGCCGTGCGCCTCTATGACGAGTATCTCCGCCGCCCCGACCTCATCCGTCTGGCCACCTGGGCCCGCCTGGAGCGACGCCCAACTGGACACCTCGTCGAGGAATCCGGCCGACTCGACGACCCCAAGCTGCGTGCCATCGCCGAGGCCCAGTCCCGCGGTTTGGTGCGCCACGGAGACCCCTTCGACGTGATGGCCATGGTGATCGCAATGTCGATGGCGTGGTCACCGGTCAGCAATGTTTACGCGGCGACCGCACAGGAGTCTCCCGAAGTGCACGAGCAGCGCCGGACCCTGCTCCACGAGAGCGTCCGCCGCGCGATGACGCCGGGCAACAGCCCCTAGAGGTGTGCTGTTCGGGCACGTTGGTGACGGGCGACACGCGGTGAGTGGTTCTTGAACGAGGTGAGTGCCTTCTGCCAGGTCGCGTGGCACTTGATAAGGCCGACGGCGGCCAGGCCGAGACCGTGGTGGGTGGCCGGCAGCGAGGTCGGCCAGCTCCACCGGGCCCTCTCAGCAGCTGCGGACGCCGGGACCCGAGGGTGAGCGGGGTCACCGTCGTGGGTGCGTTGGCGCTCTAGCGTCACCGTGTGGATGATCAGGATCTCGCCGGAGGTGGAGGATCACGATGCGTGCTGTGTGGAATGGTGCGGTGCTTGCGCAGGCGGAGCGGACAGTGGTGGTGAGGGACCACTGCTTTCCGCCCGAGTCGCTCAACCGCGGGTACGTCTCTGAGAGCCGCAGGCGGTCGCAGTGCCTGCGGAAGGGGATCGCCCGCTGTTGCTGGGTGATCGTCGGCGGGCGGGATTTCGCGAACGCCGCCTGGTGCTGCCCGCACCCAAGTCCGTTCGCCAGGAAGATCAAAAGCCATGTCGCCTTCTCGAACGGCGTCACCGTGGAAGCAGTACCGGAGGCCGGACGATGACCGGCGCACGCCTGGCACGGATCGCCGCGTGGACCGTCGGCGTCGGAGGTGTCCTGGGCGGTACCTACCTGGGACTGGTGACCGGAGCGGTGCCCGTCGACGTGGGCGCGGGCCGCCGCACCCGACCGTTGGGCCCGCAGACCGTGGACATCGCAGCGTCCCGGGAGGTGGTCTTCGACGTGGTGGCGCAGCCGTACCTGGGCCGCACCCCGCGGGCCATGCGCGAGAAGCTCAGCGTGCTGGAGCGGGGCAGCGACCTGGTGCTGGCCGAACACTTCACGCCCGTTGCGGGCGGGAGGCTGAGGGCGGTCACGGTGGAGACGGTGCGATTCTCCCGGCCCGAGCGCATCGACTTCCGGCTGGTGCGGGGCCCGGTCCCGCAGGTGACCGAGTCCTTCGTACTGAGCGGGCACGCTACGGGGACACGACTGGTGTACGAGGGGCAGATGGGCACGGACCTGTGGCGGCTCGGACAGTGGTGGGGCTCTGCGGTTGCCGCCCGCTGGGAGGCGACCGTTGCGGCGTCGCTCGCCTCTGTCAGGGAGGAAGCGGAGCGCAGAGCGCGGAGTTGAGGCCGCGTGACGGTGCGCCGGATCGCATGCATCACACCGCCGCCCCGCCGATCGCGTCGAGCGCTGAGGTCACTGTCTTCCTGAGGCGGCGTGCGTCCGCGCCGGCGCGCGATCGCAGGTTCACCCCGTGTGCGAGCAGCGCCAGCACCTCGGCCGCGGCGGCGGGATCGCTGCCCGGGGCCAGTTGACCGCGCTCCTGGGCCGCGAGGAGGGCCCCGTGCAACGCGTCGCGCAGGCGATCGTGCTGCCGGTCGAGGATCGACCGCACGTCGGGGTCGCCGTTCTCGGCGCCCGCGTGCGCGTTGGAGACCATGCAGCCCCACTGGGCGAACTCGCCCCGGCAGCGCGTCTCGATCAGCCGGGTGAAGAAGTCGGTGACGGCGGGCAGTCCCCGCTGGTCCTCCGTAAGGCGCTCGAGGACCGGCCGCGTGCGGCTCTCGGCATAGCGCTCCAGAGCGGCGCGGTAGAGCTCCGTCTTGCCGCCGAACGTGGCGTACAGGCTGGAGCGGTTGAGTCCGGTCGCGTTCACGATGTCCTGGATGCCGGTCGCGGCCACGCCCTGGCGCCAGAACAGGCGGACCACCGTGTCCAGGGCCGCGTCCGAATCGAAGTGCTTGATGTCCGGCATGGTCATCCCGTCATCTTGAACTGAGAGTTCCAAGATACCGCTCCCCATGGTGACGGAGCCCACTCGCAAGGCTATCTTGGAACAGTCATTTCAAGATCCGTCTGTGAGGGGTCCCGATGAGCCTCAGCGCCGAACTGCGCGCCTTCTACGACGCCCGGCAGGAACAGATTCCCGCCGACATCCGGGAGATCATGAACCGCGCGGGACGGGACCTGGCCGAATCCGGCCAGGCCGACCGCGCGCTGTCCGTGGGTGCCCAGGCGCCCGGCTTCCGCCTGCCGAGCGCAACCGGACGGACCGTCACGCTGGACGGGCTGCTGGCCGAAGGGCCTGCCGTGCTGACCTTCTATCGCGGCGCGTGGTGCCCGTACTGCAACATCGCCCTGCGCTCCCTGCAGCAGCACCACGACGCCATCGCCGCGCGCGGGGCCCGGCTGGTGGCCGTCTCCCCGCAGATCCCCGACGAGTCCCTGTCCCTGACGGAGAAGCACGAGTTGGCCTTCGACGTCCTCAGCGACATCGGCGCCGACACCGCCAAGCAGTACGGACTCGCCTACGACCTGCCGGGCGACCTGGCCGGGGTCTACGACAGGCTCGGCTTCGACCTCCGGCGGGTGAACGGGGGCCACGCACGTACCCTGCCGTTGCCCGCCACCTACGTCATCAACGAGGCCGGCACCATCCAATGGGCCTTCGTCGACACCGACTACACCAGGCGCGCCGAACCGGCCGACATCATCGCCGCGCTCGACTCGCTGGGCTGACCCAGGCCGCATGGAGGGCTCTTCGGTGAGCGCGCTTACAGTTCCGGCCCCTCTCGCGGGCCTAGCGTGCGGGACATGACGCTGCGGATCGTGTTCGGTGCGCTGTATGCCGCGATGGCCGCCGGGCAGCTCGCCTCCTTCGGGCAGATGCCCGCGATCGTGACGGCCTACGGGCTCGTCACCGACGCGGGAGCTGCCGCGCTCGCAGTGGCGCTGATCGCGGGCGAACTGGTCAGTGGGCTCTGGCTGCTGGCCCGTCCGCGATCGCGAGCGACCACGCCGGTGTGGGTGTTCACCGCGGTCGCGATGGTCTGGGCGCTGCTGGCCGTCCAGGCCTACACACGCGGACTCACCGTCACGAACTGCGGCTGCTTCGGGATCTACCTGGCCCAGAGCCTGAACTGGGTCGTCCTCATCCAGGACGGACTCCTGCTGCTCTATGCAGGGTTGCTGCTCCGCGCGGCACGGCGCCCGGGAGAAACCAGGTCGCAGGAGGCGGTGAGTGAAGCCCACCGCAGGTGATCGCTCCGAGGTGGGAACGCCCACCCCGATGACCACTGCTCTGGCGGTGGAGCCGTGCCGGGCGGCCGGACGCGCGTCCCCGACACGCCCCTCCCGAAGGCAGCCGCCCGCCGATGCCCCACTGCTCCCGCGCTGACGACCAGGAAGGCCGCGCATGCCTGAGACGCCCCAACGACCCCGGCCGACCGAGACACGGCGCAAGGCCGACCGCGACGAGGTGTTCCTCGAGTTCACCAAGTCGATCTGCCCGCTGTGCAAGACGCCGGTCGACGCACAGGTCAACATCCGTGACGGCAAGGTCTACCTGCGTAAACGCTGCCGCGAGCACGGAGAGTTCGAGGCCCTGGTCTACGGGGACGCCGAGGAATACCTCTCCTCGGCACGGTTCAACAAGCCCGGCACGATTCCCCTCGCCTTCCAGACCGAGGTGCGGGAGGGCTGCCCGAGCGACTGCGGACTGTGCCCGGAGCACAAGCAGCACGCCTGTCTGGGGATCATCGAGGTCAACACCGGCTGCAATCTCGACTGTCCGATCTGCTTCGCCGACTCCGGACACCACGCATGGGGGTCCCCCCAGGCCGAAGGCGCTGGGGGAGGCTACTCCATCACGCATGAGCAATGCGAGCGGATGCTGGATGTGTTCGTGGAGTCCGAAGGCGAGGCCGAGGTGGTGATGTTCTCCGGCGGCGAGCCGACCATCCACAAGCACATCCTCGACTTCATCGACCTCGCTCAGAGCCGCCCGGTCAAGAACGTCACCCTCAACACCAACGGCATCCGCCTCGCCTCCGACCAGCGGTTCGTCGCCGAACTCGGCCGGCGAAACCAGGTCCCCGGAAAGTCGGTGAACATCTACCTCCAATTCGACGGCTTCGATGAACGCACCCACGTGGAGATCCGCGGCCGGGACCTGCGCACCTTCAAGCAGCGGGCGCTGGACAACTGCGCGGAGGCCGGCCTGACCGTCACCCTGGTCGCCGCCGTCGAGCGGGGTCTGAACGAGCACGAACTCGGCGCGATCATCGAGTTCGGCATCGACCACCCGGCCGTCCGTTCCGTGGCCTTCCAGCCGGTCACCCACTCCGGACGGCACCTGCCCTTCGACCCGCTGGAGCGGCTCACCAACCCCGACGTCATCCAGCTGATCAACGCCCAGCGCCCGCAGTGGTTCCAGAAGGGTGACTTCTTCCCCGTACCCTGCTGCTTTCCGACCTGCCGCTCCGTCACCTACCTGCTGGTGGACGGCGAGCCCGGGGACCGCACCGTCGTCCCGATCCCGCGTCTGCTGAACGTGGAGGACCACCTCGACTACGTCACCAACCGGGTCATGCCCGAGGCGGGCATCCGCGAAGCACTGGAAAAGCTGTGGTCCGCCTCGGCCTTCATGGGCACCGAGACGACCGAGGAGAAGCTGCGAGCCACCGCCGAAGCCCTGGACTGCGCGGACAGCTGCGGCATCGACCTGCCAGGGGCGGTGAAGGACCTGCGCGAGAAGGCCTTCATGATCGTCGTGCAGGACTTCCAGGACGCCTACACCCTCAACGTCAAGCAGCTGATGAAGTGCTGCGTGGAGGAGATCACCCCGGACGGCCGGCTGATCCCCTTCTGCGCGTACAACTCCGTGGGCTACCGCGAGCAGATCCGCGCACAGATGTCCGGTGTCCCCGTCGCCGATGTGGTGCCCAACGCTCTGCCGCTGGCAGCACAGCTCACCGACACCGCCTACGGCTCCAAGACCGCCCGTCACGCATCCGCGTCCGCGTCCGCCGGCGAGGGGGACCCGGAATGACCGACCAGAGCCCCAGCCCTTCCGCCGTACCCGGTGACCGTCTCAAGGACTGTTGCGCGGCCGCATACTCCTCCGACGTGGTCGCCCTGCTGCTCGGCGACTCCTACCACCCCGGCGGCACCGCCCTCACCCGGCGCCTTGCCGAGGGCCTTCAGCTGACGAAGTCGAGCCGCGTACTCGACGTGGCCTCAGGCCGCGGCACCACAGCTCTTCTCCTCGCCGAGACCTACGGCGTGCGGGTGGACGGCGTGGACTACTCCCCGGCCAATACCGCCCTCGCCCAGGGCGCCGCCTCCGCCGTGGGACTCGGCGACCGCGCCACTTTCATCACGGGTGACGCCGAGGGTCTGCCCCATCCGGACGGGGTCTTCGAGGCAGTGGTGTGCGAGTGCGCTCTGTGCACCTTTCCCGACAAGGCCCGGGCCGCCGCCGAGTTCGCCCGCGTTCTGGTCCCTGGCGGCCGGGTCGGAATCACTGACGTCACCGCCGTCCAGGACCGGCTCCCGCCGGAACTGACCGGTCTCGCCGCGCGGATCGCCTGCATCGCTGACGCCCGCCCGCTGTCCGAATACTCACGGATCCTGGCCGCCGCAGGACTGCGTACGGTGCGCACCGAACGCCACGACCAGGCGATGACCCGCATGATCGACCAGATCGAGGCGAGGCTGAACCTGCTGCGGATGACCGCCTCGACAAAACTCACCGCCGCGGGCGTCGACCTGGAAGCGGCACCGGCCGTCCTGGCCGCCGCCCGCGCCGCCGTCGCCGACGGCACCCTCGGCTACGCCCTGCTGATCACCGAGAAGTCCCGTTGAGCGGCAAGGGCAAAGCAGGGAATCACTCGGGACTCGAGGATCTCCGAATATCGCAGCCAACATTGCGGGGATCGCCCCTACGCACGCCGCACGGGCGGGTTGGTCGCGGGGTAAGGCATAGGAGTGGCCACTCGGCCATCGGTGGCCCTGCCGATGGAGGACACTGGTGATCACCACGGTCGCCGGTCTCGTCTGCCGTGCCTTCGCCTGGCTTACATCGCCCGGTCAAGCACACGACGGCCTCCCTCGGAGACCCGGTGCCGTGCCCTACTGTCCGGCAGCGGAATCCGACGCCCTCGCCAGTCCGGAACGGGGCGCCGCACCCCCGCCCTGGGCCCTGGGGCGAGGCGAGGAGAGCATCCACATGATCGAACGCGACGACGACGCAGAGCACACCTCGTGCATATCCGAAGTCGACATCTTCCGCGACCTGTCCGAGCCGGAGATGGACGCGATCGCCGCCGCAGCACCGATGAAGACCTACGCCGCCGGAGAGATCCTTCACGTCCCGCAGCAACCCTGTGAAGTGCTGTTCATCCTCAAACGCGGCCGGGTCCGCATCTTCCGCGTCTCCGCCGACGGAAGAGCGCTGACCTGCGCCATTATCAGCCCCGGCACGATCTTCGGCGAGATGGCCCTGCTCGGCCAGCGCATGTACGACAACTTCGCCGAGGCCCTCGACGACGTCACCGTCTGCGTGATGAGCCGTGCCGACGTGCACACCCTCCTGCTGTCCGATGCGCGCATCGCGGCCCGGATCACCGAGATCCTCGGCCACCGCCTCGCCGACCTCGAACAGCGCCTGTCCGACAGCGTCTTCAAGTCCGTCCCCCAGCGCATCGCCACCACGCTGACCTCCCTGACCAACCGCACCGAGAGCCCGGCGGGCAGACTCCGCCCCGGCTCCCACCATCCGCACATCGTCCTCACCCACGAGCAACTTGCCGCTCTCGCCGGCACCTCTCGGGAGACCACCACCAAGGTTCTGCGCGAATTCGCCGACCGCGGCCTGCTTCGTCTGGCCCGGAGGCGCATCACCGTCCTGGACCCGGCACGCCTTCGGGGCGAAGCCGGACAGCCATAGGTGCGGACTGAACCGCAGACCGACTCCCGTCCCGCGTCCCGCAAGGAGTTCGGAGGCCTCCTCGCCGCCGTGCGAAGGGCGGTCAGCAGTCAGTACCGAGGGCGCGGTGCCGCTGGTCACGCTCCGGGAGTCCAGCCGGCCCATCCGGTGTCCGGTACACGCGGCAGGCCGGCCCCGGCGCGTGACGGGGCTCGGCGAACGGATCACGACCGTCGATCAGGAACGTCGGCGAGCCGGCGAACCCGAACTGGTCCGCCCCGCCGGATCAGCGACCACACGCGTCATGACTCGGGCATCGTGCGGCCCGACATCGTCCAAGGCCCCGCGCATCAGCTCGACCGCACGCTGAGTGTTCGGCGCGCCGATTCCGGCCAGTGCGAGCTGACTCAATCCACGCTGCCGACGCCAGTGCCGCAGCCGCTCTCGGACGGGCCGCCGCCGCTGTGCCTCACCGGGTACGCCAATGCCTCGGTCATGTTCAGGGCGACGGTGAGAGCTCGGGTCGTAGATCCGAGCCAGTCGGTGAGGCGTGAACATTCCTCGAGCGAGCATGCAGTTCGACGTGGTGACCCACCGTATGGAGCACGAGTTCTCCGCCCCCGTGCGGCTGGAGTCCCTGCCGTACAGGCTGGCGCGCGCCACCGACAAGGCGGGCGCAGAGGCCCTGAACCGCTCCCGGCTGGTCCACGGCGAAGCCCTGACCCGTCTGAGGGACGAGCGCTGGCTGGCGCTCTTCCCCAGCCGCTGGCAAGCCGCCTCCTTCGAGCGGGAATTCCCCGCGACCCTGCTGGAACACCTCGTCGCCGCCCACGAATAGCACCGCACCGGGAGAGAAGCCCGCCTCATGGCACACGAGTTGACCTGCCCCTCCTGCGGAGAGACCGCAACTCTCCCCTTGCGTTAGAGTATGGACTGCTCGCCGGGTCCGCTCGGCCTGCTTCCGAAAGCCGCCTCCGGGGCTGCGTGCCTCCTGTCGTCGTGCCCCTCGGAGGCGGCCCCAAGTGTCTTACGCCGCGGGCTTGTTCCTGTCTGTTCCGGTGTCCCGGGAGAGGGCATGTCGATGGAAGTCACCCGGCTGGAGATCGCCCGTCACCTCGAACCGCTCTTCGCCCGCGGCTGCACGGCCGACCGCGAGGCCGTACTGCGGGCCGTATCGGCGACCCGCCCCGAAGTCGCCCGAGTACCGGGGCAGTTGCCCGAGCGGCAGTTCACCTCCCTGCGGCAGATCTGGGAGTACCTGCCGCTGGTGCCCATCGGCCTGTGAAAGGAGTTCTGTCATGGCGGTGTTCAGGCTGCGCCTGTCCGACGGGGGCGAAAAGGTCGTCGAGGCCGGACGGGCCGTGCGTACGGACTCCGGCCGCATCCTCTTCGAGGACACCGATTCACTGGGACGGTGGGAACTGCTGGAGTCCTTCGAGCCCTCACGCGTGGAGGCCGTCTACCGCCGGGGGCCCGCAGAGGGGGGCGTCTACACGTGGGTTCCGCGGCCGGACACCGGGCGGTGGTGGAGTTACTGAGCCGGGCTCGGCCAGCGGGCCACGGGTCAGGAAACGTCCTTGAGCCTGCTGCGCAGCGTTGCCGCGAAGTCCTCGGCAGCCATCAACTGGACGCGCAGGGTCTCACAGCGCGCATCGGCCACCTTGCGGTAGGCGTCCAACCGCTCCCGCAGCCGCTCCACTTCGCTGCGCTCCGCGTCACCCGCGCCGAGCCGGTCGGTGATCTCCAGGAGGTCCCGCATCTCCTCCAGCGAGAAGTCCAGCGGCTTCATCCGGCGGATCACCATGAGCCGTTCGATGTCGGATTCGGTGTAGAGCCGGAAGCCGCCCTTGCTGCGGGCGGAAGGGATGACGAGACCGACCTCCTCGTAATGACGAATCGTGCGCAGGGACAGACCTGTCCGCTCGGCCACCTCGCCGATCTGCATCCGCCGGTCCGTGGTCGCCATCAGCACACGCTCTCCTTCTCGGGGGCTCCGGGGCCCTGTCCCCTTTTCTACAGGGGGTCGATCGGTTTGCTGTCGCACGGTTCACAGGCTCCTCGGGAGAATCGCCTCTCACGTTAGGGTAGAGTCGCGTTCGCAGGTGAAACCTCGTCTCACCTTCTCGCCCCCTCGAAGGGGAGCCCCTTGGACCTGTCGGGCAATGATGCCCGACCTGCGGCCTGACGAGCCGCCCTCCTGGATGCCTCATCCGGCGTGAGGCCCTCATGCCGTGGCTGGCGGCGTCGGCCGCTTGGGCAGGAGAACGTCCTTCGCCCGCTGCGGAGTCGACGATGCACGCACGATGTGCGCGACCTGTTCGCGCCTGATCAGAAACGGATGCATGTCCGCTGAAACGCCCGCGGCCACCACGCCGCGCCTGTCCCTGTCCCGTCTCACCCGGCCCGACTTCCTTCGGTCCCCGAGGATCTTCCGCACGGAGGTGCTGGCCGGTCTCGTCGTTGCCCTCGCCCTGATTCCCGAGGCCATCTCCTTCTCCATCATCGCCGGGGTCGACCCCAGCGTCGGGCTGTTCGCCTCCTTCACCATGGCCGTGGTCATCTCCGTCGTCGGCGGACGGAAGGCGATGATCTCAGCCGCCACCGGCGCCATCGCCTTGGTGATCGCGCCGCTCAATCACGAGTACGGGCTGGGGTATTTGATCGCCGCCGTCATCCTCGGCGGAATGATCCAGGTCGTACTGGGCGCCGTCGGCGTCGCGAAGCTGATGCGGTTCGTGCCGCGCAGTGTCATGGTCGGCTTCGTCAACGCCCTGGCCATCATGATCTTCATGGCCCAGGTCCCGGAGATGACCGACGTTCCCTGGGCGGTCTACCCGCTCATCGCGGGCGGCCTGGCCCTCATGGTCCTTTTCCCGAAGATCACCAAGACCGTCCCCGCGCCGCTGGTCTCCATCGCCGCCCTCACGGTGATCACCATCGGTGCCGGCATCGCCGTACCGACCGTGGGCGACAAGGGCAAGCTGCCCTCCTCCCTCCCCGTGCCGGGCATCCCGGACATGCCCTTCACGCTGGAGACCCTGACCGTCATCGCCCCCTACGCTTTCGCGTTCGCCCTGGTCGGGCTGATGGAGTCGCTGATGACCGCCAAGCTGGTCGACGACATCACCGACACCCACTCGGGAAAGACCCGCGAGTCGATCGGCCAAGGCGTCGCCAACATCGTCACCGGGTTCTTCGGCGGCATGGGCGGCTGCGCCATGATCGGCCAGACGATGATCAACGTGAAGGCTTCCGGAGCCCGCACGAGGCTCTCCACCTTCCTGGCCGGCGCCTTCCTGATGGTGCTGTGCATCGCCTTCGGCCCGCTGGTCTCCGACATCCCGATGGCCGCGCTGGTCGCGGTGATGGTCCTGGTCTCCATCGCCACCTTCGACTGGCACTCCATCCAGCCCAGGACGCTCAAGCGGATGCCGGTCTCCGAGACCGTCGTGATGACGGTGACGGTGATCGCCGTCGTCGCCACCCACAACCTGGCCGTGGGTGTGGTCGTCGGTTCGCTCACCGCCATGGTCGCCTTCGCCCGTCGCGTAGCACACCTGGTCAACGTCTCCGGCGTCGTCGATCCGGACGGCTCACAGGCTGTCTACGCGGTCACCGGGGAGCTGTTCTTCGCCTCCTCCAACGACCTCGTCTACCAGTTCGACTACAAGGGCGATCCCGACGAGGTGGTCATCGACCTGTCCGACGCCCACATCTGGGACGCGTCGTCGGTCGCCGCGCTGGACGCGGTGGAGACCAAGTACGCAGACCGAGGCAAGGAGGTCACCATCATCGGCCTCAACAAGCCCAGCGCCGCCATGCACGACCGGCTCGCCGGACAACTCACCGACGCCCACTGACACTCGGGCGCCTTACCGCGCATCCGGCGGAAAGGCGCCCGCCCCCGGCGATGGCACCAACTCCCCTGCCCAGCCCACGGATACGCACCACCTGGAGCAAGCCTTGACCGAGCGCGTCACCGGCTCCGAAGGCTGTGCCCCGCCGTCTGCCGCACCGACTCCGTCCGCGGGCCGGGCTCCTGGGAAGCATCGCTCCGGCGGCTTCTACGGCTGGCGGATCGTCGCGTTCAGCGCGGTGGCCATGGCGATGACCGCGCCGGGGCAGACCACCGGCGTCTCGCTCTTCATCGACCCCGTCATCGACGACCTGGGCATCAGTCGAGCCGGGGCCGACGCGGAAGACTGCCGAACGGACAGACCACGACAGCAGTAAGGGGATGCCATGAGCGCACGTTTCGAGGAGCTCGCCTGGCGGCCGACGCCCATGGGCGAAATCAGCCTACGGCGCCGTAGAGACCCCACCACAGGCGCCGACATCTTCGAGGTCAAACTCGGCGACGAGTTCCTGATGTCAAGCCTGTTCACCGCCGGGGAGGTCGCACTCGCCGAACTCGGGCTGGCTCAACTGCCGGGGGACGGACTCGACGTCCTCGTGGGCGGCCTCGGCCTCGGATACACCGCCGAGGCGGTACTGAACGAGGCGCGCGTACGGTCGCTGACCGTCGTCGAGGCACTCGGAGAGGTGATCGAGTGGCATGAACGGCACCTGGTTCCGGTGGGGCGCCGGCTGACTGCCGATCCCCGCTGCCGACTGGTCGCGGGCAACTTCTTCTCCCTGGCGCAGAGCGCGGACGGACTCGACCCGGACGCGCCGGGACGCCGCTTCCACGCGGTCCTGCTGGACATCGACCACTCCCCGAGCCATGTCCTGCACCCGAGCCATGTGACCTTCTACCAGCCGGAGGGGCTACGGCAGCTGGCCGAAAGACTGCACCCCGGCGGCGTGTTCGCACTGTGGTCGGACGACCCGCCGGAGGAGAGCTTCAACTCGGCGCTCGCGAAGGTCTTCGCAGAGTGCGCCGCGCACGTCGTCACCTTCGACAACCCACTGCACGGCGGCACGTCCTCCAACACCGTCTACGTCGCACGCACCTCAGCGCACAGCCCGGAGCCATGAGGCGGGCCTGCGCCTACTGGTGCTCGCGCGGCCCGGCAGACTGGCCGTCACGGCCGCTCCAAGGCACACCGTCATGACGGCTGCCATGGGAGCCGGACTGTGAGTGCCGAAGAGACCGACCGCTGGTGACACTCCGGCGCCGAGCGCGAATTGGCTGCTGCCCAGCAGCGCGGACGTTGCTCCTGGAGCATCGCGGCCTCGGCTCTGCGCCACCGTGGTCACGGCGGGAAAGAAGACACCGAACGCCGTGATCGACACGAAGAGGCAAGCCCACGAAACCACTGGACCACTGCCGGTCGTCGCCTGAACTCCGAGCAGGAGCACCGATCCGGCCAGGGCGACAGCGCACGAGACGACCTGCAACGTCTCAGCCCGCCAGCGGGACACGAGCCGACCATAAGCAAGACTTCCGGCCATGTTGCCCACGGCGTTGACCCCGTAGACCAGGCTGGAGACTTCGGGTGACTGGCGGTAGATCCCCTGGAAGATGAACGAGGTGCCCGCGATGTAGGCGAAGACGGCGGCGCCCCCGAACGACAGCGCCAGCACCGGCGCCAGCACCGAACGGCGGGTGGCGACCCGGCCGACGGACCGCAGGCCGCCGGCCATGCCTCCGGATGTGCGGTCCTGTTGTGGGAGGGACTCCGGAACCCACCGCAACACACCTGCAAGGAGCGCCAGCGCGAAGAGCGCCAGCACGAAGAAGACGACACGCCACGAGGCCACCGCAAGTACCGCACCACCGAGCACGGGCGCCACCACCGGCCCGAGGGCCGTGACAGCACCCAAAGCTCCGATCTTCTTGGCCAGTCGGACGCCGCTGAACAGGTCGGTCATCACCGCTCGGGCCACGACGATTCCCGCGGCGCCAGCGATGCCCTGCCCCACGCGTGCGACGTCCAGCACCACGGCCACCGGAGCGAGTCCGCACAGCACGGAGAAGACCGCGAACAATAACGTCCCGCCCAGCAGTACGGGGCGCCTGCCCACCCCGTCGCTCAACGGTCCCAGTACGAACTGACCGACGATGATGCCGGCCAGAAAGCCCGTCAAGGACACCTGAGCGCCGGCGCTGTCCGTCTGAAGGGAGCGTGCCATCTCCGGAAGCCCCGGCACATACATGTCGGTGGCCAGGGGGCTGGCCGCGCTCAGCCCGGCCAGTACCAGGAGCAGGCGCACACCGCCGCCGGATCGCTCCGCTCGGTCGGAGCGGATGCGTCGCGACTGGTTCTGGCGGGCTGTCATAGCGGCGGCGCCGCTCCCCCGCCGCCGGTGAGCTCCCCGCCGGCCGATCCGTCGCGGCCCGGCTCCCCCTCTGCACGGGCAAGTTGCTGCAACAGCCCGGCTGCGATGCGTACGAGATCGCGTTCCGCAGGCGTGAGGGTGCCACGCAGCGTCGCAGCCAGCCAGGCGTTGCCGTCGGACACGTGCTCACGCAGCGCCTCATGACCGGCCTCCGTGATCTCGATGTCCTGGCTACGCCCGTCCCGCCGGCTACGCGCCCGTACGATCCGCCCCTGTTCCTCCAGGTCGTTCAGAACACGGGTCAACGACTGGGGCTGGAGTCCCTCGATGGCGGCCAACGCTGTCGGTGTCAGCGGGCCATCGTGCCGCAGGTTCGCCAGCACCGAGATGGCGAGCCGGGACAGTCCCGGCTCACTGCCCGACTGCTCGGCCCGCAGGCGGGAGGACAGGCGTGAGATCCCCCAACGCAGTATCTCCGCCGTCTCCCGCACTTCATCTGACTCACTCACACTGCCAAGCTAACGCTTCATGAATGACTCCGGTAGACCGCGGAACGGCGAGAATATATTAAGTGTATGCGTCCTATTGGTTGAACACCTATCGAACCTCTCGCGTCAGGCGTGCCCGGGTTCCGGGGCCGGAGCGGCATAGACGTCGTCGATGGCCGCAAGTACGCGGTCCCGTGCGTCGTCGGCCGGCGTTGCACCGATGAGCACGTAGTAGGCGAGTCCTTCGGCCAGGGCCACAAGTGCCACGGCGGCCTGCTCGGGCTCCCGGTCCGCGGGAATGCGCCCGTCCTCCTGCTCGCGGCGCAGCAGTTCCGCCATCTGCTCGTGGAGCCGGCCGTAGGCCTCCCGCATCCGGGCCGCAATCGGCTCCTCCACCAGCGCCAGGGCTCCGAATGACTGGCGCACCCTCATATGTGCCCAGGTCTCGGCGTCGTAGGGGATGAGCTCGGTCAGGACGATCGTGAGCACGGCCCGGGCAGGAGCCGCATCGAGTTCCGAGCCGGCCTTCTCTCTGATGCGGGCGCCGCTCAGCGCGTTCCCGCGCTCGAACGCGGCTTCCGTCAGGGCGCGTTTGGTGGCGAAGTAGTCTGGACGCGCCCCGGCGAGATGCCCGCCTGCTCGGCGACCGCCGCCAGCGACACCACAGCAAGGCCCCGGTCGGCAACGATCGCGAGCACGGCATCGGCGATCTCCTCACGCCGCTGCTCGTGTTGGGCCCCGAGGCCGCGCGTGCGTGGAGTCATCGACAGCTCACCTTTTCAGTGTGAACGCACTTGCCACTACGCCGTCCCTGCTCGTCGCAGCCCGTGCCGGTCAAGGGCTGAGTGCCGCGGTGCTGGCTCCGGTCTGATGAACACGGCCAAGCAGGTGGGCGGCGCACTCGGCCTGGCCGCGCTGATCGCCCTCGCCGACGGCCAGAACGCACAGCACAGTCGGGGCATGGACCACCAGCTCGGGTTCCTGGGCATGGCCGCGATCCTCCTCCTCGTCGCCGCACTCGCCTTCGCCCTTCCATCCCAACGCGACGCAGAGAACACACTGCCGGCACGATGAGAACCCGCCGCGACATTTCGTGCGGAGCTGGTGCACTTCACGGGGGTTGCAGACCGAGTCGGGGCCCCGGGGGGCGTGGCAGGACCGCGGCACCTGTGCTGAGTGCGGAGCACACGAAGAGATCGGGCGCGGCGTCGGCCTACAGGCGCACCTGCCCGCCGAACTGCGGCGCCAGCGTGGTCTGCCGAGTACGAACGGAACGTCATCTCTCGGCGTACCACAGGAACATGCCGCCCAGGACAATGAGCCCGGCAGCTTCCACAATCGAGACCGAGACCAGTAGGGCGCTGTTCGTGCCGTAGCACCAGAAACCGGTGAGTGCGGCAAAGGGTGCCGCGAGGAAGGCCACCAGATCTACGATCGCCTGCGTGGTCTTGCGGGAGACTCGCTTGGCATCGCTGCGGTGGTAGGTCTCCCAGCCGAAGAGAGGCTCATGAACGCTTGTGGCGTTTGCGAGGCGAGAAGCGAGTTCGGTGCGGGTGTACCGTCCGATGGCTGAGATTTTCTCGTCGTTGACCAGGTAGGTCCATCCGAGCACGACGCACACCACTGGCATGGCCAGAATCAGTTGCATGAGTCTCGTCTGCGCAGCGACGGCCGTCACGGCTGTCACGGCTGCGAGTGTCACGTACAGCAGATTGTCCCGGAACCCGATGCGTGCTCGCTGCTCCTCCTTGAGTTGTGCGTACTCAGCGAGGAGTACGGTGCTCGCACCGAGATTCCCGTCACAAGCGGTCATTACCATCGTCACCTCTGTTTCGCGACATGCATGGGAACCGGCCGGCATGCCCCGCTCTGCGCCCCTCACGCTCCGGGAGATCTGCGAGGCCCGGCATGCTGCCATCAGTCGGGGGCAGTGAAGTGTGGCGGATTGTTGGGGTTGTTCCGTTCGATCCAGCCCTTTCCGTCGGCCGCGATGCCTTCCAGGAGCCGGAAGGCGTGGGCGAAACCGGCCGCGTCGAGGTTGATGTTCGTCAGTTCCTGGGCGTTCTCGTCCGGAGCGAGTTGATGCGTGTCGGCATCTTTGACACGGATCTTCCTGGCAGGTCCGTTGGACAGAATCAGCTCCATGTCGTATCCGACGTTGTCGCGTTCGGTTACCTGCACGGATGACAGCGCGTCGAACCGGTAGTTGCTCCGCTGCTCGTTCGTACGCGTGGAGTCGGCGAAGTCGAATTCGGTGTTCACTTCCCGGACACCGTCCCGTGTCACCAGGAACAGACGCAGGCTGTAGCGCGAGTAACGCCAGGGGCCACCCTTCTCCCGTGCTCGATCGTAGGGACGCGCCGGCGTCATCAGGATGGTGTGGGTGATGACGTCGCGCCATGAGAGCTGGTAGTGGCGGAGCACCTCGTCGACGAACAGGGTCTTGTCACAGGTGAGCCACGTCTCCATTTCCGTTTCATTGGGTCGCGTGGCGTCCACGAACGCCTTCCAGCGTTCGTACTCCGCCTGCCACCTGCTGAGGCGCTCGCTGTGCTCCTGGGTCTCTTCGGTGAATCGCCGCTCTTCGCTGCGCATGTGCAGCCACAGGAAAGTCGCTCGGCGTCCGCTCCAGACAGCTCCGGACATGGCGAGGAGGGATAGCAGAATGTTCGGCGAGTTCCCGAGTGCGGTAATGACTGCATTGATGGCGGTGATACCCAGGACGATGAGGGCGATCACGCATATGGTCTTGGTCTTCGCCGATGTCCGGTACTGCTGACGATAGGCGAACAGGGTGCGGTTGTTGTGGCGGTCTCGTACGTCTTCAGCCAAGTGGCGAATCAGCCAGTCGATCCGGCCGACACTGATTCTGCTTTCGCGGTAGAGAAACGCGATCTCGGCCACGAGGCTGTTACGGATGCCCGCGGTGTAGGCGAGCCATTCCTGAGCGTCGCACCCGGCCGGCAGGCGGGTGCTGAAGTAGTAGCTGAAGGACAGGTGGACCCGGTTGGTGAACCCCTCTCCCGCGGAGGGCGGATTGTTCGCGTACCAGGAGAAGTGCTCGTCCTTGGCCTTCAGGCGGTGTTCCTGGTACCACCACTGCCGGCCGAAGTGCGCGGCAGTAAGACCGGCACCGAGCGCAGTCATCAACTCGACCACCGCGGCTACCGGTTGCGCGATCACTGCCGAGATCCAGAGGAATCCGGTGGTGACGACGAACAGGCCGGCCAGGAGGCCGAGACGTTCCCGGGCGCCGTAGGCGGCGTTCGCCTGGGGAAGCTCGGCCCGCGGGCCGATGGGTACGGGCTCGAAGTAGGCCCACACACGCTGGGAACGATCGTTGCTGTGACGGTCGGTCTCGGCCAGCTCGCGGGTCTGGGCCCAAAGGCTGTCTTTCATTCCGCCGGTGAGCACGAGGTCGAGGTGGTGGACGATCAGGTCTCGCTGCGACTGCGGCAGGTCTTGCAGCCGCTTCAGTACGGATCCGGTTGCGCCGTCCGCGTCGCCGAGAGCCTCCAACAGGTCGAAGACGACCTGCAGGGCGGTTTTCCACTCTCCGTCTGCGTAGCTTCCTACGGCTCCCGAAGCCTGGTGCAGTTGCTCGCGTTCTTCGGGATCGAGTTCGTGGTAGGCGCGTTTGCTGAGCAAGGCGAGCACCCAGTGGCAGCGAACCTCCGCATTGTCGTGCCCCGCGGCTATCGCTTCTGCGATCAGGCCGCGGGCGCGGCTCGGCACGCCGTTCTCCAGGAATCGCAGACCGACCTTGTACTTCTCCTGGGGCGATGCTTCCCGAGGGACGATGTACACGTTGGAGTTGTGCACGGCTTCGGCCTGGATACCGACAGCGGAGCCGTGTGCGGCCGAGTTGAATGTGAAGCCGACGCGCTCCGTCACGGCAACTCACCCGCCGCCACGATCAGGGGCGCAAGCCCGGCCGTCAGCCCGGGAACGTCGGCGATCAGACCGCGTAACCTCTTGAGTGCCAGGGTCGCCTCTCTCGGCGACTCCGCAGTGTTCTCCTTCGCCGCTCGGCCGGCCACGTCCAGCTCGGCCTGCGCCGCATCGTAGATGTCCTCGTCGAGGGCGCCCTCGGCGTGATGCCGCTTCAACTGCTCCCGGAAGCGCTCCAGTTCCGGGACCAGGTCCGCCGGACCGGAAGCCTTCGGTCCTGCGTCCATGTGGACGTTGCTGCCGGAGACCGAACCGGCCATGATTCCCACGGTGCTGGAATGGGCGGTGTTGCTGACACGTCCTGTGGGCCTCTCGGCGACGCTTTCCTGGGACATCGCGACCTGTTCCTGTTCTTCGATCAGTTCCGCGGCCAGCCGCGTGGCGAAGGCCGCCGCGTTCGCTGCCGCCCGTGGCTGCCAGTTACGGTCCTCCGCGCTGCTCTTCGTGCCGTCCGCCCGGTCGCTGATGCCGCGGATGATGGCGACCGGCGAACCGTTGAGATGCCCGGCCTGAGCCACACCGGCGGCTTCCATCTCGATCGCAAGCGCGTCGTTGTAGTGCTGCCGGATCCACACCGCCTCGGCGGAAAGCCGCGAATTCTGCACCACCTCACCGGCGGCGATCGCGCCGAAATGCACTTGCGGCGCGTCCTTTTCGTCCGGAGCGTCGTCGGCCCAGCCCTTCACGCGGGCCAGGTGGAAGCCGAGCTGGCTGATGCCGTGCCCTGTCTCCCACGCCCGGGGACGTGCCTTGAGACCGTCGTCCTCGCTGGTCCCACCGTGGTAGGCGTATACATGAGTGGCCATCACCACATCGCCCAGCGGGGTACTGTCCCACAACGCCCCGGCCACACCCACGAACATCACGGCCGCCGGCGAGAAGTGCTGGATCGCGCGCTCCGCCAGCACCGCGGCGGGATGATTCCCCTTGCTTGTCAGACCGAGCGCCACCCGACAAGGCGTGCCCCGCACGGTCCCGACCTCGAACCGCGTGCCACGCTCATGCCGGTGCACCCGCGGAGCGCTCAGCTTCCGGTGCACCGCCTCATACTCGAGATTGAGGGCGGTGAGGATCACCACCAGGTCTTTCGCCATCTGTTCCCCCTTCTTCTTCCGTCAGCGACTGCAAAGGCCGGACCAGCGGCGGGGACAACACCGCCCTCGGTCCCGCTCGGAACAGCCGGGCGGGGCGCCCCACCGTGGCCTTCCGGCCTGATCCGGCCGGGACGATGAAC
This sequence comes from Streptomyces sp. CNZ301, assembly GCF_004217425.1. Lineage (NCBI taxonomy): Bacteria > Bacillati > Actinomycetota > Actinomycetes > Kitasatosporales > Streptomycetaceae > Streptomyces > Streptomyces sp. CNZ301. Next base: position 2,816,630 of record NZ_SHLG01000001.1, read on the forward strand.
CCCTTCACGGCTTGGACTTTCCGGTAGAAATTTCGGGTGTCGAGCTCGACTCCCCACACCGCCTCGTACACCTGCTGCAATTCGGCGATGGTGAACAGTTCCCCGCAGAACGCCGTTGCCAGGGCCGAGAACTCGAGCTTCGTACGCGCCCGTTCGACCCCGTCCGCCACGATGCGACTGTGATCGAAAGCCAGTCGCTCCTCTCCGGACAGGAGCCTGTCCACGGGGACCCATGAGGCGTCAGCGGCGTCCGTTCCGGCGACCGGCTCGGGAAGGCCCGGTGCGATCGCCAGATGCGCCACGGAAACGACCCGCCCCCGCGGATCACGTTCCGCGTTTCCGTAGGTGGCCAACTGCTCAAGATGCAACCGGCCGGCGTCCAGGGCGGTCTCCTCAGCCAGCTCACGGCGCGCGGCGTCCAGGATCGCCTCACCGTCGTGGTTGAGGAAGCCACCGGGAAGCGCCTGCATCCCCGGGAAAGGCTCCTCGCCCCGCTTCACGAGCAAGACACACAGCCGCCCCTGACGCAACGTCAAGATCACGAGATCAACCGTGAGCAGCACCTGCGGCGGCGACCAGGAGTCATCGTTCACGGACCTGACGGTATCTGATTACTGTCAAATTGACAAGAAACGTTCGAGTCTGCCTCTCCCCTGCCGACCGGGAGTTGTCCTCACGGGGAGCGTCGAAGGAGGCGCTTGCCGACGGCGACGAGCGAGGCCATACAGGCGAGAGCAAGGCTCAGTACCCAGGCGCCGGGGCCGATCGGTGCTGGGCGGAAGAGACTGTTCATGGCCGACACGTACGTGAGGTCGAGTTGGGCTGCCGCCTGGGCTGTCACGCCGACGACGATCCACCGATTGCTGAACAGGCCGGCGACCTCGTGGCTCGTGGGGTCCTTGTGGGACACAGCCCGACTGATACGCCATCACATAGCGCTCTGGCCTGCGGACACTACTGGGAACCCGACGGCCGGAGCCGTGTGCGCAGGTTCGACCGTACGAGCAGGTCGCACGGCGGGCCTCGGGACACAGATGCAAGGTGGCGTCCGGAATGCGTTCGGCCAGCAGCATGCCGTTGGCGACAGGGTTCATTCGGTCGCCGGCTCCGTGCAATTCCAGGGTCGGCGTGCGGATGAAGGGCAACCTCGCCCACGCGTCGTGCCTGGCGCCGGCGCGAGGGGCGCCCGTCGCGCAGAACCGCCCATGGACTTGTCCCCGATGGTTCACGTGTGCTGCTCCGGGTCAGCCGAAATGCTGCGGGGTGTGGTGGAGACAACGACGGTGTTGGCGCTGACGATCACAACGATGGCCAGCCAGGAGGCGGCATCGAGGTGCTGGCCCAGGACGGCGAGGCCGAGCAGCGCGGCGAAGACAGGGTTGACGCTCATGAAGACGCCGAAGGAGTGCGGCGGTACCCGGCGCAGCGCCAGCAGATCGGACAGGAACGGCACGGCCGAGGAGAGCACTCCGGCTGCCAGCGCGCAGCCCAACGCCGCCGGCGAGGGCGGGCGCTGCCAGAGCACCCATGCGCCCACGGGCAGGTACAGGGCGCCGGAGACCAGCGCTGCTGCCGCCGATCCTTCCAGGCCGGGCAGTCGGGCGCCGACGGTGCGGTTGCACAGGATGTAGCAGCCCCAGCAGACGGCAGCCAGCAGTGCGAGGCTGATGCCCAGGTAGTCGGTGGAGGGAGTGGGGCGCGCGAGTACCGCCACCGCTCCTGCTGCCGCCGGGGCGGCGATGAGGTCGATCCGGCGGCGGGAGCCGGCGAGGGCCACGGTCAGCGGGCCGAGGAATTCCAGCGTGACGGCAAGTCCCAGTCCGATCCGCTCGATCGCCGCGTACAGGGACAGGTTCATCCCGGCGAACACCAACGCCAGGCCCAGCACCGGACGCCACTGTGCCGCTGTGAACCGGCGCAACCGCGGCCGGCCGACGGCACCGAGCACGGCGGCGGCCACCCACTGGCGCACCGCCACCACTCCGACCGGCCCGAGCACGGGGAAGCCCAGCGCCGCGACGGCCGCTCCGCTCTGGTTGGACAGTCCGCTGCCCAGCATCAGCGCCATCCCACCCCAGCGCCCCGGACGGCCGGGACCGCGCACGTCCGCGGCCTGCGATGCGGCGGGAGTCGGGGCGACGGATACAGCAGAGGACGCAGGCTTCATGCCCACACGATGGGACGCAAGGCGGCATACGCAAAATGCATTCGCTGCCCCGTCTATACGCTGGACGCATGGATGACGCCCGGAAGACGGTCGGCGCGCTGGAGCTGAGACACCTGCGCTGCCTGATCACCATCATCGACACCGGCAGCTTCACGGACGCCGCCCATGAACTCGGCATCTCCCAAGCCGCCGTTTCACGGACCCTCACCGCTCTGGAAAGCGTGCTCGGAGTGCGGTTGCTGCACCGCACCAGCCGCTCCGTCGCCCCCACCACCACGGGTGTGCGGGTCCTGGCCCGTGCGCGCGCCCTCCTCGCCGGCGCCGACGAACTCGTCCGCGAAGCCACCACCGGCCACACCCGCCTCCACATCGGCCACGCCTGGTCCGCATTCGGCCGCCACACCACCGAATTCCAGCGCCGCTGGCACGAACAGCACCCCGAGACCGAACTGCGTCTGGTCCGGCACAACAGCCCCACCGGCGGCCTCGCCGAAGGACGGTGCGACCTCGCCGTCGTCCGCGCCCCGCTGGACCTCACCCCGTGGTCATACGCGCTGGTCGGCCACGAGGCCCGGTGCGTTGCGTTGGCATCCGACGACCCTTGGGCCCGCCGTCGCAGCATCCGTCTGGACGAACTCTTCGGCCGGACACTCGCGATCGACCGCCGCACAGGGACGACCACCCTGGACCTCTGGCCCGGAGACGTTCAGCCAGCCATCGAGTACACCCACGACATCGACGACTGGCTCGCCGCCATCGCGACCGGTCGCTGCGTCGGTATCACCCCCCAGGCGACCGCCGCTCAATACCGCCGCGACGGCATCACCTACCGCCCCCTGCGCGACGCCGCGCCCGTCCCCGTCCACCTCATCTGGCGCACCCACGACACCCACCCGGCCGCCCACACCGCCATCGCTCTCGCCACCGACCTCTACCGGTAGACGCCGAGGTCATCGGCGCTGCCTCGTTCCGGCACCTCCGCACGAGAACCGTCCAGGACCGTAGTGCGCTCGTTCAGGGCGTGGACGTCTCAGCGACCGCTGCGACGCCGATCAGCCTGGCTGCACTCCACCGCACCTGAAGTGTCTCCGCGGCGGCGAACGAGGGCTGCCTCACGGCCCCTGGTCACGGATCGGCGACGCAGCGCGGCGATCCCCGGCAAGCACCCGTCGCGGCGGCGTGATGAGGTGCAGGTCAAGGATCTCCGGCCGCGGAGCGACGCCCGGACCGCCCACCCGCACCCAGGCCGTGACGTCCTCGGTCGCGTCCAGGCTGTTGACCAGCCCCAGCCAGACGGGTCGGGCGCCGGCGGCACGGCCGTCGGCGGAAGGCTGTACGACGATGACGTTGGCCTGGTCACATACGTCCAGGCAGTCGGACACGCGAACAGGTGCCTCCTCCCGCAGGCGAGCCGTCTGCGCCGCGTGATCCAGACCGGTCACCTTGGGACTGCCGCAGCAGCAGTCCCGGCACACGACTATCCGGCACGGAGCAGGGCCGGCCGTCTCCGCTGCCTCCGCTTCGTCGGATGTCTCGTCGACCGATGCCTCGGGCACGTCGAACCCTTCCTCTCTCCGGGGAGGTCCGCCCCGGTACGTCGAGGTGGCGACGGCGTGAGTCTCCTGGCTCTCGGGTCAAGGCTCGTCCCGGCCTTCCCACCCGCCTCGGGCAGTGGCCTGTCGGGGATCCGCTCGCCGATCACAGTGGCGGGACCGCGCCGGATTCACACCGGCTTCCTCGGACCGCCGTCGCCATGACATCGGCCATCATTCCATCCAGGTGCTGCCCACCCCCGAGGGGCGCCATCAGTCCCAGCGTGCTCGCGTCCCCCATGGCAACCGCTGCGAGGGGCGAGGCCCGGCTGGTCCCAGACTTCAACGAAGGGCTGCGGCAAGCGATGCGCAGCAGCGAGGGAGAGGGGTGCTCGACAGACGTCACCTCCGCGCTGAAGCCGCGACGCTGAGTCCCGACGACCTGCTGACCTGATCCCGGAGGGCGCTTCCGGGCAGACGAGTACGTCGCGCCTTCAGGCCTCTCGGTCGTGGACGGGCACGCGCCGCTGCTGCGGCCCCGTGTATGCGCCCTGCGCCCGGGGGACGGCTGCGCGGTCATCGGAGTTGGGACTGTTGATACCCAGTCATCTAGCCCTGTCCGCACGGCCTCTGAGCGTCTGCGGTGTCAGTGTCCCCCTCATGCCGCATTTCGCGCGGGCTTATCCCGAAGCGCTTCCGGAACGCAGTGCTGAGTGCGCTCGGAGAGGAGAATCCCGACGCGTACGCCAGGTCCGTGATGCTCACGTGCTGATAGGCGGGGTTCTGCAGGCGTTCCCGTATCAGCCTGAGGCGCTCCTCGCGGATCAGCTCACGGGGCGTGGTGCCGGCGCGCTGCAGTGCCAGCTGAATCTGCCGCAGTGACCATCCCAACGCACGTGCCATCGCTTGGCCGTTCAGACCCGGGTCGCCCGCGTGCTCGCGCACATGGCGGCGCACCATGGCCTCCACCTCGGCCAGATGCTCCGGCGCATCCGGGCGGTCATCGCCCGCGACAAGCATGCACAACAGCTCGACGATCCGGTCGGACACCGCATCGAACTGGCTGGTGGTGAGGGTGTCCCGTTCCTCGTGCAGGCTGGTCACCATGTCCCCGACCACGCGGCCCAGGCCTGATGCCAGGTCAAGCCCCGCGGTCACCGGGGATTTCCGGTTCAGCCGGCTGTCCACCTCGTGAGCAGGGATGGTCATGCTGAGTCCCTCGTAACGATCGTAGAGAGTCTGGTACGACCCGTTCACCGGGATCAGGCCCGCGGTCCCGGGCACCATCTCTGCTTCCTCGCCGTCCTGACGGTGCACAGCCCTCCCGGAGAGCATGATCACGAACCGGTAGTCCTCATCCGGGTGCTGACGTACCTGCTGCGGGGTCCGGAGGTATCCGAGCTTGTCCGACCAGCACTTCGCGAGCTGATAGGTATCCGTCTGCTGGCGGATCGTCCCGGCACGGAAGGAGTCGCCGTGCGGGAACCTCAGGTCCATCCGACAGTGGACGGACGAGACGTGATCGGTCCAGAAGTCGGCGCGCTCACGCGGCGCCACATCCCCGATCGACGACGAGTTGACCACATAGGTCCCTCTGGTCCTCTCAAACACCCTTCATCGCTCCCTCACTGCCGTTGACCTGGTGATGGAAGGGGTGTTCACCACAGCACCCGGCTGGCAGGACCGTGGCAAAAAATCACAGCCGCAGCGTAGTGCTGGGTTTCCGTCGTGTCCGCCGAATCCAACGGAAGGGGCTACGTAAAAGGCCGTTCCATAGGCTCGGCAACGAACTACGCGCTGCCCGGGGATCTCCCCTCGGAGAGCCCCGCCGGGTCTCGCTCAGGCAAGGAGCCGGCGTGGCGGGGATGCGGACAGGGGCGACTCTTCTGTGACCAACCGGGCAGCTGCTGAGGACCCTTGTGTGGTGTCGTCGTACCGCAGCCGACGTTCGCAGCAAGTCGAAGCCGGCCTCATCGTTGTCGGCGACATCTCGCGGTGAAGCTCAGCAACTCCAACTTGCCACCTCTGCCAGGGGATTGGCGTCCTCATCTGGTGTGGCGGTCCGGATGGGGCTGTGGAATCCCTCCGGACGCAGGTCGATATGGGAGGTCGGCCCATGTCACGCTGCCTTGACCATTCTCACGGGCCCGGACTCCCCATGTTTCCGAGAAGGCCTTGACCAGTAGCAGCCCGCGCCCGCTCTCCTCTTCGGACGCGGCAGACCGCAGGCGCTGTTCCTTCGACCGGCACCCTTCGTCTGCGACCTCGACACGCAGTTGCATCCCCGTCACGCGCAGTCCGTAGCCGATCTCCACGCTGTCGGTGTGGAGCACGGCATTGGTGAAGAGTTCGGAGATCACTAACTCCGCGTCTGTGCAGACGTCTTCATGAGCACCCCACTCGCGCAACCGCGCCACGACACATCGCCGTGCCTCGGAGACGAAAGCGGGGAGCGCCGGCAGCTGAAACGCGTCCTGAAAGGTCACAGCGGCTGCCTCACGGCGCTGTGCTGATCGTGGACCATCGGGGACAGAAGCCACGGCGTGAATTCCAGGATCAGTCATGTGCGTCGCCGCCAGCTTGGCTGCACTGCAGCGCGGGAGTGAGCAGGAAACCCACGGGCCGGCACAGATCAAACAGATGGCGCGTTCCACCATGAGCCCCGAGTACGGTCTCGGGACCGGGGTCACAGACATCGGCGCCCATCGCATCGCGGGCGAAGACGCAACCAGTGACGCGGTTGTCCTTGCCGAAGAGCATCACAAGGTGGGCTCTGCTGGACAGGTGGGTGCCGAGTTGGAGCGGGAACCGGTCGACTGCGCGTAGGTGAAGAGTACCGGCCATCACGGTGTCCTTGAAGGTCGATGGGGAGCAACCACCCGCTGGCACAAGGGCAGTCCTGATGCGGAGGCCTGCCCTGTAGCCATTGCTCCATGGATGAGTCTGGTTCAGTTGCCCGCCCTGCCGCCTGCAGCGCAGCAGGTACCGGGAAGGTAAAGCGGAACCGGACTCTCGCACTTCTGTGTGCACGCAGAGAAAGTTTCCCCTGTACGCAGGGACCGCCGGACCGGTGCTCCTCCACCGTGCATACCGAGTGCTGCATCCACGCCAGTCGAGGTCGCGCGGACGAAGTGCTGCTGTCGGTGTGGCGTCTCAGATCTGGACGAGATCCACCAGGTTCGCCTGTGGAGTTCCGGATGCCGGGTCACGCTCGTATCACCGGGATTACACGCTTGACCTCAACCACGCTTCAAGTATGACGATGTCCCGCATGCACCCGGAATCCACGTCACATGCGGCTGACATCGAAGCGATCAGCCGGCTCGTCGCCACCGTCGAGCACTCCCAGCAGAACAAGGACCCCGAGGAGTTCCTCGGCCTCTTCCACCCGGACGCGATCTGGACAACGGCCCACGGCAAGGTCCTCATCGGGCTCAATGCGATCTCGGAGTTCACACGCAAGGTCCTCCCCGCGGCGAACTGGGACGGCAAGGTCACCTACGAGGTGATCCACGTGCTCTTCATTCGTCCCGACGTCGCGGCGGTCAAGGTCCGCCAGCGGTACCTGGCCCCGGGCGAGGAGAGCGAAGGTTCCCCGCTGTACGTGATCTCCAAGCAGAGTGACGGCCGTTGGCTGCTGACCGCCTGCCAGAACACGGGGGTCGGCTCCGACTAGAAGACTGCTGAAGATCTTGGTTGATCCGGGTTGCCACCGTCAGGTGGTGGCCTGGATCTGCCAGGTGGTGCCGTTGTGATGGAGTCCGAGGTTGATGAGTCGGCGGAGATTGAGGGCGGCGGCTCGGGTGTGGATCCAGGTGTCGTTCTTGATGGTGCCGCGGTAGCGGAGTTTGCGGTTGCCGTGGTGGACGAGCCAGGCGACGGCGCGTTCGACGGGTGGTCTCCAGCGTCGGTAGTCGGCTTGCCAGTCCGTGTCAGCGGCGGCCTGGTGGCGGGCTTGAACGAGTAGATCGTGGTGCGGCCGGATGGTCAGGATGCGTCCGGTCTTGGCTTTGGTGCATCGCTGACGCAGAGGACATCCGGTGCACTCCTTGGCGAAGGTGGCCTTGCGCTGACGGTGCCGTCCGCTGGGATCGGTGAGGGGGACGGTGTGTCCCTGGGGGCAGGTCACCGTGCCCGCGAGGGTGTCGATGGCGAAGTCGTCGAGGGTGAAACCGCCCGGGACAGCAGGCCGCAGTGGCGCGGGCTTGAAGAACAGCCGGTGCCCCGATTGTTGGAGACTTTGACAGGCGGAACCGGTGGAGTAGGCAGTGTCGCCGAAGGCGTCCACCGGATCGTTTTCCTGGGCGAGCAGGTCGAGGCCGACAGCAGCTTCGTGGTGTTCGCTGCCGGTCGCTGGCCGGAGGGCGACTGCGGTGAATAAGCCGGTCTCGGGCTCGATGGCCAGATGGGCCTTGAAGCCGTCCTGCTGCTGGTGGCGGGTCTTGTGCGCGTGGCGGGACTCCGGGTCGACGGTGGAGATCATCCGGTCGTAAGCGGTGCCCTGGGTGATGCGCCAGCGCCCGTCACGCCCGTCGCTGTCATCGGCGGGTTCGACGTCCTGGCCGGCGACCAAGGCCAGGATGCCGACCGCATTCGCGGCCTTTTCACCGAGTTCCTGCTCGGGCAGATGACCCAGCAGCCGCAGTGCGTCACCGACCAGGGCGTCCACCAGCTCAGCTCGTGCCGCCTGGTCGTTCCAGGCGATACGGGGCTTGCCGGGATCGCTGTAGTCGTGAGCCCGACACTGCTGGTCGGCGACTGCCGGGGCGCCGGGGACCTCACGGATCACCGTCCGGATCGCGGCGACGATCTGGGTAACGGTGTCCTGGGTGGCCACCGCATCATCCAGCACCGTGGAGTCCAGTGCCCGACGGTGCTTGCCCTTGAGCACGCCGGTGGTCTTGATGACCTCGCGGACGGTCTCGAATACCCGGTTCGGCCGGGCCGAGCGGGCCAGCCTGCGGCGAAAGTAGGACAGCAACGACGGGTCGAAGGCCGTGTCGTGCAGGCCGAGTCCGCAGGCAGCCTTCCACCGCAGGTCACAGCGCAGTTCCTGAACCGTCTCGAAGTCCGACAGGCCATGAAGAGCCTGCAGCGTGACGGCCGCGGCCAGGATCTGCGGCGGCATGCTCGGCCGCCCGTTTGCCGAGGGGTACATGTCCGCGAACATTCCTGCCGGGAACAACCGTCCACGGTGCTCGGCCAGGAAAGCGAACACACTCCCAGCCGGGATCAACTCCCGGCAGGTCTCCCACACATCCGGACCGACCGTCTCCCCGACCCACTCCCCTTGAACCACACCAACGAGTCTGGCCCCACCGCTCAAACGACGAGGCCAGAACCCCAAGATCTTCAGCAGTCTTCTAGGGGCTGTCCCGTAACTGATCTTCGACGTGAGGGTGGTCGGGATAGGATCCTGGACCGCACCGGTCTACGTCGCCGGTGTTGCGTCGTTCTGGGTAGGTGCGCCGGTGTCATCGATCAAGCAGTTCCAAGTCACCTTCGACTGCGCGGAACCTGAACGTCTCGCTCGATTTTGGTGCGAGGTGTTGGGGTACGTCATACCGCCGCCACCGGGGGGATTTGCCTCTTGGGGCGATTTCAAGCGCTCGCTGGCACCTGAGCAGCAGCACGCATGGTTTGCCTGCGTTGATCCCTCAGGTGTGGGCCCGCGACTGTTCTTCCAGCGCGTTCCCGAAGGGAAGGCTGCTAAGAATCGGCTGCATCTTGACGTGCGGGTCGGCACCGGACTCGTGGGGGAAGAGCGCCTCGCTGCACTTGAGACCGAGTGCGCACGGCTGGTCCCACTCGGCGCGGTACACGTGCGAACGCTTTATGACGGCAATGACGCGTGCATCCCGATGCTGGACATCGAGGGCAACGAGTTCTGTCTTGACTGAGCAGCCTCGGAATCGGCGAGGTGGGGAGACCTCTCTGTTCTCGCATGGGGCGGGAATTATCCCGTGAGGGCCAGGTTGTAAAGCCGGGCGATGCCGAGCATGGCCGTGTGAACGCCGTCGCCCTTCAGGCGGCAGTCGCGAAGGATCTTCCAGGTCTTCATCCGGGCAAAGGTGTGCTCGACGCGGGCGCGGACCTGCTTGTGCGAGCGGTTGTGCTGTTGCTTCCAGTGGGGCAGTTCCTCGCCGGCTCGGCGGCGGTGCGGCATCAGGAGTCCGGTCCCCGGATAGCCGCCGTCGGCGATAGTCGTCGTCGTACCGACTACGGCCTTGGCCCCGGATTCTCGTGACCAGCAGTTACGGGACAGCCCTCAGCCTGTCCGGTCGACCGGCACCCGGATCTGATCCGATCGACGACTTCCTGAAGGCCGTCCGGGCGGCACCGGGCCGCATGTACGACATGCCGGGCCCTCCCCGCTCGCGCTGAGCGGACCGCTCGGTGCACGGCCATGACCGATGAGCTTTCTCAGCGGTCAAGCACCATCACCAGATTCATCACGCTCACGCTTGTGGCCACGAGGAGCAGCGCGGTCACCTTGCACAGCAGACCCCGCCGGAGTTTCTCGTATCGGTCTGTGTATTCCGTTTGCAGTTCGTTGCCGCGTTGTTTGACGGCTTTCAGCATGCGCCGGGTGAGATCCAAACGGTCTGCGGTGTAGATGCGCACCACTTCTTCGTATTGAGCCTCGGTCAACCACGGCAAGAGGTCGGCGAAGGCCTCAGCTTCCGCGCGTGCCGTGCACCGGTAAGCGTGCGCCATCAGATAGCCCTCGATCTGGCGGAGCCCCGAAGCAGCCGCCTCGCTTCCGTCACGGTCAGGGCGGGTCACGGCTTGCGCCTTTTCTGCGCCGGTGGAGGGGCATAGCGGGTGAAGACAGGACGTCCGCCGAGGGTCATGAGCGAGATGCTCCGTCTTCGGGCTCGATCACATCTCTTCCGCCAGCGCTGTGCCGCTCGTCCATGGCCTGCGTCGCAGGGTGGTGCAGGTCGAACGCCGGGGATTCGGAGCGGACTCGTGGGAGCTGACAGAAATTGTGCCGTGGCGGGGGACACGAAGTGGCCCACTCCAGCGACCGCCCGTATCCCCAGGGATCGTCGACGACGATCTTCTCGGACGAGTGCGCGGTTTTCCAGACGTTGTACAGGAATGGCAAAGTGGAAAGTCCCAGGAGAAAAGCGCCGATGCTGGAGACCGTATTCAGTGCGGTGAAACCGTCAGCGGCAAGGTAGTCGGCGTAGCGGCGGGGCATGCCTTCGGCGCCGAGCCAGTGCTGAACCAGGAATGCCGTGTGGAAGCCCACGAACAGGGTCCAGAAGTGGATCTTGCCAAGGCGCTCATCGAGCATGCGGCCGGTGAATTTCGGCCACCAGAAGTAGAAGCCGGCGAACATCGCGAAGACGACGGTGCCGAAGACGACGTAATGGAAGTGGGCGACGACGAAGTAGGTGTCGGTCACGTGGAAGTCCATGGGCGGGGAGGCGAGCAGCACGCCGGTCAACCCGCCGAAGAGGAAGGTCACGAGGAAGCCCACGCTCCACAGCATCGGCGTCTCGAATGAGAGCGACCCCTTCCACATTGTGCCGATCCAGTTGAAGAACTTCACGCCGGTGGGCACGGCGATGAGGAACGACATGAAAGAGAAGAACGGCAAGAGCACCGCACCGGTCGGAAACATGTGATGAGCCCAAACCGTCACTGAGAGCCCGGTGATGGAGATGGTGGCACCCACCAGGCCGACGTATCCGAAAATGGGCTTGCGGCTGAAAACGGGAAGGATCTCGGTGACGACACCGAAGAACGGCAGCGCAATGATGTAGACCTCGGGATGCCCGAAGAACCAGAAAAGATGCTGCCACAGCAGAGGTCCACCGTTCGCGGCGTCGTAGATATGGGACCCGAACTCCCGGTCAGCCTGAAGTGCGAACAGCGCGGCAGCGAGGACCGGGAAAGCCATCAGCACCAGAACACTCGTGAGCAGTACGTTCCAGGTGAAGATCGGCATCCGGAACATCGTCATTCCTGGCGCCCGCATACAAATAATTGTCGTTGCGAAATTGACCGCCCCGAGGATCGTTCCGAAACCTGACAGGGCCATACCCATGACCCACAGGTTTGCGCCCATGCTGGGCGAGTGCTGGCTGTCCGAGAGAGGCGTATAGGCAAACCATCCGAAGTCGGCAGCGCCTCCGGGCGTGAGGAAACCGATAACCGTGATGAGGCCGCCGAAGAGATAGAGCCAGTACGACAGCATGTTCAGCCGCGGAAAGGCCACATCAGGGGCCCCGATTTGTAGCGGCATGATGGCATTGGCGAAGCCGGCGAACAGCGGAGTGGCGAAGAACAGCATCATGATCGTGCCGTGCATCGTGAACGCCTGATTGTACTGCTCGGCAGAGATGACCTGCATTCCCGGTCGGGCCAGCTCCGCTCTCATCACCATCGCCAAGAGCCCACCGAAGAGGAAGAAGACGAAAGCGCTGATCATGTAAAGCGATCCGATCTTCTTGTGGTCCGTGGTGGTCATCCACGTCACCAGCACCGCCCCAGGGGCACGTTTGGTGACCCGCTCCTCCTGAAGCTCAGTCAGCACAGCCGCCATGGGACGTTCCTTCCGATTTACGTGGACCAGGTAGCCCCCGGCAGGCTGCTGGACCGGGAGATCCTTGAGCAGGGGCCGGCACGGCGCAGACCTTTCGTACCGTTCTCTGTATCTGAACGGACGTTTTAACCCCTTCGTGGGCCCGGCACGGACTGACGGTTACTCATCGCGTGCCGCTTTCGACGGCCCGCCCGCACGAATCTCGCGCACGCGACGGGCCAACTCCGTAGCCGGGCGCTCACTTGTGTTGGCCAGGCTGGACGGGCCAGAACGTCAATCATGAATTCGCGGAGATCAGCCAAGACGGGGAAGCCGGGCCAGTTCATCGATGTCGAGGCCGTAGCGATGCACGAAGGACTCGTACTCGCAAGCCTCTTCTTCCAGCCAGCCGGCGACCCGCAACGCGTGCGCCATGCTCCCCATGCTGGACGCATCGCGGGCGACGCGGACATCTGCGGGCGCATGGGCGAGGCGATGGGCCGTGCCTTGGAACACGCCAGGTCCCGTACTCGCTCACCGGGAGCGAGTACGGGACCTGGGCGTTCACAGCCGCTGGGTCACAGCGGGTCAGTTGCGGGAGGCGTGCCTCCGGCGCAGCCACCACACCTGGGCGCTGCCGGCAACCACGACTGCGGCCGCGATTCCGACGATCAGGCCGAGCGGGGTGTTGGAGCCGGTACCGGCGAGATCGCCGTCCCTGTCCTTCGCCAGCTGGGCCGACTCGTCCGCTTCCGGGGACGGATCATCCCGATTCACGGCTGCAGGGGTGGAGTTGCCCGCCGCCGAGTCCGATGCCGAGGAGGACTCATCCCGGTTCACGGCCGAGGGCTTGGAGTCGTCCGGCTTGGACTCCGACGGAGTGGAGTCCTCCGGCTTGGAGTCGTCCGGCTTCGAGTCCGACGGGGCGGAGTCCCCCGGCTTCGAGTCCGACGGGGCGGAGTCCTCCGGCTTCGAGTCGCCCGGCTTCGAGTCCGACGGAGTGGAGTCCCCCGGCTTCGAGTCCTCCGGCTTCGAGTCGCCCGGCTTCGAGTCCGACGGAGTGGAGTCCCCCGGCTTCGAGTCCTCCGGCTTCGAGTCGCCCGGCTTCGAGTCCGACGGAGTGGAGTCCTCCGGCTTCGAGTCCTCCGGCTTCGAGTCCTCCGGCTTCGAGTCCTCCGGCTTCGAGTCTGTTCCTTCCCCGCCTTCCCCGCCTTCCGTGTCCTCGGCCTTGCCCGGGCAGTCCTTGTTGTCGTTGATGCAGTCCACGGCTTCCTTCATCAGCTTCTTGGGCATGACGTTGATGAAGTCGCTGTGGTCGGTGATGGGCTTGTGCAGCTGCTCCGGGAAGGAGTCGACCGCGAACGGCGTATCAGCGTTGAGCAAGTTCTGCTGCGGAATGTCGTACTTGATGGTCTGCTGCAGTTGCGGGACGTTCTGGAAGCCCTCGGGGCAGTTGCCCTGGTCGTCCGAGAACTTCATGTGGTCGCGGTGGTTGCCGCTGTCCGTGTTCTGACCGTCCCAGCAGTTCTGGAAGTTGAACGTACGGATCGTCGCGCTGCCCTCGGGGCAGATCGGGTACTTGTCCTCCAGCTGACGGTCCTCGAAGCCCTCGCAGCTCCACGAGGCGTTGGCGTTCTCGTCGCCGTTGGTGAAGGACTTCGCGTCACCGGTGATGATGCGCAGGAAGCGCGGCATCTCGACGACCTGGTCGGCACCGCCGGAGGTGAACTTCAGCGTGGCATCGGGCTGGAGGATGCTGCCGATGTTGAGGTCGTTGGCCCCACCGTCGCCGGGCTGGGCTTCGGCGCCCTGGCCGCCGCCCACCTGGTCCTCCTCGCCCTCGCCCTGGCCCTGGTCCTCACCTTGGCCCTGGTCCTGGCCCTGGTCCTCACCTTCAGCCGGGGGCTGCTCCTCGGCCGGAGGCTGCTCCTGACCCTGGTCCTCACCCTCAGCCGGGGGCTGCTCCTCGGCCGGGGGCTGCTCCTGACCTTGGTCCTGGCCCTCGGCCGGAGGCTGCTCCTGACCTTGGTCCTGGCCCTGGTCCGGGTCCTGGTCCTGACCGGCGTCATCTCCGGTCCGCTGGCCCTGCGGCTTCTCCTGGCCCTGGCTGCTCTGCTTCTGGACGTCGCCTTCCTGCACGGCGCCCCGCTGGTCCTCGTTGCCGTCCAGTGAACGGATGACGGGCCAGTAGTGCGTCGACTGGTCACCCTTGGCGCACGTGGTGCGGGCTGCGGCGAGAGACTCGTCGCTGGACTGCGAGTTGGTGTCCTCGTTGCCCACGTAGTCGTGCACGTGGTGGGCGCCGTTCAGAACACCGGGAGCGGCGATCACGTTGTCCGAGTTGAAGTGCTCTTCCTCGTTGTTGCCGCACTTCGTCTCGAAGGTGCCGCCCGGGTCGTCGGCCTTCGAGGCGTTGGGCTCGACGTCCTCGATGTTGACGAAGTCCTCGGCGACCGGGCCCTGGACCTGCCGGCCGTCTTCGCCTCCGCCTTCCTGGCCTTCCTGGGTGGCCTGGTCCTGCATCATCTGGCACTGGGCCATGGACTCCATGTCACCGGGGGCCTGGCCGCCGGCGTTCTGGATGTCCTGCCCCATGCTCCGGATGGTCTCCGAGCGCTGCTGCCTCAACTGGCCGAGGGTCTCCTCGGAGCTCTGCTCCTGGGAGTTCCATTGGCCGTAAGCCTGCGCGACCTGCTGGTCCAGAGTGGCGAGCTTCTGACCCACGGGTTCCTTGGCGCCCTTGGGTATCTGGCCCAGTGCAAGGCTCACATCAGGACAGTCGATCGTGCTGGCGGCAGGAACGGGGGCTTCGTTCGACCCCGCGAAGGCGCTCACACCTATCGCCGCCGCGCCACCACCACCAACGACCAGAGCTGCGACGATCGCTACCGTTCTGTTCGCCGTGCGCGAGCGTCTGTGGCCTTCACTTCTCATATTGCTTCACTCCACTCATTTCGCCTCATTCAGCGCCTCGAATTTCACGAGCCCCGTGCCCTCCGGGACTGGTGAGATGATCAAGGGAAATGGCGTTGGCCCGGGTCGTAGCGAATGACAACACCATTGAATTGCGGGTCTGATCGCGTACAAGGCCTAGGCCTACAAGGCCTGAAGACGGCCGCGAGCCTAGCGCAGCCTGTCCGCGAGGATGGAGTTCTCGTACTGATGGAACAACTTTGTCGTGACTGTGGACGCTCCCGTGCGGTCGTCCTCCATCGTTCTGAGTACACCACCGAGAGGATTGAGCGGTGTAGCAGAGGATTTGCGGCGAATTGTTGAAGGATTCCCAACGAGGTGACGTCCTGGCTCTTCCCCGCACGTCGATGCTCTGGTAGTCGGCCGCTCCGACCTCGTCGCCGCTCCGCAGCGCCGTCGCGGCGGTCTCCGCGGAGCGACGGCCGGAGCATCCGCCCCTGCGCCGTGTGCATCCGCGACCGGCCGCCAGGCGGTCGGGCCACTCAACTGAGGGCTGGAACCGACGTGTTGGCCGAGCCGACTGATGCGGTGGCCGGGAAGATCTGCCGGGAAGGTCTGCCGGGAAGCTCGCGGCGTCCGGTGCGTGGCGCCTCCCCGGGCCGCAGGCCCCGGGGCCGGCGCCTCCGCGGGCCGCAGGCCCAGGGCCCTTGACCTCCGTCGACCCCCTGATCCAAAAGGCTCGACGAGCCGCGATGCGGCATGCCCGCCGGACTTGCTCGTTCGGTCAGTGTGGCTGATTGGCTTTCCAGGCTCAATAAGTCATCGTCGACGGGGCGGAATTCGGAAACGGGAGTTGCATGCAGGACGAGGCGCACGCCGGGATTCTCACCCGCCGTCAGGAGCTGGCCGAGACGGGTGTTTTCCTGCTGCTGATCGTGCCGTCGATGGCGTTGTCGTTTCTCGCGGTCAGCCGGGGGGCCTTGCCTTTCCCCCTGGTCGCCGCCTCGACGATCCTGCGTGATGCGGGCCTGGTCGCGCTGATTCTGCTTCTGCTGTCGCGGGCCCGGCAGCCCGTCGCCGCCGTCGGCTGGGTCCGGCGCGGCATCGGGCAGGAGATCCTCGTAGGGGTCGCGCTTTCGGTACCGGTGCTGATCGGCGCGCAGTTGCTGGTCGCTGCCCTTCGAACCGCGGGTCTGTCCAAGCCCCGGACAGGTCCTACGGGATTGCTGCCCTCATCCGGTTTCGGCGACCTGCTGCTCGCCGTCGTACTCGTTACGGTCGTGGCCGTCGCCGAGGAGACGATTTTCCGCGGGTATCTGATTCTGCGGTTCAAGAGCGTTCTTCAAAGCCGTGCCTGGGCAGTGCTGTTGTCGACACTGGTGTTCTCCGTCGGCCACGGATACGAAGGCGGCGCGGGCGTGTTGACGGTCGGAGTGATCGGCCTGGTTTTCGCCGTTGTCTATGAGTGGCGGGGAAGTCTCGTGGCTCCGGTCGTCATGCACTTCGTCCTGGATTTCATCTCGATCGTGCTGGGGCCGCTGCTGCGCTGACCGCGGCCCCGTCCCTCATGCGAGGTCCTCATGCGAGTTCGTAGAAGCTCTCGCCGTCGAGGTAGCGGACGGTGCCCGCGTCACGCAGGACGGTCTCCTTCACCTCGTGGCGGAGATTGACGATGAGCGGGTACGTCAGGTCGTTGACGGTCGGCCGGATCGGCGAGCCAGGGGTCACCAGGGTGCGTACGTCGTAGAGGCTTTCGAGCTGCTGGAGCTTCTCCAGGTGCCGGTAGCGCCGCAGAGTGCCGTCGACGGGCGAGATCATCGCGACAGAGGCGAAGTGCCGCCGGACGCGGTACTCCGTGGAGTACTCGGCGCGGAAGCGGTCGGGGTCGGTGTAGGCGAGCGCCGTCCAGCCGAGCTGGGACTCGCCGAGGGCCAGCTCCGCGTAGTGCGGGATCTCCCCTCCGGCGATCCGTGCGCCCATCTCGACCAGTCTCGGGCCCTCCGGCGTCAGTTTGACCTCCAGGTGTCCGGGGCCGTGCCGGATGCCGAGGGCGTCGAGGACCGACTCGGCGTACTCGCCCAGGACCCGGCCCGCCCCGGAGGAGCGCGGCACCGAGTGAATGGCGTCGCACAGGTCGAGGACGCCGTTGGCCGAGAGCCGCGTCGTGCGCCAGATGTCGCAGACCCGGTGCCGTCCGTCGCTGCTGACGGTGTCGACGATGTACTCGGCGCCGCGCAGGTACTCCTGGGCAACGACGCCCTCGTTGTGACCTCCGTAGATGTGTGCGGCGCCGAGCAGCGTGCGGTACGCCTCGACGGACTGCTCCGGGGTGTCGCAGAAGAAGACGCCGTCTCCGCCGCCGCTGCTGAGCGGCTTGACGACCACGCGCCGGCCCAGCGCGGAGTGCCAGCGGTGCAGCGACTCCTCGTCGGTGACGAGGAGTTGGTCCGCTCCGGCGACACCGGCCGCCTTGACCGTCTCGATCATCGTGAACTTGTCGCGGCGTGCCGCGCTGTGTTCGGTGCCGTTCGTCGCGAGGCCCATCCGCTCGCTGAGGCGGTCTGCGAACTCGACGCCGTGTTCCCCTCCGGGTACGACCGCGACGGGACTGTACGCGGCCAGTGCCCGTACCGTCTCCTCGAGGTCGCCGTGGTGGACGATGTTGTCCACGTAGTCGTCGAGGTTCAGTGCGCTGCGGAACGCCTCCGGGACCTCGGGGCCGCTCTGGACGCGCACGCACGCGTAACCGGCCTTCGCGAACTCGGGGATGAGGCGCCGGGTCGGGTGGTAGGTGTCGACGATCGCGACATGGCCCCGGTCGGGCCCGGTGCGCTCGCGCTCCACCCGCTCGGGCTGCTGGACGTGCTCGGACATCGCGGCTCTCCCCTCGTTCCTCGCCGGCCGGCGCGCTCACGCGCGGGCCGGCCGGTCGTCCTTGCCAGACGTACGGTCGGTCATCCGGTTCGGGCCCGGGCGGCGGCTGCGGCAACCGCCCCCGGGCGTCAGGCAGTTGTGCCTACGGAAGTGTCACAGGTCAGGTGTCCGCCGGGGGCGTCATCCGGCCGCTTCCGGTGCGGGTGCCGTGCCGGGGCCCGGCTGCTTCCCGGCGGCCTGCCGGTCTGCGTGATCGTCGTGGTCCGTACTGGCGGCGAGACCGGCCAGATGCGCGCCGCCGGACCGCACGCCCCAGTGGTAGACGGCGAGCCCCATGACGCCGGCGGCGATCGAGTCCCACGGGGCCGCGAGCAGCCCGCTGCCGCCGAAGCTTCCGGCCCAGGAGACCAGGTAGATCGCGGCGAGATAGCCCAGCAGCCACAGGCCCAGGGCCAGTTCGCGTCCCAGTTCGGCGCTGCGGCGATGCCTCACGGCGTAGATCAGCACGCCGGACGCGGCCATCGGCAGGGCGATGCGCAGATGTTCCCAGCCTGCCCAGTGGATCAGCCCGGTGGAGACCACGAAGCTCGCCGGTGCGATCCAGCGCAGCCCCGGCAGCGTCCAGGAGGCGCGGTCGCCGTCGCTCACGCGGAAGGTGCCGGCCGCTACGGCGCACGCCGAGTAGCCCAGCAGGGAGAGCACACCGACGACGGTGATCAGGTCCTGCCACCCCCGGAAGGGCACGAGGAAGAGGGCGCTGACCACGAAGTTGCCGAGCATCGCGCGCCTCGGGACTCCCGACGGGCCGTGGATGACGGCGATTTGACGGGGCAGCACGCCATTGCGTGCCGTGGCGTAGGTCTCGCGCGCTCCGGAGGCGACGAAGACGGACACGGCTCCGGCCGGGGAGATCACGGCGTCGGCGTAGATCACGGTCGCCAGCCAGCCCAGTTCGAGGGCGAGCGCGAGCTGTCCGTACGGGGAGGAGAGGTTCACGCCCTGCCAGCCTCCGTGACCGAGCCGCTCCTCGGGGACGGCGAGCAGGAAGACCAGTTGCAGCATCATGTACAGCACGACGACGAGCGTGATCGACATGATGACCGCGCGGGGCAGGTCACGGCGCGGATCGCGGGCCTCGCCGGAGAGCTCGACGGCCGCGCCGAAGCCGTTCATGGAGTAGATGATGCCGGCGGTCGCGACAACGCTGAGCATCGCGGGCCAGCCGTAGGGCGCCCAGCCGCCGCCCGCCTCGATGTTGCCGGTGTGGAAGCCGGAGAGGAGCAGGGCCACGATGGTCAGCAGCGGTACGGCCGTCTTGACCACGGTCAGCAGCAGGTTGACCTTGGCGAACAGCGCGACGCCGAACCAGTTGAGCAGCACCAGCGCCCCGAGCAGTGCCACGGCGACGAGGGTGCCCTTCGCCGTCAGGGAGCCGTCCGCGTACACGCCGGGTATGTAGCGCTCGGCGTACTGGACGATTGCCGAGGATTCGGCGGCGAGCGCGCTGGTGACGGCCAGCAGCACGCCCCAGCTGATGACCGTTCCCACGACGGGCCCGCCGGCCTGCATGGGCCAGCGCACCATGCCGCCCGCCTGCGGACGGGTGGCGCCGAGCTGGGCGAGCACCATGCCGACGAGGATCAGGGCACCGCCCGCGAGCGGCCACGAGAACAGCGCGGCGGGGCCGGCGCCTTGAGCGGCGTAGTACGCGCCGAACAGCCAGCCGGAACCGATCATGCCGCCGAAGGCGACCCCGGTGAGGCTCCAGAAGCCCAGCTCCTTGCGGAGGCCGGCCTCTCCCGTCGAGCGCGGCCCGCCGGCGGGCGGGCGGTGGTCCAAGGGCGGTGCGGACATGGGTCTCCCCCTGTGTGTGATGGCAGAGCGAACGGACGGCCTCGCGCGGGGCGGAGTGGTGACTCCGCCCCGCGGGCGGCCGTTCAGGGATTCCGGGACTCTTCTGAGAGCCCGGGATTCAGGGATGCCGGGCGGATTCCGGCTCGGGCGTGTGCGTTTCCGGCGCGGGCCCGTACGGACGGGCCCGGCCGGGTCCGGGCAGGTACGGACGGGCCCGGCCGGGTCGGGGCGCGTACGGAGGGCCGGCGAGGTCAGCCCGCGTCGCGGTGCTCCTCTCCGGCGCTGTCGGCCGCGGCGGCCTTCCCGGGGCTGACGCGGGCGTCGACGTCGTGGTCCGTTCCGGCCTCCCCGCCGGTCTCCGCGTCCCCCTCGGCCGCCGGCGTGGCGGCCCCCTCCGGGGGATGCCCGGCCGTGCCGGAACCCTCGGGGGCGGGCTGCGGCGCCGGTACGTCGCGAACCTTGGGCGACAGCACGAGGAACGCCGCGAGCAGACCGAGCACCACCGCACCGCAGACGAACGGCAGCGACACGCCCGTCTGGTACAGCGCCGTCGCGGCGAGCGGGCCGAGGACGAGGGTGAAGCCGTTCGTGGCGGAGATCAGCCCGGCCACGCCGCCCTGCTCGTCGGCGCCCACCCGCAGGCTGAGCACCGAGTTGTAGCCCGGGATGGCCAGGCTGTGACCCATGCCGGAGAGCATGGTGGCGGCGAAGAAGACCGGAAGGCTGTCGGCGAAGACCATCACCACGAACGCGACGCCCGTCAGCGGCACCCCCACCCGGAGAAGCCGCAGCGGCCGCCACTTGAGGAACGGGATGACGACGCCCTGCACCAGCATCATGGGAAGCCCGCCGGCCAGCAGCACGTACCCCGACCACTCGGCGGTCTCCCGCGTCGTCAGGCCCAGCCGGTCCTGGAGGAGGAAGCCCACGCTCATCTGGAGCATGCTGACGGAGAGATAGACCCCGACGCCCGCCAGCAGGAACGGCCAGACCCGCCCGTCCCGCGGGCTCAGCCGCGGCGCCTTCGTCTTCGGCCCGTCGGAGCGTGGGTCCTTGGGCAGCCCCACCCATACGGCGAAGGCGGGCAGCAGGATCAGTGCGGGCGCCAGATAGAGAGCGGCGACAAGCCCGAACTCGGCCAGCAGGCCGCCCAGTCCGGGCCCGAGGACCAGTGCGAGGCCGATGGCCGCTCCCACCCGTGCCATGCCTTTCACGCGGGTCTGCTCGTCCGGCGTGACGTCGGCGACGTAGGACTGCGCCGCGACGGGCAGCGCCGCAAGCGCGCCGCCGAAGACGATGCCGCGAGTGGCCAGCAGCAGAGCGAACGTCGCCAAGGCGCCGATGGTGCCGATCAGTCCCAGGTGCGCGGAGACGGCGAAGGCGAAGAGGCCCGCGGCGGCGCCGAACAGCGAGACGACGAGCAGCGGTTTGCGGCCGTGCGTGTCGCTGCGCCGGCCCCACCAGGGGCTGACGAGCGCCACCATGGCGGCGGACGCGCTCATCACGATGCCGAACTGGAACTCGCTCAGGGAGAGTTCACGCGCGAGCGGCGGAAGCACGGGCGTGAGGATCTGCTGGCCCGTGTACCCCCCGAAGACCGCCAGGTAGATCAGCAGAAAGCTGCGCCGGGGCGGGCTGCTGGAGCCCGCCGGCGTGGCTTGTGGCGCCGCAGTGGTCATGTTCTTCCCATCGATTCCGGTTCGGCCGACGTCCTGTGGTCCGGCCGGCATCTGCCCGAGGCGGGAGATGCCTGCCCTGCTCCCCTCTGGTGCGACGTCGGCGGAGTGGTCAGTCTTGTCCGGGGTAGCGCTGATCTGCTGTCAGTTTCCGCTATCCAGTCATCCGTTGTGCGGCAGTCGAGGGTTGCCGGCCCCGCAATCGTGAGGCTTCGGCGGGCAGCCGCCGGACGTGATCCGCCACCGTCCGCCGATCTCTGCCGCCCTCCGGGGCCGCCTGCGCCCTGCGCTTCTCACGAGGGGATCAGCTCCAGGGGATCCAGCGCCGCGGTGAGCTGCTGTGCGAGGTGGATCAGCGGACCGTCGTCTCCCGGGCGGCCGACGAGCTGTACGGCGAGGGGCGCACCGTGCTGAGGATCCCGGCCGACCGGCATGGTGACCGCCGGCAGTCCCGCGAAGCTGGCGACGGGCGTGAAGCCCACCTCCCGTTCGAACGCGGGGTCGTCGGCGTCCGGGATCGTCGAGGATGCGGCCACCGCACCGCGCGGGCGGGGCACACCCGGGTCCAGCGGCATCAGCCACACGTCCACGGACGCCTCGGCGAACAGGTCCGTCACTCCCGCCCTCAGCCGCGCCATCTCCGCCCGAATCTCCGCACGCCGCTCGTCGCCGACCTTGGCGCCCGTCTCCAGCGCCCGCCTGGTCGAGGGCATCAGTTCGTCGACGATCCGGTCCCGCCACACCTGGTGGCCGTCCCACGCGTCGCGGGCGCACAACTCCCATGCCGCGGCCCGGCAGTTCCACAGTTCCCCGAGTGCGCGGGAGGCGACGCGGTGGCCCCGCGAGGTGAGCGCGGCGCTCGCCGTGTCGAGCGCCGCGGCGATCTCCGGATCGACGACACCCGGCCGGTACAGCTCCTCCGGCACGCCCACCCGCAAGGACCGCACCGGCACACGGGGCTCCTCGCCGAGCCCCAAGTGCCGCCAGGCGAAGGCGAGATCATCGGCCGTACGGGCCACCCAGCCGGGGGCGTCCATGCCGGGGCTGAGCGGGAAGATGCCCGCGAGCGCGGCCGGATCGTGCGTGGTGCGCAGGCCGACGACCCCGCAGCGTCCCGCGGGCCAGCGCACCGAGCCGAGCACGTCGGTGCCGAGCCCCACGTCGCAGATGTTCGCCGCGACGGCCACGGCGGATCCCGTGCTGGAGCCCGCCGGGTCGAACCGGGGGAAGTACGGATTGACGCAGCCCGAGCCCACCCCGATGTTCAGTTCCGTGGTGACCACCTTCGCGTTCACCTCGGCGCCGCGCAGCGAGGCCACGATCGCCGCCGACTCCTGCGGGTGGTGCCGGTAGTGGCGCAGTCCGAGCCGGGTGGGGTAGCCCCGTACGTCGACGGTGTCCTTGACCCCGACGCGCAGGGCGCCCACGCCCCTCCCCGCCGGGGTGCCGCCGCCCGGCTCCCGGTGCGGTTCCTCTGTGCGGCCGCGCAGCTGGGCGCAGGCCCGGTAGCGCTGGTCGGCCACGGGCTCCCAGGAGGCGGCGGCCCCGGACAGCTCGGCGGCGGACAGTTCGCCCTTGCGCAGCAGCGCGTCCCGTTCCGCGAGCGGCAGAGCGAGGACGGCGGGCAGGGGCGGGGCGGCGTCCTCTCCCCCGGCTCCGGGCCGTCTGCGGCCGACGAAGTCCGCGACTGCACTTTCAGGCGTTCGCATGGTTGCTCCTGCTTGTGGGCGCCGATGGTCTTCGGCGGGGTCTGTCGTGACTGCGTGTGCCGTGGCCCGTGTCGCGGCCGGCCGGTGGGGCCGGTCCGGGGCCGTGTCGCCTGCCCGGGCGCGGCGCCCGCCCTGTCCCCGGCGGGGGCCCGGCCCGTCGGACCGGCCCCACCGGCCGGCACGGCCCCGTTCAGCCGAGGTCGTAGAAGCCCTCGCCGTCGAGGTACCGGACGGTGCCGAAGTCGCGCATCACGACCTCCTCGACCTCGTGCCGGAGGTTGACGATCATCGGGTACGTGAGGTCGTCGACGGTCGGTTCGATGGCGGAGCCCGGGCTGACGAGGGTGCGGATCTCGTGCAGGCTCTCCAGCTTCTCCAGCTTCTCCAGGTGCGGGTATCCGCGCAGCGTGCCGCGCACCGGAGAGATCATCGCGACGGACGCGAAGTGGTGCCGGATGCGGTACTCCTCGTGGCACCGCGCGTCGAAGAGCTCCGGTTCGACGTAGGCGTGCACCGTCCAGTCGATCTGGGACTCGCCGATGCCCATGCGTGCGTAGTGCGGGATGTCGCCGCCGGCGATGCGTGCGCCGACCTCCACCAGGCGCGGCCCGTCCGGAGTCAGCTTCACCTCCAGGTGCGCGGGGCCGTTGCGGATGCCGAGGGCGTCCAGTACCCGCCGGGAGTACGCGGCGAGGGTGCGCCCCTCCTCGCCGCCGCTGCCGATGAGGTGGACGGCGTCGCACAGGTCGAGCACACCGTTCGCCGTCAGCCGCGTCGTCTTCCACATGTCGCACACGTGGTGCCGGCCCTCGCGGCTGACTGTGTTGACGACGAACTCGCCGCCGACGAGGTACTCCTGGGCGATGACGCCCTCGTTGTGCTGCGAGAAGACGTTGGAGGCCGATTTCAGCGCGCGGTAGGCGTCGACGGACTCCTGCGGCGTGTCGCAGAAGTGGATGCCGTCGCCCGCAGTGCTGCGGACCGGCTTGACGACCACGCGGCGGCCCAGCTTCTCGTGCCAGCCGCGCAGTTCCTCCTCGTCGGTGATGCGGAGCTGCTCGGCCCCGGGCACACCGGCCGCCTTGATCGTCTCGATCATCGTGTACTTGTCGCGGCGGGCGGCGCTCAGTTCGGTGCCGTTGGTGGCCAGCCCCATCTCCTCGCTGAGCCGGTCCGCGAACTCGACGCCGAACTCGCCGCCGGGGACGACGGCCACTGGCCCGTAGTCGGCCAGCGCCTTCACCGTCTCGTCGAGGTCGCCCTGGTGGACGATGTTCCCCTCGTAGTCGTCGAGGCCGAAGGAGGAGCCGTAGACCTCCGGCACCTCCGGGGTGCTCTGCACGCGCACGCACCCGTATCCGGCCTTCACGAACTGCGGGGCGAGCCGCCTGGTGAAGCTGTAGGCGTCGACTATCGCCACATAGCCCTTTTCTGGCATGACGCTTCTCTCCTGTCTGGGTGCGGCAGCCGCCGCGTTGCTGTCCTTCGGACGTCGGTGCTCTTCGGTGCTCTTCGGTGCTCTTCGTACGCCGGTGCGCCGGACGTCGGTGTGCTGTGCGCCGGACGTCGGTGTGCCGGGCTCCTGTACGGGTGCGGGTGTGGTCGCCGCGGCGGCGCCCGCACCCGTACGTGTCTCAAGCGCCGTGCAGTGCCCCGCCGTTCACCTGCACGACCTGCCCGGTGACATGGCCGGCGCCCGGCGAGGAGAGCCAGGCCACCGTGTCCGCGATGTCCGCGGGCGTGCCGGCGCGGCCGTTGTCGGTCTGTGCGACGAGCGTCTTGCGGCGCTCGTCCGTCATCAGATCGCGGAAGAACTCGGTGTCCTCGATGTAGCCGGGAGCCACCACGTTGACGGTCGCTCCGTGCCCGCCCAACTGCCCTGCCAGGTCGTAGGCGTAGGGATGCAGTGCGGCCTTGGACGCGGCGTACGAACCCGAACCCGAGCCGCGGTAGGCGGCGATGGAGCTGACCAGCACCACCCGGCGGCCCGGCTGCTGGAGGAGATCCCGCAGCGCCTCGGTGAGCAGTACGCAAGTGAGCACGTTGCACTTGAAGTTGCCCGTCCAGTGCCGGGCGACCCCGGCGAGCCCGCCGGGAACGTCGTCGGGAGCGCCGATCTCCACGTTGCCGCCCGCGTTGTTGACCAGCACGTCCACGCGGCCGTAGCGGCGGTCGACCTCGGCGCGCACGCGCTCGGCCTCCTGCGCGTCGGAGAGGTCGGCGGCGAGAGTCTGGATCTCTCCCCTCACGCCGTCCTCGGCGGCGAGCTTCTCCGCGGCTTCGTCCAGCACACCGGCCCGGCGTCCGACGAGCAGCACCCGGTCGCCGTCCTGGGCGAATCTACGGGCCACGGCGCGCCCGATGCCCGTTCCTCCACCGCTGACGATCACCACTCGTGACATCTCATCCGCTCCTTTCCGCTCTCCGGTCGTACCTGCCGACGCGCAGGGGTTCACGCGTCGAAGCGCCAGTGTCCACTGCCCCGTTCACTCGGTCCCGGCCGCGGCGAGGTCCTGCTCCCGCACGGGCTCGGCGGTCACCCGGAACGCCTCGGCCGTGGCGACGAGGGCCTTCTCCACCTCGCCGCTGTCGCGCCCCCGGAAGCGGAACCGGCCGCCGACGTGCTCGTAGTAGGCGTCGGCCGCGGGCAGCACCTCGCCCACGCTCAGCAGGGATTCGCTGTACGGTCCGGGGTCCCGTCCGGTCATGGGTGTCACGTCGGTGATGCGGCACGGCTTCGCCGCCGGCGCGGGAACCAGCAGCCAGCCGCCGCGCTCCGGGCCGCCGGAGCCGAGGGAGCCGGGGCCGCCGGATACGGAGCCGGGGCCGCCGGGGCCGCCGGATACGGGGCCGCCTGCCGCCGTCGGCGGCACGGGCGGCACCGGCTCGCCGAGCTGGATGCGGAAGGCTGCCTCCATCAGGTCGTAGCCGTGCAACTCCCGCCATATGAACGGGATCTCGGCACCGCCGACGCGCGCGCCCACCTCCAGGAACTCGCACCGCATCCGCGCGCGGTCCACGAACATCTCCAGGTGGAACGGCGTCGGCCGGTCGGTGAGCGCCGCGAGGAACCGCCGCGTCCAGGTGCCGATGACCTCCAGCAGGCCGGGGTCGTCCTCCTCGACCGAGCCCAGGTACAGCCCTTCGCGGAAGCCGAGGCAGGAGTTGACGTAGCGGGAGGCCCGCCAAGTGGCCAGTGCGTCCCCGGTGAAGACGCCGTCCACGTGGTAGATCGGATGCGGGTTGCACACCTGGACCAGCGACGGCTCCGACCAGCGGGTGGCCGCGAGGCGCTCCGGGCCGTCGAGCAGGGTCACTCCGGCGCTGGAACTGCCCGTGCGCGGCTTGAGCACCACCGGCCAGCCGTGGCGTTCCGCGAAGGAGGCGACGGCATCGGGGCCGGGCGCCGGAGCGCACTGCGGCACCGGCAGCCCGGCGTCGGCGACCGCCGACGCCATCAGGTATTTGTCACGGAACCGCAGCAGGTCTGCGGGAAGCTGCCCCGGGCATCCCCAGTCGGCCCGCAGCTCTGCCGCCACCAGCAGATCGTCCTCCTTCAGGGCGACGATCCCGGCGGGCGACCCGTGCCTGCCGGCCAGGGCGTGCACGGCTGCGCGCACCTCTTCGAGGTCGTCGGTGCGCCGTACGCAGACGGTCTCCTCCGCCGCCGCGGGCACCGAATCCCGCGCGATGCCGCTCGCGACGTAGGTGACGGCGTGGACACCGTGGTCGAGGTAGCGCTCGTAGTGCGCGTAGTGCTCCCGCCAGCGGGTGATCACCACGATGTGTGGCCTGTCGTACGGTGCGCTCGCGGCTGTCACGGGCTTCTCTCTCCGTCGTCCGCCGGCCGGGTGCGCCCGGCGGGGCTGTCTCGGTGGTGGTGGTTGTGGTGGGTGCGTGACCTGACGGTCCGGGGCCGGTCTCCTCGGGTGCGCCGGGCCGCCGTCACAGCAGCCGGGCGGCGAACGCCACGACTTCGGCGGCCTGTTCGGCGTTGAGCCGCGGATCGCAGGCCGAGGTGTAGCGGGTCAGGGCGCCGGCCTGTTCGAGCTCGTCGCGCTCCGCGACGCACTCGGTGACCGGCTCGGGAGTCGCCTCCAGATGGAGGCCGCCCGGGTGCGCCCCGTGGCCGCGCAGCACGGAGAAGAAGCCGCGGACCTCCTCACGGATGTCCGTCAGTACGCGGCTCTTGCGCCCCGAGACGTGCGGCAGCGTGTTCCCGTGCATCGGGTCGCACAGCCACACCACGCGGCCCGTGAAGGGGGCCGAGGCCTCGATGAGCCGCGGCAGCCGCTCGGTCACGGCTCCGCGTCCCATGCGGCTGATCAGCGTCAGACGTCCGGGCGGTCCGTGGCGGTCGAAGCGCTTGCACAGCGCGCGCACGTCGGCGGGGTCCGCCGTCGGGCCGAGCTTGACACCGACCGGGTTGTTCACCTGCTCGGCGAAGTGCACGTGGGCGCCGTCGAGTTGGCGGGTGCGCTCACCTGTCCACAGCATGTGTCCCGACGAGCCGTACAAGCCGCCCGAGACTTCGTCGGGACGCACCAGCGACCGTTCGAAGTCCAGCAGCAGCGCTTCGTGGCTCGTGAAGACGGGTTCGCCGCCGTGGGCCTCGCCGGGCGCCGGGCGCCCGTACGCGCCGACCGCGGCCGGCTGCCCCTCCGGCCGCGCGTCCTGCCGTGCTTCCTGCCACTCGAGCGCCGTGAGCACCGCGGCGGCGTGGTCGTAGGCGCGGACCAGCCTGCGCGGGTCGGGACGGCGGGCGTCGGGGTGCGGCTCGGGGGAGTTGACCGCGTCACCGCGGTAGACGGGCAGGGTGAGCCCGCTCACGGTCTCCGTCGGGTTCGACCTCGGCTTGGCGTACTGGCCGGCGAGCCTGCCGACCAGCACGCCCTCCAGGCCCGACAGTTCGCGCACGAGCGTCCCGAGCTGCCGCAGCTGCTGCGCCTTCGCCCGCACGTCGCCGGGCGCGGACGCGGCGAACCGTTCGGCGCAGTCGCCGCCCTGCACGACGAATGCCTCGCCACGGGCGGCTGATGCCAGGCGGCGGCGCAGCTCGTGGCAGGCGTCCGCGCTCACCAGAGCGGGGCGGGTCGCCAACTCCTTGACGGCCAGGACGAGTTCCTCGTCGTCCGGCCACTGCGGCTGCTGCGCGGCGGTGCGCTGGGGTCCGTGTGTCACGCTGGGCACCGGGTGTGCTCCTGATCGTCGTCGTTCGCGCCGTGTTTCTCCGAGGCGCCCGAATGTCCGGGGTGGCCGTAGGGACTTGAGCAGTCCGCGCAGTCCGAGCGGTGCGAGTGGTCCGAGCCCGGGTGGTCCCAGTAGTGGGCCTCGACGCGCCGGGCCGCGGCGGCGACCTCACCGGCCAGCGGCCGGTCGCGCGTCAACGGCGGGAAGTCTCGGTCCAGTCCGGCCCACAGCCCGCCGCCCCGCGCGTCCTCGGTGCCGCGGGCCCGGCCGCCCTCGGTCCCGTCCCGGGTGCCGCCGGCGGCGTGTCCGTCCCCGGCCAGCCGGGCGAGCCGGGTGACGGCGAGGAAGAGGGAGGCGACGATCCACCAGGCCCGGTCCGTCATCTCCGCCACCGCGTTCGCGCTGTTGAGGGCCAGCGGGACGTGGTCCTGGTTCCCGAGGTTCGTCGGCACGGGCGTGAAGGAGGCCGGGTAGCCGCGCTGCCGCAGGGCGCCCAGATGGGCGGTCGCCGCGATCTGCACACCTGCGAACCCGCTGTCCCTGCCCGGCCGTTCGGCCAGCAGCGGAGTGAGCCCCCCGTTGTGCTGCGGGTCGAGCACGAGCGCGAGCTGCCGTTCGGCGAGGTAGGCGAGCTGGTGCACGCACAGGGCGTGCTGCTCGCTGGCTAGCCCCACGGGCGCGGCATGGAAGTTGCCGCCGTGCAGCACCTCGTCGCCGACGAGCACCGGGTTGTCGGTGCAGCCCTCCGCCTCGGCGGCCAGTATCGCCCCCTGCGCGGCGAGTTGGGACAGCACGGCGCCGACGACCTGCGGCGCGCAGCGCAGCGAGTACGGCTCCTGAAGCCTGCGCGGCGCGGGAGCGGTGCCGCTGCGCGCGGGAGCGGTGCCGCTCATCTCCCCGCGTATCAGTGCGGCGGCGACGCGCTGCCCGTGGTGCCCGCGCACGGCCGAGAGCGCGTCCTCGTACGCCTCGGTGCTGCAGCCCAGCAGTGCCGCGATCCGGCCCGTGGCGGAAGCGACGGCCCGGGCCAGGGCGGCGAGCCGCACATGGTTGTGCAGTGCGCGGGCCAGCGAGGCGCCGGAGCCGTTGGCGAACGCCAGCGCGGAGCGCGCGTCCCAGCGCACCGGGGCCAGGCCCGCCTCGGCAAGGGCCTCGGCAGCCGGCAACCGCCGCTGCTCTCCTCCCCGTTCGAGCCACATCTCGCCCCGGCCCGCGGCGGCCTGCGCGGCGTGTGCGAGCGGCACCAGGTCGCCGCTCGCGCTGAGGCTGCCCTCCTGCGGAACCACGGGCGTGAGGCCCTGGTTCCACTGGTCTGCGAGCGTCTGCCACACCTCGACGTCGACGGCCGAGTGCCCCAGGGTCATCCCGCGCAGCCGCAACCAGACCATGGTGCGTGCCACGTCCGGCGGAAGCGGCTCGCCCTGTCCGGCCGTGAGATGGTCCAGCAGTCCCAGCCCCTGCTCGCGAGGGTCCTCGTCTGCCGCGTACTCAGCCAGTGGGCCGAAGCCGCGGGTGAGTCCGTAGACGGGGCGGTCCTTCGCCATGCGGGCGAGAGCCGAGGCCGAGGCCCGCATGCGCTCGTCCTGGACGGGCGTGAGCACCAGCTTTCCGCCGGGGGCCGACCGGGCGAGCAACTCCCTTACGGGGCAGAAGGGTTCACGCAGCGTCTCCGGCATGCCCGGTGTCCCCGGTGCCTCCGGCGTCCCCGGTGTCTCCGGTGTTCCCGACGATCCCGGTGTTCCCCGCGTCCCCGCCTCCGGCGTCCCCGCCCCGGTGGGTTCCGGTCTCCTCGTCTGCGTCAACTCACTCACCGGGCCTTGCCGCCGTGCCGTCGCCCGCGGCCGTCAGCAGATGCCTGAGCGGCTTGCCGGTCGAGCTGCGCGGAATGCGGGCCACGCGGCGCAGCGACCGCGGCAGCGGGTCGCCGCCGCCCAGGGTGCGGCGCAGCAGCGGCCACAGCGACCGGGAGTCGAGGGCGGCGGACGGGTCGGCGTAGACGAGCTCGTAGTGCTCACCGCGCACGGCGTCGCGGGCCGGCAGGCAGACCGCGTCGAGGCCGGGCAGCGCTGCGGCGAGGGTCTGTTCGATGCGGCCCAGGTCGCAGCGGAGCCCGTTCACCTTGATCAGCCGCGAGGCCCGTCCGACGAAGGTGAACTGCCGCTCTCCCGCGGGCCGTACGACATCGCCCGTCTGCCAGCGGGCGGGCGGCGCGTGGTGGTCGTCGCGCCGTGCCAGCCGCGGCGAGGTCACGGTCAGCCGCCGCTCCTCCTGCCCTCCGGACAACTCGGCGCGCACGTCGGGCAGCAGCCGCCACGGCTGCTGGTCCTCCTCCTCGGCCGCGATGCGGCGGGAGGCGACGGCACCGGTCTCCGTCGAGCCGAACAGCTCGACGGCCTCGAAGGGATGGCCCCGGAGCGCGCCGACCAGCCGCCTGGTGTGGGCCGTCGTGGGGCCGGCGCTGTGCAGTGCCACCGCACGCGGCAGCTCGGCGATGCGCTGCGCGAGGCTGCGCAGCGGCACCCAGCTCGCCGGCAGACACACGAAGAGCGTCGGAACACCGGGGGTCCACGTCGGCGGGGTGACGGGGTCCTGCCACGCGGAGTGGACCTCGATGCCGTACAGCCGCGGCAGTTCGACCCCGAAGAGCCGCCCGAAGAGGTGCTCCGGCGGCGCCAGGCTGACGACCTGGCCCACCTCGCCGACGGCCGTGGCGACGATCAGTTCGACCTCGGCGCGCAGCTGATCGCGCGTCCGCCACCACCGCACCGGCTGACCGGTGAGCCCGGAGGTGGCGAACGGGATCTCGGCCTCCCGGCCGCCGAGCAGGGGCCCGGGCCCGGCCGTCGCAGCCGCCGCGGCCGTCACACCCGCGTTCACCCGCGGTTTTCCAGTACGGCGCGGTCCTCCAGCTCGCCCTGCACGAACTCGGTGATGCGGCCGAGCGTCGCGAAGGAGTAGCGGACGTCGTGGGCCACGAAGTCGACCTCGACGCCGAAGGCGTTCTCCACCCGGGAGACGCACTCCAGCGCGGCGAGGCTGTCGTAGCGCTCGCCGAGCGCCTCCGTGAGCGGCTGGTCCTCGGCGGTGGACTTCACGCCGTCGCCGAGCAGTTCGCCCAGGACCTCGCGCACCCGCGAGAGCGTCTCGTCGTACCCCGGAATGGTGCGGTTGCTCATCGCTGTGCCTTTCCCTGAGCGGCGGCGAGGGCCTCTCCGGCCCGTCGCAGAGTTCCCTGGTGGGCGAGATGGACGTGGCCGGGATCGGTCTCCCGGAACTCGATGTAGAGGAAGGGGGTCTGTTCGTTCATCTCCAGCGCGGCGGCGATCTCGGAGGCGAGTGCCGTACGGAACTCCTCGTCGCGACCGGGGCCGACACACACCGTCACCGAAGCGTGGTGCAGGCCCTCCTCGCCGTGCGGCAGTGCGTCGACGGGCATGCCGCCGCTGAAGACGGTGGAGGCGGGGTCGGCGCGGAAGCGGACCACCACATGGCCACCGGGTACGCCTTTGCCGGTCAGCCAGCGCGTGAGCCGGATCGCCACCTTGCGGCGTGCCGGGACCCCGAGGTCGGGGCCGCTGATCTCGATCGTGGGCATGGGGATGTTCGACCTTCCTGGTCAGGAGAGCACGAGGTCGGGGAGGGCGGCCGGCGTACCGGGGACGGCGGCCCCGGGGGCGGGCACGGCGCCCGGCGGGGCGTCGGCGCGTCGGCGCAGCAGCGCGCCCAGCGCGTCGGCGAGCGGCCCGCCGCCGCCGGGCGCCAGCGGGCTCCACGCGGTGCCGCCGGCGCTGTGCACACGGTCGGTGAAGCGGCGCAGATGCTCCGTGTCGACGGGCAGCCCGTACAGGTCCGCCGTCGCCACCGCCTCGTACGTGGAGAGCAGATCGGGCAGCCGCGCACCGGTGTTGGCCCAGCCGCCGCCGCGTACCCGGTGCCGGTCCAGCAGGGCCGCCACCGCCCGCGGCGAGCCCTCGCCGAGGCCGTGCAGGATGCGCTGCGCCTGGAGGCCCTGGCGCAGCGTCGGCTCGGTGCCGGGCAGGGCAGCGGTGCCGTCGTCACCCGGGAGGAGGCAGCGGGAGACGAAGGCGCGCAGCGCGGAGGCGTCAAGAAGCTGCGGCACGGCGGCGTCCAGGCGGCGTACGACACCGACGGCGGCAGCGGTCGAGAGCAGTTCGGAGCCCCGCCCCTCCCAGAAGCCGAAGCCTCCGTCGGGGTTCTGGAGGGCGCTGAGCCACTCTGCGATGCGGCGGCGCGCGGGCCGTGCCGCTTCGCCAGCGAACGCCCCGGCGGTCAGGCCCCACAGGGTGCAGCGGATCTCGCTGCCGCGGGCCGGCATGTACATCAGGCCGCCCTCGTTGGGAAGTTGGCAGCTCTCCAGCCAGGCGACACGGGCGTCGCCGCGCGGGGCGTCCGCGGAGTGCCCGGAGCCCGCGGGGCGTTCCGGTGGGTCCGCGTCGGCCGGCACGGCTGCGGCCGTGCTCAGCGCGTCCTCGGCCAGCACGGCTGCGGCCGTGCTCAGTGCGTCGGCGGCGTGCTCCGGCTCGCGGTAGGTGTATCCGCCGCCGTCGCAGCGCAGTTCGCCGATGCGGGCGACGACGGCGTCGGCGACGTCGTCCGTCGACGCACCGACGGCCCGGAGCGCCCCGACCGCGCAGAACGAGGCCCATACGTCCTCGACCTCGTAGCCGTGCCAGCGCACGAACGCGCCGGAGGCGCCGCGCAGCCGGCGTATCCACGGCTCCACGGGTCGCGCGGGCCGCTCGCCGAGGATCTGCAGCGCCGCCGTCGCACGGTAGGTGGCCCACATGCAGGGCACGTCCGCCTCCGGCGAGAAGCGGAATCCGCCCTCGGGAGCCTGCTGTTCACGCAGCCAGCGGGTGAGCGCCGCGACGTCCCACGGCGGTTGCGCCGGCGTCACGCCGCTGAGCGCGTACCAGGCTGCGGCGCCGTAGTGGCAGGCCCGTACGTCACAGGTCTGCGAGTCGGGGCTCCAGGACAGGCCGCCCTCCGGCCGCTGGAGGGCACCGAGCCACTCCAGCAGCTTCGCCGGCTCCGGCGGCGGCCCGCCGCCGATGCGCACGGTGCTGCGTGTGGAGAAGTGCGTGGCCCATACGTCGGGGGCCTGGCCGGGCGTCATGGCGTACGCCGCTCCCGTACGGTCCGCCGTCCAGGTGCCGGCCAGCCACCGGGCGGTGCCCTCGGGCCGGGGCAGCGGGCGGGCGAGGTCGGCGAGGGCCTGTGTGCAGTAGAACGTGGCCCACGCGTCGGAGGGCATGCCCGCTGACCACGCGTAGCCGCCGTCGGAGTTGCGTCTGCTGCTCAGGTACCGGGCCGTCGCCTCGTCGTCCGCGACGTCTTCCGTGCGGCCGAGCCAAGCGAGGGTGCGCACCGCGGCATAGGTGCACCACAGGTCGGCCTCGCCGGTGCCGGAGGCGGCCCGCCCGGGCGGCGGCGTGGGACCGGACTCGGCCTGCGCGTGTGTGAGGGTGCTCATCAGGCCTGCTCCACCACTCGTATGTTGGAGCGCTTCCAGCTCTTCTGGGAGCCGCCGCTCTTGGTGGTGCTCGGCAGGGAGTTGACGAAGGCGACGGCGTCCCAGTGGAGGCCCAGCTCCTTCTCGGAGACCCGCTGCACGGCCTCGACGGCCGCCGGCTCCGCCGCGCGGTCCGAACCGATGCCGCGTTCCAGCAGCAGCCGTCCGAAGTCGCCCGTGGCGTCGAGTTCGACGAGGTAGCCGGTGGCCTCGGTCGCCCCGTACACGGCGTTCTCGACGCCGAGGATGTTCAGCCGGGTTCCGTGTATCTCGATGCCGTCGCTGCTGCGTCCGCACACCACGACGACGGGCGCGGGGTCGGGGCAGTCGCAGCCGTCGGCGTCGACGGTGACCTCGTCGCCGGTGTCCAGCCGCAGCATCGGACGGGCGTACAGGTTGAGCGGCGTGACGACGAGCCGGCCCGTGCCCTGCGCGGGCAGCGGCACCAGGCCGTCCTCGGTGGCGAGTTCGAAGTAGTTGGTGCCCGTCAGCAGGTGCAGGGAGCCGCGGGGGCAGGCGGCGGCGAGGGTGCCGGTCTCGGTGCTGCCGTAGCTGGCGTCGTGGGCACGGGCTCCCCACCACTGACCGAGACGTGCGCGCAGCGCGGGTGTGCTGACCTCGCCGAGAAGCATGATGTCGCGTACGGCTTCGCTGTGCCGCGCCATCAGGTCGCGCTGCTTGAGGAGCCGGGTGAACTGGAGCATCACGCCCGGGGAGACGAACACCGTCGTGGGGCGCAGGTTCTCCCAGAAGGCCAGCAGCCTGTCCCAGTCGGAGATGCCGGTGGCGAAGGGGTACAGCCGGCTGTGCGGCAGGCCCAGGTACTCACAGACGGAGACGACGAGGTCCGCGACGGGTACGACGTCCGACGGGAGCACCACCGCGACACGGTCGTCGTCGCGCAGGATCGTCCGCCACGACTCGGCCACGGAGACGGTGTTCCAGATGACGTCCTCGGCCAGGCGCGGCGTGGGCGTGACCCGTCCCGTGGTGCCGGTGGTCTCGTAGTACTTGGCTGCGCCGGAAACGCCGGTGACGGCGAAGTGCCAGGGATCTGCCTTGAGTTGGTCCTTCGTGATGACCGGCAGGGCGGCGAACTCCTCCCAGGAGAAATCCGCGAGCCCGTGGAAGGCGGGCGACTTCCTCGCCCTGTCCCACACCGCGGCCAGCTTTTCGCGGTGGAAATCATCGGGGACGTGATTGCCGCGCAGCGAGCGTAATTCCTCCTGAGCGCAGCGCATCATTTCCAGTCCCGCACGGTCCCGGACGAGCACGAGCCACCCCTCAATTTCCAGAAAAGACAGACGACTTCCGCGGCGGCGAAACCCCACGGGAAAGCATCCGGGCGCCTGGCGCCTGGCGCGGCGCAGCCGGGATGCGAACGCAATGTTGCAGCACGGCGCTCCGGCCGTCCAATACGAGCAGGCGCACCGACCAGAAGCCCCGGTTATCGGGCGAGGTGGCTCACCGGGCCCCTCCCCGGCGAGCTGCTCTCATAAGAAACCGTTATTCAAGCCGCCAAAGTTCTCTTGGACAACTCCTGCTTTTCGTGGCGCACTCGAGACGTCCTTTCTTTCCTGCCGTGCTTCTAGCGGCAACGTGCGATGGGAGCCCGTCCCGCATGGCCATCACCTCACCGGAAGAGCCCGTCACGTCCCCCGACCGGCCCGTCACCTCGCCGGCGCTCGTACGCCGGCTGCTGGAGCGGATGAGCGAGATGCCCACGCTCAGCCCTCTGTACGACCGTGCCCGTTCGCTGAGCGAACCGGGTCTCGGCGATCTGCCCGTACTGACGAAGGACGACTTCCGCTCCGCGCTGCCGGACACGGTGCTCAGGGCACGGCGGCGCCCGCACGGCTCGCTGGTGCTCGGCAGCGGCGGCACCACCTCGGCGCCCAAGCTCAGCCTGGTGCCCAGCGGCCAGATGATCGAGGAGATACGCACGGTCTGGGACCCGCTGGCCGCGGACGACGTGCTGGTCAACTACGACACCCCTGGCCGGCTCTGCTCGTCGCACGCCTTCTTCAACGCGCTGGCCCACTCGTCCGGCGCCGTCAGCGTGCCGCTCGGCGCGATCGAGGACCGGCAGCTTCCCGAGTGGATGGGCATGGTGCACCGGCTGGGTGCCACCGCCCTCAACGCGACGCAGAGCCAGATCGCGCACCTGCTCCAGACCTGCGTCGACGCGGGCATCACCCCCGGCTTCCGCAAACTCCTGTGGACCGGCGAGCCGTTCGGCGCCGCCGCCCTGGAGGTGACCCGGCGCATCCTGCCCGACGCGGAGCTCTACGGCTGCTACGGCTCGACCGAGACCTGGGTGATCGGACACAACGGCCCCGGCTGCGCCTTGGACACCTTCCACCTCACGCCGTACCAGCACGTGGAGCTGGACGACGGGTTGATCCTCGTGACGAATCTGCACCCCGAGTGCGTCAACCCGGTGGTGCGCTACCGCATCGGCGACCGGGGCGAGTTCACCGCCTGCACGTGCGGGCGCGCGGAGCCCGCGCTGCGCGTACTGGGCCGCGACGACCCGCAGATGAAGTTCCTGAGCATCCTCGTCACTCCCCAGGAGATCGAGGAGGCCGCCCTGCTGGACCCTGACGTCACGGAGGTGCAGGTGGCGCTCTTCGACCACGGCACTCCCTCCGAGCGCATGGAGCTGCGCGTGAAGGTACGGCAGGGCGCCCACGCGGACGAGGTGGAGGCGCGCGTGAAGGAGACGGTGCTCACGCAGGTGTACCGGATGGGCTACGAGGTCGAGACGGAGGCACCGGAGGCCTTCTGGGTGCGTGTCACGCCGCGCTTCAGCATCAACGAGCGATCGCAGAAGACGCCGCTGCTGGTCAAGGACTCCCCCCTGGCCTGAACGGGCGCTTCGCGGGGCGGCTCGGCGGCCGCCCCGCACGGCCCGTCGCGACCGAGCGGCCCAGCGGCCCAGCGACCGACCGGCCCAGCGGCCCCGCGGCCCTGCACGTAACGACGCACGCGGGCGGGCCGGTTGGGGCCCGCGCCGCCTTCCCTCCCTGCCCGGCACCACACTTGCCGGGCTGTCTCCACCTCCACTCCCCCGCCCCGACCTCTGGAGTCGTCATGCCGGTCCGATCCGCCCCCGTCCGCACCGCGCTTCCGCGGCGATATCTGATGTGCCCGCCCACCTACTTCGACGTCGAGTACGCCATCAACCCGTGGATGAGCCCCGGCAAACCGGTCGACCGGGACCGTGCCGTCGCGCAGTGGGAGAAGCTCAAGGACCTCTACACCGCCCTCGGGCACACCGTGGAGCTCATCGAACCGCTGCCCGGTCTGCCCGACATGGTCTTCGCCGCCAACGGCGCCACCGTGGTCGACGGCCGCGTACTGGCGGCCCGCTTCCGCAACGAGGAGCGGGCCGCCGAAGGCCCCGCCTACGCACGGTGGTTCCGCGAGCGCGGCTTCGGCAGCGTCCACGAACCGCGGTGGGTCAACGAGGGCGAGGGCGACTACCTGGTGACGGGACGCTGCATCCTGGCCGGCACGGGCTTCCGCACCGATCCGCTCTCCCACGGGGAGGCGCAGGAGTTCTTCGGCCGGCCCGTCGTCTCCCTCACCCTCACCGACCCGCGCTTCTACCACCTGGACACCGCTCTCGCGGTGCTCGGGGACGAGGTCATGTACTACCCGGAGGCCTTCTCCGAGGGCAGCCGGGCCGTGCTGCGGGAACTCTTCCCCGGCGCCCTCACCGCCTCGTCCCACGACGCGGAGGTGTTCGGCCTGAACGCCGTCTCGGACGGACGGAACGTCGTGCTCCCCGAGACCGCCACGGGGCTCCTCGCGGAACTGCGCAGCCGCGGCTACGAACCGCACGGCGTCGATCTGTCGGAGCTCCTCAAGGCGGGGGCAGCGTGAAGTGCTGCACTCTTGAGATCCGCGAGCCGTCCGGCAGGCCGGAGCCGGACACGGGCGCGGGGACGGCGGGCGCCGCCGCGCAGGGCCCCGGCCTGACCGCCTGCGTGATCTGACCTGCCGCGGCCGCGGGTTCAGATCACCTCGGTCCGCCTGCGTCGTCCGAGGTGCCGCGGCCGCGTCTTCACCTGGCGCGCATCCCGGTGCCGCCGCCGGGCCCGGCGGCGGCACCGGGCAGGCCGCCCTTGGCAGCGCCGCCCACCTCGGCCCGTACGAACTCCACGAACGTGCGCAGCGCCCGGTTGACGTTGTCCCGCCGCCACGCCAGGTCCAGCCCGACGCTCGGCGCCCCGGACAGCCTCCGCAGCTCGACGCCGGGAACGTCGAGCATCGCCACCGAGCCCTCGGTGACGAGCGTGATGCCCGCGCCCTCGGCGACGGCCGCGAGCATGTGCGGAACGTCCGGCTCCTCACGGCTGATCTCGGGGAAGTACTGCCCCCGGTAGACGGCGGACAGTATCGAATGCCACAGCCCGCCCGCCGACTTGGAGAAGTACACCAGCGGCAGGCCCACGAGGTCCTGCCTGCGCACCTCCTGCGACCGCGCGAGCCGGTGCCCCTCCGGCAGTCCGACGAGCACTTCCTCCCGGCCCACGCTGAGGGACTCCACCTCGGAGGACTCGGGCAGCGGCGGCCGCACGAACCCCACGTCGAGGCGCCGTTCGCGAATGGCTTCCAGATTGCCGCTGCTGGAAGCGCTGGAGGACTGGATACGTATTCGTGGCCATGCGCCTCGGAAACGACTGATCAAGTCGAAGGCGCGGCCCAGTCCTGCGGATCTCGTGTATCCGACGGTGAGATTTCCGTGGAACTGCTCCGCGAGGATTTTCACGAAGGAGTCGACCGCGTCGGCGCGGGCCAATAACTCACGGAGCTCGGGCAGCAGGGCCTCTCCTTCGGGAGTGAGTGCCACTCCCTGCCGGCCCCGTTCGAAGAGCTGCATGCCGACGGCCTTCTCAAGAGCCTTCACGCCCTGGGACAGACCTGGCTGCGTTATGTGTAAGCGTTTCGCCGCCCGCCCGAAATGAAGCTCTTCGGCGACAGTCACAAAATAACGGGCACTACGAATCTCCATATTGGGACTACCCCCGATGTCCCGCGATACAGAAGGTCGAAAAACAACGAACACCGGCCGTGCAGTGCGTCCGGTCCAGGAAGGCGGCGGCGCTCGCCCGGGACATCGGCCGCCGCGAGATCCCGCTACGACTGTGATGTCTGATGCGACGTCACGAGTCGCCAGAAGGGTACCGAGCTTCCCTCCGGTACGCCAGGCGACCGGACGCCCGCGCAGGGTCACCACCGCCCGCCGGAACAGACCCGTTCCGGCGCCCTGCCTCCTGCTTCCCGTGCGCGTACGGCGCCGGGCACGCCTGCGCGTCCGGCTGCCGCGAAGGACGCCGGCGCCCTCCGGAACGGTTCCGTCACGGCCGTCGTGTTCCCACGCCGCGCCGTCCCGACGGCAGGTGATCCCGCGCGAGTTGCCCGTCGCGGCCCGCGACGAGCCGCCACACCCGGAGCCCGTCCCGCGCCGCGCCAGGGGCCCCTGCCGCGCGGTCAGTTCAGCGGGGGTGGTGCGGCGTCGGGGGATGTGCCCCAGGTGGACGGGGAGGTGCCGACCTCGAAGGACAGCTCTCCCGTCTTCCGCAGGGTGCTGGTCGTGACGTATGTGCGCTCCAGGGCCCGGCCGCCGGTTTCGGCCGACTGGATGTAGCGGTGCGTCCTCGAAGTTCCCGGGGCCTTCACGCTGAGCCGGCCGCGGGGGTAGTAGCGCCGGTCCAGGCTGAGGTCCACGCGCTCGAAGACCGGTGTGGACAGTCCCCAGGTGTCGGTGCCGGGCTGCACCGGGAAGATGCCGATCGAGGACAGCACGTTCCAGGCGGACATCGTCCCGAGGTCGTCGTTCCCGGTCATGCCGGTCGGGGTGTCGGTGAAGAGTGTGAGTGCCGCGTGGACCACGTCGGTGGTCTTCCACGGCTGGCGCGTCGAGAGATAGGTGTACGGGGCGATGAGGTCGGGCTCGTTCTGCGGGTTGTACTTGTCCGCGTTGTAGTAGTCGTAGGGGCCGTTGACCCAC
This sequence comes from Streptomyces sp. CNZ301, assembly GCF_004217425.1. Classification (NCBI taxonomy): domain Bacteria; kingdom Bacillati; phylum Actinomycetota; class Actinomycetes; order Kitasatosporales; family Streptomycetaceae; genus Streptomyces; species Streptomyces sp. CNZ301. Next base: position 2,856,633 of record NZ_SHLG01000001.1, read on the forward strand.
ACCTCGCGGGCGGTCTTCTCCGGGTCCTTCAGCAGCTTGCCGTACGCGAAGAAGGAGTCCAGCCGCTCGTTGGCCGCCTTCGTGCCTCCGATCAGGCCCACCAGGCCGGGCAGGTCCTGCGGCACCAGCCACTGGTACTGCCAGGAGGTGCCCTCGTGGAAACCCTCGCTCTTCGCCGGATCGGCCGGGCCCGTGAACTCACCGTCGGCGCCCCGCGCGCGGAAGAAGCCCGTCGACCAGTCGAAGATCTTCCGGAAGTTCTGGGCGCGCCGGGCGTAGCGCGCCGCGTCCGCCTCGTGGCCGAGGCCGTCGGCCATCTCGGCGAGCATCGCGTCCGAGAGGGCGTACTCCAGAGTGGCGGAAGCAGCGTGGTCGTAGGCGGAGTCGCCGGGCTTCGTGTGCGGGCGGCCCTTGCTGTACGGGGCGAAACCACGCTCCAGATACTCCTGGTTGGCCTCGCGGCCGAGCGCCGGTGAGTCGGCGGGCGGCAGGCCGTCGGCGTTCTTCTTCAGCGCGCGGTACGCCCGCTCCTCGTGCCCGTGGAGCAGGCCCTGCTCATAGGCGTTGGTCAGGAACGGGGTGACCGGGTCGCCGGTCATGATGTTCGTCTCGACGGTGCCGTAGCCCCACTTGGGCAGCCACCCGCCCTCCTCGGCGTTGTGCAGCACGGAGACGGCCATCTCTCGTGCCTCACGCGGCGCGAGCAGCGACAGGAGCTGGTTCTGCGTGCGGTAGGTGTCCCACAGCGAGAAGTTCTGGTAGTAGGTGAAGCCTCTCGCCCGGTGGATCTTCTTGTCCCAGCCGGTGTAGCGGCCGTCCACGTCGCTGCCGATGTTGGGGGCGAGGAAGGAGCGGTACAGGGACGAGTAGAAGGTGCGGCGCAGCGTCTGGCTGCCGCCCTGCACCTGCACGTCGTCGAGCCTGTCCTCCCACGCGGCCCGAGCGGCGTGGGCGACCCGGTCGAACGAACGCCCGCCCTCGGCACGCAGGTTGAGCGCCGCGCCCCGCGCGTCGACGTACGACAGCGCGGTCGTGGCCTCGACCGTGCGGTCCTTGCCGGTGTCGAAGCGCACCCACGCGCCGTTGCCGCCGCTCCCCGCCTGCGACGTCTCCGAGCCCTCGGTGACCTTGCCGCCCTTCCACGTCCCGGAGGCGGTGAAGGGCCGGTCGAAGCGGGTGACGGTGTGAACGGTGTACGGCTCGGTGTCGTCGCAGAAGCCCCGGCCGGTGATCGCGGTACGCACCGTCCGCTCGTCCAGGATCTCCACCTTCGTGGAGACGGTCCTGTGCAGCGACTGGCCCGCGTTGAGCAGGACGTTGGCCTTGTCGGTGGCGGGGAAGGTGTAGCGCTGCACACCAGTGCGCTGCGTAGCGCTCAGTTCCGCCTCGATGCCGCCCCGGCCGCCGAGCTTCGCGCGGTAGTAGCCGGGTCGTGCCGTCTCGTCCGCGTGGTCGAAGCGTGCCGCGTACTTGGCGTTGTCGGTCTCCGTGATCTCCCCCGTGGTCGGCAGCACGGGAAGATCGCCGCCCAACCCGCAGCCCACACCGGAGAGATGGACGCTGGAGAAGCCGCGAACACGGTTGTGCGAGTAGTCGTAACCGGTGTTGTGGCCGGTGTCCGGCGACAGTTGCACCATGCCGAACGGGACCGCAGCACCGGGGTAGGTGTTCCCCTCGTTCTCGCTGCCTATGAAGGGATTGACCAGGTCCACCGGCCGGCCCTCACCCGGACCGGCCGGCCGCGGGGCCGCACCCGTGACCGTGCCGGCGAGCACCGCGACGACGGTCAGCGCCACCGCGGTACGCAGGCGCAGCCGCCGGTTCCACTTCATGACGAGACCCATGGCGGAACCTCCGGGTGCGGGCGGATGCCCGGCGGTTGCGCGAACTGCGGGGCACCGGCGGGCTGTTGCCCGCAAAGAGCAGGACAACATCGAGACAACGTTGTCAGATTCAGCATTCTTCGGTCCGCATGACGGCGCCGTCAAGGGGCAGTCGGGACGCGTTTCACCGACGGGGTGTGACATGGGCAACCGCACCGACACCCTGAGCCTTTACATCCAGTTATGCGGGGAAATGCGCCGGTGAGTATGCCCGAATGGTCCGCCGGAACCGCCCGGCGTAGCGGGCGCCGGGTCCCGCGGCCCGGTCGTGGCGCCGGGCCCCTGAGAGCCTTCATGGCGCGGGGGCCCGCGGCGCGCTCTCAGGGGACAGGGACCGCGGGATCAGGCACCGTCATGGTGCCGTGGACGCCCACATCAGGAGGTAGGCCCCGTACGCGACGGAGAACGCCGCAAAGACTCCGGTGACCGGGACGGACACGCGCAGCCGCGCTCCGGCCGCCGCGATCGCCGCGGGGAGGAGCAGCGGAAAGGCCGGCATGAGAAGCCGGGGTTTGACGGCGAAGTAGAGGGAGCCCCCGATCGCCGCCACCATGATCGCGATGCTGTACACCACAAGGGGCGGGTAGGGGCGGCTCCACAGCAGACACAGAAGGCCGATCAGCGCAGCGACGACGACGGCCGCCGCCACGAAGTAGGAGAGCCCCACCGACCCCGGAACAAGCTTCTCCGAGGCGAATTCCAGGGCTGAGCGGCCGAAGTCGAAGCGGGAACCCCACCCCCGCTGAACCCTGAAATAGCCCAGGGGCGCGCCGGTTTCGAACCCGACCCAGGCTATGTACCCCAGGTACCCCAGGGGCGCCACGGCCGGCGCCGTCCACACCCGCCAGTCCCTGCGGGAGGCCGGCTCCCGCCAGAGTGTGAGCGCTGCCGCGCAGATGACCGCGAGGGCGACCGCGAAGCCGTTCGGGCGCGACAGCCCCGCGAGCACCGCCAGCGAGCCGGACCGGAGCCACCGGGAGGTGAGCGCCGCGTGGAGCGACCATGCGGCCGTCGCCGTCAGCAGGGACTCCGAGTAGGCCGTGGTCTGCACCACGGCGTTCGGCAGTACGCCCCACAGAACCGCGAGCCAGATCCCGGTGGTTCTGTCCCGTACGACGGTGCCGACGGCATAGAGACCCCAGGCTGCTGCGAGTGCGGAAAGGGACGCCACGAGGATTCCCGCTTCGCCGGCGGTGACGGGAAGGACCGTGGACAGGGCGCGTTCCAGGCCGGGAAGGAGAGGAAAGAAGGCCCGGTCGTCGTACACGAATCCGGAGGACCTGACGACCGTTCCGTAGCCGTCCGTGGCGATGCGTGCGTACCACTTCGCGTCCCACGCGTTTCCCAAGACTGCTCCGAGGTGCTGCCCCTGCGTCCAGGCGTAGATCGCGACGACCAGAATTCCGGTCAGGCGGATGGCCGCGTAGATGCCGAGGGCGGGCGCCGCCTGCGAAAGCGCGAGGCTCGCCTGCCCCCAAAGCCGGCTTTCACGCTTCTCGCTCTCGGCCGGGTTCGCAGCCATGGACCCTCCAGCTCGGCGGGCGCAAGGCAGCCCTCTGTGCGTCAGGCTTGGGCTTGGGCTCGGTTTGGGCTTGGGCTTGGGCTCGGTTTGGGCTTGGGCTCGGCTTGGACTGGGGCTTGGGCTTGGGCTTGGACTGGGGCTTGGACTTGGGCTTGGACTGGGGCTTGGACTTGTCAGGGCGTGGGGGCCGGAGCCTGATGCGGGCCCCCGGGAAACGACACGGCAACTCGCTTTGTGCGCACAGGAGTTGCCGGACATGGCATCCCAGGAGTTGCGGCGTGCTCAGGGGACGGAGTCCCCGGCCCGGGCCGGGAGCACCGGCGGGAGGGCCGCCCCCGATGCCTCGATCTCCTTGGAGGCCTCGATCACGTCCTTGACGGTGTCGATGCCTCGCCAGTAGCCGGTCACCCGGTATCCGACGAGCCGTCCTTCCTCGGCCAGCCTCGGAAACGTGGTGTCCTCGTGGTCCCCCGTCGTGGGAAGGAGCCCGACCACATCCGGGTCGAAGACGTAGATCCCGGCGTTGATCCAGTACGGGAGCCGAGGTGACTGCGTGAACCCCCGGATGCGGTCTCCGTCGCCGAGGTCGGCGAGTCCCCAGCTCGAACGGTACGGCGCCAGTGCGACGGTGACCGACCCGCGTCGCCGGCCGTGGTGCTCGGCAAGTTCCGCGAGGGGGAACGTCGTGATCACGTCGCCGTTCAGAGCGAAGAAGGGCGCGTCGGGGTCCGCAAGGTGCGCGGCCCCGAACTTGAGCCCTCCGCCCCGCCCCAGAGGCTCGCCCTCGACGGCGTACCGCACCGTCACGCCGAAGCCGGAGCCGTCGCCCACGTAGTCCGTGATCATCTCGTGCTTGTAGCCGCCGCTGATCGTCACGGACCGCACACCGTGCTCCGCGAGCCACGCGAGCTGGTGGCCGACGATGGGAGTGCCCGCCACCTCCACCATCGCCTTGGGCGCGTCATCCGTGTAGGGCCGCATGCGGGTGGCCCGGCCGCCCGCCAGTATCAGCGCCTGCGTCACCGAGGATCTGGACATTCGCTGCTTCCTCCGTCGTCGAGGTTCCGGGAGCGGCGCCCGGAGCGTTCCGCGAGGCGGCACCCCCCGGTCGTACGGGTTGCTGCGGCCTCCGGGCAGAGTCCGGTTCCGCTACCCGTCCGCCGGGCTGCGGGCCCGGCTGCCGACGGTGTCGGTCCGCGCCCGGAAGACCCAGGTCCGGTACGAGCCGAAGCGGAAGCATGTGGCGACTGCGATTCCCAGCCCCTTGAAGAGATTGCTCTGGAGGCCCGAGTTCCAGCCGAACCAGTTCGTCGCCGAGTAGAGCACCCCGTTCTCGATCGCCAGGCCGACCACGCTGAACAGCACGAAGAAGGAGAATTCGCGCGCATGGCCCCTCCTTTGGCGGTCGCGGTAGGTGTAGTAGCGGAATCCGAGGTAGTTGGCGAATATGGCCGCGCTGGTCCCGGCGAAGCTGCACTTCCCCACGGTCAGCTGGGTTGCGGTCCGGCACAAATTGAAGACCGCGAAGTTCACCGCCACGCCGACCCCGCCCACGACCGCGAACTTCGCGATCTCGTTCGCCAGTGCGGAAATCCGCGGACGTTTACCACCTGGCGTTTTTCCTTCGGGCATGGGCAGTCCAGGGGCGTGGGCTGAAAGGGCACCCGTGCGGTTTTCTGCCGGGGCGCTGAAGGTGGAGAACACAGTCGGGACCTGATGAGCAGACCCGCCAGGCAGCGGCGCGCACGCCGGACCGGCCGCGACCCGGCACCTGCCCGCCGGACCTCTGTGACCTGCGCGAAAAACTCACCGCCGGGCACGGAGGCGTTCCCGTGCAGGATCCACCGGTACTTCGCGGGCACAAGCGGCTCATCCGCACCGGCCGTCCGGCGGCGATTTCTCATCATGTGACGTGTGCTGTGCAGTGCTGTGCTGTGTGCTCATGTTCTGTGTACGGGCGCGCGGAGACGCGGAATTCGACAGGACGGTATCCGTGGGGCCGGTTCCTGCACCGAATCGCGACCCCGGATGAATTTCATGCAGAGGGAATCGGGAGAGAGCCGGGCGGACGGCGGAAACAGCGCCGCTTCTTCGACCCGCTGCTCTCACCCGAATTCATTTCTTTCACTCACCCATGCAAGCACGATTTCCGCCGTGCCGCCCGGCGGGTGAGGGTTCAAGCGACCGGCCGGGTGTTCACTCTCCGCCGCCGGCCGTGCACGGGGCACCGGTTCACGGCTCCGCGGTGCGGCCAGGGACGGCCGGACACCGCACTGATCTTGAACTTCTCCGCGGGAGCCGTTCCCGTCACGAAAACAGCTGCCGTCTCACACCGGATCTCGCGGTACCTCCTCGTCGGACCGGGGCACCGGCGCCGTACTCTCGGAAGCATGGTTGATCCTCAGAAGTCCGAGCCCGACGCCCTGTACGAGGACGCGAACCAGGGCGTGGAGGATGCCCGTCGGCATGTTCGCGAAGCTTCGGCCGGAACGGACATCTCCCGGCTCGAGACAGCACTCGACGAACTGGAAGCCGCGCTCGCTCACCGAGAAGCCGCCCGCCTCCGGCCGCAGGACGACGACTGGCTGCTCACAGCCCTCGGCGCGGCGAACGCGATCGACCCGGAGTACCACGGCGAGACCGCGGTCCGTCCCACGGACTCCCCGTCCCGTCCGAACGAGGAGGAACCCGACTGAGCGGCGCCCTCAGCGTGAACCGACCCCGCGGGACGCCCCCGTCACGCTGCCGGCCGCGCTCAGGCCGCCCCGGGACAGGGAGTGAAGGCGAATCCTGACCGACTTCTGACCGACTGACTGCCGATCGACTGCCGATCGCCTCCTGACCCGGCTGCATCCGCACTCCGCAGGCCCTGTGACCAGCTCGAACGCTGGCAACGGGGCTTTCTTGTGCGTACGGGGGCCCGCCGCCGGACGACAGGGGCCGCCCCGGCACGGGGCGGGGGCGGGGGCGGGGGCGGGCGCCCCCGGGCCTTCGCGTGCGGTCACGACCCGCCTCCCGGACGTGCGGGACCACCGTCGTCTCCCGCCGGGACCGCTCCGGCTTCGACTCCTGACCGCGGCACCCCCTGACCACGGCACCGCACCTGACCGCACGCCGAGGGGGTGTCTGACAGGAAGCCTGGCACCACGCCCGCCAGTGGGCTTCTGCCACGTTCCCCGACCCGGCGCGGGCCCGGACGCCTGTCCCGCGAAGAGGCGGCTGTGAAACCTGAGAGGGCCGAGAAGCCGGCGGATTTGTCCAAGTTGAATGACGTGTCCCATGCCACTTACGTCGGACGGTGCGCGACCGCTAGCGTGCCGTCATGACAGCGCGGGCCCCCGCTCCCGTGGCCTTGAACGGCCGGCACGTCATACTGGAGCCGCTCAGGATCGATCACGTCCCGGACCTCTACGCCTCTCAGCGCGGCGTCGAGACGGACTGGGGCTGGCTGCCGGTGCTCGCGCCCCGGTCGCAGGCGGAGATGCGCCTCATAGTCGAGCAGCGTCTCGCCCAGCAGGCTGCCGGGGGCGCCTTCCTCTTCGCCGTGCTGGACGCCCGTACCCGCCGCGCCGCGGGCTGGATCGCCTATCTCAACATCAACGTCATCGATCAGCGGGTGGACATCGGCTGGCACTGGCTCGGGGAATCGCTGTCGGGCACGTACGCCACCGTGGAGATCCATCTGCTGCTCGTCCGGCACGCGTTCCACCTGGGTTTCTCGAGGGTGGAGTGGCAGCTCGACGACCTCGACCGTGCGGGGCACGACACGATGCTGCAGATCGGTGCACTCCGTGAGGGGTTGTTGCGCCGGCACCAGAAGAGGCCCGACGGCACGTGGCGGGACACCGCTCTGTATGCGCTGCTCTCCCCCAGCCGCGCCGCCCCTCCCGGTCAGGCGCAGCTGGCCGTTCCCGCGGCGCCCGCGCCCGCTGCCCCGGCGGCGCCCTCCTGGCCGGCTCCGTCGCCGGTGCCTCCGCAGGGCATCCGGCCTCGCGTCGGGCTTCCGCCCGCGGGCCACCGGTACGGGCCGTGAGCTCGCGCCCGTGAACGGCGGTGGCCTGGGATGGCCTGGGATGGCCTGGGATGACCTGGGATGACCTGCCGTTGCCTGTGGTGACCGCCCCGTTCGCCCCCGACTCCCCTCACACCTGACCGGCCTGAGGCCTGACGCGCGACCGGCGCCGCGACCCGACGAGTACCCGGGCGCCCCGCGCCCGAAGGCAGACCGCCCGGCCCCCGCGCGCGCCCCGCACCGCTCTCCGGCGTGCGCCCACCGTCCGCGAACCGCCGCCGCCGACCGGGCCGTTGCCGCCTCCCGATCGTCTCGACCACCAGGGATCGTCCAGCGGATAGACGGCGCCTATCCGCTGATCGGCGACAACTCTTTGACAGACCCGGTCCTGCGGAACAAGGCTGGAGCAGCCGCGGACAAGGCCAAACGCAGGCAACCGCGGCGATATCCGGCCCGGCCCGGTTACGCCTCTTGAAGACGCGGCCACCCTGGCTCTCGCCGGATCGCACCGGCCTCGACGGAGCGTCAGCGGCGCCGAGTTCGCGCCACGTGCCAGAAGGGGACCGAGCAGACCATGCGCAGCAACAACGAGGATCCGGCCGACGAGCTGTCCGTCACCCCGCCCAGGACCTGGGCGACGGGTGTGCCCGGCGTGACCCACGCCCTTCAGTACTCGCTGGGCCAGACCTCCGTGCGTCGTACGGCTCTGACACTGTTGAACGTCAACCAGGACAAGGGCATCGACTGCCCGGGCTGTGCCTGGCCGGAGCCGGGGCCGGGGAAGCGCAGCCGCAACGAGTACTGCGAGAACGGCGCGAAGCACATCAACGACGAGGCCACGTCGCGCCGCGTGACCGCCGGGTTCTTCCGCGAGCACTCAGTCTCCGAGCTGGCCCAGAAGTCCGACTACTGGCTCAACCAGCAGGGCCGGCTGACGGAGCCCATGGTCAAGCGCCCCGGCTCGGACCACTACGAACCCATCGGCTGGGACGAGGCGACCGGCCTGCTCGCAGCCGAGCTGCGCGGCCTCGGCTCCCCCGACGAGGCCCTCTTCTACACCTCCGGGCGGGTCAGCAACGAGGCCGCTTTCCTGCTCCAGCTCTTCGCCCGCGCCTACGGCACGAACAACCTGCCGGACTGCTCCAACATGTGCCACGAGTCGAGCGGTTCGGCACTGATGGAGACCCTCGGCACCGGCAAGGGCAGCGTGAGCCTCCAGGACATCCACGAAGCCGATCTCGTCCTCGTAGTCGGCCAGAATCCCGGGACCAACCACCCGCGGATGCTCTCGGCGCTGGAGGAGACCAAGCGCAACGGCGGCCGGGTCGTCGCCGTGAACCCGCTGCCGGAGGCGGGGCTGATGCGGTTCAAGCACCCGCAGAAGGTGCGCGGCGTGATCGGCCGCGGTACGGACATCGCCGATCAGTTCCTGCAGATCCGTCCCGGCGGCGACCTCGCCCTCTTCCAGGCACTCAACCGGCTGCTGCTGGAGGCCGAGGACGAGGCGCCCGGGGAGGTGCTCGACCACGGCTTCATCGACGCACACAGCACCGGCTTCGGCGAGTACGCGGCGCACGCACGCCAGGTCTGCTGGGACGACGTGCTCAACGCGACGGGGCTGACCCGCGAGGAGATCGAGGCGGTGCACGCACGCGTCCTGCGCTCGCGGAAGGTCGTCGTGTGCTGGGCGATGGGGCTCACGCAGCACAAGCACGGCGTGCCCACCATCCGCGAGATCGTCAACTTCCTGATGCTGCGCGGCAACATCGGCAGGCGGGGGGCCGGGGTCTGTCCCGTGCGCGGCCACAGCAACGTCCAGGGCGACCGCACCATGGGGATCTGGGAGCGGATGCCGCAGCCCTTCCTGGACGCCCTGGAGCGGGAGTTCGGCTTCACGCCGCCCACCCGGCACGGACTGGACTCGGTGAACGCCATCAGGGCGATGCGCGACGGCAGGGCCCGGCTCTTCGTCGGCGTGGCGGGCAACTTCGTACGTGCCAGCCCGGACAGCGAGGCCACCGAAGAGGCCCTGCGCGGCTGCCGGCTGACGGCGCACATCTCGACGAAGCTGAACCGCTCGCACACGGTGTGCGGGGAAACGGCGCTGATCCTGCCGACCCTCGGCCGCAGCGACCGGGACGTCCGGGCCGGCGGCGAGCAGTTCGTCACCGTCGAGGACTCGATGAGCGAAGTGCACGTCTCCCGGGGCCGTCTGGCTCCCGCCTCGCCGCACCTGCGCAGCGAGGTGTCGATCATCTGCCGGCTGGCGCGCGCCGTCCTCGGTGACGCGACTCCCGTTCCCTGGGAGGAGTTCGAGGCCGACTACGGCACGATCAGGGACCGCATCTCGCGGGTCGTTCCGGGATTCGAGGACTTCAACGCGAGGGTCGCGGCGCCGGGCGGTTTCCGGCTGCCGAATCCGGTCAACGAGCGCAGGTTCGCCACCCCCTCCGGCAAGGCGGTCTTCACCCGCAACGAGTTCACGATGCTCCGGGCGCCGAAGGGGCATCTGCTGCTTCAGACGCTGCGCTCCCACGACCAGTGGAACACCGTCCCGTACGCGATGAACGACCGGTACCGCGGCATCCACAACGCCCGGCGGGTCGTGCTGGTCAACCCGGCGGACCTGGAGGAGCTGAACATCGAGGACCGTGCCGAGGTCGACCTGGTCGGCGTCTGGCACGACGGCGTGGAGCGGCGGGCGAAGGGTTTCCGCGTCGTCGCGTATCCGACGGCGCGCGGCTCCGCCGCCTCGTACTACCCGGAGACCAACGTCCTGGTGCCGCTGGACAGCGTCGCGGACATCAGCAACACGCCCACGTCGAAGGGCGTCGTGTGCCGCCTGGAACCCGCGGGGCTGCCCGTGTGAAGCGGTCCGGCACGGGGTGCGGCCCCCGCGGGCTCCGGGTGGTCACTCGTCGAGGTCGACGCGCACGGACAGCAGGTTCGTCCCGAAGGCCCGTACCGCGGCGCTGTTGAGCCGCGGCAGGGTCTTCAGCCGGGCGACGGCGTCGTCCTCCGGGACGAGGTGGGCCGTGCCCGTGTGCCACCGCCCGTGGATGCGCACACGGACCCGCGGGTCGGTCTGGATGTTGCGGATGTACTGGGACTTGACGCCGTACTCGGAGACGAGCCAGAACTCGTTCCCCGTGCGGCGCCCGCCGACGGGGGTGCGGCGGGGCAGGCCGGAGGTGCGTCCGGTGGTCTCCAGGAGGACCTGGCCCGGCAGACGCGTCGTGACGGGGTTCCCGACCCGGCGCTGGAAGGCCGTGACCGCCTGGAACTTGAGCTCGTGATAGCGGGACATCTGCTGCTGGCTCTCCTCTGATCCGGCTTGTCCGCCAGGTGTCGATTCCCGTCTTCCGTGGCGCGTACTGCCGTACGGGTGCCGGGACTTGAGCGTACGGCAGCCGCCAAGTCAGGGCTCTGGTGCATTAGTACGAATACGTGATACGTAGCGGGCACCGGCCATCGGTGGCATGTGCGTCGCTCGCAGGCGCCCGGTACGGCGAGGAGTTCGTGGCGACTGGGCGAGGAGCGGCCTCTCGTGTGCGAGCAAGCGTGGCAGCGGCAGTTGGCGTGCGCGCCGGACGGCGGTGCGGCACGGCCGGCGCTGGTGCTGGTCGGGGCCGCGGCCGGTGCGGGAAAGAGCGAGCTGGTGCGGCGGCTGCTGGAGTCTCCCGACGCGAGGGCCGTGCCCCGGCTGGCCGTCACGTTCGGTCCTTCGGGTGCCGTCGACATCGCCGATCCCGCCGCCTGCGTCTCCCACCCGTCCCTGGAGTCCTCACTCGCCTCGGTCCGGCCCGTGCTGCTGGTCGCCGAGGACCTGCACCACGCGGACGAGCACGCCCTGGGGCTGCTGCGCGGCATGCTGCGCGAACCGCCCGCACGCCTCATGGCGGTGCTGACGTACCGGCCGGAACAACTGCCGCGGCCGGGCCTGCCGTTGGGACGTGCGGTGGACTACCCTGCCCGGCTCTCCGTCACCCGCTACACGCCGCCACCCCTGGACGAGCAGCAAGTACGCACGCTGGCCGGAAAGTTGCTCGGCGCCCGGCGCTGCACCGAGGGCTTCGTCACACGGCTGCACCAGCGCTCGGCGGGCGTGCCGCAGGTCGTCGTGGACCTCCTGTGCACGCTGCGCGACGCGTGCGGCGGCCGCGAGCGGGGCACTTCACCGCCGCGGACGTGGACGGGGCCGGGGTGCCGGTACGCCTTGCGGAGCTGGTGCTGGAGCGGCTGGACGCGCTCCCGGAGGCATGCCGCCCGGTGGTCCGGGCGGCCGCGGTGCTCGGCGCTCCGGCGGGCGCCGGGGACCTGGCCACCGTGGCCGGACTGTGCGGCGAGGCGGGACACGAGGCGCTGGTGGCGGCCCTGAAGGCGTCGGTACTGCGGGAGACGGAGCAGGGACGGTACGGGTTCGCGGTGCCGATGGAGGCCACGGCCGTCTACCAGGAGCTGCCCGGCCCGGTGCGGGAGCGGCTGCACGAACGCGCCGCGGCGATGCTCGCGAGCCGGACACCGGTCTCATGGACTCAGGTCGCCCGCCACTGGAGGGGCGGCGGCCGTACGGAGGAGTGGCTGCGCGCCGCCGAACACGTCGCGGACACCGGCGGCGACGGCGTCGGTGACAGAGACGGCGACAGCGACGGCGACGGTCACGGCGGCCCCGACGGAACGTTCCAGTTGTGCCCGAACTCGTGCGCGGCGAGCAGGGCGAAGTCGCTGACGAGGGTGGAGAGCATGATCCTGTCGCCCTGGCCCCAGTTGCATCCGACGACGTTCCCGCCGCCGCAGCCCTGCACGTAGCCGCCGGTGCACTCCACGGGAGTGCCGCTGGAGGACGTCTCCTGGGCGTCGCCCCAGAAGTTGGCGCCCTGGCGTATGGGGCCTTCGAGGCCGCTGCACGACGAGGTGATGTGGTAGCTCCAGGCGGTGAAACCTGAGCGCTCGTCACGGGGCGCGTCGGGGAGAGCGCTGGTGCCGGGGGCCTCGCCGGTCGGGAAGCGGTCGGACAGCACGCCTTCGCCGGCGGCCTGCGCGCTCTGCGCCGAGACGGACTGTGCGGCGTCGGAACGTGCCGCGGCGCCGATCTCGGCGGCGGTGGCCGAGGTGGGGAACGCGAAGACGAGTGCGAAGACCAGAGCCGCGGCGCCGGTCAGTCTTCGTAGGAGCGTACGCATGGACAATCTCCTCTGTGGGGGGCGGCGTGCACCGCGTCGGCAGGTCCCGTCCGGGGCCGCCGCGAATGCTCGGGCCGAACCGCGGCCCGCATACCGGTCGCCAGGAACGTACTCACGTATCCGTGGCGCGCCTATACGGGTGCGGCGATATACGGATACGCAAGAAATCCCCGCGGCGGGCCGCACCCGCACCGTCTCGCCCCACGCACGAGAGCGCCCCAAGTCCCCGTCATACGGGTGGACTTGGGGCGCAAAGGCGGCGTTCAGGGGTTGCGGCCGGGAGCTGTTCGGAGCTCTCCCGGCTACTTCGCCAGCGCGGCCACCTGACCGGCGGTGAGCGCCTTGCCGAAGGCCCTCACGTCGTCGATGCTGCCCAACGTGCCCCGGAAGCCCTCACCGAACGAGAGCCCGCGGCCCACGGCGAAGCCGCCCTCGGAGGCGAAGTCGCCATCGTGCTCGGTGACGTCCTCGAGCCTGCCGTCGACGTAGAGACGGATCTCGTTGCCGGGATCGTCGTAGACGCCCGTCAGGTGGGTCCACTCACCGGGCTCGGGGCCGAAGTCGGCGGCCGCCTCGTCGGCGTCGGCGTCCTCGGCGTCCTCGTCGTCGTTCTCGGGGATCCGCATCTCCCAGCGGTCCTCCTCGGCGTCGTACTGGAGCATGAAGCCGCTGGCCCGGTCCGCGTCCTGGCTCACCACGACCTGACGCTCCTCGGTGTCGTCCAGCCGCACCCGCGCCGAGACGGAGAAGCTGCTCTCGGTGTCGACCACGGGACCGTCCGAGACGACCGCCTGCCCTCCGGCGAACTGCGCCGCCTTTCCGACGACCCTCGTGGGAGGTGAGCCCCTGAGGGCCCCGTTGTGCCCGTTCTTCGAAGTGTCCGCCACCGTCCCGCCCTTGACGTCGTCGAAGAGCCACTCGAGCAGCGCTCCGCCGACGGGCGGCCTGGAGGCGGGCGGCGGGGGCTTGCCGCCCTTGGAGGGCGGCTTGGAGCTGCGGGTCGCCGTGACGGTGGCCGTGGCCGTGGCCGTGGCGGTCGTACGGGCGGGCCCCGGCTTCCCCGGAGGCTGCGCGCTCTGCGAAGGGCCGGCCTCGTTGCTCTGCGACGCGCCGGGACGGAGATTCCCGGAGAAGGCGAACGCGGCCGCGAGGGAGGTGAGTCCTATGAGGGCGAGGGTCTGCAGCAGCCGGGTGGCACGCCTGCTCCGGCCCGCGGGACGGACCGGGCCCCAGCGCCCGAAGAGGCGACGCCGCGTCCCGCCCGGCGGCTGCGCCAAGTGGACGCCTGCCGGAAGGAGTTCCAGGGCGGTTCCGACCGGGGCGTCCTCCTCCGCCCTCATGGCGCCGTACTCCTCGCCTCCCCAGGGCAGCACCGCGTCCGCCAGGAACCCGCCGCAGTCGACGCGCAGGCGCCCCAGGTCGGCGACGGCCCGCGAGCAGACGGCGCACACCTCGAGGTGCGGTGCGAGATCGGCCGCCATGTCGAGGGACTTCTCCTCGGCGTAGGCGAGGACCATCCGGTGGAAGGGCCGGCACTCGTCGTCCAGACCGGCCTGGTGTGTCTGTACGTAGACGTTGTACAGCTCGCTCCGCGCGCGCCTCTCCAGCAGGGAGACCGCTTCGGTGCCCGGCCCGAGGATCTCCTCGATGCGCTCGCTCTCGTCGTGCTCGACGGTCCTGTGCCACAGCACCGCCTGGCTGTGGTCGGCGACGCCCTCGAAGGCCCGCGCCGCGAGGCTGGGGGGCAGGAAGGCCGCCTCCTCGCTGCCCCCCTCACCGGCGGGGGGCAGCGGTATGTGTGCCTGGACCCAAGTGATCAAGTCCTGGTTGAGAACGCTCCGTTGCTCGGTGCCGGCCCATGCCGCGGCAGTGCGCAGGACGACCGACAGTGCCCGCGGACGGACCGCGCCCGCGGTGCCGTCCTCCGGCCGCAACGCCTGCCTCCAGGCCTGCCCCGCCAGGGCGTCGGCCGCGGAGGACGTCACGACGCATGCCGACGCGAAGACCCTGACCGCCTGGAAGTGCCGCTGCTCGAGCTCCCGGAGCGCAGCGGTCGAAGGCTCCCCTCCCGCTCGTACGAGACGGAGCAGTTCCGCGTCGGACTGGCGCGCGCGTTCCATGCGTTCGTTCAATCTCCCCGGCGTCCCGGCCCGTACGAGTCGGCTGCTTCACCTGGTCGAGGCCCGGACCGCGTCGGCGGCAATGGTCAACACCCAGCTCAGCGGAAGGATGCTGAAAAGGCCATAGGCAATATGTACCTAGCCTGGGACTGCTCTTGATGCCGCCGTCCAATCACCCTGCGGGGCGGGGCCGAGTGATGTCGCATAGCCGGAAAGGGTGGTTACCGGCGGGTCCCCGCGGACAGGGGTTTGAGTTCCGGCATGAGGAGCAATGCCCAGTCCGGACCCGGCAGACGGAGCAGCCGGGCAGCCGGATCCCGGCCCGGCCGTCAAGCTGCTCCGCTGTCCGGGCGTCACGTTCACAGGCGCAGGCGCACGGGAGTTCACCGCTCCGGCGCCGGTGCCGGAGCGGTGAACTCCGGTGGGCCGGCGGCCAGTTCGTCCGGGGTCGGTCCCGTCGGCTGACGGGCCACGCGCGCCCGGCCGCTTCCGGCCCCCTGCGCCGGCTCTCTCTCCCTGATCGCGGCGGAACCGGCGCCGGAAACGGCCGCGGGTTCCGGTGCGGCCGGCGGCGCACTTCGGCCCCGTCCCCGGCCCGCCGCGGGGCCGCCGCCTCTGCGGCGAACAGGCCCCGAACGCGGCCCAGGTGCTGCCCGCGCACGCCGGATGGGTCCGGACGTGCGCCCGGCACGTCACATCCGTGACAGCGCCCGAACCACTCAAGATGCGCCAAATCCCGTACGTACGGGGCTCCTCCGGCGAGAGGGTCCTTAGGGCGTGCTTCGAAGTAGCGTCGTCCGCCCGTCAGGGCGGGCGGGGCGGCGTCAGGTGCGTGCGATCGCAAGGCGGAGGGAGGAGAGCGCAGCGGGCTGCGCCGACGACCGACAACGCAGCGAGCGTGCGTGCGTGGCGTCGCCCCGCAGACGGGACTTCGAAACACGCCCTAGTGCACCGAGCCGACTTCCTGCGAGGGGGCGACATCGTGGAAGCTCCGACAGCGTGGCCGTTCGTCGGGCACGAGCGGGAGCTCGCCGACTTCGACGAGGCGCTGGCGAACGAGCACTGCCACGCTTTCGTCGTACACGGCCCGCAGGGCATCGGGAAGTCGCACTTCGCACAGGTCTGCCGGGAGCGGGCCGAGCGCCGTGGCCATCCGGCCGGCAAGGCGGTCTCCGTCTCCGAACCGGACTTCCCCCTCGCATCGTTGGCGCATCTGCTGCCGCCCGGCGCCGGCGTCGGCGACGCGGTGTCCCTGTTCGCGACGGCCCGCGAAGCCTTCACGGGAGGAGGCGCGGGAGCGGGCGCGGGAGCAGGCGGTGGAGAGAGGCCGAGGGGCGCCGCCCTGCGGAGGTTCACGCTCGTCGTCGACGACCTCGACGGACTCGACGAGGCGTCGGCGTCGCTCACGGCTCAACTCCTGGAAGCCGGAGCCGCGTTCCTCCTCGGCACGGTCGGGTCGCTGCAGAAACTGGGGCCCGTCGCGTACTGCCTGCAGTCGGGCGGCCGGACACGCAGAGCGGACCTGAACCCCCTGAGCGAACCGCAGACCGGCGAGGTCATGGTCCGGGTGCTC
Source organism: Streptomyces sp. CNZ301 (assembly GCF_004217425.1). Lineage (NCBI taxonomy): Bacteria > Bacillati > Actinomycetota > Actinomycetes > Kitasatosporales > Streptomycetaceae > Streptomyces > Streptomyces sp. CNZ301. The sequence continues at coordinate 2,872,926 of NZ_SHLG01000001.1, forward strand.
GGCGGCCCGGTGGAACCTCGCACGGTCTCCCTGCTGCACCGGGTCAGCGGCGGAAATCCCTGCTATCTGCGGGAGTTCGTCCTCAACGCCCTGGCGGAGGAGAGCCTCGTCGACGACGGGGAGTCGTGGACGCTGATTTCGGACCTCGGCCCCACGCCCCTCCTGTCGGAGATCGTCGAGAGGCGGCTGGCGGGTGTGTCCCCGGAGACCCGCAGGACCCTGAACAGGATCGCGCTGTGCCAGCCCGTGGAGGCCGCCAGCCTTCCCGACGGAGCGATGGACGAGCTCGAAGTCCTCGGGTTCACAACGCCGTTGAGGGAAGGCCGTCGAGAGTCGGTCGCGCTCGCGCACCCGGCGCACGAGAAGGTGCTGCGCGTCGCGATCCCGTCCCCGGAACGCCGGCGCATCCTCAGCGAGGAGGCCGAACTGGTGAGGGCCAGGGGCGCGAAGAGGTTCACCGACAAGATCCGGATCGCCTCCTGGCAGCTCGCCGCCACGGGGTCCGCGGACCCCGACACCCTGCTGCGGGCCGCGACCCTGGCCCGCCGCACCCAGAACTTCCGTACGGTGCGCGAACTTTCGCGTGCCGCGTGCCGTGAGGGCGAGGATTTCCTCTCCCGTCTGCTGCTCGCCGAGTCGCTGTACGAGCTGGGCGATCTGGCCGGCGCATGGGAGGTCTTCGAGGAGGCCGCGGAGCGGACGGACGGGGAGTTCGACCGGCTGCTCCTCGCCATCGGCAGGTCCAGGCTGCTCGCGTGGGGGTTCATCGACGCCCGCAAGGCGCTGGACGTCAACGCGGAGGCGGCGCGGGAGGTATCCGAACGGCGGCACCGGGACGCTCTGACGGCGGCCCGCGGCGCGATCCTCGTGGCGTTCGGCAGGCCGGAGGAGGCGCTGCGCGTCGTGGACGCCGCCGGCTGCGGGAGTTCCGCGGCGTCCCAGGGCCCCATGGGCGTCCGGTGCTTCGAGGGCAACTGCCTCGCCGGCGTACTCGGAAACGGTCCACGGGCCATCGCACTGGTGGCCACGGGCCGGGTGCGGGAGGGCCTGGAGTCGGCCCGCGAGGCGTACGAGGAACGGGTGCGCCTGGAGGAGACCCCGGCGATTCCGCACCCGGTGGAGTACCTCAGCATCGTCATGTTCGCGCTGGAGGAGGAGGGCAGGCTCGACGAGGCGTACAAGACCGGCGAGCGGGGCTGGCAGGAGGCGCTGGCCGACGACGTCGCCGGTGCGGAGGCGCTGATCGCCGCTGCGCTCGCGCGCTGTTCGCTGCTGCTGGGCCGTCCGACCGAGGCACGGCGCTGGGCCGCGCAGTCCGCCGGCGTCGCCTCACGCAACTCCTTCCCCGGCATCCTGCACATCGCACTGGCACGCAAGGCGGAGGCCGCCGCCCTGATGCAGGACGTCCCGGCCGCGGCAAAGGCCGTCGAAGCGTGCTCGGACCTGCCGCGCTGGGGCACCTTCCGCTCCGAACTGCCGCTGGGCCAGGCGTGGTTGCTGGCAGCTCAGGGAAAGCAGCAGGCGGCACGCGGCGTCCTGTGGGAGGCGGCGGAGGACGCGCGGGCCGCGGGCCACCTCGCCAGCGAGGCCAGGATCCTCACCGACATCGCCCGCCTGGGCGACGCCCGGGGTGCCGAGGCGAGGCTGCTGCACATCGCCGGGACCTCCGACGGCGCGCTCACCGCCGCCCGGGCCTCGTACGTCGCCGCTCTCGCCGCCGGGGACCCGGAGCGGCTCATGCAGAGCGCCCATGTGCTCGCGGGGGCCGGGGCGTCACTGGTCGCGGCGGAGGCCGCCGCCTCCGCCTGCACGCAGTGGAGCAACCGTGGCGAGCAGCGGTCCGCCACGGCGGCGGAGAACCTGTCCATCTCGCTCCAGCGGCACTGCGAGCAGGCCCGCACGCCGGGGCTGACGGCGCTGGGGACGGCCAGGCATCTCACCGCGAGAGAGGCGGAGATCGCGGGGCTCGTGTGCTCCGGGCTCACGAACGCGGAGGTCGCGGAGGCCGTCACCATCTCCAAGCGGACGGTGGACAACCACCTCCAGAACATCTACCGGAAGCTGGGGGTGCGCAGCCGGCGGGAGCTGAGGGCGGCGTACCTGAAAGAGGACTTCTCCTGACGCACGTCTCGAAGGGGGACGTCTCCTGCCGGTCGCGCCGAGGACCCCTTCTCGTCGTGTGGACCGGCCCGCTTCGGGCCATCGGCAGCCCGCGCGCCCGGCCCCCGGCCGGCAGCCCGCGCATCCAGTCGGGCCGCCGGCCGGTCACCGGCCTGCGAGAGCCGCCGCTTCACGCGCGGAGAGCGCCCGCTTGAAGGCCCGCACATCGTCGATGATTCCGTCGAAGCCCCGTACGAACTCCTCGCCGCCCAGCGCACGGCCGACGGCGAAGTCGCCGTCCGCGTCGACGACTTGGACTGCGCCGCCGGTGACCCTCCGGATGATGTCGCCGGCGAGCCGGCCGCCGCCCAGGTCGGCGGCGCTGCTCCCGGAGCCCTGCGAGGCCCCCGTGAAGTCGCCGCTGCCGAAGCCCCAGGCACCGCCGCTGAATTGGTCGCCGTTGCCTGCCCCGTTGCTGTCGCCGCTGCCGTCGAAGCCGTCGAAGCCGTCGAAGCCCCCCTCGCCGCCGCGGTCGAAGCTGAAGCCTCCCCCGGAGGTCGTCGTGGACGTGGTGGTCGTCGTGCTGGAGTTGCCCGAGAAGTCACCGCCTCCGTCCACCTCGGCGGTGTCCTCGAGGTGCCCGTCGATGTACAGGCGGATCTCGCCCGCCCCGGCGTCGTAGACCCCCGTCAGATACGTCCACCGGTCAGGGGCCGCGCCCCGCGACGAACCCGCCTGAACCAGATCGGCGTTCTCCTCGTCCTCCTCCGGCATGATCATCTCCCAGCGGTCCGACTCCGGGTCGTACTGGAGGGAGAAACCGCTGACGTTCTCGGCGTCCTGACTGATCACAGTCTGGAAGTCCTCGGTGTCGTTCATCCTGGCGCGCGCCGAGACGGAGAAGCTCTTGGACGTGTCGACCACCGGGCCGTCCGCCACGACGGACTGCTGCCCGAAGAACTCGATGCCGCTGCTCGCCGGCTCCGGGAGCGGGTCGCCGTCGAGGGTTCCCTCGACACCGTTGCCGGAGGTGTCCGCGGTGGTCCCGTCCTCGACCGCGTCGAACAGCCACTCAAGTGCCGCTCCCCGCACGGGCGATGGGGGCTTGTAGCCCTTCCCCGGGTTCCCGGGGGGCTTCGTCGCCGTCACCGTCGACGTGGCGGTGGCGGTCGGCTCGGCACGTCCGGAAGGCGCCGGCGGCCCGGAGGTGTTCCCGGGACGCGGACCGGCGCCGTTCTGCGCTCCTTCCCGCAGGCCCCCCGTGTAGGCGACGGCAACGACGAGGGAGCACAGACCGACGAGCGCGGCCGTCAGCGCGAACCGGCGGGCACGCGGGCTGCGTTCCCCGCTGAAGAGGGCCGACATGCCCGGCAGCGCGGACGCGCGGGCACGGAGCACGCCGAGGACCCGTCGCCCGGGCGCCGCCGCACTCGCCCAGGCCCGCGCTCCGGCACCAGCACCGCGGCCCGGTTCGGCGCCGGGCGTCCCGGAGACGTCGAGGGTCTCCGACGAGACCGTGTGCGCCGCCAGGGCATAGTCGGCGCCTCCCCACGGAAGCATGGCCTCCGCCAGAACGCTCCCGAACTCGAAGCGCATGCGCTCCAGATCGTCCACGGCCCTCGCGCAGTGCTCGCACCGGTCGAGGTGGGCGACGAGATCGCCAGGCGTGTTCATGGACGTCTGCTCCGCGTAGGCGAGCAGCATGCGGTGCAGCCGGCGGCACGCGTCGTCCACCGTCGCGTTCTGATGGAGGCTGACGTAGGTGGTGTAGAACTCCCTGCGCGCACGCCTGTTGAGCAGCGAGACGTCCTCGGTCCCCGTGGCGAGCAGCTGGTGGACCGCGGCGGCGTCGTCGTGCTCGACCTCGTGGTGCCACAGCACGGTCTGACTCCGGGCCGGCAGACGCTCGAAGGTCTGCGCGGTGAGGGAGGAGGAGCGGTGGCCCGTGAGCCTCGCGGAGCCCGCGTCCCCGTCCGCCTCGGCGTCCATGCCGTCCCCGGCGGATTCCTCGAACCAGTCCACCAGGCCCGGTGCGAGCTCGCTCCGCCTGCCGCCGCGCAGCCATTCGGCGCCGGTGCGCAGAACGGCCGCGAGCGCACGCGGACGCATCGCCCCCGTGATGTCCTCGTCCAGGGGCCGCAGTGCCTGCTCCCACGCCCGGCCGGCGAGCTCGTCGCCCGTCGCGGGACTGACGACGTACGCGAAGGCCCGCACGGCCTGGTAGTGGCGCTGCTCCAGCTCCTCGCGCGCGCCGGACGTCCTCTCCCCCTCCTCCTGGGCGAGGCGGCGCAACTCGTCGTCGGACAGGCGCGTGAATACCATCCGTTCGTTCATTCCCCTGGCTGTTGGCGGCGTCTCGGCCAAGAGACCGACGCTGGACCTTGAGCACGGCCGCGGCACGGACGACCGCACTGACGGCCACTCACCCAGAATCACAGACCGGTGACAGCTCGGGCATGAGCAATAAGTACCTAGACCGGTCGTCCGCTTCCGGCCCGGCCGGCCACGGCAACCAGGCGTGCGTGATCCGGGCACGAACCGCTCACGTTCTCCGACGAGTGGGCCGCGGACGTGGCGCGGCGGTACGGCCTCCGGCTGATCGGTGAACAGCCGCAGAGGTGAAGGAGAAGCGACGGCACCGTCGGGGAAGCCCGCTCACACGGCGGCCGGAAAGGCCGGCACCGCCCCCGCCGGGCGCTTGCTCCCCCGCACGGGTACGCACTCCACGGCGGCCCGCCTCATGAACGGTTAACCGCAGCCGCGAGAGCGGCCGGAGGACGAGTACCCGCCGCGCCACGAGGAGTTGCGCGCCAGGGCCCCGGAGGCGAACCGGCAGAGCCGCACAGGCCCCGGCAGTCCGGCAGTGAACCGGGCGCATCGAGCGACCCGGAATGACCGTGGGTAACACCTGCTAGGAGTGTGTTCACGCCTTACCAACGCTTACGCACAATCGTCACGGAAGGCACATTGCCCGGCAGGGCGGGGCGCGGAAGTGTGTGCGCCAAGCCGGATCACGGGACCGCCGTCCCGGCAGCCGTCCTGTTGCGAAGGAGCCGACCATGGCGGGAGCGGATGAGGAGGCCGGCCGGGCCGGCGCGCACGCCGCGCACAGCACCCCCGACGAGGCGGGTACGGGTACCGGTGGCAGCCGCCCCCGTGAGCACGGCAGGCGCAGGTTCCTGACGTACCTGGTCGCCGCTCCGACGCTGGCCGTGGCCACCAGCATCGGCTCGGAGACGGCCGCGCCCCGCGAGGCTGAGGCGGCCGTCCCTTCGCCCCCGGCGCCCGCCGACCTCCTCGACCTGGGGGACGTGCTGATCCTTGCCGCCAAGCCCACCTCGGGCCTGCTGGTGCTGAAGATCGACGAAGAGGGCACTGTGCACTTCCGGCTGCCGAGGGAGGAGGTCGGCCAGGGCCTGACGACCGCCGTCGCGATGCTCGTCGCCGAGGAGCTGGACACGCCTCTGGAGAACGTACGGGTCCAACTCGACGACGCACGGCCCGAGTTGGTGTTCAACCAGCTCACCGGCAGTTCGAACTCGATCAGGTCGCTGTACGGTCCCGTCCGGCAGACCGCCGCTGCCGCCCGCGGCCGCATGATCGCGACCGCCGCGCGCAAGTGGGACATGAAGCCGGAAGCCCTGTCTGTGCGCCGGGGTGTGGTCCTCGGGCCGGGCGGCCGGCGCGCCTCGTACGCCTCGCTCGCCACGGCCGCGGCCGGTGGACGCACCGAGGAGCTGAGCGGCGCCCTCACAGCCACGAAGCCGGAGTCGGACCACACGCTCGTCGGCGTGCCCACCTCCCGCCTCGACGCCCGGGCGATGGTGACCGGGCAGCAGCAGTACACCCTCGATCTGGACGTGCCCGGCGCGAAGCCCGCCATGGTGCGACGGCCGCCGACGCTGGGCGGCACGGTGAAGTCGGTGCGCAACGAGGCCGCAGTGCGCGCCATGCCGGGCGTGCTGGACGTCGTGACCGTCGAGACGGGTGTAGCCGTCGTAGCGGAGACGTTCGGGCAGGCGCTCGACGGCAAGGAGGCCCTGGACGTCACCTGGGGCAGGGGCACCGTCGACGACCTCTCCGACGACGGCATCCGCAAGAAGCTCCGTGCCGCGACCCTGCCCCTCGCTGTGCCTCCCGTGCTGACCGGGCACACCGACGCCGAGTTCGACTTCGCCTTCGTCAGTCACGCTCCGCTGGAGTCCAACTCGGCCGTTGCGGACGTGCGCGGGGACCGGGCCACGATCTGGTCGGGGCTGAAGTCGCCGATCGTCGCGCAGCAGACCATCGCCGCCGAACTGGGACTGCCGCAGGACAAGGTCACCGTCCATGTCATCCAGGGCGGCGGCTCGTTCGGGCGCAGGCTCTTCTTCGACGCGGCGCTGGAGGCGGCCCGCATCTCGAAGAAGAGCGGGCGGCCTGTCCGGCTGATGTGGTCACGCATCGACGACATGCGGCACGGCCGGATGCGGCCCGCGACCCACCACAAGATCCGCGCGACGCACTCCCTGGGCAACGTGATCAGCTTCGAGCACCGCGTCGCAGCCGTCGAGACCGACCTGCGGCACGGGCTCGGCGAGATCCTCACCGCCAACGCGGCGAAGCTTCCCGTCGCGGGGAACGCGAGCATCGCGCAGTCGCTCTTCCTGACGACGGTGAAGTCCCCGTACAACTTCGGCGTCACGACCCAGCTGCTCAACGAGGTGCCGCTGAAGATGCCCACCGCGTCGTGGCGGTCGGTCTACTCGGCGAACACGCGTGGCGCGGAGGAGATCGTCGTCGACGAGATCGCGAAGAAGCTGGGCAAGGACCCGGTCGCCTTTCGGCGCGAGTTCCTCAAGTCCGCGCGCCAGCGCGCGGTGCTGGACAGGGTCGCCGAGGACGGCGAGTGGGGCCGGAAGATGCCGGAGGGCTTCGCGCAGGGCGTCGCCTTCCACGATGAGTACAAGTCCTGTACGGCGTGCCTCGTCGAGATCGACGCCCGCGATCCGAAGGAGCCGCGGGTCACGAAGGCCGTCATCGCGGTGGACGTCGGGCGGCCGGTGAACCCTCGCGGGCTCGAGGCGCAGATGCTCGGCGGGCTGACCGACGCCATCTCCACGACGCTGCGGGCCGGGCTGCACATCGACAGGGGGCTCCCGCTGGAGGGCAGCTACTCGCAGTTCCACTACGCGCGGCAGAAGAACAGCCCGCGGGACGTACGGATCCATGTGATGCCCGCCGAGGACGGCGGGGAGCCCGGCGGCGCCGGGGAACTGGGCGTGCCCGCGGCGGTCGGAGCCATCGCCAACGCCTATGCGCGTGCGACCGGCACCAAGCCGCGCTCCTTCCCCGTGAACTTCGACGTCGACTTCGACCCCTTCCCGCGTTGAGGAGCCTCCGTTGCCTTCCCACACCTTCTCCGTCAACGGCAGGAGCGTCACGGTCGACGCCCCTGACGACCTGCCCCTGTTGTGGGTGCTGCGCGACCTGCTCGGCGTGCGGGGCCCCAAGTACGGATGCGGAATCGACGTCTGCAAGGCCTGCACCAGCCACCTCGACGGCCGGGCGGTGAACCCGTGCGTCGTGCCGGTCTCCGATGCCGACGGCAAGGAGGTCACGACGATCGAGGGCCTCGCCGACGGCGACAAGCTGCACCCGGTGCAGGAGGCGTGGCTGGAGCAGGACGTCGCCCAGTGCGGCTACTGCCAGCCCGGCCAGATCATGGCCGCGGTCGCCCTGCTGCGAAAGACGAAGAATCCCTCGGACGAAGACATCGACGCGATTGCGAACGTGTGCCGATGCGGCACCTATTTCCGCATCCGTGAGGCGATCAAGAAGGCGGCGTCGATGATGCAGTAGACGGCCGCGGCGGGTGCACGCCCCTGGACCGCGGTGTGTGGGTGCGGTGACGGCAGTAACGCCGTCACGCTGCCCCGGCGCTGAGGGAATGCGGGCACCGGATTTCCGGACGGCTGTGTCCCCTGGAGCATCCCCGGGTATCCGCACCCCGCGGCCGTGGCCGTTCTTCTCCTTCGACGAGAATCCTGCGACGAGACGCTGTTTGCGCGTCGGATTGGGACCGATCCCGTGAGTGACACCGAACCCATGCCCAGGCAGCCGTACCAGCCCGGGCCGAGCGGCCCGCCTCCGGGCCAGGCCTACCGCCAGGGCGGCCCGCCCCCGGGTCCCGGCTACGGCGGCCCTCCTCCGGGCCCCGGCTACCAGGGCGGTGGCCCGCCCCCGCCACCGGACTACGGCTACAACCAGCCTCCGGCGCCGCGGCGGGAACGCCGCCCGCGCGGCGACGGCGAAGGGGCACGTCGCGCCGCGCTGATCATCCACACGATCGCGGACATCGCCGCCGTGATCCTGGGCATGTGGATCCTGCTGTACCTGCTGGAGGCGAACCAGGCGAACCCGTTCGTGGAGTTCGTGAAGGGCTCGGCGGACTGGCTGGCCGCGTGGGCGCAGGACATCTTCACGATGGAGAGCGAAGGCCTGCGCGTCTTCTTCAACTACGGCCTGCCCGCGCTGATCTATCTGCTCATCGGGCACGGGATCTCGGCCCGGGTCCGCAGGCTCTGACGGACCCCACCACGTGCGGGTCCCCTGAGGAACTCTCCCCGGGAGAAGGCGTGGCCGTTCTACGCGGCCACCGGAACGGAAACAGCCCGCGTCCTGAGGACGCCGGGCCGCGATCAGCGAACCGGGCGATGCCGGGTCCGCGATCGCTCACGGCGCGCGCCCCCTGCGCGGCGTCCACGGGACGCGGCGCAGGGGGCGCTGCCATGTGCGGCCGGCGGAGGACGGGCTCCGGAGGTGGCGGTCGGCGGCCTCGGGGCGTTCCTCGCCGGGAGACCTTCGCAGATCCCGCGAGACCGGACGGCCCCGGCGGAGACGAACGCGCCCGCCCTGGGCGGCGGACCGCGCCGCCCGGCCGCCCTCACGGCGATCGATGGACGGTAATGGGCGGCTGGACCCGCCCGCTTCCTTTGCCCCGGGAGGGAATTGCCGCACCCGCAGCCACTTTTGTTACCGACTTATGACAGTCGCACTGCGTGACATTACCGCTTCGTATGACTCACTTTTTCCGGCCCGATACCCGCGGCGAAACGGAGATCCTTTCCCCGGACGCCGAAAGTTCGGTGCTCCATTCATGTTTCCCGACGGGCACGAAAAGCCCTGGCGGCGCCCGGAGGGGCACGCACCGTCCACTTCCGATTACACGACTCACGCGAGCTCCATCGGCGCGGCACATCCGGGGAGTGAAGGGAACTCCCCTCCCGTGAAACCGATCAAACTGGCATGAACCGACCATCGAGATCAGACATAAGGGCACAATCCGCAACCATCGACTTTCCTGTAGAAACAAATTGAGATCGATTGGAAGAGATCCGAAGAGAACTGCGGGGGTTCACGGCACAAAAGAGTCCCAGCACTGTTTGAACAATTCCGTTCCCGGGTGACACTGTGAGCCGAAAGCCGTCTCGAAGAGGTGCCGATATGGTGTCAGCCAAACGAGCCGTCGCCCGCGCCGTGTACGGATCGCGTTACGACGGCGTCCCTTGGGCGCAGCGCGTCTATGTCAGGCCGGGCGAGCGGGCATTGAGGGAGATGCAGTGGCGCCGGCTGCTGCGCACTTCGCCGGTGATATCCCTCGATGAATATCGCTCACGCGTCAAGCTCGGCGCGATCGAGGAGTTCATCTCCTGCCACATGTGCGGCGAGTCCAGGCAGCAGCCGCTCTACGAACCGTCCAAGCTCAAGAAGAACGGCAAGACCGCGTGGTCGTACCACGTCGTGCGCTGCCCGTCCTGCGGCTTCCTCTACCGCAACCCCAACATCCTGCCGGAACGCCTCGGTGACCTGTACTCCAAGAACTACAGCACCTTCCTTACCGGCGACTACGCCTCGAACCGGCAGCGCCGGTACCGGCAGGCCATGGACGCCTTCAAGCCCGTCTTCGACGAGGGCGGCGATCGCAGGCTGCTGGACTTCGGCTGCGGGGCCGGGTACTTCCTGGAACTGGCCGAGCAGCGCGGCTTCGACGCTCACGGCGTCGACCTGTCGCCCGACTCGGTCAAGGAGGCCAACGAGCGTCTGACGTCGGCGACCGCGCACTTCGGCGACCCCCAGGACGTACCGGAGATCGCCGCGGGCGGCTTCGACGTCATCACGCTCTGGTCGGTGCTGGCCCATCTGCCGCGTCCCGTCGACGACTTCACCCGCTTCCGCAGCCTGCTGGCTCCCGGCGGCGTGCTGATGATCCTCACCGTCAACGCGCAGTCGCTGCTGCTGAAGGCGTACGGCTCCCGGTGGAACGGGTTCACCCGCAACCACCTGATGTTCTACTCGCGGGAGACCATGCCGAGCCTGCTGCGGCACGCGGGTTTCGCGGGAGTGGCCTTCGAGCCGTTCTACGGCGACAGCGTCGAGGCCGGCACGACGCGGCTCAGGGACGCGCACGCACAGCGGCTGCGGCGTTCCGTCAACGCGAGTGACGGCGGGAACATGCTCAGGGCCCTGGCCTTCGCCGACGAGGAAGCGATCGAGCGCTGGGGCGACGGCCGCCCGGTGCACCGGGTGACCTGACTCCGGGGGCGGCCCGGGCCACCCCGGCCGCCGTCCACGACGGCCAAGGGCCGGTGCGGGAGCCGAGCGGGAGGCGCGCCCTCCCTCGGTTCCCGCACCGGCCTACGTCGTGGGCGAACCGTGGGGCGAAGGGCGATCCGGCTTTCCGCGCACGCAAGTTCCGGCCGTGGAGCGCACACGCACTCGCCGACGGCCGCGGCACCACGCGACAGCCGCAGCGCTAGCGACGGCGGCGGCTCTCCGGGACCGCGTCGTCCTGCGGGGCGGAAGCCCCCGGCTTCCCCTCGTCCGCCGCCTCGGGAAGTTCGTCGGGAACGTCGTCCGGCGAGATCGCGCCCGGAGCGGGACCTTCCGGTACGGCCGCCTCCGGGGGAATGGAGGCATCCGGCGGCACCGCCACGCCGGGAAGGGACTCGTCGGAAGCGGCCGCCTCCGGCAGGGACTTCTTCCGCCCGCCCTTGGCGCCCTTGACCTTGCCTGCCTTGGCGGTCCCGGCTCCCTTGCTCCCGTTGCCGCCGCCGGGGCCGGCGCCCTCGTGCGGCGTCTCCAGGAAGCGCAGCAGCTCGACGGGGAAGGGCAGCACCAGCGTGGAGTTCTTCTCCGTGGCCACGGAGGCGACGGTCTGCAGCAGCCGCAGTTGCAGCGCGGCGGGGGTCTCGGACATCTGCTCGGCCGCCTGGGCGAGCTTCTTCGACGCCTCGAGCTCGGCGTCGGCGTTGATGACCCGGGCACGCCTGTCGCGCTGTGCCTCCGCCTGGCGCGCCATCGAGCGCTTCATCGTCTCCGGCAGCGACACGTCCTTGATCTCGACGCGGTCGACGGTCACGCCCCACTCCACGGCAGGGCTGTCGATCATCAACTCCAAGCCCTGGTTGAGCTTCTCGCGGTTGGAGAGCAGGTCGTCGAGCTCGCTCTTGCCGATGATCGAGCGGAGCGACGTCTGCGCCATCTGCGAGACGGCGAAGCGGTAGTCCTCGACGCGGATGATCGCGTCGGCGGGCTGGACCACCTTGAAGTAGACGACGGCGTCGACGCGGACCGTCACGTTGTCGCGCGTGATGCCCTCCTGGGCGGGCACCGGCAGCGTGACGATCTGCATGTTGACCTTCTGCAGCCGGTCGATGCCGGGCACGATCATGGTGAATCCCGGCTCCTTGACCCCCGACTGAAGGCGTCCGAGCCGGAAAACCAGACCCCGTTCGTACTGCCGAATCACGCGTGCCGCTGCCATCGCGTACAGGGCACACGCGATCACGATTCCGACGATCACCTCGACGACCATGACGGCCTCCTGCACTGCCACACAAGCCCGGCATTCAGGGAGAGAACCTCCTTCAACGGTAGCGCCGCGGGGACGTCCGGGCGAGGGATGCGACAGGACCGGGAGCGGGCCCGGCCGAACTCCGCCGCCGAGGAGTCCGGCACAGAAGGTGACAGAGAGCTCACGGGCCACAGGCGCCTCGCAGATCCGCGCGAATCTTTGGAAACAACCCTGTACAACGTTGAGGTAAACGTTGTAATAAGGTCCCCCGACGCCCGCTTCCACGGTCCGTCGTTCCCTTCCAGCCGTCTCTCGCAGCCAGGTACGAACACCCGGGAGGACCCATGCGGAACCACACCCCCGACGGCCCGTTCCGGCGCACCGCACGCGGGCGCCCGCTCCGCCGCACCGGCATCGTCCTCGTCACCGGCCTGGCCGTCTCGCTGAGCGCCTGCACGGGCCAGGGAGCCGGCGGCAGCGGGTCGGACGACGCGGGCTCGTCGAAAGGCAAAACCACACTTACTTTCTGGAACGGCCTCACCGGCGGCGACCGCAAGACCATCGACAAGCTGATCGGCGAGTTCAACGAGTCGCAGAAGAAGGTGAAGGTCAAGTCCGTCCCGATGCCGTGGGACGTCTTCTACCAGAAGCTGCTGACAAGCGTCAGTTCGGGCAGCGGCCCCGACATCGTCGCCATGGACGCCGGCCAGATACCCAAGTACGCCGACAAGGGCGTCCTCCAGCCCGTCGACGACTTCTACGACTCGAAAAAGCACATGGACACCTCGAAGCTGGTGCCCGCGGCCGTCGACAGCTCGAAGTTCGACGGCAAGAACTACGGCGTTCCCCTCAACATGGCGACGCTCATGCTGTTCTGGAACAAGACCATCTTCAAGGACGCGGGCCTGGACCCGGAGAAGCCGCCGAAGACCTGGGACGAGTTCGCCTCGATGGCGCCGAAACTGAGCAAGGACAAGAACGGCGACGGCAAGCCCGACAAGTACGCCATCGCCCTCGCCGACCACGAGACGGTCCCCATGTATCCGATCCTGCTCTGGCAGGGCGGCGGCGACGTGGTCAGCGAGGACGGCAAGAAGGCCACCCTGGACGACCCGAAGACGCTGAAGACACTCAAGTACTGGGTGAAGCAGGTGCGTTCGGAGAAGGTCTCCCCCATCGGACTGGGCGGCGCCGACGCCGACAAGCTCTTCCAGACCGGAAAGGCCGCGATGGAGATCGTCGGTCCCTGGGTCACCACGTCCTTCTCGGAGGCGGGGGTGAAGTACGGCGTCACCCGGCCGTTCAAGGGCCCCGAAGGGCAGCAGACGCTGAGCGGCGTCACCTCGTTCGGTTTGAGCGCGAAGGCGAGCCCGCAGACCAAGAAGGCGGCCTACGAGTTCTTCTCCTTCTGGAACAGCAAGGAGTCGCAGGTGAAGCTCTCCGAGGGCACCGGGTTCCCGCCGGACCGCACCGACGTCGACCCCGAGGAGCTGAAGGCCAATCCGCATGCGGCCGAGTTCGGCGCCCCCGACGTCACCAAGAGCGCCCGGCCGTACCTGCCCGGCCTGGTCAACGGCCCGACGATCTCCGACCAGATCTTCTACCCCGCCCTCCAGCGTGCGCTGAACGGCAAGGGCAGTGTCGAGTCGGTCTTCAAGAAGGCCGACGCGCGTGTGCAGGCGGAGCTCGACAAGCAGAAGTAGCGGCCGCGGCCGGGTGGTTGCCCCCGGCACCGCCCGGCCGGTCACCGCACCGATGGAGGTAGACATGCGAACGGCAGCTGATCCGGCGGCCGTCCACCGCGCCGCCCGTGCCACGGATGCTGTCGCACGCTCCCGGCCCGGCCGCCCCGCCCGGCGCCGCCGCCCCACTCAGCGCACGCGGCAGGCGCGCGCCGGCTGGCTGTTCCTGGCTCCCAGCCTGGCCGCGCTGGCCGTGTTCGTCGTCTGGCCGATGATCCAGGCCGCGTACCTGTCGTTCACGGACTACAACCTGATGCAGGCGGCGCACTGGATCGGACTGGCCAACTACCGCCGGCTGCTGGACGACCCGGAGGCGTGGAACGCCCTGGAGAACACCCTGCTGTACGCCGTCGTCAGCACACCCGTCGGCGTGGTGCTCGCCCTCGCTCTCGCCCTCTTCCTGAACCGGGCGATGGCGCTGCGCGGATTCCTGCGCTCCGCCGTCTTCCTTCCGTTCGTCGTCTCCCTGGGCGTCGTCTCGATCGCCTGGGCGTTCCTCCTCGACCCCAACATCGGCCTGCTGAGCCACTGGTTGTCGGCGGTGGGGATCTCCACCGAGCAGGGCTGGCTGGAGGACCCCGGCTACGCGATGGCCGCCGTGATCGCCGTCGGCGTCTGGAAGAACCTGGGCTTCTACATGGTGATGTACCTGGCCGGCCTGCAGTCGATACCGCCCGAACTCCACGACGCCGCACGCGTGGACGGGACGAACGCCTGGCAGCGGCTGCGCAGCATCACCTGGCCGCTGCTGGCCAACCAGACCATGCTCATCACGATGATGGCGGCCATCGGCACCCTCCAGGCCTTCGACCAGATCTACGTGATGACGCACGGCGGACCGTTCTTCCAGACCGAGACGCTGGTCGTCTTCACCTACCGGATGGGCTTCGAGCGCAACGAGTTCGGTTACGCGGCAGCGATCTCCTGGGTGCTGCTGGTTCTGGTCTTCGTGCTGTCCATGCTTCAGTTCGGCTACTTCCGCAAGCGGGCGGTGACCCTGTGACGACCACACCGCACAACTCCCGGCGTCCACGGGCCTCTTGGGCCCCGGGCGGCCCGTCCCGGCTCCGGGCGCCCCGGCCCGGCGCGACTCCCCCGCCCGGCCGCCGGGGCGTCGACCTCGCGCTGGTCTGGCGGATCAGCACCATCGTGGCGGCGGCGGTGATCGCGCTGGCGGTCCTGCTCCCGCTGATCTGGATGCTGCTGGCCTCCCTGCGGCCGGAGCAGGACATCGTCACCAGCCCGCCGACGCTGTGGCCGCGCTCCTTCACCCTCGAGCACTACGTCGACATCTGGCAGGAGCTGCCCTTCGCGACGCTGTACCGCAACACGGTCATCTTCGCCGTCACGGTCACCGTCGTCTCCCTGCTCTTCGACTCGATGGCCGCCTACGCACTGGCCAGGCTCGAATTCCGCGGACGCGAGGCCGTCTTCGTAATCATCCTGATCATGCTGATGCTGCCGTTCCAGATCACTCTCGTCCCGCTGTACGACCTGCTCAACAACCTCGGTCTGGTCAACACCTTCACGGGAATGATCGTTCCGCGGGCGACCAACGCCTTCGGCATCTTCTTCCTCCGCCAGTTCTTCCTGTCCCTCCCGAAGGACCTCGAGGAGGCGGCGCGCGTCGACGGTGCGTCGGAGTGGCGCATCTACTGGCGTGTGGTGCTGCCGCTGGCCCGTCCCGCGCTGCTGACGCTGGGGCTGTTCCACTTCCAGTTCAACTGGAACGACCTGCTCTGGCCGCTGATCATGACCTCGGACACCAGCCGCGCCACGCTGCCCGCCGGGCTGTCGCTGTTCATGGGCCAGCACGTCACGCAGTACGGGCTGCTCATGGCCGGGGCCGTGCTCTCCCTGCTGCCGGTGATCGTGCTCTTCCTGCTGATCCAGCGCAGCTTCGTACAGGGCATCGCCACGACGGGCATCAAGTGACACGCGGCGACGGGCCCGTGCGCCAGGTGCGCCAGGTGCGCCAGGTGCGCCCCGAACGACTAGCAGGAGGCGGAAGTCTTGACACGAGGACGCTGGTTCGAGGACGGACGGCTTCGCTTCGCCGTCGGCATCGAGGACACTTTCGTTCCGCAGGAGTCGGCCGGCCACCGCAAGCTCGACGAGTACGAACTCACCCAGCACTACGCGCAGTGGCGTGAGGACCTCGACCGCGCCGCCGACGCCGGTGCCGAGCTGATCCGCTGGGGCATCCCCTGGTACCTGGTGGAACCGGCGCCCGGCGACTTCCGCTGGGAGTGGCTCGACGAGGTCGTGGCGCACATGGACGGCCTGGGCCTGCGCTGCGTCGTCGACCTGATGCACTACGGGACGCCGCTGTGGCTGGACAACCAGTTCCTCAACTCCGCCTATCCGGAACGTGTCGCCTCCTACGCGGCCGCCGTCGCCGAGCGCTACCGCGGCAGCCTCACGGACTGGACGCCGCTGAACGAGCCGGTCATCAACGCGATCTACTGCGGGGAGAAAGGTCTTTGGCCGCCATGCCTGCGCGGCGACGACGGCTTCGTGAAGCTGATCGTCCAGCTCGCACGCGGCATGGTGCTCACCCAGCGGCGCATCGCCGAGGTACAGCCCGAAGCCGTCTTCGTCCACGTCGACGCGGGGTTCCGGTGGGTGGGTGACACGCAACGGGCTCCCCTGGAACACCTTGTGGAGCGGCGCTTCATCGGTCTGGATCTCGTGCTGGGCCGCATCGACGACGCCCACCCCATGCACGGCTACCTCACCCGGCACGGCACGACCGACCAGGAGCTGAGGTGGTTCCGGGACAACGCCGTGACGCCCGACGTGATCGGCGTGAACTACTACCCCGCCTTCACCACCTCGCGATTCGACCCCGCAACAGGCACCGAGCATCCCGTCGAGGCAGGCACCGAAGGCCTGACCGACCTGCTGCACACCTACGCCGCCCGCTACGACCGGCCGCTGTTCGTCACCGAGACCAGCCGCGGCGGCCCGGCCTCCGAACGCCTGACGTGGCTGGAGGAGAGCGTGACCGCCGTCCACGCCCTTCGCGCTCAAGGCATGGACCTCGTCGGCTACACGTGGTTCCCCTTCTTCGCCCTCGTCGACTGGCTCTACCGCGAGTCCGACGATCCGGCCGACCACTGGCTCGTCCAGATGGGCCTCTACGACCTGGAACGCGACGCGGGCAACACCCTGCGGCGCAGGCCCACCCCCGTGGTGGACCGCTTCCGCGAAATGGCCCGGGAGGCCGGTACGGAATCGGGCGACGACGGGTAACAGCCCCCCGAAGAACCCGTCGGACAGGGCGCGGTTCCCGTGGCCGGGACGCCCGGCCGGGCGTCCCGGCCACGGGAACCGCCCGCCGGCCGCCTCCTTCCTGAGGCGTGCCGGCGGGCGGCGCGTGCCGGCCACACGGCAGGCAGTGGCGGCTAGGAGGTGGCGGCTACTTGGCGATCAGGACGGCCACGGACCTGCCGCCCAGCTCGTACTCGGCGCCCTTGCCGCCGACGGGCTCTTCCGAGCCCGGCTCGGCAACCTGACCGGCGCCCTCCGATGCGGCGCCCGTGTCGGTGACGCGGTGCCACTCCTTTCCTTCGCCGGGCGAGGGCAGCGTGAAGTCGGCCGCCCCGGACGAGCCGTTGTAGGCGACGTAGAGCCCGTCGGCCGGGTCGTCGAACTCGGTGCCGTCGACGCGCCAGGCCAGCGCCTGGTTGGAGGCGTCGTTCCAGTACGCCTCGTCGGGCGCGGCACCGGCCGGGGTGAACCAGTCGAGCTGGCCTGTGCCGTTGCCGTTGGTGTCCTCGGATGTGTAGAAGTCCGCGGGCCGCAGCGCCGGGTGCGCCTTGCGGAATTCGAGCAGCCGGTGCGTGTAGGTACGGAAGGTCTCCTGGTCCGAATCGGGTTCGTGGCCCAGCCAGTTGGCCTCGTTGTCGAGGTTGTACGGGTTGTTGTTGCAGCGGGTACTGCGCAGCACCTCGTCACCGCCGGTCATCATCGGCGTGCCCGCCGAGATCATGAGGAAGGCGAAGCCGTTGCGGGCTGCCTGCCGCTGAGCTGCCGCCCCGCCGCCCTGGTCCCAGGACATGTTGTCGTCCGACCCTCCGTCGGAGGGTCCGTAGGGCCAGGCCTGGTCGTTCTTCTTCTCGTTGCAGGCGTACAGGTCCCGCTGGGTGAACCCGTCGTGGGCGACCATGAAGTTGACCGAGTTGAACGGCCGTCGCCCGTCGTCGCCGTAGAGGTCCGAGGAGCCGGCGAGGCGCGTCGCGAGCTGCCCCGGGGTCACCTTCCGGTCCGGCTTGTTCTGGTGTGCGCGGAGGGTGTCGCGGTACTTGCCGTTCCACTCGGCCCAGCCCGCGGGGAAGTTGCCGATCTGGTACGTGCCGTCGCCGAGCGCCCAGGGTTCGGCGATCCAGTCGGTGCCCTCGCCGCCTCCGGCTCCGCGTGCGGGCATCTCCTCGGTGATGCGGTGCAGCGCCGTCTTGGGGTCGGTGGCGCTGTACTTGAAGCAGCCGTGTTCGCAGGTGTTGCCGAGTACGGGTGCGAGGTCGTGCCTGAAGCCGTCGATGCCGAGCGTGTCCTTCCAGTACCGGAGGGAGTCGATGACGAGGTTCTGCGCGACCGGGTTGTAGGTGTTGAAGTTGCCGCCGACGCCCGTGTTGTCCACGGGCTCCTGCCGGTCGTCGGTCAGCGAGTAGTAAGTGGGGTTGTCCAGGCCGCGGTAGGAGTGGATGCCGTAGGTGTTCTTGTCCCCCTCCTTCCAAGGGCCCCCTTCTCCCGTGTGGTTGTAGACCACGTCTGCGATGACCTTGATGCCGGCGTCGTGGTACGCCTTGACCATCGCGCGGAACTCCCGGGTGGGGCCGCCGGGTGAGTCGTCCGCCGCGTAGCGGCGGTCGGGGGCGAAGAAGTTGTCGGTGACGTATCCCCAGTAGTTGTCGTCCGCGCTGCTGTCCGGATCGGCGTCGTTGGCGTCGTTCTGTGCCTCCTGCAAGGGCAGGAACTCCACGGCGGTGACGCCTAGTTCGGCCAGCTCGTCCGCCTTGGCAGCGGCTCCCTTGTACGTGCCGCGTTCCGCGGCCGGGACGGCGGGGTCGTTCTTGGTCAGGCCGCGCAGATGCACCTCGTAGACGATGTCGTCCTTGAGCGCGCGCCGTGGCTTCTCGCCCGTCCCTCCGTCGTCGCCGGAGTCGGTCTCGGGCAGCACGATGCCCTTCGGTGCCTGGGCGCCGCTGTCCTCGCCACGGTGCTCCGGGCCGGAGCCGTAGACGCCCTTGTCGGTCATGCCCTCACGCAGCGGGTCGTGGCTGACTTCGCGGGCGTACGGGTCGAGGAGCAGCTTGTTCGGGTTGAATCTGTTGCCCTCGCCGTCCACGTCGGAGACGAAGCCGGCCTCGGAGCCCTTCTCCCAGTCCTTGTCGTAGGGCCAGTTGGGGCCCCAGGCGCGGTAGCCGTAGTAGACGGTGCCCTCGATGCCGTACTTCTCACGGAGTTCCGCGACGGTGACCGTCGCCGTCCACGTGCCGTCGGCCCCGGACTCCTTCTCCAGGAGCAGGCTCCCCTTCTCGGCGGCGCCGGCGGCCTTGTCGTAGAGCTCGACGAGCATCCGTGTCGCGGCGGAGGAGTGCACCCGGAAGGTGATGCTCTCGCCGCTGCCGTCGTAGTGCGCGCCGAGGGCGGGAGCCGCCGCGGTGGCGGCCCGTGCGGGCTGGCCCGCCGACGGCATGAGGCCGACGACTGTGGCCAAGGTGGCGGCTGCCGCCGCCAGTCTCAGGAAGCGCAGGCGTCCCAAGGGACTCATCTCCTCGATGTGGGGGGTGAACGGCCCCGGGCCGCATGCGGGCCCGGGGCCTTGGGGGTGGTGGCTACTTCAAGTACGGGCCTGACGAACCGACCTTGCCCGGTGCGCGGTTCCCAGGGAGGTCGAGCACGTAGGCCCGCAGATTGCCCTTGCCGGGTGCGGCGACGGAGAGCTTGCCGCCGGTGACGTTCTTGGTGTCGCCCGTGACGGCGTCCTTGTATGTGCCGTCGGGGATGCCGTTGAAGGTGGCTGCGCCGGAGACCGTCACGAGCACGAAGCTGTCGGTGTCGCCGGAGGTGTAGCGGCGCTTGTACGCCATCGAGCCGTCGATGCCGCTCGTGGAGTACTGGCCCATCTGCAGGGCGGGAACGGCGCGCCGGATCCGGTTGAGCTGCTGGAGGTGCTTGACGAGCGGCTTGTCGAGGGTCTTTGCGACCTCACCCTTCGCGCTGTCGGCCCTGCCGAACTCCGATGCCTCGACGCTGCCTTCGAGGTGCTCGCCGAAGTAGGCGCGGCCGGTGGTGGCGAGCGGGCACGTGGGACCGCAGTCGATCTTCTTGCCGGCCTGGAACTCGATCTCCGATCCGTAGTAGAGGGTGGGGATGCCGCGGAAGGTCCACATCAGCGACATGTTCTCGGCCCAGGCGTCGGTGCCGCCGTCGTAGCGCGTGGACGACTTTCCCGGTCCGTAGTCGTGCGAGTCGACGTAGACGGTGTTGTACGTGGCGTCGTTGTAACTGTCGTCGGAGTCCTTGCCGTTGCCGAAGGCGTTCGCCGCGTCGCCGAAGTTCATGTGCATCCGCATGTCGATGACGTTCATGCCGGAGAACTTCGAGTGGTCGGGGGCGTGGTACTCGTTCCCGTCGAGGAAGGCGTTGGTGGACGTCGGCTGGTTCTCCGGCCCCTGCTTCTGCTCGTACTCGTACATCTCCAGCGACGCCTTCGCGTCGTCGTCGCTGTACTCCTTGCGTTCCTTCCAGGTGAAGAACTGGGTGGAGTGGTTGACCGAGCCGCGGTTCCACTTGTCGTTGACGAACGCGGCCACCTCGCCGAAGACGTAGAAGTCCTGCGCTTTCTCCTTGCCGTACTTCTCCACGAGGCGGTCGTGGAGGGCCGGCAGGAAGCGGCGGTTCCAGGTCGTGCGGGGGATGTGGACGGCCGTGTCGATGCGGAAGCCGTCGACGCCCATGTCGATGTACTTGCTGTAGGCGTCGGTCAGGTACTTCTGCACGCTCTTCTGCTCGGTGTCGAAGTCGGCGAGGTCCTCGTGCAGCCAGCAGCTGCGCGCGTCCTCGCCCTCCCAGTTGCCGAGCCAGCACTGGTGGTACTTCGAGGCAGGGAAGAGGCCCGAAGTGGGGCTGGGCCACTGGCAGTTGTAGAGCTTGTAGCCCTCGGGGCTGCTCTCCCCCGTCGGTTTGCCCCAGTCCTTGCAGGTGTTGCCCTCGGGCTCCTCCTCGGACCAGAGGTCACCGTTGTAGGTCTTGCCCTTCTCGTTCTCCTCCAGGGGGTTGTACTCCTTGCCCTCCGTCTTCTTGTCGTAGTACCAGCCCCACTCCTTGTCGCGCTTCCCGAAGAAGGTGGGGGTGCTCAGCCCCTTCGCGCCCCAGCGGGAGCTGTGGTTGTAGACCACGTCCTGGTAGATCTTGATGCCCTTGGCGTGGGCGCTGTCGATGAGTTGCTGGTAGGAGACGCCCTTCGACTCCAGCCGCGGGTCGATCCGGTAGAAGTCCCAGCCGTGGTAGCCGTGGTAGTCGTAGTCGGACCGGTTCAGGACTACCGGAGTGATCCAGATCGCCGAGAAACCCAGCGCCTTGATGTAGTCGAGCTTGTCGGCCAGGCCCTTGAAGTCGCCCCTGAACATGGGGTCGTCGTGGGCCGCGTTGCCCGACTTCTCATGCTGGCTGCCGCCCCTGTTGTTGGACGGGTCGCCGTCGTTGAAGCGGGCGGTCATCGCGAAGTAGACCGAGTCCTTGCGCGGGTCGCCGCCCAGCATCGTCGCCGGTGCGGCCGCGGCTGCGCGGCCGTCTGCCGGGCCGGGGTCGGGTCGCGGTCCGGCGATCCCGGTGGCCGGAAGCAGCGAGACGACGAGGCCCGCGAGGATGAGAGCGAGGAGTGCCTGGATACGGGCCCGTGGCCCGAGCGGTGGGGGGATGCGCATACGCACAACGGCTCCTTCACGTCGCTTCGGAAGGGCCGCACGCACCAGCAGCCGGTAATCGATTCCCCTGTAGCGGCGGGAACTTGAAGGGAAAGTAGCGGCACCGCGAAGAGCTGTAAACCCTTCCTGCAAGATTCAGGAAGCTCTTGCGAAGTTTCCGGCTCCCCTCCAACACGGCCTGATCGCGGGTCCGTTGAGTGAGTGAGATGCGGACAGCCCAGGGTGACGACGCACCAGGCTTCACCATTTCTTCACAGCACAGTTTCGTATACGTCCCGCATCGGTGTTCGAGGCAATGGAAGGCTTCACCACGGCCGACCACCCATCGGCCGGTGCCGTGCTGCGACCCCCACACTGCGCACGCGGCGCCACATCCTCGGGGAGAGGACGCCAACGTGGACTTCATACGTTCCGCAGCGCGCCGCAGAACGCTCGGCGCACTCGCCGGCACCGCGCTCATAGCCGCCGTCGTACAGATACCCGCCTCGGCGGGCACGGCCACCGCACCGGACAAGAGCTCCGCACGGGCCTCCGGTACCGCGTCGGCCTTCACCGCAGCGGAAGAGGACGACTACTACCAGGACGCCGAGGGCAAGACCGGCGAAGAGCTCAAGACGGCTCTGCACGGCATCATCAGCAACGGCGTGACCACACTCTCGTACGACGAGGTCTGGGACGCGCTGAAGGAGACCGACCAGGACCCGGACAACTCCGGCAACGTCATCGAGCTGTACACCGGCAAGTCCATCTCCAAGGACAGCAACGGCGGCGACCAGGGCAACTGGAACCGCGAGCACGTCTGGGCCAAGTCCCACGGCGACTTCGGCACCGCGAACGGACCGGGCACGGACGTGCACCACCTGCGCCCGTCCGATGTGCAGGTCAACAGCATCCGCGGCAACAAGGACTTCGACGAGGGCGGAAGCGAGGTCGAGGGCGCGCCGGGCAACTTCACCGACGACGACTCCTACGAGCCGCGCGACGAGGTCAAGGGCGACGTCGCCCGCATGATCCTCTACATGGACGTCCGCTACGAGGGCGAGGACAGCTTCCCGGACCTGGAAGCCAACGACGAGGTCGACAACGGCTCCAAGCCCAACATCGGCCGCGTGTCCGTCCTGAAGCAGTGGAGCGAGCAGGACCCGCCGGACGCGTTCGAGGAGAACCGCAACCAGGTCATCTTCGACAAGATCCAGAAGAACCGGAACCCGTTCATCGACCACCCTGAGTGGGTCGGGGAGATCTACAAGTAGGGCCCGGGCCGCAGGCCCGGTACGAGCCGGGCGGCGGTGACGCCCACCCGGTCCTGAGGACGACACCGTGCCCTCGTCCCGGAAGCAACTCTTCCGGGACGAGGGCACAGTCACGGGGCCGCTGACCGGCCTGCCTGCCTCAGTACTTCTTCGGACGGTAGGCGTCGTACTCGTCGTTGCCGATCCCGTAGCTGCGCGTGCTGTGGTCGGTCCCGTAGCTGCCGCGCTGCTCGTAGGCGCGGTAGGACTTGTGCGCCGCACTGGTCCACTTCTCGAAGATCACGACGTGACGGGTCGTCGAGCTGCCGTTCGCGTCGATGATCAGGTCGCCCTTCTTCAGCTGCGACATCTTGATCTTCTTGGTGAACTGCGAGGACGCCAGGCCCACCGTGTTCGTGCCCGGCTTCCCGTACTTGAGCGCCATGCTCACGTAGCCGGAGCAGTCCGTGCGGTAGCCCCCGAACGTCTTGCTCTGGCTGTAGGGGACCTGGTGGCCGTCGATCGCCGTCAGCCAGGTCCTGGCCCGCTTGATGACGGTGTCGCGGCTGATGGTGGCCTGGGTGCCGACGTCCGCCTTCGTCTCGCGCGCCTGGGTGCCGGGCGCGCTCTCGGCCGGAGCGTCACCGGCCACCGCCATGGGTGTGAGGGACGCCAGGACGGCGGCGCCCGCGACCACGGGAAGAACTATTCGTGTCCTGCGGTTCATGTGTTCCCCGTTTTCATCGGGTTTCCCTTGTCGGGCTGTCGGCCGGGCACAGGCACAGGAATCCGCGTCGCATTCTCCCAACTCGCGGATTTCAGGGGCCTGTTGCCCGACGACGGGAACGCTAGGCGTGTTGAACTGAACGCGTCAATGCATTCCATGTCCGTCCGGGCATTCCGATGACGAATGTCAGGCTGGGCATTCCCAGCCGTGTCCCGGGAGCCTCACGGAATCGCGCACACGTCTGCCCCGGTAGCGGTTGCCTGGCTCGAATCAGGCCTGTGACGTGCGGCGTCGCAGCCAACGCAGCAGCAGGCCGAGCCCTGTGGCATTGACGAGCGCCGCAACCGCGAGCAGCAGAACGAAAAGCGGGAGAGTCACCGCGGTCGGCAGCAGAAATCCGATTGCGCCGGCGAGCAGCACGACGAGAAGACTCGTCGGCAGCGTGGCGAAAATGGGCCAGATACCCGCGAAAGAAGGACCTTCGTCGTCAGCGAAAAGGGCGTCGAAAGCCGTCCAGATCAGCAATGCCGCACAGGCCGTCAGATAGACGCGGGATGGCCAGTTGTCCGTCGCCGCCGAGAGAATTCTCTTCCAGCCGCTGCGGTCCCGCATGGTTGCTCTTCCCGGTCGGTGAAAGATCTCCAAGACAGATGACGGTCGCGCGTGTTCCGGCAGATCCTCCGCTCGTTCGCCGCCCGGCGCATGAGTACTTGTACTCAGATCCGCGGCTTTCGGGAGGACCGGAGGGCCGCCGCACGGCCGTGTCAGGTGCGCTGCGAGACCGGCCCCGGCCCGTACCCCCGTCAGTGCCGGGGGTACGGGCCGGGGCCGGTAGCCGGAATGCCGGCTTCTCAGGCGAGTGACGGGCCGCCGCGGTCCGGATGCAGCCACTGCGCGCGCATGGTCTTGCCGCGCGCCGACGTCAGCACCTCCAGCGTGTCGGCGCACTGCTCGACGATGCGCAGCCCCCAGCCGCCGCTGCCGTCGAGCTTGCCCGGCCGCCAGCGCGGAGGGAGCGGCACGGAGTCCGTGACCTCCACCCTTACGCGGTACGGCTCGGCCTGGACCCGCAGTTGCCACTTTCCCCGCGCGTGACGCTGTGCGTTGGTCACGAGTTCGGAGACGACGAGGAGCACTCCCGTCAGGTCCACCCAGGCGCAGTCCCTCGCCAGGTGCTCCTCCACGGCCTTGCGCGCCTGTCCGATGTCGGTGTACACCGAGTCCATCAGCAGGGCTTCTTGTTCCCCTCCGCCTGTCGCCGCAGGGCTGTGACCCGTAGGCACAGGCATCACCTCCCGTCCTCTGCCGAGGACGCATTCTCCTCGACGGGGCCGTCCGTACGCCTCTCTTACGGAAACCCGGGCTCTCGTCGTGGTCGCTTCAATCGGTCCCAGGTCCGCTTGCCCACCGACGCCTGCCTCATGCCAACTGGCCCTGTACGGCCGCTCCGAGGTGCCGCAAATGCACCCAAAAGGACAACACCTCGAAGCCGTAGGCTTGTTCAGTGAGAAGCCGGGTAAGCGATTGAACCCGACGTCGAAGTGAAGGGCAGGTCCACGCGATGACTTCCGCAACGCCGACCGTCACGACAGCGGAGGAAGCACCCACCGGGTCGCCGTCCGTACTCGAAGGGCGGGGAGCCGGAAGCGCATCGGAAGGGCTGCCCGTCATCGACGAGCCGGAGAAGCTTGCTCCCGAGGACGCCCGTCAGCTCTCGAAGACGCTCTTCGACAGGCTTGCCGTCCTCGAGGAGGGCACGCACGAGTACCAGTACGTGCGCAACACCCTCATCGAGATCAACCTGACTCTCGTACGGTATTCGGCGCGCCGCTTCCGCTCCCGCGGCGACGACATGGACGACATCGTGCAGGTCGGCACGATCGGCCTCATCAAGGCGATCGACCGGTTCGACCTCTCGTGCGAGGTGGAGTTCACCACCTTCGCGATCCCGTACGTCGTCGGTGAGATCAAGCGCTTCTTCCGTGACACGACGTGGGACGTCCGCGTTCCGCGCCGCCTCCAGGAGATGCGCATGGACCTGGCGCGGGCCAACGACAAGCTCACCTCGAAGCTGGGCCGTGCGCCCCGTGTGAGCGAACTGGCCGAGCATCTCGGCGTGAGCGAGGAGGAGATCGTCGAGGGCCAGGTCGCGGCCAACGGCTACAACTCCTCGTCCCTCGACGCCACGGTCAACGACGAGGAGGGCGAGGCGTCCCTCGCGGACGTGCTGGGCGAACGTGACGAGGCCATGGACCTGGTCGAGGACTTCCACGCCCTCAAGCCGCTCCTCGCCGAACTCTCCGAACGCGACCGGAAGATCATCGAACTGCGCTTCGGCGACGAGCTGACGCAGGCGCAGATCGGCGAGCACCTGGGCCTGTCCCAGATGCACGTCTCCCGGCTGCTCAGCCGCGCGCTGTCCGGCCTCCGCGCCGGCATGCTCGCGCAGAACTGACGCACGCACGCCGCACAACGGCACCTGATACCGACGCTGCCGTGGCAGACCCGTGACAGGGTCTGCCACGGCAGCTTTGGTGTCAGGCAGGCGTCAGGGCAAGGGCAGTCAGTCGGCACGCCCATGGCAGGGCAGGGCCAAAGGCAGACGAGCAGTCGAAGGGCCCGTGACGTCCGCGACGTCACGGGCCCTTCGACTGCTTGGGCACCGCGCCCCGCGGAAGCCGCGAGGCAGGGCGGTGCGCTCAACGCCGGAAGGCGTCCTTGGCCTTCTCGGCGGCCTGCCGGACGTCGCCCTTCGACTGCTCGCGGCGGCCTTCGGCCTCCAGACGCTCGCTGCCGAGCTTGCGGCCGAGGATCTCCTTGACCTTTCCCTGGAGCTGCTCGGTCTTGGCCTGCTTCTTCTTCTCAGCGCCCACGGTGAGCCCTCCCCACGAGATTCCTGCTGACGTGTTGCGGCGGGTTCCCGCGCAACAGGGCTGGAAACGCGGGCTGTTGCCATGCGTCGGGTGCCTGCGCGGGCGCCGTCCGCGCGCTCCCGCTCAGCTCTTGAGCGGGCAGTTCCTCGTCAGCTCCGCCTGCGTCGCCCCGTCCGGCCTGGGCACGTCGCGGGTGCGCGGCGGCTTCGTGCCGTCGCCGAGCCAGCGCTCCAGCGCGGTGAACGCCGAACGGTGGCACGGCGTGAGCGGCCGCAGCTTGTCGGGGAAGGCGTCCGCGAGCGAGTCGACGTGGTTGCCGTCCTCGACGCGGTAGTAGCGGAAGAGCCCGCCCCGCCCCGACTCGCGCACCATGCGGGCGTAGACGTCGGAGTCCTCCCCGATGGGGAGCAGGGTGTCGAGGGTGCCGTGCAGCGTGATCAGGGGTTTGCCGATCCTGCCGGTGAGCCCGGCCTGTGCGACCGCGCGGCGGACGTCGTCCGGGCGGTCCTCGTACTCGTAGTCCGCGTCGCACGGCGGACCGTCCGGGTCTCCGGGCGCGCAGAACGGGGTTCCCGCCTCGGTGTCGCCGTCGAAGCCGGGATCCATCTCCTCGCGGTAGATGCGCTGCGTGAGATCCCAGTAGTTCTCGTGGAAGTAGGGCCACAGGAACTCGGAGCCGCGCGGGAAGCCGGCGTCGTGCAGGGCCTTCCTGGCCTTGTCCGCCCCGGGACCGCCGGCTGCGTACGCCGGGTAGTGGCGCAGCGCCTGCGGCAGGAAGGTCAGCAGGTTCGGCCGTTCGCCGCCGGCCCGCCACAGCGTGCCCTCCCAGTCGACGCCGCCGTCGTAGAGCTCCGGATGGTTCTCCAGCTGCCAGCGCACGAGGTAGCCGCCGTTGGACATGCCGGTGGCCAGCGTGCGTGCCGGGGGACGCCGGTAGTGGTCGGCGACCGTCGCGCGCGCTGCCCGCGTGAGCTGCGTGACGCGCCGGTTCCACTCGGCCACCGCGTCACCGGGAGTCCGTCCGTCACGGTGGAAGGCCGCTCCGGTGTTGCCCTTGTCGGTGGCGGCGAAGGCGTAGCCGCGCTTGAGCACCCAGTCGCCGATGGCCCGGTCGTTGGCGTACTGCTCGCGGTTTCCGGGGGCGCCGCTGACGACGAGACCGCCGTTCCAGCGGGCGGGCAGCCGCAGAACGAACTGGGAGTCGTGCTTCCAGCCGTGGTTGGTGTTCGTCGCGGAACTGTCCGGGAAGTAGCCGTCGATCTGGACGCCCGGCACACCCTTCGGTGTGGGCAGCTTCGCAGGGGTCAGCCCTGCCCAGTCGGCGGGGTCGGTGTGTCCGCTCTCCACGGTGCCCGCGGTCGTCAACTCGTCGAGGCAGGCGGCCTTCTGATGTTCGGCGCCGGGCACGCGAGGTATGTCCGTCCGGGCACAGCCGCGGTCCGCGCCCTGCTGGGCGGCGGCACCGCCGGGCGCGGGGAAGGACAGCAGCGCGGCGGTGAGGGCGGCGACTGCCGCGAGTCGGTACGGGCGTACGGCGGCGCTGCTGACCCGTTGCATCGCAGAGGCCTCCCTGGGGGCTGTGTCCGGCCGGAGGCGGCCGGGCCTGTGTC
The DNA here is from genome assembly GCF_004217425.1 of Streptomyces sp. CNZ301. Classification (NCBI taxonomy): domain Bacteria; kingdom Bacillati; phylum Actinomycetota; class Actinomycetes; order Kitasatosporales; family Streptomycetaceae; genus Streptomyces; species Streptomyces sp. CNZ301. The sequence continues at coordinate 2,900,979 of NZ_SHLG01000001.1, forward strand.
CGGCGTGATGAGTGCACGCAGGCTACGAGCCCCCTCCATCCCCCGCACACGTGACGGACCGCCACCTTCGCGGCCCTTGCGGTGGTGCACGGCCACACGCCGCACGCGCGGCGGGCCATCGCCCGCAGAGGGACGGCGGCCCTCCTGGCGACACGGCGAACTCCCCCCGGCGCCATGCCGGTTGGGAGGCGGCCCGCTGACGCAGGCCTGTTGACGCAGGCCTGTTGAGGCGGGCCGTTGACGTGAGTCGGCGTCGGCTGCTCCGGCAGCGGCTCTCGCGCCCGCCCGACGGGCCATGCGGAGGCGTGCGGTGGCGCACGGGCCGGGGCGCCGGCATTCTCCGGCTCGCCGGAGTGCGGGGACGCGGCCGGCGACCGGTCCTGCCGAGCGCCGCGGCGGCCATGCGCCCGCATCCCCTGCGTACACACGCGTACGCGCAGCACAACGGCCCGCCCGCGTCCCCGGGGACTGGACACGGAACGGGCCGGGCCTCCTCGCGGGCACCGGAAGCCGAGTTCCCCGTGCGCCGGGGAGGACCCGCGCCGGCGGCGGTCAGACCGTCATCGGGGCCCGCGCGGGGGAGGGCTCGTGAGCGCGCGCCGCCACCTCCGCCTCGACCTCCCGGTGCAGGCGCTCGCACGTACGGCTGATGAGCCGCGAGACGTGCATCTGGGAGATCCCCAGCTGCTCGGCGATGCTGCTCTGCGTCATGTCGCAGAAGAAGCGCAGGTAGAGGATGTAGCGCTCCCGCTCCGGCAGGTTGCGCAGCTGCGGCTTGACCGCCTCGCGGTAGGTGACGCGCTCGAAGCCCGGCTCGGTGGCGCCGAGGGTGTCGAGCAGGGAGTAGCCGTCCTCGTTCTTGGACAGCTCGGCGTCGAGCGAGAGCGCACTGTAGCTCTCCAGCGCCTCCATGCCGATCACGACGTCCTCCTGGCTGAGGCCGCTGTGCTCGGCGATCTGCGCCACGGTGGGCGAGCGGTCATCGAGAGTGACGCCCAGTTCACGGCAGCTGGCGCGTACGCGGTTTCGCAGCTCCTGCACGCGTCGCGGCACGTGCAGGTCCCACATGTAGTCGCGGAAGTGCCGCTTGATCTCTCCGACGATCGTCGGCACCGCGAAGCTCTCGAAGGCGCACCCCCGGGCCGGGTCGTAGCGCGCGACGGCCTTGACCAGCCCCAGCGCGGCGACCTGCTGCAGGTCCTCGAGGTTCTCGCCCCGGTTGCGGAAGCGCTGGGCGAGACGGTCGGCCATCGGCATCCAGGCCCGCACGACCTCCTGGCGCAGCTCCTCCTTCTCCGGCCCGTCCGGCAGCGACGTGATGCGCTCGAAGTGGGCCGCGGTGTCGGGTGCATCGTCATGCGGGTGACGTGCGTGCTTCGCACGGAATCGGACTGCTGACATGACCTGATGCCTCCCGGTGCTCGGTGAACTCGGGTAGCGCGTCACCGCGGGAGCAGGCACAGCGGTCAGGCGCACGGCGGCGCCGACCGCCCTCCCGCAGCTGTGCCTACTGGCCGAAGCACAAAAGGGGTCAAAACACCTTAAGAGTAATGAACCCGTCCAATACTCCCGATCTCCTTCAAACTACGTCGATGCCGTCTCATGTGCCACACGTACGCCGTGTTTCACCCGAGCCCGTCCGGGGACACACGAAGGCCCCGGGTGTGCAGCAGCACACCCGGGGCCCGAAGTCCCAGCCGTCCGGCGTCAGCGCCCGGGGTCGGCCTCCGCTTCCTCGCGCTCACCCTCGGCGATCGTGTCGGCGACCTCCGCAGTCCTCTCCGCTTCCTCCGCGGCGAACCGTTCCGCATCGAGCTTCTCGGCGATCTCCTCGTCCTGCGCCATCAGCAGGTCCAGGTTCTGGTCGCCCATCTCGAAGACGCCCATGTCGAGGTACGCGCGCTGGAGCCGCTCGCCCCACAGCCCGATGTCGCGCACGCAGGGCACGATGCGGCTGAAGAGCAGCTGCCGGAAGAGCTTCAGGAAGTCCGACTGCTCGCTGAAGGTCTCCGCCTCCGCCTTCGGAACCCCGAAGTTCTCCAGCACCTCGACGCCCTTGAGGCGGTCCCGCATGAGGTAGCAGCCCTCGATGACGAAGTCCTCGCGCTCCCGCAGCTCGGCCTCCGTCAGCTGCTTGTAGTAGTCGCGCAGCGCCATGCGGCCGAAGGCGACGTGCCGGGCCTCGTCCTGCATGACGTAGGCGAGGATCTGCTTGGGCAGCGGCTTGTCGGTGGTGTCGCGGATCATGCCGAAGGCGGCGAGCGCCAGCCCCTCGATGAGCACCTGCATCCCCAGGTAGGGCATGTCCCAGCGGGAGTCGCGGAGGGTGTCTCCGAGCAGCGACTGGAGATTGTCGTTGATCGGGTAGACCATCCCGACCTTCTCGTGCAGGAAGCGCCCGTAGATCTCGGCGTGCCGGGCCTCGTCCATGGTCTGTGTCGCGGAGTAGAACTTCGCGTCCAGGTCGGGGACGGACTCCACGATCCGCGCCGCGCAGACCATCGCACCCTGTTCACCGTGGAGGAACTGGCTGAACTGCCAGGAGGCGTAGTGCTGCCGCAGGTCTGCCCGTTCGGCCTCGTTCATCTTGTCCCAGTAGGACGTGCCGTAGAGCGACATGGCCTCGTCGGGGGTGCCGAGCGGGTCCTTCGGGTCCACCTCGAGGTCCCAGTCGATGCGCAGCTGCCCGTCCCACTGCTTGTCCTTGCCCTTCTGGTACAGGGCGAGGAGACGGTCGCGGCCGTCGTCGTAGTCCCAGCTGAAGCGGGCGGCCCCGGCGGCCGGCACCTCCCACTCGGCGGCTCCCGGGCTGTTGACGTAGAGGTCGTGCGTGGTCATGGACGCCTCCTGACTCCGGGATGCTCGGGCCCCGCCCGGGCAACCAGGGCCCACTGGCAGGCAGTTGGCAGGCTCACACGGCTGTTACCGCCCGGTCAACAAATGCTGCGCAATGTGTGTCGCGGGGATTGACTCGCTTACTGACAGGCAGTCTCATAAGACGTAACGGTCGATGTAACCTTCGGTAACTCACGAAGAGGTGCCCAGCATGACGATCACCCCCGACACGGCCACCGACGAGAAGACCGGGACCCAGCCGCTCAGGGACGCCCTCGGCCTGCTCAAGGACCGCGAGCAGGTCGCCGAGCGCCTGCTGGACTCCTCCAAGAAGCACTCGTTCGACCCGGACGAGGAACTGGACTGGGACGCGCCCTTCGAGGAGGGCAAGTGGTTCTGGCCGCCGGAGCTCGTCTCGCTCTACGACACCCCTCTGTGGAAGCGGATGTCCGAGGAGCAGCGCCTCGACCTCGCCCGCCACGAAGCCGGCTCGCTCGCCTCCCTCGGCATCTGGTTCGAGGTCATCCTCATTCAGCTGCTGGTGCGCCACATCTACGACAAGCCGCTCACCAGCAGCCACGTGCGCTACGCCCTCACTGAGATCGAGGACGAGTGCCGGCACTCGAAGATGTTCGCGCGGATGATCAGCAAGAGCGGAGTGCCCGCGTACCGCGTCTCCCGTCTGCACCACAACCTCGCACGACTGCTCAAGTCCGTCTCCACGACGCCCGGGTCCTTCACCGCCACGCTTCTCGGCGAGGAGATCCTCGACTGGATGCAGCGGCTGACCTTTCCCGACGAGCGGATACAGCCGCTGGTGCGCGGTGTCACCCGCATCCACGTAGTCGAGGAGGCCCGGCACGTGCGGTACGCCCGCGAGGAGCTGCGCCGCCAGATGGTCAGCTGCCCGCGCTGGGAGGCGGAGTTCACCCGCATCAGCTCGGGCGAGGCGGCCCGCGTCTTCTCGATCTCCTTCATCAACCCGGAGGTCTACACGAACGTGGGCCTGGACAAGCGCGAGGCGATGGCCCAGGTCAAGGCCAGCGGACACCGCCGCGAGGTGATGCAGACCGGCGCCAGGCGGCTCACCGACTTCCTGGACGAGATCGGCGTCATGCGCGGAGTCGGCCGCAAGCTGTGGGTCAGCTCGGGCCTCCTGCCCCGGTAGGGACCGGCCGGGGGGCGTCCCGGTTACGCTCATGGAATGAGCAGCAGCGGCACGGCACCGGCGTATCGCAGGCTGAGCGTGGACGAACGGCGTGCGCAGCTGATCGGCACCGCGCTCGGCCTCTTCGCCCACAATCCGCCCGAGGACGTCTCCCTCGACGACGTGGCGGCCACCGCCGGCGTCTCGCGCCCGCTCGTCTACCGCTACTTCCCGGGCGGCAAGCAGCAGTTGTACGAGGCGGCGCTGCGCACCGCGGCCGACGAGTTGGAGCAGTGCTTCGCCGAGGCCCAGACCGGGCCGCTCACGCAGCGGCTCGTGCGGGCGCTGGAGCGCTACCTCGCATTCGTCGACGAGCACGACGCCGGGTTCATGGCGCTGCTCCAGGGCGGCAGCGTCGTACAGACCTCGCGCACGCACGCGATCGTCGACGAGGTGCGCCGCGCCGCCGCCGACCAGATCCTCTTCCACCTCGGCTACGAGCCGGGGGGCAAGGAGGCGGGGCCCCGGCTGCGCATGACGGTCAGCACGTGGATAACGGTGGTCGAGGCCGCCTCCCTGATGTGGCTGGACCAGGGCAAGCAGCCGCCGGTCGCGGAACTTCGCGACTGGCTGCTGGACCACTTCGTGGCCCTGCTGATGGCGTCCGCTACGAGGGACGCGGAGACCGCCCGCATCGTCCGGCACGCCCTGGACCTGGAGGAGGGCGACGGCCCCGTCGGCGAACTGGCCCGGCGGATGCTGCCCGTCGTCGGCGACAAGGGACATCTCCTGGACGTGCCCGGCAGCTGCTGACCGCCCGGAGCGGGACAGGCCGGCGCCGGGGCCGGGACAGGCCGGCAACGGAACCGGAAGGGAACGGGACCGGAGGTAACGGGACGGCCGGTCCCGAACTTAAAGGAATCTTGAACAAGGCCTATTCTGGCTCCATGTCCACGCAACTGTCCTGGCAGGCCAAGGAGGCCACGGTCGGCGAACTCGCCGAACGCGCCGGAGTGGCCACCTCTGCGCTGCGCTACTACGAGCGCGAGGGGCTGATCCACAGCCGCCGCACCCCGGGCAACCAGCGCCGCTACAGCCGTGACACCCTGCGCCGGGTCGCCTTCATCCGAGCCTCCCAGCGTCTGGGCATGCCGCTCGCGGCCATCCGTGACGCGCTCGCGCTGCTGCCGGACAACCGCACACCGAACCGCGAGGACTGGGCGAGGGTCTCGGAGTGCTGGCGGGAGGACCTCAACCAGCGCATCAAGCTGATGACGCAGCTGCGCGACCACCTCACCGAGTGCATCGGCTGCGGCTGCCTCTCCCTGGAGCACTGCGCGCTGGCCAATCCGTACGACAAGCTCGGCGAGGATGGCCCGGGCCCGCGTTCCCTCGCGGGCTGCACCTCGGACAAGTGCGGCTGAACCGGAAGGCGGAGGCGGGAGCAGGAATGCGCAGTGAGGAGAGCGTCTTCGTCGGCGGGCCGCTGGACGGCCGCGTGCTGCCGGTGCTCACCGGGGTCAACGGCCGTCCGCCGAAGAGCTACGAGGTGCCCGTCCCGCCCGCGGACGACGACGGCCCCACGGTGGTTCACGTCTACCGGCTGGAACCCGCCGCCTTCACACGCCGGCTGGGCATCCCCCGCGGCTGGCGATACGTGTACGAACCAGAGGGAATTCCGCACGGAAGGCTCCGCTGGCCGTGGAGCCGCGGCTGAGCCCCGGCCCCGCGCAGGCCGCACACGGCACCGGCCGTGCCGCGTCCCGGGGCGCCGGCGGCCAGGCAAGCAGGACACCCCTAGCACATCCGTGACATTTTCTGAGCCTGACGTGAAGTTTGCGAAGAACTGCGACGGTTCTGTTCACCCCGTCCCCTTGCACACGCTGTGCGCCTAGGCTGCCGAGCGTGATCCAAGGGATGGCTGGCCTCGGTAGCACAGACCCCCGGCAGGTGGGCCCGTACCGCCTCCACGGCGTACTCGGCGACGGCCGTATGGGCACCGTCTACCTCGGTCGGGGGGCACCGCAGCGGGGCGCGCGCAAGCAGCTCGTCGCCGTGCGCGCCCTGCGCCCGTACCTGCTCCGCGACCGGCCGCTGCGCGCACGCCTGCGGCAGGAGATGGAGGCTGCTGCGACCGGCGTGCGCAGCGAGTACGTCGCCGACGCGGCAGGCTGCGAACTCGACGGCGCCCAGCCCTGGATAGCCAACGCCTTCGTGCCCGGCGTCTCCCTGGAAGCCCTGATCTCGAAGTACGGCCCCATGCCGGAGTCGTCGGTGCGCGCCCTGGGCGGCGCGCTCGCGCGGTCCTTGACGGCCCTTCACGCGGCCCGCATAACCCACCGCGACCTGGGCCCCCACAACGTGCTGCTCGCCCTCGACTCGCCCCGCGTCGTCGACTACGGCCTGGCCCTGGGCAACATGAGCGGGCCGGCCACCGACGAAATGGCCGACGACGTCTTCGACCTGGGCGCGACCCTCGTCTTCGCCGCCAGCGCCCATCAGCCCTTCGCCGGGAACATGCTGCCCATGGCACGCGAGGACCCGGACCTGACGGGCGTGCCGGACGGGCTGTGCCCCGCGCTCTTCGCGTGCCTGCACAAGACTCCGGAGTCCCGTCCGCCCCCCAGCGTCCTCACACACGCACTCGACCTCGCCGACACCGCCGAACTTCCCGCCACGGACTGGCTGCCCGAGTCGTACGTGCACGAGATCGGGCACGCGACCGAAGCGGCCCGCCGCCTGACGGGACGCCGTCTCTTCGGCCGTTAGCGCCACTCCGGTCTCGCCCCGTACTGCGCGCCGCCGCACGGGCGACGCCCCGGGCACCCTTCGGGTGAGCGCCCCGGGACGGGAGCCGAACAACCCCGCCGGTAACAAGCACCGCCGTGCACGATCGCTCCGGTAGCGAGTCAGATCGGAGGCGAGCCGGTGTCGCATCTACGAGCACCCCATTCCGTCACGGCCGGGGCGCTGGTCACGGTGGTGGCGGCAGCGCTCGCCCTCCAGCCCCTTCCGGCGGCGGCCGACCCGGGCGAGAGGCCCGTCAGCGAGCTGCTGCGCGAGCTGCGGCAGATGTACGAGAAGACCGAGTCGGCCTCGGACGCGTACAACAGGACCGCCGAAAAGCTGAAGCGGCAGCGCAAGCGTACGAACGACGCGGAGAAGGCGCTCTCTTCGGTGCGTGCGGCACTCGCCGAGTCACGCCGGGAGGCCGGACGCCTCGCCCGTCAGCAGTACCGGCGCGGCGACGTCGGGCTTCCGCCGGTCGTGCAGCTGCTGCTCGCCGAGAACCCGCGGGCCCCCATGGACGGGCTGCGCCTGCTCACTCGTGCGGCGGGCCGCCAGGCCCTGACCGTGCAGCGGCTCCAGGCGGGTGAGAAGAGGCAGCGGCAGCTCACGGCACGCGCACGCAAGGCGCTGGCGAAGCAGCAGCGGCTCGCGGACCGGAAGGAGAAGCGGCGGGAGACCGTACGCACGCGGCTGCGCCGGGTCGAACGCACCCTCGCCTCCCTCTCCGACGACCAGCTGACGCGACTGCGCGCCCTGGAGACGTCCCAACAGGCAGGCACCCAGCGCACATTGATGTCCGCCAGGGGGCTGCAGGGTCCGAAGGTGCAGCGCCGGCCCTCACGCACCGGAGCGGAAGCGGTGCGGTTCGCGCTGCGGCAGATCGGCAAGCCCTACCGGTTCGGCGCCGCGGGCCCCGCGGCCTACGACTGCTCGGGGCTCACCTCGAAGGCGTGGGGGCAGGCCGGTCGCGCCATTCCGCGCACCAGCCAGGGCCAGTGGCGGAGGCTGCGGCACGTGCCGCTGAACAAGCTGCGCCCCGGCGACCTCGTCGTCTACTACGAGAGCGCCTCGCACGTCGCGATGTACGCCGGACGCGGCAAGGTCGTGCACGCGCCGCGGCCGGGTTCGCAGATCCGGCTCTCCCCCGTCGGCGCCATCCCCTCCGTGCAGGGCGCGGTGCGGCCCGACGCGGGGAATCGTCCGCTGTCCGACCACCGCCGCCCGCAGACGCCGCTGCTCTGAGGGCACATGAGCCGGGCAGCACCGGCGTCCACTGACCGCGGGCGGGTCCCCCTTCCCCGTCCGTGACGGGCCGCCGCGCCGGATCGGCCGGCGCGGCGGCCGGGCCGTGCCAGGGGCCGTGCCGCCGGGCCGCGACGAGGGCCGCGGCCCGGACGGGGGCCTCCGCCGGCGTCAGCCTCCCGCGACGCTGCCCAGGTAGGCCTCGGTCTTCGCCGGGTCGTAGAAGTACTCCTCGAAGTCCGCCGGGTTGTCGAAGCCGTTGGCGAACCGGTCGGCGACGGGCTGGAGCTGCCCGGCCGCGCCGATGAGGTTGAGGATGTGCTCGGGCGGCGGGCCCAGCAACGCATTCGTCCACTTGGTGGTGTGCTGGACCTCCGCCCAGAAGCGGTCGAACGTCTGCTGCATCCACTCCTCGTCGAAGGGCTTGTCGCCGCGCTCCAGGATGGAGGCGAGGTAGGCGGCCGCGCACTTGGAGGCGGAGTTCGAACCCTGGCCCGTGATCGGGTCGTTGGTGACGACGACGTCCGCGACGCCGAGCACGGCGCCGCCGTCCGGCAGCCGCCCCACCGGCTTGCGCACCGTCGGCGCGTACCGCCCGGAGAGCGTGCCGTTGGCGTCGGTCAGCTCGACCTTCGTGGCCCTCGCGTACTCCCAGGGCGTGAACTCCTCCATGAGCTCCAGGGTCTTGGCGAGCTGCTCGTTCGGGTCCTTGATGCCCTGGAAGACATCGAGGGGCCCGCCGGGGATGCCCTCCCAGAAGAGGATGTCGCAGCGCCCGGTCGTCGTCAGGCAGGGCATGACGAACAGTTCACCGACGCCCGGCACGAGGCTGAAGCGCACCGCCTCCGTGTCCGGGTGCTCAGGACGCGGGCCGAGTCCGTTGACGTAGCTGACGGCGAGGGCACGCTGTGGTGTGTCGTACGGGGAGCGCTCCGCGTCCCGCTCGAACATCGACACCAGTTCGCCCTTGCCGGCCGCGACGAGCACCAAGTCGTACTTCTTCGCGAAGAAGTTGAGGTCGGAGACGGCCGCTCCGTGGATGACGAGCTGGCCGCCGCGCTGCGCGAAGGTCTCCATCCAGCCGGACATCTTCACGCGCTGGTCGACGGACTGGGCGTAATTGTCCAGCCTACCGAGCCAGTTGATCGCGAGCTGGGTCTCACCGGGGCCCTGCAAGGACTCCGGGTCGGCCACGGAGACTCCCAGGCCCTCGACCTTCGGGGTCTGGTTCTCCCAGAAGTTGACCTCGATGTCCCGCTCGTTCTGCAGCGCCGTGTGGAACTGCATCTGCGTCGACATGACGCGTCCGCCGCGTATCTCGTCCGCCGTGCGGTTCGACATAACGGTGACCTCGTAGCCCTGGGCCTGCAGGCCCAGCGCCAACTGGAGGCCTGCCTGGCCGGCTCCGACAATGAGTATCTTCCGCATGGCGGTCTCTCTTCTCCGTACGTTGTGCGGTTCCGCGCCGCGCCGGTTCAGGCGGGCGTGACGTCCAGTGCGTGACTGACCAACGCGAGCAGCGACTTCAGTACCGTGGCCCGCTCACGCGCATCCATGATCACAACGGGCACGTGCTTGGGGACGGACAGGGCCTCCCGCACGTCCTCGGCCTCGTACGCGGTGGTGCCCTCGAAGTGGTTCACCGCGACGACGTACGGATACCCACAGCTCTCGAAATAGTCCAGCGCGGGGAAACAGTCCTCCAGGCGCCGCGTGTCCGCCATCACGACGGCACCGATGGCGCCGCGCACGAGGTCGTCCCACATGAACCAGAAGCGCTGCTGGCCCGGCGTGCCGAACAGGTAGAGCACCAGGTCCGATTCGAGGGTGATGCGCCCGAAGTCCATGGCCACCGTGGTCGTGGTCTTCTCCGGGGTCGAGGTGATGTCGTCCTCGTCCTCGCTGGCCTGCGTCATCAACGCCTCGGTCGTCAGCGGCTCGATCTCGGAGATCGAACCGACGAACGTCGTCTTGCCGACGCCGAAGCCGCCCGCCACCACGATCTTGGTGGATATGGGGGCGTGCGAGAGATCCTCCTGCCAGTCCTTCACTCCGGGGGCGGTACCTTCCGCATTCCTCACTTCTTCCACGACCGGCTCAGAGCCTGCGAAGTCCACCGAGCACCCTTTCCAACAGCGCACGGTCGGGCCGGTCGCTGCCGTGCCCGGTGCCGTGAACGCGCACCCGTCCCTGGTCGGCGAGGTCGCTGAGCAGAACCCGTACCACACCCAGAGGCATCTTCAACAGTGCTGCGATCTCCGCCACCGAACGCATGCGGCGGCAGAGTTCGACGATCGCCCGCATTTCGGGCATGACCCGGTCACGCAGGCCGCCGGAGGTCAACTCCGGCCGCTCCTCCGGGGCTTCGATCGCCGCGACGATCGTCTCGACCAGCAGCACGTGGCCGAACCGGGTACGTCCTCCGGTGAGGGTGTACGGGCGGACTCTCTTGGACTTGCCGCTCTCACGTCGAACGGGCAAGGGGGGCGGGGAAGAAGCAGGTGTCACTGGTCCAGCTCCATCGACGAGCGCAATTCGGTACGGAGTTCGGGGGTGAGGACATGGCCGGCGCGGCCCACGAAGAGCGCCATGTGGTAGGCGATGACGCTCATGTCACAGTCCGGCGTGGCGTGTACGCCGAGCAGGGAACCGTCGCTGATCGACATCACGAAGAGCGAGCCCTCGTCCATGGCGACCACGGTCTGCTTGATCTCCCCGCCGTCCATCAGCTTGGCGGCACCGAGAGTCAGGGACCCCAGGCCGGAGACGATCGTGGCCAGATCGGCGCTCGTGCCCTTCGGGCTGCGCACGCCTCCCTTGCGGGCGGAAGGGACGTCTCTGCTCTCCGTGTCGTCCGTACGGCCGCCGGCGCCCTCGGACCCGGAACCCGCGGCAGCGTGACCGGCGGCCGCGGCGTCCGTCTTGTGGTCGGAGGACAGCAGCAGCAGCCCGTCGGACGAGACGACGGCGACGGACAGGACGCCCGGCACCTCTTCGACAAGGTTCTCCAACAGCCAGCGCAGATTGCGCGCTTGGGCGCTGCCGGTCGTGCGCGTGGTGGACGCGTTCACCTGCGAGCCTCCTCGGCGGTACCACCATCGGACTGCGTCCCCGGTTGATCAGAGACATTCCCATCAGCGTCGGTCTCGGCGGCCGCGTCACGGCGGCCGTGCTCCGCTCCGCGTTGGAATCCTCCGAGGCGGCGGCGCATCTCTTCGGCGTTCGGGCCCTGCTTGCGCGGCTGCACGGGGTCCCTCTGCGCCTCCACATGATGCGGAGTCCGCTTGGGCAGCCCCTTGTCGGTGATCCTCGACTGTTCCGGGATTCCGGCTTCGGGGCCGGCCCCGGTTTCGGAGACGGTCCCGGTTTCGGAGTCGGTCCCGGACCCGGCAGCGTCGTCCCGGGGTTCGGTCTCGTCCGAGGACGCTGCCTGCGGACCCGCGTCCGGCCCGGGCTCCGGGTCGTCGGGGCCCGGCTCGTGCCCGGCGCGGGTGCCGGCGTCTCCCGGCGCCAACGCGTGTTCCTCGGACTCCGGCCTCTGCCCGAGCGGTGCGGGGGCCTCCTGCACCGGTACGGCTCCCGACTCCCGGACCGCCCGCTCCGCGGCGGACACCAGCGGGTCGTCTCCGCCTCGACGGCTGGGCAGGGCATTGGAGTTGGCCTCCGCGGCCGAGCCGGGGAACGCCGACGCCGGAGCAGCGGGGACACGTCCCGCCCCGGCTTCGCTCGCGGCGGCCGCGACGGGAACCGGCCGTGCGGGAAGCAGCTGGCTCGGCACCGCCACGACGGCCGCTATGCCGCCGCCGTGCCTGCGCTCACGCAGCTGCACGCGCAGCCCGTGCCGTGCCGCCAGCCTGGCGACGACGTACAGGCCCATGCCGAGACCGGCCTCGGAGCTGCGGTGCCCGGTCTGCGAGGCGGCCGCCTCCATCTCCGGAGGCTCCTGCCCGTCGGGCACGCTGAGCCGCGCGTTGAGCGCCGCGAGTCTTCTGCCCGTGACCCCTATGCCCTCGTCCTCGACGGAGAGCATCACCTCGCCGCTCTCCAGCAGCCAGCCGGACAGCTGCACCTGTGCGTCCGGCGGGGAGAAGGTGGCAGCGTTGTCGAGGAGTTCGGAGATGAGGTGGCTGACGTCGTCGGCCGCGTACCCGGAGACCTGCACGTGCGGCGGCAGCGTACCGAGCTCGACGCGCTCGTACCGCTCGATCTCACTGATCGCGGCGCGCAGCACGTCCAGCAGCGGTACGGGACCCGAGTGGTGCGCGGTGACGTGTTCGGCGCCGGCGAGAAGCAGCAGGTTCTCGCTGTAGCGCCGCATCCGAGTGGCCAGGTGGTCGAGCTTGAAGAGCGTGCTGAGCCGGGACGGGTCGCTCTCCTGGTCCTCCAGGTCCTCGATGACGCCGAGTTGGCGCTCGATGAGGCCCAGTGTGCGCAGCGCGAGATTGACGAACGTGCCGTGGACGGCGCCCGACATCGCGTCGAGGCGCTCCTTCAGCTCGGTGTACTCGCCGCGCACACGGTCCCGTTCGGCGGTGAGCGCGTCCTTGTGGCGCACCAGGTAGTTGTTGTCCGCCTCGGCCTCCGCGGCGCGTTCGTGCACGCCGACGACGGTCTGATGGAGCGTGTTGAGTGAGCGCACCACCTCGGCGAACTCGTCGTTCCTGCCGTTGAAGACGACCGGCTCCTCGCCCACCGGGTTCCCCGCGAGCCTCCGTGAACCGCGCTTGAGCACGGACAGCGGACGGGCCATGGAGCGTGCCGTCTGCACACTGATCCCGGCCGCGAGGAGCAGACAGGCCCCCACGAGGGCGATGCGCCACTCCAGCGTGGTGACGTCGTCGTCGCGGAGCCCTTCCAGGTGCTTCAACTGCTCGGCCGCGAAGGACGACTGGACGCCGCGCATGCTGTCGATGCGCGCGGAGAGCGTGGCGTCGATGCGGTCGTGGTTCATCGCGCGGTCGCCGGGCGTCAGGTACGGCTGGTCGGTCAGCCGCTCCAAGTACCGCTGCGCAACGGTGATGTCGGCGCCGGTGACGGTGTTCGTGAAGGAGTCACGGGCCCGGCTGCCGGCGCCGTCCCCGAAGTCCTCGAGCGCGGCCTGCTCCCGTACCCCGGCGCGCTGCGCCTCGGCGGTCAGGGAGCGCTGCGGTCCCCCGGCGGCGAGCGCACCGCGCAGCAGTCCGCGCACGGCCGACGCCTGTTCGACGGCACGGCCGAGGTCGGGCAGAGCGTGGGCGGCACCGGGGCCGGCGGCGGACCCCGCGGACTCGGTCGCGCGCGCGGGCAAGGACCGGGCGACGTCGGTGCCGACGTCCTGAAGGGTCCTGATGGTGCCCGTGTAGGCCTTGTGGATGTCGAGAGCGCCGCTGTCGCCCGCCTGCGCCTCCTGTCGGATGCCGGACAGCTTGCCCAGCGCCTGCCGCACGGACGCGGGTGCCGTCTCCCGGATCTCGGAGATCTGCCGGTCGACGCGCCGGCGCTGCTCCTCGGTGACTCCCGCACCGTCGCGGCTGGTGCGGCCCGCGGCGACGTACTCGACCATGCCGTCGCGTTCGTCCGCGAGGGCGTGGCCGAGGGCGATGGCGCGCTTGTCGAGTTCCGCGCGTTCCACCAGCTGCTGGGACTCGGTGAGGTCGTCGTAGGCGGTGAGCACCGCGGGCGTTCCGGCTCCGATCACGGCGAGGGAGCAGAGGGCGACGGAGGCCAGCAACCGGTTCCGGACCCGCGCGCGTCGGGGGCCGGGCGCCTGCGAGGGGCCGCCCTGTGCCGTCGTCCGGTTTCCGGGCCTGATCCGCAGTCCGCCCGTTCCGTCCGGCTTCCGCAGTAGCTTCGTCCGCACCCGTGCTCGCAATCTCGTCGGGGCCTGCCCCAGGGACGGCCCGGCGCAGTCCAACCTTGTGTTGCAGGAGCGGACTCGAGCCCGTCGTCCCTCTCCCTCGCATCCCTTGGACGTCATCCGACCTTTCAGTACGGACGACAGGGGAGGTGACGATCTCCTGCTGGGCCACCCGAAGGAGTGAACCGTAACCGGGAGTCGGCGAACAACTCCGCCCGCACACCCCAACCACCCTGATATGGGCACCGGTTGGAATTCCCGCTCAGGTCCTGGCAGGATGCGCGTTCGCATACTTGCGGACGCACCTATTCCGGTCAACTCCGGCCCTGCCGCGAGGTCTGACCTGGACGTCCTTCCGAATCCCGGGGCCTTGACACGCGTTGAGCGCACCGTCTCCCGGGACGGCCCGAGTGCAGACTGAACCGCATGCGCATCGACATGACCGGCGAGGCCGGAGATCCCGGTCGCCCCAATGAGGACTACGCCTCGGCGGCTCTCCCCTCCACGGGAGAGGGCGGCGCGCTGGTGGTGCTGGACGGTGTGACGCCCCCGCGGGACGACGCCGGATGCACACACGGAGTGCCGTGGTTCACGGCCCGGCTCGGCGGCGCGCTGCTCGAACTGGCCACCTCACGGCGCGAATTGACGCTCCGCCGGTGCCTCTCCGAGGCCATTTCCCGTACCGCTGCCGACCACTCTTCAACCTGTGACCTTTCTCACAGGCGTACGCCGCAAGCCACTGTCGTCACGGCCAGGTGGGACGAGCGGAGCGTCGAGTACCTGGTTCTATCGGACTCCGTGCTGGTCATGGAGCATCCCCGCGGCTCCGTGACACCCGTGCTCGACTCCCGGCTGAACGAACTGCCCCCGCACATCGGCTCGTTGCGACGCCGTGTACGTGAACTGCCGGAGGGAAGCGCGGAGCGCGGCGCGGCGAAGGCCGAGTACGTCAGCGCGGTCGAGGCACTGCGCAACGCCCCCGGGGGCGAGGGTTTCTACACCGCCGCCGCCGACCCCGCCGTCGCCTCGCTCGCCGTCACGGGCAGCGCACGGCGGGCGGACGTTCGGGCACTGATGGCGCTCACCGACGGCGCCGCGCGCTGGAGCGAGGTGTTCCGGCTCGGCGACTGGGCCGCGCTCCTCGGGCTCGTACGCGAGGAGGGCAGCGAGGCGCTGGTGGCCCGCGTACGGGAGGCGGAGCGCGCCGATCCGCACGGCGCCGCGCACCCGCGCGGCAAGAGGCACGACGACGCCTCGGTGGTCTTCGCCGAGCTCGGAACGGCCGCACAGGCGGCCCGTCCGACGACACGCCGACCGGTCAGGGGTCCACGTCCGACAGGGAGTTGAGCTGGTGCAGCAGCCGCGCAAGCTCGGCGATCTCTGCGGGGTCCCAGGTGGCGAGCTTGCGCACCCACTCGTCCCGCCGCGCCTCCCGCACCGCCCGGAAGCGGTCGCGGCCCTGCGGGGTCAGGTGCACGAGTGAGGCGCGGCCGTCGTCCGGGTCGGGGGCCCGGGTGATCAGCCCGAGGTTCTCCAGCACCCTCAACTGCCTGCTGATGGTGGCCTTGCCGACCCCGAAGTAGGCGGCGAGGGCGGTGGCCCGCTGCGCGCCTCCCTCGTCGAGCCGCACGAACAACCCGTACGCGGCGGGCTCCAGTTCGGGGTGGACCTCGCGGGCCAGCTCGCCGGAGAAGGCGCGTGCACGCCGCAGAAACACCGTCAATTCCCGTTCCAGGTCCAGCAGTTCGGGCGCATGCTGCCGCATGGACTCATCCACCTGTGCGCTCTCTTCCGTCATTCTCGCGGAAAGTTCCCGTTGCGGACCGCCGATCGTCCCAGCTCCGGCGGAGTTTCGCAGGTGTGGACCACCGACGGGAGAGCTGTCCGTCTTCCCCGGCTATGTCTACGCGCGTACCGTAAAAGACATGACATGCCCACACCAGTTCGGGCATGGCGCAGCCCCCCGCACCGCACCCCGCTCCAATCCCCACATCCGTCCCCCCACGGTTTCGGAGGCAGCGATGCCAGGTCATGGACCACGCAAGGCCCGCCGCAGGCGAGGAATCCTCTACGCGGCGGCGCTGTTCACATCCGCGCTCGCCCTGCTCGTCACCGCACCCGGTGCGGCGAGCGCGGCCCCGAACGACACCGGCCCCCTCAAGCCCGGCGAAGCCTCGATGGGCGTGGGCGTGCGGATGCACGAGGGGGGCGACCCCACCGACGGCACACCGCCCAGGACCCTGGACGCGACCGTCCACGGCGTCGACGTGAGCAGCCATCAGGGCAACGTCAGCTGGTCGACCCTCTGGAACAGCGGCGTCAGGTGGGCCTACGTCAAGGCGACGGAAGGCACGTCGTACCAGAACCCCTACTTCGCGCAGCAGTACAACGGCTCGTACAACGTCGGGATGATCCGCGGCGCATACCACTTCGCGCTGCCCGGCAACTCCAGCGGCGCCGCACAGGCCAACTACTTCGCGGACCACGGCGGCGGCTGGAGCAAGGACGGCAAGACCCTGCCCGGCGTGCTCGACATCGAGTACAACCCGTACGGCTCCACCTGCTACGGGCTGAGCCAGAGCGCCATGGTCAGCTGGATCCGGGACTTCACCGACACCTACAAGGCACGCACCGGCCGCGACGCCGTGATCTACACGACGACGGACTGGTGGACGCAGTGCACCGGCAACAACGGCGGCTTCGGCAGCACCAACCCGCTGTGGATCGCGCGCTATGCCTCCTCGCCCGGCACGCTCCCCAACGGCTGGGGCTACTACACGTTCTGGCAGTACACCTCGACCGGACCGACCGTCGGCGACCACAACCTGTTCAACGGTGCGATGGACCGGCTGCAGGCACTCGCCAACGGATGACGTGACGCCGCACCACGCGGCGCCGCGGCGAACCGGGCGGGCCGGTCACGCCCGCCGCACGACGCCGCACCGGCGAGCCGGGCGAGCCCGGCGACAAAGCGCCGGCGCGGCGGTCCCAGCCGGGAGGGGGTGCCCGGTGGCGGTGTGACACCGCCACCGGGAGCTCCCGACCCACCACGCCGGGGATCTTGAAACTTCCGCCACGTCAGGGATCTTGCATCTTCCGCGAATCTGCCGGGGCCTCAGCTCCTGCCCGGCTTCGTGGTGTTCCTGCCCGGGGCGGAGCCGGTCGCGTCGCAGCGCGGGACGCTGCCGGGCGGCGCGCAGTCGGTGGGCGTGTTCCCGAAGACGGCGCTCTTGACGAGGTTCAGTTGTGCCGTCCGGGCCGTCGAGCCCCACGCCCCGACGCGCCCCCCGTCACCGACGCACGACGCCGCGCCGGCGAGGAACGCCGACGCGGCGGGCGGACGGGGGCGGGTCGAGGCTCCCGACGGCAGGGTCAGGCCGCCACGGGAAATTCCCGTTCAGCGGCCGGGCAACCGGACTCGGCCGGTGTCAGGGCCAGTTCCAGCACCTGGCGGATGTCGGAGAGCGGACGCACGTCCAGTCCCTCCAGCACCTCTTCCGGCACGTCGTCCAGGTCGGGCTCGTTCCGCTTGGGGATCACGACCGTCGTGACTCCGGCGCGGTGCGCCGCGAGCAGCTTCTGCTTGACGCCGCCGATGGGCAGCACCCGACCGGTCAGCGAGACCTCGCCGGTCATCGCCACGTCCGTGCGCACCTGGCGGCCGCTCAGCAGCGACGCCAGCGCGGTCGTCATGGTGATGCCCGCGCTGGGCCGTCCTTGGGCACGGCGCCCGCCGGCACGTGCAGGTGGATTCCGCGGTCCTTCAGATCGGCGACGGGCAGTTCCAGCTCCGCGCCGCGTGAGCGCAGATACGACAGGGCGATGTGTGCGGACTCCTTCATCACGTCACCGAGCTGCCCGGTGAGGGTCAGCCCGGAGCCGCCTGTCTCCGGGTCTGCCAGCGACGCCTCGACGAAGAGCACGTCGCCGCCCGCGCCGGTGACCGCGAGCCCGGTCGCCACGCCCGGCACGGACGTACGCCGCTCCGCCGGGTCCTGGGCGGACTCGGGGGTGTGGTGCGGGCGTCCGATCAGCGAGCGCAGCTCGTCCGCGCCGACGGTGAAGGGCAGCTCGCGCTCGCCCAGTTCGTGCTGGGCCGCGACCTTGCGCAGCACCCGGGCGACCGAGCGCTCCAGGTTCCGCACGCCCGCCTCCCGTGTGTACTCGCCGGCGAGCCTGCGCAGCGCGCCGTCCTCCAGCAGGACCTCGTCGGCCGCGAGTCCGGTCCGCTCCAGCTGGCGGGGCAGCAGGTGGTCACGGGCGATGGTGACCTTCTCGTCCTCGGTGTATCCGTCGAGCTGGACGAGCTCCATGCGGTCCAGCAGCGCCTCCGGGATCGCCTCCATGACGTTGGCGGTGGCGAGGAAGACCACGTCGGACAGGTCGAGTTCGACCTCCAGGTAGTGGTCCCTGAAGGTGTGGTTCTGCGCCGGGTCGAGGACCTCCAGCAGAGCCGAGGACGGGTCGCCCCGGAAGTCGGCGCCGAGCTTGTCCACCTCGTCCAGGAGCACGACCGGGTTCATCGAGCCGGCCTCCTTGACGGCGCGCACGATGCGGCCCGGCAGCGCGCCGACGTACGTGCGCCGGTGACCGCGGATCTCCGCCTCGTCACGGACGCCGCCGAGGGCGACGCGGACGAACTTGCGTCCCATGGCACGCGCGACCGATTCTCCGAGCGAGGTCTTGCCGACCCCGGGCGGCCCGGTCAGCGCCAGCACGGCGCCGCCGCGGCGGCCGCCCACGACCCCGAGACCGCGCTCCTCGCGCCGCTTGCGCACCGCGAGGTACTCGGTGATGCGCTCCTTGACGTCCTGGAGGCCGGCGTGATCGGCGTCCAGTACGGCCTGGGCGCCGCTGATGTCGTAGGCGTCCTCGGTGCGCTCGTTCCAGGGCAGCTCCAGGACGGTGTCGAGCCAGGTGCGGATCCAGCCGCCCTCGGGCGACTGGTCGGAGGCGCGCTCCAGCTTCTCCAGCTCCTTGAGCGCGGCCTTGTGCACGTGCTCGGGCAGGTTCGCGGCCTCGACGCGGGCGCGGTAGTCCTCGCCCTCGTCCTCGGGGTCGCCGTTCAGTTCGGCGAGTTCCTTGCGTACGGCGTCGAGCTGGCGGCGCAGCAGGAACTCGCGCTGCTGCTTGTCGACGCCTTCCTGGACGTCCTTCGCGATCGACTCGGCCACGTCCTGTTCGGCGAGCTGGTCGCGCAGCGTCCGCACCGCGAAGCGGAGCCGCTCCAGCGGGTCGAGGGTCTCCAGGAGGGTGATCTTCTGCTCGGTGGACAGGAAAGGCGAGTATCCGGCGTTGTCCGCGAGACGGCCGGGGTCGTCGATCTGCTGGAGACGGTCCACGATCTGCCATGCGCCGCGTTTGCGGAGCCAGTCCGTGGCGAGCGCCTTGTACTCGGTCATCAGCTCGGCCGTGGCGGCACCGGCACCGTCGTTCTCCCCCGTCCCTCCGGTCTCTCCGGGGTCACCGGCGGACACGGGCTCCTCGATGAGGACGCCCTCTTTCCACAGGGCCTCACCGGGACCGCTCGTGCCGGAGCCGACGCGCACCCGCTGCCGGCCGCGGATGAGGGCTCCCGGATCACCGTCGGCCAGCCGCCCGACCTGTTCGACACGGCCGAGCACGCCGATCTCCCCGTAGCGGCCCTCCACCCGGGGCACGAGCAGCACCTCGGGCTTCTCCCCCTTGCCGGCGGCGGCCCGCGCGGCCTCCACCGCCCCCCGCACCTCGCTGTCGGACAGGTCCAGCGGCACCACCATTCCCGGGAGCACGACCTCGTCGTCGAGGGGCAGCACGGGCAGGGTGAGCGGTGTGGACGTCGAAGCCATGATCTCTCCCTCGGCAGGCAAGTTGAGCTATGCCCACTCAATGCTTGCCCGGCCCCGGATGTTCCACGGTGCCGGCCGTGTTCGCCACGAGCGATCACCGCCGCGGCACCGCCTTGCCGCCACGCGGCAGGATGGGCGCATGCCCCAGCCGCACAGCCACAGCACCTCTCACAACACCGCCGGCGCCATCGGCCATACCCGGTCCGGCGGTCATACCGTGACCGGTCCCGGCGGTCAGGGCATGACCGGCCCCGGCGGTGCCCCCGGGGTCGCCCCCGTCGCCGTGTCCGGACCCGGCGCCGGGCAGCCCGTCGTCCTCGACCGCCGCGACGGCCCGAACGGCGAGGTCGTCCTGCGGCAGCACGGGCAGCTGCTCCAGATCATCGCCAACGGCACCTTCCTCATGGACACCTCCGACGGACGCTCCGAGCGCCTGCTCGTGCGGGCGGCGCTGGAGGAGCTGCGCCGCGGACCGCACCGCGAGCCGCCCCGGCTGCTCATCGGCGGGCTCGGCGTGGGCTTCTCGTTCGCGGAGGCGGCGGACGAGCCCGCGTGGGGCCGCATCACCATCGTGGAACGCGAGGAGGCGGTGATCGACTGGCACCGGCAGGACGGGCCCCTCGCGCGGCTGTCGGCCCGGGCGCTGCGCGACCCCCGTACGGAGATCGTGCACGCGGACCTTCTGGATCACCTCGGCCGGGACGCCGTCGGGGCGCAGCCGTTCGACGTGCTGTGCCTGGACATCGACAACGGCCCGGACTGGACCGTCACCGACGGCAACGGCACGCTCTACTCCTCCGGGGGGCTCGCGGCGTGCCGTGCGAGCCTGGCGCCCGGCGGCGTACTGGCCGTGTGGTCGGCGCAGGCCTCCCCGACATTCGAGGAAGCATTGCGGAATGCCGGATTCCAACGAGTTCGCACAGATGAGATCCCCGTCGCCCGAGGCGTCCCCGACGTGGTCCACTTCGCAACCAAACCGGCATAGCCGCAGCCGACACGATCCCCTTACGCTGCTGCAAGCACGCACACAAACAAGCCACGGGGCCATTGCAGGGGCGGGGTCGAATGGACCAGAAGAACATCACACCGACACAAAGCAACAACGCGTCCGCGTCGACGACCCCTGGCGCGCAGCGCAGAATTCTGGTCGTCGAGGACGATCCGACCATCGTGGACGCCATCGCGATGCGGCTGCGCGCCGAGGGATTCCAGGTGCAGACGGCCGGAGACGGCCCCGCCGCCGTCGACACGGCCGAGGCCTGGCAGCCGGATCTGATCGTGCTCGACGTGATGCTGCCCGGCTTCGACGGGCTGGAGGTCTGCCGGAGGGTGCAGTCCCAGCGTCCGGTGCCCGTGCTGATGCTCACGGCACGGGACGACGAGACCGACATGCTCGTCGGGCTCGGCGTCGGCGCGGACGACTACATGACGAAGCCGTTCTCCATGCGCGAGGTCGCCGCCCGGGTGCACGTACTGCTGCGCCGCGTCGAGCGCGCCACTCTCGCCGCGCACACACCGCGCAGCGGCATACTCCGCCTCGGCGAGCTGGAGATCGATCACTCACAGCGCCGGGTCCGGGTCACCGGTGAGGACGTGCACCTCACACCCACCGAGTTCGACCTTCTGGTCTGCCTCGCGCACTCGCCGCGGGCCGTGCTCTCGCGCGAGCAGCTGCTGGCCGAGGTGTGGGACTGGGCGGACGCCTCCGGCACGCGCACCGTCGACAGCCACATCAAGGCCCTGCGCCGCAAGATCGGCGCGGAGCGCATCCGCACGGTGCACGGCGTGGGCTACGCGCTCGAGACGCCCTCGTCGGGGTCGAACTCGGCGAACGCGGCCTCCGGCGCGGAGGGCGGCGCCGGTTACCCGGCAGCCGCGGACGGCTCCTGACGGGCGGCGCCGCGACGTGACAGATGTACCTGATACGTCGTCCGCGCGCCGGGCGGTCCGCGTCCCGCGCACCACGGTCCGCGCCACCGGGAGGTTCCTGGGGCGCGGGCTGCGCGCCCTGGGGCGCCTGAACCAGCGCCTGCGCCGGCGCTGGGAGCCCGTCTGGGTGGGCTGGCTGGACCGGATCTGGGAGGGGCTGCGCCCACTCGACCCGTACCGCTCGGTGAAGGCGGCACTGGGCGCGCTGGTGATCGTCTCTGTGGTGATCACCACGCTGCTCGCGCTCTTCGCGGTCAACTCGGCGACCGAGCTGCGCGTGATCACCATCATCTCGATCATCGCCTCGCTGCTGATCACCCAGTTCGTGGCGCAGTCGCTGACGGCCCCGCTGGACGAGATGACGGACGCCGCCCGGGCCATGGCCGACGGCGACTACTCGCGCCGCGTGCGCGGCGACCGCAGGGACGAGTTCGGCGAACTCGCCGAGACCTTCAACCAGATGGCCGCCGACCTGGAGGCCGTCGACCAGCACCGCAAGGAACTCGTCGCCAACGTCTCGCACGAACTGCGCACACCCATCGCGGCGCTGCGGGCGGTGCTGGAGAACGTCGTGGACGGGGTCTCCGACTCCGACCCCGAGACGATGCGCATCGCACTCCAGCAGACGGACCGTCTGGGCCGGCTCGTGGAACACCTGCTCGACCTGTCGCGCCTGGACAACGGTGTCGTCCCGCTGCACTCGCGCCGCTTCGAGGTGTGGCCGTATCTGGCGGGGGTGCTCAAGGAAGCCAACATGAGCAAGGGGCAGGGACATTCACGTACGGACGTCCATCTGCACCTCGACGTCTCCCCGCCCGAACTGACGGCCTATGCGGACGCGGAGCGGCTGCATCAGGTCGTCGCCAACCTCATCGACAACGCGGTCAAGCACAGCCCGCCGCACGGACGCGTCACGGTCCGCGCACGCCCGGGAGCGACGCCGGAGAGCCTCGAAGTGGAGGTGCTCGACGAGGGCCCCGGCATCCCCGAGTCGGAGCGCGCACACGTCTTCGAGCGCTTCAACCGCACGAAGGCCGCCGAGGCGTCGTCGCAGCGCGGCGCGGGCGACGGCGGCACCGGGCTCGGCCTGGCGATCGCACGCTGGGCCGTCGACCTGCACGGGGGCTGGATCAGGGTCGCCGAGTCGCCTCGCGGCTGCCGCATCCAGGTCACCCTTCCGGGCGTGGAGGAGGCGCAGGGCTGACGTAGCCTCGAAGCCGGGGGCCGGGCGGGAGAGCGGGGCGGGACGAGCGCCACCCGGAGAGTGGGACGCGGAGCCCGGGCCGGCAGTTCCACTCTGCGGCGAACCTCGGTTGTTTCCCATCGCGTCATGCGCCGAAACCGGGCCCGAGATGTGACTTCCGTGACGACAACCGGGGCTGGACTGCAAGTCATGCGGGTAGAGGCGTAGCCTTTGTTCCCGCTGTCCACCATCTAAGGAACGCGGAAGAGGGCGGTTGCCGCCGTGTCGTCACAGTCCCCCGAAAGCTCGAGCGTCTCGACCCAGCAGGACGGTCAGGGAAGCGATCCCGCCGCCGTGTTCGGGCCAAACGAGTGGCTCGTCGACGAGATCTACCAGCAGTACCTCCAGGACCCGAACTCGGTAGACCGAGCCTGGTGGGACTTCTTCGCCGATTACAAGCCGGGCGCCGAGGCCACGGGAACCGTGGGAGAGCCCGCGGCAGCCCCGACCACTCCGCCGAGCGCCGCAGCCGGCACCTCGGGAGTGGCCGCCGGTCCCGCGCACGCCGCGCCGGCGAAGCCCGCCGGGGCCGCCGCGCCCACGAAGGCCGCGCAGCCGAAGCCTGCGGAGGCGAAGCCCGCGCAGAGCAAGGCGCCGGCGAGGCAGGCGCCCGCCAAGCCCGCTCAGGGCCAGAAGGCCAAGGAGAGCGCGCCGGCCAAGCCCGCGGAGGGGAAGCCCGCCCAGGGCGGCGGAGGGGCCGAGCAGCCCTCCGCTCCGGAATACGTGCCGATGCGCGGCCCGTCCGCAGCCGTCGCGAAGAACATGAACGCCTCACTGGAGCTGCCGACCGCCACCTCGGTGCGCGCCGTCCCGGTGAAGCTGCTCTTCGACAACCGCATCGTCATCAACAACCACCTCAAGCGCGCCCGCGGCGGCAAGGTGTCCTTCACGCACCTGATCGGCTACGCCATGGTGCAGGCGCTCAAGGCGATGCCGTCGATGAACTACTCCTACACGGAGAAGGACGGCAAGCCGACGCTGGTCAAGCCCGACCACGTCAATCTGGGCCTCGCGATCGACCTGGTGAAGCCGAACGGCGACCGCCAGCTCGTCGTCGCCGCCATCAAGAAGGCCGAGACGCTCACCTTCTTCGAGTTCTGGCAGGCCTACGAGGACATCGTCCGCCGGGCCCGCAACAACAAGCTGACGATGGAGGACTTCTCCGGCGTCACCTGCTCCCTCACCAACCCCGGCGGCATCGGCACCGTCCACTCCGTGCCGCGGCTGATGCCCGGCCAGGGCCTGATCCTCGGTGTCGGCGCGATGGAGTACCCGGCCGAGTTCCAGGGCACCTCGCAGGACACCCTCAACCGGCTCGGCGTCTCCAAGGTGATGACGCTGACCAGCACCTATGACCACCGGGTCATCCAGGGCGCCGCCTCCGGCGACTTCCTGCGCATCGTCAGCAAGCTGCTGCTCGGCGAGGAGCGCTTCTACGACGAGATCTTCAAGGCGCTGCGCATCCCGTACGAGCCGGTGCGCTGGAACCAGGACATCGACGCCTCTCACGACGACGACGTCACCAAGGCCGCCCGCGTCTTCGACCTGATCCACTCCTACCGGGTGCGCGGCCACATCATGGCCGACACCGACCCGCTGGAGTACAAGCAGCGCAAGCACCCCGACCTGGACATCACCGAGCACGGGCTCACGCTGTGGGACCTGGAGCGGGACTTCGCCGTCGGCGGCTTCGCCAACAAGTCGATGATGAAGCTGCGCGACATCCTCGGCGTGCTGCGCGACTCGTACTGCCGGACCACCGGCATCGAGTACATGCACATCCAGGATCCGAAGGAGCGCAAGTGGATCCAGGACCGCGTCGAGCGTCCGCACACCAAGCCTGAGCGGGACGAACAGCTGCGCATCCTGCGCCGGCTGAACGCTGCCGAGGCGTTCGAGACGTTCCTGCAGACCAAGTACGTGGGTCAGAAGCGCTTCTCGCTGGAGGGCGGCGAGTCCGTCATCCCGATGCTGGACGCCGTTCTGGACGCGGCCGCCGAGGCCCGTCTGGACGAGTGCGTGATCGGCATGGCCCACCGCGGCCGGCTGAACGTGCTGGCCAACATCGTCGGCAAGTCCTATGCGCAGATCTTCCGCGAGTTCGAGGGCAACCTCGACCCGAAGTCCATGCACGGCTCCGGCGACGTGAAGTACCACCTGGGCGCCGAGGGCACCTTCACGGGTCTCGACGGCGAGCAGATCACGGTCTCGCTGACCGCCAACCCCTCCCACCTGGAGGCCGTCGACCCGATCGTCGAGGGTGTCGCGCGCGCCAAGCAGGACATCATCGGCAAGGGCGGCACGGACTTCACGGTTCTGCCCGTGCAGCTGCACGGGGACGCCGCCTTCGCGGGCCAGGGTGTCGTCGCCGAGACGCTGAACATGTCGCAGCTGCGCGGCTACCGCACCGGCGGCACGGTCCACATCATCGTCAACAACCAGGTCGGCTTCACCGCCGCGCCCGAGTCGGCGCGCTCGTCGATGTACTCCACCGACGTGGCCCGGATGATCGAGGCGCCGATCTTCCACGTCAACGGTGACGACCCGGAGGCCGTCGTCCGTGTGGCGCGGCTGGCCTTCGAGTACCGGCAGGCGTTCAACAAGGACGTCGTCATCGACCTGATCTGCTACCGGCGCCGCGGTCACAACGAGACCGACAACCCGCAGTTCACGCAGCCGCTGATGTACAACCTGGTCGACAAGAAGCGCTCGGTGCGCAAGCTCTACACCGAGTCCCTGATCGGCCGCGGCGACATCACGCTGGAGGAGGCCGAACAGGCGCTCCAGGACTTCCAGGGCCAGCTGGAGAAGGTCTTCACCGAGGTGCGGGACGCCGCGAACGCCCCCGCCCCGGCCGAAGTCCCGCAGCCCGAGGCCGAGTTCCCGGTCCACATCGAGACCGGTGTCGGCCAGGAGGTCGTCAAGCGGATCGCCGAGTCCCAGGTCAACATCCCCGACCAGGTCACCGTCCACCCGCGGCTGCTTCCGCAGCTCCAGCGGCGCGCGGCGATGATCGAGGACGACACGATCGACTGGGGCATGGGCGAGACCCTGGCCATCGGCTCGCTGCTGATGGAGGGCACGCCGGTCCGGCTGTCCGGTCAGGACTCCCGCCGCGGCACGTTCGGGCAGCGGCACGCGGTGCTGCTCGACCAGAACACCGGCAACGACTACACGCCGCTGCTGTACCTGGCGGACGACCAGGCCCGCTTCAACGTCTACGACTCGCTGCTCAGCGAGTACGCGGCGATGGGCTTCGAGTACGGCTACTCGCTGGCGCGTCCCGAGGCGCTGGTGATGTGGGAGGCGCAGTTCGGCGACTTCGCCAACGGCGCGCAGACGGTCATCGACGAGTTCATCACTTCCGCCGAGCAGAAGTGGAACCAGACCTCCGGTGTGACGCTGCTGCTGCCGCACGGCTACGAGGGCCAGGGGCCGGACCACTCCTCGGCCCGCATCGAGCGGTTCCTCCAGCTGTGCGCGCAGAACAGCATGACGGTCGCCATGCCGTCTCTGCCGTCGAACTACTTCCACCTGCTGCGCTGGCAGGTCCACAACCCGCACCACAAGCCGCTGGTCGTCTTCACGCCGAAGTCGATGCTCCGACTGAAGGCCGCGGCGTCGAAGACGGCGGAGTTCACCGAGGGCGGCTTCCGGCCGGTCATCGGCGACAACTCGGTCGACCCCTCCGACGTGCGCAAGGTCGTCTTCTGCTCCGGCAAGGTCTACTACGACCTGGACGCCGAGCGGCAGAAGCGGGGTCTGACGGACACCGCCATCATCCGGCTCGAGCGGCTCTACCCGCTGCCCGGCAAGGAGATCCAGGGCGAGATGGCGCGCTACAGCGGCGCGGAGAAGTTCGTCTGGGCGCAGGAGGAGCCGGCCAACCAGGGTGCGTGGCCGTTCATCGCGCTCAACCTGGTGGACCACCTGGACCTGATCATCGGCTCCGAGCCGGTCCCCAACGCGGACCGGCTGCGCCGGGTGTCGCGCCCGTCGTCCTCCTCCCCCGCCGTCGGCTCCGGCAAGCGGCACCAGGAGGAGCAGCAGCAGCTGATCCAGGAGGTCTTCGACCTCTGACCGCGCGTCATCCGGCAAGCGGCGGCCGGTAGTTCGCAAGGGCCCCGCCCGATCCCCTCCGGGATCGGGCGGGGCCCTTTTCTGTTCACGTACCGCGTCCGCAACGAATCTTGCCCGGGGCCATGTCGCACAACTTGCAATGCAATCTGCAGCTACCTCTAGTCATGCAAGGCTTGTTGCACTAGC
Organism: Streptomyces sp. CNZ301; assembly: GCF_004217425.1. Lineage (NCBI taxonomy): Bacteria > Bacillati > Actinomycetota > Actinomycetes > Kitasatosporales > Streptomycetaceae > Streptomyces > Streptomyces sp. CNZ301. Next base: position 2,928,095 of record NZ_SHLG01000001.1, read on the forward strand.
TTTCCCCTCCAAGGCGTACGGCGCGCATACGCCACAGGCATCCCCACAACACCCACAGCCAGGCATTCCGTATGTCAGGAGCACTCATGCGCATCATGTCCCCAACGGGGCATCTCGGCTTCACCCCCATCGAATCGGGAAGTTTCCACACCGGCGTGCGGACCCGGCCCGACGCGATAGTCGCCGACTCCGGATCGGCGGACATCGGCCCCTATCCGCTCGGCGCCGACCTCGCCCACAGCCCCGAGGAATGGCAGCGCCACGACCTCGAGCTCTGCCTCACCGCCGCCCGCGAGCTCGACGTACCGCTCGTCATCGGTTCCGCCTCCGACACCGGGTCGGACCGCGGCGTGGACCTCTACGTCCGCCTCATCTCCGAGATCGCCGCCGAGCGGGACCTGGCTCCCTTCCAGCTGGCTGTGATCAGATCCAGCGTCGACGTCGCCCGCCTCGGCGAAGCGCTCGCCGGCGGCGTGCCGATCCAGGGCCTCAACGGCCGCCCGGACGCCGACGACGGGACGCTCGCCCGCACGGACCGCGCCGTCGCGGTGATGGGGGTGGAGCCGATCAAGGCAGCGCTGGACGCGGGTGCCGATGTCGTCGTCACCGGCCGCGCCTGCGACTCGGCCCTCTTCGCGGCGGTCGCGGAGAGCCGCGGCGGCATACCCCGCGGCCCGGCACTCCTCGCGGGGAAGCTCCTGGAGTGCGCATCGTTCTGCGCCGAGCCGTTCATGGGCAAGGAGTCCGTGATCGGAGAGGTGGACGCCGACGGCGTGACTCTGGAACCCATGCATCCGCAGCAGCGGTGCACCCCGGCGTCGGTGGCCAGCCACGGGATGTACGAGCGCGTGGACCCTTACGCCGAGTACGTGCCGGGCGGCCATCTCGACATGCACGACCTGCACTTCGAGCAGACCGACGAGCGCCGTACGCGGGTGACCGGGGCGGTCTGGCGTCCGTCGGAGACGTACGCCGTCAAGATCGAGGGCTCGGGCCGTACGGGCGAACGAGCCTTGTCGATCATGGGAATCCGGGACCCCTACACCCTCTCCAGGCTCGACGACGTCATCGCCTGGAGCCGCATGAAGCTGGCCGAGCGGTACGGCACCCCCGAGGAACGCGGCTACGCGGTCCACTTCCACGTCTACGGGCGCGACGGGGTGATGGGCCACCTCGAGCCCGCCCCTGTGGTGGAGGGCCACGAGGTCGGCATCGTCGTGGAGGCGGTCGCCGCGACCGCCGAGGCCGCCGAGGAGGTCTGCACTCTCGCCGCGCGCAACCTCTTCTACGCACGGCTTCCCGACGTCAAGGGCACGGCCGGCGGGGCGTCGTTCTTCTCGGACGAGGTACTGCGCGGCCGGCCCGCGTACGAGTGGACGCTCAACCACACCCTCGCCCTCGACCTCCCCGGAGCGGAGCCGGTCAAGGCGCTGGGGCTCTTCCGCACAGAGATCACGACGGTCGGCAAGCAGCAGGCGGTGGCCCGATGAAGCTCTCAGAACTCGCCTCGACCATCCGGTCCAAGAACGCGGGCGTGGACCACATCACCTTCGATGTGATCTTCCGGGACACCGGCAACTTCCGGCGCACGGTCGACTCCGGCGCCCTGTCGCCGGCGACGGTCGCCGAGCTGTACCGCGTCGCACCCGAGCGTGTGACCTCCTTCGTCGTGTACGAGCCGGGCCAGGCCATCAAGTTCACGATCCGCCGCAGGTCCCCGGCCGGTTCGGCGGGAGAGCCGGACCCGTTCGGCTCCCAGTGCTACCCGCCGCTCTTCGACGTCGAAGTGCCCTGACAGTGGAGGCGATCAAGGTGCCGCACAGGCCAGCAGCCAGGAGCGGACCCGTACCCGCCCCCGCACCCGGATCGCCGGTGCCCGGAGGGACCGGCACCGAGGCGCCGCTGCTCGAAGTGAGCGGGCTGAGCGTGCAGTTCGGCCGGGTGCGGGCGGTCACCGACGCCGGTTTCTCCGTCAGGCCGGGCGAATTCCTCGGCATCGTGGGCGAGTCCGGCTCGGGCAAGAGCGTCACCGCGCGCGCCGTACTGGGCCTGCTGCCGTCGCACGCCCGCGTCAGCGGCAGCATCACCTTCCGCGGGGAGCAACTGGTCGGCGCCGGTACCCGGAGGCTGCGCGCGCTGCGCGGCGGTGAGATCGGCCTGGTCTTCCAGGACGCGCTGGCCGCCCTCGACCCCGTGTACACGGTCGGCGACCAGCTCGTCGAAGCGCTGCTCGCGCACCGTCCGATGAGCCGGGGGCGGGCGCGTGAACGGGCGGCCGAGTTGCTGAACGAGGTCCGCATTCCGCGACCGCGGGAATGCCTCGACCGCTATCCCCATCAGCTGTCGGGCGGTCAGCGGCAGCGTGTGGTGATAGCCACGGCCCTGATCGCCGACCCGGATCTGATCATCGCGGACGAGCCGACCACCGCCCTGGACGTCACGGTGCAGGGCGAGGTCCTGGATCTGCTCGCGTCCATCTGCGAACAGCGCGCCGCCGCCGTCGTACTGATCACGCACGACCTCGCCGTCGTCGCGGAGACCTGCGACCAAGTGGCCGTGTTCTACGGAGGGATCGTCGCCGAGGCCGGGCCGGCGCTCCCCCTCTTCGACGAACCGCGGCACCCGTACACGCGGGCGCTGCTGAGGGCGCTTCCGCGCCTGGGCGACCCGACCCCGTTCGAGGCGATCCCGGGAACCCCCTTGCAGGTCGTCGACCGGCTGGACTCCTGCCCGTTCGCGCCCCGGTGCGTGCGGGCCGCCGACGACTGCCTCGACGGCGTACCCGCCGAGCGCGCGCTCGGAGAGCGGCGGCATCGCTGCCTTCACTCACTGGAGGCCTCACCATGAACGCGGACACGACCGCGATCCTCGAGGTCCGCGACCTCGTGAAGACCTACGGCGCCGGCCGGGGGCTGCTCGCCCGGGGTTCCGCGACGCGCGCGGTGAACGGCGTGTCGTTCACCGTCCGGCGGGGCAGCACCTTCGGTCTGGTCGGCGAGTCGGGCTCCGGGAAGTCGACCACCGCGCGCATCGTCTGCAGGCTCGCCTCCGCCGACAGCGGTCAGGTGCTGCTGGAGGGCGAGGACGTTCTGCGTGCGCGGGGCGCCCGGCTGACCGGCTTCCGCAGACGGGTGCAGATGGTTTTCCAGGACCCCTTCGCCTCCCTCAACCCCCGCTGGAAAGTGGGCTCGCTGGTGGCGGAGGGCATGCGCATCCACGGTCTCGTGCCGTCCGCTCAGCGGCGCGAGCGGGCCGTGGAGCTTCTTGAACAGTGTGGGCTGCGGGCCGACGCGGTCGACCGGTACCCGCACGAGTTCTCCGGTGGCCAGCGGCAGCGCATCGGCATCGCCCGCGCGCTCGCCGTGGAGCCCGACCTGATCGTGCTGGACGAACCCGTATCGGCCCTCGACGTCTCCATCCAGGCCCAGATCCTGACCCTGCTGACGAGGCTTCAGCAGCAGCTCGGCCTCACGTACCTCTTCATCGCACACGACCTCGCCGTCGTCGAGCAGTTCTGCGATCGGGTCGCCGTGATGCGCTCCGGCGAACTGCTGGAGGAGGGCTCCCCCGCAGAGGTCTACAGCAACCCGCGGCACCCGCACACGCGGCTGCTGCTCGACGCGGTGCCGGTGGCCGACCCGCGTCGCCGCCGTCACCGCGCACCACTCCAATCGCTGGAGGAAAACCATGCTTCACAGCCGTAAGTCACCGAAGTCCCGCTCCGCCGTCCGGAAGACCGCCCTCCCTGTCGTCGCCGGTGCACTGCTGGCCACGGCCGCCTGCTCGGGCGGAACAAGCTACGACAAGGACGCGGCCGGGGACGGCGGCGGCAAGAACAACGACACCCTGACGGTCGCGACCACCGCGGACATCAGCACGATGGACCCCGCGATGCACCGCGACCGCACCAACCAGGCCGTCATCCGCAACGTGTTCAACGCGCTGGTCGGCCAGGACAGCGACCTCAAGCCGGTGCCCGAGCTGGCCACGTCCTGGAAGCAGACCGACTCCAGGACCTGGAAGTTCACCCTCCGGAAGGGCGTCACGTTCCACAACGGCGAGAAGTTCGACGCCGAGGCCGTCAAGTACAGCCTGGAGCGGGTGCTGGACGAGAAGCAGGGCTCACCGCGCGCGGACATGCTGTCGGTGATCTCCGAGATCCGGGCCGAAGACCCGCAGCACGTGGAGATCCGCACGAAGGAGCCCGCACCCACCCTCCTGGCCGGACTCTCGGTGAACGAGATCGTCCCGCCCGACTACGTCGAGAAGGTGGGCGACAAGAAGTTCGCCGCCAAGCCCGTGGGCACCGGCCCGTTCACCTTCAAGGACTGGCAGCCCAACGAGCGGATCACTCTCGAAGCCAACCGCAAGTACTGGGACGGCGCCCCCAAGGTCGGCCGGGTCGTCTTCCGCCCGGTGCCCGAGGTGTCGGCACGGATAGCCGCCCTCAAGTCCGGTGACGCCGACATCGCGGCGGAGATACCCCCGGACCAGGCCAAGGAACTCACCGGCGACGTGAAGGCGGCCAAGGCGGACGGCACCCGCATCTTCTACCTGGCCATGAACGTCACCAAGAAGCCCTTCGACAACCGCGGCGACCGTGTCGCCGTGAACCGGGCCGTCGACCGCGAAGCTCTCGTCACCTCGCTCTACCAGGGCAACGCCCGGCCCCTCGACCAGCCCGCGTTCCCCGAAATGAAGGGCTACGACGAGGACTTCAAGGGCGTGGGCCACGACGCGGCGGCCGCGAAGAAGGAACTGGCGGACGCGGCCGGAACGCCGGTACGCATCGACGCCGTGGAAGGGGACAAGACGCTCGCCCAGGCTGTCGCGGGACAACTTGAGAAGGCAGGACTGAAGGCGTCGGTCCGGGTCCTCGAGGAACAGGCCTTCGCGAAGCGCATCGAGAGCGGCGCCAGCCAGGCGCACCTGTCCTCCTGGGGCGTCGCGGAAGGCGACGCGGACGTCATCTTCGCCCGTCACTTCTGGTCGCCGGCCCGCGAGGACGCCGTCTACACCGCGTACGAGGACAAGAAGCTGGACGGTCTGATCAAGCAGGCGCGCGAGGAGGCCGACCAGGAGAAGCGCGAGAAGATCTACGCCGACGCGACGGGGATCGTGATGCGCGACGCGCCCTGGGCGCCGCTGCTCAACCCTCAGGAGATCTACGGGGTTTCCGAGCGGGTGCAGGGCTTCACGCCGTCGTCCATCGGCCGTTTCGAGGTCGCGAAGACGGCGCTGGCACCGTGACCGGGGCCGTTCCCGAGTCCGTGTCCGTGTCCGAGTCCGTGTCCGAGTACGAGTCCGAGTCCGAGTACGAGTACGGGGAGGACGAGCCGATGGGCGCGTTTCCGCTCACGTCCGCGTTCCGGGAGAGGGGTGCGCCACCTTGCTGTCGTACATCCTGAGGCGTGCCGGGCAGACCGCCGTCGTGCTGTTCGGTGTGTCCCTGATCGTCTTCTCGCTCATCCACCTCACCCCGGGCGACCCGGTCGACGCCCTCTACGCCGGTGAGAACGTCACCGCGGCGCAGAAGGACCAGTACAGGCAGAGCCTGGGACTGGACCGGCCGCTGCCGGCGCAGTACGCCGAATTCGCCGGAGGTGCCGTGCAGGGCGACCTGGGCACCTCCGTCCGCCGGGACGTGCCGGTCTGGTCGGAGCTGGCCACCACGCTGCCCGCGACGGTCGAACTGACCCTCGCCGCGCTGCTGGTGGCGGTGCTCATCGCCGTGCCGGTGGCGGTCGTCTCGGCGCAGCGGCAGGGAAGCTTCTGGGACCGCGGCGGCAGCGCGGCAGCGCTGTTCGGCATCTCGATGCCGAGTTTCTGGCTGGGCATCATGCTCATCCTGCTCTTCGCCGTGACCTGGAACGTGCTGCCGTCCAGCGGCCGGCTCGATCTGGGCACGGGGCTGCGGCAGATGACGGGACTGGTGACTCTGGATGCGCTGCTCCAGGGCAACATGGCGGCGCTGCGGTCCGCACTCGCGCATCTTGCGATGCCGGCCGTGGCGCTGGGGGCGGCGATCGCGGCGACGCTCGTACGGGTCCTGCGCTCGGGGCTGCTGGAGGTGAAGGGCCAGGACTTCGTCGAGGCCCTGCACGCCCGTGGCCTCTCGTCGCACCGGGTCATACGGCACATGCTGCGTAACGCGCTTCCGGCGACCGTCACGGTGATGGGTGTCCGCATCGGCACCCTGCTGGGCGGGGCGATCGTCGTCGAGACGGTGTTCTCCTGGCCGGGAGTCGGGCGGCTGATCATCGAAGCGATCCGCGCGCGCGACTACCCCGTCGTGCAGGGCTCCGTGCTGGTGCTCGCGGTGATGTTCACCTTGGTCAACCTGGTGACCGACCTGATACACGCGTGGCTGGACCCGCGCGTGAAGCGCGGGAGGGCGGCGGCATGACTGCCACACAGACCACGGTCCACGCCCGGAAGGCCCCGCCCGGGCCGGGGAAGGTGCTCGGCGCGCCGCGGCGGCTCCACATCCGGCTCGGCCGGTCCTGGGCCGCCACGTCGGCCCTCGCCGTCCTGGTCGCGTTCGTTGTCGTCGGGCTGGCAGCGCCGCTGCTGGCACCGCACGACCCGAACGCGCAGGAGCTGGGATCGCGCCTCCTGCCGCCGCTCTCCCCCGAACACCTCCTCGGCACGGACGTACTGGGCCGCGACGTGCTCTCCCGGCTGCTCCACGGCAGCCAGGTCTCGCTCGTCGTCGGCTTCACCGCAGTCGTCGCCTCCGTGGTGATCGGTGTGACGGTCGGGCTGATCAGCGGCTACCTGGGAGGTGCCGTCGACTCCCTCTTCATGCGGGTCGTCGACGCGTGGCTGGCGTTCCCGTTCCTGCTGCTGGCCATCGCCATCGTGGCCATCCTCGGGCCGGGGCTGCGCAACGTCGTCCTCGCCCTGATCGTCACCGGCTGGGTCGTGTACGCGCGCCTGATCCGCGGCGAGGCTTTGTCACTGCGTGAGCGTGAATACGTGCTCTCCGCACGGGGGTTGGGGGCGTCCCATGTCTCCGTCATGGTCCGCCACATCCTCCCCAACGTCCTCGCGCCGGTGCTCGTCATCGCGACCCTGGAGCTGGGAGTGGTCATCGTGATGGAGGCGTCGCTCTCCTTCCTCGGGCTCGGTGCCGACGCCTCGCAGGCCAGTTGGGGCAGCATGCTCGCGGACGGCAGGGCGTACATCACCACCGCATGGTGGCTCGCGACGCTGCCGGGGCTTGCCATCTTCGCGGTCGTGCTCGCCGTCAACGTCTTCGGCGACGCGCTCCGTGACGTTCTCGACCCGCGATCCCGTCGCCGGGCCCGCAGAGTGATGGAGGATTTGGCATGACCTCCGCCCGGACCCTTGCCGAGGCCCTCGGCCTCAAGTTCGCCGACCTGCCGCCCAAGCAGCAGGTCGTCGCCCAATTCCTCGCCCGCGACCCCGCGTTCGTCGCTTTCGCCTCCGCGGCCGAAGTGGCGCGGCACACCGGGGTGGACACCGCGACGGTCGTACGCACGTGCCAGAACCTCGGTTACGACGGCTGGCGCGAGCTCCACCAGGAGGTGAAGCGAAACGTCAACCAGCGGCGTACGTTCGCGGACCGCGTGGCCACGCTGGAGACCCCGGCCGAACAGCTCACCGACCGCGTCTTCGAGGTCGCCGCGAACAACGTCACCGCAACCCTGCAGAACCTCGACCACGAGGCCCTGGAATCGGCGGCGCGGGCGGTCTCCGGGGCGAACCTGGTGGTGGTCGCCGCCGGAGGGGTGTCCAGCGGGCCGGGACAGTATCTGGCCTCCTCCCTCCAGATCATCGGCCTGCGAGCGGTGCTCACCACCGGTGCCGGCGACGCGGCACCGGCAATCGCGCCGGTCCGGGACGGCGACGTGGTGATCGGCATCAGCATGTGGCGCTACCTCAAGGCCACCGTGCAGACCCTCGAACACGCCCTGCGCACCGACGGAGTCACGGCTGTGGCGATCACCGACAGCCCCGTCGCCCCTGCCGCCGTGACCGCCGACCACATACTCACCGCGCAGACGGAGACCGCCGGGCCGCGCCTGGGCCTCACCGGGATCATGGCGCTGCTCGAAGTGCTCGTCGCCCGCGTGGCGCTGCTCGACCCCGAGCGCAGCCGCAGGGCGAGCCGCGCCGCGGACGAGCTGTACTTCGCCGACAACGTGCTCGCACCCCCGAAGGAGGACGATGAGCGGCTCTGAGTACGGCGCACGGGGCGCGTGGCCTCAAGTCCCTTCCAGGGAGGGCCCGTTGGCAGGGGTGAGGATCCTCGACCTCAGCCGCATCCTCGCCGGCCCGTTCGCCACGATGCAGCTTGCCGACCTGGGCGCCGACGTTCTCAAGGTCGAAAGCCCGCAGGGCGACGAGACGCGCCGCTGGGGCCCGCCGTTCACCGACGACGGGACCGCCGCGTACTTCACCGGCGTCAACCGCAACAAGCGCTCCGTCACGCTCGACCTCACCGACCCGGAAGCGCGAGAGACGGCACGAACCCTCGCCGCCGCCGCGGACATCGTCGTCGACAACTTCCTGCCGGGCAGGATGGAACGCTTCGGGCTCGACCACCGCACCGTCTCCGCCGCCAACCCCCGCGTCGTCACCTGCACCATCACCGGGTACGGCAGCGACACGGCCTGGGCCGGTCTGCCCGGGTTCGACTTCCTCGCCCAGGCGATGGGCGGGCTGATGGCCGTCACCGGGCCGCAGGGCGGCGCCCCGACCAAGACCGGCGTCGCCATCGCCGACCTCCTCGCAGGGCTGTACGCCACCGCCGGCATGCTCGCGGCGCTGCGCCGGCGGGACGAGACGGGCCGCGGCGGCCACGTCGAAGTGTCGTTGCTGGACGCCGTGGTGGGCTCCCTGGCGAACCAGGCGTCCGGCTATCTGGCCACCGGCCGCGAACCGCAGCGGCTCGGCAACGCGCACCCGAGCATCGTCCCGTACGAGACGTTCGCGGCGGCCGACGGCCCTGTCGCGATGGGCGTGGGCACCGACCGGCAGTTCGCGCGGCTCGCCGGCGTGCTCGGGCTCGCCGGGCTCGCCGAGGACCCGCGCTTCGTCACCAACGCCGACCGCGTCGCGCACCGCGCCGAGCTGAAGAGCATCCTGGAGCGTGAACTCGGGCAGCACCCACGGGATCACTGGCTGAATCTGCTGCGCACCGCCGGGGTTCCGGCCTCTCCCGTCAACACCCTCGCCGAGGTCTTCGCCGACCCCCTCGTCCGCGACCGGCTCGTCGACGTCTCGACGGGCTCGCCCCAGATACGCTCGCCGCTCCGGGTGGACGGCCGCCCCGCGCCCGTCCGCACACCGCCGCCGGCACTCGGCCAGCACAACGACGAGGTGCGGACGGCGGTCGGCGGCAGCGCCCGCAGGCCGGCAGGGGCCGTCCGGGCCGCGGTCGGCCAGTTCGCTCCCGTGACCGGCAGGACCGAGGAGAACCTGTCCGTCGTACGGGAGTTGATCGTCTCCGCCGCGGACTCCGGAGCGCGGCTGCTCGTCCTCCCCGAGTACAGCCTCAGCGGATACGACCGCGCATGGGTGGCCGAAGGAGCCCCCGGCGGAGGCTCCGACGTCCACGGCGAGGTCTTCACCGACCTGGCCCGCACCTGTGAACTCCACGGAATCTCCGTGGTGATGGGCGAGCTGGAGCGCTCGGACGGACGGCTCTTCAGCACCTCGGTCGTCCTCTCCGGCGGCGCGGTCGCGGCGGTGCACCGCAAGACGACACTCACCGAGCAGGAGGCCGCACACGGACTCCGGCCGGGGGACGTGGCCGCAAGTCCCGTCTCCCTGCCGGGCCTTCCGCTGCCCGTGGGCCAGATGGTCTGCTTCGAGCACGGATTCCCCGAGATCGCGCTCGACCTCGCCCTCGCCGGTGCGGGAGTGCTGGCGATCTCCTCCCTGATCGGGACCGGGCACGAATACCTTCGCAACCTGCGCACCCGTGCCCGCGCCCAGGACAACGGCGCATACGTCCTGGCGGCCAACGCAGCGGGCCGCGGCTGGTGCGGGGCCTCGATGATCGTGAACCCGCGCGGCGACGTCGTCGCGCTCGCGGACCGGGACGCACAGGGAATCGTCTGCGCCGACATCGATCCGTCCCTGGTCGCGCAGGAGCGCGGCGCGGAGCCCGTACTGCGGCTGCGCCGTCCCGGGCTCCGTCCGGCCCCGGAGGCGGGGGCTCAGCCCACGTAGGGCTCGTAGTCCCAGTAGGGGCGCGCCCGTTGGCGGGCGGAGAGCGTGTGCGGATGCTGGGCACCCAGGGTGCGGGTGAGGCGTTGCAGCGCGTCCTCCTCCTGCTTGCCGGCCTCCGTGTGCTCCCGCACCGCACGCAGGTCCGCAGCCAGAGCGACCTGACTGGAGAGCGTGAAGGGGTGGTCCTCGCCCAGCACCCGCCTCGCGCGGTCCAGGGTCTCCCGGCTCAACTCCAGCGCCTCGTCGAGCCGTCCGGTGAAGTTGCGCCCGCACGCGGCGTTCAGGGCGCAGCCCAGCGTTGCCGGGTGGGCGTCGCCGAGCCGGGTCCGCAGGCCTACGAGCGCCTGCTCGAACATGTTCAGCGCGCCGTCCCGGTCCCCCTCGGCCTGCATGACGAGCCCGATGTTGGACTGCATGCCGGTGGAGACGGGGTGCCCCGGTCCGAGCAGTCTGCGGTACCCCTCCTCCGCCTCGGTGAGCAGCTCGCGCGCCGGCGCGAGATTCCCGCGTGCGCGCAGATAGTTGCCGTAGTCGGTGATCAGGGCGAACGTCGCGAAGTGGCTGCGTCCCGCGGTCTGTTGCTGCTGTTCCAGCAGGCTCGCGAGTACCGCCCCGCTGTCCTGCTTGGTGGAGCCCGCGCGGCGCTCGCACAGGACGAGGTTGTGCCGTGCCCACAGCGTCGCGGGGTGCTGGGCCCCGAGCACCTGAACGTGCCGTCGCACGCTCTGTTCCTGGCGGGCGAGTGCTTCCTGGTACCGCCCCATCAGACGCAGGTCGCGGGCACAGGCGCTGGCGGAGCTGAGCGTGTTGGGGTGACGGTGGCGCAGCAGCGTCTCGCGTTTGCGCAGCGTTTCCAGGTCGACCTCGTACGCCTCGGCGTAACGGCCGAGCAGCCGGAGCCCCGTGGCGAGGTTGTGGTGGGCCAGCAGCGTGGTCCAGTCGTCCGGGCCGAGCAGACGGTCCGCGGTGGAGACGACCTCCCGCTGCATCTGCAGGGCCTCGGCGTACTGCCCCAGGAAACGCTGATCGGCGGCGAGGCAGCTGGTGGCGGTCATCAGCTCCTCCTCGTCGGTCCCGGACGCGGCGCGCAACCGCTCCAGGCGGCTGCTGTCCAGGTCGTACGCCTCCTGGAACCGCCCGCTCGCGCGGAGGATGTTCCCCTGGATCGTGGTGAGTTCGAGCAGGGGAGGGGCGTCGGGCCGAAGGATCTGCGACCACTGCTCGCGGACCTGGTCGGCCAGCTCGACCCCGGCCCGGTACTCGCCCCCGGCGTAGCAGTACCGCACGCAGTTCAGCACCAGGGCCTGGGACCGCGGCTCGTCGCTGGCCAGCGCACCGGAGCTGCCCAGGTGCGGGAGCAGTTCGGCGTAACCGGCCCAGTTCCTGCTGTCGCCGGGCGCGCCCGGGTCGGCCAGGATGAGGAGGTTCCGCACGACCTGACGGTAGGCGTCGCGGTCCGGGGACGCCGTGAGGTCGTCGACGATGCCGTGCACCACTCGGTGCATGTGCACTGATTCGCGTTCGGGACCTTCCTCGCTGCCCGCGTTGCCGCGCGCTTCCCTCGTCAGGACCGAGTAGTTGACGAGGGTGTCCAGGGCCCGTGCCCACGCCGGACGGTCCGTCGCGATCCACTTCAGGTTCTCGGGCAGGTCGGCGGTGCTCAGTCCGCGCACCAGGCCCAGGGGGATACGCCCGGGCGCGAAGGCGCAGCACAGCCTGAGCAGTTCGATGGTGTGCGGCTCGGTCTGCCGCAGCCTGTTGATCAGTATCGACCAGGAAATGAGCGAGGAGTCGGGATAGTCGGTGAGCACCGAGCCCCCGGCGGTGCCGTCCATGCTGCCCTGCCGCACCATGCGCAGGTACTCCCCGGCGTCCATCTCGGACTCTCCGAGCCAGGCCGCTGCCTGCGCCATCTGAAGCGGCACGTCCTCGAACTCGCCGGCGACCTGCTCCGCTTCGTGCGCGCTGACGTGCGGTGCCCGGCGCATCAGATAGCCGGTCGACTCGGCGCGCAGGAAACCCTTCACGTCGACGACCTCTGTCGCTTCGCTCCACGAGCGGTTGCGCGAGGTGATCAGCACATGGCCGGTGCCGCCCTGCGGAAGGTACTGCGCGGCTTCCTCGGTCTCCTCCCAGCCGTCGAAGACGAGCAGCCAGCGGCCGTACGGCTCGCCTCTGCGCAGGGCCTCCCGCACGGCGCGGATGCGTTCACCGGGCCCCGAGCTCTTGGCCGTGCCGAGTTCGACGGCGAGCTCACCGAACCTGTCTCGCAGTGTGTTGCGCTGGTCGGAGTTGATCCACCAGATCACGTCGTAATCGGGGCTGAAGCGGTGCGCGTACTCGACGGCGATCTGGGTCTTGCCGATGCCGGACATGCCGACGAGGGCGCAGGCGGCCGCCCCCTGACGGGCGTCGGTGAGGCGTTGCTGGATGCCGTTGAGCAGCTCGTCGCGTCCGGTGAACTGACTGTTGCGGCGCGGGACTTCGCCCCAGACCGCCACCGGGTCGTTGGGGAAGCGCGAACCGCGTCCGCCCTGACGCAGCAAGGGCTGTGCGAGCGGGGTGAGACCGAGACGGGCGAACAGCCGGCGCTCGGCCTCGTCCTCGCCCACTCCGTACAGGTCGGCCGGTTCGAGGACGGCGGTGGCGGGCAGCAACGGGCGGTTGGTGAGGTTGACGGCCGCGAATCGTTCCGCGTTGTCGCGCACGAACCCCCGGAGCACCGTGTTCCACTCACCGTCGGGGCGCGGCCCGAGCTGGAAGAACCAGTCGCTGAGCACCAGCAGAACCCGCCCCCTGGCCAGCAGCAGGTCGCTCAGCGCCTCCTCCAGCGGCTGCTCACGTGACGGGTCCCACCGCTGGAGCACGGTTCGGTGCCCGTGGCTCTCCAGACGGTGGGCGAGCCAGGTCGCCCACGACCGGTGATAGCCGGGAAAGGCCACCGTGATGTGCTGCGGTTCCTGCCCGGGGTCCCCCGGGACAGTGCCCCCGTACCGCTGCTCGGCCATGGGCGTCTTCTCCTCGTGTCCGTGATGGTCACGGCCGCCGGACGGTACCGGCGACGCCGCGGTGATCACCGTACGTCACCTGACGGTGACGTGGTTTCGGTCTGCGGGGCGGGGCGGTGCGGGCCGTGTGCGCAAGCTCGTCGTGTGCCGCACCATGCCCGCGGTGAAGTAGCGGCCGGCCCTGCTGAGTTCGCCGGACGAGCGCAGCACGGCAAGGGCACCGGCGACCTGCTCGCGGTAGTGCTCGGCGCGCGAACGGGCCAGGGCGCGGGCGGCAGGTGTGGCTCCGGCGCGGAGCGCGAGGCGGTGCCACAGGTCGGCCAGTGCGAGATGCGCGTACGTGCCCTGAAGCACCGCGTCGAACGGCCTGGGGTCCGCACGCCACGGCACGCTGTGCACGGCGGCTCCGTCCGCGTGGTGCAGCGGCACGAGGTCGCTGAGCAGGGCCAGCTTGCTGTGCTGCACCTCGTGGACGAGCACGGTGGCCATCTCCTGTGCGGTACCCGGCAATTCGGTGAGCACGGCCAGGGGCGCGGAACGCAGTGTGCCGCTGGAGGTCCCGCTGCCGTCCGGCGGACGCGGCAGCGGAACCAGGGCACGCACCAGCGAGAGGACCTCCGCGCGGCGGGCCGGGTCGGCGGCACCCAGCAGGACCAGTGCACCGTGCCAGCGGGCCGTCCACGCACGGGCACGGTCGCCGTCGGAGCCGCTGCCGGTGATCGGGGGCGTCACAGGGCCGGTGGGGGTGGTGCCCGCGCGGTACGGGTCGAGTTCGTCGACGACGGCGCCCTCTCCCGCCGGCCCCGCGGTGCCGGTGCCCGGGGACAGCGGGCGCAGACCCTGCCAGCCCGCGCCCGCGGCAAGGGTGCAGGGCTTCATCAGCACGGTTCCGTTGCTTCGCCGCCCAGGGGTCAGCCGCAGACTGCGCGGGCCGGCGACGACTCGTACGCGGTCGTCGCGTGCCTGGTACGCGCCGAGCCCCGGGAGCGTCAAGCGCCCCCCGGGGGCCGGCAGCGTCATGCGGAAGCCGGTGCCGGTGTGCAGGGCGACTGCCGCGGCGAGCGCACCGAGGTTGCCGAGGAAGGCGGCGAAGGCTTCGTCCTCGTCGAGGGGGATGCTGAGGCCGTGCAGCAGCCAGTTGCCGACGGACGGGTACGCGAGGGCTTCACGGGCGGCGTGCGGGGCGCGGGTCTCCGCCAGCGCCATCAACTGCCAGTGTTTTTCGAGGCTTTGCCGCACCGAGGGCGGCACTGAGTGCCGGTCTGCCCGGACGAGCAGCGACTTCAGCAGCACCAGCCGGCGGCTGTGCAGGCCGGCCCGTAACAGGCGGAGGTCCGCGGGGGCGGGCCGGCAGCCCGCCAGCGACGCGAGGTTTTCGCGGGGTACGGCGAACGGGGACGTGACAGGCTGCACCGTTCCCCCTCCCCGTCCATGAGAAATGGCGAAATCAGGCCGTTCTGCGCCCGGTTCACCCCTCGGCGGGCACGCAGTGCCGTGCGGATGCGCGGCCGCCCGTGCCGCCGTCCTGCCCCCACCACGTCCCGGTGTACCGGTACGGGCTGCGCAGCACGTCATCGACCGCGGCAAGGACCGCGGGGTCGTCGGCGACCCGCAGAACGTGCAGGTCGACGCCGGTGAGGTCGGGCAGGGGCGGACTTCCCGTGCTGCCGGTGCCCGCGACTGCGGACGCGCCTCGGCCCTGTTTCGGCACGCTGTTCTCCTCCCTGCCGCCTCTCGCGGGAGGTCGGCAACAACAGTGCAGGGTTCTTCCCAAGGGCCTCGCCGGGGAAACGTGCCGGACCGCCGGGCACAGTGCCGTGCCCGCTGGATTTCGGCCTCCGCCTCGACCGTCATCGCGCCTCCAGCGCCGCGATCCGGGCGTGGGTCTCGCGCACCTCTGCCCAGGGGATGCCGTCGGCCAGGTGCCCGGCGAGGTTCTGCCATTCGGCCGCGGCAGCACGGTAGTCCGCGAGTGCTTCGCGGGGGCGGGACATGCGCTCGTGGAGCGCGGCACGTCCCGTCAGGGCACGCGCGACCGCCACCGACGCGGGCGCCGTGCCGGGCGAGGCGGGCGCCGTACCGCGGCCCTGCAGAGCCTCCGTCAGCGACCGGGAGAACGCGTCGTGGGCCGGGTCCGAACCCGCCTGGCCCGGTGCGAAGTTCTGCAATGCCCTGCCGAGCGACAGCCACGCCTCGGCCCGCACCTCGCTCGACGAGCCTTTACGGGCAGCCTGCTCCAGCAGATGGCAGCCCTCGTACAGGTCGGGCCGGAAGCCTTCCCGCTCGAAGCGGTCCACCAGGGCGCCGCCGAGCAGGAGTTGGAGACGGGAGTTGAGCGGCCCGTCCACGGGCACGGTGGCAAGCGCCTCGTGCAGCAGCCCCTCGGCACGTCCGGACGCCGTCTCCGTTCCGCTCTCCAGCAGCATCGTGCCCCACTCGGCGAGGAGTTCGGCCCGTTCGGGACTGTCGCGTCCCGTCAGTGCCTCGGCAGCGGCGAAGGCGGCGCCGGCGGCGTCGACGTCCCCGCCGTCCCGGTGCACGCGTGCCCGCCCGCGCGCGCACCGCAGCCGCAGGCTCTCGTCGTCGCCGGCCGCGGTCTCGGCCCGGTCCAGGTTCGCCAGCCGCTCACCGACGCCGGCCTCGGACCGGCGCAGCGCGGCGCTGCGGTCCAGCAGAGCCCCGCAGAGCCGGCTGTCCTGCCTGCCGCCGGCCGTCATCAGGTCGGCGGCGGCAGCCAGTTCGGCGGCGGCCTCCACGGCGAGGGAGCGCTGCTCGGGACTGCCGTTTCTCTCGGAGCGGCAGATCGCCAGGAGCACCCTGCCCAGCCACAACCGGCGCTCGGCCTCGGCGCCCGGTCCCGCCGCCATGTTGCGCAGCATCGCGGCCGCATCACGCAGGTGGCCCGGGTCGCCCTCCGCCTTCCACAAGTCGTGCTGCACAGCTGCGAGTTCCAGCCTGGTACGCAGCCCCTCGCCCGTCAGCCGGTCCCGGGCCTCCCGCAGCAGCTCCCCGGTGCGGCCCGGGCGGCGCCTCACCGGAGCGGTCAGGGTCATGGCGCGCAGCACCTGCGCGAGTACGAGGCGGGCACGCTCACCCCCCTCGCCAGCTCCCCCTTCGGTGCCCCCGGCGCCTTCCGCCGCCGTCACCGCCGCCTCGGCGTGCCTGCGCGCCTCGTCGAGGAGCCACGGGTCCCCCTCCGCCCGCCAGCGAAGCAGCAGCGCCTCCGCCTGGGAGAACTCGTCCGGTTCGTCCGCGTCGGGCTCGGCGACGTACTGGCGCACCACCCTGGAGGGAATCTGCGCGAACAGCTCGTCCGGGACGTTGTCGGGCGGCAGCGAGTCCAGGTCCGCCTCGGCCCGCGCTTCGGGAACCGTGCCGCTCAGGCGGGCCACGGCGAGGGCGGGGAAGTTGCGGGTCCCCTTGCCGAAGCGCCTGGTGACGTACTCGGAAAGGTGCTTGAGCACCAGCTCGGCCGCGCCCTGGTCGAGGGACCGCAGCAGCAGATCCTGCACTCCGTCCACGAAGTCGTACCGCGGGCCGGGCGAGTCCTCGACGTCCGGCAACCGCTCGAGCAGCCCGCTGAGCAGCACCTCCGCCAGCTCCATGGGCCCCGTGTCGGGGAACATCGCCTCCTGCACGAGCTGGATCACCGGCAGCAGGAGCGGCACCGCCGCCAGATGCACGACGAGGTCGAGCGCGCCGGGGGACGCGGAGGCCCGGAAGGCGCTCAGCAGTTCGCCGGGCGTGGCCGCTCCGGCCACGGCAGGCTCCGGCATGGCGCGGTGACGGGGTCCGACCCAGGCGGCGGCTCCGCGCACCGTCTGCCGACCCTCGCCGCCCAGCAGACGTGCCCAGCTGCCCAACGCGGCGGGCGTGGGCAGCAGTACGGGCACCGGCAGCGCGTCGGGCGCCGGCGGCCGTCCGTAACCGTCGGGCTGGAAGGTGACGGGAGCCCCCTGACCGCTCTCGCGCACCAGCAGCCCCGGTTCGCCCGGCAGCGCCGTGCGCGACCACAGCCGAGGTGGCAGCGGCTGAACCACGGCCAGCGGCGAACCGCTCGCCCACCGGTGCAGCAGCCGCTGGATGCCGCCGTCCTGCCAGAGAGGGCCCACGCAGTCGCTGACGATGAGAGTGAGCCGGCGCCCGGTGGTGTCGCGGTACTGGTCCGCGGGGCGCAGGCGTGTGGCCGAGCGGTCGGGCCCCGTGCCGACGAGCGGCGAGCCGTCGGCGCCACGGTGCAGATGGAGGGCCTGCACATCCCGGAAGGCACCGAGCTGTTCACACGTCTGACGGAGCTTCTCGAAGGTCAGCTGCCACACCGACGTGGTGGCCGAGGCGTCCATCAGCAGCAGTAGCTCGGTGTCGGGCCGCCGCGCGGGAACCATCACCGGACGTACGGCACCGCTGCCGGCGCTCAGTTCGGCGGTCGCCTGTTCGTCCAGCAGACGCGGCAGCGACAGCGGCCGCGGCCGGTAACCGCCCAGAGGGCGCAGGGAACGCTGGAGTCCGAGCAGGCCGGGCAGCGTGCTGGCGGCGGGGGCGCGCACGGGGAAGGCCCGCCCCGGTCGGCCGGTGTGCCGGACCGGCGCGTACAGCGAGACGGGCGCGGAGCTTTCCTCACCGGTGCCGTCTCCGCGGGGCCGGGGCGGGGCCTGCCGTGGAACGGGCGCCCGGTGCGGGTCCGGGGGCGGTTCCCCGGGGCCTGCCGTGTGGTCGGGCGTGGCCGCTTCCGGGGACTCGTCTGCGGGGGCACCGGTCCAGCGGGCCAGCCAGAGCGCGTCGGCCACCTCCTCGGCCGACGGCTCCCAACCCGCCGCGCGCAGCCGGGAGACGAGTTCCCTCAGCTGCGGACCGGCCCGGGACGGGAGCCCCCTCGCGTCCATCGCCCATCACCTCGGGCCACGGTCCAGCGGGCGCAGCAGCAGCTCGGCGAGGCGGCTGCGCGTCACCCGCTCCGCGCCGGCTGCCCGCTGCGTCAGGAACAGGGCGTTGAGGAGCTGGTCGGTGGCGACGACCTGGCCCGGGTCGCGTTGCAGGAAACGCTGGATGTACTCCTGCCCCTCCTCCAGTGCTTCCTCGCCCAGATGGGCGGTGACCATGGCGGTGAGCTGTTCGTCGGTGGGCGGCTTCAGTTCGAGCTGGATGCACCGTCGCAACAGCGCCGCCGGGAAGTCACGTTCGCCGTTGGAGGTGAGGACGATGAAGGGGAAAGTGGTGCAGCGGACGCGCCCGCCGGTCACGGTGGCCTTCTGGCCGTCGTCCGTGAGCACTTCGGTCACCGGCTCACGGTCCGCGCTGCGCTCCAGCTCCGGGATCCTGAACTCGCCGTCCTCGAGCACGTTCAGAAGGTCGTTCGGAAGGTCGATGTCGCTCTTGTCGAGCTCGTCGACGAGCAGGACCCGCGGGAGCCCTTCTTCGCCGTCCGGGTGCGGCAGCAGCGCGGTGCCCAGCGGACCCAGCCTGATGTACGACCCGATGGGGGGCCGTTCGGCACGCTCCCCGTCGACGGCCCTGTCCAGTTGTACGTCCTGGAGGCGGCCGATGGCGTCGTAGTGGTAGAGCCCCTCCTGGAGAGCTGTGCGGCTCACGATGGGCCAGCGCAGCACCCGTCCGAGATTCAGCTCGTACGCGACAGCGTGGGCGAGCGTCGACTTGCCGGTGCCGGGATTGCCCGTGATCAGCAGGGGGCGGCGCAGGTACAGAGCGGCGTTGACTGCCTCGACCTCTTCCGGGCGGGGATGGAGGCTCTCGACCAACTGCCGCTGCACGCCGAGCCGTCGGGCCGCGTCGCCGGAGCCGCCCGAGAGGGTGAAGTCCCTCCAGGGCGGCGGGTCCGGTAACCGCCGCACGCCGTCGTGCGGAAGCCCCGCACCGCGGTAGATCCGCCAATCGCTCACTGTGGGCTCCTCGTGCTCGTCCTTGTCGGGTCGTTGTGGCCGTGTCCGTCGGTCGTGCGCGGGTGCCTGGCTAGGAGCGTTGTGCCGGTTCGCGGAGCGGTTCGTGGCTCCGCGGTCCCTGCGGCGGATCGTAGAGGAGAACGAGCTGTCCGGCCCAGGCCGAATCGGGATGGGAGACGCCGGGGTCCGCATTCCGGTTGCGCAGTTCGCGGACCCGCTGGCGCAGGCTGTCGGGTCCGCCGTCGGGGCCCGCCGATCGGAGCAGTTCGGCGACGCCCGTGTGGAACTCCGCGCAGTCCGTGTGCCGTTCGTCGCAGCGCCGCCACAGGGCCACCGGATAGCCCGCGCCCAACGCCACATCCATCGCGAGCACCGCCGCACCGCTGCCTGCTCGCGCGCAGTGCACGGCCACCGCGTCAGCCGCGGCCATGTTCAGCCGGACGAACGCTGCCTCCCTGCTCTCCGGGGACGCGTGGGAGTGGCCTCGGCCGACGGAGTCCGCGCACAGCGGAACCCGCTCCAGGCGCCCCTTCCTGATGACGCCCCAGCGCTTGTGCCACTCCGAGATGTGCTCCCCCTTCCACCGGTCGTGGTCGCGCAGTGCGACGGTGCGCCGGTAGCCGAGCGGCTGCGTGTGCGGACTGAACCTCTCGTCGGGGGCCGCCACCCTGGCGCGCCACATCTCCACGGGTTCGTCGAACAGCGCACGCGGCAGCCTGAAGTCGACGGCGGCCAGATGGTCGCCGAAGTCGCCCTTGCCCAGGGCATCCGCGAGGGCGGCACGGATGTCCTGCTCCAGTTCGGTACGGGGCACACCGGTCTCGCTCTGCCGCACCGGCGTGACCTGCCCGTCCTCGTGCACGAGCTTGATCCGCCAGGGATGTGTGCCGTAGAGATCGGGGTCGATCTCCACCAGCACGTCGGCGTAAGCGGTGCGCGGGCCCCGGGGTTCCGGGCCCGCCAGGATCTCGTGCACGCGCTCCCGGATGATGCCGTTCGGCAGGCTGACCGCGGCCCTTCTGACCCAGGCCTCCAACTCGCCGACCGGCTCGGCCGGTTGTGCCAGGGCCTTCGCCTCGGGATCGGCGGGCCCGCGCTGCCGCGGCACTGCGGCACCGTGGCGTGCGGAAACCGTCCGGGACACCATGGCCGAGTACAGCACCACCGCGGCCCGTTCCCGGTCGCGGCTGCTCTCGCCGCCGGTGGGCCGGCCGTCGTGCTCGTCGTAGAGCAGCCCGACCCCGTCCCGCCAGCTGCGCGGTGAGTGCACGTCGAGCCAGGGTGCTTCACGGAGCACTCCGCGCAGAGCCTTCTCCACCATCTCCAGCACCTCGCCGCAGCTTCCGGGCGGAGGCAACTCGGCGAAGTGCCCGAAGAGTTCGGCACGGTCATGAGCGTGGAAGCCGCTGACGTACCCCGCCGGGTCCTGTCGCTTCCCCAGGTCGTACTGCTCCCTGGGCCAGCTCCAGCCGAATCGGACGAAGCACTTCAGATGGTGCCGGTCGTGGGCCCGCAGCGCCTCCTGAAGCACCTCCCGCTCCTGCGATCCCGCATCGCAGAACCGGCGCAGCGCGGTGATCGGGGTGGCCCGTGCGCTCGTGCCGTCCCGCGTGCGCCCCTTGATGACTCCGATGACGCTGCCCCGGCCGGGGTCCACCACCGGACCGCCGGAGCATCCCGGCCGCAGACCCGCGCCCTCCAGGGTCATAGCCCCCGTGGCGCAGGAGGCAGCGGCTCCTCCCGGCACCTGGACGGGCTCCAGCGATCCGGGGGTCATCCCCGACGCATAGCCGAACAGCTCCACGCTGGGCGAGCTGAGTGCCGAACGGTCGCTCAACCAGAGGCAGTCGGGGCGGCCGGCATGTGTGGCCTCCGGAACCCGCACCAGAGCGAGGTCGGGGTCGTCCCACGGTGCGGACCCGTCCTCGGCGCCCGTCGGGCCGGGAAGTGCGCAGGCCAGTTGCCCGGTGAGCTTCTCACCCGACTCCAGCGTGATGCCGATGACGCGCTCACCCCTCCACACGGCACCCCTCCCCTTGGCCACCACGTGCGCGCTCGTCAGAAGCCAGCCCGGTGCGATGAAGAAGCCACTGCCCCAGAACTCCCCACGCGGGCCGTCGTCTTCGACGGCATACCCTTCGCCGGGTGCACCAATCCGTACGACAGCTGAGCGCACGGCGCTCCCGACGGCGCTCACGAGACACGCATGGCGCACGGCAGCAGACCGGTTCGTGCTCCCCTGCCCGGCAGCCGGTCAGCCCATGTCCCGGCCCGGCCGCTGAAGACGCCGACCATCGCCACCCCCGTCCCCCGGTTCCTCCTGCCTGAGGCGTATGGGGGACAAGATTACTGTCCTTGCGCCTGGGAATCTGCCCCCTCTTCTCCGTGGTGTTCGGGCCGCTTCCATGTGAGGGTCACGGAGATCGCGCCCTTCACCTCGCCATCGGCGAGCACGGCGACGGCCCTGCCCGGTTTGGCCATGACCTCGATGCCGAACGTGGCGCTCACCTCGTCCGGGCGGGCGGACCGTGCGGCCTCCAGCACGGTCGAACCGACCCCGCTGACAAGTTCGTTGAGCCGTTCGACCCTTCCGCCGAGGCGGTCCGGTGCCGCCATGTCCTCGAACTCGGACTCCACTGCCGCACCGTCCGGGCCGGGCAGCCGCCCCGGCTGCAGGACACGGACGGACGCGAGGACCTTCTCGCCGCCCGGCAGTTCGATCTCCTGGATGCCCCGTTCCACAGGTCCCCCTCCATGCTGGTTCTGCCCGTCTCCAGCTGGTTCTGCCCGTCTCCACGCTGGATCTGCCCGTCGCGCGGGCGGACGGTCTGCCGCCGATAATCTTGGGGCCGCACCGTCCCCCGTTTCCAGGAGCGCTCCTTGTACTTCACCGACCGCGGCATCGAAGAGCTGAGCAGCAGGCGCGGGGAGGAGGAGTTCACCTTCGAGTGGCTGGCGGACCAGCTGCGGACCTTCGTGGACCTCAACCCGGACTTCGAGATCCCCGTCGAGCGTCTGGCGACGTGGCTGGCGCGACTCGACGACGAGGACGAGGACGACGACTGAGCACACGCACACGGCTGAGCCCCGGCACCCCTCCCGGCCCCCTCTCGCCCCTCGCTACCTCTCCCCGTTCTCCCGTGCCCGCAGCGCGAGCGCCAGGAGCGCCGCGTCCTCGGGGCGGCGGATGTCGCGTCCGGTCAGCTCGCAGAGGCGGGTGAAGCGCTGCTGGACGGTGTTGCGGTGGCAGTAGAGCGCCCTCGCGGTCTCCGCGATGGAGCCGCTTCCGGCCAGGTGCACCCGGACGGTGTGCAGCAGCCGTTCCGTCTCGGCGGGCGGCGCCGCGTCGCCCGTCAGGCCGCCGAGCACGTCGTCCGCCAGGTGTGCGGCGAAGTGGCCGGCCCGGTTGACCAGTACGTCCAGCCACGCGTCGGCCAGGCGCAGCGGCCCCGGCGCCGAGTCGGGCAGCGCCCGCACCGCGGCGGTGGCCAACTCGACCGCCCGGGGCACGGATGCGAGGCCGTCCGCCACGGGTGAGACCCCGCACGGCACGCGCTCCAGCCCCGCGAGCACGGTCTCCTCGGTGACGCGCGGCCCCAGTTGGACGACCAGCAGCGCCGCCGAGGAGACCGTCTGCCGCTGGAGCGTGGCACCGGCGGAGCGCAGCGCGGCGGCCGCGCCGTGCAGGCCCTCGCCCGGCCCGGGCCCCGGGGGCGCTGCGGCACACAGGAATCGGCCGGCGGGCACGAAGCCGAGTGCCAGGCCGGCGTCGCGGACCACGGTGGGGTTGCGGCCTCCGCTCTCCAGGAGCCGGTCGAACCACAGCCGCCGCTCGTCCTCGCGCTGCCGCCCCATCTCCAGCACCGTGCGCTGGTAGGCCGTCATGATGCCGGTGACGTGCGCCTCCACCGCCTCCCAGACGTGGTAGGCGGAGGCGACGAGCAGCACCTTGTCCTCGTCGTCGGCGCGGGCGACGAGCGCGGCCCACACGACCCGGAAGTCCAGACGGGCCGCGGCGAGAAGCGAGTCGAGGGGTACGCCCTGGCGGGCCCGCCGCTCGCCGATGCGCTCGGAGATCCCGGCGAGCTGCGCGGGCACGGGCAGTTCGGCGACGGTGCGCAGCAGCAGTTCGAACGCCTGGACCGCGGTCTCGCGGAAGTCGTCGTCGGGGACGGAGTCGGCGTAGTTCTCGCGCAGCGGCCGTACGGTCTCCAGCCAGTCGCCCAGCAGGCTGTCGATGCTCGTGAGGCACTCCACGGCGAGTTCGGCCGCGCGGGGATGCGGGGCGGCGGCCGACGGGTCCGGCTGACTGTGCACATGCACAATTGTGACGCTCAGGTCCGCGATACTTCAACGTTGGTCTTCCGCGCACCGCAAGCAATCCTGGGTCGATCGCTCGCGTCCCCCGACCGCCCGGTCGATCCCGGAGGCTCCGACAGTGCATCTGACCCCTCGCGAGAAGGAACGGCTCCAGCTGTTCACCGTCGCGGAACTCGCGCGCCGGCGCCGCGCCCGCGGCCGCCGCCTCAACGCCCCCGAGGCCATCGCCCTCATCTGCGACGAGGTCCTGGAGGCGGCGTGGGACGGGATGGCCATGGACGAGGTGATCGCGGCCGGGCGTGCGGTCCTCACCGAGGACGACGTGATGGAGGGGGTCGCCGCGATGGTGCCCACCGTCCAGGTCGAGGCGCTCTTCCCGAGCGGCACCGCCCTGGTCGCCGTCGACGCCCCGATCCGGCCGCCCGCGAGCGACGGGAGCACGGACGCGGGCCGGGCCGAGGCCCCGGGTGCCGTCCGTACGGCGCCCGAGCCCGTACGGATCAACGAGGGGCGGCGGACGCTGCGGCTGACCGTGCGGAACACGGGCGACCGCGCCGTGTACGTCTCCTCGCACTATCCGCTCGACGAGACCAACGAGGCACTGCACTTCGACCGCGAGGCGGCCTCCGGCATGCGGCTGGACATCCCCGCGGGCACCGCGCTCGTCTTCGAACCCGGCGGCGAGCGGGAAGTCGAACTGGTGGAGGCACGTCCATGAGCACCCACGTCGAGCGGCGCACCTACAACGCGCTCTACGGCCCGACGACGGGCGACCGGATACGGCTCGGCGACACGGGCCTGTGGGTCGAGGTCGAGACGGACGACGGCACCCCGGGCGACGAACTGCTCGGCGGCTGCGGCAAGACCGTGCGCGACGGGCTGCTCGCCTCGCCGCGCTCGGACCGCGACTCGGCACTCGACATGATCATCACCAACGTGGTGCTGCTCGACCCCCGGCTCGGCGTGCGCAAGACGGACATCGGCGTGAAGGACGGGCGCGTCGTGTCGGTCGGCGGCGCGGGCGGCCACAACACCACGGGTGCCGCCTCCGACGGCTTCGCCGTGGACTCCCACACCTCGATGGTCCCCGGCGAAGGGCTGCTGGCCACGCCTGGCATCGTCGACAGCCATGTGCACCTCTCCTCACCGGAGATCGCACCCGCGGCGCTGTCGGCGGGCGTGACGACGGTCGTCGGCATGGGCCTGGGCGGCATGTGGGAGATCGGCTGCAATCCGGCCCGGAACCTGCACACGCTGATGAGCGCCTGGCGTGGCACGCCGCTCAACGTGGCGTTCCTGGCGCGGGGTTCGTCGAGTTCGCGCACGCTGCTGGACGAGATCGTGCTGGCGGGCGCCGGCGGCTTCAAGATCCACGAGGATTTCGGGGCGACTCCGCGCATCGTCGACACCTGCCTCGGCGCGGCCGAGCAGGCCGATCTGCCGGTGGCCCTGCACACCGACTCGATGAACGAGTCCGGTTATCTGCGCGACACCATCGGGGCGACGCGCGGACGCACCGTGCACGCGTACCACGTGGAGGGCGGAGGCGGTCACCCCGATCTGCTGGAGATCCTCTCCGAGGCGAACATCCTGCCCTCCTCGACGACTCCGACCGTTCCCTACACGGTCAACACCGTCGACGAACTCTTCCCGATGACGATGACCGTCCACCGGCAGAACCACCACATCGAGAGCGACGTGGAGATCTCCAAGGGGCGCATACGGGCTCACGCCATCGCCGCCGAGAACTCGCTCCACGACCTCGGCGCGATCAGCATCGTCAACTCCGACTCGATGGGCATGGGCAGGATCGCCGAGACCGTGCGCCGCACATGGCAGCTCGCCCATCTCCAGGCCGCGCGCTGCGGGGAGAGCGGCGCCGGACACCGCGCGAACGAACGGGTGCTGCGCTACCTGGCGAAGATCACGCTCAACCCGGCGGTGGCGCACGGCATTTCGCACGAGGTCGGCAGCGTGGCACCCGGACAGCTCGCGGACATCGTGCTCTGGCATCCGGCCTGGTTCGGCACCAAGCCCGAACTCGTCATCAAGAGCGGCTTCGTGGCGTGGGGCAACACCGGATCGGGTTCCGGCTCGACGCGGCTGACCCAGCCCCGCACGTACCGCCCGTACTACGGCGCGCTCGGCGACGCGGCCTCACAGCTCGCACGGGTCTTCGTCGGCACGGAGGCCCTGGAGGACAGGAGCGCGCGCAACTCCCTTCCGGGCGGGCTGCGTTACGCGTCCGTGCGGAACAGCCGCGGCCTCTCGCGCGCCGACATGCTGCACAACACGGCGACGCCACGTGTCGAAGTGCCCCGCTCCGCGGGGCCCGTCCTCGTCGACGGCGAACCCGCCGCGACGGAAGCCGCCACCGCAGTCCCCCTGGCCCAGCTGCACCATCTGGCCTGAACGCACCACGGCCCGGCCGTCGGGCGGGCCCGAGACCCCCCGGCGCAGACCCCCGGTACGGGGGCGGGAGAACCGAGAAGAGGAGTACGGAGCACCCACGCATGCGACTTGATCTGATCGTCCGGGACGCGAACATCGTCACCCTGGACGAGGACCGCCCCGCGGCGCGGAACATGGGCGTGCTGCACGGCCGCGTCGTCGGCCTGGACGAGGAGATCGAGGGGCTGCGCGCCCACCGCGTACTGGAGGCCGGCGGCGCCACCGTGGTGCCCGGGTTCAACGACGCCCACTGCCACACCGCCTGGTACGGGCTCACGCTCTCCCAGCTCGACCTGTCCACCGCCCGCTCGCTGGACGAGGTCTACGCCGCGGTCGGCCGCCACGCGCGGACCCTGCCCGAGGGCGCCTGGGTCCTCGGCGCCGGCCTCGACCACCACAGGACCGGCGGCCGCCCCCACCGCGAGGCCCTCGACCGGGCGGCCGGAGGGCGCCCCGTATGGCTCAAGCACAACTCGGGGCACCTGTGTTACGTCAGCACCGAAGTGCTGCGGCGCGCCGGGGCGCTGGACCCCGGATTCGAGGCACCCGTCGGCGGGGTCGTCTCCCGCGACGCGGACGGCCGTCCCGACGGCCTCCTGGAGGAGACCGCGCAACAGCTCGCGCAGGACCAGGTGCTTCCGTACCCGGTCGAGACCGTCGCCGACGCCGTCCAGGCCGCGACCCGCCGCTACCTCGCCGAAGGCATCACCAGCTTCACCGAGGCGGGCATCGGCGGCGGCTGGATCGGGCAGACGCCCGTGGAACTGGCCGCCTACCAACTCGCCCTGGACACCGGGAGACTGAACGCGCGCGCCCAGTTGATGATCGCCTCCGACGTGCTGCACCCGCTGGCCGGGGCACACCCGGGCGACGGCATCACGAGGGGACTCGACCTCGGGCTGCGCACCGGCCTCGGAGACGACCGGCTGTCCATCGGCCCGGTGAAGATCTTCCTGGACGGCTCGCTCCTGGGCCGTACCGCGGCCGTCACGGAACCCTTCTGCGGCTGCGGCCACGCCCCGGGCGCCGGCGACGAGCGGCAGACGGGCTACTTCCAGGAGGACCCCGGCTCGATGACCGGCCTCGTACTGGCCGCGCACCGCGCCGGCTGGAGCGTCGCCGCGCACGCGATCGGCGACCGTGCCGTCGATCTGGCCCTCGACACCTACGAGCGCGCACAGCGCGAACATCCCCGCCCCGACGTGATCCACCGCATCGAGCACGCCGGGATCGTCCGGCCCGAGCAGCTGCGCCGCTTCGCCGAACTCGGCGTCGTACCCGTGCCGCAGCACAACTTCCTCGCGGCCTTCGGCGACGCGATGGCCGCCAACCTCGGCCCGGAACGCACCGGTTGGACGTACCGGCTCCGCTCGTTCCTCGACCTCGGCCTGAGCGTTCCCGGGTCCTCCGACCGGCCCGTAGCCCCCGGTGCGCCGCTGCCCGCCATCGAGGCCATGGTGCGCCGGCTGACCGATTCGGGCGCGCCCTTCGGCCCGGACGAACGTGTGCACGCCGAGAGCGCGCTGCGTGCCTGGACGGTCGGGTCGGCCCGCGCCACGGGCGCCGCGGGCACCAAGGGCCGGCTGCGGCCCGGCATGCTCGCCGACTTCGCCGTGCTCGACGCCGACCCCCTCAAGACGGACGCCGACCGCATCGGCGCCATCAGCGTCCTCGCCACCGCCGTCGGCGGTGACGCCGCCCACGATCCGCACTGTCTGGTCACCGTCCCCGAGGAGACCGCATGAGCACCTCACCTCCCCCTCCCCCGTCCCCGTCTCCCTCCCCGTCCGCACAGACCGCACCTGCCGGGAGGACCGCGAGCACCGCCGACATCAAGCGGCTGCTGTCGGCCGCCTTCATCGGCACCGCGCTCGAGTGGTACGACTACTTCCTCTACGGCACCGCCGCGGCCCTCGTCTTCAACAAGCTCTTCTTCCCGAGCCTCGATCCGGCCGTCGGCACGATCGCCTCGTTCATCACCTTCGCGGTCGGCTTCGTCGCCCGGCCTGTCGGCGCCGCCATATTCGGGCACATCGGAGACCGGTACGGGCGGCGCACGGCCCTGATCATGACCGTCGTGCTGATGGGCGTCACGACCGGCTGCATCGGGCTGCTGCCCGGCTACGGCACCATCGGGATCTGGGCGCCGGCGCTGCTGGCGACGCTCCGGTTCCTGCAGGGCATCTCCGTGGGCGGCGAGTGGAGCGGCGCGATGCTGCTGACGTTGGAGCACACTCCCCGCGAGAAGCACGGCAGTTACTCCGCGGTCCCCCAACTCGGCTCCCCTGTCGGCACGTTGCTCTCCAGCGGCGCCTTCGCGCTGGTGGGGATGCTGCCCGACGCGGCGTTCTACTCCTGGGGCTGGCGGATACCGTTCCTGTTCGCCTTCGTGCTGCTCTTCGTCGCCCTGTACATGCGGCTGCGGATCGAGGAGTCCCCCGTCTTCCGGGCGATGATGGCCGAGAGCGAGAAGAACGGACCGCCGCCCGCCCCCCTGGTCGAGGCCTTCCGCCGCACCTGGGGACGCATCCTCATCGGGATCGCCGCCGCGTTCCTCGGCATCGGCGGCTTCTTCCTGCTGACGACCTTCATCATCTCCTACGGCACCGAACAGCTCGGTTTGGACAAGTCGGTGATGCTCAACGCGACGCTCGTCGGTGCG
Source organism: Streptomyces sp. CNZ301 (assembly GCF_004217425.1). Taxonomy (NCBI): domain Bacteria; kingdom Bacillati; phylum Actinomycetota; class Actinomycetes; order Kitasatosporales; family Streptomycetaceae; genus Streptomyces; species Streptomyces sp. CNZ301. The sequence continues at coordinate 2,956,636 of NZ_SHLG01000001.1, forward strand.
GTCGTCGAGATCGGCGTGCTCGTGGCGGGCGGCCGGATCGCCAACCGGGTGGGCCCGTGGAAGGTGTGCGTGGTGGGCGGCATCGTCTCCGTGCTCGCGGCCTTCCCCACGTTCTGGCTCGTCGACACGAAGAGCACACCGCTCGTCGTGCTCGGTGTCGCGCTGGGCATCGGCGCCATATCCATCCCGTACGCCCCGATCGGTGCCGTCGTCTCCGGGATGTTCCCCGAGAACTTCCGCTACAGCGCCGTCGCCATGTCGTACAACCTGGCGGGCGTGCTGTCCGGCTTCGTCCCGCTGGCGGCCGCCTCGCTGCTGGGGCTGTCCGGCGGCACCTCGTGGAGCGCGGCGCTGCTGCTGATCCTCATCGCCGCGTGCACCGCGGTCGGCTCGTATCTCGCCGGTCCGCAGCTGGAGCGGCGTCTGGGCCACGACCCGAGCAAGCAGCACGAGACGTCGAAGGCCATCGCGTGACACAGGGACAACAGCAGCAGGAACAGATGCAGCAGGAAGAACAACTCCCGCGCACCGGCGGGCGGATACTCGTCGACCAGCTCGCGGCGCACGGCGTCGGAACGGTCTTCGGGGTGCCGGGCGAGAGCTATCTCGAGGTCCTGGACGCACTGCACGACTCCTCCGTGCGGATGGTCGTGTGCCGCCAGGAAGGCGGCGCCGCGTACATGGCCGAGGCCACGGGCAAGCTCACCGGCCGGCCCGGCGTCTGCTTCACCACCCGCGGCCCCGGCGCGGCCAACGCACTGGTGGCACTGCACACCGCCGACCAGGACGCGACGCCCCTGGTCCTCTTCGTCGGCCTGGTGCCGCGCGGCCATACCGGCCGCGCCGGATTCCAGGAGTTCGATCTGCGCGGCACGTTCGGCGCGCACGCCAAGCTCGTGGAGACGGCCGACGAGGCGGCGCGCCTCCCGGAGATCACGGCCCGTGCCTTCGCCGTCGCGGCGGGCGGCAGACCCGGGCCGGTGGTCGTCGGGCTGCCGGAGGACATGCTCACCGACACGGCGTACGTGGCGGACGCACAACCGCTCCCGGTGCCCGAAGGCGCGGTCTCCCCGGATCAACTCGACTCGCTGGAAGCGCTGTTGGCGCAGGCCGTCCGTCCGCTCGTGGTGCTGGGCGGCAGCCGGTGGACCGAGGACGCACGCAGGGACGTGCGGGCCTGGGCCGAGGCGTGGTCGCTGCCGGTGGCCGTCGACTTCCGCTGCCAGGACCTGATTCCCGGGGACAGCGACATCTTCGCGGGGAATCTGGGCTACGGACGCTCCACCGCACTCGCCGAACGGCTCGGCTCGGCCGACCTGCTGATCTGTGTCGGCGCCGCCCCCGGCGACGTCACCACCGACGGCTACACGCGGCTGGACCGGCCGGAGGAACCGGAACCTGGTGTCTCCCGGCGGATCGTGCATGTGCTTCCAGACTGGCCGCCGCCCGGCGCCTGGCACCGCTGCGACCTCACAGTCCTCGCCTCACCGGCCGCGTTCGCCAGGGCCGTCGCGGGGCTCCGGCCCGCCGGGCCCGTCGCCTGGGCAGAGACCACCCGGGCGGACCGCGCCGCGCATATGGAGTTCCGCCGCCCGCTGCACGACCCCGAACCCCTCGATCTCGGGGCCGTGTTCGCGACGCTCGACGCGCGGCTCGACGCGGACGCCGTCGTCACGTTCGGCGCCGGCAACTACGCGCTCTGGGCGCAGCGTTTCCTCACCTACCGGGACGGCATGCGCCAACTCGCCCCCCGCAACGGCTCGATGGGATACGGCCTCCCCGCGGGCGTGGCCGCCGCCGTCACGATGCCCGGACGTCAGGTCGTCACCTTCGCGGGCGACGGCTGCTTCCTGATGAACGGCCAGGAGCTCTCCACCGGCCTCGCCGAGGGGGCGGCACCGCTGATCGTCGTCGTCGACAACGGCACCTACGGGACGATCCGCAAGCACCAGGAACTCGCCCACCCCGGGCGGGTCAGCGGTACCGACCTGGTCAATCCGGACTTCGCCGCGTACGCCCGTGCGTTCGGCGCCCACGGCGAAACGGTCTGCGCCACCGAGGAGTTCGCTTCGGCCCTGGAGCGCGCTCTCGTCAACTGCCGGGCGGGAAGGGCCGCGTTGATCGCCCTGCGTCCTTCCGAGGGCCGTCTCGCCCCCGGCATGACGGTCGCCTCCCTCCGCGAACAGGCCGCCCGGGAGGCCGGCGGGCCCCGGTGACCCCGTCCCGGAAGCGACCGGGCACCCTGACGGCAGGCGGGGCGGAGCTCGTGCGCACGCGTGCTTGCCTCCCGGCCCACACACGACATATCGTGTTCCTCGGTGAACGCGATATGTCGCTGTCTGCCGTTGCCTCCGGTGACGGGCCGCGGCGTCGTTCGCGCTCACCGCCGCCGTACGCCTACCCGGGAGGCCGCCGTGCCCGCCGAACGCTCCTCTTGGTCGATCTCCGAGCCGCAGACCCTCCGGATCGACGAGCCCATCGAATCGCTCCAGGTACGCATCGTGGGCGGCAGCGTCAACATCGTCGGCACCGGCGAGCCCGGCGCCCGCGTCGAGATCGGAGAGGTGGAGGGCCCACCGCTCACCGTGACGCGCAAGGGCGGCTCACTGGTCGTCGCCTACGAAGACGTGCCCTGGCAGGGCTTCCTCAAGTGGCTGGACCGCAAGGGATGGAACCGCCACGCGGTCGTCTCGGTCTCCGTGCCAGCACAGGCAAGGCTCTCCGTCGGCGTCGTCGGAGCGAGCGCCTTCGTCTCCGGCGTCACGGGCCGTACGGACGTGCGCGGAGTCAGTGGCGACACCACCCTCGTCGGGATCGGCGGACCGGTCCGCGCCGAGACCGTCTCCGGCAACGTCGAGACCCAGGGCCTCACCGGAAGCGTCGGCTTCAACTCCGTCTCCGGCGACCTGACAGTCATCGACGGCCGCCCCGCCGTCAGGGCCGACTCGGTCAGCGGCTCCATGATCCTCGACCTGGACACCGCCGGTGGCAACGCGGAGACGGACATCGCGCTGGGCACGGTCTCCGGCGAGGTCGCCCTCCGGCTGTCGGACCCCGTGGACGCCACCGTGGAGGTGAGCACCGCGAGCGGCGGCGTCTCCAGCGCCTTCGACGAACTGCAGGTCGAGGGGCAGTGGGGCGCGAAGAAGGTGAAGGGCAGGCTCGGCACCGGCGGCGGCCGGCTGCGGGCCAGCAGCGTCTCGGGCTCCATCGCCCTTCTGCGGCGCGCGGCACCCCTCCACGACGACGAGGACCTCCTCCTCAGCAAGGACGTCTGACATGCCTCCCGTCTTCGCTCACGGCCGACTGCGCCTGTACCTGCTCAAGCTCCTCGACGAGGCGCCGCGCCACGGCTACGAGGTGATCCGGCTGCTGGAGGAGCGCTTCCAGGGCCTGTACGCGCCGTCGGCCGGCACCGTCTACCCGCGCCTTGCCAAGCTGGAGGGCGAGGGCCTGGTCAGTCACGCCACCGAGGGCGGCGGCCGCAAGGTCTACTCGATCACCAAGGCAGGCCGTGCCGAACTGGCCGACCGCGAGGATGAGTTGGCGGAGCTGGAGGTCGAGATCAGCGAATCCCTGACCTCCCTGGCAGCCGACATCCGCGAGGACGTCAGCGGCTCCGCCCGCGACCTGCGGCGCGAGATGCGCGAACAGGCCCGCCGCACCCGTACGGACGGAACGGGCATGCCCTCGGGTGCCTGGCCGGGCATGACCGAGAAGGAGGCCTGGCAGCAGGCCAAGGAGGAGATGAAGCGGGCCAAGGAGGAGTGGAAGGAACAGGCCCGCCGCGCCAAGAGGGAGACCCAGCAGGCCAAACGGCAGGCGAAGGAGGCCCAGGCGCGCGCAGCCGCCGTGGAGGAGGTGCAGCGCATCGCCCGGCAGGTGCAGGAGCAGGTCCAGTCACGGGCGAAGTCCGGTGACTGGCCGGGCGCCGTGCGCGACGGCATGTCCGAACTTGCCCGTGAAATGGGCAACTTGGGCCGCATCACGGAGCACACCACGGCCTGGTTCCCCAACCTGCGGCAGGAGCCGTCCGCCGGCGCCGGGACGCCCGGACCCGCATGGGCGAAGGAAGAGGAGACCCCGAGCGACGACCCCGGACGGGAGCTGGAACGCCTCCTCGACCACTTCCGGGACGACGTGCGGGACGCGGCGCGCGATCACGGCGTGACCGAGCAGCAGCTGCGCGAGGCGCGCCGTCACCTCTCGGCCGGGGCGGCCCACATGGTCGCCCTGCTGCGCGACCCCGAAGGCCACGTGGAACGGGACGGCGGTGGCTGAACCGATGGGACCCGGCCGCCGGCCGGGCCTCAGAACTGCCCGGTGTCCAGCTCGAACCCCAGCGGGTCGGGCAGCTCGATCGTCTTCTTTCGTGCGGGCCCGCAACAGAGAAACGGTCACCCCGAAGCGGTACGGATGCCGCTCGGGGTGACCGCGCGCTGTTGCCTGTGCTGAGGCACGGCCCGTCAGCAGGCGGGCGGTGGCCGTGACACGGTCCCGCGGGGAGCCGAGCAGCCGCCCGCACGCCACGCGGCGGAACGGGCGCCGCGCGAAGCGGAACCCTGCCCGGCCCGGCCGGTCAGACCGTCAGCACGACCTTGCCGAACAGCTCGCCCTCGGCCATCTTCGCGAAACCCTCGCGGGCCCGGTCCAGCGGCAGCGTCGAGTCGATGACGGGGCGTACGCCCTTCGCGGCGCAGAAGTCCAGCAGCGAGGCCAGCTCCTCCTTGCTGCCCATCGTCGAACCGACGACCTTCAGTTCGAGGAAGAAGATCCGGTTGAGCTCCGTGGCGGGCGGGTTGGGTCCGCTCGTGGCGCCCGAGATGACGACTGTTCCGCCCGGCTTGAGGGACTTCAGCGAGTGGGACCAGGTGGCGGCGCCCACGGTCTCCAGCACGGCGTCGACACGCTGGGGCAGCCGTGCGCCGGTCTCCACGGCGGCCTCCGCGCCGAGTTCGACGGCACGCTTGCGCTTGGCCTCGTCCCGGCTGGTGGCGAAGACCCGCAGCCCGGCCGCGGCGCCCAGCACGATCGCGGCCGTCGCGACGCCGCCGCCCGCGCCCTGCACGAGCACGCTGTCACCGGGCCGGACGCCCGCGTTGGTGAAGAGCATGCGGTACGCGGTCAGCCACGCCGTCGGCAGGCAGGCCGCCTCCTCGAAGGAGAGCTCCTTCGGCTTGGGCAGCACGTTCCACCTGGGCACGGCGACGCGTTCGGCGAACGTGCCCTGGTACTTCTCCGTCAGCAGGGTCCGCTTCTCGTTCGGGCCGACGCCGTGGCCGGTCGCACCGATGACCGAGTGCAGGACGACTTCGTTGCCGTCGGCGTCGATGCCCGCGCCGTCGCACCCCAGGGTCATCGGCAGCAACTCCTCGCCGAGCCCGACGCCCCGCAGGGACCACAGGTCGTGGTGGTTGAGCGACGCCGCCTTGACGTCGACGGTCGTCCAACCGTCCGGAACCACCGGTTCGGGACGGTCACCCAGTTCCAGTCCGTCCAGCGGCCGGTCCTTGTCGATTCGTGCGGCGTATGCAGCAAACATGATCCGGACGCTACTCGCGCGGGGGGCTGACCAGCCACCCCCCGCCCCGCCGAAGCGACAGATCTCACGGACGCGTTGAACGCGCCGGCGCCTCACAGCACCTTGGAGAGGAAGGATTTCGTCCGCTCGTGCTGCGGGTCGCCGAGAACGTCCCGGGGGCGTCCCGACTCCACGACCACCCCGTCGTCCATGAAGACCAGCGAGTCGCCGACCTCGCGCGCGAAGCCCATCTCGTGCGTGACGACGATCATCGTCATGCCGTCCTCGGCGAGGTCGCGCATCACGTCCAGCACCTCTCCGACCAGCTCCGGGTCGAGCGCCGAGGTCGGCTCGTCGAAGAGCATCAGCTTGGGCTCCATCGCCAGCGCGCGAGCGATGGCGACGCGCTGCTGCTGTCCGCCGGAGAGCTGTGCGGGGTACCTGTGGGTCTTGTCGGCGAGGCCCACGCGGTCGAGAAGGGCGCGTGCGCGTTCCTGCGCCTTCGCCTTGCTCTCCCCCTTCACCTGGACCGGCGCCTCCATCACGTTCTCCACCGCGGTCATGTGCGGGAAGAGGTTGAAGCGCTGGAAGACCATGCCGATGTCGCGGCGCTGCGCGGCGACTTCGCGGTCCCGCAGCTCGTAGAGCTTGTTGCCGTGCTCGCGGTAGCCGACGAGCGTGCCGTCGACGTACAGCCGTCCCGCGTTGATCTTCTCAAGGTGGTTGATGCAGCGCAGGAAGGTCGACTTGCCCGACCCCGAGGGGCCGACGATGCAGAACACCTCGCGCGGCGCGACCTCCAGGTCGATGCCCTTGAGCACTTCGACCGGTCCGAAGGACTTGTGTACGGCCTCGGCCTTCACCATCGCGTTCATGCGGCGCCTCCCGCTCCCGAGCCCGATCCCGTACCACGGCTGAAGGTGAACACCAGCTGCCGTGCCCGCTGCCACGGGGTCGCGGGCAGCTGCCGCGACGAGCCCCGTGCGTAGTGCCGCTCCAGATAGAACTGCCCGATGCTGAAGACGGTCGTGATGACGAGGAACCAGATGGTGGCGACGAAGAGCATCTCCACCACCGCGCCCGAGTTGTTGCCGATGTTCTGCGACTTGCGCAGCACCTCCTCGTACTGCACGACGGCGCACAGGGCGGAGGTCTTCAGCAGGTTGATGAACTCGTTGCCGGTCGGCGGCACGATGACCCGCATCGCCTGCGGCAGCACGATCCGGCGCATGTTCTGCCCGTTGGTCATGCCGAGCGCCTGCGAGGCCTCGGTCTGCCCCTCGTCGACGGACTGGATGCCGGCACGGCAGATCTCCGCCATGTACGCCGCCTCGTTCAGGCCGAGGCCCAGCAGGGCTGCCATGAACGGCGTCATGACGTCCGTCATCTCGTCCTTGTAGATCGGGCCGAGGTTGAGGACGGGGAAGATCAGCGCCAGGTTGAACCACAGCAGCAGCTGCACGTAGACGGGGGTGCCGCGGAAGAACCAGATGTAGCCCCACGCCACCGAGTTGGTGACCGGGTTCTTCGACATCCGCATAACTGCCAGGACGATGCCGAGCACCAGACCCATGATCATGGACAGCACGCTGACCACGAGGGTGTTCTTGACGCCCTCCATGATCTGGTCGTTGAAGAAGAAGCTGCCGACCGAGCCCCAGGTCAGGTCCGCCTCCGCGAACGCCTTGACGACGAGGAGGAGAAGCACGATGACGACGGCGGCGGAGACGTAGCGGCCGTAGTGCCGCACGGGTATCGCCTTGATCGCCTCGGGTGCCGTGCCGGCGGTCGGTCGGGGGCCCCGGCCAGCGGTGGCTGGGGGAGCGTCGCTGGGCCCCTTGTCGGGAGGAGCGGTCATGGATGTACTGCCTGTCGGTCGGTGGACTGGGGGCACTCTCCCCCGGGCGGGGGCCGGGGGCTTCACCCAGTGGTGGCCGGGTGGGGGCGCTTCCCAGCGGTAGCCGGGGGAATCACTGGGCGCCTAGACGAGGAGCGGGCGCGGACTCGCTGGCATCGCTGCCGGGAGGCGCCCGCGTGGCGCCGGTTCGCGGTGGCCGTGCCACGGCCGGCCGGTCACGTGACGAGTGGACCGGCCGGCCGGCGGGCCGCGACGCGGCTCAGGTACCGCTGTTGATCTTCGCTTCGGAGACCCCGCCGTCCTCGACGCCCCACTTCTTGAGCGCCTTCTCGTAGGAGCCGTCCTCGATGATCTTCGTCAGGGCTTCCTTGAGAGCACCGCTGAGCTTGTCGTTGCCCTTGGAGACGGCCATGCCGTACGGAGCGGACTCCATCTGCTCGCCGACGACCTCGAAGTCGTCGCCGCTCTTCGCTGCGTTGGCCGCGACGGGGAAGTCGGAGATGTCGGCGACGACGCCGCCGGCCTTCAGCCGGACGCGGGCCTCGTCGTCGTTGTCGAACGGCTCGATCGTCAGCGGCCGCTTGCGGTCCTTCTTGCACTTGTCGATCTGCTTCTTGAGGATCTCGTGCGAAGTGGTGCCGCGCTGCGTGGCGACCTTCTTGCCGCAGAGCTGGTCGACCGACTCGATCTTCTCCGGATTGCCCTTCTTGACGAGGATCGAGGAGCCGGCGGTGAGGTAGTCGACGAAGTCGACGCCCTTGCCGACCTTCTTGCCCTGGTCGTCCAGGCCCTCCTGCCGGTCCTTGGTGTCCGTCATCGACGACATGATCATGTCGAAGCGGCCGGTCTGCATGGAGGTGATCAGACCGTCGAAGGTGCCGTTGGTGAACTCGAACCGCACACCGAGCTGCTCGCCCATCGCGTTTGCCAGGTCGGGGTCGAGACCGACGATCTTCTGACCGTCCTTGTACTCCATCGGCTTGTACGCGGCATCCGTGCCGACCTTGATGACGCCCGCCTTCTGGATCTTCTTCGGCAGCTTGTCGAAGAGCGGGGCCTTGCTGCCCTGCTTGTCGGCGCCGCCGCCCGCGGAGTCCGTCTGGTCGCCGCAGCCGGTCAGCAGCAGGGCGCCGGTGACCGCCACGGCTATCGGCGCGGCTGTGCGAGCACGCCGGAGGCGCGCGGCCACCGGGCGTCGGAAGTTGCGTGCGGTCATTACAGGGTCCTCCTGCGGATGTGGGAGCGTCCGGTCGGGCACACACCTTCGGGTGTTGTGACCACGAGAGGATGCTGCCGATGGATGGTGGAAATCCTGCCATCCGTTCGAGCGGTTACCGAGGACTCGCGAGTCAAAATCGGATAACGGAGGCCCGGTTCCGCATACAGGGCACTCACGCGTCGCGTACGACGTGTCGCGTTCCGTTCGGCGGCGGCCCCGCAGGAGACCTTGGGCACATTCGCGGACTGCGCCGAAGACCCTTCACCGGCAGGTGTGTTGCGGTCGAGAGATACCCGACCACCGACACATCCATGGCGTTCTGTGGGCTAATGTCCGGTTGCCTGCTTCCGGCCTTGGGGAAAGCGGGTCGTAACCGACGGGCTTCGTCCGGTACAAAGGTCGATTACACCCCTCACCCGGGGACCAGGGCGCGTGTGCGGCGCGCCCGGCGTTCGCTCCATCTCCCTCCGGGCCTCAAGGCCCGGGAGAGACCCGCCCCCATCGGCCCAGCGGCCCCGGGGGCCCCCAACGGGCCTCGCCCGGGGCTCCCACCAGGGCCATGGGCCGTGCGGCCGGCGGACGTGGTTGCCCGCCCGTTCCTCAACCTGGGAGCGGCCACTCTCAAGAAGGTTTTCTACAAAGGGGTTCGACAAGTGGCAGCGGAGATCGTCAATTCGAAGGACGGCCTGGACGAGGACGTGATCGACCCGGCCTTCGCCCTGCACCGCGGCGGGAAGATGGCTGTGCAGGCGACCGTGCCGGTCCGCAACGCGGAGGAGCTGTCCCTCGCGTACACGCCGGGCGTCGCCAAGGTCTGCAGCGCCATCGCGCGCCAGCCGGAACTCGTCGCGGACTACACCTGGAAGTCCCAGGTGGTGGCCGTCGTCACGGACGGCAGCGCGGTGCTGGGTCTGGGCGACATCGGCGCCGAGGCCTCCCTCCCCGTGATGGAGGGCAAGTCCATTCTCTTCAAGCAGTTCGGCGGCGTGGACGCGTTCCCGGTCGCACTGGACTGCCGCGAGACCGACGAGATCGTGGAGACCGTCGCACGTCTCGCACCGTCCTTCGGAGGCGTCAACCTGGAGGACATCGCGGCACCCCGGTGCTTCGAGATCGAGGCCAAGCTCAAGGAACGCCTGGACGTGCCGGTCTTCCACGACGACCAGCACGGCACGGCCATCGTCACGCTCGCGGCGCTCCGCAACGCCGCACGGCTGACCAACCGCACGCTCGGCGACCTGCGTACGGTCATCTCGGGCGCGGGCGCGGCGGGTTTCGCGATCGCCAAAATCCTCGTGGAGGCCGGCATCGGCGACGTCGTCGTGTGCGACCGCAAGGGCGTCGTCTCGCAGGGCCGTGACGATCTCACCGACGTCAAGCGGGAGTTGGCCGGCTTCACCAACAAGGAGGGGCGCACCGGCTCGCTCGAGTCGGTGATGGACGGCGCCGACGTCTTCATCGGTGTCAGCGGCGGAACGGTCCCCGAGGCGGCGGTGGCGACGCTCGCCGACGACTCCTTCGTCTTCGCCATGGCCAACCCGAACCCGGAGATCCACCCGGACGTCGCGTCCAAGTACGCGGCCGTCGTGGCCACGGGGCGCAGCGACTACCCCAACCAGATCAACAACGTGCTCGCCTTCCCGGGTGTCTTCGCCGGCGCCCTTCAGGTTCGCGCCACCGACATCACCGAGGGCATGAAGCTCGCCGCGGCGGAGGCCCTGGCGGCCGTCGTCTCCGAGGAGTTGAGCGCGGACTGCGTCATCCCCTCGCCGTTCGACGAGCGCGTCGCTCCCGCCGTGACGGCCGCCGTGGCCGCGGCGGCACGCGCGGAGGGCGTCGCCCGCCGCTGAGAGCGCCGTCATCGGACGTGATCCGGCGGACGTGATCCGGCGTCGCAGCGGGACGCCGGAACGCCGGGGAACTCACTGAGGGCGGTACGGGCAGGCTCTGCCCGTACCGCCCTCACGCATGTTCGGCTTCTCCGGGCGCCCGATGGCTATTTGAGACCGAGCACAAGCGCGTCGAGCGGCGAGCTCCACACCGCTCGCGCCTCCGAGAAGCCGGCCGCGCGCAGCAGTTCGGCGTGGCGGTCCGGGGACTGCACCTCTCCGTCGGAGTGGTCGCCGTTGAGCGGGTTGCCGATGGTGCGGAAGCGCTCGGCGACGGCGCCGGCCACCGCGGGCTCCCGGGACAGGCCGTCCCACCAGGCGACCCAGTCCTGAGTCCCCGCCGCCTCGGCCTGTTCGCGGCGTCCCTTGTCGAAAGCGTGCGCCGCCTCGTTGATGCGGGGCGTGGTCCCGTCCGGCATGTGGTCGGCGTTCATGAACACTCCGCCGTCGCGGAGCACGTCCGCGATCTGCCGGTAGAGCACGCCGAGTTCGTCGGTGCGCAGCCAGTGCAGGGCGGTGGCGGTGAGCACCGCGTCGTACGAGCGGTACGGAAGCCTGCCGGTCCACTCCGGGTCGGTCAGGTCCGCGCTCACGAACTCCACGCGCTCGTCGCCCGCGAAGTAGCCGCGCGCGATCATGAGAAGAGCCGGGTCGAGGTCCACTCCCGTCGACCGCGCCCCGGGGAAGCGCCGCAGCAGCCGCCGGGAGATGCTGCCCGTCCCGCAGGCCAGGTCGAGCACCACGGGCCCGGGGGCGCCGGCACCGTCCGACTCCGAGGGGCCGGAGGGAGCGGCCAGGGCCTCGGTCATGTCGAACATGACCCGGAAGCGCTCCTCGCGGTCCGGGAGGTAGAACTCCTGCTGCCGGTCCCAACTCTCCTGCCAAGCCCGCCAGTCCGGGCCCGCCCCTGCGATCTCCGCGTTGTCCGTGCAGTCCGCCACGCCATCCTCCCGGATGTAATACCCTCTGACCGAACCCGCTCATTACTTCAACGGTGACGATAGCCCGCGGCCGTAAGGACCACAAGTGGAGCTCAGCCATTACTCTGACCTGGCGGTCCGCCTGGTCAACACCGAGGAGCCGGAGCGCGGCACGGACACCCTCACGTCGGTCGAGTCCGTACGGGAGCTGTGCGGCGTCAACCGGACGATGGCCCGCCGCGCGACGGAGGCCGACGTGGCACGGCTGCGAGCCGTACGGACACGGCTGCGCGCCGTCTTCGGTGCCGCCTCCGAGGGCGACGAGACGCGCGCCGTGGACCTGCTCAACGCGCTGCTCATGGAATTCCCCGCCAGCCCTCAGATCAGCGGCCACGGCGACCTCGCCGCCGACGGACGCCCCCGCTGGCACATGCACCTCACGGAGCACCCCGTCACCGCGGCAGCCGGCTACACGGCCACGGCCTGCATGGGCCTCGCGTTCCACCTCACCGACCTGGGAGTGGAACGGCTCGGGATCTGCCAGGCGGCACCGTGCAGCAAGGCGTACCTGGACACCTCCACCAACCGCTCCCGCCGCTACTGCTCCGACCGCTGCGCGACCCGCGCCAACGTCGCCGCCTACCGCGCCCGCAAACGCCTGGAGAGCCGGGAGAGCCGGGAGAGCAACGCCGCCAAGGACGGCGACGAGTCGGCGGAAGCCCTGACGGAGCGGCCCGCAGGCAGCACCACCAGCGGCCGCACCGCCGAGAGAGCCCACGGCAGTACGGGCCGCAAAGGGCGCTGAGGCCCCCGGCGGGGCCTCAGCCGCACCCAGGCACGCGCCACCATCAAGTCGTCCGGGACGGTCCCGAACTCCCGGCTGTCATTGCGCACCTGCGGATTGTCACCGATCACCCACCAGCCACCCGAACGGCGCTCCACGGCCCGTTTGACGATGAGCAGGTCGTGCTGGAGAGGATGCCGCAGCAGCACGACGGCTCCGCGCCGTACGCGGGCGCCGTACTTCACCACCAGCCGGTCGCCGGGGCGCAGCGTCGGCACCATCGACGGGTTGTAGACCTCCGCGAGCCCGATCCGCTTCAGCAACCCGCTCACAGTCCCGCTCCTCTGCTGTCCGTACCCACGCGACACCCGCGCCCGCTCCGGCATCTGTTCGCCTCACCCCGTCCCCGTCCTCACGTTCACCCAACACCGGACTTTTGTCCTAAGCGCTCGGGGGCACACGCGAAAGGGCCTCCCCTACGGAGTAATCTCACAGGTGAGAAGACGATCACGAGGAAGGACGGCTCTATGCTTTCCCGTCTGTTCGCGCCCACGGTCAAGGTCAGCGCCCACTGCGACCTGCCCTGCGGTGTCTACGACCCGGCGCAGGCCCGCATCGAGGCGGAGTCGGTCAAGGCCATCCAGGAGAAGTACCAGGCCAACGACGACCCGCACTACCGCGCTCGTGCCACCACGATCAAGGAGGAGCGGGCCGAACTGGCCAAGCACCACGTCTCGGTGCTGTGGAGCGACTACTTCAAGCCCCCGCACTTCGAGAAGTACCCGGACCTGCACCAGCTGGTCAACGAGACCCTCAAGGCCCTCTCCACGGCCAAGGGCTCGACCGACCCGGCCACGGGCCAGAAGGCCCTCGACTACATCGCCCAGATCGACAAGATCTTCTGGGAGACCAAGAAGGGCTGAACACCCTTCGTCTTCACGGGATTTCCACCGCACCCGGTCCGCACGGCGCCCCACGAAGGCACCGATGCGGACCGGGTGCGGTCCGTGTACACGAACGCCGACGCCGACAGGTCCCGGAGGAATGCCGCATCCGGGACCTGTCGTTGTCCTCTGCACCTCCCACGAGGGGTGGTGCGCCATGAGACCGGCGGACGTCCGGGTCAGACGTTCACGATCGCCGCCCCGAACGGGTTGTTCCCGACGGTGGTGGTGGTGACGCTGTTGTCGCTGGTGTCGATCACCGAGACCGTGTCGGTCCCGTAGTTGGCGACGTAGACCTTGCTTCCGTCCGGCGTGACAGCCACCCCCCTGGGCAGGTTGAAGCTGGCGTCGCTGATGGTGTCGGCGACCGTGCCGGTACCGGTGTCGATCACCGACACCGTGTTGTCGCCTTCGTTGGTGACATAGGCCTTGGTCCCGTCCAGGGTGAACGCCACCCCGTACGGGGAGGTCCCGACGGCGATGGGGGCGCCGGAGACGGTGTCGGTACCGGTGTCGATCACCGTCACCGTGGTTCCGCCGTTGTTGGCGACATAGGCCCTGGTCCCGTCGGGCGTGACCGCAATCTCCCTGGGGGAGTTGAAGTTCGTGCCGTTGATGGTGGTGGTGACGGTGTCGGTGCCGGTATCGATCACCGACACCGTGCTGTTGCCGGCGTTGGTGACATAGGCGGTGGACCCGGCGATCGCCACCCAGAACGGGGTGTTGAAGTTCTCGCCGTTGATGGTGTCGGCGACGGTGTCGGTACCGGTATCGATCACCGACACCGTGCTGTCGGCGCTGTTGGGGACGTAGGCCTTGGTCCCGGCGATCGCCACCCCGTACGGGGAGATCCCGACGGTGATGAGGCTTCCGGTGACGACGTTGTTGCCGGCGTCGATCACCGTCACCGTGTCCCCGCTGCTGTTGGCGACGTAGGCCTTGGTTCCGTCCGGGGTGAGCGCCACTCCGGCAGGGCCCTGGAAGTTCTCACCGTTGATGGTGTCGGCGACGGTGTCGTCGCTGGTGTCGATCACCGACACCGTCGCGTCCGTCTGGTTGGTGACGTAGGCGAAGAGGGTGTAGGTGTAGCTGTCCGTTGCGGTGCCGCCTGGTGTGGTGACTTCCACGTCCACCGTCGTGTAGGCCGTACCCGGGGGTGTGGTCGCGGTGATTGTCGTGTCGTTCTCGACGGTGAACGACGTTGCATCAACTCCCCCGAAAGTCACCGATGTTGCACCGGAGAATCCGCTGCCGGAGATCGTCACGTCCTGGCCGCCGACGGCTGGACCTGTGGAGGGCTCCACAAGGGTGATCTCCGGTACCACGACGTACGTGAAGGCATCTGGGAGGGTCGGATTGCCGTTGGGGGTGGACACGGTCACATCCACCGTGCCGCTGCCCGCGGGCACGACCGCGAAGATGGTGCCATCGTCCGCGACCATGAACGAGGTGGCTTCCACTCCCCCGAACGTCACTGATGTTGCTCCGGTGAATCCGAAGCCGGAGACAATCACCTCTTGACCCTCGGGTCCCTCGTTCGGAACCACAGAGGTGACTGCCGGTACATAGGTGTAGGCGTCTTCGAGGGTGTCGCTGCCGTTCGGTGTGGTGACGGTGATGTCCACCACCGAGCCGGCCACACCGTCGGGCGCGGTCGCGGCGATGGTGCTGTCGTCGACGAACACGAATCCGGCTTCCACCAGGCCGAATTGCACAGATGTCGCACCGGTGAATCCGCTGCCGGAGATCGTCACCTGCTGACCCGCGGGGCCCTCGTCCGGAACCACCGAGTCGACTGACGGTGGTACCGGTACGCCCACGTAGTCATAGGCAATGCCGCAGCCCGGACCCAGGGGAGTCACCACGGTCACCAGCACCGTACCGGTCCCGGCCGGGGCGGTGGTCTGGATCACCGTTCCCTGCAGATTGGCGAGGATGGGGGCGCTGGTGCTGCCGAACTTCACATCGGTCGCACCCGTGAATCCGACACCGACGAGGCTGACAGGAGTGCCGCCGGCAGCCGGCCCGGATGTCGGCTGAACGGCCTGAACCGTCGCACCCGGTGTCCCCGAGTAGCAGAATGCTTTGCCGTTGCTGGTGCCGCTCGGCGTCACGACCGTGACCAGCACCGAACCGCTTCCCGCAGGAACGGTGGCCTTGATGGCTCCGTCGTTGAACACAGTGAAACTTGCATTGGTGTTGCCGAACTTCACGGCGGTCGCACCTGTGAAACCGGACCCGGCGATCCAGGTCGTGGTCCCCGCAGGCAATTTTGAAGGCTGAACGGCAGTGATCGTTGGCATATCTGTCCTCCTCCGGGACGAGATTCCATGCAGCAGGCTCCATACACCTGGACAGACCCTTTCCAACCCCCCCGTGCACGGCTGAAATACCGATCGGAAAGTGGTCGCCCCTGCCCCGTTGCGTGGTTATTGCCTATTGCCTCTTACCACGATGAAAGCGAATGCCAGAAGCACTCAACAAGGCGTGAATGAGGGCAGAAAGATGCATAGATAGTGAATACGACAATCTTCGGAAGCATCTACTGCGCCCATACGCACCGGCGCACGCCCTCCGGTTTCCCCCTCTGCCGGGCCTTCAGGAGTGTCCGATCAACCGGAACCGATGGCCTGACATCTCGAAATACGAAAGTGGGCTGACATCTGGCCTGCACTCGAAATGGGAGGAACCAGCGCCGGCCGCCAACGGCGTGCGCGAACGCGGCTTCGCCTCAATGATTCGAAACAGCAACGGAGTTGAACGGCAGGCTCAAACTCGTAATTCAGATATGTCACTCTTGCGAGTGAAGCAGTTACATCCGAACCCCGTCGGCAGCGGACGCCGCCATTCTGGCTGCAGGGCAACAACACACATGCCCTGCCCTTCAACGACCAGAATGAGGAGGGAAGCGTGAACGCTCGCTCTGGCATGACACGAAGAATGGCTTTGGGGGTCGCCGCACTTGCTGCGATCGCTGTCTCGGCCGTCCCGGGACCGGCATCCGCCGCCACCGACAGCTCGGAGCACTGGGGTGTGATCACCCGTAACACCATCGGCTCTCCCGTTGCCGAATTGAGGAACGGCCCGTACGGGTCGTTCGGCAAAACAGGCTCCACCTCGAAGCCGCCCTACGGAAAAGGCAGCCTCGGGATCGAGGTGGCGAACAATTCCACCACCCTGAGTCCGCCGAGCGAGAAAGTCGACTTCGGCAACGAGGTCGACTTCTACGGTGACCCGGTACTGGGCCTGAACCAGGTCGGCTTCTACGTCTTCCAGACCGGTGAGAACATCAGCGCCAGCTACGGCGGCCCGAACAACATGCCGAACATCAGGTTCGAGATCGATCCGAACCTCACCGTTCTGCCCGCCGTCAACTACTCCACGATGACGTGGGTGCCCGATCCCGTTCCGGCGGCGAACGTGGACGCCTGGAGTCCCTACCTGAATGCCGCCACGAGCGGTGGGTGGTACCTCTCGGGCGCCGCGGGGACCTCGACCGGCTGCACCGTGAGCAGCCGGTGCACCTTCCAGGCGCTCAAAACCGCGCTGAACGACGGCGGCGATGCCCCGACCATCCTCACCGCGGCAGTGGGCAAGGGGCGCGACAACATGTGGATCGGCGCTGTCGACGGCCTGCGGATCAACCAGAAGATCTACGACTTCGAAGCCAACGGAGTTGTGACCCGTTCGATCCTGTGATGCTTTCCCGCCTCATCGACACCCTCGACGCCCCGGACGAGAGGACCCTGGGAGCCCTCCGCCGGGGCACTGCAGCCCACCGGCCTGTCCATCGCCGGGAGACCAATAAGGGCTGAACACCCTTCGTCTTCACGGGATTTCCACCGCACCCGGTCCGCACGGCGCCCCACGAAGGCACCGATGCGGACCGGGTGCGGTCCTTCTACTGCCGCGTCGCGGATGCGCATCAAGCGCCGGACGGACTCCTTGGTGCCCCGTCCGGTCGTCCAGCGGCGGTGGTTGAGGGGCCGGCTCCTCGTGCACCGGCTCGTGCGCGGGGCTCAGAGCTCTCTGACGGTGTCCGCGGCAGCCTTCAACGGCAGCTTCGGGTGCCGGCGGCGCAGGGCGCGGACCGCTTCGAGTGTTCCCTTCTCGTCGCGGATGCGGCGCAGTCCGGCTGTGTCGAGGGAGCGGACGAACTCCTCCCGCGTTGCGAACTCACGGCGGTACCAGTCGCTGCGCCGCCTGCGCTGCGTGTACGCCTCGGCCAGACCCGGGCAGACGATGACGAGGACGAACCCCACCACGGCCAGGGGGTGCTGGTCCGCCGACAGGGAGACGAAGGCCAGGAGGAGGCCGCCGAGTGCCAGGCACCACAGCAGCACGCGCGGACCGTACAGGGGACTCACCTCTCCGCTCTCTCCGGGTACGGAGGGAACGTACAGGGAAAGCGGGGAGTCCGGTCGCCGGCGGTGCGGAGGAGGCGGGCAGTCTCCCTCGAATCCCCGTCCGTCAGGTTGCAGGTGTGCCGGGCGAAGTCGGAGATTCTGAACGCGACTTCGCCCAGCGCTCTCAGCAGAAGCAGGTCAGTGTGGAGCCGGAGCTGTGGAGGTGAGCCGGCCCGCGCGCTCCTCTCCGAGCGTCGGGTAGTCGGTGTAGCCCCGCGCACCGTGCGTGTAGAGGTGCTCCACGTCGATCGGCGTGGCGAGCGGATCGTTCACGGCGATGCGCGCGGGCAGGTCGGGGTGGGCGAGGAACGCTCGCCCGTAGGAGACCAGGTCCGCCTGCCCCTCTGCGATCACTCGTTCTCCCCGGCTCTGGTCCGTGGGCGCGCGGTTCTCGCCGACGTTGGCGATGAGCGTGCCGTCCCAGCGAGGGCGCAGATCGGCCAGGGCGGGGTAGTCGTCGTTGTCGGTGAGGTGGAGGTAGGCCAGGCCCAAAGGGTTCAGCGCGTCGAGCAGTGCGCGGTAGACGGGGGCCGGGGCGTCCTCCGACATGCCGAACTGCGGGTTGCCCGGGGAGAGTCGGAGCCCGAGCCGGTGCGCTCCGACGACCTCGGCGACCGCCGTGACCAGCTCGACGGCGAACCGCGTCCTGTCACGCCCGTACGCGTCGTCGCGGAGGTTGGTGTTGTCGGCGAGGAACTGGTGGGTCAGATAGCTGTTGGCGCCGTGGATCTCCACGCCGTCGAAGCCCGCCCGCAGAGCGTTGCGCGCGGCGGCCACGTGATCGTCGATGGCGGTACGGATGTCGTGCGCCGTCATCTCGCGCGGCACGGGCGCCTCGGCCTTGCCGTCCTTGACGTGCACGGGGCCCGGTACCGGTACGGCGGACGGCCCGGCCGGGACGTCGCCGAGCAGCCGCGAGCGCGGGTGCCCCTGGCGTCCGCCGTGCATGAGCTGTGCGAAGATCCGCCCGCCGCGCGCGTGCACGGCATCGGTCACCGCCCGCCAGCCTGCGACGTGGGACTCCGTCTCCAGCCCCGGGATCCGCCAGTCGCTCTGGCCGCGGCGGTGCGGCCAGATGCCCTCGGTGATGAGCAACCCGGCCTCCGCACGCTGCGCGTAGTGGAGGGCGACCACAGGGAGCGGTGTCCCGTCCTCGTGCGCGCGGTACCGGGTCATGGGGGCCATGACGAGACGGTTGGGGAGGGAGAGGCTGCCGGAGGAGTAGGGGGCGAGGAGAGGGGACGTGGCTCTGTTCGTCATGCGGGAACCGTAGGATCTGACATCAATGTCAGATTCAACTCCGGGCCGTGGGTGGGGTATCCATGAAGATCGGCGAGTTGTCCCGGCGTACGGGCGTGAGCCCGCGCTCCCTGCGCTACTACGAGCACAAGCTCATGCTTTTCTCCGAGCGCACCACCGGCGGGCACAGGGACTACCCGGAGACAGCGGTCGACAGGGTGATCCTCATCCAGCAGTTGCTCGCAGCCGGACTGAGCGGCGAGAAGATCGCGAGCGTCCTTCCCTGCATGCGCGACCACGACGGGGGCCCGGCGGAGACAGCGACTCCGTGGCTGGTCGAGCAGTTGGAGGCCGAACGGGACCGGATCGACCGCTCGATAGACGATCTGCGCTACACACGCGAGGTCCTGGACGAGGTCATCGCGGCAGCAGCAGGCTGACGAGGGGCGGCGGGTTCGCCGGAATTCCGGTCAACCGGCGGGTTTCGCCGGAATTCCGGTCAACCGCCGGCATGCCTCAGCCGCCACAGGGACGTGACCTCCTCACCGCGGGCGAAATGCAGCGGGTCGGAGGGGTCGGCGGAGCGCTTGTGGCGGGGCCGGGCGTCCTCACGGCCGGCGACGGCGAGACCCGCCCCTGCGATCCAGCCGAGCAACTCCTCGCGCGTGCGCAGCTGAAGACGCTCGGCGAGGTCGGAGAGGATCAGCCACCCCTCACCGCCCGGGAGGAGGCGCTCCGCCAGCCCGGAGAGGAAGCCGCGAAGCATGCGGCTGCCGGGGTCGTAGACAGCGTGCTCCAGCGGCGAGACGGGTTTCGCGGGCAGCCAGGGCGGATTGCACACGACGAGCGGAGCCCGCTCGGTCCCCGGCGGGAAGAGGTCCGCGGCGACGACGCTCACCTGCCGTGCCACACCCAGCCGTTCGGCGTTCTCCCGGGCGCAGGCCAGCGCCCGCTCGTCCTGGTCGGTCGCGACGACACGGGCGAGGCCGCGCCGGGCGAGCACCGCTGCCAGCACCCCGGAGCCGGTGCCGACGTCGAACGCGAGTTCGCCCGGCGGCAGTTCGGTACGGGCGGCCAGGTCGACGTACTCGCCGCGCACCGGTGAGAAGACGCCGTACGCCGGGTGCACGCGGTCGCCGCCGAGCGCCGGAACGGGCACGCCGCGCTGCCGCCACTCGTGGGCTCCGATGACGCCCAGCAGCTCGCGCAGCGGCACGAGGGAGTGCCCGGCGTCGCCACCCGGTGCTCCGTACGCCTCGGCGCACGCCTCCCGTACCTCGGGCGCGCGGCGCAGCGGTACGGAGTAACCGTCAGCGCCACCGGTCCCGGAGTCGAGCGGCACCAGCAGCATCCCCAGCACGCGGGCGCGGCGCGACTGCGCCTGCCTGTACAGGTGGAAGGTCTCCCGCGGGTTCGCTCCGGCCTTCGGCGGCTTCCGGTCGACGCGGCGCCCCAGCGCGGACAGCAGCTGCCGCGCCCCGTGGTAGTCGCCGCGCCACAGCAGCGCCGTCCCCTCGCAGGCCAGCTTGTAGGCGGCGTCCGCGGTCATGCGGTCGTCCGCGACGCGGATGTGCCGCGGGGGCTTCGTGCCGCTCTCGGAGCGCCACAGCGCCGTGCGTTCGACGCCGTCCTCGGTCCACTCGGCCAGTGGCCGCTCACCCTCGCTCACCGGCCCACCCTATGGCGCAGGGAGGCCTCACGGCACGGGCGGCCCGGCGCCCCTGGAACGGGCGGCGGGAGGCGTTCGTACCGCGCCCATGCTGGCGACGATGACCAGGGCGATCGCAACGAGTTCCTGCGCTTCGAGGCGCTGATCGAGCACCAGGAAGCCCGCCGTCGCCGCCGCCACCGGCATGAGGCTCATCAGCAGCGCGAAGGTCGCGGCCGGCAGCCTCCGCAGGGCGAACAGTTCGAGCGTGTACGGAACCCCCGAGGAGAGCACCGCCACCGCCGCGCCCAGGCCGAGCGTCACCGGGTCCAGCAGCGCGCGGCCGGCGCTCGCGGCACCCAGTGGCGCACTGAGCAGGGCGGCCAGCCCCATGGCGAGGGCGAGCCCGTCGGCTCTCGGGAAGCGGGCGCCCGTACGGGAGTTGAAGAGGATGTAGGCCACCCACATGGCACCGGCGGCCAGCGCGAAAGCGACGCCCGCGAAGTCGATGCGGCCGAAGCCGCTGCTCCCCAGCAGATACACGCCGGCCAGTGCCAGCGCGGCCCACAGCAGACTCAGCAGGCGCCGGGAGCCCACGACGGACAGCACGAGCGGGCCCAGCAGTTCGAGGGTGACGGCGGCACCGAGCGGAATGCGGTCGATGGCCTGGTAGAACAGCGTGTTCATGGTGCCGAGCGCGACGCCGAGACCGGTGACGGCGGCCCAGTCCTTGCGGGAGTGCCCGCGCAGCCGCGGTCTGCACACGGCGAGCATGATCAGCGCGGAGAAGACCAGCCGGAGCGCCACGACACCGAGCGCTCCGGCGCGAGGGAAGAGCGTCGCGGCCACGGCGGACCCGAACTGCAGCGACATGGCGCTGCCGACGACCATTCCGACGGCGCCGAGCCGCCCGTGGCCCTGCTGTGCGTACGGGCCGTGGGCGCCGGAGCCGGGTCCGGTCCGGGCCGGGTTCCGCGCGGCGGTGCTGTCACCAGAGCTCATGAGCACACGTTATGACCGGCGCGTCGCCGTGGGGAAATGCGTATCGGCCTGCGGCCGTGCTCCCTGCGCATGACCGCTGAACTGCGTCATCCCGCGCGCCTTCGTCGCCGTCGCCGACGTGGACGACTGGCCGGTGCCGTCGCGGCGGGCAATGCCGTCGGCGTCTCCACGACCGCCACATCCGCCACGGTCGCCACGGTCGCCACGGTCGCCATGCACCCGCGCCGGGACCCCGCACCCGGACGTGGTGTGCCGGCCACCGGCCGGCAGCGGCGACGTACTCCTGATGCTCATCTGGCGCGAGAGCCCCGTCGGTTCGGGACGGCCCACGCTCCCGTAGGTGCCGCAGCTCGTACGGGTGGCGCTCGGCGTACCGGCTGAGGATGAGCGGGGAACCGGCTCATCACCGCATACGTTGGGACGGGCAAGGACAGGGGGGAATCCGGGCATTTCTCCCGGCGACACAGGCACAGGCACAGGAGGCAGGAACGATGGCGGGTTTCCTCGACAGGGCCAAGGAGCAGGCGCAGCGCGGACTGGCCCAGGGCAAGGAGAAGATGGAGGTGGTCCAGGCACAGCGCACAGGCAGCGACCTGCTGCGCAAGCTGGGCGCCGCCTACTACTCGGAGCAGCGCGAAGGCGGTTCCCGCTCGGACGTGGAGCAGGCGATGACGGCGCTGGAGCAGCACATCGCGCAGTACGGCAAGGACTTCCTGAAGAACGCGTAGCGTCCGGTGCGCGCCGCGACCCGCGGCCGCACGGACCGCCCCGGCCCCCCGGCCCCCCGGCCCTCCGCGGGCCAGGGGGCCGGCGTGCGCCCGGAGGTGCTCGGGCCGGTCGTCGGGGAAGGCCCCGGCCGGGACGGACGGCCGGCTCAGACGCTTCCGGGCCCAGGCGCTTCTCCCGGCCGGGGACTTCTCCCGGCCCGGGGACTTCGGCCTTTCCCGGCTACCCGAAGCGCAGGCGGTACAGCATCAGCAGTGCCGCCGCAGTGTTCGCGGCGGGGACCTCACCCGCGGCGATGAGGTCCGGTGCCTCCTTCAGCGGCACCCATTCGCGCTTGTCCGACTCGAAGTCGTCCTCGGGATGGCCCGCGTAGGCGGCGCTGTCCGACCAGTAGATGTGATGCCGCGCGTCGGTGAGCCCGTTGGAGGGCTCGACGGTCATCAGGTGACGCAGCGGCCCGGGCCGCCAGCCCGTCTCCTCCAGCATCTCGCGCGCCGCCGCGGCGGCGAGTTCCTCGCCGTCCTCGACGACTCCGGCCGCGAGTTCCCATCCCCAGCTGTCGGTGATGAAGCGGTGCCGCCAGAGCATCAGCACCTCGTTGCGCTCGTTGACCGCGGTGGCCATGGCCACCGGCCGCAGCCGGATCAGATAGTGATCCAGGTGGCGGCCGTCCGGCAGCAGCACGTCCGCGAGATTGACCCGTAACCACTGGTTCTCGTACACAGTGTGTTCACCCAGGTTCTTCCATCGCACGTATGTGCCCCCTTCCTGACGGAGGTTGGGCACATCCCAGCACGCCGCGGCGCTTCCCTGACAGAGGCGCCGCCCGGCCACCCTCCCTTCAGAGAGGAACCCGCAACGTTTCCTCGATCAGCTCCGCCGCCTGTGCGACCGGCGCACCGGGGTGCCGCAGCAGCCGCTCCCGCACGTGCCGCATGCGCTGCCGCAGCAGCTGTGATTCGATGCCCTGCGCCTCGTCGGCCATCCGCGCCGCCGTCTCCGCAGCGCGTTCCGGTGAGCCGGTGCGCAACTCGACGCCCGTGAGCGTGACCAGCCGGTTGACCCGGCCACGCACATGAGCGGGTGCCCTCGCGGCCTCCTCGGCATACCGCCGGGCCGGGTCCAGCTCCCCGAGTACGAGCAGCGCCTCCGCCAAACGCACCTGCACCAGGCCCGGTTGGACGTAGCCGGTTTCCTCGGGCTCCTCCTCGGGACGTATGCGGGTGGAGCAGGTCTCGGCACTGCGCATGCAGCTGTGCGCACCCCTGCGATCGCCGATGCGCGCGTACGCCTTCGCCTGCATCGCGTAGAGGTCGGTCGCCAGGGCCGGAGTGGAGTGCGGCCCCGGCGTGCGTAACACCGCTTCGGCGCAGGCGATGGCGCGCCGGTTGTCCCCGAGGTGCAGGGCCTGGTTGACGATCAGGGAGACGACGTAGCCGCCGAAGAGACGGTCGCCGGAGGCCTTGCCGAGACGCAGCGCCTGGTGGAAGTACCGCTGAGCGAGGCCCTGTTCGTCGGCGTCGTACGCGCAGATGCCGCTCACCGCCGCCAACGCGCCCGCGGCGCGGCACAGTTCACGCCCCGTGCCGTCGTCGTAGTCACCGCGCAGCAGCGGTGTCACCTCACCCGTCAGGAAGCCGACGACGCGGGGACGCGTGGCGACGCCGCCCGCGTTGCGGTAGAGGTGTTCGTAGTGGCCGCGTGCGGCGTGCAGCAGCGCGACGTCCGCCCCCGAGACCCCGCGTCTGCCCTTGTGGGAGACGTCCAGGTCGTCGGGAGGGTTCTCCCACTCCCACACCGGTGCCACCGCCGCCGCGCCCGTCAGCAGCGCCGGTCCGGGGGTGTCGGCGTGCAGCTGGTCGGAGCGCCACGAGACCGCCGCCCGCTCCACGAAGCGGCCCAGCGTGGCCCGTTCGTCGTCCTCGCCCGCCCCTCCGGATGAGTGCCGGTTCGCCGCCGGGAGCGCGCCCGGAGGCCCGGCCATGCCTATGTCCGCGAGCGTCAGCGTGCGTTCCAGCCGCGCGCCCAGCACCTCGCATATGAACTCCGGCACCCGGCCGCGCGGACGCTGCCCCTTGAGCCAGCGCGCGACGGCCGTGTGATCGTAACGCAGAGTCACATCGTGCTCCGCGCCGAGGCGATTGACCCTTGAGGCCAGACCGGCCCGGGAGATTCCGGACTGGTCAAGCAGTACGTCCAGTTGACTGTTGGGCTCCATCTCGCCCTCCGGTCGTCCAACCCTTGTTTCAGAGAGTAACGGACATCCGTTCACACGGGGTGTGAAAGTCGCACCTCTGCGTGCGCACAGCACATGCTCCCCAAGAAGCGGAAGACGCGGTTCGCTTGGGAGCACTCCGTACGCAACTTCGCGTCGGAGCACACAAGGAGGGAATTCCCGTGAACGACCCGATCCGATTCCGCTTCATCATCCGTCAGGTGGCCTCGCATGCGGCCCGGTGAGCGCCACCGCCGGGACCCGACGCCGAACCTCGCGCTGCGCTCCTTACTGGAGGAGAGCGAATTGACGCAGGAGGCATTCGCCCGCGCCCTCGCGAGACTCGGCAACGAGGCCGGCTTCCGGCTCGGCTACGACCGCACGTCCGTCGCCCACTGGCTGCGCGGCAGCCGCCCCTCGCCCAGGGTCCAGGGCTTCATCGCGGAGGCGCTGTCCCGGCGGCTGGGCCGACCGGTCGCCGTGACCCAACTCGGCATGGGCGACGGCCTGTCCGGCGGCCCAGGTCCGCGGCCCAGGAGAACCGCGGACCGAGCCGCCTCCGAACTCCGCGACACCGGCACACAGTTGGGCGCGGAGGACCTCCCCGGCCTGCGGGACGAGGCACGCCCCGCCGACCGCCTGGCGGCCCTCACGGCGGCCGTGGTGGGCCCGCCGCGGGCAGATGCGCCGCCGCCCACCCCGTACCGGCTGACGCTGGGCGCAATCGCCGGCAACGCACCGCGCACTGCGGGCACTTCGAGCACCGCCGGCACCACGGCTCCGCGCGGCGGCATCGGCGACGAGCCGAGCGAAACCGCCGAGCCCCTCCGTCCCCGTCCGCCCCGGGCACACTTCCCCTCCCTCCCCCGGGGCGGACGGCCCGCCCGGCGCACCACGCCGGACGAGGTCGCATCCGCACGCGAACACGCGCGCTTCTTCGCCCAGCAGGCGGACCGGCACGGCGGCGGTCACATCCGCACGCCGCTCGCGGCCTGCCTCGCGGGGCTGGTGCGCCGGCTGCACACGGGCGGGGAGGGCCCGCACCACCCCCGACTCGTGGCGGGCGCAGCCCGGTTGAGCTATCTGCTGGGCCGCGTCTACGCGGACGAACAGCGGCACGGCCTGGCCCAGCGCGCCTTCGACACGGCCGCCCAGCTCGCCGCCGAGGGGGAGGACTACGAATGCGTGGCGCTCGTGCAACGGGCGCTCAGTTCGCAGGCGTACCAGCTGGGGCACCGCCGCCTGAGCCTCGCCCACGCCGAATCCGCGTGCGGGACGGCGCCCTCCGACGCGGCACCGTCGACGCGCTCATTCCTGTACGCGGGGCTCGCCGTCGCTCAGGCGGCGGAGGGCGAACGCAAGCAGGCCCTGGCCGCCCTCGGCCGCGCCGAACACGAACTCGCCCGCGCACCGGCCGACTTGACCACCGGGCCCGAGTCCCCGGACGGCGGCGAGCCCGTCGGCTCCTACCAGGACGCGGCGCTGCACTACCAGGCGAGCCAGGTACGGGCGGTCCTGGGAGACCGCGAGGGCGCCGTGCGCGAGTTGCACGCCTCGCTGCGTTCCCGTCCGGCCGGCGAACGCCGCTCCCGTGCGCTCAGCGAGGCGGAACTGGCGGAACTGCTGCTCTCCGCAGGGCGGTTGGAGGAGGCGTGCTCGGCGTGGCGGAGCTTCCTGGAGGACTCGGCGCTCGTAAGGTCCGGCCGTGCCCGCCGTGCCCGCGACCGGATGCCGCGGCTGCTGCGCCCGTACGCGCAGGAAGCGTGCGTCCAGGGCCTGTTGACGAGGGCGGGCCTCCCCTGAAACGCACGGGAAACGGAGTAAGCGCCCGGCCCGACGGGCATCACCCCCGAACACACGAGCGCTAAGGAAGGTACGGGGCAGAGATGGCCACACCCATCACAGCAAGCGCCTTCGTCGCGGCCCTGAAGAGCGAGGGCGTGACGGTCGAAGAGGTCCGCGACTGGCGCAATCACAACCGCAACCACAAGGGCCCCTGGGGCCCGGTCCACGGCATCATGATCCACCACACCGTGACCAGCGGCGCCAAGGCGACGGTCGACCTCATCTACGACGGACGTTCCGATCTGCCCGGACCGCTCGCGCACGGCGCGATCACCAAGGACGGCACGGTTCATCTCGTCGGCCACGGCCGCGCGAACCACGCCGGACTCGGCGACGACGACGTGCTACGCGCGGTGATAGCGGAGGACGACCTGCCCGGGCCGAACGAGACGAACACGGACGGCAACCGGTACTTCTACGGCTTCGAATGCGAGAACCTCGGCGACGGCGACGATCCGTGGCCCGACGAGCAACTCGACGCCATCGAACGTGCCGCCGCCGCGCTGTGCAGGCATCACGGCTGGACCGAGGACTCGGTCATCGGCCACCTGGAGTGGACGAACCAGAAGTCCGATCCGCGCGGCTTCACCATGGACGCGATGCGCAAGCGCATCGCCGCACGCCTGAAGTGAGGGGACTCTGAGGCGACGGGAGGGGCGGTCGGCGCGACAATGCGGGTGTGAACAGCAGCGCCTCCGCCCCTCACCCGCATCACCCGCAGTGCGGCTCCCCGTGCCCCGCAGGTGCCGGCGCGCCCTCGG
This sequence comes from Streptomyces sp. CNZ301, assembly GCF_004217425.1. NCBI lineage: Bacteria > Bacillati > Actinomycetota > Actinomycetes > Kitasatosporales > Streptomycetaceae > Streptomyces > Streptomyces sp. CNZ301. The sequence goes on from NZ_SHLG01000001.1 coordinate 2,983,613, forward strand.
CGGACGGCCTGCTCACCGCTCTCGCTCCGGAGCCGCTGCTCCCCTCGCCGCTCCAGGAGATCCAGGACGAGCGCTTCACGCGACGCGGCGTGCGGCTGCTGCTCAAGCGCGACGACCTGATACACCCGCGTCTTCCGGGCAACAAATGGCGCAAACTCGTCCCTAATCTGCGTGCCGCCACGGAAGGCGGCCACACCGCGCTGCTGACGTTCGGCGGTGCCTACTCCAACCATCTGCGTGCGACCGCCGCCGCCGGCCGCATGCTCGGGCTGGCCACCATCGGCGTGGTACGCGGCGACGAACTGGCCCGCCGGCCGCTCAACCCCTCACTCGCCCAGTGCGCCGCCGACGGCATGGCGCTCCACTTCGTGTCCCGCTCCGACTACAGGCGCCGCCACGAACCGGACTTCACCGACCGGCTCCTCGGCGGCACCGACGGCACACAGGTGGCGCGAGAGGCTTTCCGGATACCCGAGGGCGGCAGCAACTCCCCTGCCGTGCAGGGCTGCACGGCGCTCGGCGAGGAGCTGCGCGACCGCACCGACGTCGCCGCCGTCGCGTGCGGCACCGGCGGCACCCTGGCCGGCCTCGCGGCTGGCCTCGGTGCCGGGCAAAGCGCGCTCGGCGTCCCGGTGCTGCGCGGGGGCTTCCTCACCGGCGACGTCCGTGAACTGCAACGACGCGCGTTCGGCGGCCCGCGCGGCACATGGCGTCTGGACGAGCGCTTCCACTTCGGCGGCTACGCCCGCGGCGACCGCGAACTGGACGAATTCGCCGACGACTTCGCCGCCAGGCACGCCCTGCCGCCGCTGGAGCGGGTCTACGTCGCCAAGCTGCTGTTCGCGCTCAACACGCTCGTGGAAGAGGGCGCCTTCGCGCCGGGCAGCACCGTGACCGCCGTCGTCACCGGTCGGCGTTAGCGTGGAGACATGATCAGAGCCGCGGAGCCGTCCGACGTACCGGCCATCCACGCGATGATCCGCGAACTCGCCGAGTACGAACGGGCCCTGGAGCACGCCAGGGCCACGGAGCGGCAGTTGCACGACGCCCTCTTCTCCGCACACCCCGCGGTCTTCGCTCTGATCGCCGAGGAGACCACGGAGAGTGAGCCCGTCGGTTTCGCTCTGTGGTTCCTCAATTTCTCCACATGGACCGGCACTCACGGTGTGTATCTGGAGGACCTGTACGTGCGCCCGTCCGCCCGCGGCGCCGGGCACGGCAAGCAACTGCTTTCAGCCCTTGCCGGAATCTGTGTCGAACGGGGTTATGAACGCTTCGAGTGGTGGGTATTGGACTGGAACGACCCCTCGATCGGTTTCTACAGATCACTCGGCGCCGAACCGATGGAGGAGTGGACGGTCTTCCGTATGTCCGGGGAACCACTGAGGAAGCTGGCCGGCAGCAACACAGCGTAACCATCGGGGATTCACGACCTCCGACCCCTAGCCACAGAAAGTACCCATATGTTTACTATGGGTGACGCTCATGTGATGGAGAGCCGTAGTTCGTCGTAGATCCATGCGGGCGACATCAGCTCGCGGATCGCGATAGCGTCGCAGGCGAACCATCGACGGCGTCAGTCCGTTGGTTCTCCGTGGCGGAGATCCACGGGCAGGGCGGCGGACCGACGCACTCGTACAGCGAACGAGCCGAACCGGCTTGTGCCACTTTGGAGGTGAGGGTGTCCCAGATCGCAGGTGAGCCCGTGGGGCAGGACGGACAGGACTTCGTCGAGGTCCGGCTGCCCGCGGCGGGTGCCTATCTGTCGGTGTTGCGCACGGCCACGGCCGGGCTCGCAGCCCGCTTGGACTTCACCCTTGACGAGATCGAGGATCTGCGGATCGCCGTCGACGAGGCGTGCGCGATCCTCCTCCAGCAGGCGCTGCCGGGCTCCGTGCTCAGCTGCGTCTTCAGGCTCGTCGGCGATTCCCTCAGGGTCACCGTCTCGGCACCCACGACCGACGGCAGGGCGCCGGAGCGCGACACCTTCGCCTGGACCGTGCTCTCCGCGCTGGCCGGCGAGGTGGACTCGGCGGTGTCCGACGACCGTACGGTCAGCATCAGCCTGCACAAGAAGCGCGGTGCCGGCCCCGGAGCGCCGTGACCGGCCACGAGGCACGGGAGCATTGGGCGGGCCGCGCCGGTGCGGCGGCCGACCAGGTCGTGCCTGAGCAGGCCAGGCCGCACCCCGCCGACCCCAGCAGTCAGCGACCGGAGCAGGCAGAGCGGGCGGACGCGATGGACATGCAGCAACAGGAGACGCACGGACACGAGACCGCGCGCGGGCACGAGCACGGTGCCGGCCAGCACGGCGCACGCACGGCACGGGCTGCGCAGTTCGCGCACTTCGACCCGCACGACCGCAGCGGAGCCCGGGGGATGTTCATCGCGCTGCGCGGTCTTCCCGACGGCTCCCCCGAGCGTGCCGAGCTGCGCAACCACCTGGTGCGGATGCATCTTCCGCTGGTCGAGCACCTGGCCCGCCGCTTCCGCAACCGGGGCGAGCCCCTCGACGACCTGACGCAGGTCGCGACGATCGGTCTGATCAAGTCGGTCGACCGCTTCGACCCGGAGCGCGGCGTGGAGTTCTCCACCTACGCCACCCCCACCGTCGTGGGCGAGATCAAACGGCACTTCCGGGACAAGGGCTGGGCCGTGCGTGTCCCGCGCCGCCTTCAGGAACTGCGCCTGTCACTCACCTCCGCGACGGCTGAGCTGTCCCAACTGCACGGCAGGGCCCCGACCGTGCACGAACTGGCCCAGCGTCTGTCGATCTCCGAGGAGGAGGTGCTGGAAGGCCTGGAGTCCGCCAACGCCTACAGCACTCTCTCCCTCGACGTTCCCGACACCGACGACGAGTCGCCGGCCGTCGCGGACACCCTGGGCGCGGAGGACGACGCCCTCGAGGGTGTGGAGTACCGCGAATCGCTCAAGCCTCTGCTGGAGGAACTGCCGCCGCGCGAGAAGAAGATCCTGCTGCTGCGCTTCTTCGGCAACATGACGCAGTCGCAGATCGCGCAGGAGGTCGGCATCTCGCAGATGCACGTATCGCGCCTTCTGGCACGTACGTTGGCGCAGCTGCGTGACAGGCTCCTGATCGAGGAGTGACGAGCGGACGAGAAGGAGCCCGGCCGATCCCGGCCGGGCTCCTTCTCGTCCGGCCCGAAGGCCAGGGAGCTACGCGTCGCGCGGTCCGATGCCCAGCGCCTCTGTCGCCGTGGGATTGACGAGACAGCCGAGCACCGCGACGCCCGTCAGCGCGATGACGATGCCCCCGGCGGTCCACACACCGCCGTTCTGAGCCATCTGGTAGCCCGTCGGCAACGCGATCAACTGCACGATCATCGACGGTCCCCGGCTCCACCGCCTGCGCAGCCACAACCCCCGTGCGGCTGCGAGCGGGAGCACAGAGAGCGCCAGGACGGTCACCGCCATGGTGACCGCCTGCACCATTCCGTCCGGCTCGTCCGTCGTGAGCTTCACCAGCGACACGACACCGAACGCGGCAACGACCGCCCCCTCGAGCGCGGTCAGCACGGCGGCGGCCGTGAGGCGTCGTGGGCGGTGGCCATCGGTAACCTCGCGGGGCGAGGGCGTCTCATTCGGTGTCGGCACGGTGAAGAGCGTAGTCCCACGCGTGCAGACGTCTCCAAGGCCAGGGGGCGCATCGCCCCGCATATGTACGCTGCCCTCCATGCGCGCACTCCTCGTCGTCAATCCGGTAGCCACCACCACCAGCCTGCGCACGCGAGAGGTCATCACCCACGCGCTCGCGAGCGACCTCAAGCTGGACGTGGTGACGACCGAGTCCCGCGGGCACGCCCGCGAACTGGCGCGGCTGGCGGCGCAGAACGGGGAGACGCGGCTTGTGATCGCGCTCGGCGGCGACGGCACCGTCAACGAGGTCGTGAACGGTCTGCTGCACCAGGGGCCGGACCCCGAGAGACTTCCCCGCTTCGCGGTGGTGCCCGGCGGTTCCACCAACGTCTTCGCCCGCGCGCTGGGCCTGCCGAATCACGCCGTCGAGGCGACCGGAGCGCTGCTCGACGCCATCGAGTCGGGCCGGGAGCGCACGATCGGCCTCGGTCTCGCTTCGGGAGTGCCGGACACGGAGGACGCGGGGCTGCGCCCGCGCTGGTTCACCTTCTGCGCGGGCCTCGGCTTCGACGCGGGCGTCGTGGGCCGCGTCGAGCAGAAACGGGAACTCGGCAAGCGTTCGACCCATGCCCTGTACGTGCGACAGGTGTTGAAGCAGTTCGCCAAGGAACAGCACCGCAGCCGCGGCACCATCAGGCTGGAGCGGGAAGGGCACGAGCCGGTCGAGGATCTCGTGGCGTCGATAGTGTGCAACACCGCACCGTGGACCTATCTGGGCAACCGGCCTGTCTACGCCGCCCCCCGGGCCTCATTCGACACCGCCCTCGACGTGCTCGGGCTCTCGCGGCTGACGCCCCTGGCCATGAGCCGGTACGGCACTCAGCTGCTCACTTCGAGCCCCACCCGCGGACCCCGCGGTAAACACGCGGTAACCCTCCATGACATCGAGGACTTCACCTTGCATTCGCAGGTTCCACTGCCGTTTCAGATGGACGGTGACCACCTGGGAGTGCGGAACAGCGTGAACTTCACAGGCGTACGCCGTGCACTGCGTGTGATTGCTTAAGTCCAAGGCCCAAAAGTCCTTCCACTCGAACGTTTAGGCCAGGGTCCACCCCCTGGAAGTACGCCTGTGAGGGAGGCGACACCAAGGAATCAAAAAAAACTTGGCGGAAGGGGTTGTATCCGCCGCCGAGGTTTGCGAGTCTCTTCATGGCGATCGGGCGGCCCCTCACGGCGGCCCCCAGATGCCCGAATCCTCTCTCTCATTCCACTGGGACCCGCATCACAGTCGATCGGCAGCCCTTCCCTTGCGAGAGGATTCGTGAAAGCGTTCACATTCACAAGCCCAGCACACTCACGAGGAGAGGTAGCAGCCATGGACTGGCGTCACCACGCCGTTTGCCGCGAGGAAGACCCCGAGCTGTTCTTCCCCATCGGCAACACTGGTCCTGCGCTGCTGCAGATCGAGGAAGCGAAGGCCGTCTGCCGCCGCTGCCCCGTCATGGAGCAGTGCCTGCAGTGGGCCCTGGAGTCCGGTCAGGACTCCGGTGTCTGGGGGGGCCTCAGCGAGGATGAGCGCCGCGCGATGAAGCGCCGTGCCGCTCGTAACCGGGCGCGGAACAACGCCGCGACCGCCTGAGACTGACGCCCACACCCGGCCACTCGCTGCATCCCGAGCCGCAGCACGCAGTGCCACGAAGAGCACCGCGTTCATACAGACGTGGAGCCCCGGCCCAACAGGGCCGGGGCTCCACGTCTTTGCACCATTGCCCGCATCTGCCTGTTCCCGGCCGCTTCAGCGTTCGCGCTTCTCCACCGAGACCGGAAGGTCGAAGACGACGCGGGTGCCGCGCTCCGGCGCCGGAAGCATGTCGAACTCTCCCCCCAACTCGCCCTCCACCAGCGTCCGTACGATCTGGAGTCCCAGATTGCCGGTGTGCTTGGGGTCGAAGCCCTCGGGCAGGCCCCTGCCGTCGTCCTGGACGGTGACCAGCAGCCGGCCCGGCTCCTTGCCCTTTCCGCCCGTGCGCACCGCGCCGACTTCGATCGTGCCCTGTGCACCCGGACCGAAGCCGTGTTCCAGGGCGTTCTGCAGGACCTCGGTGAGCACCATCGACAGGGGCGTGGCGACTTCCGCCTCCAACACCCCGAAGTGGCCCGTGCGACGGCCGGTGACCCGGCCCGGTGAGATCTCGGCGACCATCGCCAGCACCCTGTCGGCGATCTCGTCGAACTCGACGCTCTCGTCCAGGGTCTGGGAGAGCGTCTCGTGCACGATGGCGATCGAACCGACCCGCCTCACGGCCTCGTTGAGCGCGTCGCGCCCGCGATCGGAGTCCATCCTGCGGGCTTGCAGGCGCAGCAGCGCGGCAACCGTCTGCAAGTTGTTCTTCACCCGGTGGTGGATCTCGCGGATCGTGGCGTCCTTCGTCATCAACTCCCGCTCGCGGCGTCGCACTTCGGTGATGTCGCGGAGCAGGATGAGCGAACCGATGCGCGTTCCCTTGGGTTCGAGCGGGATGGCGCGCAGCTGTACGACACAGTCGTTGGCCTCGACCTCCGCGCCGCGCGGGGCCCAGCCGCTCGCCAGCTTCACCAGCGCCTCGTCGACGGGGGCGCGGGAGGGCGCGAGTTCGGCGGTGACCCGGCCGAGGTGGAGCCCCACGATCTCCGTGGCCAGGCCGAGCCGGTGGTACGCGGAGAGGGCGTTGGGACTGGCGTACTGGACGATTCCCTCCGAGTCGAGCCGGATCAGGCCGTCGCCCACGCGCGGCAGATGGTCGATGTCGAGTTGCTCTCCCGGGAAGGGGAAAGAGCCCGTCGCGATCATCTGGGCCAGGTCGGACGCACTTTGCAGATACGTGAGTTCGAGCCGGCTGGGCGTGCGCACCGTCAGCAGATTCGTGTTGCGCGCGATGACGCCGAGGATGCGGCCCTCCCGGCACACGGGGATGGACTCGACCCGTACGGGCACCTCCTCGCGCCACTCAGGATCTCCCTCGCGCACGATCCGGCCCTCGTCGAGCGCAGCGTCGAGCAGCGGCCGCCGGCCCCGCGGCACGAGGTGGCCCACCATGTCGTCCTGGTGCGAGGTGGGTCCGGTGTTGGGCCGCATCTGGGCGACGGAGACGTAGCGCGTGCCGTCCCGCGTGGGGACCCACAGCACGAGGTCCGCGAAGGAGAGGTCCGAGAGCAGCTGCCACTCGGAGATGAGCAGATGCAGCCACTCCAGATCGGTGTCGGAGAGGGCCGTGTGCTGCCGTACGAGGTCGTTCATGGAGGGCACACCGGCGAGCCTACCGGCGGGCCGAACCGGGCGGTGTGGCCGCCTTCTCCCGGGTCCTGCCGCATCAGCCGGAATTCATACGTTCCTGATGAACTTTGCCGACGGCATGGACAGGCAAGAGTGGTCTAGTCCACAATCGCTGCTAGGCAAGCAGTACTGGCTTCTGCCCTCCCCGCACAGGAGGGCGGAGTGGGACCTGGGCGTCGTCTGCCCTGATGGCACCCCGGTCTCCGGCATCGGGCTGCGGTGCCGGACGGGTTGAGGGTCCCGTCCCGGCGCCGTGGCCCGACGTGTGTCCGGGCTTCCGTCCCCTGCTCTGCGCCCCTCCGCCGCCCCTCGCGTACCGACGGCACGCGCGCGCTCAGCGGGTCTCCGTCACCTTTGCCAGCGCGCGGGGTGCGTCCGGGTCCTGGCCGCGGGCGATGGTGACCTCGTAGGCGAGCATCTGCAGCGGGATGATCTCGAGGATGGGCTGGAGCTCCTCCGGAAGCCCCTCCGTCGGCAGGGCGAAGCCCGCGGACGCACGGTCGACCTCCTCGCGGCTGCCGATGACGACGAGGTCGGCGCCGCGGTCGCGCAGGCGGTCGAGGACGGGTTGCAGCGCCTCACCGCCCCTGCCTTCGGTGACGACGGCGATGACCGGCGAGATGTTGTCGACCATGGCCAGCGGGCCGTGCAGCAGGTCGGCGCCCGAGTACGACAGCGCAGGGATGTAGCTGGTCTCCATCAGCTTCAGCGCCGCCTCCTTCGCCGTGGGATAGCCGTAGCCGCGGGAGGTGAGCACCATCCGCTCGGCGAACCGGTAGCGCCCGGCGAGGGCCTTGACCTCGGGCCGGCGGTCGAGCACCGACTGCGCCAGGTCCGGCAGCAGCTCCGCCTTGCCGGCGCCCTGACCGCCGCGCATGCCGTCCACGAAGAGGTACAGCGCGAGGAGTTCGGCCGTGTAGGTCTTCGTCGCCGGGAGGGCCTTCTCCTCGCCCGCGAGGACATCGATGTGGAATTCGCTGACCTCCGCGAGCGGTGAGGCGGAGTTGTTCGTCACCGCGAGGGTCAGCGCGCCCGCCTCACGCGCCGCCCGTGTGGAGGCGACGAGGTCCGGGGAGCCGCCCGACTGGCTGACGGTGATGACGAGGCAGTCCGTCAGGTCCGGCCTGGCGCCGTAGGCGGTCGTCGTGGACATCGACGTCAGACCGCAGGGCTTGCCCAGAAGGATCTCCAGCAGGTACTTGGCATAGAGCGCGGCGTTGTCGGACGTCCCGCGTGCGGTCAGGAGCACGAAGCGGGGGCTGCGGGCCGCGACCTCCTCGGCGATCTCACGGATCCTCGGCGCTCCCTCGTTCAGGATGCGACGCAGCACCGCCGGCTGTTCGGCCATCTCACCGGACATCACCCGGCCCGGTGCGCCGCGGGGCCGGCCCTGCGACGAGGCCTGCTCGGGTGTCGGTGCCGAGGTGGCGGACATGCTTGCTGCCTCCAGTTGAGTTGTCTGGGCCGGGGACGCACGAGCGGACGGCGGGTCGGGGACAGAGGCGGGCGGGGCACCCCGGGGGTCAGTCGCCGGGGGTCTGCCCGGCGATGACCTCGGCGGCGGCCCGTCCGCACACGCGGGCGGCTCCGTGGGTGGCGATGTGCAGGGCTCCGGCGGGCGGCGCCTGCGGCACTCCCATCTCGACCACGACGGTATCCGGACGTGAGGCGAGCAGAGCGTCCAGCGCGTCGGCCATCCACGGATGACGGTGCACGTCGCGCACCACCGCGACGATCCTACGGTCCGCCGCATCGGCGAGCACGCCTGCGGCCAGGCCGGACGGACCTTCGCGGGCCGCGTCCGCCGCGTATGTCGCGGTGGCGGTGCCGGGCAGCAGCCGCGTCAGTTCGGCGGCGACGCCCCAGGGGGTCTGTCCGCCGACGGCGATGTTGGCGACGGGTGAGAACGAGGCGACGAACGCGGCCCCGGAGAGCGGTTCGAACGGCTGCGTCCCGGCGGTGCCCCTGCCTGGGACGGTGACAAGCAGCGCGCGGCGGGCCGCTGCGAGGCCGACGCCGCCAGCTGTCCCGGTGCGTGCCCCGGCGGGCTCCGCGGCCCCGGCGGCTTGCGCCGCTGCCCGCTCCCGGGCGGCGACGCCGGCACCGTTCGCCCAGCGCGCGAGCGTGCGCACGCGGGCCGCGGCGTCGGCGAGGCGCTGCTCGGTCAACTCACCGTCGTGAACTGCCCGTACGAGGGCGTCGCGCAGCCGCAGAACGGTCTCCTCGTCGGCCAGTCCCCCGCCGACGCACAGGGCGTCCGCTCCCGCGGCGACGGCGAGAACGCTCCCCCGCTCCAGGCCGTAGGTGCCGGAGATGGCCCGCATCTCCATGCCGTCGGTGACGATCAGGCCGGTGTGTCCGAGGCCGCCGTCTTCGCGTGACGCGCGTAGCAGGCCCATGAGAGCGGCGGGGCTGAGCGTGCCGGGCAGGGATTCGTCGAGGGCGGGCAGCAGAATGTGCGCGCTCATGACGCCCTTGGCGCCCGAGTCGATCGCGGCCTGGAACGGGACGAGTTCACGCTCGCGCAGGGTCCCCATGTCCACGTCGATGCGGGGCAGGGCGTGGTGGGAGTCGACGGCGGTGTCGCCGTGCCCGGGGAAGTGCTTCACGCAGGCGGCCACGCCCGCCGACTGAAGACCCTCGACGTAGGCGACGGTGTGCCGGGCGACCAGCTGCGGGTCGTCGCCGAAGGAGCGGACGCCGATGACCGGGTTGTCCGGGTCGGAGTTGACGTCAGCGGAAGGCGCCCAGTTGAGGTTGACCCCGCACGCGGCCAGCCGGCGGCCGAGCTCGTGGGCGACGGCGCGCGTCAGAGCGGTGTCGTCGACGTGGCCCAGCGCGAGGTTTCCCGGGAAGGAGGAACCGGTGCGGGCCTCCAGGCGGGTCACGTCCCCGCCCTCCTCGTCGATCGCGACCAGCACCTCGGGCCTCACCTCGCGCAGCTGGGCGGTGAGCGCGGCGAGCTGCTCCGGCGATTCGATGTTGCGTCCGAACAGGCCGACGGAGGTGAGCCCTTCGGCGAGCTGCCGCAGCAGCCACTCGGGCGCGCTGGTGCCGGTGAAGCCGGGCTGGAGCACGGTGAGAGCGTCCCGGGTCAGGCTCTCGGTGCCGGTTGCGAGCGTGGTCATGTGCGCATTGTCCCTTCACTGGTGGCCCTCACCGGGAGATCCGTCGCGGGCTCGTCGTGCGGCTCGTCCTGCCGTCCGTCGTCGTCCTTCCGTCGTCGTGCTCGTGCGGGCGGTCTTCCGTCCGGCCGGGGCTCGGCCGCCCTCCGTGTGCGCTCCGCCTGCGCCCCGCTATCCCTTCACCGCACCGGAGGTGAGCCCGCTGACGGCCTTCCGCTGGAGGTACAGGAAGAGCAGCAGGATCGGCACGGCGAAGAGTGAGGCGGCCGCCATGGTGGCACCCCAGTCGTCCCCGAACGCCGTCTGGAATCCGGAGAGCCACAGCGGCAGCGTCTGGGACTGTGCGTCCTTGTTGAGGATGAGCACCATCGGGAACTCGTTCCACGCCGTGATGAATCCGAACAGGGACGTGGCCATCACGCCGGGTGCGAGCAGGGGGAAGATCACCCTGCGGAACGCCTGGGTGCGTCCGCAGCCGTCGACCATCGCCGACTCCTCCAGCTCCCTCGGCACGGCTGCCACGTAGCCGCGCAGCGTGAGCACGGTCAGCGGCAGCACCATCACCGTGTAGAACAGGGTGAGCGGTACGAGGCTGTTGAGCATGTCGGCGTCCCGCACGGTCATGTAGATCGCGATGACCATGACCTCCCAGGGGGCCATCTGCGCGACCATGAACGTGAGGACGATGCTCTTTCGTCCCGTGAAGCGCATGCGCGCCAGGGCGAACGCCGCGAAGAGCGCGATGAGCAGCGCGAACATGACCGCCGTGAGCGTCACGGTGACGGAATTCCGCACCAGTGTCAGGAAGTTGTCGGCCCGTACGGCCGTGGCGAAGTGCTCCAGCGTGGGGTCGGTGGGGAACCAGACGGGGGTGTCGGTGACGATGTCGCCGTTCGGTTTGAACGCCGTGCTGAACATCCAGTAGACGGGAAAGACGAAGCCCGCGAAGAGCACGAGAGCCGTCGCGTTGGGCCAGATCCCTGCCCAGGCACGAGCACGGCCGCGGGGCCGCCGTCGGCCCGGCCGGAACGAGCGCCGTCCGTCCGCCGGCGGTGCTGTCGCTGTCACTTCTCGTCCTCCTCTTGGCGCATGGCGGCGCGCAGGTAGTACGACATCAGCCCCAGCAGGATCACGATGGTGAGGACGGAGATGGCCGCGCCCGTGCCGTAGTGCTGGTTCCCGACGCCTTCGACGAACGCGTAGACGGGCAGGGTCTCGGTGAGGCGGTCCGGCCCGCCCTCGTTGATCGCGAAGATGTGCGGGAACGCCTTGAATATCCAGATGACTTCGAGAAACGTCGTCACCAGGAGGAACGGCCGCAGGAAGGGGAGGGTGACGGTGGCGAAGCTCTGCCGGGCGTTCGCACCGTCCAGCGCGGCCGCCTCGTACAGCTCCCTGGGGATGGTCGTCGTCGCCGCGTAGAGGTTGATCGCGACGAACGGCACCGACGTCCAGACGATGAGCAGCGAGATGACGAAGAACGTCGGGATCTGCCCGCCTGTCCAGTTGAAGCCCGCCATGGAGTGGAGTCCCACCGCGTCCAGCAGCCAGTTGACGACGCCGAAGCGCTGCGCGAACAGCCACTGGTAGACGGTCGTCGCGGCGATGACCGGCATCGCCCAGGCGAGCACGAGACCGGAGGAGAGCAGCAGCCGCATGCGCGGGCCGAGGCGGGCGAGCAGCAGCCCCGTCAGGGTGCCGAACAGCATGATCACGGCGACGTTGACGGCGGTGAAGAGCACCGACCGCAAAGTGACCCGCCAGAAGTCCTCACTGCCAAGAGTGGCGCGGTAGTTGTCAGTTCCTGCCCACTCGGTGACGTGCTGGATCAGCTGCGTCATGTTGAGGTTCTGGAAGGAGAGCAGGCCGTTCATCACCAGGGGCCAGCCGAGGAGTACGGCGGTGGCCGCGAGCGCCGGGAGCAGCAGCAGGTACGGCAGTCCGCGGGGGCTCGTGCGCTGCCGCCGGTCGCGCGGGCCGTCGGTCTGCGCGCTGCGCGTCCCTGGTGGTGCTGTGCGAGGTGTGCTGGTGCGCACCGGTGGCGGCGCGCCGTCGGTCTGCACTGACATTCGGTGCTCCAGGTCCCGTGGTCGAGAGCCCGGGCTGCCGGTGTGCCGGCAGTCGTGCCGCCCCCTCCGGCAACACGACTGCCTGCACTCCGGCAGCCCGGGGGCGTCACTGCTTCTGCGAGAGCCTCTTGTTGATCTCGTCCTCGACCGATTCGGCAGCCGCAGCGTGCGACTTCCCCTTGAGCACGGCCGTCATATAGCTCTTCACGGGGTTCGGCGGGTTCTCCACGGCGGCCCACTGCGGGATCAGAGGCGTCAGACCGCCGCCTGCGACGGCCGGCGCCGCCGCCTCGGCGGCCGGGTTGCCCTCGACCTTCTTCTGCAGTGAGGTCTTGTTCGGTATCACGCCGCCCTCCTCCGCGAGCGCGCCCTCGAACCTGTCGGAGAGTGCGATTCTGAGGAACTCCTTCGCGAGTTCCTGCTTCTCGCTCCCCGCGGCCACGGCCAGGTTGGAACCTCCGAGGAAGACGCCTTCGGGCTTGTCCGCGCTCTCACCGGGGATGGTGAAGTACCCGATGTCCTTCTTGATGCCCGGGTTGGCCTCGACCGCCGTCGCCGCCTCCCATCCCAGCCCGATGAATGCGCCCGTCCGCCCCTTGGCGAAGACTTCGGCCTGCTGGGGAGTGGCCTCGTCCTTGTCCTTGGGCGCCTCGGAGTACGACGCGTACTTCTCGTAGAGCTTCATGGCGGCGCCGACCTTCGGGTCGTCGAGGTTGGAGACCCACTTGCCGCCCTGCTTCTTGATGAGGCCCGCCTTCTTGCCGATGAGGAGGCCGTCGAAGAAGTACCAGTTCTGGCCGGGCAGGTAGAGGGGCTCGGCGTCGGTCTTCTTCTCGATGGCGTCGAGGGCGTCGAAGAACTCGGCGCGTGTCGTGGGGGGTTCGTCGATGCCGGCGTCCGCCCAGATCCGCTTGTTGTAGATGACGGTGCGGTTGACCGTGTACCAGGGGGCCGCGTACTGCTTCCCGCCGTACACGGCGGACTTGTTGACGGACTCCGTCCAGTCCTTGCCGATGCTCCTCTTCAGGTCACCCAGGTCGGCGAGTCCGCCCGTCCTCGCGTACGCGGGAGTCTGGGTGTTGCCGACCTCGATGACGTCCGGCGGGTCGGGCTCGGAGAGGGCGGTGGTCAGCTTCTGCTGGATGCCGTTCCACTGCTGGACCTCGAGCTTCAGCTTGGCTCCGGTCTTCTTCTCGAAGGCCGCCTTGACGTCCTTCTCCCACTGCTCGGGCGTGGATCCGTCCATGGCCCACAGGGTCAGCGTCTGTCCCTTGAACCCGTCGGCACCGGAGTCCGGCTCACCGCCCGGCCCGCAGGCCGCAACGCCCGCCATCAGAGCCGCGATTCCTGTCGCGGCGATGAGTCCTCGTCTCACGGCTTCCTCCCCAAGGGACCGGGCCTGGTTTAATGGTTTAGACCAGTCGGCAGCTTGGCCTAGACCTTTAACTCTTGTCAACGGTGCAGAATCCAAGCCGCCGGTTCCGTTACCGGAACGACATCTGGGCGGGAGAGTCCCGCAGTGCCGAGCACGTGCCACGATGTGAGCCGCGAAGCACAGCCGGAACGGAGGGCGAAGTCCGGGACACCACCGGAAACGCCGCCGCTCCGGTGCCGTAACCGGAGCCGGAGGGCGGGCAGTCGGCACGGCCCGCACACACGGAGGAAACCGGTGACGGCGGCACGACACGAAGGGGAAGGCGAGCCATGAGCACGGACGGGGGCGCGGTCACAGCCGCGGCAGAGCCGGAGCCCGGAAGCGGCAACGGCGGCGCGCGGACCACTCGCGTGCCCAAGTACTACCGGCTCAAGCGGCACTTGCTGGAGATGACGGAGACCATGCCGCCGGGCACTCCGGTGCCTCCCGAGCGCACCCTGGCAAGCGAGTTCGACACCTCGCGCACGACCGTCCGCCAGGCCCTCCAGGAACTCGTCGTCGAGGGGCGGCTGGAGCGGATCCAGGGCAAGGGAACCTTCGTCGCCAAGCCCAAGGTCTCCCAGGCGCTGCAACTCACGTCGTACACGGAGGACATGCGCGCCCAGGGTCTCGAACCGACCTCACAGCTGCTGGACATCGGCTACGTCACCGCGGACGACCGCCTCGCCGACGCGCTCGACATCCCCACGGGCGGACGTGTGCTGCGCATCGAGCGGCTGCGCCTGGCCAGCGGTGAACCGATGGCGATAGAGACGACCCACCTGTCGCAGCGCCGCTTCCCGGCGCTGCGCCGCAGCCTGGTGAAGTACACGTCGCTCTACACGGCACTGGCCGAGGTGTACGGCATCCACCTCGCGGAGGCCGAGGAGACCATCGAGACCTCGCTCGCCACACCTCGCGAAGCCGGCCTGCTCGGCACCGATGTCGGCCTGCCCATGCTGATGCTCTCCCGGCACTCGCTCGACACGGAGGGGGAACCGGTGGAGTGGGTGCGCTCCGTGTACCGGGGCGACCGCTACAAGTTCGTCGCCAACCTCCAGCGCCCACGGGACGGCCGGAACAGCTGACACGGCCCATACAGGACAGAGGCAGGACAGAGAGCCGCGAACTGCCCTGAATCACCCCGGGCTTGTACGAGGCGCACACGGCGCACCACGTCCCCCGCGAAACAAAAGGTGCCGTTCCGTTATCCGTGCAGGTAGTGACGGGGCACGAACCGCTCGTTTAGATTTCCTGCGCGTCTCGACAGGAATACCCGACGGACGGAGCCGAGGCATGTCAGCGCCCCCAGAAACACCCGAGACCGCGCCGAAGTCGCAGCCACCCGCCATCACGCCCATACGGGTCGTCATCGGGCTGTGCCTTTTCATCCCGTTCGTCGCGCTTCTGTGGGTCAGCTCCTACTCCCGTATCGAACCCACTCTCATCGGGATGCCGTTCTTCTACTGGTACCAGATGATGTGGGTGGTGCTCTCCGCGGCGATGACGATGACCGCGTACAAACTGGTCAAGCGTGACAACGCGCAGCGGCGTGCCGCCCGCGGAGAGGACGGTGTCCGATGAGCGGGGTCAACGGAGTCGCACTCGCCGTCTTCATCTTCTTCTTCGTGCTCGTCACGGCGATGGGCTTCATGGCCGCTCGCTGGCGGAAGGCGGAGAACGCCAACAGCCTCGACGAGTGGGGCCTGGGCGGACGCAGCTTCGGCACCTGGGTCACCTGGTTCCTGCTCGGCGGCGACCTGTACACGGCGTACACGTTCGTGGCGGTGCCGGCGGCCATCTACGCGGCGGGGGCCGCGGGCTTCTTCGCCGTCCCGTACACGATTCTCGTCTACCCGCTGATCTTCACCTTCCTGCCGCGGCTCTGGTCCGTCTCGCACCGCCACGGATACGTGACGACCTCGGACTTCGTGCGCGGCCGCTTCGGGTCCAAGTCGCTGGCGCTCGCCGTCGCCGTCACGGGCATCCTGGCGACGATGCCGTACATCGCGCTCCAGCTGGTCGGCATCCAGTCGGTGCTGGACGTCATGGGCATCGGCGGCGGCGAGTCGACGCACTGGTTCATCAAGGACCTGCCGCTGCTGATCGCGTTCGCGGTGCTCGCTGCCTACACCTACTCCTCCGGACTGCGGGCGCCGGCGCTGATCGCGTTCGTCAAGGACACGCTGATCTACATCGTCATCGCGGTGGCGATCATCTACATCCCCATCAAGCTGGGCGGTTTCGACGACATCTTCGCCAAGGCCGGCGACGCTCTCTCGCAGACCAACCCGGCCACGGGGAAGCCCAAGGGCGAGCTGGCCCCCAGCGCGCCCAACCAGTGGGCGTACGCGACGCTGGCGTTCGGGTCCGCGCTCGCGCTCTTCATGTATCCGCACTCGGTCACGGCGACGCTCTCCAGCGGCAGCCGCAACGTGATCCGCCGGAACACCACGATCCTGCCGCTGTACTCGCTGATGCTGGGCATGCTCGCGCTGCTGGGCTTCATGGCGATCGCCGCCGGGATCAAGGTCGAGAACGGGCAGCTGGCGATTCCGCAGCTCTTCGAGAACATGTTCCCGGACTGGTTCGCGGGCGTCGCGTTCGCCGCCATCGGCATCGGTGCGCTCGTACCGGCGGCCATCATGTCGATCGCTGCCGCCAACCTGTTCACCAGGAACATCTACAAGGACTTCCTCCGGCCCGATGCGACACCGGAGGAGGAGACCAAGGTCTCCAAGATCACCTCGCTGCTTGTGAAGGTCGGCGCCCTGGTGTTCGTGCTCGGCATGGACAAGACGGTGGCGATCAACTTCCAGCTGCTGGGCGGCATCTGGATCCTCCAGACGTTCCCGGCGCTCGTCGGCGGCCTCTTCACGCGCTGGTTCCACCGGTGGGCGCTGCTGGCGGGCTGGGCCGTCGGCATGCTCTACGGCACGATCACGGCGTACGGCGTCTCGTCGCCGGTGCAGAAGCACTTCGGCGGCCCCAACGACATCATCCCGGGCATCGGGGAGATGGGGTACATCGGCCTGACCGCCTTCGTGCTCAACGCGGTTGTCACCGTCGCGCTCACGTTCGTGCTGCGGGCCGTGAAGGCCCCGGAAGGCGTCGACGAGACGCAGCCGTCCGACTACACGGCGGACGCCGGGGACCCGGGCGTCAAGGAGGAACTGCCCTCGCCGACAGCCGCCTCCTGAGCCCGTCGACCAGCCGAGGACAGGTCCGCCGCACCCCACTGACAGACCCGTTGTCAGTGGGGTGCGGCATGCTCGCTCCATGGACATCACCATCAGAGCGGCGCGGGACGAGGAACTGGAGGACGTCGGCGAGCTGACGGCGCGGGCCTATCTCGAGGACGGGCTGCTGGACTTCGGTGAGGACGACCCGTATCTGGCGGTGCTGCGCGCCGCACGGCGCCGGGCACACCACACGGAGGTGCTCGTCGCACTCGACACCGCCTCGGAATCGGTGCTCGGCGCGGTCGCCTTCGTCGGGAACGGCGGGGAGTACGCGGACCTGGCCCGCACCGGCGAGGGCGAGTTCAGGATGCTCGCCGTACGGCCCGAGGGGCGCGGGCGTGGCGCCGGCGAGGCGCTGGTGCGGGCATGCGTCGGCCGGGCCCGCGAGTTGGGGCTGGAGCGGCTCGTGCTGTGCAGCCATGAGCGGATGACGACGGCGCACCGGCTGTACGGGCGCCTGGGGTTCGTCCGCGCGCCGGAGAGGGACTGGCAGCCCTATCCGAGGATGTGGCTGCAGGCCTTCAGCCTGGAATTGTGATCCGCGACTCCCCCGGCACAACATGTGGGGGCGAGTAGCGCATCCCGCTACTAGATGTATGCTCGTGCTCGCTGCCGCGCAGGGGAATCCGGTGCGAATCCGGAACTGTCCCGCAACGGTGTGCGATGTGCTGCTCTGCTCTGCCCGGTTGCTCTCTTCCGGCATGAGCTGCGATGGGCCGTCGTCGCGAGTCCGAGTACCTGCTGGTCGCGTCGAAAGACGTCCGGGTCCCGAGGGTTGGGCCGGTGGACGCCGCGAGGACTGCCGCGTCGCCGATGCGGCACACCTTTGTGCGCCCGCTTGTGCGCTCTCCCGGTGACCCGGTACCTGATCCGAGCGAGGGAGAGCACATCCCGTGACCATCGCACCCGCACCACGAGCCACGGCCCGGAGCGCGCCCGCAGCCACGCCCCGGCAGGCGCCGCCACCGGCCGACGACGGCGCACTGCTGCGCACCCTGACCGAGCTGACCGCCGACCTGCCGGGCACCGAGGCCGTGCGGGTCGCCGAGGCGGTGCTGCGCGGAGGGCGGCAGGGCGCCGGCGAAGCCGAGTTGCGGGCGCTCGCCGCCGAGGAGGCGGCCGGGCTCGTCGGCGAGGAGCCCGCGTACTCGCATCTCGCGGCCCGGCTGCTCACCCTCGCCATCCGCGACGAGGCCCGCGGCCAGGGCGCGGTGTCCTTCTCCTCCTCCGTCGCGACGGGGCACCGCGAGGGCCTGATCGCCGACCGTACGGCCGAGTTCGTACGGGCGCACGCCGAGCGCCTGGACGCGCTGGCCGAGGACGCGGTCGCGGGCGGGGCGGACGACCGCTTCGGCTACTTCGGGCTCCGCACGGTTCACTCGCGCTATCTGCTGCGCCACCCCACAAGCCGGCAGGTGATCGAGACACCGCAGCACTTCCTGCTCCGCGTGGCCTGCGGCCTGGCCGCGGACGAGTCGGCGCGGGCTGCCGACGAAGTGGCGGAGCTCTACGCGCTGACGAGTTCGCTCGCCTATCTGCCGTCCTCCCCCACGCTCTTCAACTCCGGTACGCGGCACGCCCAGATGTCCTCCTGCTACCTGCTGGACTCGCCGAAGGACGAACTCGACTCGATCTACGAGCGCTACCAGCAGGTCGCACGGCTGTCCAAGCACGCGGGCGGCATCGGGCTGCCCTACTCCCGCATCCGTGCACGCGGTTCGCTGATCCGCGGCACCAACGGGCACTCCGGCGGCATCGTGCCGTTCCTGCGCACCCTGGACTCCTCCGTCGCCGCCGTGAACCAGGGCGGCAGGCGCAAGGGGGCCGCCTGCGTCTACCTGGAGACGTGGCACGCGGACATCGAGGAGTTCCTGGAGCTCCGCGACAACACGGGCGAGGAGGCCCGGCGCACGCACAACCTCAACCTCGCGCACTGGATTCCGGACGAGTTCATGCGGCGCGTGGAGGCCGACACCGACTGGTCGCTCTTCTCGCCGGCCGACGTGCCGCGGCTCACCGACCTGTGGGGCGAGGAGTTCGACGCCGCCTACCGCGAAGCCGAGGCGGCGGGCCTCGCCGTGCGGCAGGTGCCCGCCCGTCAGCTGTATGCGCGCATGATGCGCACCCTGGCGCAGACGGGGAACGGCTGGATGACGTTCAAGGACACCTCCAACCGCACCGCCAACCAGACCGCCGGGCCGGGCCGCATCGTGCACTCCTCGAACCTGTGCACGGAGATCCTGGAGGTCACCGACGACGGCGAGACGGCCGTCTGCAACCTGGGGTCCGTCAACCTGGCCGCGCACCTGAGCGAGTCCGGTTCCGGCGAGATCGACTGGGAACGCCTGGACGCCACCGTCCGTACGGCGGTGACGTTCCTCGACCGCGTCGTGGACATCAACTTCTACCCGACGGATCAGGCGGAGCGCTCCAACTCCCGCTGGCGGCCCGTCGGTCTGGGCGTGATGGGCCTCCAGGACGTCTTCTTCCGGATGAGGCTGCCCTTCGACTCCGAAGCGGCGCGCGAGCTGTCCACCCGGATCTCCGAACGGATCATGCTCGCGGCCTACGAGACCAGCGCGGACCTCGCCGAGCGGCACGGGCCGCTGCCCGCCTGGCACGAGACACGTACGGCGCGCGGCGTGCTGCATCCCGACCACTATCCGCACACCGAGCAGACCTGGCCGGAGCGCTGGTCCGCGCTGCGCAGCCGCATCGCCCGGACCGGGATGCGCAACGCGCTGCTCCTCGCCGTCGCGCCGACCGCCACCATCGCGGCGATCGCCGGCGTGTACGAATGCATCGAGCCCCAGGTCTCCAACCTCTTCAAGCGCGAGACGCTCAGCGGGGAGTTCCTGCAGGTGAACGCCTATCTGGTCGCGGAGTTGAAGCGGCTCGGGCTGTGGGACGAGCGCACCCGTGAGGAACTGCGCGAGTCCAGCGGCTCGGTGCAGGACATCCAGCGGATTCCGGAGGACGTCCGCCGGCTCTTCCGCACGGCCTGGGAGCTGCCGCAGCGTTCCCTGATCGACATGGCCGCCGCCCGCACTCCCTACCTCGACCAGAGCCAGTCGCTGAACCTGTTCATGGCGGCGCCGACGATCGGCAAGCTCAGCTCGATGTACGCCTACGCCTGGAAGAGCGGCATCAAGACCACGTACTACCTGCGGTCGCGCCCGGCGACGCGCATCGCCCGCGCCGCGGGCGGCACCGGTACCGGCACCGGCACCCGCACAAGCACGAACACCGAGACGGAGACGGGGACGCCCCCCGCCGTCCCCGGCCGACGGGCGGCGACGTCCGGAGACGACGCGGTCACCTGTTCCCTGGAGAACCCCGAGTCCTGCGAGGCATGCCAGTAATGACAAGCGCCGAGAACACCCGTAGCGGCCCCGCCGGGAACCTGCTCGACCCGGGCTTCGAGCTGACGCTGCGCCCGATGCGCTATCCCGCCTTCTACGACCGCTACCGCGACGCCATCAAGAACACCTGGACCGTCGAGGAGGTGGACCTGCACTCCGACGTCTCCGACCTCGCCAAGCTGACCCCGGGCGAACAGCACATGATCAGCCGTCTCGTCGCGTTCTTCGCCACGGGTGACTCGATCGTGGCGAACAATCTCGTGCTCTCGCTGTACAAGCACATCAACTCCCCCGAGGCGCGCCTGTACCTCTCGCGTCAGCTCTTCGAGGAGGCCGTCCACGTCCAGTTCTATCTGACGCTGCTGGACACGTATCTGCCGGACGTCGACGAGCGTGCGGAGGCCTTCGCCGCCGTCGAGAACATCCCGTCCATCAGGGAGAAGGCGCAGTTCTGCTTCCGCTGGATGGCGGCGCTGGAGGAGGGCGAGGGGGCGGAGCGGATCGAACGGCTGGAGAGCCGCGCCGACCGGCGGCGGTTCCTGCTGAACCTCATCTGCTTCGCGGCGTGCATCGAGGGGCTCTTCTTCTACGGGGCGTTCGCCTACGTCTACTGGTTCCGCTCCCGTGGGCTGCTGCACGGGCTGGCCACCGGCACCAACTGGGTCTTCCGCGACGAGTCGATGCACATGTCCTTCGCGTTCGACGTCGTGGACACCGTGCGCGAGGAGGAGCCGGAACTCTTCGACGCGGAGCTGGAGAAGGAGGTGACGGAGATGCTGGAGGAGGCGGTTGAGGCGGAACTGCAGTTCGCCCGCGACCTGTGCGGCGAGGGCCTGCCGGGCATGAACACCGAGTCGATGGAGCAGTATCTGCGGGCGGTCGCCGACCAGCGGCTCGTACGGCTGGGTTTCCCGGCGCGCTACGGGGCCCGCAACCCCTTCTCCTTCATGGAGCTGCAGAACGTGCAGGAGCTGACCAACTTCTTCGAACGGCGCGCCTCCGCCTATCAGGTCGCCGTCGAGGGATCGGTCGCGTTCGACGACGACTTCTGAGCCGGATCCGGCGTACCGCAAGGGGGCCGCGCTGCCGGCGCGGCCCCCTCGTTCGCAGTTCCTGTTCCTCTTCCGCGGAGCCTGTTCCGCAGAGCCCTTTCCGCAGAGCCTGTTCCGCGGACCTGTTCCTATTCCGCGGAGCCTGCTCGCGGTCAGCCCTTGCCGCCGTCCAGGCAGCCCCCGCAGTTGTGGAACGTGACGTCCCAGTGGTTGCCCTCGTCGAAGTAGATGTTCCCCGAGCCGGACTGCCACTTGCTTCCACCGATGGAGGTGAAGGTGTTCTTGACGTAGTTGCTCAGGCAGCTCGTCATGCTGAAGTCGAGCTTGTAGCCGTTCCAGTGGCTGTACGTGCCGCTCGCGTGGCCGGTCTCGGTCCCGCCCGTGACGGTCAGGCCGCAGTTGCTGGCGTTCTTGAGCGTGATGGCCCCGTCGATCGTCGCCGAGTTGACCTGCTCCAGCGAGGTGCAGTTGGGCTGGTTGCGGTCCGAGCAACCGCCGCTGGAGGTGATGCTGATGCCGGCCGCGTTGAGCTTGCTCGCCGCGGCGGAGTGGCTCATCTTCGCGAGCGGGCTCGCGTTCTCGGTCTGGTCGGTCGTTGCCTCCGCCACGTACGCGGTGGAGAAGAGCGCGAGTGCCATCGCCGAAGCGCCGACGGCTGCCCGCAGAGCGATCTTTCTGTTCATGGGGGGTTGGTTTCCTTCCTGGAATGGATCAGGGCTGGCGTTGTCGACTGACGTCGTGCGAGTGGGATCCGTGTGCGTGGCGCTCCCGAACGTCAGGAGGTGACGCCGCAGTCGGGGGCGTCCCAGTACTTGCCGGAGCGGTGGTCCACATGCGTGTGGTCGTCGTGCCCCGGGTAGCCCGGCCCGAGAATGCCGTGGAAGCCGCGGTTGCGTGCCTCCTTGGCGAGGGTGCAGAGCGAGTGGGGCCCGGAGCCCAGGTCGGCCGCGTCACCGTAGAGATGACGGCTCGAAGGCGCGCCTCCCACCTGGTCGTTGCAGGCCTTGGACCGGAATCCGCTGGTGACCCTGAGCGGCTCGTCGCCCAGTGCGTGCCGCATGGCCTCCAGCTTCCACATGGTGCGCAGCGCGTTGGACTTGGCCTCCGCGGCGCTGACGGCTCCGCCGCTCCAGTCGGAGTTGCAGTTGTTCAGCTCCCCGAAGTCGAAGTGGGCGGGCGAGCAGTCGTCGTCCTGCAGCTCGTAGATCTTGTCGTACGTGGCGGCGTCGGCCCTGCCGCTGGCGGTCAGCCCGTAGGCCTGCTGGAAGCGGGAGACGGCGGCCTTCGTGGCGGGCCCGAACTCGCCGTCGACGGCGATGACTTCGCCGCTCGCGGGGTAGCCGGACACCCGGATCTGCAGTTGCTTGACATCGTCCCCGGAAGCGCCTTCTGCGAGATCGCGGTTCCAGGTGAAGCAGCCGTCCGCGGCGCGATCCGGGGCGGCGATCGCGACGGCGGACGTGCCCACCAGAGCGGCTGCCGCGACCATGACAAGTGTCAGCACGGCTCTGACCGTACGCCGGGGCATGGTGCCTCCATGAATGTGGGGGGTGACCACAGAGCTTGTCGTGACAAAGAGAAGGCGTCAACAACTGCCAGGAAATGCCAATGGACTTGGCCACTGAATCCTGAACGACGGCCTCCGCTGCGAACGCGCCCCGGCCGCCGGGCGCCACGAACCCGCGCAGCACGACCGCCGCCCGGCACCAGTGGCACCGGGCGGCAGTCGTACGGCGGAGAGCGGGACCTCCCGCCCCGACTCAGTCGTTGGGCACGGTCTCGTACCGCGGCGTTCCCTCGGCCATCTGCCGCAGGGCGTCCTTCCGTTCCCGCTTCGAGAGCCGGTCGATGTACAGGTAGCCGTAGAGATGGTCCGTCTCGTGCTGGAGGCAGCGCGCGAAGTAGCCGGTGCCCTCGACGGCGATGGGCTTGCCCTCGGCGTCCTGTCCGCGCACGACCGCATAGTCGGGGCGCGCGAGGGCCTCGTAGGCGCCGGGCACCGACAGGCAGCCCTCGTTGGAGTCGTCCAGGCTGCGGCTGCCGGCGGGCAGTTCGTCCAGCACCGGGTTGCAGACGGCGCCGACGTGCCGCACTCCCCCGTCGTCCACGCAGTCGTAGACGAAGACCTTCAGGTCGACACCGATCTGGTTCGCGGCGAGACCGACTCCCTCCGCCGCACGCTGGCTGGCGAACATGTCGTCGATGAGGGAGGCCAGTTCGCCGTCGAAGGAGGTGACGTCCTTGCACTCCTTGTGCAGCACCGGATTCCCGACGACGGTGATCGGACGTGCCGTGCCGCGCTCACGGTGGGCGTTCTCGCGGGCTTCGCAGTCCCTGGTGTCGTCCACGAAGCCGGAACCGGCCGTGTCAGCCGCCCCCGTCACGGTCTCCCCGCTGATCTCCTGCTGCTGTTGCGCCATCCCGCCGCTTGCCTTCCTCGCCACGTGAACCGTCGCCTCACAGCGTAGCCGGATGTGCGGCACGGCCGTCCGGGGACAGGGGTACGGGGTTCGCCCCGCAAGCCGGACGGCGAAGGCCTCTCAGCACACCTCTTCGAGGTCTCGCCACTCGCGGCTTTCCGGGCTGTCCGCGACCCAGCTGTCCAGCAGCCCCCGCACGAGACCGCTCGGAGCCGCCAGCCCGCACTCGCGCTCGGGGACCCACAGATCCCCCGGCCCTCCCGGCGTCATGTGACCGAGCGGACCGGGATGCCCCGGCGAGCTGTGGTCGTGCGGATCGACGTGCGTGGCTCCGTCGCCCTCGTCGGCGGGCATGCTGCTCTCCGAGCACGTGCGGCACAGCAGGCGCACCGAGGAGGACCAGTCCTCCGCGGCGAAGCCGGCGTCCGAGGCCAGCCGCTCCAGCGCGTCACGGTCGGCCTCGGTGGCCGCCTGGAGCAGGACCACCCAGGTGGGCACGGGCGAGGGCGCCCAGAGCTCGATCTCGTCGAACACGGGGTAGGACGGGCCGCTCATCGTGGTGCGTTCGCCGTGCGGCACCCCGTCGTGGAGCACCACCTCGCCCCAGCGCCGCCCGGAGGACGGCAGCGGAATGCTCTGGATCTCGACGCGGGCCGGGTCGATGCGGCGTCCCCACACGACCTCGGCCTCACCCTCGGGCGAGAGCCGCACGGCCGCGCTGCCCAGTTGCATCCCGGTCGGCTCGGCGACCGCCGCGGACTGTGACTGCCCGGGCACGCGCAGCCCGTACGCCTGCCAGGCACGCCGGGCCAGGGGCCAGTCCTGCAGCGCGGTGGCGGCGATGCCGACGTTCCACCAGTCGGGAGCGCCCGTCTGGCGCTCCAGCAATGCGACGGCACGCAGCCCCGCGGTACGGGCCTGCTCCCAGTCGTGCCGGAACTTGTGCAGCAGCGCGAGGTTGAACCACGACTCCGACAGCCACGGCTCGAGGTCGGCGGCCTGTGTGAGCAGTGCTCCCGCGTCCTCGTAGCGACCGTCGCCGATGAGTGTGAAGGCACGGTCCGTCGCCTGCCGCCACGAGGCGGAGGGACGATGCCTCACCCTGCCGAAGATCCTCACGATGTTCCCGCCTGATTCCCGCCTGTAGACCGGCTGCTGCTCGCGCTCGCTCCTGCTCTCGGCGTCCTTCTTCCCAGCTCCCCGAACTCGATGTGAGCACGGTGTATGCCCTCCCCGGGGTTCCCCTCCCGCATCCAACCATGCCCGTCGGGCGGCCTGCTCACTACCCGGGCGTCAACTCGTGACCCCTCGCGACACCACGCGTGACAGCGCCTCCACGACGCGTGGTTCGTAGTCGTGTGCGCACCCGAGCCGTAGCTTCTCGAGGGCTCGCAACGACCGTTCGATGGAAGCCTTCCCGGCGACCATGTCCTCATAAGCATTGACGGCGCGGACGATACGTGCTGTGAGCGGCTGCTCACGGAAAGGACTTGCCTGCCGTTCGACCACCACGGCGACGTCGGAGGCCACCCCCGTCTGACGCACCACCGCGCCGCCCAGCATGGCGATGCGGCGCTGCAACTCCGGTTCGAGCCCTTCCGTGGCGCCCGAGGCGACCGGGTCGACGAGGGAGAGCTGGCCGATGTCGTGCATGAGCGCCGCGTACTCCAGCACGGTGAGGTCGGGCTCGGTCAGTCCCAGCTCGCGCCCGACGGCCAGGCTGAGCTCGGCGACCCTGCGCGCATGCCCGGGCGGTGTGTAGCCCGCCACCTCGGTGGAGCGTGCGAGGGAGGCGATGGTCTGCCGGTACGTCGCGCGTACGGCCGCGTACCTGCCGAATGAGAACTGTGTGAGCAGCAGCGGCACACAGAAGACGGGCAGCGCCCACAGGCCGGCGGCCCCGACGGCGAGCGCGATCACCGCTCCCGTCGCCCCGATGGCCGCGGCTATGCCGACGCGGGCGCGCAGCTGGTCGCGGAGCAGCGGCCCGACGGGTCTGCGGGCGCCCGCTGCGGCGAACACGGCCGCCAGGACGGCGTCGCAGAGCCCCGTCAGCAATGTGATGGCGAGCAGCAAGAGCGCGTAGTTCGGCCCGCGTCCCACCCACTGCGCCAACGCGCCGGAATTGTAGAGGGGTTGGAAGCAGGTGGCGGCGAAGCCGACGGCGAGCACCCCGCACAGCGCATGGTCGACTTCGAGGGACGGACCTCTCAGCGCGCGGGGCGCATGGCCGGCCAGGGTGGCGACGATCACCACGGCGACGACCTGAAGGACGCCGTGTGTGGTTCCCTCGCCCCCGACGTCCCCCAACAGGGCGTAACCCAGGGCTCCCGCGGCGCCCAGCGGTGCGCTGGTGGGGGCGCGTCCTTCGTGGTCGCGGCCGGGCAGCCGCACCCGCGCCGATTCACCCACTGCCACGACAGCGGCGAACGCGAGCGCCACCCAAGGCTGTTCGAGCCCGCGCCACAGCGTGACACCGAGCGC
Source organism: Streptomyces sp. CNZ301 (assembly GCF_004217425.1). Taxonomy (NCBI): domain Bacteria; kingdom Bacillati; phylum Actinomycetota; class Actinomycetes; order Kitasatosporales; family Streptomycetaceae; genus Streptomyces; species Streptomyces sp. CNZ301. The sequence continues at coordinate 3,009,694 of NZ_SHLG01000001.1, forward strand.
GGCGCAGCTGAGTGCGACGGCCGCGGCGCGGCACAGGGCGACGGAGGTCCTCATGCCGGCGGCCGCCCCGCGTTGGCCTCCTCGGCCCGGAGAGCGCCGTCCGCCCACGGGGCGGATTCGGCGCGCGCGGCGGGCTCGCCGGGTTCAACGGGCTCGACGCGCTCGGCGGGCTCGGCGGACTCGGCCGGTTCGGCCGGCTCCGCCGGGTTCCGCGCCACGGGCAGGTTCCCGCCCGTACGGTCCGCCGTGACGGCGGGAGACCATTCCTGCCGGTCCAGAGCCCCGGCCAGCGCGCACACCATCCGCGGGTCGAACTGCGTGCCCGCGCAACGTTTCAGCTCGGCCACCGCGCTGCCGACCGGCCGCGCTCGGCGGTAGCTGCGCGTGGAGGTCATCGCGTCGAAGGCGTCGGCCACGGCGACCACCCGCGCGAACTCGGGGATATCGGCGCCGGCGAGCCCGTACGGATACCCGCTGCCGTCCAGCCGCTCGTGGTGGTGCAGGATCGCCGCGCGCGCCTCCTCGAGGAAGCCGATGCCGCGGACCATCTCGTGCCCGTACTCGGGGTGCAGCTCGATGACGCGGCGCTCCTCGGGCGTGAGCGGACCTTCCTTGCGCAACAGCCGTGTGGGAACGCCGAGTTTGCCGACGTCGTGGAGGATGCCGGCGAAGCGGAGCGCCTCGGTCCGTTCGTCGTCCATGCCGAGCTCACGGGCTATCAGGGCTGACGCACGGCCGACTCGTTCACTGTGGCCGCGTGTGTAGCGGTCCTTGATGTCGACGGCCTGCACCAGCGCCCGGATCGTCGACTGGTGAGCACCGCGCTCACGGTGGTACTGCGCGAACACCCAGCAGCAGATATACATCGGCAACAGCACGAAGAACGCCGCGGCCGGCCCGTACGGGCTGCGCCACAGCACGGCCATCATCAGCCCGACGAATCCGTGCAGCAGCTGGGGCGGGGCCGCCCGCTGGAACTGCCCGCGCCAGGCCGCCCGCAGCGCACACCTCTCGGCGGCGACGAGGACGGCACCGTCGAGCAGGGTGACCACCGCGCAGAACGTGAGACCCGCGGCAACGGCAGCCGCCGGAAACGCCGGAAACCCCGGCAGCGACGCGGACCCCGGGCCGGAGGGGCTCTCCTGCGCGGGAGCGGACAAGCTGCCGTCGAACAGCGCACACACCTGCGCCGACGCCCATGCGGCAAGGGCCAGTTGAGCGGCATGCCAGCAGCGTCGCGCGGCAGCGTGCCGCGGTTCGACACGTCCGGCCAGCGCCCCCGGCAGCGGTACGAGCGCCGCGGCGGCGGGCGGCAGCAGGAAGGCACCGGTCAGGAGGACGGGGAAGAAGGCGCCCATGTTCCCCGGGATCTTGTGGCCGATCAGCGGGCAGCGCGGCGCGAGTTCACAGATCGCGTAGAGAGCGGCGAGCGGCACCAGGACGCCCCACTCGACGCCGGACAGGTCCAGCAGGGCTGGGGCCGCGCACCACAGGGCGCCCGACGCGGCGCACACGATGAGCCCGTGTGCCGCCCACGGCAGGCGGGCTCGCCCTGCACGCATCGGAAACTCCTCCCCGTACCACGGTGGAAGGGGAGAATAGGACGACTGTGGTGGCAGCGGGGCTGATCCCGCTCAATCCTCCGCAGGGGACGCCGAGTTCTCACACCTTTGAGTGAGAAGAAACCGGTCCACGGGGCAGAACGCTCCCCGCTGTCCTACGGGTTACGCAGCCTCAGGGCTCCCGGCGCGGCGTTCGTCCACGCTCGCACCGGCGCCGTGTCAGGCCGTGTCAGGCCGTGTCAGGCCGTCAACATGTCAGGTCTCAGGCGTACTTCTTGCGCCCGGGGGCGCTCTGCGGCTGCGCCGCAGAGGTGTCCGAGGCGTCCCCCTCGTGCTCGGGCCCGGTTGCCGCGCCCGGTGCTTCGGCGCCCGGTGCTTCGGCGCCCGCCGCCTCGGCCGCCCGGATCAGCTGGATCCGGCCCATCACCTTCGAGCGAAGGTCCGACGGCACCTCGTCCTGACCGCAGCAGCGCTTGACGAGCTTCTTGACCTCCTGCTCGAGGCCGTACTTCTCCAGGCAGGGAGAGCACTCGTCGAAGTGCTCCTTGAACTTCGCGCAGTCGCTGTCCGGCATTTCCCGGTCGAGGTACTCATAGAGGTGGTCGAGCACCTCGGAACAGTCCGTCTCGTGCGGTTCTCCGCAGCTCATGAGCCCGAACCTTTCCCGTCGTGCGATTGCGCGGCTCCCGCAGGAGCAAGACCCCGGTCACGCGCGTAGTCCTCGAGCATGTCCCGCAGTTGACGCCGGCCACGGTGCAGACGGGACATGACCGTCCCGATCGGCGTCCCCATGATGTCGGCGATCTCCTTGTAGGCGAACCCCTCGACGTCCGCCAGGTACACGGCGATGCGGAACTCTTCCGGGATCGCCTGGAGGGCCTCCTTCACATCCGAGTCCGGCAGGTGGTCGAGTGCCTGCGCCTCGGCGGAGCGCAGCCCCGTCGACATGTGCGACTCGGCACGCGCGAGCTGCCAGTCCTCGATGTCCTCCGCCGCGCTGCGCTGAGGCTCGCGCTGCTTCTTGCGGTAGGAGTTGATGAAGGTGTTGGTGAGGATCCGGTACAACCACGCCTTGAGGTTGGTGCCTTCACGGAACTGGTGGAAGGAGGCGTACGCCTTCGCGTACGTCTCCTGCACGAGGTCCTCGGCATCGGCCGGGTTCCGCGTCATGCGCAGGCCCGCCGAGTACATCTGGTCGAGGTAGTTCAGCGCGTCCCGCTCGAAGCGGGCGCTGCGCTCCGCCTCGGTCTCCTGTCCGGCGTTCCCGCCGTCTTCGGTCCCGGTGACCGGACCCACCTCCTCCGGTGCTACGGCAAGCCCGATGGCGGACCCGCCCGAATCGGAGAATAGACGACGTTCCGCTCCGCGCGCCGCCCCGGTCACCGTCCCGCCGGCGAGCGCGACCGTGGCCCAGTCCAGGTCGGCGGCCTTCGGACGCTGCGGGCAAGCGACAGAACCCATGCTGGCGGCTCCCTTGGTCTCGGTCCTTCGACTCTGCTGTGAACGCATCCGCCCCGGGCGTTCATTCCCGCGCCCCGTAGTCATCTCCGGCCGCCGGAAGACGGGAGGGAAAGCCCGGAGAGCCAGCCGGCGACAGCGTCCGTGAGCAGGGTCATCGCCTCGTCCTCACCGGTTCCGGCGCTCTTGGGCACGGCGAAGCCGTGGTCGCCGTGGGGCACCTCCACGATGCGTGTGCCCTCGGGGAACTCCGAGGGGCGGCCGAACGGATCGCGCCCGCCCTGCACCACGAGCACCGGCACTCCCGCCCCGGTCAGCTCGTCGACCCGGGACTTCTCCGGCTTCCCCGGAGGATGCAGCGGAAAGGACAGCGCGAGCACGGCCGCCGCTCCGAGTTCGCTGCCCGTACGGCATGCCACGCGCGCACCGGCGCTGCGCCCGCCCGCCACGACGGGGAGGTCCGGCGAGCACAGGGCGGGCCACACTTCCCTCCACGCGGCATCGAGGGTCTTCGGTGCGGGCGCGACCTTCTTCCCGGCCACGCGCCACGGCTGCTCGACGAGCGCGACGGTCACGCCCCGCGGAGGAAGGGCGTCGGCGAGCGCCCTCAGGTCCCGCGCCTCGATCCCGCCGCCCGCGCCGTGGCCGAGGGCGAGGACGGCGCGGGCCTCAGGTGCGGTGTGCCAGGTGATGCGGGCGTCTCCGGCGGTGGTGGGGACGGTCCGGGCGACGGCCCGGGCGCCTTTGGCTGCCTTCCCCATGTCCCCGGCACGGTCGTCGTGCGCGCCGTGTCGGGCGCCTGCGGCTTTCTCGGTCATGGAAAGCCATCCTGCCCCGTCCCGTCCCCGTAACTCTGTCGTCCCCGTCCCCCTGTCGTCCCCGTAGCCGGCCGGCCGGCGGTCAGTGGCTCCCTTGCCCGTGGTCGGGGGCAGCGAGCGGAGCGCCGGTCGTGTCACGTGGTGAACCGTGGCCGTGTCGCACGGCCGGTGGCCGGGCGCCCTGCGGCCGCGTCAGAACAGCGTGCCGACCTCGGGGGCGGTCAGCTCCCTGACGAGTTCCGCGCTGTTGTTGCGTACGTTGCTCACATCGGTGGAGACGGGGTACGCGCGCATCATCCCCGGCGGCGGGGGATCCAGCAGCGCCCGCAGCTCCTCCTGCGGCCGGCGGGCCGGGTCCAGCCAGGCGTTCCACCGCTCCGGGAGCAGCATCAGCGGCATCCGCGGGTGGATCTCCGCCAGCGACTTGGGGCCGTCATCGCCGGCCGGTTCCGCCAGCGGCGCCGTCTCCGCCTCCGTCGTGACCACGGTGCAGGTGGTCCACCACGCCCTCGGGTGGTCGTCGGGCAGCGTGCTGTCGCGCCAGAACTCGTACAGTCCGGCCATCGCCATGACGGAGCCGTCGGCGGGGGTCACGAAGTACGGCTGCTTCCGCGGCCGTTTCCTCCTCCCGTCCTGCTCCAGCTGGAGCTCGCCCTTGGCCGTCGCCCATTCGAAATATCCGTCGGCCGGCAGGAGGCACCTGCGGGCGGCGAAGGGGCGCCGGTACGCCGGCTTCTCGTGCACCGTCTCCGCCCTGGCATTGATCATCTTCGCGCCCATGTCCGGCGACTGGGCCCACCCGGGTACGAGGCCCCACGTCAGCGTCCGCAACTGCCGTACGGGGCGCGGGTCGTGCGCGCCCTTCAAGGGGCGGTCCAGGATCGCGTGCACCCGTTTCGTGGGGGCGACGTTCCAGTCCGGCGCCAGGGTCTCGCTGGGCTCCCACATCTCCACGCCGAAGAGCGCGACAAGGCCCTCGGGTCTCCGGCTTGCTGCATACCTTCCGCACATGAGTGCCACACTGCCACGGCACTGATGCGGAGCGCCCCGCGTTCACGGAGAAGCGCGCTCCGCTCGAGAAGAAGGTGTGCGGGGCAGTTCGTGCCGCGCCGGGAGGACAAAGGACAGAATGGACACCACGAGCATCGCCGGTCTCTGGGACCGGGTCTTCGGCACACAGCCCGACCCCGACCAGTGGCTGGTCTTCACCACCGCCGCCATAGCCCTCGCCGCCGTGGTACCGCACAGCGTGTGGCGATTGTCACGGAACGCGGTCACCATCGCGCACGAGGGCGGCCACGGCCTCATAGCCCTGGTGTCCGGGCGCCGGCTGGAGGGAATCCGTCTGCACTCCGACACCTCGGGCCTCACCCTCTCCCGCGGCAAGCCGACCGGCATCGGCATGGTCCTCACCGCGGCCGCCGGCTACGCCGCACCCTCCCTGCTCGGCCTCGGCGGTGCCTGGCTGCTGGCCGCGAACCACATAACGCTGCTCCTGTGGAGCGCCACCGCCCTGCTCGTGGCGATGCTCACGATGATCCGCAATGCCTACGGTGTCCTGACCGTGCTCCTCACCGGCGGTGCCTTCGTCCTCGTCTCCTGGCTGACGGAGCCACAGGTGCAGGCGGGGTTCGCCTACGTCGTGGTCTGGTTCCTTCTGCTCGGGGGCGTACGACCGGTCTTCGAACTCCAGGGCAAGCGCCGCCGCGGAGGCGCCCCCGACTCGGACGCGGACCAGCTCGCGCGCCTCAGCCACCTGCCCGCCGCGGTCTGGCTGCTCCTCTTCCACGTGGTCTCGCTGACGTCTCTGATAGGCGGCGGACGGTGGCTGCTCGGCCTGTGAGCCACCGCGGAGGCTTCGGCGGAATCGCACCGCGAGAGGGCTCCGCGCGGGATTCGCCGAGATCGGCGCACCAGGGCGAACGACTAAGGTGAGTCTCATGACCGAGCAGACCGTCTCCGCCGCCCTGTGGCCCGCGCCGTTCGCGCAAGGACCCGTCGACGCGACCGTCGCCGTGCCCGGTTCGAAGTCGGTCACCAACCGCGGTCTCGTGCTCGCCGCCCTGGCCGCCGACACCGGGCTGCTGCGCCGCCCTCTGCGATCGCGGGACACCCTGCTGATGGCGAAGGCCGTGCGCGCGCTCGGAGTGCACGTCGAAGAGGGCGTAGGCCCGGACGGCACCGGTGAGTTCTGGCGCGTGATCCCGGCAGCGCTGCGCGGCCCGGCCACCGTCGACGTCGGCAACGCGGGCACGGTGATGCGGTTCCTGCCGCCTCTGGCCGCCCTGGCGGACGGCCCGGTGCGCTTCGACGGCGACCCCCGCTCGTACGAACGTCCGCTCCACGGCGTCATCGACGCGCTTCGGGTCCTGGGCGCCCGCATCGACGACGACGGCCGGGGACGCCTGCCGATGACGGTGCACGGCACAGGTTCCCTCGCCGGCGGAGCCGTGCAGATCGACGCGTCGGCCTCCAGCCAGTTCGTGAGCGCGCTGCTGCTGTCCGGGCCGCGCTTCAACCAGGGTGTCGAAGTGCGGCACGTCGGCGCCGCAGTTCCCTCGGCACCCCATATCCGGATGACGATCGACATGCTCCGCAAGGCCGGCGCGCAGGTCGACGCACCGGAGGACGGCGGCGAGCCCAACGTCTGGCGGGTCACGCCCGGCGCCCTCCTCGGCCGGGACCTGGTCGTCGAGCCCGACCTGTCCAACGCGCAGCCCTTCCTCGCGGCCGCCCTGATCACGGGCGGCCGGGTCACCGTCCCCGACTGGCCGGAGCACACCACTCAGCCCGGGGACGCACTGCGCCGCATCTTCACGGAGATGGGCGGTTCGTGCGTGCTGGACGAGCGCGGGCTGACCTTCACCGGAAGCGGCCGCGTCCACGGCATCGACGTCGACCTGAGCGACGTCGGTGAACTGACGCCCGGCATTGCGGCGGTGGCCGCCCTGGCCGGGTCCGAGTCGGTGCTGCGCGGCGTCGGCCACCTGCGGCTCCACGAGACGGACCGCCTGGCGGCCCTCACCAAGGAGATCAACGGCCTCGGCGGCGACGTCACCGAGACCGAGGACTCCCTGCGCATCCGCCCGCGTCCGCTGCACGGCGGCGTCTTCCACACCTACGACGACCACCGTCTGGCCACCGCCGGTGCCCTTCTGGGCCTGGTGACCGAGGGCGTGAAGGTCGAGAACATCGCCACGACGGGCAAGACCCTCCCCGGCTTCGACGGCATGTGGGCGGAGATGCTCGGCACGGACGGCGGGAACGGCACGAGCGGCGGCACACGCGTCGAAGAGAGCGCCTGAGGGCGGGCCCGGGCGATGCGCCGCTACGGCAAGCACACCGACGAGGACGACGTCCGCGTACGTCCCAACCGCAAGGGCAGCCGTCCGCGCACCCACACCCGCCCCAAGCACGAGGACGCGGCGGGGGGCATGGTGCTCACCGTCGACAGGGGCCGGTTCACCTGCCTCGTCGACGGCCGCACCATCACCGCGATGAAGGCGCGCGAACTCGGCCGCAAGGGCGTGGTCGTCGGGGACGAGGTGGCCCTCGTCGGCGACCTGTCGGGAGCCAAGGACACCCTCGCCCGCATCGTCCGCGTCGAGAAGCGCACGTCTGTGCTGCGGCGCACCGCCGACGACAACGACCCGTACGAACGTGTCGTCGTCGCCAACGCCGACCAGCTGGCCATCGTCACCGCGCTCGCCGACCCGGAGCCGCGTCCGCGTCTGATCGACCGCTGTCTGGTCGCCGCCTACGACGCCGGTCTGGATCCGCTGCTCGTACTGACGAAGTCCGATCTCGCCCCGGCCGGGCCGCTGTTGGAGAAGTACACGCCCCTCGGGGTGCCGCACGTCGTGACGAGCCGCACCGAACTGGCCGAGGGAGAGGCGGCGGAACGGGTACGGGAGTCGCTCTACGGGCGGGTCACCGTGTTCGTCGGGCACAGCGGCGTCGGCAAGACCACCCTGGTGAACGCCCTCGTCCCCGAGGACCGGCGGCGCACGACCGGCCACGTCAACGCTGTGACGGGGCGCGGCCGGCACACGACGACGTCAGCGCTGGCCCTGCCGCTCCGTGAAGAGGGGAGCTGGGTGATCGACACCCCGGGCGTGCGCTCCTTCGGGCTGCACCACGTCGACCCGTCGCGGGTCATCGGCGCCTTCCCCGACCTGGAACCGGGAACCGCCGGATGCCCGCGCGCATGCAGCCACGACGAGCCGGACTGCGCACTCGACCAGTGGGTCGCGGAGGGCCACGCCGACCCGCAGCGGCTTCACTCACTGCGCCGGCTGCTGGCGACGCGGGAACTGCACGAAGACGACTGACCGGCACAAAATGGGTCGGCACGGGCATAATCGCGCCCGGAAGCACGCCGCCCACGGCCCGGTAGCGCGCCAGGCACGCGGACACGCACGCACGGAGGCATTCCACATGGCAGCGTGGCTGCTGGTCATCGCCGCGGGTTTTCTGGAGACGGGGTTCGCGGTCTGCCTCAAGCTCTCCCACGGCTTCACCCGGCTGTGGCCCACGGTCGCCTTCTGCGCCTTCGCGCTCGGCAGCTTCGGACTGCTGACGCTCGCGTTGAAGCGTCTGGAGGTCGGCCCCGCCTACGCGGTCTGGACGGGCATCGGCGCCGCCGGCACTGCCGCGTACGGGATGCTCTTCCTCGGCGACGTCGTCTCCGCGCTGAAGCTGGTCTCGATCTCGCTGGTCGTCGTCGGCCTGGTGGGACTGCAGATCTCGGGTGCGACTCACTGAACGGGAAGCATGCCCCGGCGTCGGGCGGGGCGGTGCAGCCCCACCCGCGGGCCGCGGCGTCGCAGGGTCAGCGCGGGTGCGCCAGCAGCGCCCGCACCACCTCGCGGATCTGACTCACCGCCTCCTCGTCCCGTCGCTCCGAGGGCGGGGCCACCACGAACGACAGCGTGATCCGCACCCCCGCCTCGCACGCCAGGCCCAGCCGGCCGGAGGAGCCGTTCGGCGAGAGTCCGTCGATCATGCGCTCGCACAGCGTGGCGGCCAGCGCCCCCGGCTCCCCGGGACGTACGGCGGACGCACCCCCGGCGGTGCCGACCGGTCCGGCGTCCCCGGCCCCGGGCAGTGGCATGGGCGTGCCCCAGCATCCGGTGAGTGCCGCGCGGACGATGGGTTCGTCACGGGCGGTCCGCAGCATCCAGGCCGCCGCGGCCGCGAAGGAGGCCACCGGGTCGGCTCCGCCGCGGCCGCCCTCGGCAGCCGCACGTACTGCTCCCTCGACGAAGCCGTCGACCAGCCGTTTCACCAGGGCGGCACCGAGGCCCTCCTTCGTGCCGAACTCGTTGTAGAGCGTCTGCCGGGACACACCGGCGGCGGTGGCGACGTCCACCATCCGCACTCCTGTCCACGGCTGTGTGCCGACGGCCCTGTGTGCGGCTTCCAGCAAGGTCTCGCGTGCAGTAGGCATCGTGCCTCCGAACCCGGCGGCTGGGGTGCGGGACAGAATTGACGCGCCGCCAACTCCTGTCAAGACAGCGAGCAGAGAGCCCGCCGACGCCGCCGGTCCACGGCTTGCCGTCCGTGGCTCCCATGGTGCTCCCGGCACCACCCCTCAGCACGAACGGAGGCACTCGCATGGCTTCCCGCGGCACTGCCCTGTGGCTGGCCACCGGGCTGGTCGATACTGTTCACACATGCCGGGTTACCACGATGATCTGCGTCTCGCCCATGTGCTGGCCGACGCCGCCGACGCCGCGACGATGGAGCGGTTCAAGGCTCTCGATCTGAAGGTCGAGACGAAGCCGGACCTGACGCCGGTGAGCGAGGCCGACAAGGCTGCCGAGGAGCTGATCCGTACTTCGCTCAAGCGCACCCGCCCGCGCGACGCGGTGCTCGGCGAGGAGTTCGGCACGGAGGGGCACGGCTCCCGGCGCTGGGTCATCGACCCGATCGACGGGACGAAGAACTACGTCCGCGGGGTTCCCGTGTGGGCGACGCTGATCGCCCTGACCGAGCTGGGCGAGGGGGGCGACCAGCCGGTGGTGGGCCTGGTCTCGGCCCCCGCGCTGAACCGGCGCTGGTGGGCGGCGAAGGGCGGCGGCGCCTATACCGGACGCAGCCTGTCGCAGGCCACACGCCTCCAGGTCTCCCGGGTCGAGTCCGTGCGGGACGCCTCCTTCGCGTACTCGTCCCTGCACGGCTGGGAGGAACGCGGCATGTTCCCGGGCTTCCTGGAACTGACCCGGGACTGCTGGCGTACGCGGGGCTACGGGGACTTCTGGCCGTACATGATGGTCGCCGAGGGTTCGGTGGACGCGTGCGCCGAACCCGAGCTGTCGCTCTGGGACATGGCCGCCCCCACGATCATCGTGCAGGAGGCGGGCGGCACGTTCACCGGCCTCGACGGAAGGCACGGCCCGCACAGCGGGAACGCCCTCGCCTCCAACGGTCTGCTGCACGAGGAAGTGCTCACGTATCTGACCGCGTAGTGCGTACGCGGCGCACCGGGCGCGATGCGTGAGCCCCGCTCCCGCCCGTCGGGTACGTGCCCTTGTTGTGGTCCCGGAGCCATGTGAACATGAGACTCCGAAAGATTGTGACCTTGTGAATCTCTTCTCGAATGGGAGAGGTTTCTCCAAGGAGGTGGACCACGCACATGCCCACCCTCGTCCGAGACGCAATGACCACGGTTGTTCTGACCATCGGCCCCGCCCACACACTCCGCCAGGCCGCCACCCTGATGTCGGCCAGGCGTGTCGGCGCAGCCGTGGTCTTCGACCCCGACACCAGCGGGCTCGGCATCCTGACCGAGCGCGACATCCTCAACTCCCTCGGCGCGGGCCAGGATCCCGACCAGGAGACGGCACAGTCCCACACCACGACCGACGTCGTCTTCGCCGCGGAGGAGTGGACGCTGGAGCAGGCCTCTGAAGCCATGACCCACGGCGGGTTCCGCCACCTGATCGTGCTGCACGGACAGGAGCCCGTCGGCATCGTGTCCGTGCGGGACATCGTGCGCTGCTGGACCGGAAGAGCCGAGACCGTGGGAGCCGTCGGGGTGTGAGCCGGACGCTCGCGCGGCTCACCGGCGCGGCGGCGCGGGCCCCATGCACACGGCGAGAAGCACCGGAGGGACCGTGCGACGGCACGGTCCCTCCGGGTTCTTACGGCGAGCCGCCGGATCAGCCGCGCAGGGCCTGTACCGCAGCCTCCGGCCGCTTGCCGTAATTCTCGTCCGCATAGCGAAAGTTCTCGATCGCCCGCCGGAAGACCTCCTCGCGCGAAGCCGGTGAGAGGCACCCGCGATGACCGGGAAACTTGAGCCGATCCTACATTGGACTTTGTCTAAGTCAAGAACATGACGAAGTCCGTACGCGTTCTTTTCCCGGACCCCCGCACTGCTAGGGTTGGCGTATGAGCGACCTGCTGGAGCGACTCCGCGACCGGGGCTGGCGGCTCACCGCGCAGCGGAGAGTCGTGGCCGAGGTGCTGGACGGCGACCACGTGCACTTCACGGCGGACGAGGTGCACGCGCGCGCCGCCGTACGTCTGCCGGAGATCGCGCGCGCCACCGTCTACAACACGCTGAGTGAACTTGTCTCCATCGGCGAGGTGATCGAGGTCAGCACCGACGGCCGCGCGAAGCGGTACGACCCCAACGCCCGCCATTCACATCAGCACTTGGTCTGCTCGAAGTGCGGCGCGATCCGCGATGTGCACCCCTCCGGCGACCCGCTGGCCGGTCTTCCCGAGAGTGAGCGCTACGGGTTCACGGTCTCGGACGCCACCATCACCTACCGGGGCACCTGCCCCCAGTGCGCCGCCGGCTAACACCGACGTCCCGCCCGGGCCCGATCCGGGCGGAAGGCAGCTCCTCGCGACATGCGCGGGACGAGACATGCGAAGGGCCCGGATCCTTGGATCCGGGCCCTTCGACTTTCAGTAGCGGGGACAGGATTTGAACCTGCGACCTCTGGGTTATGAGCCCAGCGAGCTACCGAGCTGCTCCACCCCGCGCCGTTGTGCCGCAACTCTAACCCTGCGCCGACGACCAGCGCAAATCGCTTCCGTGCAGCGGGGCCGGGCCGGCACGTGATCGCGTCCGGCCCGGCCCGGCCGCACAGGCGTCGCCCCGGCCGGTGCGGCCGGTGCGGCCGGTGCGGGCCGTCAGGCCGTGAGCTCCGAGTGGAGGGCGTCGTACAGCTTGGCCGCGCGGGCGGCCACCTCGGACGGGCCCAGCTCGACCGCACGCGCGCACCAGTGCTGCCCCGTCTCGAGCTCGCCCCGGCGCGCGCTCAGCAGCGCCAGGCGGAGAGCCGCGCGCCCGTGCCCCGCCTCGGCGGCACGGGTCCACCACAGCGCCGCCTCCGGCTCGCTGCCCTCCCGGGCCAGCAACAGCCCCAGGTTGAACGCTCCGTTGGGGCTGCCGGCCTCCGCCGCGACCCGGTACCAGCGCGCGGCGTCGACGATCTCGCCCCGCGCCGCCAGACACATGCCGAGCCGCACCTGTGCACGCCGGTGACCATGCTCGGCCGCCCGCTCGTACCACTCCTCGTGCTCGTCACGGCTGCTCACGTACGCGGTCGCACCCGTCGAATCGGCCTCCCGCGGGCTGCGGCGCTCCAGGAGCACTGCGAGCCGGAAGGCGCCCTCCACATTGCCGGCGCCGGCGGCGCAGCGCAGTTGGCGCTCCGCTCCCTGCTCGTCCCCCTCCCTCAGCAGCGCGATGCCGACCTGCAGCGCGGCCTCCGCATGCCCGGCCGCCGCGGCCTGCGCGTACCAGACGCGGGCCGTACGGTGATCGCCCCGGCCGACGTGCAGGATGCCCAGATTGAACGCGGCGTCGACACTCCCCGCCTCAGCCGCCTTGGAGAACCAGGGCTCGGCGCCGTCGGCGTCGCCACGCTGCAGCAGCAGCACGGCGAGAGCGTTGGCCGCCTCGCGGTGCCCGGCGTACGCGGCACGCCGGTACCACTGCTCGGCCTGAGCCGTGCGCCCCTGCGCGGCGCAGAGAAGCCCGAGGTTGAACGCGCCGTTGTCGCAGCCCGCGTCGAGTGCCACGCGGTACCAGCGCTCCGCGGCCTGCCGCTCACCGCGGTCGGCGTGAAGAGCACCCAGCGCGTTCGCCGCGTTGCCGTCGCCGTCCTCGGCGGCACGGCGCCACCACACGGCCGCGCTCTCCTCGTCGCCCGCGTCCCGCAGCAGGAAGCCCAGCGCACACGCAGCGCGCGGCTCGCCCTCCTTCGCGGACGTGAGATACCAGCGGCCCGCCTCCTTCAGTTCGCCGCGGCGCTCAAGGATCGCGCCGAGCCGGAGCGCGGCGCGGCGGTGACCGCGCGCGGCCGCCTGCCTGTACCACTGCTCGGCCTCTCGCTCGACGGCCTCCACTGCCTCGTCGTCACCCTCGTCGTCACCCTCGTCCTCACCGGTGACGCCGGCCGCGCGCTTGCCGATGATCTGCGCGAGCCGGTACGCGGCCTCGCGGTGGCCCTGTTCGGCGGCGGCTCGGAACCAGGCCTCTGCGCCCTCATCACCGTGGTGGTCGAGCAGATCCGCCAGTGCGTACGCGCCCAGCGCGTGGCCGCACTCGGCGGCATGGAGAAGCCAGTAGTGCGCCGCGGCTTCGTCCCCGCACTCGCGGTGGTGCCTGCCGAGGGAGTGGGCGGCCGCGGCCGACCCGGCGACGGCGGCAACCCGCCACCAGCCGGCGGCCTCGTCGGCGCAGCCCCGCTGGTGAAGCAGGACCCCCAGATTGTTGGCGGCCGCACGGTCCCCCGCCGCGGTGGCCGCCCGCAACGGCGCCTCCGCACCGTCGAGATCGCCGCTGCGCAGCAGCCGCGCCCCGAGCACGCTCAGCTCACCGACGTCCTCGAATTCTCCCGCCCCGCTGTCAACTCCCGCCGGAGCCGTACCGGTACCCGGCGGAGCCTCCAGTCTCACCTTGTCCCCCATGAACCCCATGTTCGCACCACCCGCAACCCACGTACACCTGGAATACCACCACCGGGTGAGGTCAATTCAGAGGTTTGTCGACTTCCCGACAGAGAGACACCTCAAACCGTCTGCCACGAAAGGGAGTTGAGGTGTGCTGCGTTGACGCATGCGAAGGGCCCGGATCCTTGAGGATCCGGGCCCTTCGACTTTCAGTAGCGGGGACAGGATTTGAACCTGCGACCTCTGGGTTATGAGCCCAGCGAGCTACCGAGCTGCTCCACCCCGCGCCGTTGTGTTGACAACTCTACACCACGGTGGGGAGTGCTCCGCACCCGGGCGGTGTGACCGCCCGGGTGCCCCAACTACTCCTTCTTCGCTGCCTTTTCAGCGTCCTTCTCGGCGTCCTGCGCCTCCTGGATGGCGTCCTTGAGGTCCTCCTGCGCCTTGCCGTACGCCTTCCAGTCGCCCTTCTCCAGCGCGTCCTGGCCCGCGTCGTACGCGTCCTGGACGTTCTTCAGGGCTTCACGCACCGAGGCGTCACCGGCCGCCGGCGGCTTCCCCGACTGATCGTCGGGTTCGGAGGCGTCCGAGTCACCCTTGGCGTCGAAGACCTTGTCGAGGGCCTCACCCAGGGTGTTCTCGAAGGCGATGCGTTCGCCGTAGGTGACCAGAACCTTCCGCATGCGCGGGTAGTTGGTGCCCGCGCCCCGCACGTACACCGGCTCGACGTAGAGCAGGCCGCCCTCCAGCGGCACCGTCAGCAGGTTGCCGTACTCGATCTCCGAGTCGCCGCGCTTCAGGAGATTGAGCGACTCGGCGATGGCGGGATCCGAGTTGAACTTGCTCTGCACCTGAGAGGGACCGGAGACAGTCGTGTTGGACGGCAGCCTCAGCATCTTGATCTTGCCGTACCCCGGACTGCGCGGATCCGCGTCGATGGCCATGAACGCGCCCAGCGTCTCCCGCTTGTTGGGGTTGAAGGTCGTGGTGAGCGAGAAGGTCTGCTTCTTCTCGTCAGGCATCTTCAGACTCAGGTAGTACGGCGGTACCGCATTGCCCTTGTGCGTCGGGTCGTCGGGGATCTGCCAGCGCTCACTGCCGCTGTAGAACTGCGAGGGCGACGTGACGTGGTACCGGGTCAGCAGCTCACGCTGCACCTTGAACAGGTCCTGGGGATACCGCAGATGGTCCATCAGGTCGTCGTCGATCGCGCTCTTCGACTTGACCGTTCCCGGGAAGGCCTTCATCCACGTCTTCAGGACGGGGTCCTTCTTGTCCCACTGGTACATCTCGACGTCACCGCTGTAGGCGTCCACCGTCGCCTTCACGGAGTTGCGGATGTAGTTGACGCGGTTCTCCTTGGTGACCACGGCGCGCTGACCGTCCGTCAACGAGTCCTCGGTGGTGTCGCCGAGGGTCGTACGCGAGGAGTACGGGTAGTTGTCGGACGTCGTGTAGGCGTCGACGATCCACTTGATCCGGCCGTTGACGACCGCCGGGTAGGGGTCGCCGTCGATCGTCAGCCACGGAGCGACGGCCTCGACGCGCTCCTTCGGCGTCCGGTTGTAGAGGATCCGGGAACCCTCGCCGATCGCTCCGGAGTAGAGGATCTGCGGCTCGTTGAAGCTCACGGCGTACGCGGCGCGGTTGAGCGGGTTGGCGAGGTTGACCCCGCTCTTGCCCGTGTACGTGTACGTCTTCTCGCCCTCGTCGTCCGCGTAGTCCAGCTCCTTCTGCGGACCGCCGACGATCGAGTACTGGTTCGTCTTCTCGCCGTAGTAGACGCGGCCCTCGTACTTGCCCTTGTCCCCCTTGGGCGGCAGATCCTGCTCGGTGAAGGACGGCGCGCCGTCCTTGTCGACCGTGGTGCCCTTGGCGGCCACCATGCCGTAGCCGTGGGTGTACTTGAAGTGGGTGTTGATCCAGTTCTTCTCGGGGATGCCGTCGGTGTTGATCTCACGCAGGCCGACGACGGTGTCCTGCTCCTTGCCGTCCTTGGACTTGTAGCGGTCCACGTCGAGCACTGCCGGGAACTGGTAGTAGCCCCTGACCTGTTGCTTCTGCTGGAAGGTCGGCGAGACGACGTTGGGGTCGAGAAGACGCATGCTCGCCGAGGTGTCCGCGGCGTCGCGCAGTTGCTGCTTGTCCGCCTTGCTCGTGCCCGAGTAGTCCTTCACCTGCGAGTCGTCGACATCGTAGGCGTCACGCGTGGCCTTGATGTTCTTCTTGATGTACGGCGTCTCCTTGGCCTGCTCGTTCGGCTGGACCTGGAACTTCTGGACTATCGCCGGGTACAGACCGCCGATCAGGATCGCCGAGAGGACCATCAGTCCGAAGCCGATGACCGGCAGCTGCCAGGTGCGGCGCCAGATGGTCGCGAAGAAGAGCACGGCGCAGATGATCGCGATGCAGAAGAGGATGGTCTTGGCCGGCAGGTAGGCGTTCGCGTCGACGAACTTCAGACCCGTCCAGTTGTCGGTCGCCTTGAAGTCGCCCGACTTCACGGCCAGTCCGTACCTGTCCAGCCAGTAGGCCACGGCCTTCAGGGCCACGAAGAAGCCCAGCAGCACGGACAGATGCCCCGTGGCCTGCGCCGTCGCGCGGGCGCCCGGGGTCGTCACCCGCAGACCGCCGTACAGGTAGTGCACCAGGGCGGAGGCGAGCAGCGACAGGACCACGGCGGCGAAGCCGAAGGCGAGCAGGAAGCGGTACCAGGGCAGATCGAAGGCGTAGAAGGAGATGTCCTTGCCGAACTGCGGGTCCGTCTTGCCGAACGGCACGGAGTTGACCCACAGCAGCCACGTGCGCCACTGTCCGGCCGCCGAGGCGCCGGCGATCAGCCCGACGAGAGCGGTCACCCCGAGCAGCACCCACTTCTTGTACGGGGCGATGCTCATCCGGTAGCGGTCGAGGCTCTGCTGCTCCAGCGACATGGCACTGAGCGGCGGGCGCATGCGGTGCGCGATCCAGACGTTGAGCCCGACGGCCGCGGCCATCACCAGACCGAAGACGGCGAACATGCCGACCTTCGTCCACAGCGTCTTGGTGAAGACCGAGCTGTACTGGACCGAGCGATACCAGAGCCAGTCGGTCCAGAACCCGGCGAACATGACGAAGAGCATGGCGAGGACCGCGAGCACGCCGGCTGTCATCAGCAACGTACGGGAACGCCGGGAAGGCCGGCCCACTCTGATCCGCGGCCCTGAAGGACCGCCTGGCCCACGGTCCGGCATTTGGAAAGCCAAGGTGCGCACCTCGAAGATCGCTGTGACAAGAAGGGCCCAGCATCGTAAGCCCACTCATGCAACTTACCGAAGCTTTACCCAGTTCCCGATCCCGGGGTGGAAGCGGGCACGATATACCCATGGACAACCTCCCCACCGACGGCACGCCCCCCGCCTCCGACCCGCTCACCCGAGCGGTGCTGGAACTCGACGAGTACGCGGCAGGTCTGGGCTGGGACCAGCCGAGTCGGCTGTTCGCCCTGGTCGACACGGCCCGACTGCGCGCGGAAGAGCCCGAACTCGCAGGTCAGCTCGGTTTCGACGACAGCGGCCCGGCGACCTCATCCCTCACGCCCGTCGAACAGGACGAGCTGCCCACGGGCGCTCCCCTCGATGAGTTCCTGGCGACGATCGCCTGGCCCGAGGCCGTCACGGGCTGCGCGATGACCGTCGAGCGGCTGATGCTGCCGCAGGCCGCCGAGGAAGCCGTGCCGGAGGAGCTCCAGCGGGAGGGAGCCGAGGAGAAGCTCGCGGAATGGGTCTCCGAACATCCCGAACGTCAGGAGGTGCGGCTCACGGTCGCAGTGCTGCGGGACGGCACGCGCGAGTCGGCTCTGCGCCTGCGCTCCAAGGACAACCCGACGGAGGTCCTGACGGGATCGGGCCTGGTGCCCGGACTTGCCGACGCCCTGGCGGCGACGTTCGAGGAGTGATCGACGAGGGCGGCTCCGCCGGGCCGGTGTCCGGGAGGGGCAGCCCTGCGGGCGCAGCGGCCGTCAGCCCGCCTTGCAGCGCGGGAGGGCGCCCGTGTCGTCGTTGCGGATCTTCTTCAGCGCGTCCATGGCCTCGTGCATGGTGCCCGTCTTGACGAGGGTGAGACCGTCCGGTTTGTCCTTGGCAGCTGAAGGGCAGTTGGCGGACGGTGTCAGGAAGTACTTGGCGCCCTTGGCGCGGGCCGCGACCGTCTTCATCTGGATGCCGCCGATCGCTCCGACCTTGCCCTTGTCGTCGATGGTGCCGGTGCCCGCGACGAAGGAGCCGCCCGTGAGGTCCTCCCGCGTCAGCTTGTCGACTATGCCCAGGGAGAACATCAGGCCCGCGCTGGGGCCGCCGACGTCGGCGAGCTTGATGTCGATGTCGAACGGGAAGGAGTGGCCGGCCGCCGGCTGGATGCCCACTATCGCGCGCCCGTCGTCTCCTGCCTTCTTCGTGCCGACGACCACCTGCCGCGCGTCCCGCGGGGAGGGCTTCTTCCCTGCCTTCTGGGCCGCCTTGACGTCCGCGGCCGGAATGATCGTGAAGCGGACCTTCTCCCCCGGCTTGTGCTTGGTCACGATGTCCGCGACGCCCTTGGGGTCCTTGACCGGCTTGCCGTCTACGGTGCGGATGAGATCACCGGCGTGCAGCTTGCCCTCCGACGCCCCGCCCTTCACCACGGACCCGACGATGATGTAGCTGGGAACACGTATCCCGAGCTCCTTCAGTGCCGACACCTTCGCGCTCTCCTGCGAGGCGCTGAACTCCTCCGCGTTCTGCTGGTCGACCTCCTTGGCCGACTTGTTCTCCGGGTAGAGGGTCGAATGCGGAACCACCGCGCTGTCGTGCTGCAGCCAGCCGCCGACGGCCTCCAGCAGATTCATCCGGTAGTCGGCGCCGGTGACGCGGACCGTCGTCATGTTCAGATGGCCGGACGTCTCGTACGTCCTCTGGTCCTTGATGTTGAGCACCGGCTCTCCGTCGTGCTCACCGAGCGTGTTGACCGTCGGCCCGGGCGACATCTCCGCGTACGGCACCTTGATCAGCAGCCCGGCACAGAGCATCGCTATGAGGAGCAGCGTGGACGCGAGCATCGTCGCGGTGCGTCGTGGCATAGCACGACAGTACGGGACGGGACCGTCAGTCCGCCGTCCGGGCGGAACGATCCCCGGCCTGCCCGGCGGCCGTCACAACGGGCTCCGCAGGAGGTTCCGGACGGAATCCCCCGCCCGCCTCCTCCACGCGTGAGCGTTCCATCGCGGCGCGGAACCGTTCGTAGCCCGCGACGCCCGCGGAATCCGGGATACCCGACCGACGCCGGCTGGCCCAGCTGCCCCACACACCGGCAGCGACCGCGCCCATGATCGGAATCAGCAACCAGGAGAGTGCCGCCATGATGACCTCCCGACCCCTTGAAAGACGCTGTCCGACCGAATCCTGCCGGGCAGAACGGCCGATGAGCAGATTAACTCCCGGCATGACAACGCTCTTTCCCGGGATCCGGTTCCGCAACCGGAATGTGCACCGTATGGGTGCCCCGGTCGCCTCACCCGGTGACGCCGCTGCGCCGGCCACCCCACCGGACGGACGGGCACCGCGCATGAGCGCCGACGGGGCCGGGCTCCGAGGGCGTCTCCGCAAGGCCGTCCGCACCTCGGCTGAGAAGGCGCGCGGTGGACGGAGTCAGGTGCAGATGTCGGTCCAGAGGCTCACACACGCATCACCCGGCCTCCAGCCACCGGCCCTCCACGAGGGCGCAGCAGGACGCCTAGGCGCCGACCCACCCTTCGGTACCGTCCGCGAAGGTCTGGTGCTTCCAGATCGGGACCTCGCGCTTGAGGTCGTCGACGAGACGATGGCACGCCGCGAACGCCTCCGCGCGATGGGGGCAGGAGACAGCCACGACCACGGCCAGATCGCCGATCGCCAGCTCGCCGACCCGGTGCACCGCCGCGAGCGCACGGACTGGAAAGTCGGCCGCGGTCTTCTCCGCCACCCGTCGCAGCTCCGCCTCCGCCGTGGGATGCGAGGAGTACCCCAGACGGGTGACGTCCGCGCCGCCGTCGTGATCGCGCACCGTGCCCACGAAGAGCGCGGTGCCGCCCGCCGAGTCGTCACCGACGGCCCTGAACACCTCGTCGACGGACAGCGGTGCGTCGCGGATGCCCAGCAGCCTGATCGGATCGGGGGCCGCCTGCTCGCCGGGGTGCTCGTGTTTGTGCGCCATGGCCTCATGCTGCCCCACGCCCGGCACCGAGGGAACTGCCCCGCCCTCGCCCGCCGCTACAGGCCGCGGCGCTTGCGGGCCCTGCGCACCAGTGCGGCCGTGCCCAGCAGTGCCACGGTTGCACCGGCGCCGGCCGCGGTGGCGGCTTCCGTGCGTCCGAGCCTGCGCCCGGCGACCGTGTGACGGCCCGCGACCTCCTCCAGCAGCTCCGCGAGGACCTCCTCGTTCGTCCAGCGGGGCCGCCAACCCGCGTCGTGCAGGCGGGCGCCGGAGACGACCCAGGGATGCATCGTGTAGGCGAGGTCGCCCGCCGGGGAGGGTGTGAGGCCCAGCCGGTGCAGCCGTGAGGCGGCCCCGAGCGCGACAGCGGACGGCAGCTCCATGCGACGGATGCCGGTGAGCTCCTCGACCTCCTCCTGCTCCAGCCAGCCGTCGCAGCCGACGGCCATCTCGCCGTCCGCCTTCTCCAGGACGGCGAACTCCAGCGCGCTCACCAGGTCCTCGACGTGGCAGAACTGCCAGCAGGGGCGGGAGTCGGCGACGACCAGCAGACGCGGCGACTCGAAATAGCGGGTCAGTGCGGTGTCCATGCCCGCGCCCACGAGCACCGAAGGGCGCACGACCGTCACATTGAGCCCCGGGTGGGCCCGGGGAGCCCGGCGTGCGAGCCGTTCGATCTCCAGAAGGTCCCCGACGGCGGTGGCCTCGGCGGTGGCCCGCAGTTCGGCGTCCTCCGAGAGCGGAACGTCGTTGTCCGGCAGGGCTCCGTAGACCATCGTCGACGTGCAGAGGATCACTCGGGGGACGCCCGCCGCCGCCGCCGCGGTCAGCACGGTCTGCGTCCCGCGGACGTTGAGAGCGGTACGGGCCGTCGGGTCCGTCTCCAGGTCCAGGTCGAGGGCGAGGTGCACGACGACGTCCACAGGATCGCCCTCGTTGCGAAGCCGGTCGGCGATGGCCGGATCGCGCACGTCGAGGGTGTGCCACTGGGCCTCGCTGACCTCGCCGCGGCGCTCGTCCAGCGCGACGACGCTCTTGATCTCCTCCGATGCCGCGAGCCGCTCCGTCAGCAGCGCGCCCACTCCTGACGCGGCACCGGTGACGGCGACGGTCGGGGTTCGCGCTGCGCGAACGTTGCCTTCGGAGGAACTCACCAGTCGTCTCCAGCGGTTGTTTCTGGTAGGAGGTGCGCAAGCTCCATCCTGCCTGACGCGTGTCTAGGCTGGAGGTGGAGCCTGTGATGGCGGAGCAGGCTCGCCCGTGTCCCGATTGGCCCACTTCGACCAGTCGAGACAGACCAACGTAGTCCACGCACCGGCCCCCGCGAGCAGACCGCCGGCGCACCGGCGCACCTTCCCGCGAGACCCGCACGACCGTACGAAGACCCACGAGACCCACACGACAGAGCCGAGGAAACCCGTGAGTGACACCCCATTCGGATTCGGCGTACCTCCTGAGGAGCCCGAAGACGGGGACGAGGGCAAGAAGAAGGGCGACGACGCGGGCCGGAGCGGCCAGGGCGACCCGAGCGGCCAGGGCAGCGCTCCGAATCCCTTCGGTTTCGGCGGCGGTGCCGGCGGGCCCGGCGCGGACAATCCGCTGGCGGCGATGTTCGGTTCGCTGGGCGGCGGTCAGGGAGGCATGGACCCGGGTGACCTGGGCGCGGCCTTCCAGAAGCTCGGCCAGATGCTCTCGTTCGAGGGCGGCCCCGTGAACTGGGAGATGGCCAAGGACATCGCCCGCCAGACCGTCGCGGCCGGAGGTCCGGCCGCAGCCCAGGGCGGCCAGGGAACGGGCACCAAGGACGTCAGCGTCGGCCCGGCCGACCGTGCGGTCGTCGAGGAGGCGGTGCGTCTGGCCGACCTGTGGCTGGACGGTGTGACGTCCCTGCCGTCCGGCTCGACCACGGCGGAGGCCTGGAGCCGCGCGGAGTGGGTGGAGAACACGCTGCCCGTGTGGAAGGACCTCGTCGACCCCGTCGCGGAACGCGTCGGCACGGCGATGGGCGACGTGCTGCCCGAGGAGATGCAGGCCATGGCGGGTCCGCTCCTCGGAATGATGCGTTCCATGGGCGGCGCCATGTTCGGTACGCAGATCGGCCAGGCGCTGGGCGTCCTGGCGGGCGAGGTGGTCGGATCCTCGGACATCGGACTTCCGCTGGGCCCGGACGGCAAGGCCGCACTCCTTCCCGCGAACATGTCCGCGCTCGGTGAGGGGCTCGGCGTGCCGCAGGAGGAGGTACGCCTGTACCTGGCGCTGCGGGAAGCCGCTCACCAGCGGCTTTTCATGCACGTGCCGTGGCTGCGCTCCCACCTCTTCGGTGCGGTGGAGGGCTATGCACGCGGGATCAAGGTCGACACCACCAAACTCGAGGACGTCGTCGGCCAGTTCGATCCGCAGAACCCGGAGGAGCTCCAGCAGGCCCTGCAGCAGGGCATGTTCCAGCCGGAGGACACCCCGGAGCAGCGGGCCGCGAAGGCTCGTCTGGAGACCGCTCTGGCACTGGTCGAGGGCTGGGTCGACGCCGTCGTGCACGCCGCGGCCGAACCGCACCTGCCTTCTGCTTCCGCGCTGCGCGAGACGCTGCGCCGCCGCCGTGCGTCCGGTGGGCCGGCGGAGCAGACCTTCGCCACGCTGATCGGGCTCGAGCTGCGTCCGCGCAGGCTCCGTGACGCCGCGCGGCTGTGGGCGTCGCTGACGGACGCGCGCGGCGCGGACGGGCGTGACGGGCTGTGGGCGCACCCCGACATGCTGCCGACGGCTGACGATCTGGACGACCCGGACGGTTTCGTCCACCGCGAGAACGCCGATTTCTCGGAGCTCGAGTCGCTGCTGGGCGACGCCGCCGCGCAGGACACGGGCAGCGGCCGCACCGGCCGCACCGGAGACGACAGCGGCGACGAGGGCGAAACCCGTGCCGACGGCGACGAAGACGGGGGCGATGAGGGCGACGACGACGGCGGAAAGAAGCTGTGAGTCTGCACGGGAGTGCGACGCGGACGTTGACGGAGTGGTCCCCCGGAGCTGACGACGGGCAGGAGGAACTGCGGCGTGAGTATCTCTCCTTCCTTGGGGCCCACGAGAACGCCATGTGGAAGGCGTGCTCCGACGGTCACCTCACGGCGAGCGCGCTCGTGGTCGACCCGGCGGGCGGCCGCGTCCTGCTGACGCTGCACCGGAAGCTGCGGATGTGGCTGCAGATGGGCGGCCACTGCGAGCCGGAGGACACCACGCTGGCCGGTGCCGCGCTGCGCGAGGCGCAGGAGGAGTCCGGGATCGATGGGCTGACGCTGTTTCCCGGCGGTCCGCTGCGTCTCGACCGTCATCTCACGCCGTGCGCCTGGCACTTGGACGTGCAGTACGCGGCGCTGGCCCCCGAGGGTGCGCTGGAGCGGGTGAGCGACGAGTCGCTGGATCTGCGCTGGTACGGCTACGACGAAGTGGCGGCGGCCGCCGACGAGTCGGTGGTGAGGCTCACCGAGTGCGCCCGCGCCCTCGTCGGGGACGGAGCGCGCTGAGGACGCAGGACGGCCGTCGGGCTCCTACTCCTCGCGGGCCTCGCGAGCGGCGGGGAGGTGGGGCAGCCGGTCGGCTGCGACGACGCCTTCGAGGAAGCCGCGCGCCCGTTCCGTGCGGGGGTAGGCGTCCAGCAGCTGCCAGAAGCGCGACCCGTGCCCCGGCACCAGCAGATGGGCCAGTTCGTGCAGGAGTACGTAGTCGATCACGTACTCGGGCATGCCGCGCAGCCGGTGCGAGAGCCGGATGCTGCCCTCCGCCGGGGTGCATGACCCCCAGCGGGTGTTCTGATTCGTCACCCAGCGGACGGTGTGCGGTCTGGCCCGGCCGTCCAGGTACTGCTCGGAGAGCCGCGCGGCGCGCTCGGCGAGGTCGGCGTCGCCGAGCATGCGCTTGCTCTCCTGTGCCGCCAGCTTGTCGAGCATGAGGTCGACCCAGCGCCGCTCCTCGTCCGTCGACATACGGGCGGGGATCATCACGACAGTCCGGTCGCCCTCGCGGTAGGCGGAGACGGT
Organism: Streptomyces sp. CNZ301; assembly: GCF_004217425.1. NCBI lineage: Bacteria > Bacillati > Actinomycetota > Actinomycetes > Kitasatosporales > Streptomycetaceae > Streptomyces > Streptomyces sp. CNZ301. Next base: position 3,033,685 of record NZ_SHLG01000001.1, read on the forward strand.
GCGCCTCCGGCGCGCACTGCGACGCACTTCGACCGCCGGCTGGCCGTTGCTGTTCAGCGGGTCGACGGACACGCCTCGACCGTACCCGCTGATGGGAGCGGAAGTCCCACCTCCGGACGGGTTCGCGGCAATCGCCCCATACCCGTTCCCTTCATATGACTGCCGCCCAAGGCTGTGGATAACTTCCGGCGCCGCCTGCCCGGCCGATCGCATGCTGTCCGTGGCAGTGACGAGTCACGCAGAACGAAGGACGGGGAGAAGCATGCATCCGATGATCAAGCCTGCGCTGCGGCGTGCCTGGCGGGACAGGCAGACGGTGCAGTACGGCGTCGCGCCCGCCCATGCTGTGCTCCTCGGGCCGGTGGACAACACGACGGCTGTGTTCATGGAGTCGATGGACGGCACACGCTCCCTGGTGCAGCTGCGTGAGGAGGCGACCCGGCTGGGGCTCCCCGAGGGCACCACGGAGCGGCTCGTCGACAGGCTCGCTTCGGCGGGGGTGCTCGACGACGCCACGGCGGACCGCGAGGCTTCGGCCGGGGTGCACGAGCGGCTCCGGCCGGATCTCGCTTCCCTGTCCGTCGTGCACCGGCGGCCGGGCGACGGCCTGCGCAAGCTGGTGGCACGCAGGGAGGCCTGCGTACAGGTACGGGGCGCCGGGAGGGTCGGCGCCCTCGTGGCGTCGACTCTTTCCGCGGCCGGGGTGGGAGAGGTCTCGGTGGTGGACGGCGGACATGTCGAGCCCTGGGACACGGCGCCGGGAGCCGTCTCCCCGGACGACTGCGGAGAGCGGCGCGACGTGGCCGCCCGCAGAGCTGTCTCCCGTGCGCGGCCATGGGATTCCCGGCCACGCTCCCGCTCGCGGCCGGTTCCGGGGCTCGTGGTGCTCGCACCGCGTGACGGCCTCGACGCCTACGCTCCGGACCCCGGCGCCGCAGAAGGATTCGTCGGGGCGGGGACGCCACATCTGTACGGCGGCGTGGTGGAGAGCACCGGCTTCGTCGGACCGTTGGTCACACCCGGAGTCTCTCCCTGCGCCGGCTGCATACTGCGGGTACGAGCGGAGCGGGAACCGAGCTGGCCGCTGGTGGTGGGCCAGTGGCGCATGTCGGCGAGGCGGCGGTCGGGGGTCCCGGCTTGCGACTCGGCGCTGGCGACGGTGGTCGCGGGGGCCATCGCCTCCTACGCTCTCAGTTTCCTCGACGGTGACGGGGCCTGCGCCTCCGGATACCGGATGCGGTTCTCGCTGCCGCACCTCATCGGCAGCACCGAGCAGCTCTCCGCTCATCCCGAGTGTCCATGTGGTGCCGCTTCCGTGACAGCGGATCACCCGCTCTCGGCGGATGCCATGGAAGAGGTCACAATGGCCTGATGGCCGCCGTTTCTCGGTGCGCTCAGGCCGAGCCGTCTGGAAGTTGGAGGGGCCCATGTCTGATCTTCCCCGTAAGGCAGTCACGCGTACGGCCAAACTGGCCGCGCTGCCGCTGGGGTTCGCCGGACGCTCCGCGTGGGGCCTCGGCAAACGGATCGGAGGTCTGTCCGCCGAGCTCGTCGGCCACGACCTTCAGCAGCGCACCGCGGAGCAGCTGTTCAAGGTACTGGGGGAGCTCAAGGGCGGAGCCATGAAGTTCGGGCAGGCGCTCTCGGTATTCGAGTCGGCGCTGCCCGAAGAGATAGCCGGGCCTTACAGGGCGACGCTCACGAAGCTGCAGGAAGCGGCTCCTCCGATGCCGACCAGCACCGTCCACGAGGTGCTGGCCGAACAGATGGGTGAGGACTGGCTCGAGCTCTTCGAGGAGTTCGACGACATGCCGTCGGCGGCCGCGTCCATCGGGCAGGTCCACCGTGCCGTCTGGCACGACGGACGCGAGGTCGCGGTGAAGGTGCAGTATCCGGGGGCCGGAGAGGCTCTGGTCTCGGACCTCGCCCAGCTCGGCCGGTTCGTGCGCATGCTGGGACCGCTCATACCCGGCATGGACATCAAGCCGCTCGTCACCGAACTGCGGGACAGGGTCACCGAGGAGCTGGACTACGGCCTGGAATCCCAGGCGCAGAAGCTCTACGCGGAGGAATTCGCCGAGGACCTGGACGTCGTGATCCCGGACGTGGTGCACCAGTGCGAGCGAGTGCTGGTGACCGAGTGGATGGACGGAGTGCCCCTCGCAGAGGTCATATCGGAGGGAACACAGGAGGAGCGGGACCGTGCGGGGCAGTTGCTGGCCCGTTTCCTCTGCTCCGGGACGGCCCGCACCGGACTCCTGCACGCGGATCCGCACCCGGGGAACTTCCGTCTGCTTCCCGCCGAGCAGTCCGAGGACGGCGAGGGGGAATGGCGGCTCGGCGTGATGGACTTCGGAACCGTGGACCGGCTCCCGGGAGGGCTGCCGCCCGTGATCGGCACGGCGCTGCGCATGGTCATCGACGGTGAGGCCGACGCCGTCTACGAACTGCTCTGCACGGAGGGCTTCGTCAAGGACTCCATCGAGCTGGAGCCCTCAGCGGTGCTGGACTATCTGGTGCCCGTCATCGAACCGGCCCGAGCGGAGAGCTTCCACTTCCACCGGGGATGGATGCGGGAGCAGGCGGCCCGGATCGCCGATCCCCGTTCTCCGGCGCACCAGTTGGGCAAGCAGCTCAATCTGCCCCCGGCGTATCTGCTCATACACCGGGTGACGCTGAGCACCATCGGCGTGCTGTGCCAGCTGGGGGCGACCGTTCGGATGCGTGAGGAAATGGAAGCCTGGGTGCCGGGCTTCGCCCAGGGCGAGGACGTCGCGGACGACGAGACTGCGCACGAGGAGGCCCGGGTCGACCCCATCCAGGCCGGGGAGGGCGGCGAAGACGGCGAGGAGGGCTCGCCGGCTGCCGCGCAGGCCTCTGCCTGAATCAGGGGCCGGCCACTGACACAGGGCGTCAGGCACGGCTCGGAGCTGAAGCCACCAGCGTCAGTCCCGGGTCGAGGTTGCTGCCGCAGGAGCGCCAGGCCCGTGCCACAGCGGTCGGCCCGGGGCAGCGGGCTCGCGGGGACCGGCCACCGGGATTCCACTCCCGCCGCAGACGGCGAGAGCCGGGGCTTGCGCCCCGGCTCCCCGGTTGTTCACTGCATGACCGCCATGGCCAGCGCTCTGCGGGCGCGCAGTGAAGCGCGCTCCGCGCGGCGCTGGAGGCGACGGGCCGAGGTGACACGCAGTGCTCTGCGTTCCGACTCGGCCTCGTACAGACGGTCGTTCATATGGGCTCGGGCCAGGGATTCTGGCATGAGTTGCATTTGTCGGGTCCTGTTCTGGCGCAAGGAGTCCGCGTCGATTCCGCGGTGGTTCGGGATGTCGGAGTCGGATGTCATCGTCGGGTCCTGCTTCGGAAGGGGACGCTGCTGGGGATCGCGCGTCATCGGGCGGTCGATCGTGCCGGCGGTGTTCATGCTGTGACCGGGTTCTTACGGGGACGGCCACGCGGACGCTTCCTGGGCACAACCACGCCCTGGACGAACAGCTCGCCTCCCCAGACGCCCCAGGGCTCGCGGCGGTCCTTGGCACCGGCGAGGCAGGCCTCGCGCAGCGGGCAGGTCTGGCAGAGCGTCTTGGCGTACTCCACGTCGGCGGGGGCCTCGGCGAAGAAGACCTCCGGGTCGTATGAGCGGCAGGGCACGGTCACACCGAGCCGCTCGATGGCTTCGTCGAGCTCGGTGAGCGTGATCAGCGGGGCGGTCACGAGATCCTCCGTGGTGGCAGCAGGCGGCATCAGGTCTGTCGTGGGTGACGGGGTGTGCGTATCGGGGTGCACTGCCGGGTTCCTCGTCTGTTGATGTCTGTTGTGTTGTCGGCCCGGCTGGTGGCCGGGCGGGGCAAACAGAAGGGCCGCGGATCCCGGTGTGGGTTCCGCGGCCCTGGAAGGTGCCGACCTGATCTCGCCGATCAGGCTGGATCTCTCCAGGGTTCGAGCCCACGGAAGGCCCACATCGGGTTGTGCTTCGTCTTCTGGCTGCCGTTGCCGACACGGGCGGCCGCGAGCGCAAAGGCGTAGGCCACGGCCTTCGCCACTGCTGCCGCTACCTCGAGTGCCGTCGCCGGTCGCTTGCCGGCGCCGGGGACGACGCGGGACAGACCCGTGCCATCGATCCGGGAGCCGAGCAGGCAAGAGGCGACGACCGAGCGGTCGGTCATCTTGGTGGTGGTAATGAAGTCGATCACTGGGCTCGCCTCCTTTCGGCGACTCGGGGGATCAGCTGGGGCCGATCCGCGAACGTGCAAGAGTCAGTACAGCATGGATGGGTTGGAGCGGAAAGCCCCCGCCCTGTCCACGTCCGGAAGGCTATGGGGCTCCGGACAGCGCGCGCAAACTATTTTTCCGCCCTCTCCGAAAAAGCTTCCGGGACGGTTTTCGAGGAGGACGCCGGAGGCGCTTCTTCCGCCTCGGTCACGGCCTGTTCGAGAGCCTCTCCGCCCGCCTGGCCCGTCTCGGGCTCCAACTCCTCGCCCGCGCACAGCGCGAGAACGTCCGCCCCGAAACGCTCCAACTTCCGGGCGCCCACACCGGAGATGCGGACGAGGGCCGCGTCATCGTCCGGCACCGTCTCGGCGATCGCCATCAGCGTCTTGTCGGTGAAGACGCAGTACGCGGGCTGGCCCAGCTGCCTGGCCCGCTCGGAACGCCAGTCGCGCAACCGCTCGTAGAGCTGCTCGTCGAGATCCGAGGGACAGCCCTCGCACCGCATCAGCTTCATCTCCCCCGGGTCCGTCAGCGAACGCCCGCACACCCGGCAGCGGACGGGACCGCGGCGCTTGCGTGCACGGCTGCCGGAAGCACTCCCCCGCTCGACACCGCCGCGGCCACCGGAAGTCCCCGCCCCTGGGGCCGTGGACCCCGGCCGCAGCCCGTTCAGGAACCTGCTGGGGCGGCGTCCGCCACGGCCGCCGGGCGAACGCGACAGCGCCCAGGAGAGGTTGAGGTGGATACGGGCCCGGGTGACACCGACATAGAGCAGGCGACGCTCCTCCTCGATCTGGGCGTCGCTCTTGGCGTGGGTGATGGGCATCATGCCCTCGGTGAGCCCTACCAGGAACACCGCATCCCATTCGAGCCCCTTGGCCGAGTGCAGCGACGCGAGGGTGACGCCCTCGACGGTCGGTGCGTGCTGGGCGTTGGCCCGCTCGTCCAGTTCGGCGACGAACTCGGAGAGCGTCGGCTCCTGCCCGCCCGCGGCGGAACGGCCGGCCGAAAGGGACTCGGCCAGCCGTACGAGGGCCATCAACGACTCCCAGCGGTCACGGACGGCGCCCGAGCCCGCCGGCGGCTCGTCCGTCCAACCCTTGCCGCTGAGAACGGCGCGCACCTGGGAGGGAAGGCCGACGGCCCCGTCCAGCAGGGTGTCGTTGCCGCCGAACCGGGCGGCGCTGCGCAGCGCCACGCCTGCCTCACGGACCTCGGGACGTTCGAAGAACCTTTCGGCGCCGCGGAGTTGATAGGGCACACCCGCGTCGACAAGGGCCTGTTCGTAGATCTCGGACTGGGCGTTGATGCGGTAGAGCACCGCGATCCGGCTGGCCGGAACGCCCGAGTCGATGAGCGCGCGAATGCGTTTGGCGGTGCCCTCCGCCTCGGACGGCTCGTCCGCGTACTCCGTGTACGCCGGTTCGGGCCCGGCCTCGCGCTGCGAGATCAGCTCCAGGCGGTGTTCGGCCGCGCGGCCCGACGCCTGGGAGAGCAGACCGTTCGCGAGATGCACGACCTGGGGCGTCGAGCGGTAGTCCCGCACGAGCTTCACGACGGTGGCTTCGGGGTGACGGACGCGGAAGTCGAGAAGGTGGTCGGGAGTGGCACCGGTGAAGGAGTAGATCGTCTGGCTGGCGTCACCGACCACGCAGAGGCTGTCCCGGTCACCGACCCACAGCTCGAGAAGCCGCTGCTGAAGCGGGCTGACGTCCTGGTATTCGTCGACGACGAAGTGCTGGTACTGGGCGCGGACCGTCTCGGCGATGTCCGGCCGGTCCTGGAGCACTCCGACGGTCAGCAGCAGCACGTCCTCGAAGTCGATCGCCGAACGTTCGCGCTTCAGCTGTTCGTAGAGGCCGAAGACCCGTGCCGTCTCGGCCGGGTCCCGCGGGGGAACGCGGTCCGACTTGGCGATGACCGCCGGATAGTCCTCGGGAACCGTCTGCGTCACCTTCGACCACTCGATCTCACCGGTGAGGTCCCGCAGTTCACTGCGGTCAAGACGCAGCCGGCAGCGGGCCGCCGCCTCCGCGACGAGCTGCACCTTGCGCTCCAGCAGCCTCGGCAGCTCACCGCCGACCGCACGCGGCCAGAAGAACTGGAGCTGCCGCAGTGCGGCCGAGTGGAACGTGCGGGCCTGGACCCCCTCCGCCCCCAACTGCCGCAGCCGCCCCCGCATCTCACCCGCGGCCCTGCTGGTGAACGTGACGGCGAGCACACTGGCCGGCGGCAGCATCCCTGCGCGCACCCCGTACGCGATCCGGTGCGTGATGGCGCGGGTCTTGCCGGTGCCCGCGCCGGCCAGCACGCACACGGGACCGTGCAGTGCCGTCGCCACTTCACGCTGCTCCGGGTCGAGACCCTCCAGCACCGCGTCCGCGTCGCGCGGCGGGCCCGCGAACGCGTCCTGGTCGACGTGGGAGAAGAGAGTGGAGTCAGTTGCTGCTGTCACCCCGCCATGCTGCCAGGTCGTACGAGGCGGGCGTGACGCTTGTCCACAGCCGGAGCCGGATCGTCATACGACACTCACGACTCCCCCGCCATGGAATGGTCCGCTCTTCCCGACCCGGGAATGGTCCGGCTCGTCCACACGTTCCACAGTGACCAACGGACACGAAGGAGAACAGGACCGATGACGGGAAACGTGACGATGTACAGCACCACGTGGTGCGGCTACTGCCGTCGGCTCAAGGGCCAGATGGACCGCGCGGGCATCCCGTACACCGAGATCAACATCGAACACGACCCGGAGTCCGCCGACTTCGTGGAGAAGGCCAACAACGGCAATCAGACCGTGCCGACTGTGCTGTTCCCCGACGGGTCCACCCTGACCAATCCCTCGCTGGCGCAGGTCCAGGAGAGGGTCGGCGTCTGACCGGCCGAGGACCTGGCCGTCCGCCCGGCCCGGAGTCTCAGCGCCCGGGCCGGGGCAGCGGCTCCCCGTACCAGCGCTCCACCAGACGTGACGCGATGGAGATGCCGGAGGGCGGCCGCACCTCGCCAGTGGCGAAGGCGTCCTTGAGATCTTCCCGGGAGAACCAGCGGGCCTCCTCGATCTCGTCCCCGTCCACACGGATCTCCGGCGAGGTCGCGCGGGCCATGAAGCCCAGCATCAGGCTCGCGGGGAACGGCCAGGGCTGGCTGGCCACGTAGTCGACCTGGCCGACCGTCACGCCCGCCTCCTCGGCGACCTCCCTGATGACGGCGGCCTCCAGGGACTCGCCCGGCTCGACGAAGCCGGCGAGCGTCGAGAAGCGGCCCTCGGGCCAGTGGACCTGACGGCCGAGCAGCGCCCGGTCCTTGTCGTCCGTCACCAGCATGATCACGGCGGGATCGGTGCGCGGGTAGTGCTCGGCGCCGCAGGCTGGGCAGCGGCGCAGATGTCCGGCGGCGGCGATGACGGTGCGTTCGCCGCAGCGGGAGCAGAAGCGGTGTGTGCGCTGCCAGTTCTCCAAGCCGACGGCGTGCGCCATCAGTTCGGCGTCACGGGCGGAGAGCAGCACGCCCGCCTCCCGGAGCCCGGCGGGCCGCGCGATGTCGTCCATGCGGCCCGGCAGCGAGTCCTTCTGGAGGGCGAAGTAGCGGACCCCCTCCTCGTCGACGCCGAGGAAGTACCGGTGGGCCTCGGTGAAGGGCGCGTCGAACGACGGCATCATCACCAGCTCGGTGCTGCCCTCGTCGTCGTCCTCGATCAGCGCCTGGCCGCCGGAGACGACGAAGCACCGCGTCGTCGGGTGGCTCCAGGCGGCCGCCAGCCACGCCTCGTCGATGCGGTGGTGGGCGGCACGGTCGATGCCGCCGGTGGGGGTCAGGGTGATCGGGCGGTCCGTGGCGGTGTCCGTGTCCGTGTGCGTCCCCGAGGCGGTGCCGGCCGGGGCGGCGGTCGCGGTGGTGTCGCGGGTGCCGGCGCCGGAACCCGCGGTCGAGTCGGTTCCAGTGGTCACTTCAGCTTCCCTGCTCCTCTTCATGCTCCTGTGCCCGGCCTTACCGGTCGCCCCGGTCCTCCTGCGGGCGCGACCCGGAGGTGCGCTCCTCGGCGCTCCAGTGCTCGGCGAGATCGCCCCAGAGGTATGCGGCGCTCTCCACGCCCTTCATCAGCAGGTCGAGTTCGACCTTCTCGTCCGGGGAGTGCCAGCCGTCCGACGGCACGGAAATGCCCAGGAAGAGCACCGGAACCCGGAGCACGTCCTGCAGATCGGCCGCCGGCCCCGACCCGCCCACACGCGTGAGGCGGACCCGCTGCCCGAAGGCGCGCTCCATCGACCGTACGACCGACCGGAGTGCCGGGTGCCCCAGCGGCGTCAGGCAGGGGCGGGTCGCTCCCCAGAAGGTGATCTCGTGCCGGATGCCGTCCGGCAGGCTGCGGGCGACCCATTCCCGGACGGACTGCTGGACCTTCTCCGCGTCCTGCCCCTCGACGAGCCGGAAGGACAGCTTCAGCTGCGCCTCGGAGGGGATGACGGTCTTGCTGCCGGGCCCCTGGTACCCACCGGAGATGCCGTTCACCTCGGCCGTGGGACGGGCCCAGATCCGCTCCAGCGTCGAGTGGCCGGCCTCGCCGAGCGTCGCGTGCGAGTGGGCCGTGCGGAGCCAGGTGGCCTCGTCGAAGGGAAGCTCCGCGAACAACTCACGCTCGCGGGGCGTCAGTTCGACGACTCCGTCGTAGAAGCCGGAGAGCGTGACGCGCCGGTCCTCGTCGTGGAGCCCCGCCACCAGCCGCGCGGCCTCCGTGGCCGGGTTGGGGACGGCTCCGCCGAAGGAGCCGGAGTGGATGTCCTGGTCCGGTCCGTACAGGTCGATCTGGCAGTCGGTGAGGCCGCGCATGCCGGTGCACACGGTCGGGGTGTCCGGCGACCACATGCCGGTGTCGGAGACGATCACGGCATCGCATTTCAGCCGCTCGGCCTTCTCCTCCAGCAGCGCCGGGAAGTGCGGTGAGCCGGACTCCTCCTCCCCCTCGACCAGCAGCTTGAGGCTCACGGCCGGCGACGTGCGCCCCGTCGCGGTGAGGTGCGCCCGCACGCCGAGGGTGTGGAAGAAGACCTGGCCCTTGTCGTCGGCGGCGCCGCGCGCGTACAGACGCCCTTCGCGCTGCTCCGGAACGAACGGCTCCGAGTGCCATCCGTCGGAACGGGCCGCGGGCTGGACGTCGTGGTGCCCGTAGACGAGCACCGTCGGTGCGTCCGGATCGTCGGACGGCCACTCCGCGAAGACGGCAGGCGCGCCCGGGGTCTCCCAGACCTCGGCGACGGGAAAGCCCGTGGCGGCCAGCTTCCCGGCCAGCCATTCGGCGCTGCGCCGCACGTCACCGGCGTGCTGCGGGTCGGCGGAGACGGACGGGATGCGCAGCCACTCCACGAGGTCGTCGAGGAAGGCGGCACGCCTGTCTTCGATGCAGGCCCGGACCGCGTCGTCCGGAGCTGCAGGGATGGTGCTCATGCCGGGCAGCCTATCCGGCATCCGGGGGACGGCTCCCATCCGTACCGGCGCCGCGGCCGAGGAGCAGCTCCTCGAGGCCGGTTCGGCCGAGCAGGCCCTCGGGGCGGACGAGTTCGCCGCCCCGTACGTAGAGGAACGCCGCACCGACGGATTCGAGCGGCACGCGCTGCTTCTCGGCCCAGGCGAGACGGTAGACGGACAGCTGGAGGGGGTCGGCGTCGCGCGCGCGGCCCGTCTTCCAGTCGACGATGTCGTACGTCGCCGTGCCGTCGGGGGCGACGTCGCGGTACACGGCGTCGATGCGGCCGCGGACGATCCGGCCCGCCAGTTCGAGCTGGAAGGGCTCCTCGACGCGGTACGGCGTGCGCTGCGCGTACGGCGAGCGCCGGAAGGCCTCCTTCAGGGCTTCCAGGTCGCGCTCGTCGGCGATCCCGTCCGGTTCGTCGCGGCCTTCGCCGGCACCGGACGATCCGACGTCTCCGTCACCGGCGCCGGGAAGCTCGTCCGGACCGAGCATCGGAAGCGGCAATTCCTCGAACCGGGATTCCACCCATGCGTGGAAGCGCGTGCCTCGGCGGGCCGCATCCGGCTGCGGCGGGCGGGGCATCGGCCGGGCCAGTTCACGCGCGAAGCCGTCAGGGTCCGCGGCCATCCTCAGCAACTGCGACGCCGACAGCGAAGCCGGCAGCGGGACGTCCCGCACGGGCAGGCGGGAGCGGCGCAACTCGCCGGTGAGCGCGTCCAGATCACGGTCCCAGGACTCGACGAGCCGTGACTCCTCCGGGCTCAGGGGCGCCGCTGCCCGACCGGGCCCTGCGCCGGCGCCCTGCGGCCCGGCACCGTCGGCGGCGCCGGCCGCGCCGTCAGAGGCACCCGGATCGTCAGAGCCGGCCGTGCGGCCGAAGGCCTCCGAGTCGTCAGAGCCGCCCGCGCCGGCCGCCTCGTCCGCCGCCCGTACCGGCTCAGCCTCCGCGAGGCGTTCCAGCACGGCGTCCGCCGCGGTGCGCCGCCGGGCCAGCGCCGACTCGTCCAGCGGCAGCGGCCAGGCCCGAACCCGAGCGGCAGCGGCCGACAGGGCCGGGTTCTCCTCGCCGTCGGCGGGTGCTTCCGCCCAGTGCTCGACCTCGCCGTGCGCGGGGTCCTCCTCGCAGTGGGACCGCAGCGCTTCGAGGAACACCGAGGGCCCGCGGGGCCTCTTCTGGTGCGGACCCCACCAGTGCCCCGAGCCGAGCAGCAGCGACCGCGGACGGGTGAAAGTGACGTAGCCGAGGCGGAGTTCCTCCACGGCCTGGTGGTCCCGCATCGCGGTCTCGTAGTTCTTCACGCCCTTCGCCGTCCACTCCGCCACGTCGGGGAGCGTCGCGGCGTCGCCGCGCAGCGCGTGCGGCAGGACCTTGGGCCGGCTGAGCCACGACTCACGCGGCTGCTCGCCGGGGAACTGCTTCGACACCAGCCCGGGCACGGCCACGACGTCCCACTCCAGGCCCTTGGCCTTGTGCGCGGTGAGCACCTTCACCGCGTTCTCACCGCCGGGCAGCGAGCTGTCGAGCCCCTTCTCGTACTGCGCCGCCGTACGCAGAAAGCCGAGGAAGGCGAGCAGCGTGGCCTCGCCGTCGACGGCTGCGAACCCGGCGGCGACGTCGAGGAAGCTGCTCAGCGTCTCGCGGCGGCGCGCGGCGAGCGCGTGCGGAGAGGCGGACAGTTCGACTTCCAGGCCGCTCACCGCGAGCACCCTGTGCAGCACGTCCATCAGCGGGTCGGCCAGCGAGCGCCGCAGATCCCGTATCTCGGCGGCGAGCCTGGTGAATCGCACCCGCGCCTCCGCGGAGAACGGCAGCCCGTCCTCGTACGGCCCCCCGGCGTCGAGGAAGGTCTCCAGAGCATCGGCGAGGGAGACGACCTCGGCCGGGTCGACGCCCTCCACGGCCGCGGCCAGGCGCCGGTCCGGGTCGCCGCCGTCGTCCTCCCGGTGTTCGACGAGCAGCCGCGCCCGCCGGCCCAGCAGCGCCAGGTCGCGCGGGCCGATCCGCCAGCGCGGGCCCGTCAGCAGCCGTACGAGGGAGGCGTTCGCGGTCGGGTCGGAGAGGACCTCGCACATGGCGACGAGGTCGGCGATCTCCGGGAGGTGCAGCAGACCCGTCAGACCCACCACTTCGACCGGGAGTTCGCGGGCGACGAGGGCAGCCTGAATCTCAGCGAAGTCGCCCGCGCCGCGGCACAGTACGGCGATCTCGCGGGGGGGTGTGCCCGTACGCACGAGATGGGCGAGGGAGTCGGCGAGCCACTCCAGCTCCTCCTCGTGCGTGGGCAGCAGCGCGCACCGCACCAGGCCGTCGCGCTCCGCGCCGGGCGCCGGGCGCAGTGCCTCGACGCCCTCGTGGCGGCTGCGCAGCGGCGAGGCGAGGGAGTTGGCGAGGGAGAGCAGGCGGCCGCCGCTGCGGCGGTTCTCGCTGAGGGAGTGGCGACGGGCGGGGCTGCCGTCCGCATGGGGGAAGTGCCGCGGAAATTCGTCGAGGTTGGCCACGGAGGCACCGCGCCAGCCGTAGATGGCCTGGCACGGGTCGCCGACGGCGGTGACGGCGTGACCGGCCCCCTCTCCGGGCCGGCCGCCCTCCCCCTGGCCGTCCTGCCCGGGGCCGTCCTGCCCGGGGCCGCTCTGCCCTCCGCCGAACAGCCCTGCGAGCAGGATCCGTTGGGCCACGGAGGTGTCCTGGTACTCGTCGAGGAGGACGGCGGAGTACTGGGCGCGCAGCGCCCTGCCGACCTCCGGGACATCGCGCGCCAGGGTGGCGGCGAGGGCGATCTGGTCGCCGAAGTCCAGCAGGTCCCGCTCCCGCTTCCTCGCCCGGTACTTCTCCACCAGACCGAGGAGTTCGCCGCGGCCGAGAGCGGCCTGCGGCACCTTGCGCAGCGCGGCGTTCCCGAGGGGGACGCCGTCGAGGGCGGCGAGCAACTCCTCGTCGTACGCGCGGAGTCCGCCGGGCGGGACCAGATGTTCGCTGAGCTCGGCGTCGAGGGCCAGCAGATCCTCGACGAGCGCGGCGACCGACTTGGTCAGCGCCGCGAAGGGGCCCGGGTCCGCGCGCAGCACGCTCGCCGCGAGCTGGAAGCGCGTGGCGTCGGCGAGGAGCCGGGAGCCGGGCTCGATGCCGAGGCGCAGCCCGTGCTCGGTCAGCAGCCGCCCCGCGAACGCGTGGTAGGTGGAGATCTGCGGTTCGCCGCGGGCCTGTTCGGGATCGTCGGGGTCCGGGTCGGTGATCCCCGCCTGTACGAGCGCCTTGCGTACCCGCTCGGAGAGTTCACCCGCGGCCTTGTTGGTGAACGTGAGGCCGAGCACCTGCTCCGGCTGCACCTGTCCTGTGCCCACCAGCCACACCACGCGCGCGGCCATGACCGTCGTCTTGCCCGAACCCGCACCCGCGACGATGACTTGGGGAGCGGGCGGGGCGGTGATGCAGGCGAGCTGCTCCGGGGTGAACGGGATACCGAGAAGCTCTGCGAGCTGTGCGGTACTGGTGAGTCGGGCGGGCACGGGAGAGACGCTAACGGTTCCCACCGACAGCCGCCGTCGAGCGGGACCGGCGGGACGGCCGGGGCCCGTGGGCCGCTGCAAGCCCCGGCGCCGTCCCGTGACCCCGTCAACCCGCTCTGCCCGCAGGGCGGTTGGGTCATTCGATGATCTGGCGTCCCTCACTGCGGGCGGAGCAGACGGCGCGGAAGGAGCAGTGCGCGCACTGCGAACCGGGCGAAGGCGTGAAGCGCTCGTCGAGAACGCGCCCGGCCGCCGTCGCCAGCAACTCGCCGATCCACTCGCCCCCTTCGCTCTCGCCGCCGGCGGCGAGACCCTCGTCACCCGGCGGACGGCTCTCGCTCAGCGCCTCCTGACGCTGGACCACCGGCAGCCCGTCGCCGCCGTCCCGTTCGGACGCCCCCAACCGGAGGTGCACCAGCTCGGCGCCGCCGGGTTCCGGGCGCTCTCCCCCGAAGAGGTGGTCGGCCGCGCCCTCTCGGACCGCCAACTGGTAGACGGCGAGCTGCGGATGGCGCGCGACCTCCTTGCCGGTCGGCTTGGTGCGCCCGGTCTTGAAGTCGACCACGTAAGCGCGCCCCTGCCCGTCGCTCTCCACGCGGTCGACGCTGCCGCGGATGCGCACCGCGTACTCTCCCGCCTCCAGCGTGACGTCGAAGCCGAGTTCGCTGCCGGCGACCGCCGACTCCGCACCTGCCGCGTCCCCCTCCGCGCCTGACCGCATCACGTGCCAGCGCAGGAACCTCTCGAGCGCCGCCCGCGCGTTCTGCTTCTCCTGCCGGGACTTCCACGGCGCCTCGAACGCGAGCCCGTCCCACACCGTCTCCAGCCGTTCCATGAGGACGGCGAGGTCGGCGGGTGTCCCGCCGGAGGCGACCTCGTCGGCGAGGACGTGCAGCACGTTGCCGAAGCCCTGCGCGGCGGTGGCGGGGGCGTCCGCCTTCACCTCGCGGGCCAGGAACCACTGCAGCGCACAGGAGTTGGCCAGCTGGTCGAGCGCGCTGCCCGAGAGCGTGACGGGCTGGTTCCGGTCGCGCAGCGGCGTCTCGGAACGCGTCGGCTCGTGCAGCCCCCACCAGCGGTGGGGATGCGCCGCTGGTACGAGCGCGTGGCCCTCCTCGTCGCAGAGTCCGGCCAGCCGGGCGAGCCGTTCGGCGGCTGCCGCGCGCAGCGCGGGAGAGGCCTCCGGGTCGACTGTCGTGGCCCGCAGCTCCGCGACGAGCGCCGGAACCGAAAGGGGGCGCCGCGGACGGGAGTTGACGGCCTTCGGCTCGACGCCGAGTTCGCTCAGGAACCTCGACGGCTGGTCACCGTCGTCCGCCGGAGCACGTACGGCGGTCACGACCAGCCGCTCCTTCGCGCGCGTCGCCGCCACGTAGAACAGCCTGCGCTCCTCCGTCAGCAGCGCACCGGGGGACAGTGGCTCGGCCAGCCCGTCGCGGCCGATGCGGTCGGCCTCCAGCAGCGAACCGCGGCGCCGCAGGTCGGGCCAGAGGCCCTCCTGCACGCCCGCGACGACGACGAGACGCCACTCCAGGCCCTTGGAGCGGTGCGCCGTCATCAGCCGCACCGCATCGGGACGTACGCCCCGGCGGGTGCGCGTGTCGGCGACGATGTCCTGGGCGTCGATCTCCTCGAGAAAGTTCAACGCACCCCGCCCGCCGGTGCGTTCCTCAGCGCGGGACGCCGCGTCGAACAGCGCGCACACGGCATCCAGATCGCGGTCGGCATTGCGCCCGGCCGCTCCGCCGCGGAAGGCGGCACGCTCCAGCCGCTGCGGCCAGGGGGTGCCGTCCCACAGCTGCCACAGTGCCTCCTCCGCGGTGCCGCCGCCCGCCAGCAGCTCCCGCGCCTTGCGCAGCAGCAGACCGAGTCGCTGCGCTCCGCGCGCGTACGCCGGGTCGTGCGCCACCAGGCGCTCCGGCTCGGCGAGTGCTTCGGTGAGCAGCACGTCAGAGGGACGCGGCACGCTCTCGCCCGCCGCACGCTCCTCTTCACGCAGGGCACGGCCGAGCCTGCGCAGGTCGGCGGCGTCCATGCCGCCGAGCGGCGAGCCGAGCAGGGTGAGGGCGGTCGTGGTGTCGAGCCACCCGGCTGCCGGACCTCCGCCGCCACTGCCGCCATGGCTGCGGTCGCCGCGGTTGCCACTGCCGTCGTCGAGTGAGTCGCCACTGACGTCGTCGCCGGGGTCGTCGCTGCCGTCGTCCGGGGAGGCGCCGGCAGTGGCGCCGCCGCCCGGGGCAGGGTCCACGTGGGCGGCCGCATGCGCCACCGACCGCAACGCCGTCAACAGCGGTGCGACGGCGGGTTCATGACGCAGCGGGACGTCGGCCCCGTCCACGTCCAGCGGGACGCCCGCCGACGTCAGCGCACGCCGCGCCGCCGGGATCGTGCGGCCGCCCGCCCGGACCAGTACGGCCATCTCGCCCCAGGGGATGCCCTCTTCGAGGTGCGCACGGCGCAACAGGTCGGCGATGTTGTCGAGTTCGGCTCCGGCCGTCGGGCAGGTGAACGCCTCGACCCGCCCTCCCGGCCGCTGCGCCACGAGGCCGCGGTGCGCCCGTACGGCCTCGGCGGGCAGCCGCGTCAACGGGATGCGACGGGTGATCTCACGCGTGGCCTCCATCAGCCGGCCACCGCTGCGGCGCCCGGCGCGCAGCACGCTGACCGGGGCGGGGGCACCCGAGCGCCGGCGGAAGACCTCGGGGAAGTCGAGGATGCCGTTCACGTCGGCTCCGCGGAAGGTGTAGATCGACTGGTCGGGGTCACCGAAGACGACGAGGGTGCGGCCACCGCCTGCCAGTGCCCGCAGAAGCCTCACCTGGGAAGGGTCGGTGTCCTGGTACTCGTCGACGTAGACGGCGTCATAGCGGTCACGCAGCTCGTCCGCAACGCCGGGGCTCTCTGCCAGCAGCACGGCCCGATGCACCAGTTCCGCGTAGTCGAGCACGCCCTGCGCGTCGAGCACGTCGAGGTACTCGGCGAGGAAGCCCGCCGCCGCCGACCAGTCGGGCCGTCCGGTGCGCCGTGCGAAGTCGCCGAGTTCGCCGGGGCCCAGGCCGAGTTCCCGGCTGCGGGCGAGCACGGCCCGCACCTCGTCGGCGAAGCCGCGCGTCGTCAGGCACGCGCGCAGCTCGTCGGGCCAGGCGATGCGGGCGCGGCCGTCGGCCTCCAGGGCCGGCTGGCCCTCCAGCAGTTCGCGGATGTACAGGTCCTGTTCGGGGCCGGACAGCAGCCGCAGCGGCTCGGAGAAGAGTTCGGCGTCCTGGTGCGCGCGGACCAGCGCGTAGCAGTACGAGTGGAAGGTGGTCGCCTGCGGGGCGGACGTGTGTTCAGGGAGCCCCGTCAGGCGAGCGGCCATCCGGTCGCGCAGCTCCACGGCGGCCTTGCGGCTGAAGGTGAGGACGAGGATGCGGTCGGGATCGCCTCCCGCCCGTACCCTCTGCGCTACGGCTTCGGTGAGCGTGGTGGTCTTCCCCGTGCCGGGTCCCGCCAGCACGAGCAGCGGGCCGCCGGAATGGTCAACCACATCGCGTTGCTGTGCGTCCAAGGCAGGAGGGTCCTCGGGCTCCGGCCTCGTGCGCACCAGCCGGTACGTACCGGCGACCGGACCGTGGCCCGGGGCCGGGCCGTTTCCGGCGCCCGGCCGGTACGCATCGGACGGGATGGAGGAGCTCACGTGGATCGCCTCGGGGAGGGTCTGTGCTGACTGGTGCAGACGCTACGCCAGCGGGCACACGGGCCGCAGCGCGGTACTCGTGTACTCCGTACGGGTGGCCGGATAAGAGCTGGGAGCGAAGATGGCGGAAGGTGGTAGCCGTGAGCAGCCGCAGTATGTGGTCACGTCTCGCCGTTCCACCTTGCCCGCCGCATGTCGATCCGCGGAAGGTGTCCTTCCGCGGTACGGCCCGCCTCTCGCAGCGGCGTGCCCTCCGCCCTGTAGTGCTCCAGCGCACGCAGTTCGTTGCCGGGCAGCAGCGCGCCGTCGGCGCGGACCACGCGCCACCACGGCACGGCACCTCCGTAGAGCGCCATGACCCGGCCCACCTGACGGGGACCGCCCTCTTCGAGCCACTCGGCGATGTCGCCGTACGTCATGACGAGGCCGGACGGGATGTGTTCGGCGACGTCGAGAACCCGTTCCGCGTACTCGGGCAGTTCGGGCGGACCGGGTGGTCCCGGCGGCCCCGGTTCGCTCGCATGCATGCCGGCCATGGTGCCGTACACCACCGACAGCCGCCGCGCCGCGAGGCTCCCCGTGCCTGCCCGGCGACCCTGCCCGGCCGCCGCCCTTCCGGGCCGTGCCACGATCGTGCGGGGCGGTGACGAGTGATACGGGACCAGGACGGAGCGGCAGCCGGGCAGCGGCAAGGTGAGCGACTCGCCGGGGGTGCGGGCGCCACCTCCCCCGGTGCTGCCCACGGCCGGGCGGACGGGATCTCCGGAGGGGCGGGACGGCACGAACCGCACGGTGCCGGGCAGTGGCACGGCCCGAACGGGGCGGGCGAGCCCGAGGGCCGCCCCGGGGACTCGGGAACGCCCGCGGAACCCCGGCAGCCGGAGGAGCCGCCGCAGCCGGAGGAGCCCGGGCGCCCCGAAACCGGCCGTGAGCCCGGCGGGAGAGCGGCGGCGGACGGACAGGCCGACGCCGAGCCGGACTCCCGAGGGGCCGGGGACCACACCCCCGGCGAAGCCGACGCCGCCACCGCGGCCCGCGCCCCTAGTGACCGCGCCGCAGGCGAGGGCCGCACCGCAGCCGGGGACCGCGTGGAAGGCGACGGCGGGGCCGGTTCCGGGGCGTCCCGGCGCGGCGATTCCGGGACGCCCGAGCGGTCCGACGCCCTCGACACCGACGAACCTCTGCTCTCGGCCCGCGTGCACCGCCCCTCCGACCTGCTCCGCCTGGGGCTCGGCCTGCTGGGCATCACGATCGTCCTGATCATCGCCAACTTCGCGCACGGCACCACGGCCGGCCTCGAACAGGACATCGACAAGGGCACGCAGCAGGCACCGCCGCTGCTGATCAGCATCACCGGGCTCGCGTCCAGCATCGCGATCCTGCTCGTCCCCGTGGCGTTCGCCATCGAGCGGCTCATCAAGCGGGACGGGCTGCGCATCGCCGACGGAGTCCTGGCCGCCGTCCTGGCTCACGGCGCCTCGCTGGCCGTGGACCTGTGGGTGGCCCAGGCGGCGCCCGACTCCGTGCGCGACGCCCTCACCAAGCAGATCACCGACACCGATCTCACCACCCCCGTGCACAGCTATCTCGCGCCGGTCATCGCCTACATGACGGCCGTGGGCATGGCGCGCAGACCACGCTGGCGGGTGCTGCTGTGGGCGGTGCTGCTGCTCAACGCGTTCGCCATCCTCTTCCCCGGCTACTCGACGCTGTTCTCGATCCTCGTCACCGTCCTGATCGGCTGGACGGTCGCCTACGGCACCCTGTACGCCGTCGGCACCCCGAACGTGCGTCCGACCGGGCACACCCTGCTCGCCGGGCTGCGGCGCGTCGGCTTCACCCCGGTCAGCGCGAAGCGCGTCGCGGACAGGGAGGGGCTCGACGGCACCGAGCCGGGCGACCACGGCCGCCGGTACCTCGTCACGCTGGAGAACGACCCGCCGATCGACGTGACCGTCGTCGACCGCGAACAGCAGGCGCACGGCTTCTTCTACCGCGTGTGGCGGCGCCTGACGCTGCGGGCCATGATCCACAACCGCAGCCTCCAGTCCCTGCGGCAGGCCCTGGAGCAGGAGGCGCTGCTCGCGTACGCCGCCATCGCCGCCGGAGCCAACGCCCCGCGACTGATCGCCACTTCGGAGCTCGGCCCGGACGCGGTGATGCTCGTCTACGAGCACATCGAGGCCCGCACCCTCGACTCCCTCCAGGACGAGGAGATCACCGACGATTTGATGCGCGCGGCCTGGCGGCAGGTCGAGGCACTTCAGTCGCGGCGCATCACCCACCGGCGGCTTGTCGGCGACGCGCTGCTCGTTGACAGCTCCGGGACGGTCTATCTGACGGACATCCGGAGCGGGGAGATCGCGGCCGGCGACGTGGTGCTGCGCATGGACATCGCCCAGTTGATGACGACCTTCGGACTGCGTGTCGGAGCGGAGCGGGCGGTCGCCGCAGCGGTCGACGTCATGGGACCCGATTCGGTGGCCGACAGCCTGCCCATGCTCCAGCCCATCGCGCTCAGCCGCCGCACCCGCACCACGCTGCGCAGGCTCGCCAAGGAGCGTGCGCAGCGTGAACGCGACGCCGTCATCAATGCCTCACGCGGCGGCAAGGAGGCCAAGGGCCAGGCCGGGGAGAGCACATGGCAGGCCGCCGCACACAAGTCGGACCGCAAGTCGCTGCGCGCGGAGAAGAACGCGGAGAAGCGCGCCATCGACGACGCGCTGGAAGAGGCGCGCGAGGAGGACCTGCTGGCGCAGATCCGCAAGCAGGTGCTGCTCATCAGGCCGCAGGCGCCCATAGAGCCGGCTCGCCTGGAGAGGGTCCGGCCCCGCACCCTGGTCACCTTCATCGCGGGCGCGCTGGCCGCGTACTTCCTGCTCTCGCAGCTCACACAGGTGCAGTTCGGAGAGGTCGTCGGCGAGGCCAACTGGGCCTGGGTCGGCGGCGCCGCGCTCTTCTCCGCGTGCACCTACTTCGCGGCGGCCATGGCGCTGCTGGGCTTCGTGCCGGAGAAGGTGCCCTTCCTGCGTACCGTCGTCGCCCAGGTCGCGGGCTCCTTCGTGAAGCTGGTCGCGCCGGCGGCCGTCGGCGGCGTGGCGCTGAACGCACGCTTCCTGCAGCGGGCCGGGGTACGGCCGGGGCACGCGGTGGCGAGCGTCGGCGCCTCACAGCTCTTCGGACTCGGAAGCCACATCACGCTGCTGCTCTTCTTCGGCTACCTCACCGGCACCGAGCACACGCCGACGCTCTCGCCGTCGAGGACGGTCATCGCGGGACTGCTTGCCGCCGCCGTGCTGGTGCTGATCTTCACGGCGATCCCGGCGCTGCGCCGGTTCGTCTCCACACGGCTGCGTTCGCTCTTCGCGGGTGTCGTGCCGCGGATGCTGGACGTGGTGCAGCGGCCGCGGAAGCTCGTGACGGGCATCGGCGGGATGCTGCTGATGACGCTGCTGTTCGTGATGTGCCTGGACGCCTGCGTACGGGCCTTCGGCCACGACGCGAGCTACGCGAGCATCGCCGTCGTCTTCCTCGCGGGCAACGCGCTGGGCTCAGCAGCCCCGACGCCGGGCGGTCTCGGCGCAGTGGAGGCGGCGCTCATCGCCGGTCTGATCACATTCGGCGTGCCGAAGGAGATCGCGACGCCCGCGGTGCTGCTCTTCCGGCTGCTGACGCTGTGGCTGCCGGTGGGGCCGGGCTGGCTGTCGTTCTCCCACCTCACCCGGAAGGGTGCCATCTGAGCACCTGAACCCGGCCGCTCCGGGACGCGCGCACTGCCGGGGCCCGGACGCACACGCTGCGTCCGGGCCCCGGCAGTGGTTCCGCCGTACCGCGGCGGTGCGTGCGGCGCGACGGGTGCGGTCGGCGCGTCGGGCTCAGTACACCGGCTTGTCCGGCTCGATCTGGTTGACCCAGCCGATGACGCCGCCGCCGACGTGCACGGCGTCCGAGAAGCCGGCGTCCTTCAGTACGGCGAGGACTTCCGCGGACCGGACACCCGTCTTGCAGTGCAGGACGATCTTCTTGTCCTGCGGGAGGTCCTGGAGCGCGCTCCCCATCAGGAAGCCGTCCTTCGGGACGAGCCGCGCGCCGGGAATCGAGACGATCTCGTACTCGTTCGGCTCGCGCACGTCGATGACCTCGATGGACTCGCCGTCGTCCATCCACTCCTTGAGCTGCTTGGGCGTGATCGTCGACCCGGCGGCGGCCTCCTGGGCCTCGTCGGAGACGACGCCGCAGAAGGCCTCGTAGTCGATGAGCTCGGTGACGGTCGCGTTCTCACCGCACACGGCGCAGTCCGGGTCCTTGCGGACCTTGACCTGCCGGTAGCTCATCTCCAGGGCGTCGTAGATCATCAGGCGGCCGACCAGCGGCTCGCCGATGCCTGCGATCACCTTGATCGCCTCGTTCACCTGGATCGATCCGACCGAGGCGCACAGCACGCCCAGCACGCCGCCCTCGGCGCAGCTCGGCACCATGCCGGGCGGCGGGGGCTCCGGGTACAGGCAGCGGTAGCAGGGGCCGTGCTCGCTCCAGAAGACGGACGCCTGACCGTCGAACCGGTAGATGGAACCCCACACGTACGGCTTGCCGAGCAGCACACAGGCGTCGTTGACCAGGTAGCGGGTGGCGAAGTTGTCCGTCCCGTCGATGATCAGGTCGTACGGGGCGAAGATGTCCATCACGTTCGAGGAGTCGAGACGCTCCTGGTGGATCTGGACGGTGGTGTGCGGGTTGATGCCCAGCACCGTGTCCTTGGCGGACTCGGCCTTGGAACGCCCGATGTCCGACTGGCTGTGGATGATCTGGCGCTGCAGGTTCGATTCGTCGACCTCGTCGAACTCCACGATGCCCAGGGTGCCCACGCCCGCGGCGGCCAGGTACATCAGGGCGGGCGACCCGAGGCCGCCCGCACCGACGCAAAGCACCTTGGCGTTCTTCAGCCGCTTCTGCCCGTCCATCCCGACGTCGGGGATGATCAGGTGGCGCGAGTACCTGCGGACCTCGTCAACGGTGAGCTCGGCAGCCGGCTCGACCAGGGGTGGCAGCGACACGGGGACTCCGTTGGTCGGTGGAACGTACGGTTGTTCTCCCGTAACACTGCCACGCACGGTCTCATTCCGAGACACCCGGTCCGAGACGCGAGACGAGCTCGTCCCAGTAGCCGGGCAGGGCCTCCCAGGGGTTCTGGCCCCGCCTGTCCGTCCTGTCGGTGAACCAGACGGTGCCCGCGCCCTGCCAGCGCGCGATGCGCAGAGCCTCCTCGATGTGCATCTGCGGGACGCCGTGCACGAGATGGCAGAAGCGCTCCGGCGGATGGTCCGCCGTCCACTCCGGGGCCTGCGACCACCGGTAGTCGGTCCAGCAGCCCGAGAAGGTCACCAACTGGTCGGCCATGTCCGCGTATCCCGGATGCGGATGGGTGCCGTGCCCGAGGACCAGGGCGGCGCCGGCCCGGGCTTTCGGCGCCCGCACACGCTCGTGCCGGGCTCCCGGCGCCCGCACACGGCCGCTCCCGGCCGTCCCCGCCGCCGCGCGAGGGCCGGGAGCGGGCATGTGCCTGCGCTGGTAGCGGCGCTGCTGTGCGCACAGCGCTCGCAGCGTGGTCACCGTCCGCGCCGTCTCCGCCAGTTGGGCCCGCTCCGCGGGAGCGTCCGCGAGGTAGAAGCCGTCCACCCGGTACCAGTCGAGGAAGCGGTGTGCGTCGGCGACGAGTTCACCGAACGACCGTGTCCCGTCCCGCATGGCGAGATGGCCGAGTACGGTCACGCCGGACTCGCGCAGCCCGGCCGCCGCCGCCAGGCAGTACGGGTCGGGTCTCGCCCCGGGCCCGCCGGCCACGTCGAGCACCGCCCAGTGCAGCGGCAGCCCCGGCCGGGAGAGCGCCGCCCACTCGACGGGCGCGAGCATCGGGTGCGCCCAGCCCGGCACGCCGAAGCCGGTGCGGCCGGTCGGCCCGGCCGGCGCGCGCACGCCTCCGCCGGGAGCCATCAGATGCGGCATGCCGCCTCCATCCAGATGTCGGCCAGCGACTCCTCGAGTCCGATGCGCGGACGCCATCCCAGACGGTCCCGCGCCGTTCGCACATCCGCCTGCTGCCAGCTGCCGCAGCCGTCCGGATAGGGAGCGGCGGACGCCGGCTGCGCGCCCCCGACGGCGGGCTCCAGCTCGTGCAGCGAACCCCCGAAACCGGCCACCCGTGCGAGCAAGCCCGCCGCCTCGCGCAGCCGCACGGCCCTGCCCGTACCGATGTTGATGACGCCCTGCGCCGCCGAGAGCGACGCGGCGTGCACCGCTCGCGCGACGTCACGCACGTCGACGAAGTCCCGCTGCACGCTCAGCCCGCCGAGCTTCAGCTCGCTGTCGCCCTGCTGCATCGTCCGCCGCATGCCTTCCGCCAGCCGGCCCAGAGGGGAACCGGCCGGAGTGCTGGGCCCCGCGGGCGAGAAGACACGCAGCACCACGGCGTCCAGGCCGGATGCGAGCACGAGCTCCGTCGCCGCCAGCTTGCTCACCCCGTACGGTCCGCCGGGGCGCGGCACGGCCGACTCGCCGATGGACGAACCCGAGGTGGACGGCCCGTACTCGGCGGCGCAGCCGATGTGCACCAGGCGCGCGCTGCAACTGCTGCGCCGCAGCGACTCGCAGACGGTGGCGGTGGAGACGGTGTTGTGCCGGGTCAGCTCCCGCGCACCGCCGCGGGTCGCCCCCGCGCAGTTGATGACGACGCCCGGGTGCACCGCGTCCAGGAAGCGGGTCAGCGCGCCGGGGCTTCCCGTGGACAGGTCGAAGCGGACGTCCGCGTCGTCATTGCGTCCGAGGGCCGTCAGCTGTACGGCGGGGTCCGCCAGCAGCCGGTCGGCGACGAAGCGGCCGAGGTAGCCGCCGGCGCCCAGCAGCAGCACTCTCATCGCGTGTCCCCCTGTTCGGACATGCGGTACGGCGGCCGTGCAGTGTTCATCCGGTGTTGCTCCTTGTCGTTCTCCGGGTCGCGTACGGAACCCTCGGCGGGCGTCGTACGCAGGGGTGTGCGGGGACAGCGGCGGCGGTCAGATCTCCGCGCCGCCGGGGCTCTCGCAGTGGTCGCGTTCGCATTCGCAGCGCTCGCGGAGCCCTCGGGTTCCGGCCGCGCCGGGCGGCCCGGCCTTCGCGGGGACGTCCTGCGGACGGTGCGCGGAGGCCCGGCCGAGCAGGCGGTACGCGCAGGCCAGCAGGAACAGCGCGGCACATCCGCCGGCGACCGCGGCGGACGGACCGGTGCCGCCCGCCGGCGGCGGTGCGGCTGCCGCCACGGAGGCGGCGGCCGCCTGAAGCGCACAGGCGGCGACGAGCCCCGCGGCGGCGGTTCCGCGGAATCCGTGCACCGTGAGCAGCAGCGCCGCGAAGAGCAGGACTCCGAGCGCGGTGGCCACCGGAACCAGCTCGGCGGGCGGCGGGGCCGCGTTCCCACCGGGGCCGCCGAACCGTGCACCGGCGACCGCCACGATCTCGTGCGTGGCGAACTGAAGAACGGTCAGCGCGACTGCGAAGAGCGCCACGGCCCCCGTCAGCAGGGGCCGCACCCCGGCCGCGAACTCCTCCAGGCTGCGGCTGCGTTCGAGTCCGCGCCGCGCCCGCACGGCGAACCAGCGGGCGCACCAGGCGGCGGGCCCCAGTGCGCATGCGAGCCCGAGGGCGGCCACGAGACCGGCGCGGGCCACTCCGGGCCCCTCCCCCGATCCCGTACCCGCGGACGCCACGACGGCGACGGCCGCGGCGGCGAGCACGCCCGGAAGGACCACCAGCAGCGGAACCAGCACACGCGGCACGGCGGGCGCCGGCATGGCGGGCACCGGCACGCCGCCCCCGCCCGCTCCGCCCGCGGCGGCCGGGGCCGTCACCTCGCGGCGCCGGTCCTCGGCCCGTGGTACCCGTGCGAACAGTTCCTCGGCGAGGGAGAAGACATCCCGGTGCCGGAAGCGCGCGGCCACGCGGTCGGTGACGCCGTGCGCCTCCAGCACGGCGGCGATCTCAAGTGGGTCCACGGCCTGTTCGCACAGTGCCCGGTGCCGGTGCATCAACTCCCGTACCGGGTCGGCGGGACGGACGAGGGCCGGCACGCTCCTCTGCCCGGGAACCGCGGGGGCTGGCCCTGCACCGGCGCCCCCCTTCGCCTTCTGCACGCTCGCGTCGGCCAGGGCCGCCCTGGAGCGGGTGTCCCACGCGTCGGCGGCCTCCGGGGTGCGGGGCTCGTACGGGCGGTTGGCGGGGCCGGAAGGCGCAGCGGTACCGGCCCCCGCGTCGGCCGCCGTGCCGGACGCGTGTCCGTGGACGCTCATCCGCCCTCACCCTCCCCGCCGTCAGCTCCCGCATGTGCCACGGAGAGAAGCGCCGGCCGGCCCGATGCCGCGGAGAGCATGAGCGGTACGAAGGCTGCCCGTGCCCGCCCGCCCGGCAGGGCATGTCCCGTACTCCTGCCGCCGGCTCCGGCCGTACCCGCGGCCCAGCGGCCCGGCACGTGTGACTCGGGCGGCCGCGCGAAGGGCAGCGGCTCGTCGCAGTCGCCGCCGGAGGACACCCCAGCGGGACTCCCGCCGACGGGCCAACGGGACATCAGCTCCAGGTAGATGGCCCGGAACGCCGCGACGTTCTGCTCGACGGTGAAGAGTTCGAGCGCACGCGCACGCGCTGCGGCGCCCAGCCGCTCCCGGCGCTCCGGATCGCGCAGCAGCGCGACGCAACTGTCCGCCAGCGCACGCGGGTTGCGCGACGGTACGACGAGACCGGTGCCGCCGATCACCTCGCAGACCGCCCCCACGTCCGTCGAGACCGTGGCACGTCCGCTGAACATGGCCTCGACCAACGTGACGGGGAAGCCTTCGGCCGAGCTGGAGAGCACCACCACGCAGCCCGCGCCGTAGGCGTCGGCCGGGGCCGGCACGGCGGGAGAGCCCAACTCCTCGAAGGAGACGGGGTTTTGACCGACGGCCACGGAGTCGGGTGCCTCGTCCGGGAAGAGCTGCGCGGCCAGAGTCCGGCACCTCGACTCGTACTCGCGCGCCTCGGAGCCGCGCGCCGGCGCGGTGGTGACGATGCGAAGCCGTGCTCCGGGGACGGCCTGCCGTACCTCGTCGAACGCGTGGAGCAGGCCGATCAGGTCCTTGGAGGGCTCGATGCGACCGGCCCACACGAGCGTGGCGTCTTCCGCGGCCCGCCCGGCGGCTCCGGCTCCGGATCCGGCTCCGGCTCCGGATCCGGCTGCGGCTGCGGCTGCGGCTGCGGCTCCGGCTCCGGCTCCGGCTCCGGCTGCGGCTCCGGCTCCCGATACGGCCCGGGCGGCCCGGGCGTTTGCCCTCCGGAACGGGACCGGCCCGGTGCGCTGTCTGCCCGCCTCTTCGCCCAGCTCGGCGAAGGGCTCGGCATCCATGCCCGGGTAGACGGTGCGCAGCTTCCCGCGCGGCGCGCCGCAGCGCTCCTGCCAGCGGCGCGCATGGATGTTCCCCGGCGTGATCAGCTGGGCCTGCGTGTAGGCCTCGTGCGCCAACTGCCGCTGGAACGAGCCGAGAAGCGCCCGTACGGCCGCTCCGGCTGCGGCAGGGGAGACCGCATCGGCGGCGCTGGCGAGATAGTGCTCCCGAATCCGGACGCCGTACTCGGTGACCAGCAGAGGCGTGCCGAAGAATCGCTTCGCCACGAGGCCCGCGAGCGCCGCGGGACCGCCCCCGACCACGTGGCAGACGTCGGCGCCCGCCAGGCCTTCGGCGTCTTCGTCCGCCGGCCCTCCCTCTCCGTCTCCGTACCAGTCGAGGGAGAGCGGACGCAGCGCGCGCTCCAGCCTCTCCGAGACCGCCAGCAGGTCACCGACCCGCGCCGACTGCACGGCACGGAGCGTTCCCGGTGCGCGGCACGCGGACTGCAGGATGCGTACGGCCGGTTCGGAACGGAGCGCGGCGCGGAGACCGCCGCCGCACTCGCGGGCCAACTCGGCGAGGCCGTAGAGGCCGGCGGCGAAACGGTCCGCCGGGAGACCGTCCGCGGAGTCCTCGCCCGCGGGCGCGTCGGAGCCCGCTCCCCCGCCCCGGTGTCCGCCTCCGCACACGGCCGCGGCCAGGTCGCTGAAGCACTCCTCGAAGCGCCGCCTCTCCCTCCGCCCGTACGAGCCGGACGAGCCCGCCCGCGCCTCGGCGGACCCTCTGCCCGCGGCGGCCCCCCACAGCGCCGCCGTGTACAACCGGGTTACGTTGCCGGGCAGTTCGCACCGGCGCCCGTTCTCCTGCCGGGCGCTGCGGCTGAGCGCGTACACCTCGAACTCGTGCCCGCCGAGACCTCGCAGCAGCCGGTCGCACCAGACGACCGCCTCACCACGCGCGTAGGGATAACCACCCTCCGTAAGCAATGCGATGCGCATGGACGCACCACCCCCGACCGGTTCTCCGAGTGGACCACCGCCCTCTGTGGGCCGATGGCGTGACGCGGATGACGCTATGCGCGCCTATCGCACACGGTGGACGGTTGTCCGTCGCGCCACCAAAAGGGGTGAATGACGGTGACTTACCGTCCAGTCGGACGTTCCGGTGCGCTACGTGTCCAATGCGGACTCATGGCACGGCACACACTGCACGTCCCGTACCCGCACCCCGAAAGCAGGCAGGAATACGGCAGGACCTCACGTGCGCGGCACGGCACTGGTCGGCGCGGGAGAACACAAGAGAGCACGGGCCGTGGGCAGGAAGGCGGAATGACGAGAAGGCGCTATCCGCGCGGGTACGGCCAGGGGTTGGGGCGGCACTTCGCCCCGGCCGTGGCGAGCGACTTGGTCTGCTGCATCATGACCGGCGCGAGCGCGCCGTCCTTGGGACAGCCGACGTGGTCCCGGCCCAGACGGTGCCCGACCTCGTGGTTGATGAGCATCTGCCGGTAGGCGAGCATCCGGTCGTCCCCGAAGGTCTTCGAACCGCGCGCCCACCTGTAGGCGTTGATCATGACCCGGTCCGTGGAGGCCGAGTCGCAGGAGACCTTGTCCACGCTGGTGTCCAGTCCGGACTTCGCACACCACTCGTCCGTGGTCGGCGAACTCGCCAGCGTGATGACGAAGTCGGCGTCTCCCTTCGAGACCCGCTCGAAGCTGCGCTCCCCGCCGTGCGCCCAGCTGCGCTTGTCGTTGAGCGTCTTGTGCACGGCCTCCGCGAAGAGGCCGTCATCCAGCGGGAGGCCCTTCTCGACGTCAACGCGGTAACGCACCGCCTCGCCGCCGCCGACGCCCCCGGCCTTGCCCGGGACCGCGCCGAACTCGCCCTTGCCCTTGAACTCCGAGTCCAGGTCGAAGGTCTTGGCGAGTTTCTCCGTGTACGTCGGCGCCGCGCCCTGGGCGTCGTCCTGGGTGTCCCTGCCCTTGTCCGAGCGGGACGCCGGGCCGTCCGCCGACTGACCGCGTTCGGGACCGGCGCCGTTTTCCGCCACGTTGTCGGACGGACTGCTACCGGCGATCTGCCCCGCGACGGCGACCGCGAGCACACCCGCGACGGCGAGGGTGATCAGGCCTGTGAACACGCGGCCCGTCCTGCTGCCGCCCTTCCCCGTGCGCTCGGCCTGCACCGGCACGAAGGGGGCGGCCCGCGGAAGGCCGCCGGCGGGCGTCTCGTCCCGGTCGTGCTCCGGCTCCGCCCCGGGCCGTCCGCCCTGCGGGAAGACCGGCGGGCCCTCGTAGCCGTTCCACGGCCCCGGAGTTCCGGGCCTGCGGCCTCCGATGCTCCGCACCGGGCCCGTGGCGGGCCTGTCGCCGGGCCGCCGGTTGCCCGGACGGCGCGGCGCGGGAGTCCGTACCGTGCTCGCCGCACCGGTGGCGCCCCTGCCGAAGGCGTCGTCGTCGAAGGCGTCGACGTATTCCTGCCGGGGGCCGGACGGGCGTCCCAGGCCGGCCGACGAACCGGGCATGCCCTGGAGCACCCGGCCGACCGCGTCGCCCCCTTCCGAACCCCGGCCCGTGCCGTCGGCGCCCCAGCCGCCCCCTCGCTCGCGGTGCTGGGGATGACCGCCGCGCACGTCCCGCCCGGCCGAATCGTCCGAGGAACCGGCGCGCGGCTCGGGCGGCCCGCAGGAGGCCCGGAGGCCGGAGGCCCCGGCCGGTGACTCCGCGGTGCCGTACGCAGGCGGGGCTTCGCCGCGCGGCCCCGCCTGCTCGGATGGTGGACCGGCCTTTGCGCGCCCCTTGCGGCTATGGCGTCCCACTAGTCACCTTTCGGGGGTACGGGCCTCGGCGGCGAAGGGTCGCCCACCTCGGTACGAGCCGTCAACCGTGCTGTATCGACGAGCAGTTCACGAATGGCGCACGCGACGACCCCGGGGTACTCCATCATCGCCACGTGACCGGCGTCGGGCAGAGCCAGCATCCTGCTGTCGCGGAACGCCGCAGCGGCGCGTCGCGCCATCCGGAAGCTCACGAGCTGGTCCCGCCCGCCGTACACCAGCAGCGTCGGTGCGAGCACGCGCTCCACCTGCCGCCACAACGAATGCTGACCGCCCAGAGTGTAGGCGTCGACGAGCCCACGCGCGGAACGCGCGAGGGAATCCCAGAAGTACGGCAGGCGCAGCCTCCGTTCGAACTCGGCGACCGCCGCCCTGAATCCCACCGGCGAGACCCGCCCCGGGTCGCCGTAGCACAGCCCCAGCACTCCCCTGGTCCGCTGCTCCGCCGACCAGTCCTTCGTGAGCCTCGCGAACAGGCCGGCGACGCCCGGCACCGCCAGGAGGGCCGTGGGCAGAGCGGTCCGCTGGGGCGGCACCTCCGGCAGCGCCGGTGAGATCAGCGTCAGGGTGCGCACGAGGTCGGGGCGCAGCGCCGCCGCGCGCGTGGCGACAGCGCCGCCGAGCGAGTTCCCCACGAGATGTACGGGAGCGCGCCCGCACGCGTCGAGGTAGCGGATCAGCGCACGCGCGTGCGCGGAGAGCGAGTAGTTGCCGTCGTCGGGCGGAGGGGAGAGGCCGAAGCCCGGCAGGTCGACGGCCTCGCTGTCCAGATCGCCGGCGAGTTCCAGCATCAGCGCGGACCAGTTGAGCGAGGACCCGCCGAGCCCGTGCACGTACACGGCGGGCGGCAGACCCGCGCGCTCCGGGGGGCGCGAGCGGATGTTCAGAGTCAGGCCGGTGAGGGACACGGACCGTACGGCCTCACCGTCATGGACTGGTGGATCACCGGCCGGCGGCACCGTCTGCGCCGGCTCGGATGCTCCCCGAACACCGGGCTGCTCGGTCGATGACATGACGCAATATTACGAGACGATCACAGGGGTTCACCGGTGTTCGTCGTCACAGGAGCACCGCGGCCACGACGTAGCCTCGAATAAGAGGCGTCCTTCTGGAAAGGGGAGCGAGCATGTCTGTTGACCCGACCGACCCGGACAACTTCGAGGACACCTACGAGGAGGAACCGGATCTGGCAGCAACCGGTATCGAAGCTCCCCCGGAGGACGCCGCCGAACAGCACGCCGATCTGCTCCGTCAGCGGGACGAGCCCATCACCGGCCGCGAGGACATCGAGGTCGACCCCGCCGACGCCGCCGAGCAGGCCCGCGTGGTCGAACTGAACGAGGATGAATACCGATGACGCGCCCGCTGTCAGTGCCGGAATGAAATTTTCGGCCCGCGGCAGTCACAGTCCGGTTACCGAAAAGTACGATGGCAGGCGCAGCGCAAACCGCGCACAGAGATCGATCAGGGAGGCGGCGTGACAGCCATCGAGCAGACAGAGGCGCGCCCACGTGGCACGCGCCTGCCGCGCCGGGCCCGACGCAACCAACTCCTGGGAGCGGCGCAGGAAGTCTTCGTCGCGCAGGGTTACCACGCGGCGGCCATGGACGACATCGCCGACCGGGCGGGCGTCAGCAAGCCGGTGCTCTACCAGCACTTTCCGGGCAAACTCGACCTCTACCTTGCGCTGCTGGACCAGCACTGCGAGTCGCTTCTGGAGGCGGTACGGGCCGCCCTGGCCTCCACGACGGACAACAAGCAGCGCGTCGCGGCGACGATGGACGCCTACTTCGCGTACGTCGAGGACGAAGGGGGCGCGTTCC
Source organism: Streptomyces sp. CNZ301 (assembly GCF_004217425.1). Taxonomy (NCBI): domain Bacteria; kingdom Bacillati; phylum Actinomycetota; class Actinomycetes; order Kitasatosporales; family Streptomycetaceae; genus Streptomyces; species Streptomyces sp. CNZ301. Next base: position 3,064,592 of record NZ_SHLG01000001.1, read on the forward strand.
GGCTCGTCTTCGAGTCCGACCTCACCAACGAGCCCGCCGTTCGCGACCGCGTCGACAGGGTGAGCCTGGATTGCGCGGAAGCCGTCAGCGACGTCATCGCCGAGGACACCAAACTCTCGCGCGACCAGTCGATGCTGCTCGCCGTGGGGCTGTGCGGTATGGCGCAGATCACCGCTCGGTACTGGCTCGGCTCGGGACGTCCCATCCCCCGGGACGCCGCCGCGAAGCTGATCTCGTCCCTGTCGTGGAGGGGCATCGCCGGATTCCCCATGCAGTGAACCGTGGGTCCCGGCGGGACCTCACACGCGCGTGCAAAGGAGCCCCCGCGAAACCGGCGGGGGCTCCCGCTTGTTCGCTGCGGGCGTGCGGAGCCGGACCCCGGCACGGGCCGCCGTCGGGCTAATGTTGGCCCGTACAGCGCGGCTGACCGCGTATTCAACTGCCCGTTCGGAGGGACATAGCCGTGGAGGTCAAGATCGGCGTGCAGCACGCGCCCCGCGAGATCGTCTTCGAGAGCAAGCAGTCTCCCGAAGAAGTCGAGAGCGCGGTGTCGGCCGCACTGGCCGGCAGCGGCTCGAACATGCTCAACCTGGCGGACGAGCACGGTCGCAGGATCCTGGTTCCGGCGGACCGCGTCGCCTACGTCGAGATCGGCGAACACAGCGGCCGCAAGGTGGGGTTCGGCACGATCTGAGTGCCCGGGCACTCATTCGTCGGGCATGACGGCGGCTTCCCGAATCTTTCGGGGAGCCGCCGTTTCGCGTGCCCGCCACAAGGGGAGTACGGGAGCGACTCGCACTGCACGGCGGCCGGACCGGCCGCCGTCCACCCCGAGGAGGTCCCCATGATCTGGGAGGCACTCGGCGCCATGGCCGTGGGACTCGCCATCGCCTACGCCGCCACCCGGCAGCTGCCCGAGCGACTCCCCGACCGTTCACTCGTGCTCGCGACGGGCCCGGCGGCCGCGCTTCTCGGCGGGCTCATCTGTCACATCGTCCTCGGCGGCGGGCACCCGCTGGTGACGTTGACGGTCGCGGCGCTCGTGAGTGTGGCGATCCTCTCACTGCTTCTCGGCGAGAGCGCCCGCCCGGCACAGCGGCTGGGTCGCGAAGTCCCGAGCGCGCCGCACGTGTAGAAGCGCGGCGCGCGCAACCGGCCCGGGGGTTGCCCGGAGGCCGGCCGTGCCCGGTCAAGCGCCGCCCGCCCGTCCCCGTCGCTCGTTCGGGCGTCGGGAGCCGGTCACCGGATGCCGCTGTACCGGCGGCGGCCTCAACCGGCGGTTCCCGTACGGTCCTTGGTCAGGCCGCGAGCCCAAGTGCCGCCATGCGCTTCGTGTGCGCCTCGGTGATACGGGAGAACATCCGGCCTACCTCGGCCAGGTCGAACCCGTCCGCGAGGCCGCCCACCAGCATCGTCGAGAGCGCGTCGCGGTCGGCGACCACGCGCTGCGCCTGCGAGAGGGCCTCCCCCATCAGCCGCCGCGCCCACAGCGCCAGTCGTCCGCCGACCCGCGGATCCTCCTCGATGGCGCCGCGCACCTTCTCCACGGCGAAGCTCGAATGCCCGCTGTCGTCGAGGACGCCCAGCACCAGTGCACGGGTGTCGGAGTCCAGGCGCGTGGCGACCTCTCGGTAGAAGTCCGCGGCGATCGAGTCGCCGACGTACGCCTTGATCAGGCCCTCGAGCCAGTCGGAGGGGGCGGTCTGCCGGTGGAACTCGTCCAGCGCGGCGGCGAAGGGCTCCATGGCCTCGGTCGGCTCCGTGTCGATCACGGACAGCCGGTCGCGCAGCTGCACGAAGTGCTGGAACTCGGCGGCCGCCATGGACGCCAGCTGGGCCTTGTCGGCGAGAGTGGGCGCGAGCTTCGCGTCCTCCGCGAGCCGCTCGAAGGCGGAAAGCTCCCCGTAGGCGAGCGCGCCCAGCAGATCCACCACTGCCGCCCGGTACGTGGGATCGGCGGACGCCTCGGTCCAGTCCTGGGTGGCGATCCCTGTGTGCACCGGCTCGGGGCTCTTCCCATTGGTCTCCATGACGAGCACGATAGCCCGCGTCACCTGGCCTGGAAGCCCCTGGTTCCGGGCTCGGAGACCACAGTGGACTCGTACACAACAATCGCCCCGGTACACATGCGCGGATCCGGGGTACAGTGATATTGGATCCCGCCGGACGGCGGACTCCTGTACGCAAATGCGGATGCCCGGTCGGAGGCCCGATCGGCTCCGACCCCGACAGCCCTCCGCGTGGCGCGGTGATCCCCACCGTCCCGTGACCATGAGGGACCGCTCGCGTGAAGAGCGCTTGAGCGAGAGCCAGTGGTCCCGCACAGACCGGCGGGCCGGCAAGGCGCCGCCCCGGTTGATGCGGTACGACCCTCCTCGCCGCCTCCTCGCGCGTCACACAGAAGAGGCCAGCATCCTGTCCACCACGACTTTCCGCGAACTCGGAATCCTTTCCGAGACGGCCGAGGCCCTCGAAGCCGTCGGCATCAGCACTCCCTTCCCCATCCAGCAGATGACTCTCCCCGTCGCCCTCGCCGGCGGCGATGTGATCGGCCAGGCGAAGACCGGCACCGGCAAGACGCTGGGCTTCGGCCTTCCGCTGCTCGAAGCCGTCACCGTGCCCGCCGACGTCGAGGCGGGCCGGGCCGCACCGGAGCTGCTCACCGACTCTCCCCAGGCGCTCGTCGTCGTACCGACGCGTGAGCTGTGCCAGCAGGTCACGAACGACCTGCAGACCGCGGGCAAGGTCCGCAACGTCCGCGTGCTGTCGATCTACGGCGGTCGCGCGTACGAGCCGCAGGTCGAGGCCCTGAGGAAGGGCGTCGACGTCGTCGTCGGAACGCCCGGGCGGCTGCTCGACCTCGCCGGCCAGAAGAAGCTGCGGCTCTCCGACGTACGCACCCTCGTGCTCGACGAGGCCGACGAGATGCTCGACCTGGGATTCCTCCCGGACGTCGAGAAGATCATCCAGATGCTGCCGGCGAAGCGGCAGACCATGCTCTTCTCCGCGACGATGCCGGGGCAGGTCATCTCCCTGGCCCGCCGGTACATGAACCGCCCCACGCACATCCGTGCGTCCGAGCCGGACGACGTCGGCCAGACTGTGGCCAACACCACACAGCACGCCTTCCGCGCCCACTCCATGGACAAGCAGGAGATGGTGGCCCGCATCCTGCAGGCCGAGGGCTGCGAGCTCGCGATGATCTTCTGCCGTACGAAGCGGACGGCGGCCGACGTCGCCGACCAGCTCGCCCGGCGCGGCTTCGCCGCGGGCGCCGTCCACGGCGATCTGGGCCAGGGCGCTCGCGAGCAGGCGCTGCGCGCGTTCCGCAACGGCAAGGTCAACGTCCTGGTCTGCACGGACGTGGCGGCACGGGGCATCGACGTCGACAACGTGACGCACGTCATCAACTACCAGACTCCCGAGGACGAGAAGACGTATCTGCACCGGATCGGGCGCACCGGCCGGGCCGGCGCCTCCGGTACGGCCGTGACCCTCGTCGACTGGGACGACATCCCGCGCTGGCAGCTGATCAACAAGGCGCTGGAGCTCGGCCTGGCCGACCCGGAGGAGACCTACTCCACCTCCCCGCACCTCTACGGGGCACTCGGCATCCCCGAGGGCACCAAGGGTGTTCTGCCGCGCGGCGAGCGCACCCGCGCGGGCCTGTCGGCGGAGGAGGTCGAGGACCTGGGCGAGACGGGGCGCGGCCCGGCGCGCGGCCGTGGCGGCCGTGGCCAGAGCGCCGAGGCCGGCGAGGGTCCGAAGCACACACGCCCGCCGCGCCAGCGGCGCCGCACGCGCAACGGCAGGCCCGTCGGTGACGACGTCGCCGGGACGAAGGCCGGTGCGGCCGACGGCGCACCGCTCACGCCGGCGGGCGGACCGGACGAGGACGGCACGGCCGCACACAAGCCGCGCCGCAGGCGCCGCACCCGTGGCGGTGCCGCGAACGCAGCCGCCGGGGCCTCCGCCGCCGACGGGTCCACGGCTGCCACAGCGACCGCCACGGCGAGTCACCAGCAGGACGCCTCCCCCGAGGAGGGCGCCAAGCCGCGCCGCAGGCGCCGCACACGCGGTGGCGGCAACGGCGGCACCAAGGCGGCTCAGCAGGCGAATGGGGGCCCGGAGAGCTGATCCGCCGGCAACCACATCGCGCCGAGGCCCGGCAGCCCCGATGAGGGGCGCGCCGGGCCTCGGGTGTGCGGGGACACCCGCCCGCGCCGCCGGCCGGGGAGCGGTGCGCGGCGGTGACCCGCGGCGGCGGCAGCGGTAGCGTCGTCGCATGAGCAAGCCGCCGTCCCTCGGGCTGCCGCCCACGGTCCGCGCGTACCGACTGCCCACGGTGCGCGGCGAGTTCGCTGTACACGACGCGGGCGAGCCGCGTCTCGGTACGGCGTTGCTGATCCCTGGCTTCACCGGCAGCAAGGAGGACTTCCTCGCCCTGCTCGACCCGCTCGCCGGCATGGGCTACCGGGTCGTGGCGGTCGACGGGCGCGGCCAGTACGAGACGGGCGGCCCGCGCGAGGAGTCCGTGTATGCGCAACCGGAGCTCGCGCGGGACGTGCTCGCCCTGACCGCGGCGCTCCGTGAGGACGGCGCCTCCGGCATTCACCTGCTGGGGCACTCGCTGGGCGGTCTCGTCGCACGGGCCGCCGTGCTCCGGGACGACTCGCCCTTCACGTCCCTCACCCTCATGAGCAGCGGCCCCGCTGCCGTCTCCGCCTCCCAGCAGCACCGTCTGAAGATGCTGCTCGGAGCGCTCGGGGTGATGGAGATGGAGGAGATCTGGCTCGCGATGTCCGAGCTGGACCCCGTCGAGGCGGCCGACGAGGCGACGCCGCCCGAAGTGACCCGCTTCCTCCACCGCCGCTGGATGGCGAACGTGCCGGAACAACTCTCCGCCACAGCACAGCAGTTGCTCGACGAGCCGGACAGGACCGACGAACTCGCCGCGGCCCTCTCCCGCCGCGCGGAGCCCCTCCCCGTCCACGTGCTGTCCGGCTCGGAGGACTACGCCTGGCCGATTCCGCTGCTGGACGAGACCGCGAGACGGCTCGGTGCCGTCCGCACGGTCGTGGCGGGGGCGGGCCACTCACCGAACGCCGAGCGCCCGGCGGAGACGGCCCGCGCGCTCGCGTCGTTCTGGGACGACGGCGGCGTCAGCCGGTGACGGGCCCGGCCGTCCGGGCGGCGCCGGCGCCCTCACCGGGGCCCGTGACGGGCGAGGCGCCGGAGGCGCGGGAGACGATCGCTTCGTAGACCTCCGGGTCGGTGGTGTGTTCGCCCAGCAGGCAGCTCTTGCGGCTCCCGTGGTAGTCGCTGGAGCCGGTGGCGAGCAGCCCGAGGTCGCCGGCGAGAGCGTGCAGGCGGGCGCGGGTCGCCGGTTCGTGGTCCATGTGGTCGGCTTCGACACCGTCGAGGCCGGCGGCTGCCAGGTCCGCGACGGCGTGCTCCGGCACGCACTGGCCGCGCTTGGCGGCGAACGGGTGCGCGAGGACGGCGACGCCGCCCGCCCCCTTGATCAGGCGCAGCGCGTCGAACGGATCGAGCTCGTGCTTCTCGGCGTAGGCGCGGCCGTCGTTCGCGATCCACTCCTCGGTGAAGGCGTCCGAGACGCTCTCGACGACGCCGGCCTCGACCATGGCCGTGGCGATGTGCGGGCGTCCCACCGCGCCGTCGCCCGCGATCTCCTGCACCCGCTCCCATGTCACGTCGACGCCGAGCTCCCGCAGCTTGGCGACCATGCTGCGGGCACGCGGGACGCGGTCGTCGCGTACGAGTTCGCGCTCCCGGGCGAACTCCGGCTCGGCCGGATCGAAGAGGTACGCCAGCATGTGCAGGCTGACGCCGTCGAGGCGGCAGGAGAGCTCGGCGCCCGGAACCAGTGTGAGTCCGCTCGGCAGTGCACGCACAGCGGCATCGTGCCCGGAGACGGTGTCGTGGTCCGTCAGCGCGACGACGTCGAGTCCTGCGGCCGCCGCACCCCGGACCAGTTCCTCGGGGGTGTCCGTGCCGTCCGAGGCGGTGGAGTGGGTGTGCAGATCGATGCGCACGAGGCGGGCTCCAACTGCGGACGAGGCGTACGGCGGCGATGTCCAGGATAGCCACGCGCGACTGCCGCCACCCCGGGGCGGGGCCCGGGTCAGGAAGGACCGGCGGGGAGAGCACCGTCAGGAGAGGGCCGGGAACAGGCTCAGGAGATGAGGCGCGGCGAGAGCGTGCCGCACGGCAGCAGGTCGACCTCCGCACCGGCGTCGCGCAGGTCGGTGAGGACGAGTTCGTCGTACATCAGCAGCCCCGACTGCTCCGGCCACACGATCGCCCACAGCCACAGCCCGAGTGCCTCGCCGGCGAAGACGGCCCGGTCACTGGCCGAGCCCGTCACATGCCACAGCGGTGCGGGCCGTCCGGCGGCGAGCACCTTCACGGGCGGCGGCTGGTCGACGCACATGCCGGGGCCGGGGTCGGGACCGTCGACGCCGGCGTAGCGCGCACCGAGGCCGACGCCCAACTCCTCCGCCACCAGGATCAGTTCTCCCGGGCCGCCAAGCGGCCCCGGACCGGAACAGGCCACCGCAGTCGCGCGCCCGCCGCTGCGGTCGTCGCCCGCGCAGGCGACACCGGAGAAGAGCCAGCCCACGGGCAGCGGCCACGGCATCCAGACGGGCACCCTCGTACGGCCCACGGCCACGGCGAGAGCTTCGACGCTGGGGGGAACCACGGGCTGCAACGGATGCACCGTGCCGTGCAGATCGCACTGCCAGGTGTCGGCGAAGAGTCCGGGCGCCCGTACCCGGCCACCGCACTTCGGGCAACTGGGTTCGCCCCTCATGGTGAACAACGGTGCTCCCCGGTGGCCGCCGCGTCAAGGACGATCACCTCGCCGGGAGGACGGCGGGAGCGTGGACACCGGCCCGTACGCCCGGTTTCCGGGCACGGAGGACCGCAGGCCGGACGCTCAGCCCGCCAGCGGAACGGCTTCGCGCAGCGGATCACGCAGATCGGTGCCGTGCCGCAGCCAGCGCTCCTGAAGCGCCTCCGCTCCCCGCGCCCGCTTCCACGCCGCCTCGTTGGGCGTCATCGGCAGCAGCGGCAGGAAACGCACCGGCTCCAGAGGCGGCTCGAGCTCCAAGTCTTCGACGAGACCGCCCGGTTCGGCCACCAGGACGGAGGTGAACGAGGCCCCGGGCCACAGCGGTTCGCCGATGTCCAGTGAGGCGCCCGGCGCAACGACGACACCCTCGACCTGCGGTGAGGCCGCGAGTACGGCCAACGGCCGCAGCACCTTGTCGGTCTCCGCGACTCCGGCCCGTACGGACAGCAGGAGTTCGGCACGCGGGCCCCGGTCCGGGTCGGCGAGCGCCGCGGCGGGATCGGTCATCGGGGCGGCCGACATCCCGAGCGTGGCGTAGCGCACGACGCCGTCGTCCTGAAATCGCAGGACCTCGATGCGTTCGGTGCCGAGGAAAGTCACCGACGCCCGCGCGTCCGGCTCACCCAGCGCCGAACGCAGCCGTGCCTCCACCAGTTCCGCTACGACTGCCATGACGCGAGCATAATCGCGTAAGGACGAGGCAAAGAGATGCGCCCGGCGGCTCGGACGGACACGGCAGCGCCTGACCGGTGTTACCGTTGGCTGCTGGTCAGGCATGCGAATCGTCCCCCGACGGGGACCGGCCGGAGGAGGTGGGACTGACATGGATCCGAGTCGACCGTGCAGTACCAACTGCTCTTCCGTCGCGAACCCGCGCCCCCACTCCTGAGCGCCCTACTCCCCGGCCACTTCGGCGGTGAAACCTCACGGGGAAGCTTTTCTCCCGGGGCAGTTCTCCACGGGTTCCGCAAGATGCGCGGGACGGAAGAGCGCAGAGCTTCGCTCCACACCGTCCGACAGCGAACCACCGAACGCCGTCGCGACCGGCACCGAGCGGTACCCGCTTTGCAGACCTCCGGCCGTCGGCGAAACACCGTGACGAATCCGTAGGTCCACATTCCGGGCAGCGCTGGGCCGGGCCGCCGTACGGCACCGACAAGGAGCCCAGCATGTCGATGATCCGAGACCTGCGCGCCGCCGTCCGCCCGTCCCTGCGCAAGGGACCCCGCTCGGCCCACCCCTACGAGAACACCCGCACGGACGCCGCCGGCACGGCCGTCGTCGACTGCGCGGTCTACCGCGACGGAAGGCGCGTCGACGAGCGGCTGAGCCCCGACGAGGCGCTGCGCCGGGTGCGCGCCAGCGGGGGCCGCGAGTTCGTGTGGATCGGTCTGCACGAGCCGACGGAGCGGGAGTTCTCCGGCATCGCGACGGAGTACGGGCTGCACCCGCTGGCCGTCGAGGACGCGGTGCACGCACACCAGCGCCCGAAGCTGGAGCGCTACGACGACAGCGTGTTCACCGTATTCAAGACGATCCACTACGTGGAGCACGCCGAACTCACCTCCACCAGCGAGGTGGTGGAGACCGGCGAGGTGATGTGCTTCACCGGCGGGGACTACATCATCACGGTGCGCCATGGCGGTCAGGGCTCGCTGCGGGCGCTGCGGCACCGCATGGAGGACGACGCCGAACTCCTCGCCAAGGGCCCGTCGGTGGTGCTGCACGCCATCGCGGACCAGACGGTGGACGGATATCTCGCGGTGGCCGACGCGGTCCAGGACGACATCGACGAGGTGGAGATCGAGGTCTTCTCGAACACCACGGGCACCGGGCGGCGCGGCGGGGACGCCGGGCGGATCTACCAGCTCAAGCGCGAGGTCCTGGAGTTCAAGCGGGCCGTCTCCCCGCTGCTGCGGCCGATGCAGCAGGTGAGCGAGCGCCCGATGCACGTCATCGACCCGGAGATCCAGAAGTACTTCCGCGACGTGGCCGACCACCTGACGAGGGTCAACGAACAGGTGCTGGCCTTCGACGACCTCCTCAACTCGATCCTGCAGGCCAACCTCGCGCAGGCGACCGTCGCGCAGAACGAGGACATGCGCAAGATCACTTCATGGGCGGCGATCTTCGCTGTGCCGACCATGATCGCCGGAATCTACGGGATGAACTTCAAGTACATGCCTGAACTGGGCTGGAAATACGGCTATCCCACAGTGATGGCCGTCACGGTGACCATCTGCGTCGCCATCTACCGCGGCTTCAAGCGCAACGGGTGGCTCTGACGAGGGGCCTCGTCGCACGGAGTTGACGCCGCACGTTGACGGTCGGTGACGACAGGCGGCCACGCGGCCACCGGTCCCGCCGCCCCCGCCCGGTAGCCTGCGCACATGACGCTGCTCGATCAGGCCCTTATCGAGGAAGCCAGCAAGAAGTCCGGCCTCATCTGGGTGCGCGGCCCGGAGGGCCCTTCGCGCGCCCTGTGGCACGTGTGGCACGACGGTGCCGTCTGCATCGTCGGCGGCGGACCGCTCGAACAGCCCCTCGACGGCCTCGGGTTGAGTGACGGCGGCACGGCGACGGTCAGCGTGCGCAGCAAGGACAAGGGCGGCCGGCTGGTCGTCTGGCCCGCGCGCGTGGTCGAGTTGGCGCCCGGCGGCGAGCAGTGGGAGACGGTCGTCGGCGAGCTGAGGAGCAAGCGGCTCAACGCGCCGGACTTCGCCACCCTCGCCGAACGCTGGGCCCGTGAGTGCCGGGTGCTGAGGCTGGAGCCCGCGGGCGCCCCGGCGGAGAAGCCCGGCGCCATGCCGGACGGCTCACAGGCGGCGGTGCCCCTGCCGACGCGCGCGACGACCCGCCGCCGCATTCCCGTGGGCCTGCCCAGGCTGCTCTTCCGCAGGCGCCGTCAGCACGGCACGTGACGCGAGCGGGCGGCCGTGCCCGGGCGTCCGGGCACGCGGACTCGTCCCCCGACCGGGCTCAGCCCTTGTTCGCCACGATCTCCTTGCCGTAGTCCACGACTTGCTGCTTCGCGGGGGCCTCCAGCTCGAACTCCTTGTTCCAGTCGTCGAGTCGGAGCGTGCCGGCGCCGCCCGCGCGCTCGATGCGCAGCGGATACGGAGTTCCGGCCAGCGAGACGTCGACGATGCCGCCGCTTCCGCCGCCCCCCTGGACGCGGACGGTGCTGACGCCGCCCACCTCGCCGCGCTCGCCGCTCTCCCGCTTGCCGTTCATCACCAGCAGCCCGTCCAGCAGCACCTGCATGTCGGCGAAACCGCTGAGCTGCCTGTAGGCAGGATCGCCCGACGGCACCTTCACGTACTTGTCGTCGAGCTTGCTCGCAGCCTGCACATCGGACTTGGACGGCTGCTTGCCGCCCTTCTCCTGCCGCGCCCAGAACCGGGCGTCCGCCTTGAGGTACAGCTCCTTGCCGATTCGCAGCAGCCAGAAGGTGGAACCGCCGTTGACGGAGACCTTGCCCATGGCTCCGTCGCGCTTGAGCCGCACGTTCAGACGGTAGGTCTGGCCCTTGCTGACGACGTTCCCGGACAGCTTGACCGAGTTGGCCTTCTCGGCCGCTGCCCGTGCCTTCTTCTCGATCTTGGACGCGGAGAGCTTGCCGACCCCGTTGGTGCCGGCGTCGGGATCGCTGTTCCCGCACGCGGCCAGCACCACTGTGAGTGCCACGCAGACGGCGCCCCTGAGGATCATGCGTCCTCGTGCGTCCCCTGCCTTCGGCGGGGAGACCCCATGTGCCTTCGGCGGGGAGGCCGCCCCATATGCCTTCGGCGGGGAGGCCCCATAAGCGCTTCCAACCACGTCGGCAACCTCCTGGAGATCGAGCCGGGAGACGCACCTTACCGGTGCCCGCACCCGGGGGCGGACGGCAGCCGTCCGGACCATCGCGCAAGGTCCCGCAAGGCCGCGCCAGGCTAGGCTGAAGACGGCAAAGGGTGTGTATGCACCGGAGTGCGGACGGACGAGGAGGGCCCGACCGATGGCCGCAGGCGCCTCCCGGGTCTTCGTGTCGCACCTGTCCGGAGTCGCCGTCTTCGACCCCAACGGCGACCAGGTGGGACGGGTGCGCGACGTCGTCGTGATGCTGCGCGGCCAGCCCGCGGCCGACGCCGGCGGCCCGCAGCACGAACGGCCGCCGAGCGTCCTCGGGCTCGTGGTCGAAGTGGTCAGCAGGCGGCGGGTCTTCCTGCCGATGACGCGGGTCACCGGTGTGGAGTCCGGCCAGGTCATCACCACCGGGGTGGTGAACATGCGCCGCTTCGAACAGCGTCCCGCCGAGACGCTCATCCTGGGGGAGCTGCTGGACCGTCAGGTGACCATGGTGGAGACCGGCGAGCAGGTCACCGTCCTCGACGTCGGGCTCCAGCAGCTCCCGGCACGCCGCGACTGGCAGATCGACAAGGTGTTCGTGCGGCGCGGGCGTCGCGGCAAGGGCGGCGCACTGCGGCGGCGCGGCGAGACGCTGACCGTCGAGTGGTCGGCCGTCACCGGCTTCTCCCTCGACGAGCAGGAGCAGGGCGCCGCCACGCTGCTCGCCACCTTCGAAAGGATGCGGCCCGCGGACATCGCCAACACCGTCCACCACCTCTCGGCGAAGCGCCGGGTGGAGGTCGCGGCCGCCCTCGACGACGACCGGCTCGCCGACGTACTGGAGGAGCTGCCCACCGACGACCAGGTCGAACTCCTCGACGAGCTGCCCGACGAGCGGGCCGCGGACGTGCTGGAGGCCATGGACCCGGACGACGCCGCCGACCTGCTCTCCGAACTCGCCGAACAGGACAAGGAGCGGCTGCTCCAGCTGATGCGGCCTCAGGACGCGGCTCCCGTACGGCGGCTGCTGTCCTACGAGGAGGGCACCGCCGGCAACATGATGACGACGGAGCCCATCGTGCTCCAGCCCGACGACACCGTTGCGCTGGCCCTCGCGCGGGTGCGCAACGCCGACCTGTCGGCTCCGCTGGCCGCGCAGGTCTTCGTCTGCCGTCCGCCCGACGAGACCCCCACGGGGAAGTACCTGGGGCTCGTCCACTTCCAGCGGCTGCTGCGGGATCCGCCGTTCACCCTCGTCGGCTCGATCGTCGACACCGATCTGCGTCCGCTGCCGCCGGAGACCACGCTTCCGGCGGTGAGCAGCTACCTCGCGACGTACAACATCGTGGCGGCGCCGGTCGTCGACGAGGGCGGTCATCTCCTGGGCGCCGTCACGGTCGACGACGTCCTGGACCACCTCCTGCCCCCCGACTGGCGTGAGGAGGCCGCAGAGCGGCTACCCGACGCGGGTGGACCGCGAGCGGAGGGGATCGCACGGCATGGCGGCTGAACGGGACAGGGAACGGATCCGCGACCGCGAGAGGGGTCGCGTCCGCGACCGTGAGAGGAACCGGGGACGCGAAGGGGCCCGCGAGCGCGAGCGGGACCGGGAACGCGAAGAGGCACGCGAGCGCGAGAAGGACCGGGAGCGCAGCTCGCGCGGCCGCCTGGACGTGCCGCGGGCCCGGCGGCGCAGACTGCTGCCGGAGTACGACCCCGACGCCTTCGGACGCCTGTCGGAGGAGATCGCCCGCTTCCTGGGCACGGGCCGGTTCATCGTCTGGATGACGTTCGTCGTCACCCTGTGGATCGCGTGGAACGTGCTGCTGCCGGCGCCGCTGCGCTTCGACGAGTACCCGTTCATCTTTCTGACCCTCGCCCTGTCGCTTCAGGCGTCGTACGCGGCGCCGCTGATCCTGCTCGCGCAGAACCGGCAGGACGACCGGGACCGGGTCAATCTCGAGCAGGACCGTAAACAGAACGAGCGCAGCATCGCCGACACCGAGTTCCTCACCCGTGAGATCGCGTCGCTCCGCATGGGGCTCGGGGAGGTGGCCACCCGCGACTGGATCCGCTCCGAACTCCAGGAACTGGTCAGGGAGCTGGAACGGACGGGAAACCTGGAGCGCCCCGTCGAGACCGCCGGGGCCCGTGCCGGGGAGCCGCCGGACGGAGGGTGATCCGCATCACCGGCGCTCCGAGTCGCCGCGCGCACCCGCGGCTTCGGGTGCCACGCCGGGCGGCCGTACCATTTCCGCATGGCTACCGACACTCCCCCAGAGTCCGTGCGGGAGGGGGATCCCTCTGCGACCCCTCCCACCGAGGACGCAGTACGGGCCGCGCTCGCGACCGTCGACGACCCGGAGATCCACCGGCCGATCACCGACCTCGGCATGGTGAAGTCCATCGCCATCGGGCCCGACGGCGCCGTCGACGTCGGAATCTATCTGACGGTTTCCGGCTGCCCGCTGCGCGAGACGATCACCGCGAACGTGACCGAGGCGGTCCAGGGTGTGGAGGGGGTCACACGTGTCTCCGTCGAACTCGACGTGATGAGCGACGAGCAGCGGCGGGAGCTCGCCTCGTCCCTGCGGGGCGGCAAGGCCGAGCGGGAAGTCCCCTTCGCCCAGCCCGGTTCGCTGACCCGCGTCTACTGCGTGGCCTCCGGCAAGGGCGGAGTCGGCAAGTCCTCGGTGACCGTCAACCTGGCCGCGGCGCTCGCTGCCGAGGGCCAGAAGGTGGGCGTGGTCGACGCCGACATCTACGGCCACTCCGTGCCGCGGATGCTCGGCACCGACGACCGGCCGACGCAGGTCGAGGACATGATCATGCCGCCGTCCGCACACGGCGTGAAGGTCATCTCGATCGGCATGTTCACGCCCGGCAACGCACCCGTGGTGTGGCGCGGCCCGATGCTCCACCGTGCGCTCCAGCAGTTCCTCGCCGACGTCTACTGGGGCGACCTCGACGTGCTGCTGCTCGACCTGCCGCCCGGCACCGGCGACATCGCGATCTCGGTCGCCCAGCTCGTGCCGAACGCCGAGATCCTGGTCGTGACCACTCCGCAGCAGGCCGCCGCGGAGGTCGCGGAGCGCGCCGGTTCCATCGCGGTGCAGACACACCAGAAGATCGTCGGCGTCATCGAGAACATGTCGGGCATGCCCTGCCCGCACTGCGACGAGATGGTCGACGTCTTCGGCACGGGCGGCGGGCAGCGCGTCGCCGAGGGGCTCACCAAGACCACCGGCACCGAAGTGCCGGTTCTGGGCGCCGTTCCCATCGACCTGAGGCTGCGTGAGGGTGGCGACGAGGGCAAGCCGGTCGTGCTCAGCGACCCCGACTCGCCCGCCGGTTCCGCACTGCGGGGCGTGGCCTCGAAGATCGGTGCACGTCAGCGCGGGCTCTCAGGCATGTCGCTGGGTCTGACGCCGAGCAACAAGTTCTGACGAAGCGGGGCGGATGCGGCCACGCACGGCCCCGCCCGATCCCGCGGCACACAGACGCGTGAGGGGCGCCCCGGCCTGGGGCGCCCCTCACGCGTCGTCCGTGCCGCGTACCGCGGTCACTGCTGATAGCTGGTGATGTCCTTCACGACGGCGAAGCCCAGCCCGTACGCGCTCATTCCCCGCCCGTACGCGCCGATGTGCACACCTTCCTGAGCCGCACCGGCGAGCACCCAGCCGTACTCCGACTCGCGGTAGTGGAAGTCCGTCGGGACGCCGTCCACCGGCAGTGTCAGCGTGGACCATCCCGCACCGCCGAGATCGTCGGCCAGCTCCCACGCCACCACCGTCTGCTGGTCGAGCCAGTCCTGACGCAGGCCGCGCTCCATCTCCTGCGGCCACGTGCACGACAACAGCCCCGAGCCCGCGAGCCAGGCGGCCGTGGACACGGATGTCGCTTCGAGCACCCCGGTGCCGTCGGCGCTGCGCCGCACAGGGCGGCTCGCGACGGTGACCGTGACCGCGAAGCGCTGATTGTCAGGATTCGCCTCGACCTTGAGTGAGGGCACCTCCCCGTGCCCCGTCGAACCGTGCTCGACGGTGCCGTCCGCCGTCGTGCCGACCTGCATCAGCCAGCGGGGCCCGGTGAACGCCTCGTCGAGGCCGTACCACGGGAAGGAAGCCGTCAGAAACCCGTCGACAGCCCGCTCGGCACCGGTCTCGTCCGGTGCGGCGGGCCCGGGTTCACCGGCCACCGTACTCGTCGTCTCCATCTTCGCGACGCCTCCTCAATGCCCTGTGCCACGGGCAGCCTGCCCCCCTCGGACGGCGAACCCCGGACACAGGGAGGATAGCCACCCGGGTCCGCCGTTTCGGGCATGACCAATCATCGGCCCTTCATCAGGGACGTGAGATGCGCCTCTCAGGTGACCCGCGTGAGGCAGATGATGCGGACGATGCGCGAACTGCCCCGGTATGTGACCCGAAAGATTCAGGTCGCGTCGGCGTCGAACGGCGGCGGCTCGTCCTTCGGGCGCTCGCGCCGGCTCTCCTTGCTGAGCGGATCGGAGGCGTCCAGATCCGTGGCCGTACCGCCCTTGCTCAGACTCGTACGGCCTCCGCCGGAGCCGCTCTTGCCGCGCGCACCGACGCTCTCGGTGCCGTTCACCGCGTCGGTGACGTCCGCCATGTCGTCGCGGAAGTCGAAACTGCTGCGGATCTCCTTGAGGCCCAGGTCGTCACCGTCGAGCAGGTGCTTGCGGGCGAAGGTCTTCGGATTCAGGTCCTCGAAGTCGAAGTCCTTGAACTCGGGGCCCAGCTCGGAGCGGATGTCCTCCCTGGCGTTGTCGGAGAACTGGCGCACCTTCCGGATGAAAGCGGACACGTCCTGGATCACCTTGGGCAGTTTCTCCGGCCCGAAGACGAGGATCGCGAGGACGACGAGCGCGACCAGCTCTAGGGGTCCTATGTCGAAGAACACCTTGCAGCTCCCTCATCCTCATGCGTTCGCGGGCGGTGGTGCGGCCCGGTCTCACGGTACCCGCAGTGCGGTCCACGGTGGGAGCCCGCCTCGGCATCCGCACGAACGGAGCCGATGGTGCGGCCGGCCCCCGGCGGCCGCAATTCGCCCTTGCACGGCGGGACTTCGGCCACCGCGGCCGCTTCGACCGGACGCGGTGGGACCCGTACAGGGGCCGTACGCTCAGCGCTGCGGGGCCGCCGTGGTGACCGGCGGGGCGCCGCCCTCACGGCCCTTGCGGATCGCGCCGCCCGGGAAGGTGTCCGCGGGAAGCCCGGCATACGCCTCGGCGCCGTACTCGTACGAGCCCAGGGCCGCCGAGGCCCGAGCGGGCCACATCGTCCCTGCGGAGAAGAAAGCCTCCCGCAGCAACGGAACGGGAGCGGCTTCGACGCGCTCACCCTCCGCCGGCGGTGCCGTCGGCGCCGCCCAGGGAGCACCACGCTGGAAACCGGTGCCGCGGCCCGCCTTCAGAGCGGCACCACTGCTGTCACCGGACGTCGCGGTCGCGCTCAGCACCGTGCCGCTCACAGCGCTGTGCGCCGCGCCCGCGTCCCGGCGACGGCGATCGCTGCTGCCGCTGGAGGAGGTCGTACGGACGGAGCTGGCGGCAGTGGTGCCGCTGTCGCCCTTGGCGACGGAGGGACCGCCGCCGGTGCTGCCGCCACCCACGCCGCCCGCCAGGGCGAGCGCCGCCAGCGAGACCGCTCCGGCTGCCGCGAAGGCGAAGCGGCGGCCTCGTGCGGAGAGCCGCTCCAGCTCGTGTATCCGGAAGCCGCGGCTCGGCGAGAGTGCGCTGCCGCCGCGCCCGCCGCGAAGCTGCTCGAAGGCCCAGACGGAGCCGCCGGACTCGGCGCGCACCGTCTGCGCCGCCGTACCGGAGATGCCCCCGAGGGGTTTGCCGCCGCCGAGGGTCTTGCCGCCGCCGAGGCCGCCGGAGCCCGACGGCATTCCGTCGTACGGGCCGTCGCCGGGACCGCAGGCGGGGAGGCCCTGGAGGCGCGCCAGCAGACCGTCCGAAGGAGGCGGGGGCGCGGTGTCCGCGAAGACGTTCTTCACCCGGCGCTGCGCGTCGGCCTCCGCCTTGCAGCCACCGCAGGTCGCCAGGTGCGCCAGCACGCGTTCACGCGCGTCATGTCCCAGCTCGCCGTCGATCAACGCCGCGAGGCGGTCACCGAGATGCTGTTCGGCCGGAGTGAGCTCTCTCTCCGGCTGCGGGGCTCTGCCGCCCAGACCTGTGCCACTCACGCGGCACCTACCTCCCCACTCCCTACGGCGGGAGCGGCCGCACTCAGGGAACGCTGCTGCTCCGCGCGTGCCTCGGGCGAACGGTGCTGCAGAGCCTTGCGCAGCTGCGAGCGCCCACGGTGGATGCGGCTGCGCACGGTGCCCAGCTTCACGCCGAGCGTGGCAGCGATCTCCTCGTACGAAAGTCCCTCGATGTCGCAGAGCACCACGGCGGCACGGAACTCCGGCGCGAGGGTGTCCAGAGCCTGCTGGACGTCCGCGTCGAAGTGGGTGTCGTTGAAGTGCTGCTGCGGCGTGGGCTCACGGCTGGGTAGGCGCTCGGCGGCGTCGTCGGCGAGCGCGTCGAAGCGGATGCGCTGCTTGCGGCGCACCGTGTCGAGAAAGAGGTTCGTGGTGATGCGGTGCAGCCAGCCCTCGAACGTGCCGGGCGTGTACGTCGACAGGGAGCGGAAGACGCGGACGAAGACCTCCTGCGTGAGATCTTCGGCGTCGTGCTGGTTGCCGGTGAGGCGGTAGGCCAGGCGGTAGACCCGCGCGCCGTGCGTGCTGACGATCTCCTCCCAGGAAGGAGGGGTCCACGCCTGGCTCTCCGCATCGGTGTCGAACGTCGCCGTCGTCGCGGATTCGGCGGGGCGGACCTGGTCAGCGGTGTCTGTCACGGATTTCGGCTCGTCCGCCGACCTGCGAAAACGCCGGAGCATTCCACGGTCCCGGACAGCAGCCGCACCTCCCCTGTCGGCTCTGGTGGTGTCCAGTGGAACACCAACCATAACGACCTCGCCCGTTAGCTCCGGATAAGCACTTTTGACCGGCTCACCGTTCCGCCGCTGCTTCTGCTTCAAAGCCGTCGACCGCAATTCCACAGCACCCCCTGCACCTTCCACCTCATTTCAACGCTCGGTCCCATCCGCGGGTTCCCGGGGCAACGGATACAGTCACCGTTGCGTGGAGGACGGGGACAGGAGAGGGCCATTACCGGCAACCGGCAGTCGAGCTGGGCGTTCGCCGATGCCTACGGCGCCGAGCTCGTCGACGACGCCGAGAACGCGGCGCTGCGCTGGGCCCGTGAGCGGGCTCAGCAGGCAGGCGTGCGCGCGGTGTCCCCCGCCACCGGTGCCACGCTGCGACTGCTGGCTGCGACGGCCGGTGCCAAGGCCGTCGCCGAGATCGGCACCGGCACCGGCGTCTCCGGCATCCACCTCATGGCCGGGATGCGTTCCGACGGCGTCCTGACGACGGTGGACACCGACCCGGAACAGCAACAGTTCGCGCGGCAGGCCTTCCGGGCCGCCGGGTTCGCGGGGAACCGCGCGCGGTTCATCCCGGGTTCGGCGCTCGACGTGCTGCCGCGCCTGGCCGACCGCGGCTACGACCTGGTCTTCTGCGACGGGGACCGGTCCGAGTGCCTGGAGTACTTCGCCGAGGCACTGCGTCTGCTGCGGCCCGGCGGCCTCGTCTGCTTCGAGGGCGTCTTCGCCAACGGCCGCACGGTCGACTCCAGCGCGCAGCCCGCCGAAGTGCGCAAGCTGCGCGAACTGCTGGGCGCCGTACGGGAGAGCGACGAGCTCGTGCCGTCGTTGCTGCCGGTGGGCGACGGACTGCTCTGCGCGGTCAAGCGCGAGAGGTGACCGGAGCGCGAGGTGACCGGAACGCGAGAGGTCGAGCGCAGGCGCGCCCTGCACGGCCGGGCGACCCGGTGCGGCTCCCGCGCACGTCCCCGTGCCGCCCGGCCGTCGAACCGGTGCACCGCGGATGAACACATCTGCCCCGGAGCACGATGCGTGCTCCGGGGCAGTGGAAACCCACTGATGGCTTGCTCGGTCCGCACGTGCGGCCCCCGAGGCCGGGCGTCAGCCGCAGACTTTCTTGAGCTCCTCACCGAGCGCAGTCGCCTCGTCCGGGGTCAGCTCGACGACGAGTCGCCCACCGCCTTCGAGCGGAACGCGCATGACGATGCCCCGCCCCTCCTTGGTCACCTCGAGCGGGCCGTCACCCGTCCGCGGCTTCATGGCCGCCATGCTCGTTCCCCTTCCTGAAACCAGCTGATGCAGCCGACAACGCGCGTGTCACCGGCATCGAACACATTGCTTCGAAACCATTATCCCGCATGGCAGGACCCGATGACCAACAAGAGGTCGCACTACTTGTGACTCGCTCTCACCCAAAACCACTCATTCCGTCGACGAACCTGCGATACTGACCCGCTTCACTGCGCCGGAGCCCCGTCGAGGGGCGGCCCGGCGCCCGTGCGGGAACACCGGGGACGCCCTGTCGGCGCCCGATGATCTGAGCCATGCTTGCCCTCATGTCGGACACCGTGCTCTATGACGTGACCGAGGGTCTCGCGACGGTCACCCTCAACCGCCCTGATGCGATGAACGCGCTCAACAACGAGCTCAAGTCGGCGCTGCGCGACACCCTCCGCGAGGCAGCCGAGGACGAGGCCGTGAGGGCGGTGCTGCTGACCGGCAACGGACGCGCCTTCTGCGTGGGACAGGATCTGAAGGAACACATCGGCGCCCTGCAGGACGGCGGGGGCAACGCCCTCAGCACGGTCGAGGATCACTACAACCCCATCACCCTGGCCCTCGCGGGCATGCCGAAGCCGGTCGTGGCCGCGGTCAACGGCGTCGCCGCCGGTGCGGGCGCCGGGTTCGCCTTCGCCGCCGACTACCGTGTGCTCGCCGAGTCCGCCGCCTTCAACACCTCCTTCGCGGGGATCGCCCTGACCGCGGACTCGGGGATCTCCTGGACGCTGCCCCGCCTCGTCGGCCCCGGCCGGGCCGCCGACCTGCTGCTCTTCCCGCGGAGCGTGCGCTCCGGCGAGGCGCTCGAAATGGGGCTGGCCCACCGGGTCGTCCCGGACGGCGAACTCGCGGATCAGGCCGGGACGGTTGCACGTGAGCTGGCGCAGGGGCCGACCCGCGCGTACGCGGCGATCAAGGAATCGCTCGCGTACGGCTCCGGGCACTCGCTGGCCGAGACGCTGGAGAAGGAGGCCGAACTGCAGGTGCGCGCCGGGGCCACGAAGGACCACCAGGCAGCGGTCGAGGCGTTCGTCAAGAAGGAGAAGCCGCGCTTCACGGGACAGTGAGGCGCCGGAACGGGCGGCTGCCGGTCAGCCGCCGCCGGCGTCCATCTCGTCCCGCGCCCAGCAGTCGGCCAGGTGAT
Source organism: Streptomyces sp. CNZ301 (assembly GCF_004217425.1). Lineage (NCBI taxonomy): Bacteria > Bacillati > Actinomycetota > Actinomycetes > Kitasatosporales > Streptomycetaceae > Streptomyces > Streptomyces sp. CNZ301. The sequence goes on from NZ_SHLG01000001.1 coordinate 3,084,678, forward strand.
CGTTGACCAGGCCGCACGCCTGCATCAGCGCGTACGCCGTCGTGGGGCCGACGAAGCGGAAGCCGCGCTTCTTCAGGTCCTTCGCGAGTGCCGTCGACTCGGCCGTGACGGCGGGAATCCCGGCGTGCGTACGGGGCGCGGGGCGCCCCTCCCGGTCGGGGGCGAACGACCAGATCAGCGAGTCCAGTTCGCCCTCGCCGAGGGAGACCGCCACCTGCGCGTTGGCGACGGCCGCCCGGATCTTCGCGCGGTTTCGGATGATGCCGGGATCGCCGAGCAGCCGCTCCTCGTCCTCCGGCGTGAAGGCCGCCACCTTCTCGATGCGGAAGCCCGCGAAGGCGGCGCGGAATCCCTCGCGGCGGCGGAGGATCGTCAGCCAGGACAGGCCGGACTGGAACGCCTCGAGACACAGCCGTTCGAAGAGGGCGTCGTCACCGTGGACGGGGCGGCCCCACTCGGTGTCGTGGTACGCGACGTAGTCGTCGGCGGACAGGCCCCACGGACAGCGCAGCAGCCCGTCGGGGCCCGGCTGCGCACCTCCCTCAGCGGCCATCGGGCCACTCCTGCGCACCCTGCCTGAGCGCCCCCGCACCATAGGCGCCGAACCCGCCGCCGGGACCGCCGCCCATGGCGTCCGGCCCGGGGCCTCCGCCCGGGTCGCCGCGCCCCATGGCCGCCGCCTGGGCGCCCGCCAGCGCCGACTCGAGCTCCGCGATGCGGGCGTCGCGCTCGGCGAGCTCGGCGCCGAGCCTGTCCAGCACGTCGTCGACCTGCTGCATCCGGTATCCCCTGGCCGTGACCGGGAGCCGCAGCCCGTCCACGTCGACCCGGGTGACGGGACGGCCCTCCGGCAGCGGCTCGTCGAGCTGGTCGGGCGGGGCGTCCCTCAGGCCGCCGAGGGCGACGTCGCCCCGCTCGTCCGCGGAGCTGCCCACCACGGCGAGCGTGACCGCGGCGACGACCACGGCCAGCGAGATCAGCAGAAACCAGAACACGGCCAACTCCCCGAGGAATTCTCGCGAGAGGGCCCTCTCGCGAACGTCCGGATGACTACGGCTTCCTATGCTCCCCGATCGTGCCACGCCCCACTGACACAACCGACAGGTCCGGAAGCGGAGCGCCCACCACCGCCCGTTAAGGTCGCCTCCGGGGGGAAAGGGCACATGCCTCCCCTCAGCGCTGAGCGAGAGGACGGCGATGCTGCGCCTGGGGACACGTGAGTTCGGTCCGCACGAGATGGTGGTCATGGCCATCGTGAACCGGACACCGGACTCCTTCTACGACCGTGGCGCCACCTTCCGCGACGAGCCCGCCCTGGAGCGGGTCGACCGCGCGGTGGCCGAGGGCGCGGCCGTCATCGACATCGGCGGTGTCAAGGCCGGGCCCGGCGAGGAGGTGACGGCCGAGGAGGAGGTGCGGCGCACGGCGGGCTTCGTCGCAGAGGTCCGCCGCCGCCATCCCGGCATCGTCATCAGCGTCGACACTTGGCGCCACGAGGTCGGCGAGGCCGTGTGCGAAGCCGGTGCGGATCTGCTCAACGACGCGTGGGGCGGCGTCGATCCGGCTCTGGCCGAGGTCGCTGCCCGGCACGGCGCCGGGCTGGTGTGCACGCACGCGGGAGGCGCCGAGCCGCGCACGCGGCCGCACCGGGTCAGCTACGACGGGGAGGGCGGTGTGATGGCGGACATCCTGCGCGTGACGCTGGGCCTGGCAGAGCGCGCCGTCGCTCTGGGGGTGCCCCGGGACTCCGTCCTCATCGACCCGGGGCACGACTTCGGCAAGTCAACGCGGCATTCGCTCGAAGCCACCCGCGAGCTGAAGGAGATGACGCGCAGCGGCTGGCCGGTGCTGGTGTCGCTGTCCAACAAGGACTTCGTCGGGGAGACGCTGGACGTGCCGCTTCAGGAACGGCTGACCGGGACGCTCGCCACCACCGCGGTCTCGGCATGGCTGGGCGCGCGCGTCTTCCGCGTCCACGAAGTCGCGGAGACGAGGCAGGTGCTGGAGATGGTCGCGTCGATCGCGGGGCACCGGCCGCCCGCCGTGGCGCGGCGGGGGCTCGCCTGAGCGGAGCCGGCGCCTCGGGCCCGCGGGGGTCCGCGTGCCTGCCGCCACCCTCAGCCGGCCTCCTTCGTGACGACCGCGACCGCCTCGTCGATGTCGTCCGTGACGTGGAAGAGCTCGACGTCGCGCGCGGACGCCTTGCCCTCCGCGACGACCGACCCGTGCAGCCAGTCCACGAGGCCCTGCCAGTACCCGCTGCCGAAGAGGACGATGGGGAAGCGTGTGACCTTCCTGGTCTGTACGAGGGTCATCGCCTCGAACAGCTCGTCCATCGTTCCGAGTCCGCCGGGCAGCACGACGAAGCCCTGCGCGTACTTCACGAACATCGTCTTGCGCACGAAGAAGTAGCGGAAGTTCACACCGATGTCGACGTAGGGGTTGAGGCCCTGCTCGAAAGGCAGCTCGATGCCGAGCCCGACCGAGGTCCCGCCCGCCTCCAGCGCTCCCTTGTTGGCCGCCTCCATCGCCCCCGGGCCGCCTCCGGTGATCACTCCGAAGCCGGCCTCGGTCAGCGCGGCCCCGATCCGCACGGCCGCCTCGTACTCCGGCGAGTCGACCGGCGTACGGGCGGAGCCGAAGACGCTGATGGCGGGCCCGAGTTCCGCGAGGGCACCGAAGCCCTCCACGAACTCCGACTGGATGCGCATGACCCGCCATGGGTCCTGGTGCACCCAGTCGGAAGGTCCGGTGGTGTCCAGCAGCCGCTGGTCCGTCGTCTCCGCCTGCATCTGCTTGCGGCGGCGCACCACCGGACCGAGACGCTGCTCGCGCGGCTTCCGTGCTCGGTCCCGCTCCGTGCTGGCCATCCCGGCGCTCCCTCCGACTGCGATCGTTCTGGTTCAGCGTACGCACGGGGAGCCCCTGCCGGTGTGACGGACAGCGGCACTCCGCCGGGCGGCGACCCGGCGGGAAGGTGTACGCCGGGTTCAGGCCGTCAGCCAGGTACGGAGGCGTTCCTCGCAGTGGAGGATCTTCGACGTCTCCACCCGCTCGTCGCGCTTGTGCGCCAGGTTCGGGTCGCCGGGTCCGTAGTTCACGGCCGGGACGCCGAGCGCGCTGAAGCGGGAGACGTCCGTCCATCCGTACTTGGGCTGCGGCTCTCCTCCGACGGCGTCCGTGAACGCCTTCGCCGCGGGATGGGAGAGGCCGGGCAGGGCGCCGCCCGAGCTGTCGTCCACGGTCAGCTCCCACTCGCCGCACCCGGAGAACACCTCGCGCACGTGGGCGAGGGCCTGCTCCTCGTCGATGTCGGGGGCGTAGCGGTAGTTGACGGTGACGGTGCAGGCGTCGGGGATGACGTTCCCCGCCACGCCCCCCTCGACCCGCACGGCGTTGAGCCCCTCCCGGTACTCCAGACCGTCGATCACCTTCCGGCGCGGCTCGTACGAGGCGAGCCGGGACAGGATGGGAGCCGCGGCATGGATGGCGTTCTCGCCCATCCAGCCGCGTGCGGAATGGGCACGCACTCCGCTGGTGCGCAGCAGGACGCGCAGCGTTCCCTGGCAGCCTCCCTCGACCTGGCCGCTGGAGGGCTCCAGCAGTACGGCGAAGTCACCGGCCAGCCAGTCGGGACGGGCTTCGGCGACGTGACCGAGACCGTTGAGGTGGGCGGCGACCTCCTCGTTGTCGTAGAAGACGAAGGTGAGGTCGCGGTTGGGCTCCGGGACGGTCGCGGCGATGCGCAGCTGCACGGCCACGCCGGCCTTCATGTCGCTCGTCCCGCAGCCCCACAGCACGCCCGAGTCGTCGAGGCGGGACGGCACGTTGCCGGCGATGGGCACCGTGTCGATGTGCCCGGCGAGGATGACGCGTTCGTCGCGTCCGAGCCGGGTGCGGGCGAGCACGTTGTTGCCGTACCGGTCGACGGTCAGATGGGGCAAGGCCCGCAGGGCGGTCTCGACGGCGTCGGCGAGCGCCCGTTCTTCTCCGCTCTCCGAGGGGAAGTCCACCAGCTGAGCGGTCAGCCGGGCGGCGTCCTGGTTCAGGTCGAGTCCGTTGTGCGGCATGAAAACAGCCTACGGGCGGCGGGACTTGGCAGAGCGGCTACCTTAATGCCCGTGTCCCCCTCGGAATCCTCACCTCACAAGTCCCGCGCCAGGGGCCTTCGTACAGCGGCGGCATCCATGGTTCTGCTGGTCATCGCCGGTTACGTGGCGACGCAGTACGTCACCAGCAGCACGGGGCCGGCGCGGTGCCTCGTCAGAACAGCCGGCGAGAAGCCGGAGGACTACGAGATCAAACCCGAGCAGGCCGCCAACGCGGCGACGATCACAGCGGTGGCCTCTCAGCGCGGTCTTCCGGAGCGTGCCGTCACGATAGCCCTGGCCACGGCCATGCAGGAGTCCTCGCTGCGCAACATCGAGCACGGTGACCGTGATTCGCTGGGCCTGTTCCAGCAGCGTCCGTCGCAAGGGTGGGGCACCGAGCGGCAGATCCAGGACCCTGTGTACGCCTCGGGGAAGTTCTACGACCACCTTGTGGAGATTCCCGGCTACTCGCGGCTGCCGCTGACCGTGGCAGCGCAGCGGGTGCAGCGCAGCGGCTACCCGCAGGCATACGCGAAGCACGAGACGCACGCGTCGCTGCTGACCGCCGCGCTGACGGGCCGCCGCGCCGCCGCGTTCAACTGCACCACCGGGCCGGCCGGCGGCGACGGCAAGGCCGGCAGCGCGACCCGGCTACGGGCACGCCTCGTGCGGGAGTTCGGCACGGGAGTGCTGCCCGGGCAGAAGCCGGACGCACCGGCACCGCCCACCGGGAACGCGGCCGTGGGCGAGGAGCCCCGTTCGGGCGCGGACCGGCGGGAGACGCACGAGGACGTCCTCGCGGCGGGTGGCGGGCCCCTCGGGCACCGGGCGGCGGACGAGGACCCGTCGAAGGTGAACATTCCTGTCCGTCCCGGCCGGCGCGGTTGGGAGCTGGCGCACTGGGCCGTGGCGAACGCCTCGGATCTGCGCATCGAGGAGATCACCTACCGCAACCGCGTCTGGAGCGCCTCCAGTTCGGAGGAGGGCTGGCGCCCGCGGGAGGACCCGGGCAGCGGGACGAGCGGTGCACGCACCGTCAGCGTGCGGCTCGCGACGGGCAACTAGCGCCGTCGGCAGGCTGTTTGTCCGCACTCGGAACGGCAGCCGCCGGCCCCGTTCGCCTTCGGTTCTCCGGTCGACGCGACACGCGTTCCGGCAAACGCGGCGCGCTCATCACCTTCGGGGGATTTCCGTACTGCGAAGTGGACGCCGCGCGTTCGGGGACGCCCATGACTCATTGCCGCAACACCCGTGCCACAGACGGGGTTTGGTGGTCCCGCAGCCGAGGTGACCAGGCGCGGAAGGCCTGTTCGGCACAGCCGATCATGTGACGCATTGCCAATCCTTTACCCCGGCGGCCCGCAACTTTCCGGCTCCTCGAGGCGATAGGCACAGCGCCCGACCCGGCGATTGCCCGGCCGGGTTGCATCACGTTTTCCGTAGCAGTAGATCTCTCCGTCAAAGGAGCAACATGTCCCTCCCTCTCACGCGCCGGATCGCCAAGACCGTGCTGCTGACGGCCGCGGGCGCCGCCTCTGTCGTTGGCACGGCCGGTGCTGCGAGTGCCGTTGAACTGCCGACGACGACCGATGTGGGCGGGCTGAGCCACCCGGACAACGCCATCGGCAGCGCCGCGCAGGGCGCCAAGACGCTCAACCCCATGAGCCACCGCCCGGTCGACGCCGCCTCCGGCGCCGCCGCCTCCGGCGTCAAGGCCGCCAGCAGCGACGCCGACCAGGTCGCGCCGAAGACCAGGAAGTTCGCCGGCAACACCGCCGACGGTGCCACCGATGGTGCCGCCGAAGGTCTGCAGCAGCAGGCTCCGAAGACCCAGCAGCTGCCGGCCAAGCCCGCGCAGGGGCAGCCCGCCGCCCAGCGGCCGGCCGCGAACGCGGCTCAGCCTCAGAGCACCCTCGACCGGGCTGTTCCAGCCAAGGGCCTGCTGGGGAGCCAGAAGGTGCTGCCGAACGGTCTGGGAACCGCCTCGATCGCCGGCCTCTGACACCGGCGCGCAGGCGCACACACGTGGGGAAGGGCCGCGGAGAATTCTCTCCGCGGCCCTTCCCCACGTCGTTCGGAACGGAGCGGTTGCCGGCGTTGAGCGGAAGGTCCCGCGTCGGCGGAACGGCCCGGCCCGCTCTGCTCCCACCGGCCGCAGTCCCCCGGAGCCCTGGGGCCCATGCGGCTCTCCAGCCGCGGGATCGCGCGGCCCTCCGGTCAGCTCTCCAGCCGTCGCACCGCAGCCGAGACACGCTCGTCCGTCGCCGTGAGGGCGACACGCACGAACCGGTCGCCCGCGGTGCCGTAGAAGTCCCCCGGGGCGACGAGCACTCCGAGCTTGGACAGGTCGCCGACGGTGTCCCAGCACGGCTCGTCCCGCGTCGCCCAGAGGTAGAGGGACGCCTCGCTGTGCTCGATGCGGAAGCCGCGCCCCTCGAGCGCCGTGCGCAGGGCCGCCCGGCGGGCCGCGTAACGCTCCCGCTGAAGCGCCACATGCGCGTCGTCGCCGAGGGCGGCGACCGTCGCGGCCTGCACGGGAGCGGGCACCATCATCCCGCCGTGCTTGCGGATGTGCAGCAACTCCCTCAGCACCGCAGGGTCACCGGCCACGAAGGCAGCGCGGTAGCCGGCGAGGTTGGAGCGCTTGGAGAGCGAATGGACGGCGACGACGCCCTCGTACGAGTCGCCGCAGACCTCCGGGTGCAGCACCGAGACCGGATCGGTCTCCCAGCCGAGTTCCAGATAGCACTCGTCGCTGACGAGCAGCACACCGTGCTCACGTGCCCACGCGACGGTGCGCGTCAGCTGATGCGCGTCCAGAACCCGGCCCGTCGGGTTGGAGGGCGAGTTCAGCCACAGCAGGCGCAGACCGTCCGGGTCCAGATCCGTCGGGTCGTCGTAGACGACGGGTTCGGCGCGGGCCAGGCGCGCCCCCACCTCGTATGTCGGGTAGGCGAGCCGCGGGTACGCCACACGGTCGCCGGCACCGAGACCGAGCTGGGTGGGCAGCCACGCGACGAGCTCCTTGGAGCCGACGACCGGCAGCACGTTCCGGTGCGTCAACCCCGAAGCTCCCAGGCGGCGTTCGCACCAGCCCGTGATGGCGTCCCGCAGTGCGGCGGTGCCCCACACGGTGGGGTAGCCGGGGCTGTCGGCGGCGTCGGTCAGTGCCCGCCGGACCACCTCGGGGACGGGGTCCACGGGAGTGCCCACGGACAGGTCGACGATGCCGCCGTCATGCGCCGCCGCGGCGGCCTTGTAGGGCTCCAGCTTGTCCCAGGGGAATTCGGGGAGCCGTGCGGAGACGGAGGCAGCGGAGGGACCGGCGGAACCCGTCGGGCCTGTGGAACCTGCGGGACCTGTGGATGAGGCCACGGGGATGACTCGCTTTCTGCTGTGAAACACGTGGTCCCGCACGCCCGCCGGAGGGACCGGCGCGCTGTGCGGGACCACGGACCGCGGAAGGGGGACGGCCCGGACCGCGGTGTCACTCGTCGTGGCTCTGCGGGGGCAGCGCGGCGATGACGGGGTGGTCCCGCTCGATCAGACCGAGCTTGCTCGCTCCGCCGGGCGAGCCGAGTTCGTCGAAGAACTCCACGTTCGCCTTGTAGTAGTCCTTCCACTCCTCGGGAGTGTCGTCCTCGTAGAAGATCGCCTCGACCGGGCAGACCGGTTCGCAGGCACCGCAGTCGACGCATTCGTCCGGGTGGATGTACAAGGACCGCTGGCCCTCGTAGATGCAGTCGACGGGGCACTCCTCGATGCAGGCCTTGTCCTTAAGGTCGACACAAGGCTCCGCGATGACGTAGGTCACGCTGTCGTTCCTCCTCAATAGGGCCGGCGGACCGGTGTCGGTGTCCGCCGCTGGGCGCGCGGGAGCGCGGCGTCGTCGATGCCCGTCCTAGTATCTCCGTTCCCGGTACCGAGACGAACAGGAGGGGCGGGTAGAGAAGTGGAATTCACCACGGGCGGACGACTCGAGGTCCGAATCACCATGTCTGACGTGGGGAAACGCGTATCCGTCCGGTCCTTGACCGGTTCTGGAGGACGGCACGCCACCTTCACCGACACGGTCGGCGTTCTCACATCCTGGAACGACGGTGTGCTCCACATCACCCGCCGCGGCGGACAGAGCGTGCCCATCGACGAATCGGCGCTGGTCGCCGGGAAGGTCGTCCCCGGCGCCCCGGCCCGGCGGCGCGGCATCCCCGCCGCGGGCGTACGTGAACTCGTCGAGGTGGCGGCGCGGGGATGGCCCGCCGTCGAGACCGAGCAGCTGGGCCACTGGACCCTCAGGGCGAGCGCGGAGGAGGCGCCGCCCGCCGGAGGTGCGCGCGGCCTCCGCCGCGAGGGCTTCACCGCGCGGGCCAACTCCGTACTGCCGCTGGGTGATCCCGGCATGCCTCTCGCCGGAGCGCTGACCCATGCGCGCCGCTGGTACGAGGAGCGCGGGCTGGTGCCCCGCGTGCAGGTCACGACGGGCGGCGAGCGCACGGACGAACTGCTCGCCGCGGAACTGGAGGAGCGCGGCTGGACGGGAGAGCGGCACGCGCTGCTCAGGGTGGCCGCGCTGGCGCCGCTTGCCGACCGCGAGCCGGACGTCCGCGTGCGGCTCACCCGCGCTCCCGGGGCGCACTGGTTCTCGCTCTACCGCCGGGCCGGCGAAATGCCGCGCGCCGCAACGAAAGTGCTGACGGGCGGCCCGTCCGTCTGGTTCGCGACGGTGCACGGCGACGCCGGCGCCCCGGGCACGGGAGGGGACGCTGACGGGGGTACGGCCGGGGACGCGGCAGCGATCGGGCGGTGCGTCGTCGACGGACGGTGGGCGGGCTTCGCCGGAATAGAGGTGGCTCCGGAACGCCGCCGGGAGGGGCTGGCCACCGCGGTGATGGCCGAGTTGGCGCGGGCTGCCCTCGCCGAGGGTGCCTCCGCCGCGTACCTCCAGGTGGAACGCGACAACGAGGCGGCGCGGGCGCTGTACGACGGAATGGGCTTCGCCGACCACCACGCATACCACTACCGCCGCGCTCCGGAGGACTGATCCGCGTTGACCGGCGAGGAGACAGGTGAAGACCGCGGTCCGGGCCCTGAAGGGGGCGACGGCGGCGGTGCGGGCGACGACGGCGGCAACCGCGACAGGTTCGCCGAGGCGGCACGCGACGAGCGCCCCGATCTGGCGCTGATGTGCCTGCTGCTCGGCGTCGAGGCCGCCAGGGCGAAGACCGTGACGCACCGGGCGAAGGACGAGCGCGCTCGGCGGCGCCGGGACGAACGCGACGAGCACGGAACCGGCCACCGGGACTACCACAAGGGCCCGGAGAAGGACCAGGCCAAGGACGGGGACGGGAACGAGGGCAAGGCCCAGGAGGACAAGGACCGAGGCGCGGGCGCAGCACCGCACAGCCACGGGCACGGGCACGGGCACGGGGACGAGCGGTCGCTCCTCGAAGCGGAGATCGAACTCGACCGCCTCGCCGGGCTGTTGCCGTACTCTCCCTCGCGCACACCCGAGGAGTGGGCGCGCGCGCTCGGCCGGCTGCTGGGGTCGGAGCACGGATTCCACGGCACCCCGCAGGACTACCGGCGGCTGGAGTCGTCCCTGCTCCAGTCCGTGCTGCGGCGGCGCCGGGGGCTCCCGATCCTGCTGTCGGTCGTCTGGATCGAGGTGGCGCGGCGGGCCGGCGCTCCGGTGTACGGGGTGGGCCTGCCGGGCCACTTCGTGATCGGTTTCGGTGATCCGGCCGGGGAGCACGTCCTCGCCGACCCCTACAACGGCGGCCGTCTGCTCTCGTCCGGCGATCTGGAGCTGCTGGCGGCGGGTGCGACGGGTGTGCGCAGACCGCTCTCAGCGTCCTCGCTCCACCCGGCGGGGCCGGTGGAGATCGTGCTGCGCATCCTGAACAACATCCGAGCCTGGGCCGCCACACGTCCCGAACAGTCGGGCGTGCAGCTGCTGGCGCTCGACCTGTCCCTGCTCCTGCCCCACCGTCCGGCGCGACTGCGGTACGAGAGGGCACGGCTGCTCGTGGAGCGCGGCGAATTCCTCGACGGTGCGGCGGCGCTGGAGGAGTACGCGTCAACCATCGAGGCGATGGAGCCGTCCGAGGCGGAGTCGGTGCGCAGCGCGGCCCGGGTCGCCAGGGCGCGGCTCAACTGAGGGGCCGAGCGGACGAGTTGTGTCCGGGGGCGGCCGCTCCTGGGGTGAGGCACCGCATGCCTCCGGGCGGTCACGGGCGGCCCTTGCCGCGGAGGCCCTTGCCGCGGGCGGGGCGCCGGTTTCGCGGCACGACACCCCCGTCCTCTCACTGCGGGTTCAGCGGGATCTCCCGTACGCGCTTGGCGGGGCTGGTCTCCTTGAGCGCGAGACGCAGGGCACCGGCGACGTCCTGCGGCGTGACCGGCGTCTTGCTGCCGTCGCCACGGGTGATCTCCACACCGGCGAATGTCGTGCCGTACAGCTCCTTGAGGACGGGCAGGTCGTAGGTGTCCACCAGGGTGCCGTTGACCGGCTTCATGGACAGGAACTTCGGCAGCGACTTCTCCGGGCTGAACTGGATCGACGCATTGCCCGCCTTGATCGTCACAAGTCCGGACATCGCAGGTTTGCCGAACTCCCTGATCGCCCTGGCGATTTCCTTCTTGCCGACCTGCGGCTGCTGCCGCGACACGGGCAGCTGGACCGGTCCGTTGTTCCCGGTGGCGGCGCGCGTGCGGTACGCCTCCTCCAGCTTCTTGCCGGCCTCCCCGGCGTCGATTCCCTTGTGCGGCTTGCCCGGTACGGCGACGGCCTTGCCCTTGATGAACTTGACCATCCCGTCCTTGGGAGCGCCGCCGACGCCGGTCTGCTTGGAGATCTGCGAGATGGCCGACGCCATCTTCTCCTGGTCGATCTTCAGCGCGGGCTCCGCGTTCCGCTCGACGCCGAAGAGCGAGCCGATGACGGAGACCGGGTTGTAGTCCCGTCCGGCGGCACTGCGCACCGTCGCCTCGGTGTCCAGCGTCATGCCCGCGACGCTCGGCTTGAGCTTGGCCTTCTGGCCCTCGGCGACGACGGTGAACGCCTGGGTCGTGCGGTCGCCGAAGGCGGCGTCCAGCTTGTTCACGGCTTCGTGCCTGCTCATGCCGCCGATCTCGACGCCGAGCACCGTGGTGCCGTTGGGCACGTCCGCGTGGTCGAAGAGCAGGCCGGCTCCGTAAGCGACGCCGACGACCCCGAGGAGACCCGCCCCGGCGAGCATCAGCTTCGAACGGCCGCCGGAGGAGACGTCGTCGCCGCCGTCCCTGGAACCGGCACGCTGGAACGGGGACCCGGAGGTGCCGCCGCCGTCCTCGTCGGCCAGGCGCGGAGCCCGGCTCATCAGGGTTTCGCCGACGATGCGGTCCTTGCCGGACTCCGCCTCCGCGACGGCGCCGTCACGGGCGCCGCGCGCCCCGTAGGCGGGCAGGCCGTCGCTGCCTCCCGGTTCGCGCGAGAGCATCTCCTCGCCGATACCACCGGGGGCGAACGGCGCGCGGCCGGTGCCCAGTCCGAGGGTCGAACTCGCGGGGGACTCGGGCGGCTCGTCGCCCGGGCCGGGCCGCGGCGGCAGCAGCATGTCGCCGCTGACGGGGCCGGTCGTCGGCCCGTCCTGGCCGGCTCCGGGATCGTCCGCGGCGGGAGTGCCCGCGGGCGGGGTGTCCGTGCGGGGCGCGGAGTAGGAGCCGGTCTCGTACGGGTCGGTCGACCGGTACAACTCCCCCACGCCGTACGGATTCTTGACGCCGTACGGGTCCTGGCTGCCGTAAGGGGACTCCCCTGCGCCCGGTGTCGTCCCGGGACTCGCGGGACCGGCCGGCCCGGCGGCCGCGCCGGGAACGGCGGAACCGGTTCCGGAGCCCGAACCCCCGGACGGGGGCTTGGTCTTGCGCGGCGCGAACCAGTCGCTGGTCTCCGGCTTGGCACCGCCCGAGGCGTCCTCCGGCGGCCGTGAAGGGCCGGGCGACGCGAGGCCCGGAGCAGCGCCGGGCACCGCTCCCGGGACGCCGTCGCCGGGAGCCCGCAGGGGGTGCGCACCGTCGGCGGGTGAGGGGCCGTTCCGTTCGGCGCCGCTCGCCGTACCGTCCGCGCCGGCGTTGCCGCCGGACTCGCCCTCGTTGACCGGCTTCCGCATCACGACGGGCGGAATCGGCCGCGAGCCGGGGATGTTGATCCGGATGCGGGTCGTCAGCGTCGTCTCGGTCTTGCGGTCTTCGGGCTTCCGCTGCGCGTCCGAGGCCGACGACTCCTCCGAGCCGGCGGACTCCCCGGCGGCGCCAGGGCCGTACGGCTCGGTGCCTGGCGGGTACGACGCTCCGCCGCGGCCCTGCGGCCCGGAGGACGAACGGTCAGTTTCACGACTCAAGGCAGGTACTCCCGGTTGGGTTCACCGCCCATCATGCTTGTCCCAGGACGGTTCGCCGGCGCGCACCAGCTTACTTGGGGACGCCGCCGCGGGACCCTCGCCCTCACAATCCCCTGGACAGCGGCCCCATCAGCGGTACTTGCCCCCTGGCACTGGCGGTGCCGGCAGCGCGATGGTGGCACACATCACAGCGGCGAGCACCCCGCCCAGTAGAAAGACATATGAACCAATGCCCGCCCCGAAAGCGAAGTCGCCCTCCGGCCGCGGTGCGGTCAGCAGGAAGACGGTGACCACCCAGCCCGCCCCGGGCGCAGCGGCCCCCACCCGGGTACGGCACAACTTGGCGCCGCCCCAGAAGAGTCCGACGGCGCCGGCCAGGGCGAGGACCAGACCGGCCGGGAACCAGGCACTCTGCACCAGGGCGCCGGCGGCGGCCGTGAGCACTCCGAGCGCGAGCAGCACCAGGTAGACGCCCATGCGTGCCGTACGGGAGGCGGGAACCGGTTCGGGCCACGGGAGTTGCGCCCGACCGGCGCCGGTGCCTGGGCCAGTGCTTGAGCCGGTGCCTGGGCCGGACGGCTGCCGCCCCTGCCCGTGTTCTTCCTCGCCACGCTCGCCGCTCATGCGCCCGCTCCCGCGAACAAGTCCTGTGTGATACCGCCGGAACGCTCTCCCGACGCGTGGGCCAGACGGTAGTACTCGGTGCTCAGCAACGGCTGGCCCAGGCCGTTGCTGAGCGCGAAGGTGTCGCCGGCCACCGTGATCTGGGTCGCGTGCGCACGCATGGCTGCCGCCTTCGCCTCGGCGTGGGCCCGTCCGTCCACCACCGCGTCGACGGACTTCTCGTCCTCCACGATCCCCGGCACGTCCTCCGGTTCCGCCACCGCGGAGTACGGGAGCGGCGAAGCCGCCCTCAGCCGTGCGAAGCCCTCCTCGACGACCCCGCGGGGCACGCAGTTCCAGTAGACACGCCCCACTCGGTGGGGCTCGCCGGCACCGGGCGCGAAGTCCCGGTCCGGGGCCAGTTCGGCGGCGCGCATCGCGACGCGGTGCGCCTGGATGTGGTCGGGGTGGCCGTAGCCGCCGTCCGGGTCGTACGTGACCATCACCTGCGGACGCACCTCGCGGATGACGCGCACCAGATGGAGCGCCGCCTCGTCGAGGGGGGCCTGCCAGAAGCAGTCCGGGCGCAGGTTCGTGGCGAGGCCCATCATGCCGGAGTCGCGGTAGCGGCCCGGACCGCCCAGGAAGCGGTGGTCGGTGACGCCCAATTCCCTCATGGCCCGGGCGAGTTCGTGCATGCGGTGGCGCCCCAGCGGGGTGATCTCCCCCGCTGGCGCCGCGGGCTCGGGCGCGGGCTCACCCGGCTTCGGCTGCTGCGGAGCGAGGTGCGCCAGCTCGGCAGGGATGACTTCGCCCTCCTCGCCCAGGGTGCAGGTCACCAGCGTGACGTGGACGCCCTCGGCGGCGTACTTGGCCATGCTGGCGCCGTTGTTGATCGACTCGTCGTCCGGGTGCGCGTGCACCAGCAGCAGACGCCGGTCAGGGGCTGCGCTCATGCCCCTGACCCTACGGCTCCCCTCGGGCGGCTCAGAACTTGATGTCCCCGAGCATGCCCGCCACGTTCGTCGTCAGCTCGTTGATCGTCGGAGCGATCGACGAGCCGGCCAGGTAGAAGCCCAACAGCACGCAGACGACGGCGTGCCCGGCTTTCAGGCCGGCCTTCTTGACGAGCAGAAGGACGATGATCAAGAGCAGCACGACCGCCGAAATCGAGAGTGCCACGGCGGTTCACCTCCAAGTACGCGCGGTCGGGCGACGGATCCGGACAGCATGAGCCCATGACACGGGCGGGACACCGGCGTCATACCCGGCTCCCGTCTCGCGCAATGGATCATAACTATCCGTCAGATGGCACGGGCCGGGTGCACAGGTGCAGACGAGGGGCGCATATTCGATTCCGGCCACCGTGGCCCGCGCCCGCCAGGCTCTACGCTCTGCCGCATGGCCACTACTTTCCCCCGTCAGTACGCACGCACCCAGCGCTTCACCCTGGGCGCCCCGCGCGCTTTCACCGTCGCACCCGATGGCTCGCGCGTCGTCTTCCTCCGCTCCCGGGAGGGAACTGACCGGGCCAATCTCCTATGGGTGCGCGAGCAGCCCGGCCCACGGGAGTACGTCGCCGCCGACCCGGCGAGCCTGCTCGGGGGCGCGGCCGAGGAGCTCTCCGCGGAGGAGCGGGCCCGCCGGGAACGCAGCCGCGAGGGTTCTGCCGGAATCGTCGGATATGCCACTGACATGGCAGTCGAATGCGCCTCTTTCGCGCTCTCGGGGCACCTGTTCGTGGCAGATCTCCGGGCGGGAGAGTGCCGGCAGCTGGACACACCTGAGCCCGTCGTCGACCCGCGCCCCTCCCCCGACGGCACCCGCGTCGCCTACGTATCCGGCGGTGCCCTGCGCATCGTCCGCACCGACGGCACCGGCGACACCGTGCTGGCCGCCCCGGAGAACGACCGGATCACCTACGGTCTGGCCGAATTCGTCGCAGCCGAGGAGATGGACCGCAGCCGGGGCTTCTGGTGGTCTCCGGACGGAACCCACCTGCTCGTCGCGCGCGCCGACGACTCCCCCGTGCAGCGGTGGTGGATCGCCGACCCGGCGCACCCGGAACGGAGGCCGTCCGAGGTGCCCTATCCGGCCGCGGGCACGGCGAACGCAGACGTCACGCTGCACCTGGTGAGCGCGGATGGCGCCGAGGTCCGTGACGTCGAGTGGGACCGCGCGCGCTTCCCGTACCTCGCCCGCGTCCACTGGTCGCCGGGAGGGCCGCCGCTGCTGCTCGTCCAGTCCCGCGACCAGTGCACTCAGCTGTACCTCGGCGTCGACACCGCGACCGGTGCCACCCGCACGCTGCACTCGGAGCAGGACCCGGACTGGCTGGAGCTGTTCCCGGGCGTGCCCGCCTGGACACCGGACGGACGGCTCGTGCGCATCGACGACGAGTCGGGGGCACGTGTGCTGACGGTGGGCGAAAGCGCCTTCACCGACGCCTCGTTGCACGTCCGGGCGGTGCTCGACGTGGGCGCGGACGGGGTGCTCTTCTCCGCCTCGGCGGGCGGCGCGGCCACCGGGGACGCGGCCGAAGCGGTCGGCGACATCGGTGTCCACTTCGCACGGTTCGCCGACGACGGCTCGTGCGGCGGCATCGCGCGCCTGACGGACCCCGGCGACGGCGCCACAGCCGACGGCCCCGGCGGCGGAGCGGGCAGCGGCTCCGGCGGCCGGCCGCCCCACGTGGCCTCCGCCGTGCGGGGCGGGGACACCGTCGTCCTCTCCACCGCCTCGCTCTCGCGCCCAGGTTCGCGGGTCGCCGTCCTGCGCATGGACGGCAACGCCGGCATGGGCGCCGGTGACGGCGGAGACGCCGGTGAGACAGGTGAGGCCGGGGCCTTCACGCTCACGCCCGTGGACGTCGTTCCGTCACAGGCTCAACAGCCCCTGCTCACCGCGGCGCCGCGGCTGCTGCGCGCCGGCCAGCGGCGGATCCCCGCGGGGCTCGTCCTGCCGACGGGACACCGGGACGGCGACGGCCCGCTGCCCGTCCTCATGGACCCCTACGGCGGGCCGCACGGCCAGCGCGTGGTCGCGGCCCACAACGCGTGGCTCACCTCGCAGTGGTTCGCCGACCAGGGCTTCGCGGTGGTCGTGGCCGACGGCAGGGGCACGCCGGGGCAGTCGCCGGCGTGGGAGAAGGCCGTCTCGCGGGACATCGCCGACGTCACGCTCGACGACCAGATCGAGGCGCTGCGGTCGCTCGCGGCGGACCATCCGCTGGACCTGACGCGCGTCGGCATCCGCGGCTGGTCGTACGGGGGTTACCTGGCCGCGCTCGCCGTGCTGCGCCGTCCCGACGTCTTCCACGCGGCGGTCGCGGGCGCCCCCGTCACCGACTGGCGGCTGTACGACACGCACTACACCGAGCGCTACTGCGGCATGCCGGACGAGGACGCGGAGGTGTACGCGCGTACCTCCGTGATCACCGACGAGGGCCTCTCCGGCGCTGCCGAGCAGCACCGTCCTCTCATGCTGATCCACGGCCTGGCGGACGACAACGTGGCCGCCGCGCACACGCTGCGGCTCTCCTCTGCGCTCCTGGCCGAGGGCCGCCCGCACGAGATGCTGCCGCTGTCGGGCGTCACGCACATGACGCCGCAGGAACAGATCGCGGAGAACCTGCTGCTGCTCCAAGTGGCCTTCCTCAAGCGCACGCTGGGCATGGAGTAGCGGTACGGACACGGGAACGGGCACCGGCGCAAGCAACGGGGCGCCGCCGCGGACTGGCCGCGGCGGCGCCCCGTGAGGCTGGGACGAGCGGCCGGTGAGGGCGACGAGAATCGTCCCCGGCCGGTTTCCCGTGTGCGTGCGTCAGGACTCCGTGGCAGGACTCGGCGGCAGGACTCCTTCGCAGGGCCCCGTGGCAGGGCCCCGTGGCAGGGCCCCGTGGCAGGACTCCGCTCAGGACTCCATCGCCTTGAGGGCCGCGTCCAGGACGACGTCCTCCTCGCGACCCGTCGTGGAGCCCTCCTCCGGGAAGTGGCACGCCGTCAGGTGTCCCGCGGTGTTGCCGGTGATCTGGACGAGCGGCGGCTCCTCCGTGGCGCACTTGTCCTGCGCCTTCCAGCAGCGCGTGCGGAAGCGGCAGCCCGAGGGCGGATTGATGGGAGAGGGCACGTCTCCCGCGAGACGGATGCGCTCGCGCTGCTCCTCCTCGCTGTCCTCCAGCTTCGCCTCCGGCACGGCCGAGAGCAGGGCGTGCGTGTACGGGTGGCGCGGGCGCGTGTAGATGGACTCGCGGTCGCCGACCTCGACGATCTTCCCCAGGTACATCACCGCGAGACGCTGCGAGAAGTGCCGCACGATCGCCAGGTCGTGAGCGATGAAGACGAAGGCGATGCCCATGTCGCGCTGCACCTGCTGAAGCAGGTTCACGACCTGTGCCTGGATGGACACATCCAGAGCGGAGACCGGCTCGTCCGCCACGATCAGCTTCGGCTCCAGGGCGAGCGCGCGTGCGACGCCGATGCGCTGGCGCTGTCCGCCGGAGAACTCGTGGGGGAAGCGGTTGTAGTGCTCCGGGTTGAGACCGACGGTCTCCAGCATCTCCCGGATGCGCTTCTCGCGGCCGCCGGGCGGGTTGATCCCGTTGACCTCCATCGGGTTGCCGATGATGGAACCGACCGTCTGCCGCGGGTTCAGCGACGAATACGGGTCCTGGAAGATCATCTGGATCTCGGAGCGCACGGGCGCGAGTTCCCTGCGGCCGGCGTGCGAGATGTCCTGGCCGCGGTAGCTGATCTTGCCGCGCGTGGGCTCCAGCAGCCGCGTGAGCAGCCGTCCGGTGGTGGACTTGCCGCAGCCGGACTCGCCGACGAGGCCGAAGCTCTCGCCGGGCATCACGCTCAGGTCGACGCCGTCGACGGCCTGGACCGCGCCCACCTGCCGCTTGAAGGGGAAGCCGCCCATGATGGGGAAGTGCTTGGTCAGGCCCTCGACCTTCATCAGGGGCTCGCCCGAAGGCGGGTTGTCGTCCTGCGGCTTGGTCAGGGTGAGTTCTTCGCTCATTGCTGTGATTCTCCCTAGCCCAGCCGGGGTTTGATCTGCTCGATGAAGAAGGTCTTCTTCTGCTCGGCCGTCAGATGGCAGGCGGCGCCGCGTCCTTCCGGCAGCACGGGCCTGTCGGCGGAGCAGGACTTGCCGCCGGCCACCTCGTCCACGTAGTTGCACCGCGGGTGGAACGGGCAGCCCGGCGGCGGCGCGAGCAGGCTGGGCGGTGTGCCCTTGATCGGGACGAGTTCTTCGTTGACGTCGCCGGAGAGGCGCGGCATGGAGCTCAACAGGCCCCAGGTGTAGGGGTGCCGGGGCGAGCGCAGCACTTCCTCGACGCTTCCGCGTTCCACCGCACGCCCGCCGTACATCACGAGGATGTCGTCGGCGACGTTGGCGATCACACCCAGGTCGTGGGTGATGAAGATGATCGCCGAGCCGAACTCCTGCTGGAGGTCCTTGAGGAGGTCCAGGATCTGCGCCTGCACGGTCACGTCGAGGGCCGTCGTCGGCTCGTCGGCGATGAGCAGGTCCGGGTTGCACACGAGAGCCATGGCGATCATCGCGCGCTGCCGCATGCCGCCGCTGAACTGGTGCGGGTAGTCGTTGACGCGCAGCTTCGCGTTGGGGATGCCGACCTTGTCCAGCATCTCGACGGCACGCAGGTGCGCCTCACGCTTGGAGACGCCCATGTGCTTGCGGTAGGGCTCGGCGATCTGACGGCCCACCGTGTAGTACGGCGAGAGCGCCGTCAGCGGGTCCTGGAAGATCATCGCCATCTTGTTGCCGCGCAGCGACTCCAGCGTCTTCTCCCGCGCGCTGGTCAACTCCTGGCCGTCCAGCACGATTTCGCCGGAGACGTCGGTCTTCTTCGGGTTGTGCAGCCCGAGGATGGACAGGTTCGTCACGGACTTGCCGGAGCCGGACTCGCCGACGATGCCGAGCGTGCGGCCGCGCTCCAGGTCGAATGAGAGACCGTCGACGGCCTTGACGGTGCCGCCTTCGGTGTCGAAGTGCACATACAGGTCACGTACGGAGAGGAAGGCGCCGGACGCTCCCGCATCGCGCGGGGCCGGGACGTCCGCTTCCTTGGTCAGGGTGCTCACAGCGGTACTCCTAGGCCAGCCGCACGCGCGGGTCGATGAATGCGTATGCGGCGTCCACGATGACGTTGAAGAGGATGATGAACGTCGCCGAGAAGAGCATGACGCCCATCACCATGGGCAGGTCGGTCTTCTCGACGGATTCCACGGCCAGCTTCCCGAGGCCGGGGAGCGAGAACGTCCACTCCGTGATCATCGCGCCGCCGAGCAGCGAACCGAGGTCCACGCCGAAGATCGTCACGATCGGGATGAGCGAGCCCCGCCAGGCGTAGCGGAAGAAGACGAACTTCCCCGACATGCCCTTGGCCCTCGCCGTTCGGACGTGGTCCTCCCCGAGCTGCTCGATCATCGAGGAGCGCGACAGACGTGTGTAGTTCGCCGTGAAGATGATCTGGATCACCATCCACGGGATGAGCAGCCCCATGAACCAGCCCGCGGGGTCCTCCGTCAGCGGCACGTACGAAGGCTGGTCCAGCAGCCCCAGGTTGAAGACCAGGAGCGCCATCACGAGCGGGCCGACGAAGTAGATCTGCAGGGAGCTGAGCACGAGAGAGCCGGTGCTGAAGACCTTGTCCGCAAGGGTTCCGCGCTTCCAGGCGGCGATCATGCCGGCACCGAGGCCGATGGTCAGGAAGACGACCGCACCTCCGACCGTCAGCGAGACGGTGGTCGGGAAGCGGTCGAGGATGGTGTTCCAGACCGGCTCCGAGTCGGCGAACGAGTAGCCGAAGCACGGTGCGGGGCACGCGCCTTGGGCGAACGTGCGGCCCGCGAAGATACCGACCATGAAGTGCCAGTACTGCATCGGGATGGGCTCGTCGATGCCCATTTGCTTGCGGATGATTTCCAGCGCGTCCGGCGTGCAGTTCTTGCCGCAGGCCAGCATCGCCGGATCTCGCGGTACGGCGTAGAAGAGGAAGAAGGTGACCGCGCTGATGATCAGCAGGATCACCATCGCGCCGAGGAACCGGCGGACGAGGAAACGAAGCATGACGGAACGCAGCTCTCGTGGGCAGCGGATTCAGTGGTGGGGGAACGGCCCGCGGCACCCGCCCCCTCCTGAGGGGGGACCCCCTGAGGGGTCCCCCCTCGCTGCTCCTCCCGGCGAAGCCAGGAGGAGCAGCGAGGGGGGGCGCCACGGCCGGCGCGAGCAACCGCGCCGTGTGCGCTGTTACTTCTTGATGTACAGCTGAGTCGGGTCGATGCCGCTGATGACGTCGTTGATCACGGCGCCGCCGACCTTGGATCCGTACAGCTGGATCTGCTTGTAGTACATCAGCGGGACGTCGGGCAGGTCCTCCTTGAGGATCTTGTCCGCGAGCTTGCCCCACTCCTCGGCCGCCTTGTCGGCGTCCTTGATCTTGGAGATGCGGTCCATCTCCTTGTTCATCTCAGGGTTGTCGTAGTGCGAGTAGTTCGCGGCACCGTCCTGCACCTGCCGGCCGTCCAGCGTCGGCGGAATCACGGTGGAAGCACTCGGCCAGTCCGCACCCCAGGAGGAGTGGTACATGTCGTACTTGTTCTTGATCTTGCCGATCTGGTCGTAGTACGTGTCCGTGACGATGTCCTTGAGCTGGACGTCGAACCCGGCCTTCGTCAGGTTGTCCTTGGCCGCGATCGAGAAGTCGGACCATTCGGGCGAGTTCTGGTAGGCGAAGGTGAGCTTCATGCCGGTCTTGCCGGACTCCTTGAGAAGCGCCTTGGCCTTCTTCACATCACCCTGCGGGTTCTTGACCTTGCCGTACGGGTCGGACTCGGTGTGACCCGCGACCGTCGGGCTCAGGTAGTTGCCCGCCAGCTCACCGCCGCCGGAACCACCGAAGGCCTGCATCAGCGACTGCGCCGGCAGCGCGTGGGCGATCGCCTCGCGGACCTTCTTGTCCTTCAGCCGGTCCATGTTGAGGGAGATCTTGCCGACGTAGGGCTGGTAACCCGCCAGGGAGCGCTTCTTGACCTTCGTGTCGGAGCGCACCGACTGCATGCTGGAGGCGTCGACCTGGTTGGAGTAGCTGACCGCGGTCTTGTTCTCCGCGCTGTCGGAGATCAGACGCTTGGTCGATGCCTCGTAGGAGACGCCGAACTGGATGTTGTGCGAGTCCGGGTAGGCGTGACGCACGGAGTCGGTCGCCGGGTCCCACTCGTCGTTGCGCACGAGCTTCATGCTCTTGCCCGACTTGAAGGACTCGATCTTGTACGGACCCGAAGCCACCGGCTTCTTGTCGTACTTCTCCTTCGTGTCGCCCTTCTTCTGGACCGCCGCGTATCCGGCCATGCCCAGCGCGTAGGGCAGGTCGGGCTGCGGGTCCTTGAAGTGGAAGACGATGGTCTTCTTGTCCGGCGTCTCAAGGGTCTTGTCCGGCAGGTGGTCGCCCTTGTACGGACCGTCGGGCAGCAGCTTGCGGTAGTCGGTGCCGCTCTTTCCGGCCAGCCACTGCTGGATGAAGACCGGACCCTCGGAGATGAACGGCGCGAACTGCCGCTCGAAGGTGTGGCGGATGTCGTCCGACGTGATCGGGGAGCCGTCCTCCCACTTCACGCCGTCCTTGAGCGTGTACTTCCAGGTCCTCTGGTCCTTCGAGGGCTGGCCGCTGTCCGTCGCGAGGTCGCCGACGACCGTGTACTTGCCGGCGTTGTCGCGCTTGTAGGTCGTCAGCCGCCGGTGGATGAGGGTGGACATGGCACCCTCGTCGCTCACGTACATCTGAGCGGGGTCCAGGTGGGCGAAGCTGTCGCGCTGGTAGACCTTCAGGACGCCACCCTTCTCGGCGCCCTTGATCGGCTCGGCGGGGCCCTTGGAGGCCGCGGCGTCACCGAATTCGTATTTGACCTGCTGCTTGGCGGCGTCGTCCTTGCTCACGCCGTCGCCGGCATCGCCGCCGCCGCCGCTGCTGCATCCGGTGAGGATGAGAGCGCCCGCTGCGAGCCCCACGACGGAGACGCGCGCCGTACGCATCCTGAATCTGCTCATGGTGGTGGTAGCACCTGCCTGTCGGTTGTTAGTTGCTGCCTGACTTATACGGTGCTGGGGTGGCAGCGCCCCCCCGATGCTCGGTCTTCAACGTCCCGATTTCGGGTCGAAGGCGTCCCTGACCGAGTCCCCGAGCAGGTTGAACGCAACGATGAAGATCACCATCGCGACGCCGGGGAAGATCATGTAGGTGATGTCGCTCTGGTAGACCTCGGCTCCGGTGGCGAACATCCGGCCCCAGTCGGGTGTGGAGGCGGGCATTCCCACGCCGAGGAAGGAGAGCCCCGCGACAGCGGTCACGAAGTTGGGAAGCATGTAGGTCGACTGCACCAGGATGGGCGTGACCACGTTCGGGAGCAGCTCCTTGCGGATGATCCGCCAGGGCGGCGTACCGGCGACCTTGGCGGCCTCGACGAACTCCCGCTCGCGCAGAGTCAGCACCTGACCGCGCAGGAGCCGCGCCAGCGTCATCCAGCCGAGCAGCCACATCACGAAGATCAGCACGCTGGCGCGGAGCCACGTGGGCATCTCGTCCTGGGGGTCGACCATCAGGGCCCCGACCACGGGGACGAAGGCCACGAAGAAGAGCTGGTTCGGGAAGGACATCATCAGGTCGGTGAGGCGGCCGAGGAAGTAGTCCGTCTTGCCGCCCAGGTAACCGCCCGCGACGCCGATCACGATCGCGAGCCCCACCGAGAGGAGCGTGATGACGACGGCCAGCGAGAGGGAGGTGCGCATCCCGTACACGAGCTGAGTGAGGACGTCGCGGCCGAGTCCCGGTTCGAGACCGAACCAGAACTCGCTGTCGATCCCGCCGTTGGGCTTGATCGGGTAGGCGTTGTCGTTCAGCAGGTCCTGGCGGATCTGGCCGTAGCGGGTCCAGGGGTCCTTGCCGTACAGCCAGGAGATCACGGGCGCCAGCGCCGCGATCGAGAACATGGTGAGTACCACGAAGGCCGATATGACGCCCGTACGGTCGCGCTTGAAGCGCATCCACATGAGCTGACCTGGAGAGCGGCCCACGAGCTGGTCTTTCGCGGCCTGTTGGCCGCCGGCCGGCTCGAGGGTCAGGCCGATGCCGTCGGGGTCTGGGGTATCTGCCCCGGCGATCGCGGCCTGGGATGGACTTGTCATCGTGTCTGCGCCCCCGCGCTCGTCAATCTATGCGGATAGATCCATGCGTTGGCACAGCGGCTGTCCGTGCCATGGGTTGAGGGAACTTTGCAAGTCAATAACTGCCCAGTCAAGGGGTACCGGCTCCAGCATGTGGACCCTCGGCGCATCTTGAGCGAAGGTTTTGCAGATTGAGGTCAGAGCGTGCTTGACGCGGTTCGAAGCTAATAGACATATAGGGATATTGGGTCCTGAAACGCGTTAACGCGTCCGCAACTCAGTCGACGCGGTTCCGATATACGAACCCGCAACCCTGAACTTCGTACGGCCTGTGCGGGTGCCGTAACGCCGGGCCGGGGCGGGGCCATGTCGCCCCGGCCCGGCCGCCGTCAGCCGTCCCGGGGCGCCGCAGTAGGCTTGCCCGACGCCCTGACGCCGAACGGACCGAACCGCGCGGCACTCGGGCAGCCGCACCGCGGGGGGCCGTACATGAGCCAGGACAGGACATTGATACCCGGCGCACGCCGGGCCGGCGTCGCCCTGCTGGCCGCGCTGGCGGCACTCGATCTCGCCTGGATCGTGCGCGACTTCGGACAGGCGGCCGACGTCACCGACGCATGGTGGATGTGGTCCGGCCTGATCTTCCGCGCGCAGGACGGGATATGGGCGACCTCGTTCGTGGAGCCGACGCTGCTCGTCCTCTGCACGGTCTGCGCCGTGACCGCCGCCGTCTCCTCGGCCGCCTCCGGCATCCTCGCCTCGGCCGGGGCGGTGACGATCCTGCTGCGCGTCCCCACCCTGTGGAATCTGAACGCCAGTTGGGTGCAGGGCGGAGTCTCCGACGGGCTGCGCATCAAGGTCCTCGTCAGCGTGATCACGATGCTCGTGGCCGGCGCCGCGCTGATCGTCCTCGCGGTCGCGGGCCGCCGCCCCGTGCGGACCGGCTCCGGCGGCACCCGCAGCGCGCGCGACGAACCCCCCGCACGCCCCACGCCCGCCGGAGGCGTGGCCGCGGGCCTGCTGCTGGCCGCGGTGGCAGCCGTGCTGGTGTCCTGGGAGATCCACGCGGCCGGCGAGCAGGGCTGGGAGCTGTACTCCCGCCACTTCACCGGCGACAGATCGCTGGCCACCCTCCTCGCCGTACCGGAGAGCTGGTACGGCTGCACCCTCGCGCTGGTCACCCTGTGCGGCTCGTTCGCGGCGCTCGCCCGCTCCCCGTACTCGCGGCCCCTGGGGATGACGATGAGCGGACCGCTGCTGGGGCTCGCCCTCTTCCGCCTCTCCTTCGCGGCCAAGGCAGGGCTCCTGACCGGCTTCGGCGAGCTCACCACACGCGACCAACTGTGGCTCGCCACGGCCGTGTTCGAGATCCTCGCCGCCCTCGGGACACTGCTGGCCCTCGCCGCCCGCGACGGGGCCTCCGACGGCCCCGCAGCTCAGTCGGGCACGACCCGGGCCTTCTCCTCCGCGTAGTGGCACGCCGAGGGGTGGAGCGCGAGCCCCTCCAGCGGGCGCCCGGGCCCCTCGGGGACGCTCAGCGGCGGCTCCTGCCGTGCGCACCTCTCGTCCGCCTTCCGGCAACGCGTCCGGAAGCGGCAGCCGGACGGCGGGTCCGCGGGCGAGGGCACGTCCCCGTCCAGCACGATGCGCGCCCGCCTCTCCTCCGCGTCCGGGTCCGGTACGGGAACGGCCGACAGCAGCGCCTGCGTGTACGGGTGGGTGGGGTGCTCGTAGATCTCGCTCTCGGTACCGGTCTCGACGAGCTTGCCCAGGTACATCACGCCGACGCGGTCGGAGATGTGCCGTACGACGGACAGGTCGTGGGCGATGAAGATGTAGGAGAGGTCGAACTCGTCCTGCAGCCGCTCCATCAGATTGATCACCTGTGCCTGCACGGAGACGTCGAGCGCTGAGACCGGCTCGTCCGCGACGATGATCTCCGGCCGCAGGGCGAGGCCCCGCGCGATGCCGATGCGCTGCCGCTGGCCCCCGCTGAACTGGTGCGGGTAGCGGTTGACGTACTCGGGGTTGAGCCCGACGACGTCGAGCAGCTCCCGCACCCTGCGCCACCGGTCGCCCCTGGGCGCCACCTCGGGGTGGATGTCGAAGGGCTCGCCCACGATGTCCCCGACGGTCATGCGGGGGTTCAGCGACGTGTAGGGGTCCTGGAAGACCATCTGGATGTTGCGGCGCAGCGCCTTCAGCGCCCTGCCGCTCAGCCGGGTCACGTCCTCGCCCTTGAAGCGGACGCTTCCCGAGGTGGGCGCCTCCAGGTTCGTCACGAGCTTCGCCAGCGTCGACTTACCGCAGCCGGACTCCCCGACGATGCCCAGGGTCTCGCCGCGCCTGAGCTCGAAGGAGACACCGTCGACCGCCTTGACCGCACCCACCTGACGCTTGATCACGATGCCCTGTGTGAGCGGGTAGTGCTTGACCAGGTCCCGTACCTCCAGGATCGCCTCACGGGGCCCCCGCTCCTCCCGCGGAGCGAGAGCCGAGGGCGCGGTCCCGGCCGCCGGCCCCACCGCGGGCCCCGCCGCACCGTCACTCGGCGCACTCGTCATCGAGCAGCTCCTTCCAGAAGTGGCAGGCGCTGGCCCTGCCCGGCCCGGCGTCGCAGAGCGGGGGCTCGTCGGCGTGGCAGACGGGTCGCGCCACGGGACAGCGCGGGTGGAAGCTGCACCCCTGCGGCACGGCCATCAGGCTCGGGGGCAGCCCCTTGACGGCGTCGAGCTGCTGCCCCTTCTGGTCCAGCCGCGGAATGGAGTCGAGCAGGCCCCTGGTGTACGGGTGTGCGGGTGCCCGGTACAACTCGCGTACGGGAGCGGTCTCGACGATCCGGCCCGCGTACATGACGGCGATCCTGTCGGCGGCGTCCGCAACCACTCCCAGGTCGTGGGTGATCAGGATCAGGCCCATCCGGAACTCGCGCTGCAGGTCCGCGAGCAGATCCATCACCTGGGCCTGGACGGTGACGTCGAGGGCCGTGGTCGGCTCGTCCGCGATGATCAGCTCCGGTTCCAGGGCCAGCGCCATGGCGATCATGATGCGCTGGCGCATGCCACCGCTGAACTGGTGCGGGTAGTCACCGGCGCGCGCCCGCGCGGCGGGAATCCGTACGCGCTCCATGAGCTCCACCGCCCGCTCCCGCGCCTCCTTGCGGGAAGCGCCGCGGTGGACCTGGAACATCTCGCCGAGCTGATGCCCGACGCTGAGCACGGGGTTCAGCGCCGACAGCGCGTCCTGGAAGATCATCGCCATGCGCGCTCCGCGTACCCCGCGCCGCTCCTCCGCCGACATCTTCAGCAGGTCACGGCCGCCGAAGAGGATCTCGCCGCGAGTGACTCGTCCCGGCGGGCTGTCGAGGATGCCCATCACGGCCTGAGCGGTCACGGACTTGCCCGAACCGGACTCCCCCAGCACCGCCAGCGTCTCCCCGGCGTCCACGCCGAAGCTGACGCCGTCGACGGCGTTGGCGACGCCCTCGCGCGTGCGGAACTCCACGTGCAGATCGCGTACTTGGAGCAGCTGCGCGGGGCCGGAGGCTGAGGGGGTGCCGGGCCCCGGCTGTGTCTGTGTCACGTACGCCTCCCTCAGCGCAGCTTGGGATCGAGGGCGTCGCGAACCGCGTCGCCGAGCATGATGAACGCCAGTACGGTCAGGCTCAGCGCGGCCGCGGGGTAGAGCAGGATGTGCGGCGCGTTGCGGAACTGCATCCCCTGCGAGGCGTCGGAGATGTCGGCCCCCCAGGAGACCGTGGGCGGCTGGAGCCCGACGCCGAGATAGCTGAGGGTCGCCTCCAGCGCGATGTACGTGCCGAGTGCGATGGTCGCCGTCACGATGACCGGTGCGACCGCGTTCGGGAGGATGTGCCGGCACAGCATCCTGGCGTTGCCGGCTCCCAGGGCCCGCGCCGCCAGCACGTAGTCGTTCTGCTTGGCCGAGATGACGGACCCGCGGGCGATACGGGCGATCTGCGGCCAGCCCAGCAGCACGATGAAGGCGACCACCGTCCACACGGAGCGGCTGCCCGTCATCGAGAGGAAGACCAGGCCCCCGAGCATGATCGGGATGCCGAAGAAGACGTCGGTGAGCCGGGAGATCAGGGCGTCCCACCAGCCGCCGAAGAATCCCGCGAGCCCCCCGAGGACGCTGCCGACGGCGGCGACGCCAAGGGTGGCGCAGACGCCGACGGTCACCGACGTACGGGCCCCGTGGACGACCCGCGTGTAGACGTCGCACCCCTGGGTGTCGAAGCCGAACCAGTGGCCCGGCGATGCGGGGTCGAGGGACCTGTCCAGGCGGCAGGAGAGGGGGTTTCGGGTGGCGATGAGGCCGGGCCACACCGAGATCACGACCAGGAAGAGGATCAGCAGCGCCGACACCACGAAGACGGGGTTGCGCCGCAGGTCGTGCCACGCGTCCGACCAGAGGCTGCGGGCCCGCCCCCCGGGCCCCGGCTCCTGCGGGGCGGACGGCGGTGCGCCGGGGTCGGCGCCGGGACCGGGTGCGACGCCGGGCGCGGCTCCCGCCGTCCCGGCGGCAGCTCCGGCCGCCGTCCCCGGGGCGGCTCCCGCGGCAGCTCCGGCCGCGGCGGAGGGCTCGTCGGAGGCCCACGGGCTCTCAGGTGCACGCTCAACCATGCGCCACCTCCCGCCCGTCGGCCGTTCCGGCTGCGGTGCCGTCGATTTCACGCATAGCGGATCCTCGGGTCGAGCACGGCGTAGAGGAGGTCGACGATCAGGTTCGCGAGCAGGAACACGATCACGAGGACCGTCACGAAGCCGACGACTGTCGGCGAGTTCTGCCGGACGATGCCCTGCCAGAGCTGGAAGCCGACTCCCTGGATGTTGAAGATCCGCTCGGTGACGAGGGCGCCCGCCATGAGGTTCCCGACGTCCGTGCCGAGGAAGGTCACGACGGGGATCAGAGAGTTGCGCAGCAGGTGACGCACGTTCACGCGGGCCCGCGGCAGGCCCTTGGCGAGGGCGGTGCGTACGTAGTCGGCCCGGGCGTTATCGCTGATGGAGGCGCGGGTGAGCCGGGTGACATACGCGAGCGACAGCAGCGCCAGCACGACTCCCGGCAGCAGGAGCTGCCCGAGCGGCGCCTCGGGCGAGACCGCCGGGGCGATCCACCCCCACTTCACGCCCAGCACGTACTGCGCGAGCGTGCCGGTGACGAACGTCGGAACCGAGATCACGACCAGCGTGAGCATCAGTACCGAACTGTCGAGGGGCCGGCCGCGCCGCAGGCCGGTGATCACGCCGAGGGCGATCCCGATGATGATCTCGATGACGACCGCGATCAGCGCGAGCCGGAGAGTCACGGGAAAGGCCCTGCCCATCAGCTCGGTGACGGGCTGTCCGTTGAAGGCGTTGCCGAACTCACCGGTGAAGATGTCGCCCATGTAGAGCAGGTACTGGAGCCACAGCGGCTTGTCGAGATGGAACTGGGCGCGCAGCTGCGCGGCCGTGGCGGGGTCGGGGGCCCGGTCCCCGAACATCGCGTTGACCGGGTCGCCGACCGCGTACACCATCACGAAGATGAGGAAAGTCGTCCCGATGAACACCGGGACCATCTGGAGCAGTCGTCTGATGACGTAGCGCCCCACGGTATTTCACTCTCTCACTTGACTCTGATGTCGGTGAAGACCGGAACGGAGAAGGGGTTGAGGCGCACGTCGCTCACCCTGTCCGAATATCCCGCGTTGCCGTCCTGGTACCAGAGAGGAATCGCGGGCAGGTCCTTCAGGACAAGCTCCTCGGCCTTCTGGAACTTGCTCACGGCCGCCTCCTCACCGGCGGCGTTCGCCTCGTCGATGAGTTTGTCGACGCGCTTGTCGGAGTATCCGGCGTCGTTCGACGAGGCGCCGGTGTAGTACAGCGGCTGAATGAAGTTCTGGATCAGCGGATAGTCCATCTGCCAGCCGGTGCGGAACATGCTCTTCAGCTTCTTTCCGGCGATGTCCTTGCGGAATTCGCTGAAGGTCGGGACGGGGTTGACGCTGCACGCGCCGTTCTTGTCGAGGGCGTTGTTGATGCTGTTGCACACGGCGTCCATCCACTGCCGGTGCGAGCCCGTGTCGACGTTCGAGGTGAGCGTGACCTTGCCGCCCGGCAGTCCGCCCGCGTCCTCGATCAGCTTCTTCGCCTCTTTCGGGTCGTACTTGCAGACCTCTCCGCACATCCCGGGCTCGAATCCGCCCGGCTTCGTCAGCACCGGGGAGGTCAGGTCGCCGGCCGGCCTTCGAGTGCCGTGGTAGATCTTCTGCGTCACTTCCTCGCGGTTGATCGCCATCGACAGCCCGACGCGGATCTGCTTGGCCTTCTCCGTCTGCCATTCCTTCCGGTAGAGAGGGAAGGAGAGCGTCTGGAGAATTCCCGCGGGCTGGTTGATGTAGCGGCCGTCGAGGTCCCGCTTGGCGTTCTTGAGCTGCCCCGCGGGCAACTCGTCGAATACGTCGAGGTTCCCGGCCTGAAGGTCGGTGTAGCCGGTGTTCTGGTCCGTGTAGACCTTCAGCTCGACGCCCTTATTCTTCGGCTTGTCCGGTCCCGCGTACTCCTTGTTGACCGACAGCCTCATGGACTGGCCCTTGGTGTAGGAGTCGATCTGGTACGGGCCGTTCCCGATCGGCTTCTTCAGCCAGGCGGCGCGGTCCTTGAAGAACTTCTCCGGGAGCGGCGAGAAGGCCGCGTAACCGAGGGTGTCGGGCCACTGGGAGAACTTCTGGTTGAGCTTCACCGTGAAGCTGTCCTTGCCGGTCACCTTCAGCCCGGACATCTTCTTCGCCTTGGGCTTGGCGCTCTCGTTCTCCGGGTGCACGTCGTCGTAGCCGTCGATGTACTCGAAGAAGTAGGAGCTGACCTGCTTGTTGGTGACGAGCGCGCCGTAATTCCACGCGTCGACGAAGGACTTCGCGGTGACGGGAGTGCCGTCGGAGAACTTCCAGCCCTTCTTCAGGGTGATGTCGAAGTTCTGCTGGTCGTCGGTCCTGATGGATTTCGCGACGGCGTTCTCCGCCTTGCCGGTGCGCGCGTTGTAGCGCTTGAGCCCCCGGAACGTCATCTCCAGGACCTTGCCGCCCTGCACCTCGTTGGTGTTGGCGGGTTCGAGCGGATTCTGGGGGTCGGTCCAGAAGGCGCGTACGATGCCGGCGTCCGAGCCGGCCGCGGCGCTGCCGCCGGCTCCCCCGCCGCACCCCGCAGCCGCCAGGGTGACGACCGTCGCACAGCCGAATGCCCACGTGACACGCGTGGCTCCACGCATGGGGTGCCTCCTCGGTACCGCCGACGTCATGCCTTGCGGACCAGATAACACCCTTCACGCATCTTCATCTCGCTGCCCCGGCGGCGCCGGGTCCCCCTGCGCGCACAAACCCCCCGGCTGCCGCAGCCCTTCCCCGGGCTCCGCAAGGGAATTGAGCCGAGAGAAATCGGCGGCCCCTCGCGCGTCCGGCCGGGTGACCGGATTCCGAGGGACCGCCCTTCAGCAATTCCGGACGGGCGGGGCGGCCCGCCCGTCCGTCGCGCCGCTGCCGGTACGCGGCGTCGGCGCTCAGCGCTTGGCTCGGGCCGCCGCCCGGCCGCGAGCCTTCTGGTCGAGCTCCACCTTGCGGATGCGAACCGTTTCCGGGGTGACCTCGATGCACTCGTCCTCGCGGCAGAACTCCAGCGCCTGCTCCAGGGAGAGCTTCCTCGGCGGCACCAGGTTCTCCGTGGTGTCGGCGGACGCCGCTCGCATGTTTGTGAGCTTCTTCTCCTTGGTGATGTTCACGTCCATGTCGTCGGCACGGGAGTTCTCGCCGACGATCATGCCCTCGTACACCTCGGTACCGGGCTCGATGAAGATCGTCCCGCGCTCCTGGAGATTCATCATCGCAAACGGCGTCGCCGACCCGGCCCTGTCCGCGACGAGGGAACCGCTGCGCCTCGTGCGCAGGTCTCCGAACCACTGCTCGTGCCCCTCGAAGAGGCTGTGCGCGATGCCCGTGCCCCTGGTCTCGGTCAGGAACTCCGTGCGGAACCCGATAAGGCCGCGCGCCGGGACGATCCACTCCATGCGGACCCAGCCGGACCCGTGGTTGGTCATCGTCTCCATGCGCCCCTTGCGCGACGCCATCAGCTGCGTGATGGCGCCCATGAACTCCTCGGGTGCGTCGATCGTCATGCGCTCCACGGGCTCGTACAGCTTGCCGTCGATCTGCCGGGTGACGACCTCGGGCTTGCCGACCGTCAGCTCGAAGCCCTCGCGACGCATGGTCTCGACGAGGATGGCCAGGGCGAGTTCACCGCGGCCCTGCACCTCCCAGGCGTCCGGCCGCTCCGTGGGCAGGACGCGCAGCGAGACGTTGCCGACGAGTTCGCGGTCGAGCCGGTCCTTCACCAGCCGCGCCGTCACCTTGTGCTTCTTGCCGCCCTTGCCGACCAGCGGGGACGTGTTCGTGCCGATGGTCATCGAGATCGCCGGCTCGTCGACGGTGATGAGCGGCAGGGCGACCGGGTTCTCCGGGTCGGCGAGCGTCTCGCCGATCATGATGTCGGGGATACCGGCGACAGCGCAGATGTCACCGGGCCCGGCGGCCTCCGCGGGCTTGCGGGTCAGCGCGTCCGTCATCAGCAGCTCGGTGATGCGTACGCTCTGCTCCGAGCCGTCGCGCTTGAGCCAGGCGACCGTCTGACCCTTCTTCAGGGTGCCGTTCTTCACGCGCAGCAGCGCGATACGGCCGAGGAAGTTGTCCGCGTCGAGGTTGGTGACGTGGGCCTGGAGGGGCGCGTCGTCCTCGTACGTCGGCGCGGGGACCGTCTCCAGCAGGGTGGTGAAGAACGGTTCGAGGCTGTCGCTGTCCGCGGGGACGGTGCCGTCCTCGGGCTGCGTCAGGGAGGCGACACCGTCACGCGCGCACGCGTAGACGATGGGGAACTCGATCTGCTCCTCGTCGGCGTCCAGGTCGAGGAAGAGGTCGTAGGTGTCGTCGACGACGGCGGAGATGCGGGCGTCGGACCTGTCGGTCTTGTTGATGCACAGGATGACCGGGAGACGCGCTTCCAGCGCCTTGCGCAGCACGAAGCGGGTCTGCGGCAGCGGCCCCTCGGAGGCGTCCACGAGCAGCACCACGGCGTCCACCATGGACAGGCCGCGCTCGACCTCACCGCCGAAGTCGGCGTGCCCCGGGGTGTCGATGATGTTGATGACGACGGAGTCGCCGCCCTTGGGGTGGTACTTCACTGCGGTGTTCTTCGCGAGAATGGTGATGCCCTTCTCGCGCTCCAGGTCGCTGGAGTCCATCACACGGTCGTCGACCGACTCCAGCTGGTGCGCTGCGAACGCCCCTGCCTGCTTGAGCATGGCGTCGACGAGGGTGGTCTTCCCGTGGTCGACGTGGGCGACGATGGCGACGTTGCGGATGTCGTGACGCGTGGGCATGGCTGACTGACGCTTCTCCCGGATCGTGGGTGGGGCGCGGTGCGTAGCTGCTCCTCACGCGCGCTGCCGGGCTGGGTCTCGCCGCGGCTCCGCCAACCATGGTAAGGCCCGGCCACCCGGCGGACGCCTTCCGCCCTGTGAGGGGCCGGGCCCGGAGCGGGTGGCCGGGATACGCGAGCCGCTTGTTACCGCTCGAAGCCGATGTCCTGGTAGCGCGGCGTCTGGAAGCCGAAGGCACCGGCGTTTGCGACCTTGTCACCCGCGGCCACGAGCTGCGGCCGCTGGTAGAGCGGCACCGAGGCCGCCGCCGCCCAGATCCGGGCGTCGGCCCGTTTGATGAGGTCGTTGCGGGCGCCGTCGTCGAGCTCTCTCGACGCCTGCTCGAAGAGCTGGTCGATCTGGTTGGTGCCGACTCGGGTGTAGTTCTGCTCGACGAGCAGCGAACCGTCCGCGGCGGCGGCCGGTTTGGCGAAGATCGGACGGGCGTCCGTCGCCGGGTAGGCGGTGCCGGGCCAGGAGTAGATGGCCAGGTCGTAGTCGCCCGACGCGATGTGCTTCGCGAAGTAGTCCTCGGCGGGGACGTGCTTCATCTGCGTACGGACACCGATCCGGGTCAGCTCCCTGGCGATCCGGGCCCCGGTGTCCCTGATCGACTCCGAGCCCGGCCCCGAGGGGAGCACGAAGCGCAGCGTCAACGGCTTGCCCGACTTCATCCGCTGCACCTTCGCTCCGCCGTCGGAGAGCAGCCGCAGTTCGTCCGCGTGGGCGCGTGCGCGGGCGGCCTCCTTCTCGGCGGCGCGGGCCTGGCGGACCTTGCTCTCGGAGCCGCTCTCCTCCGCCGTGCCGAGGCGTGCGTGGGCCGCCTGCATCATGAGCGAGGCGCGCTGTCCGGTGGTGGCGGGAGAGAGCACGAGCGGCTGCCCCGCCAGGCGGGCGGCCTCCTGTGCGCTCACCGGGGCCACCGCGGGGGCCGCGGCCGGTGCTGCGGCCCCGGCACGCTCGTGGGCGCTGCTCTGCTGGGCGTTCTTGCCGCTGTCGTTCCCGTCGTCCTCGCCGTCCTTGTCCTGCTTGCCGTCCTGCTTGCGGTCCTGCTTGCGGTCCTCGTTCCCGCCCTTGTCCTGCTTGCCGTCCTGCTCGCCGTCCTTCTTTCCGTGCTCGCCCTTCTTCGCGTCCGCGTCGGGAGTGGACGCCGAGCCCGCGCCCCCGTCCTTCCAGCCGGCCTCGGCCAGCAGGGACTGCGCCGCCTCCACGTCCTGCTTCCCGAGAGCGTCGCTGTTGTCCGCGTATCCGTCCTGGTCGATCATCCGCAGGTGGCTGCCGAGCGCCTTGACGGGCAGTCCCGTGCCGCGCAGGGCGTGCTTGGCGATCCTCTCGCGGTCGATGGCGCGCGCGACGGCCCTCCGTACTCGCTCGTCCGCGAGCGGGCCCGAGGCGCCGTTGAGCGCGAGCTGGGTGTACGCGGGTTCGAAGGCGTGGCGCAGAGCGACATGGCGCAGGTTCCCGTCCCGCTCGGCCTGCTTGCGCAGCTCCTCCGTGGACTTGCGCGAGTGCTCCTCGCGCTTCCTGCTCTTGGCGTCCTCCTCCCCTCCCTTGTGCGCGCGGATGATGCTGCGCATGGTCGCCACGTCCACCTCGGCGAGGTCGAGCTGTCCTCGCCGCAGTGCCTCCTTGCGCTCCTTGCGGGGGACGACCCTCAGCGTGATGCGCTTGAGCTTCGCCTCGTCGCCCCACCACTTCCCGTTCCGCACGAGCGTGATCGAGGTGTCGCCCCGGTGGAACTTCTCGACGCGGAAGGGGCCCGCGGAGACGGGGAGCGAGGCGCGCGCGGCGTGGTTGAAGTCCTCGGCGCGGCCCATCACGGTCTTCGGGTAGAGGGGGGCGAACAGCGACTTCCAGTCGGCGTACGGCTTGCGGAAGACGACCTTCACCTCGTGTGCGTTCTTGCCCCTGGTCACCTTGGCGATCCGGTCGTAGCCGGCGTTCCGGGCGGCGCGGAACGATCCGTTCTTGCCGCTGAGCGCCTTCCACTGGGCCTTGAAGTCGGCCGCGCCGAGCGCACGCCCGCTGCTCCAGCGCGCCTTCGGGTTGAGCTTGTAGACGACCGTCTGACGCGGCTCGCTTTCGGTGATGTCGGCGGACTCGAGGTAGTCCTGGTTGAGCTGCGGCCGGGCCGCGGAGTCGAGCGTGAAGAGGGAGGGCAGCGTGGCGCCGGTGATGCGCTCGGTCGTCGCGTCCGCCGTGGGCTGGAAGGCGTTGAGCGTGCGCGGCAGCGAATCGATGGCCCAGCGCAGCGAGCCGCCCGATGCGATCTGTTCACGGTCGAGGTGCGGAACGTCTCGTGCGGCGCCGCTGCCGCCTCCTGCGGAGCTGGGACCACCGTCACCGGAGGTGCATCCGGCGAGAGGGATCAGCGCGCCGGCCAGGAGGAGTGCGAGTGAACGCCGGGTGGCTGCGTCGAGAGCTTGCGCGGCTGGCATGTCTGAACCTCCGGGGCTCGGGGTCCTGCGGGGCGTACACGCGGCTCGGTGCCTGCGTGGACCACGTTCGGCGGCATAGGCGTTTCATCACATCTATCGCCCACTGAAGGGGAGGCCGTGTGGCGTGGCCCGGAGGCTCGGCCGCGTCGCACGGCACGCCACCCGTGCGGAGCACAGGCCTTCCTACGCCCCGGGAACGCCCGGGAGTTGATCCCGAACCGGGAGCCCGGGAGCGAGCAGCCCACAAGGGAGAGACAGGTGACCCGCGGAGGTATATCTTTGACTCAGTCAAAGATATGAGGTGAGCGATGGCCACCGGCACCGCGCAGGAGATGCGTGCGTTCAACCGCTTCTACACGAACCTCATCGGCGCCCTCGACTACAGCCGCCACCTGCACACCCCGTACACGCTCACCGAGGCCCGCGTGCTCTACGAGCTGGTCAACGCACCGCGCACGGACGCCGCAGACCTGCGGTCCGCGATCTCCGTGGACGCCGGCCAGCTGAGCCGCATGCTCGCGCGGTTCGAGGAGCGGGGCCTGGTCAGCCGCGGGCCCTCGGAGCGGGACGCCCGGCGGGTGAACGTCGTGCTGACCGACGAGGGAAGGGAGGCGGCACGGCAGCTGGAGGAGCGTTCACAGACCGCTGTCGAGTCGCTGCTGGACGGGATGACGGAAGCGGAGCGGGAGCTGCTGGCCCAGAGCCTGCGCACGGCCCGCGGAATCCTGGAGCGCGGCACCGCACGGAGCGGTGCCGCGGCCCGGATACGGCTGCGCGCTCCCCGCCCGGGAGACATGGGCTGGATCATCGAACGCAACGCGTCCGTCTACGCCGCGGAGTTCGGCTGGGACGGGACGTACGAGGCTCTCGTCGCGCGCATCGTCGCGGAGTTCGCCGCGGGGCACGACACCGGGCGCGAGGCGGCTTGGATCGCCGAGCTCGACGGACGGCGGGCGGGCTGCGTGATGTGCGTGTCGGACAGCTCCGAGGACACGGCCCGGCTGCGACTGCTGCTCGTGGACCCGGCGGCGCGGGGCCACGGGCTCGGGGACCGGCTCGTCGGCGAGTGTGTCGGCTTCGCGCGCGCCGCCGGATACCGGGAGGTCGTGCTGTGGACCAACGACGTGCTGGCGGCGGCTCGGCGCATCTATGAGCGTGCCGGTTTCGAGCTGGTCGCCGAGTCGCGGCACCACAGCTTCGGCCACGACCTAAACGGCCAGGACTGGCGCCTTCGCCTGTGACGCCGAGCGGCGCCGAGCGGCGCGACGGCAGCGCCGCACGGCGGTCCGTGCTCCGCCGAAAATTCGTCGACACGGCCGGGAGGCTTCGTCAGGCTCCTGTCATGACACCCGAGTGCTGGCCCGTTTACGGGCTGAGGATCACCACCCCCCGGCTGGAACTGTGCCTCCCGGATCTCGGCGTCCTGGAGAAGCTGGCGGCCGTGGCAGCGGCGGGTGTGCACGGGCCGGACGAGATGCCCTTCAGCTTCCCCTGGACCGACGGCACCCCGGAACGGCGGGCCCGCACCACCTTCCAGCACGTTCTGGGCACCGTCGCCGAATGGCAGCCGGAGAAGTGGACGCTGAGCCTCGCCGTGCTGCACGAGGGCGAGGTGGTGGGCCGCCAGGACATCACCGCCCGCGACTTCGCCGTCACGAAGGAGGCCCAGACCGGCTCCTGGCTGGGCCTCGCCCACCAGAACAAGGGGTTCGGCACGGAGATGCGGGCGGCCGTCACGCACCTGGCCTTCGAAGGGCTCCGGGCCCGCACCCTCACGTCTGGCGCCATGACGGACAACCCGCGCTCCCTTGCCGTCTCACGGAAGCTCGGTTACGAGGCGGACGGCGTCGAGGTGGTCTCCGTGCGGGGAGAGTCGCGGACGGTCCGGCGGCTGCGGCTGGACCGGGCGTCGTGGGAACGGCACCGCTCGCTCCCCGTCGGTCTGCACGGCCTGGAACCCTGTCTGGAGCTCTTCGGCGCCGAGCGCGGCTGATCAAGGTGACGGTCCGGCCGGACGGACTTTTTGTGCACCGGCCGGAACCGCTGTTACCCGTCCGGGTCAAGAGACTTGGCGATCATGCCCCGCACGGGGTAAACCCGTGCAGCGCCCTTCACAAGGGGGAGTGTGAGGAGCGACACTCGCCATCTCACCTGGCACGCAAGCTGCTCACGCATGCAAGCCAGCCGCCACGACCAGCGGAGGTAGGCACGTCATGTCTCCTCACACGTCACTGCACGACGACCTGACGGCGGCCCAGCGCTGCCTCGAGGAACTCACACGGACCGTCGACCGACTGGAAAGCACCCTCGGCAGCGGCCTGGAAGTCAGGCGCGTACGCAGCGACACAGCGCACCTTCGGGAGTCCCTGGCACTGCTGCGTGCCGCTTCACCGGCCGCGGGGGCACCCGGCGCGGCGCACCCGGAGATGGTCACGATCCCCGACAAGCCCTACGACCACGTCCTGTGGTCGGACGTCGACGACGAGGGGGTGGGCGCCAAGGACCGGCACGCGCCGTGAGCGCCGCCCCGGGCTGAGTCGAGCCGGCGGCCGCGGCAGCGGCCGGCAGTCGGCGGCAGCTCACGAGGCACCCCAACTGACAAGTCGCCCCTACCGGAGAAACCGTTGGCCACTGGCACCCGACCCCAACCGAACACGAGCAGCACGGGAAACAAGATTCCTCCGTCGGCCACCGGCGGCGTGCGTACTGGTACGCGCGCCGCCATTCCAGAGAGGCATCTGCGCACCGACCGCTGGTGGCTCGCGCCGGCGTCGACGGCGTTCGGCCTGTTCGTGTTCGTCGTCTACTCGACGTGGCGGGCCTTCGCGGACGCCGACTACTACCACGCGCCGTACGTCTCGCCCTTCTACTCCCCGTGTCTCGCCGAGAGCTGCGAGAAGATGCAGGGCGGCCCCAACTGGGCGCTGTTCGGGGACTGGTGGCCGCTCTCACCCGCGCTGATCATCCTGATCTTCCCGCTGGGCTTCCGCCTCACCTGCTACTACTACCGCAAGGCCTACTACCGGGGCTTCTGGGCCTCTCCCCCGGCCTGCGCAGTCGCCGAGCCGCACAAGCGCTACACCGGCGAGACCCGCTTCCCCCTCATCCTGCAGAACCTGCACAGGTACTTCTTCTACGCGGCGGTCGGCGTCGCCGTCATCCTCACCTGGGACACGCTCCTCGGCTTCCGCAACGCCGACTACGAGTGGGGCCACATGGGCCTGGGCACCGTGGTCTTCCTCATCAACATCGTGCTGATCTGGGCGTACACCATCTCGTGCCACTCCTGCCGGCACATCGTCGGCGGGCGGCTCAAGCACTTCTCGAAGCATCCGGTGCGGTACCGCATGTGGGGCCTGGTCGGAAAGCTCAACAGCCGTCACATGGAGTTGGCCTGGGCTTCGCTGCTCAGCGTTGGCCTGGCCGATCTCTACGTGTACCTGCTGGCGACCGGTGCGTTCACCGATCCGCAGTTCTTCTGATTCACGCTTCTTCGAGAGGGATGCACGACAAATGACGCAAGTCGAACGCCAGCAGTGGGATGTCGTCATCGTGGGCGCGGGCGGTGCGGGTCTGCGGGCAGCGATCGAGGCACGCGAACAGGGACTGCGCACGGCGGTGATCTGCAAGTCCCTGTTCGGCAAGGCGCACACGGTGATGGCAGAGGGCGGCATCGCCGCCAGCATGGGCAACGCCAACCCCGGCGACAACTGGGAGGTGCACTTCCGCGACACGATGCGCGGAGGCAAGTTCCTCAACAACTGGCGGATGGCCGAGCTGCACGCGAAGGAAGCCCCCGACAGGGTCTGGGAGCTGGAGACGTGGGGGGCGCTCTTCGACCGCACGGCCGACGGCCGCATCTCCCAGCGCAACTTCGGCGGCCACGAGTATCCGCGCCTCGCGCACGTCGGCGACCGTACGGGCCTGGAGCTGATCCGCACGCTGCAGCAGAAGACCGTCGCGCTGCAGCAGGAGGACTTCAAGGAGAGCGGTGACTACGAGTCCCGGCTGAAGGTCTTCCAGGAGTGCACCGTCACCCGGATCCTCAAGTCCCCGGCCGCGGACGGCTCGGGGGAGAAGGTTTCCGGCGTCTTCTGCTACGAGCGGGAGTCGGGCCGCTTCTTCGTCATCGAGGCTCCTGCCGTGGTCCTGGCCACCGGCGGCATCGGCAAGTCCTTCAAAGTGACGTCGAACTCGTGGGAGTACACGGGCGACGGGCACGCGCTGGCGCTGCTGGCGGGCGCCTCACTGATCAACATGGAGTTCGTCCAGTTCCACCCGACAGGGATGGTCTGGCCGCCGTCGGTGAAGGGCATCCTCGTCACCGAATCGGTGCGCGGTGACGGCGGCGTCCTGCGCAACTCCGAGGGCAGACGGTTCATGTTCGACTACGTGCCCGACGTCTTCAAGGAGAAGTACGCCGAGTCCGAGCAAGAGGCCGACGGCTGGTACGACGACCCGGAGAAGCACCGGCGGCCGCCGGAGCTGCTTCCGCGCGACGAGGTCGCCCGCGCGATCAACTCCGAGGTCAAGGCGGGCCGCGGCTCACCGCACGGCGGCGTCTTCCTCGACGTCTCGACCCGCATGCCCGCCGACGTGATCCGCCGCAGGCTGCCGTCCATGCACCACCAGTTCAAGGAGCTGGCGGACGTGGACATCACCGCCGAACCCATGGAGGTCGGCCCGACCTGCCACTACGTGATGGGCGGCGTCGACGTCGACCCGGACACGGCCGCAGCCGTCGGCGTCACGGGCCTGTACGCGGCGGGCGAGGTCGCCGGAGGGATGCACGGCTCGAACCGGCTCGGCGGCAACTCCCTCTCCGACCTGCTCGTCTTCGGCCGCCGTGCCGGTCTGCACGCCGCGCAGTACGCGGCGTCGCTCAAGGACGACGGACGTCCCGACGTCAGCGACGAGCAGATCGAACACGCCTCCGCCGAGGCACTGCGCCCCTTCAGCGCGGCCGAGGTTCCGGAGGGTGAGCCCGCCGAGAACCCGTACACGCTGCACCAGCACCTCCAGCAGTCCATGAACGACCTCGTCGGCATCATCCGCCGCGACGAGGAGATGACGCAGGCACTGGAGCGGCTGGCGGAGCTGCGGGTGCGGGCGACGTACGCGGGTGTCGAGGGCCACAGGCAGTTCAACCCGGGCTGGCACCTGGCCATCGACCTGCGCAACATGCTGCTGGTCAGCGAGTGCGTGGCGCGGGCCGCGCTGACCCGCACCGAGTCGCGTGGCGGCCACACCCGCGACGACTTTCCGGAGATGGACCGCCAGTGGCGGCGTTCGAACCTCGTCTGCACTCTCGCCGACGAGCCGGTCTCGGTCGACGCCTCGACCCAGCCGGGCGAGGCCGCCGAGCGCGCCGAGAGCGGCCGCATCGATCTGCGCCGCCGCGACATGCCGGCGATCCGCCCGGATCTGCTGGGGCTCTTCGAGAAGGAGGAGCTGGTCAAGTACCTGACGGACGAGGAGCTGACAGCCGAATGAGCGCCGAGACGCACGCGGGCGAGGGCGCGGGTACACACACCCGTCCCCGCGCGCACGACGCAGAGGGCACCGCGGAGGGCACCGGTACGCCCGGGGCCGTCAGCGGCGGCGCCCCGGACGCGACCGGGACGAGCTACATCGCGAACTTCCGGGTCTGGCGCGGCGACATCGAGGGCGGCGGCCTGGAGGACTTCAAGGTCGAGGTCTTCGAGGGCGAGGTGGTCCTCGACATCGTCCACAGGCTCCAGGCCACGCAGGCTCCGGATCTGGCGGTCCGCTGGAACTGCAAGGCGGGCAAGTGCGGCTCGTGCAGCGCCGAGATCAACGGTCGGCCGCGGCTGCTGTGCATGACGCGGATGTCCGTCTTCGAGCGGTCGGAGACCATCACGATCACGCCGCTGCGGGCCTTCCCCGTCGTACGGGATCTGGTCACGGACGTGTCGTTCAACTACACCAAGGCACGCGAGATCCCCTCGTTCGTGCCGCCTGCCGGTCTGGGCCCGGGCGAGTACCGGATGCAGCAGGAGGATGTGGGCCGCTCGCAGGAGTTCCGCAAGTGCATCGAGTGCTTCCTGTGCCAGGACGTGTGCCATGTGGTGCGCGACCACGAGGAGAACAAGGAGGCCTTCGCCGGCCCCCGCTTCCTGATGCGGATGGCGGAGCTGGACATGCATCCGCTGGACGCTGCCGAGGAGTCCGGGCTGGACCGCAAGTCCACCGCCCAGGAGGACCACGGGCTGGGCTACTGCAACATCACCAAGTGCTGCACGGACGTCTGCCCCGAGGGCATCAAGATCACCGACAATGCGCTGATCCCGCTCAAGGAGCGTGCCGCCGACCGCAAGTACGACCCGATCGTCTGGCTCGGCAACAAGATCCGCCGCCGGAACGGGGCCTGAACCGGCCGGAGCGGCGTCACGGCAGGTGAGGTGTGTCACGGGGGCGTGCTACCGCGCGCCCCCGTTGCGCCCCCTGCCTCCGTCCCGCCGTTTCCCGGCTCTCCGGGGCTCCCGCGGGCTCCGCGGGCCGCGCCGTGCGCCTGGCGGCCGCCAGTGGTCGCACCAACGGCATACGCGTACGAGCGCGCCCGGAAGCCGCGAGCTGGATACGCTTCTGGGATACGGGCGAACGTACCGTGACCACCCTCGCCGGTGGCAGGCCCGGACATGCCAGCTCCCACCACGTCCGCACCAGCGCAGAGGATTCACGATGAGACGCCGGCAGTTCCTCGGCACCGTTGGCGGTGCCGCGCTCGCGACCGGAGTGGGCCCGGGCTCCGTCCCCGCCTTCGCCTCGGCGCCGAACGGTTCGGACGTCGGCGGACCACCCACGGTGACGCCGGACGATCTTCGCTTCCGCCCGCGCATGCTGCGCCGCGGCAGCCCGCATCGCGCGGGCCTGCTGCGCGCCGAGGTCGAGCGGCTCGTGCCCACGGCCGAGGAGTACATGCGCCCCGGGCCGGGCCGCCCTCATCCCTCGCATCCCGGCTTCGTCCTGCTGGCCGCCAGGAACGGTGTGGTGGTCGAGCACGCGGCGCGCGGCCACGCACTGCGCTACGCGGCGTGGGACGCGGCTGCCGGGAAGGCCGTGGAGCTGCCGCGTGACCAGTGGGTCGACATGCGGACGGACACGATCTTCGACATGGCGTCGGTCTCGAAGCTGTTCACGTCGGTCGTGCTGGTCGCCCAGGCCGAGCGGGGCAAGCTCGGCCTCGACGACCGCGTCGCGCGCCATCTGCCGGACTTCGACAAGGCCGATCCCGCCAAGTCCCCCATTGTCGTACGGCAGCTGGTGAACCACACCTCGGGCATGAAGGCCGACATGGACCTGAAGCCCTACCCGGACAACGAGGCCCGCATCGCCGCCGTCTACGCGGAGCCGCTCAAGAGCCCGCCGGGCGAGCAGTACACCTACTCGGACCTCAACCTCATCACCGCGGGACGCCTCCTGGAGGAGGTCACCGGCAAGGGGCTCGACGAACTCGTCGCCGAGTTGATCACCGAGCCGCTCGGCATGCGGGACACGGGCTACAACCCCCCGGAGTCGAAGCTGGAGAGGGTCGCCGCCACCGAGTACATGCCGTGGACGGGCCGCGGCATCGTGCGTGGCTCGGTGCACGACGAGAAGGCGTACTACCTGGGCGGCGTCGCGGGTCACGCGGGCGTCTTCTCGACGGCCGCCGACATGGCCGTCTTCGGGCAGATGGTGCTGAACGGCGGCACCTACGGCGGGCACCGCGTGCTCGGCGAGGACTGGGTCCGCTCCATGATCACCAACGAGAACCCGGACATGGGGCCCGAGGCGGCACGCGGTCTGGGCTGGCAGCTCGACCAGCGCTTCTACATGGACGCCCTCACCTCGCCCGTGACGACGGGCCACACCGGTTACACCGGGCCCTGCCTGGTGGCCGACCCGATCGACGGCACGCTCTTCGTCCTGATGGCCAACCGCGTGCACCCCACCCGCGACTGGGGCACGGTCAGCGACTACCGCCGCGCCCCCGCACGGCACTTGGCGCGCGCTGTGCCGGTGCGTCCCGCCGTCGCGTCCGCCGCCTGGTACTCGGGGCAGCGCGACGCCGACACCGCGACTCTGCGCGTTCCGCTGAAGAAGGCCGTGAACGACAAGGCCTCGCTGCGCTTCCGGCTCTGGTACGACACCCAGTCCACCGACGTCTGCACGGTGGAGGCCACCACGGCGAAGCCTGGCGAGGACGCCTCCTGGCAGCCCGTCCCCCTGAAGCTGCGTGCGGGGCGCCGGAGTTGGGAGAGCAAGGGCGACTTCTCCGGCTTCTCCGCGCGCCGCTGGCTGCACGCCGCGGGTGAACTGCCCGACGGGGTGACCGCGGTGCGCTGGCGCTACGTCACGGACGAGGAACAGCAGGGCAGGGGCGTCTACTTGGACGACATCCGGGTGCTCGGCGGTGCGCGGCCCGTCTTCATGAGCGTGCGTCCGCGCGACAACGCACGTGTACAGGCGGACGGTTGGGAGCTCTCCGGCAACTGAAGGAACGCGGGCGCGAGTCCGGGCTGCGCCGGCCAGAGGCCCCGGCGCTCCGGGGCCGGGGCGGCCGTTGTTCCGGGAGCGGGACGCCCCGCGTCAGAAGAGGCTGAGCAGCGCTTCCGTCGGGTCGGCGGGCTTGGAGTCCTCGCCGGGGCGTGCCAGCTCGAACCAGACGGTCTTGCCGCGGTGCGTACGCCTGCTGCCCCACCCGGTGCTGAGCAGGCCGACCAGTTGAAGGCCCCTACCGCCCTCGTCCGTCACATGGGCGCGGCGCCGGCGGGGCTGCACCAGGCCCGAGTCCCACACTTCGCACACGAGGGTGCGGTCCAGCAGCAGCCGCAGGCGTATCTCGCCCTCGCCGTGCCGCAGCGCGTTCGTCACCAGCTCGCTCACCAGCAGTTCGGCGGTGTCCGCGAGCCCGCCCAGCTCCCATTCGGACAGCTGCTCGCGCGTCAGCTCGCGGGCACGGGCGACGGAACGCGGCTCGGCGG
This sequence comes from Streptomyces sp. CNZ301, assembly GCF_004217425.1. Classification (NCBI taxonomy): domain Bacteria; kingdom Bacillati; phylum Actinomycetota; class Actinomycetes; order Kitasatosporales; family Streptomycetaceae; genus Streptomyces; species Streptomyces sp. CNZ301. The sequence goes on from NZ_SHLG01000001.1 coordinate 3,128,828, forward strand.
AGAGCGTCCAGTCGCCGACGGCGCCCGCGGGAAGGCCCTGGAACCGTGCGACGAGGAGCGCGATGTCGTCCTCGCCGTGGTGCACGTTGAGGGTCGTCAGCACCTGGTCGGCGACGTTCTCGAGGGAGGCGGTGGCGTCCGTGAGAGCGGCACGCAGCGCGCCCAGGCCCTCGTCGATGGGGTGCTCGCGCGACTCGACGAGGCCGTCGGTGTAGAGCGCGATCATGGCACCGTCGGGCAGCGCCATCTCGATCTCTTCGAACGGCTCCCCGCCCACGCCCAGCGGTACCCCCTTGGGGACCTCCAGCATGAGGGCCGGTTCGTCCGGTTCGACCAGGACGGGCGGCAGATGGCCGGCGTTGGCGATGGTGCAGCGGCGGGAGACGGGGTCGTAGACGGCGAAGATGCAGGTGGCGAGGTAGACCTCCGCCAGGTCACCGCTGCCGTTGCGCTGCGAGCCCGGGGTGTCGCCGAGCCCGCGGGCGATCTCGTCCAGCGCGCCCAGCACCTCGGCGGGCTCCATGTCCGTGGTGAGCGCCAACGTCCGTACGGCGGTGCGCAGTTCGCCCATGGCTACGGCGGCGCGGAGGCCCCGGCCCATCACGTCGCCGACGACGACGGCGGTGCGGTGCCCGGGCAGTTCGATGACGTCGAACCAGTCGCCGCCGACCTCGGTCGCCGGGTTGCCGGGCAGATAGCGGCAGGCGATGTCGAGGCCGGCGGCTTCGGGGTCACCGGGCGGCAGCAGGCTGCGCTGGAGTATCAGCGCCCGCTCGTGCTCCCTGCGGTACAGGCGCGCGTTGTCTATGCACACGGCGGCGCGGGAGGCCAGCTCGGCGGCGAGCGCCGCGTCCCGCTCCCCGAACGGCTCGCTGCCCTTGACGCGGGAGAACTGCACCAGGCCCAGCACCCTGTCGCGGGCGACCATGGGCACTGCGAGCGTCGACTGCACGACGGCGCCGAACTGGACCGGCACGGTGCCGTCCTGCCCCGGGATGTGCTGCACGCGTCCGCTGCGAAGTGCCTGCGCGCAGGGGGTGTTGAAGGGGTAGCAGTGCGTCGCCCCGACGGTCACCGGGCTCGCACCGGTCGTTCCCACCTGGCCTTCGCGGGTGAGCGACGGCGGCGCCTCCGAGACGGAACTCGCGAACCCGACGCGGCGCAGCTCCCCGCTGCCGTCGCCGGGGCCGACGGGGCGCGGCTCGTCGCCGGCGAGAACATCCATGTACAGGTCGACGGAGGCGAGATCGCAGAACTGCGGGACACCGACGTCCAGCAGCTCGCGGGCTGTCGTCTCCAGGTCGAGCGAGTTGCCGATACGGGCGCCCGCCGCGTTGAGAAGAGCGAGAGCGCGGCGGACGTCGTCCGGCTTGCCTGCCGCCTCCACAGGGATATCGCTCAACGCCGCCCCTTCCCGTGACCAGTGTGGCACCGGCTCCGAGCAGTGTGGCAGGCGCAAGGCACCCGGAACACGCTCTTCCCGATCGCCGCACGAAATTCGTAATTCCCGTCCCTGTTCACAACTGACGTGCGGCCTCACACCTCCGTGCGCTCCCCTGACCTCCTCCGGCAGGGACAACTGTCTCCTAACCAGGCTGCGCCGGTTCGAACCATCTTCAACGAGGGCGCATCGCGGGTGCAGGGGTGCGGGCGGTTCCGCTCGGTTTGCCGAGGTGGGCGGCGCACCCGCCGCGGGGTCCGTAAACCTGCCTCACCAGAGGGGGAGTTCGAACCAGACGGTCTTGCCCATCGGCCCGTGCCGCGTGCCCCAACGGCGCGCCTCCCTGGCCACGAGACGGATGCCGCGCCCGCCTTCGTCGTCGGGCAGGGCGCTGCGTTCGCGGGGCGGGTCCGGCAGCGGGTCGCGCACCTCGACCAGCAGCGAGCTGCCGCGCACCATGCGGACGCCGATGGGCCCGTGCGCGTATCGCAGGGAGTTGGTGACCAGCTCGCTCACCAGCAGCACGGTGGTGTCCTCCAGGGCGTCGAGCCCCCACTCGTGGAGGGTCCTCCGCACCACGTCACGTGCCCTGCGCACCGCGTAGCTCTCGGCGGGAAAGGTCCACGACGCGGCGCTGCCCTGCGGGAGCCCGCCGAACTTCGCCATCAGCAGGGCGACGTCGTCGGAGGGCTGTGACGCCGTTCTGCTGTCCAGGTCCTCGATGACGCTGTCGCAGGCCTCCTCGATGGTGGCGGGTGTGCCCGGGTCCCGGTGGACGGGGCCGCCGGAGAGCATCTCGCAGAGCCGCCCGATGCCCTGGGTGATGTCCTCGCCACGCGATTCGATGAGGCCGTCGGTGTAGAGGATCAGCACGGAGCCCTCGGCGATCTCCAGCTCCAAGGACTCGAAGGCCACGCCGCCGACGCCCAGCGGGGCGCCCGGGGGCAGTTCGACAGGCCGGGCCTCCCAGCTGCCGTCGGGAGTCTCGGTGAGCAGCAGCGGCGGCGGGTGGCCGGCCTTCGCGACGGTGCACCGGCGCGTGGACGGGTCGTAGACGGCGTAGACACAAGTGGCGATGAGGGGATCGTCCGAACTCTGGACGAAGTCGTCCGCCAAATCGTTGACGCGCCGGAGCAGTTCGTCGGGTGACAGGTCGAGCCCGGCGAGTGTGCGCACGGCCGTGCGCAACCGTCCCATCGTCACGGCCGCGTGCAGTCCGTGACCCGTCACGTCGCCCACGACGAACGCGACCCGGCCGCCTGCGAGCGGGATCACGTCGAACCAGTCGCCGCCGACCTCCGTTCCGCTGCTGCCGGGCACATAGCGGTAGGCCACCCTCACCCCGGGCGGCTCCGGGACCTTCTGGGGCAGCAGGCTCCGCTGGAGCATCAGCGCACCGGCACGTTCACGTGCGTACAGGCGGGCGTTGTCCAGTGAGACTCCGGCGCGGTCGGCCAGTTCCATCGCCAGCGCCATGTCGTCCCTGCCGAACGGTTCGCGGCCGCCCGCGCGGCTGACGACGAGCAGGCCGAGCACCACGCCTCGCGCGCGAAGAGGCACGGCCATCAGCGAATGGACGTCCAGGTCGAGCGCGGCCTGCAACTTCGGGTCACCGGGATAGGTGGCGGCGAGCAGTTCGCCCGGTGAGGACGCGACGTGGGGCACGCCGCTGGCGAGCGTCCGGCCGAAGAGGGAGTCGGCGAGGAAGGGGACGTCCTGGCCGACGCGGAGCATCCGGTGCACCGTCGGCCCCTCGTCGCGTGCCGCGACGCCGAGCTGGAACAGCGGCTTCCCGGTGAGCAGTTCGATGCGGGGAAGGTCGCCGCTGTGCGCCGCCGCGCTGGTGAGCATCACGCCGGCGTAGTCGGCCAGGCGCGGTACGAGGCTGGAGGCGAGGGCCTGGGAGATGGCGGCCACGTCGAACCGGTCGACGAGTCCCACGCCGACGTCGTCGAGCAGCGACAGCCGCTCACGCGCCGCCTCGATCTTCTCCAGCGCCTCGTGCCTCTCGGCGACGTCCATGAACACGCCGCTCACGCCGAGTACTTCGCCCTTGCCGGTGGTGAGCCTGCTGGACGAGACGGACAGAGCGCCGGGGCCCTCCGGGTCCCGCAGCACGAAGTCGACGACGGGCTCCCCCGTCTCCAGCACGCTCGACTGCACGGCGGCGACCTCGGCGGCCATCCAGGACGGAAGGATCTCGTGGACGGTCCTTCCGATGTGCTCCTCGGCGCTGACCTGATTGAGCCTGGCGAGCGCCTCGTTGACCCGCACGTACCGCCTGTCGGTGTCGAACAGGGCGATGCCGAGCGGTGAGGAGGCGAAGAGCGCGTCCAGTGCGGCCAGGTCGTGCTCGACGGCGCGGATTCTGCTGGTCTCCACGATGTTGGCGAGGACGACCGGACGGTTCTGCCTGTCCTGGAGGAGTGTGACGCGGCCCTCGACCGTGACGCGGTGGCCGGCGCTGTGCAGGACACGCAGGATGCCGCGCCAGCGGCCCACGTCCCGCAGGGCCTGGTCGCGCCGGCGCTCGCCCTCGTCGTACCCGTCCTCGAGGAAGTCCTGGATGCGTCTGCCCACGACCTGCTCGGCCCGCCAGCCGAGGATCTCCTCGGTGATCGGGTTCCAGAGGAGGATCTTTCCGTTCGCGTCGAGCACGACGATTCCGACCCGGAGGGTGTCGAGGATCGAGGCAGCTCCCTCGGAGGGTCCTGTGCTCACACCGCCCACGTCCCTGATCCGGTAGCAGCCGGCCCGGCCCGTCCGGGCAGGCGGGAACGAGGTGTCCCTGCTTCCGATTCTGGGACGAGTCAGGCGTACTCGCCGCTCGCGCACTCCACAGGCTCGACCAGATAGCTGGCGTCTCCCCCGCAGCCGCCCTTTGCGCGGCCCCCGCTCCGGTCGAGCCGGTCGGCCACCTGCTGTGCTTCCGTACGGGTGGCGTAGCTGCCCACGCGATAGCGGTTGCCGTGGCCGTCCTCCCTTATGACGTGCCAGGGCAGCACAGTTTCACCGTCACCGCTTACGCTTCGCATATGCCGGAGCCTACGCCCGGCCTTCACTCAGCGCATTCGAGTTGGCACAACGAGGAATCGATTTCGGCCACACGTTCGCACACGAGGCCGCAGGTCACCTGACGGGCATGTGGTACGAGACGCGGAAACGATCGGCCGGGACGACCACGTCCGCTGTCTCCACGGGGCGCCCGCCGGCGAAGAACGTACGCGTCACGACCAGCACCGAATGCCCCGGAACGCCTCCCAGTTCGAGCATCTCCTCGGCCAGGCCCGGCCGGGCGCCGACCTCCTCCGCGACGTTGTCCACCACGACGTCGATGGCGGCCATCCGCTCCACGACGCCCTTGCCGCCCAGCGGCCCGTCCTCGGGCAGCACCACGGGCGTGCGGCCCGTCAGGGACAGGGGCTCCCACGAAGTGGAGAGCATCACGGTCTCGCCGTCCACACGGAAGAGGTACGTGGTCCGCATCACGCGCTCGCCGGGCTCGATGCGCAGGCGCTCGGCCGTGAGCGGGCTCGCGTCCTCCTGCTCGCTGCGCGACTCCCAGGTGCCCTTCACGTCCTCGTCCGCCTGCTCCTGCCGGAACGGCGAGGATTCCCCGAGGGCGCGGAAGCCGCTGCGGGCGAGGCGGCGCGGCACGGGGTGTTCCCGGACGTACGTGCCCGAGCCGGAACGGCCCTCGACCAGACCCTCGGCCATCAGCACCTTGCGGGCCTCCAGGGCGACGGTGTCCGAGACGCCGTACTCCGCGCGGATACGCGCCTGCGAGGGCAGCCGGGTGTGCGGAGGAAGATCACCGCCGACGATCTTCTGCCGGAGATCACCGGCGACGCGGAGGTAGGCGGGCTGTTCACCGAATGGCACGAGTGCCCTCCCCGTTCTCGAAGGCCAGGCCTGCGAAGGTCGCGACAGATGGTTAAGTTGACAATGGGCAACAGCTTGGCAACTCGCCGTCGCGGCTCGCAACCGACGACCAAGGTTTCACCCGATGTGATGAGCAGCTGCTCAGAGCCTCCACACGCGGGCTGAATCGTTCACATTCCGGGACCCCGCGGCGCCGCCGGACCCCGGCCGAGTACGCGCCGCGAACGGCCGGCCCCCGAGAGCGCCGAGCGGGGTGGGGCTGTGCGACCGCCGTGTGCGGCGAATCGGGCATGGGGATAGCCGGGATCCCGTACTACTGGTGCGTCGAAGACGAGGACGGCGCTCCTGTCAGGCACGTCCGGCCGCTCAGCTCGCCGGTCCGTCCGCCCTGGGGCGCCAGGGGGCGTGACCCAACACGGATCACTCCAGGACTGCGAGGTGGTCGGCGGCGCCGCCTCGCCACTCCACCAGCAACAGAGTCGCGTCGTCGCTGGTCCGCCAGCCCCGCTTCTCCCTCAGCATGTGAGAAAGCGTGCGCACGGCTTCTCGCACGCCTTCCTCCGCTTGCTCGATGCGGTTGATCGCGCGGATGAGCGCCCGCTCACCGAACTGCTCCTCGCCGGCTTCGTGTTCCTCGATCAGGCCGTCGGTGAAGCACAGAACCCTGTCGCCTTGCTGGAGTGAGTGCTCGCTGATCTGGGGATCTTGACCCCCGAGACCAACCGGCAGCGTAGTGGGGGACTCCAGTCGCCCCACGACCTCACGATTGCGAATCAACAGCGGCGCGGGATGGCCTGCGTTCACCCACGCCAGCTTTCCGGTTGAGATGTTCAGACGCATCATCTGCGCCGTGACGAAGCCCTCGGGCCCGAATTGGTCGGCGATCGCATCGTCCATGCACGAGTAGACGGAGGACAGGTCGACGTAGGCACGTCTGGCGTACCGGTACGCACCGACGGCGATGGACGCCATATTGGCGGCGTCCAGTCCGTGTCCCATCGCATCGACGAGGCCCACGTGCAGGATGTCGTCGTTGAGGGCGTAGTCGAAGCTGTCGCCGGCGACGTGATAGGTGGGCTCCAGGATTCCCGCCAGCTCGGCCTGCGGGACGGACATCGCCAGCGGCGGCAGCAGCGACCATTGAATCTCCGCCGCCAAGGTCATCGGTTGACGGCGCCGGGCCTGAAAGAACTGGTCGGTGTACTCACTCTTGATGACCAGTAGGTGGGCCACCAGGCCGGCGAGCCTGTGCAGCAGCCGCCGGTCGTGGTCATCGACGGTGTCCAAGGTGACGATCATGACCCCGATCTGCCCGCCGCCGTCCAGCAGCGGCAGGTACATCCGTACTCCGTCCGTCTGCGGTACTTCTACAGCGGTCGCGCGCAGGAAAGCGGCCCCTGCAGGCGAGTGCGAGATCGGCTCGGGCTCACCGTCGGCCAGCCCTCGACCGGGCAGCGGCACGAGCATGAACTGTGCATAGTCCTGGAGGAGGACCGAGACATCGCGGCCGCCGACTCTGGCCATCTCTTCAGCGATCAATGGAGCGATCAGCTGCGGCGGCATCTCGTGCGCCCGGTCCAGCAGCAAACCCAGCAGCCGCTCACCGAACCCTTCCGACCGATCCACCGTGCCCCGTTCGGGAGGTGAATCCCCTTGAGCCATAGCCGCGCCCTTTCACTCCATACCTCCAAGCTTGCATCGGTTGGCAGCGGAATGCTGGCCGGCGGGTTGCCCGACTACGACGCCACAGGCTCACCGACCGGGTCGGACGCCACCGGCGGAACGGTACGCACAACTTCGATGCAACTCGCAACGATCTGCGCACGCCAGAGAGGCATCCGATGCGCCCGGACAGGCCCTGGGCCGAACGGGTGCCGGTTCCTGCCTGTCCTGGGGGCGAGTGGCCGGTGTCGATCCGGTCCTCGGAGTCGGGGATGGTGCTGACGATGCCGCGTCGGTGCAGGTGGCTGCCGGTGGCGTGGGAGCCGGCCCTGTCGGCGCGTACGCGCCGCCGGGCGGGTGCGGGAAAGGTCACCGCCGGGCCGGCCGATGCGGGGACCGGCCGTCACCGCCTCGAACGTGGAGCATCGTCAAGGCGGCCAGGAGGTGTGCCCGGGTCCCGTTGCGTTGCCGCGGCGGTAACAGGACATAGGCCGCCTGCCAGGATCTGCAGCACGCGAGGACGTCCCGTAAGGGTGCCCCGACCCGCACCCCCACCGGATACCGTCGATGAGCCGCCGCTTGGCCCATAGCAGGGTCGGCCCGGTTGCCTGGGAGCGTCCGGCACCGCTCAGAGCGAGCGAGCTGGCTCCCGCTGATCACGGCCGACAGGCGAGAGAGCCTTGCGGAACCTACGTGGACCGCTGAGCCGCCCTCCGTGCCGTCGCAGGTCGGGCGGCAGTTCCGGAGACCGTCTAGATGTATTGACCTGATGCGTTGTTCACACGGCTGATCGGTGGCTTGCCTTCGAGTGCGGTGTGGCAGCGATGGTGGTTGTAGCTGTGGAGGAAGTCTGTCAGCGCTGTGGCGCGTTGGTCGTTGGTGGCGTAGGGCCGCAGGTAGGCCCATTCATCGAGCAAGGTGCGGTTGAAGCGCTCCACTTTCCCGTTGGTCTGCGGCCGGTAGATGCGGGTGCGCTTGCCGACCGCGCCGAGATCGGTCAGGGCTTGCTTCCACAGGTCGCTCTTGCGGTAGGACCAGGCGTTGTCGGTCAGCACCCGTTCGATGCGGTCGATGCCCAGCGTGGCGAAGTGGGCTGCCGCCCTGCGCAGGAAGGCAGCGCACGTGGTGGCCTTCTCATCGGGATGGATCTCGCTGTAGGCGAGGCGGGTGTGGTCATCGACGGCGGAGTGAATGTAGTCGTAGCCGGTGCGGCGACGGCTTTGCGGCCGGGCCGCCCGGGCCGCCTCCCGGCCGTGGATGCGCCAGCCACCGCCGTCGGGGATGCGCCCGAGCTTCTTCACATCGACGTGGACAAGTTCGCCGGGCCGGCTGCGTTCGTAGCGGCGGATGAGCCGGCCGGTGGGCCGGTCCAGCCAGGACAGACGGTGCAGGCCATGGCGGGTCAGGACCCGGTGGACGGTGGAGGGCGGCATACCCAGGATCGGGCCGATGCGAGCAGGCCCGAGTTTGCGCTCGGCCCGCAAGGCGCAGATGCGGGCCTCAACGCCCGGCGGTGTGCGGTTCGGCAGGTGGTGCGGGCGGCTGGAGCGGTCGGCCAGGCCGGTATCGCCCTCTGCAGCGAACCGGCGTATCCACTTGTGCGCGGTGGTGCGCGAGACGCCCATCTGGGCAGCCACATGCGCTACCGGAAACCCCGAGCGGACACGTTCGACCAGCAACCGCCTGCCGTGCACGGTCAGCCGGGCATTACGGTGGGACACGAAGACCTCCGTTGTGCGGTGAAGCCTAGACACCTCCACCACACCGGAGGTCTTCGCCATGATCAAGACCTGCGGGCGTCAACAACGCTCATGATCAATACATCTAGACGTTGAAGCGGAACTCCACCACGTCTCCGTCGCGCATCACGTAGTCCTTGCCCTCCATGCGGGCCTTGCCCTTCGAGCGGGCCTCGGCGACGGAGCCCGCCGCGACCAGCTCGTCGAAGGAGATGACCTCCGCCTTGATGAAGCCGCGCTGGAAGTCCGTGTGGATGACGCCGGCGGCTTCGGGAGCCGTGGCCCCCTTCTTGATCGTCCAGGCGCGGGACTCCTTCGGGCCCGCCGTGAGATAGGTCTGCAGGCCGAGCGTGCGGAATCCGACGTGGGCGAGCGTCGCCAGGCCGGGCTCCTCCTGCCCGACCGTCTGGAGAAGCTCGAGGGCCTCGTCCTCGTCGAGCTCCGCCAGGTCCGCCTCCAGCTTGGCGTTGAGGAAGACCGCCTCGGCGGGCGCGACGAGCGCGCGCTGGCTCTCCTTGAACTCCTCGTCGGTGAGCTCGTCCTCGTCGACGTTGAAGACGTAGATGAAGGGCTTCGTCGTCAGCAGGTGCAGGTCGTGCAGCGGTGCCGCCGCCTCACTGCCCTGCGCGAGGCCGGCGGAGAACAGAGTCCGGCCCTGTTCGAGGATGTCCTTGGCCTCCTGCACGGCCTTGACCTCGGCCTGCTTGTCCTTCTTGACCCGGGCTTCCTTCTCCAGCCTCGGCAGCACCTTCTCGATGGTCTGCAGGTCGGCGAGGATCAGCTCGGTGTTGATCGTCTCGATGTCGTCCTTCGGCGAGATCTTGCCGTCGACGTGGACGACGTTCTCGTCGTGGAAGGCGCGGATGACCTGGCAGATGGCGTCGGACTCACGGATGTTGGCCAGGAACTTGTTGCCCAGGCCCTCGCCCTCGCTCGCCCCTCGCACGATGCCCGCGATGTCGACGAAGTCCACCGTGGCGGGCAGGACCTTCTCCGACGAGAACAGCTCGGCCAGAGTGCCCAGCCGCGGATCCGGCACGCCGACCACGCCGACGTTCGGCTCGATCGTGGCGAACGGGTAGTTGGCCGCCAGCACCTCGTTCTTGGTCAGGGCGTTGAACAAGGTCGACTTGCCGACGTTGGGCAGGCCGACGATTCCGATCGTGAGCGACACGTGGCGACTTCCCGTAGCGAGATCTGAGGTGTGCAGAGGACGTGGGACGCGCGGAGCGAGTCCGGCCGGTCAACCAGTCTACGGGCTCGAACTGACGGCCAACGCGTGTCCGTCCCCGGTGAACAGCGGTGACGCGGCCTACGTTGGTGCAGTGGAACAGCAGCACAGCGCTCACACGGGTGGGAAAGACCCCGGTCAGGGGCAGGCGCAGGGGCAGGAACGGGAGCAGCCGGAGATCCGGGGAAACAGGCAGCGCCGCCCACGCAGCGGGAAACCGAGAGCCGCCGCGGCGGCCGCGGCACAGGCGGCCGGGTCCGCGGAGCCGCCCGCCGCCGGCGCGCGCACACCGGGAGCGGTCCCGGACCCCGCCTCCGGGGCGCCGCGACGGCGGACCGGTCCGGGCGCCGTACGTGAGGAGGCCGCGGCGCTCTACCAGGCACAGCTGCGCTTCCCGCTCATCCCCGCACCGCTGACCGACGCGCTCTCCTGGCTGCCGCGCGCCCGTCTCACCGCGCTCGGGGACGGTCTCCTCGCCGTGCTGCTGATGCTGCTGACCGGAGCCGCCGACAGGTGGCTGCTGGGCAGCTCGCCCGCCGTGTACGGGGGTGCGTTCCTCGTCGTCTGCGTCGTCTGCGCGGCATGGGTGCGTCCCACGGACCTCGTCACCGCCCCCGTCGCCGTGCCGCTCGCCTTCACCGCCGGCCTCTTCTTCATCAGCGGCGGAACGGGAAGCCAGTCCCTGACGGAGCGTCTGACGAACCTCTTCCCGGTACTGGCCGTCAACGCCCTCTGGCTCTACTCCGGCACGCTGCTCGCGGTGCTCGTCGTCACGGTGCGGAAGATCGCGCTCATGATCCAGCAGTCGCGCGTGCGTGCGCTGAGGGAGGCCGAGGACGCCGAGGACGAGGCAGCGGCGGAGGCCGGCGGCTACTGACGCCGTCCGGCCCGGTCGCCGCCGGGCGGGCTTTCCTTCCGGCGCCGCCCGGCGCGCGCTCGCGGACTCCGGTTGGGTCAGCCGGTCTTGCGGGCCGCTTCGGCACGCAAGTCGCGCCGCAGCTCCTTCGGCAGGGAGAACTGCATGCGCTCCTCGACGGGCTGGACGATCTCCACGTCCTCCCAGCCCCTCTCCGCGAGCCACTCCAGCACGCCTTCGACCAGCACGTCCGGCACGGAGGCACCCGAGGAGAGGCCGATGGTCGTCACGCCCTCCAGCCATGCCTCGTCGATCTCCTCCGCGCCGTCGACGAGGCGGCCGTCGCGGGCGCCGTGCGCGACGGCGGTCTCCACCAGGCGCACGGAGTTGGAGGAGTTCTTCGAGCCGACGACGAGGACGAGGTCGGAGTCCTTGGCGACCTGCTTGATGGCGGTCTGACGGTTCTGCGTCGCGTAGCAGATGTCGTCGCTGGGCGGGGAGAGCAGGTTCGGGTAGCGGCCCTTCAGGGCGTCGACCGTCTCCATCGTCTCGTCGACGGAGAGGGTGGTCTGCGAGAGCCACACGACCTTCTCCGGGTCGCGCACCTCGACGTTCTCCACGTCCTCCGGGCCGTCGACCAGCGTCACGTGGTCGGGTGCCTCGCCGCTGGTGCCGATGACCTCCTCGTGGCCCTCGTGCCCGATGAGGAGGATGTCGTAGTCCTCCTTGGCGTAGCGCACGGCCTCCTTGTGCACCTTCGTCACGAGCGGGCAGGTGGCGTCGATCGTCGCCAGCTTGCCGCGCTCCGCCTCCTCGTGGACCACGGGGGCCACGCCGTGCGCGGAGAAGATGACGATCTCGCCCTCGGGCACCTCGGAGGTCTCCTCGACGAAGATCGCGCCCTTCTTCTCCAGCGTTTTCACCACGTACTTGTTGTGCACGATCTCGTGGCGTACGTAGACGGGGGCGCCGTACTGCTCCAGAGCCTGCTCGACCGCGATCACCGCGCGGTCCACGCCGGCGCAGTAGCCGCGGGGGGCGGCGAGCAGCACGCGGCGGCGGCCGCCGGGGCCGGCGTCGGAGGTCTGGGGGGCGTCGGCGGCGGACCTTGGGGTCTCCCCAGGGCGGAGCCCGAGGGGACGGGAGGGCGTTGCAGACATGCGTCCATCGTAAGGGCGTTGCGGGCGGGCGCCGAGTGAAGGGCATGTCCGCACCGGGCGGCGGTGTCGGTGGCGGCCGTTAGGGTCCTCCCATGGCTCTCATCACCTCCCCCGAGGCTCCGGTGCCGGTCGGTGAGATCTCCCGGCTGATCGGCGGCTGGATCGACCGCCTCGGCGCGGTGTGGGTCGAGGGGCAGATCATCCAGCTCTCGCCGAGGCCGGGGGCCGGGGTGGCCTTCCTCACCCTGCGGGACCCTTCGCGCGACGTGTCCATCAGCGTCACCTGTTTCCGCGACGTCTTCGACCGGGTGAAGGATGTCGTCTCCGAGGGCGCGCGGGTCGTCGTGCACGCCAAGCCGGTCTGGTACGGGCGGGCGGGCACGCTGTCGCTGAGAGCGTCCGAGATCCGCCCGGTGGGGATCGGGGAGCTGCTGGCTCGCCTGGAGCAGCTCAAGAAGTCCCTTGCCGCGGAAGGGCTGTTCGCGGCCGAGCGCAAGAAGCCGCTCCCGTTCCTGCCGCGGCGGGTGGGCCTCGTCACCGGCCGCGCCTCGGACGCCGAACGGGACGTGCTGCACACGGCGCGGGAGCGGTGGCCGGCCGTCCGGTTCGAGGTGCGGCACACCGCGGTCCAGGGGGTGAGGGCCGTTCCGCAGCTGATCGAGGCCGTGCGGGAGCTCGACGCGCTCCCCGGCGTCGACGTGATCATCGTGACGCGCGGCGGCGGCAGCATGGAGGACCTGCTGCCCTTCTCCGACGAGCAGCTCGTGCGCACGGTCGCCGGCTGCGGCACGCCCGTGGTCTCGGCCATCGGGCACGAGGCGGATGCCCCGCTGCTCGACCTCGTGGCCGATCTGCGCTCCCGCACGCCGACGCATGCGGCGAAGGACGTCGTCCCCGACGTGGGCGAGGAGCACGAGCGCGTACGGGAGTTGAGGGCGCGTGCCTACCGGGTGATCAACGCCTTTCTGGACCGGGAGGGCAGGGGGCTCTCCGACGTCATGAGCCGCCCCGCGATGGCGGACCCGTACTCGATGGTCGAGGAGCGCGCCGAGGAGGTCGGCTTCCTGCTGGCCCGCGCCCGGCGCACGCTGGGGCACCGCCTGGAGCGGGCGGAGGACGAGCTCGCGCACACGCGCGCCCGTGTCGTCGCGCTCTCGCCGGCGGCGACGCTGCAGCGGGGGTACGCGGTGCTTCAGCGCGAGGACGGCAGCGTGGTCAGGAGCCCCGAGCAGACCTCGGAAGGGGAGAAGCTGCGCGCCCGGGTCGCGGAAGGGGAGTTCGGCGTCACTGTCGGACCGGACGCTTAGGGTTGCCGTATGACCTCGGACACTGGGACGGAATCGGGCGTGGAGACGGACAGGGAGCAGGTGCGTTCCGCGCTCAGCTATGAGCAGGCCCGGGGCGAACTGGTGCGTGTCGTCCAGCAGTTGGAGGCCGGCGGCGCGACGCTCGAGGAGTCGCTGGCGCTGTGGGAGCGCGGCGAGGAACTGGCCCGCGTCTGCCGCGAATGGCTGGAGGGTGCCCGGGCCCGGCTGGACGAGGTGCTCGAGGCGGAAGCCGAAGCGGGCGAGGACGCGGATCCGGATGCCGCGGCGGACGCGGAGTCCGGCCCGCTCGGCGCGGACGGGGCCGAGGGAGCGGACGGGGCCGAAGACGGCCGCTGAGCAGGGCGGGGAATCCGGGGCGACGAAGCGGAAGATTGCGTGCCGCCAGGTTGTTCGGTGAGGGAAGCGAGAGGTCCGCCCACGGCGGGCCCTTCGTCCTGAGTCCCCTTGTTCCGATTCCTTCGAGTCCCCTCTCGAACAACAGCAAGCAAAGGCAAGGCATCCCCACATGACTCTCGCCCTCGACCAGAACGCCCAGGATCTGCTCTTCCGCGACGCTCACACCGCGCACACCTTCTCCGACGAGCCGGTCAGCGAGGAGCAGATCAAAGCGGTGTACGAGCTGGTGAAGTACGCGCCCACGGCGTTCAACCAGTGCCCGCTGAGGATCACCCTGGTCCGCTCCCCCGAAGCCCGCAGCCGCCTGGTGAAGCACATGGCGGAGGGAAACCGGCCCAAGACGTCCACGGCTCCGCTCACCGCCGTGCTCTCCGTCGACCTCGAGTTCCATGAGCGGCTGCCCGAACTCCTCCCGCACGCCCCGACGTTGAAGGACACCTTCTTCGCCGAGGCCGAGAAGCGCGAGGCCGCGGGCACCTTCAACGCCACGCTCCAGGCCGGCTACTTCATCCTCGGAGTGCGTGCCGCGGGGTTGGCCGCGGGCCCGATGAGCGGCTTCGACCGGCACGGGGTCGACAAGGAGTTCTTCGGCGACGGCAAGCAGAAGTCGCTGCTCGTGATCAACATCGGCAGGCCAGGCCAGGACGCGTACAAGCCGCGCCTGCCGCGTCTCGCCTACGACGACGCGGTGACGACGGTCTGAGGGACCTGGCTCCGGGGGAAGGCACTGTTCCGCCGGGGCGGCCCGCCGGGCGGCGCGGCGTTTGGCTCGGCGGTCGGCGCGGCGGGGGCCGTCAGCCCTCGCCCGCGCCGCCGCCAGGGCTGAGCGCCGCAGCCATCTTCTGGAGCTGCGCGAAGGAGGCGGTTCCGGTGACGACGGTGGTGTACGGGCGGTCCTTGCCCTTGTCCTGGGTTTTCTCCTGGCCCTCGCCCCGGCCCTTGCCCTCGCCCGCCGTGGCGTCGCCGGCGGAGGGGCCGGAGCCGCCCGGGGAGACCCGCACGAGCGCGTCGTACTTCTCGCCCTCGTACCGCGTCCACTCCTCGCCCCGCACACGCACCGTCTTCGCCGTCTTCCGTGCGCCGTGCGTGACGTCCTCGATGTACTTCACGGGACGCTTCTCGTCGCTCTGCTCGACAGCCGCGTACTGGGTGTCGGGCGTGATGAAGCCCAGATGCCAGGCCCGGCCGTCGGGGCTGTCCGCCTCGTACCGCACCGAGGTGGCACGCCATTTCTCCGGGAGCCCCTCGGGCGCCAGCACGGGGTAGGGCGCGGCCCGGCGGGCGGAATCCAGTTCGACCTTGTAGTCGACGGGCTTGACCGGGTCCTGGCTCTCGTCGTGCGGGACGAAGAGGTAGATGAAGAACGCGGCGAGCAGGACCACGGCCAGCGAGGGCACCATGCCCCGCACCGTCCGGCTGCCCTGCCTGCGCTCCGCCTGCTCTGCTTGTGCTGCCACGCCCCCATCGTCGCCCATGCCGGAAACCGCCCGGCCCGCGGGTCCCGGCCCGGGCCCGGTGCCCGGCGGCCCCCGGCCCCGCCTGCTCATCCGTGGGGCCCCCTGCTCACTCTGGCGGTTGCTGGGTACCCTCGAAGGACCCTCAGCAGCCCGGCCGAGTCGTCACAGCCGTGCAGAAAGGTGTGCCCCGATGACCGATCATCAGCACCTCCCCGCCCCGCTCGACGTCAGCCCCGAGGCTCCGGACCGCAACCTGGCGCTCGAACTCGTACGGGTCACCGAGGCCGGTGCCATGGCCAGCGGACGCTGGGTGGGCCGCGGCGACAAGAACGGCGCGGACGGCGCGGCCGTGAAGGCGATGCGGCACCTCGTCTCGACGGTCTCGATGAACGGGGTCGTCGTCATCGGCGAGGGCGAGAAGGACGAGGCGCCGATGCTCTACAACGGGGAGCGGGTCGGTGACGGCACGGGCCCGGAGTGCGACGTCGCCGTGGACCCGGTCGACGGCACCACCCTCACCGCCAAGGGCATGTCCAATGCGGTGTCCGTACTGGCGGTGGCGGAACGCGGCTCGATGTTCGACCCGAGCGCCGTCTTCTACATGGACAAGCTGGTGACCGGCCCGGAAGCTGCGGAGTTCGTCGACATCACGGCCCCGCCCGCGGTCAACGTCCGCCGCATCGCCAAGGCCAAGGGCTGCACTCCGGACGACGTGACGGTCGTCGTCCTCGACCGCCCCCGGCACGACGGCCTGGTCAAGGAGCTGCGGGAGGCCGGCGCCCGCATCAGGTTCATCTCGGACGGCGACGTCGCCGGCGCGATCATGGCCGTGCGGGAGGGCACGGGCGTCGACCTGCTGCTGGGCGTCGGCGGCACACCGGAGGGCATCATCGCGGCCTGCGCGATCAAGTGCCTGGGCGGCACGATCCAGGGCATGCTGTGGCCCAAGGACGAGGAGGAGAAGCAGCGGGCGCTCGACGCGGGACACGACCTCGACCGCGTGCTGCACACCGAGGACCTCGTCAGCGGGGAGAACGTCTTCTTCGTCGCCACCGGCATCACCGACGGCGAACTGCTGCGCGGCGTGCACTACCGGGGCGAGCGGGCCTTCACCGAGTCGCTGGTGATGCGCTCGAAGTCCGGCACGATCCGGATGATCGACTCGACGCACAAGCTCTCCAAGCTGCGGGCGTACAGCGCCGTCGACTTCGACCGCGCACGCTAGGCCCGTCCGGCCTGTCCGGGGCAGGCCGGGGCAGGGAAGGCTGACCGGTTCGCGGCGGGGGCCGTCACAGCTTCCGTTCGAAGCAGCGGGACGCCTCGACCCCGGCGTAAGCGCCGAAGTTGGGGATCCGCACATAGCCGGCGCGCATGTAGAAGCGCACGGCTTCCGGCTGGCGGTCCCCGGTCTCCAGCCGGAGGCTCCGCCAGCCTCGGGCACGCGCCCGGTCCTCCAGCGCGCGCAGGATCCGTGCCGCGAACCCGGACCCGCGCCAGGGCGGGGTCACATACATCCGCTTGATCTCGCCGGTGCCGTCTTCGAGGTCCCGGAGCCCGCCGCAGCCCACCGCGGTGCCCCCGTGCTCGTACGCCACGACGAACACCACGACGTCCGCTTCCGAGGGAGGCACACCGGGCTCGCTGTCCGGGGTGCCGTATCTCTCGGCGATCTCGACCCGCTGCCTGGCCCGCAGGGCCACGGCGTCCGCGTCCGTCCACGCGACCTGCTCGATCCTCATGCGCGCGATTGTGGCGAGACACTGTTCCGGCCGCGTAAAGCCCGGCGTCCCCCGCCGCGCGCCCGGGCTCGCGCCGGGGACGCCGGGCTTTACGCGGGACAGGGCACGCTCCCTGCCCCGCGGCCGGTCGCGGCCACGGGGCGCTGCGGAATCCCGGGTTCGACACGGGCCGGCACGGGCCGGCACGGACGGCAAGGCCGGACGCGGATCGGCGCGGCAGTGCACGGCACGGCGCGCCGTGCGCCCGGTGCACCGGCTCGTGCGGCGCGAAGCGGCCCGGTCAGGCGATGCGGGAGACCTGCCCCGCTTCGGCGGCGGCAGCGGCCTCACGCCTGCGGCGCCTGGCCAGAACAACCCTTCGCTCGGCGGCGGTCAGTCCGCCCCACACGCCGTACGGCTCGGGCAGCACCAGCGCGTGCTCACGGCATTCGATCAGCACGGGACAGCGGGCGCAGACCCGCTTCGCGGCCTGCTCGCGCGAGAGCCTCGCCGCTGTGGGCTCCTTCGAGGGAGCAAAGAAGAGTCCCGCCTCGTCCCGGCGGCAGACCGCCTCCGAGTGCCAGGGGCCCTCCTCGTCCTCGCGCGCGGACGGTCGCTGCGCGGGAACCGAGGCGGCTGCCTGAAGGGACTGATGCGGCGGTTGCAGCACGGTGAACTCCTGAAGGGGACGACGGGGGGCACCTTCACCCGACTTGCTGCGCACGGCAGTTCGCGCTGCCGCCGTACGTGAAACGATGCCGGAGCTCTACCCGCTGTGTGCACCGGTATGCATACCGTAGGAATGCGGCGCATTCTCTGTGCCCGATCTCCACCCCGTCTCCCACCGAGGCGCTTTCCACGCCTCGGCTCCAGCGCGCGCCCGGGTGCTCAGAGCTCCTTGCGCATCCGGTCACGCAGATCCCGGATCCGCTTGCCCCGCTTCGGTTTCGCCTCGACGCCGCCGAAGACCGCGGCCCCTTCGACCAGCACGACGGGGGCGTCCGGATCGCCGGACTCCGCTGTGTGGATGTCGAAGCCACCGAAGATCCCGGCGCCCTTCTGCCGGAGCGTGACGTTCTCGGGGACGCGGATGTCGATACCGCCGAAGATCGCCGTCGCGTTGATCTGGAGATGCTGCTGCTCGAAGACCGCCTCGCTCAGGTCGATGTCGATACCGCCGAAGCAGGCGAACGCGTTGATCTTCGCGGGGACCCGGAAGCGGCCCTTCCTCGTGGCCCCGCTGAAGATGGCGACCAAGTTGTCCTTGGTACCGGTTCCGTGCGCGGGCGCCTGCGTCCGGTACTCCGCGGACGCGGGGGCGGGCGCCTCGTGAGTGCCGCCGGCGGGCAGATCCCGTACGAGGGGCTCGAGTTCGCCGAGCGTCTTGGCCTTGTAGACGGCGTCGACGCGTTCCGAGTGCTCCTCCGCGTCGAGCCTGCCCTCCGCCATCGCCTCGCGGAGGATGTCGGCGACGCGGTCGCGGTCGGCGTCCGAGGCGCGCACGGAACCACCGCCGGCCTCGGCCTCCTTGACCGCTGGCCTGGTCTCCGGGTGCTTCTTTTCAAGCGGCGAATCAGTCACATGAGCAGCCTACCCAAACGCGATAGATCGCGACTAGGGTCTGTCGTTCGGATCTGCGTGGATCAGCCCGCGGCCTCAGATGCGGTACATCGCAAGGCGGAGGGCCATCCTCGTACTGGGCGTACTTGGATGACTCCGACAACGCAGCGAGGCGCCACAGCTGTCGTCGCGGGCCCGCGGAGACCCGAACGACAGACCCTTGGGTCCGTGGCCGCATCGAAGCACTCCGCCCACCGCCGGGGAGCGGTGAAGCCGACCTCCCCCACACGGCCGCGGCCCGGCGCTCTACGCTGATGGACGCGCTCTCCTCCTGGTTCCTCCCCCGGCTCCCGTCCGGAACGGCAAGGACAGCAAGGAGGGTGGCCCAGCCGAGAGCCGTACGCGCCGTACGAGAGGAAGACCCCACGATGGCCGCCAGCCCGTCCCGACCGGACTTCACGTACACCGATCTGCTCCCGCTGGGCGAGGACACGACTCCCTACCGCCTGGTGACCGCGGAGGGAGTGCGGACCTTCGAAGCCGACGGGCGCACCTTCCTCCAGGTCGAACCCGAGGCGCTCGGCAAGCTGGCCGCCGAGGCCATGCACGACATCTCGCACTACCTGCGGCCCGGGCACCTGGCGCAGCTGCGCCGGATCCTCGACGACCCGGAGGCGAGCGCCAACGACCGCTTCGTCGCACTCGATCTGCTGAAGAACGCGAACATCGCCGCCGCGGGCGTGCTGCCCATGTGCCAGGACACCGGCACCGCCATCGTGATGGGCAAGCGCGGCCAGCAGGTCCTCACCGGCGGCGGCGACGAGGAGGCCCTCTCGCGCGGCATCTACGACGCGTACACGAAGCTCAATCTGCGCTATTCGCAGATGGCGCCGCTGAACATGTGGGACGAGAAGAACACCGGCACGAACCTGCCCGCGCAGATCGAGCTGTACGCGACGGACGGCGACGCCTACAAGTTCCTCTTCATGGCGAAGGGCGGCGGCAGCGCCAACAAGTCCTTCCTCTTCCAGGAGACGAAGGCCGTCCTCAACGAGGCGAGCATGATGAAGTTCCTGGAGGAGAAGATCCGTTCGCTGGGAACGGCCGCCTGTCCGCCGTACCACCTGGCGATCGTGGTGGGCGGCACGAGCGCCGAGTACGCGCTGAAGACCGCCAAGTACGCCTCCGCGCACTACCTCGACGAGCTGCCCGCCGAGGGCTCCCCCGCGGGGCACGGATTCCGCGACAAGGAACTGGAGCAGCAGGTCTTCGAACTGACGCAGAAGATCGGCATCGGCGCGCAGTTCGGCGGCAAGTACTTCTGCCACGACGTGCGCGTGGTGCGGCTGCCCCGGCACGGGGCGTCCTGCCCCGTCGCCATCGCCGTCTCGTGCTCCGCGGACCGGCAGGCCAAGGCGAAGATCACCGCCGAGGGCGTGTTCCTGGAGCAGCTGGAGACCGACCCGGCGCGCTTCCTGCCGGAGACGACGGACGAACAGCTGACCGAGGGCGCCGGCGCGGACAACGACGACGCCGTCCACATCGACCTGGGCCGTCCCATGCCCGAGATCCTCGCCGAGCTCTCCAGGCACCCCGTCAAGACGCGGCTGTCCCTGACCGGCACGCTCGTCGTCGCCCGCGACATCGCGCACGCGAAGATCAAGGAACGGCTCGACGCGGGCGAGGAGATGCCGCAGTACCTCAAGGACCACCCCGTCTACTACGCGGGCCCCGCCAAGACCCCCGAGGGCTACGCCTCCGGGTCCTTCGGGCCGACGACAGCCGGCCGCATGGACGCCTACGTCGCGCAGTTCCAGGCTGCCGGCGGCTCGATGGTCATGCTCGCCAAGGGCAACCGCAGCCCGCAGGTCACCGAGGCGTGCGCCACGCACGGCGGCTTCTACCTGGGTTCCATCGGCGGTCCGGCGGCACGGCTCGCACAGGACTGCATCAAGAAGGTCGAGGTCCTGGAGTACGAGGAGCTGGGCATGGAGGCGGTCTGGCGGATCGAGGTGGAGAATTTCCCGGCGTTCATCGTGGTGGATGACAAGGGGAACGACTTCTTCACCGACCCGGGCCCCTCGCAGCCGTTCGTGACCTCGATCCCGGTCCGCGCCGGCTCGTAACGGCGGCGGCACGCGTAACTGCGCACCGCGTCGCGGGGTACCCGGAGCGGCCGGGAATGTCCTTGCGCGGCGGGGACGCTGTGCCGTACGGAGGTGCACACGAATGAGCGACAGGCAGGGGTACCGGACCGAGCGCGACTCGATGGGCGAGGTCCGGGTGCCCGCGGACGCCAAGTGGCGGGCGCAGACGCAGCGTGCGGTGTGGAACTTCCCCATCAGCGGACAGCGTCTGGAGCGCGCCCACATCGAGGCCCTCGCACGCATCAAGGCGGCCGCCGCCCGGGTCAACGGCGAACTCGGCGTGCTGGAGCCCGAGTTGGCCGAGGCGGTACGCGCGGCGGCGGAGGAGGTCGTCGAGGGCCGCTGGAACGACGAGTTCCCCGTCGACGTCTTCCAGACGGGTTCCGGCACCTCGTCCAACATGAACATGAACGAGGTCGTCGCCACGCTCGCCTCGGAACGGCTCGGAGCGCCCGTACACCCCAACGACCACGTCAATGCGAGCCAGTCCTCGAACGACGTCTTCCCGTCCTCCATCCACATCGCCGCCACCGCCGCGGTCCTCCGCGATCTGATCCCGGCGCTGGAGACACTGGAGGCCTCGCTGACGCGCAAGGCCGAGGAGTTCGCAGCCGTCGTCAAGTCCGGCCGCACCCATTTGATGGACGCCACTCCCGTCACGCTGGGGCAGGAGTTCGCCGGCTACGCGGCCCAGATCCGCCACGGCGTCGAACGGCTGCGGGCGTCGCTGCCGCGGCTCGCCGAGCTTCCCCTGGGCGGAACGGCGGTGGGCACCGGCATCAACACCCCGCCCGGTTTCGCCGCGGCCGTCGTCGAACGCATCGCCGCGGACGGCGGGCTTCCGGTGACCGAGGCCCGCGATCACTTCGAGGCGCAGGGTGCCCGGGACGCCCTGGTGGAGACGTCGGGGCAGCTCCGCACGATCGGCGTGAGCCTCACCAAGATCTGCAACGATCTGCGCTGGATGGCCTCCGGCCCCCGCACGGGCCTCGCCGAGATCGCGCTTCCGGACCTCCAGCCCGGTTCATCGATCATGCCGGGCAAGGTGAACCCCGTGATTCCCGAGGCCGTGCTCATGGTCGCGGCGCAGGTCACGGGCAACGACGCGACCATCGCGGCGGCCGGAGCGTCCGGGAATTTCGAGCTGAACGTCATGCTGCCGGTGATGGGCAAGAACCTGCTGGAGTCGGTGCGGCTGCTCTCCAACGTCTCCCGCCTCCTCGCGGAACGCACCGTGGACGGCATCACGGCGGACGAGGAACGGGCACGGGAGTACGCGGAGTCCTCGCCGTCCGTCGTCACACCGCTCAACAAGCACATCGGGTACGAGAACGCCGCGGCGGTGGCCAAGAAGGCGCTCGCCGAGCGCAAGACGATCCGGCAGGCGGTGCTGGAGGCGGGACACGTCGAGCGGGGCGATCTGACCCTCGAAGAGCTGGACGAAGCGCTCGACGTCCTCCGCATGACCCGTCCCTGAGGGGGCCACAGGGTTTGCCGGGGTCGGGCGGCGGGGGCCGTGGCTCATTCGGGCCTCGGCTCACGGCGGCTGATGCCCCGTCAACCTAGGATCTGCGCATGACAGCGGAAACGGCGGGAGCATCCGGAACGGCAGGGGCGGCAGGAACGGCCGGCGCACGGGCCGCGCACGAGGCGGTCGACGCCGGCGCCGGCCGTGCCGGCCGGGAGACGCAGAGCGGCGGGTACTGGGCGCCCGGCACACGCATCCTTTGGCGCTACCGTGCCAACGGCACGGGGCACCCGCACATCTGCCGTCCCGTCACCGTCGTCCGCGACACCCCCGAGCTGCTCGCCGCATGGGTCGCGCCGGGCACCGTCTGCGTCAAACCGGAGATCGCCGACGGCACCCCCGTGCACCACGAGCCGCTGGCCACCCGCTACACCAAGCCGCGCAGGACCGTGCTCTCGCGCTGGTTCGGCACGGGCGTGCTGAAGCTGGCACGTCCGGACGAGCCATGGTCGGTGTGGCTGTTCTGGGAGCGGGACTGGCAGTTCAAGAACTGGTACGTGAACCTCGAGGAGCCGCATCGCCGCTGGGCGGGCGGAATCGACTCCGAGGACCACTTCCTGGACATCGCCGTCTATCCCGACCGCAGCTGGGAGTGGCGGGACGAGGACGAGTTCGCGGCGGCACGGCGCGCGGGCCTCGTCGACGACGGCCTCGCCGCGCGGGTGCGTGGCGCGGGGAACGCGGTGGTCGAGCAGATCGGCGCGTGGGCGGCGCCCTTCCGGGACGGCTGGGAGAACTGGCGCCCCGACCCGCAGTGGCCGGTACCGCTGCTCCCGCGGGACTGGGACGGACGGCCGCCGCCGGGAGGGCCAGGACCCGTCGGCCCGGGGTCGAACGGGACGGCGGCAGGGGCGAAAGCAGCAAAAACGAATGGGCCAGGAACGAACGGAGCACGACCGAACCACACCGGAGGGAACGGCACCGGAGGGAACGGCACCGGCTCCCTCGGAACCGGGGCGGACACACCCGCGCCGGAGCGGCGAAACGGGCGCCGGCACCCGTGAACGGGCGCCACCCCCGCCTCTGTGGCGTCCGGAATCCGGTGCACACACGGCGTCTTGGTCCCGGCAGCCGGACTCCCGGCCTCACGTGGACGGCGATCCGGCCCCCGGAACCCGGCGTCGGGCACTGCGGAGGACGTGTTGTTCCGTACTTGCACGGATGTGCCGGATCTGTCGGACGACACGCGCCCGCTTCGACCTCCCTTTCCCCCTTGCTGCGCCCCCATACTGCAAACGTAGGATCAACCTCCGTAGGCGCACTGCTGCAACAACTCCCCTCCCCCCTCGGGGATTTGGCGCGTCGCCAGAGAGGAGATCGAGCGTGAGCAGCACCGACGACGACTACGGGGACCTCCCCGGGCCGGAGACCGAGGGGGAACGACCCCCGAAGTCGGAGGCGCGTGCCTACAAGGACTTCGACTGGAACACGATGGACCGGCTGGGGCAGGCCGCCGCGTTCGACTCGATCGGTGACCGCTACGACGAAGCCTTCCCGCACAAGGAGGGCCAGATCGCCGCCGGAGCGTGGCTCGCCGAGCAACTGCCCGCCGGCTCCCACGTGCTGGATCTGGGCTGCGGCACGGGGCTTCCGACCGCGCGCCAGCTCGTTGAGGCAGGCCACCGGGTCACGGGCATCGATCTCTCCCAGGGCATGGTGACACTCGCTCAGAGGAACGTGCCCGACGGTGATTTCCGCCGTATGGACATCTACGAGGTCGAGAGGTACGACCTCGGGCCCTTCGACGGCGTCGCCGCTTTCTTCTCCCTCCTGATGCTGCCTCGGGCCGAAATTCCCTTCGCGCTGCGCATGCTGCACCAGCAGCTGCGGGAAGGCGCACCGATGGCCATGTCGATGGTGGAAGCGGATGTCGATGACTTCTCATTGCCGTTCCTGGGCAACACGATCCGGGTATCCGGCTATCTGCGGGACGAATTGCGCGAGGTCGTGCGCGATGCGGGTTTCGAGATCGCCGGGGAGGACGCCTATGCCTACGCTCCGGCCAGCACGGATGTGCCGCCCGAGCTCCAGATCTTCCTGCAGTGCCGACGGCGGCCGTAGGGGGCGGAGGCAGTGATCGCTGTGCGCGTGAGACGCGCGGCCCCGAATGGATGGAAACCGAACGCGTGACGGAGCACCAAGAGCCTGCGACCGGTACAGCAGTGCCGCCGCTCCCGCCCGTGGACACCCCCACGGCGGGAGGGCCCCCGCCTGCGCCCCTCACGTCCCGTCCCGGGGGGAGCCCCGGCGCCGGTGTGCCGTCCGGGACGTCCGCCCGCGCCGTTGGCGCGGGCACTGCGACGAGCCAGGCGCCCGCGATGCGGCCCGGTTCACATGACCCGCAGGAGGACTCCGCGGGCCTCGCGGGCACGGCGCGTCCGGCGGGCGCGTCCCGCCGCTCCCGCGGCGCAGCGCCCCCCGGGGCTGCATGCTCCGGGGGTGAGGAAGTGGAACAGGCGCGCCCCGGTTCGCGTCCGAGGCCCGGTTCGGGGCACACGTCACAGCAGGAAACCGCCGAAGCCTCACGGGGCTCCGGCGGGAGGGGCGGCGCAGGCCGAGCCGTCCCAGAACCGTCCCACGGCGGCCCGGGATCCGCTTCCAAGCGGTCCTCCCGGGGCCCGTCCCAATCCCCTACCGCGGAGAGCGGTGCCGTGTCTCATCCGACCACCGGCGACATGACCGCCGCCGACGTACCACCCGCCGCCCCGCAGGTCGCGGCCTCCGACACCACCGCACGTGACGTGACGGCCGGGAACGGCGACGCCGCCGAGCGGGAGCGGCGGGGAGGCGACCGGCTGCGCTTCGTCGGCGCCGCGACCCGCCGCATCGCACGCGGCATGGACCTCGACGAAACCGTGCTCGGACTGTGCCGTGCGAGCGTGCCCGCGTATTCCGACGCGATCCTCGTCTATCTGCGGGACCCGCTGCCCGTCGGCGACGAACGACCCACGGGCCCGGTGGTGTTGCGGCTGCGGCGCAGCGACCGCATCCCCGACGACCCGCACGCGATGGTGGCCGCCGTGTCGGCGGCCGACGGCAGGGCCCGGGCCGACGGCGAAGGCCCCACCGCCCCCGTCAGCACCGCGGGCCCCTCCCGCTCCGCCGTCACCGACGGGACGGCCGGCGCGGCCGAGTACGCCGAGGTGGTCTCCGGCGGTCCGCTGGCGGAGGTGCTGCGGGGCGTGCGTCCCGTCTTCGCCGACGCGCCCGCCGCCCGCGACGCGCTTCCCGAACTGCTCGGCTCCGGGCCCGATGTGCCCTCTGGGCAGCGCGCCATCCTCGCTCCGCTGCGTGGACGGCGAAGAGTCATCGGCGCCGCCGTCTTCCTGCGGGGCCCGGAGCGCGCCCCTTTCGAGCCGGACGATCTGCTGATCGCGGCGCAGCTCGCCACGCACACGGCGCTCGGTGTGGACAAGGCCGTGCTCTACGGGCGCGAGGCGTACATCGCCGACGAGCTCCAGCGCACCATGCTTCCCGACGAGCTGCCGCAGCCGACGGGCTGTCACCTGGCGAGCCGGTATCTGCCGGCGGCCGAGACGGCCCGGGTCGGCGGCGACTGGTACGACGCGATCCCGCTGCCCGGCAGCAGGGTCGCCCTCGTCGTGGGCGACGTGATGGGCCACTCCATGACGTCCGCGGCGATCATGGGTCAGCTCCGCACCACGGCTCAGACGCTCGCCGGGCTCGACCTTCCGCCGCAGGAGGTTCTGCACCACCTCGACGAGCAGGCGCAGCGCCTCGGCAGCGACCGCATGGCGACCTGCCTGTACGCGGTCTACGACCCGGTCGCGCACCGAATCATCATCGCCAACGCCGGGCATCCGCCGCCCGTACTGCTGCACCGGGACGGCCGCGCGGAGGTGCTGCGCATACCGGCGGGCGCCCCGATCGGCGTCGGCGGTGTCGACTTCGAAGCGGTGGAGCTGGACGCCCCGGCGGGCGCCACGCTGCTGCTCTACACCGACGGGCTGGTCGAGTCGCGCCAGCGAGACGTGTGGACGGGCATCGAGCACCTGCGCGAGAAGCTGACGGCCACGGCCAGGCTGACGCGTCCGGAGGCATCGGCCCCGCTGGAGCCGCTGTGCGACGAGGTGCTGGACATCCTCGGCCCGGGCGACCGCGACGACGACATCGCCCTGCTCGCCGCCCGGTTCGACGGGATCGCGCCGAGCGACGTCGCGTACTGGTTCCTCGACCCGCGTGCGCAGACGGCGGGGCAGGCGCGCAGGCTGGCGCGGCGAGCGCTGGCCCGGTGGGGCCTGGAGGACCTGTCCGACGCGGTCGAGCTGCTGGTCAGCGAGGTCGTCACCAATGCCGTGCGGTACGCCGAACGCCCCATCACGCTGCGGCTGCTGCGCACGGACACGCTCCGCTGCGAGGTCGGCGACGACGTACCGCAGCTGCCGCGGCTGAGGCAGGCACGGGCGACGGACGAGGGCGGCCGGGGGCTGTATCTCGTGAACCGCCTCGCGCGGCGGTGGGGCGCGACCCGGCTGTCGACGGGCAAGGTGGTCTGGTTCGAACTGCCGGTCTCCTGACCGCGGTTCGGCCCGGCCGGCCGGTGACCTGCTGCGGTCCGCCGCGGCTCCGCCGGGGCGGACCGCGGCGCCGGTTCCGCCCCGAGCGGCCGTCCCGTCCGGGGCGTCAGGCGTCGTGGGACCGGATCTGCGCCTCGGCCTCCAGCGTGGTGCCGACGGCCTGGACGACGGCCGCGACCCTGAATACCTCCTGGACCGTCTCGCGGTCCATGCCCGCCTTGCGCAGCGCCTGTTCGTGGGAGTCGAGGCACTGCCCGCACGCGTTCAGGGCGGAGACCGCCAGCGACCACAGCTCGAAGTCCGCCTTCTCCACTCCCGGGTTGCCCAGCACGTTCATCCGCAGTCCGGCTCGCAGCGTGGTGTACTCCGGGTCGGAGAGCAGATGCCGGGTGCGGTGGAAGACGTTGCTCATCACCATGGAAGCGGCGGCCGACTTGGCCGCCTCGTACGCCTCGGGACTCAGCTTCTCCCTGGCCTCCGGCTCCAGCGCCCGGAGCACGATTCCGGAGCGGGAAGCGAACGCGCAGGCCAGCAGGGTGCCCCAGAGCTGCTGCCGGTTCAGCCGCGAACTGCCCGTAACGGAGCCGAGGTTGGCCCCGAGATCGTTGGCGTATCCGGGGAGCGCCGACTTCAGGTCGTCGAGAGCCATGGCGCCGCTCACTCCCCTGCCGGCAGCTTGCCGGCGTCGCCGGGTGACTCCTGGGAGCGCGTCCCGCCGCAGGAGCACGCCGGACCGGGCTCGGGGAACCTGTCACCTGCGGTGAGCAAAGTGCACTCCTTGGGCAATAGGGAACGGGAAATGGCGGATTCGCCCGCTGTTTGCGGGCGTTGATCACCACTCAGCGTGCCACAGGGTCCAGCGATCGCGACGCTCGCGGACCGGAAGCTCGGACTGCGGGGCCGGCCCGGGCCCGCCCGCCGATCACGCAGCCGTCGACGACGCCGGGACGACACGGTGAAGGGCGATGAGGCGGGGCGTCGAGGTGAGGGGCCCGAGGTGAGTTGCGCCGAGCCGGACGGCCGCCGGACGAAGCAGTGGTGGACGAACTCCGACAAAGACCCGTAACCCAGTCCACCCATGAGTGGGATGGCGGCCCCGAAGTCAAGTCGGCGAGCCTCAGGGTGGCCATGGAGGCACACTCTGTGATTGTCTTCACGGCATCGGGTGCGCATTCCGGCCACCCGGTTCTCCTGTGCACAGAGTGGGGCAACTGTGGACTGTGCAGAACATGTTGGGGACGACATCGACCGAATGAGCCATGACATGGCCTGCCGAGAAGTGATCTGCCGAGCTCAGGGCGTCTTGATGGCGGCACACAACTGCAGGGCACAGGTGGCCGCGGGCATCCTGAGCGGGGTCGCCAGAAGCTCCGGCACCGAACTGCATACAGTGGCCGAAAATGTCCTGGTGGTTGCCGAGCGGAACTCCCAGTCCCCGCCCGAGGCGCTGCGGGCCGCGATCACCTGTGCACTGCGCAAGGTCCTTCAGTAGGGGCCGGCGACAGCGGCCGGCGCTGCCCGCACTGTTTCGTGCGGGTGACTGCGCCCCGCCCTCCGTGAGCCGCACTGCGGGCCCGGGTCACTCCTCGCGCGGCGGACGGCCCCTGCGCGGGTGGGGCCGGACGTTGCGGGGCAGCCGCCGCGCCTCGGAGAGCGCCTTGCGCAGCAGGTAGTCGATCTGCGCGTTGGTGGAACGCAGTTCGTCGGCGGCCCAGCGCGCGATCGCCTCGTACATCGCCGGGTCGAGCCTCAACAGCACCTGCTTGCGCTGGCGTTGAGCTCTGCCAGTGCTCTCGCGGGAAGCGTCCGCGGGCCCGCCGTCCGTGCCGTCCGGGGACGGCACGGACTCCGCGGGTGGCGCGGACCCGTCGCGTTCAGGGGGGTCGGTCACTGGTAGAGGGTCCCCGTGTTCATCACCGGCTGCGGCGAGCGGTCACCGCAGAGCACGACGAGCAGATTGCTGACCATCGAGGCCCGGCGCTCCCCGTCCAGCTCGACGAAGTCCTGAGCCGCGATGCGGGTCATGGCGTCCTCGACCATGCCGCATGCACCCTCGACGATCGTCTTGCGGGCCGCGACCACCGCGCCAGCCTGCTGCCGCTGGAGCATGGCCGAGGCGATCTCCGGTGCGTAAGCGAGATGCGTGAAGCGGGACTCGATGATCCGCACTCCCGCCGCCTCCACCCGCAGGGTCAGTTCCGCGGCGAGCTTCTCCGTGATCTCCTCGGCGTTGCCGCGCAGTGAGAGGCCGTCCTCTTCGTGCGCGTCGTAGGGGTACTCGATGGCGATGTGCCGGACGGCCGCCTCGGTCTGGGTGGAGACGAACTCGACGAAGTCGTCCACCGCGAAGGTCGCCTGAGCGGTGTCCTTGACCTGCCACACGACGACCGACGCGAGCTCGATCGGGTTCCCGTAGGCGTCGTTGACCTTCAGGACGGCGGTCTCGTGGTTCCGCACGCGCGTGGAGACCTTGCGGCGGCTGGTGAGCGGATTGACCCAACGCAGCCCCTCCGTGCGGATCGTTCCCGTGTAGCGCCCGAAGAGCTGGACGACGCGAGCCTCGCCCGGCGCCACCATGTTCAGGCCGCACATCGCGAACACCGAGCCGATGAGCACCAGTACGCCGACGACGATCAGCGTCGCGCCCGTCCCCACCGTGCCGTCCGAGGCGAGGCCGCCGCCGAGCACTATGCCTCCGACGCCCAGGAGGAAGCCGATCAGGCCGAGGAGGAGGGCGAGGCCCCCGGGGATGCTGTGCGCGGTGACTTCGCGGACCTCGGGATCGGGCATGTCGGGAACGTCCTGCGGTTCCACGTCGGGCGTCTTCTTCGGTGTGCCGGGTGTCGGGTCGTGCGCTGACATAGGGGTTCCCCCGTATCCGTGTCGGGCGAGCGGCGGCGGGGTGCCGTCCTCACTGTCTAGCAAAGTGATATCACTTTAGCGCGAAAACACGGTTCCGGCCAGCATGGGGGCCTGGCCGGAACCGTGCGCCGGGGGCGGAGGCCCAGATCAACTCCCGAGGCCTCCCGGCGGATTCACTCCGTACGCAGGCCGTCCGGACGCATCATCCGCCACAGGAACGGCAGGCTGACCAGCGTCACAAGGGCAATCAGCGCGACACCGGCGCCTGCCGAAGGCAGGAAGACGAGCCAGTCCGCGTCCGTCCGACCGACGATGCGCAGCAGCACCCACCCGAGGCCCAGCCCGAAGACCACCGCAAGGCCGACGCCCAGCACGACCGGCACCGCCGTCTGCCACAGCACCGAGGCGCCGAGCGTGGAGCGCTTGGTGCCGAAGGCGACCAGGACCGACAACTGCCGCTTGCGCTCGCGCAGTTGCTCCAGCATGGAGACGGTCATGCTGGCGCCGATCAGCAGCAGCACCGCAACTGACGCCGCCATGATGGCCCGCCCGAGGGTGTCGAGCTGTTCGGCCGCCTCCTGGTCGGCCGACTCCCAGATGGTGTAGGAGGGGTCGACCTCGAAGACCGTGGTGCGCAGCCGCTCCAGGGCCGCACCGTTCCGCTCCGTCATGACCCAGCCGTTGAACGTCGGCCTCTCCAGCCGCTTCTGGGGAAGCACCGAGGGCGTGATCAGGACGGCCCCTTCCGCATGACCTTGAGGCGAGGGCAGCGCCCGCACCGTGCGGGCGGAGCCGGGGACCCGCCAGATGTTCCTCTCCTTCGCACCCTCGGGCGAGGCGCCGTCCAGAATCACCTCGGTGCCCCTGCCGACACGGTCGCCGGTCTTCGCCGGCGCCGGCGCCATGCCGGTGTCCTGGCCCGCCGTGGGGGGCACGAGGAAGACGTCACCGTCGCGGCAGTCGCCGATGCGGGCCGCCCCGCGCAGCGTCCCGCAGGTTCCGATCACGATCTCCACACCGTTCTCCAGGTCCCTGGCCTCCTGCCACGTCTGAAGGTGGCCGTGGGCCTTCGTCACGCCCTCGGTGCGCGTCAGCTTCCCGGCGAGGGCCTCGGAGTGGGCGAGCGTGGAGCTCGGGCCCCAGATGCTCAGCCGGGACTCGTTCCGCTGAAGATGCTCGTTGTGCTCCTGGTCCCGCTGCACGACGGAGAAGAGCAGCTGCAGCGCGATCGCCCCCGCCACCGCGACGGTGATGCCGCTGACCGCCCTGGAGGCATTGCCGCTGCTGAGCTGGAGACGGCGGGTGGCCAGCTGCCACGCGAGCGGCCCGCCGCGCAACCGTCCCACGATGCGCTCCACGAGCCACGGCAGCAGAAGCACCACTCCGCTGAGGAGCAGCACGACGCCGGCGGTGACCTGCACCTCACTGAAGCTGCCGCCACCGCCGCCCGCCAGGTCCACCGGAAGCAGCAGCGCCGTACCGCCCACCGGCGGAAGCAGCCGCCACCACAGGCGCCGCCTGCGCAACTGGCTCTTGCGCACCAGGCCCAGCGGCTCGATGGCGACGCCGCGCAGCGCGAAGATGGTCACGGCGACCGCCGTCGACGGGACGCCGGCGGCGATCAGCAGCCCGAGAGCAGGACCGGGCGTGACGTCCTCGGGGAAGACGCTGATGTCGAACAACTGGACGTCGCCGATGAAGACCCGCCCGAGCAGGAAGAACCAGCCGCCGAGCAGCAGCCCGACCAGCGCACCGACCAGCGTCTCCCCCGCCGCCATCCTGCGCGCGGCAGCGATGTCCGCGCCCACCAGCCTCAGGGCCGCGAGTCTGGCGTCGCGCTGCTCTCCGCCGAAGCGCACCGCGGTGGCGATGAAGATGGCGACCGGCATTATCAGCACCGCGCACGCCACCACCACGAGGAGGACCAGCACCGGATCCATCGGCTCCTCGTCCGCCGGACTGCCGAACCGGGTGACCCTCTTGGCTCCCTGGGAGACCGACAGGTCGTCCGCGCCCTTGTAGAAGGCGAGTTCGGACGGGCCCAGCAGGCCTTCGTCACCGATGGTGGCGGTGATCTTTCCGTCCAGCCTCTTGCGCAGCTCCGCGGCGCCGGGAGAGGCGAGGAGCTTCTTCAGCGCCGGCGAGACCACCAGTTCGCCGGGTGCCGGTATGCGGTCCAGCCCGGGGGGAGTGGCCGGGCTGGACCCCTCGGCCTGGAGCAGCCGCCCGTACAACTGGCGGCCGTCCCAGCGGTTGTTGGCGTCCTTGCCGAGGACCGAGTACTCGCTGCGCTCCACGTCGGCGGGGGCCAGGTTGAACGCGCCCGAGCGGGCTTCCTCACGGGTGTCCTGGCTCCGGACCATCTCCGGCACCGCCGCCGCGAGCAGCAGCACGGCGACACCCAGGGCGACTCCCACCGCCGTCAGCAGCGTACGCAGCCACCCCTGCCGCCCGCCGCTCGTCGCGAAGCGGGCACCCAGAGCGAGATCGCGAGCCCATTCCCGGGGACCGGCGGCACCGCTGCCACGCCTTCGCGCAGCGGTGCCGGTTCCTCCTGTCCGCCGGGCCGCTCCGGCTGGTCGTGCCGGTCCGGCCTCCCCGGGATGCTCGTCCGCGCTCTGTTCCTCACGCGTACCCGCGCCACTCACAGTGCCCCCGCCATGCTGCGGGCGCGGCCGTCCCTCACGACGACCTCGCGGTCCGAGTAGGCGGCGACGCGCGACTCGTGGGTGACGAGCACGACCGCCGCCCTGGTCTCGCGGGCGGCCTCGGTCAGCAGCTGCATCACGCGCTCGCCGTTGAGCGAGTCGAGCGCGCCCGTCGGCTCGTCCGCGAAGAGCACACGTGGGCCTGACGCGAGCGCACGGGCGACGGCGACGCGCTGGCCCTGGCCTCCGGAGACCTCGCCGGGGCGCTTGCGCCGTACGTCCTCGACCTCCAGGCGCTCCAGCCACGCCCCGGCGCGCGACTCGGCCTCCTTGCGCCCGAACCCGGCGAGACGCAGCGGCAGCGAGGCGTTCTCCAGGCACGTCAACTCGGGCACGAGCTGCCCGAACTGGAAGACGAAGCCGAAGTCTGAGCGGCGCAGGGCGCTGCGCTCCGCGTCGCTCATCGCGGACAGCTCCTGCCCGCGGTACGTCACCGTGCCGGCGTCCGGGGGGACGATGCCGGCAAGGCAGTGCAGCAGCGTCGACTTGCCGGACCCCGAGGGGCCCATGACGGCCACGATCTCACCGGGCCGGATGGCGAAGCCGGCGCCGTCGAGGGCGGTGGTCGAGCCGTAGGTCTTGTGCAGCCCGCTCGCGCTGAGCAGGAAATCCGTTGCGGTGCCCGCGTCCTGGGTGCCGGGGCCGGCCGCAGATGCCGCGGCTCCCTCGTGGCCCGGCGACGCGGTGGATGTCGTTGACGTCATTGGCGTACCTCCGTGGCGAGCTTGTCGAGCCTCGCGGCCGTCAGCTCCAGCCACCGCAGGTCGGCCTCGAGGTGGAAGAGCGCGTGGTCGCAGATGAGCTGGTCCGCCAGATCCCCACCCTGTTTGCGTCTGGTGAGCTCCCGCATCAGGCGCAGATGCTCCGCGCGCTGGGTGTCGAGCTGCTCGCCGGCGTCCCGCCCGGTGAGAAGGGCGAGCACGACCTTGGTGTAGAGGGTGCTCTGCAAGTACGGCTCCGGCTTCTCGGGGCGCGAGAGCCATTCGTCGACGTCGGTGATGCCCGCGTCGGTGATGGCGTACCGCTTCCGTTCGGGACCGCCGCCCGGTTCGATCCCGTCGACCTCGACGAGGCCGTTCTTCAGCAGGCGCGACATCGTCGAGTAGACCTGGCCGTAGTGCAGGGGGCGGTCGTGCCCGAAGCGTTCGTCGAAGGCCCGCTTGAGGTCGTAGCCGTGGCGGGGGCCGGACTCCTCGAGGAGCCCGAGCAGCGTGTGGCTGATGGACATGCGAGGACTATACTTCACGGGTATACATCCCGTGTATAGATTCCACAAAGAGGGCCCTGACCTGCGAACAACCCGTCAAGTCAGGGCCTTCGCCTGGGAGTTGCGGGGCCGGACACCCCGGCCCCGCAACAGCCCTCCCGGGCTCCGGCGGGCCCGGGCGGACGCCGTCGCACTCCGCCCCGCCCGGCCGGACTCGCCGGGATCAGCCTTCGCCGACGCTCGCGGCGATGCGGTCGCCGAGCTCCTTGTCGATGTTCCGCCAGTACTGCAGTGCGCGTGCGAGCACCGGCCCGCTGACATCGTCGAGCAGATGCCCGGAGACGTTGTTCACCAGCCGCTCCCGGGCCGCGTCGTCCAGGACCTTCCGCACCTGCGTGCCGGCCTGGCCCCAGTCGTCGTCGTCGCGGCGCAGCGCGTACGCCCCTCGGACCATCTCCTGCTCCTCCACGCTCCAGCCCGCCTCGTGGCCGAAGCGCGCGGTGTCCGCGCTGGGCCCGCCGTAGGAGTTGGGCGCGTACGGACGGGCGGTCCGCGGCGGCTCGTACCGCATCGGGCCGTCCTTGGCATAGGAGTTGACCGGCGAGTGCGCCCGGTTGGGCGGCAGCTGCGCGTAGTTGGGGCCGATCCGGTAGCGGTGCGTGTCGGGGTAGGAGAAGAGCCTGCCCAGCAGCATCTTGTCCGGTGAGGGGCCGATGCCGGGCACGAGGTTCGCCGGCTCGAAGGCCGCCTGCTCGATGTGGACGAAGAAGTCGTCGGGATTCCTGTCGAGCCTCATCCGCCCGACCTCGATGAGCGGGTAGTCGCCGTGCGGCCACACCTTCGTCAGGTCGAACGGATTGAACCGGTAGTCAGGGGCGTCCGCGAAGGGCATCACCTGCACGTACATCGTCCAGGTCGGCGCGTCGCCCTCGGCGATGGCCCGGAACAGGTCGCGGCGGTGCACGTCGGCGTCGTCCCCGGCGAGGCGGTCCGCCTCCTCCTGGGTGAGGAATTCGATGCCCTGGTCGGTCTTGAAGTGGTACTTCACCCAGAACTTCTCACCGCCGGCGTTGACCCACATGTAGGTGTGCGAGCTGTAGCCGTTCATGTGCCGGTACGTGCGGGGGATGCCGCGGTCGCCCATCAGCCACGTCACCTGGTGCGCCGACTCGGGCGAGAGCGTCCAGAAGTCCCACTGCATGTCGTGGTCGCGCAGGCCGCTGTCCTGGCGGCGCTTCTGGCTGCGGATGAAGTCCTGGAACTTGCTGGGGTCGCGCACGAAGAAGACGGGGGTGTTGTTCCCGACCATGTCGTAATTGCCATGCTTCGTGTAGAACTTGAGCGCGAAGCCACGGGGGTCCCGCCAGGTGTCCGGACTTCCCTGCTCGCCCGCGACCGTGGAGAAGCGTGCCAGCATCTCGGTGCTCCGCCCGGGCTGGAAGAGGTCCGCCTTGGTGAACTGGCTCACGTCGTTGGTGACTTCGAAGACCCCGTACGCCCCGGCGCCCTTGGCGTGAACCACCCGTTCGGGAACCCGTTCGCGGTTGAACTGGGCCATCTTCTCGATCAGATAGTGATCCTGGAGCAGGATCGGGCCGTCCCGGCCGACGGTGAGCGAGTGTTCGTCGCTCTCGACCGGGATGCCGGTGTTGTTGGTGGTCATGGGGTCCGGCATGGGGTTCCTCCCGTGAACGGGTTGCTGCTCGGGCGCCGACTCCTCGCGCTCGTGCACTGCGGACCGCGAGAACTTGGACACAGTCCAACCCTGTACCCCGTCAAAGAAAACGAAACCACCAGGCACCCTTGTGCCGGGCATCACTCCGCTCCCCGCAGTCCTGCCCGCTTCCCCGGTCCGCTCCGAGAGCCTCACAGGGCCGGCCTCACCCCTTGAGCGCGCGGACGAAGGCCGCCCAGGCCGCGGTCTCGAAGAACAGCACTGTTCCGCAAGGGCACTTGCTGTCCCGGACGGGAACGACGCCGCCACCGCCGGCACCGTGAGCGACCTCGACGCAGTTGCCGCCCTCCGCGTTGCTGTAACTGGAGGTCTGCCAGCGCGCGCGACCAGCGCCGCCGCCCGCAGCGTGCACGGAAGGGCCTGCCTTCGCCCGGGGGGCCGTGAGCGCGCTGCGGCCCCCCGCGGCGGTGTCCGCGGCGGTGTCCGCGGCGGCCCGTGCGGTCATGGTGCGTCTCCTTCCAGGCCTCCGGCTCCCTCCGCTCCCCCGGCTCCCTCCGTGCCGTCCATCAGCCGCCGGACGAAGGCCTCGGAACGGTCCGGCGGAAGCGCCGAGTCGCGCAGCACGTCGCAGGAGAGGCGGAGCCTGTCCACGTCATCGCCTTCCTCGACCAGCTCCCCCGACCAGGCACCCTCGGTGTAGGCCACCGTGCAGCCGTCCGGCATCCACAGCACCGTCAGCGAGCTGCCGAGCAGATGCTGCAGACCGGACGCGAACGGCAGCACCTGAAGCCTGACCCGCGGCAGCCGCGAGATCTCGAGCAGACGCTCCAACTGCCGCCTCCAGGCCGCCGGATCGCTCAGCCCGCGCCGCAGCACGGCCTCGTCCAGAACGGCCACGAAGCGCGGCGCGCTGTCACCGACGAGCAGACCCTGACGGCCGACGCGGGCGGCGGCCTGCTCCTCCAGCTCCTGCTGGTTGCCCAGCCGCGCCGTTCGGAGCTGTTCGCGTGCGTACTCCTCGGTCTGGAACAGCCCGGGCACCGTGGCCGCCGCATATTCGTGGCGTGCGACGGCCCGTCGCTCCAGCTCCATGAAGCGCCTGAACCGCTCGCGGAACACGGTGTCCCGGGCCAGCTCCCACAGCTCGACGAGGTGCCCGCCGGTGCCGTACACCTCGTCCAGGGCGGCGAACACGGCGGGCGTACCGAGCCGTTCGCCGTTCTCCAGCTGCCGCAGATACGCGGCTTCGCAGGCCGTGCCCGCCGCCAGCTCCTCCAACGACCTTCCCGAGCGCTTCCGCAGGCGTGCCGCCTCCGCCGCCAGTACGAGCCGGGCCGACGGCCTGCGCCCGTGGCCGGACTTCCGTGCGGGCATCGCGATTCCCCCTGATTGCACTGCGGGACGGGCTTCCACATCAGCCCTACCGAGCGGGGGTGGGCGCGAACAACCCGTTTTCGGGACGGATATGCACTCAACCCGTGCGCCGCCCACTGCGTCAGCCGTAACGGTGACCAGGTTCCGGTATGGGGTGGGGGCGGACATGGGGTACAGGACGGAGGAGAGACCTCCGGCCGACCGGCCCGCCGCGGGCACGGCCGGCGGCACCGGGACGGGCCGGGGCAGCGGCCGGGGCAGGGACAGGAGCTCCGGGGAGGCGCCGGGCACCGCCCCGCGCACAGGGCCCGGGCAGGTCGACGGCGGGAGACCGCCGCAGCCGGGGCATCTGCCGGGACCTCGTCGCCCGGAACATCACCCGGGTGAACATCACCCGGAACAGGCCCCGGAACGCCGGCACCGGGGCGGGCCGCGGCCCACCGGCCCGCCCCCGCCCCGGAACCGCCGGGCGCCGCGCCGGCTGGGGCGGCTGGGGCGGGTCCCCGCCGTCTCCGGGGCCCTCGCCGTGGCCCGCCGCCCGTACCGTCCGCACACCGACCCGGCCCGCGTCGTGCGGCGCTGGCCGGACCTGAGCGGTACATGCCTGGCCACCGTCTTCTTCTGGCTCTCCCTGACACCGTCCCTGGTGCCGCGCCCTTGGCTGCTCCAGGGCGTCATCGGCGGGATCACCGCCGCGATCGGCTACGGCATCGGCACGCTGCTCGGCCGGCCGGCACGGGTCGCGCTGCTGCCCGTCTGCCGGCGGTACCTCCCGCGTCTCGTGAGCGAGCGGGCACGGGCCCGCGCATGGCAGGCGTACTACGTCTCCGCCCTCGGGCTCACCGTCCTCGCCCTCTCCGAAAGCGCCCGCATGCAGCGGAAGTTGAGGGCACTCCAGGACCTGCCCGAGACGCTGACGTGG
This sequence comes from Streptomyces sp. CNZ301, assembly GCF_004217425.1. Classification (NCBI taxonomy): domain Bacteria; kingdom Bacillati; phylum Actinomycetota; class Actinomycetes; order Kitasatosporales; family Streptomycetaceae; genus Streptomyces; species Streptomyces sp. CNZ301. The sequence goes on from NZ_SHLG01000001.1 coordinate 3,166,219, forward strand.
CACTCCATGATGATCACCGTGATGGCCATGGTGCTGTGCGGCCTGCTGCTGCTCCTGGCCCGCGCGGTCCGGCTGGGCACCCGGACGCTGATACGGGCCCTGTGCCGCTTCGTGCCGCGTCCGGTCGCCGTCGTCGCCGGACTGCTGATCAGCGCGACGGCGGTGGTCGTGGGCACACGGGACGTCGTCTTCGACCGCGGAGTCGTGGACGTGGTGGCGGAGGTGGCGGAGAGCACCGACCGCGGCACCAAGGACGGCGTCGTCCAGTCCGGTTCCCGCTTCGCCTCGGGAAGCCCGCACTCCCTGGTCTCCTGGGACGAACTGGGCTACCAGGGCCGCAACTTCACCGGTTCCACGCCCACGGCCCGCCGGATCAGCGAGGTCACTCACCGCCCCGCCAAGGCCCCGGTACGGGTGTACGTGGGCAGGCGCGCCTTCGAGGGCGGCGGCCCGGGGGAGGCCGAAGCCTACGAGGCGGGCGCCGAGTTGGCCGTCGCCGAGCTGGAGCGCACGGGCGGGTTCGACCGTGAGGTACTGGCGATCGCGGGCACGACCGGCATGGGCTGGGTCAACTCGACCGACGCCGAGCCGCTGGAGTATCTGCACGGCGGCGACACGGCCATCGTCGCGATGCAGTACTCCTACCTGCCGAGTTGGCTGTCCTTCGTCGTCGACAAGGAGCAGGCCGGACGGGCCACGCGGGCGCTGGTGAAGGCCGTGCGGGCGCGCTGGCTGGAGGAGCCGGCAGCCGGCCGTCCCCGGCTTGTCGTCTTCGGCGAGAGCCTGGGCGCGTACGGCATCGAGGCGGCTTTCGACGGCCCCGGCGATCTGCTCTCGAAGGTGGACGGCGCCGTACTGGCAGGCACACCCGGGTACTCACCGATCCGCAAGGAGATCACCGCCCACCGCGACGCCGGCAGCCCCGTGTGGCGGCCGCAGTACGAGGGAGGCAGGAACTTCCGCTTCGCGCAGTGGCCTGCGAAGGACCTGACCCGCCCGCGTGGCCCGTGGCAGAAGCCGCGGGTGGTCCATCTCCAGAACGCCTCCGACCCGATCGTGTGGTGGTCCTGGGACCTGGCGATAGAGCGGCCGCGGTGGCTACGCGAACCCCTGGGTCCGGACATCACGGACGAGGTCCGCTGGTTCCCCTTCGTCACCTTCTGGCAGACGACGGTCGACCTGGCCGTCTCGTACGACGTCGACGCCCCGCACGGACACCGCTACGGCACCGGCTCGGTCGAGGCGTGGACCGCCGTCGCACCGCCCGACGGCTGGGACGCCGCGGACCACCACCGGCTGAAGCGGTACATGGAGCGGCGGAAGGCGCCGTACTGAACCGGCCCGGCACGGAGGGAGATCCCGGCAGAGCGGCGGGCGGGAGACCGGCGGCGCGGAGGGAGAAGCCGGGCCGGGCGACACGGAGGGACAAGCCAGGGCCGGGCGGCGCCGAGGGACAAGCCAGGGCCGGGCGGCGCCGAGAGAGAGAAGCCGGGGCCGGGCGGCACGTCCGCCGCATCCGTACCGAAGCGGAGGGCCCGCACGGAACCTCCCGCCGCACCCCGACGGCCGCCCGCACGGCGGCGGTTCAGCGATACGCGGGAGGCCCGGCGCCGCCACCGCGGGTGCCCGGCGCTGCGTCCGCGGTCCCGGGCACCGGCCTACTTCTGCGGCCGGTCGGGACCGTCCGGCTCCCCGTTGCCCGGGCCGGACTCCGGTGGCGGCGGCCCGTCCGCGGACTCCGTGGGAGGTGCGCCCGGCTCCGTCGCGGCACCCGTACCGCGCCCTGCCCTGCCGGCCTTGCCCTTGCCCTTTTCGGTCCTGCCGGTGCCCGGCTTTTCCGTTCCGGCGACGTCGCCGCCTTCTGCACCGCCGCCGCCGTCGCCCGGCCCGGCACCGCCCGGCCCGCCACCGGCCGCGACGCCCGGCCCCGGCGGTCCGCCCGCGGCTGGAAGCGGCGTGCCCGCGGCCTGAGCCTCGGAGTACGCCCGCAGATAGCTGGTCGCCGTGTTGAGCACCGCGACGAGAGGCACGGCGACGACCGCCCCGGGAATCCCCGCGATGAGGCTGCCGCCGGTGACCGCGAGCACCACCGCCAGCGGATGCACCCGCACCAGCCGGCCAAGGATGAAGGGCTGAAGGACGTGACTCTCGATCTGCTGCACGAGGAGCACCACACCGAGTACGAGCAGACCCGTGAGGGGTCCGTTGGTGACGAACGCGACCAGTACCGCCAATGCCCCCGAGACGACGGCACCGACGATCGGCACGAACGCGAAGATGAAGATCAGGACGGCGAGCGGCACCGCAAGCGGCACCTCGAGGATGTAGATGCCGACACCGATGAAGATCGCGTCGATGAGAGCGACGATCACGGTCCCGCGTACGTATCCGGTCAGCGTGACCCAAGCCTGCGGACCGGCGCCCGCGACGCCCTCACGTGCTCCGCGCGGCACCAGCTTGAGGAACCACCCCCAGATGCCGCGCCCGTCGTAGAGCAGGAAGAGAGTGATGAACATCGTCAGCACCGCGCCGGAGAGGAACTCCAGCAGGACGGTGACGCCGGTGAGCCCGGCGGAGGTAACCTCCTGGCTGTTGTCCCCCAGCCACTGGCTCAGGTTCTCGGCGACGTTGTTCACCTGGTCCTCGGACACGTGGAACGGGCCCTGGATCGCCCAGCGCTTCCCCTCCTCGATGGCGTCCTGCACCCGCTCGGTGAGGGTGGGCAGGTTCTCCGTGACCTGCCAGACCACGAACCAGCCGATGAGGCCCATCACGACGAAGCCGGTGATGAAGGTGATCGCGGTGGCGAACCCGCGCGCGACGCCGTGACGCTTGAGCCGGGCGACCGTCGGCTGGAGCAGCGCGGTCACGAGCAGCCCGGCGGAGAACGAGAGCACGAGCAGGCTGATCGAGCTGATCACCTGTATCAGCACCCACACGACACCCGCGAGAACCAGCAGCCGCCACCCCGCCTCGGCCGCGACGCGCATGCCCCAGGGCACCGCCGTTGCAGGCGCGGGCCTGCTGCCCCCCGTGCCCGCCGGACGTTCCGGGGGTGTGGCGGGCGGTCCCGCCGGCGCCGGTGCAGAGGGAATCTCCGGCCTCGGGTCCGGCCCGCCCCCGGGGCTGGTTCGCGCCCGTTCCTTCGCCAGCTGCTCCTCGCGCCGTTCGGCGATGCGTGACGCCATGCGCGCCACGCTGTCCCGGAGCCTGTCCACCCTGCTCGTCATCCGCTTCCTCCGCCCCCGGGCAATGACCCGCTGCCGTTGAGTGACGACGTTACCGGCGTGAAGGTTGCTTCCGGGACGGGAGCCCGATGATGTTCACCACCCGGTCACGGCAAGCGCTCACCCCCGTCCCGGGCCCGGGACGGGGGTGAGCGGCGAAGCTTGTGAAGTTGTACGGCTCAGCGCCGGGCCGCAACGGCCGTTCCGGTCAGTACCAGTTGTTGGCCTGCCAGAAGTCCCAGGCACCGCAGGGGCTGCCGTACCGGTCGTTCATGTAGTTCAGGCCCCACTTTATCTGGGTGGCGGGGTTGGTTTGCCAGTCGGCTCCGGCCGAGGCCATCTTCGAGCCCGGCAGCGCCTGGACCAACCCGTAGGCGCCCGAAGAGGCGTTGCTGGCACGGTAGTTCCAGCCGGACTCGCGCTCGACGATGTTCGAGAAGCACTGGAAGTCGCCGCTGCCGACGATCTTCTGGGCCATCGACTTGACTTCGCCGATCGAGTAAGAGGCCTGAGCGGGGAAGTCGCCTGCGTCGGCGCGGGCGGCCGAACGGCTCGCGGCGGCCTTCGCCTCGCGCTCCTTGGCCGCCTTCTCCGCTGCCGCCTTCTTGGCTGCTGCGTCCTCGGCTGCCTGCTTGCGCGCTGCTTCCTCGGCGGCCTTCCTCGCCTCCGCGTGCGCGGTGTCCGCCTGCTGCGTCAGGGAAGCGGTCTGTACCCGGGCCTGCTGACCCGCCGGTATGTCTTCGAGGAGCGTCGAGTCAGCGGCGGTGGCCTCGACATCGTTCGTCGTCTGACCCTGCTGACTTCCGGAGGCCACACCGACGACAGCGCCGACGGTGGTGACCGCGGTGGCGGACGCCACTGCGAATCCCCGGACGGAGATCCGAGTCACACGGTTTCCTTCCAACGTGCCCGCTCGAGTGACCTCGCGGGCGCCGATCGTGCCCCTGGCACTGACCTCCGCAGAACGTGGTCACCGGAGATACGGGCCCGTGGACCCTCCTTGGGCGGGGAGGGCCGCGTGGTTCTTCGGGCGGCATACGGCGTGACTGCTTTTCAGTTCTGTACCGCTCTGTGGTGCAGCACCATCGCTGGTGCCGGTGTGCCGTATGCGGGGCCTGACAGGAACCACACCCTGCCGGACGCGAGTGGGCTGAGGCAATTCCACGTTGAGTGGGATAGGTCACACCTGGTTTGCCTGTCACATTGCCCGGAAAGACTCGCGCGCGGCCACCCCGGAGGCTAGTCTGCCTCGGCTTCATCGTCCCCCGAACGAGGGAATGATGAAGGACAGGCCCCTGAACAGCGCTGACGCCGACCGCCCTTGAGGACGGCCGGCGCACGGCACCCGTCAAACCGGGGAACTCCCCTCAGATGTGGGCCTCTTCGAGCATCTCGGTCACAAGCGCAGCGATCGGGGACCTTTCGGACCTGCTGAGCGTGATGTGCGAGAAGAGCGGGTGACCCTTCAACTTCTCCACCACGGCGACGACTCCGTCGTACCTGCCGACGCGCAGATTGTCCCGCTGTGCGACGTCATGGGTGAGAACGACCCGCGAACCGGCGCCGATCCGCGAGAGGACGGTCAGGAGCACGTTCCGCTCCAGCGACTGCGCCTCGTCGACGATCACGAACGCGTCGTGCAGCGACCGGCCTCGGATGTGCGTCAGCGGCAGCACCTCCAGCATGCCCCGCTCCACGACCTCCTCGATCACCTCCCGGCTGGTGACCGCCGAGAGCGTGTCGAAGACGGCCTGCGCCCACGGGTTCATCTTCTCGGCCTCGGTGCCCGGCAGATAGCCGAGGTCCTGGCCACCGACCGCGTACAGCGGACGGAAGACCATCACCTTCCGGTGCTGGCGGCGCTCCAGCACCGCCTCCAGCCCGGCGCAGAGCGCGAGCGCACTCTTGCCCGTACCGGCGCGGCCTCCCATCGAGATGATGCCGACCTCGGGGTCCAGCAGCATGTCCAGAGCGATGCGCTGCTCGGCGCTGCGGCCCTTGATGCCGAACGCCTCGCGGTCACCCCGCACAAGCTTGATCCGGCCCTGCGGCGTGACCCGCCCCAGCGCCTTCCCCTTCTCCGAGTGGAGCACCAGGCCCGTGTGGACGGGGAGTTCGGCGGCCTCCGCCACGAAAACGCTCTCGGCGGCGAAGAGTTCGTCGATCTCCTCCCCCGGCAGTGTCAGCTCGGACATGCCGGTCCAGCCGGACTCCGTGATCGCCAGCTCCGCGCGGTACTCCTCCGCGTGGAGTCCGACGGACGAGGCCTTGATGCGCAGCGGCAGATCCTTGGAGACGACGGTGACGTCGAACCCCTCTGCCTGGAGGTTCCTCGCCACGGCGAGGATCCGGGAGTCGTTGTCCCCCAGCCGGAAACCGGCGGGCAGGACCCCCGGGTCCGAATGGTTCAGTTCGACGCGGAGCGAGCCGCCCACGTCGCCGATCGGAATGGGGGCGTCCAGGCGGCCGTACTTGACGCGGTATTCATCCAGCCTCCTCAGCGCCTGCCGGGCGAAGTAGCCGAGCTCCGGGTGATGCCGCTTTGCCTCCAACTCGGTCACGACGACGACGGGCAGCACGATTTCGTGCTCCTCGAAACGGTCCATCGCCATCGGGTCTGCGAGCAGCACGCTGGTGTCGATGACATACGTGCGCCGGTCGGCTTCGTTGCGCTTCTTGCTTGTCACCACGGGTGGACGAACCCCCTCGGAAGAGGTCGGGGTGCGACGGCGTCGCAAGGGAAGAGACCGGTCCGGACCCGCGCGGAGCGGGCCGTGCACCGGCCCTCCGCGACATCCCAGTCGCCGCAGAAGTCCTGCGGCGGTCCGTGGTCTGCAATCGGGCCTCCCGGCGGCGGGGGCCTGTGGAGGGCACCCAGCCATGAGGGGATATTCCCCTGGGTGAGCGCAAGCATGCAATGGCACAGGCGGAGCGCCCCGCCAGGGTGATCCCGGGGACCCGTACCGGGGACACCGGCCCTGCTCACCGGCGAAAACGCGCTCGCACGCCGGGCGACGCGACCCTCAGAGCTGCCGCGCACCGGGGCTCCGAGGGGCTCGTGTCAGTTCCCGTAGCGCCGGTGCCGGGCCGCGTAATCACGCAGGGCACGCAGGAAATCGACCTTGCGGAAGGCCGGCCAGAAAACTTCGCAGAAGTAGTACTCCGAGTGGGCGCTCTGCCAGAGCATGAAACCCGACAGCCGCTGCTCGCCGCTGGTGCGGATGACCAGGTCCGGGTCGGGCTGGCCACGGGTGTAGAGGTGCTCGGAGATGTCCTCGACGGTCAGCGTCTCCGCCAGCTCCCCCAGGCTCGCACCGCCGGCGGCCCGGTCCGAGAGCAGCGAGCGGACGGCGTCGGTGATCTCCTGGCGGCCGCCGTAGCCGACAGCCACGTTCACCAGCACCCCGTCCACGTCGCCGGCCTTCTCCTCGGCCTTCTTCAGCACCTGCTGCGTACGGTCGGGGAGCAGGTCCAGCTGGCCGACGTGGTGGACGCGCCAGCGGCCGTCGTCGGCAAGGTCCCGCACGGTGTCCTCGATGATGCCGAGCAGCGGCAGGAGCTCGTTCTCGGCGCGGTTGAGATTGTCCGTGGAGAGCAGCCACAGCGTGACGACCTTGACGTCCGTCTCCTCGCACCATCCGAGCAGTTCGCGGATCTTCTCCGCGCCCGCCTGATGGCCCTGCTCCGTCGTGCCGCCCGAGGCCCGGGCCCAGCGCCGGTTGCCGTCCAGGATCACACCGATGTGCTTGGGCACCTGGTCGGTGTCGAGGCGGTACTCCACCCGGCGGGCGTAGAGCCTGTACACCAGGTTGCGAAGCTTGTTGTAAATGACCAGCCCCTCCTTCGGCGAGTCCGGGACCATTGCACCTTACTGCGGGTGAAGCCCCTGGATGAAGCCGGGCTGCTCCCGCCCTCGGCAATCCGCCCTGCTGATAGGAAGGGGCCATGACGGACGACTCCTCCCTGCACCCGCACCGCGCGGACGACGCCCGCTACGACTCCATGGAGTACCGGCGTACCGGCCGCTCCGGGCTGAAGCTCCCGGCCGTCTCGCTGGGCCTGTGGCACAACTTCGGCGACGACCGTCCGCTGGAGACGCAGCGCGCGATCCTGCGCCGTGCCTTCGACCTCGGCGTGACCCACTTCGACCTCGCCAACAACTACGGTCCGCCGCCCGGCTCCGCGGAGCTGAACTTCGGCAAGCTGATGGACCAGGACTTCCGGCCGTACCGGGATGAGCTCGTCATATCGACCAAGGCGGGCTACCCGATGCACCCCGGCCCCTACGGCGACTGGGGTTCACGCAAGTATCTGCTCTCGTCGCTGGACGCCTCCCTGGGACGCATGGGCCTGGACTACGTCGACATCTTCTACTCCCACCGCTTCGATCCGGAGACGCCGCTGGAGGAGACGATGGGGGCGCTCGCCACCGCCGTGCGGCAGGGGAAGGCCCTGTACGCCGGCATCTCCTCCTACAACTCCCGGCGCACGCGCGAAGCCGCGGCCCTGCTGCGGGAGATGGGCGTGCGTCCGCTGATCCACCAGCCCTCGTACTCGATGCTCAACCGGTGGACGGAGGAGGACGGGCTGCTCGGCACCCTGGAGTCGGAGGGCATGGGCTGCATCTCCTTCGCGCCGCTCGCGCAGGGTTTGCTCACCGACAAGTACCTCCAAGGGGTCCCCGAGGGTTCACGCGCCTCGAAGGGCACGTCCCTGGACCCGGGCCTGCTGACGGCGGAGGTACTGCGGCGGCTGCGCGGGCTGAACGACATCGCGGCGCAGCGCGGCCAGTCGCTCGCGCAGCTGGCTCTGCGGTGGGTGCTGCGCGATCCGCGCATGACGTCGGCCCTCATCGGCGCCAGCAGCGTGCGGCAACTGGAGGCGAACGTGGCGGCACTGGAGGGACCGGAGCTCACCGACGAGGAGCTGCGGGAGATCGACTCGTACGCCGTCTCCGAGCCCGGCACCAACATCTGGGCCCGGAGCAGCGAGAGCTGACGCGGCCCGCGCGCCCCGCACCCACCCGGCGCCAGGGCACCGCCCGACCGGGCAGTGGGGCGGAGAGTGGGCCCGGAACGTAAAGCGGGCCGGTCCGTGGGGGGATACGGACCGGCCCGAGGGGGGGTTCCCACCCTAGCGCCTGCCGCGGGTCCGGCCCGGTACGAACCGCCTGGCCCGGAGGACATTCCGTGGCCGGGGCGGGCCTGTCGGGGCCTGCACGCAAGCCTTCCGGGGAGTCCGCACCGGTGAGGGCGCCGATACGCAGTACCCCGAAGGGCGACCTCCGCGACGCACGCCGACTTGACGCGGGGCCGGGGCCGGGGCCGGGGCCGGGGCCGGGGCCGGGAACCGTGGCAGAGGCGCGGGCTCCGGGGGCGCCGGCTCCGTCTCCTCCGCCGGTTCCGCTGGTTCGGCTGCCCGCTTCTCGTCTTTCCGCGTCGTTCGCCTGACGTCCCGGTGAGGCATGCCTCACGGCCGGGGCCGGTTCCCGGGGGGAGAGTGCCCGCGCGTGACGCCCGCGCCGGCATGATCCTTGCGGTGAAGGCGCCGGTCAGGGCGGTTACGGGACAGTCGTCGCGCCTCGCCCCATGAGGGGTTTACATGAGCTGAGTTGGCGTCACGTGACCTAAATCGCCCACTATTTGGTCGAGGCTGTCAGTGGGAGGCCCTAGTCTTTACCCATGTCCACTTCCCAGCCACCAGTTGCCGACGGTCAGACAATCGCCCAGGCCAACGAGGCGATCCGGGAGTATGTCTCCGGCCGTACGATCTGGTCCCAGGCTGACCTCGCGGAGCTGGACCGTCTGCGTACGGACTGGAGGCGCGCCGTCCAGGCGGCGGTCACGCGAGCGGCCTGAGCCCCGCGTCCCCGCACGGGCCGGGCGCCCCTTCGGCGCCGGGCCCACCGGCCGCCCTCCGGCGGCCGACCGGCCGCCAGCGTACGGACCCCGGCCCCGCACTCTCGAATCCGGCCGGAGCGGGCCCCGGCGGGCATGACGCCGAGACGTTCCGCGGCCCCCGTGCTCAGTCCTGACGGGGGAATGACACCTCGACGCGTCGGTTCTTCTTCCGGCCCTCCTCGCTGCTGTTCTCCGCGATCGGGTAATCCTCGCTGTAGCCGCGCACGTTGAAGGCGATCGAAGAGTTCAACTCCTCGGCCAGCGCCTTCTGCACGGCGTCGGCCCGCTTCTTCGAGAGCGTCTTCCCGTGCTCGTAGGAACCCAGGTCGTCGGTGAAGCCGAAGACGTTGATCTCCTTCGCCTGCTGCGAGCCGATCTCGTCGGCGATCTCCTGGATGCGTGACCGGGCGCCGCTGTCGAGCTTCGAGCTGTCCTTCGGGAAGAGCACCTCGGCCTGGAGCGTGAACTTCGTCTTCTCCGTGCTGTCTTCGCGGCGTTCCTCACCGCTCAGGTCCTCGGTGACGAACTTGATGTCGAGCACTCGCGACGGCGCGAGCTTCGCCCCGTCGGCGAGCTTGAGCCCGGCGGCCTGCGGGTCGACCTTCACCGGCGGCTTGGAGTCCCCGATGTTGTCCGGCGGTTCGCTGTAGTCCGGTGCCGGCGCGCCTCCCTCCCCGGGAAGGGAGGGAGCGGTGGTGGGGATGGTCGTGGGATCGTCCGCGCCGGGCAGGGACGTCGGCCCGCTGGGGACCTTGACCGTCGGTTTCGGCGTCGGGTCGTCGGCCCGGGCGCCGCTCGCGCAGAACGTCGTCAGCAGCACGGCCGAGGCGGAGGTGCACAGGACGGTGCGCAGCACGTGCGCGGCGGGGGGTCTCATCTCGTCACTCACCTGACAGCTTCACGCTGGCGCTGGGCATGTCCGCCACCTGGAAGTCCACCGACGTGGTCGACGCGGGCGGAGCGGGGAACTGGGCGTACCACTCGGACGTCTCGCCCTGGTCGAGACCGCCCGTGAATCTGGTGCACAGGCAGTGCCCGTTGGTGTCGCGGAGGATGAAGTAGCGCTTCTTGCCCTTCTTGTCGACCATCGTCGCCCCGGCCATGGAGAGCCCGTTGTTCTTGAGTTCGGACTCCTCGCTGGCCCATCCGGGCAGGACGACGACCGACGGGCCCTCGTTCTTCAACGTCCCCTTGAACGTGGTGAATCCGGAGTCGTCGCGCTGAGCGGAATTGATGGTCAGGGTGAAGTTTCCACCCTTGCCGCCCTTCACCTGGGCGAGCACTTCGCCGGTGCCGTCCGAGCCGCCGCCCTTGCCGTCCTCCTGGGAGGCGCCGTCCGGCTTCTTGCCCTCGTCCCCGCCGTCGTCCCCGCTGCTGCAACCGGCCACTGCGAGCACCAGGCCGGTGGTGACCGCCAGCGCGGTCGTCCGTCCACGGGCTCTGAAGGCGCGCCGAATGGTCATGGATAGCTCGTCCCCTGTTCGTCGTCGGCGACTCAATCGACCAGCACCACCGAGAACAGATCCGACGGTCTCAGCTCGAGGTCGAGATCGTCCGGGTCGATGGTCAAGTCCTCGCCGTCACACGTGATTTCGATCAGCTTGCCGTCGTCCTTGAGCTCGCACCGGGGCTTGATGACGGCGGTCGCGCCGGCCTCGGCCTTCTTGTTGTCGGCGCCGGGGACGATCGTGTCACCGGTGTCGAATCGGGTGCGGACCTTCACCGTGTACCCGTTGTGGCCTTCCGCGGTGACGGCGTCGCAGCTGATGACGTCCGAGCGGTTGCGGTCGGCGAAGTGGTCGGCCTCGCCGCAGCCGTCACCGAAGAGGGAGCCCAGACCGTCGAGGATGTCCTCCAGGGACTTGCCCTCGAGGATCGCGTCGAGGAAGTCCTCGAAGAGCTCGTCCCGGTCGTCCTGTGCCGCGGCGATCGCGGCGGCGTCCGCCGCCGACTGCCCTCCGTTGCGGACCGTCCCCGCCTGGGCGACGGCGAAGAAGGCGAAGGCGAGGAAGAGCAGGCCGGCGATCACGGCGCCGTAGAGGATGACCGTGGCCCCCTCGTCCCCGGCCCCGTAGCGTCTGCTCAGTCGCCCGGCTACAGGATGCTGTTGACCGCCTTCGCGATTGCACCGGAGATGGCGGTGTCCAGCCCGAGTCCCCGGATCGCCAGGATGATTCCGGCGACGATGATCACGATGCCCGCGTATTCGATCGCCCCCGCGCCTCTGTCCGACCATCGCCCGTGCAGTCTGTCCACGACGCGGTGGCGCCAGTGGAGCATGGCCTTCGACATCACGATCTCCTTCGCTGATGGCCGGGTCGGGACGCGACGGCACGCCCCCGGCCTGTCTGCTGTAGTTCTGCACAGTCCTGACGCCGGTGAAACGGGCCGCCGCGCGGCGGAGGCCGGGCAGGGCGGTGACGAGCCGACGACCAGTCATTCCGGCTTCCCCTCCGCTGCGTCGCCCGCTGTTGTTGTCCGAATGCAGACTGTGCCACATCGGCCGCCTCCGATTAAGGGGTGAGCGGAACGCCTGTGGAGTTTGGCGGAATCGCTTGTGGCGCCCGGCCGTTGGGCTGTCATCACGTCACCCGTTCAGTACGGAACCGAAGTCGGTGTCCGACCCGAGCAGGAACGTGGCCACGATCAGCAGCAGCGTCCCCGGCAGCAGGAAGGCGATGGTCGTCATCGTCGCCTTCGGCACCGTCTTGGCGGCCTGCCGCCGGGCGTTCTGCGCGTCGGTGCGCCGCATGTCCGTCGCGATCTGGATGAGCGTGTCCGCGATGGGCGCGCCGAGTTCCTCGCCCTGCTGGAGGGCGGTGACGAACTGGTCGACCTGCTCGCTGTCGTTGCGCTTGCGCAGCTCGTCGAAGGCGGCCCGGCGGCTGACGCCGAGGTCCATCTGCCGCAGCGTGATGCGCAGTTCGTCGGCCCATGGGCCCTCGTAGTGCTCGGCGACGCGTTCCAGCGCCTGGCGGAAGCTGAGTCCCGCGGAGACGACGACGGCGAGAACGTCGAGGAAGTCGGGGAGAGTCCGCTCGATGACGCGCCTGCGGTCGCGGACGGCCTGCCGGATTCCCAGCTCGGCGGCCGTGAAGCCGAAGGCGAGCACGATGAACGCGAACAGCCAGCTGTCGGCGGCGAATCCGACGATCGCCATGACGACGCCGAAGACTCCGTACGCGGCGCGGCGCGCGGCGTAGCGGTGGATGGTCAGGCCGCCCGGGTTGCCGGCCCGGTCGATCTTGCGGCGCTTGGCGTTGACGCGCTCCTCGCCCATCAGACGCAGCACGAGCGGCGCGAGGGGCATGCCGAGACGGTCGACCGCCGCCTCGCGGGCCGTCGTTCGCGTCGCGCCGACCTCGAGCGCGACGGCGAGGTCGCTCGGCAGCTCGATCTGGGCGCGGTACATGCGTATGCCCGCGATGGCCCCGTACACGGCGAGGCCGACGGCGGCGGCGAGGAGGAAGGGCAGAACTGCGCTCACGGGACTCCTCCTCAGATCTCGATCTTGCCGAGGCGGCGGATGACGAAGAAGCCCGTGGCGAAGAGGCCGACGGCCCCGACGATCGCGAGCTGGCCGACCGCCGACCCCGTGACGCGGGCGAGAGCGCCCGGCATCATCGAGTTCATCATCAGCATCGCGCCGAGACCCAGCACGGGCACCGTGAAGGCGGTCGCATTCACTTCGGCGAGCATGGTGCGCACTTCGCGGCGGGTCTCCTTGCGCTCCTCGAGGGTGTCGGTGAGGTTGCGCAGCGACGCCACAAGAGTGCCGCCCGCGCGGTTGGCGAGGACCAGCGTCGTGACGAGGACGACGAGTTCACGCGACGGGAGGCGCTCGGCGAGTTCGTTCAGGGCGTCCTCGACGGAGCGGCCGACGGCCAGCTGATTGTTGACGAGAGTGAGTTCCTCTCCCGCCGGGGCCTCCAGCTCGTCCGCGGCCATGCCGAGCGCTGTGCGCAGCGCGAGCCCCGCCGAGGTGGCGTTGGCGAGGATGCGCGAAAGCTCAGGGAGCTGGCTGATGAACTGCTCGGTGCGGCGCTGGCGTTGGTGACCGAGGAAGGCACTCGCGGCCAGCACGCCCAGGATCGCGGCGATCGGCCCGAAGAAGGGCGCGAGGACGGACGCGGCGACGAGCCACAGGCCGGCGACGACGACGCCGACGTAGACCGTGAACTCCCCCGGCGTGATGTCGAGTCCGGTCGCGGCCAGTCCGCTCTGCACTCGGCCGCCCAGCCGGGTGCGGCGCAGCCGCTTGTCCACACCGGTGAAGACACGGCGCCGGCCGGGCGGCAGTTCGCGGCCCGCGGATTCCTCGGCGAGGCGCTCGAGGAGCTCCTTGTTCTGTGCGCGCCCCGACGCGAACGCCATGACCGCGGCGACGGCGAGCGCGCCGGCCAGCAGGAAGGCGCCGAGCGCGAGTTGTGCGGTGGTGTCCATGACGTGGTCCTGGGTCCTGTGGTCCGTCCTGGGTGCGGTGATGGTCCTGCGAGCGTGCGGTTCGTGCGTGCGGTTCGTGCGTGCGGTTCGTGCGTGCAGTTCTGCGTGCGTGCGGGTTCCGCATGCGGTCGCGGTGCGCGGTTCGCGGTTCGCGTGCCTGCGTGCCGTGTTCCGTGTCTCCCGGTGGCGCTCCGGTGGCTCCGGGGCCCTCTACACCGCCTCCCTCGTTGCCAGTTGGCCGGCGTCGTCCGCGACTCCGAAGGTCGGCGGCACGGGCTCACTCACCATGTGGAGGCGGTTGGCGGCACGCCTCGGGACGGGCAGATGCTGGAAGCTCCCGTGCACCTTGCCGTCCGAGGACATGGGCTCGGCGTCGAACCGGGCGACCGAGGCGATGCGGAAGACCTCGCGTCCGTGCGAGGCGAGAAGAACGATCTCCACGACCTTCCGCGAGCCGTCGGGGAAGCGCGCAAGCTGGATGATCACGTCCACGGCGGAGTTGATCTGGTCCTGCAGCGCCTCGAAGGGGATCTCGACCTCCGACATGGAGGCCAGGGTCTGAAGGCGCATCAGCGCGTCCTCGGCGCTGTTGGCGTGCACGGTCGCCAGGGAACCGTCGTGCCCCGTGGACATGGCCTGGAGCATGTCGAGCGTCTCCCCGCCGCGCACCTCTCCGACGATGATCCGGTCGGGCCGCATGCGCAGCGAGTTGCGTACCAGGTCGCGGACGGTGACCTGGCCCCGGCCCTCGACGTTGGGCGGCCTCGTCTCCAGCCGGATGATGTGCCGCTGCTGGAGCTGGAGTTCGGCCGCGTCCTCGACGGTGATGATGCGCTCGTGGTCAGGGATGAGCCCGGAGAGCGCGTTGAGCAGGGTCGTCTTTCCGCTGCCCGTTCCTCCCGAGACGATCACGTTGAAGCGAGCGCGGATGAAGCCCGACAGCAGCGCCACCATGTGCTCGTCGAGCGTGCCCATCGCGATCAGTTCGTGCAGCGCGTAGGCGCGGGGGAAGCGGCGGATGGTGAGGGTCGGGCCGGTGAGGGACAGCGGCGGGACGATGACGTTGACGCGCTCGCCGGAGGGCAGCCGGGCGTCGACCATCGGATTCGACTCGTCCACACGCCTGTTGACGGTCGAAACGATGCGCTCGATGGTCTGCATCAGCTGCTCTTCGGAGGCGAATCGGACCGGCACCTGCTCGACGTGGCCCGCCCGCTCGACGAAGACCTGATCCGGCCCGTTGACCATGATCTCCGTGATGGAGGCGTCCTCCAGCAGTGGTTCGAGCACACCGAGCCCGAGAGCCTCGTCCACGACGCGCCGGATGAGCAACTCCCGGTCGGCCGTGGACAGTACGGGACCCTCGCGGCTGATGAGGTGTCCCAGCACCCGCTCCAGGCGGGCCCTGCGCTCCTGCGAGGGAAGGGCGGACATCTCCGCGAGGTCTATCTCTTCGAGGAGCTTCGTGCGGTAGGCGGACACCATGTGGGCGGTGCCGCCGTCGGCCGCGGCCCCGGTGCGCGTCCGGGACTCAGGCGTGGTCATACGGGCCCGCAGACTCAACTCCGGCCTCCTCTCTGTGCGTTCGCGATGGTCAGTCGCGCGGCATGGTCGCGGAGCGGGTCGCGTCGCCGAAGTCGTCGACGCCGGGCACCACGGACGGAATGGTGACGTTGGTGGTCACCCGCACCTCGTCCTCTCCCTCTCCGAGGTCGAAACTGGCGCGGGAGGCCGTCCACTTGGACATGGCCGCCTTGCCGGTAGCCGCGTAGTCCTCGGCGATGTCCTCCTGGCTCGCGATGCGGGCGGCGGCGCGGGCACCGGTGCCGGCCTGCTGGATGGTGTAGCCCGCGACGCCGAGCTGGATCGCGCCCATGGCCACCAGCAGGAGCAGCGGCATCATGCCTGCCAACTCCAGGCTGGACGCACCGCGTTCACGCTCCCCGCCCCTCACACCGGCGGCCCGCGGACGCAGGATTCGCGCCGCCCGCGCCCGCGCCCGTACCGGGGCAGGTGCCGATGCCGGTGCCGGGGCAAGTGCCGGTGTCGGTGCCGTCGGGGGCGTTGCTGCCGCCGGTGCCGTGCGTCTCATGCGGTGCTCACTTCCCCTCCTCCGCGGCGCCGGCGGTGCCGCTGATACTGAAGGGAAGCTTCCCCGCGCCGGGGAAGAGGACGGGCGCCGACAGGTCGACGTCCGCCTTCCACAGGTGGCCGTCGAGACGGCAGCTCACCGACGAGTTCTCCCGCCACTCGGCGGGCAGGTGCTTGGTCGCCGCGGACTCGCAGGCGCCCTCCGGGTCGCCGCCGAGCGCGGCCGCCGTCGCGGCGCGTGCCGCCTCGTCGGCGGCGTTTCCGGCGAGCGAGAACGTGTAGCCGACGAGGACGCACTGCCACAGGACGGCCAGGACGGCGAGCACGATCGGCGCCATTCCCGCGAACTCCACGGTCACGGAGCCCTTGTCGCCCCACACGCTCGTCTCGCCCTCGTCGTCGAGGTCGTCGGCCGGCTGTCGGGCCGGCCGTCCTCCCGGGACGTGCCCGATCTCGGGGCCCACCGGCCCCACGCGGGTACGGGTGTGGAAGGGCGCCGCGCTGTTGGGCTCGTGCGGCCTGCGGTGGTCGCGGTACTCGTTGCCCGCGGGAGCCGCCGGCGCCTCTCCGGGCATGACGTGGTTGCCGCCCGACGTGCCGGGCGGCAGGGCCTGCGGACCGTTCGCCGGGGCGCCGCCCTGCCTTGCCTGAGGGGTGCGCGGCGGGGGAAAGGGGGCGGGCGGAGTCGCCGGGGGACGTGGCGCCGCGCGGCCGGCCTGGTCCGGCCGGCCCTCGGCTCCCTGGTTTCCCTGCACCGCCTGGACCTGGGAACTCCCCGGACCGCCCGGGGGCAGCGCGCGCCCCTCCGGCTCGGAGGCGGAGTCGGACAACGCCTGCTTGGACTGTCCGCTGTGGCCCTTCACCGCCTTGGCACTGTGCTTGCCGCCGCCGCTGCTGCCGGCCTCCGCCGGCGTGACGAGGCCCAGTTCGGCCGCGAACGACCACAGTGCCTGCTTCACCGAGCTCTTGGCGTCGAGGTCCTGGATGCGTCCGGCGTCGACGGCGCCGTGAAGTTCCTTGTAGCCGGCGGGAATCGTCGTCCCGGCCACGGACGTGCCGACGATGCGGGCGACGAGCCCCGGGTGGATCTCGGTGAAGCGCGAGGTCCGGTTGACGAGGGTGAGGGTCTCCTCGGCCTTGCGGATCTGAAGCCGGTCCCACATCCGGACCATGCGCTTGGCCGCCCGTACGGAGATCACGTCAGGTGTCGTCAGCAGCACCGCGTTGTCCGCGGTCTCGATCGCGGCGGCGTTGGCGGCGTTGAGCTGTGTGCCGCAGTCGATCACGACGATGTCGTACCGGGCCTTGAGCGCGGAGATGATCTGCCGTGCCGCTCGGTCGTCGACCTCCTCGCCGCGCTCGCCCTCTCCGGGGGCGAGCAGCAGCCCGAGCCCCGACTCGTGCGCGAAGAGCGCGTCCTGCAGCACACGGTTGGAGATGTCGGCGATGCCCGCGAGGTCTGCCGCCGAGCGGCGGAACTGCACGTCCAGGAACGAGGAGACGTCCCCGGACTGAAGATCCATGTCCACGAGGGCCGTGCCGCGCCCCGACGCCTGTGCCGCGAGGGCCAGTTGGACGGCGGTGAGCGTCGTGCCGACGCCTCCCTTCGCTCCCGTCACGGCGACGACGGTCCCGCCCGGGCCGACCGTCTCCTCGGGCAGGGTGCCCAGATGCTTGCGCACGCCGACCGCCCATGAGGCGGCGGCGCCGACCCGCGCGGCCAGATCGTCGTAACTGAGGGGGAGCCCGAGGACGCCGCGCGCCCCGGCGTCCATCGCCGCCGAGTACAGCGGCTGGCTGGTGTCGCGGGTGATGAGGATGACGCCGACGGCGGGGAAGCGGAGCGCGATCTCACGGATCAGCTCCAGCGCGGGCATCGGGCGGATGAGTTCGTGGACGAGCACGACCTCCGGAAGGTCCGCCACGGTGCCCTCGGACAACCGCGCGAGCGAGTCGAGCAGTTGGGTGGAGTCGGCGGCGGCCGGCACCGGCTCGCTGTCCGGGAGCTGGCTGAGCAGACCGCTGACCGACCGGGCTGCTTCCTGGTCGCTGACGGCTGGCTGGATGCGGGTGACCATGGGCTGATTCCCTGCCTCACTTGTCCCCGGTGAGCGTGTACGTCTTGTCGCTCTCTGGGATGTCGTTGCCGTCGCCGGGTGCCACGAGAGCGAGCCGGACGTGCTCCGCGAAGGACTCCGCGTAGGCGACGCGCTGCGCGTCCGCCGTGGAGAGCGCGAAGGTGATGGGGACCCCGTCCCGTTCACTCAGCCGGGAGCGGTCCTCCCCGCCGGAGTTCTCCTTGAACGGGGTGAGTTTCCCGACGTCGATGACCTTCGCGTCACTGACGATGACCTTCGACTGGTTCGGTGACCTGCCCTTGCCCGCGGTCTGCTGCTCGCCCTCGAAGGTGGCGAATATGTTGACCCGGCTGCCCGGGTTGATCTTGCCGGCGACTCCCGTCTCGGCGTCGATCATGATGGCGATCTCCTGCTGGCCCGGCTTGAGTTCGGGCCGCTGGTCGATCATGTCCGTCTGCAGCAGCGACCCTTTGCGGAGCTTGTTGGCGGCGACCTTGTCGCGCACCTCGTCGAGGTCTGTTACCGCGGTGTCCGGCAGCCAGCGCTTCGGTACGGACACCTTCTTGAACTGCCCCTCGTTCAGGGACTTGTAGGGGGGAACGTCCGCCTTGAGCTCGTAGGCCGTCGTCTCGGGGCCGACCCTCGACTCCACGTCGCGTATGAACGCCAGCACGCCCCCGAACGCCGCGAGGGCGCACAGGACGGAGACGACCAGCAGGATGACGCCACGGCGCTGGCGTGAATTCATGGACTACAGACCTCGGGGATCGGCGACAACGGCGTGACTGGGGTGCGAGTCGGAGCGTGCGGCGGCGGCCGCGTGCCTCTGCTTGAGGAACGTGCCGAGACCGGAGCCCCTGCGGGAGCTGTCCGCGCGGTCTCCGGCGGTGCCGGAGGAGGAACCGGAAGCGGAGCCGGAACCGGACCCGGCGGCCGAGCGGGAGGAGAGCGAGGAGCCGGAGCGGCCACGGGCGGGCGCCGGGCGCACCGCTGCCGCTTTCCGCGAACCGGCACCGTACGGCGCGGGCGCCGCGCAGAACGCGCAGCGGTCGCCGATGAGTTCGAGGCCGCACCAGTGGCACTCGTCGCGTCGCACCGAGGAGACCAGCCGGTACAGCACCGAGACGTCCGGGATCGCGGCGGCGAACTCGACGAGCCTGCCGGTCCCCCACCAGCGGGCCGACTCCCCCGGCAGATACGCCTCCTGCACATTGCCGACGCGCCACTGCGGGGCGAGGGAGGCGGTGACCCAGTCGGAGTTGAGCTGGCCGTTGGCGTAGGTGAGATGCGTGGGGAACTGGGGCCCGGTGAGCGCGGCCCTGACCACGCCCCGCGCGCCGCTGTCGGTGCGCACCAGCTGCGGCGTGGGCGTGGCCAGCACCGCGAACTGCGCCTTGGGGTTCCAGGACCTGGCGGCCGTCGTGTAGGAGAGCGGCAGGTGGTCGAGCTTCGCGACGGAGCTCAGCAGCGCGCCCGCGTAGATGTAATGCGCGAGGAGGCGCACGGAGGCGCCCAGCACCCCGGGGCTGAACTCGCACAGCGAGAGCTGCCTCAACTGCCGTACGAGGACTGCCGTGCCCAGCGGCGGGAGGGCCGTCGGCATCAGGGCGACCCGGTCGCTCTCCAGGACGGAGCGGATGGCGTGGAGCCTGTGCAGAAAGGGCTTGGGCAGCGTCGTGGGGTGGACGACGATCAGGTGACCGTTCTGGTCGATCAGCCGCTGCGTCTGGGCGACCGCCACGTCGAACGGCTGCTCGTCCGGCGGCTGGAAGACATGCGCCCGCGGCGTGTGCCGGTCCGGCGGGGGCAGCATGTGGCCGTGGCCGGTGACTGCTATTGCAGTGGTCATCCCCGCCCCCGAGCTCCAAGTCGGACCCTTCCGGCCCGAGTTCCCGATCGCCGATGCCGATCTGACGACACCACACCTTACGGGCGGGAGCCCTGCCTCGGAACAGCTTCGGCCCCTGCCGCTCTACCTCCATACCCCGCGCCGTCCGTAGGTCAATCGGCTCGCGGGCCGGCACTCGTCCCGGGCGGGGACGAGTGCCGGGTCCTCGGCGCCTCCTACCAGGGAATCTCCCTGACCTGCTGCACGCACAGCACGATGAAGAGCATCCCCGAGACGAAGAGCATCACGTTGCTGACGATGCCGTTGCGCCATTCACGCGGAGTGCGGTCCGAGTTGAGCAGCCACAGGAGAGTGAGCGCGAGGAACGGCATGAAGAACGCGCCGAGCACGCCGTAGACCACGACGAGCAGGAACGGCTGCTCCAGCCAGAGCAGGGCCATCGGCGGGAAGGTCAGCCACAGCAGGTACGCGCGGAAGGGCAGTGACCGCTCGCGCTGACCGCCGGCCACGGCCCGCACCCCCTTCTCGCCGGTGCCGTCCTCGCCGTCCTCGCCGTCCTCGCCGCCTGTGGCGCGTGAGGCACGCAGCCGCTCCACGAAGTCGGCGAACATCAGGCTGACTCCGTGCCACACGCCGATCAGCGACGTGAAGGACGTGGCGAAGAACCCGACGAGGAAGAGGGTGGAGGTGAACGAGCCGAAGCGGTCGGCGAGAACCTTGTCGAGGTCGGCCAGGCCCTTGTCGCCCTCGGCGATCGCGATGTTCGCCGAGTGCAGCAGCTCGGCGCCGACGATCAGCATGGCGACGACGAAGACGCCGGTGGTGATGTAGGCGACGCGGTTGTCGAGCCGCATCATCTTCATCCAGCTGCTGTCGGTCCAGCCCTTGGCGTTCACCCAGTACCCGTACGCGGCCATGGTGATGGTGCCGCCGACCCCGCCGATCAGGCCGAGGGTGTAGAAGACCGAGCCGTCCGGCAGGGCCGGCACCAGCCCGGTGAAGGCGGCCCCGATGTCGGGCGAGACGAGTACCGCGACGTAGACGACGACCACGAACATGACGCCGATCATGGCCGTCATGACCTTCTCGAAGACGGCGTAGCGGTTGAACCAGACGAAGACGAGGCCCACGAGGCCGGTGATGATCGCCCACGCCTTGAGGTCGAGCACGCCGGGGAAGAGCGCGTCCAGGGGAAGCCCGGCGGAGGACATGGCCGTGCCGCCGTAGACGAAGCCCCAGATCACGACGTACACGGCGAAGTAGACCGTGGTCCAGGAGCCGAGCGAGCGCCAGCCCTCGAAGATGGTGCGGCCGGTGGCCAGGTGCCAGCGGCCGGTCGCCTCGGCGAGCGCGACCTTGACGATGCAGCCGATGACCGCCGCCCACAGGAGGGTGTAGCCGAACTTGCTGCCCGCGATCAGGGTGGCGACCAGGTCGCCGGCACCGACTCCCGTCGCGGCCACGACGATGCCGGGGCCGATCAACTTCCAGCTTGCCTTGCGTACTTGCGGCCGGGTCTCCGCCTGAGACCTGCCGGGCGAGTCCGGGGTGGAGGCGGATGCTCCGCTCTGCTCGCTGTCCTCGGTTGTCATCACTGACCGCCTTCGTGCTCGTCCCCTCAAGAGGTCCTGCCCGGCGCATCCAATATCCCGAGGACGATCAGCACAAGAGCTGGGACAGCCGCCGAAAGCCTTGACAAGGGAATTGGTCTGGACCATCTTGTCGTCAAGCGCAGGGCCCGCGCACCACGTTCGAGACCTTTCCTCCCCATCTCCCCCCACTCCGGAGGCAGTTGTGGCACGCGCAAGATTCCTGTCCCACTCCTACGCACGCCCCCGCGTCGTCGCCGCCGTCACGGCGGGCGCACTGACTCTGTGCGGACTGCTCACAGCCGGTGCCGCCCACGCGGGCGCAGCACCGGCGGCCGGCAAGGCTCCGGCCGTCGGAGCGTCCGCCGTACCCGCGCACGCCGTGACGGGGTACTGGCAGAACTTCGACAACGGCGCAACGACCCAGAAGCTCTCCGACCTGCCCGACGACTACGACATCATCGCCGTGGCCTTCGCCGACGCCACGGGCACACCGGGCCAGGTGGACTTCCGGCTGGACCCGGCGACCGGCTACGGCTCGGAGGACGACTTCAAGGCCGACATCAAGGCGAAGCACGACGAGGGCAAGTCCGTCATCGTCTCGGTGGGCGGCGAGAAGGGCGCCGTCAGCGTGGCCGACGAGGCCTCCGCCGGCGCCTTCGCCGACAGCATCGTCTCCCTCATGGACGAATACGGCTTCGACGGAGTCGACATCGACCTGGAGAACGGCCTCAACTCGACCTACATGACCAAGGCGCTGGACGCCATCCACAGCAAGAAGAGCGATGTCGTGGTGACGATGGCCCCGCAGACCATCGACATGCAGTCCACCTCGACCGAGTACTTCAAGACGGCGCTGAACATCAAGGACTACCTGACGGTCGTCAACATGCAGTACTACAACAGCGGTTCCATGAACGGCTGCGACGGAAAGACCTACGCCCAGGGCGGCGTCGACTTCCTGACGGCACTCGCCTGCATCCAGCTCGAAGGCGGCCTCGACCCCTCCCAGGTGGGCATCGGCACACCCGCCTCACCGAGCGCCGCGGGCTCGGGCCACGTCGAGCCCGGCGTGGTGACGGACGCCCTGGACTGCCTCGCCGAGGGCACCAACTGCGGGAGCTTCAAGCCGGAGAAGAAGTACCCCGGCATCCGCGGGGCGATGACCTGGTCGACCAACTGGGACGCGGCCAACGGCAACAAGTGGTCGGGCACGGTCGGCCCGCACGTGCACGGGCTGCCGTAGCCCCGGGCCCGCGGCCGCTCCCCCGCCGGGGCAGCCCGCAGGCCGCTGCGGAGTGTCCCCGGCCTCCCCGTTCGCACAGGACGCCCCCCCGGAGAGCGTGTCCGGGGGGCGTCGTCCGTCCTCGGCCGTGTGCGGAGGTCACCGCCGGGCCGGCGCCATGGTGCCGCCGCACCACACCGCCGGCCGGCAGCTGCCGGGCTCCGTCACAGGCGGCCCGGCGCTTACGGCTTCGGCAGCTTGCAGTCAGGCAGGCTCAGGTCGACTTTGTTGCCGGCCGCGATGCAGCTGGTGAGGGTGTGGGTCTGCTGCCCGTAGGCGATCCCCTCGTGAACGGTGACCTTGCCGTCCTTGTCCACCTCGCACGGGTTGTTGAGGGTGCACTCCTCGCCGTCCTCGTTACGGGTGTTGTTGATCCCGACGATCTTCCCGGACGAGTCGTCGATGACCGGAGAACCCGAGGTGCCGCCCTTGGTCTCGCACTCCTTCGTGTAGCGGATCGAGTCCTTCATGGTCCAGCCGTCCTCGCGCAGCTCGGGCACGAAGGCGTCGATGGAGCAGCTGAAGGTCTCCTTCCAGTACCCGGAGACCACCGTCATGGCGGTGCCCTCCTCCGGGTGCTCCGCCTGGACCTCGAGCGGGTCGATGCCCGTGTCGCTCTTGATCTCCTCGTACGTGGCGTCGAGTTCGTAGAGTGCGACGTCGGTGTCCGTCATCGTCCCGTAGGCGATCTTCGTGGAGGTCAGCGAGCCGGCGTCGCCGCCCTGAGCGTCGAGCAGCGTGAAGTTGCGCTTCACGTCCTCGTCGACGATGACCTGGCCCGGCTCCGGCATGCCCGCCTCGCGGCAGTGGCCGTTGGTGAGCACGAGCCCGGGGTCGGACGCCTTGGACTCGGGCATCTTCACCAGCGAACCGGAGCAGTTGCTCAGCGCGACCGTGCCCGCGAAGTCCGGCGCGGCGGCCTTCTCGGCAGTCCGGGAGGCAGTGTCGGCGGCGGCGCTGCTGGCGGCCTCGGCCTTGGAGGCCTTGGAGGCCTCGGCGGCGAAGGCGGGCGCGGGGGCGACGGCGGTGACGGCCGCGGCTCCGAAGAACGCCGTGGCCAGGATGCCGGCGAGAGGTCTTTTCATGGTGGGGGGTTCCTCTCCTTGAGCGAATCGATGTGACGGTGATTCGTCGGGGGTGACGCCGTGCATTCTTGGGCAGGAGAGGCACCCCCACAAGACCCCAACGGAGCCCCCAGAAGCGGATGATGATGTTCCGCCAGGGGGCGCCGTCGCGAGGGATCCGTCTAGACGAACGGACTGATCAGCGCCGCCACGGCGAAGCCGGCCACCGACAGGACGGACTCCAGCACCGTCCACGACTTGAGAGTGTCCCGCTCCGAGATGCCGAAGTACTTCGAGACGATCCAGAAT
The DNA here is from genome assembly GCF_004217425.1 of Streptomyces sp. CNZ301. Taxonomy (NCBI): domain Bacteria; kingdom Bacillati; phylum Actinomycetota; class Actinomycetes; order Kitasatosporales; family Streptomycetaceae; genus Streptomyces; species Streptomyces sp. CNZ301. The sequence goes on from NZ_SHLG01000001.1 coordinate 3,190,054, forward strand.
CCGCCGTCGTTGACGTGCGAGGCGAAGATCGAACCCGCCGAGATCGCCATGATGACGAGCGCGATGTGCGGCTGCGAGTAGTCACCGGAGGACAGCAGCGGAGCCACGATGCCCGCCGTGGTGACGATCGCGACCGTCGCGGACCCCTGAGCGACCCGGAGCACGAGCGAGAGCAGGTAGGACAGCACGATGACGGGAAGTCCCGCGTCGCCGAAGGTGTCCGCGAGCGCCTGGGCGACGCCGCTGCCGTCCAGCACCGCACCGAAGACCCCGCCCGCCCCGACGACGAGCAGGATGTTCCCGATCGGCTTCAGCGAGGCCGTCGAGACGGTCTCCAGCGACTGACGCGACCAGCCGCGCCTCAGGCCGAGCTGCCAGTACGCCAGCAGCAGCGCGATCGTCAGCGCCACGAAGGGGTGCCCGAAGAACTCGATGACCGAGCGGAGCGTCGAGGGGTCGAGCGCGATCGAGGAGAACGTCGCCAGCAGGATCAGCACGAGCGGGGTGCCGATGATGCCGAGCACCACGGCGAGCGAGACGGGCCGCTCGGTGGAGACCCCCGCCGCCTTCTGGTCGGCCGCGACGGCCGCCTTGGCCTCCTCGGCCGCCTCGACCATGTCGTGCGGCACCTCGACGAAGAGGCGGTTGCCGATCCAGGCCGCGTACGCCCAGGCGGCGAGCACCGCCGGGATGCCGGTGACGACGCCCATCAGGATGATCCAGCCGAGGTCGACCTTCAGCAGTCCCGCGGCCGCCACCGGCCCGGGGTGCGGCGGCAGGAAGGCGTGCGTCATCGACAGGCCGGCGAGCAGCGGCATCGCGTAGAGGACGATCGATTTCCCGGAGCGCTTGGCCGCTGCGTAGACGATCGGCGCGAGGACGAAGATGCCGACGTCGAAGAAGACCGGGATGCCGAAGATGAGGCCGGTGAGGCCCATGGCCAGCGGTGCGCGCTTCTCCCCGAAGAGGGCCAGCAGACGGCTGGAGAGCGCTTCGGCTCCACCGCTGACCTCGAGTATCGCGCCCAGCATGGTGCCGAGCCCGATGATGATGGCCACGTGGCCGAGGATGCCGCCCATGCCGTCCTCGATGAGGGAGACGGCGTCGGACTTCTGCACGGTGCCGAAGAGTTCGGTCACGGAGAGCCCGGCGGCGAGGCCGACGGCTATGGAGACGCCCAGGAGCGCCACGAAGGGCTGCAGCCGGACTTTGATGATCAGGAACAGCAGCAGCAGGATGCCCAGGGCGGCGACGGTCAGCAGGCCTGGGGTGCCGCCTATGAGCGCGAGCAGGCCGCCTGTGTGTGGTGGCGCCTTCTCGGGCGCGGATGCGAGCAGCATGGTGGACCTCGGGATTTCTGTGTCAACTGCCGTGACTCTTCGGGGGAACGGGGACGCGTGGGGGTGTGGCGTGTGGGAGCGCGGGGGTGCGGCATGCGGGGTACGGCGCCCGCTCGCGGCGGCGCGCCGGGGACCGGCAGGGCGGTGCCCTGCCGGTGGCGGAGCCCGGTCCGGCTCAGCCCAGGACGGCGAGTGCGTCGATCTCGACGAGCAGCCCGGCCGGCAGGCCGACGTAGACGGTCGTACGGGCCGCCGGGGCCTCGGTGAGGTCCGCGAAGTACTCGTTGTAGATCTCGTTGAACTCCGCGAAGTGCGCGGTGTCGGTCAGGTAGACGCGGATCATCACCACGTCCTCCCAACTCGCCCCGCCCTCCTGGAGGATGGCCTCGACATTGGCGAAGGTGCGCAGCGTCTGTTCACGCAGCCCCGGGCCCACCGGCTCCGGCGCCCTGCCCGGGACGGCGGGCGCGAAGCCGACCTGCCCCGCGACCTGGAGGATGTTTCCCTTGCGCACGCCGTGCGAGAACTTCGCGGGCGGAGTGGTGTGGGTGGGGGGTGTGAGGGCCGTCTTGGCCGGCTTCTCGCTCATGGCTGCCGTTCCGTGGATGGGGTCTTTCCGGAGTACTCGTCGCTGATGGCGTCGGCGGTGCGCCGCACCAGCGGGAGAAGGGTGAGGAGTTCCTCGGCGCTGACGACGACGTTGGGTGCCGATACGGACATGGCGGCCACGGCGCGCCCGTCCGGGCCGCGCACCGGGGCGCCGACGCAGTTGATGGACTCCTCGTGGCCACCCAGGTCGGTGGCCCAGCCCTGCTCGCGCACCTTCGCCAGTTCGGCGAGGAACGCCGCGGAGTCGGTGATCGAACGGGACGTGTAGCGGGGGTAGTCGAGCCGCTCGGCGATCGACCGGCGCTCGCGCTCGGGCAGATCTGCCAGCAGCAGCTTCGCGACCGCGGCGACGGTGATGGCCACCGGCTTGCCGATCCGCGAGTACATCCGCACCGGGTAGCGGCTCTCCACCTTGTCGATGTAGAGGACTTCGTCCTCCTCGTGGACGGCGAGGTGGACGGTGTGTCCCGTCCTCGCGTTCAGCTCCACGAGGTGCGGATGGGCGACCTCGCGCACGTCCAGGTTCTCCACGGCCTGCTGCGCGAGCGCGAAGAGGCGCGTTCCCAGCCGGTAGCGCTGGTCGGGCTGGCGGTGGACGATGCCGTGCTCGTGGAGCGTGCGCAGGAGCCGCAGGGCGGTGGACTTGTGCACGCCGAGCCGGTTCGCGACCTGCTCGAGGTTCGCCGGCCCCTCGGCCAGCAGGGGCAGGATGCTCAGTGCCCGGTCGACGGTCTGGCTCATGATGCGTCCGCCTTCCGCGTGTTCCACCCCTGGGCGAGGTGCAGGGCCCGCCAGTCCTCGTCGTCCAGGGCGGCCAGCCGGTCGGCGACCTCGCGCGACGGGGGCTCCGCGAGATCACCCGGCACCGTGAGGGCGGCCGCCGCGGTGAGATGACCGTGCCGCAGCCGCTCGCGAAGGGGCAGCCCGCGCAGCGTCGCCGAGAGGAACCCGGCGGCGAAGCCGTCGCCGGCGCCGACGGCTCCCGCGACGTCGATCCGCAGGGCCGGCTCGAAGTGGACGGTGTCGGCGGCCGCGCCGTCTCCGTCCTCGTCGCCGCGCACGAACGCCGTCGCTCCCTTGCGTCCCTGCTTGACGACGAGCACCGCCGGTTCGGGCAGCCGTTCCCTGATCTCTTCGGGCCCGCCGGTCACGCCCCACGCCGCGGCTGCCTCGTCCTCGCCGGCGAAGACGAGGTCGCAGCCGCGGGCGAGTTCGAGGAGCACGCCGGGGCCGGGTGCGGGATCGCCGTCCGGGCGGTCCCACAGACCGACGCGGTAGTTGACGTCGAAGGAGACGAGCGGACGGTACGGGCGCGGGCCCGTGAGCAGTCTCATCAGCTCCAGGCACTCCTCGGACAGCGCCGCGGTGATGCCGGTGACGTGCAGCACGGAGGTGTCGTCGACGGACGTGAGGTCCACGGTGCGGGGCGACATGGCGGAAGCGGCCGACCCGGCGCGGTAGTAGACGACCTCGGCGGTGCCGCCGCCGGCAGCCGCGCCGGATGCGTCGAGGGTGGTGGGCCGCTCGCCCTCCGTGCGGAAGTAGATGCCCGTGGGGCGTCTCGGGTCGCGTCCGACGAAGCCGACGTCGACCCCGCGGGCCGCGACGGTCTCCACCAGGTGGTCACCGAATCCGTCGGCGCCGACGCGGCTTACCCACCGCACGGAGTGGCCCGAACCGGCAAGCGCGCAGGCCACGTTGGACTCCGCCCCGCCGATGGCCCGGTCGAACGACGGCACGTCCGCGAGCCGTCCGGCCTGCGACGGCAGGAACGTGACCATGGATTCGCCGAGGCAGACGACGTCGGTACTCACCACTGTCGGCATGCGCTCCCTCATCGATTGACGGGTGTTCGGCGGGATGCTAAACAGCTCTGAGCGAAATACGCAATGTCTGTTGCAAATAGTGCAACGACGAGGCTCATGCAACGGAGTAGGAGTCCATATGGCCGGCGCGGACCCTCTCGCCTCCCTCGCCGAAGAGCGCATCGACCACCGCTTCAAGGGGCTGCCTCCGGATGCCGCCGGCTCCACCGTCGCCGCACTCACCGCGGAGGGCCGCAACCTCTTCACCGGCGGTTTCACCACACCGGTTCTCGCGCTGTCCGCGGAGCGCCTGGAGCACAACCTCGGCCTGATGCGGACCTACACGGAGCGGCACGGCCTCGCCTTCGCCCCGCACGGCAAGACCTCCATGGCTCCGCAGCTCTTCCACCGCCAACTCGCCCACGGCGCCTGGGGGATCACCCTCGCCGTGCCCCATCAGGTGCGTGTGGCCAGGGCGTTCGGAATCCAGCGGGTCTTCCTCGCCAACGAACTCGTCGACCCCGCCGCGCTCCGCTGGATCTCCCGGGAACTCGACACCGACCCGGACTTCCGCATCGTCTGCTACGCCGATTCCACCGAGGGCGTGGCACAGATGAACACCGCCCTGAAGGAGGCCGGGGCGACGCGCCCCGTCGACGTCGTCGTCGAACTCGCCGCCGGCGAAGGCGCCCGCACCGGAGCCCGCACCGAGGCCGACTGCGAGGCGGTCGCCGACGCCGTCGCCGACGCGTCGACGCTGCGCCTGGCCGGCGTCGCGGGCTACGAGGGCGAAGTCCCGGGCGCCTCACCGGAGACGGTCACGGCATGGCTGCGCCGCCTGACCGCGCTGGCCGTCGACTTCGACGCCGCCGGACGCTTCGACGGGCTCACCGAGATCGTGCTCAGCGCCGGCGGCAGCGCGTGGTTCGACGCGGTCGCCGACGTCTTCGCAGAACTGCCGCCGCTCACGCTGCCGGTGCTGAAGCTGCTGCGCTCGGGCGCCTACGTGTCGCACGACGACGGCGCCTACCGCGAGAAGACCCCCTTCAACCGCGTCCCCGAAGAGGGCGCGCTCCAGGCGGCGTTCACGCTCTGGGCGCAGGTTGTCTCCCGCCCCGCTCCCGGCCAGGCGTTCCTCAACGCGGGCAAGCGCGACGCCGCTTTCGATCTGCACCTGCCGCAACCGCACACCGTCCGCGCCTGCGACGGCACGACGAGAGCGGCGGACGGCATCACCGTCACCGCCCTCTCCGACCAGCACGCCTGGGTCCGCACCGAAGCGCCCCTGGAGGTCGGGGAATGGGTGGGCCTCGGCCTGTCGCACCCTTGCACGATCTTCGACAAGTGGCAGCTCATCCCCGAGACGACCGCGGACGGCACCGTCACCGGCTACGTCCGCACGTTCTTCTGACAGCCGGACGGCCCGCACCGGCTCCGAAGGGACCGCCCTCATGGACCTGCTCATCCGCAACGCCGACGTCGTCGACGGCTCCGGGACGAGCGCCCCGTACCGCGCCGACGTCGCCGTGGAGGACGGCCGGATCACCGCCGTCACACGCGAGTCGGACGGCGCGGGCGCGCGGGCGGCCGGAGCCCGGCGGACACTCGACGCCACGGGCCTCGCCCTCGCTCCCGGCTTCATCGACATGCACGCCCACTCCGACCTGGCCCTGCTGCGCGACCCCGACCACTCGGCGAAGGCAGCTCAGGGCGTCACGCTCGAAGTCCTCGGCCAGGACGGGCTCTCCTACGCCCCGGTGGACGACCGCACCCTCGACGAGGTGCGCAGCGCCATCACCGGCTGGAACGGCAGCCCGCCCGGGGACGCCTCCGTCGACTTCGACTGGCGCACCGTCGGCGAGTACCTGGACCGCATCGACCGCCAGGGCACCGCCGTCAACGCCGCCTACCTCGTGCCGCAGGGCAGCGTCCGCATGCTCGCCGTCGGCTGGGACGACCGGCCCGCGACGCCCGCCGAGACCGAGACCATGCGGCGCCTGGTCGCCGAGGGCCTGGAACAGGGCGCGGTGGGCATGTCCTCCGGCCTCACGTACACGCCCGGCATGTACGCCTCCGACGCCGAACTCACCGAACTGTGCCGCACGGTGGCCGCGCACGGCGGCTACTACTGCCCGCACCACCGCTCCTACGGCAAGGGCGCGCTCCAGGCCTACGAGGAGATGGTCGCCCTCACCCGGGAGGCGGGCTGCGCCCTCCATCTCGCCCACGCCACCATGAACTTCGGCGTCAACAAGGGCAGAGCGCCCGAACTGGCGGCCCTCCTGGACCGTGCGCTCGCCGCCGGCGCGGACATCACCCTGGACACGTATCCCTACACACCCGGGTGCACGACACTGGTGGCGATGCTGCCGAGCTGGGCGAGCGCGGGCGGCCCGGAGGCCGTCATGGCGAGGCTCTCGGACGAGGAGACGTGTTCGCGCATCCGGCACGTCATGGAGGTCGAGGGCGCCGACGGATGCCACGGCGTCCCGATGGACTGGGACACCATCGAGATCTCAGGTGTCAGCGACCCCGCCCTGGCCGGCCATGTCGGCAGGACCGTCGCGCAGTCGGCGGCGGAGGCCGGCGAGGAGCCCTTCGCCACGGCCCGGCGTCTGCTGATCGAGGACAGGCTCGGCACGACGATCCTCCAGCACGTGGGCCACGAGGAGAACGTGCGCCACATGATGCGCCACCCGGCCCACACCGGCGGCAGCGACGGCATCCTCCAGGGCGCGAAGCCGCACCCGCGCGCGTACGGGACCTTTCCGCAGTATCTCGGCCGCTACGTACGGGAGTTGGGCGTGCTCTCCCTGGAGGAGTGCGTCGCCCACCTCACCTCGCGCCCGGCCGCACGGCTGCGCCTGCCCGACCGGGGCCTGGTCCGGGAGGGCTACCGGGCGGACCTCGTCCTGTTCGACCCGGCCACGGTCGCCCCGGGCGCGACGTTCGAGAACCCGCGCGTGCTGCCCACCGGCATCCCGCACGTACTGATCGACGGCCGCTTCGTCATCGAGGACGGACGCCGCACCGATGTCCTGGCCGGGCGCTCGGTCCGGCGCACACCGCGGCAGGCGGCCTCGCCGCGCTGACCGCACCGGCCCGCGGCGGGGCCCCGTTCGTGGGTTTCCGGCGCAGCCCTCCCACAACGCGAGGCCCTGGGGCTGCGGTCCGGGGAGACCCCGTGCAGCTGTCGCCGCGGCCCACGGAGAACCGAGCGCCAGGCGTCAGGGACCCGACCGCGGGTCAGAGCCGTCAGAGCGGGTTGAGGCGGGCCTTGAGCAGGCAGAACTCATTGCCCTCGGGGTCGGCGAGAACGTGCCAGGGCTCCTCGCCGGTCTGGCCGATGTCGGCCGGGCGCGCCCCGAGCTTCAGCAGGCGTTCGAGTTCGGCGTCCATGTCGCGGTCGGTGGCGTTGACGTCGATGTGCAGCCGGGGCTTTCCCTTCTCCGGTTCGTCCCTGCGGCTGAGGATGATCGTCGGCTGCGGGCCGCCGAACCCTTCGCGGGGCCCGATCTCGAGGGTGCCGTCCTCTTCGCGATCGAGCACTACGAAGTCCAGGACCTCGCACCAGAACCGCGCCAGCACCTCGGGCTCGCGGCAACCGAGCACGAGCTCACTGATACGACAAGCCATACGAACCTGCTCTCAGGGTGGGAACTGACTGCCGGGGCGGCCGCGCGCGGAGCTCTTGGCTCCCGGAAGTGGGCACAGGCTCGAGACCGTAACGGGCGGGGCGAGCAGGTGCGAAGGGTTTTTGAGGGGCATCCCCGGGCCGCAGAACCGGAGTTGAGGTCTCCCCGGGCCCGTGAGGACCGGGCCGGGCAGGCCCTGCGACCGGCAGGTGCGTGCCGGACGCCGCCCGGGCGGCCCGGCGTCCGTACCGGCCCCGGGTCCGCCGGGGCTTGCGGCCGCGCCCGCCGGGCGCGAGGGCTACGCGTGCTGGTAGGCCACCAGCGAGATCCCCACGTAGTGCACGACGAACGCGGCCAGTGTGAACGAGTGGAAGACCTCGTGGAACCCGAACCAGCGCGGTGACGGGTTGGGCCGCTTGATGCCGTAGACGACACCGCCGACGCTGTACAGCAGGCCGCCGACGACCACGCACACCAGCACGGCGATGCCGCCCTCGCGCAGGAAGTCGGGCAGGTAGAAGACGGCCGCCCACCCCATCGCGATGTAGCACGGCGTGTAGAGCCAGCGCGGAGCGCCGACCCAGAACACGCGGAAGCCGATACCGAGGAGAGCCGCGGCCCAGATCCCCCACAGCAGCGGCGATCCGGGCCCGTCGGGCAGGAGCAGGATCGTCAGCGGCGTGTACGTCCCGGCGATGATCAGGAAGATGTTGGCGTGGTCGAGGCGCCGCAGTACGGCGTTGGCCCTCGGCCCCCACTCCCCCCGGTGGTAGAGGGCGCTCACGCCGAAGAGCAGACACGCCGTCAGCGTGTATACGGCGCAGGCGATGCGGCCTCGGGTGCTGTCGGCGAGCGCGGTCAGGAATATCCCGGCGGCGAGCACGGCCGGGAACATCCCGGCGTGCAGCCAGCCGCGCAGTCGTGGCTTGATCATCGCGGGGATCGCGGCTGCGCTCCGGGACGCAGCCGAAGTGACCGCCGCGGCGGCCGACTCCAAGGTGGCGGCGGCAGAACTGCCGGTGCTCTCCGGCTTATGGGTGCCGTCCGCGCCGTCTTCGGAGTCCGCGCAGTTCACAGGCTCAAGCGGAGGGGGCGCGTCAGTCATACGGCCCATCGTAGCTACGGGGCCGTAGCCGGCGACATGCTCTTTCGAGGCCACAGGCCGCTCATCGGAGTGGTGATGGACACATCCTTTCCATCTGGACAGGCGGCCGATACGCTCCCATGCTCAGAGGAGCAAGGGTGACACCGGATGAGCGAGCCGCGCAGACTCACCATCACAGCACCAGCACCACCACGAACGCATCCGGGTCGCGGCCCCCAAGGGGCGAGTTCAAGCACGAAGCCGAAAAAATGCGGATACCAGTGCAGTTGTCCGCCGAACCCTCAACGTCTGGAGAGATCGTGGCGCGCAGTTCTGCGGCTCCCGCCATCAACCCCGTTCCCACCCGCCACCAGGAGCTGGTCTCCTGGGTCGAGGAAATCGCCGCTCTCACAGAACCGGACCGGATCGTCTGGTGCAACGGCTCCGAGTCGGAGTACGAGCGCCTGTGCGAAGAGCTCGTCGAGAAGGGCACGTTCACCAAGCTGGACCCGGTGAAACGGCCGCACTCCTACTACGCCGCCTCCGACCCCAGCGACGTCGCACGCGTCGAGGGCCGCACGTTCATCTGCTCCGAGAAGGAGGAGGACGCCGGCCCGACCAACCACTGGAAGTCCCCCGACGAGATGCGGGCCGTCTTCCAGGGCGAGAACGGTGAGGGAGGAATCTTCCGCGGCTGCATGCGCGGCCGCACCATGTACGTCGTCCCCTTCTGCATGGGCCCCCTCGGCTCCCCGCTCTCCGCCCTCGGCGTCGAGATCACCGACTCCGCATACGTCGCCGTCTCGATGCGCACCATGACGCGCATGGGACAGCAGGTCCTCGACGAGCTCGGAGAGGACGGCTTCTTCGTCAAGGCGGTCCACAGCGTCGGCGCCCCGCTGGAGGCCGGCGAGCAGGACGTGCCCTGGCCGTGCAACAACACCAAGTACATCTCCCACTTCCCCGAGAGCCGCGAGATCTGGTCCTTCGGATCGGGCTACGGCGGCAACGCGCTGCTCGGCAAGAAGTGCTACGCGCTGCGCATCGCCTCCGTCATGGCGCGCGACGAGGGCTGGCTCGCGGAGCACATGCTCGTGCTCAAACTCACCCCGCCGCGCGGTGAGTCCAAGTACGTCGCCGCCGCGTTCCCCTCGGCCTGCGGGAAGACGAACCTCGCCATGCTCGAGCCCACCGTCAAGGGCTGGACCGTGGAGACCATCGGCGACGACATCGCGTGGATGCGCTTCGGCGAGGACGGACGGCTGTACGCCATCAACCCGGAGGCCGGCTTCTTCGGCGTCGCCCCCGGCACCGGCGAGCACACCAACGCCAACGCCATGAAGACCCTTTGGGGCAACTCGGTCTTCACCAACGTCGCCCTCACCGACGACGGCGACGTGTGGTGGGAGGGCATGACCGAGGAGACGCCCGCTCACCTCATCGACTGGAAGGGCAACGACTGGACGCCCGAGTCGGGGACTCCGGCGGCCCACCCCAACGCCCGCTTCACCACCCCGGCAGGGCAGTGCCCGATCATCGCGCCGGAGTGGGAGGACCCGAGGGGTGTGCCCATCTCCGCGATCCTCTTCGGCGGCCGCCGCGCCACGGCGGTGCCGCTGGTGACGGAGTCCTTCAGCTGGCAGCACGGCGTCTTCCTCGGCGCGAACGTCGCCAGCGAGAAGACCGCCGCGGCCGAGGGCAAGGCCGGCGAGCTGCGCCGCGACCCGTTCGCGATGCTCCCCTTCTGTGGCTACAACATGGGCGACTACTTCGCCCACTGGGTGAACGTCGGCAAGAACGCCGACCAGGCCAAGCTGCCGAAGATCTACTACGTCAACTGGTTCAAGAAGGACCAGGACGGCAAGTTCGTCTGGCCCGGTTTCGGCGAGAACAGCCGCGTGCTCAAGTGGATCGTGCAGCGGCTGAACGGCGAGGCGGAGGGCGTCGAGACGCCCATCGGCGTTCTTCCCACGAAGGAGGCCATCGACCGGGACGGCCTCGACATGACGGACGCGGAGCTCGACTTCGTGCTCGAGGTGGACAAGGAGGTCTGGCGCGACGAGGCCGCGCTGGTCCCCGAGCACCTCAACACCTTCGGTGACCACACGCCGAAGGAACTGTGGGACGAATACCGCGCGTTGGTCGAGCGGTTGGGCTGACGGCCGCCGCCTCCCGGCTGCACAATGGCGCCCCTCACCGTCGGGTGAGGGGCGCCATTTGTGTGCGGGCACGGTCCGTCCGCAAGCGCCGCGGACATGTGCGTGCCGGTCCGTCGCCGTTCCATGCGTTCCATGTGACGGAAGCACTTGTCGTCCGGGCTTTAAATGTACATGGCTCAACTTTAGACCGAGTCTAAGTTAGGCTGTCATCCAGGCGACGCGACGCAGGAGGCCGACCGTGTACGAACCGATCCGCAGCAAGTCGGTACATGCCATGGCCGAGGCAGACTTCCCCCACCGCACGCGGGAAGAGGAGCTGGACATCCGTCTGGCCGGTCACCTCACGGCACTGCTGACGGTGACGGACGAGCTGCGGGCCCTCACGCCGTCCGACGAACTGGACGAGGCCGCGGAGGAGCTGGCCGCCCAGGTCACGCGCCTGCGCGACGGTACCGCCCCCCTTCGGGCAGCGCCGTCGGAGCACCTCGCGGACCCGGCGCACATCGACTCCCTGCACCACAGGGCCCACACCCTCGCGGGCCACGCGGTCGTGATGGCCACGTACCGGAACGACGAACCCGCCATCGTGGTGGCCAGCCAGTCCCGCGACTTCCACGCCTCGGCCCTCGGGCTCACGACTGCCTGACCGCGAGGCACTGAGAGCACATACGTGCACCGGGGTGCGTTGAGGTGCATGAGCTGAACTGAACCGAGGAACGTCGAGCTGCGCCGACGGCCACCGACGGCGGGAGATTCGGGCCGCACTCGTGCCGCGCGGACACGCGCGCCGGCGCACCCGCGAGGAAGCGGGGCTCAGGGCTGGCTGTAGCCCTCCAGGAAGGCTCCGATGCGCGTCACCGCGTCCTCCAGTTCGTTCACCGGCGGCAGGTTGACGATGCGGAAGTGGTCGGGGTCGGGCCAGTTGAAGCCCGTGCCGTGGACGATCATGATCTGCTCGGCGCGCAGCAGGTCGAGGACCATCTCACGGTCGTCCTTGATCTTGTAGACCTTGGGGTCGAGCCGCGGGAACGCATAGATCGCACCCTTCGGCTTCACGCACGTCACACCGGGGATCTGCGTCAGCAGCCCGTGGACCATGTCGCGCTGCTCCAGGAGCCGCCCACCGGGCAGCACCAGGTCGTTGATCGACTGCCGGCCGCCGAGCGCGGCCGCCACCACGTGCTGCGCGGGCATGTTCGCGCACAGCCGCATGTTGGCGAGGATCGTCAGCCCTTCGATGTAGCTCTGCGCGTGGCTCTTGGGCCCGCACACCGCCATCCAGCCGCTGCGGTACCCGGCCACCCGGTAGGCCTTCGAGAGCCCGTTGAAGGTGACGGTGAGCAGGTCGGGGGCGATGAGAGTCGTGGGCGTGTGCGTCGCGCCGTCGTAGAGGATCTTGTCGTAGATCTCGTCGGAGTAGACGATCAAGCCGTGCCGCCGCGCGATGTCCGTGAGGCCGCGCAGCATCTCCTCGTCGTACACCGCCCCGGTGGGGTTGTTCGGGTTGATGACCACGAGCGCCTTGGTGCGGTCGGTGACCTTGCTCTCGACATCGGCCAGGTCCGGCATCCAGTCCGACTGCTCGTCGCAGCGGTAGTGCACGGCCTTGCCGCCGGAGAGGGAGACCGACGCCGTCCACAGCGGGTAGTCCGGGGCCGGCACGAGGACTTCGTCCCCGTCGTCGAGCAGGGCCTGCATCGACATCTGGATCAGCTCGGATACGCCGTTGCCAAGGTAGATGTCCTCGACGGAGAGCTCGATGCCCTGCGTCTGGTAGTGCTGCATCACCGCGCGGCGCGCGGAGAGAAGCCCCTTCGCGTCGCCGTAGCCGTGGGCCTCGCCCACGTTGCGGATCATGTCCTCGAGGATCTCCGGCGGGCACTCGAACCCGAAGGGCGCCGGGTTGCCGGTGTTGAGCTTGAGGATGCGGTGCCCTGCTGCCTCCAGCCGCATCGCCTCTTCGAGGACGGGGCCCCGGATCTCGTAACAGACGTTTGCGAGCTTCGCCGACTGGATCACCTGCATTCCGCCACCTTACGGGCCGACCTGGAACGCGGCCACGTGTTATTGGCCACCCGGGGCACGGCTGGGCACCCGTCTTGACAGGTCAATTTTTTTGAGAGTCACTGTCAAAAGACACTGACCTTCGGAGTTGACCATGACGACACAGCCCGACCCACGCCGCTGGTGGGCGCTCGCAGCTCTCGGCACGAGCATGCTGGTGCTGGGTTTCGACCTGACGATCCTCAACGTCGCCCTCCCGGCGATGGGACGCCAACTCGGCGCCGGAACAGGGCAGATGCAGTGGATCGTGGACGCGTACGTCGTCGTCTTCGCCGCCGCGATGCTGCCGGCGGGACTCCTCGGTGACCGCTTCGGACGGCGGCGGCTGCTCGTCACGGGTCTGACCGTCTTCCTCGCCGCCTCACTGCTCGGCGGTCTCGCCGACGACGCCGGGTGGGTCATCGCGGCCCGTACCCTCATGGGCCTCGGAGCCGCCCTGGTCACGCCGCTCGCGCTGTCGGTGATCCCTTCCCTCTTCGAGGACGAGGGCGAGCGCACCAAGGCCGTCGGCATCATCACCGCATCGGTGGCCGGAGGCATGCCGCTCGGGCCCGTCCTCGGCGGCTGGCTCCTCGACCACTTCTGGTGGGGTTCGGTCTTCCTCGTCAACGTGCCGCTCGCCGCGCTCGGCATTCTCGTCTGCCTCACGCTGCTGCCCGAGTCCCGTGACGAGTCGGCACCCCATGTGGACGCGCTCAGCGCGGTGTTGAGCGTGGCCGGCCTCGGCTCCCTCGTCTTCGGCATCATCGAGGGACCCGCGCGAGGGTGGAGCGACCCGTACGTCGTCGGGACTCTCGCGGCAACGCCCGTGCTGCTGGCGGCGCTCGTGCTGCGGGAGCGCCGCGTCGAGCGGCCGATGCTGGACCTGAAGCTGCTGTCACGCCCCGCGTTCGCACGGAACGCGTTCACCGCGACACTGATCACCCTCGTGCTGGCGGGGCTGCTGTTCGTGCTGCCGCAGTACCTCCAGGCGGTGCTCGGCGTCGACGCGTTCGGCACCGGGCTGCGCCTGCTGCCGCTGATGGCCGGCCTCCTCGTCGCGGCCCGCGCATCGGGTCCGCTGGCCGCACGGTTCGGCTCCCGACCGGTGATCAGCACAGGGCTGGTGGTGCTGGCGTTCGCCGCCTTCCTCGGTGCCCGTACCGAAGTGGGCGACGGATACGGGCTGACGGCCACCTGGCTGACGATCACCGGGTTCGGCGTCGGCTTCGCGATGGTGCCGGCCATGGACGGTGCTCTCGCGGCGCTGCCCGCCACGCACGCGGGAAGCGGTTCCGGGCTGCTGATGACCGTGCGTCAGACGGGCGCCGCCATCGGTATCGCGGCGCTGGGGAGCCTGCTGTCCGGCACGTACACCGCCCGGCTCGCTACGGACGGACTGCCCGCGGCCGCCGCCGAGGCGGCCGGGGACTCCGTGATCGCCGCCCACGCCGTCGCCGCGAGGCTGCACTCGGCGGAACTGGCGGCCTCGGCGGACGCCGCCTTCGTCGACGGCATGACACAGGTGCTCTCGGTCTGCGGTGCCGCCGCGCTCGCAGCGGCGTTGACCACGGCGCTGCTCCCGGCGGGGAACCGCCGGCAGGCACCGGAAGCGGGAGCCGCGGAGGCGGCCGGCAAGGCGGAGGAGGGGCCGGGGTCCGGCTCCGTGCGCTCCGCACACGGCTCGTAGCTGGCCCCGGTGAGCCCGGATGGCCGACAATGAGGCCCATGGCCCCTGCACGTACCGAGTCCTCCGCCGTCTCCGAGTCCCGTCCGGGGCTGCGCGAGCGGAAGAAGATCAAGACCAGGCAGGCGATCCGGAAGGCCGCCTACCGGCTCTTCGACGAGCAGGGCTACGCCGCCACGTCCGTCGAGCGGATCGCGGAGGAGGCGGAGGTCTCCCCCAGCACAGTCTTCCGCTACTTCCCGACCAAGGAAGACATCGTCCTCACCGACGAATACGACCCGCTGATGCACGACGCGCTGCTGGCCCGTCCCGCCGACGAGCCGCCGGTCACCGCGCTGCGCAAGGCCATGCTGGAGGTGATCGGGCAGAGCATGCGCCAGGAGCCCGGCCGCGAGCCCGCCGAGGCCCACCAGCGGATCCGGCTCGTGCTGGAAGTGCCGGCGCTGCGTGCCCGGATGACCGAGCAGATGTCGCAGACGGTGCGGATCCTGGCGGAGGCACTGGCCGGGCGGACCGGGCGGGACGCGGACACCCTCGAACTGCGGGTGTGCACAGGGGCGTTGGTGGGTGCCATGTCCGAGGCGATGTTCTTCTGGGCCGGGAGCGACGAGCCGGAGGAGGACCTCTTCGCGGTCGTCGACCGGGCGTTGCGCGTGGTGGAGCGGGGAATCCCCCAGGCCCTCGGCGCCCGGAGGGCGGGGGTGCCCCGAGGCCCGCATGGCTGAGGGTGAAACGCCCCGGACCCCCGCACCCCGGACCCCGGCCCGGCCCGGCCCGGCCCGGCCCCGGGGGAGCTCAGTTCCGCAGTGACTGCTCCAGCGCCTCGGGGTCGACGGTCGGAGCGTCGCACGTGAAGTTGCGGCACACATAGGCCGTCGGGTTCCCGTCCAGCAGCGGGCGGTCCCGCAGCAGCGGCACGTCGAGCGCCGTCGGGGAGCCCGGCTCGCCCAGGGCGACCACCGCTCCGGGCGCCGTCGCCAGCAGCGCCGTACGGTGCAGCGTGCCCGTGCCGGGGTCCGTGTGCGGGCCGACCACGGCGATCTCCCTCGGGCCGTCCAGGGCGGCCTCGGCCGCGGCGAGTCCCCACCCGATGAAGCGCGGGGCGCGGGACGCCAGTGCACGCACGATTCCGAGCGCCCGCTCCGCGGCCTCGCGGTGACGTGAGCTGCCGGTGTACGCCGCGTACGAGAGGAGGGCCTGCGCGGCGGCCGTCCAGCCCGACGGGGTGGAGCTGTCCGTGGGGTCCTGCGGGCGGCGGATGAGTGCTTCGGCGTCGTCGGCGGTGTCGTAGAGCGCGCCATCGGCATCCGTGAAGTGGTCGAGCACCGTCTCCAGCAGCACTCCTGCGCTGTCGAGCCAGGCGGCCTCTCCAGTCACCGAGTAGAGACTGAGCAGGCCCTCGGCCACGTCCGCGTAGTCCTCCAGCACGCCGGCGCCGGAGCCAGCCGTCCCGTCGCGCGAGGTGCGGGCGATGCGGCCGTCGCCGTTCAGGTGCACGCGGGTCAGCAGGTGTGCGGCCGCCGAGGCGGCCTCGATGAGGTCGGGACGGTCGAAGTAGGCGCCGGTCTCGGCGAGCGCGGCGACGGCCAGTCCGTTCCACGCCGCGACGACCTTGTCGTCGCGGGCGGGACGCGGCCGCCGGTCGCGGGCGCTCAGCAGCCTCTCCCGTACGGAAGCGGCGCGGGAGTCGTCGGAGGGGTGCGCCCCGTCCGCACCCGGGAGGGCGCGGTCCCGGAGTTGAAGGACGGAGGCGCCCTCCTCGAAGGTGCCCTCGTCGGTGACGCCGAAGTACGCGGCAGCCCACTGCCCGTCCTCCTCGCCGAGGACGTCGGTCAACTGGGCGGGCGTCCAGACGTAGTAGGCGCCCTCGCGGTGGCTGCCGTCGCCGTCGTCGCTGTCGGCGTCGAGCGCCGAGGCGAACCCGCCCTGGGGCGTGCCGAGTTCGCGGACCATGAAGTCCGCGGTCTCCAGGGCGACCCGGCGGGCCATGGCGGAACCGGTGCTCCGCCAGGCGTGCGCGTAGACACGGCACAGCAGGGCGTTGTCGTAGAGCATCTTCTCGAAGTGCGGCACGACCCAGCCCGCGTCGACGGAGTAGCGCGCGAATCCGCCGCCGAGCTGGTCGTAGATGCCGCCGCGGGCCATCGCCTCGCAGGTCCTCCGGACCATCTCCAGTGCGCCCTCCGAACCGGTGCGGGCGTGGTGGCGCAGCAGGAACTCCAGCGCCATGGACGGCGGGAACTTCGGGGCACCGCCGAACCCGCCCCGTTCGGCGTCGAATTCACGAGTCAGTTCCAGCAGCGCCGTGGCCGGCTCCTCGGGGCCGGGCGGCTGCGGCTGGTCGTAGCGGATGCTGCGCGCGGCGAGGTCCCGCACGATCCGGCCGGCCACGTCGGTGACCTCCTCGCGCCTGTCGGACCATGCAGTGGCGACGCCTTCGAGCACCTGCCGGAAGGAGGGCATGCCGTGGCGGGGAGCGGGCGGGAAGTAGGTGCCGAAGTAGAACGGTTCGGCGGCGGGCGTGAGGAAGACGGTCATGGGCCATCCGCCCTGGCCGGTGGCCGCCTGCACGGCCTCCATGTAGACGGCGTCCACGTCGGGACGCTCCTCCCGGTCCACCTTGACGGGGACGAAGTGGGAGTTGACGTATCCGGCCGTGGCCTCGTCCTCGAAGCTCTCGTGGGCCATGACGTGGCACCAGTGGCAGCTGGCGTAGCCGACGCTGAGCAGCACCGGCACCCCCCGCGTGCGCGCCTCGTCGAAGGCGGCCTCCGACCAGGGCCACCAGTCGACCGGGTTGTCCGCGTGCTGAAGGAGGTACGGGCTCGTCTCGTCCGCGAGTCGGTTGGCCATCCGTCCATCGTGCCTGACGTGCCCCCGCGCACCCACAACCGCGCCCCCGGCGGAGGTCTTCGCGGGTGCTTCCGCCCTCCGGACGGCTCATCTCCGTGCGGCCCCGCGGCCCTCACGGCGGACCTGTCCGGCGGTCGCGCCGTCCACGTCGGAGCCGGCCGCCTCGAAGCCGCCCGCCTCAGAGCTGCGCGCGGTCGCCGCCCGTCGCCTCCCAGCCGGAGACGGCCAGGGCGCGGTACGCCGAGTAGTGGCTCGCCGGGTCGCCCGAATCCGCCCACGGGAGCGCGCCCACGTAGCCGTCGACGACGTGCAGCGCCTCCATGGCCTCGCCGTACCGCTCGGCACGTACGAGGAAACAGACCAGCAGGTGCAGGACGTGCGGCCGCACGGGATGGTCGGCCTCGACCTGGTCGACGGCGAACTCCGCGGCCTCCACGGCCTTTTCGATCTCCGCGCTCTGGTAGAGCCCGCGCACGACGTTGACCTCCGGCAGGTGCTCGTAGGCCGCGAAGAGCGGAAGCGCGGGAAGCAGCGTGCCCTCGGGGGCGTGGGCGGCGGCGGACTGCGCGAAGGCGTCGGCCTCGGCGCGCGATCCGCAGCCCTTCTCCGACCAGTACGGCAGGGCAGCCAGATGCGCACCCATGTGGTTCGGGGCCTTGCGGCGCAGCGTCGCCCACAGTTCCTCGAAGTCGGCGCGCCGGTACGAGAGATGGCGCGCGATGAACAGTTCGGTTATGTGCGGCGTGGGGTCCTCTGGAGCCAGCCGCGCGGCCTCCTCGCAGACCGTGCGTGCCTCTTCCAGGATGATGCGGTGGTCGGCGGAGGAGGGGTCGGCGACCGCCTGCCACACCAGGAACTGGGCGTAGACCTGGGCGCCGCCGGGGTCGGCGGGCTGCTGCGTGCGCCACTCGCGAAGCCAGCGCGCGTCGCGCAGGCCGGGTTCCTTGCTGAAGGAGACGCCGCCGGCCGAGCCGCCCCTGCCCGTGGCCGGTGAGTCGGGTGCGCCGAGCGCACGCGCCTGCGCCAGTTCCATCGCCGCGGCGCCCGCCATCGACTGCACCCGCTGCCAGCGCAGTTCCCACTCGTCCCCGGTGAGGGCCAGCAGCCTGGCGACCGGCTGCCAGTCCTGGGTCCGCTGCGTCTCGTCCAGCGCCTCGGTGAACTCCCGGTCCGGTCCCGGCAGTCGCACGTCGAGCTGCTCGGTCGGCACGAAGCCGTATCCGGCGCCCGGGTCGACGGCGCGTGAGATTCCCCGAGCTCCTTCCAGACGCTGCCGCCGGCGACGCATCGCGGGGACGACCAGGACGCCGAAGATGGCGGTCAGCGCGATCAGCACGAGCAGGGCTTCCATGGCTGCGTTCTCCCCGTTGGTACGCGGACGGGACGTGACAGGAGTAATCCTTCGGAGCGGTTCGCCTGAGCCGCTCTGACTACACCGTACGGCGCATTACGCTCGCCCCATGAGCGACCAGCGCGACAGCGGGCACACGCCCCAGAGCTTCGAGACCCTCGCGATCCACGCGGGGCAGACCGCCGACCCCGCGACGGGCGCGGTCGTACCGCCCATCTACCAGGTCTCCACGTACAAGCAGGACGGCGTCGGCGGCCTGCGCGGCGGCTACGAGTACAGCCGCTCCGCCAACCCGACGCGTACCGCCCTCGAGCAGAACCTCGCCGCCCTGGAGGGCGGGCGCAACGCCTTCGCGTTCGCGTCCGGGCTGGCCGCCGAGGACTGCCTGCTGCGGACCCTGCTCGTGCCCGGGGACCACGTGGTGATCCCGAACGACGCCTACGGCGGGACGTTCCGCCTCTTCTCGCGCGTCGCCGAACGGTGGGGCGTGGAATGGTCGGTGGCCGACACTTCGGACCCGGCGGCGGTACGGGCGGCACTCCGCGACCGTACGAAGGCGGTGTGGGTCGAGACGCCGTCCAACCCGCTGCTGGGCATCAGCGACATCACGGCGCTCGCCCAGCTCGCACACGGCGCAGGAGCACGGCTGGTCGTCGACAACACCTTCGCGAGCCCCTATCTCCAGCAGCCCCTCGCCCTGGGGGCGGACGTCGTCGTCCACTCGACGACGAAGTACATGGGCGGCCACTCGGACGTCGTCGGCGGCGCCCTCGTCCTGGACGAGTCGGAGCTGGCCGCGGAGATCGCCTTCCACCAGAACGCGATGGGCGCGGTGGCCGGCCCGTTCGACTCGTGGCTGGTGATGCGCGGCACGAAGACCCTGGCCGTACGGATGGAGCGGCACAGCGCGAACGCGTCCCGGGTGGCGGAGATGCTCCAGGCGCATCCGCGGGTCACGCACGTCTACTACCCGGGGCTGCCCTCCCACCCGGGCCACGAGACGGCGGCGAAACAGATGCGGGCCTTCGGCGGGATGGTCTCCTTCCGGGTGGCGGGCGGCGAGGAGGCGGCGGTCCAGGTGTGCAACCGTGCGCAGCTGTTCACGCTCGGGGAGTCGCTGGGCGGCGTCGAATCGCTGATCGAGCACCCCGCGCGCATGACGCACGCGTCGGCGGCGGGCTCCGCGCTGGAGGTCCCGGCGGACCTGGTGCGGCTGTCCGTCGGAATCGAGTCGGTGGAGGACCTGCTGGCGGATCTTCAGCAAGCGCTGGGCTGAGCAGTCAGCTCGTCCGGGTCTGCGCACGTCCGGGTCTCCGCTGGGCCGCGGAGACCCGGACGACAAGTGATCGGGACGACAAGAGATCCGTACTGACGAGAGGCCCGGCCAGGGTCCAGCGCCGGGTGAGCGGCCCGGCACGGGCCCGGCGCTACCAGCCGACCGGCGGCGTCGTCCGCGCCGGCTCGCCCACCCAGGGCTGCGCGACCGCGGCCCATACGGCGACCGCCACGGCCACGGCGAAGAACACCCACAGCACAAGCGCCGCGGTGCGCCGCCGCTGGGCGATGCGCAGCCCGCGGGCCAGGGCCCGCGCGGCCAGGTCCGCCGGCACGGGGGCCGGAGGCACGGACTCCAGGATGCGGCGGACCTGCGTCTCCTTCCGGTCGGGAAGCCTCATGCGGCCCCCCTCGGCTCACGCCCCGCACCGTCGCCGTGCCGCACGGCCCCGGCGGCGGCCGACACCCTGTGCCGCAGACCGGTGGCGATGCGGGACGCGATCCTGGTGGCGGCAGGGGGCTCCGCGTCCGGAACCGCACCGGTGGGGGTCCCGCCCCCGCGTGCCCCCTCACGGCTGAGGACCGTCGCCATGCCCCGGGTGCACAAAGCCCGCACCCGTTCGACGGGCAGTCCGAGAGCCGCGGCGACCTGCTCCTCGGCGACCCCTTCGTACAGCCGCAGCACCAGCATCAGCCGCTCCTGCGGGGGCAGCCCGGCCAGCAGCCCGCCGCGGGGGCGCCTGTAGCGCCGGGCGGTGTGTGCGAAGTGGGCGGCGAGGTCCTGGCGGGTGTGCTCGTAGGGGTCCTCGCCGCGCAGGCGGTCCCAGTCCGCGTACGTACGGGAGAGGGCGCCGGCGAGCAGTTCCCGCGCTGCCGGGGCGGAACCGAACGGCTCGCCGGTGAGCAGCGTGGCGGCATGCAGCAGTCTGCCGGCCGCGCCCGCGACGAACGCCTCGAACTCCCGGGCCCGGCGGCGTTGCTCTCGCGCCCGCCGCTCTCCCACCTGCGCCTCCCGTACCGCAATAGGACGGCAGGCGCACTGATCAAATCAAGAGGCCGGTACTTCCGGAGTCTCCGTGGAGGGGTGGATGCCCTGCATGGCTGTGTTGAAGCGGGTCAGGAGCCGGCAGAAGGTCTCTCGGTCCTCTTCGGTCCAGTCGTCGGTGAGCACCGCCATCAGCTCCCGCCGTGAGGAGCGCACCTGGTTGAGGCGGGCGATGCCGTGCGGGGAGAGCTTGAGTACGACGGCTCGGCCGTCGTCGGGGTGCGTGGTGCGGGTGACCAGGCCTCCCTCGACGAGCGGCGCGACCTGCCGGGTCACGGTCGAGGAGTCGATCCCCATGCCGGAGGCGAGCGCCTTGACACCCATGGGGCCGTTCCGTTCGAGCCTGTTGAGCAGCAGGTACGCGGCACGGTCCATGGAGTTGCGCGCCTGGCCTATGCCTCCGAGGCGGGTCTGCTCGGCTCGGCGTGCGAAGACGGCGACCTGGTGCTGCATGGCGTCCAGGACGCGCCCCTCGGATGTGCCGGCACCTTCGGGGCTCTCGTGGTGTTCTGCTGCGTCATGCCCGGTACGGGGCTGATCCGGGGCCTGATCTGTGCTGTTCACTGTCATCATGTCCGGTTGCATGGGCATGCCGAGGCGCTCGCTTCTTCGGGAAGTTCCACGGAAAAGACCTGATTCTGCTGCCCAGCGTAAACGGAGCACGCTCCACCCGTACCTGTGCTGCATGAACAGGGCCGTTACCTACCAGCACCCGCGGCGCCGCGAACTGCGACACTGGCGCCATGGTCTCCCCCGCCCCCGACGCCACAGGCGTACCGGCGTCCGTCACCGTCGAGGACGTGCGTGCCGCGCAGAAGACACTCGCCGGAGTGGCCCGCACGACGTCCCTGGAAGGCAGCCGGCACCTCACCCGCCTCGTCGGATCCCCCGTGCACCTCAAGTGCGAGAACCTGCAGCGCACCGGCTCGTTCAAGCTGCGCGGCGCGTATGTGCGCATCGCCGGGCTCTCCCCCGAGGAGCGTGAGCGCGGCGTGGTCGCGGCGAGCGCAGGCAACCACGCGCAGGGCGTCGCGCTGGCGGCCTCCCTGCTCGGCGTCGCGTCCACGGTCTTCATGCCGGAGGGCGCCCCGCTGCCGAAGGTCGCCGCGACACGGGAGTACGGCGCGGAGGTGGTGCTGCGCGGCCAGGTCGTCGACGAGACGCTGCGGGCTGCGCAGGAGTACGCGGAGGAGACGGGCGCCGTCTTCATCCATCCCTTCGACCACCCCGACGTGGTGGCCGGGCAGGGCACGATCGGGCTGGAGATCCTCGAGCAGTGCCCCGAGGTGCGCACGATCGTGGTGGGGGTCGGTGGCGGCGGGCTCATCGCCGGCATCGCGGTGGCGGTGAAGGAACTGCGGCCCGACGTACGGATCATCGGCGTGCAGGCGGAGGGTGCGGCGGCGTATCCGCCCTCGCTCGCAGCGGGCAGGCCGATGGCGCTGGAGACGGTCTCCACGATGGCCGACGGCATCAAGGTCGGGCGGCCGGGAGATGTGCCGTTCAAAATCGTTGGCGGCCTCGTGGACGAGGTCCGTACGGTGTCGGAAGACGCTCTCTCCAGCGCGTTGTTGCTCTGTCTGGAGCGGGCGAAGATGGTGGTCGAGCCGGCAGGGGCCAGTCCCGTGGCGGCCCTGCTCTCGCGGCCGGAGTCGATCGAGGGGCCCGTCGTCGCGGTGCTTTCCGGGGGCAACGTCGACCCTCTGGTGCTTCAGCGGACGCTGCGTCACGGCATGGCGGCCGCGGGACGCTATCTGTCCCTTCGGCTGCGGCTGACCGACCGGCCGGGGGCGCTGGCTGCGCTGCTGAAGGAGTTGTCAGTGGCGGACGCTAACGTCCTGGACGTGGGCCATGTTCGGACCGATCCGCGGCTCGGGCTCGACGAGGTGGAGGTGGAGCTGCACTTGGAGACCAAGGGGCCGGAGCACTGCGACGACGTCAGGAACCAGCTGCGAGCGGCCGGATACACGGTCGTTCTGACCCGCTGAGACCCTCGGCCGACCGCGAGAGCCGACCCCGGCTTTCTGCGCTCGAAAGCCCTGGCCCGGCCACCTGCGCTCCGCGTCGGAGCACTCGCGACTGTCGCGAGTTTCGAACTGGTTGACGCGATGTATCGCGTTCACACATACTACTGGCCTACCGGTCCTCGGTACGGCTTTGCGACCTCATGCCGGATATCTCCGGCCTGTTCGACATTCACTGTTACTTCTCCACATCCGGGAGCCCATTTATGCCAGGCGCCATTTACGCCGAGGGTCTCGTGAAGACCTTCGGCGAGGTGAGGGCGTTGGACGGCGTCGACCTCGACGTCCCAGAGGGCACTGTTCTGGGCCTGCTCGGCCCCAACGGCGCCGGCAAGACCACTGCCGTGCGGGTGCTCACCACCCTCATCCGGCCCGACAGCGGCAAAGCTGTCGTGGCCGGACTCGACGTCCTCGAAAAACCCAACGAGGTGCGGCGTTCGATCGGCCTGTCCGGCCAGTTCGCCGCCATCGACGAATACCTGACCGGCAGGGAGAACCTGCAGATGGTCGGCCAGCTCTACCAGCTCTCCGCGCGCGACGCGAAGCGGAGGGCGGGCGAACTGCTCGAGCGCTTCAACCTCGCGGACGCGGCTGACCGCACGGCCAAGACGTACTCGGGCGGCATGCGCCGGCGTCTCGACCTCGCGGCGGCGCTCGTCGTCCGTCCGCCCGTGATGTTCATGGACGAGCCGACGACCGGTCTCGACCCGCGCAACCGTCTGCAACTGTGGGAGGTCATCGAGGAGTTGGTGGCCGGCGGCACGACGCTCCTGCTCACCACTCAGTATCTGGAGGAGGCCGACCGCCTCGCCCACGACATCGCCGTGGTCGACCACGGCAAGGTCATCGCCCGCGGCACCTCCGACCAGCTCAAGGCCCAGACGGGCGGCGAGCGCGTCGAGGTCGTCGTGCACGACCGCGGCGAGATCGCCACGGCCGAGGCCGTCCTGGCCAAGCACGGCATGCCGGGCACCGGCCCGGAGGGCGTCACCGTCGAGCAGCACACCCGCAGGCTCACGGTCCCGGTCACCGGCGGCGCGAAGCTGCTCGCCGAGGTCATCCGCGAACTGGACGGCCGCGGCGTCGAGATCGACGACATCGGCCTGCGCCGCCCCACTCTCGACGACGTCTTCATCACCCTCACCGGCCACGCCGCCGAGGACCGCGAGGAGAACGGCGCCACGGAGGCGGCCGACGGCCCGGCCGCGGACAAGAAGCAGAAGCGCAGGAGCAGGAAGCAGAAGAAGGAGACCGTCAAGTGACTGCCACGACCACGGCACCGACGGCACCCACGCCGGCCGCCCCGGCCGGAGGCGGCCTTCGCCAGTCCGTGCGCGACTCCCTGACGGTCGCCAAACGCAACCTCATCCGGATGCTGCGCATCCCCGAGGTCATCGTCTTCGGGCTCTTCCAGCCCATCATGTTCGTGGTGCTCTTCAGCTACGTCTTCGGCGGTTCCATCAACCTGCCGGGCGCGGGCCTCGACCCGGGGCTCTACCGCGAGTTCCTGATGGCCGGCATCTTCGCGCAGACGGTCACCTTCGCCACGGCGGGAGCGGGCGCGGGTATCGCCGAGGACATGCACAAGGGCCTCATCGACCGCTTCCGTTCGCTGCCCATGGCCCGCGGCGCCGTGCTCACGGGCCGCACGCTCGCCGACCTCGTACAGACGGGGCTGACGCTGATAGTGCTGGCCCTCGTCGCACTGCTCGTCGGCTGGCGCACCCACGAGAACGGGCTGAAGGTGCTGGCGGGATTCGGCCTGCTGCTCCTGCTCGGATACGCCTTCACCTGGATCGGCGCGCTGATCGGCCTGACGGTCCGCACGCCCGAAGCTGCCACCTCCGGCGGTCTGATCTGGCTCTTCCCGCTGACGTTCATCTCGAACGCCTTCGTCCCGTCGCAGAACATGCCGGCGGTGCTGCGGCACTTCGCCGAGTGGAACCCGTTCAGCGCCACGGTGCAGGCCTGCCGCGAGCTCTTCGGCAACCTCCC
Organism: Streptomyces sp. CNZ301; assembly: GCF_004217425.1. Lineage (NCBI taxonomy): Bacteria > Bacillati > Actinomycetota > Actinomycetes > Kitasatosporales > Streptomycetaceae > Streptomyces > Streptomyces sp. CNZ301. Next base: position 3,214,959 of record NZ_SHLG01000001.1, read on the forward strand.
GCCGAACTACCCGGTGCCGGACGCGTGGCCCATGCAGCACCCGGCGTGGGCGTCGCTGATCTGGTCGATCCTGATCATCGCGTTCTTCCGCACCCTGGCGGTCCGCAAGTACAAGTCCGCAACAGCCTGACAGGCGACTGCACACACCTGTGGGCCCCGGCCACATCGAGCGGACGGGGCCCACAGGGCTGTCTGATTCGGTGTCGGTCTCCGGTCCGGTGCTCCGCCCGGGCCGTCCGCGGACCTCCGCGGACGGCCGGCGCCTCAGCCCTGGTACGGCTTCGCCTCCAGGATCCTCACCGACGCCATCTTGCCGTTGGGCAGTTCGTACTCGGCGTCCGTACCGACCTTCTTGCCGTTCACGCCGCTGCCCAGCGGGGACTGCGGCGAGTACGTCTCGATCTCCGAGCTCGCGTACTCGCGCGAAGCGAGCAGGAAAGTCACCGTGTCGTTCTCGTCACCGTCGAAGGCGATCTTCACGACCATGCCGGGGGCCACGACTCCCGTGTCCGCGGGAGCCTCGCCGACCTTGGCGTTCTCCAGCAGCTGTTCGAGCTGCCGCACGCGCAGCTCCTGCTTGCCCTGCTCCTCCTTGGCCGCGTGGTACCCGCCGTTCTCGCGGAGGTCACCCTCTTCGCGAGCTGCCTCGATCTTCTTGGAGATCTCGGTACGTGCAGGACCCGACAGGTACTCCAGCTCGGCCTTGAGCTGGTCGTACGCCTCCTGGGTGAGCCAGGTGACGTTGTCGCTGGTCTGGGTCACAGGTGCTCCTCGTCGGTACTGGGAATAAAAACATCGCCCTGCCCAGAGGCTGCGCCTTCGGGGTGGGGCGGAAACTACGAGCCTAACAATTCAGGTGGAAAAGGGAAGAAGGTCGAACGCTGCGTACGGTCTCAGTGACCTTCGGTTTCCCGCGGTTCGCAGCCCACCAGCTCGGCGCTCGTGGCACGCCTCGTGGTCCGTACCGTGACGATCTGGTCCACCTGCTCCGCGCGGCCGGTGACTGTCGCGTCCTTGCGTCCGACCTCGCCACCGTCGGCGGCACGCGTACGCAGCGTGCAGACACCCGCCGCCTCGGCGTCCTTGCGGACCTCGAGGTGCACTTCCACCGTACGGCCGGAGACCACCTTGAACTTGATCACCTGGCCACTGACCGGCTGCCCGCCGACGTAGTCCGCGCCGATCCAGCCGAGCCCGGCGAGAGACAGCACTGCCAGCACCCAGCCGACGATCTTCAGCTTCCGGTCGGTGCGCGCATCGCGCCCCGCGCCTGACGCCCCGTACCGCCCCTCGGGCAGACCGCCGGCGCCGGGGGCACGCTCACCACCGTCCGCGCGTCGCACGTCAACCATGGCGGGGTCCGCTTTCGTCGCATCGAAGGGCGTGGGATATCGGGAATACATCGGGATGCCGATTCGGTCACTATAGGTGGCGCCCGCCATGACGAGTTGACGAGGATCGAGTCTTGACTGAGCAGCTGCGACTGATGGCCGTACACGCCCACCCCGACGACGAGTCGAGCAAGGGCGCGGCGACGATGGCCAAGTACGTTTCCGAGGGGGTGGACGTGCTGGTCGCGACCTGCACAGGAGGCGAACGGGGCTCCATCCTCAACCCCAGGCTCCAGGGTGATCCCTACATCGAGGAGCACATCCACGAGGTCCGCAAGAAGGAGATGGACGAGGCCCGGGAGATCCTCGGCGTGAAGCAGTCCTGGCTCGGCTTCGTCGACTCCGGGCTGCCGGAGGGCGATCCGCTGCCGCCGCTGCCGGAAGGCTGTTTCGCCCTCCAGGACGTCGACGTGGCGGCCGGTGCGCTGGTGCGCCTCATCCGGGACTTCAAGCCGCACGTGATGACCACGTACGACGAGAACGGCGGCTACCCGCACCCCGACCACATCATGACCCACAAGATCTCGATGGCGGCCTTCGAGGCAGCGGGCGACCCGGAGAAGTATCCGGAGGCCGGCCCTGCCTGGCAGCCGCAGAAGATCTACTACAACCAGGGTTTCAACCGCCCCCGCACCGAAGCCCTGCACAAGGGCCTGCTGGAGCGCGGGCTGGACTCGCCTTACGGGGAGTGGCTGGAGCGCTGGAAGTCGATGGGCCGCGAACGCACGATCACCACCTACGTGCCGTGCGGCGAATTCTTCGAGATCCGCGACAAGGCGCTCATCGCGCACGCCACGCAGATCGACCCCGACGGCGGCTGGTTCCGCGTCCCGCTGGAGTTCCAGCGGGAGGTGTGGCCGACGGAGGAGTACGAGCTCGCCAAGTCGCTCGTGGAGACCTCACTACCCGAGGACGACCTCTTCGCGGGCATCCGCGACAATTGAAGGCATGACCCTGACGAGTCCGGCCCAGACCGCCGTCGTCCAGGTCCTTCCGCTGGCGAAGGACCTGGACGAGAACAAGGTGACGCCAGGCGTTCTCGGCTTCGTCGTCTTCGCCGTGATGGGCATCGCGGTGTGGATGCTGATGAAGTCGATGCACCGGCACATGGAGAAGGTCGACTTCGAGGAGACCCCTCCGGACGGCGCGGACGACGGGAAGAAGCCCGCCGTCTCCGCCCCGCCTGCCCCCTCCTCGTCCGCGCCTGCCCCGGAAGGGAAGAGTTCCGGGCCCGGCGTCTGACCGGTAAACGACGTACGACGGGAGTTCCGCCATGCTTTTCGGCAGCCACAAGAACCACCTCCCGACCGCGGACGAGGCCCTTCCGGGGCGCCCCGACCGCGAGTTCAGCGTCCCCGAGCGCCACACCGTCCTCGGCAACCCCCTCCTGGGCCCCTACCCGGAGGGCCTCGAGGTGGCCGACTTCGGCATGGGCTGCTTCTGGGGAGCCGAGCGGATCTTCTGGCGCGCCGACGGCGTCTGGACGACCCTCGTCGGCTACCAGGGCGGCCACACGCCGAACCCGACGTACGAAGAGGTCTGTTCGGGCATGACCGGGCACACCGAGGCGGTACGGGTGGTCTTCGACCCGTCGAAAATCTCGTACGAGAACCTGCTCAAGCTCTTCTGGGAGTCCCACGACCCCACGCAGGGCTTCCGCCAGGGCAACGACACCGGCACCCAGTACCGGTCGGCGATCCACACCCACGGCCCCGCTCAGCAGGCAGCGGCCGAAGCCTCGCGGGACGCCTACCAGAAGGTCCTCACCTCCGCCGGCCACGCGGCCATCACCACGGAGATCCTCCCCGCGGGCGAGCGCCCCTTCTTCCCGGCCGAGGGCTACCACCAGCAGTACCTGGACAAGAACCCGGCGGGCTACTGCGGGATCGGCGGGACGGGCGTGAGCTGCCCGGTGGGAGTGGGGCCGGCTGAGGGGTGAGCTCCCGGAGGTGGGCGGCGTCGTTCCCGCAGCCCGGGCGGCGCTGCCTCGCTGCTGCGATCGGCGCCGCGTGCGACGGTCCGCACAAGGAGGCTGCTCGTCTGGCTCGTTCGTCACTTCGACATTCCGTCGCAGACAAGTGCATGAGGGCACTCGTCGGAGTGACTATGCGCTGATCCCGCTCGGTACCCTGTAGCAGAGATCGGACTCTCGTCCATGGGAGCAGCCATGTCGACCCCCGCCGCCGAGCAGCCACTCGTACCCCAGCCTCCAGCCACGGTGTCCGCCCTGCGGCAGGCGTTGGCTCAGATCGCCCCCGCCGCGCTACCGGCTTTTACCCGAGAACTCGACCTGGCGGCCGATCAGTCCCGGCACGGCGGCGATCTCGCGCCGTTGCAGCGCTTCATCGCACAGTGGGCCGTCTACGTGCATATCCAGCGGCAGCCGGAGCTCGCCGACGAATTCCGGCGCTGGGAAGACCGCGCTGAATCCGGTGACGCGGTGCAAGCCAGACGAGCCGCGTCCGAGCTCGGCCGACTCCTCGATGAAGCACACGCCGCGCTCGAGCTCCCGCCGCAGTGAGCAGCAAATGGCGCTGGGAGTACGACCCGGACCACGCCAACGTGGCCGGTGGAGTCCCGAAGCATGTGGTTGCGGAGGTGGAACGCCTTGCCGGACAGCTCGTCGAACTGGCCGAAGTGGGCGTCGACATCAGCGATTTCGGTAACGGACCACGCCCTGGCGGTCTACGCAGAATGGACGCAGCGGGCGGCTGGTTCTACTTCCTCGTCGCACCACGGGCCAGCCTGATCGTCGTCGTCCGGATTCTCCCGCCGTTCATGGACCTATAGGCTCCGCCGGGACGCGATGAGTGACTGTGCCTTGCGGTTCGCGTACCGAAGCAGACCGGGGACAACTCCCCCGTCGATCCTGGCCCGTTATCGCCCCGACATACCCGCCCCCGCCGATCAACGCGTAGGCGGATCCTGAGCACGCACTGCATCGCCACAGAAACTCGCTCGCAAGAGACGAAGGCCGTCGCTAACGTGTGACGGATGGAAATCCGGGCGTTCGAAGAGCGTGACTGGTCTCAGGTCTGGCCCATCATCGAACAGATTGTCCGCAAGGGAGACACCTTCTCCTACGACCCCCTCCAGGACGAGGCACAGGCACACGACATGTGGGTGGTACAGCCCCCGGGACATGTCGTAGTGGCCGTGGATGGCCGGCGCGTGCTTGGCACCTCGAACATGTACGCCAACCGGCCTGGTCCCGGTTCCCACATCGCTAGCGGCAACTTCATGGTGGCGCCGGAGGCACGCGGCCACGGCGTCGGTCAAGCGATGGGAGAGTATCTGCTCAAATGGGCATCGGCCTGCGGCTTTTCGGGCGTGCAGTTCAACGCGGTCGCGGCTTCCAATACGCCCGCCCTCAGGTTGTATGAGCGTCTCGGCTTCACGATCGTCGGTACCGTCCCCGGTGCGTTTCGCCATCCGGTGCTGGGGCCGGTCGGACTGCACGTCATGTATCACGACCTGAGCGCTTGATTTCAGTCGCCGGCTGGCCCCCAGGAGTCAGAGAGCTGAGCGACAATCATGGGATCCACAAGGGTGCAGTTCCCGGTGTCCTACGCAATCCAGGACAGGAGTTGCAAGATCTCGGCGGCCGCCCCGAAGAGCGCGTTGCCCACCTCGCCGCTGTAGTTCGCGTTCAGGAGACCGACTGCGTCGCAAATCGCAGATACGCAATTGTGCAACTAGCGCTTCCCCCAAGAAAGGACACAAGAAACTACCAGTGCCAGGCCAATGATTCCCACGCCTAGTTGCCATCCCGCCTGGACCAGAGAATCGCCGTTCATCATGGTCCGTATGGATCCGGCGGCTCCTCCCACTGAAAGGCAAACCCCCAGGACGAATGATCGGTGCCCCGTCGGACGCAGGGCTTGAGCGATGCCGCGGCCCTGGCTCGTCCAACGGCAAATCGCCGCTCGCCTCGTCGAGTTGGTCATGCGTCACATTGGTACACCCTCGTGGGGACGGGCGTGAGCTGCCCGGTGGGAGTGGGGCCTGCCAAGGGGTGACTCCGGCTGTCGCGGAACATGGGCCCACGGAGGCGGTTGCCGGCGCCTCGCCTCCGCCTCTGAACGTGACACCGCACCTGCGTGCGCGACGAGAACAGCAAGAGCCGTAGTTCTACGGGGAGTTCCACGGGGTGCCCGGCAACTCCGCGTTCTCACCCGGTCCGAGTGGCCTCGGAGCGCCCCTGCCCGTCCTCCTCCACCGGTGGCATGAAGGCCCGGAGCCACCGCTCGGTCTGGGCGACGTGGGCCTCGGCCGCACCGGAGGCCGCGCCCGGGTCCCGGTCGGCGATCGCGGTGGCCAGTACGCGGTGATCCTCGTCGCTCTTGCGGCGCAGCTCCGGGCCCTCGGGGAGGGTGAAGACCTGGTACTTGCGGGAGCGGGCGCGGAAGACCGCGAGCAGCGAGGCGAGGGTGGGGTTGCCGCCGGCCCCGGCGATCTCGGCGTGGAAGCGATGGTCGAGCTCCGATGCCTCGGTGGGATCGTCGGTGGCGTCCATGGCCTCTATCAGCGAGAAGAGCGTACTGACCTGCTCGGGAGTGGCGCGTGCGGCCGCCTTGGCTGCGACGTGGCCTTCGAGTACCCGTCGGATCTCGTAGACCTCCAGCAGCCCGGAAAGCGGCAGCAGTTCCAGCGTCAGAGAGAGGCTGCCGATCACGTCCTCCGGCCGGAGCGGGGAGACGTATGTGCCGGAGCCGTGCCGCGGCTCCAGCGCGCCCAGCGCCGCCAGCATCCGTACCGCTTCGCGCAGCGGCCCCCGGGACACGCCGAGTTCCGCGCAGAGCTCGCCCTCGGCCGGGATGCGCTCACCCGCCTCGAGGCGCCCCGTAGCGATCATGTGCCGTAGGCCGTGGAACGCCTTGTCGACCGCGGACATCGGACTCCTCCCATGACGGTCCGGCGATGCCGCCAGACGGGGCCACTGTAGCGAGTCATCAGATGTCTCAGAGATTTCGATCACAAGTCATCTGATGATTCCTTGCTCTCGACCCTTGCATGTCCGAAAAGAGGCGTGTCAGGATCCCGAGTCATCTTATAAGTCCTGGGATGCTCTGGCCCTCTTCGGTTCTTCGCCGGGCTCTCGGGGCGCTCAGGTTCCGGCAGATGTGGAGTCTTGTGAGCGAGACCGAGGTCACCGCCGCGCCCCACCCGCTGCTGCTGCCCGACGGCCGGCCGGCAGCCGGGGCATGGTCTCTCGACCCCGCCATGAAGCACTTGAACCACGGTTCGTTCGGGGCGGTTCCGCTGGTGGCGCAGGAGCGGCAGAACGCGCTGCGCGCGGAGATGGACCGCTCCCCGGTGGTGTGGTTTCCCGCGCTGCCGCAGCGGGTGGCCGCCACCCGCGTCGAGCTCGCCGGTTTCCTCGATGTCGCACCCGACGAGCTCGCCCTCGTACCGAATGCCAGCGCGGGCGCCAGCACCGTGTACGCCGGGCTCCCCCGCCGCCGCGGCGGCGAGATCCTCGTCACCGACCACGGCTACGGAGCGGTGACCATGGGCGCCGAGCGGCTGGCGCGACGCTGGGGCGGTACGGTCCGCACCGCCCGGGTGCCGCTCGACGCGGACGAGCAACAGGCGTACGAGGCCGTGGCCGGTGAGATGTCCGCCGCCACCGACCTCGTCGTGGTGGACCACATCACCTCCGCAACCGCGCGCCGGTTCCCCGTGGCGCGCATCGGCGCGGAAGCACACCGCCGCGCCATCCCGCTGCTGGTGGACGGCGCACACGTGCCCGGCCTGATCGACGCCCCGCTGGAGGGCATCACCTGCGACTTCTGGGTCGGCAACCTGCACAAGTGGTGCTGCGCGCCGCGGGGGACCGCCACGCTGGTCGCCCGCGGCCCGCTGCGCGAGCTGCTCCACCCGCTGATCGACTCGTGGGGTGCCGCCGACCCGTACCCCGAGCGCTTCGACCAGCAGGGCACGGTGGACGTCACCAGTTATCTGGCGGCGCCGGCCGCGCTCGGCTTCATCGAGCGCACCTGGGGCTGGCCGACCGTCCGCCGGTACATGGACGACCTTGCCGACTACGGCGCGCGGATCACCGGCGCGGCACTCGCCGAGCTGACCGACGCAGGCGGCCCCGTCGACGTCGGCATGCCGGTGCCCGGTATGCGGCTGGTGCGGCTGCCCGAAGGGCTGGCCGCAAACCGAATCGAGGCCGACGCCCTGCGCGACCGGGTGGCCCGCGAACTGGGCGTCGAGGTCGCGTTCACCAGTTTCGGAGGTGCGGGCTACATCCGCCTCTCCGCGCACGTCTACAACACCGCCGCCGACTACGAGCACTTCGCCGAGGCATGCGTCCCCGCACTCGGCAAGTGGGCCCGCGAGCGGTAGCGGTGCGCACCCCCGGTCCCCCGGCCGCCGCTCCCGGCGCGGCGCACATCAAGGAAGAGGTCAGCACGATGAGAAGAAGGACGGCAGCCCTGGCACTCGGAACCGCCGCCGCGATGGTCATGACCGGCTGTTCCGCCATGGGCGGCGGCGACGGCGGCACGGTCACCATCAACATGGCCGAGAGCCTCACGAACCCCACCCGCACGGACCTGTTGAAGGACCTCATAGCGGAGTTCGAGGCGGAGAACCCCGGCGTCAAGGTCAACCTGATCTCGCCGCCGACCGAGCAGGCCGATCAGAAGCTGCGGCAGATGCTCCAGTCCGGCACCGGCGTCGACGTGCTCGAAGTGCGCGACATCACCGTAGGACCGTGGTCGACCAACGGCTGGCTCCACGACATGAAGAAGGACCTCAAGGGCTGGGACGGCTGGCAGGAGATGACGGACAACGCCGTCAACGCGGCCGAGGACGAAAAGGGCCGGACGTACTTCGTCCCCTACGGCTTCTACGGCCTCAGCCTTTTCTACCGAACCGACCTGATCAAGCAAGCCGGCTTCAGCAAGCCGCCGTCCACCTGGGACGACCTGCTGAAGCAGGCCTCCGCCATCCACGACCCGGGCAAGCGCCGGTACGGCTACGCCTTCCGCGGTGGCACCAACGGCAACAGCAACGTCACCGCCGCCATCTCGGCGTACGTCGCCGGGAAGATCGACCCCCGGAACGGCTACAAGCTCAAGGACGGCAGCACCATCTTCTCCGCCCCCGAGGCGCAGGACGCCGTCGAGACGTACTTCGGCCTCTTCAAGAAGGCCTCCCCCAAATCGTCCGTCTCCTGGGGCTACCCGGAGATGGTCGAGGGATTCTCCAACGGCTCCACCGCCTTCCTGCTGCAGGACCCCGAAGTGATCGCCACCGTCCGGGAGTCCAGCACTGTCTCCAAGGAACAGTGGAGCACTGCGCCACTGATGACGGGGCCGAGCGGCAAGACGGTCCAGCCGCTGGCCACCGCCGGCTGGGGCATCGCGAAAGGCAGCGACCACAAGCCCGAGGCCCTGAAGCTGCTGAAGTTCCTCTCCGAGGGCAAGGCGTCGACCACGTTCAGCAAGAAGAACAGCCTGGTGCCGATCCTGAAGTCGGCGGGCGAGGACGACTTCTACAAGACCGGTCCCTGGGCGAGCTACGTGACGATGACGGAGAACCCGGACACGTACCTCAACGTCACCCAGCCGCGCGGTGTCTCCTGGTGGACCGAGTGGGAGCAGAAGGCCGACGCCGACGTGCAGAAGGTGCTGCTCGGCAAGATGACGCCCAAGAAGCTGCTGGCCGAATGGGACGCCTTCTGGACCGCGAAGTGGGCGAAGGAGAAGTAGCCGTGCCCGCCGCGTACCCGACGAAACAGACGAGGAAGCCGGCGACGGGGCGTCCCTCCCGCAAGGAGGGCGCCCCGCCCGGGCGCCGCACGGCACCTGGGCGGCGCAAGCCCGAGTTCAGCAACCGCCGCGGTCTGCTCATCGCTGCCTTCCTGGCCCCGGCCGCGATCTTCGTCGCGGTGTTCACCTACTACCCGGTGTTCGCGGGCAGCCAGATGGCCTTCCGCAACTGGAAGCTCACCGACCTCACCGACACGTCCTGGGTGGGTCTGAAGAACTTCCGGGACGTCTTCGGCGACCCGGCCTGGGGCACCGTGGTGAGCAACACAGCAGTGTGGGTGTTCGGCTCGATCGTCCCGCAGCTTCTGATCGGCTTCGCCCTCGCCCTGTGGCTGCGCCGGAAGTTCCGCTTCCGCGGCCTCTACCAGGCACTGGTCTTCTTTCCCTGGGCGATCTCCGGCTTCCTCATCGGCATCCTCTTCCGCTGGCTCTTCAACAGCGAGTTCGGGGCCGTGAACGACCTGCTGCAGAAGGCCGGTGTGATCGATGCCCCGCTCGCCTGGCTGGCCGACCCGGACAGCGCGATGGCCGCCGTACTGGTCGCCAACATCTGGTACGGCGTCACCTTCTTCGCAATCATGATCCTCGCCGCACTGCAGTCCATCCCGGACGAGCTGTACGAAGCCGCCGCTCTCGACGGTGCCGGCAAGGCGCGCACGCTGTTCCAGATCACCATTCCGTACATCCGCACCACACTCGCGCTGACGGTGCTGCTGCGGATCATCTGGATCTTCAACTTCCCCGACCTGATCTTCGGCATGACCGGTGGCGGACCGAACAACGAGACGCACATCGTGACCACCTGGATGATCCGGATCACACAACAGGGCGACTACGGCAGGGCCTCCGCGCTCGGCCTGCTCATCGTCGCGTCGCTGCTCGTCTTCGCGGTGTTCTACCTCCTGGCCACCCGGGAGAAGAGCAGCCGGGCCACGCGCAAGAGCCGGCGGGACGGGGTGAGCTCGTGATTCGCAAGGAGACCGCGGGCGGCCGGGCAGTGAAGTTCGCCTTCCTGGGCCTGTGGCTGGTCTTCACCGCCTTCCCCCTCTACTGGATCACCATCACCTCGCTCAAAGCACCCGGGGACATCTTCACCTTCCCGATCGCCTACTGGCCCGAGACGTTCTCGCTGGAGAACTACCGCGGGCTGTTCAGCAAGGCGAACTTCGGCACGTACCTCGTCAACAGCCTGATCGTCGCGGCCCTCGCGGGTCTCACGGCCACGGCGATCGCAATGCTCTCGGGATACGTGCTGGCCCGCTTCGAGTTCCGTTCCAAGTCCGCGCTGCTGATGGCCGCCCTGGTCACCCAGATGATCCCGGCGTTCATCGCGCTGGGTCCGCTGTATCTGCTGATGACCGACCTGAAGCTGGTCGACAACCGGCTCGGGCTCATCCTCGTCTACATCGCCGTCTGCATCCCGTTCTGCACGGTGATGCTGCGCGGCTTCTTCGAGAACATTCCCGACGCGCTCGAGGAGGCCGCGATGATCGACGGCCTGTCCCGGTTCGGGGCGCTGTTCCGGGTGCTGCTGCCGGTGATGCGGCCCGGCATCATCGCCGCGTTCGTCTTCAACTTCATCAACTGCTGGAACGAGCTGTTCCTGTCCGTGACGCTGATGAACAGCGATGCGAACAAGACCATCCCCACGGCCCTGAACGGATTCATCTCCAGCTTCAACATCGACTGGGGCTCGATGTCAGCGGCCGCGGTGCTGACGATCCTGCCGACGATGGTGCTGTTCGCCTTCGCCAGCCGGCACATCGTCCAGGGCCTCACCTCCGGCGCGACCAAAGGCTGACCCCGGCGGCGCCCTGCAACGGCGGGGCTGCCGGCGTACGCCGCCGGTGCGGGACGACCGTGCGCCTGCCCTTGGTCACCGTGCCCCCGAACCCGACCGTGGGTCCGGGGGCGCGGGACCTCAACGCCCGTGGCCCGAGGCGGACTTCGCGGAGCTCATCGACGGAGGCCGGGACCCCTGCCGGGGCCGGGGCAAGTGATCAGGTGCTGTTCGAGCGGAGGACGGACGCAGAGTACGTCCGCCGGGTACAGACGCCGCCGGGCAGCGATTCACCGCATCACGGTTGCGAGGACGTCGTCGCCCAGCCGCCGTATGACATCCGTGGCCAGCCGGTGCCGCACCAGCTTTCCGTCCCGGGTGGAGCGCACCAAGCCCGCTTCGCGCAGCGTCCGCAGGGCGCGGGATACCTGCGGTTCGCTGGAGCCGAGCCGGACGGCCAGCTCCGAGGTGGTGATGGGCTCGCCCAGCAGGTGGCGGCACAGCTCCATCCGCGTCGGAGAACCCAGAGCCAGTAGCCGGTCGTGCAGATCCCGAAGGCTCAGCGCCCCGGCCGGGGCGGTACCGCGCGCCGCGTACTGCACCACAACGCACGACGAATGCTCCTTCTTGACCGTCAGATGCGGCCACACCCGCGTGGACGGGACGAGGACGAGCGAGCGCGGGGCGACCTTCACCTCGTCGATCTGGAGCTTGTCCAGCTTCACCCGCTCGCCCGGCCCGACTCTGTCCGCCGTCGGCAGCAGTTCGGCGAGCACCTCCGCGGGCGGCCAGGTCGCCAGCCGACGGCGCACCTCACGCGCGTGGTGCTCCAGGCTCGGGCGCAGGGCGCGCCAGTCCGCCGCGAAGAATGCGGTGTCGGCGGCCCGCAGCAGCGCCAGCAGCCGGTCGCGCATATCCGTGGGCGCCGCCACCAGATGCCGCGCCAGCTCGCCGCGGGCGTACGAGCGGCGCACGCAACGGCGCACGTACTCCTCCGCGGCGGCGGTGCCGTGGCGCAGCTCGCGGGCCGGCGGCATGGGCTGCACGAGAGCACCGAGCACTCCGGGCGCCACCAACTCGACGAATTCCTCCACCGGCAGAGCCGCTATCCCCGCCAGTTCTTCGTCAAGGCTCGCGGCGAGCGGCAGCGTACGGGGAAAGAAGAGGCGGCAGCGGAAGCGGACCCACAGCGGGGCGAACACCGAGAGCTCGTCCCGCAGTTCGGGGCGCGTCGCGATGGCCCGCGCCGCCCAGCCGGTGGCCTCCGGGTGGTGCTCGGGTTCGGCGAGCACATGCAGGCTCGCCATCAGTTCCGACAGAGCGGAGGGCCCTGCCACGAGGTCCGTGGCACTGAGCCCTCCGACGTCGAGGACGATGCTCACTCGGCCAGCGTACGGCTGCTCAACGCACCGGCGCCCCTGGGCCGAGCGGGATTCCCAGCAGGTACCAGACGAAGAACAGCAGCACCCACACCGCCAGCATGATCATGGCGACAGGCAACGTGAAGGAGACCAGGGTGCCGATGCCGGCCTTGCGGCGGAGGGTCTGCAAGTAGCCGACGCAGAGCACGAACGAGGTGCTCATCGGGGTGATGGAGTTGGTGCAGGAGTCGGCGATGCGGTAGAGCGCCATGGTCGTTGCCGGGTTGGTGCCGAGCAGCAGGAGCATCGGTACCAGCGCGGGGGCCACCAGAGCCCACAGGGCGGAGCCGGAGGTGATGAGGAGGTTCATGAGGGCTACCGCGGCGATCAGCACGGAGAACAGCACCAGGGTGGGGGCGCCCAGCTGCTTCAGGAAGCCCGCCCCTTCGACCGCGACGACCGTGGCGATGTTGGTCCACTTGAACAGGGCGACGAACTGGGCGACGGCGAAGAAGAGCACCAAGAGCGGTGCGATGAACCGCACCCCCTCCGCCATGGCTTCCGGTATTGCGCGGTTCCCGCGGATCCGCCCTGTGAGCCGCCCGTACACCGCGCCGACGAGCAGGAAGAAGGCCGTGAGGAAAACGGAGATGGCGTTCATGAAGGTGGACTCCACGAGCGCGCCTCCTTCGCCGCGTAGCGGCGACGAAGCGGGCAGCAGCGCGAGCCCGACCAGCGACGCGTAGCCGACGACAGCCAGAGCGGTCAGCTTCAGAGCCCGCACCTCGGTGTCGTCGTCGACCTCGGCGGCGACGACCTGCTGGGATGCGATGGCTTCCAGGTCGTCGTCGGGTATCAGATGGTGCTCGCGCTTGGCGAGGATCTTGTCGACGACCAGGGCGATGGTGCCCGCGAGTACGAACGCCGAGACCGTGGTGAAGTACATGTTGTCCGTCGCACGGACCACCGCGTCCTCGTCGACGAGCTGCGCGGCCTCGGTGGCCACAGAGGCGAACAGGGCGTCTCCCGGAGCGATCAGCGGATTGGCGTCGCCTGCGGCGTTGATCGAGACGAACGCGACGATCATGCCGAGCATCGGAGAGCGGCCCACGGCGCGGAAAGCCACTGCCCCGAGGGGGATGAGCACCACGTACGCGGAGTCGGAGAGGAACTTCCCCAGCACGCCGCCCAGGGCCACCCCGAGGACGACCATGCGCGGGGAGAGTCCGGACAGCATGCGGCGGGCGAGGGCTTCGAAGAGTCCCGAGCGCTCGGCGACCGCGACACCGAGCATCACCATCAGCACGGTGCCGAGCGGCCCGAAGAGGACGTAGGACTCCTGAGCTCCGCTGATCAGGTCCCGTACGGCATCCGCCGACAGTGCGCTGCGTACGCCGACCATGTCGCCCGAGGAGGGGTCCTTGACCTTGAGGTCGGCAGCGTTCAGGGCCCAGCTGGCGACGGTGACCACCCCGCACAGGATCCAGAACAGCCAGAACGGATGCGGCAGCGCATTCCCCGCGCGCTCAACCAGATCGAGGAACCGCGAACCACGGCCCCCCTCGTCAGGCTCGACAGCCTGCACTTTCTGGGTGGGATTGTCGGTTGTACTCATAGCGATCTCCTGGGGAGCGACGAATGAGGGCACGGCGCGGCTGCTCATGGGCGGGCTGCGGGAAAGCGGGGGAAGGCCGGGCACGATCGGTGCGCGGGTGCCGCCGTGGTGGGGCACGGGGCCGTCTGGGTTGCGCGTCACAGTAGGTCGCGTATTCGGCTCCGTCACCGTCTGGCGGAACAGTTGACCTGATGACGTCAAGTGATCGCCCATGACGTCGCCCCCTGTCTAGCGTCACGGGCGTGACCTGTTACGACACCCCTGCCCTCAGCCCCGAGCCCCTCCAAGGGGGCACCCTGTGGCGCCGCACCCTGCGCATCCCGATGCGGGACGGCGTCGGTCTCGCCACCGACCTGTACTCCGCCACACCGGAACCGGATGCAAGCCCACTGCCGGTGCTTCTCGAACGGACTCCTTACGGGCGGCGCAAGCCGCGCGAATCGGATCAGGACCGCAGTGACGCGCCTGTCCCGCAGCCGGAGGACATCGCCCGGTACTTCACCGACGGCCGTTACCACGTCGTACGGCAGGACTGCCGGGGCCGCGGCGACTCCGGGGGGACATTCGTGAAGTATCTCGGCGAGGGCCCGGACGGGGCGGACACGGTCGCCTGGCTGAGGGAGCAGCCGTGGTGCGACGGGAGGGTCGTGATGACCGGAGTGTCCTATTCCGCGCACGTCCAGGCGGCCGCGGCCGCCGAGGGAGTGGCCGGGCTTGCGGCGATGTTCCAGGACTCGGGGGGCTTCTCCTCCGCATACGACGCGGGGATGCGAATGGGCGGCGCCTTCGAGCTCAAGCAGGTGACGTGGACGCTGCGGCACGCCATGAGCAGTCCGGAAGTGGCGGCGGACCTGGTACTGGCCGAGGAGCTGAGCCGGCTTGATGTGGCGGGCTGGTTCAGGGCGATGCCGTGGCGGCCGGGCCGCTCGCCGCTGCGGCATCTGCCGGAGTACGAGGACTACCTGCTGGAGCAGTGGCGGCAGGACGCCTTCGGGGACTACTACCGCAACCCGGCGATCTACGGGCGCGGCTTCTACGAGCGCTTCCCGGACGCACCGAGCCTGCACATGGGCAGCTGGTACGACCCCTACGTCCGCTCCACCATCGAGAACTTCACCGCGCTGCGGCAGCTGAAATCGGCACCCGCGTACTTGGTGATGGGCCCGTGGACGCACGGTCACCGCTGCAAGACCCATGCCGGAGATGTCGACTTCGGCCCACGGGCCAGACTGGACGGCAACCTCGCCCCGTCGTATCTGGAGTTCCGCCGCCGCTGGTTCGACCGGGCGCTGGGGCGAAACGGCAGCGGGAGCCCGGAGCCCGGGAGCGCCCCCGCCGTCCAGTACTTCCTGATGGGCGGCGGCGACGGACTGCGGAACGCGGACGGGCGGATGCGCCACGGCGGCGAATGGCGCACGGACACGCAGTGGCCCCCCTCGTCGATGGCCCCCGTCGCGCTGTACCTCGACACCGGCGGCGCGATCACCACCACCCCGCCGACGGCGGCCGCAAGGTCGGTGACATACGACTTCGATCCGCGCAGCCCGGTGCCGACCATGGGCGGCCAGATCACCTCGGGCGAGCCGGTGATGTCGGGCGGGGCGTACGACCAGAACGCCCCGGACTCCCGCGTGTTCGGCGCAAGTGAGCCGTATCTGCCGTTGGATTCCCGCCCGGACGTGATCAGCCTGACGACGCCGCCGCTGAAGCGGGACGTGGTGCTGGCCGGTCCGGTCACGGCAAAGCTCTTCATATCCACCACGGCCCCGGACACCGACTTCACCGTCAAGCTGATCGACGTACACCCGCCCAACGCGGACTATCCGCACGGCTTCGCCATGATCCTCACCGACGGCATCTTCCGTTGCCGCTTCCACCGCTCCTACGAGAGGCCGGAGCTGCTCACCCCGGGCGAGGTGTACGAGATCGACGTGACCGCCCCCGACACGGCGAACCGCTTCGGCGCCGACCACCGCATCCGGCTGGACATCTCCTCCAGCAACTTCCCCCGATTCGACGTCAACACCAACACCGGCGAACCGGAGGCCGACGTCCGCCGTACCGCCGTAGCCGCGAACACCGTGCACATGGATGCCGAGCACCCTTCCCACGTGCTGGTGTGGCTGGAGGGAGGGCGGACGGCACTGACGTAGTGCCCGCCGGAAGGACTGATCGAGAAGGACTCGGTGTGCACCCTTGCTGAAGCCCCCCCGCATCCCTACACCCGAGGAGAGTCCGCCGACACGGGCGTGAGCTGCCCGGTCGGAGTGGCGCCGGCGGGCGGTTGACGTCCGCACTCGAGCCGGCGTCGCAGCACCCGTAGGGAGCCGGGCCACCACTTGCATCAACCACGAGGAGCAAACAGGAGCAGAACCGGCAACACGGGCACTGTAGGCGCAGCAGCTGAACGCGCACGAGGTGGTGGCCGATGACGGACGAGAGTGACCGCTGGGACGCACGGGGCAGACCCAGGGCGGAGCTCGGCGAACTGCTGGATCTTGTCGAAGAGGCAGTCGTCGTGTGCGACCGGGCCGATGGGACGGTCCGTGGATTCAACCGTGCCGCGGCCTGCCTCTTCCCCCGGCTGCGCCCCGGAGAGCAGCTGAGCACGTCCGCGGTCGCACCTCTCGCTCATGCCGCCGCCCGACGGGCGGAGCGCTTCTCCACCACTCACGAGGGCCGCACGCTCCGCGGTCGCCTGCAGAACGTCAACGGCGACGCGGTGTGGCTGGTCCGTGACGTGAGCGGTGCCGGGGAAGCCGAGACGTCCCTCGTCGACGAACGCGACAGATCGGCCTTCCTGGAGGAGACCACCCGGCGTCTGGGCGCCTCGCTCCATCACACCCGTACCGTCCGCACGGTCGTCGAGCTCGTGATCCCGAAACTGGCGGACGTGTCCGTGGTGGTGCTGCCGGTGACAGGGCGACGTACGGGCTGGCATCGGGCGGGTCCGGGCGAGGCGCGGTCCTTTGGGGAGGTGCCCGTTGAGACCCTCGAACGGGTGCCGGAGGTGAGCGACGCGCTGTACGGGCTCCAGCCGCGGCCCACCGCGGTACGCGCCCACGAGATGGGGACCCTCGGCGACGTCGTGCCGGGGGACCTCCTTCAGGCCAAGGACGTGCTCGTGGCCCAGCTCGACGCAGGGGGTCTGCCGGCCGGCGCGCTGATCATGCTGCGGGGTCCGGAGCGTGACCGTTTCGACGACGTGGACATCGAACTGGCGCGCCAGTTCGCCGACAGGGCCGGACTGGCGCTGGCGACAGCGGCGCTGTACTCGCAGCAGGCCCACACCATCGCCGTCCTTCAGGACAGCCTGGCTCCGGAACCGCTGCCCTCGGCGGACGGCCTGCAGCTCGGCGCCGCCTACCGCCCGGCCGCGGAGGCACTGCGCGTCAGCGGCGACTTCTACCACGTGGCCCCTTGCTCCTCGGGCGGGGTCACGTTCTTCTTCGGTGACGTATCCGGCAAGGGCGCTGAGGCCGCGGTGCTGGCAGGGCACGTCCGGCAGAGCATGCGGACCCTGACCCTGGTGACGAAAGGCGCCGAGCCCCTGCGCGACCTGCAGTTGCTCAACAACATCGTCATCGATGAAGGCCATCGCTTCACGACCCTGATCTCCGGCTTCGCCCGCCCAGGCCACGACGGCTCCGTGACGGTGGGGATCGCCGGCGGCGGCCACCTCCCCCCGCTCGCACTCCGCGACGGCGGACGGGTGGAGGAAATCGTCTGCGAAGGAACGCTCATCGGCGCGGTGCCCGATCCCAGCTTCAGCAGTACGGAGTTCCGCCTCGAACCAGGTGAGCTGATGCTTCTCTACAGCGACGGGGTGACCGAGGCACGGGGCGGGGTGAGCGGGCGGGAGATCTACGGCGACGAACGCCTCGTCAACGCGCTGGCCGGCTGCGCCGGCATGCAGGCGGCGTCGGTGGCGGAGCGTCTGGAGCTCCTCACGACCGAATGGCTCGCCGGACGCCCCCACGACGACATCTCCATCCTGACGCTGCAAGCACCTCCCCGCCATGACTCCTCGCCGCACCGGCAGCCCGAGGAATCCGGCGGGCCCGCGGGCACCGGTTTGCGGACGAACCGATGAGCGGCACCGGGATCACCGACGCCGTACGCGCGGACTTCGACGCCTGCCTGGCGGGTGCGGACGAGGACGGTGCGCTCGAGCTGGCCACCAGTCTGTTGACGAGCGGCGTGAGCGCTGAGGACGTACTGCTCGAACTGGTGGCACCGGCACAGATCGAGGTCGGTGCCAGGTGGGAGTCCGGAGAGTGGACGGTGGCACGGGAGCACGCCGCCACTCATGTCAGCAGGCAGGTCGTGGACGCGGTCGCGTCCGCCGCCCGCAACACCGCCCGCTTCCCCTCCGGGACCGGCTCACAGGGCCACGTGCTGGTGGCCTGCAGCGACGGCGAGTGGCACATTCTGCCCTCCCGCATCCTCGCCGAAGTGCTGCGACTGCACGGCTTCCACGTGCGCCCGCTCGGCGGGTCGGTGTCGCCCCACGAGCTCTTGTCCGACGTACAGCAGAGCGGCCCCGACGTCGTTGCGCTCTCGTGCACGCTGCCGGGGAACCTTCCGCTCGCGTACCGGCAGATCGAGGCATGCAGATGGGCCGGTGTTCCCGTCATGGCGGGCGGGCCGGGGTTCGGCCCCGGGGGCGTCTGGGCGGACGCCCTGGGTGCGGACCTGTACGCGGCCGACGCCCGCGGCGGCGCGGATGCACTGCGTCGCCGCTGGCCACCGGTGCTGCGTGGGGAGTCGTCGATCCAGACCGGTGCCGTGGAGGCGTACGCACAGCTCGTCCGGCAGCGTCCCGTGCTGGAGCGCCTGGCTCACACGCCGTGTGAGCCGTTCCCCGGCTTGCGAGAACGCTCCGGACAGGAGCACGAGGAGAGCGCCGAGCTCCTCGGGCGGCTGCTGGACGCCCTGGCCGCGGCGGTCTTCGTGGATGACGCGCGTGTGTTCACCGGTCAGCTCGACTTCGCCCGGAGATACCTCTTGACCCGCTCGGTGGACCCCCGCTGCCTTCTCGCGATGACGGATGCGCTGGCCGACCGGCTAAGCGGGTCTCCCCGGGCCCTCGACAAACTCGCGGCGGGGCGCCGGACCCTCGTCGAGCAGGACGGCACCCGCCGTCCCTGACGGACGAGCACGGCGGCGAGCGCGACGTGGGACGGCACCCTCGTGGGAACGGTCATGAGCTGTCCGGCCGGGGTCGCCCTTGCGCCGCCGATCGCTCCCCGACGGCGACCTGGGGGCACCGCGTCCGGCTGACGCCGCGTGCAAGACACGGGCCGTACGCCCCGCCCGGAGAGGCCCCCGCACACGCGGAACCCCCGGAAATCCCGGTCGACGCTCTCACGTCTTCCAGAATTTTCGGGGGATGCGAGCCGGTGAACAGACAGATGCTCCGTATCGAAGCTCTGCTTTTGTTCACCGACCCAATTGCCAGGATTACTCCGATTTGCTCCGCGGTCAAGGGATGCCGGTACCTGCGTGGAAGCGGGCTGCCGAGACGGAGCTCGGGGCGCGGCAGTCCCGGCCGAGGCCCCTGCCGTCTGAGGGAGACCTCGATGAGACAGCCCGCGCAGCCCGCCGCCTGCCGCGGGCCCGGCAGGCGGCCGGCCACGCCCCGGCGACCGGCGGCACCCACGCCGTGACCTGCGGGAACGATGTGCTCTGCCCTGGGCGAATCTGCTGCGGGGCGAGATCCCTGATCCGACGGGCCGGACGGACCGACAGTGGGGTGAGCGCCGCGGACCGCACCGGGGCGCACGACGATCAGGAGGACCCATGTCGCCACTCGCCGTCCCACCGGACCGCCCGTCGCCCCCACGTGCCGAGGAAGGGGGGAACATTCCGTCGCGGTTCGACGACCACCTGGCCGCCCAGCTCCTCACGCAGCGCATCGTCTTCCTGAGCAGCGAGGTCGACGACACCTCCGCGAACCGCGTCTGCGCGCAGCTGCTCCTGCTCTCCGCCGAGGACTCCCGTACCGACATCAGCCTGTGCGTCAACAGCCCGGGAGGTTCGGTCACCGCGGGGCTGGCGATCTACGACACGATGCGGCTGGTCCCCAACGACGTCTCCACGCTGGCCATGGGCTTCGCCGCGAGCATGGGCCAGTTCCTCGTCACGGTGGGAGCGGCGGGAAAGCGCTACGCCCTGCCCAACTCGCGGATCATGATGCACCAGCCCTCCGCCGGCATCGGCGGACCTGCGGCGGACATCGCGATCCAGGCCGAGAACCTCCAGTACATGAAGAAGGCCATCGAGCGGATCACCGCCGAGCACACCGGTCAGAGCGAAGAGACGATCGCGCGGGACGGCGACCGTGACCGCTGGTTCACGGCCGAACAGGCCCTGGAGTACGGGATGGTCGACCGGGTCGTGCAGTCGCTGGACGACGTCCGCCCGGCCGCACCGAAGCGGAGGGTGGGTCTCTGAGATGAGCCAGTACACGATCCCGACCGTCGTGGAGCGCACCCCGCACGGAGAGCGCGCGTACGACATCTACAGCCGGCTGCTCTCCGAGCGCGTGATCTTCCTCGGTACGGAGATCGACGACGGGGTGGCCAACGTCGTCATCGCGCAGCTGCTCCATCTGGAGTCCTCGGCGCCCGAACGCGAGATCGCGATCTACATCAACTCGCCCGGGGGCTCCTACACTTCACTCACCGCGATCTACGACACGATGACCTTCGTCGGGGCGCCGATCTCGACGTTCTGCGTCGGCCAGGCCGCTTCGACCGCCGCTGTGCTGCTGGCCGGAGGCGATCCCGGGCGGAGGTTCGTACTGGAGCACTCCCGCGTGCTGCTGGGGCAGCCGGCGAGCGGCGGCAGCCGTGGCACCGTCTCGGACCTGAGTCTCCAGGCCAAGGAGATGCTGAGGATCCGCTCAGAGGTCGAGGAGATCCTCTCGCGGCACACCCACCACGAAGTCACAGTCCTCCGGGCGGACATGGACCGCGACAAGGTCTTCACCGCGCACGAGGCCGTCGCGTACGGGCTGGCCGACGAAGTGCTCAGCCGACGGCAGTTGGCGGCCGGAGCGGCCTGACCGGGCGTCGTACGACGGCAGTTGGCGACGGCGACGCGGCAGTTGGCGACGGCGACGCGTGACCTGACGTCGTGGCACGGCACCGGGGGCACGGCACGGGGGGGCGTTCCTCAGGCCGTTCCTCAGGCCGTTTCTCAGACCCTCCCCCGGAGCGTTCTTCAGGCGGCGAGGCGCACGTCACCCGGCCGCGGAGCCGCCGGCCGGGTGCCACCCCTCCGCGTGCTCAGCGTCGACACGGACGTGGCAGGGCCGCCGTCGCTCTCCTCGTCGGCCGCGCCGCTGCCGGGGAGAGCCCCGCCGGGCACCCGGAGCACGTCGGCCGGCGAAGCGGCGGGAGCGGACGGCCGCACCCGGCGGACCACCGACGGACGGCCGGGCCGCGCACGGCGTTCCCGCTCCCGTTCCAGCTCGCCCTGGACCAGGCCCAGCACGTCGGCCAGGCTCAGCCCCAGCGCCTGTGCGGCAGCGGCAAGCACCTCGGACGAGGCCTCCTTGCGCCCCCGTTCGACCTCGGAGAGGTACGGCATGGAGATGCGGGCGGCCTCGGCAACGTCCTTGAGGGTTCGCCTCTGACCGAGCCGCTCACCGCGCAGCACGCCGCCGACGACGTGCCGCCAGAGCGGCTCCTTGGCCGCGGGGCCGGCGGCTTCCGGCGCTGCTTCGCGGACTGCGGTGCCTTCGGGGACTGCGGCTTCGGGGACCGGCACGGCGTTTGCCGGACGCAGCGGAACGACGCGGGGCCTGCCGGGCGTGTGGGTGCTCACCACTTCAGATTAGGAGCACCGCGCCGAGCCGGAAGGGGGCGGCGGCCACTTCCGCCACCGGCGAAACGAGCCGAAGCCACGCGCACTTCACCGCGGCGCCCCGGACGACCGCGGTCGGAAAACCCGTGGCGGCGCACGCGTGTTCGGCGGAAGCTCAGGGGATGGAGACCGGCGCGGAGTCAGCAGCGGAGAAGGAAACCGAACGACGCTTCGGGTGGTCGGACATGTTCGTGCACCCCGACGAGGACCCCCGTTCCCAGGAGGGATTCGAGGACGAACGGGCCTCGCTCACCGGATTTCTGCACGACCAGCGGCTGACGCTGCAGATGAAGTGCTCCGGTCTCGACGCCGCGGCGCTGGCCAGACGCTCCGTGGAGCCGTCCGACATGTCCTTGCTGGGCCTGGTGCGCCACTTGGCAGGGGTCGAGCAGAACTGGTTCCGGCGCGTGCTGGCCGGACAGGACGTGCCACGGCACTACCGCTCCGAGGCCGACCGCGACGGCGACTTCCACGGAGCGGTCGCGGATCCGGACGTCGTCGCAGAGGCGTGGGAGACATGGCGGGCCGAGGTCGCCTTCGCTGAGCGGTTCGTGCGGGACTCACCGGACATGGACTTCACCGTCACGCACGAAGGGGAGCCGCTCACCCTCAGGGACGTCCTGGTGCACATGATCGAGGAGTACGCCCGCCACAACGGCCACGCGGACCTGCTGCGCGAGCGCATCGACGGACGGGTCGGCCAGTAGCGACGCCGGCGGCGGCGCCCGCTCCTCGCACGGGACGTTCCGCAGCGGTGCGCTCGGCCTCGTGTTGACCTTGCCGTTGCGTCAGGGTCTTCAATCAAGGCATGCAAATCGGCGAACTCGCCGCCCTGGCCGGGGTCTCGACCAGGACCGTGCGGCACTACCACCGCCTCGGGCTCCTCCCCGAACCCGTACGGCCTCGTCCCGTACGAACGTGGTGATGGAACTGGCGGAGCCGGTCACGGCAGTCCGTCCGCTGGGCAGTGAGGCAAGGGTGACCTCGGTCCGGTTCTCCTGCGACGAACCGGGCCCCGCGCTCGAAGCGTTGCGGGAGAAACCGGCGGCCGGAGTGCGCGCGGGAGGGTGAGCGGCGGTCGCCGGGTACACGCACGTCATCCAGCCGGCACCTACAGGAACGGGATGTACATGACCATCCAGCACCCCGCAAAGCGGGGCGGTGACAAACGGGGCCGCTTCGAGCGCATGGCCGAGACGGCTTCCAACGTCACCGGCTCGCCTGCCTTCTACTGCTTCTGCGTACTCCTGATCCTCACGTTCGTCGTCGTGCATCTCCTGCACGTGCCGGTGACGTGGATGATCTTCGTGGGCGACATGATGGCGGCCGTGAGTCTGCTGCTCCTCGCCCTGCTCAAGAACACCGAACGGCGCGCGGAGCACGCGCTGCAGCGCAAGCTGGACGCGATAGCCGCGGTGGTTCTCGAGCAGCACGAGGGGGGTTCTCACAAGGCCCACGAAAGGCTGCGGGAGGCGATACGCATGGACGAGAACGTGTGAGGATCCGCCCCCGTCGCGCCGTCGCGACGACGAGCCGGCCCGGCCCGTCGCGGTACGCAGCTCCGCGGGGCGGCCGACGGCACCGGTGGCTCCGGTGCCGTCCGCCAAGGAACGGGCGACGGCCTGCGCACCTGGATCAGGACGTGGATCAGGACGCCGACAGGACGGCCGCTCGCCTCGTTCCGCATGGAGGAGCCCGGTTGTCCCCGGGGGGTCCCCCGGCGAAGCCAGGGGGACTGACGGCCCGGGCGGTGCCCCAGCTCCCGCAGTTCGCATTCCCCCGCGGCCGGCAGCGGCCGCGTATCACCCGTGGTGGAGCCGGAACCGGGTGCGTCAGCTGTTGGCAGCCGTGTCGATCATTTCCCGGGCCTTGGCCTCGCTCTGGTCGTAGCGCTCGGGGAAGGCGGAGCGCTGGACGCTCTGGGCGAGCTGACCGGCGGTCATGCTCGGGTCCTCCTGGTCGTTCGGGATGGCCTGGTCGAGGAACGCGTTGGTCGCGTAGACCGGGTCCATGATCTGCTCGGGAGTGCCCCAGCCGGCGCTGGGCCGCTGCTGGAAGACGCCGAGCGAATCGCGGTCACCGCAGTTGAGGTTGTTCATGTGGGACTCGACCCAGCCGGCCTCGAACGCGGCGAGCATCACCTTGTCGTTCACGCCGCGCTGCGTCGCGACGTCGTGGACGGTGTTGATGATGGCGGCGTCGAAGTCCGGCGGTACGGCGCACTTCTCGTCCAGGATCTCGGCGTTGGCCCGCTTGTCGCCGGCCTTCACGTCGGCCTCGCCGGCGCTTGCCTGCACGGCCAGTCCGCCGGCGACGAGCACGCCCGCGGCAAGGGCCGTGGCGCTGCGGATCACCGTCTTGCGTCTGATCTTCCCGGTGAACGTCATCAGGTCTTTCCTTCCAGGTGGGGGGCAAGAACGCGCGTAGATGCGCATCCCTGCTGGCGCGGAACCCTGTAACCCTCGCCCCTCCCCCGGACCTTCGAGCGACCTGCGGAAGTGCGAGCAACCGATTTCGCTGCGGGACCGTACTGTTTTGACGGTGACGCGTCAACGGACGCTGGTTTTCACACTCCGGACACAAGGAGCGCATCCCAAAAAGGCCCCAGGAAGCGGAAGATGACGCGTCAACCTCCACGGCCCCGGCCCGGAAACCGCAGGTGACACCCCCAGACATGCACGCAACCGGTCCCCCGGCACGCCTCGGCGGTCCGCATGCGGTGATCATCCGAAGCCCCGCCCGGCTCACAGTCGTGACACCTGTCATCGCGTAGCCGTATAGGCCATCGATCCATTTTCTTGTGGCGCACACCGACCTGGGTTACGCACCACGGCCCGGCCGCAGCCGCACACGGAACGGCTCCGCACCGAACCGAAGGGACGCCCCTGACATGAACGGGCCGGAGACGACCGCACCCGAGGCAGCCGCCGGGCGGGACCGCACACCGGAGCGACTCCGGACCGCGCACCGGCCGCAACGCCGCGCCCCCTCGCGCCTTCTGGGCGGGCAGGCCGAAGGCGACGGACAGGCCCGTCGTGCCGTTCCCGATGAACCGCTTTCCCCCGACGAAGCGGACCGGGCGGCCTGACGCGCCGCTCCGTCACAGACGGTCACCCGGCCTGCCCGCCCGCCGCGCACGCCGGGCATGACAGGCGCCACACCGGGGACCCGGGCTGCGTGACCGATGAAGTCCCTCGCGCCGCAGGCGGCGCGGAAGGAAGTGGCCAGAATGCGCATCGCCTTTCTCATGGCTCCCGAAGGGGTCGAGCAGGTTGAGCTGACGGAACCGTGGAAGGCCGTGAAGGACGCCGGGCACACGCCCCGGCTGGTGTCGACGACGGCGGGCCGTGTACAGGCGTTCAACCACCTCGACGAGGCCGACACCTTCCAGGTGGACCAGACGGTCGACGAGGCCGCGGCGGAGCAGTACGACGCGCTTCTCCTGCCCGGCGGAGTGGCCAACCCGGATGCGCTGCGCCTCGACGACGACGCGGTGCGACTGGTGAAGACGTTCTGTGAGAGCGGCAAGCTCGTCGCGTCGATCTGCCACGCCGCGTGGACGCTGATCGAGGCCGACGTCGTACGCGGCCGCACCCTTACCTCGTGGCCGAGCCTCGAGACCGATCTGCGCAACGCCGGCGCCCACTGGGTCGACGAGGAGGTCGTCGTGGACGAGGGCACGTACACGCTCGTCACCAGCCGGAAACCGGGCGACCTCAAGGCGTTCAACGACGCCGTGGTGACCCAACTCTCCGGCTGAGACGGAGACTTGGCCACCCCCGCGAGGTCCTTGAGGACCTCGAGAAAGCAGGAGGGGCGGGGCATCCGGTCGTGTGACCGGTGCCCCGCCCCTCCTGCGCCTGCCGCGTTGCGTTACGCGAGGGCCGGGCCGGAAATCAGACGGCCGAGCCGGCCGTCCACTCCGCCCAACTCATGTTCCAGCCGTTGAGGCCGTTGTCCGGCTGAACGGTCTTGTCCGGCGAGCCCTTCACCTCGACGACGTCGCCGATCATCGAGTTGGAGAAGAACCAGGCTCCGGGGGCGCTGTTGTCGTTCGCACCACGGGTGTCCTTCAGGCCGACGCAGCCGTGGCTGGTGTTGCCCGAACCGAACGGCGCGCCCCAGTAGTTGCCGTGGATGAACGTGCCGGACGTCGACAGGCGCATGGCGTGGGGGACGTCCTTGATGTCGTAGCCCTCCTCGCCCTTGCGCCCGAAGCCCACGGTGTTGCCGTCCATCCGTGTCTCCTTGTGCTTCTCGGAGATCACCATCTTGCCGTTGTACGTCGGGTTCTTGTCGCTGCCGGCCGAGATGGGGATGGTCTTGAGCTTCTTGCCGTCGCGCACGACGGTCATCTGGTGGCTGTCGACGTCGACGGTGCTGATCTGCGAGCGGCCGACGTTGAAGGTGACCTTCTTGTTCTGCACGCCGGTCAGGTTCTGCGCACCCTTCACACCGTCCAGCTTGAGGTCGAGGGTGATCCTCGAGCCGGGCTTCCAGTACTCCTGCGGGCGGAAGTCGAGGCGGGTGCCGTCGAACCAGTGCCCGACGACCTGCTGGCCGCTGGTCGAGCTGACCTTGATCGCGGACTGGACGGCCTTCTTGTCCGTGATCGGCTTGTCGAAGTTGATCGACACCGGCATGCCCACGCCGACCGTCTGGCCGTCCTCACCGGCGTAGGTGCCGATGAAGCTGTTGTCCGGCGAGACCGTGGTGAAGGTCGAGTTCTCGACGGCCTTGCGGCCACCACTGTCCTTGGCCTGGGCCGTGATCTTGTACCGGGTGGCCCGCTCGAGCTGCTGCTGCGGCTTCCACGACTTGCCGTCGTCCGACATGGTGCCGGCGACACTCGTGCCGCCCTCGACGGCCGTCAGCTTGACCGCGGTGAGTTTCCCCTTGCTCACCGCGACGTTGCCGCCGGTGTTGATGCTCGCCCCCTCGGACCCGTTCCTGGAGGCGATCCTTATTCGGGCCTCCGAACTCTTCTTGCTGCGCGCCTCCGAGTTGGCGTTCTTGGCGTCGTCGCCGCTGCCGCCGTCGCCGGACGAACCGCATGCGCCCAGCGCGAGTACACCGCCGAGCACCGCGGCCGCAGCCGATACAGCCTTGCGGTGCCTACCCAGCGTTGTCACAGGCCTCTCCATTTGCCCTCGAATCCCAAGCTCCCCGAATCACCGCGTACATCCCCCGCCGGACCAACCCGGACATGTTCGGACGCGCTCTACGGGATGGAACGCTCCCCGGCAGGTGACCGGTTCCGCGAGTTACAAAACTGTGTTCCGGGACACGCCCCTGTGGCAAATCAACTTGAGAAAAGTCTGTGACCTGCGGAAATGTCCCGGCGGACAATCCGTCAGCTCTGTGACGAGGGACACTCAGCGGCGCACGCCGTCCAGACCGCGGAACTCACCGCTGACGTCCTCGCGGAAGTCCTGCTCCAGGTCTTCGAGCGGCTCGTCGAAGTCCGCGGGACCGCTCTCGTCGGGGAGACCGGCCGCGGAGTTCTCGCCGTGCTGGTCAAGGGGGTATTCGTTGTCGTGCTCGCGGTCGTACCCGTGGGTGTGTTCGTGGTCGTGCTCCTCGTCGTCGAGGCCGCCCGCCCCTTCGAGGAACGAGAACGCGTCGAGATCGTCCGCGTCCATCTCTTCGCTGCCCCAACTGGCGTGCGCGAGTTCGACTCCCGGCAGCTCCCGTACGAGGTCGAAGGGGTCGACCAGACAGGCGAGCGCCTCCCCCGCGTCCCCGCGGATGACCTCCTCGGCGTCCGCACGCTCCTCGTCCGGCATCAGCTCGTCGCGGGCGACGTGATCAAGGGCCGACCTGGTCAGAACGTCCGCGTCGGCGATCTCGACGACCAGATCGACGCGGAGCCGGATGTGCGGCGAGGACTGTGCGGATGTGTCGGACAGTTCGGTACGCGTTGTCTCGTCGGCAGCCATGTCCGGAGCGTAGGACGGAACGGAGGCTCGGCTTCCGTACGACCCGCGGCTGTCTATAACATCAGCCACCGTGCCGCCAGTTCATGGCGCGGCCGGACGACGACAGCGCTTGGAAGGGGCTTGTTCCGTGCCCGCAGCCGGACGATCCAGCATCTCCGCTCACCGCCGGTCCCTGATGACGGCCACCGCGGCCGGTGCGGTGCTGTGTGCCCTCTGGTTCGTTCCCTCCGCGAGGGCCACCCCCGACACCCCCGGCCCGGGCGGGGCGCACCCCGCCGCGACGTCGTACTCGGACTCCTCCCCCGCGCCGCACGCGACGGACGCCGCCGCCGACCGTGCCCGCCGGACGTCCGCCGCCGAGCGGCCGGGGGACGGCGTCACCTCGCCCTTCTTCCTGAGCGCGCTCGGCGTGGCCGGAGCGGGCGGCGCCATGATCATGCGGGCACGGCGCCGGAAGGCCGGCTAGGGACTGTCCCGACCAGGGCATGTCCGGCGACAGACCCTAGTCGCAGGGTGAGCCCTGGCTGTCGACGGACTTCTGAAGCACGTCGCACGTGTACTGGCACTCGTCCATCAGCCGCGTTGCCTCCGCCAGCAGGATCCCGTACGGGCGAGAGGGGTCTCCCACCGGCAGCGAGTTCTCCTCCGCCGCCTCGACGAGACGCCTGCGGGACTCCTGCGCCTGCTCGGCCGCCTGGCACAGCTCGGGTGCCTGCTCGTGCAGACGGTCCTCGTCGATCTTGCTGAACAGGTCGGTTATGTTCGCGAGTGTGCGCAGGAAATCGCCGTAGTTGCGCAGGAATTCGCCGTAGGCCTCGCCGTCCTTGCTGTCGTGCCACTGGTCCAGACTCCGGACCATGGAAGCCAGCTGGTACGTGACCCGCTCCAGGGCGTTGATGACGGCCCGGTACCCCGCGAACGTCACGCGGCCCTGATTGCGTTGCAGGAGCCGCCGCGGGTTGTAGTACGTGCTCTCCACCGCGGTGCGCACCGCCGACTGGGCCTGGCTCACGATCGGCCCCAGCTGCGACGCCCGGTGACGCCAGTGCCTGGTGCGCTCCTCCTCCAGGTGCTGGTTGCGCAGCGCCGGATACATGTCGCTGATCAGTTCGCACAGCGCGTGGGCGAGGGTGTGTATGCCGCTCTCGGCGCTGCGGTAACGCATCGGCGGCATCACCAGCAGGTTGACCGCGGCTCCCACTCCGCATCCGACGAGGACGAGCAGGATGATCTGGCTGAGCTGGTTGAACTTGTCGCCGGGGGTGGTCGCCGAGACGTAGGTGGAGAATGCGAAGAACGCGGCTGTCGCCACCTGCGATCCCTGTGAACCCAGCGGACGCCACCGGCCGATGGCCATCGCCGCGAGCGCCACGAGGGCGAACGTCACCAGCCCGGGCCCGGCGAGGAATCCGAACAGCCCTTGCAGGGCCACACCGAGCGAGACCGCCCCCAGGTAGCGCAGCGACTGAAGAAGCGACTGGTAGACGGTGACCTGCATGATCAGCACCGCTGAGAACGGCGCGAACGCGGGCGACTGCGCTCCCATGAGCTGCCTGGCGATGTACCAGGCGATGAGGGCGGCCAGTGTGCTCTTGCCTATCAGCGCCAGGGTGTGCCGCTCATGTCCGTCCGAACCCACCGCACGCCGCAGCCACTGCTGTATGCGGGCGACCCGCCCTTGGGAAGCCTCCTGCGTCCGCTGCGGCAGCGCCGTCTCCTGTGCCATCGCCTCTCCTGTTGGTCACGGGTGGAACGAAAGCGATGCGTACCCCTTCATGGCACTTTTGCGCACGCCCGGCGGACCCGGCGCCGGCGATTACGTCACACTTGGACGTCACCCACTTCCGGGTGCCTGGGAGCAGACCCGGAAGCTGGGATTCCGGACCGGCGTCAGGTCGTCGTCCCGTGGGGCTCGGGCCATCCCGTGGGGCTCAGGCGGGTCCGTGGGGCTCAGGCGCGTCCGTGGGGCTCAGGCCAGCTCGCCCGTCACCGACTCGGCCGCCCGCACCAGCGCTCCCGTCCCGACGAAACGCTCGGCGACCGCCAGGTCCGGTGCGAGGAACCGGTCGGGCCCCGGCCCGTCCACGCCGGCCCCGCGCAACGCGTCCACGATCGCGCGGGACGCCTCGCCCGGCGTCAGCCTCGCGTCCGCGGCACGCAGTTCGACGGCACGCGCCGCGGCGTACAGCTCGACGGCGACGACCCGGGTCAGGGCGTCGACCGCGCTGCGCAGCTTGCGGGCCGCGGACCAGCCCATCGAGACATGGTCCTCCTGCATCGCGGAGGAGGGGATCGAGTCGACGGAGGACGGGACGGCCAGCCGCTTCATCTCGCTGACCAGGGCGGCCTGCGTGTACTGGGCGATCATCAGGCCGGAGTCGACACCGGCGTCGTGCGCCAGGAACGGCGGCAGGCCGTGCGAGCGGTTCTTGTCCAGGAGGCGGTCGGTCCGGCGCTCGGCGATCGACGCGAGGTCGGCGGCGGCCACGGCGAGGAAGTCGAGCACGTAGGCCACGGGCGCCCCGTGGAAGTTGCCGTTGGACTCCACGCGCCCGTCCGGCAGCACGACCGGGTTGTCGACGGCCGAGGCGAGTTCGCGCCGGGCGACCGTCAGGGCGTGCGCGAGCGTGTCCCGCCCGGCACCCGCGACCTGCGGGGCGCAGCGCACCGAGTACGCGTCCTGGACGCGCGGAGCGTCGTCCTGGTGGTGGCCGGTCAGTCCCGAACCGGCAAGCACCTTCAGCATGTTGGCCGCCGAAGCGGCCTGGCCCGGGTGTGGACGGATGGCGTGCAGCTCGGGTGCGAGGACCTTGTCCGTGCCGAGCAGCGCCTCCAGGGTGAGCGCGGCGGTGATGTCCGCGGAGGTGAACAGGCGGGCGAGGTCCGCGCAGGCGAGCAGGAGCATGCCGAGCATGCCGTCCGTCCCGTTGAGGAGGGCGAGCCCCTCCTTCTCACGCAGTTCGACGGGCGTGATGCCGTGTGCGGCGAGGAGTTCCGCGGCGGGCCGGACGGTCCCGTCGGGACCTTCCGCGTCGCCCTCGCCCATGAGCGTCAGTGCGCAGTGGGAGAGCGGGGCGAGATCTCCGGAGCAGCCGAGGGAGCCGTACTCGTGCACGACGGGGGTGATGCCGGTGTTGAGCAGATCCGCGATGGACTGCGCGACCTCGGCCCGTACGCCCGTACGCCCTGAGGCGAGGGTCTTCAGGCGCAGGAACATCAGCGCGCGCACGACCTCACGCTCCACGCGCGGGCCCATGCCGGCCGCGTGCGAGCGCACGATGTTGCGCTGGAGCTGGGCGCGGAGGCCGGGGCTGATATGACGCACCGCGAGCGCCCCGAAGCCGGTGGAGACTCCGTAGACGGGCTCGGGCTTGGCGGCCAGTTCCTCGATGTGCCGCCGGGAGGCGTCGAGTGCTTCCAGCGCCTGGACCGACAGCTCCACACGGGCGCCGTCCCGGGCGACGGCGATGACGTCTTCGGGGCTCGTGCCGGAGTCGCCCAGCACCACGGTGTGCATACTCATATTCAGGCAGCCTAAAGAGTGAATCGATTCCTGTCACGGCCGGGGTGCGCGGACGGGGACGCGGGAGGGTGCGGGGCCCTCCCCTACGGCTTTGCCGCGGGGAGACACCACGGCGGGGTGCGCCGTGGGGCCGCGGAAGCGGTGCGGTGAACACCTGGGCGGACGTGAGCAGATCCGGGGCCGGCCGCTCACACCTCGGGGCTCCGGACGCGCGGTCCCTGCCGGTCCGGCAGGCGGGAGCCGCCGGAGGGATCGATGGAGTGCCGGCGGGAGGGGCTACGGGAGGAGTCCGTCCCGTCGGCGCAGGGGCCGCGCACGGTCGCGGACTCGTCGGGACGTCCGGTGCGTATCTGCCGGCCCTGCGGGTCCGCATGACCCGGCCTTCGCCCCTCGGCCTCCCCGACCTGCGGGTTCCGGCCCTGCAAGTCCCGGTCCTGGTCCCCGTCCCCTTCCCGGTCCTGAGCCTCGTCCCCTTCCCGGCCCTGGGCCTCGTCCCCTTCCCGGTCCTGAGCCTCGGTCCCGTCCCCGTCGTGGTCCCCGTCCCCTTCCCGGCCCTGGGCCTCGGTCCCGTCCCCGTCGTGGTCCCCGTCCCCTTCCCGGCCCTGAGCCTCGTCCCCTTCCCGGCCCTGGGCCTCTCCGCCCCGCGGGTGCGTGCCCTGCCGGCCTCGCAGGTCCGGCGGCTGCTGCTGGCCGTGCCCGCCGGCCTCCCTGACCCCTGCCTCGTCCGGCTTCGGAGTGTGACCGCGGAAGTGGCGGCGGTCGCCCACCGGCGGTGCCGGTGCTGCCTCCTCGGCCTCCGAGGCGTCGGCGAGACGCACGACGGGATCCTCGGTGCCGCCCTGGCGACCCGCTACCACCGGTCCGAGCGCACGCGCGGCCTTCGCCCTGTACTGCGCGGCGTCGGCAAGCCGGAAGAGGCGGGCCGCCGAACGTATCCGCCCTATCCGGTCTCCTGTGGAGGCGACACCGCACGAGACACCGTCGCCGCCACGCAGTCCGAGCGCGTTGCGGCAGACCTCCTCCGCGGCCCGTACAACCTGGTCCGCGGGCGGTCCGACCGTCAGCAGGCAGAACTCGTCGCCACCCAGGCGTGCAGCCAGCGCCCCCGGAAGCTTCGCCCCGGACATCGACAGCACCATCCCGAACCGTTCCAGCAGCCGGTCGCCGGCGGCATGGCCCAGCTCGTCGTTGACGCGCTTGAGGCCGTTGAGGTCGCAGACGACGAGGCTCACCACGGTGCCGTCCTCACGGTGGCGCTCCAGGCCGTCGTCCAGCTTGCCCTCGATGGCCCGGCGGTTGGCCAGACCTGTCAGCTGGTCGGTGTAGGCAAGGCGGCGCACCTCTTCGAGCTGCTCGTTCTGCGCGATCCCGGCGGCGATGATCTCGGCCAGTATGGCCGCGAAGTGCGCGTCGGAACGGTCGAAGACCGGTGCCCCGGAACGGCGGGCCACATACAGCTCGCCCCAGGCACGCCCGCGCAGCACTATCGGCGCCACGACGCAGCAGCCGCGGCCACGGCGGCGCAGGGCGGCCACGCGCGCATTGCGGGGAGTGCTGCCGGACCGGCCCGGCCGTTCGCGCCCCTCCCCCTCGGCGGTCTCGATCCAGGCGAGCGGCTCCTCGGCGCCGTCCGCGGCCCACCGTTCCGGCAGCGGCTCGGTGATCTCGGGGAAGTCGTGCACCGGGTAGGACTCGTCCTCGGGGAACTCCTGCTCCCCCGGGGCGAGTTCGCCGACGTTGACCAGTACGTCCAGGCGTCCGCGTGCCCGGTCCCAGGCGGAGAGAGCGGCGAAGGCGGCGTCCATGGCGGCGCACGCCCGCTGGGCCGCGGCGTGCGCGACCTCACGGCGCGTCGAGTGGCGGGGGTGCGCCTCGCAGAAGCGCTGCGCCCCTGCCATGCCCTGCGCCAGCTCGACGACAGCCCGCAGCCGTTCGTCCTCTCCCATGAGAGCCAGGCTAGGACGAGTCAGGGCAATCTTCTCGGGCCGGTCCGGTCCGTCCGGCAGCACGTACGGCGGTCCGTGCCGTGTGCCGACGGCCGCACGGCGGGCACGAGAAGCCCGCGCGCAGACCTGCCGTACGGGTTACTCCGGCACGGCTCCGCGGGACACCAGGGCCCTCAGCGGCGTTGCGCCGGGGCGCCCCGCCCGCCGTCAGCGCCTCACTCCCCCGGCCACTGCGGCTTCCGCTTCTCGTTGAAGGCCGCGACGCCCTCCGTGCGGTCCCCGGAGAAGGCGACGGTGCGCCAGGCGGCGTCCTCGATCTCCAGCCCGGCCCACAGGTCCAGTCCCCAGCCCGTGCGCAGCGCCCGCTTCGCGGCCCGCAGGCCCACCGGTGAGTTCCCGGCGATGCGGCCGGCCAGCGCGAGCGCCTCGGCACGGTCCGCTCCGTCCTCGACGAGTTCGTCGACGAGACCGAGCTCGCGTGCCTCGGCCGCCTCGACCCGGCGCGCGGAGAAGATCAGCTCGGCCGCGCGGGCCGCTCCGACCCTGCGGGGCAGCAGCTGTGTGCCGCCACCGCCAGGGATGACGCCGACGGAGACCTCGGGCAGCCCCACGACGGCCGTGGAGTCGGCGACGATCACGTCGCAGGAGAGCGCCAGCTCGAAGCCTCCGCCGAGCGCGAAGCCGTGCACGGCGGCGATCGTCGGCATCGGCAGGTCCAGCACACCCGTGTAGGCGGCGCGGGCCGTCGGGCGGTGACGACTGAGATCGGCGTCGCTGAGGGCATTGCGCTCCTTGAGGTCCGCGCCGACGCAGAACGCCCGGTCGTTGCTGGAGCTGAGCACCGTGGCGTGCACGTGCCGGTCCCGGCCGAGATCGGTGCACGCCTCGACCAGACCGGCGGCGAGCTCGGCGGACACGGCGTTCATGGCCTTCGGCCGGTCCAGTACGAGCTCGGCGACATGGGTCCCGGAGTCCTTGCGGACCACGATCCACTCGCCGAAACGCTTTTCAGTCACCGTGCTCATGCGGCCCTCCGGGGTTGACGCGCGCTCAGGACGGACGCGCATCAGATTACGGTCCGCCTCCGGCCGGCCGGCACACAGGACGGAGAGCTGAGCCGAAGTGAGCGAAGTGAGCGCTTTTCAGCGGCGGTTGAGCATCCAGGGCTCGACGACTCCGAGGCCGCGCACGGGACGCTGGTACAGCGGCTGCAGGGCGTAGCGGTAGTCCGAGAGGTCCTCGGTCTCCTTCTCCGACTCCGGTGCGTCGCCCGAGGCGACGAGTTCCGCGCGGAAGGCGCCGTCCACGAGGACTCTGTCCTTCGGCGCTATCGACGTCAGCCTGCTCGCCAGGTTGACGGTGTTGCCGAAGACGTCGCCCATGCGCGTCGTCATCGTGCCGAAGGCGATGCCCACACGCAGTTCGGGCATCGTCGGATCGTTCGCCATGGTCTCGATCAGCCGCAGGCCGATCTCCGCGGCGGTGCCCGCGTCCTCGGCCACGTAGAGGATCTCGTCGCCGAGGGCCTTGATCAGGCGGCCGCCGTTCGCGGCGACCAGGTCCGCCGACGTCGTCTCGAACGCCTCGACCAGCTCGCCGAGTTCGTCGTCCTCCAGACGTCGCGTCAGGCGTGTGAAGCCCACCAGGTCGGCGAAGGCGATCGCCTGCCGCCGGGCGACGGTGTCCTCGTCGTCCAGGGCCTGGACGACGCGGCCGGTGGCCGCTGCGAGCTGACGCCGCCACACGTAGACCAGGAACTCCTCCAGCTCGGGCAGAAGCAGCTGGACCAGCGGATAGGTGACCTCGTTGCGCGTCATGCCGGGCTCGGGCGGCTCCGTGAGACCCATCAGGAAGGAGTCGATCTGCCAGTCGGCAAGCCGTGAGGTGGTCTGCCCGGTCGAGCGGGCGACCTGCACGGCCGTCGCCTCACTGAGCAGGCCCGCCTCCACGAGGCCCGCGAGCCGCCGCAGCGCCAGCACGTCCGCCTCGGTGAGGGCCTTGGCCTGCCCGACGTCGGCGAAGCCCATCGCACGCCAGAAGCGGGAGGCCAGCTCCATCGAGACTCCGGCCGCCCGGGCCGCCTGGAAAGGGGTGTACTGCCGCTTCGAGCCCAGAATCAGCTGCTCGATGCGCAGGGCGCTGGGGTCGTCCTCGTCGTCGGCGGCGCCTTCGGGGTCCGTGCCGTCGGTGTCGTCCGCCCCGGACCCGCCGGCCGCGCCGGGCGAGCCCGGAGAGCCCGGAGAGCCCGGAGAGACGGAGAATTCGAGTGCCGCGCCGCCGGACCGGCCGGCCGGGGCCTCATCTGCGGGCCCCTGTCCGCTTCCCGGCTCCGGCGCCGACTGCGATCCGGACGTACGCGCGGGAATGTCCGGTTCATCGTCGGCCACTGTCCGCCCCTCGCCCGGTCCGGTCGTCCCTGCGCACTGCCCTTCCGTCCTCTTGCTGAGATCTTCCGGGGATCACCGGGACGCCTCACATCCGTGTCCCCTCCGCCGCGCCAACCATACGGCAGCAGCGCGCTGAACTGGTCCCTCTGCGAACGGCCCATCAGAAGCGGACCACCGGCTCGGCGCAACACCTACCCTGTGCGGCCGGTCCCTGTGAGGGTGTTGTCCGGCCCGAGCCGGTTGCCGGGCCCGTTGCCGAGCCGGTTGCTGTCACCCGTGGCAGTTGCCCGTGGCTGTGAGGCGCCCGCGGGGGTGCCGGGAACCCCGGCGGTCACGCCTCCCCACCGTCGTCGCTCCCGTGGCCCCCGTGACCGCGCAGATGCACGATGTCGCCCGCCGCGACGGGCCGCTGCACCCCTTCCCCGGTACCGATCACGAGCCGCCCGTCGCTGTCGACGGCCACCGCCTCGCCGACGAGTTCCCCGCCTCCGGGGAGCTCCGCCCGCACATGCCGGCCGAGCGTCGCGCACCCCGCCGCGTACGCCTCCAGCACGCCGGACGCGGCGGGATCTCCGTCGGCGGCGGCCCAGCGCCCGTACCAGTCCTCGACGGAGCGCAGCACCGCGCGCAGCAGCGGATCGCGGTCGGCGGCCTGTGCTCCGGCGAGGACGAGCGAGCCGGCGGTGGGCACGGGCAGCTCCGGTTCGCGCAGCGAGACGTTGAGGCCGATACCGAGGACGATTCCCGCGCCGCCCGGCCCCCTCGTCCCGTCACCCCGGCCCTGCGCCGAGCCCACGTCGGTGCGTTCCGCGAGGATGCCGCCGGTCTTGCGCTCCTCACCCCCGATGTCCACGAGGACGTCGTTGGGCCACTTCAGCTTCGTGTCCACTCCCGCCGTGCGGGCCAGCGCGCTCGCCGTCGCCACCCCCGCCAGCAGCGGCACCCACCCCCAGCGGTCCTGCGGCACAGGCGGCACGAGAAGCATCGACACGAAGAGACCGGAGCGCGGGGGTGCGCTCCACCCCCGCTCGAGCCGGCCGCGGCCCGCCGTCTGCTCCTCGGCGACGAGCACGGCACCCTCGCGCGCGCTTCCGTCGCGTGCGCGCGCGACGAGGTCGGTGTTGGTCGAGCCGGTGCGCTCGACGACGTCCAGCGACGTCCACACACTGTCCGCTCCGGTCAGTGCGCGGCGCAGCGCGGCGGCGTTGAGCGGGGGGCGGCCGAGGTCGGACCAGCGGCTGCCCGGGTCTCCGGAGGGGTTCGGCGTCATGCCGTCAGCGTAGGCCCGCCCCCGGTGCCGCCGCCCGCCCGGCGGCGGCCGTGCCGCGGCAGGCAGCCGCGCCGCAGCAGGTAAGAGTGTGGCCAACGCCGCACCGACGAACGGCTTCTTCGCGGATAGCCTACGAAACGGTAGCCGCACGCTGACGAGTAGGAGCCGCACGCAGATGTCCGAGCAGGAGAGCCCAGACATCCACACGACCGCGGGGAAGATCGCGGACTTCGAACGCCGCGCTGCGGAGGCGACGCACGCGGGTTCGCAGCGCGCGGTGGAGAAACAGCACGCCAAGGGCAAACTGACAGCGCGTGAGCGGATCGATCTGCTGCTCGACGAGGGCAGTTTCACAGAGCTGGACGAGTTCGCCCGGCACCGCTCCACCAACTTCGGCCTGGAGAAGAACCGTCCGTACGGCGACGGTGTCGTCACGGGCTACGGCACGGTCGACGGCCGTCCCGTGTGCGTGTATTCGCAGGACTTCACGATCTTCGGCGGCTCGCTCGGCGAGGTGTACGGGGAAAAGATCGTCAAGGTCATGGACTTCGCCCTGAAGAACGGCTGTCCGATCGTCGGGATCAACGACGGCGGCGGCGCACGCATCCAGGAAGGAGTCGTGGCGCTCGGCCTGTTCGCGGAGATCTTCCGCAGGAACGTCCACGCGTCCGGCGTCGTCCCGCAGATCAGCCTCATCGTCGGCCCGTGCGCCGGCGGGGCGGTCTACTCCCCGGCGATCACCGACTTCACGGTGATGGTGGATCAGACGTCGCACATGTTCATCACCGGGCCCGACGTCATCAAGACGGTCACCGGCGAGGACGTCGGCTTCGAGGAACTGGGCGGCGCCCGCACGCACAACGCCACCTCCGGCGTCGCGCACCACATGTCGGGCGACGAGAAGGACGCCATCGAGTACGTCAAGGGCCTGCTGTCCTACCTCCCGTCGAACAACCTCTCCGAGCCGCCGGTCTTCCCCGAGGAGGCCGACCTGGAGACCTCGGACGAGGACCGCGAGCTGGACACGCTCATCCCGGACTCCGCGAACCAGCCCTACGACATGCACTCCGCGATCGAGCACGTACTCGACGACGGTGAATTCCTCGAAACGCAGGCGCTGTTCGCCCCGAACATCATCACCGGCTTCGGGCGGATCGAGGGCCAGTCGGTGGGCGTCGTCGCCAACCAGCCGCTGCAGTTCGCCGGCTGCCTCAACATCGACGCCAGCGAGAAGGCGGCGCGGTTCGTGCGCACCTGCGACGCGTTCAACGTGCCCGTCCTCACCTTCGTCGACGTTCCGGGGTTCCTGCCGGGCACGGACCAGGAGTACGACGGCATCATCCGGCGCGGCGCCAAGCTGATCTACGCCTATGCGGAGGCGACGGTGCCGCTGGTCACCGTGATCACGCGGAAGGCCTTCGGCGGCGCGTACGACGTCATGGGTTCCAAGCACCTCGGCGCCGACCTCAACTTCGCCTGGCCCACCGCACAGATCGCCGTCATGGGTGCGCAGGGCGCCGTCAACATCCTCCACCGCAAGCGGCTCGGCAGCGTCGAGGACGAGGAGGAACGGGAGCAGCTGCGGGCGGAGCTGACCCAGGAGTACGAGGACGCGCTGCTGAATCCGTATGCCGCGGCCGAACGCGGGTATGTGGACGCTGTGATCATGCCGTCCGAGACCCGTCGCCACATCACCCGCGGTCTGCGCACGCTCCGTTCGAAGCGCGAGCAGCTGCCCCCGAAGAAGCACGGCAACATCCCGCTGTGAGGAGGCCGTTCGCCATGCTCGACCCGACGACAGAGGAGCGGGGGGAGAACCCGCCGTTCCCGCCGATCAAGGTGGTGCGGGGCAACCCGACCCCGGAGGAACTGGCCGCCGCGCTGGCGGTGGTCCGGGCGCGGGCGGCCGCGGTGGCCTCGCAGGCGCCGGCTTCCCGCACCGCGCAGGAATGGTCGGACCCTGCCCGTACGGTCCCGCGCCGTGTGCCTCACCCGGGCCCGAAGGCGTGGCGAACGACGTTCTGGCCCGCCTGAGGCGGCCCCGGCTCCTTCCGCGCCCGGACGGCCCGCAGCCGCTCCGGGCGCGGGCACGTGCGGGCCGGAATGAGTACGCGTACTCAGGCGCCGCACCGGCGTCCGCCGCAGCATGGAATTCATGCTGTGGTCGGACCCCCGCGACGAGCCTCCCAAGGAGATGCGCGCGACGCTGGTGATGCTGCGGCGCCTGTACTGGCTGCTGCCCGTCGTCGTGATCGCCTCCGTCGTGCTGGCCAACGTGCGGCCGGACGCCTGACAGCCGTACCGGCGGACGGCTCCCGCCGGGTCTCTACGATTGCGCCCATGGCCTCTTCTTCCTCACCTTCTTCGTCGCAGCAGCCGCAGCCCCGGCAGCCCGTGCGCCGGCTCGTCCTCGCCTCCGCGTCCCCGGCCCGGCTGGGTCTGCTCGAGCAGGCGGGCCTCTCGCCCGAGGTGATAGTCAGCGGCGTGGACGAGGACGCGCTGTCCGCACCCACTCCCGGCGAGCTGGCGCGAGTACTGGCCGAGGCGAAGGCACAGGCCGTCGCGGCGCTTCCCCGTGCCGCGGACGCGCTCGTGATCGGCTGCGACTCCGTGCTGGAGCTGGACGGCGAACCGCTGGGCAAGCCTGCCGACGCCGAGGAGGCGACGGCGCGCTGGAAGGCGATGCGCGGCCGCTCGGGCGTGCTGCAGACGGGGCACTGCGTCCTCGACACCCGTGACGGCAGAAGCACTTCGGCGACGGCGTCCACGACCGTGCACTTCGGCGAGCCCACCGACGAGGAGATCGCCGCCTACGTGGCGACGGGCGAACCCGTGCACGTCGCGGGCGCGTTCACGCTCGACGGCCGCTCCGCGCCGTTCGTCAGGGGCATCGAGGGAGACCACGGAACGGTGATCGGGCTGTCGCTGCCGCTGCTGCGCGATCTCCTCGCGCAACTGGACGTGCGCATCACCGACTTGTGGTCCTGAAAGCAGCGGGGAGCAGTCGTCCGGGGCCCTCCCGGGCCACCCGGGCCTCTCGGGGGCGGTGCGCTCGTGCTGGAGGCCCGGCCCCCGGCCCTGGAATCCCGCCCTCGTTCCGCTTCTACGGTGCAGAGGGCTCCGGATGCGGACCGCCCGACGGCGGCGGCGAGTTGTCCGTCGCGGGCTGCGAAGTCCCCTCCCCGGCCCTCTCCTCGACGCTGTAGGACAGCAGGGACCACACGATCAGTCCCAGCACCACCATCATGAACAGGAACGCGAGCCAGCCGACCAGCCCGACGGACACCGCGCCCAGCAGGCCGTGCACCACCGCGGCGCTGATGAGCAGGATTCGCAGCATTCCCACGGGGGCCCGGTCGCGGATCGCCGTACTGGCCAACACCACCGCGCACAGCAGCAGATAACCGCCGAAGAGCGCACCCGCGATCACGGCGGAGAGCGACATCGAGCGGGGTTCGAGTCCTGCCATGGACATCTGCTGTTCGTCCACGACCATGCCGAGGAAGATGTGCAGCAGAACGAGGCCGACTGCCTCGACCACCAGTATCAGCGCCGCGGCCGCGGTCACCGATCGTCGGAGCCCCACCTCGCCCACCCACTTCCGCCTTCTGTCGCCCATGGCCCGATGTTGGTCGTTACCTGGAGTACGCCGCCATGGCACCGTGAACGCTACTTACGGGTATCACCGTGGGCAAGAGGCCCGGCAGGAAGCAAAGTTTCCCCTCGCGATTCATAGGAACCCCACAAAGACCAGGCCGTCGGCCGCCGGGGCCCGAGCGGAGACCTTGACCACATCAGGAGATCCCCGAGCTGCACCGGAAACCCGGCGTACCTTGGGATGACGGGAAAGACCGAGGGCTGCGGCGGCCGCATGTCACAGTCCGTGTGGGAAAGCTCACGCCTGTGGGCGACTCGGCCAGTGGTGTGGTCAGTACCTAAACTCGCACCACTCACCACATCAAATCCACTTGCGGCGCAGCGCCAAGTAGGGAGTCATCGTGCGCAAGGTGCTCATCGCCAACCGCGGCGAAATCGCTGTTCGCGTCGCCCGTGCCTGCCGGGACGCGGGGATCGCCAGCGTCGCCGTCTATGCCGAGCCGGACCGGGACGCGTTGCACGTCCGGGTTGCCGACGAGGCGTTCGCACTGGGCGGTGACACTCCGGCGGCCAGCTACCTGGACATGGACAAGGTCCTGAAGGCAGCGGCCGATTCGGGTGCAGACGCGGTGCACCCCGGCTACGGATTCCTCTCCGAGAACGCCGACTTCGCCCAGGCCGTGCTGGATGCGAACCTGACCTGGATCGGTCCGCCGCCGGACGCGATCCGCTCGCTCGGCGACAAGGTCGCTGCGAGGCACATCGCCGAACGTGCGGGTGCGCCGCTGGTGGCCGGCACGAAGGACCCCGTCTCCGGCGCCTCTGAGGTCGTCAACTTCGCCGAGGAGAACGGGCTCCCCATCGCCATCAAGGCGGCCTTCGGAGGCGGCGGCCGCGGCCTGAAGGTCGCCCGGTCGCTGGACGAGGTCGAGGAACTCTACGAGTCCGCGGTGCGCGAGGCGGTGGCCGCGTTCGGGCGTGGCGAATGCTTCGTCGAGCGCTACCTGGACCGCCCGCGGCACGTGGAGACGCAGTGCCTGGCCGACAAGCACGGCAATGTCGTGGTGGTCTCCACGCGTGACTGCTCGCTGCAGCGCCGCCACCAGAAGCTGGTCGAGGAGGCCCCCGCACCGTTCTTGACCGACGAGCAGAACGCCGAGCTGTACCGCGCGTCGAAGGCCATCCTCAAAGAGGCGGGCTACTCCGGCGCCGGCACCTGCGAGTTCCTCGTCGGTCAGGACGGCACGATCTCCTTCCTGGAGGTCAACACCCGCCTCCAGGTGGAGCACCCGGTCACCGAGGAAGTCACCGGCATCGACCTGGTGCGCGAGATGTTCCGCATCGCCGACGGCGAGACGCTGGACTACGACGACCCGCAACTGCGCGGACACTCCTTCGAGTTCCGTATCAACGGCGAGGACCCGGGCCGCAACTTCCTCCCCGCGCCCGGCACCGTGACCACCTTCGCGCCGCCGACCGGCCCGGGCGTGCGGCTGGACGCGGGCGTCGAGTCCGGCAGCGTCATCGGCCCCGCCTGGGACTCGCTGCTCGCCAAGCTCATCGTCACCGGCGCCACCCGCCGCCAGGCCCTCGAGCGCGCCACACGCGCCCTGGAGGAGTTCAACGTCGAGGGCATGGCCACCGCCCTGCCCTTCCACCGCGTCGTGGTGCGCGACCCGGCCTTCGCACCCGAGGTCAACGGCCGCGAGCGCGCCCACTTCGACGTCCACACCCGGTGGATCGAGACGGAGTTCGTCAACGAGATCAAGCCGTTCGCCGCACCCGGAACGGACGCGGAGGAGGACGAGAGCGGCACCCGCGAGACCGTCGTCGTCGAGGTCGGCGGCAAGCGGCTGGAGGTCTCCCTGCCCTCGTCGCTGGGCGCGACGGCGGCACCGGCCGGCGGCGGCGTCAAGAAGCCCAAGCGCAAGGCCGCGAAGAAGGCTGGCGGCGCAGCCTCCGGCGACGCCCTCGCCTCCCCCATGCAGGGCACCATCGTCAAGGTCGCAGTGGAGGAGGGCCAGCAGGTCGAGGAGGGCGAACTCGTCGTCGTACTCGAAGCGATGAAGATGGAACAGCCCCTCAACGCCCACCGCTCCGGCACCGTGAAGGACCTGCACGCCGAGATCGGCGGCTCCATCTCCGCCGGAACCGTCATCTGCGAGATCAAGGACTGAGTCACCGCGCCGGGCCGTCCAGGCCGGGCTCGTACGGCTGCGCCCGCCGCCCCTCACCAGGGCGGCGGGCGCAGCCGCGTGCTAGGAACCTCAGCGGCGCCTGGGAGCCAGATCCGCCACGCGGCCCGCGACGGACGACTGCTCGGGCAGCGCGGGCGCGCTGCGCAGCTGCGGCGGCTGCGAACCGCCGCCGCCCGGCGGGAGGTTGCGCCGCTGGCCCGGCATCGGCACGTCCCGGCGCCCCTGCCCCTTTTCGCTCCCGGCGCCACGTGCGCCCGCGCTCTGCACGGGGCCCGGCGCCTCGGCGGCGCCTGCCGGAGTCATGCCGGCGACGGTGATCTGCACGCCCTGGTCGGCCAGCGCCTGCAACTCCGTTCCGGCACGGTCGTCCTGGGGCGGCGGCTTGTCCGTCACCAGGCGCGTCATCACGTCCGTGGGAACGGTCTGGAACATCGTGTCGGTGCCGAGCTTCGTGTGGTCGGCCAGGACGACGACCTCCGCCGCGGCCTGCACCAGCGCCCTGTCGACGCTCGCCGAGAGCATGTTGGACGTGGAGAGCCCCCGCTCGGCCGTGAGCCCGCTGCCGGAGAGAAAGGCCCGCGAGACACGCAGCCCCTGGAGGGACTGTTCGGCGCCGCTGCCGACCAGCGCGTAGTTCGAACCGCGCAGAGTGCCTCCCGTCATCACCACCTCGACGCGGTTGGCATGCGCCAACGCCTGTGCAACGAGCAGGGAGTTGGTGACGACCGTCAGACCCGGCACACGGGCCAGTCTTCGGGCCAGCTCCTGCGTGGTCGTCCCGGCGCCGACGACGATGGCCTCACCCTCCTCCACAAGACCCGCCGCGAGGTCGGCGATGGCCGTCTTCTCCGCTGTCGCCATATGGGACTTCTGGGGAAAACCGGTCTCGCGGGTGAAACCACCGGGCAGGACGGCGCCGCCGTGCCGGCGGTCGAGCAGTCCTTCTGCCTCCAGGGCACGCACGTCTCGGCGCACGGTCACTTCGGAGGTCTGGACGACGCGGGCGAGCTCACGGAGCGACACGGCTCCGTTGGCGCGCACCATTTCCAGGATCAATTGGCGACGTTCTGCAGCGAACACGGGACTGACAGTAACCCCAACGACCGTCTGGTTTCAGCAGTTTTCGTCGATTTTTGGAAGTTGTCCATAGCTGCACTTGCTGCGTGGTATAGACAGAACTGCACGAAACCGCTCGGCCGGTTCAGCCGTCCTGTGCCGTCTTCCGCGTGTGCAGTTGCCGCGCGACCTCGCCGATCGACCCGGTCAGCGACGGATACACGGTGAAGGTGTTCGCGATCTGCCCCACCGTCAGGTTGTTGTCGACCGCGACCGACAACGGATGGATCAGCTCGCTCGCACGCGGCGCGACGACGACACCGCCCACCACGATGCCGGTACCCGGCCGGCAGAACAGCTTCACGAACCCGTCCCGGATGCCCTGCATCTTCGCCCGCGGATTGCGCAGCAGCGGAAGCTTGACGGACCAGGCATCCATCCGTCCGCTGTCCACGTCGGCCTGGCTGTAGCCGACGGTGGCGATCTCCGGGTCGGTGAAGACATTCGCCGAGACCGCCTTCAGGTTCAGCGGCGTGACCGTCTCCCCGAGGAAGTGGTACATCGCGATCCGGCCCTGCATCGCCGCGACCGACGCGAGCGCGAAGACGCCGGTGCAGTCACCTGCCGCGTAGACGCCGGGAGCGGACGTACGGGAAACCTTGTCGGTCCAGATGTGCCCCGAGTCCTTCAGCCGGACCCCGGCCTCCTCCAGACCCATGT
The DNA here is from genome assembly GCF_004217425.1 of Streptomyces sp. CNZ301. Lineage (NCBI taxonomy): Bacteria > Bacillati > Actinomycetota > Actinomycetes > Kitasatosporales > Streptomycetaceae > Streptomyces > Streptomyces sp. CNZ301. The sequence goes on from NZ_SHLG01000001.1 coordinate 3,259,398, forward strand.
CCGCCGTGTTGGGCACGGCCCCCACCGCGACCAGGCAGTGGCTTCCCGTGATCGTGCGGCCGTCCTGCAGCTCCACCTCGACCTTGTCACCGACGCGCTTCGCGGAGGCGGCGCGGGAACGCGCCATCACGTTCATGCCCCGGCGCCTGAAGACGTCCTCCAGCACCGCGGCCGCGTCCGGGTCCTCACCGGGAAGCACCCGGTCACGCGACGAGACCAGCGTGACCTGCGAACCCAACGCCTGGTAGGCACCCGCGAATTCGGCGCCCGTGACACCCGAGCCGACCACGATCAGCTCCTCGGGCAGCTCCTCCAGGTCGTACACCTGCTTCCAGTTGAGAATCCGCTCACCGTCCGGCTGTGCGTCCGGGATCTCACGCGGATGCCCGCCGGTGGCGACCAGCACGGCGTCGGCCGCCAGCCGCTCCTCAGCACCGCCCGCCACGTCCCCGACCGGGGTGACGACCACCTCGCGCGAACCGTCCGGCGCCTGCGACGGCTCCAGCCGGCCCCGGCCGCGCATCACACGTACGCCCGCACGCGTCACGGAGGCCACGATGTCGTGCGACTGCGCCAGCGCGAGGCGCTTCACCCTGCGGTTGACCTTGCCCAGGTCGACGCCGACGACGCGGGCGGGATCGTCCGGGTCGTGGGTGCTGTCCTCCACGCGGATGCCGAGCTCCTCGTACGAGGAGTCGAAGTTCGTCATCACCTCGGCCGTGGCGATGAGGGTCTTGGAGGGCACGCAGTCGGTCAGCACCGACGCGCCTCCCAGACCGTCGCAGTCCACAACCGTCACTTCGGCGCCGAGCTGCGCCGCCACGAGGGCGGCCTCATAGCCGCCGGGTCCGCCACCAATGATCACGATCCGAGTCACATGCTCCATTGTCCCGCACATGCTTGCGGGTACGTGCCGCGCCCCCGCGCGGGCAGGCACCCCAGCGCCACCCGCTCGCCACCACCGCCGCGACGAAGGACTCCCGTACCCTCGTCGTCATGTCCCTCTACGCCGCTTACGCCGCGAACCTCGACGCGCGGCTGATGTCGCGCCGAGCCCCGCACTCCCCGCTGCGCGGCACCGGATGGGTCAATGACTGGCGTCTGACCTTCGGCGGCGAGCAGATGGGCTGGGAGGGCGCGCTGGCGACGATCGTCGAGGCCCCGGTGGCACAGGTCTTCGTGGCGCTGTACGACGTCGCGCCCATGGACGAGGAGTCCCTGGACCGCTGGGAAGGCGTCGGCATGGGCATCTACCGGCGCACGAAGGTCCGCGTCCACACGCTCGACGGCGAGACGACGGCCTGGTGCTACGTCCTCAACGGCTACGAGGGCGGACTGCCCTCCGCCCGCTACCTCGGCGACATCGCCGACGCGGCGGAATCGGCGGGGGCACCGCACGACTACGTGATGGAAATCCGCAAGCGGCCCTGTTAAGGCGGGGGTCGGCGGGTCCGGCAGGTCCGGCAGGTCCGGCGGGTCCGGCGGGTCCGGGTGTCGCGGGGGTTGGCCGTGTTCGCTTCGGGTTCGTGGTTGGTGCTGCTCCGGCTCGTGCGGGGTGCGGGTGGGGTTCGTGGTTGGTGCCGGGGGCGGGCCGTTCCGGCGGGTGTCCCGGGGCGGCATGATTTACCTCCCTGAACCGGATGGGTTTCTGTACGGCCCTGCATATAGCGGTCCGCAAATCACGTTTAAGCCCCGTGCCCCCCGCCTGCACGTCCCGCCCCCTCCCGCCCGTCTCGCGTCTGCCGCTCTCGTCCGACCTCCTCGCCCCTCCGGAAGTCCGGTTGACTGGCGGGCCCCCGCCCACCGGCGGCCCTCTGACGCCACTCGCGCAGGTTCGTCCGGTGGCTCAACTCCCCTGCCCTGCGGACGGGTTCACCGAGCCTCGGGGGTGCGAGCGGGCCCGGTGTCCGTCCACCCTGTGCGGCGCGATCGGCCGCGCTCATTCAGGATGACGGGCACCGGCCCACAGCCCGGTGTGGAAGAGGGGGTCTCAAGGACCCCCGGGGGAGAGCCACTGGACCGGCGGGAGGGGGCGGGACGCGCAGGGGGGCATGGACGGGCCATTGGGGTCTCCCCAGCGAAGCGTGGGGAAGTGATTTGCGGACCGCCATATGGAAGGCAGCACGAAGAGCCTTGACGGTTCAGGGAGGTAAATCATGCCGCCCGGACTTGCCTCCCGGAGCGGCACGCCCCCGGCACCACCCACCCACCCCAGGCGCACCCGCCCAACCGCCCGCCCCCTCTACGCGCGTAGGCTCGAAACCGCTACGCTCATCGCGTGAACGAATCAGCCTCGAACACCGCCGATGACCCGTACCGCTCCGCCGATTCCGCCGCCGTGCGGCTGCGGGAGTTGACGGGTACGGACAGCCACGACGTCGTTCTCGTGATGGGCTCCGGATGGGTGCCCGCCGCGGACGCGCTCGGGGTCCCCGATTCCGAGTTCCCGGTGACGGAGCTGCCCGGTTTCCCCGCGCCGGCCGTCGAGGGCCATGCGGGCACCGTGCGCTCCCACGAAGTGGGCGACAAGCGGGTGCTGGTCTTCCTCGGCCGTACCCACTTCTACGAGGGGCGCGGTGTCGCCGCCGTCACCCACGGCGTGCGTACGGCGGTCGCGGCGGGCTGCAAGACCGTCGTGCTGACGAACGGCTGCGGCGGCCTGCGCGGCGACATGGTCCCGGGTCAGCCCGTACTCATCAAGGACCACATCAACCTCACAGCCACCTCCCCCATCGTCGGCGCCAACTTCGTCGACCTCACCGACCTCTACTCGCCCCGCCTGCGCACCCTTTGCCAGGAAGTCGATCCGTCGCTGACGGAGGGCGTCTACGTCCAGTTCCCCGGCCCTCACTACGAGACGCCCGCCGAGATCGGCATGGTGCGCGCGATCGGCGGGGACCTGGTGGGCATGTCCACCGTGCTGGAGGCGATCGCCGCCCGTGAGGCGGGCGCGGAGGTGCTCGGCATCTCGCTCGTCACCAACCTCGCGGCGGGCATGACGGGTGAACCCCTCAACCACGAGGAAGTGCTTCAGGCGGGCCGCGAATCGGCCGCCCGCATGGGTTCGCTGCTGGCGCAGGTGCTGGGCCGGATGTGAGCGGCCGGGGCGCCGGCAGGGCGGCCCCGGAGCTTCCGCCGCGTGGGCCCGTGCCCGGACGCAGAAGAGAGAGGCAGAGCTGTGCAGCACGATGTGACGGAGCTGGTCGCCCGCGCCCGGGCCTGGCAGGCCGAGGATCCCGACCCGGAGACCCGCGAGGAACTGGCGAAGCTCATCGAGGCAGATGGGGGCTCCCAGGCTGAGGAGACCGGGGAAGCGTCCCCCGGGACAGGGACGGAACTGGCGGCCCGTTTCGCCGGCACCCTCCAGTTCGGTACGGCGGGCCTCCGCGGCGAACTGGGCGCGGGGCCCATGCGGATGAACCGTTCCGTCGTGATCCGTGCCGCCGCCGGGCTTGCCGCGTATCTGCGCGGGCAACTGCCGGAACCGAGCGGTCAGGAGGGCCCCGGCCTCGTCGTCATCGGCTACGACGCCCGTCACAAGAGCTACGAATTCGCCCGCGACACGGCGTCCGTCGTGACCGGCGCCGGACTGCGCGCCGCCCTGCTGCCGCGGCCGCTGCCGACTCCCGTGCTCGCGTTCGCCGTCCGCCGGCTGGAAGCCGTGGCGGGTGTGATGGTCACCGCCAGCCACAACCCGCCGCGGGACAACGGCTACAAGGTCTATCTCGGTGGGGGCTCGCAGATCGTCCCGCCCTCCGACGGCGCGATCGCCGCACGGATCGACGCGGTCGGACCGCTCGCCGGCGTGCCACGCCCGGAGTCGGGCTGGGAGGTGCTCGGCGAGGACGTCGTCGAGAGTTATCTGGCCCGTACGGGGGCGGTGCTGACGGAGGGCATGCCGCGGGACGTGCGGACGGTGCACACCGCGCTGCACGGCGTCGGCTCGGGCACACTGCTCGAGGCCTTCCGCCGGGCGGGCTTCCCCGAGCCGGTGCCGGTGCCCGAACAGGCAACGCCCGACCCGGACTTCCCCACCGTCTCCTTTCCGAATCCGGAGGAGCCGGGGGCCATGGATCTCGCGTTCGCGACGGCGCGCGCCACCGCCGCCGAGTCCGGTCCGGTGGACCTCGTCATCGCCAACGACCCGGACGCCGACCGCTGTGCCGTCGCCGTCCCGGACCGCGCCGCCGAGGGCGGCTGGCGCATGCTGAGCGGCGACGACGTCGGCGCGCTGCTCGCCACGCACCTCGTTCACAAGCGGTCGCGGGGTACGTTCGCCACGTCGATCGTCTCCTCCTCCCTGGTCTCGCGGATCGCCCGTGCCGCGGACCTGCCGTACGAGGAGACCCTGACCGGCTTCAAGTGGCTCGCGCGGGTCGACGGGCTGCGTTACGCCTTCGAGGAGGCGCTGGGCTACTGCGTCGACCCCGAGGGCGTTCGCGACAAGGACGGCATCACGGCGGCGCTGCTCGTCGCCGAGCTGGCAGCCGAACTCAAGCAGGCCGACCGCTCGTTGACGGACCTGCTGGACGATCTGGCCGTCGAGCACGGCCTGCATGCGACCGGTCAGCTCTCGGTGCGCGTCGAGGACCTCTCGCTCATCGGCTCGGCGATGGAGCGTCTGCGGGCGTCCCCGCCGGCCTCGCTAGCGGGCCTGGCCGTCGTCTCCTCGGAGGATCTGAGCGAGGGTTCCGACCTGCTGCCGCCCACGGACGGGCTCCGGTACCACCTCGCGGGAGACCCGGGTGCGGGTGTGGAGAAGGCCCGCGTGGTGGTGCGCCCCAGCGGTACGGAGCCGAAGCTCAAGTGCTACCTGGAGGTCGTCGTCGCGGTCCGAGACCAGGCGGCACTGGCGGCGGCGCGCTCGTCGGCCGGGTCGGTGCTGGCCGCGCTGAAGGCCGATCTGGCGGCCGCGGCGGGCGTCTGACGGCGCGGTCCCCCGGCCGCCGTCCTCGGCACGAGGTCAGCGGGCCTGCCGCGCCGCCTGGAGGTTGCCGTTGACGACTCGGGCCGCGCGGGCGGCGTCGTCGACGGTGATGACGAAGTCCCTGCCGCTCTCGAGCCGCAGCCACAGCGCGTCCCCCGCCCGGAGGGAGACGGCGCTGCGCTTCGGCAGCCGGCGAAACCCCCAGCCTCCGAGTTCCATGGGGCGTGCCTGCTTCGCGGACGCTTCGGTGACCCTGGTGAGCGGAACGCGGCGGCGCAGCGGCGGAGCGAGGACCGACCGGACGGCGACCTCGCGGCCGGTGACCGAGACCTCCAGCCATCCCACCGCGAGGAGCGCGACGGCGGCGGCGAGAAGTCCGAGGAACGTGTACGCCCTGTCGTTGAAGAGGGAGGCCAGGACGAGGAAGGCGATGGCGAGCAGGCCGCCGCCGATGAGCATCCACGGGGCGGCGACCCGGTGGTTCCACTCGGCGGGCCTGCGGTTCCTGCGCTGTGGGCTCCCGCTCATGCTCTCTCCTCCGATCGCCGGTCTCCGGTGTTCCACCGAGGCCGCAGTGCCGGGTTCCGGGCGGCCGGACGGCACCGTCGTGGCGCGCACGCGCACGCCGCCCCGCGCGACATCTCCCCGCTCATCGGCGCGGCAACCGTGCTCGCGCTGTGGAGAAAGAAGGCCCGCCGGGGGCTTCCGAAGAAGCCCCCGGCGGGCCGGAGACCGGGCTCGGCCGCGGTGGGGTCAGCGGCCGTACGCACCGCCGCTGAGGGCGCGCGTGCCGCGCGGGCAGTAGACGACCACGCGCCTCGCGTCCGACATGGCCGTCGGTGTGACGTAGCGCCGGCCGTCAGAGCAGTCGACGTAGGCGCGCCAGCGCAGGCCCGAGCACGAAACCACGGAGGCCCGCCCCGAGACGTAGGTGTTCCAGCAGTGCAGGGAGTCGGACGAATTCGGCTCCACGGCCGAGGCGCCACCCGGCATCGACACAGCGGACCCGGCGCGCATGACGCCGGTGTGCGGGTCGGCCTGCGTGTATGTGGCGCGGTCCCAGACCGGGGCCGGAGCGTGGGCTTGGGCAGAAGGCGCCATCACTCCGCCGAACCCGAGCGCCAGCGCGGCACTCGCCCCCAGCGCTGCCAGAGATTTTCTGATCTTCACTTCTGTCTCTCGCTTTCTCGTTGCTCGGCCGGCTTGGCCGAATGCCCGGTGAAGGGCTGCGCTCAGATTCCCCACCGAATGGCAACGAAACAAGAGAACTCGATTCTGCTGACGATATGCATTTGGCTTCCGAGTTGGCCGTTTCCCCGTGCGGACGTTCAGAGAATCGATTCGCCGGATTCACGGCCACCACCGGGATTTCACCCGCACGAGCGAGCCGTGAGACAGGTTCGCGAACCCATTACGTCCCAGGTGGAAACGAGTACGCCCGGTGCGTCAACTCGCCGACGTGGTGGACGAATTCACGGCAGCTCACCGAGCACCACCACTCCGCGCGGACCGGGACGCGAAATCGTCCCGTGCCCGTAGCACAAGAATGAGAATGCCACCGTCAGACACCGCCGCCGGTTTCTCTTCGCAGCAGAAAGCGTACATTTCGAGGATGCCGCGCACAGCTGCGCGTCCGCAGCAGTTCCGGCGAATTCCCCCGGAACGGCCCAGTTGCTGAACGCGCCTCAGCTCGTCGCGTAGAGGGCAGCGAGGGCGATGGCACCCGCGAGGGCGGGTGCCGCGATCTCGTAGGCCCAGCGGACGGTGACCTCGCCCTGCGCTTCGGGCCTTTCGCCGTGGTCGGCGGCGAGGGTGCGCAGCTCGTCGATCGCCTGGTCCGACGCGGCGCGCTTCTCGCCGCCGCCGTCGGCGCCGGGCACGCCGCCCAGCCCGAACAGGCCGGTGGGCCGTGCCAGGGCGCCGGCGGTGTGCCCGTCGGCGGCGGCACGCTCTGCGCGGTCGGTCTGGCGGGCGGCGCGTTTGCGAGCGCGCAGCGAGACCGGGATCGACCAGAGCTGGTACTTGGCGCCGTCTGCCACGACCTCGCTGGAGTAGCCCGCGCGCAGTGCCTCGACCGTGCCCCACGGGACCGTGATGGTGCGGAAGGGGTTCCGCACACGCATCCGCTGCTGTCCCGCGTACACGGCGGGGCGCAGCGTGAACGCGACGACGAGCGGGACGGCGAAGAGGAGCCCGGAACCGGCGGACAGGCGGGTGCGGGCGTCCCCGTTGACGAGGGCGTCCGTACCGAGCCAGACGGCGAGGAGGAGCAGCAGGACGCCGCCCGCCAGGGCTCCCGGCGAGCGGTAGCAGCGGTCGGCGTACGCCTGCGGCGCCGGCTGTGCGGCGGGCTCCGTGCCGGACTCCGGTGCGGACGCGTCTCCGGGCGCGGCGGCCCGGGCGCTGTCGGCGGTCTCGCGCGGGGCCTTCTCCTCCTGCCCGCTGCCGGATCCGGCTTCACCCTCGGGTCGGGACTCGCTACTCATGACGCATGATTCTGCCGGACCCCCCGTACGGGGGACGTTGCGGCTCGGCATCGATCCGTCCCGTCCCGCAGGAGACCGCCCCCTACCCGTCGAGCTACGCGTGTAGATATGCTGCCCTGGTGACCATGTCTTCAGCGTCCACAGCCACAGCGTCCACCGCCACCGCACCGGCGTCCGCGCTCGCGGACGTGACCGCCTCCGACGCCTCGTTGCGCCGCTATCTGCACGGCCTGCCCGGCGTCGACGCGGTGGGGCTCGAAGCCCGCGCCGCGGCCCTCGGCACACGTTCGATCAAGACGACCGCCAAGGCGTACGCCCTCGACCTCGCGATCTCGATGATCGACCTGACAACCCTCGAAGGGGCCGACACCGCCGGCAAGGTGCGGTCCCTGTGCGCCAAGGGCGCCAACCCCGACCCGGGCGACCGCACCACGCCCCAGGTCGCGGCGATCTGCGTCTACTCCGACATGGTCGCCACCGCGAAGCGGGCCCTGGCCGCGGGCGGCGGAGCCGGGATCAAGGTCGCCTCGGTCGCGACGGCCTTCCCCTCCGGGCGCGCGGCGCTGTCCGTGAAGCTAGCCGACACCCGTGAGGCGGTCGCCGCCGGCGCCGACGAGATCGACATGGTGATCGACCGAGGTGCCTTCCTGTCCGGCGGCTACGGCAAGGTCTTCGAGGAGATCCAGGCCGTGAAGGACGCCTGCGCGCGGCCCGGGGGAGGGGAACCCGCACATCTCAAGGTGATCTTCGAGAACGGTGAGTTGTCGACGTACGACAACATCCGCCGCGCCTCGTGGCTGGCGATGCTCGCGGGGGCGGACTTCATCAAGACCTCGACCGGCAAGGTCGCCGTGAACGCCACACTCCCGAACACGCTGCTGATGCTGGAGGCGGTGCGGGACTTCCGCGCGGCCACCGGCACCCAGATCGGTGTGAAGCCGGCCGGCGGCATCCGTACCGCCAAGGACGCCATCCGGTACCTGGTCGTCGTCAACGAGACCGCCGGGCCGGACTGGCTGCACCCCGACTGGTTCCGTTTCGGCGCTTCCAGCCTGCTGAACGACCTGCTGATGCAGCGACAGAAGCTGAGCACCGGCCGCTACTCCGGTCCCGACTACGTGACGGTGGACTGAGGCAGAGATGACTGAGCAGATCTTCCAGTACGCACCCGCGCCCGAGTCCCGCGCGATCGTCGACATCGCACCGTCCTACGGGCTGTTCATCGACGGCGAGTTCCGCGAGGCGGCAGGCGGCAAGGTCTTCAAGACGGTCTCCCCCGCCACCGAGGAGGTCCTCTCCGAGGTCGCGCAGGCGGACGCGGAGGACGTCGACGCCGCGGTGCGCGCCGCGCGTGCGGCGTTCCCCGGCTGGTCGTCGCTTCCGGGCGCCGAACGCTCGAAGTACATCTTCCGCATCGCCCGCATCCTCCAGGAACGCTCCCGTGAACTGGCCGTCCTGGAGACCCTGGACAACGGCAAGCCGATCCGCGAGACGCGCGACGCCGATCTGCCGCTGGTCGCGGCGCACTTCTTCTACTACGCGGGATGGGCCGACAAGCTCGCGCACGCCGGCCTGGGCCCGGACCCGAGGCCGCTCGGGGTCGCAGGGCAGGTCATCCCGTGGAACTTCCCCCTGCTGATGCTGGCGTGGAAGATCGCCCCAGCCCTCGCCACGGGGAACACCGTGGTGCTCAAGCCCGCCGAGACCACGCCGCTCTCGGCGCTCTTCTTCGCGGACGTGTGCCGCCAGGCGGGCCTGCCCAACGGCGTCGTCAACATCGTCACGGGCGACGGTTCGACGGGCGCCGAGCTGGTCGCGCATCCTGGCATCGACAAGGTCGCCTTCACCGGTTCGACCGCGGTGGGCAAGCAGATCGCCCGTACCGTCGCCGGTACGCGCAAGAAGCTCACGCTCGAACTGGGCGGCAAGGGCGCCAACATCGTCTTCGACGACGCTCCGATCGACCAGGCCGTCGAGGGCATCGTCAACGGCATCTACTTCAACCAGGGGCAGGTCTGCTGCGCGGGCTCGCGGCTGCTGGTCCAGGAGTCCGTCCAGGACGAACTGCTGGAGGCGCTGAAGCGGCGGCTGCGGACACTCCGCGTCGGCGATCCGATGGACAAGAACACCGATGTCGGGGCCATCAACTCCGCCGAGCAGCTCGCCCGGATCCAGGAGCTGGCCGACTCGGGTGAGGCCGAGGGCGCCGAACGCTGGTCCGCGCCCTGCGAGTTGCCCGGCAACGGCTACTGGTTCGCTCCCACGCTCTTCACCGGCGTGAGCCAGGCGCACCGGATCGCCCGCGAGGAGATCTTCGGGCCGGTGCTGTCGGTACTGACCTTCCGCACCCCGGACGAGGCGGTGGCGAAGGCCAACAACACTCCGTACGGGCTCTCTGCGGGCATCTGGACGGAGAAGGGCTCACGCATCCTGTCCATGGCGAACAAGCTCCGGGCGGGCGTCGTCTGGGCCAACACGTTCAACAAGTTCGATCCGACCTCGCCCTTCGGCGGCTACAAGGAGTCGGGATTCGGCCGCGAAGGCGGGCGTCACGGTCTGGAGGCTTACCTCGATGTCTGACAACTCGAAGCGGGCCGGGCAAGCCGGACGGTCCAGGAAGTCCGGGACAGCGGGCGCGGGCAAGGCCGCCGAGCCGGCAAAGACAGCTGCGGCAGGCGGCGCGTCCAAGTCGGGCAAGGCGGCCGGAACGGCCAAGTCCCCCGCGGCGGCGCGTACTTCCCTGCGCACGCCGGCACGGATCGACGTGTTGAAGACCTACAAGCTCTTCGTCGGCGGCAAGTTCCCGCGCAGCGAGAGCGGACGGGTGTACGAGGTGACCGACTCCGAGGGCAACTGGCTGGCCAACGCTCCGCAGTCCTCCCGCAAGGACGCGCGCGACGCGGTCGCGGCCGCGCGGAAGGCCTTCGGCGGCTGGTCGGGGGCGACGGCCTACAACCGCGGCCAGATCCTCTACCGCGTCGCCGAGATGCTGGAGGGACGGCGCGAGCAGTTCACGGCCGAAGTCGCCGCGGCTGAAGGGCTGTCGGCCGCGGACGCCGCCGCCCAGGTCGACGCGGCCGTCGACCGATGGGTCTGGTACGCGGGCTGGTCCGACAAGATCGCCCAGGTCGCCGGCGGCGCCAACCCCGTCGCAGGCCCCTTCTTCAACCTCTCCACGCCCGAACCGACCGGTGTCGTCGCCGTGCTGGCCCCGCAGGAGTCCTCCTTCCTCGGCCTGGCCTCGGTGCTCGCACCGGTCATCGTCACCGGCAACACGGCGGTCGTGGTCCCGTCGGAGAAGTCGCCGCTGCCGGGGCTGTCGCTGTCGGAGGTGCTGGCCACCTCCGACGTGCCGGGCGGCGTGGTCAACATCCTCTCCGGACGCACGCGCGAGGTCGCGGCGACGCTCGCCGCACACCAGGACGTCAACGCACTGGACCTGGCGGGCACCGCCGGGGACGCGGAGCTGGCGAAGGAGCTGGAGACGGCGGCCGCGGAGAACCTGAAGCGGGTGCTGCGCCCGCAGGAGGGGGACGCGGACTGGTCCGCCGACCCCGGCATCTCCCGGCTGCTCGCCTTCCTGGAGACGAAGACGGTCTGGCACCCGATCGGGGTGTGACGGCGGTGCCGCGGCGCGCGGGTGAGGGGCATCTGCCGTGGTTCTCCTGTGCCGGCCGGAAGGCCGGCACAGGAGACGCGTCACTTGGTCGCAGAAGTGTACACTTCTCAACATGAGTGACGCCTCCTACCCCATGACTGAAGCCCGCGCCCAGTTCGGCACCCTGGTCCGGCGAGCAGCCCACTCCCACGACCGCATCGCGATCACCGATCACGGACACACGGCGGCCATACTGATCAACCCCCAGGACCTGATGGATCTTGAGGACGCGGCGGCAATCGCGCGATACCGGGCCAAGGTCGCTGAAGGCACTGATGAGTACGTCTCGCATGAGGAGCTCGGCCGACGCCTCGGCCTGGTCGACGAGTGAAACTGAAGGTCATCTGGGAGGCCGAAGCCACCAGCGCCGCGACTCGTTTCCTCAAGGACGACCCCGACGGCCTGCACCAGGTCTATGAGGCAGTCGACCTCCTCGCCCACGAGCCCCGCCCGCCCGGCAGCGCCGAGCTGGGATCCCAGTACCTGCGCCGCATTCACATCGGCAGGTATCGCGTCGTCTACGAGATCTCCGAGTCGAGAATCGCCGTCGTGGTCATGCACCTTGGCCGCGTCGGCTGAGACCGGGACGGCGCCCGCACCGCCCTGTCGTCCTGCCGTGCGGATGCCCGACAATGGTCTCTCGTGACCGAACCCCGTGACATATCGCGCTCCCCCCGCGTCATTCTGCTCACCGGGCCCTCCGGCTCCGGGAAGTCCCGGCTCTCCGCGCGCAGCGGGCTGCCCGTCATGCGTCTCGACGACTTCTACAAGGAGGCCGGCGACCCCACGCTGCCCCAACTCCCGCACGGCATAGGCGTGGACTGGGACTCGCCCGCCTCCTGGGACGCCGACGCCGCCGTCGCCGCCGTGTGCGACCTGTGCGCGACGGGACGCACCACCGTGCCGCTGTACGACATCGCGCTCAGCGCCCGCGTCGGCAAGGAGACGCTCACGCTCGACGGTGCCCGGCTCTTCATCGCCGAGGGAATCTTCGCCGCCGACATCGTGGCCCGCTGCCGCGAACTGGATCTGCTCGCCGACGCGATCTGTCTGCGCGGACGCCCGTCGACGACGTTCCGGCGGCGGCTGCTCCGGGACCTGCGGGAGGGCCGCAAGTCGGCGTTGTTCCTGCTGCGACGCGGCTGGCGACTGCTGCGCGCCGAGGGGGCGATCGTGGCGCGCCACCGTGAGCTGGGCGCGTATCCGTGCACGCGGGACGAGGCCGCCGAGCGGATCGGCAGGCTGCGGGACGCGAGCCCGGCCCGCAGCCGGACCTGAGGCACCTGCCGCACGTGCGGCCGACCGGAAGAGTTGCGCCGACCGGACGGTGCACCCGGGGCAGGGCCACGGCACCGCGCACGCGACGCCGTTGGCCGGAGCAGGACACAACAAGGCCGTACAGCAGGGCACATGGGAGGCCAAAAGGGAGAGAGCGGGTTCGGGCAGACCCCCCGGTTGCCCGTACCCGCTCTCTCACCCCGTCCCCCCGGACGGGTCCCCGTATTCCCCTCTGTTCCCCCGGTGCACCCCCTCGGGGCTCCCCAGCCCCTCCTCCGAGGCTGCGGCGGGGGCCCATCCCCCGGCCCTCGCCCGCCTCGGGTCCCTGCGGTCAGGCGACCAGCTCGCCGAACGACTCCTCCCGGTCCCTGCCGAAGCTGAGCACTTCGTCGTCGCGCAGGCGGCGCAGCGAACGCCAGATACTGCTCTTCACCGTACCGACGCTGATGTCGAGTATGTCTGCGATCTCCGGGTCCGTGCGTCCCTCGTAGTAGCGCAACACCAGCATGGTGCGCTGGAGTTCGGGGAGCCGGGCGAGCGCCTGCCAGAGCACGGTGCGCAGTTCGGTGCCGCGCATCGCGTCCTGGTCGCCGGCGGTCTCCGGCAGTTCCTCCGTCGGGTACTCGTTCAGCTTGCGGCGGCGCCACGCGCTGATGTGCAGGTTCGTCATGGTGCGGCGCAGATAGCCGCCGAGCGCCGCCTTGTCGCTGATGCGGTCCCACGCGCGGTACGTGGAGAACAGCGCACTCTGCAGCAGGTCCTCCGCCTCGAAGCGGTCGCCCGTGAGGTGGTAGGCGGTGGCGTACAGGGAGGCGCGGCGCTCGCGCACGTAGGCGGTGAACTCCGCCTCCGACGCGGCCTGTTGCCGTGCTCCCGGCTCCTCCCTGTACTCACCGTCCCCCGTGCTGCGGGCCTCCCCTCGAAGGCCCTCCACCGCAGTGATGTGCGGCGGCCGCGCACGCCCGGACGGACGGACGCACCCACGCCCGATCGTCGCGGACTTCTCGGCGGCCTTGTTCGTCGGGTTTACCGGAACCGAAGGGGTGTGCAGACGCGTGTGAATGACTGCGCTGACGTTGTCCTTGTGCAGTGTGTTCATCTTGCGCCCCCCTCGGGCAAACCTGGCCGCCTGCTGATGACGTACACATTGCACGGCCGATTTCATCGCCAGGTCCCCCGTCTGTCACAGCGGTGTCACAAGGACGTGCGCGGCCGTGTCCTGCCGCCTGAGCTGCGGTCTCCCGCCGTGCCCGGAGCACCGCCGGAGCGCCGTGCCGGGCAGGGGACGGAGCCGTGCTGTCGAAGTGAACGGGGGGCATGGGACAGAATGGCCGGCGTGCCTTTCCTGTTGCTGATCGAGGACGACGACGCTGTCCGTACGGCCCTTGAGATGGGCCTGACCCGGCAGGGTCACCGAGTCGTGACCGCCGCGTCCGGCGAGGACGGCCTCAAACTGCTGCGCGAGCAGCGGCCGGACCTGATCGTGCTGGACGTGATGCTGCCGGGCATCGACGGTTTCGAGGTGTGCCGACGCATCCGCCGCACCGACCAGTTGCCCATCATCCTGCTGACGGCGAGGAGCGACGACATCGACGTCGTCGTGGGCCTGGAGTCGGGCGCGGACGACTACGTCGTCAAACCGGTGCAGGGCAGGGTGCTGGACGCGCGCATCCGCGCCGTGATGCGGCGCGGTGAACGCGAGTCCAACGACGCGGCGACGTTCGGCAGTCTGGTCATCGACCGCTCCGCGATGACCGTGACGAAGAACGGCGAGGACCTCCAACTGACGCCCACCGAGCTGCGGTTGCTTCTGGAGCTGAGCAGAAGGCCCGGACAGGCGCTGTCCCGGCAGCAGTTGCTGCGACTGGTGTGGGAACACGACTACCTCGGCGACTCGCGCCTCGTCGACGCGTGCGTGCAGCGGCTGCGCGCCAAGGTCGAGGACGTGCCCTCGTCGCCGAAGCTGATCCGCACCGTCCGCGGCGTCGGATACAGGCTGGACGCGCCGCAGTGACCACCCCGGCGCAGCCGACGCCGGAGCGGGGACAGGGCCCCGGGAAGCGGGGGCGGGACGACAGGGCACAGCAGGACCGGATACGGCCGAACCCGCGGCGTGAGGACCGGGTGCGCGGCTGGTTCGCGGGAGTGCTGCCGACCCTCCGGCTCAGGCTCGTCGTCGTCTTCGCGCTGGTGGCGCTGACCGCCGCGGTCTCCGCGTCGGGGATCGCGTACTGGCTCAACAGGGACGCCGTCCTCACCCGCACCCAGAACGCCGCGCTCAACGACTTCCGCAAGTCCATGGAGGACAACGCGGGAAGCCTGCCGCGCCGGTACGGCTGCCGCCAACTGCGCGACGCCGCCGAGAAGATGAGCGGTACGACGCAGAACTACGAGGTGCTGCTCACCGGTGAGGACGCCGACGGCTCCCGGTGCGCGGTCGCCTCCGACCCGGGTGCCTTCACGATGGCGGACGTACCGCCCCGGCTGCGCACGGCCGTCGCGAAGCGCCGCCCCGTCGACAGCGGCAACTCCTACCCGTACCACCTGTACTGGCAGCGGACCTCCGAGGAAGGCGGCAACGAGCCCTTCCTCGTCGGCGGCGCGAAGATGATCGGCGAGGGGCCGACCCCGTCGGGCTACATGCGCAAGTCGCTGGCGCCGGAGCGGGACGATCTCAACTCGCTGGCCTGGTCGTTGGGCATCGCGACCGGTCTGGCACTCGTCGGTGCGATGCTGCTCGCGCAGGCCGCCGCGACGACCGTGCTGCGTCCCGTGCGGCGGCTCGGCGACGCGGCGCGGCGGCTGGGCGAGGGGAAGCTGGACACCCGGCTGAAGGTTTCCGGCACGGACGAACTCGCCGAACTCTCACGAACGTTCAACCAGACCGCGGAGTCTTTGGAGCACCGGGTCGCCGACCTGAGCGCGCGCGAGGAGTCCTCGCGGCGCTTCGTCGCCGACATGTCGCACGAGCTGCGCACCCCCATGACGGCGATCTCGGCGGTCACCGAGGTGCTGGAGGAGGAACAGGACAACCTCGACCCGATGATCGCGCCCGCGGTGCAACTCGTCGTCAGCGAGACCCGCCGCCTGAACGACCTGGTGGAGAACCTGATGGAGGTCACCCGCTTCGACGCCGGCACGGCGAAGCTGGTCCTCGACGACGTGGACGTGGCCGACCAGGTCACCGCCTGCATCGACGCCCGCGCGTGGCTGGACGCCGTCGAACTCGACGCCGACCGTGGGCTGATGGCACGACTGGACCCCCGCCGGCTCGACGTCATCCTGGCGAACCTGATCGGCAACGCGCTCAAGCACGGCGGCTCCCCCGTACGCGTCTCGGTCCGCACGGAGGAGACGGCCGCGGGCGGCACCGGTGAGCTGCTGATCGAGGTGGCGGACCGCGGGCCCGGCATCCCGGAGGAGATGCTGCCGCACGTCTTCGACCGCTTCTTCAAGGCCAGCGCGTCCCGGCCGCGCTCCGAGGGAAGCGGCCTCGGGCTGTCGATCGCCCAGGAGAACGCGCACATCCACGGCGGCTCCATCTCGGTGCGCAACGACACCGAGCACGGAGGGGGCGCCGTCTTCACCCTGCGCCTGCCCCGCGAGTCGCACGAGGACGAAGCCGGACAGGACGACGACGCGGACCGCGGGCCCGGCCCGGACGGCGGCGGACGATGTCGCTCCGGCCGCGAGGGCGGCGACGGCGAAGACGACGACGGGAACGGCAGCGGAGGAGACAGCGGGAAGGGGGGAGACCGTTGAGGAGCACGGCACAGCGCCACGGCACGGCCGGGGGCCGGCTGCGGGCCGCGTTCACGGTGGTGACGCTGCTCGGCGCGCTCGCCTCGGGCTGCGGCATCCGCTCCACGTCGGTGCCCGTCGACGCGGGTGCGGCACCCTCACGCGTCGGCTGCGTGCTGCCCAAATCGCGGGAGACGGCCGGCGAGAGCGGCGGCGGGAACCTGCCTGTGCGCGTGTACCTCGCCTGCGGCTCCCGGGTCTCCCCGGTGGAGCGGCGCGTGACCCTGCCGGACGGCGACGACTCGGAGCGCCTGCCCGTGGCCCGCGGGCTGCTGGACGCCCTGCGGGCGCAGCCGGACTCCGAGGAGGAGGCCGCCGGATTCAGGACGTCCGTGCCACGCGACCTGGAGGTCTCAGGGCCGCGCGAAGGCGATCCGGCAGCGGCCCTGCGGCTGAACAGGCCCCTGAAGGACCTGCCGTCGTTCGCGCTCGCGCAGATCGTCTGCACGTACGCGGACACAGCGGCCGCGGGCACGGACCGTTCCGTGATTCTCGGCGGACTCACCGAGGAGGGCGGGAGCGGCGGGGACGAGGAGCCGGTGCGCAGCTTCGCGTGCGACACGGCCCTGCGCACGCACCCGGAAGCCGCAGCGACGGCCGGTACACCCCTGTGACCACGGACCGGAACCACGGGCAGGACCGCGGCGTCATTGGTGGTGTGCAGCGTCATGGCCGTGGCGGAGACACCGCCGCTTCCGCTCCCCGAACCCGCGTCGCAGGACTCGTCCTGCTGATCGCGTACCTGACCGTTGCCGGATGGCTGGCGCTGCGTCCGCTTCCGGTGCCCTGGGTCGCACCCCCGAATCTCCAGCCCTTCGCCACGATCCGCTCGGACCTCGCAGAGGGCTCGCTCGACGCCCTTCGCGGCCTGGCACGTGACCTGGCGACGCTGGCTCCGCTGGGTGTGCTCCTGCCGCTGGCGTCGGGGCGCGCCGAGCGTCCGCTGGCGGTCGTATGCGCCCGCACCGTCTGCGTGGGGGCCCTCGTCTCGTCCGCGATGCTGCTGTTGCAGTCGGGCGTCCCGGGGCACTCCGTCAACGTCGACTCGGTGCTGCTGAACACCGCGGGCGTCGCCCTGTCCTGCCTGCTGGTCTTCCCGCTCGTACGGGCGTGGCTGCGGCGCAGATCTGCCGGCGTGCCCCCATGGGCGGGGTCCGTCCCAGGTACGGCCGTGCCGGATGCGCTCCCTCTGCGGGACGAGGCCGGCGGGAGTGCGCCCCCGAGAACGGCCAGGGTCGGGATCGCTCCGTAGACCGACGTCAACGGGTGTGGGCACTCCATATCGTGGATACGCGGACACCGAGAAACAAGACGGAGTTAAGGAGTCGCGTCATGCCAGCACTTGCCCGACCGCGCGAAGGCCGGATGATCGGCGGTGTCTGTGCCGCGCTGGCCCAGCGCTTCGGAATGAAGCCCAACACCATGCGCCTGATATTCGTGGTCTCCTGCCTCCTGCCGGGACCGCAGTTCCTGATCTACCTGGCGCTGTGGATCCTGCTGCCGAACGAGAAGGAGCGCACTGCCTGGTGACGCCGGTGGCTCCGCCAGGGCCTGATACGACGGCGGGCCGCGCATCGGAAGCGATGCGCGGCCCGCCGCGTGCGCTGCGGCGCGAAGACCTCAGATCCTTGTGGGCTCGTCCAGCGTCCGGCTGACCGGACCGTCGAAGGCGACCGGCTTGGCGTGCTTCTTCATGGCGTTCTTCTTCGCCTGCCTCACGGCGCCGGTGACGTTCCCCGCGGCGTGATCCCCTTCCTGAACCGCCTTGGCGGGGTTGTTCGTCACGGAACGGAGAGGAGTGTCGGCGGAGGCGACCCCCGTGCCGGCCGAGGCGAGAGCGGCGCCGAGCACGGCGACTCCGAGGATCTTCCTGGTTACCTGCTGCATCGTGGCTACGTCCTGTCGTCTGTGGAGCAGTCCGGCGAAACGTAGCGACGCGGGCGCCGACGCGGCAAACATGCCGGAACGCCCGTAAATGCCCCCGCCGGCTCCGTGACCTCCCCGTCCGCACCGCCGGTCCGCCGCTGCCACGGCGAGGCGAGTGCAGGTCACAGCCCTGGCACTGGTCAGTCGCGGAAGAGCCACTCGGACTTGAGCTCGGCGTAACCGGGCTTGATCACCTCATTGATCATCGCGAGACGTTCATCGAAAGGAATGAACGACGACTTCATCGCATTGACCGTGAACCACTGCATGTCGTCGAGCGTGTAGTGGAACGTCCTCACCAGGTGCTCGAACTCCTTGCTCATGCTCGTACCGCTCATGAGCCGGTTGTCCGTGTTCACCGTGGCGCGGAAGTGCAGCCGCCGCAGCAGCCCGATGGGGTGTTCCTCGTACGAAGGGGCCGCCCCCGTCTGGAGGTTGGAGGTGGGGCAGAGCTCGAGCGGGATGCGCTTGTCCCGTACGTACGAGGCGAGACGGCCCAGCTTCACCGTGCCGCCGCCGTCCTCCTGGATGTCGTCGATGATGCGCACACCGTGGCCGAGCCGGTCGGCTCCGCACCACTGGAGCGCCTGCCAGATGGAGGGCAGCCCGAACGCCTCGCCGGCGTGGATCGTGAAGTGGTTGTTCTCGCGCTTGAGGTACTCGAAGGCGTCCAGGTGGCGCGTGGGCGGGTGGCCCGCCTCGGCGCCGGCGATATCGAAGCCGACGACGCCCAATTCGCGGTAGCGGTTGGCGAGTTCGGCGATCTCGAGGGCCCGCGCCGCGTGCCGCATCGCGGTGAGCAGCGCACCGACCCGGATGCGGTTGCCCTGGGCCCGCGCCCGCTGCTCGCCCTCGCGGAAGCCCTCGTTCACGGCCTCCACGACCTCTTCGAGCGTGAGGCCCTTCTCCAGGTGCTGCTCCGGCGCGAAGCGGACCTCCGCGTAGACGACTCCGTCGGCGGCGAGGTCCTCGGCGCACTCGGCGGCCACCCGGGTCAGCGCCTCCCGGGTCTGCATGACGCCCACGGTGTGGGAGAACGTCTCCAGATAACGCTCCAGGGAACCGGAGTCGGCGGACTCGCGGAACCAGCTCTCCAGCCGGCCGGCATCGGTCTCGGGGAGTGCGTCGTACCCCGTCTCGGCGGCCAGCTCGACGATGGTCGCGGGCCGCAGGCCACCGTCGAGGTGGTCGTGCAGCAGGGCCTTCGGAGCGCGGCGGATCTGCTGGGGGCTGGGAATGGTGTTGAGGGTCTGGCTCGTCATCCACGTACTCTAGCTCCTACGCGCGTAGATGGCATCTGCACCCTAACTCCCTTCTGACCGGGCACAGTTGGAGGACGACGGCCGCTTCGATACGCAATGGTGATCCCGCGGCACCGTTCGTGCACCCCCGCTTCTGCCATCGTCTTCCCTATGGCTCAGCAAGCTTTGCCCGAGCGGGAGGCCCGACTGGGGCGGGCGATGGGCGCGGACGCCTCCGGAGCGGCGCCGCATGCGGTGGTCCTGCTGCTGCCGGGCGGCGGCATGGAACACAGCGCCCGGCGGCGCTCGGCCGTCGCGGCGGCAGCGGTACGGCCGCTCGCGCGGCGCCTGGTGCGCGGGGCGCAGCACGGCGAGCCGGAGACGTCTCTGGTGGCTCACGTCGTCCACTACCGGTACCGGGGCTGGAACGGGGACGCGGCCCACCCCGCGAGTGACGCGGAGTGGGCCGTGGCGGAGGTGGTACGGCGGTACGGCGACGTGCCGGTGTGCCTGGTCGGCATCGATGTCGGCGCACGCGCGGCGCTGCGCGCGGCGGGGCATCCCATGGTCACGTCGGTGCTGGCGCTTTCGACGTGGCTCCCGGGCTCCGCGTCCGGCGGCGCCCCCGAGGAGCCGGTGAGGCAACTCATCGGACGTCAAGTGCTGTTCGTGCACGGCACCGACGACGAGCACACCGATCCGGAACTCTCGTACCGGCTGGCGGAGCGCGCCAAGAAGGCGAACGCCGAGGTGTGCCGGTTCGAGGTGCACACCGACGGACACCGGCTCCACCAGCACAACGCGGAGGTCGTCGCGCTCGCGGAGAACTTCGTCCTCGGCACGGTGTGCGGCCGCGACTTCGCCCGCCCCGTCGTCGACGCGATGGCGGCTCCGCCTCCGCTGGGCCTGCGAATGCCGCTGGCGACGGGGTTCGGGCAGAGCCTGCGCCGATAGGGCCTCCTCGCTGACGGCTGCGCATGCCGCGCGCTCACTCGGCGGGTGCGCCGAACCACCTGCGCAGCCTGCCGGGCAGATCCGTCTGGTCCTCACCGGCCCAGACCACGTGGCCGTCCGGGCGCAACAGCACGGCGGGCACGTCCAGTTCCTCGCTGCCGTCGACCACGTGGTCGACCCGGTCCGCCCACCCGGTGACGGAGAGCCGGCCCGTCCCGTCGAGGAGCAGCCCGCGGCCACCGTGCAGCAACTCGTAGAGGCGGCCCCCCTTCAGACCGATGTCGCGCATCCGTTTGCCGAGCAGTTCGGGGCCCTCGCCGAAGTCGTAGCGGACTCCGAGCGCGGTGATCTTCTCGATCAGGTACCGGTTCACCTCGTCGAAGCCCGCGAGCTGCGACACGAGCCGGCGCACTGCGCGGGGGCCCGGCTCGGTGGACATCAACTCCATCTGCGCACGGGTGTTGTCCAGCACGTCGGCGGCCACCGGATGCCGTTCGGAGTGGTAGGTGTCCAGCAGCCCCTCGGGCGCCCAGCCGCCGACCTCGGCGGCCAGCTTCCAGCCGAGGTTGAACGCGTCCTGGATGCCGAGGTTCAGGCCCTGCCCGCCGACCGGCGGATGGACGTGCGCGGCGTCCCCGGCCAGCAGCACCCGGCCGGACCGGTAGCGCTCGGCGAGCCGGGTGGCGTCGCCGAAGCGGGACAGCCAGCGCGGTGAGTGCACGCCGAAGTCGGTTCCGGCGACCGCCCGCAGCTGCCGTTTGAACTCCTCCATGGTCGGCGGGACCGTGCGGTCCTCGGCGACCCCCTCGGCGGGCACCACGACGCGGTGCACCCCATCGTCGCCGAAAGGCCCCACGCCGAACCGCAGTTGCGTCTTCCGGACCTCGGCGACCACGGCGGCCAGCTTCTCCGGTGCCTCGGTCACCTCCATCTCGCCCAGCAGCGTCTCGACCCTGCTGGGCTCACCGGGGAAGCCGACGCCGAGCAACCTGCGCACCGTGCTGCGCCCCCCGTCGCAGCCGACGACGTACCGCGAACGCAGACGCGTCCCTGCCCCGGCGGCCAGCTCGATCGTCACTCCGTCCTCGTCCTGGCTCAGCCCGGTCACCTCGCAGCCGCGCCGGATCTCCGCGCCGAGCTCGGCCGCACGCTCGGCCAGCAGGCGGTCGGTGACGGGCTGCGGGATGCCGAGGACGTAACCGTGCGCGGTATCCAGCCGCTCCGGGGGCGGCGTGGTGATGGCGGCGAAAAAGCCACCCACCGGGTACTTCTTGCCGTGCGCGAGGAACCGCTCCAGCAGACCGCGCTGGTCCATCACCTCGATGCTGCGTACGTGCAGGCCGAGCGAGCGGACATACCCGGCCGGCTCCGCGTCCTTCTCCAGCACGAGCACGTCCACGCCGTGCAGCCGCAACTCGCTGGCCAGCATCATGCCGGTCGGCCCCCCGCCGACCACGATCACGTCGATCATGAACCCCCCATTGAATATAAAGCGCACATACTGCGCGTATCTCTCATCCCCGCATGTTCCACCCGGGCCGCCACAGTGTGCGGCACGACGGGGGCCTTGCCGCAAGGCCCCCCACGCGCTATACGTTGAGAGAGGCAAGGAGAGAGCGACGCTCCTTGCCTTTGTCGTGCCCGGCGGACACGACCCGGTCTTTCGCGGACGCGCCGCATCGGCTGCTGCCAACGCTCGGCCGCGCAAGCGCCCGTGCTCCTCCCCGGCCGCCAGCCGAACTGGCCCCTGACGGAGCGAAGTCGAGGTCGCCAACGGCCCGGAGGGGCGGGACGTGGAGGGGGAGGTTCCGGGGCTTAACCGTGATTTGCGGACCGGTATATGAAGGGCAGCACGAAAACCCGTACCGGTTCAGGGAGGGAAATCGTGCCGCCCCGGGGCCGCCCCCGGAACGGCCCGCTCCGACCCCACGCCCCCCGCCCGCGACGTCCAGCCCCGCACGGGCGCACTCTGCCCGCTCCGCCCACACCCGGCAGCCCCGACGAGCCCGCCCCGCAAGAAGCGGCCCCTCAGCGCCGCCCCGCATGAACCGTCGTCGCCGTCAGATAGAAGGCGTCGTGACGGTGGAGGATGCCAGTTGGCGCCTCGTCGTCGAGGAGCGCGTTCAGGGCGCGCGTGTCCTCGGGCGTGAGCCACTCCCCCAGCGTGTCCCGGGCGCGCTCCAGCCTGTCGTGCAGGTGGCCGCGGGCCACGGGCTCCAGCGGCGCGGGCAGGTCGGTGAGGAATGTGCGGGTGCCGGCGGGTGCCAGGCCCGCTCGCGCCAGCATGGCCGGCCAGTCCTCGACGACGGGGGTGTGGCCCGTCAGTGCCTCCCGCATGGCGGTGAAGCGCTCCTCGTTCGCCGCCTCCAGACGGGCCAGGAGCCCGGGCCGCCCGATCCCGATGTCGCGCGGCAGGTAGCGGGGGGAGAGGCCGCGTTCGACGACGACGAGCAGCCCGCCGGGCCGCACCGACGCGGCGAGTGCGTCCAGGGCGGCCTGCTGGTCGCCGATGTGGTGGATGACGTTGCTCGTCCAGATGAGGTCCGCGCTGCCCAGCGCCCCGAAGTCGTCGGGGAGCCGGGCCTCCTGCGAAATCACGTTCCGGGCGACGCCCTCCCGTGCCGCGCGGTCACGGGCACGCTCGAGAAGCCCCTGTTCGCCGTCCACCGCGACGACTTCGGCCTGTGGAAACGTCCGCGCCAGCAGTGCCGTGAACACCCCGGGGCCGCTGCCGACGTCCAGCAGACGCTGAACCGTGTCGGGGCCGCAGCCGCCCTCGAGGAGCAGGCCGCGCAGCCACGCGAGTGCCTCCTCGACGAAAGGGATGCGCAGTTCGGCTTCCCTTTCGAGGAGCGCGGCCATGGCGTCCCAGTCGACGTCTTCGTGGTCGTGGCCTCCGTGGCCGTGGCCTCCGTGTCCGTGACCGGCGTGACCCTGCCCCTCGTCGCCGTGACCCCCGTCGTCCCGACCGTGTCCGTGACCGGCGTGTGTGTGCACGTTGTCCTCCTCGTCCGTACGGGAATCCTCATCCCGCGAGAAGCCTGTCGCGCCGGCTGAGCAGAAAGCTCTTGAACGCGGCGACGGGCGGCGTGTCGGGCCGGTCCGCGAGCCAGGCGACGCCGATCTCGCGTACCGCGCGCGGCGCGGTGACGGCCAGCTCGCGGACGCCCGGGCGCGGCACGGTCGGCGGTGGCAGCAGGGCGACGCCGAGCCCCGCCGCCACCAGCCCGCGGATGGTCTCCGGCTCCTCGCCCTCGAACGCGATCCGTGGCGTGAACCCGGCCTCCGCGCACAGGGATTCGAGGATGCGGCGCATCCCGTAGCCGCGTTCCAGCGTGACGAAGGGTTCAGCGGCCGCCTCGGCGAGACGGACGCGGCGACGCGCGGCCAGCGGATGGTCGTCGGGTACGACGAGCCGCAGCCGCTGTTCGGCGAGGCGCCGCGCGACGAGGTCGGGGGCGTCCGGCACGGGAGAGGTGAGGCACAGATCGAGTTCCCCGGCCCGCAGCCGCTCCAGCATGGCCTCGCCGTAGTTCTGGACCAGTGCGAAGCGGACGCGGGGATGATCGGCGCGGAAGGCGCGGATGAGGACGGGGACGGTCTCCCAGCCGAGCGTGTGCAGGAACCCGAAGGCGACCTTGCCCTTTCCGGGATCGGCGTCCGCCCGTACGGACTCGGCCGCCTGCTCGACGGCGGCGAGGGCCCGCTCGGCGGAGGCGAGGAACGTGCGCCCGGCCGGCGTGAGGGAGAGAGTGCGGCCGCGCCGGGCGAAGAGGGCCACCCCGAGGTCGTTCTCGAGCCGGGTGACGGCACGGCTCAACGTCGACTGGGGCACGCCGAGTTCGCTCGCGGCGCGGGTGACGTGCTCGTGGCGCGCCACGGCCGCGAACTGCGCGAGACGCGGGGTGAGCAATGCACCCCAGTCGGATGTGACAGGGATGTCTTTCTCGTTGCGTGCCAGTGACATACCTTCCTCAGCTGTACTGATGCGTGACTGGAACGGTTGTCGTGGTTCTGTGCATTGGACGCATCAATGCGTGAATCGTAACGTCGAAGCATGCCCTCCGCCGATACCGAGGCGTCCGCCGCCGCGGACGCCGCCGTTGCCAGTCCTCCCGACTCCACCACCCCCACCTCCTCTCACGACGACGCCACCAAGCTGAGCCCGGGCGACCCGGGTCACGGCAGGATGCGTCTCGCGCTGTTCGCCGCCGGGCTCGCGACGTTCGCGCTGCTGTACTCCACGCAGGCGCTGCTCCCCGAGATCTCCCGCGACCTCCACGCCGACCCCGGCTCGGCGAGCTGGACGGTCTCGGGCGCGACGATCGGTCTGGCGCTGGCCGTGCTGCCACTGGCGGCGCTCTCCGAACGCTACGGGCGGCGCCGTGTGCTGACCGTGTCGATGTCGGTGGCCGTGGCCCTGGCTCTCGCGGTGCCGTTCTCACCCGACCTGGGGACGCTGATCGCGCTGCGCACCCTTCAGGGCGCCGCGATCGCGGGCGTACCGGCCTCGGCGATGGCCTATCTCGCCGACGAGGTACGCGGCAAGTATCTGGTCGGCGCGACGGGCCTGTTCGTCGCCGGGAACAGTGTCGGCGGTATGAGCGGCCGCATCCTCAGCGGGTGGGTCACCGAAGCCTTGGGGTGGCGCATCGGGCTGGCCGCGGTGGCCGTGGCCTCGCTGCTGTGCGTGGCGGCGTTCCGGCTGCTGGCGCCGCGGGCCCGCCACTTCCGTCCGAGTCCGCTGAACGCGCGGGCCCTGACCCGTACGGTCTCGGCGCACCTGCGCAATCCGCTGCTGGTGCGGCTGTACGCGATCGGCCTGCTGTTCATGGTCGTCTTCGGCGGCGTCTACACGGTGATCGGCTACCGGCTGGTGGCCGAGCCCTTCGGGCTCTCGCAGGGGCTGGTGGGTTCCGTATTCGCCATCTACCTGGTGGGGACGGCGACTTCCGCGACGGCGGGGAAGCTCAACGCCCGGCTCGGGCGGCGCGGCATGATCTACGCGGGCATCGTCACGGCATCGTCAGGTCTGCTGCTGAGCCTCCTCGACAGCCTCGTAGCGGTCGCTTCCGGGCTGGTCCTGATCACCGCGGGCTTCTTCGCCGGGCACGCGGTGGCCTCCGGCTCCGTCAGCCACACGGCGACCGAGGGGCGCGCGCAGGCCTCGGCGCTCTACCAGATGGCCTACTACACGGGCAGTTCACTCGGCGGCGCGCTCGGCGCAGCGGCGTTCGCCGGGGGCGGCTGGGGCGGGACGGTCGCACTCACGCTCGGTGCGATGACCCTCGCGGCGGGCGTCACCTTCTACGGGACTCGCAGTGCTGCCGCTCTCCGTCGTCGCCGCCTTCTGGAGGCGCGAACCTGACGGGGTCGCCTCGGCCGGCTCACGCCTCCGGGAAGTCCGCCGTGTTCAGGGTGAGTTCGAAGGGTGCGGGCAGGTGGATGTCCTCGCCGGTCTTGACCGCTGTGTGCACGCGGTAGACGTCGCCGACCGGTTCTCCGTAGAGGGTCACGGTCGGACCGCCGGGGGCGTGGGCGTCCACGAGCAGGTAGAGCGGGACGCCGGCCTGCGCGTATCCGGCGGGTTTGACGATGCGGTCGTGGCCCGCGTTGGACGGCGAGGTGATCTCGACGATCAGCTCGGCCGCGGCGGCGGGGATGTAGTTGCCGGGTTCGTGCAGCACGGGCCTCGGAGCAACGACCAGATCCGGAATGTAGAGGCCGCTCCGGGAAGGGACGGCGACCCCCAGGGTCTGGTAGATGCCCCAGTCCTCCGGAATGACGGTGTAAAGGCGGCGCTGAACCAGGTCGGCAATGCTGTTGTGGCTGTTGGCGGGCGGCGGCGAGACGGTGACGATCCCCTCGATGATCTCCACCTTGGTGCCCTCGGGCCCGTCCGTCTGCTCCCACATCCGGACCAGGTCATCCCACTCCTGGCCTCCGGCCGGGCCGTGGTCGACGGTGAGTGCGCTCATGGCGGTCTCCTTCATCAGTACGTCACCGACTCCAGCATGCCGAAAGGGACGAGCACGGCGCTACTGATCGCCATCACCCGAAAGTGAACCCGACGCCGCCGGTCAGGCCGTCACGCGCTCCAGCACGATCGGCGGAACCGTGAACCCGGTGCCCTCCGGGGCGATGTCGTACGACCCCGCCAGTGCCTCCAGCGCGTACGGGAACTTCTCCGGAGTGTCCGTGTGCAGGGTCATCAGCGGGTCGCCGGCCCTGACCGTGTCGCCCGGCTTGGCGTGCAGCTCGATCCCCGCCCCCGCCTGTACGGGGTCCTCCTTGCGGGCACGGCCCGCGCCCAGGCGCCATGCCGCGACGCCGACGGCGTAGGCGTCGAGCCGGGTGAGGACCCCCGACGACGGCACCGCGACCGGCTGCTTCTCGCGTGCCGACGGAAGGGGCGCGTCCGGGTCGCCGCCCTGCGCGGAGATCATGCGGCGCCAGTGGTCCATGGCCCTGCCGTCGGCGAGCGCCTTGGCCGGGTCGGCGTCGGGCAGACCGGCGGCGTCGAGCATCTCGCGGGCGAGAGCGAGGGTGAGTTCGACGACGTCTGCGGGGCCGCCGCCCGCCAGCACCTCCACGGATTCGCGAACCTCGACGGCGTTTCCGACGGCGGCGCCCAGCGGGGTGTCCATGCCGGTGATGAGCGCCCGGGTCCGCAGGCCGTGGTCGTTGCCCAACTCGACCATGGTGGAGGCCAGTTCGCGCGCGTCGTCCAGGGACTTCATGAACGCGCCGGAACCGGTCTTCACATCGAGCACCAGCGAACCGGTGCCCTCGGCGATCTTCTTGCTCATGATGGAGCTGGCGATCAGCGGGATCGACTCCACGGTGCCGGTGACGTCGCGCAGCGAGTACAGCTTCCTGTCCGCGGGGGCCAGGCCCGCGCCCGCCCCGCAGATGACCGCGCCGGCCTCCTCCAGTACGCGGAGCATCTCCTCGTTGCTCAGCGACGCACGCCAGCCCGGGATCGACTCCAGCTTGTCGAGTGTGCCGCCGGAGTGTCCGAGCCCGCGGCCCGAAAGCTGCGGCACCGCCGCACCGCAGGCGGCGACGAGAGGGGCCAGCGGCAGCGTGATCTTGTCGCCGACGCCGCCCGTGGAGTGCTTGTCGGCGGTGGGCCGCCGCAGACCCGAGAAGTCCATCCGCTCGCCGGAGGCGATCATCGCCCCGGTCCAGCGCGCGATCTCCGGCCGTGACATGCCGTTGAGCAGGATCGCCATGGCCAGCGCCGCCATCTGCTCGTCGGCGACCTCGCCCCGCGTGTAGGCGTCGATCACCCAGTCGATCTGTTCGGGGGTGAGGCTGCCCCGGTCACGCTTCTCACGGATGACGGAGATGACGTCCATGGACATTGAGCGGAAGTCTCCTTCATACAAGGGGGCCGGACAGGGAGGAGGAACAGGCCGCGGAGGCGGGTGAGTTGCCCCGGTTGCTCAGCGTTTCAGGTCGGCCGGGCCGAACGCGTCCGGCAGCAGATCTGCCAGCGTGCGGATGCCGCCCCCGGTCTCCATCAGCAGCTGCGGGCCCCCGTGTTCCCACAGCAGCTGACGGCAGCGTCCGCACGGCATCAGCAGCTCACCGTGCTTGTCGACGCAGGTGAACGCGGTGAGCCGGCCGCCGCCCGAGGCGACCAGCGAGGAGACCAGGCCGCACTCGGCGCACAGCGTCATGCCGAAGGCGGCGTTCTCCACGTTGCAGCCGGAGACGGTGCGGCCGTCGTCCGCCAGCGCCGCCGCGCCGACCGGGAACCCCGAATAGGGGGCGTAGGCCCGGGACATCGCCTCCCGGGCCGTTTCCCGCAGCGCCGCCCAGTCGACATCCGCGGAGCCGACCGGGACGGTCGTCATGTGCCTTGCCCCCTGCGGTAGGACTTTCCGATGGCCTTGGGTGGCCGCAGCCGCTGCGCGGCGAGCGACAGCACCAGAAGGGTGGTGATGTACGGACTCATCTCGACGAACTCCAGGGGGACGGTGTCCGTCATCAGATACCACACCAGCAGGCCCACTGCGGTCACGCCGCTGATCGCGGCCTGCACCATGCCGCCCTTGCGCAGCTTCCACAACGCGAGCGCCGCCAGCATCACGGCGACGAGGAGCAGCAGCGCGTGCACCGTCGGGCCGCCGGCGCGCAGCTGGAGCGCGTCCATGAATCCGAAGAGGCCCGCGCCCATGGCGACGCCGCCAGGACGCCAGTTGCCGAAGATCATGGTGGCGAGGCCGATGTAGCCGCGGCCGCCGGTCTGCTGGTCCTGGTAGATGTGCACGCCGATCGCGAGGAACGCACCGCCCAGCCCGGCGAGCGCGCCGGAGACCGTGACCGCCGCGTACTTGTACCTGAGGACGTTCACGCCGAGGGTCTCCGCGGCGACGGGGCTCTCACCGCACGAGCGCAGCCGCAGCCCGAACGGGGAGCGCCACAGCGCGTAGAAGCTGCCCACGAAAAGGGCCGCGGCGAGAACCGTCAGCCAGGAGACGTTGCTGACGAACGAGCCGAGTATGCCCGCGATGTCGGAGACGAGGAACCAGTGGTGCTTCTCGACCGCCTGGAGCCCCTCGGCGAGGCCCGGAACCGTGAACGTCGGCATGTCCTCCATCGGCGGGGACTGTTTGTCGTTGCCTCCCGCGTCGGAGGCGGCGCTGCCCTCCGCGCCGAACCACAGCTTTGCGAGGAACTGCACAACGCCGAGGGCCAGGATGTTCACGGCGACACCGGAGACGATGTGGTCGACGCCGAAGGTGACGGTGGCGATCGCGTGGATCAGGCCGCCGAGTGCGCCACCCGCGATTCCGGCCAGCGCCGCCACCCAGGGCCCGTGCTGCCAGCCCATCCAGCCCGCGGCGAAGGCGCCGAGCATCATCATGCCTTCGAGGCCGATGTTGATGACGCCCGCACGCTCGGACCACAGACCACCCAGCCCCGCGAGGCCGATGGGCACGGCCGCGGCCAGCGCGCTCGAGTACTGGCCGCTGGAGGTGACCTGGTCCGATCCGGTCACCATGCGCAGCAGCGAGAGAGCGACCAGCCCCCCGGCGACGATCAGCAGCACGACGGGGTACGAGAGCTTGCGGCGTTCGCCGCCGGGCCTGCGGGCGGCGGTGCCGTTCCCTTCTCCGCGCTTCTTCCCGTCGCCGTTGCCCTTGCCGTTCGCACCGCCCTCGCCGCGAGTGCCGGTGCCGTTCCCTCCGGCCTTGGCAGTGATGTTCGTGCTCACGCGGACACCTCCGCCTTCTTCTTCGCGCTCTTGCGGGCCCGGGCGGCCAGCTCCTCGCCGACCCGGCGTTGCTGCCTGCTCAGCCCGTAGCGGCGTACGACTTCGTAAGCGATGACGACGCACAGGACGATGACGCCCTGCATCACGCCCACGATCTCCTGGGCGTACTCCTCGAACTCAAGCTGTGTGCCCGTGCGTTCGAGGAAACCCCACAGCAGCGCGCCGAGCGCCATGCCCACGGGGTGGTTGCGTCCCAGCAGGGCGATGGCGATGCCGGTGAAGCCGATGCCCGCGGGGAAGTCGGAGCCGTAGTTGTACGACGTGTTGAGCAGCGTCGGCATACCGACCAGGCCGGCGATGATGCCGGAGAGCACCATCGACGTGACCACCATCCGCTTGACGCTCACACCGCTCGCGGACGCCGCCGACTCGGAACGGCCCACGGCGCGCAGGTCGAAGCCGAACCGCGTACGTCCGAGGACGAACCAGTAGGCGACGCCGACGAGCACGGCGATCACGACGGTGCCCCACACCGGGTCGGGGTTCGTCGGGATGGTGAAGAAGTGGCTGGAAGCCGGGAGGTCGGGGGTGTGGAAGAGGTTCCCGTCCTTCACCGCGAGCCTGCCGTCCTGCAGGAAGTAGCCGATGGTGGAGGCCGCGATGAAGTTCAGCATGATCGTGGTGACGACCTCGTGGATTCCCCGCGTGATCTTCAACAGCCCCGCGATGCTGGACCAGATCCCGCCGACCACCATCGCGACGAGGATGATCACCGGGATCTGGACGATGCCGGGCAGCGTCAGCGCACCGCCGACGACGGCGGCGAAGAAGGCAGCGATCCGGTACTGGCCGTCGACGCCGATGTTGAAGAGGTTCATCCGGAAGCCGATCGCGACGGCCACGGCGGAAAGGTAGTACGGAATGGCCTTGTTGATGATCCAGACCTGGCTGTCGCTCTTCGAGCCGAAGTCGATCATCACGTAGAAGGCGTAGAACGGGTCCTTGCCCGTCGTCAGGATGACTCCGGAGGTGATGACGAGCGCCGCGACGATCGCGAGCAGCGGCGCGGCGACCGCCAGTACCAGCCGGTCCTTGTCGAACTTCTTCACCGCTCAGCACCCCCTTCCCGCTGTCCCGGAACGGCGTCCGGCGCGGAGTCCCGCACGTCCCCGTCGGTGTGTTCGAGGTGGCCGCTGGCGGCGCCCGTCATGGCGGAGCCCAACTCCTCCGGTGTGATGGTGGCGGGGTCGGCGTCCGCGACGAGGCGGCCGCGGTACATCACGCGCAGGGTGTCGGAGAGCCCGATCAGCTCGTCCAGGTCCGCGGAGATCAGCAGCACCGCCAGGCCCTCGCGCCGTGCCTCACGAATCTGGTCCCAGATCTGCGCCTGGGCGCCGACGTCCACGCCCCGCGTGGGGTGCGCGGCGATGAGCAGCTTGGGGTGGTGGCTCATCTCCCGTCCGACGATCAGCTTCTGCTGGTTGCCGCCCGAGAGGGAGGCCGCGGTGACCTCGATGCCCGGCGTGCGGACGTCGTACTCGGAGACGATGCGTGCCGTGTCCCTCCGCGCGCCTGCGATGTCGAGCAGCTGGCCCTTGCTGTTGGGCGCCTCGGTCACGTGCCCCAGCATGCGGTTCTCCCAGAGGGTGCCCTCCAGGAGCAGCCCGTGCCGGTGCCGGTCCTCGGGGATGTAACCGATGCCGCCCTCGCGCCGCTCACGCGTGGAGCGCGCCGTGATGTCCTTGCCGTCGAGTGTGACGGTGCCGGCGTCGAGCGCGCGCATCCCCATGACGGCCTCGACGAGTTCGGCCTGCCCGTTCCCCTCGACGCCCGCGACGCCCAGAACCTCGCCCTTGTGGATGGTGAAGGCGATGCCGTCCAGGACCTCACGCACCGGGCCGTCCGCGTCGGCCGCGCACAGCCGCAGCCCCTCCACGGTCAGCATCGGTGCGGTCGTCACCGTCGACTCGCGGGTCTCGGGCGAGGGCAGTTCGCTGCCGACCATCAGCTCGGCGAGCTGCTTCGGCGTCGTCTCCTCCGGCTTCACCGAGGCGACGGTCGTACCGCGCCTGATGACGGTGATGTCGTCGGCGACCGAGAGCACCTCGCCCAGCTTGTGCGAGATGAACAGCACCGTGAGGCCCTCGGCCTTCAGCTCCCGCAGGTTCTCGAAGAGAGCGTCGACCTCCTGCGGGACGAGCACCGCGGTGGGCTCGTCGAGGATCAGCGTCCGCGCGCCCCGGTAGAGGACCTTGAGGATCTCCACACGCTGCCGGTCGGCGACGCCCAGATCCTCGACGAGCACGTCGGGACGTACGCCCAGCCCGTACGCGTCCGACAGTTCCTTGATCTTCTGACGGGCGCGTCCGCCGATCCCGTACAGGCCCTCGGCGCCCAGCACGGTGTTCTCGAGCACCGTGAGGTTGTCCGCCAGCATGAAGTGCTGGTGCACCATGCCGATTCCGCGCGCGATGGCGTCACCGGGGGTGGCGAAGGACACCTGCTCGCCGTCGACGGTGATGGTGCCCTCGTCCGGCTTCTGCATGCCGTACAGGATCTTCATCAGGGTCGACTTGCCCGCGCCGTTCTCACCGACGAGGGCGTGCACGGTGCCACGGCGGACCGTGAAGACGATGTCGTGATTGGCCACGACGCCGGGGAACCGCTTGGTGATGCCGCGCAGTTCGACGGCGGGCCGGGAGGCCGAGCCGTTGCCGGTGCCCGCCGCGTCTGCGGCCGCCGGGGGGCTGCTGCTGGACGTTGAGATGACGCACTCTCCCGAAACGCTGCTGTTCAGTGGAGGGTTCGGCCCGTACAGGCAGAGGCGGGACGGTCGCGGGCGCATCCACAAGCAGCAAGGCCTGCGGATACGCCCGATCCCGGAATCCGTACCGCCTCCCGTTCCGTGCACGGGAGTCGCTGCCGGCCCGCGCTCACTCGCGGCGGACCGGCAGCGGGGTCACGGGGTGTCCTTGACCTTGATCTTGCCGTCGACGATGTCCTGCTTCGCCTTGTCGAGGTCGTCCTGGATGTCGTCGATGAAGCCGCCGGAAGTGGCCAGCGAAACGCCGTCCTCCTTCAGGTCGAAGGCGGTGGTGCCCTTCATCGGCTTCTTGTCCTCGACGCTCTTGACCAGGTCGAAGACGGCGACGTCCACGTTCTTGACGGCGGAGGTGAGGATCGCGTCCTTGTACTTCGCCAGGCCGGGCTGGTTGTACTGGTCGGAGTCGACCCCGATCGCCCAGGTGCCCTTCTTCTTGCTGACCTCTTCGATCGAGCCGACACCGGACTGGCCCGCGGCGGAGTAGATCACGTCGTTGCCGGCGTCGAGCATGCCCTTGGCCTTGTCCTTGGCGGCCGCCGGGTCGTTGAAGCCCTTGGTGTTCGTCGGGTACAGGTACTGCGAAGTGACCTTGACCTTCGGGTCGGTCTCCTTCACGCCCTGCTCGAAGCCCGCCTGGAACTTCTGGATCAGCGCGTTGTTGACGCCGCCGATGAAGCCGACCTCCTTGGTCTTGGTCTTCTTCGCCGCGGCGACGCCCGCGAGGTAGGACGCCTCGTGCTCGGCGAAGACCAGACCGGCGACGTTCTTCCCCTCCGAGGGGGAGTCGACGACACCGAAGGTGGTCTCCGGGAACTTCTTGGCGACCTTGTTGATGGACTTGCCGTAGTCGAAGCCCACGCCGATGACCGGGTTGAATCCGGCCTTCGCGAGCGAAGTTATTCGCTGCTCGCGGTCCGCCTCGGTCTCGTCGTTGCTGGCTGTCATCTCCTTGAAGTTGACGCCCAGTTCCTTCTTGGCCTTGTCGACGCCACGGGCCGCCGCCTGGTTGAAGGAATGGTCGTCACGCCCGCCGACGTCGAAGGCCAGGCCGACTCCCTTGTCCTTCTTGCCGGCGGACTGTGTAGAACTCTCACCGCACGCGGTGGCGGTCAGGGCGAGGGCCGCGGTGGTGGCGACCGCGGCTGCAAGCTTGGTTACCCGACGCAAGAGGAGTCCCCTTCGGCTCATGGAGCGCCTCTTCCGGCGCTGGCTTCCGGCACAGATTAACGCGCGTAGATTTCACGTAAAGACTTGCCGGAATGCTGTTATCGGATCGGTGCCAAGGGGGCTGCGCCCCCGGTCACAACGGCGCCGCGGCCCCCGACGCTGCGCGCGGGGGCGCGGCGCGGGGCGGCGGGTGCGTGGGCGGGTGCGGCTCGGGGTGCGTGGGTGGGGCGCCTGGGGTGGGTGGGTGGTGCCGGGGGCGTGCCGCTCCGGGAGGCAAGTCCGGGCGGCATGATTTACCTCCCTGAACCGTCACGGAGTGCTGTGCTGCCTTCCATATGGCGGTCCGCAAATCACTTCCCCACGCTTCGCTGGGGAGACCCCAATGGCCCGTCCATGCCCCCCTGCGCGTCCCGCCCCCTCCCGCCGGTCCAGTGGCTCTCCCCCGGGGGCCACCCAGACCCCCAGTTCTCCCGGGGGGCTGTGGGCCCGTGCCCGTCATCCTCGAAGACCGCCACAGATCGCGCCGCACCATGCGGACGGACACCGGGCCCGCTCGCACCCCGTCCCAACGCCCAGTGAACCCGTCTACACGGCAAGGGAGTTGAGCCACCGGACGAACCTGCGCGAGTGACCCAGAGGACCAGTGGCGGGCGGGGGCCCTCCAGCCAACCGGACCGCCCGGAGGGGAGAGGTGGACGAGAGCGGCAGACGCGAGACGGGCCGGAGGGGGCGGGACGTGCAGGCGGGGGGCACGGGGCTTAAACGTGATTTGCGGACCGCTATATGCAGGGCCGTACAGAAACCCATCCGGTTCAGGGAGGTAAATCATGCCGCCCCGGGACACCCGCCGGAACGGCCCGCACCCGCACCCACCACGAACCCCACGCGCACCCACCACGAACCCCACGCGCACCCCGCACGAGCCGGAGCAGCACCAACCACGAACCCGAAGCGAACACGGCCAACCCCGGCGACACCCGGACCCGCCGGACCCGTCAAGCAGGGGCCGGGGGGTCCAGGAGAGCCGCGGCCGTGAAGAGTTCGACGCCGACCTTGATGGCCGACTCGTCCACGTCGAAGTGGCCCTGGTGGAGGTCTCGCGGGTGGCGGTCCCCCGGGGGGCGGACGCCGAGGCGGGCCATCGCGCCGGGGACGTGCTCCAGGTACCAGGAGAAGTCCTCGCCGCCCAGGCTCTGTTCGGTGTCCTCGACCGTGGGCGTGCCGCGCCGCGCCGTCATCGCCGTACGCAACAGCTCGGTCGTGCCTGCCTCGTTGACGACCGGCGGCACTCCCCGCACGTACGTGATCTCCGACTTGGCGCGGTGCAGGGTGGCCGTCTCGTCGATGGCGGCGTGCACAAGGTCGGGCGCGTCCCGCCAGGCGACGATGTCCAGGCAGCGCAGTGTGCCGGAGAGCTCCGCCCGCTGCGGCACCACGTTGCAGGCGTGGCCGGATTCGATCCGTCCCCACGTGAGGGCCATCCCGGCGCGGGCGTCGACGCGGCGGGAGAGCAGCGCGGGCACCTCGGTGACGAGCTTCGCGGCCGCCGTGACCAGGTCGGTGGTCAGGTGCGGGCGCGCGGTGTGGCCGCCGGGGCCGCTGAGGCTCACTTCGACGCGGTCGCACGCGGAGGTGATGGGCCCGGGGCGTAGCCCGATGCGGCCGGCGTCGACGCGCGGGTCGCAGTGGACGGCGAGGATGCGGCCGACGCCTTCGAGCGCCCCGCCGTCGATGGCGTCGGTGGCGCCGCCCGGCAGAACTTCCTCGGCGGGCTGGAACAGGAGCCGCACGGAACGCGTCAGGTGGCCGGCGCGGGCGAGGTCCGCGAGGACGCATCCCGCTCCGAGCACGACCGTGGTGTGCACGTCGTGGCCGCAGGCGTGCGCACGGTCGGGGACGGTCGACCGGTACGGGACCGACTTGGTGTCGGGGATGGGCAGCGCGTCGATGTCGGCGCGCAGCGCCAGCATGGGACGGACGCCGTCCCAGCGCTCGGCGAGCCCGGGGTGGATGTCGCAGACGAGGCCGGTCCCCATCGGCAGGATGCGGGGTCGCAGCCCGGCCTGTTCGAGGCGGGCCTTGATCGCGGCGGTGGTGCGGAACTCCTGGTTGCCCAGTTCCGGATGCATGTGAAGGTCGCGCCGGAACGCGACCAGTTCCTCGCGAAGCTCGTCGGAAAGTCTGCCGGGCAGTTCGGGCACCACGCCCAGCAAGGCTGCTTCGACTGCTGCTTCGCCGGTTGGGTCCACCTCCGGCTCAGGGGACAGGACTCTGTTCATATCCGCAGGGTAGGCGTTTTCAGGCCACCACATGCTGCCGATGTCGGAAAGTTCAGCCCCTCAGGGGACAAAAATTTTTCAGGATGGCGATTATGTCCTGATGCTGATGGGTATACCTACGCGCTCGCCTGGCCCGCCTCTCTGGAGACCGATGTGCGCGAAGGCTGCTGCGGCGCCGGTGCCGCCTCCGCCGGTGCGGGCCCGGCCATCGTACGGCCCGCCCCCTCCCCCTGAATCCCGGTGTCTCCCAGTTTGCGCGCCCGGCGCGCACTGTCCGTGACGCCGGAGAGGAAGCCTTCGGCGCGGGGGGAGGCGCCCGCCGTGAACCACGTGCGGTCCACCTCACAGACCGCCACCGAGACGGGCGTACCGGCCAGAGCCAGCGGCAGGGTGTGCACGACGGTGGAAGGAAAGCTCACAACGGTTCGGCCGATGGGGCCGCGGCGGGCGACGAGCTCCAGCGGCAGATCGGGCCGGACGATCTCGAGGCCCGTGGCCTTCTGCACCCGGTGGAGCTTCTCGCTGCTCTCGCGGCGGTGGGCGAAGTAGCGCGTGGCTCCGTGTTCCCGGGCCAGCGCCGTGACTCCTTCGAGATAGCGCTCCAGGTCCACCACTCCGGTCTCCACCAGTGAGGTGCCGACGAGGTCGGTGCCGCGGGTCAGCCGGGGCGGGCCGAAGCGTGAGCGGGTCCAGGCGAAGTCGTTGGCGGCGACGGTGACGCCGAGTTCCCGGAGCCGGGCGTCGGAGGCGTCCACCGGCATCGAGCTGAAGATCTCGACCCGGCGGACGGCGTCGGGGGCACGGCCTTCGGGTTCCCCTGCCTGTGGCGGCGATGCCTGGGGCGGCGAGGCCTGCGGCGCTGCGGCCCCGGGGGTGAGCCGCGAGCGGGCTCGGCGCGCGAAGGGCGCGAAGAGGACCGCCTGCGCGGCCGCCTGCGGACCGGCCGGTGCCGAGCCCTTGCGGTGCCATCGCACCAGGCGTTCCCCGCCGGCGAGTTGGGAGACGAACTCCATGGTGGCGGTGCCGTCGTCGACCACGACGACGTCGCGCGCGGAGGTGAGCGTGAGCAGCAGCTGCACGTAGCGCGAGAAGGGGTCGCCGATGACGACCCGTCGCGCACGCCGCAGTTCACGCGCCAGCGAGCCGATGGTCTTGACCGGCGCGACGGGCCCGCCGCGCGCCTCCTCCCAGCGCACGGCGACGCCCTCGTCCCGTGCGAGCTCCGCGACGCGGCGCAACTGGCCACGCGTCATGGGGTCGTGGGGTGAGAGGACGACCACCGTGAGGCCGGGCGCCCGCACGCCGGCCTCCGCCGGTCCGGCCTCAACGGGACCGGGCGCGGCGGAGATCACCGCCGCGGAGTGCGCCCACTCCAGGACGTTGAGGAGCTGTACGGGGCTCTCGACGAAGGCGAGCGTGCCGCCCGCCCTTCGTCCCCGGCTCCGTGTCGCGTCCTGTCCGCTTCGGCTCACTGGGCGGCTCCGTCAGACGGCAGCCGGCTCGCGGTCGGCCCCGTCGGCTCCTGTGCCTGCAGCCGCCGACTCCGCCTCCGCGACGACGCCCTTGACGCGACGGAGCTTCTCCATCGGCTTCAGCTCGCTGTCGTAGACCTTCTTCACGCCGTCGCCCAGCGAGTCCTCGATGGTGCGGATGTCGCGCACGAGCCGCTGGAGGCCGCCCGGCTCGACGGACGCGGCCTGGTCGGAGCCCCACATGGCGCGGTCGAGGGTGATGTGCCGCTCCACGAAGCAGGCGCCGAGGGCGACCGCGGCGAGGCTGGTCTGCAGACCGGTCTCGTGGCCGCTGTAGCCGATGGGCACGTTCGGGAACTCGCGCTCCAGGGTGTGGATCATCCGCAGGTTCAGCTCGGCCGCCTGTGCGGGGTACGTCGAAGTGGCGTGGCAGAGCACGATGTTGGCGCTGCCGAGCACCTCCACCGCGTGCCGGATCTGCTTCGGGGTGGACATTCCCGTGGAGAGGATCACGGTGCGGCCGGTTGCGCGCATCGCGCGCAGCAGCTCGTCGTCCGTGAGCGACGCGGAGGCCACCTTGTAGCAGGGCACGCCGAACTTCTCGAGGAAGGCGACGGATTCGACGTCCCACGGCGAGGCGAACCAGTCGATGCCGCGCTTCTTGCAGTGTTCGTCGATGGCGCGGTAGCCGTCCTCGTCGAACTCGACGCGGTGCCGGTAGTCGATGTAGGTCATGCGGCCCCAGGGGGTGTCGCGTTCGACGTCCCACTGGTCGCGCGGGGTGCACACCTCGGGGGTGCGCTTCTGGAACTTCACGGCGTCGCAGCCGGCCTCGGCGGCGGCGTCGACGAGTGCGAAGGCGTTCTCGAGTTCGCCGTTGTGGTTGATGCCGATCTCGCCGGTGATGTACACGGGCTGTCCGGGGCCGACGGTCTTCTCACCGAGGCTGCGCAGACGGTTGGTGCTCATGAGGACGGTTCTCCATCTCTCTTCTTGCTGAGGTGAGTTACAGGGACGGCCCGAGGAGCCAGGAGGCGATCTCGCGGATCGCGCCCTCGCCCCCCGGCGTCGAGGTGATCGCGCGTGCCGCCTCGCGTACGACCTCGTGCGCTCCCGCGACTGCCACAGGCCAGCCCACGAGGTTGAAGCAGGGAAGGTCGTTGACGTCGTTGCCGACGTAGAGCACGCGCTCGGGGCCGATGCCCCTCTCCTCGCACCACTGCTTGAGCGCGAGGTCCTTGCGGTCGATGCCGTGCAGTACGGGGATCCGCAGCTTCCGGGCCCGTGCG
Source organism: Streptomyces sp. CNZ301 (assembly GCF_004217425.1). NCBI lineage: Bacteria > Bacillati > Actinomycetota > Actinomycetes > Kitasatosporales > Streptomycetaceae > Streptomyces > Streptomyces sp. CNZ301. Next base: position 3,297,926 of record NZ_SHLG01000001.1, read on the forward strand.
GCGACGACCGGGTTCTCCTCCGTGGACAGGATCAGCAGTTCGAGACCGTCGCGGCGGAGCGCGGCGATGCCGAGTCCGTCGCCGCGGTGCACGGCGACCAGTTCCCGTCCCTCGGAGTCGATCAGCACCCTGTCGTCGGTCTGGGTGCCGTCGAAATCCAGTACGACCGCGTCCACGTCCTCGCGGCCCGGCAGCACGCGGGGGCGCGCGGCGTCGAGCAGCGGCGCGAGCGCGCGGGCGCGGGCGAGGTCGTGAGGGTCGTCGATCTCCAGGACGCGGGCGGGGTCCGTGCGGACCGGTTCGGTGCGTCCGAAGAAGCGGTGTCCGCTCTTGCGGAAGCCGGCGGCGTCCATGGCGTACGCGGCGCCGGTCTCCAGCAGGTCCTGCGGGCGGTCCTGGCGGCGCGGCCGGAACGCTTTGTCATGGTTGACGCCGAAGCCGCCGGTGTCCGAGGTGTCGCCGGGAGCCGCGGAATCCCCGTGGCCGGCGGCGTCCACGGTGCCGGGGCCGTCCGGGCCGTCGCGCCAGATGAAGCCGTGGAACGGGGCGACGGTCAGGGCGCTGTCCGCGCCGCCCTCGACGACCGCCGCGGCCACCGCGTCGATGTCGTCGCGGGTGATGAACGGGCTGGTGCACTGCACGAGCAGCACCGCGTCGACGGGGACGCCCGAGCGTGACTCGCAGACGTCGACGGCGTGCAGGACGGCGGCCTCGCTGGTCGCGGTGTCCCCCGCTATCTCGCCCGGCCGCTCCACGACCTGTGCGCCGGCCGCGCGTGCGGCGGCCGCGATCTCGGAGTCGTCCGTCGAGACGGCCACGTCCGTCACCAGGTCGGCGGCGAGGCAGGCCCGTACGGCCCTGGCAACGAGGGGTTCGCCGCCCACGGTGGCGAGGTTCTTGGCCGGCACGCCCTTCGACCCGCCGCGGGCGGGGATCACTGCGAGTACGCGGCGGGAGCGCGCCGTCACGGCGTTCGTCCCGGGCCCTGCTGCGGACAACTCGGTCATGTCAACACTCCTCGGCGGTGGATGGGGGGTGGGGTGCGGGCGGGCGCGGCGCGCACAGGCGCGCGGCGCCACGGCCCGTCACAGCTCCCCCATGCGGCGGATCACGGGCGCCACGCGCTGCACGCCGTGCCGGTACGCCCCGCGTGCCACGTCCCGGACAGCGCCCCGTACGGCGGCGCGCACCCCGGTCGAGGCCTCGGCTGCGGCGGCCTTCGCCGCACCGGGCAGCACCGACCCGTCGGCGCCGAAGCCGTAGCGGGCGAGGACGCCCGGCAGATATCCGGGTGCGGTAACGGGCGTGTAGTACGGGGTGACGGCGGGCAGCCGGTCGCGGCCCGCGAGCCGCGTCACCCGCTCCCGCGCGAAGTCGAAGGCGCGCTCGTACGCGCCTCCCGCCAGCACGCCCTGCCGCGCCGTCCACCCGGCGTCGGCCTCCGGCAGGTGCCCCGCGTCGAGTTCGTCCCACGAGGCGAGGCAGCCGGAGCCGAGGAAGTGGTGGTTGCCGAGCGCTTCCCGCACGCCGAGATCTGTGAGGACGGCGGTGGGGATCCCCCGGTGCAGCGACTCCAGCGCGGCGGTCGAGCTGACGGTCACCAGCAGGTCCGTGCGGTCCAGGACCTCGCTCATGTGCCCGTAGACGAGGCGGCAGTTGGACGGCAGGCCGCCGCTCAGCCGCTCGGAGAGCCGCTGGTAGGGCAGCTCCTCGATGTGCGTGGTGTGTTCGCCCGGGCGGCTGCGGAGCTTGACGAGCACCTCGCGCCCGGGATGGCTGCGGGCGTGCGCGGCGGCGCGGCGCAGCAGGTAGGCACGGTCGTCACGGCCGGCGGGCACGGACGGCTGCGCGGCGAAGACGACGGTGAACGGCCGCCCGGAGCCCGGGCCTTCGTAGGGCGCGCCGCCGAGGAACGGCAGTGCGCCCTCGGTGACGGCGGACGCGTCGGCGCCGGCGCCCTCGTAGACGTCGCGGAAACGCTCGGCGTCGTGGCGGGAGTTGGCGAGGACGACGTCGGCGCCGTGGCGCAGCAGCAGCCCGTCGGCGAGCTTCTCGTAGACGACGCCGACATATCCGGTGACGGTCACCGGGCGCCGCACCTCTGCCTGTGCCTCACCGCTCACGGCCACGTCGGCGCCGGGACCCGCTTCGGCGGGCTCCGCGGAGGCGCGCCGCGCCGCGTGCGCCATGCCGTGCAGCATCGCCTGCACCGCCCCGCCGACGCAGGCGAGGACGACGACGTCGTACGTGCCGCGGTCGGCGGCCTCCCCCACGAAGGCCGCGCCGGTCGTCTCCCGCAGTGAGTCCACCTCGACGCCCACCTCGGCGAGCTGCCGGGGCGTCGGGGTGGCACGCCCGCGCAGCAGCAGCCCGTCGACGCGGGCGCCGGGCGCGATGCGGCGGGCGGTGAGCGCTCCCCATTTCCAGCGGGTGTCAGAATCCGCGAGCACCGCCGTACGGAGCGGGGAGGCGGAATCCGCGGAATGGTCGGCAGCCGCGAAAGGAATGTTTGCTGGCACGTCCTCGACGCTAGAAAGCAATTCCGGAGCCCGGCCCAACGGAAATACAACAGCTGGTTAACAGCGCACCGCCGACCGGCCAACTGGCCGGCGGGGAAACGGATTCACCGTCCCGCCATGCGTCGTTCACCGGCGCTTGCCGGGCGCGCCACAAACAGGGCCGCGGGCGGCCCTATGGTCGGCCGGGTGGTCAATCTCTCCGTCATCGTGCCGTTCTACAACGTGCAGTCCTACGCCCCGGAAGCAATCAGAAGCCTACGCGCGAATGCGCGCGAGGACATCGAATTCATTCTCGTCGACGACTGTTCGACGGATGACACCCCGGAGATTCTCGCGGAAGCCGAGCGGGAACTGAGCGGGGCCGTTCTCGTGCGGCACGAACGCAACGGCGGTCTCGCGACCGCCCGCAACACGGGCCTGGACGCCTCCCGCGGCAGATATCTCACCTTCCTCGACGGCGACGACTGGCTCGCACCGGGCTACTACCCCCGGCTGCTCGCCGCCATCGAGGACCTGGGCTGCGACTTCGTACGCACCGACCACGTCAGCTGCACGGCACGTGCCCGTACGATCGCTCGCGTCCCGCACGGCCGCCGCGGCGTGGTCATGGATCCGCGGGAGGCGATCCTGCCGGCCGAGCGCACCACGTCCGTCGACTACGCCTACGCCTGGGCCGGCATCTACCACCGGCGGCTGCTGGACGACGGGCTGCTCCACTTCACGCACGGCCTGCGCACCGCCGAGGACCGCCCGTGGATCTGGCGGCTGCACCGCGAGGCCAAGTCGTTCGCCACGCTCGGGATGACGGGCGTCTACTACAGGCGCGGCGTCGCCTCTTCCCTCACGCAGATCGGCGACGTGCGCCAACTGGACTTCATCCGCGCCTTCGACCAGGTCGTCGACGAGACGGCACGCGACCGCGACGCGGACAGGCTGCTGCCGAAGGCCGTGCGCACGTACTGCGCGATCATCTCCCACCATCTGACCAGCGGACGGTTCCAGCCGCGCGTGGAGCGCGAGCTGCGTGCCCGCAGTGCGGCCGCACTCCGGCGGCTCCCCGCCGGCCCGCTTGCCGACGCGCTGAACTCCATGGACGTCGAGCGGGCCTCCCGGCTGCGCAGGCTGCGCCGCCGTCCCGCCCTCTTCCGCCAGGCGCCGGGAGAGGCGGCGTGAGCGACACACACCTCTCAGGACGGACCGACCGCATGCGTACGCAGATCTTCTTCGCCTCGACCCTCTACGGCGCCGCGACGCTGGCCGCCGCCATCGACGCCGGGAAGTTCACCTCCGGCGCGCCGGACGGGAAGCCCCGGAGCGGCCGCCGGCTGCTGCTGGTCAGCAACAACGCCGCCAACCCGGAGACGACTCCCGCGCTGGACACCATGCCGGGGTTCGAGCGCTTGCGGACCCGCTTCGACCGCGTGCTGTCGTGGAACGATGCCATCGCCCCGTTCCATCCGGGGGGATGGTCGCCGCGCGCGGACGACGTGCCCGTGCTGGAGCGGTATCTGCGGCTGCTGTGGGGGCTGGGCGACGACGAGGTGGAGCTCGTCGTGGAGTCCATCCAGGTCGAACCGGCCCTCGCCGTCGCCCGGTTGTTCCCCGACGCTCCCCTCGAGGTGTACGCGGACGGCCTGATGAGCTACGGGCCCACCCGCAACAAGCTCGACCCGCTGGTCGGCTCGCGTGTGGGGCGTCTGCTCCACCTCGACCTGCTGCCGGGCCTGGAGCCGCTGCTGCTCACGGAGTTCGGCGTGCGGAGCGAGGTCGTGCCCACCGGCGCATTCACCTCCGTACTGGCGGAGCTGGCGCAGGACGTTCCGCCGAGCGTGACGTCCCTGCCCCGGGGCGGTGCGCTGCTTCTGGGGCAGTACATGTCGGCGCTGGAGATCCTCACCCCCGAGGAGGAGGAGCAGCTTCATGTGCGGATGCTGCGCGGCGCCGCCGGACTCGGCCACAGCAGCGTGGTGTTCAAGCCGCACCCGGTGGCCCCGGCGCGTTTCTCGCGTGCGCTGGAGAAGGAGGCCGGTGAACTCGGCGTCGAACTGCGGGTGCTGAACACTCCGGTGCTCGCGGAGGTGCTCTACGAGCAGATGCGGCCGGAGCTCGTCGTGGGCTGCTTCTCGACGGCCCTGCTGACGGCCGCCTCCTTCTACGGGCTGCGCGTCGCCCGTACGGGCACGGGCCTGCTGCTGGAGCGCCTGACGCCGTACCAGAACAGCAACCGGGTGCCCGTCACCCTCGTCGACGCGCTGCTGCCGGACGTCGACGGTGAGACGTCGGGCGAAGGGGCGGATCCGGATGCCGGGCCGGGTGCGTGGCGCATCCCGGAAGCGGCGGAGATCGAGCACCGGTTGACGGGTCTGCTGCGGACGGTGGGGTTCTGCATGCAGCCGGAGATCCTGCCGGGGATGCGCGGCGAGGCGGAACGGTATCTCTCCGCGCATCTCGACTCCCGTACTCTGCGCTACTTCAAGCGGCGCCGCCTCACGGCGCTCGTTCTTCCGGGCGGCTGGACGCGGCAGTTCGCGTTCCTGCGGCGCAGGCCGACGGTGCGCAGGGCGGCCCGGCGCGTACGGGCGCTCAAGCGCGCGGCTCTCGGCTGACGCGACCGGCGGACGGCGGACGGCGGACGGCGGACGGCGGACGGGCCGGTGGGTACGCGCACTTCGACGCGTACCCACCGGCCCTTCCGCTGCCGCGAACGGGGTCAGACCACGAGCCAGAGCAGCAGCAGGAAGATCAGGGCGACGACGGAGATCAGGGTCTCCATCACCGACCACGTCTTGAGCGTCTGGCCGACGCTCATGCCGAAGTACTCCTTCACCATCCAGAAACCGGCGTCGTTGACGTGGCTGAAGAAGAGGGAGCCGGCACCGACGGCCAGTACGAGCAGCGCCGACTGCGCGGTGTTCATGTCCGCGGCCAGCGGGGCGACGAGTCCGGCGGCCGAGATGGTCGCCACCGTCGCCGAGCCGGTCGCCAGCCGGATGCAGACGGCGATGAGCCAGCCCAGCAGAAGCGCCGGCACGGACCAGCTCTTCGAGAAGTCCATGATCATCTGGCCGATGCCGACGTCGACCAGCGTCTGCTTGAAACCGCCGCCGGCGGCGACGATCAGCAGGATCCCGGCGATGGGCATGAGGGAGGTCTCGACGGTGGAGGTGATCCGCCCCTTGGTGAAGCCGGCGGCCCTGCCCAGCGTGAACATCGCGACGATCACCGCCGAGAGCAGTGCGACCAGCGGCGAGCCGGCCACGTCCATGACCCGCTGCACGGTGTTCTCCGGGTCGCCGACGACGATGTCCGTCAGCGCCTTCGCCAGCATCAGCACGACGGGCAGCAGCACCGTCCCGACGGTGACGGCGAACCTCGGGCGCCGCTCCAGATCCTCCGACGGACGCTCCGGCACGATCCCCTCGGGCGGCTGCACGTCGACCCACCTGGCCGCGAAGCGCGCGAAGAGGGGGCCGGAGACGACCAGCGTCGGGATGCCCACGAGCACGCCGAAGGCGAGGGTGACGCCGAGGTTCGCGTGCACCGAGTCGATCGCGGCGAGCGGGCCGGGGTGCGGGGGCACCAGGCCGTGCATCACGGAGAGCCCCGCGAGCGCCGGGATTCCGATGCGGATGAGGGAGAGGTTGCCGCGCCGTGCCACGAGCAGCAGCACCGGGATCATCAGGACGAGGCCGACCTCGAAGAAGAGCGGAAGGCCGATGATGCCGGCGATCAGTGCCATCGCCCACGGCATCGCACGCTCGCCCGTCCTGGCGAGGATCGTGTCGACGATCTCGTCGGCGCCACCGGAGTCGGCGAGAAGCTTGCCGAGCATCGCGCCCAGCGCGATGAGGACTCCGACCCCGGCGACCGTGTCGCCGAGTCCCGTGGAGAAGCTCTCGATGGTCTTGTCCAGCGGTGCGGCCGCCACGGCACCGAGGGCGAGGGTGCCGAGGGTGAGCGCGAGGAACGCGTGGACCTTGAAACGCGTGATGAGCAGGACGATGACGGCTATGCCGGCCAGGGCCGCGAGCCCCAGCTGAAGGTTGCCGGCGGAGCTGATGGGATCTATCGGCTCCGGTCCGGCGGCAATTATCTCGGCACTGAGACGGCGCACGGCTCTTCCTTGTCGTGAGTGAACGGGGTTACGGGGGCGGGAGGTCGGGTTCGGTTACTGCCGGGAGCCGCTGGGGGCGCCCGGCAATTGCGGGGATGCGTGGGCGACTTCGGGCACGGAGCGGGCCGCCGCCCCGGACCCGCGGCGTGGAGCCGGTGCCTACGGACGGACCGCTGAGGGCCCTTCCGGCATCGCGCACCACTCGCGGACAGCCGCGAGGGCCTGCCCGGTGACGGTGTCGGGGCCGTCGCACACGGGGACGGCGGCCCCCGCCTCGTCCGCCTGGAGCGGCTGGAGCGTCGCGAACTGGGAGTCCAGCAGCGTGAGCGGCATGAAGTGGTCGCGGCGCTGCTCCATGCGCCGGGCGATGAGCGAACGGTCTCCGGTGAGGTGGACGAAGAAGACCCCGGGGGCGGCCGCACGCAGCCGGTCGCGGTAGGCACGCTTGAGCGCGGAGCAGCTGACGACCCCTCCGGATTCCATCCGCTCGGCGGCCCACCGGCCGATGGCGTCGAGCCAGGGCTGCCGGTCGGCGTCGTCGAGGGGTTCGCCGGCGGTCATCTTGGCGACGTTCGCCGGCGGGTGGAAGGAGTCGGCCTCGGCGTAGGGCACTGCCAACGCCTCCGCGAGCATCGCCCCCACGGTTGTCTTGCCGGTTCCGGCGACCCCCATGACGATCACTACGCCGCCCGCGGTGGGCTGCTCGGCCGGGAGGGCGTCGCCGTGTTCGCGTCCCTGGTCACGGCCGCCGCCTGTCGGGCCCTTCCCCTGCCTTCGGCGGGGAGACCCCAACGGCCTTCGGCGGGGAGACCCCATATGCACCTCGCAGTCCTCTTCCGTGTGGGCGCCGCACACTCAACCTCATTACGTCACACTTATTCAATAGGTCGATGTTGATTGGTCATACTTAATTGGCGTGACGGCCACCACGTACTCTGAAGTCCCCGGAGGGGGCCGGTGCGTGGCACCGGCGGTGCGGGGTGCCGGCCGGTGCGGCGCCTCCCCCGGGCGAAGCCCGAGGGGAAAAGAGAACTCGGGAGACCCATGACCAGCCAGGCTGCGGACAGCCGGGGCCGGGGCCTGCACGCGCGGCTGCTCGGCCGGCTCGGGCCCGCGATCACCGCGGGCGACTACCCGCCGGGCACCGTGCTGCTCACGGACGAGCTGGCCGAGCGCTACGAGGTCTCACGCACGGTCGTACGCGAGGCGGTGCGGGTGCTGGAGTCCATGCATCTCGTGGAGTCGCGCCGCCGGGTGGGCGTGACCGTGCTGCCCACCGAGCAGTGGAACGTCTTCGACCCTCAGGTGATCACCTGGCGTCTGGCGGGTGCGGACCGGCCACGGCAGCTGCGTTCACTGACCAGGCTGCGTTCGGCTGTCGAACCCGTGGCGGCCCGGCTCGCGGCGGAGCTGGCCACCCCGGAGGAGTGCGCCGAACTGACCGAGCACGCTCTCGGGATGGTGCGCACCTCCCGAGGGCAGCAGCTGGCGAACTACCTCGTGCACGACGTCGCGTTCCACGGCGTGATACTGCGCGCCTCGCGGAACGAGATGTTCGCCCGGCTCGGCGATGTCGTCGCCGCCGTCCTCACCGGACGCACCGAGCACGAGGTGATGTTCAGCGACCCCCGCCAGGAGGCCGTCACCATGCACGTCCAGGTAGCCGAGGCCGTGCGGGAGCGGGACGGCGCGGCCGCGGAGCGCCTGATGCGCACCATCACCGAGGACGCCCTGGCCGAACTCGACGTCCTCGCTCCGTGAACCGCCGCCCGGCCCCGCCCTGGGAAGTGGGAAGGGGGACGGGCACGGGTCAGGCTCCCGCCACCCTCCGCACCACGCGCAGCAGGTACTCCTTCCTGTTGAGCGGGGCGTGGTCGGTGCGCGGCCGCGACGGGACCTCCCCCACCACCGGCCGGTAGCGGCCGAAGGCGCACTCCAGCACTCCCTCCCCGCTTGTCAGCGTGGGCAGTTGCCGCTCCAGCTCGTGCACCCGCGCCGCCGGGATCTCGCCCTCCAGCACATACGCGTCGCCCTTCGTCGCCGGTGCCTGCGGCACCCCGCGCAGGCGCGAGAGCACGGGCAGCACGGCACCGAACGTCTCCGCGGGGATCTCCACCCGGAACCGGTGCATCGGCTCGTGCACGGTCGCCCCGGCACGTCTCAGCGCCTCCATCAGGACGAGGGGCGTCAGCTGGCGGAAGTCGGCGCCGGTGCTCGACATGCTCTTGTCGAACATCGCGTGGGCATGGCTCTGGCGGGGCGCATGGCCGGAGTACGTCATGGTGACCGCGCAGTCGGGGATCTCCCAGCCGTGGACCCCCTCGCGCAGGGTCTCGCGCACGGTGTCCTCGACCGCCCTCATGAACGCGTTGGGCATGGAACCGAGTTCGACCTCCAGCCGTACCGCACGCCGCTGCCCGGCGGTGCCGGTTCGACGCGCAGACCGACGGTGGCCAGAAACGGGTTGGGCTCCTTGTGGATGATCTCCACGGCCGAGCCGGGCCCGTCGAGACGTTCGACGCAGATGGTCGTGGACTCGCGGAACGTGACGTCCAGCCCGAACTCGTCGGCGAGCGTGGCCTGGACGACCTCCTTCTGCACCTCGCCGTAGAGCGACACGTGGATCTCGCCTCGGAGTTCGTCCTGCCGCAGACCGAATGGCGTCTCCCCGCCGAAGGCGAAGGGGGTCCCCCGCCGAAGGCGAAGGGGGTCCCCCGCCGAAGGCGAAGGGGGTCCCCCGCCGAAGGCGAAGGGGGTCCCCCGCCGAAGGCGAAGGGGGTCCCCCGCCGAAGGCGAATGGGGTCTCCCCGCCGAAGGCAGGGGACGGGTCCTGCTCTTCGAGTTGAGTGAGCGCCGCGTGCAGTGCACCCGACTCCTCCGGGCGGCACGGCACGACGACGGTCTCCAGTGTCGGCGGCGCGAAGTGGTGCTGCTCCCGTGTCACCCTGCGGGCCAGGCCGGTGGACCCGGTGTGCGGCTCAGGCCTGCACGGCAGCCGCCTCGGGCGGCCACCGCTCGAACCACCGCCGGTCCGCCTCCAGCTGTGCGGCCAGCTGGACGAGCAGCGGTTCGCTGCTCTCGGGCCCGAGCAGCTGGGCACCCAGCGGCAGCCCCGAAGTGGTGAACCCCGCGGGGACGTTGACGCCGGGCCAGCCCAGCATGTTCCACGGCCACGCGTACGGGCAGTGGGCGATCATCGTGCGGTCGGTCCGCAGGCCGGAAAGGCCCGCCAGGTCGCCGATGCGCATCGGGGGCGTCGCCGTCGTGGGGGTCAGCACCACGTCATGGCGGCGGAAGATCCGGCCCACGCGCCGACCCAGCGGAGCCTCCGCCGCACGCGCCGCACGCAGCACCGAGCCCCCCAGCAGCCTCCCCGTGCGAGCGGCGCCGCGCGTACGGGGATCGAGCAGCGCGAATTCGGGGACGCGGCCCGTCCATTCGCGGATGCCCGCCGTGGCGCGGGGCACGAACGCCAGCCCGATCGGCCCGTAATCCGGATCGGCTTCCTCGACGTCGTGACCGAGCGCGGAGAGCCGCTCCGCGAGGTCGGTGACAGCTGCGCGTACCACCGGATCGAGTGACTTCCGCGTCGCCGTCCACGGAGGGCGCAGGGAAAGCGCGATGCGCAGGCGCCCCGGGTCCCGTCCGACCGCGGGCAGAACCTCGACCGGCGAGGGCCGGTGCAGGTCCCCTTCCGCGCTTCCGGAGGCCACGTCCAGCAGCAGCGCCGCGTCCCGCACCGTGCGGGCCAGCGGTCCGAAGACCGTGATCCCCTTGAACGCCTCCGGCTCGGGCATCGTCGAGATCCTGCCGCGCTGCGGCTTGATGCCGACCAGATGACTCCAGGCCGAAGGGATACGGATCGAACCCGCCCCGTCCGAACCCAACGCCGCCGGAACCAGACCCGCCGCGACCGCGGCGGCCGAGCCGCCCGAGGACCCGCCCGGCGTGTGCTCCAGACTCCACGGGTTGCGGGTGTCACCGAAGGCCTGCCCCTCGGTGAAGGGCCACTGGCCCAGTTCGGGAGAGTTGGTCTTGCCCACGATGACGGCGCCCGCCGCACGAAGCCGGCGCACGGCCTCGCTGTCCGCCTCCTTGCGGGGAAAGTCGCCTGGGCAGCCGAAGGCCGTCGGCTCACCGGTCACATCCACGTCGTCCTTCACGGCGACGGGCACACCCAGCAGCGGCAGACGCTCACCCCGCGCCAACCGCCGGTCGGCCGCGTCCGCTTCGACGAGCGCCGCCTCCCCGCGTACGCGGCGGAACGCGTTGAGCGTCGGCTGCGAGGCGGCGATGCGGGTCAGGGCACGCTCGGTCAGCTCCCGTGCCGTCACGTCTCCGGCCGCCAGGGCGGCGGCCTGCTCGGCCAGCCCGCCCGACTCCCGAGGCGCAGCCTGCGTACCGACTTCTGCCGTCACCAGCACTCCCCATACTCGCCGGTAATACAACCCTCATCCTGCTCCCCCATTGCCCGCTCGGCAACGCCGCGGATGGGCTAGGAAAGTCACATGCCAGTCGTCTGCGGCCCCGAAGGCCCCATCCGCGCCCGCCCTTCCACCCCACCGCAACCCGTCCGAGCGGTCCTCTTCGACTTCTCCGGGACGCTCTTCCAGATCGCCGCTTACGCGGACCGCATACGTGCGGCGCTGCCGGAACCCGTCGCAGAGCCGGAGATGGACGAAATCCTCACCGCCCTGGAGGCCGGCCTCCGGGACCCCGGCGTGATCGAGGCCCAACGCGGCCGCGACGTCTCGGCACAGGCCCACCGGCACGCCTTCACCACGTGGTACGCGTCGGCGCCCGCCCTCGCCCCGTACGCCGACGTGCTCTACGAACAGATGCAGGACCCGGAGCACTGGCGTCCGTACGCCGACGCCGGGGCCGTGCTCGCGAGGCTGACCGAAAGGGGCATCGGCCTGGGGGTCGTCAGCGACGTGGGCTGGGACCTGCGCGCCACCTTCGCCCGCCACGGCCTCGCGGACCACTTCACCTCCTGGGTGCACTCGTACGAACACGACACCGAGAAGCCCGACCCGCGGCTCTTCCAGTACGCCTGCGGGGAGTTGCAGGTGACCCCCGGGGAAACGCTGATGGTCGGCGACCACCCGGCCAAGGACGGCGGCGCGTCAGCGGCGGGCCTGCGCGCCTACGTCCTCCCCGCGGGCGCGTCACCCGGCTCGGAGCGGGGGCTGGGGGCGGTGCTGCGGCTGCTCTGAGCCTGAACGGCGCGGGTGAGCGGGGGGTTGGGCGGGGGTGCGGCTCGGGGTGCGCGTGGGGTTCGTGGTGGGTGCGCCTGGGGTTCGTGGTGGGTGCGCGTGGGGTTCGTGGTGGGTGCGCGTGGGGTTCGTGCGGGGTGCGCGTGGGGTTCGTGGTGGGTGCCGGGGGCGGGCCGTTCCGGCGGGTGTCCCGGGGCGGCATGATTTACCTCCCTGAACTGGATGGGTTTCTGTACGGCCCTGCATATAGCGGTCCGCAAATCACGTTTAAGCCCCGTGCCCCCCGCCTGCACGCCCCGCCCCCTCCCGCCCGTCTCGCGTCTGCCGCTCTCGTCCGCTTCTTCCCTCCGGGAGTCCGGTTGACTGGCGGGCCCCCGCCCACCGGCGATCCTCTGACGCCACTCGCGCAGGTTCGTCCGGTGGCTCAACTCCCCTGCCGCGTGGACGGGTTCACTGGGCGTTGGGACGGGGTGCGAGCGGGCCCGGTGTCCGTCCACCCTGTGCGGCGCGATCGGCCGCGCTCATTCAGGATGACGGGCACTGGCCCACAGCCCGGTGTGGAAGAGCAGGTCTCAAGGACCCCCGGGGGGAGAGCCACTGGACCGGCGGGAGGGGGCGGGACGCGCAGGGGGGCATGGACGGGCCATTGGGGTCTCCCCAGCGAAGCGTGGGGAAGTGATTTGCGGACCGCCATATGGAAGGCAGCACGAAGGCCCGTGACGGTTCAGGGAGGTAAATCATGCCGCCCGGACTTGCCTCCCGGAGCGGCACGCCCCCGGCACCACCCACCCACCCCAGGCGCACCACCCACGACCCAAAGGCAGACGACGGCCAAACCGTCAGAACGAGTCCGTCGGCACGTAAGCGCCCCAGATCTCCCGCAGCGTGTTGCAGACCTCGCCCACGGTGGCCCGTGCCCGCAGCGCCTCCTTCATCGGGTAGAGGACGTTGTCCGTGCCCTCGGCCGCCTTGCGCAGCTCCGCCAGCGCCCCGTCCACGGCCGCCTGATCGCGCTCCGCCCGCAGCCGCGCCAGCCGTTCGCACTGCTGCTGCTCGATCGCCGGGTCGACGCGCAGCGGCTCGTACGGGTCCTCCTCGTCGCGCTGGAAGCGGTTCACGCCGACGACGACCCGCTCGCCGCTGTCGGTCTCCCGCGCGATCGCGTACGCGCTGCGCTCGATCTCTTCCTTCTGGAAGCCCTGTTCGATCGCGTTGACGGCGCCGCCCCTGTCCTCGACCTGTTCCATCAGGGCGAGGGCTGCCGCCTCCACGTCGTCCGTCATCGACTCCACGACGTACGAGCCTGCGAAGGGGTCGACCGTCGCCGTCACGTCCGTCTCGTAGGCGAGGACCTGCTGGGTGCGCAGCGCCAGGCGCGCCGACTTGTCCGTGGGCAGGGCGATGGCCTCGTCGTAGGAGTTGGTGTGCAGCGACTGCGTGCCGCCGAGGACCGCACCCAGTGCCTGCACCGTCACCCGGGCCAGGTTGACCTCTGGCTGCTGCGCGGTGAGTTGCACCCCGGCGGTCTGCGTGTGGAAGCGCAGCATCAGCGACTTGGGGTTCTGCGCCCCGAATTCCTCCCGCATGACCCGCGCCCAGATGCGCCGCGCCGCACGGAACTTGGCGACCTCTTCCAGCAGCGTCGTGCGCGCGACGAAGAAGAAGGACAGCCGCGGTGCGAAGTCGTCGACGCTCATGCCGGAGGCGACGGCTGTGCGGACGTACTCGATGCCGTCCGCCAGGGTGAAGGCGATCTCCTGCGCGGGCGTGGCTCCGGCCTCGGCCATGTGGTAGCCGGAGATGGAGATGGTGTTCCACTTGGGGATCTCGGCGCGGCAGTACTTGAAGATGTCCGCGATCAGCCGCAGCGACGGCTTGGGCGGGAAGATGTACGTGCCGCGCGCGATGTACTCCTTGAGCACGTCGTTCTGGATGGTGCCCGTGAGCTTCGCGGGGTCGGCGCCCTGCTCCTCGGCGACGAGCTGGTAGAGCAACAGCAGCAGCGCAGCGGGCGCGTTGATCGTCATCGAGGTGGAGACTTCCTCGAGCGGAATCCCGCCGAAGAGCACCCGCATGTCGTCGATGGAGTCGATGGCGACGCCGACCTTGCCGACCTCGCCGTGTGCGAGCTGGGCGTCGGAGTCGTGGCCCATCTGGGTGGGCAGGTCGAAGGCGACGGACAGGCCCATCGTGCCGTTCTCGATGAGCTGCTTGTAGCGCGCGTTGGACTCGGTGGCCGTCCCGAAGCCCGCGTACTGCCGCATCGTCCAGGGCCGCCCGGTGTACATCGTCGGGTAGACACCGCGCGTGTACGGGTAGGCGCCGGGCTCCCCCAGCTTCGCGGCGGCGTCCCAGTCACTCAGCGCGTCCGGGCCGTAGACAGGCTCGATGGGCAGACCGCTCTCGTTGAACCGCTGGTTGCCCGACTGGCGTGCCATGGACTCTGCCTCCGTACGGTCTGGGTTCGCGCCGGTGTTCCTCCGGCCGCAGCCCTGTTGCGGCGCCGCTCGGGTGAGCCTGCTGCCGCTCGGGCTGTCGCTCTTCGATTGCCACGGACTGTAGCGATCCGCGTCCGTCCGTTGCAGGGCCGCACGCTGGGACCTTCCTCACAGCGTGCCGTCCCGCCCTCACAGGATGCCGCCGCGCACCGAGGTTCACACCCGGACCGCGAGGGAAGAGAATGGGCGATCGGTGTCGGGAAATTCCGTGTTGTCCGCTCAGGTTGCGGGGGGTTCGCATGGTGGGGGCCAGACGGCCGGGAAGGCCGGTACAGGCAAGGCGCGGCAGCGTGTGGGCGGTGACGGCGGCGCTCGTCGTCACCGGGGGTGCGGCAGCCGGTTGCAAGGCGCAGACGACGGGAAGTGCGCCGATTCATGTGACGAAGACTTCGGTCGCGCCCGAGCCGACGGAGAAGCCGGCGCGCTCCTCCGTGAGCAACAGCACACAGGACAAGAACCCCGACAAGCCGGCGCAGCAGCCGAAGCCCGCCAAGCGGGCCGCCCCCGCCGACCCGGTGCTCTTCACGACGGGTGCGGGCGGCGCGCAGGTGCGTGAACTCCAGGCGCGGCTGCGCAAGTTGCAGCTCTTCGACCGCAATCCGACGGGCTACTACGGGCCGGTCACGACGGCTTCGGTCCGCGCCTTCCAGCGGCAGCAGGGCATGAGTGCCGGAGGGGCGGTCACGTCGAGCGTGTGGGCCGCGCTGCGTGCCCGCACTTCCGCGCCGTCCCACGACGAGTTGTACCCGCAGACGGCTCGTCCGCTCGACGACCCGGACCCGCGCTGCCTCACGGGGCGTGCGCTGTGCGTCAGCAAGAAGAGCCGCACGCTGGCCTGGTACGTGAACGGGCGGATGATCTCGGCGATGGACGTGCGCTTCGGCTCGGCCTACACGCCCACGCGGGAGGGGAAGTTCAGCGTCGGGTTCAAGAGCCGGGATCACGTCTCGACGATCTACGACACCCCGATGCCGTACGCGCTGTTCTTCAGCGGCGGCCAAGCCATCCACTATTCCTCGGACTTCGCGGCCCGCGGATACGCCGGCGCGTCGCACGGCTGCGTCAACGTCCGGGACAAGAAGAAGATCGCGGCGCTCTTCGCCCAGGTGCGGAAGGGTGACAAGGTCGTCGTCTACAAGTGAGCCCGGCCGCCCGCCTGCCGCGCGACGCGCGAGCGGACGAGGCGTGAGGAGCAGCCGCAAGTAGCGGAAGGCTGCAGCGAGATGAGGGGACGCCGCTCTTGAGGCGGCTGCGCCGGCCGTTCACGCCGGGAGTGAGATGGGGCGCGGGCGGGACCGGGGGAACGTGTCCCGCCCGCGCCATATGCGCGAGCCCGAAGGTACGGGGGGAACCTCGGACTTGTCGCGCAGCCGATGACCAGTCGGCTCACTTTTTACTGCGCCGTCCCCGCCGAAAGTGTCACACCAGGATTCAACTAAACTGTGTGACCTGCGTCACAGTATTCCTTGCCCGGCTGAACCTTCCGCATACGGGCGCACAACACCGGTTGAACGGGCGGCTGTCCGGGGGCGGGCCGAGTCCGACACCGGACCGGTCGACGGCACTGCCACAGCATTGCCACGGCACTGCCACGGCGCGAAAATGCCCCCGGTGGGGATCCGGGGGCTGTGCCGGCACGAGCCGAACAGAACTGTGGGGACGACGAGTTCGCCCGCCTACTGCTGGGCGTCGGCGTCGGCCGATGCGGTCTCGTCGGCGCTGGGTGAAGGTTCGGCGTCCGGCGAGGAAACGCTCTCCGAATCGCCGGACTGGTCGTCGAGGTCCTCGGAGCCGCCGCCGTCATCGGGCCTGCTGCCGCCGTCGGAGCCACCGTCAGCCGTCTCCCCGCCCGTGGTTCCACCGTCGTCCGCGTCGGCGTCGTCGCCGGGACCGCCGTCATCACCCGACGACGAACCTCCGGGTCCGTCCGGCTCGCCTATGCCACCCGAGCCGTCCGCACCGCGGGAGCTGTGACTGTCACGCCCGGAGTCATACTTTTCGCACCACTTCTTCACGCCTTCGGGGCCACCGGCCACCAATTCGAGGCGGACCCTGTCGTGGGCGGAGAGCTTGCCGTCCTCGTACGCCTTGCACAGCGCACGCGCCATCGCCTTCTTGTCGGCCCCGGAAAGACCCTTGCCGTTGCCGTTCCACCAGTCCTCGTCGCCCGCGGGGCGACCCTTCGACGTCCCGTCCCGTCCGCGCTCCTTGCCCGCGAGGTCCTCGCCATTGGGCGAGTCGGACGGGTCACCCTCGCGGGTGCCGCGTCTTGGCCCGTTGCTGTCGTCGGGGCTGCCGCCGGTCGACTCCTCGCGTTCGTCGCCGGGGCTGGCCAGCGGGGAGACACTCGCCGCGGGTGACCCGCCCCCGCCGAACGGCGTGGGCAGCACTCCCGCTCCGGCCGCCACCGCCGCCCCACCGAGCGCGCATCCGGCGACGGCCATGGCGAAGCCCGCCCGCAGCGGACGTCCCATGAATGTGCCGCGCCGGACCGCTCCGGGCCGGCGGTCGCGCGCCCGGCCCGCGTTCTCGCGGGCGGCGCGCCTGCCGACGACCGTTTCGGCCTCCGTCGGGCCCGCCGTGATGTCGACGGTGCCGCTGTGCCCGGCGCTCAGGGCCGGCTGCGCCGCGCGGAAGGCCGCCACCGCGGCGGCCTCGCCGGGGAGTTCGGCACTCGCGTCACCCGGCGCCCTTGCGGCGCGGGCCGCGCCGAGCGCGTGGAGCGTCGCCGTCTGCTCGTCGACGAGCGCGTCGAGGAAGGAATCGAGGCGGTCCTCAGCCGTGCGCTGCTGCGGTACGGAACCGCCGCGTGCCCATGAGGGTGCGGGGGCGGAGGGGCGGCCCAAGCCGCTGGTGGGAGCGCCTTCAACGTTGTTGTGATCAGCTCGGTGACGTCCGCCGCGCCGGCTGTCGCGCGCATTGAGAACCTGACCGCGGAGCAAGCGCTCCGCCGCTTCGTCGTCCAGCCACCTGTACCGGTCGTCGTCCGCCATCACGTTTCCCTCAGCGTTCGTGTCGCCTTATGCGTCACACCGCGTGCCGTGGGAGACGCATTCGGACCGGGTGGCGGTTCTCCTGCGTCGGGGAGATCTTCGGCGGATTCGTCCAGCAGTTGTGCGAGCTTGCGCAGGCCCCGATGCGCCGCCGTCCGTACGGC
Source organism: Streptomyces sp. CNZ301 (assembly GCF_004217425.1). Taxonomy (NCBI): domain Bacteria; kingdom Bacillati; phylum Actinomycetota; class Actinomycetes; order Kitasatosporales; family Streptomycetaceae; genus Streptomyces; species Streptomyces sp. CNZ301. The sequence goes on from NZ_SHLG01000001.1 coordinate 3,315,430, forward strand.
GCCGGCACGCTTACCCAGCACCTCAGCGGCGCTCTGGGCGTCGAGACCGACCACGACGCGCAGCACCACGGCCTCGGCCTGGTCCTGTGGCAGACGGGAGATCAAAGCCATCGTGCGGCCGGTGCCGAGCGCTTCGAGCGCCTCGTCGGCGGTGTCGGCTCCGGCGGGCAGCACCGCCAAGTCGTTCTCGTCGCCGCCGATGACGGGGCGGCGGCCTCTCGTACGCAGGTGGTCGAGCGCCCGGTTGCGGGCTATTCGCGCCGCCCAGCCGCGGAAGCGGTCCGCGTCGCCGCTGAACCGGCCGATGTCCCGGGCTATCTGCAGCCAGGCCTCGGAGGTGACGTCCTCGGCGTCGGCGTCACTGACAAGGGTGCGGACATAGCCGAGCAGCCGCGGGTGCACAGTGCGGTACACAATGCGGAAAGCGACTTCGTCCCCGCCCTGTGCCGCAAGCACCGCGGCTGTCAACTCCGCGTCGTCCCCCTGCACGGCCGTCTCTCGCCCCACTCCGCGATGTCCCAACGGATCTGGTCATGCCCCCTGGTCGGGCACCTGTCGTCGTCTCACTGATATCTGCGTATACCTCACACAGAGACCAGCATCGATGCCAGAGCACGCTAAGGCCAAGTGTGCGTCATAGTCCACGCAAGTCGACCGTCGAAGTTGACCAGGTAACAGAATGAGGAGCGCGGACGCTGAAGGGAGTACGGGCCTGCCCCTGGCGTGGTGCGCCCGTTCTCGAGGGCGATCGGGGTCTCTCCTGTGGGGGGTGGCGACCCCGGTCGCTCTCGCATTTTCCGGCAGGCCCGCCGGGTGTCCTCAGCTCGTGCGCTCACCGAGCCGCTTGAAGTTTTCCCAGCTCATGGCCGGTTTCCGGGGGTTCCAAAGTTTCTGTGCCGTCGCGCGCAGCGGCGCCCTGATTCCCGCGGCGACCTGTTCGGGAGTCTGCGCCTGCGAGCGGTCGCACCAGACGGCGAAGCGGCCGCCGGGGATGTGCTCGGGACCCGAAAGGGATTTCGGAACTGGTTTCGTGCCACGGAGCACCGCCGGAGTCCATTTGTCGTAGATGCGGCGCCCCGTCGGATATGTGAAGTTGTTGGGCTCGCCGAGCACGTAGTAGAGGAACTCGTCGTTGAGGTTGATCAGCTTCCAGCCCTCCCTGAGATACGACTCGGGGCTGCGCTCGCCGGCCTCCCTGCCCGTCCAGTAGGCGACCTGCCGGTCGCGGTTGGCGCGGACCACGCCGCCCGCGTGGATGCCGTCGTTCCACGCCTGCGCCGTCTTGCCCTTCTTCCGTACGACCTCGGCCCGGTCGTTGAGCCAGTCGGTCGCCAGGTCCTGCACTCGGGCGTCACGGCCGAACTCCTCACGGGCCTTGGCCGCCAGGCCCGGATACGAGGCCTCGGGATCCCTCTGCGCCAGGGCCAGGTACTCGTCGCCGCCGAGGTGCGAGTACTTGCCGGGGAAGAGGTCGGCGTACTCGCGCAGCAGATCGTCCACGATCTTCGCCGCGCGCGGATCGGAGATGTCCACCGCGCCCTCGGTCGGCCGCCCGGCGGCGTTCTTCAGCTGGAGCTCCGGGTGGGCCTTGAGTACGGCGCCCAGGTGCCCGGGCGAATCGATCTCCGGGATGACGTCGATGTGCCGGGACTCGGCGAGCCGGATGATGCGGCGTACCTGCGCCTTGGTCAGATGCGGATCGGAGACCACTTCGGGGTGCGTGCTGCTCTCGACCCGGAACGCCTGGTCGTCGGAGATGTGCAACTGGAGCTGGTTCAGCTTGAGATCGCCCATCTCACGGATGCGTTCCTCGATCCAGCGGGCACTGAAGTGCTTGCGCGCGATGTCGAGCATGAGACCCCGCTGCGGCCGGTCCGGCTCATCGCGGACCACGCCGTCGGCGACTTCTCCACGGGCTCGCACGGACTGAAGCAGTGTGCGGGTGCCGTAGAAGGCGCCCGCCTGGCCGGCGCCGCTGATCTTCACCTGGCCCTCGCCGCTGTCCATCACGTAGCCCTCGTGGCCGGTGTCGAGGTCCCGGTCCAGGCTCAGCTGGACGTCTCCCGTGCGGGCCGGGCCCTTGGAGAAGGGGACACCGAGCTCCCCGGCGAGCAGTCTGGCCTCGTCGGCGAGCGGCCCCTCGGGGTCGGCGACGACCCTGGTGAACTTCGACGGCTTCCACGCCGGCCCTCGCACCGGCTTCCACTCCCTCACCGAGGGAACGGACGCGGGCGCGGGGCCCGTTCGGGCCGGACCTGTCGGCTGTGGCGCCGCGTGCGCGCCGCCGGTGCTGCCGGTTCCGGTCCCGCTCTCGCTCCCGCCGCCGGAATCGTCCGCGCAGCCGCCGAGGGCGAGAAGGCCGACCGCGCCGGCCGTGAGCAGGGCCCCGGAAGCCGTCAGGGTCTTTGGCCGCTTAGGTCGCATACGGATACGTTATTGCCCCTTTTCGTCTCGCACTCGCCAGGTATCCGACCAGGATCGTTCCCGTGCGGGTGAAATTCCCATAGTCGTCGAATCGTTCGGCTCTGCGTCGTTACGGTGGCCGAGGCACACCCGCACAGCTGTATCGGGCGTCACACAGCAGGAGTTGGGCGAGCCGCAGGGTGAGTCCGGCCGTTCACGGCCGCGCTCCCCCACCGGTCCGCGGTCGCGGGCGTTGACCCGTACGCCGGACCGGTACCCACACGCCAGTCGGCCCCCCGAGGAGCCCATGCCGCCCCCAAGCCCGCGAAGCGACGAGAAGGCCCCGGCAGTGCATACCCTCGGCGCCCCCGGGAGCGCCCCCGGCCTGCTGGGCGGGGGCGGCCCCGACCGAGGGCCGGAGGACGGCCCGCCCGCCGGAGCCGGCCCGGCGCCGGCTTGGCCCGGACCGGTGCCGGCTCCGCTTCCGATGCCGCTGTCGCGCTTCAACGCCGCTCCCGACGAAGTGGCCGCCGCCGTGCTGCTGCGCTGCTGCGGGAGCAGCCGCTGGGCCGCCCGCATCGCCGCCTTCCGCCCGTACCCGGAGGCGGGCTCGCTGCTGGCCGCCCTGGACGAGGCGAGCTACGACATGACGCCGGCGGACGTGGCCGAGGCGCTGTCCTCGGAGTCGCCCGAACTGCCCTCACCCGCCGACGGCTCGGCGCGGTCCGCATCCGGCGGCGGTCCGCGGGGGCACGACCGGCCCGGGGTCCTCGTGGCGCACACCGCCTTGCGGGCGGCGCATGCCGCGTACGAGAACCGCTTCGGCCACGCCTTCCTCATGTGCCTCGACGAATGGGGCCCGGACGAACAGCTCGGCCAGGCCCTCGCCGCCATCCGGACACGCCTCGGAAACGATCCGGAGGAGGAACGTCCGGTGGTGGCGGAGGAGCTGCGGCGCCTCGCCCGCGCCAGGCTCCGGCACATCGTCGGAGGTCTTCCGTAGGCCTGCCGGGGCGTGCCGCGCCCCGCGGGGGGCTCGTGTGACGCAGGCCTCGCGGCGCACCTCTTTCGGCGTCCGGTCGGCGAGCCCCCAGGTCACAGCGCGGCGGTCCGGAGTTCCCGCCTGCCCCTCCTCCGCGCCGGCCGTCTCTGCCTGATTGATCACATCCGGCCCTCCCGGGGCCGACGTACCGACAATGCGTCGTTACGATGGCTCAGGCCGGTGGACCGTACCCGGCCGAGCCCGACCGACACCGCTGCATTCTCAGTCGAAGATGGCGGCCGGCTCTGACTTCGCTCCCGGAGGAGTTTTTTTCCGTGCCGGCTGGAACGCTGTACCGCGGCCGGGAAGGAATGTGGTCCTGGGTGGCTCACCGAGTCACCGGCGTCCTCATCTTCTTCTTCCTGTTCGTGCACGTGCTGGACACTGCGCTCGTCCGCGTATCGCCCGAGACGTACGACGAGACGGTGGCGATCTACAAGACGCCGCTCGTCAATCTCATGGAGTACGGCCTCGTGGCCGCGGTCCTCTTCCACGCGCTGAACGGCCTGCGGGTCGTGGCCGTCGACTTCTGGTCGAAGGGCCCGAGGTACCAGAAGCAGATGCTCTGGACCGTGACCGGTATCTGGGGCGTGCTGATGATCGGCGCCTTCTACCCCGTCCTGCAGCACACTCTGCACTCGCTGTTCGGGAGCTGATGAACCATGTCGACCGACACCGCGAACACGACCTCCGAGAGCGCCGGCGACGGCGGCTCCCGCTACAGCGTCGACAACCCCGCGCCGGTGATCACGCCACCGCGCGTCCGCACCTCGCAGACCCCGAAGGCGACCCGCACCAACTTCGAGCTGTACGGATGGCTGTTCATGCGGCTGTCCGGCATCGTCCTCGTCGTCCTGGTCATCGGCCACCTGCTGATCCAGCTCGTGCTCGACGGCGGCGTGACCAAGATCAGCTTCGCGTTCGTCGCCGGGCGCTGGGCCTCGCCGTTCTGGCAGGTCTGGGACCTGATGATGCTGTGGCTCGCGACGCTGCACGGCGCGAACGGCCTGCGGACCGTCATCAACGACTACGCGGAGCGGGACGGCACCCGCCTGTGGCTGAAGATGCTCCTGTACACGGCGACCGTCTTCACCGTCCTGCTGGGCACGCTGGTGATCTTCACCTTCGACCCGAACATCCGCTGACGCACGTACGGGGCTGAGGTAACCCAATGAAGATCCACAAGTACGACACCGTGATCGTCGGGGCCGGCGGCGCCGGCATGCGCGCCGCCATCGAGGCGACCAAGCGCAGCCGCACCGCCGTACTGACGAAGCTCTACCCGACCCGCTCCCACACCGGCGCCGCCCAGGGCGGCATGGCCGCGGCCCTCGCCAACGTCGAGGAGGACAACTGGGAGTGGCACACCTTCGACACGATCAAGGGCGGCGACTACCTGGTCGACCAGGACGCCGCCGAGATCCTGGCGAAGGAGGCCATCGACTCCGTCCTCGACCTGGAGAAGATGGGCCTGCCGTTCAACCGCACCCCGAACGGCACCATCGACCAGCGCCGCTTCGGCGGTCACAGCCGCAACCACGGTGAGGCGCCGGTGCGCCGCTCCTGCTACGCGGCGGACCGCACGGGCCACATGATCCTTCAGACGCTGTACCAGAACTGCGTGAAGGAGGGCGTGGAGTTCTTCAACGAGTTCTACGTCCTGGACCTGCTCCTGAACGAGGTCGACGGTGTGCGCAAGACCGCCGGCGTCGTGGCCTACGAGCTGGCCACCGGCGAGATCCACGTCTTCCAGGCCAAGGCGGTCGTCTTCGCCTCCGGCGGCAACGGCAAGTTCTTCAAGGTCACTTCGAACGCGCACACCCTCACCGGGGACGGACAGGCCGCGGCCTTCCGGCGCGGACTGCCGCTGGAGGACATGGAGTTCTTCCAGTTCCACCCGACGGGCATCTGGAAGATGGGCATCCTGCTCACCGAGGGCGCCCGCGGCGAGGGCGGCATCCTGCGCAACCGGGACGGCGAGCGCTTCATGGAGAAGTACGCCCCGGTGATGAAGGACCTCGCCTCGCGTGACGTCGTCTCCCGCGCGATCTACACCGAGATCCGTGAGGGGCGCGGCTGCGGCGCGGACAAGGACCACGTCTTCCTCGACCTGACGCACCTGCCGCCCGAGCAGCTGGACGCGAAGCTGCCGGACATCACCGAGTTCGCCCGTACCTACCTGGGCATCGAGCCGTACACCGACCCGGTGCCGATCCAGCCGACCGCGCACTACGCGATGGGCGGCATGCCGACCAACGTGCAGGGCCAGGTGCTGGCCGACAACAACACGCCGGTGCCCGGGCTGTACGCGGCCGGCGAGGTCGCCTGCGTCTCCGTGCACGGCGCGAACCGTCTCGGCACCAACTCGCTGCTGGACATCAACGTCTTCGGGCGGCGCGCCGGCATCGCCGCCGCCGAGTACGCCGCCACCGCCGACTTCACCGAACTGCCGGAGAACCCTGCCGCGTTCGTCGAGGGCGAGGTGGAGAACCTGCGGGACGCCACGGGCAACGAGCGCGTGGTGGAGATCCGCAAGGCGCTCCAGGAGTGCATGGACAAGAACGTCATGGTCTTCCGCAGCGAGCAGACGCTGAAGGAGGCCGTCGAGGAGATCGGCGAACTGCGCAAGCGCTACAGGAACATCAGCGTCCAGGACAAGGGCAGGCGCTTCAACACCGATCTGCTCGAGGCCGTCGAGCTGGGCAACCTGCTGGACCTGGCCGAGGTGACGGCCGTCTCCGCCCTCGCCCGCAAGGAGTCCCGCGGCGGTCACTACCGCGAGGACTTCCCCAACCGCGACGACGTCAACTTCATGCGGCACACCATGGCGTACCGCGAAGTGGGTGACGACGGCACGGAGTCGATCCGGCTCGACTACAAGCCGGTCGTGCAGACCCGCTACCAGCCGATGGAGCGTAAGTACTGATGAGCACCGCAGTTCTGGACAAGTCGGGCGATTCCGCGGCAGGTTCGCGGCCCGGGGCCTCGCACCTGGTCACGGTCACCTTCCGGATCCGCCGCTTCAACCCGGAGGTCTCGGCTGAGGCCCGCTGGGATGACTTCACCCTCGACATCGACCCCAAGGACCGCGTCCTGGACGCGCTCCACAAGATCAAGTGGGAGCTGGACGGGACGCTCACCTTCCGGCGTTCCTGCGCGCACGGCATCTGCGGCTCGGACGCGATGCGCATCAACGGCCGCAACCGGCTGGCCTGCAAGACGCTGATCAAGGACATAGCGGCGATCAAGGACGGCAAGGGCGCCAAGCCGATCGTCGTCGAGGCGATAAAGGGCCTGACGGTCCTCAAGGACCTCGTCGTCGACATGGACCCGTTCTTCCAGGCGTACCGGGACGTCATGCCGTTCCTCGTCACGAGCGGCAACGAGCCGACGCGTGAGCGGCTGCAGTCCGCCGAGGACCGGGAGCGCTTCGACGACACCACGAAGTGCATCCTGTGCGCGGCGTGCACCAGTTCGTGCCCGGTCTTCTGGAACGACGGGCAGTACTTCGGCCCGGCGGCCATCGTCAACGCCCACCGGTTCATCTTCGACAGCCGCGACGAGGCCGGCGAGCAGCGGCTGGAGATCCTCAACGACAAGGACGGCGTGTGGCGTTGCCGTACGACGTTCAACTGCACGGACGCCTGCCCTCGCGGCATCGAGGTGACGAAGGCGATCCAGGAGGTCAAGCGGGCGCTGATCACGCGCCGCTTCTGACCCACGACGCGAGGGGGCGCCCGCCACGCGCCCGCTCGGACAGGAACGCGACGGCGCCCGGGGCACGGCCCCGGGCGCTTTGTCGTGCCGGTGCCCCGACTTCCGTTCATCGGGGCCGATTTCGGGGCACGCTATCGACGCACCACCGCATCACCGGGATCTCGTATCCCTGCAAACGCACGTCTGTCCGCACCCCTCATCTGCCCCATCCCAGCAGAAGGAGTACGCGTGAGACGCACACGACGTACGCGCCGCACCGCCGGCGCCCTGGTGGCCGCAGGCGCCCTCCTCGGCCTCGCGCTGCAGACCACCCCCGCGACCGCCGACTCCGGCGGCAGCACGCCCACTTCGGCGGTGCCCAAGGCCGCACAGGAACGCGCCGCCGGGGCGTGGACCGCCGAGCGGATGCGTGAGGCCACGCCGGTCGAAGATCTCCTCGACATCGGTGCCCGCGCCGTCGAGCGGGCAGGCAAGGCCGTGCCCCGCGGCGAGGAGCTGAAGATACCCCCGCTCGACACGGACCCCATCACCAAGGCGCTGCCCGAGCCGGGCGGTCCCTGGTCCGGCGGCGGCGACGTGGTCGAGACCACGGGCCGTGTCTTCTTCAAGATGGGCGGCCGTGACGCCTCCTGCTCCGGCGACGCGGTCACCAGCGACAACGGCAGTACGGTCATCACGGCAGGGCACTGCGTGAAGTACCAGGGCGCCTGGCACACCGACTGGGTGTTCGTGCCCGGCTACCACGACGGCGAGGCACCGCACGGCAAGTGGACCGCCTCCAAGACGCTGACCACCCCGCAGTGGGAGGCCAGTGAGGACATGAACTTCGACATCGGCGCCGCCGTGGTGAACCCGCTGGACGGCAAGAAGCTCACGGACGTCGTCGGCGGTCAGGGGCTTTCGTTCAACGCCCCCTACAACACCACCATGTACGCCTTCGGCTTCCCCGCCGCCGACCCGTACGACGGCGAGAAGCTCATCTACTGCAGCGGAACGTCCTTCCAGGACTTCCTGCTCACCAAGGACCACGGCCTCTCGTGCAACATGACGGGCGGCTCCAGCGGCGGCCCGTGGTTCACGGAGTTCGACGAGGCGTCGGGCACGGGTCTGCAGGCCTCGGTCAACAGCTTCGGTTACACCTTCCTGCCGAACACGATGTTCGGTCCGTACTTCGGGGAGGACGCGAAGACGCTGTACGAGACCGCGCAGGCCGGCTGAACCCGCGGGGATACCCCGCACAGTCATAGCCACCGTCGCTGCGGCGGGGCCGGAGGTCCTCACGACCTCCGGCCCCGCCGCGGCTATCCAGCCTCCGGGTCGCCGCGCAGACGCACCTCGCACTCGCCGTCGTAGGACTGGTAGGAGGTCACCGACTCCGGCACCCGCAGGCCCGGGCTGTTCCGGTACAGCGCGCGCACCTCGTCGAAGTCCGCGGCCACGGTTACGCGGGCCGCCTCGTCGAGCACGGCCAGCGTCTCCTCCCCGGCCTCGTCCTGGCCGTCGCGCCCGGCGTCGCCGGCTCCCCACGCGTCCCAGGGCAGCACCTCGGCCCTGTTGAGCGCGGCCAGGTCGCGTACGACGTTGGCGCGCACCATCCACATGCCCATCAGGCCCAGCACGCTGACGCCGAAGGTCTTCGGGTCGGCCTCACCGCTGCGGCAGCGGCGCCAGCTCTCCCCGGCGACGAGGAAGCGGTCGCGGGGCACGTCGAGCGGGTCGAAGTCCAGCTCGTACGGGGACTCGATGCGCACGTCCGGCACCATCTGCGGATCGCTGAGCGTCCAGCCGCGCTCGGGATGTACGTATTCGGTGACCCAGTGGTCGTCGTGGAAGCCCTCGGCGAAGTAGGTGGCGTAGCCGCAGCGGATACGGGCCGGGGTGCCGGAGTGGCGCAGCAGTGCGCAGTGCAGCAGCGCGAAGTCGCGGCACGTGCCGGCGAAGCGGTCGAGAGGACGGCGGGGTGCGATGAGCGGAGCGTCGTCGAGCTCCAGCACCATGTCCAGGATGTCGGCTATGTAGCGGGTTTCGGCTTCGGTGCGGTAGCGGGATTCCGGCAGGGCACACCCGAAACGGCCGGCCTCCTCGCGGTGGATGAGCAAGTGCCTCACGAGAAGGGCCAGTTCGTCGGGACTACTGGGCAGCCCCGCGAGTCTGTCCTCTGTACCCGGATCACTGTGGGCGCTCTGAGTTAAATAGAAGTCACGCTCTGCGGGCAGCATGCGCGAAATCGTTGCGGATATCGTCCCGGATTTCCAGCCGGGAGGAATACCAGGTTCCGCGGACCCGCGCGGGGGTGCGTAGGGTGCCCCGCGTGGGACGCATACCGAAGGCAAGAGCGGGCTTCGCCGCGCTGCTGATGCTGGCCGCGACGGCGGCCTGCTCCGGCGGCGGCACGGACGACGCGGCCAAGCCGGACGACGACCACGCGGCGATCCACGTCGACCGTCCCGTGGCGCTCGCCGACCAGGACATGAAGGTGCGCATCGGCGGGCTCGGGGCACGGGACCGTGTGACTGTCGCCACGCACGCCGTGGACCAGCGGGGTCAACGGTGGAGCGCGCGCGGCGACTTCAGCGCCGACGCCCACGGCCGCGTCGATCTGGAGAAGCAGGCACCGCGCGGCGGACGCCCGTACGCCGAGGCGGACAGCATGGGACTGTTCGGCGCGATGCTGCCCACGTCGGGAAGTGGCGTGAAGATGACCGGCAGCGGCGACGCCTTCTCCTACCACCCGCCGTCACCCGCCGAGAAGCGCTCGTACGAAGTGCGCCTGACCGTCAGCGAGAACGGCGAGCACATCGCGGACCGTACGGTCACCCGCCAGTGGCTGACGTCCAAGGTGCGCCACCGCAAGCTCACTGTCGCGAGGAACCGCATCGACGGCGAGATGTACACGCCGCCGAAGGGCGAGCGCCGCCGCGCACCGGTCCTGGTCTTCGGCGGTTCGGAGGGCGGCAACTCCGGCGAGTACGCGGCCGCGTTGCTGGCCGCGCACGGCCATCCGGCCATGTCGCTGTGCTACTTCCGCTGCGGCAAGGGCTCCGGGCGCCCTGACGCCATCAACATGATCGACACGTCCTACTTCGTCAGGGCCGCCCGCGTACTGGCCCACGAGCCGGGCGCCGACCCCGACCGCCTTGCGGTGATGGGCAATTCGCGCGGCAGCGAGATCGCGCAGCTCCTCGGGCAGCGCCACCCGCGCGTCTTCCGCGACGTCATCGCCTACGCGCCCTCCGCCAAGGTCAACGGCCCCTATCTGGCGGGGCCTTCGGGCCGCGCAGCCTGGGCCGAGCGCGGCCGGCCGATCCCGGCGGGGCCGATCCGGCTGGACAACGTACGCGGCACGGTCCTCGCGATCGCCGGCGGGAACGACAAGATGTGGGGCTCGGCGGGGGCCGCCCGCGTCATCGCCTCGCAGCACAACGCGTCCGGCGCGAGCCACCGGCAGGTCACGTACCCGAAGGCGGGCCACCATGTGAACTGGTTCCCCTTCGGGCAGCCCGGCCAGGAGGGCGGCGCCGACGGGGAGGTCGTCAGCACCTCCGGCTCCGACCAGGAGGCCCGCGAGGACAGCTGGGCGCGGGTGCTGAATCTGCTGCAGAAGTAGAGCGGAACCGGAGAGGCCGGAGACGCAGGGGCGGAGAAGGAGACACAGGGGCCGCAGAACCGTTCAGAAGCAGTACGGGCGGGACCGTGCGAGTGCCTCTCGCACGGTCCCGCCCGTCTGTGCGGCGGCGCGCCCGCGGGCGCCGGCCGAAGCCCCCGGACCAGCCGCCGAGCCCGGATCAGCCGCCGAGTGCGTCGACGAGCTGCTCCAGACCCCAGTCGAGGTCCTCCTTCGTCACCACGAGCGGGGGCGCGATACGGATCGTCGAGCCGTGCGTGTCCTTGACCAGCACTCCGCGTTCCATCAGCTTCTCCGACAGCTCCCGGCCGCTGCCGTGCGCGGGATCGATGTCCACGCCCGCCCACAGACCGCGGCCGCGCACCTCGCGCACCGCGGCGCCGCCGGTCAGCACGCCCAGTTCGTGGTGGAGGTGCTCGCCCAGCTCCTTCGCACGCTGCTGGTACTCGCCGGTGCGCAGCATGGCGATCACTTCCAGCGCGACGGCGCACGCGAGCGGGTTCCCGCCGAAGGTCGACCCGTGTTCGCCGGGCCTGTAGACACCCAGCACGTCCCGCGAGGAGATCACCGCCGAGACCGGCACGACACCGCCGCCGAGCGCCTTGCCCAGCACATACATGTCGGGCTGCACGCCCTCGTGTTCGAGGGCGAAGGTCGCGCCGGTGCGGCCCAGCCCGGACTGGATCTCGTCCGCGATCATGAGCACGTTGCGGCGGCGCGTGAGTTCACGCACGCCCGGCAGGTAGCCGGCCGGCGGCACCAGCACGCCCGCCTCGCCCTGGATCGGCTCCAGGAGGACCGCGACGGTCTCGTCGTCGACTGCGGCCTCCAGGGCGGCGAGGTCTCCGTAGGGGACGATCTCGAACCCCGGCGTGTACGGACCGAAGTCGGCGCGTGCCTCGGGGTCGGTGGAGAAGGAGACGATCGTCGTCGTACGCCCGTGGAAGTTGTTGTCCGCGACGATGATCTTCGCGCGCCCGTCGGGCACGCCCTTGACCCGGTAACCCCACTTGCGGGCCGTCTTCACGGCGGTCTCCACGGCCTCCGCGCCGGTGTTCATGGGCAGGACCATCTCCATGCCGCACAACTCGGCGAGCTGCTCGCAGAACTCGCCGAAGCGGTCGTGGTGGAAGGCGCGGGAGGTGAGCGTCACCCGGTCCAGCTGGGCCTTGGCGGCGTCGATGAGCCGCTGGTTGCGGTGTCCGAAGTTGAGCGCCGAGTAACCGGCGAGCATGTCGAGGTAGCGCCGCCCGTCGGCGTCCGTCACCCACGCGCCCTCTGCGGAGGCGATGACGACGGGCAAGGGGTGGTAGTTGTGGGCGCTGCGCGCTTCGGAGGCGGCGATCAGCCTTTCCGACGTGGACATCCGGGGTCTCCGTTCGTCTCGTGTGGTCCCGCGGCGCCTCCCGCTGCGCCACGTTCTTCCCGTGGCGGTGCGGAAGGCTGCCTATTTCTATCGTCCACCCGGCCTGCTGCGAAGAAGCTTTGCTGCCGGTGCGGGGTTCTCACGGGACGATCCGGGGCGGGCGGGGCGGAGAGAAGCGGGCGGACGCAGCACCGGCCCGGCCGTGGACGGGGCGCGGAGCCGGCGCACGCGGACGCGGGAACCGCGCTGAGGCGGCACGCACACGCGACACGGTGCCTCAGGTCACTGCACAACTGTGCGCGCCCGGCCGGGCGGACCTGAGACAATGGGCGCATGGCCAATGACCGTCCGCGTGTACTCTCCGGCATCCAGCCCACCTCGGGCTCGTTCCACATCGGCAACTACCTGGGTGCCGTGCGTCAGTGGGTCGCGATGCAGGAGACCCACGACGCCTTCTACATGGTCGTCGACCTGCACGCTCTGACACTTCCGCAGGATCCGGCGCAGCTGCGGGCCAACACCCGCCTCGCCGCGGCGCAGCTGCTGGCCACCGGCCTCGACCCGGAGCGCTGCACCCTCTTCGTGCAGAGCCACGTGCCCGAACACACCCAGCTGAGCTGGCTGATGGAGTGCCTGACGGGCTTCGGCGAGGCCTCCCGGATGACGCAGTTCAAGGACAAGTCCTCGCGCCAGGGGGCCGACCGGACGTCCGTGGGCCTGTTCACGTATCCGATCCTCCAGGTCGCCGACATCCTGATCTACCAGGCCAACCGGGTTCCCGTCGGTGAGGACCAGCGCCAGCACGTCGAACTCACGCGGAACCTCGCGGAGCGGTTCAACAGCCGGTACGGCAGGACCTTCACCGTCCCCGAGCCGCACATCCTGCGCGAGACGGCGAAGATCTTCGATCTCCAGGACCCGACGATCAAGATGAGCAAGTCCGCGTCGTCGCCGAAGGGGATCATCGACCTTCTGGACGACCCGAAGGCGTCCGCGAAGAAGATCAAGAGCGCGGTGACGGACACGGGCACCGAGATCCGATTCGACCCCGAGAACAAGCCGGGCATCAGCAACCTGCTCACCATCTACGCCACGCTGACGGATTCCGCGGTCGCGGATGTGGAGGAGAAGTACGAAGGCAAGGGTTACGGTGCGCTGAAGACCGACCTCGCCGAGATCGTGAGCGAGTGGGCGGCCCCCTTCCGCGCCCGTACGCAGGAGTACCTGGACGACCCGGAGACGCTGGACTCGCTCCTGGCCAAGGGCGCGGAGAAGGCACGGGCCGTCGCGGTCGAGACGCTCGCTCAGGCCTACGACAAGGTGGGACTGCTGCCCGGCAAGCACTGAGGCCACGGAAGACCAGCCGGCAGCGGCTCACGACCACCAGCCAGGAAGATGCAGCTCACAGCACACAAGCCCAGACAGCAGGCCGGGGACCGGCCATCGAGCAGGGAGGAGCACGAGGTGGGGACCGTCACGCTCGGTGTATCGATCGCCGTCCCCGAGCCGCACGGCAGTCTGCTCCAGCAGCGGCGTGCGAGCTTCGGTGACCCGGCGGCTCACGGCATCCCCACCCACATCACCCTGCTCCCGCCGACGGAGGCCGACCCGGCCGACCGGCCGGCGATCGAGGCGCACCTGGCCCGGGTGGCCTCGGCCGGGCGCCCGTTCACTCTGCGCCTGTCGGGCACCGACACCTTCCGTCCGCTCTCCCCCGTGGTCTTCGTGCGGCTCGTCGAGGGGGCGTCGGCGTGCTCCTGGCTCCAGGAGCGGGTGCGCGCCGCGGACGGCCCGGTGGCGCGTGAACTGGCCTTCCCGTACCACCCGCACGTGACCGTCGCGCACGGGATCTCCGAGGAATCGATGGACCGGGCCTTCGAGGAGCTGGCCGGCTTCGAGGCGTCGTGGACGGCCACGGGCTTCGCACTGTACGAGCAGGGCTCCGACCTCGTATGGCGACTCCAGCGGAAGTTCACCTTCGGCTCGGGCGAGGAGCCGGCGCTGTCCGTCTCCGGCGTTCCGCGGCAGGTCCCGCAGCCCTTCCCCGTCTGCGGGGACGGCGCGGACTCCTTCGCTCCGTCGCACTGAGCGCAGACCCGCAGGTTCGCAGGTTCGCCCGGCCACGCGGGGCCGGCAGGCCCGCCGGGCCAGGCGGGGCAGCCGGATGAGAGACCGCTGAGCGGGTAGTCGCCGATCATGGAATGGCTGAAGAAGCTGCCGGTGATCGGTCCCGTGGCGGCGTGGTTCTTCCGGACCCGCGTATGGCGGGTCTACCAGCATCTGGACAAGCACAAGTGGGACCGGCACGCCGCGTCCGTCACCTTCACCAGCTTCATCTCCCTCTTCCCCATGTTCGCGGTCTTCGCGGCCGTCGGGGCGTCGCTGCTGACTCCCGAGCGGATGCGGACCGTGCAGCGCACGATCGACCGTCAAGTGCCGGGAATCTCCGATCAGTTGAATCTGCAGTCCCTGGCCGACAACGCGGGCACCATCGGGCTCGTCGCGGGTGCGGTGCTCGTACTCACCGGCGTCAACTGGGTCGGCACCCTCCGGGAGAGCCTGCGCGCGCTGTGGGACCTGGAGGAGGACCCGGGCAACCCGGTCGTGCTGAAGCTGAAGGACCTCGGGGCGCTGGCCGGGCTCGGGCTCGTCGGGCTCGTCTCGCTCGCCGGGTCCGCGTTCGCCGTCTCCACAGTCGGCTGGGCAGCAGGTCTTGTGGGGCTCCGCGAGCACGGGGTCGGGACGTTCCTGCTGAGCGCGGCCGGATACGCGGCGGCTCTCGCGGCTGACTTCGCGCTGCTGTGGTACGTGCTGACGGTGCTGCCCGGCGTCCGTCCGCCCCGCCGTGCGACCGTCCTGGCCTGCGGGACGGGCGCCGTCGGTTTCGAGCTGCTGAAGCTGCTGCTGGGCGGCTATCTGCGGGGCGTCGCGACGAAGAGCATCTACGGTGCCTTCGGTACGCCGATCGCATTGCTCCTGTGGATCAGCTTCATGGCGAAGCTGATGCTCTTCTGCGCGGCGTGGACGGCGACGGAACGCACCCGCAAACCGATCGAGGACATCGACGCACTCGGGAGAGGCGCGCCCGAACCCGCGGAGTCCGAACGCGCCGCTCCCGTACGCGACGCGGAATCCCGGCGCGGTGTCAGTCGGGCTTCCGAGCCCCCACCGGATCCGAGCCCGAAGGCCCGTCCTGACCGGGAGAGCCCGGAGAGTCCGAAGAGTCGGAAGAGTCCGGAGAGCCCGTCCCCCCGGAGCCGGCTTTTGAGTCCGCACCGGTGGCGGAGCCGGAAGCGGAGTCCGTGAGGGAGGCGGAACCGCCCGCAGAGGCCGGAGGGGTTCCGTGGACGAACGGAAGAGTCCGCAGCTTCGCCAGCTCCGGGATCGGCCAGCGGCGGTGCACCGCGTAGGCCACCGCCGCCACGAGCACCAGACAGCCGGCGGTGATGGCCAGGGCGATCCCGGCTCCGCCCGAGTCCTCGCCGCCCTCGCCGCTGCCACCGGTGGCCCTCTCGGCGGCCTTGCCGCGGTCCTCGCGGTCACCGGACTTCCCGGAGGAGCCGATGCCGGCCGGCGCGACGAGTTCGCCGACCGGCTCGACCTTGTCCGCGGCCTTGAACCCCCAGTCGAAGAGCTTGGCGGTCTCCTTGTAGACCTCGAGCCCGCCCTGCCGACCGTCCGGGTGCATGCACGTCACCAGCAGGACCCTGTCGCCGCGCTGTGCGACGCCGGTGAAGGTCGCCCCGGCGTTCGAGGTCGAGCCGTTCTTCACGCCGGCGATGCCCGGGTACGGGTCGAGGCCGATGTCGCCGGTCAGCAGCCGGTTGGTGTTCTGGATCTCGTACGTCTCCCGCTTCTTCCCCTTCTTCTCCTCGCCGGGGAACTGGGCGCGGGCCGTGGAGGCGTACTCGCGGAAGTCGGCCTTCTGCATTCCGTTGCGCGCGAAGAGCGTCAGGTCGTACGCCGAGGAGACCTGGCCCTTCTTGTCGTAGCCGTCGGGGCTGACGACGTTGGTGTCCCCGGCCCGCAGCTTCTCGGCCTGCTCGTTCATCTCGCGGACGGTCTTGTCCTTGCCGCCGTTCATCGCGGCGAGGACGTGGACCGCGTCGTTGCCGGAACGCAGGAAGACACCGCGCCACAGATCGCGCACGGAGTACGTCTGGTCCTCCTTCACGCCGACGAGACTGCTGCCCTCTCCCAGCCCCTCCAGGTCGGACGCCTTGACCTTGTGCGTCTTCGTCTTCGGGAACTTCGGCAGCACTGTGTCGGCGAAGAGCATCTTCAGCGTGCTGGCCGGCGGCAGCTTCCAGTGCGCGTTGCTGGCGGCGAGCACCTTCCCCGACTCCGCGTCGGAGACGATCCAGGACCGCGCGGTGATGTCCTCGGGGAGTTCCGGCGGCTTCTGCCCGGACTTGGGCTTCATCTGCGTACCGGGTGAGCCGAGCGATTTCCCGCCGACCTCCGACATACGGGCCGGCGGCTGCGGTTCCTCGCCCTCGTCGGCCACGGCACGAGCGGGCGCTGCGCCGGGGGAGGCCGCATGAGCGGTGCCGCTGAGCGATGCGGGGGCGAGAAGTGCGAGGGACAAGGCGGCGGCGGCTGTCGCGGACATGCGAACGGCGCTGAGTGAGGAAGTCGGCACAGGGCGAAATTACATGCCCCTCGAACACTTGTGGATGCCGCAGTCCTCCGTAGGGCCCGTCAGGTGGCCCCTCATGGGCTACGCGGTTAGGCCGACAGACATACGCCGCCTCCACGCGTCCCCTCGGCCTCAGCCGTCCCGCGTCATGTTCCTGCCGATCTCGGAGTGTGGTCCCGACCGTCCGGATCAGCTTCGGGACGAACCTCCGCGAGGACGGCCGCCCCGCCCCGGGCCCGCCCCCGCGCGGAGCCACCGCCGTACGCATCCGGCAAAGACAGCAGCTCACACCCCTCCCCACCGAAGCTACTGAAGGGTATGGTCGGGCGCCCCACCTCCCGCACACGTACCCGACCCCGATGGCGCAGGGACTCAGATGACGATGGAGAGGGAAACCGGGTCGTGCAACGGCTCGGTCGACGCTTCCGACAGACGCTGGCAGTGCATCTGGAGCCACCGTGAGCAGCTTCTCAAGGTGGCTCGCCGCCGGTCCCTGGGCGTCGAGGACGCGGAGGACGCCGTGCACGAGGCGATGTTGCGGGCGTGGGAGAAGCCGGACCTCGACGAGAGCCGGGTGGGCGCGTGGCTCACCACGGTCACCATCCGGCTGTGCGTGGACCGGCACCGGCAGGTGAGCCGCGAGACAGACGTGCAGGGCCTCTCCCCCGCCGCGTCCTTCCACTCCTCGGTGGAGGAATTGGTCTGCGACCGCTTGGAGGCGGACTGGCTGGCGCAGCGCAGCAGCGAACTGCCCCCGCGGCAGGCACACGCACTGTGGCTGAAGTCCGCGAACCTGGACGTCGCGCAGGTGGCCGAGGAGATGGGGCTGAGCTACCGCACGGTGGAGTCGCTGCTCGCCCGCGGCCGACGGACGCTGCGCCGACTGCTCGCCGGCGCGCTCGCTTTCGGGAGCTGGCACTGGGTGACGGGCTGGGCCCGTACCGGCGGCGGCGCGGTGGCCACAGGCGTCGCGTCCACCGCCGCGACGCTGGCGGTTCTCGGACTCCTCCTGCCCGGTGGTGCCTGGCCCGGGGCCGACGGGCCACGGCCCGCGACCACACGCCCCGGGGGACCCGCGGCGGGGCCCGGCGGCCCGGGAGCGCCCGCCGCCACCCCGGAGCCGGCGGGAGGCCGCGGGAGCGAAGCGGGTGCCGCGCGGGTGCCGGCCGGCACGGGACCGCCGGTGGCGGTGTTCGCGCTCCCCGGGCCGGTCGGCGTACTGCGGACGGACACGTTGCCGGCCTCGCACGTCACGGACGTCGGAGTCCGGCCCGACATCCCGCACGCCCGGTTGCCGGGGCGGGTCACATCCATCCCGTCGACGGTGGCGCAGCACACGGACGCACCGGAGCTGACGGCCCCCGCCGAACCGCAGGTGCCGCCCCGTCCCTCCTCCGCGGTCCCGTCGCCGCGGGCGGACGTACCGAAGCCGACGGCACCGGACACGTCATCGGTGCGCACACCGGTCGAGCCCTCCGCGCCGTCCGAGCCCCTCCTCGGGACGTCGGCCGAAGACCTCCCGTAGCCGCCCCTGCCCACACCCCTGACCGGGCCCACGCGCCCCGGCGCACACCGGTCGGCCGGATATCCCCCGCACTGTCCAGAAATTTTTTCCGCCGCTCGCGACGGACGACGCACTCCCCGCCGTAGAACACGTGGCAGGACGGTTGGTCTACGGGCTGGAAGGTGGGCTGGATGGGCGTCGAGATCAGTGTGTCAGGGCTGACCAAGTCTTTCGGCACGCAGGTCATCTGGCAGGACGTCTCGCTGACGCTGCCCGCCGGGGAGATATCGGTCATGCTCGGCCCGTCGGGCACGGGCAAGTCCGTCTTCCTCAAGACTCTCGTGGGGCTGCTCCGGCCGGACCGGGGCTCGATCCACGTCGCGGGCCAGGACATCACGCAGCTGAGCCGGCACGACCTGTACGAGGTGCGAAAGCTCTTCGGCGTCCTCTTCCAGGACGGTGCGCTCTTCGGCTCGATGAACCTCTACGACAACATCGCCTTCCCGCTGCGGGAGCACACCCGCAAGACGGAGAGCGAGATCAAGAAGATCGTGTCGGAGAAGATGGACATGGTCGGTCTCATCGGCGACGAGGACAAGCTTCCGGGCGAGATATCCGGCGGCATGCGCAAACGGGCCGGGCTGGCACGGGCGTTGGTGCTCGATCCGGAGATCATCCTCTTCGACGAGCCCGACTCGGGGCTCGACCCGGTGCGCGTTGCCTACCTCAACCAGCTGATCGTGGACCTCAACGCGCAGATCGACGCCACGTTCCTGATCGTCACCCACGACATCGCCTCGGCCCGTCAGGTCCCGGACAACATCGGCCTGCTCTTCCGCCGCGAGCTGGTGATGTTCGGCCCCCGTGCCCTGCTGCTGCACAGCGACGAACCCGTGGTCGGCCAGTTCCTGGGCGGCCGGATGCAGGGCCCGATCGGGATGGCGGAGGAGAAGGACGCCGCACAGGTCGAGCAGGAACTGGCCGCGCTGAAAGCCGGGAACGGCGGCGGCCGTCTTCCCGACAGGGGAGCCGCGCTCGCCGCGGCGTCCGTACCCCGGCTGCTGCCCAGTGCCGGCATCGAGCGGCCGCGGCGATGGGAGACGATCGCGGAACTCGAGAGAGCCCGTGCGGCCTGGGTGGGGCCCGGGGCCGGCAAGCGCCGTAGGAGCGACGAGGGCCGTGTGCCCGGCACGGCTCGTGGGACCGGCACGGGGCCGCGAGCGCAGGCCGCCCTGGAGCCGGCACGGGAGACCGGGACGGAGCCGGCCGTGGAACCGGAAGGAGAGCAAGGCCGCGGACCCGGCCTGTTCGCCCGCTGGAGAGCCGCCCGGAAGGCCGCCCACGACGCGGAGCGCAAGGCGGACGGTGCCACATGAAGATCTCCCCCACCACAGCGGCCAGACACTCGGGCGACCTGTTCGCCCTTGCCCTGGACACCCTGCGCGCCCTGCCCCGACGCCCTTTCCAGCTGCGGGAGTTCATCCAGCAGGCCTGGTTCATCGCCAGCGTCACGATCCTGCCGACAGCGCTCGTCTCGATCCCCTTCGGCGCCGTGATCGCGCTGCAGATCGGAAGCCTGACGCGGCAGTTGGGCGCCGAGTCGTTCGCGGGCGCCGCATCCGTGCTGGCAGTGCTGCGGGAGGCGTCCCCGATCGTCACGGCCCTGCTGATCGCCGGAGCCGGAGGCACCGCCATCTGCGCGGACTTCGGGTCCCGGAAGATCCGGGACGAGATCGACGCCCTGGAGGTGCTGGGCATCGATCCGGTGCACCGGCTCGTCGTTCCGCGGACGCTGGCGGCGATGGTGGTCGCCGCCCTGCTCAACGGGCTCGTCTCGGTGGTCGGCGTGGCCGGGGGCTACTTCTTCAACGTCATCCTCCAGGACGGCACTCCGGGCGCGTACCTCGCCTCCTTCACCACACTCGCGCAGCTCCCCGACCTGTGGGCGGGCGAGATCAAGGCGCTGGTGTTCGGAGCGATCGCCGCCGTCGTCGCCTCGTACAAGGGGCTCAACGCCAAGGGCGGGCCCAAGGGCGTCGGTGACGCCGTGAACCAGTCGGTGGTGATCACTTTCATGCTGCTGTTCGTCACGAACTTCGTGATGACCGCCGTCTACTTCCAGATCGTTCCGCAGAGGGGGTAGGGCATGGCGCTGTCGGACAAGAGTCTTCTCACCCGGCCACTCCGCTCCCTGGAGGAGCTGGGCACCCAACTGGTCTTCTACGGGCGTTCGCTCGCGTGGAGCCACCGGACGGTGCGCCGCTACCGGAAGGAGGTGCTGCGGCTGCTGGCCGAGGTGAGCTTCGGCCGCGGGGCGCTGGCGGTCGTCGGCGGAACGGTCGGCGTGATCGCGTTCCTGACGTTCTTCACCGGTACCGAGGTGGGCCTCCAGGGGTACACCGCGCTCAACCAGCTCGGCACCTCCAACTTCGTGGCCTTCCTCTCCGCCTACTTCAACACCCGCGAGATCGCCCCCCTGGTCTCGGGCCTCGCGCTGTCCGCGACGGTGGGCGCCGGCTTCACCGCGCAGCTCGGTGCGATGCGGATCAACGAGGAGGTCGACGCTCTCGAGGTGATGGCCGTCCCCTCGCTGCCGTTCCTGGCGACGACGCGGATGCTCGCCGGGTTCCTGGCGGTGATCCCGCTGTACGTGCTCGGGCTGCTTTCCTCCTACTTCGCCTCACGGACCATCACCACCCTCTACTTCGGGCAGTCCGCAGGCACCTACGACCACTACTTCCAGCAGTACCTGTCGCCGGTCGACGTGCTCTGGTCCTTCGGGAAAGTGATCGTCTTCGCCGTCGTGATCATCCTGGTCCACTGCTACTACGGCTACCACGCCAAGGGCGGCCCGGCCGGAGTCGGCGTGGCCGTCGGCCGGGGGGTGCGCACCTCCATCGTCGCCATCAACGTCATCGACTTCTTCCTCAGCCTGGCGATCTGGGGCGCCAGCACGACCGTACGGATTGCGGGGTAGCCGCCGATGCAGATGCCCGCCGCGATACGCGGACCACTGTCGACCGCCGCCCGGCTGCGGCTGTACGGGGTCGTCTTCCTCACTGTGATCGCCCTGCTGCTGTCGCTCACCGTCGCCGTCTACCAGCAGGTGTTCACTCCGGTCGTCCGGATCACGCTGGAGGCCGACACCCTCGGCAACCAACTGCAGCGGCGCGCGGACGTCAAACTGCGCGGCCTGATCGTCGGCGAGGTCCGCGACGTACGGACCGACGGGAGGAAGGCGACGCTGGACATCGCCCTGCAGCCCGGTCAGACCAGGCACATCCCCTCGGACGTGCACGCCCGGCTGCTGCCCAAGACGCTCTTCGGGGAGAAGTACGTCGACCTGGTCACCACGGCCGGCTCCTCGCACCGGCACATCGAGGACGGCGACGTCATCACCCAGGACCGCACCAGGGCCGGCATGGAGCTCCAGAAGCTGATGGACGACCTCCTGCCGCTCCTGCGGGCCGTGCGTCCCGGGGACCTCAACGCCACGCTCTCCGCCTTCGCCACGGCGCTGGAGGGACGGGGGGAGAAGATCGGCTCCAACTTGGCCAGGCTGGAGGCCTACTTGCGCAAGCTCAACCCGCACATGCCGGCGCTCCAGCGGAACATCTCCCGCCTCGCCGACACGACCGAGATCTACGCGGACGCCGCGCCCGACCTGCTGCGAGTACTGCGCAACACCGTCACCACCAGCCGGACGGTGGTGGAGAAGAGACAGACCCTGCGGGCGTTCCTGACCGGCACCACCACCGCGTCCGACACCCTCGAGGGCTTCCTGGGCCAGAACGAGGACCGTCTCATCACCCTCGGGCGGGTGTCCCGGCCCACGCTGGCCCTCCTGGACGAGTACTCCCCCGAGTACCCGTGCCTGCTGAACGGCCTGGTGGACCAGAGCAACCGCTCCGACGCGGCGTTCAGGGGCGGCAAGATGCGGATCACGCTCGAGTTCGTACGCCCGCGCCCCGGCTACAAGCCCGGTGAGGAGCCGCGCAACGAGGCCGATGCCGGTCCCTTCTGCGCGGATCTGCCGAACCCGCCGGTGCCCGCGCCCAACTATCCGCTCGCGGACGGGACATCGAGCACGCGGTCGAGCTCCGCCTCCGCGGCCGGCCCCGGCCCCGTGTCGGGGACCGCGGCCGAACAGCGGCTCATCGGCCCGCTCGTGGCTCCGGTCATGGGTGAGTCCGCCGACGAGGTGCCGCCGGTGGCCACGCTCCTCTTCGGCCCGATGGCGCGGGGAACGAAGGTGAACGTCGCATGAGCGCACGCACGATCACCGGGCCCCTGATCAAGTTCGGCGTGTTCGCCGTGGTGACGGTGGCGGCGACGGCACTGCTCGCGGCGACCATCGTCAACTTCAACTTCCGGCCCGAGAAGACCTACACCGCCACCTTCAGCGACGTCACGAGCCTGGAGGAGGGCGACGACATCCGCGTGGCCGGGGTGCGGGTCGGCGAGGTCGAGGACATCCGGGTCACGCGCCGCAAGCTGGCAGAGGTCGAGTTCACCGTCAGCGGCGAACGTCCGCTGCTGCGCAGCACGGGTGCCACCGTCCGCTACCGGAGCCTGGTCGGCCAGCGGTACATCGCCCTCACCGAAGGCGCGGGGAACGGCTCGCGACTGCCGGACGGCGGGCACATCCCGCTCTCCCGGACGCAGCCCGCGCTCGACCTCAACGTGCTCCTGAACGGCTTCAAACCGCTCTTCGCAGCGCTGAGTCCGAACGACGTCAACCAGCTCGCAACGGAGATCATCAAGACGCTGCAGGGCGAGGGCGGCACCGTGGGCAGCCTGCTCGCACACACCGCCTCGCTGACGACGACGCTCGCCCAGCGCGACAAGCTGATCGGCGCCGTCATCACGAACCTCAACACCGTGCTGGCCACGCTGGACAAGCGCAGCGCACGCTTCTCCTCCCTGCTCACACAGCTCAGGCGGCTCATCTCCGGGCTCTCCGCCGACCGCAAGCCGATCGGCGACTCCCTGGCCGGCATCAACGACCTGACCGGTGCCACCGCCGGCCTGCTGGAGGACGGCCGGCCCGCGCTGAAGACGGACATCGGGGAGCTGTCGAAGCTGTCCAGGACGCTGAACGGGCACGAGAAGACCGTCGAGGGCGTGATCCAGCGGCTGCCCGGCAAGCTCAACAAGCTGACCGGCACCGCCACTTACGGCTCCTGGTTCAACTTCTACATGTGCGACTTCGACGGCAAGGTCGTGCTGCCGGGCACCGCCAAGGTGATCACTCCCGAGTACCACGTCGCCAGTGGGAGGTGCGGCGGATGACCCCCTTCCGTGACCGCAGTCCGGTGAAGATCGGAATCGCGGGCCTCACCACCCTCGCGCTGCTCACCGCGGCCGCGTTCAACATCGACGACCTGCCGCTGATCGGAAGCGGCGACCACTACAGCGCCGCCTTCTCCGAGGCGGGCGGTCTCAAGCCGGGCGACGAGGTCCGCATCGCCGGGGTGAAGGTCGGCAAGGTCGACGAGGTGGCGCTCGACGACGACCACGTCCGGGTGGCCTTCCGGCTCAGGGGCGACCCCGCGCTGGGCACGCGCACCGGGGCCGCCATCCGCGTCAAGACGATCCTCGGCGCGAAATACCTCGCGCTCGAACCGGACGGCCGGGGGCAGTTGCCGGAGGGCAGCACGATCCCGCGTTCCCGCACCACCCCCGCCTACGACGTGGTGGAGGCGTTCAGCGATCTGACGACCACCTCGGAGAAGATCGACAAGAAGCGGCTGGCCAAGTCCATGGACACGCTCTCCGCCACCTTCAAGGACTCGCCGGCGGAGGTCCGGGCCTCCGTCAAGGGCCTGTCGAAGCTGTCGCGGACGGTCTCCTCCCGCGACGAGAAGCTGCGTGAACTGCTCCGGCACGCCAAGGGCGTCAGCGGCGTCCTGGCCGAGCGGTCGGGGGACTTCACCCGACTCGTCGATGACGGAGACAAGTTGTTCAAGGAGATCAGCGCCCGGCGGAAGGTCATCCACTCGCTGCTGAAGAACGCGGTGCGGATGAGCGTCCAGCTCTCCGGCCTGGTGAAGGACAACCGCGAGCAGATAGGCCCCGCGCTATCCCGTCTGAACACCGTGGTGCGGATGCTCGAACGCAACCAGAAGAGCCTCGACCGCAGCGCCGAACTGCTCGGCCCCTACTCTCGCGTCTTCGCCAACACCCTCGGGAACGGGCCCTGGTTCGACTCGTACGTGCAGAACCTGGTCGCCGTGCCCGGGAAACCCCGCGGCGGCCCCGACGTGAAGCCGGGAGGGTCCCGATGAAGCCTCTGCCTGCCGCGCTCGGCTCACTGCGCCGTGTGCGCACCGACCCGCGCTCCGCCCTTGCGCTCGCCGTGGCGCTGGTGGTGACGGCCGCGGCGGTGATCGTGCTCTGGCCCCGGAGCGACCCCAAGAACGTCACCGCCTACTTCAGCCGCACCGTCGGCATCTACCCCGGGTCCGACGTGCGGATATTGGGAGTCAAGGTGGGCGAGGTCAAAGACGTGACCCCGCAGGGCGAGCGGGTTCGCGTGCGCCTCGAGTTCCCCGCCGACCGCAAGATCCCCGCCGACGCCGAGGCGGCGATCATCAACTCCTCGGTCGTCAGCGACCGTTACGTGCAGCTCCTGCCCGTCTACCGCAAGGGCCCGGCGATGCCCGACGGCGCGGTCATCCCCCAGAACCGCACCGCCGAGCCGGTGGAGCTGGACCGCGTCTACGACAGCCTCCACATGACGTCCGAGGCGCTGGGCCCCAAGGGGGCCAACAAGGACGGCTCGCTCTCCCGGCTCCTGGGTGTCAGCGCGGACAACCTGGACGGCCAGGGCAAGCAG
This sequence comes from Streptomyces sp. CNZ301, assembly GCF_004217425.1. Classification (NCBI taxonomy): domain Bacteria; kingdom Bacillati; phylum Actinomycetota; class Actinomycetes; order Kitasatosporales; family Streptomycetaceae; genus Streptomyces; species Streptomyces sp. CNZ301. Next base: position 3,340,564 of record NZ_SHLG01000001.1, read on the forward strand.
GTCAACCGCACGGTCCACGACCTGTCGAAAGCCCTGACGACACTCTCCGACGGGCGGGGCGACATGTTCGGCTCGATCCGGAACCTGCAGGTCTTCACGGCCGCCCTCGCAGCCGACGACGACAGCGTACGGTCCTTCAACGACAGCCTGGCCAAGGCGTCGAAGACGCTCGCCGGGGAGCGGAAGGACCTGGTCGCTGCCGTGCGGTACCTCGCGATCGCACTGCGGGACGTGTCCGGCTTCATCAAGGAGAACAAGAAGTCGCTCAGCTCCAACGTACGGGGCCTGAGCAAGGTGACCCGCGTACTCGTCAAGCAGCGCAGCGCCCTTGAGGAGCTGATGGACGCCTCTCCCACCGCACTGTCCAACCTGAAGGAGGCGTACAACCCGTCCTCGGGCACGCTCGACACCCGGAACAACGCCGAACAGGCGCAGGATCCGGACGCCGTGCTGTGCTCCCTGCTGAAGACGGCCGACCCGAAGACCGACTGCGGGGATCTGAAGGACCTCTTCGACTCGCTTCCCGAGCTGCCTGCGGCCGGTGCCCCGAAGGTGGAGAAGCCCCGTATGGACCGGTCCCTCGGCGGAATCCTGGAGGACCGTGCATGAACGCCGTGAACAGCACAGCGCACAGTGCGCCGCGGAACGCAGCGCACAGAGCCGTCAGGAGGGCCGTCGTCTGGGGTCTCACCGGATCGCTGATGTCGGGTTGCACGTTCAGCGGGCTCTACGACGTGCCGCTGCCCGGCGGCGCCGCTGCCGACGACGACGCCTACCGCGTCACCGTCGAGTTCCGGGACGTGCTCGATCTCGTGCCGCAGTCCACCGTGAAGGTCAACAACGTCACGGTCGGCGCCGTGGAGAAGATCCAGCTGGACGGCTGGCACGCACGGGCCCGGCTGCGGGTGGCCGACCACGTGAAGCTGCCGGGCAACGCCGTCGCCTCGGTGCGCCAGACGAGCATCCTCGGCGAGAAGTACGTGGCGCTGGCCGAGCCCGGGGGCGTGAAGCAACCGCACGGCAGGCTCCGGGACGGAGCGGTGATCCCGCTGTCGCGAAGCGGCTCCGGCGCCGAGATCGAAGAGGTGCTCTCCGCCCTGTCGGCGCTGCTGAACGGCGGCGGCGTGGCCCAGCTGAAGATCATCACCACGGAGCTGAATCACGCCCTCGACGGCCGGGAGGACCGCGTCAGGTCCCTCCTCAAGCAGCTCGACAAGTTCGTCGGCGGCCTCGACAAGCAGCGCGACGAGATCGTGCGTGCCCTGAAGGGGATCGACAGACTGTCCGCGCGGATGAAGCGGGAGCGCAAGACGGTCGGCACCGCGGTGGACACCCTTCCACCGGCCCTGAAGGTGCTGGCCGACGAGCGGCGCAAGCTCACGAAGATGCTGACCTCCATGTCGGAACTGGGGAAGACCGGAACCCGGGTCGTCAACGCGTCCCGCGACGACACGGTCGCGAACCTGCGGCATCTGGCTCCGATTCTCCGGCAGTTGAACAAGGCCGGCAGCGACCTGCCCAACTCCTTGGAGCTGCTGACCACTTATCCCTTCCCGCGCAACGCCGCGGACGCGGTCAAGGGCGACTACGTCAACATGAAGATGACGGCCGACCTCGACTTCGACAGCGTCTACGGCAATCTCACCGACAGGAAGAAGAAGCCGAGGAAGCCCCGCCCCGGAAGCCCGAAGCTGCCGGATCTCCCCGGCACACCCGATGTGCCCGACGTGCCCGACGTGCCCGACGTCCCGGACCTGCCCGGAGACGGGAGCGGCGGAGACGGCGGCGGAGACGGAGCCCTGTGCCCGCCGCTGTGCACCGGCGACCCCATCTCCTACCGGGACCACGACGGGCGGCCCCGCTACGGGAACGGGGTCTCCGCGTCCCTCGTCCGGCTCATGACAGGGGGGATGTACCCGTGAAGCTCACCCGTACCGTCACGGCCCAGCTCATCGCCTTCGCCACCATCACCGTCGCCGGTGTCTCCTACGTCGGAGCCGAGTACGCCGGACTGGCCGACCGCCTCACGGACCGGGGCTACACCGTGCGGGCCCGGTTCGCCGACTCGGGCGGGATCTTCAAGGGTGCCGAGGTCACCTACCGCGGGGTGCCCGTGGGCCGCGTGGGAGCACTGAAGCTGTCCGGACCTGACGGTGTCGCCGTCGAGATGCGGCTCGATGACGGTCCGCGCATCCCGTCCGACTCGCTCGCCGTGGTGGCCAGCCGCTCCGCGGTCGGCGAGCAGCATGTCGACCTCCAGCCCCGCACCGGCAACGGCCCCTACCTGAAGGACGGCAGCACCATCGCCCGCCGGGACACGCGGGTGCCGCTCCCCACGACGGAAATGATCCGCAGCCTGGACCGTCTCACCCGCTCCGTCGGCAAGAAGGACCTGCGCGTCACGGTCGACGAGCTGGGCAAGGCCTTCGCCGGAACGGGACCGGCCCTGGGGAGGACGGTCGACTCGGGCGACAAGCTGGTCAAGGCCGCAACAGCGTCACTGCCGCAGACGATCTCGCTGATCGAAAACTCCGAGACCGTGCTCAAGACGCAGGTGGACAAGGGGTCGGCGATCAAATCCTTCTCCCGCGACCTGGCGCTCCTCAGCGGCGACGTCAAGTCCGGGGACGGGGACTTCCGGAAACTGCTGAAGAACGGTCAGACGGCCGCACCGCAGATCAACTCCCTGGTCAAGGCCAACGAGTCGGCACTGCCCCTGCTGATCGGCAACCTCATCAGCGGCGGCCAGATCACCTCGGCCCGGCTGCCGGGGATGGAACAGTTGCTCGTCGCGTTCCCGCTCACCGTCGCGGGGAGCAAGACCGTCGTCCCCGGTGACGGCACCACGCACTTCGGGCTGGTCGTCAACGCCGACGACCCGCCGGCGTGCCGGCAGGGGTACGAGGGCACGAAGCGCCGTGACCCCTCGGACACCAGCGAGCGGCCCGCCAACACCGACGCCCGCTGCACGGCGCCGCGCGGCAGCGGCACCAGCGTCCGGGGAGCGCAGAACTCCCCGCGGCCCTCCGGGTCGGGCAGCGCCGGCGCAGGTACGGCTGACCGGACCGCGGCGCAGGTCAGCCCCTACGACCCGGAGACCGGAGCGGTCCGCGGACCGGACGGACGGACCGTTCGGATCGGTACCTCGGGCGGGGGACAGAGCACGTTCGGAAAGGACTCCTGGCAATGGCTGCTCGTTGGACCCATGGCATGACCTTCGCGGCCGGCCGCATAGCCGCCCGGCTGGACAGCCGCCTGGACGGCACCGGGCGGGCGATCACCGCAGCGCTCGTGGCCGCGGCGGGCGCGCTGCTCGCGCTGTCCGGCTACTTCGGCTACCAGCTCTACGGACAGCACCAGGAGGAACAGCGCCGGCAGGACGTCCTCTCCGCCGCACGGCAGACAGCGGTGAACTTCACATCGCTTCACTACAAGACCTACGAGGCGGACAGCAGGAACGTCCTGCAAGGCGCCACCGGCCGGTTCAAGAAGCAGTTCTCCGCGCAGACGGAGGAGCTGACGCAACTCGTCACCCAGAACAAGTCGGTCTCCAAGGGGCAGGTCCTGGAGGCGGGGGTCGTCCGGGCCGACGACAAGTCGGCGCGGGTGCTGGTCGTCGCCGACAGCACGGTGAAGAACGTCTCCACGCCCAAGGGGGAGACCCGCAACTACCGCTTGCAGCTCGACCTCGTGCAAGAGGGCGGACGCTGGCTCACCTCGAACGTCGAGTTCGTGTCCTGACGGGCAGAAAGGAGAGGAGGACCAATGGCGAAGTCATCCGTCCGTACTCGCAACGGGTCCGGCGCGAGCCGCAACCGCGCTGTCGCCGCCGCCGCCCGTGCGGCGGCCAAGCGGGCCGAACGTGCGCGGACCGAGGAGAGTGACGAACCGCTCGCCGTCGCCGCCGACGCGAAGGCACCGCGCGCGAAGCCGTCACCGAAGGTGCGGCAGGCCCGGAAGGCCCCGGAGCGCGCGGAGGGGCGGCAGCGGCGCGGGCGCGGCACGCGCGTGGCCCTGCTCGCCGCACTCGTCGTCGTCGGCCTGGTCTCGGCGGCGCTGCTCGGCCGGCTCCAGCATTCCGGCGAGGGCGCGCGGGAAGCGCGGGCGCAGGCACTGGCCGCCGCCCGCAAGGCCGCCCCGGACATCCTCAGCTACCGCTACCAGCATCTGGACCGGGACTTCGCGAAGGCCCGCACCCATCTCACAGGCGGCTTCCACAAGGAGTACGCGAAGACGACCGAGAAGGTGGTGGGCCCGACCGCGAAGAAGTACAAGGGCGAGGTCACCGCCACGGTCGCCGAACCCCGCTCCGGCGGAACCCCGGCCGCCTCGGTGGTCACGGCCTCCCCGGACCGGGTCGTCGTCCTGCTCTTCATGAACCAGGTCACCAAGAACACGCAGGCCAAGAGCCCTCGAGTGGACCTCAACCGGGTCCGGTTGACGATGGTGCCCACGGCGGGGAGCTGGAAGGTGAGCGCGGTGGACGCTCTCTGAGCCTGCCGGTGTCCGGGCGTCACCGAAGGGTCCGGGGCCCGCCCTCCTCCGTCCGAACCGCACCGAACCGAATCAACCGCACCGCACCGAACCAACCGCACCGCACCGCACCGCACCGCAGGGAGCCAGTGCGCCCGCCGCGGGGCGAAGCTCCGCGGCGGTGCTCTGCACGGGCGGCACGTGAGAAGGATCTGCGGGGCCCCGGCACGCGCGGGCGGTGCGCCGGGTAAGGCGGCCCTCCCGGGCTGCTTGTTCAGGCCGACAGACATACTTGACCCCATGAGTCAGTCTGCGGACACACGCTCCTCGCCGCCCTCCACGCGTCCCCTCGTCCTCAGCCGCCGCGTGTCCTGGTTCCTGCTGGCCTTCGGGGTGTGGTCCTGGACCGTCTGGATCACCTTCGTGAAGAACCTCTGGAAGGACAGCAGCGGGCTGGCCTTCGACGGCGCAGGCGAACCGACGGGCTATTTCTGGGTTCATCTGGTGCTGGCGGTCGTGTCCTTCCTGCTGGGCACGGCGATCGGCGTCCTCGGCCTGCGCGGGCTGCGGGCCCTGCGGGCAAGACCCGGCGAATGAGGGGGTGACGGACTGTGGCCGTGGTCTTCCTGCTCATCGCAGCGACGGTGATCGTTCTGGTCGGGCTCGCGCACTGGTACCTGTGGCGCCGGCTCGTACGTGACGTGGCGCGCCCCGGCAGCGTGTGGCGTCGTACGGGGACGTTCCTGGCGTTCGTGCTGCCCGTACTGGTGGTCACGAACGTCGTTGTGGGGCGCAGCGAAGCGCCCTTCGCTCTGCAGCAGATGCTGGCGTGGCCCGGCTACCTGTGGCTGGCGCTGCTGCTGTATCTGCTGATGGCCCTCGCCGTCGGGGAGGCCGTGCGGCCGCTGCTCCGTCGTGTGCTGGAGCGCCGCGCGGCGGCCGCGGGTGCTTCCGGCACGGAGCGTGGAGCGGCGTCGCAGGTGCCCTCCGGGGAGGACCGGGGTGCGCGGGACGAGAGTCCGGACAGTGCGGCGGCCGTGATGGTCACCGGCGCGACGGATGCGGAAGCAGCGGACGGAAGGGGGGCCGCGCGGCCCGCCACACCCCCGCAGCCCGGAGGTCCCGGCAGTGCCGGCGGCCCCGGAAGCGCCCGCCGTCCCGGAAGTACCGGCGGCCCCGGAAGCGCCGGCGGCCCGCAGGCGACCTCACGGAGACTGTTCGTGGCCCGTACGGTCGCCGCGGGTGCCACCCTCGCCGCGGCCGGAACCGTCGGCGCGGGCGCCTGGAACCTGCTCGACGGGCCCACGCTCAAGCGCGTCACCGTACCGCTCGCCAAGTTGCCGCGCTCCGCGCACGGCTACCGCATCGCCGTCGTCAGCGACATCCATCTCGGCACGGTTCTGGGGCGCTCCCACGCCGAGCGCATCGTCCGCACGATCAACGGCGCACAGCCCGATCTCGTCGCGATCGTCGGCGACCTCGTCGACGGGACCGTCGAGGACCTCGGGCCGGCCGCCGCACCGTTGCGTCAACTGCGCTCGCGGCACGGCTCGTTCTTCGTCACCGGCAATCACGAGTACTTCGGCGACGCCCGGGCTTGGGTGGACCACCTGCGCGAGCTGGACGTGCACCCGTTGGAGAACGCGCGGGTGGAGCTGCCCGGCTTCGATCTGGCGGGAGTCAACGACGTACGCGGCGAAGACAGCGGCGAGGGGCCGGACTTCGAGAAGGCGCTCGGCGACCGCGACACCGCACGCGCCTCGGTACTCCTCGCGCACCAGCCCGTGCAGATCCACGAATCGGTCGAGTACGGCGTGGACCTCCAGCTGTCGGGGCACACCCACGGCGGGCAGATCTTCCCCTTCCACCTGGCGGCGGCGCTCGCCAACCCGACGGTGGCGGGACTGGAACGGTACGGCGACACACAGCTGTACGTCACGCGCGGCGCCGGCGCCTGGGGCCCGCCGGTGCGGGTGGGCGCCGACCCCGACGTCACTCTCGTCCAACTGGCCTCGAAGTCGGCATGAGCCGGACGGTCCGGCGCGGGCCCGGTCGCATCGGCGGAGCCGGGCGCCCCGTCTGCTCCGGCACACCCCTCCCCTCCGCGCGGCGCCAAGTGTCTTCGGGGCTCTGAAAAGTACGGAGATGAGTGTCGGTGTCCGCCCGTAGAGTCTGCGGCATGACGACGACGGCACACGCGCACACGGACGGTGCGCGGACTCAGGCCCCCCGGCCCAGGATGGAGCTCTTCCGGGTCGCCCCCGACATCTACCGGACCATGTCCGCCTTTCAGTCGGCCGCGTCCGACGGTCTGGACCCGGCCGTGGCCGCTCTGGTCAAAATCCGCGCCTCCCAGCTGAACAAGTGCGCCTTCTGTCTGGACATGCATCTCACGCACGCCCGCGAGGCCGGCGAGACACAGCTGCGCCTGGACCTGCTCTCCGCGTGGGAGGAGCTCGGCGACCAGGGCGTCTACTCCGAGCGGGAGCGGGCGGCGCTCGCGCTGACCGAGGCGATGACCGACCTGGCCGGCGGTTCCGTGCCCGACGAGGTGTACGAGCGGGCCGCACGGCACTTCGACGAGGCCGAACTCGCCCGTCTCATCGCCCAGATCGTGGCCATCAACGCCTGGAACCGCTTCCAGGTGGCGACCCGCGCGGTCCCCGCCGGGCTCGCAGCGAAGAGGAGCGAGCGGTGAGTGCGAACACGGGCGGGAACGTGGAGGGGAGGACGGGGGACGACGGCGTCGCACGGCTGCGGTCGCTGCATCAGGGCCGCTCAACGGGCGATCCCCTCGTGCTGCCCGGCCCGTGGGACGCGGCGAGCGCACGCATCTTCGCGGAGGCGGGATTCGAGGCGCTCGCCACGCCCAGCCACGGGGTCTCGGCCTCGCTGGGCCACGCGGACGGCGACACCCCGGCCGACGAGATGTTCGCCGCGATCAGCAGGATCGTACGAGCGGTGGACGTGCCGGTCACCGCGGACATCGAGAGAGGTTACGGACTGCCGCCGGAGCAGATCGTCGAACGGCTGCTGGAGAGCGGCGCCGTCGGCTGCAACCTGGAGGACTCGGAGGGCGGGGAACTGGTCGAGCCACGGCGGCAGGCGGACTTCCTGGCACAGGTGCACGAGGCCGCGGGCGGGCGGCTGTTGGTCAACGCCCGCATCGACAGCTACCTGCGGGGTTCCGCCGACCCCCTGGCCGACGCCCTTGAACGCGGGCGGCTGTACGTGGAGGCGGGCGCCGAGTGCGTGTATCCGATGAAGGCGCCGCTCGGCGACATCGGCGTGCTGGCAGCGGAGTTGAAGGTTCCGCTCAACGCGTGGGCCCCGGTGGGCGGCGGGCCGTCGCCGCGCGAACTCGGCGCGGCGGGTGCCTCCCGCATCACTTTCGGAGGCGGGCTCGCGCACCTCGCGAGAGCGGCGGTGCAGGAACTGGCCGGGAGTCTGCGCGACGCGTGACGACGGGCCGGAGCGGGCTGCTACCGGATGTCCGCTGTGCGGCGACAGCCCACTGCCCGGCGGCCGCCGGACGGCGGACAGCGGACGGCGGACGGCGGACAGCAGGCAGCAGGCAGCAGGCAGCAACACGAGCGGGCCGGGACACCCTGAGCGGTGCCCCGGCCCGTCGCGGGAGTGTGTCCCTCAGCGGTGACGCGGCAACGTCACTTCTTCGGGATCCACTTCTGCCAGGTGGCCTTGTTCGCCTTGATCCACTTCTCGGCGGCGTCCTCCGGCTTCATCTTCTTGCCGGCGATGTCACCCGCGACCTCGTTCTGGTCCTTGGTCGTCCACTTGAAGTTCTTGATGAACTGCGCGGCGGGGCTGTTGCTCTTCGCGAAGTCCGCGTTGAGGAACTTCTCGAGCTGGTTGGTCTCGTAGCCGCACTTGGCCTTCGCCGCCGGCTCCTCACAGCCCGGCGTGTGCTTCGGCAGTTCGATCTCGACCATGTCGATCTTGTTGTTCATCCACTGCGGCTCCCACCAGTAGGTGAGGAACGGCTTCTTGGCGTCGTAGAGCCGCTGGATCTCCTTCAGCTGCGCCGCTTCGGCGCCGCTGGGGATGTGCTTGAAGTCGAGCTTGAGGTTCTTGATCAGTTCCTTGTCGTGCTGGGAGTACGACGGGGCGGCACCGATGAAGTGACCCTTGTCGCCGCTCTCGGACGTGCGGAAGTCCTTGGCGTACTTGTTGAGGTTCTTCCATTCCTTGATGTCAGGGTGCTTGTCCGCGTAGTACTTCGGCACGAACCAGCCGATGTGCCCGACGACACCGAGGTCGCCGCCGGAGACGACGGTCTTCTTCTCCTCGACGTACTTCTTTTCCTTCTTCGGTACGCCGTGCCAGTCCTCGAGGATCGCGGAGGCCTTGCCGCTGTCGAGCGCGTCGAAGGCGACGGGCTCGTCCATCTGCTTGGCCTCGACCTTGACGTCGAGTTCGTCCTCCAGGAGCTTCTTCACGACCGCGGCGTTCGCCTGCGCACCGACCCATGACGGTTCAGCGAGGACGACCTTGTCGTCCTTGCCTCCCCCACTGCTCGTGTCGGCCTTGCCGCAGCCGGCGGTGAGGGTGAGCGCGCCGAGGATGCTGATTCCGGCGACGACCGTGTTGCGTATCTGCTTGTTCTTCATGTGCGTGACCTGATTTCTCTTCTCGGGGTAGAGGGTTCCGTCGGGTGGGGGGTGCGTTTCTGGGGGTGCCGGTTACTCACTGCGCCGCTCACCTGCAGGCTGGGAGATCCGGTCGAGCATGATGCCGAGACAGACGATGGCGATACCCGCGGGCAGGCCCTGGGCGAGGTTGCCCTTGGACAGGCCCTGCACGACGTCGTAGCCGAGGGCGCCGCCGCCGATCAGGCCGGCGATGACGACCATCGAAAGCACCAGCACCACACCCTGGTTGACGCCGACAAGCAGCGACTTGCGGGCCAGCGGCAGCTGGACGCCGAAGAGCTGCTGCCTGCTCGTCGCACCGAGCGATCGGGACGCCTCCATCGCCGCGGGGTCGACGTAGCGCAGACCCTGCGCGGTGATGCGGATGACGGCCGGGCACGCGTAGATGACGGCCGCGATGATTCCGGCGCTGCGGCTGAGGCCGACGAGTGCGATCACCGGGATCAGATACACGAACTGCGGCATCGTCTGCATCGTGTCGAGCACGGGACGCATCATCCGTTCGACGCGCTGGACTCGCGCCGTGAGGACGCCGAGCACGATCCCGATGAGCATGGTCACCACGAGACCCGCGATCACCTGGGAGAAGGTGTCCATCGACTTGTCCCACAGGCCCATCACGCCGACCAGACCGAGGCAGATGGCGCCGGTCAGCGAGGCCCGCCAGGTGCCGACGATCCAGCCGATGGCCGCGACCAGAAGCACCAGCGCCCACCACGGGGTGGTCTCCAGGCCCGTGCGCAGCGGGTTGAGCACATAGACCGTGAAGCCCTTGGCCCACACTTCCGTTCCGCCCAGCAGCGGGACGCCGTGCCCGATCGCGCCGGTGAGCCAGTCCACGGCCCCCTGCAGGGGACGGGTCACGTCCACCGTCCACGCTTCCGGCCACTCGCGCTCGCCCAGGGAGGCGCCGATCGCGGAGAACACGCCGATCAGGACGACGACCAGTCCCCACACGGCCATTCGCACGCGCCTCATGAGGCTTGTCGCGCCGACGGTCACGGTGGCGTCCAGCCGCTCGCCCGCAGCGGCGGTCGTGCGGTCCAGCAGCACGGCGATCAGCACGACGGCGATGCCCGCGGTGAGGGCCGTCCCGACGTCGAGGCTGCCGAGCGCCTGGTAGATCTCGTCGCCCAGACCCTCCGAACCGATGAGGGAGGCGAGGACGACCATCGACAGGCACATCATGATCGCCTGGTTGAGGCCGAGCATCATCTGCTTCCGTGCCAGCGGCAGCCGCGCCGTCCACAGTCGCTGCCAGGAGCTCGACCCCAGGGACGCGGAGGCCTCCAGCGCCGCGGGGTCGGCGCTGCGCAGCCCGAGCGAGGTGAGGCGGGCCATCGGCGGAGCCGCGTAGATGACGGTCGCGATGAGCGCGGAGGGAACACCGACACCGAACATCAGCAGCAGGGGCAGCAGATACGCGAACGCCGGCATGACCTGCATCGTGTCGAAGACCGGGCGCAGCAGCCTCTCGATGCGGTCCGAGAGGCCGGCTCCGAGCCCCAGCAGGAAACCGAGCAGGGCGGCGGCGAAGACGGCGACCGTCATCAGGGCCAGCGTCTCCATCGTGGCCTGCCACATGTTCAGCACGCCGCAGGCGACGAAGACGCCGAGCGTGGTGGCGCCTGTGCGCAACGCGCGGCGCGAGAGGTCGGAGCCTCCGGCCGCCCAGCCGACGAGAGTGCCGACGACGGTGACGCCCACCCAGCCCATCGCGTCGAACAGACTGACGATGGCGTCCACGGAGCTCTCGGCGCCGTTGCTGATGTGCAGCAGGAAATAGAGGAAGATCGGGCTCGTCTCGCGGTTGTCGACGAGCCAGTTGTCGAGGTCGTCCAGGGGCGACTTGATGTCGACGGTCCAGCTCGCGGGCCAGATACCCGAGCCGCTGACCGCCGCGCTGACGACGACGACCAGCGCAGCGAGAAGCAGCACGAGCAGCTTCGGGTTGCCGGCGAGTGCCCCGAGTGTGCCGGGGGTCTTCTGCTGCTCCGGCCGCTTCTCCGGCTGCTCCTGCGGGGGAATGCCGGTTGCCCGCTGTTCGCCCTGTTCGGGAATGGTGGGAGTGCTCACGCCGGCCTCACCTTCCCCCTCTCGTCCGCGGGGCGGCCCTGCCGTGCGGCGGGCGCTGCGAAGCGGGTGCTCATACGGCGGCCACCTCCTTGTCCCTGCCCGGGTCGCCCTTGCCGTCCTCGTCGGTGTCGCCGCCGTCGAGACCCGCGACGACGTTGAGCAGGCAGGCGTGGTCGATGACGCCTATGGTCCGTCCGCCGTCGACGACGCGGAGGTTCTCGCCGCTGCGGGCGACGGCCTCGATCGCGTCGGAGACCAGCGTGTCCGGCGAGACGTCCGCGCCGCGATCGGCCTCGGCCTTCTCGGCGGGACGCATGGCACGGCGCACGGATATGACCTGCTCGCGGGGGACGTCGCGGACGAAGTCGCGGACGTAGTCGTCGGCGGGGTTGGCGACGATCTCCTCGGGGGTGCCGAGCTGCACGATCTCTCCGTCGCGCATCAGAAGAATCCGGTCGCCCAGACGCAGCGCCTCGGACAGGTCGTGCGTGATGAAGACCATCGTCCGCCCCTCCTCGCGGTGCAGGCGGATGACCTCCTCCTGCATGTCGCGGCGGATCAGCGGGTCGAGAGCGCTGAACGGCTCGTCGAACAGCAGCACTTCGGGGTCGACGGCGAGGGCGCGGGCCAGCCCGACGCGCTGCTGCTGACCACCGGAGAGCTGTACGGGGCGGCGGTCGCCGAGGCCCGTGAGGCCGACCTTCTCGACCATCTCGAGGCCCTTGGCGCGGCGCTGCTGCTTCGACATTCCCTGGATCTCCAGGCCGTAGGCGACGTTGTCGGTCACCGTGCGGTGCGGCAGCAGGCCGAAGTTCTGGAAGACCATGGCGGTGCGGTGGCGGCGCAGTTCGCGCAGGCGGTGCTTGTCCATGGCGCGCACGTCCTCGCCGTCCATTTCGAGCACGCCCGAGGTCGGCTCGATGAGGCGGGTGAGGCAGCGTACGAGCGTCGACTTGCCGGAGCCGGAGAGGCCCATGACGACGAAGACCTCGCCCTTGCGTACGTCGAACGAGACGTCGCGGACGGCGGCGGTGCAGCCGGTGCGCTTGGTCAGTTCGGCGGCGGAGAGCCCGGCGAGCTCTTTGTCGCCGGGCACCCGATGTGCCTTGGGTCCGAACACCTTCCACAGATTGCGGACGGAGAACACCGGGCTGGCCGGGGCGGACTCGTGGGTCTCGGACATCACGCAACACCTCCCGGTGCCGTAGTCGTAGCGGGTCGATCGGATCGGATGAGGTCAGCGGCCTTCTCCCCGACCATCAGCACACCGATCATCGGGTTGACCGCGGGCATGGTGGGGAAGACGGAGGCGTCCGCGACGCGGATGCCCTCCAGTCCGCGGATCTTCAGCTGGGGGTCGACGACGGCGAGGGCGTCGTCGTGGGCGCCCATGCGGCAGGTGCCGGCGGGGTGGTAGACGGTGTGGGCCACCTTGCGGGCGTATTCGCTGATGTCCGCGTCGGAGGTGACGTCGGGGCCGGGGCACACCTCTCGCTTGAGCCAGCCGGCGAACGGCTCGGTGCCGGCGACCTGCCGGGCGGCCTTGATGCCGTCGACGAGTGTGCGGCCGTCGTAGTCGTCCTCGTCCGTGAAGTACCGGAAGTCCAGGGCCGGTTTGTCGGCCGGGTCGGCAGAGGTGAGGTAAAGGCGCCCGCGGCTGCGCGGCTTGGGGATGTTCGGCGTCAACGACACGCCGTGCGGGGGCCGTTCGTAGCCCAGCCGCTCGGGATTGTCGGTGAAGGGGATCTGGTAGAAGTGGAACATCAGGTCGGGTCCGGCCGACTCCGGGTCCCGGCGCAGGAAGAGCCCCGCGTCGGAGTCCATCGCGGAGTTGTCGGGGATGGGCCCGTCCGTCTCCCAGACGATCACCGACTCGGGGTGGTCGAGCAGGTTCTCCCCGACGCCCGGCAGGTCGTGCGTGACGGGAAGACCGAGCGCCTCCAGGTCCGCCTTCGGACCGATGCCCGAGTGCATCAGCAGCCTCGGGGTGTCCACGGCCCCTGCGCAGACCAGCACTTCGCTCGCCGCGGAGATCAGCCGTTCCGCGCCGTCCTTGCCGCGGACGTGCACGCCGGTCGCCTTGTTGCCCTCCAGTTGGAGCCGGTACGCCCAGGTCTCCAGGAGGATGTCGAGGTTCGGGCGGTCACCGGCCTCGATGTGGGGGTGGAGGTAGGCGACGGACGCCGAGGAGCGCTTGTTGGTCTCCGGGTGGTAGGCGAGGTCGAAGAAGCCGACGCCCTCGTGGAACGGCTGCTTGTTGAAACCGTCTATCTCCGGGACGTCCAGGGCGTCCTTGGCCGCGGCGATGAAGTCACGGGCGATGTCGTTGCGGTCCTGCTCGCCGACCGGCACGACGTTGTTGCGCAGCTTGGCGAAGTAGGGATCCATGGCGGCGGCACCCCAGCCCTTGGCGCCGCCGGCCTCCCACTCGTCCCAGTCGGACGGCAGCGGCTTGAAGGAGATCAGGGTGTTGTGCGATGAACAGCCGCCGAGCACCTTCGCCCGGCTGTGCCGGATGTGCGAGTTGCCCCGGGGTTGTTCGGTGGTGGGGTAGTCGTAGTCGAGCTCGCCGCCGAGCAGACCGAGCCAGCGGCGCAGTGTGAGCACCTCGGGCCGGTCGATGTCGGACGGACCGCCCTCGATGAGGGCGACGGTGACGTCCGGGTCCTCGGTGAGCCGTGAGGCGATCACCGACCCGGCGGTACCGCCGCCGACTATGACGTAGTCGTAGGTGGATATGTCTCTGGACATTTCCGTGTTGCGCTCCTCGGGATTCACGCGTCGGGACGGAGAGGACGAGGCGGGCATGGTGCGGCTGCTCCGTCAGCCGGAGAACCAGCGGACCGGTCGGGGACGCAGGTTCTCGTACACGTGCTTGGTCTCGCGGTACTCGGCGAGTCCGTGCGGGCCCAGCTCACGGCCCACGCCCGACTTGCCGAATCCACCCCACTCGGCCTGCGGCAGGTAGGGGTGGAAGTCATTGATCCACACGGTGCCGTGGCGCAGACGGGCCGCGACGCGGCGGGCACGCGCGGTGTCCGCGGAGAAGACGCCGCCGGCGAGCCCGTATTCGGTGTCGTTCGCCAGCGCCACCGCTTCGTCCTCGGTCCGGAAGGTTTCGACGGTGAGGATAGGCCCGAAGGTCTCCTCCCGGATCACCTTCATGCGCCGGTGACAGTTGTCGAGGATCGTCGGTGAGTAGAAGTAGCCGTCGGCCGGCCGCACCTCGGACGGTTCGGGCCGCTCCCCGCCGCTGCGCAGCACGGCACCCTCGTCCAGCGCGGACGCCACGTACGCTTCGGTCTTGGCCAGCTGCTGCGCGGAGACCAGCGGCCCGCACTCGACGCCCTTCTCGGTGCCGCGGCCAAGGCGGATGCGCCGGGCGCGGGCGGCGAGCTCGGTGACGAAGCGCTCCCGCACGGACTCTTCGATGATGAGGCGGGCACCGGCGGAGCAGACCTGACCGCTGTGGATGAAGGCGGCGTTGAGGGCCTGGTCGACGGCGGTGTCGAAACCCTCGTCGGTGGCACAGGCGTCGGCGAAGACAACGTTGGGGTTCTTGCCGCCGAGCTCCAGCGCCACCTTCTTCACTCCGGGGGCGGCGGCCTGGGCGACCTTCGTCCCGGAGACGAGACCGCCCGTGAAGGAGACGAGGTCCACGTCGGGGTGCTCGGACAGGCGGGCGCCCACGGGGTCGCCGGGCCCGGTGACCAGGTTCGCGACGCCCGGCGGGAGGCCGGCCTCGGCAAGCAGCTTCACCAGGTGGATCGTGGTCATGGGGGTGATCTCGCTGGGCTTGATCACGAAGGTGTTGCCGGCGGCCAGCGCCGGGGCTATCTTCCAACTGGCCTGGAGCAGCGGGTAGTTCCAGGGCGTGATCATGGCGCAGACCCCGACGGGCTCGTGCACGACGACGCTGTGCACGTCCGGGTCGCCGGCGTCGACGACGCGGCCGGCCGATTCGCCGGTGACGAGGTCGGCGAAATAGCGGAAGGCCGCGGTGACGTCGTCGACGTCCACCCGGCCCTCTTCCCACGTCTTGCCCGCATCCCGTGACTCGGTGAGGCCTATCTCCTCGCGGTCGCGCTGGAGGAGGTCCGCGACGCGGCGGAGGAGGGCGGCCCTCTCCGCGACCGGTGTCCTTGGCCAGTCGCCCTCGTCGAAGGCGCGGCGGGCGGCGGCGACGGCGGCGTCGGTGTCCTGAGCGCCGCCCTCCGCCACGACGGCGAGCGTGGTGGCGTCAGCGGGGTCGAGGATTTCCCGCGTTCCGCCGGCCTGCGCGGAGCGCCAGTCGCCGTCGATATGAATGCTTTCTATTTCGGACACCTTCTGTACTGCCTTCCGAGCTGTAATGACGCATCGTGTCACGAAACAATCACATCGTGACTGCTGTGAAATAAGCCATGCGCTGGTCACATGGCAAGAGCGAACCCTGCCCCGTCTTGGCGTTTGCATGTCCGTCCGCGGCAGATAAGTGGGGTTCCTCACGAGCCGAAGTGTGCGCGTGACGGACGAAGAGCCCGGTTGACGCCCTCTGAGAGCGTTTTATAACGATTCTGATGCAGGCCTGGCCGATTCTTTTGCATGACGTGGGGGGCGGTATTGACGGTTCTGGCCGCGGCGATCAAGACCTCGCCGGTACTGCGTTCCTGTCCGCCCGGGCATGGATTGCGGGGCGGAACGGCGCGGCAGCGAGGGGTGGATGGAGGCCGCCGCCCGATCCGCGTCACCGGGCTGCGGTCTCGCCGGACCCGTCCTCCCCGCCCTTTCCGCAGTCCACGCCAGTCGGGCAGAAGAACGCCAGCGCCGTGTCGAGCAGCTCCTTCTGGTCTTCCGAGGCGCCGTCCTTGTCCGGCCCGTACGCGATGACCGCGTACAGCTCGCCGTCCTGGGCCTCGAAGCGGTGGTCGATGACGCGGCGCGTACCGCCGTGCTCATCGGAGTCGTAGGTGTACTCGAGACGGGCCGCCGGACCGTCGCCGCCGTCGAGGCGGTCGAGGGATTCGCGCTCGTAGCTCTTGTTCTTCTCCGCGTTCGCCTCCGCCAGCTCCAGCGACTCATACGGATCCGAGTCCTCCACCCAGAACACCTGAAGCTGACTGGAGCGGCCGGGCCCCTCGTAGAAGACGGCCTGGGAGCCTTCCCGGCCCTCGGCGCGGCGCTCCCAGCCCTTCGGGACGGCGAGGCTGAACCCCTCCGGGTCGTTCGCGATCTCGAACCCGCTCGGCGGGCTCGACTCGGCCGCGCCGGTGGGGTCGGCGGACTCCTCCCCCGCGGCCGCCGGCGCGCTCGTGGCGGGCCGGGACGTGGTATCCGGGTCGGGGACGACCACCTGCGAGCGGTTGTCGGGCGGAGCCGGCTCGTCCTTCCAGCCCAGCGCCCACGCGCCGAAGGCGAGCGCGCACACCGCGAGAACCGCCAACGCGCCCTTGGCCGCGGTCCGTTGCTGACGCGCGGACTCGGTGTGCTGCCGCGCCTTCAGGATCTCGGCCTCGTGGTCCACCCAGCGCTGCTGGTCGGCGTCGAAACGGATCACCAGGTCTCACCTCTCACGTCGCTCACCCCAGCACCTGCGCGGCGGCCTGCACGACGGCGGCCGCGGACGCGAGCATGCCGACGGCGCTCGCGCCCGTCTCCAGCCGCTCGCGGAGCCGGGTGAGGCGGCCGGTGCCGGCGCTGCCCGTACGAGTGATCTCGCCCTCGATCTCGCCCAGTTCGCCGTCGACCGCGGTGGTCTCGTCGGTGGCCGCAAGGATCCGCATGTCCGCACGCAGCGCCCGCACCGCCTCCAGGAGCGCCAGCGTCGCCTCGTCCGTCTGCGGCGGCGGCTCGGCCCGGCCGTACGAAGTCGCCCGGCCGTGCGCGCCGGTGGCGACGGCTCCCCCCGACATGTTCCCGATGTGCACGGCGCCGCCACCGCCCCCGGCCGTGAACTCCTGGACCGGCTCGGACGCCGGTTCCTGCGAGGTTTCCCGCTCTCGTTCGTCGCCGGGCGGCATCACGCCGGGCTCCCTTCCATGTGCTGCGCCTTGCCGTGCTCGCCCGTGGCCACGGCGCCGCCGCTCATCTCCTCGATGTAGACGCCGCCGTCACGTACGTTCACGATCTGCTGCTCGAAGCGGTCGGTGCGGAAGCCGCGCTGTTCAAGCGCGTCCCGCACGCCGCTGGCGATCCTGTCCTGGACTGTCTTGATGTACCGGCTGACGTCCATCTCCTGGAACAGCGACAGCTCGTTCGTGCTCGCCAACTCCCGTACGGAGATCAAAGGAGCGTCCGGCGCCGCGTACTCCGGGGAGCTGAGCCAGACGCGGCAGACCGACAGCAGCGTGCGGGCCGCGGCGATCCCAGCCGCCGCGGTGGCCGCCGGTGCCGTGAGGTAAGCGAGCAGCCCCTCACGCAGCGCGCCCCCCGCGCGGCGCTCGACGATGGCGTCGACCTCCCTGAACTCCTCGGCGACCGGCCCCAGTACGTGCGGGACGACCTCCAGCACCAGCATT
The DNA here is from genome assembly GCF_004217425.1 of Streptomyces sp. CNZ301. NCBI lineage: Bacteria > Bacillati > Actinomycetota > Actinomycetes > Kitasatosporales > Streptomycetaceae > Streptomyces > Streptomyces sp. CNZ301. Next base: position 3,358,280 of record NZ_SHLG01000001.1, read on the forward strand.
CCGCCCTGTGTATGGACGCGCACGAGCAGCGAGACGACCACCTGCTCGTGCCAGGAGCCGACCCGGACGCGCAGGAAGTGCCGGCGCGCCTCACCACCGTCGTCGGCCGCGTCGGCGAGATGCTCCTGGACGTTCTCCTCCCGGTAGACGCCGCTGTCGCGGCGCACCCCGGACGGCAGATAGACGAACTCCTCGATCTCCAGGGCGCGCAGGCTGTCCCTGCTGGTGCGCGCGGTCGCCTCGCGCAGCGCCACGAGCCGGGGGGTGATCATGTCGAGGACGTGACGGCTGGAGAGGTGGTTCGCCGGCGGCAGCGGCGGGTGTTCCCGCGCGTGCGCCGGTGTCCGTCCGTCCGGCGCCGGTTCGGTGGGATGCGCCTGCGCCCTGTGATGGGCCTGGGGCGGGACGGCGTTGGCCGGTTCGGTGGAGAGCGTCTCCTTCTTGCGCCGCAGTTCCAGCGCGAAGGACCACGGTCTGTGCGGAACACCGGCGCCGACGAACGGCCGGTTCGCGTCGTACAGCGTCGCAGGCGCGTGCTGTTCGCGGTCGATCGCGTCACCGATGCGCCGGTACCGCTCGGAGTGGGGAAGCATGGGCTGCTGCGCCGTTGCGAACGTCTCGCGGCTGAGCTGCTCCCGCAGAACGGACGTGACCCTGATCCGGTGCAGCCAGACCACGGCGACCATCAGAAGCGGAAAGATGACCGGATAGGGGTTGTCGGCGACGGCGCCGAGGGCGGTGAGCCAGTAGCCCGCCGCCAGCGCCCGCGCGGCGTAGGTGACGGCCGTGCCCAGCCGGCGGCGTACCGCGGACCTGAAGGACTTGCGCGGCGCCCTGGCACCCGCGTACAGCAGCGTCTCCCGGCCCGCGATCGCACGGCCCGCCCACAGGGCGAGGACCACACCCGCGTAGAAGAGCACCCAGCTGGTGGGCCGCTCCGACACCGACGAAAGCCGGTCGTCACCCAGGAACAGGGCCATGGACAGGAGTTCGTCGAGGGGGACGTCGAAGTTCCCGCCGAACCGGTCGTCCAGCGCGTCCCACGTCACCAGCACGGAGACGAGGAAGAAGCCGGCCCAGACGGCCAGCAGCGCGAGCGCGGTCTGCATTTCCTGCCGCCGCGCCTGCAACGCGTGGGCAAGCACGGGACGCACGTCCACACCCAGCGACGGCGGAACGGGACGCTCGGCATGCCCGACCAGCTCGTCGATGACGCGCTGACGGAATCCTGCGTTCAGCCGCGCACCGGCGCACAGCAGACGCGTCGCCTCACTGTGAGCATGCGTGCGCAATGAGTAACTCATGAGTAGCCCCGATTTCCCCAAGGTCTGTTCCAGGGATTGGTCCTGAACATACCCGAGGAGCGCCGCCTCGACCACGGCGGCAAAATCCCTGTGGATAACGCTTCGGGAACGCCGGGGGCCACCTTGCCGAGTCCCACGTGAGCGGCAACTGCCCTTGGATGACGACGTGTTGGAAATGGGGCCGGGCGACGCGGCCCCGGCCGGCACACCGACGCGTCACGGGAGCGCCGTCCGACCGGGCCGCCCGCGCCGGCGCACGCCGTGAGCCGAAGAGACGCCGTGAGCCGAAGAGGCGTGGTGAGCCGGAATGACAGCGGCTGCGGCAACCGCCGCGGCAGCAACGGCGGAAGGAAACGGAGCGGGCCGGAAACGGGACGGGCCCGTGCGCCACAGGGAGGTGTTCTCCCTTGCCGCACGGGCCCGTTGTGTCCTCGCGCTCACGCGCTCAGCCCGGGGAAGTCCCTGCTTCTCCGGCCTTCCGGCCTTCCGGCCGTCCGGAATTCCGGTCGTCCGGCCGTCCGGCCGCGGAGCGCGGACATCCGCGACTGAAGGCGTCTCAGAGCAGGCCGAGACCGCGGACCGCGTCGCGCTCCTCCGCCAGTTCCTGCACGGACGCGTCGATCCGGGGCCGCGAGAAGTCGTTGATCTCCAGGCCCTGGACGATCTCGTACGAGCCGCCCGAACAGGTCACGGGGAAGGAGGAGATCAGACCCTCGGGGACGCCGTACGAACCGTCCGAGGGGATGCCCATCGACGTCCAGTCGCCGGCCGGCGTCCCGTTGACCCAGGTGTGGACGTGGTCGATCGCCGCGTTGGCGGCGGAAGCCGCCGAAGAGGCGCCGCGGGCCTCGATGATGGCGGCGCCGCGCTTGGCGACGGTCGGGATGAACTCCTCGGCCAGCCACTTCTCGTCGTTCACCGTCTCGGCGGCGTTCTTGCCGGCGACCTCGGCGTTGAAGATGTCCGGGTACTGCGTGGCGGAGTGGTTGCCCCAGATCGTCAGCTTCTTGATGTCGGAGACCTGGGAACCGGTCTTCTTGGCGAGCTGCGTGAGCGCGCGGTTGTGGTCGAGGCGCGTCATCGCGGTGAAGCGCTCGGCGGGCACGTCCGGGGCCGCGGCCTGAGCGATCAGGGCGTTGGTGTTCGCGGGGTTGCCGACGACGAGGACCTTCACGTCGTCCGCCGCGTGGTCGTTGATGGCCTTGCCCTGCGGCTTGAAAATGCCCCCGTTGGCCTCGAGCAGGTCACCGCGCTCCATGCCCTTCGTGCGCGGACGCGCGCCGACGAGGAGACCCACGTTGGTGCCGTCGAAGGCCACCTCGGGGTCGTCGGTGATGTCGATGCCGTGCAGCAGGGGGAAGGCGCAGTCGTCGAGCTCCATGGCGGTGCCCTCGGCCGCCTTCAGAGCCGGTGTGATCTCCAGCAGCCGCAGCTTGACGGGCACGTCGGCGCCCAGCAACTGGCCGGAAGCGATACGGAAGAGCAGCGCGTAGCCGATCTGGCCGGCCGCTCCGGTGACGGTGACGTTGACGGGGGTGCGGGTCATGGCGGTCTCCGTAATGCCTGGCGGTGGCAGTTTCGAGGCGGGGTCCTTCCCTGGGCACCTCCCCGGGGTCCTCCCTGGGCCCCTCCCGGCGAAGCGTTCGGGAGAAGCGAGGGGGAGTAGCCAGGGGGAGAAGCCAGAGGGAACGCGCCCTGCCGTGTTCGGAAGTCTCTCAGGATGTCTCTCTACATCAAGAGACCCCGCGCCAGGCTATCCGACGTCATATACGTACCGGCAGCCGCCCGCGGAAGGAGGGACGACGCGGACGGCTGCCGGTATGGCCAGCCCGTGGGGGGGTGCTGAAAGGGCGCTTTCCCGGGATCGGACGAGCCATGCATGCGCATTCATCCGACCACCAACGAGTTTCGGACAGCTTCAACAGGGTGCGGGGAGCAACCGATTGGGAGATTTGAGGGATGAAAGGACGAGAGACGCGGAATGAGAAATTCGGGAGAAGAATTATGAGCGAGCTCGGCTGACATGCCGGGAATCAGTGGTCAACCACTGACATCCCGGGGGTCAGTGGCCGAACGGCCAGTCATGGGCGGCTCGTCCTGGCGGCCGACCTGTAAGCGGTGAACGGTGAACGGTGAACGGTGAACGGTGAACGGTCAGCGGCGAACCGCGAACCGCGAACCGCGAGCGCCGACCCTTGAGTTGTGAGTCGGCGGCGCCGCTCACGAGGGCTCGCCCGCCCGTGAGCCGGCATTCGCCCATAAGTCAGCGGTGCCGCCCGCGAAGCCGGGGGTCGTCCGGGGTCAGCGCACGGCGTCGCCGGTCCCGGCCGGGCCTTCGGCGTCGCCCGTGCCTCCCGGCGCACCCACGTCGCCTGTCGCCGCGGGGTCCGCCGTGCCGGCGGGGTCGGCCGAACCAGCCGTTCCGGCCGTCTCGTCGGCACCGGACGCTCCGGACGCGTCCACCTTCGTGCAGCCCGTGGTACCCGCAACGAGAGTGGCGCAGGCACGCGCCTCGGTCGCGGAGGTCACCGCGACCATTTCCGTGTAGGCGTCGTTCGTCGTGCCGACCTTGTCGCTCGCCGCTTCGCCACCCGCGCTGATCTTGAGGTTGTCGCCCTGCGCCGCACCCGTTATACGGCCCCACGCGGCCTTGCAGACCTTGCTGTAGCGCACCTCGACCATGCTCGGACCGACGAACGCGGAGTTGCTGCTCTTGACGTTCTGGCCGCCACAGCCCATCTTCTCCGGATCCTTGCCCGTGCAACTCTCACCCTGGCACTTCACGCCCGCGGGCAGGGTCCGGGCCGAGTTCGTCGCCGAAGGCGAAGGCGACGCGGACGACTTGCCCGACCCTCCGGGCAGGCCGAAAACCAGCACACCGGCACCGAGAACCGCGAACACGCCCACCGCGCCCCCGAGAAGCGCGGCGACTCGGCGCCCGCGCGAGGAACGGGTGCCGCCTTCGGGCCCCTCTGGGCCGCCCGGGAGGTCTGCCCCGTCCCCGACCGGCGCTCCGTCGGCCCCGTGGCCCGGGTACGCGGGCGGGCCGTGGTCCGGTCCGGGCGGTTCCGCACGCCAGGGCCCGGCCCTGCCGGAGTCGCGGTGCTCACCGGGGGTGCCCCATGACGCCACGTCGACCCGCTGCGAGGGCACCCCGGCCGTCCCCGCACCTCGGCCTCCGTGGCTCCCTCCGCCGTGGTTACCGCCGTGCCCCTGCCGCTGACCGCCCTGGCCGGGAAGCGGACGGGGGCGCAGCACGGCCGTCTCGTCGTCCATGGGCGGCCGGTTCACGGCAGGAGCCGCGGGAGCGGCCGCGGAACCGTCACGGGCTCCCGGGATCGCGGAGGCGGACGGCGGAGCGAAGAAGTCCCAGGACCTCTGCTGCGAACTCTCGGCGGGGACAACGGAGTTCTCCCCCGTCTTCTCCTTCCACTCCTCTTCCTTGGGCGCGGCTTCGGGGGCGGCGCTCCCCTCGTCCCGCCGCCCGTTCCGGTCCTTGCCCCGATTCTTGTCCTTCTCCCGGGCCTTGTCCTTGTTGCGGCCCCACTTGCGGCCCTTGGCGGGCTCGTCGTCCCAGAACTCGCCGAGGGCTTCGCGGGCCTGCGCGACGCGGATCGCCTCCATGGTCACGTCGTGACGCATCTCGTCGCGGCTCCAGGCCCGTTCGGCCAGTTCCCACATCGTCTCGAGGTGACGGATGTCGGTGCCCGTGACGTCGCCGAGCGCGTGCGTGGCACCGCGGGGAGGCAGCAGCCGTCCGCCCAAGTACCTCTCCCAGGAGGACTTGCTGTAGCCAGTGCGGTCAGCGATGGTCGCGACGCTCATTCCGCTTCGGTCCACAAGCCGTCGCAGTTGGCTGGTGAACTCCCGGATCTGTGGGTCCAGTTCCTCCGGTAGCGGCCTCCACCGAGGCATTTCCTCCCCCTCGTCCCCCGAACATACCGAGTTCCTTCACGTGTTCCCCTAGTCTGCCACCCGGCTCCGCGACTGCCACCGCATCGTCGTTCGCTTCCGCATCACTTCACGGGCCGCGGCGGGGCGGCGGATGCGGGGATGGGCGGCGGCTGCACGCTCGCGCGTACTCCTGGAGCGGTGTCACGCCACCCGGGCCCGTGCAACGGTGCCGTCCCGGCTTCAGGTTCACGCGGACATGCAACGCGGCCTGCACCCGGCGGCCCGTGAATGACGGAGGTGACCGGCCGGAAGGGGCGGAGCGCGCGCCACCGGAAGCGGCGGCAGGGACGCGAGGTCGCCCGACCACGCGCTCTGGCCGGGCCGCAACACCCAGGGGGAACACGGCCGTTCGGTCTTCCGGCTCCACGACGCGGCAGGCGCACGGCCTCGGCCGGGCCGCGCGCGGAGGGCAGGTCCGCCGTCAGCTCTCGCCCGGGCGTACGAGCCCGCTCTCGTAGGCGAGGACCACGAGTTGGGAACGGTCGCGGGCGTCGAGCTTGGTCAGCAGCCTGCTGACGTAGGTGCGCGCGGTTTCCGGGCTGAGGTGCAGGACGGCCCCGATCTCCGCGTTGGACCGCCCCGCGCCGACCTGTGCGAGGACGTCGCGTTCCCGTTCGGTGAGCCCGGCGAGCCGGGCCGGATCCGCCACCGGGGACCGGGCCGCCGCGGCGAGCACCCGCCGGGTGACGGCGGGGGACAGCAGCGCGTCCCCGCCCGCGACGATGCGGACGGCCTCCCGCAGGGCGTCCGGTGCGGTGTCCTTGAGGAGGAAGCCGGCGGCGCCGGCGCGGATGGCCTCGAAGAGGTACTCGTCGTCGTCGAAGGTCGTCAGCATGACCACGCGGACGTCGCACAGTTGAGGATCGGCCAGGATCCGCCGTGTCGCCTCGAGCCCGTCGGTTCCGGGCATGCGCACGTCCATCAGGACGATGTCGGGTCGCTCCGCACGGACGACGTCCAGCCCGGCCGATCCGTCACCGGCCTCGCCGACGACGGTGATGTCCGGGGCGCGTTCGAGCAGGGCGCCGAGCCCGGCGCGCACGAGGTGCTGGTCGTCGACCAGGACGACCCTGACCGGGTTCATGTCTCACCCCGGGGCAGCGGCAGGCAGGCGTGGACCCGGAAACCGCCGGACTCGGCGCTGCCGGACTCGACGGTGCCGCCGAGCAGAGCGACCCGCTCGGACATGCCCCGCAGGCCCTGTCCCTTGCCGCGTGCACGGGCGTCGCGGGACATCCCCCGGCCGTCGTCGACGACCTCCAAGGACAGCCGCGCGGGCGTGATCCGGATCGTGACCGTGACCCGGGTGGCCCGCGCGTGCCGAAGGACGTTGGTCAGCGCCTCCTGCACGACCCGGTAGACGGTCGTGCCCACCACCGCCGGCAGTCCGCCGCTCTCGCCGGTGACCAGCAGATCGGCCGGCAGGCCGCTGCCCCGGACGCCGTCCACGAGCTCGGGCAGCCGGTCGAAGCCGGGGGCCGGTTCACGCGTTCCGGAGTCGCTGCGCAGCGTTCCCAGCGTGGCGCGCAGCTCGGCCATCGCGCTGCCGCCCGCCGAGTGGATCGCGGCCAGCGCGGCCTTGGCGGACTCGGGCCGGTCGTCGGCGAGCGCCTCCTCGCCCACCGCGGACTGGAGCGTGATCACCGACATCGTGTGCCCGAGGGTGTCGTGCACCTCCCGGGCGATGCGCAGCCGTTCGGCCTCGACCTGGCGCGCTGCCTCCCGGCGCCGGTCCTCGGCGGCCGCGGTGGCCTGCCGGGCCATCTCGGCCCGGAGCGAGCGCCTGTTGCGGACGGCGTCGCCGAGGGCGATGACCGCGACCATCAGCACCGCCTCGGAGCCGAGTTCGAGGCCCACGACGACCGAAGGGTCGTCGCCCTCGATCAGCCGCGCGGGGATCGAGACCGCGAGCAGGCTCCCGCCGACGACGGCGGCCGGCACCACACGGCCCCGCTCCGCCGACACGTACAGCACGGCGGCGATCGGCGCGGCCAGGCCCACCGGCGGCAGGTCCGCCACGTAGTAGCCGAGGATGCCGGCCGCGGTGACGAGCAGCACGGGAACGGGCCACCGCCGGCAACAGAGGATCAGCACGCCGAGCCCGAGAGCGAAGCAGTATGCGAGCGCCGCCCGTGCGGGTGCGGCATGGCTGGTCGCGGCGGCCGCCGCGACCAGACAGAAGGTGGCGGCGGCGAGGATCGCGTCCGTTCGCGTGGGTCGGATTGCCGGCACCTGGCCAGCGTAGACCGGCCCCGGCCTGGGCCGCTGTCGCCGCAGGGCGTCTTCTCCGGGGCTCCCCGTACGTCGAGAAGCGACCCGGTTCGCGCTGCCACGCGGCAGACCCCGCAGCCCCGCGAACCTAGCGTCGAAGCCGACCTGACGGAGCACGTCCCGCGCGGCGCGACGAACGACAGGAGGCCTCCGAGGTGTCCCGTACAAGACTGACCTGGATCGTGCTGACCGCACTCGTGTGGGGAGCGATCCTCTCCTTCGGCGGTGTCGCCGCCGAGACCGTGATGCTGTATCCGAACATCTTCGGTGACCCGCCGGAATCGCTGGACCGGGCCCGCGAGTTCATGGTGCACGGGGGCCCGAGCGACTACTTCCCGCCGCTCGGCGCCGCGGTGGCGCTCAGCGGCGTCGCCGCCACCGTGCTCGCGTGGGGGGACCGCCGGCTGCGCTGGTGGGTCGCGGCGGCGGCCGGCACCTTCCTCGCCTGCGAGTTCCTCTTCTCCGCGGTGTTCTTCTGGCCGCGCAACGAGATCATGTTCGTCGACCCGGCCGGCACCCACTCCGCGGCGTATCTGCGCCAGGTCGCCGGGGAGTTCGTCGCCGGGCACCGGGTGCGGCTCGCCGGTGGTGCGGTGACCTCCGTGCTCGCATTCACCGCGTTCGTGCGGTTCGTCCGCGGGACCGGGCGTCCGGCCGCCGACGGACTTGCGGCCGGCGCGGGAACGGCCCGCGCTCGGGCGAACGAGGCGGCGGAGGCCGGTGCGGCGGAGGGCGGGCGATGAGCCGGGCGACCCGCGAGCTCGGCTTCTCCTGGCCGGCCCTGATCGGGCTCGCCGCGCTGGCCGCGCCCCGCGTGGTGCTGCACGATCTCGGCGTCATCGAGGAAGGCACCTTCGTCAACGGGCTGTTCGTGTTCGTGCCGCCGCTGTGCTGGATCGCCGCCGTGCTGTGGCGGCGCCCGCCGCGTCCCTTCCTGACGACGGTGGTCGTCGGCGGGTTCTACGCGGTGTTCCTGGCGGCCGGCCACCAACTGCTGTGGGAGGAGAGCCTCGGGGCGACGGCTCCGGCCCTCGGCGGCAACCTCGCCGGCCTCGCCCCCACGGCACAGGAGGGCATCCTGCGTACGGCCGCGGCCGTCTCCGGCATCGTCACCGGCACGGTCGTCGGGGCGGTCACCGGTGCCGTAGCCGCGCTGTTGTGCCGCCTGGTGCCGGACCGTGAGCCTCCACGGGGTTCCCGCTGAAGGGGCGGGGACCGACGCCCGGTTCTTCCGGCTCTTCCGCACCGTCGGCGCGTTGAGGCCGAGCCCCGAGACGTCCTCGGACCGCCTCAACTCGACGACCGGTCAGCGCACTTCGACGAACCGGCTCCCGCCGGCACACCCGGGACCGGTACTCGTGCCGAGGGGACAGGCCGAGGCCGGTCACGTTGAAAGGGCGCCGGCGGCGGCCCGACCCCTGCCCGGGGGAAGGAAGAGCCCGGCCGCGTCGTGCGTCCTCCGCGCCCGCCCGCCTCCGCCCTGCGGGGCTTCTACGGCAGCCGCAGCGCCGTCACCCGCCGTCCCTGCCGACCACGAAGTGGACGATCTTCTCCAGCACCGGGACGTTCAGCCACGGCTCGGGCTGCGCCATCATCGCCAGCAGGATGATCGACAGGCCGAGCACTCCGTACGTGACGACGTCCGTGTAGGGGGACCGCACGGCGAGCATCCCCACGGACGGCAGCAGCCACCGCATCACCGCGCCGGCGATCAGCGACAGACCGATGATCAGCGTCCCCGCGCGGAACTCCCCGACCGTCACCAGCAGCCCGGTCAGCACTCCGCAGCAGACCGCGAGCAGCGGCCACTGCCGGTACGGCGCCGCGTGGCCGGCGCCCATCGCGCGCTGCCCGCCCTCCGGCCGGGCCGTGTCACGCGTGACCGCCGGGAAGCGGCGCGAGGAACCTCCCACCTTCATCTCCGTCACTCCCCCGCGGCGCGCTCTGCGGCCTCGACGACGTTTACGAGGAGCTGCGCGCGGGTCATCGGACCCACGCCGCCGGGGTTCGGCGAGATCCAGGCCGCGACCTCGGCGACGCCCGGGTGCACGTCCCCGACGATCTTGCCGTTCTCGTCCCGGCTCACGCCCACGTCCAGGACCGCCGCGCCCGGCCGTACGTCCTCGGGCTTGATCAGGTGCGGCACCCCTGCCGCGGCCACGATCACATCGGCCTGCCTCAGCAGCGCCGGCAGGTCGCGTGTGCCGGTGTGGCACTGCGTCACCGTGGCGTTCTCGCTGCGTCGCGTCAGCAGCAGCGGAATGGAACGGCCGACCGTGATGCCACGCCCGACGACGACCACGTGCGCTCCGTCGAGTTCGACGTCGTGCTTGCGCAGCAGTTCGATGATGCCCCGCGGGGTGCAGGGCAGCGGGCCGGGCTCGTTGAGCACGAGACGGCCGAGGCTGGTCGGGTGGAGCCCGTCCGCGTCCTTGTCGGGGTCCATCATCCCGAGCACGCGGTTGGTGTCGATGCCCTTGGGCAACGGCAGCTGGACGATGTAGCCGGTGCAGGCCGGGTCCTCGTTCAGCTCCCGCACGACCGCCTCGATCTCCTCCTGCGTGGCGGTGGCGGGGAGTTCACGCCGGATCGAGCGGACGCCGATCTGTTCGCTGTCGCGGTGCTTGCCCGCGACGTACTTCTGGCTGCCGACGTCGTCGCCGACGAGCAGGGTGCCGAGGCCGGGCGTTACGCCTCGTGCCCGAAGGGCGTCGACGCGCTCCTTCAGTCCGGACTTGATCGCTGCCGCCGTGGCCTTGCCATCGAGAATCTGGGCCGTCATGGGTCCATTCTCACGGATGCGGGGGCCGCTGCCGAAATCCGTACCGCTCCGCAGACACCCCCGCCCGGGCACCGCGCAACAGGGGTGTCCGCGTCGCATTTCGGATTCGCCACATTCCGAGATCTAGCTGGACAGCAAGACCATTCGGCTACCAACATGAAGCGCTGGTGCCGCGCCCGCCCACAGGGCCGTTGGCTCGGCGCCGCGCATCGGGGGAGGCACAACGTGCATGCCGCACAGCTCACGCAGTCCACGCATGGCGTCTGCGGGGGCGGAACGGTCGTTCCCCCGAGCATTTCGACCCATTCCGTCCCCTTTCGACTGCTCGGAGGAACGCACTCGTGAGCTACCCACCACCCGCCGGCCAGGACCCGAACAACCCGTACGCCCAGCCGCAGCAGCCACCGCAGCCACCGCAGCAACAGGGCTACGGCTACCCGCAGCAGCCGCAGGGCGGCCAGCCCGGCTACGGCTACCCGCAGCAGCCGCAGTACGGCCAGCAGGCGCAGCCCGGCGGCATCCCCGGACAGCCCGGTTACGGCTACCCGCAGCAGCCCGGAACCGTGCAGGCCAACAACGGCTACATAAACGTCGGCCACCTCGGTTCCCTGCAGCTGGCCACGATGGGGCAGCGATTCCTCGCCAGGCTCCTCGACGGCCTGATCGTGGGCACGGTCTACACCGTCATCATGTTCCTCGGCGTGGGCAGCGCCCTCGGGATCGCCTCCCAGGCCGAGGACTGCGGGACGTACACCGACCCGGGTTACAGCGAGTGCATCCAGGACGCGCAGGCGCAGGCATCAGGCGTCATCGGCACCATGGTCATGGTGATGCTGGTGTTCGCCTCCCTCATGCTGTTCTACGAGTGGCTGATGATCGCCTTCAAGGGCGCGACGTTCGGCAAGATGGCCCTGGGCCTGCGGGTCATCAAGGAGGCCGACGGTCAACTGCCGGGCGCCGGCAGCGGGTTCATCCGCTACATCATCCCGGTGGCGGGCTCCATCCTGTGCGGCATCGGCACGCTCCTGGTCTACCTCTCGCCGTTCTTCGACAACAGCGGCAAACTTCAGGGCTGGCACGACCGCGGGGCTGGGACAGTGGTCGTCAAGAAGTGACCTCGAGGGCTTCGCAACCGCGCTGCGATGCCCCACAGTGAGTGTCCGGTGCAGCTCTGCGCGGCATTGCTCTGCAGCACCATCACGAAGGCCGCGCCGGGTGACAATCGACGCGGCCCTTCGTGATGTCTGGCCCGCGGCACCGGAACGCCGAAGTGAGGGGAACGCGATGAGCTATCCACCAGAGCCACCGCCCGGCTACCGGTACGCCCGGCAGCCGCAGCAGCCCCGGCGGCCGCGTCAGCAGCCGTACGGCGGTCCCCAGGCGCCCCGGCCCGGCTACGGCTTTCCTCAGGCGCCTCCCCCGCAACCCGGCTACGGCTATCCCCAAGAGCCGCCGCAGCAGCCGGTCTACGGCCATCCCCAGGCCCCGCCCCGGCAACAACCCGGCTACGGCTTCCCGCAAGCACCGCCCCAGCTGTCCCCGGGTGATTTCCCGCAGCCGGCACAGAGCGGCTTCCCCCGCCAGCCCGGCTTCAACTACCCCAACGCACCGCGGACGATGCCGGGTTCCGTGAACGCTGTCCGCGTGATCATGTACGTCTTCGGTGTGCTCGGTGTGCTCGGCGCGATCGGCACCTTCTACAACGCGTCGCAGGGGGGCGGGAGTTCCACCGGCGGGGGGCCGGCTGCCATCGACCCCGGGATCCTGGTCGCGGGGGGCGTCGTCTCGCTGCTGCTGTCCGCCACGGCGATCTTCCTGGCCTCCCGGTTCAACGGCGGCGGCAACGGCGTCCGCGTGGGCGCCATCGTCTACGGCTCGGTCCTCGCGGTCCTCGGGCTGCTCACCGTCATCATCGTCGTCGGTGTCGTCCCGCTCGCCGTCGGCATCCTGATCATCATCTTCATGGTGAAGCAGGAAGGTTCCGAGTGGTTCAGGCGCACATACTCCTGAGACCACTGCTCCCGAGACGGGCGCTCCCGAATCCGTGCTCACCGCACCCGGGAAGAGAAGCGCGGACCGGTGGCACATCGCGGCACGCGGCGCCCGCACCGTCCGGGCCCGGCAGCTCCCGAACCGTTCCGGAGGTCTCAGACGCTCACGGAGCGGGCGTAGTTGACCTGCTGCATGATGTAGTGCACGGCCATCGGGTCGTACACGGGGATCATCGTCGAGTGGAACTTTCCGCCGCTGTTCACGGTCACCTGCACATGACCCGCCGTGGTCCGCTCCTTCATCAGCAGGAACAGCAGGCCCAGGAAGCAGATGACGAGGAAGACCATGGCGAGGACGATCGCATGGGTGGGTATCTTCTCCTCCGTGCGGGTCATGTCGGTGACCGTCCAGACGGCGCCCTTCAGCGGCATCGTGCCCGCCGGCGTGATGACGCCGTCGGGCGTGACGGTGATGTCACCGATGACGACCAGCGGCTGGGCGTACCCGCCCGCCTGACCGTAGGTCTGAGCCGGTCCGGCGCCGGACGGATAGCCGTAGCCCGCCTGAGGACCGGGATATCCGTACGCCGCCCATCCGCCCTTGGGTGGCGTGGCATCCCCCGCGGGCCCGAACCCGCCCTGAGGCGGCGTGGCATCCCCCGCGGGCCCGAACCCGCCCTGAGGCGGCGTGGCATCCCCCGCGGGCCCGAACCCGCCCTGAGGCGGCGTGGCATCCCCCGCAGGCCCGAACCCGCCCTGAGGCGGCGTGGCATCCCCTGCGGAGCCGAACCCGCCCTGCTCCGGCGTCGATCCATCTGTCATGACAACCGAGTATGTCGCACTGCCAACTGCCGGTCGGTGGCCGCCTTTCGGAACGCCATGCCTGTGCAACCAACCTGCCCCTCGCAGGCACAAGCGTCCGCTGAGCCCGCCGTCGGGTGGTGCGGTGTCCAAGCGGCCACCGCACCACGAGACAATCGACGCGACCTCCGTACATCACGGAGCCGCACGTGCGGAATGCACCGAACTGAAGGAAAACCGCGATGAGTTACCCGTCCGAGCCGCCCAACAACCCGTACGGGAACAATCCGTACGCCAACAACCCGTACGGCCAGCAGCCGCAGCAGCCCCAGCAGAGCTACGGCTACCCGCAGCAGCCGCAGCAGGGTTACGGCTATCCGCAGCAGCCCCAGGGCGCCCAGCCCGGCTACGGATACCCGCAGGCGCCGCCGCCGGGCGGACCCGGGCCGGCGGCGGCCGCGCTCCAGGGCAAGGTGAACGCCGTCCGCATCATCATGTTCATCGTCGGCGGGCTTCAGGCCCTCTTCTCGATAGGCGTTCTCATCATGCTCGCCTTCGCGACGAGCAGCGTGAACGAGCTTCCGAACATGGCGGACGCCCGGATCGGGATCGGCGTCGGCTATACGTTGTTCGGGGTCTTCCTCGCGCACGCCATCATCGGCATCGTGCTGGGCATTTCGCTTCCCAAGGGCAGCAACGGCGTGCGGGTCGCAGGAATCGTCTGGTCGTCCTTCCTCACCCTCTTCGGCCTGGTGTTCCTTCCCTTCGGGATCATCTGGCTCGGCCTCGGGGTCACGTGCATCGTGCTGCTGGCCCAGTCGGGCCCCTGGTTCAGCAGACAGCAGTACTGACCGGCGGTCCTTCCCGCCGGTGACCCGTGACGCCCCGGCGACCTGCCGCGGAGCAGGCCGGCAGGGGCGCCGCGAGTGGAGCCCCGGCCCGGGGGGCCGGACGGTCCGCCGCCGCCGGCCGCCGCCGGTGGAGGACCGGCCGACGTCAGGCCCGGCGACGTACGGCCGGACGGCGTACGGCCGGACGACGTCAGTGGAAGAAGTGCCGTGTGCCGGTCAGGTACATCGTGATCCCGGCCGCCTTCGCGGCCTCCGTCACGGCCTCGTCGCGTACCGAACCACCGGGCTGCGCCACGGCCTTGACGCCCGCGCGGGCCAGCACCTCGAGCCCGTCGGGGAAGGGGAAGAACGCGTCGGAGGCTGCGTACGAGCCCCGAGCGCGCTCCTCACCCGCGCGCTGCACGGCGAGCTTCGCCGCGTCCACCCGGTTGACCTGGCCCATCCCGACACCGACCGTGGCGCCGTCCTTGGCGAGCAGGATCGCGTTGGACTTCACGGCACGGCAGGCGCGCCAGGCGAAGGAAAGCTCCTCCAGCTCGGCCGGTGAGAGCGCTTCGCCGGTCGCGAGCGTCCAGTTGGCGGGGTCGTCGCCCGCGGCCTGGAGACCGTCCTTGACCTGGAGCAGCGCACCACCCTCGATGGGCCTCAACTCGACGGACGCGGAGGGCTCTTCGGCACAGCGCAGCACCCGGATGTTCTTCTTGCGGGAGAGCACCTCGACGGCGCCCTCCTCGTAACCGGGTGCCACGACGACCTCGGTGAAGATCTCGGCCACCTGCTCGGCCATGGCGAGCGACACCGGCCGGTTGACGGCGATGACGCCGCCGAACGCGGAGAGGGAGTCACAGGCGTGCGCCTTGCGGTGGGCCTCGGCGACGTCCGAACCGACCGCGATACCGCAGGGGTTGGCGTGCTTGATGATCGCCACGCAGGGCCGGTCCCCGTGCTCGTACGCGGCTCGGCGCGCGGCCTCCGTGTCGACGTAGTTGTTGTACGACATCTCCTTGCCGTGCAGCTGCTCGGCGGCGGGGAGACCCGTGCCGCTGCCGTCCGTGAAGACCGCGGCCGGCTGGTGCGGGTTCTCGCCGTAGCGCAGCACGCTGCGCCGGGTGAAGGCCGCACCGGCGAACGATGGGAGCGGGTTCGCCGCCTCGGCGCCGGCCCCGGCCTCCGTGGTCGCGTCGTCCGGCGCGTAGCCGTCGGCGAACCAGTTCGCCACGGCCACGTCGTAGGCCGCCGTGTGCTGGAAGGCCTCGCCCGCCAGACGCTTGCGCTCGGCCAGGGAGAACCCGCCCCTTGAACCTTCGGCCCCGGTGGTGCCGCCGACCGCCTCCAGCACGTCGCCGTAGCGCTCCGGGTTGACGACGACGGCGACCGAGGGGTGGTTCTTCGCGGCCGCACGCACCATGGAGGGACCGCCGATGTCGATCTGCTCCACGCACTCGTCCGGGCTCGCGCCGGAGGCGACGGTCTCCCGGAACGGGTAGAGGTTGACGACGACGAGGTCGAAGGGCTCGATGTCCAGCTCGTCCAGCTGCTCCCGGTGCGAGCCGAGACGGCGGTCGGCGAGGATGCCCGCGTGCACCCGGGGGTGGAGCGTCTTGACCCGTCCGTCGAGGCACTCGGGGAAGCCCGTCAGTTCCTCGACCGGCGTCACCGGGACGCCCGCCGCGGCGATCCGCTTGGCGGTCGATCCCGTCGAGACGAGCTGCACGCCCGCCGCGTGCAGGCCCCGCGCCAGCTCCTCCAGGCCCGTCTTGTCGTAAACGCTCACCAGCGCCCTGCGGACCGGGAGTCGCTGCTCGGTGTCCTGACTCCGGCCCTGACTCATGCCCTCACCCATCCTGCAGCCGTACCTTTCGTCCCTCGATGCGGTATCCGCCACGGGAGAGGCGGCCCACGACGTCGACCAGCAGGCGTCGCTCGACCTCCTTGATCCGCTCGTGCAGAGCGGCACCCCCGTCGGCGTCGTCCTCGTCCAGGACCTCCACCACGCCCTGCGCGATGATCGGTCCCGTGTCGACACCGTCGTCGACGAAGTGGACGGTGCACCCGGTCACCTTGGCCCCGTACGCGAGAGCGTCGCGGACACCGTGGGTGCCGGGAAAACTGGGAAGGAGCGCCGGATGGGTGTTGACCACCCGGCCTCCGAAGCGGGCGAGGAATTCCTTGCCCACAAGCTTCATGAAACCCGCGGAGACGACGAGGTCCGGCTCGTGCTCGGCGGTCGCCGCCGTCAGCGCCTCGTCCCACTCGTCCCGCGTCGCGTGGTCCCTCACCCGGCACACGTACGTGGGGATGCCCGCGCGCTCGGCACGCTCGACCCCCTCGGTCCCGTGGCGGTCGGCCCCGACGGCCACGATCCGGGCGCCGTACGACTCCGGGCCCTCCGCCTCGATGGCGTCCAGCAGTGCCTGGAGGTTCGTGCCGGAGCCGGAGACGAGAACGACGAGACGGGCGGGGTGCGTACGGGAGCGGGGGCCGAGGCCCTGTCCGCTGCCGGTGTCGGGGCGGCTCGGGCTCTGGTGCGCAGCCACGGCGAAGCTCTCTCTCACGGGATTCCCCCGGCGCGGAGGACGCCGGACAAGGGGAGAAGCGGTTTGTGTGGTCGTACGAACTCATGGAGCGGCGGGTTCCGGGGAACTCTACGAAGCGTCCGACCGTCGGCAACGATACCGGCCCCTCGCACGGCCCCCGCGGGACGGGGGCGGATGTGCCAGGTAGCGTCGGGAGGTACGGGCCCGTCACGGAACGGGCGCATCCGGCACCTGCGGCGCGCGTGGCCGCGAAGGGCTGCACGCCGGGCCCTGCCGGACAGAACGACGGCCGGCAGAGGCACGGCCGGGCAGGAGGCACGGCCGGCGCGGGAAGCGGCGGCACGCCGCACACAGGACGAGACGACGACAGCACAAGGGGAAGACGCACTCCACATGGCCGACCGACGCCGCCGCCGTGCGGCCCCCTCGGACGACGCTTCGCGCGCGGACAACCCCTTCGCGGCACCACCGGAGGGGCAGGCCGACCAGCCCTGGCAGCCGCGCCGGTCGGCGGGCTCCCGGAGCGGCACGGGGACGGACTCGGGACAGGGCCCCGGCGGCCCGGACTCCGAGAACGGCTCCGGGGACTCCGGGAACGGGAACGACGGGTCCGGTTCCGGCTCCGACCCGGGCCGTGACCGCTCCGCGTGGGGCAGCCACTGGAGCAGCAAGCAGCCGGGCCGGCAGAGCGGTGGCTTCGGCGGCCCCGGTGCGGGCGGCGGCCAGGACGGCGGCAACGGCGACGGCACGGGCGGCACGGGCGGCGGGCTCGCCCGCGGCATGCGCTGGGACCCGACGGACCCGAAGCAGCGGCACGCGCGCTACTCCCTCCACACCGGCGTCTGGGCGCTGTTCTTCGCCCTCTTCAGCCTCCCGGAGGTGGCACTGCTGCTCGGGGCGCTGTCCCTGTACTGGGGCGGGAGCGCGCTGCGCGCCGGCAAGTCCTCGTCCAAGTCCGGGACTTCGGGCACTCCGGGCACTCCGGGCAAGCGCGGTCACCAGGGTGGGGCGACCGCGGAGGACGTGGCCGGCACCGACCGTACGGCCGACGGCGAGGCACCGAAGCCGGTGCCGCAGGTCCCCGTCGCGGTCAGTCCGGCGCAGGCGGCCAAGTCCCGTAGGACGGCGGCGGTCAGCGGCCTTATCGCCGCGTCGCTCGCGCTCGCGGTCGTCGCGGCGACGTTCACCTTCCAGCAGGTCTACAGCGACTACTTCACGTGCACGCAGGACGCGCTGACGCAGTCCTCCCGCGAGGACTGCAAGGACCTGCTGCCGAGCGAACTGCGGCCGCTCCTCCAGGACCGTTCGTCATCGGCCGGCGGCCTGCAGCTGAACTGAGGCCGGGCCGGTGGCGGGCCCGCCACCGGGCCCTCGGCGAGCGCGGCACGACTCGGACGGGCCGGCGCGGCAGGGCTGTTGAGGTCCCGCAGAACGGTTGAGGCCCCGCGGGAAGGGGGCGCGCCGGCCGGATGCGGCGGCCCGGCGGCTCCGGGGGTCCACGGCCCGGCGGCTCCGGGGGTCCACGGCCCGGCGGCTCCGGGGGTCCACGGCCCGGCGGCTCCGGGGGTCCACGGCCCGGCGGCTCCGGGGGTCCACGGTCCGCCGGCTCCGGGGGTCCACGGCCCGGCGGCTCCGGGGGTCCACGGCCCGGCGGCTCCGGGGGTCCACGGCCCGGCGGCTCCGGGGGTCCACCGTCGGGCGTCAGCCGGTTCGGTCAGTCCCGGCGCGGTTCGAAGTCCGGCATCAGTCCCCCCGACACCGCCTTCAGCTCGCTCCAGCGGGCCTGACGCGCAGCGGCCGCGTCCGGACCGTCGTCGCCTCCGCTCCCCCGTAGTCGCCACGCCCGCATCGCGAGCGCCACCGGCGCCCCGACCAGCACCGCCCACATGAACGCGGCGACGCCCGTCAGCGGCCAGCTCGGCCCCAGAACCGCCATGGCCCCGGTGCCGAGGGCCCCGCCCGAGAACGCGGCGAGGACGGCGACGCCCACGGCGCATTCGCACCCCACGAGGACGACGACGGCCACCGCAGCCCGCCGGCTCACCGCCGCCTCGCACCGGCCCGGGGCAGGCGCGGCGGCGCGCCCCACGTACCAGCCGACGGTCGCGCCGGCGGCCAGCGGTACCGCCACCGCCGCGATGCCCCCGAGGAGGCCGGGGCCGCCCCCCGCGGCGGGCAACACCTCCAGCAGCGGGAACGACAGCAGTGACGTCGCACCCGTCTGCGTGAGCGGGCCGACCACGGCACCCGTACCGAGGGCGAAGCCGGGGCCGAGCCCGTAAGCGGCCGCCCACACCGCGGCGTTGGGCAGCAGCGCGATCACCAGGAGCAGCACCGCGAACTGCCCCGTCCAGGAACCTCCCGCGAGGCGCGGGAAGGCGGACTGCACCTCGTCCACGTGCCACAGCAGCGCGCCGAGCGTGACGACGAGACCTCCGCAGCACAGCACCGCCATGGCCGTCAGCGCCGTGCGAGCCGGGCGCAACCGCCGCGAGAGGGCTCGCGCCTCGGCGAGCACGGGCACCGGGAAGTCCCGCTCCCGCGCCGTCGGCACCGCGGGCCACTGCGCACTCCCGCCGGGTGATGAACTGGCGGGCTTATCAAGCTCGTTGAGCGCCGCCGGTGGCGTGCGTCCCCAGCCCGGCCACATCGCCGCCGCCGCGATGCACAGGACGAACAGCGGCAGCCGTACCGAAGCGCTCAGCACGTCGGCGCGCACGGGCCCGGCGGACGCGAACAGCACGGTGACGGCGCCCGTCACCAGATATCCGCCGGCCACGCAGCCGAGGGGCGCCAGCGCACCCGGCGCATCCTCGGCGTCCGCCCCGGTCCGTGCATCACCGGCCCTCTCGTCCCCGTCTGCGGAGAGCGCCTGCGTACACGCCCGGTACAGCAGGCACACGGGCGGGATCACCAGCAGCAGCGGAGTCAGCGCGACCGGAGCCGGAATACCGGACAGCGTCTCGGTGCGGACGAGTGCGCTCCCGTGCCCGAGCAGCCACAGGTCGGCGGCGAGATGCAGGGCGGCACCCGCGCCGCTCTCCGGGTACGGCGAGATGATCCACAGAAGCAGCACGAGGACGGTAAGCGCTGCGAGCCCCAGCCCCGCGGCGAGCATCCCCTCGAAGAACCACGAGGCCTTCGACGGCAGTCGTGACGTGCTCCGGCCGTACGGGGACAACGTCGGGCTGCGATGCGTCACTTGGCTCACGTCGACATGCTGTCAACAACACACGTTCTGTCCTGGTAACACGCATGTTGTCGCTGTGTCGCCCAATATGTGCGCATGCACCTTGTACGACAAAGCACTCATACGTGGCCGGGACTGTCTCCCGGGCCGGAAGATCTGGGGAGCTCATGAGCGGACAGCAGCACGAGCCGGCCGTCGCCGCAGCGGATACCGCCGGCTCCCCGGCAGGGGACGACGCGGTGCTCCCGCCGCACGAGGAGGCCTCCTCGCCCCGGGGCGAAACCGAGGCAGGAGCCGAGGACGGAGCCGAGGCAGCAGCCGAGGACGAGGCCCGGAGCGAAGTCCCGGACGAAACCCAGAACGAAACCCAAGACAAGGCCCCGATCGGAACCCGGACGGGACCCCAGGCCGGAACCCGGAACGGCGCCCAGGAAGGGCCACGGGGAGAACCCCGCCCCTTCCCTGTCGCCGCGGCCGACTCCTTCGACCTGCTCTACGGGGGCAGCGCCCCCGCCCTCGCCCGGCAGGCATTCCTGCTGTGCGGTTCGATCGGCCCGGCCCGCCGCTGCGTCGCACACGCCTTCCGG
This sequence comes from Streptomyces sp. CNZ301, assembly GCF_004217425.1. Lineage (NCBI taxonomy): Bacteria > Bacillati > Actinomycetota > Actinomycetes > Kitasatosporales > Streptomycetaceae > Streptomyces > Streptomyces sp. CNZ301. The sequence goes on from NZ_SHLG01000001.1 coordinate 3,378,548, forward strand.
CTCGCCTGGCGCCGCTGGCCGCAGGTCGCGGTCGATCCCGATCCGGCGGGCTGGGTGCGGGCCGCCGCACACCGCTTCGCGCTTGCTCCCTGGCGAGGGTTCCGGCCCGTCCACTTCGTACGCCGCGTGCGGGCGATGCGTCATGTCCCGCCGGGTGACCGGGCGTTGCTGGACGCGCTGCTGCGCCTTCCGCCCTCCTACCGTGCGGCACTGCTGCTGCACGACGGGCTGGGCCTGAGCCTCGGGGACACCGCTGCGGAGGTGGAGGCCGGCACGGCGGCGACATCGGGGCGGCTGTGCCACGCACGGGCGGCGCTCGCCGAACGCGTACCGGTGCTGCGTGACGCGTCTGAGGAGGAGCTGCCGCGTGTGGCGGCGCTGCTCGTGGGTCAACTTGCGGCGCCGCAGCCCGTGTCACTGCCGCAGGCACGGCGCGTACGCAGGAGCAGCGAGGTCCGCGGCCGGTGCGGGACGGCCGCCGCGCTGGGGTTCGCCGTCTCCGTGGCGGCCGTGGGTTTCGCGCTTGTCACGTCCGACGACGAGCGGAACCCGCCTTCGCTGCCTGTTCCCAAACCGCCGACGGCGACGCTCGGTCCGGACCGGCAGCCGGAGCGCCTCCAGCCGATGGCCCGGAGCGCAGCGCTGCACGCACCGCGCGGGAAGACCGTGAGAGCTGTGATGGCCGTGAAGAGCGACGGGCCCGCTCCCTGCGCTTGTCGCGAGGGAGCGGGCCCGTTCGTCGTACGAGTGCAAAAGCTCCGGGCGTGACCGGTGTTCGCGTGTGTCACACCCTTAACCGGCCGGGCCGGGCCGGACCCGGCCGGAGGCCGGTGCGGGGAGCTCAGCCGACCAGCAGGCCGCGTGCCAGCTTCGCCGTCTCGGACGGCGTCTTGCCGACCTGCACGCCCGCTGCCTCCAGCGCCTCCTTCTTCGCCTGGGCGGTGCCCGACGAACCGGAGACGATGGCGCCCGCGTGGCCCATCGTCTTGCCCTCGGGAGCGGTGAAGCCCGCGACGTAGCCGACGACGGGCTTCGTGACGTTCGCCTTGATGAAGTCCGCCGCACGCTCCTCGGCGTCGCCGCCGATCTCACCGATCATCACGATCAGGTCGGTGTCGGGGTCGGCCTCGAACGCCTTGAGGGCGTCGATGTGCGTGGTGCCGATGACGGGGTCGCCGCCGATGCCGACGCAGGTCGAGAAGCCGATGTCACGCAGCTCGTACATCATCTGGTACGTCAGCGTGCCGGACTTGGAGACCAGACCGATGCGTCCCGGCTTGGTGATGTCCGACGGGATGATGCCGGCGTTGGACTGGCCGGGCGTGATCAGGCCGGGGCAGTTGGGGCCGACGATGCGGGTCTGGTTGCCCTTCTGGGAGGCGTAGTCCCAGAAGTACGCCGTGTCGTGCACCGCGATGCCCTCGGTGATGACGACGGCCAGGCCGATCCCGGCGTCGACGGCCTCGACGACCGCGTCCTTGGCGAACTTCGGCGGTACAAAGATGACGGTCGTGTCGGCGCCGGTGGCCTCGATGGCCTCCTTCACGCCGCCGAAGACCGGCACCTGTGCGCCGTCGAAGTCGACGTTCGTGCCCGCCTTGCGCGGGTTGACGCCGCCGACGATGTTGGTGCCGGAGGCCAGCATCCGCTTCGTGTGCTTCTGGCCCTCGGAGCCGGTCATCCCCTGGACGATGACCTTGCTCTCCTTGTTGAGGAAGATAGCCATGGTGTGTCGATGTCCTCGCAGATCTCGGTCTCGTCCGCTTACTTTGCGGCCAGCTCGGCAGCGCGGTCGGCCGCACCGTCCATGGTGTCCACCTGCTGCACGAGCGGGTGGTCCGCATCCGTGAGGATCTTGCGGCCCAGCTCGGCGTTGTTGCCGTCGAGCCGCACGACCAGCGGCTTGTTGACGTCCTCACCCTTGCTCTTGAGCAGTTCGAGGGCCTGGACGATGCCGTTCGCGACGGCGTCGCAGGCGGTGATCCCGCCGAAGACGTTGACGAAGACCGACTTCACGTCCGGGTCCCCGAGGATGATCTCCAGGCCGTTCGCCATGACCTCGGCGGAGGCGCCGCCGCCGATGTCCAGGAAGTTGGCCGGCTTGACGTTGTTGTGCGCCTCGCCCGCGTAGGCGACGACGTCGAGGGTCGACATGACCAGACCCGCGCCGTTGCCGATGATCCCGACCTGCCCGTCGAGCTTTACGTAGTTGAGGTCCTTCGCCTTGGCGGCGGCCTCCAGCGGGTCGGCCGCGGCCTTGTCCTCCAGCGCCGCGTGATCCGGCTGACGGAACTCGGCGTTGGCGTCGAGCGAGACCTTGCCGTCCAGCGCGATGACCTTGCCGTCGCCCGCCCCATCACTGGAGCGAGTCAGCACGAGCGGGTTGACCTCGACGAGCAGCGCGTCCTCGCGCACGAAGACGTCCCACAGCTTCTTGAGGACCTCGGCGACCTGGTCGATCAGCTCGGCCGGGAACTTCGCGGCCTCGGCGATCTCGCGGGCCTTGGCGTCGGTCACACCCTTGATGGCGTCGACGGGGATCTTCGCGAGCGCCTCGGGCTTCGTCGCGGCGACCTCCTCGATCTCGACGCCGCCCTCGACGGAGGCCATGGCGAGGAAGGTCCGGTTGGTGCGGTCCAGCAGGAAGGAGACGTAGTACTCCTCCGCGATGTCAGCGGTCTCGGCCAGCATGACCCTCTGGACCGTGTGGCCCTTGATGTCCATGCCCAGGATGGCCCCGGCCTTCTCGACGGCGTCCGCGGGGTCGGCCGCAAGCTTCACACCGCCGGCCTTGCCTCGTCCTCCGGTCTTCACCTGCGCCTTGACGACCGCGCGACCGCCGAGTCGCTCGGTCGCCTCGCGCGCCGCCTCGGGCGTATCGATGACTTCGCCGGCCAGCACCGGTACGTCATGCTTGGCGAAGAGGTCCCTCGCCTGGTACTCGAACAGGTCCACGCGCGTACGTCCCCTTAATCAGTGGTTCGCGGTTGTCAGCGTGATCATGGGCGTGCCGCGTGGCCGCGGCGTCACGACGAGGCGCGGCATGTCCGCCTTGCAGGTTAGCCCCGCACTTGAGCGGTGCATAAATTCCAGCTCACACCTGTGCGGTGACAACGGTCACAGCGGCACGCACATGTTGTGCGGACGGAATCTACGCTCCGGGCCGCCTCTTCCGCACGCCGCGGGCGGCGGGAACAGTGGGTTCTCCCGTGTTCCCGCACCCCTCCCGGACGGTTCGCGCGGGGCTCCGGCATCGCCCCCTCGGCTGCTGCACGGAAGGGCAGCGTGGAACCCCTGCACGGGGGAACTACCCGCTGTGCAGGGGCACTTGGTCCAAGCTGTTCGGTTGCGAACCGGTGTCAGAGCGCCGGGATCGCCGGCGTGACGGGGAGGGCGGGAATCGAGGAAGGGATGATGCCGATGCTCGGGACGCCCGGGATCAGTTCGGGCACCTCGATCACGAGGCCTTCCGGCAGCCCCGGCGCGGACGATGGGGCTGCCTGAGCCGGGATGCGGGACACAGAGCCCAGGTCCTTATCCGAGGGAGCCGACTGCTTTTCGGACACGGCCTCACCGGCCTTCTGCGTGACATCCCTGCGCCTTCCCTGAGCTCCGCGTCGCGTCCCCCGTCTCCCTTTCGTTCTTCGCGATGCGTCCGGTCTTCTTGAGAGTGTGCTGTGCGCTGTGTGCGGCGTCGGTGACTGCGTCGGTGCCGCCCGTGACGGCACGGCCGGCCGGTGCTTCGTTCGCCGACGCGCTGCCGGCACCGACTGCCAACAGCCCGGCAGCGACTGCCGCAACGGCGAATCCGCGGCGAACACTGCTGCTCATGTGCATGGTTACCTCGATCGCATGTTCCGGTGGTGGTGAAGCGATGAGCGATGGGTGGAGATGCGGGGTGGCCCGACCCCCTTTGCCGGCCACCCCGCATCCCCCTTACCGGCGGCTCAGAGGCCGGCCGGCACCTGGGAGGCGACGGGAACGACCGGGATGTCGGCCGGGATGTTGGCCGGGTCGGTCAGGTCGCGCTTGGTCGGAGCGGTGATGAGGCCCGCCACGTTCGTGGCGGTGTGGGCGACCAGCCTGTTCACGTTCCCGTGCACACCGGTGCCGACCAGTTCGTGTGCGTACACCGCCGAGTCGGAGGCGACGCCGTGAGCGAAGGTGCCCAGGTCACCGGTCGCACCGTGACTGAGCGCCTCGGTGCGGTAGTAGGTGCTCTCCACGAAGGGAGCGGTCGTGGACAGGGCGCAGTCGACCGTCTTGGCCGCGTCCGTTCCCAACTGGTAGGCGGTGGCGCGCGCGTGGAGCTGGACGGGACGGGCCGGGGGCACGATGCCGCTCACGTTGTCGATGACCGGGTGGACGGTGGCGACGGTGTTGCGGGCCGTGGTCACCGTCTCCTCGGTGGGGCGGCTCTTGAGCACCGCGGTCAGCCGCTCGGGACGCAGAGGCGCCGCGGGGAGGGCCTGGGCCGGCTCGCCGGTGGCCGGGACGGACGGCACCGTCGGGACGGCGGGAACGGCGGGCACGGCGGGAACGGCCGGCACTGCAGGAACGGCGGGCACTGCAGGAACGGCGGGCACCGCGAGGGCGGGCAGCGTGTGAGGCGGCAGGTGGCCGGAGACGTCGTCCACACCCGGAACCGCCGGAACGGTGGCGTCCGCGCCGCGCGGCTTCCCGGTCACGCCGTCGGCGGCGCCGGTGGGCAGGTCGCCGGTCGGCAGGTCGCCGGTGGGCAGGGTGTTGGTGGGCAGGCCGTTCTCGGGAATGCCCTTGCTCGGCAGGTTCTCGCGGACCTCGCGGCTGACGTCCTCGACCGTTCCGGTCGTCTCCTTCACGGTGTCCGTCGCACGCCGGACCGTGTCGGCCACGGTGCCCTTGCCGCCTTCACCGGCCATCTCTGCCTTCTCGGCCGTGCCGCCCACGGCGCTGCCGGCGTCGGACGGCACGGGCAGCTCGGCCGCGGACGCGCCGGCCGTGCTCAGCGCCCATATGCCGGAGGCGGCGGCAGCGACCATCAGTGAACGTCGGATGTTCTTGCGCATGAGACGGAAGTCCTTCGAATTCAGGGGTTCTTGAGCCCCGGGACGCCGGCCTGGGGATTCCGGTCAGGAACCCGGACCGCTGCTCCGGGGATTCGGGCGGGCGGACCTGTCCACCCCCGCGTGGCAGGTCGCGAGCGCGCGTAACGCGCTGCACAGACGGGTGGAAGGTCTGCCCTAGCCGGGGAATTCGAGGACGTCGCCGGCGCTGTCACGCGTCGGCGCACCGTCCGCGGCGCGCACGGCGCCGGACTGAAGCGGCCCGGAGTGCCCGGCGCCGGGCACGACCGCGTCGTGCTGGTGCGGGCCGCCGCGCTGGCTGTGGCCGTCGCCGGTGCAGTGCGACGCGCTGGGCGCGGGCACCGCGGGCATGCGGTGGAACGGGAGACGCTCGGCGGGGTCTCCGTCGTCCTGGGAGGTGCCGGCGTCGGGCGTCGCACCGGCAGCCCCGTAGTAGGACGCCGAAGGCGTCATGGCCCGACTGCCGTGCGTACGCGGCCCGTCGGTGCGGTCGCCCGCGTCATCGGCTGTGGCTTCGGACGTGCCGTCCGTGCCGAGGTCACCGGCATCGCCGCCGGTCCCGCCCGGCCCCTCGCCGACGACGGCTTCGCCGAGCCCGAGGCCGAGACGCCCGGGCAGTCCGGCCAGGCCCGACGGATCGGACACGCTGTCGACGGCTTCGCCGACCGGGCGGGTGACCTCATCGGTTCCGCCGGCGCCTTCCGAGACCGGGTCCACGACGTGCGAGGCCGTGCGCTCGGCGGCGTTCCGCACCTCGTGCCTGTGCTTCGCCGCGAGTTCGGCCTGGGTGTGGGCAAGACCGGCCTGCTCCTTGCCGGTCGTGCCTGCCTCGTCCGAGGAGCCCCGGTCCGAGGCGGACGGCTGGGACGTCACCAGTCCGGACGGTGCTCCGCCCGCCTCCCGCACCTCGTGGCCGGGCGCCGAAGCGGCCTGCGCACTGCCGCCGAAGGCGACGGCGAGAGCGAGGAACCCTCCCAGGAAGAGAACGGTCAGCAGGGCCCGCCGCGCGGCGGCCGAGTGCGGCAGGCGCACAACGGCAGGCACAGCTAAGGATGCTGACAAGACAGGGACCTTCCAAGGCGGGGGGATGCGGACGCACGCTGCTCAGGGGGCACAACTGCCCGCCGGGAACGCTGCGTTCCGGACAACGGAGATCCTTGCACGGACGCCGGTCCCACGCGCAACTGCCGTCACAACTTGTTCACTTCGTGGCCCTGAGCACTCCGCCGAGGCCCTCACCACGCCTTCCGCGTCGGGCTCGCACCTCCGCCCGCCCGAAGTCGTTTCCGCCCGCTCGACGTCGTTCCTGCGATGTCATTCGTCCGGTACGGGGAAGGTCATTCATCCGGTACGGGGAGGGGCCGCTTCTCGATGGCCGCCGCCATCACCTCCGGGAAGTGGTCGGGCGTGCAGGCGAACGCGGGAGGCCCGAGCGCGGCGAGGGCGCTCGCGTGGGCGCGGTCGTACGCGGGTGCGCCCTCGTCCGACAGCGCGAGGAGGGCGACGAACTGCACACCGGCCGCCTTCATCTGCGCCACCCGCTTGAGCATCTCGTCACGGATGCCGCCCTCGTAGAGGTCGCTGATGAGGACCACGACGGTCTCGGACGGACGGGCGATGTGCGACTGGCAGTACGCCAGCGCCCTGTTGATGTCAGTGCCCCCGCCGAGCTGTGTGCCGAAGAGCACGTCCACCGGATCGTCGAGTTCCTCCGTCAGGTCGACGACGCCGGTGTCGAAGGCGACGAGCCGGGTGTTCAGCGACCGCATCGAGGCGAGCACCGCGCCGAAGACCGACGCGTGGACCACGGACGCCGCCATGGAGCCCGACTGGTCGATGCAGAGGACGACGTCCTTCTTCACACCCCGCGAGGCCCGCCCGTGGCCGATGAGCCGTTCCGGGACGACCGTCCGGTGCTCTGGCAGGTAGTTCTTGAGGTTGGCGCGGATGGTGCGGTCCCAGTCGATGTCCCCGTGACGTGGACGGTGCACCTTCGCGGAGCGGTCGAGCGCGCCGGTGAGGGCCGACCGCGTGCGGGCGGCGAGCTTCTTCTCCAGCTCGGCGACGACCTTGCGCACCACGGCGCGTGCCGTCTCCCTGCTGGTCTCCGGCATGGCCGACTTCAGCGACAGAAGCGTGCCGACGAGGTGCACATCCGGCTCCACCGCTTCCAGCATCTCCGGCTCCAGCATCAGAGACGCGAGGTTGAGCCTCTCGATGGCGTCCCGCTGCATGACCTGGACGACGGAGCTGGGGAAGTACGTCCTGATGTCCCCGAGCCACCGGGCCACTTGAGGGGCGGATGCGCCGAGACCGCCGGTGCGTTCACCGCGTCTCCCCTGACCGGAGCCGGCGCCGGGGCCGCTCTGCGGTCCGCTGCCGTAGAGCGCCTGAAGCGTACGGTCCATGGCCACGTCCGCGCCGCTCAACTCGCAACCCGTGCCGTCGGAACCACCGGAACCGCCAGATCCGCCGAGCACCAGGCGCCATCGGCGCAGCCGTTCGGCGGCGGGGGTGAGGCCGCCGGTGTCCGCGGGTGCGCCGTGGGCGCCCTGGCCCAGCGGGCCCGACGGCACCGGCGACGCGGTTACCGGAGCGGCGGGGGCCCTGGTCGCGGGAGCCGTACCGGACGGGTCGGGCGGGGCGTTCGTGCCGGACGGGCCTTGTGTTCCTGACGCGGCGGTCATAGGGGCGCCTCCTCCTGCTCGATCGTGTGCTCGGCCCGCCCGCCCACCGGTTCGAGCAGCAGGCGCAGTGTCGGCAGGACCGCGTCCGCGCGGATCTCGTCCAGCCCGGGCCCGAATCCGGGCCGTACCGGGCGCGGCGGCGGCAGCGAACCGCCCGCGCTTCCCGCTCCGTTGGGCACTGCTCCGGTATCGGTCGTCCCCAGCAGAGCGCCACGCCGCACGAGTTCGCCCACGGTGCGCCGCACACCGGACTCGAATCCGGCGAACGTCCTGCGCAGCAGCGGCAGCACGTCGATGAAGGCCGCACCGGGAACGGACGACAACCAGCCGTCGACGAGGGCGAGCAACCGCTCGTCGTGGACGAGCAGCATCCCGCCTCCGGACAGGAACCCTTCGATCCATGCCGCTGCTTCCGGCGGGCCGGTGCCCGGCGAGAGGGCCAGACCCATCAGCCGGGCGGCTTCCGCCTGCGTCAGCTGGGCATCGTCCAGGAGCAGCCGGGCACACCGGCCGCGGATGAGACCCGGTATCCGGTCCCGCGAGGCGAGCTTGCGCAGGACCGCGCGCCAGCGGGACTGCACGCCCCCCGCGGCACCCTCGGCATCGGGCTCGTCGTCCCCGGCATCCCCCGCGTTCCCGGCGTCCCCGGCGTCCCCGGCGTCCCGCGAACCCTGCGACGCGGGCGTCACGTTGGTCACGCCGGAAGGCTCGGCGCACGCCTGCACCAGAAGCGCCACGGACCGGTGGACGGCGTCGATGTGGTCGCGCATCCGGGCAGCGCCGTCCGCGTCCAGCCCCGCGCAGGCGGGCGGGAGCCCAACGCACACACGCTCCGCCAGCCCGAGGGTGACCTCCGTCAGCGCCGCCGAGTCGGTGCCGCGCACATTGCCGTACCTGAGGGAACGCACCAGCGCGGGCAGGGCCTCCGCGAGCCCGCCGACATCGGCGTCCAGCGCGGCCCGGTCGGCGAGCGCCCGCATGACGACCCTCAGCGCATCCGGCAGATCCGCCGGCAGACAGCTCTCGGCGAGGGCGGTGGCGTCCGCCAGGGCAGGGGCCTCGGTGGCGCGGGCGACGGCCCTGGCCGTCGCCGCGCTCTCCACGGTCGTGCCCCACACTCCCGCTTCCGCCGTACGCACCGACAACTCCGGTTCCCAGCACAGCCGCCAGCTCTCGCGGAACGTGCCCGTGCTGCCGGTACGGGAGCGCGCGGGCACGGCCCAGTCGATGTCCAGCAGGCGCAGCCGGTGCAGGAGCCTGCTGCGCGCCGAGTCCGTCTCCTTGCGCAGGTCGAGCTCCAACTCCCGCACGGACGCCTCCGGTTTGAGGCGCAGCGTGCGCTGCTGCCTGGTCAGGTCCCGCTGGAGCGGCACGGCGGGCGCATCCTCCGGTACCTCGCCCAGTACGTCTCCGACGACGAGCCCGTCCCGTACGAGGGCGAGCGGCACGTCGGAGCCCTCGCACATCACGGCCCGCACCGCGTCGAGAGTCTCGGTGAGCCCCGGAAGCGGCCTGCCGCGCACAGCGGCGAGCGAATCGGCCAGCCTGACGGCCTCGATGACGTGTGCCGAGGAGACGACCCGGTCCTCGGCACGCAGCAGGCGGGCCACCTTGGTCATCCACCGCTCGACGACCCGGTCGGGCGAGGCGAAGAGGTGCTCGTACCAGCCGGGAGAGGTGATGCCCGCGCCGTAGCCGCTGTGGCGTGCGAGCCGCCGGTGCGTCCAGGGGACCCAGGTGATCTCCGCCTTCACCTTCGCCAGGCCCCTGAGTGCCTGTCTGTCGTCGGCGACCTTCACCTTCGCCGCCAGGGCCGGAACGTGCCACGCTCCGCAGACGACGGCGACGTCGCCCGGCCCGAACTCCCGGACCGCGTCGCGCAGTCGCAGCCGCATATGGGCCTCACGCACATGGTCGCGACGGTGGCCGGCCCCCGATTCCGTCAACGCGTGGACCGCTTCGGCACCTTGCTGCTCGCGCAGGGCGGCCATGGCCTCACCGAGCACCGCGAACGGCGCGTACGGGTCGGCGCCGGCCCGGGCCTCGCGGTGTTCGATCACGTCCTCCCACCACCGCTCGGCATCGTCGTAGCCCGCGGCCCCGGCGAGAGCCGCCAGCGGATCGACGCGCAGCACTTCACCGTTGCCCTTCCCGCATGCGGACCCGGCGTCCCCCGGCCCCGGGGCCCCCGGACCGGCCTCCCCGGCGTCGTTCCCTCCCGGTCCGGCCGCGTCGTCGGCGAGGGCGAGCGCGTGCGTGGCGGGAAGGTCGATGAAGCGGACCGGCACCCCGTGCCCCAGCGCCCATCTGATCGCGACCCATTCCGGGGAGAACGCGGCAAGCGGCCAGAACGCCGCCCGCCCCGGCTCGTCCAGGGCGTGGGCGAGGAGCGCCACCGGCGGACGCATCGCCTCGTGCCCGGCGAGCGCGACGACACCGTCCGCCTCCGGCGGCCCCTCGACGAGCAGCACACGCGGCCGCCGTGCCTCCAGTGCGGCTCGCACCGCTCGTGCCGAACCCGGCCCGTGGTGCCGTATGCCCAACAGCAGCGGCACGCCGCCCGGTCCGGACGCGGACCGGCCGGCGCCGGCGTCCGCAGCGGTCACGGGGAGACCTCCCGGCAGGCACGGTAGAAATCCTTCCAGCCGTCGCGCTCCCGTACGACAGCCTCCAGGTACTCCTGCCACACGACCCGGTCCGAGGCCGGGTCGCGCACCACGGCACCGAGCACGCCGGCGGCCACGTCGGCGGCCCTGAGCACCCCGTCGCCGAAGTGGGCCGCCAACGCCATGCCGCCGGTGACGACGGAGATGGCCTCCGCCGTGGACAAGGTCCCGGAGGGGGACTTGATCTTCGTGCGCCCGTCGGCCGTCACGCCGTCGCGCAGCTCCCGGAAGACGGTCACCACACGCCGTATCTCCGCCGTGCCGTCGGCCGCGGCAGGAAGGTCGAGGGAGCGGCCGAGCTGGTCGACGCGGCGCGCGACGATGTCGACCTCCTCCTCCGCCGTACCGGGAAGCGGAAGGACCACTGTGTTGAACCGCCTGCGCAGGGCGCTGGAGAGCTCGTTGACTCCCCGGTCGCGGTCGTTCGCCGTCGCGATGAGGTTGAAGCCGCGCACCGCCTGGACCTCGTCGCCCAGCTCCGGAATCGGCAGGGTCTTCTCCGACAGCACGGTGATCAGGCTGTCCTGCACATCGGCCGGGATCCGGGTCAGCTCCTCCACCCGCGCCGTCCTGCCCTCGGCCATCGCCCGCATCACCGGGCTGGGGACCAGGGCGTCACGGCTCGGCCCGTGGGCGAGCAGCTGGGCGTAGTTCCACCCGTAGCGGACGGCCTCCTCGGCGGTGCCCGCCGTGCCCTGCACGAGCAGCGTCGAGTCACCGCTGACGGCGGCCGAGAGATGCTCCGAGACCCACGTCTTGGCGGTGCCGGGCACACCGAGGAGAAGCAGGGCCCGGTCCGTCGCCAGCGTGCTGACGGCGACCTCGATGAGGCGGCGGGGGCCCACGTACTTCGGCGTGATCACCGTCCCTCCCCCGGGCAGTTCACCTCCGAGGAGGTATGTGGAGACCGCCCACGGGGAGAGGCGCCAGCGCTCGGGGCGCGGCCTGTCGTCCGCCGCGGCGAGCGCCTTCAGCTCGTCGGCGAAGGCGTCCTCGGCATGCGGCCGCAGCGTCTGCTGCGGCGCGGCGTCCACGGCACAGGAATCGGTCACGAGTCCCCCTCCACACACGGCGGTCGATGTCCCCTCAGCGTGCACCCCGCCACTGACAGTCACCTCCCCAACCCGTCCCGACCTGCGGGAACTTCCGGCCGGAACCGCAGCGGCGACGGATTGTCAGTGGCCGGCCGTACGGTCGGGACCATGACTGGACAGGGGGTCCGCTGGAGCGCGGAAGAGGTGCTGGCGCTCGCTCCCGACGACGCGTCACGCAGGGCGGGGAGCAAGCTCTCCTCGCCGGGTCCGTGGGCGGAGGCGGGGTCGGGCGCCGGTGCCGTATGGGGCCTGTGCAAGGGCAGCGGGAGCAGTCCGTACCGGACGGTGGTGGACCTCGGCGGAGGCGACGGCGCCCGTGACGGCAGGGGCGGTGCCGACGGGGCCGCCGGAACGCTGGACGGGCCCGGATACAGCTGCAGTTGCCCCAGCCGCAAGTTCCCGTGCAAGCACGCACTCGGGCTGCTGCTGCTCTGGGCCGGTGACCGGACACAGGCCCGGGGGGAGCCGCCGGAGTGGGCCGGCGAGTGGCTCAGCGGCCGACGCGAACGGGCCGCCCGCAGGGCCGCGGAAGATGAGGCGGGGCGAGCCGCCTCAGGGCCCGCTGCCGCCGGCGGCACGGGGAGCGGCGGCGGCCGCCGGGCCGACCCGGAGGCCGCCCGGCGCCGCTCCGAGCGCCGCTTGAGCCGCGTCACAGCGGGCGCCACGGAACTCGAGGAACGCCTCGCCGACATGCTGCGGGGCGGTCTGGCCGGTGCGGAGCAGGGCGGCTACGCGCAGTGGGAGGAGACTGCGTCCCGCATGGTCGACGCCCAGGCTCCCGGACTGGCCGCCCGCGTACGGGAGTTGAGCGCGATACCCGTCTCCGGCCAGACGTCGCCGGAGGCCGAGGGGGCATACGGAGGCTGGCCGGCCCGGCTGCTGTCGGAGTGTGCCCTTCTCCATCTGCTGAACCGGGCCGTCCTGGCTCTGGACGACCTGCCGGAGGCTCTCGCCGCGACGGTACGCACGAGGGTCGGGCTCACCGTCGACTCCGCCGATCTGCTGGCGGACGACGCCGCTCCCGGCTCCGACGGGAGGTCCGGCGGCAAGGTCAGGGACCGGTGGCTGGTGCTGGCTCAGCGGGACACGGAGGAGGGACGCCTGACGGCCAGGCGCATATGGCTGCGCGGCCTGGAATCGGGGCGTCCCGCGCTGCTGCTGTCGTACGCGGCGGGGGACCGTGCGCCCGAACAGGCCCTGCCCGTGGGCTCGGTGATGGACGCCGAGCTGGCCTATCACCCGGGCGCCCGCCCGCTGCGTGCCGCGCTGGGTGAGAGACACGCGGCGCCGGAAGCCGGTGCCGTGCCGGAAGGGGGCACGGTGACCGACGCGCTGGCCTCGTACGGACGGGCCCTGTGCGACGACCCGTGGCTGGACGCCTGGCCGGCGGTGCTGAGCAGCGTGGTCCCGACGTTCGACGACCGGGGCGGGGTCGACGGGCGTAGCGGTGGCGGCGTCGTCCGCCAACTCGCGGATGCCGACGGCCGGTTCGCGCTCCCGATTGCCCCCGGCACGTCGCCCGGGACCCTGTGGAGGCTCACGGCGGTCTCGGGCGGGCGCCCCCTCACCGTCTTCGGCGAATGCGGCCACAAGGGTTTCGCCCCGTACACGGCCTGGAGCGAGGGCGAGGCGGTGCAGCTGTGAACGCAGCGGTGAGGGCTGCCCTGTTGGGCCGCCACAGCGCCGAACCGTCCGCGTCCGGGCACAGGGAGGCGGCGATGAACGCGGTACCGCCGACGAACGGCGCTCCGGAGGGCCCGGATGAGCCGGGAGGGCGGGATGCGCCGGACGCCGCGTGGGGCGAGCTCGTCACGGCGGCGCTGCTCGGCAGCGAGCGACGCACACCGCCGGGCGGGAGCCCGGCGGCTCTGCTCGACGCGGCCGCGGTGGCGACGGTCCGGCACCGTGCCGGGCTGCTCCCCGCGCCGGCCCGCGCCCGACCCGAGCCGGCTCCCGAGGACCCGCGGCCGTCGCTGCCGGCCGCGGCCGCCCACCGGCTGACGATGCTGCTCGCCGGCCGTCCGGGGGCGGCCGGCCCCGGAGGCGGACGGCGGGGCTCCTCGCCCGACCTGACGGAGCTGCTTCCGCAGTGGCTGTCCGCCGCCAACGAGCACGGGTACCGCGCCCCTGACGCCCAGCTGCCCGCCCTGCTGGACGCCGCCCGGGCCCGCACCGATCTCCGGGCGGAGACGCTGGCGTTCGCGGGCCCGCGGGCACTGTGGCTGGCACGCCTCAACCCGGAGTGGAAGTTCGCGCTGCGCAACAGCGTGCCGCAGCACCGCGCCTCCCCCGGCGCCACGGCGCAGTCCGCGTCGGCCCGTGTGAGGCCGGACACGGAGGCGGCCCGGCAGCTGTGGGACGAGGGGCTGTTCGCGGAACGGGTCGCTGTGCTGGCCTCGCTCCGCCGCAGCGATCCCGCGCTGGGGCTCGCCCTGCTCGCCGCCACCTGGCCGGCCGAGCGCGCCGAGGACCGGCTGATGTTCCTCGACTCGCTCCGCGAAGGGCTCTGCCCCTCCGACGAGCCCTTTCTCGAGCAGGCGCTCAGCGACCGCTCCCGCACGGTGCGCGCCACCGCGGCCGAACTGCTCAGCACCCTGCCCGGTTCCGCGCTCGCGGCCCGCATGGCGGTGCGGGCCCGTACGTACGTCACGCAGGACCCTCTCGCCACGGAACCGCGGATAGCCGTCGAGGCCCCGCACGAGTGCGACGCGGACATGCAGCGTGACGGAGTGGTGCCCAAGCCCCCTTCGGGCCGGGGCGAACGGTCCTGGTGGCTGGGGCAGTTGGTGGAGGCGGCACCGCTGCCGGCGTGGACCGCGCAGTTCGGCGGGCGCGGCGCACGGGAGATCGTCGCTCTGCCGGTGGCCGACGAGTGGAAGCAGGATCTGCACGCGGCCTGGTGCCGCGCCGCGGTGCGCCAGCGCGACGTCGAGTGGTCCCGGGCGCTGATCGGGTCCCCGGCGGCTCCGGCCGCCGAGGGGGCGGGAGACGCGGCGAAGCTCCTCGCGGTGCTTCCCGCCACGGAGCGCGCCGTGTGGGCGGCGGGATTCATCGAGGCGCACGGGCTGTCGGAGGCGTTCCGCGTGCTCGGGGTGTGTGCCGTGCCGTGGGCAGGGCCACTGGGACGGGCGGTGGTGGACGCCCTGGAGATCGCGCGGGACGCCGGCAGCTATCCCTGGAGTTTCAGCGGCGTCCTCGGGCTCGCCGAACGCTGCCTCTGGCCCGCGGACGCGGGGCGGCTGGAGCCCCTGGCCGCGGTGCCGGACGAGCCGGAAGGCGGTTCACCGGGCGCTGGCGCCTACTGGGCAGAGGCCTTCCAGCGGCTCGTTGCCACGCTGCGTCTGCGCGCGGCAATGCACGCCGAACTGGCGGGAGTTCGCGAAGAGGAGGCCGGGGGCGTGGAGCAGGGCGAAGGGCAGGCCGACGGCGAGGAGCAGGGCGAAGGGCAGCGCCGCGAACCGGAGCACGGGCGACGGCCCGGCGCGGAGACCGACGGGCGGTGGTGACCGGACAGGACGGTCAGCGGCCGGTGGTCAGCGGCTGGGCGGCCACAGGCCGGCGGCCGACCGCCGCCCCCTACCCCGACTCTCGGCCGACAACGCTCGCTGGTCAGCGGTCAAGCGGCGAGGCTTCCGACGTTCGCGCGGATCCATTCGACGACCTCGTTGGTCGTCGCTCCGGGGGTGAAGATCTCCGCGACACCGCTCTCCTTCAACGGAGGGATGTCGTCCTCGGGGATGATGCCGCCGCCGAAGACCTTGATGTCCTCCGCATCCCGCTCGCGCAGCAGCTCCAGCACCTTCGCGAAGAGCGTGTTGTGTGCCCCGGAGAGGATCGACAGACCGATCGCCTCGGCGTCCTCCTGGATCGCGGTGTCCACGATCTGCTCCGGCGTCTGGTGCAGCCCGGTGTAGATGACCTCCATGCCCGCGTCGCGCAGCGCGCGTGCGATGACCTTCGCTCCGCGGTCATGGCCGTCGAGCCCCGGCTTGGCGACCACCACACGGATCGGACCCGGCACACTCATCACAGCCTCCATCTCGACGGTCCCCCTACGCCCGACGGCGTGGGAGGTGCCCCCACCTCGGGGGTTGGTTCTACGACGGCGCTTCGTCGTTCGCGGAGGCGTCCGCGACTCCCCGAGTGAACGAACGTTATCCCCAGCATCCCGCACCCCGGCGCTTCCGGTCGGCAAGCGAGGGGGAAATCACACGACGTCCGGCACCGCCGACGACCACCGCTCACTCCCGCACCGTCCACAGGGAAGCCCTGGCGTCCTGACGCCCTGACGCACAGGGCACCCGAGCACCCGAGCACCCGAGCACCCGGACATCCTCACGCCCGCCGGCCCGCACACCCCCAGTCACGCGAGCCGGGCGCCGGCGGCCGGAGCACACCTGCACCGGTATGCCCCTTCCTCACTTTCTCCCGGACACTTCTCCACCATGTCTCCCCACCCCGCGCGGCGGCCCTCACGAACACCGGACACCGGCCTCGGCACACGCACCGCCGAAGGGGCACACCTGATCCCGTCCGCACGCTCGGCCGTCGCGGGCACCCCGCACCCACCGACCGGGTGGCACCGGGCCGAACGGGACGGCTGTGTACGGCAGTTCGCGGATACCGCCGCCGTGCACCGGAGGCCTCGGACTCCCCGGAGCGGGGCGCACGCGAAGTTCTTCCGCTCCAACCCCACCCGTCTGAGCGGCCGTTGCGTCCCACCGCGTCCGCCTGCGCGGAGATACCGGCGTTTCCCCTTGCTTCGCACCGGAGTTGGAAGGCCTGAGCGGGCGGCCGGGAACCCCGGCCAGGGGTGGCCCGACGGCCCACCGTTTGGCCAAGTTGGTCGAACATTCATCGAACGCAAGGCCAAATACCCGTGCGTAGAACGCCGAAAGGCCACCGAATGCCCGTTTCTCCGGGCTGCAAAACCTGTTGAAGATTGTCGTCCTCACGTACCGCCGGGTACAGTCACCGCACTGCTCCGCCCCTGCTGTCGAGGCGAAAGAGAAGTTGGTGGTGAACGACAGTCACCCGTCGGGAAGCTCGTTCCCGGCAGATACCTCTCACGGCTTCTCGTACGCGGCCTCCGGCGCCGGACAGTACGAGCAGGCTGCTTTCGGCTCCTACGCGCAGCAGGGCCACGGCCAGCCGTCCTCGTACGAGGAGTACCCCCCGGGCAGCTTCGGCAACCACGGATTCTCCTCCGACGAGGACCCGCTCTACGGCTCGATGGCCGGTTCCGGCACGGGCAATGACGGCGCGTGGATGTCGGGCACCTACGACGCGTACTCCGGCCACGGCGCGTACGACACCGGGACCTACGACACCGGGACGTACAACTCCGGGAGCTATGACACCGGCGCGTACAACTCCGGGAGCTATGACACCGGGAGCTATGACACCGGCGCGTACGACCCGAACGAGGCCTGGACGAACGCCGGGTTCCAGCACACCGCCGACGTCCACGCCCAACCCGGCGCAAGCCAGGCGGACTTCGACTCCGGCTGGAGCAGCGGCCAGTGGGACTCCTCTCAGTGGAACGCCTCGCAGTGGGAAGGCCAGTGGGAGACCGGCGGCGAGTGGAGTTCCGCCGACAGCAACGGCGACTGGGACGCCTACGGTTACGACCAGATGCCCGCCCAGAGCCCCGAGGGTGCGGCTACCGGCTCCTTCGAGGCGTACGACCACTTCGACGCCCAGGAGTCCTACGAGGCGTACGAGCCCGGGACCACCGGGAGCTACGGCACCCAGGACCAGCAGCAGCAACCCTCGTACGATGACGCGGCGTTCACGCACGGCGCCGAACCCGACGCCACCACGGCATTCCCCGCTTTCGACGGCGGCTACGAGAATTACGACGGCTACGACGCCTACGGCACGGACTCCACCTTCGGCACGGACTCCCCCGCGCACGTCGGTGAGCCCGGCGGGCAGCACGACGCCACGCACGGCCACGCCGCGGAGAGCCGCGAGGACGCCGGAGCTCCCCACGTACGCCCGGAGCAGGACCTTAGGGTCGCGAACCTGCCGGGCCGCCGACGCTCCCCCAGGCCCAGACGTTCCGCACTCCTCACCGTCGCCGTCCCGTCCGTCGCGGTGATGGGTGTGGCCGGTGCGGCCGCGGCTTCCGTGGCGGGCAACGCCCAGCC
This sequence comes from Streptomyces sp. CNZ301, assembly GCF_004217425.1. NCBI lineage: Bacteria > Bacillati > Actinomycetota > Actinomycetes > Kitasatosporales > Streptomycetaceae > Streptomyces > Streptomyces sp. CNZ301. The sequence goes on from NZ_SHLG01000001.1 coordinate 3,396,213, forward strand.
GGACGACACGACGACACAGGCCTCCGCCGACGTCCCCGTCAAACCGGTCAACAAGAAGCTCGACACCCAGCTCGCCGGACTCTCCGCCGACGCCGACGACTTCGCCGACCGGGCCAGCCGCGCCCAGGAACGCAGGGACCTCCAGGCCCGCCAGGAAGCGGAGCGCAAGCGGAAGGCCAGGGAGGCCGCCCGCAAGGAGGCGCTGCGTCCGAAGTTCGCGCTCCCCGTCAAGGAACACGGCCTGAGCGCCACCTACGGGCAGGCCGGACTCAACTGGATGTCCGTGCACACCGGAATCGACTTCCCGGTCAGCGAGGGCACCCCCGTGATGGCGGCGACCGACGGCACGGTCACCGTCAAGTACGACGTGTCCTTCGGCAACATGGCCGTGGTGACGGCGCCCGACGGCACCGAGACCTGGTACTGCCACCTCAGCAGCACCAAGATCCGCAGCGGCCAGGTCAAGGCCGGGGACACCATCGGCTACTCGGGCACATCGGGCAACTCCACAGGCCCGCACCTGCACTTCGAGGTCCACCCGGGCGGCGGCGACGCGATCGACCCGCTCCCGTGGCTGCGGGGCAAGGGCCTGAACCCCCAGTAAGGCCGAACCCGCCGTGGGGCTGAACCTCCAGTAGGCCCGACCTGAGTCTCCCGGCCCCCGACGCCTCCCACCGGCAGCCCTCGAGCGGCTCCCGGCGCGGGGCATCGCGCCCGCGCGGCACGGCTGCTGGACGGACGCGGCGGTCCGGCTGCCCGCTCGCCCGCCTGTCGCCTGTCGCCTGTCGCCTGTCGCCTACAGCTTCTGCACCGGCGCGTAACGCAGCAGCAGCCGCTTGGGCTTCTCGCCGCCGAAGTCGACCGTCGCCTCCGCGTTGTCGCCGCTGCCCTTCACCGCGACGACCCTGCCGAGCCCGAACGTGTCGTGCGTGACCCTGTCGCCGACCGACAGAGCGACAACGGGACGGTCGGACGTACGCCGCGTCGCGAACCCGCTGGGCCCGCCACGCCGCTCCGCACCGGCGGTGCCCGCCCGGGCGGCCAGGGACGCCCCCGCGCCCAGCCCCGAGCCGATGCCGCCACCGCCGCTCGCACCGCCCCCGGCTGCGGCTCCCGTGCGCTTCCAGTCCACGTAATGGTCCGGGATCTCCTCGAGGAAGCGCGACGGCGGGTTGTAAGAGGGCTGTCCCCACACGCTTCGCAGCACCGACCGCGTCAGATAGAGCCGCTTGCGCGCACGCGTGATGCCCACGTACGCCAGCCTCCGCTCCTCCTCGAGCTCCTTCGTCTGACCGAGGGCCCGCATGTGCGGGAAGACTCCGTCCTCCATGCCCGTGAGGAAGACCACGGGGAACTCCAGCCCCTTGGCCGTGTGCAGCGTCATGAGCGTGATGACGCCGCTCTCCTCCCCCGCTTCCTCGTCGGGGATCTGGTCGGAGTCCGCGACGAGGGCGACCTGCTCCAGGAAGTCGGCGAGCGTGCCCGGCTCCTCCTCGCCGCGCTCCTGCTCGAACTCCAGGGCCACGGCGGCCAGTTCCTGAAGGTTCTCGATGCGTGTCTCGTCCTGCGGGTCCGTGGAGGACTGGAGCTCGGCGAGATAGCCGGTCTGCTCCAGCACCGCCTCCAGCACGGTCGCGGGCCCCGCCCCGGACTCGACGACCGTGCGCAGCTCCTCCATCAGTACGTTGAAGCGGCGCACGGCATTGGCCGAGCGGGCGGCCATCCCGTACGCCTCGTCGACTCGGGCGAGCGCCTGCGGGAAAGTGATCTTCTCCCGGAGCGCCAGCGCTTCGATCATGGCCTCGGCGCGGTCGCCGATGCCACGCTTGGGCACGTTGAGGATGCGGCGCAGCGGCACCGTGTCCTCCGGGTTGGCCAGCACCCGCAGGTAGGCGAGTACGTCGCGCACCTCGCGGCGCTCGTAGAAGCGGACGCCTCCGACGACCTTGTACGGCAGCCCGACGCGGATGAAGACCTCTTCGAAGACACGCGATTGTGCGTTCGTGCGGTAGAAGACCGCCACGTCGCCGGCCCTGGCCTCGCCCGCGTCGGTGAGCCGGTCGATCTCGTCGGCCACGAACTGGGCCTCGTCGTGCTCGGTGTCGGAGACGTAGCCGGTGATGCGGGCACCGGCGCCGGACTCCGTCCACAGGTTCTTCGGGCGGCGGTTCTCGTTCCGCTCGATCACGGCGTTGGCGGCGCTGAGGATCGTCTGCGTGGAACGGTAGTTCTGCTCCAGGAGGATCGTCGTGGCGTCCGGATAGTCCTCCTCGAACTGGAGGATGTTGCGGATCGTGGCGCCGCGGAAGGCGTAGATGGACTGGTCGGCGTCGCCCACCACGCACAGCTCGGCCATCGGGGGCGCCGGCCTCTCCTCCTCGCCGCCCTCGGCCCCGTCCTCGCCCTCGTCCCGGGCGGCGCGCGGTTGCTGCTCAGCGGCCTCGCCGGTGCCGACGAGTTCGCGCACCAGCATGTACTGGGCGTGGTTGGTGTCCTGGTACTCGTCGACGAGGACGTGACGGAAGCGGCGCCGGTAGTACTCGGCGACGTCGGGAAACGCCTGGAGCAGATGGACGGTCGTCATGATGATGTCGTCGAAGTCCAGCGCGTTGGCCTCGCGCAGCCGCGCCTGGTACATCGTGTACGCCTCGGCGAGGGTCTTCTCGTAGTTGTCCGAGGCCTGCGCGGCGAAGTCCTCGTCGTCGATCAGCTCGTTCTTGAGGTTGGAGATCTTCGCGCTGAACGCCTTCGGCGGATACCGCTTCGGGTCCAGGTCGAGGTCCCGGCACACCAGCGCCATCAGCCGCTTGGAGTCGGCCGCGTCGTAGATCGAGAAGGACGACGTGAAGCCGAGCTTCTTGCTCTCGCGGCGCAGGATGCGCACACAGGCACTGTGGAAGGTGGACACCCACATCGACTGGGCGCGGGGTCCGATCAGTTCCTCGACGCGCTCCCTCATCTCGCCGGCCGCCTTGTTGGTGAAGGTGATGGCGAGGATCTGCCCGGGGTGAACATGCCGTGCGGACAGGAGATGGGCGATGCGGTGCGTGAGCACACGCGTCTTGCCCGAGCCGGCGCCCGCGACGATCAGCAGCGGCGAACCGGAGTGCACGACGGCCGCACGCTGCGCCTCGTTCATCTCCTTCAGCAACGCCTCGGGGTCGACGACAGTCCTCGGCGAACCGCCCCTGTGGTACGAGGACGGGCCTCCGGCGCCGCCTCCGCGAGGGCCGTCCGGGGCTCCCCCGGAGCCGTCTCCCGCGCCGGCCGAGGGGCCGTCGGAGCTGCTCGGTCCGCCCTGCCCGGGTGAGGCACCGTCCTGCGCGCGCACGGGTGCGAGGTCCGCCAGAAAGCTGTCGTCGAAGAGGCTGCTCATCGTCGTAGAAGTCTAGATTGCCGCGCCGACACCGCACCGCCACCTCCCGCACGGGATAACGAACAGATATCGGACGTATCACCTGACGGCCTTCACATACGCCCCACATCTCGCTACGGTGCCGTGCCAGGCGGTCCGCACCATTCGCCGGCGAAAGCGTCGGCACGGGCCGCCTCCGCCGAATCCGACGGACATCCGAAGGGCATCTGACGAGCACTGCCCACGGAGCCGGGGACCCACCGCGCATGCGCGCTCAGGCGTGCGCACCCGGGGTGAATCGGGAAGTCGCACCGCGCAAGCACCGCGCACGACCCGTAGGGCAGCCTTCCGAGAGCCCGAACCCGACAGCTAACCCGGTAGGCGGTTCACGGAAGGAGTTGCCGGTCTTGGCGTCCCACCGCAAACCGCGCAGCCGGATACTGAAGTCCGCCCCGACGAAGCGCGGAGTCCTCGGCGTCACCACCGCCGCACTCGCCTCCGTCTCCCTTCTCTCCCAGAGCGCGCAGGCCGCGCCGGACGACGGCAGACCGTCGGTCTCGGAGGTCAAGAAGAAGGTCGACGAGCTGTACCAGAAGGCCGAGGTCTCGACCCAGAAGTACAACGCGGCCAAGGAGAAGACTGAGGCCCAGCGCAAGAAGGCGGACAGATCCCTCGACGAGGCGGCCGAGAGCACGGCGAAGCTCAACGACGCCCGCCGCACACTCGGCAACTACGCGACGGCCCAGTACCGTTCGGGCGGCATGTCCCAGACCGCGACCCTCCTGCTCACCGAGGACCCGCAGCAGTTCTTCCAGCAGACGCACGTGCTGGACCGGATGAGCGGCCGCCAGAAGGAAGCCGTCGCCGACTTCGAGAAGCAGCAGCAGGCGGCGAAGGACAAGCGGGAGGCCGCCACCGAGGAACTGGGCTCGCTCACCGCGTCCCAGAAGGCTCTGAAGAAGAACAAGCAGGAAGTGCAGGACAAGCTCTCCGAGGCGCGGAAGCTGCTGTCGAAGCTGACGGCCGAGGAGAAGGCACGCCTGGCAAAGATCGCGAAGCAGAAGCAGGAGGCCGCCCGCAAGGCCGCGGAACGTGCCGAGGAGGCGCGCCGCGAGGCGGAGCAGGGCGACGGCTCACAGTCGGACGGCTCGCAGGCGACGCAGGCCGGGAAGGTTCTCGACTACGCCAAGGCGCAGTTGGGCAAGCCGTACGTGTGGGGCGCGACGGGCCCCAGCTCCTTCGACTGCTCCGGCCTCACCCAGGGAGCCTGGAAGGCCGCCGGGATCTCCCTGCCCCGCACGACGTGGGACCAGGTCAAGGTCGGCACGAAGGTCGCCAAGTCGGAGATGAAGGCGGGCGATCTGATCTTCTTCTACGACGACATCAGCCACGTCGGCATCTACGTCGGCGACGGGCAGATGATCCACGCGCCGAAGCCGGGCACGAACGTGCGGTACGAGTCGACCGGCAACATGCCCTTCCACTCGGCGGTGCGCCCCGGCTGACGGCGGGCCGCCCCGTCCGGGCGCCCGGGTCGCGCTGCCGCGGCCCGGTCGCCCCCCGGTGTGACCGGGGCAGGGGCGGGTGGTGCGGCGGCTCGACCCTCCGCCGACGACGGCGATCTCAGGCCTTCATCGCGTCCGTCACGTCCACAGGACGGCGATGAAGATGTTCGCCACCGTCAGCGCGCCGACCGTGCCGAAGAGGGACGAGGGCACCTTCTCCTCGTCCCTCTTCACATAGACCAGGCCGAGGATCACGACGAGCAGCGCGAGCTTGACGCCGATCTTGACGTTGTTCACGGGGTCGCCGCCCGCCTGGTTGAGGCCCACCAGGACCATCCCGGTCAGCAGCATCGTGAGCGCGCCGTGCAGCATGCCGGGCACGAAGCGGGCCTCGTCCGCACGCATCGCCTTCATCTGGAAGAAGAAGCCGCCCAGCAAGGCCGCGATGCCGATGACGTGGAGGCCGACGAAGACATGTATGAGTACGTCCATGGACAGGGAGCCTAGCGGCGGGGCCGCCGGCAGACCGGCGCGGGGCCGCCGGCCCGCCTGCGGGAGCCCGGGTGCCGTTTCACCAGCGCACCGGCAGCTCCTTCACCCCGCGCATCAGCATCCCCGTCAGCCACGGCAGAGAGGACTCGTCCGCGTCCGCCTCGATGTCCGGGCAGCGCTCCAGCAGAGTACGGATCGCGATTCGTCCCTCCAGGCGGGCCAGCGGAGCCCCCAGGCAGTAGTGCAGGCCGTGGCCGAAGGCGATGTGGCCGCGGGCGTCGCGGCGGATGTCGAAGCGGTCGGGGTCCTCGAAGCGCTCCGGGTCGCGGTCCGCGTCGGCCATGGCGATCAAGACCGTCGAGCCCGCGGGAATGGTCACCCCGCCCATCTCGACGTCCTCCAGGGCGAGTCGCTGGGTGCACGTCTCGACGGGGCCGTCGTAGCGGAGCATCTCCTCGACGGCGCCCTCCAGCAGCCCGAAGTCCGCACGGAGCCGGGCGAGTTGGTCCGGATGTGCGAAGAGGGCGCGCATTCCGTTGCCGATGAGGTTGACCGTGGTCTCGTGGCCTGCGACGAGCAACAGCACGCACATGCCGGTGAGTTCGTCGCCGGTTAGCCGATCGCCACCGTCGTCGACCTCCTGGATCATTGCGCTGAGCAGGTCGTCGCCAGGGTCCTCCCGCTTCGCCTCGATCAGCCCGGTGAGATAGGCGGGCATCTCCTGGTACGCGCGGGCCTCCTCCTCCGCGCTGGTGGGCCCGACTATCGCGTTGGACCAGCCACGGAAGGCCTGACGGTCGAGTTCGGGTACGCCGAGCAGTTCGCAGATGACCGTCATCGGCAGCGGGAAGGCAAAGGAGGCGATCAGGTCCGCACGCCGCTCCTCCTTCCCCAGCATCGCGTCGAGCAGCCCGTCGGTGATCTGCTGGACGCGCGGTCCGAGCGCGGCGATCCGGCGCGGCGTGAACGACCCCGCCACCAGGCGACGCAGCCGGGTGTGGTCCGGCGGGTCCGTCGTCAGCATGTGGCCGATCGCCGGCAGGTCGGGGTTGAGGATCTGCCCTATGCCCCCGTGGTTCTGCCAGTCCCGACTGAGCCGGGGGTCGGTGAAGGCCGTGCGGCACATCTCGTGCCCGACCACGAGCCACAGCTCTCTCCCGTCGGGCACGCGTACGTGGTGCACGGGTGCCTCGGCGCGGAGTGCTGCGTAGACGGGGTAGGGATCGCGTACGAAGTCCGGGCTGAGCTGGGTCAGTTCGACGATGCCGTCGGCCGCCATGTGTTCCCCTCTGGTCTTGGGTCCCGGCGCACGCTACTCGCCGTAACTTCGGCTGAAGAACATCACTCTCGGACAATCGTCCACACCTCGCCCGCCTCTCCGAGGCGTTCGGAGTACGGCCGTCCACGGCCCGGCTCCTCGTCTCACACGGCCGGGTGACGAAGCGCGCCCTGCCGACGAAAGCCCCCGGTCCGTAGGGCACAATGCGCCTTTCACGAACGGTGTTTGAGAGGCGGGGTTGCGCAGTGGCCGTGGACACGGCACGAGACGGCACGGGCGGCGGCAGCGGCGCACGCGAAGAGGCCGTCCCGCTTCAGAAGTCGGCTCCCTCACAGGCGCCTTCGGGGGCCCACTCCACGTCCTGCACCTGCGGCGACTGCCCGCACGGTGTCCGCGAGGGCCACCGGCACGCACGCGAGGACTTCCGCCGCCGCCGCGACGAACTCGCCGCCGGCAAGGGCCTTCCCGCCGCCCTCGCGCACTCCCCCGGGGCCTCCCGGCAGTGGGTCTCCGACGAGTTGACCCGGGCCGCCCGCAGGGTCGCCGAGCGTGCCCGCGACGAAGGCGCGGTGCGGCTGGAGTCGATGTGGCGGCACACCGTCGTCGGCACGTGGGCGGCCGTCGGCGTGCTGCTGCTCGGGCAGTTGCTCTCCGCCCTCGCCGTGGGCTGGACGGCCGGGCGCACCGCGTCCCTCGTCGCCGCGGTGATCGCCGCCGGGGCCGTCTCGCTCGCCGCGTACCTGCACAGGGAGCGCGGCGGGGCGCTGGCCCCGCTCATCGGTGAGGACAACAGGCTCTCCACCTCCCGCGCCGTGGCGGCGGCCTGGGTGCTCCTCGCCGTGTACGACATCCTCGTCCTCGCGCTCGAACTGGCGGGCCGCTCCGGCCGGGCGGAGCGGAGCGTCCTCATCGAGGGCCTCGAACTCTCCCGGGGCGCGGGGCTGTTGACTGTTCTCGCCCTGAGCTGCGCCGTCGCGGTCTTCGTGCGCAGGACCGTTTCGGTACGCGTGCAGCACCAGCGGCTCCAGAAGGTGCGTGCCGACCGGCCGCGAGCCGCCGACCTCCTCACCGACGACGCCGGCCGGGGGTCCTTCTGCGACGTGCAGTACGTCCTGATCAGCGGCGTCGCCGTGGTGTTCGCCGCCGTCCGCCTCGCGCGGCAGCCCGACCAACTGCCCGACCTGCCCTGGAGTCTGGCGCTGCTGGTCGTGGTCTCGGCGGCGACGTACCTCACGGGCAAGTACGCCGAGGGCGGCCGTCCTGTGGTGCTCTCCGTCGTACGGGCCCGCGAGGTAGGCGACCTGCACGCGCCCATCCGGACGGGTGACGACATCGAGATCCGCGGCGCGGGCTTCGTGCCGCCGGGCGCCGGCGAACCGGACCGGCTGTCGCGGATGGTGGTCCGTGTCGGTGCGGTGCATGTGCCGGTCCCGCTGATCCCCTCCGGCAACGGTTTCTCCAACCCGGCCGACGCGACGCTCACCGTGCCGGTGCCCGTCGAGGTCGAGCCGGGCCGGGTCGAGATCCAGGTCGTCACCGCCGCAGGCGTGGAGACCAACCGCTACCCCATCGACGTCGCCGACTGAGACGGAGCGCGGTCGGCGCCGGGAGGGGACGCCCGCGCGAGGCGCATCCGGACCGCGGAACCGGCGACGGCCGGCGACGCCACCGGGGCAGCGACGGCGACGAACCGCGGGACTTCACGCGCTGCCGCATCCGGTTGGCCCCTTCTGCCGCGAATGCACCCCCACCCGCGAAGTACCCGGCGGGGGATGCTCACTGAGATCGTTCAGAGAGGGTGTAACGCGGGCCACAGCCGCGTACCGTAGCGACCCGACTTCAGCCCGAGCCGAACACCCATGCGGCACAGGCGGCGACTACGGAAGGTGGACTGTCATGTCTCTGGCTGATCAAACCAGGACTGATGCGCCTGTCAGCGGCTCCCCGGGCAGCCTGCGGGCAAGAGCGTCCAAGTACGCGCTGCTCCCGCTCCGCCTCTTCCTCGGAGCCACCTTCATCTACGCGGGACTGGACAAGCTCGTCCTCAACAAGGAGTTCCTCTCCGGCAAGGGCAGCGACTCGCTGGTCCAGGTCCTGGACTCCGTGGAGAACGTCGCGGCGATCCCCGCCCTGGTCAACCTCGCGCAGAACGACCCCAAGGCCTTCGGCATCGCCATCGCCGCGGGTGAAATCGCCGCCGGGCTGGGCGCGTTGGTGGGCCTGCTGACACGCCTGGCCGCCTTCGGCGGCATGCTCATATCGCTCAGCCTGTGGCTGACGGTCAGCTGGGGGAGCGACCCGTACTACTACGGCAACGACCTGCCGTACATGATGGCCTGGGTACCGCTGATGTTCGCCGGAGCCTCCGTGTGGTCGCTCGACATGGCCTTCTCACGCCGGCGGCGACGGAAGGGCAGGCACATCTTCGGCTGACGCACGAGCACCCGGACGGTGTGGGACGAGGCGGGGGGCCGGGCTCCCGGGGCGCGGCCCCGGGAGCCCGGCCCCCCGTCTCAGTCCGTTCCGCTTTCCCCGCCGCCGCGGCCGGGCTGCTCGTCCCCGTCCCGCTGGTCGTCACGCTGTCCCTGGAGGCGTCGTCCTCCGCCACGCAGCCCCTCGGGAGGCAGTCCCTCGTCGCCCCGTGCACCCCCGGTCCCCGACCGCTCGTACCCGCCGAGCAGTTCGTCCATCGGCATCCGCCCGGGCACGTCCGGCGCCTGGGCCCTCCGCCCTCGCAGCAGCCGCCGCACGGCGTACGCCGCCCCCGCCGTCAGCGCCGCCACCACCAGCGCCACAGGCACCAGCAGCAGCAGCGCCCACACCGGCACCCGCCACTCCCCCAGCGCGTCCAGAACATAGACCGACGCGGCGCCCATCAGCAGCAGGCCCAGCAACAGCCGGGCCGGTTCGAAACGGTGCCGGGTCATCGGCGGGCCTCGCTCAACTCGTCCCCGGGTACGGTGCCGGCAGGCAGGTCGTCGGTCCGTTCACCGGAGGGGAGGAGACGCACGATCTCCAGCTGTCCGACCGTCACGTCCGCCGCCAGCTTCAGCGTGCCCTTCCCCTCGCCGCGGCCGGAAGGCGCCAGGGTCAGCCGCTCGTGCCTGTGGACACCGCCGATGCTCTCCACCACGAAGTACTCCCCCTTGCGCTCGGTCCGCGAGGGCAGCCGGATCTCGCCCGCGCCGACCTTCGCGTCGAGTTCGACGCTCGTTCCGCTCGGCACGACCACCTTCATCGATCCGGCACCGAGCCGTACCCGCGTCCGCACGGTGTCGCGGTCGCCGGTGAACCGTACGCCGCCCAGGTCGAGTTCAGCGGCGCCGCCGTCGAGTTCGTAGGCGCCCGCGACGTCCGAGGCGGAGGCCGGTGCCCAGGTGACCTCGCGCCAGTCCGTGCCGATGCTCTTCGGGATCAGGGAGACGCCGGCCAGCATCACGGCCGTGACGACCGTCAGGAACACCGTTCCGAAGCCGACCCGGCCCGCGAACGCGCTGACCGCGAAGCCGATTCCGTACACCGCGAGAGCGCAGGCCAGCCCGACAGTGAGACCCGTGCCGAGCGACCGCGGGTCCCAGGCGGCCGCGGTCCCGGCGACCGCCGCGGCCGACGCCAGCATCGCGAGGAGCCCGCCGAATCCGCCGTCACGGCCGCGGCCCGGGCGAACGCCCGCCCCGTGACGCATCCAGGGGCCCCAGTGCGGGAAGTGCCCATGGCCCGAGGGCGTGTCCGCCTCGTCGGGCCCCCACAGATACCCGGTGTCGTACGCGGTGCCGGCGCCGTCCTTCGTCAGCGGCTCGCGCCACCACGACGGCGTCCCCGGCACCGGCGGAGCCTGCGCCTCCGGCGGCGCGTCGGCGACCGCGTGCGCCGTTGCCGGATCAACGGGGGCTCCGACGGCCTCCGCGGCCTCGGCCTCCCGCCTGTGGCGCGACCAGAACGCGGCACCGGCGACCGCCGCCGCGAGGAGTACGGAGAAGGGCGCGCTGCGGTTGCCCAGCGACGCCAGGAAGAGCCCGCAGCCGACGAGGGCCACGAGGATCGCCGAGAGCGTCGTGCCCTCGACGCGGCCGGACAGCAGCCACCGTGCCTCGTTCTGCTGCTCGCCCTCCTCCGGGATCAGCAGCCATGCGACCCCGTAGAAGACGAGGCCGAGCCCCCCGATGACGGAGAGGACGACGAGCGGCACACGGAAGATGACGGGGTCGAGGTCGAAGTAACGGCCGAGGCCCGAGCACACACCGGCGGCGACCTTGGGACGACGGCTCCGCGTGAGCCTCGCGTCCGCGGGACCGGTGCCGTCGTGGCCGTCGCCCGTCCCCCCGCCGGTGGCGTCACCCGTGGGGCCGCCGACGGGGCCGGGAGCAGCGCCGTGGTCGCCCCGCGGCTCTCCGCGGTTCCCCCGGGCCCCGCCACGTTCATCGCGCCGGTCGCGGTCGCCGCCCGCGTCGCCGTCGCCGCGCACCGGCCCGTCCGCCGGCTGATGCCGCGGCGGCACGTGCTCGTCGTCCTCCGTCATGCGCCCATGGTGTCCCCTCCCTCCCACCGGGTACATCCGGGCCCGCCCCCCATACGACCCTGATTCCGGCGCCGCTCACTGCGCCTCCGCGCGCCCGCATGAGGGTGCACGTACGGGTGGAGGATCAGGGACGACCCTGATGCCCCGCACCGCGCAAGCGTGTGACGATCGGTGCATGACCCCCGCCTCGTCGACCGCTTCCGGCCCCGGCGCCGCCCGCGCGGCCACGGGGGTCCCCCCGGCGCAGCCAGGGGGAGGGCCGCCGCCCGCCGGCGACGCCTCGCCGCCCCCGCTGCGCAAGCTCTACCGCAGCGCCGAGGGCCGCATGCTCGGCGGCGTCGCGCGGGGCCTGGCAGGGCACTTGGGGCTGCCGGTGTCCTGGGTCCGCATCGTCTTCATCGCCCTCAGCGTGACGCAGGGGCTGGGCGTGCTGCTCTACGCGGCCTTCTGGTTCGTCGTACCGCTCGGCACGGGCGGAGTGGGCACCGGCCGCAGACCGGCCGGCCGGCCCGCCGCCGGCTGGGATTCCGCCGCGGGTTCCGAGGCTCAAGGCCGGCGGGAGAGCGACGGAGGCTGGTCGCGGCTGCGGGTGCGCAAGCCCGACAAGGGCCAGCTCTTCGCCGTCCTGGCACTGCTCGTCGGCGCGGCCGTCATCGCCGACAACCTGCAGTTCGGGCGGATCAACACCTATGTGTGGCCGGTGCTGCTGATAGGCCTCGGCGTGGTCCTGGTCTGGCGCCAGGCCGACGACGCACGCCGCGCGCACTGGGCCGAGGTCAGCCGCCGCCGCGGGCTGGTCCCCCTCGCACGCAGTGCTGCCGGCGTGGTGCTGGTGGCGGTGGGGGTGAGCGGAATCGTCGTCGTGCAGGGATCGGCCAGACATCTCGGCCCGGTCCTGCAGGCCGCCCTCGCCGTCCTCGTCGGTGTCGCGCTGCTCGCCGGCCCGTATCTGGTGCGGATGATGCAGGACCTCTCCGAGGAGCGGCTGATGCGCATCCGCGCGCAGGAGCGGGCCGAAGTCGCCGCGCACGTCCACGACTCGGTGCTGCACACCCTCACGCTGATCCAGCGCAGCGCCGACGACTCCCGCGAAGTGGCCCGCCTCGCCCGGGCCCAGGAGCGCGAGCTGCGCAACTGGCTGTACAAGCCGCACGGCAGGGGCAAGGAGGAGGACGAGAAGGCGCAGACCCTCTCCGAATCCGTCAAGGAGGCGGCGGCCGAGGTCGAGGACCGTCACGGGGTGCCGATCGAAGTCGTCTGCGTCGGCGACTGCCCCCTGGACGAAGGTCTCGACGCACAGATTCAGGCAGCGCGAGAGGCGATGGTGAACGCCGCCAAGTACGGTTGTGGGGGCACCACCCACGCCGGAGGCCATGGGCGAGGAGGGGCGGTCCAGGTGTTCACGGAGGTGGAGGGGCGCACGGTCTTCGTCTCCGTGCGCGACCGTGGCCCCGGTTTCGACCCGGACGCGGTACCGGAGGACAGGATGGGCGTGCGCGAGTCCATCATCGGCCGCATGCGCCGCCACGGAGGAACGGCCCGGCTGCGGTCGGTGCCCGGCGAGGGGACAGAGGTGGAGCTCGAAATGGAGAGGGCGGCCCAGTCGTGACCAACGAGACACCAGGCACCGCGGAAGGCGCCGACACGGGCACGTCCCGCCAGGTCAGCGTGGTCCTCGTCGACGACCACCGCATGTTCCGTGCCGGCGTGCAGGCGGAGATCGGCCGCACGGACGAGACGGGCGTCGATGTCGTCGGGGAGGCCGGCGACGTGGAACAGGCGGTCTCCGTGATCGCCGCCACCCGCCCCGACGTCGTGCTGCTGGACGTCCATCTCCCCGGCGGAGGCGGCGTGGAGGTCCTGCGCCGCAGCGCCTCGATGATGGGCGCGGCCGAATCGCCCGTGCGGTTCCTCGCCCTGTCCGTGTCCGACGCGGCCGAGGACGTCATCGGCGTCATCCGCGGCGGTGCGCGCGGCTACGTCACCAAGACCATCACCGGCACCGACCTCGTCCACGCGATCTTCCGGGTCGCCGACGGCGACGCGGTCTTCTCGCCGCGCCTGGCGGGCTTCGTCCTGGACGCCTTCGCGTCCACCGACGCCCCGCCCGTCGACGAGGACCTCGACCGGCTCACCCAGCGCGAACGCGAGGTGCTGCGCCTGATCGCGCGCGGCTACGCGTACAAGGAAGTGGCCAAGCAGCTCTTCATCTCGGTGAAGACGGTGGAGTCCCATGTCTCGGCGGTACTGCGGAAGTTGCAGCTGTCCAACCGTCACGAACTGACCCGCTGGGCGGCCGCGCGGCGCCTGGTCTGAGCCGCTCCGCCGCCCGGCGCGGTGGCCGTACGGGGCTGCGCGGGGCACGGGCCGCGGCCCACGCGCGGGCATCCCGCACCCTGGCCGGGCGTCGCGACGTACCTGATGTACCGCACACATGCTCCGGGTTCGGCTGCGGCCGGTCGTCACGATGGCGCAGGATGGTGGCATGGCCCGCTCATTGCCGTGCAGAAGCGGCGGGCTCGTAACCGGCCGAGGCCGACCCCGGGAAGTTCGGGCCATGTGGAGAGCTGGGGGTCTTGGCGGCTGCGGGCACGTGCGCAGAGGTGTTCGCCATGACTCAGCCACCGCAGGACGATGACGTCGGTCCGCGGTACACGGGGCAGCGGCCTCCCCCGCCGCCGGTGCCGCGGCAGCCTCCGCCGCAGCAGCTACAGCCGCGCCAGCCGCCGCCGCAGCCGCCCACGGCCGGGTACGGGTACTGGGATTCCCCGACGCAGCAACTCCCTCCGGAGCCCCCGCCGCAGCCGCCGCTGCCCCCACAGCAGGCGTCGTGGCAGACGTCGTGGCAGACGCCGGCTCCACCGCCTGCGCCCCCGCCGCCTCCGTACGACTACGAGTACCTGTCCGACGGCTCGTACCAGGAGCCGCCACCGGGCTACGGCTACCCGCCGACGGGACCGCGGTGGGCCGCCCACTCGAAGCGGAAGCTGGTCGCCCTTCTCACGGGGACGGTCGTCGCGGTGCTGCTCGCCGCGGGCGGCGTCTACTACATGGTGGTGGGCGAGCGCGGCGGGGAGACCGGAGCGAGCGCGCCGAGCGGCGACAAACCCGAACCGGGACCTGCCGGCGAGCGGCCCGAGGGCGGGCAGAAGGGCCCCGGCCAGGACGACGGCGCTGGACGCGGCGGACAGGACGCCGGGCAGAAGGCGTTCATCGGCACGTGGCAGTCACGCGGCGGAGAGACGCTGACGGTGGGCCGGGAGGTCCGGTCCGGCAAGGCCGCCGGCAAGAACGCCGTTTCTTACAACCGCCCCGGCCGCCTGTCCACCTGCCCCGGTGTCGGCGAGCTGGACAAGTCCGGCGCGGCGTTCCGGCTGGCCCTCAAGTGCGTCAACGGAACGGTGAGGAGCGACCTCACGGGCAACGCCGGCCGGTCCGGCGACAAGCTCACCGTCGAGTGGGAGGGCGGCAGCAAGGACACCTTCGAGAGGCAGGGCGCGCGGAACGCGAGATGAGGCCGGTACGGGCCCCGGGACCGTGTCCGGTGCGGCCGCCGGCGACGCTCACCCGCACGCACCGGCCGACGCTCGCCGCGGGACTCGCACGGCCCCACCGGCTCCCGCGCACAGCGCATCAAGCGGCGCGACGACGAAGTTCAGCAGTCGACGACGCGGCGGTCGGCGGCCGGGACGGTCAACAGCGCGGCGGTCGGCGGCCGGGACGCCGCGGTCAGGAGCGGCCCGCCAGGTCGCGCACCTGTCGCCCCGAGAGTGCCGAGCCGAAGGCCCGCACCTCGTCGACGGTGCCCCGCAGCCCTTGGAAGGGCGCTCCGTCGAGCAGTCCCCTGCCGACCGTGAAGTCTCCGTCCGCCCGCCAGTCCCGCCCGTGCCTGACCGTGTCCTCCAGCCTGCCGTCGACGTACAGCCGGATCACGTTGCCCGGATCGTCGTAGACGCCGGTGAGCCGGGTCCAACTGCCCACCTTCGGCGAGGAGTCGGACAGGGCCGCGCTCTCCCCGGCCTCCGAGGAGTCGTCACCCCGGATCGCCATCGCCCAGCGGTCCTCGGCGGCGTCGTACTGGAGCGAGAACCCGCTCACGGCCTGACCGTCCTGGCTGACGACGGTCTGGGTGCCGCCCTTGTCCTGCAGCTTCACGCGAACGGAGACGGAGAAGCTGGACCCGGTGTCGAGCACGGCACCTTCCGAGCTGACGTCCTGCGTCCCGTTGAACTGGAGGGCGCCGTTCAGCAGTGCCGGCAGCGGGTCGCCGAAGAGCGTCCCGAGGATGCCGTTGGCGGAGCTGTCCGTTGTCGTCGCGCCCTGCACCGTGTCGAAGAGCCATTCCACCGCCGTGTCGACAACCGGCACCCCTCTCGGCGGCTCGCTGCCGCTGCCGCCGGGACGTCCGCCGCCGTTCCCGCGGGGCGGGGCGGTCTCCGTGGCCGTGACGGTCGAGGTGGCGGTGGCCGTCGCCGTCGTCGGCGAGGGCCGGGCCGGCTGCGCGGTGACCTGCGAACCGCCCCTGGCGGGCGGCGATTCGGCGCTCTGCGGAGAGCCGGGGCGGAAGGCCCCGGTGTAGGCGACGGCCACGACGAGCGAGCACGCGGCCACGAGCGCCGCGCTCTGCACCACGCGCTTGGTCCTGTGCCGTCTCCCCCTTTCGCCGGGGCGGACGTCCGCGTCGTCAGCACCCGGGTCTCCTCCCAGGAGCCGGCCACCGGCTCGGCCACCGGACCAGCGGAGAATCAACCCCCGCAATCGTCCCGCGTGTTGGTCCTCGTGGGTGCGCTCCCCGCGGCCCGCGCCGGCCGCGGCTCCGCTCCCGTCGGCGGCGTCGGCCTCCGAGCCGTGCGCGGCGCGGACACCCGCCGGCGAGGGCAGGCTGGATGCGGCGTACTCCGGTCCGCCCCACGGAAGCAGCGCCTCCGCCAGCAGCGCCCCGCAGTGGACGTGCATCAGCCCGAGGTCGTCGACGGCCTGTGAGCAGTGTGCGCACCGCTCCAGGTGCGGCAGAAGGTCCGCCGCGGTCTCGATCGACTTCTGGTCCGCGTAGGCGAGTACCGTCCGCTGGAGGCGTCGGCACTCGTCCTCCCGCATCTCGTCCTGGTGCATGCGCACGTAGGCGTTGTAGAAGTCCCTGCGCGCACGCCTGCCCAGCACCGAGACCTCGTCTGTCCCGCCGCCGAGGAGCTGGTCGATCCTGGCTACGCCGTCGTACTCGACCGCGTAGTGCCACAGCACCGTCTGCGCGTGATCGGGAAGCGATCCGAAGGCCCGCGCCGCCATGGACGTCCGGGGGAAGTCGTCCGCCGAGGAATCCCCGCGGCCCTCCGAGACGTAGCTCTGGATCCAGCTGACCAACTCTTCGTGCAGTTCCTCGCGTTTGGCCGTTCCGGCCCAGTCGGCCGTCGTACGCAGCACCGAGCACAGCGCGTGCGGACGCACGGCGCCGACACCCGTGTCCGCCCGTAACGCCGTCGTCGCGCGGCGCCACGCGTTGCCGGCCAGTTCCTCGGCCGCCGACGAACTGACGGTGCACACCGCCGCGAAGGCCTTCACGGCCTGGAAGTGGCGCCGCTCCAGCTCACGGAGCGCATCGCGGGACGACTCGCCCTCCTCCCGCACCAGCGAGAGGAGTTCGGCGTCTGACAGTCGCGCCCATTCCATCCGTTCGTTCAATCCCCAGACTCGACGGCGTCCCGATGCCGAGACGGATGCTCAGAGTGCATGGCCGATAACAGTACGAGGATACGACGTACCGGCGGCCGAATCGGCTCCATCGAGAGGGAGCGGGGAAGATGCCCGAAAAGACCGCAGGCATAACGGATTTACCGATCCAACCGGACAGGAGGGAACAAGACGGCAACCGGTCTCCGGGCAGCCGAGTCAGTCGTCGCTGCCGCCGCCCTTCTGGAAACCGTACGGATAGGGCAGCCGACGCCGCGCGGCACTGGTGAGCCGCTTCACCTGCGTGGACTCCAACTCCCAGTCCACAACGGCGAGATGGGAGGCGAACTGCTCCATCGTGCGCGCACCGACGATCGGCGCGGTCACACCGTCCTGCCGGAGCAGCCAGTTGACCGCCACCTGGGCCGGAGGACGTCCCGACTCCTCGGCGACAGCGAAGAGTTCGTCGAGTACGCGCCACGTCCGCTCGTCCTCCGCGTAGGCGCTCCACGACTCGCTCCAGCCCCTGCTCTCCGCGGTCCTCACCCGGCTTCCGCTCGGCGGCTCCTCCATGCCGCGCCGGATCGCGCCGCTCAGCCAGCCGCCACGCAGCGGGCTCCACGGGATCACGCCCAGGCCCTCGTTCCGGCAGACCGGGAGCAGCTCCCACTCGGCCTCCCGGTCGAGCAGGTTGTACAGCGGCTGAAGTGAGGTGAAGGGCTCCCAGCCGCGGCTGCGGGAGATGTCCACCGCCTTCTGCAACTGCCACCCGGTGAAGTTGCTCGCGCCCACCGCCCGGACCTTGCCGGCCCGCACGAGCGAGTCGAGGGTGGAGAGTGTCTGCTCCAGCGGCGTGTGCGGGTCCCAGGCATGCACCTGGTACAGGTCGATGTGGTCGGTTCGCAGCCGCCGCAGGCTCGCCTCCACGCCCTGGACGATGTGCTTGCGGCCCAGGCCCTGGTCGTTGGGGCCGTCGCCCATCGGAAACCTGACCTTGGTCGCGATGACGAGATCGTCGCGCCGCTGCCTGCTCAGCCAGCGCCCCAGTATCTCCTCGGACCCGCCGGTGGAGTACACGTCGGCGGTGTCGATGAAGTTGCCGCCCGCCTCGACGAAGGCGTCGAGGATGGCGCCGCTGGTCTCCTCGTCGGTCTCGCGGCCGAACGTCATGGTCCCCAGGCACAGTTCGCTCACGTGGAGCCCTGAGCCGCCCAGCAACTTGATGCGCATGTGTTTCTCGACCTCCGGCCGGTGTCGTACGAGGGCAGGACCTGCGCCCTTCCGCGGTCGGCGCATTCCGGAAGGGGTGGCGCGAAACCCTTCACCTCCCCGGCGGCGCCGGATCTTTCGCTTCTGTGACGGTGCCGTACGGGGCAGGGCGTACCGGCCGCAGCGCACCTACCATCACGGCATGCCCGTACCCCGTTGGAAGAGCCTCATCCGCGACATCGTCCTCGTCGTGGCGGCGCCCCTCGTGCTGGCCGGGTTCGGGCTCACGCACCCGGCCGGACTGCGGCCGCACAACGCCGCGATGTGGGCCGAGATGCACATCTGGCTGCTGCCCGTCTGGCCGCTGCTGGCGCTGGGCCTGGTCGTGCCCCTGTGGGGAAGGCCGCGCCCTGACGTGCCGGGCGTGGCCACCGTCGTCGCATGGACCGGGGCCTTCGGCTACGCCTGCTTCTACACGGGACTGGACGCCGTCGCCGGTATCGGGGCGGGCGTCGCCGAGGAGCACGGCGGCGAGCAGCGCCGCCGCGTCGTCAACCCGCTCTTCCACACCGGTGACGCGCTCGGTCAGGCGGGCGTGTGGTGCCTGGCCGTCGCGGTGGTCGCGGCGTCGGTCGCGCTGTGCCTCAGGCACGGGGCACGCGTGCTGCCGGGCACAGCGGTGCTGCTGGTGTGCTGCTGGTCGTTCTTCGACAGCCACATCTTCCACCCGCGAGGGGTGGTGACGATGCTCGGCTTCGCGCTCGGCTTCGCCCTGCTCGTGTGGGCGTCGTCGGCGTCCGCGGGACGGGCGGACGACCGTGCGTCCCAAGGACGTACGTGATGTCCGTGCGGCAGTGCGGACCGCCGCCGGGGACGGGACTCATCGGAGCGGGGCGGTGACCGCCGCCGTCTGTGGGCGGACCGGGCGGCCCCGGAGGCGGAGGCGTGGAAGGCTGCCACCATGACCCGAACCATGCCGGACGGACGTCCCGTCCCCGCCCCGCACGCCGACGAACGCACCACGCTGGAGGGCTGGTTGGACTTCCACCGGGCCACCCTGGCCCTCAAGTGCGCGGACCTCGACGACACTCAGGTGCGCGAACAGCCGGTGAAGCCCTCGTCGATGACACTGCTCGGGCTGGTTCAGCACATGGCGGAAGTCGAACGCAACTGGTTCCGGCGGATCTTCGCCGGAGAGGACGTCCCACGGCTGTACGGGGAAGAGGAGGACGGGTTCACGCTCGTGCCCGGGCGTGGCATGGGCGAGGCGATGGCCCTCTGGAAGCGCGAGGTCGAGCACGGCCGGGAGCTGATCGCCACCGCTTCCCTCGACGACTCCGGCAGACTCCCGGCGGACGCGGCGGCGCTCATGGGCGACGACAGCGTCTCCCTGCGCTGGATCCTGGTCCATCTGATCGAGGAGTACGCGCGGCACAACGGGCACGCGGATCTGCTCCGCGAGCGGATCGACGGCACCGCGGGCAGCTGAGCGGCGGGGGCCGGGCAATCGCGTCCGGCCGCCGACTTTCGCTCGGAGCACCCGATGCCCGGAAGACGGCGCACACCGTCAGGTGCGGGGCGGGCCGGCCGGGACCCGTGAGGGCACCCGTGGCTTCGTACAGCTCCACCGGTCGGCCTGCCGCTCGGCGAAGCCGGCCAGCAGCGACCGCATTCCCTCCGCGTTCAGCACCGGCGCCCCGCCGTCCCCGCCGAGCGCCCGGACGCGGAAGGCGGCGTCCGCGCCGTCGCAGCGCGCGGTCGCCCACCCCTGGGTCGCGCTCACCCACGGCTCCTTCCTGCCGAAGGCCTTCCACAGGCGGCGGGAGAAGTCGCCGTGGAACGCGGTGAGGTCGAGCGCCTCCTTCCCCCCGGCCGTCCGACCCGGCCCGGTGCCGTTGCCGTCGCGTTTCAGCAGACAGCTGCCGACCGGCGCACGCTCCGACATCCGTACCTCCACGCTCCAGGCGCTCTTCGGAGCGACGGGCGCGTGCGCGAGGACCGAGCACGGCGTCCCGCCCGTACGTCCCAGGGGCACCGGTTCGGGCCGGGTCACCTTCGCGGGTACGGAAAGGGGTTCCGCTCCGCAACCGAGCTTCTCCGCCGCCTTGTTGGCGAAGGAGACGGCGGCACGCGCACCGGCGTCGTACGACGTGCCCGCAGCGGGTTCGCCCCCGGAATCGCCCTCACCGAAGTAGCCGGGGATCTGAGCCCTGGTGTGCAACTGCCGCGGCCTCCCCGAGGCTTCCGTGCCCCGCCGGAGGCAGGCCAGCGTCACGACGAGGTCGCCGCGCGGTGTTTCGTAGCCGGGCAGCCCCGCCGGAAGCGCCAGCCGGGCCGGTTCACGGCCGGAGAAGTCCTCCGAGAGGTGGCCGTCGATGTCGTCGCGGGCGGTGTAGGCCGAGGCACGGAAGCGGTATCCGCGGCCGTCGCCGCCGTCGTTCACCTCGCAGCGGTATCTGCCGAGCGGAGCGTCCACGGTCTCCTCGTGTCCATACAGGTGTCCGTCGTCGTCCATCGGCTTCGTGCCCATGTCGTCGAGGACCCCGTGCGGCAGCGCTCCGCTGCATGCGTTGCGGGCGACCCACCAGTCGTTCATGTACGGAACGAAGACCGCCGCGAGGATTCCGAGCAGCACCACTCCCGCGGCGGCGGCCCCGACGATCCGCTTCCGACTGTCCAGGCGGCGGGGCCACCCCCCGATATCGGTCACCCGGGAAACCTACCGCCGCGGACGCCGGACCTCCGAGTTCATCGGGCCTGGCCCGGGCGGTCGTCTCTAGAGGTGGTCGATCTCGGTGAGGTCGATGTCGACCTGGAAGGGAACCGAGAGCTTCAGCTGATCATGGTGGATGCCCGTGACGGCGTACACCATGGTCGTCGGGTCCAGCTCGTAGACATAGACCACCGGACGGTCCTCGTCACCGGACATCTCCACGCGCCAGAAGTGCGGGATGCCCGCCCGCGCGTACTTGTGCGGCTTGGTGTCGCGGTCCCGCTCCTGGGAGTCCGGCGAGACGACCTCGACCGCGAGCACGACGTCCTCCGCCTCGTAGCGAGTCTGGCGCCCGTCCTTGTCCGCTTCGGCACGGACCACGCAGATGTCCGGTTCCGGTACGGTGCCGGGGCTGAGGACCACCGCCATCTCCCGGCGCACACGCAAGGTCTCAGGAACCGTGCCGCGCATCCCGCGCTCCAGCAAGTACATCGCCAGCGAATGGAACTTCCGCTGTGGGCTCACGAAGACCAGGCTCCCGTCGATCAACTCAGTGTGCGGCGGGAGGTCAGGCAGACTGAACAGGTCGTCCACGGTGTAGCCCTGCCGCGGCGGCACGGGCCACCGCGGGGCAGCATCCTGGGAATCGCCGGTGGTGGGCACGGGCTCGGCGGTCATGGTTCCTCCCATGGACGGGATTCTTGGCCCTGTGCCCACCGTAGCGGGCGGGGACGGCCTCCTGGTCACTCAGAGGCATGAAGCACAACGCCGCGTTGACGGGTGGCGCGCCTGGGGCACCCTCCCCGTGCGCCGCCGCTCACTCCCACTCGATCGTGCCCGGCGGCTTGCTCGTGATGTCGAGCGCGACGCGGTTGACGCCGGAGACCTCGTTCGTGATGCGGGTGGAGATGCGGGCCAGCACGTCGTACGGCAGCCGCGACCAGTCCGCGGTCATCGCGTCCTCGGACGAGACCGGGCGCAGCACCACGGGGTGCCCGTACGTGCGCCCGTCTCCCTGCACGCCGACGGAGCGGATGTCGGCCAGCAGCACGACCGGGCACTGCCAGATCTCGCGGTCCAGGCCGGCGGCCGTCAGCTCCTCGCGGGCGATGGCGTCGGCCTCGCGCAGCACCTCGAGGCGCTCGCGCGTGACCTCGCCGATGATGCGGATCCCGAGGCCGGGGCCGGGGAACGGCTGCCGCTGGACGATCTCCTCCGGCAGGCCCAGCTCCTGGCCGACCATGCGGACTTCGTCCTTGAACAGCTTCCGCAGCGGCTCGACCAGTTCGAACTCCAGGTCCTCCGGCAGTCCGCCCACGTTGTGGTGGGACTTGATGTTGGCCGCGCCGGTGCCGCCGCCGGACTCGACGACGTCGGGGTAGAGGGTGCCCTGCACGAGAAAGGCGTAGTCGTGGGCGGACCCACCGGCGGCGCCCGCCTCGGCGACGAGCTCTGCCTGCGCCTGCTCGAAGACCCGGATGAACTCACGTCCGATGATCTTCCGCTTCTGCTCCGGGTCGGAGGCTCCGGCCAGCGCAGTGATGAAGCGGTCGGCGGCGTCGACGACCTTCAGCTGCACGCCCGTGGCGGCGACGAAGTCCTTCTCCACCTGCTCCGTCTCGCCCTTGCGCATCAGCCCGTGGTCGACGTACACGCAGGTCAGCTGCGTACCGACGGCCTTGTGGACGAGGGCGGCGGCCACGGCGGAGTCCACGCCGCCGGACAGCCCGCAGATGGCGCGCTTGCTGCCGATCTGCTCGCGGATCGCCGCGACCTGCTCGTCGACGATGCTCGCGGTCGTCCAGGTCGGGGAGAGGCCGGCGCCGCGGTAGAGGAAGTGCTCCAGCACCTGCTGGCCGTGCGTGGAGTGCATGACCTCGGGGTGGTACTGGACGCCGTACAGCCTGCGCTCGTCGTTCTCGAACGCGGCGACCGGGACCAAGTCCGTCGACGCGGTGACCGTGAAGCCCTCGGGGGCCGCGGAGCACGCGTCGCCGTGCGACATCCACACCTGCTGGTGCGAGGGAGTGCCCTCGAAGAGCGTGGAGACGCCCTTCGAGACCGACAGATCCGTGCGCCCGTACTCCCGGCTGCCGGTGTTGTCGACGGTGCCGCCGAGGGACTGGGCCATCAACTGGAAGCCGTAGCACAGACCGAGGACGGGGACGCCGGCGTCGAAGAGCGAGCTGTCGAGCGACGGGGCGTCGTCGGCGTACACGGACGAGGGCCCACCGGAGAGAATGACCGCCTTCGGGTTCCTGGCCAGCATCTCCTCCACCGGCATGGTGGAGGGCACGACCTCGCTGTAGATCCGTGCCTCACGTACACGGCGCGCGATGAGCTGCGCGTACTGGGCGCCGAAATCCACCACGAGGACGGTCTCCGGGGCGTCCGGAGATGCGGAGGCGGATTCCGGGGAGCCTGAGCCCCGGGGGGCGGGCGCTGATGCCACGGAGCGGCTGCCTTTCGGCCTTTACGGCGGTGGTACGGGAGCGTGGGACGGCGTGGACGGCGCTTGTGCACGCCGTGCCGGAGCGCGGAGCACGTGCTCGCTTCGTACGGCCGATTCTAACGGGAGGCGCCCGTGGGGCTGCCCGGCCTCCGCAGCAGGCTCGTGCATACTGTCGGGCATGTTCGAGCTGCCCGTCACCAGTTTCTGGTTCGGCTACGGATCCGGCCCTCAAGGCCGCCGTGGTCGAGCTGCTTGATCCACTGACGAGCGACTCACCGGGCGCCCCGGGCCGACAAGGCCCGGGGCGCTCGTCGTTTCCCCTTCCCGGGCCGCGAGGTGCGGGGCTCCGCCGTACGTACGACCTACGAGGACGGAGACGTGAACACCATGAGCACCGAAGCCGCAGAGACCACCGGGCGTACCACCCCGGACACGACGGAGGCAGGCATGGGGGGCGGAGGCGAGTCCGGAGAGGGCTCCGGAGCCGGAGTCCGCTGCCGCATCGACGACCTGGACGCCCGCATCATCGCGCTCGTGCAGGAACGCAGGGCGGTCGCGGCAAGCATCCGGCAGGCGCACACCGGAGCGGGAGAGAGCCGGACCGGAGAGAGCTCCCGGACCGGCGACGCCGTGGGCCTGGCCCGTGAAATGGAGATCCTGAACCGCTACCGCGGCGAACTGGGCCGTCCCGGCACGCAACTTGCCATGACGCTGCTCGCGCTGTGCAGCGCGCAGCCGTGAACCGGGGCACGTACCGCCTTCGGCCGGCGCATCGTTCGCACAACGCGGCAAATCCGCGGCGCACCGGTCACCCGTAAGGAGCGTGACCGCCGCGTGAGCGGGTTCGTTGGTCCCGGTGACCCCGATGCCCGCCGGACGTCCGGCGTTCGGGGCGCGCCATCGCAGCGATGAGACGCCCGTTCCTCCTCGTGGGCGGGGACGGAAGTGTCGTGGGACCTCGCTCCGGCGCGAGTGACCGGTCAGCAGGGGACAGCAGCCCGGTCACCAACTCTCCCCGCGCGGGGAGACATTGGCCGGTCCGGGGGACGCCCTGGACCGGCCACTCCACGGAACGGGAATCCGCGAGTCAGGAAGATTCTCGGGAGATTGTCGGCCGACGGTAAAAGTTCCGGCCGGTCGGTACGAATGCCGTGACCGTGGGGCCGACGCCTTGCGCGGCACGTGAGCATCCAGCACGATGCACACGAACTCCCTTTCAGGACCCGGCCGTTGACCTGCTGTGCAGCTTGCTGCCGCAGCCACGACGGCCAGGCGGCACTACCCCCCGGTGCCGCTTCTCCAGCCGGGCGCTGCCCTGACGCCCTTGCTGGACGCCGAGAGCCCCGTGGCGCCGGCCACCACCCGGTCGGCGCCACGGGGCCCTTTGCGTGTGCACGGGTCCCCAGCGTGTACGCGAGCCCGCCCCCGCCGGCAGAGCTGCCGGGGCGGGGGCGGCGACTCGGGGACTACTCCACCTCCGCGCTCTCCTTCGCCGCCGTCTCCTGCCGCCTGGCAGGCACCTTCGGGACGGGCAGCACGGTCAGCCGCAGCGCCCCGAACGCGTCGTCCGGCACGACCGGTGCGCGCGGCGCCACCGGCGCCATCCGTACGTACTGCGATCCCTGCTCGGGACGCGCGTCCTCCTCGCCCCTGTTCGGCCACAGGGACATCGCGCGCTCCGCCTGTGCGGTGATGGTGAGCGCGGGGTTGACGCCGAGGTTCGCGGAGACGGCGGAGCCGTCCACGACGGTGATGCCCGGGTGCCCGTAGAGGCGGTGGTACGGGTCGATGACCCCGCTTGCGGCGTCCGCGCCGATCGGGCAGCCGCCGAGGAAGTGCGCCGTGAGCGGCATGCCCATCAGCTCCCCGAGGTTGGTCCCGGCGAAGCCGTTGATGTCCTCTGCGAGATGCCGTGCGGCCTCCGCACCCTCGGGAATGTAGGCCGGGTTGGGCGCGCCGTGTCCCTGACGTGCGGTGAGCAGTCCCTTCCCGAGACCCTTCGTCTTCCGGTACGTGGTCAGGGAGTTGTCGTGGGTCTGCATCACCAGGCCGATGATGATCCGCTCGGACCACTTGCGTCCGGAGAGCGACCGCAGGAACAGGTTCGGGTGCCGCAGGCAGGTGACCAGGTGGCCCAGCAGCTTGGGCAGCTTCGTGTCGTGGTTCACCTGGAGAGTGGTCAGGGCGCTCATCGCGTTGGAGCCCCTGCCGTAGCGGACGGGCTCGATGTGCGTGTGCTCGTCGGGGTGGACGGAGGACGTGATCGCGACGCCCCGCGTGAAGTCGAGCTTCCGGCTGTCCTTCCACTTCTTGCGGTAGCGCCGCTCGATGGTCTGCGCGCCCACCAGGGCCTCGGAGTTGGTGCGGGTGAGCTCGCCGAGGCGTTCGGAGAGCCTCGGCAGGGTGCCGGTGTCGCGCATGCGGTGCAGCAGGGTCTGCGTCCCGTACGTGCCGGCCGCCATGACCACCTTGCGGGCACGCAGCACCGTCCGGGGGCCCTTGCGCTTGTCCGTCGCGACGCAGGTGACGGCGAAGCCCTGCCCGTCCGGCAGTTCCTCGACCTCGCGCACCGTCGTCATCGGGTGGACGACGGCGCCCGCCTTCTCGGCGAGGTAGAGGTAGTTCTCGTTGAGGGTGTTCTTCGCGCCGTGGCGGCAGCCCGTCATGCACTCGCCGCACTCCGAACAGGCCCTGCGCGAAGGGCCGGCTCCGCCGAAGTACGGGTCGGCGACCTCGCCACCGGGCTCGGTCGTCGCCTTGCCGTCGGCATCCTGGCCGTCGCCGAAGAAGACGCCGACCGGAGCCATGTGGAAGGTGTCGCCGACGCCCATCCGCTCGGCGGCCGTCTTCAGATGCTCGTCCGAGGGCGTCATCGTGGGGTTGAGCCGTACGCCGAGCATCCGCTGCGCCTGGTCGTAGAAGGGCTTCAACTCCTCCTGCCAGTCGGTGATGTGGCCCCACTGGCGGTCCTGGAAGAAGGCCGGCGGCGGAACGTAGAGGGTGTTGGCGTAGTTCAGCGAACCGCCCCCGACGCCCGCGCCTGCCAGGATCATCACGTTGCTGAGCACATGGATGCGCTGGATGCCGTAGAGGCCGAGCGCGGGCGCCCATATGTAGTTCTTCGTGTCCCAGGAGTTCTTGGGCAGCGTCTCGCGGGTGTAGCGGCGTCCCGCCTCCAGCACTCCGACGCTGTACCCCTTCTCCGTGAGACGGAGAGCGGAGACGGAACCGCCGAAGCCGGAGCCGATGACAATCACGTCGTAGTCGTACGAACCGCCCTTATTCTGGGCGGAGTTCTCCTCGGGCACGGTGGGCCTCCGGTGCGAGTGGTTCGGCTCGGGATCGGTTGTGCGGTTCGTCGGGCTGGGCCGGCTCGGCGGGCGCCGGCCCGGATCAGCGGAAGCGGAGAGCCTTGAGCGCCTTCAGGGAAAGGCTCATGAACTGGGAGTACTTCGCGTCGTCCATGCCGAAGGACGGCGCCATCGGAAGCACGCGCTGGTGCGCCACGGTCTGCGACTCGGTGTACTTGAGGATGCCCTCGCTGCCGTGCCGTCTGCCGAGGCCGGAGTCGCCCATGCCGCCCATCGGGGACTGCACGCTGCCGTAAGCCGCCGCGTAACCCTCGTTGACGTTGACGGTGCCGCTGCGCAGCCGTGCCGCGACCTCCCGCGCCTGGCGTCCGTTGCGGCCCCAGACGCTCGAATTCAGGCCGTACGCCGTGGAGTTGGCGAGCTCCACGGCCTCGTCCACGTCCGAGTAGCGGTATACGGAGACGACGGGGCCGAAGGTCTCCTCGGTGCACACGGCCATCGGCGACTCGACGCCGTCGAGGATGGTCGGCTCGTGGAAGAGCGGCCCGACATCGGGCCGTGCGCGCCCGCCCGCGAGTACCTTCGCGCCCTTGGCGACCGCTTCCTCGATGTGCCGGCTGACGTTGTCGAGCTGCTTCTGCGATACGAGGGAGCCCATGTCGGCGCCGTAGGCAAGTGCCGAACCGAGCCGCATCCGCTTCGTACGGGCGACGAAGCGTTCCACGAACGCGTCCGCCACCGACTCGTGCACGTACAGCCGCTCGATCGAGATGCACAGCTGGCCCGCGGAGGAGAACGCGCCGCGCACCGCACCCGCCGCTGCCTTGTCCAGGTCGGCGTCGGGCAGCACGATCATGGCGTTCTTGCCGCCGAGTTCGAGGGAGGCGCCCACCAGGCGCTCCGCCGCCTTCTGCGCCACGCCGCGGCCGGTCCTGGTGGAGCCGGTGAACGAGACGTAGTCGCCGCGCTCGACGACCGCGGGGCCGACCACATGGCCCTCACCGATGACGACCTGCCACACGTTCTTCGGCAGCCCGGCCTCGATGAGCAGACGGCGCGCCCACAGGGCGGTCAGCGCCGTCTCCGTGTCGGGCTTCATCACGACGGCGTTGCCCGCGGCGAAGGCGGGAAGGGCGTCGCCGACGGAGAGTTCGAAGGGGTAGTTCCAGGGCGCGATCTGCCCGACGACGCCACGGGGATGACGGTTCTCCGTCACCTTGGTCAGGACGGGGAACGCGCCCGTGTGCCGCCTGGGACGCAGATAGGCGGGGGCACGCCGCCCGTAATGGCGTGCGGCGACCGCGACGGCCTGTACCTCCTCGTGCGCGTGCAGCCGCGCCTTGCCGGTCTCCAGCTGGATCAGGTCCAGCACCTCGCTCTGCCGCGCCAGTACCAGATCGTGGAAACGCAGCAGGACGGCGGCCCGCTCCCGTACGGGCGTCGCGGCCCACGCACGCTGTGCCTCGCGGGCGCGGTGGAAGGCGAAGGCGACGTCCTCGGGCGTCGACTCCGGCAGCTCGGCGAGCTTCTTGCCGGTGAACGGCGTGTGACTGGACGTGCGACCGCTGCCGATCACTCCCTCGGTGAGGGCCTCGACGAGTTCGGCGGTGACGACGTCGGCGGCCGTGCGCACCCCTGTGGGAGCGGCGGCCACCGGGTTGCCGCCGGGAGTGCCTTCGGATGTGGCGCTGCCACCGGCGGTGCCGCGGTCTTCGCCGTTGCTCTGGGAGCGGGTGTCCTGCGTGTCCGTCATGCGAGAGAGAGTACGACCCGGGAAACACGCTGCATACCCGGCGGTAACCACTTTCACCGAATCTGCCAGTGAACGCTGGCGTGACGATTGGGCGGCCGGTGCCGGCTCAGGTCTCCGGCCCCGGCACCGGGCCGGGGCCCGGGAACCGCGGCACCCCGGCCGCGGCACGGCGTACGCAGATCAGCGCCCTGTGGAGCGGTAGGTGTCGGCCACGGCCTCGAAATGCCGGTCGATCTCCTGCTTCTTGCCCTTCGAGCCCATCACCATCAGTACGTGGTAGCGCCCGTCGAGGATCATCGCACGGTTGCGTGCGTACACGTCGCGGCCGCCGTCCTTCCAGCTGAACGTGCCCTCGGCCATGGCGGTTTCACCGACGTCGATGCGCCGCAGTCCCGACGTCGACGCCCAGTCCGAGGCCCGGTAGGCCTTCAGCTCGGGCTCGTCGTCGCTCTGGTAGGCCATCGGGTCGTTACCGAACTTCCCCACGCTGTCACGGCCGTTGACGACGACCATCTCGATCTCGCCGCCGTTGTAGCGGACCTGGCCGCGGCCGGTCGTCGAGCGGCGGTTCCACTCGTCGGGAACGGCGATCCGGAAGCCCGCGGGGTCCTGGCTGAGCTTGTAGCCCTTCGGTGCCTTGCCGGCGGCGGGCGGCCGCTGCTTCCCGGCGCCGCCTCCACCGTCGCCATCGCCATCGCCGTCGCCGCTGCCGTCACTGCCGTCACCGGGCTGCGAGGAGGGCTTGCTCTCGCCCCCGACCGAGCCGCGCTGCTGGTTCGAGGCGCCGTTCGTATCGCCCTTGGGCATGAACCACACCGCGTACGCCAGTGCAGCGGCCAGACCCGCCAGCACGAGCCCCACCAGCACGCCGCCGAGCCTGCGGGGGCCCGCACCCTGCCGCGGCTTCTTCTCCCGCGCGGACCGGCGCCGCCCGTGCGCGGCCCGTTCGCGCCCGGCTTCCGGTGCCTGCCGGGGCAGGGGCGGGACAGGGCCGGGCTGCCGGCGCTGCGTCTGATGACGCACTGCCTGATCGGCTGCTGCCTGATGGTGGCGGTCCTGATCGGGCGGGACCTGATGGTGGAGGCCCTGATCGGGCGGGGCCTGGTGCGGGGCGGCCCGCGGTCGTTGCTGCTTCTGGCGGCGCTGTTCCCGCGGCTGATGCCGGTGCTGCTGTCGCTGCTCGGCGCGGGCCGCGCGTCTCGCCGCCCGCCGTCTGCGTACGAGTTCGCCGCGACGACGCAGGATCGGCAGCCGTCTCGGATCCGACGTGCCGCCGGGGTCCAGGGAGGGGGCGTACACCGTGTGCCAGCCGACCTCCGGCTCCGGTGCCGAGCGCACCAGGGACCGCAGCCAGCCCCTCAGCTCCTCGAAGTCCGGCCGCTCCGTGGGGTCCTGACGCAGCAACGACTCGACGACGGGACGCAGCGGGCCGCACTCCTCCGCGAACGCGGGAGGTTCGCCGCACACCATCTGCACCAGCTCGGCGACATCGTCCTCGGGGTAGGGCGCATGGCCCTGCACGGCACGGAAGAGCAGCACGCCCAGCGCCCAGAGGTCCGCGGACGGGCCCACCGGCGGCGCCAGCCGCCAGTTCTGATGCACCGGCCCCGCCTGCTCGGGCGCCCACCGCTCGCTGACCGCACCGACGACCGTCATGCGCGCCTGCCGCGCACGTTCGGCGGCCAGCGCCGTGGCGGGGCCGTGCAAGCCTTGCGGCGCGCCGTGCTCCTCGGCACCCTCGCCGCCCCAGGGCCGGCTGCCGGAGCCGTCGGCCAACGGGCCGTCGCCGTACGAACCTTCGTCGTACGGGCTTTCGCCGTACGGGCTTTCGCCGTAGGAGCTTTCGCCGTACCGGGCCCCGGCGTACTGGTCCGCGTCGTACCGGTCGTCGTCGTGGTGACCGCTGGAGGGGTCCTCGCTGTAGGGGTCCTCGCTGCGCGGACCCTTGCCGAACTCGCCCTCGGCGTAGGGAACATCGGCGTCGTAAGGGACGTCGGCGTACCGGGAGCCCTCCGGTCCGCCCTCGCGACCGTGCCCGGGCCGGGACTCGGGCCCGGGCTCAGCCGGACGCCAAGTGGCCTTCACCGGAAGGCTGTTGGGCGGACGTGAACCCGGCAGATCGCTCGGGGTGACCTCGTCCTCCCCGGACGGGAACCAGCGCACGTAGTCGTCCGGCGTGGCGTGACGAGTGTCCGCCGGAGGCGCCGATCTGGGGCGGTTCCACCAGTCCTCCCCCGCGCCCCCCTCGTCCTGCTGCCGCCCCTCCTGCCGGTCCTCCCGCTCCGCTTCACCGCTCTCCGTGCCGCGCACACGGGCGGCAGCGCCGCGCCGTGCGCCCGCCTGATATGCCGCGACGGCGCCGCTGCGCGGTCCGCGCCCCCCGGTCTCGTACCCGTGGCGCACGGGCCCGCCGCCCTGCTGTGCC
Source organism: Streptomyces sp. CNZ301 (assembly GCF_004217425.1). NCBI lineage: Bacteria > Bacillati > Actinomycetota > Actinomycetes > Kitasatosporales > Streptomycetaceae > Streptomyces > Streptomyces sp. CNZ301. The sequence goes on from NZ_SHLG01000001.1 coordinate 3,426,893, forward strand.
GAGCCGGTGCCGGTGCCGGTGCCGTTCCCAAGGCTCTGGAGGCCGAAGATGCCGCGCGGTGAGCCGCCGGCACCCGAAGTGCCCGTGCCCGCAGCGCTGTTGGGGCCAGAACCACCCCCGCGCCCGTACGGGTCGTCCGCCTGGTCCGCCTGGTCCGCCTGCCGTTCGTCGAAGCCCTCGGGAAGCGCGATGCCCTTCAACGACGCCGGTACGGGCGCCCCCTCGGGCCCCGCCTGCGGCCGCTGCCCGCCTTCGTCCGTCCCGCCCCCGGCACCGCCGCCACGCCGCGGCTCCCCCGGAATGTTGCCGCTGGGCGGCAGCGCCACTCGCTCGGAGTCGGGCAGAGGGCTGTATCCGCACAGCGCCTCCTCGGCCGCGCCGACCGCAAGCCCCGTCAGCAGGGCCCGCCCGTCGTCGCAGATGAGGACGGTGCGCGGGGTGACGTTCCGGTGGGTCCAGCCGTGCGCGTGGACCACGCGCAGCGCGGTCAGCAGATCGGCCGCGATCTCCGCGGCTCTGTGCGCGGTCAGGGTCTGGTGCGAAAGCAGCGTCGCCAGTGGCGTGGCGGGCAGCAACTCGCTGACGATCCACAGGCCGTCACCCTCGACGAAGACGTCGAAGACCTGGTCGAGCCTGGGGTGGTCGGGCAGCCGCGCAGCCGCTATCGCCGCCTCGAGGGCCCGCCGGACGGCGGGATCGGCGGGCCTGCGGGTGGCGCGCCCGACCGAGCCGCGGAATGCGGCGCCCTGTGCGGTGCCGGCGACGGGGTCGCCGCCGTCCTCCAGTACCTCGGCCTCGACAATCTCGGGCAACGGCACCTGGCGCACGAGCACTTCCTGCCCGCTGGCCGTGTCGTAGGCCACCGACTCCGTCAACTGGTGCGAATCGGCGGTGGTGCGGGGCAGGCGGTAGCGGTCGGCGAGCAACCGTCCCGTCTTGTCCGCGTAGTCGTCCACGACGCCTCCCCACCGCGCGCGAGACCGTCGATTCCACAACGCATCCGCATCTTTACGGACGGATACCGGTCCGCGGCCATTCACGATACGTGCCCGAGCTGTCCGGCGCGGGCGGACTCGGTGACTCTCCGGCCGCACGCGCGCCGCAGCAGACCTCACTCACGTGAAACGCTTGCCCGATTCGGCCTCAACCCGAACGTCCCCCGCGCCGCGGGCCGGGAACCCCGTCGGGTGAGACTTCAGGTGAGCGGCTTGAACGTGCTGAACGCCGTCTTGCGGAGCGTCTTGCACTCCTTGTCGTCCCACTTGTCCGCCCGGCACGTAATCATGATCGCGTAGCCGTGTGAATCGTCCACCCGGAAACCGCGGTTGAGCACCCGCACCTTGGTGCCGTCCTCGTCGCGCTCGAACAGCCAGTCGCCGACGGTCGGGTAGCCCCGCCAGTCCTTGCTCTTGATGCTGATCTGCCGGTACCCGCTGCTGTTGCTCCTCACGGACGGCTCCAGGTCGCGCCATCCGGCTGCGGCGTCCTTCAGCGGCTTGGGGCTGAAGTCCACCTGGAGCTTGGGCAGTCCGCCGTCGGAGTACTTGGCGCCCGAGTTGGCTCCGGCGACTCCCGAACGCTCGAAGTCCTCCGGCATCGCCATGCTGAAGTGGAAGCGCTTGTCGGTGACTTGCTCGTAGTCCTCGGGGAGTGAGGGCTCCGCCCCGGGCTCCTCCTCGTCCTCGCCGCTGCCGGAGGAGGCACTCGGATCAGGGGACGCACTCCCCTTGTCCTCGCCGCCCTTGTCCTCCTTCTTGGTGCTGCCGCCGCCTTCGCCCTTGTCACGTTCGGCGCCTCCGGCACCCGAACTCGACGTGTCCTTCGAGGAGTTGTCGCCGCCCTCGCCACCGCCGCCGTAATTGAGAGCGAGGACCGCGATCAGCGTCAGCACGGCGACCGCCGCCACGGCCACGATGGCCAGCGAGCGGCGAGAGACGCGGCCCGCGAGCCGCGATACGCCCGTCGCCGCCCCTCCCGTGCCGTCCCCGGAACCCGTCGAGGCATGCGCTGCCTCCGTGTCACCGCTGCGTGCGAGTGCGCCGGAGCCGACGGGCGCCGAGGACTCGTCACCGTCGCCGCCCGCAGCGCCGCCGGATTCGGCGTCGCCGGCCGCGGAGGCTGAACCCGCGGCACCCGCAGCCGCGGCACCCGCGACCGCCGCGCCCGACGCGCCGCGCGAAGCCGCCTTCTTCGAAGTGCCACGCGCAAACGCCGGCTTCCCCTCGCCCTCACCGGGCTCGGCGCCCTGCTTCCTGCCACCGTCGCCGCGCCCGGCCTCTGCGGCCTCTGCGGCCTCGGAGGCGTCGCCCTCGGTGCCGTCCGGCTTCGGCGGCAGCACGGCCGTCGTACCGCCGTCCTGCGCGGCAGCGGCACCGGCGCCCGCGCCGTGCCTCCCGAGGGCCACCGGTTCCAGCAGTGCGCGTGCGCCCGCCACGTCGAGTCGCTTGTCCGGGTCCTTCGTGAGCAGCCCGAAGATCACTTCCTCGAGCTCACCTGCCTGCTCCGGCGGCGGCACGTCCTCCGTCATCACCGCCGTCAGAGTCGATATGGCCGAACCCTTGTCGTACGGGGGATGGCCCTCGACCGCCGCGTACAGCAGGGCGCCGAGCGACCACAGGTCGGCCGGCGGCCCCGGCGGCTTCCCGCGGGCCCGCTCGGGAGAGATGTACGAGGGAGCGCCCACGAGCATGCCCGTCGACGTGACCGACGGGTCGCCCTCGACCTTCGCGATGCCGAAGTCGGTGAGCACCACACGTCCCGTGACATCCTCCAGCAGCACGTTGGACGGCTTCACATCGCGGTGCAGGACGCCTTCGCGGTGCGCGGCACGCAGCACATCGAGCACGGCGAGCCCGACCTCCGCGGCGCGCTGCGGAGTGAGCGGCCCTTCGGTGCGGATGTGATCGGCGAGCGAACCGCCCTCGACGAGCTCCATCACGATCCACGGCCGGTCGTCCTCGTCGACCACGTCGAAGACCGTCACAGCACTGCCGCTGCGGATACGCGCGATCGCCTTCGCCTCGCGCAGAGTACGGGTGATGAGCCGCTGCTTCTCGTCCTCCTCGACGCTCGAGGGGAAACGGAGCTCCTTCACGGCGACCGAACGGCCCAGGACCTCGTCCTCGCCGCGCCACACGGTGCCCATGCCACCACGGCCGAGGACTCCCCCGAGCCGATAGCGACCTCCTACCAGCCGACCCTCGTGCTCGCTCATGAATCCCCTTGTATCCCCTCAGCGATGGCCCACCCCAGCCCGGCTCTCATTGTGAACCATCGTGCCGTCACATCGCGTCCGGGGGCGCCGCAACCGGGCAGCACGACGCCGTCGCACACGCCGCCCCGCGCATCGCCGCGGACGCCGTCGGAGCAACGGAAGTGCGGGTGCCCCACCCGGGTGCCGCCTACTCATGCGGCGCCGGTGAGCGGGGCCCGGTCCGCCCACTCGCACCCACCGTGCAGAGCCACGTCGTCGACGCGGCGTCCCGACGTCGCTCGGCGCGGCAAGCTCCACGCCAACCCACGCGACGACCCGGAGAAGTTCCCTCAACGCCTGCATGCCGAACGTCCGGAAGCACCACGGCCACAAGGGCCGACCCGCGCACAGACGCAAGCCGGCTCCCCCAGCTCTCGGCGCCGCACCTCACACCGGCGCGATGTCCGGCGCTCCCAACCGTGCGGCGTCCGCCGTCAGATCGTCCGGCTGGAGCTGCGACTCACGCTCCGCCTCGACGCGCTTCTCGTAGTACTCGACCTCGCGGTCGATCTGGTCCGCGTCCCAGCCGAGGACCGTTGCCATCAGCTCGGCGACCTCGCGGGCGCTGCGCACGCCGCGGTCGAACGTCTCGATCGAGATGCGCGTACGGCGGGTGAGGACGTCGCCGATGTGCCGCGCGCCCTCGTGGGTGCACGCGTAGACGACCTCCGCCTTGAGGTAGTCGTCCGCGGCCGGCAGCGGCTCGCCCAGCTTCGGTTCCTCGGCGACGAGTTGGAGCAGCTCCTCCGTCAACGTGCCGTACCGGTTGAGGAGATGCTCCACACGCGCTACATGCAGGCCCGTACGGGCGGCCAGTTGGGCCCGCCCGTTCCACAGCGCGTGATAGCCCTCGGCGCCGACGAGCGGCACCTCCTCGGTGACGCAGTCCGCGACGCGGCGGTCCAGCCCGTGCACCGCCTCGTCCACGGCGTCCTTCGCCATAACGCGGTACGTCGTGTACTTGCCGCCCGCGACGACGACCATCCCCGGAACCGGATGTGCGACCGTGTGCTCCCTCGACAGCTTGCTCGTCGCCTCCGACTCGCCGGCCAGCAGCGGACGCAGGCCCGCGTACACGCCCTCCACGTCGTTGCGCGTCAGCGGCACCGCGAGCACCGCATTGACGTGGTCCAGCAGATAGTCGATGTCGGCACTCGACGCCGCCGGGTGCCTCTTGTCCAAATCCCAGCTGGTGTCGGTGGTGCCGACGATCCAGTGCCGACCCCACGGGATGACGAACAGCACGCTCTTCTCGGTGCGCAGGATCAGCCCGGTCGTCGAGTTGATCCGGTCCTTCGGCACGACCAGGTGGATGCCCTTCGAGGCCTTCACGTGGAACTGGCCCCGCTCGGCGATCAGCCCCTGTGTGTCGTCCGTCCACACACCGGTGGAGTTGACGACCTGCCGGGCACGCACCTCGTACTCGCCGCCGAGCTCCAGGTCCTTCACCCGCGCCCCGACGACGCGCTCGCCCTCGCGGAGGAAGCCCACGACCTGCGCCCGGTTCGCGGCGTGCGCCCCGTACGCGGCGGCGGTGCGGACCACCGTCGCGACGTACCGGGCGTCGTCCATCTGTGCGTCGTAGTACTGCAGTGCACCGACCAGCGCGTCCTTCCTCAACGCCGGTGCCACGCGCAGGGCGTGACGCCTGCTGAGGTGCCGGTGCCGGGGAAGCCCGCGCCCGTGCCCCGAGGAGAGCGACATGATGTCGTACATGGCCACGCCCGAACCGGCGTAGAGCCGCTCCCAGGCCTTGTGCTGCAACGGGTAGAGGAACGGCACCGGCTTCACCAGGTGCGGCGCGATGCGCTGGAGCAGCAGCCCGCGCTCCTTGAGCGCCTCTCTCACGAGGGCGAAGTCCAGCATCTCCAGATAGCGGAGTCCGCCGTGGATCAGCTTGCTGGAGCGGCTGGAGGTACCCGATGCCCAGTCGTTCGCCTCGACGATCCCGGTGGACAGTCCGCGCGTGACGGCGTCCAGCGCGGTACCGGCGCCGACGATGCCACCACCGACGACCAGCACGTCGAGTTCGTGCTCGGACATCTGCGCCAGCGCCCGTACGCGCTGCTCCGGTCCCAGTGTCGCCGTCCTCACCGCTGCCTCCCGTGGGTCGTGCGTCCGTCGGTGTGCTTGTAGTGGTGGTTGATAAGAACGTAGGCAGTGTTCCCCCGCCGATGGTCCTCCAATTCCCTGACTTCGGCCGCGCTGCGGGCGCCGCAGAGCGGGTAATCCCAGATATCCGTCATATTGCCGATTAACTTGCTATAGCGCCGCACAGCACCGGACCGGGCAGTTCGACGCGATCTTCGGGGACCGCCCCCCGGAACGGCACGCACGGGGCCTCGCCACCCCAGCGAGGGAAGCAAGGGGAAGGATGTCCGCAGCAATGCCCGCAGATCTCGCCGTCCTCGGACTGGGCCATTCGGGTCTTCCGGTCGCACAGGCCGCCGTCGCCGCGGGGATCGAGACCATCGGCTACGACGCGGACGAGGAGACCGTCGCCGGCCTCAACGCGGGCAGGCCGCCCGCCGACGGCATCATCACCGCCGCCGGGGTCCGCCGCATGATCTCCCGGGGCTTCCGCGCCACGACCGACCCCGAAGTCCTCAGCCACGTCCGCACGGCCCTCATCTGCGCCCCGACGTCCCTAGGGCCCGACCGCGCGCTCAACCTGGACGCGGTGCGCGCCACAGCTCAAACTCTCGCCTCTCACCTGCGCCCCCGCACGACCGTCGTGCTCGAGTCCGCGGTCTACCCGGGCAGTACGGAAGAAATCCTCAAACCGCTGCTCGAAGAAGGCTCCGGCCTGCGCGCCGGCCGTGACTTCCATCTCGCCTACTCCCCCGCCCGGCTCGACCCGGGCAGCCGCCGCTACGGCTACGCCAACACCCCCAAGGTCATCGGCGGCCTGACACCCGCCTGTACGGAGCGGGCCGCCGCCTTCTACGGGCGGCTCGCCGGAAAGGTCGTACGGGCACGCGGGCCGCGCGAGGCGGAGACGGTGAAGGTGCTGGAGACCAACTTCCGCCAGGTCAACATCGCGCTGGTGAACGAGATGGCCGTCTTCTGCCACGACATCGGCGTCGACCTGTGGGACGTCATCCGCTGCGCCGAGACCAAACCGTTCGGCTTCAAGGCCTTCCGTCCCGGACCCGGAGTCGGTGGCCACAGCGTCTCCATCGACCCCAACTACCTTGCGTACCGCAGCCGTTCACTGGGCTATCCGCTGCGCATGGTCGAACTCGCCCAGGAGGTCAACGGGCGCATGCCGCGGTACGTGTGCCAGCGCGCCGCCGAACTCCTCAACGAGCACGGCAAGTCGGCACGCGGAGCTCGCGTACTGCTGCTCGGCGTCACGTACAAGCCCGACCTGCCCGACCAGGAAGGTGCGCCGGCACGCGAGGTGGCACTGCGGCTCAAGCAACTCGGTGCGCAGCTGAGCTTTCACGACCCGTACGTCATGCAGTGGCAGGTCGCCGACCAGCCCGTGCCGCGCGCCGATTCCCTCTACGAGGCCGCCGCGGCCGCCGACCTCACCGTGCTGCTCCAGCACCACCGCAGGTACGACCTGCAAGGGCTGGCCGCGAAGGCCCGACTGCTCTTCGACACAAGGGGAGCCAGCCCCACGGGCGCCGCACACCGCCTGTGACGCGGGCGGCGGGCGAGCGGGCGAAGGCCCGCCGCGGGCGCCGCTGCATACGCCCCGCGGCCGGGGCGCAGAGCGGTTTGATCCGCCGTGGAGAAGCGCGCTCACGGCTGCCAGACTTGTTCACCGCCCCAGCAGAACGGCACCCGGCCTCGTCCGCCCCGTCGACGGGAGAACCGTGACCGACACCGAAAAGACCCGGCCCCTCCCGGCCGAGCTCCTGACTTCCATGCCCTTCGCGGCTCAACTCGGGATCGAACTTCAGGACGCCACCGCGAACCGCGTCCTCGGCTGCCTCTCCTGGTCCCCCGAGAAGTGCACCGTGGCCGGCGTTCTCCATGGAGGAGCCCTGATGGCGCTGGCCGACTCCGTCGGGGCCGTGTGTGCGTACCTCAACCTGCCCGCAGGGGCGGGTACTTCCACGGTGGAGTCCAAGACCAACTTCCTGCGGCCCGTGTCCGCGGGCCGAGTCCACGCCGAAGCCCGTCCCCTGCACACCGGACGCACCGTCGTGGTGGTGCAGACCGACCTGCGGGACGACGAGAACCGCCTCTGCGGTCAGACCACCCAGACCCAGCTCGTGCTCGTTCCGAAGGCCGGCTCCGCGGACTGACGTCCGTTCACGGTGCCGAGAGGGAACCGCCCGGACCGGACGGGTGCCACTGTGCTCAAGCCCGCTCTGTGCCGCCGCTCTGTGCCGCCGCCCTGCAACGCGACCTGCGCCGCGGGTGCTACCGGGCCACCGTCACCTCGACGCGCTGGAACTCCTTCAGCTCCGAGTAGCCGGTCGTCGCCATCGCGCGGCGCAGGGCGCCGAAGAAGTTCATCGAGCCGTCCGGGGTGTGCGACGGGCCGAGCAGGATCTCCTCCGTGGTGCCGACCGCGCCAAGGTCCATGCGCTTGCCACGCGGCACGTCCTCGTGCACGGCCTCCATGCCCCAGTGGTGCCCGCGCCCCGGTGCGTCCGTGGCCCGGGCCAGCGGCGAGCCCATCATCACCGCGTCCGAGCCGCAGGCGACGGCCTTGGGCAGGTCGCCGGACCAGCCGACGCCACCGTCCGCGATGACGTGCACATACCGGCCGCCCGACTCGTCGAGGTAGTCGCGGCGCGCGGCCGCCACATCGGCCACAGCCGTCGCCATCGGCACCTGGATGCCGAGCACGTTGCGCGTGGTGTGCGCGGCTCCGCCGCCGAAGCCGACCAGCACGCCCGCCGCGCCCGTACGCATCAGGTGCAGCGCCGCCGTGTACGTCGCGCAACCCCCCACGATGACGGGCACGTCCAGCTCGTAGATGAACTGCTTGAGGTTGAGCGGCTCCGACGCCCCGGAGACGTGCTCCGCGGAGACGGTGGTGCCGCGGATGACGAACAGATCGACGCCCGCGTCGACAACGGCCTTCGAGAACTGGACCGTACGCTGCGGCGAGAGCGCGGCGGCCGTCACCACGCCCGCGTCACGCACCTCCTTGATCCGCTCACCGATCAGGTCCTCCTTGACCGGCTCGGCGTAGATCTCCTGCATCCGGCGGTTCGCCGTGCGCTCGTCCAGCTCGGCGATCTCGGCGAGAAGGGGCTCGGGGTCCTCGTAACGCGTCCAGAGCCCCTCGAGGTTGAGCACACCGAGCCCGCCCAGCTCGCCGATGCGGATCGCGGTGGCGGGTGAGACGACCGAATCCATCGGCGCGGCCATGAACGGCAGTTCGAAGCGGTAGGCGTCGATCTGCCAGGCGATCGACACCTCTTTGGGGTCGCGCGTGCGGCGGCTCGGCACCACAGCAATGTCGTCGAAGGCGTACGCCCGGCGTCCGCGCTTGCCGCGTCCGATCTCGATCTCAGTCACCTGTGAAGCCCTTCTCGCCGTGCGCTGTGCTGTGCCGCTCCAGTATCACCGACACGCGGCGCCCTCAGGCCCCGTGGGTGGCGGGCGCTCAGCGGCGTGAGTAGTTCGGCGCCTCGGTCGTCATCTGCACATCGTGGGGATGGCTCTCCTTGAGCCCCGCCGAGGTGATGCGCACGAACCGGCCGCGCTCCTTCAGATCCGGCACACTCCGCCCGCCGACGTAGAACATCGACTGCTTGAGCCCGCCGACCAGTTGGTGCACCACGGCGCCCAACGGGCCCCGGTAGGGCACCTGTCCCTCGACGCCCTCCGGGATGAGCTTGTCGTCGCCGCCGACCTCCTCCTGGAAGTAGCGGTCCTTCGAGTACGACTTCTGCTCGCCGCGCGTCTGCATCGCACCCAGCGAGCCCATGCCCCGGTAGGACTTGAACTGCTTGCCGTTGATGAACAGCAGCTCGCCCGGCGACTCCTCGCAGCCGGCGAGCAGCGAGCCGAGCATCACCGTGTCGGCGCCGGCCACAAGGGCCTTGGCGATGTCGCCGCTGTACTGGAGGCCGCCGTCGCCGATGACGGGGACCCCGGCCTCCCGCGCGGCGAGCGACGCCTCGTAAATGGCCGTGACCTGCGGGACCCCGATGCCCGCGACGACGCGCGTCGTGCAGATGGAGCCCGGCCCGACACCGACCTTGATGCCGTCGGCGCCGGCGTCGATCAGCGTCTGCGCACCGTCACGGGTGGCGACGTTGCCGCCGACGACGTCGACCGGCGAATTGGACTTGATCTTGGAGACCATGTCGCCGACGAGCCGCGAGTGACCGTGCGCCGTGTCCACCACGACGAAGTCCACACCAGCCTCGATCAGGGCCTGCGCCCGCTCGTACGCGTCGCCCGCGACACCGACCGCCGCACCCACGACGAGGCGGCCCTCCGCGTCCTTCGCGGCATACGGATACTGCTCCGCCTTCACGAAGTCCTTGACGGTGATGAGCCCTTTGAGCACACCCTCGTCGTCGACCAGCGGCAGCTTCTCGATCTTGTGACGGCGCAGCAGTTCCATCGCGTCGTTCCGCGAGATCCCGACCTTGCCGGTGACCAGCGGCATCGGCGTCATCAACTCGCGCACAGGACGGTCGCGGTCCGACTCGAACGCCATGTCGCGGTTCGTGACGATGCCGAGCAGCTTGCCCGCGTCGTCGGTGACCGGCACGCCACTGATGCGGAAGCGGCCGCACAGCACGTCGGCGTCGCCGAGCGTGGCGTCCGGACGGATCGTGATGGGGTCGGTGACCATGCCCGACTCGGAACGCTTGACCCTGTCGACCTGGGCCGCCTGGTCCTCGATCGAGAGATTCCGGTGGAGCACGCCGACGCCGCCCTGGCGGGCCATGGCGATGGCCATCCGCGCCTCGGTGACCTTGTCCATCGCGGCCGACAGCAGCGGCACGTTCACGCGGACGTTGCGGGAGATCCGCGAGGAGGTGTCGATGTCACCGGGAGCCATGTCCGACTCGCCGGGCAGCAGCAGGACATCGTCGAACGTCAGGCCGAGCATGGCGAATTTCGCGGGGACTCCGGCCTCGGTTGCGACTCCGTCGTTCGCTGTCATGACACCTTCCAATGCTTGCCCAGGGTGAAAGTCCATGCTAAACGGCACAGGCCTACTGCTCGGCCAGTGCCCTCAGCCTGCTCAGCGCCCTGTGCTGTGCGACACGCACCGCACCCGGCGACATCCCGAGCATCTCGCCGGTCTCCTCGGCGGTGAGCCCGACCGCGACGCGCAGCAGCACGAGTTCGCGCAGATGCTGCGGAAGGTTCGCGAGCAGTTGCTTGGCCCACGCCGCGTCGCTGCTGAGCAGCGCGCGCTCCTCCGGACCGAGCGAATCGTCCGGCTGCTCGGGCATCTCGTCGGAGGGCACCGCGGTCTGGCCGGGGCCACGCATGGCGGCCCGCTGCAGGTCGGCGATCTTGTGCTGGGCGATGGCCACGACGAAGGCTTCGAAGGGCTTCCCCGTGTCGCGGTAACGCGGGAGGGCGCAGAGCACCGCGATGCAGACCTCCTGCGCCAGGTCGTCCACGAAGTGCCGTGCGTCGCCGGGGAGTCGGGTCAGCCGCCTGCGGCAGTACCGCAGCGCCAGCGGATGCACGTGGGCGAGGAGATCGTGCGTGGCCTGCTCGTCGCCCTCCCTGGCGCGTCGTACGAGTGCGCTCACGACCGCGTTGTCGTCGGACCCGTCGTTGCGCATCGGTCCATGGTGCACCTGGGCCCCGGGATCCGTCGCGCCGCGTCCTTGGTTGTGCACCGAAGCGTTATGAGCAGGGGTGCTGACCCTCATCTCCCGCGCCCTCCCCTCACGCATGACCGACCGGTCCCCGAGGAACTCCATACGACAAGCATGCGGCACGCGCGGGATTCCTGGGCCTCATACGCCACCCCGCCCTTCCCCCCCGGGCCGGCCCCGCGCATCGCGGATCACGCAACTTCGCAGGCGGGGACGGGCGGGCAATGGGCGAACGTGAGCTATCTATCGGACGAGACCCCAGCGGAAACCGAGGGCCACGGCGTGGGCCCGGTCCGATGCGCCGAGCTTCTTGAACAGCCGCCGTGCGTGGGTCTTCACCGTGTCCTCGGAGAGGAAGAGCTCCCGGCCGATCTCGGCGTTGGACCTGCCGTGGCTCATGCCCTCCAGCACCTGGATCTCTCGGGCGGTGAGGGTCGGGGCGGCACCCATCTCGGCCGAACGCAGCCGGCGCGGCGCGAGCCGCCACGTCGGGTCCGCGAGCGCCTGCGTGACCGTGGCGCGCAACTCGGCGCGCGAGGCGTCCTTGTGCAGGTAGCCGCGGGCGCCGGCTGCCACGGCGAGTGCGACGCCGTCGAGGTCCTCGGCCACCGTCAGCATGATGATGCGGGCACCGGGGTCGGCCGACAGGAGCCGCCGCACGGTCTCAACACCACCGAGACCGGGCATGCGGACATCCATGAGGATGAGGTCGGACCTGTCGGCGCCCCAGCGGCGGAGGACTTCCTCGCCGTTGGCCGCCGTCGTCACGCGCTCTACGCCGGGCACGGTCGCGACCGCGCGGCGGAGCGCCTCTCGGGCAAGCGGGGAATCGTCACAGACGAGGACGGATGTCATGACCGCCCTCCGCAGCTGATGCGCGTCACCTTGAGCCTCCAGGCTGTTACGAGTCGTCACCTGTGCGGTTGACACCCCTCGGACAACAGTGCCCGAGATCGTTCCGCCAACCGCCTCCGCACACTCAACGACGGTCACCCAAAAGAGTTACGGGTTTCGGCCACCGCCATCAGCACTCTACGTGATCGCGCGTACACAGATCTGCCGCGTCGCGCTGAAGGGTTTCCCCGAGTGGCGTCTTTTACCTTTTGCCCTATTTAGCAGACTTAGCGCTCCTTCTTGCTTTCTTTCGGCTAGGTTCGCAATGAGTCATATTTGTCTATAAATGGACGGAGCGAGAGCGAGCCCCACGTACGCCGACGAGAGGACACGCAATGGCAGACTTCTCCCGCCTACCGGGCCCCAACGCCGACCTGTGGGACTGGCAGCTGCTCGCCGCCTGCCGCGGAGTCGACAGCTCTCTCTTCTTCCACCCCGAGGGCGAGCGCGGCGCCGCCCGCAGTGCGCGTGAGGCATCGGCCAAGGAAGTCTGCATGCGCTGCCCGGTCCGCTCGGAGTGCGCCGCCCACGCTCTGGCCGTACGTGAGCCGTACGGGGTATGGGGCGGACTGACCGAGGACGAGCGCGAGGAACTGATGGGGCGTGCCCGCAGCAGGCTCGTCGCCGTGCCCGACAGCCAGAATTGAGAACAAACGTATTTGCCCGAGTCAGCGCTCAAGAGGCCGGACCGTCCTCGCCGTAGCCCACGTCTCGTCCTGTTCCTCGCCCCGCCGCACATCTGCCGAGCCGGTACGGAAACCGGTCGTCCGCGGAAATTCACCCGCATAGCCTGACGCTCATGAAATTGCTCTCCGTCAATGTCGCCAGGCCGCTGCACGCCCCTTCGTACACCGACGCACCGGGGAATCTGACGGGCATCGACAAGCGCCCCGCCCCCGGGCCCGTCGAAGTGGCCCCGCCCGGGCCGAAGGGCACCGGCGGCAGTGGCCTCGCGCGGGACACCATCGGCGACATGCGCCACCACGGCGGCGACGACCAGGCCGTTTACGCCTTCTCGCGCGAAGACCTCGACGACTGGGCGCACGTACTCGGCCGGGCGCTGGACAACGGCTCGTTCGGCGAGAACCTGACCACCCGCGGGCTGGACGTCAACGGCGCCCGCATCGGCGAGCGCTGGCTCGTGGGAAGCCGGGTGGTGCTGGAGGTGACCGCACCGCGCATTCCCTGCCGTACGTTCGCGGGCCGGCTCGGGGAGCGGGGCTGGGTCAAGCGCTTCACCGAGAGGGCCCGGCCCGGGGCGTATCTGCGGGTGATCGAGCCCGGGCAGGTGTGCGGCGGCGACGGGATCGAGGTCGTGCACCGCCCCGGCCACGAAGTGACCGTGAGCTTCCTCTTCCGCGCACTGACGCGGGAGCCGGAGCTGCTCCCGCGCGTGCTGGCCGCGGGCGACGCCCTCCATCCGGAGGCCCGCCGCAATGCCCTGCGGCGCACGGGCGGTTGACCCGCGGATAGCGTGCCCTCATGACGACTGCGCTGATCACGGGAGCGACCGCCGGCCTCGGAGCCGCCTTCGCCCGACGGCTCGCACGGGACGGGCACCACCTCGTACTGGTCGCCCGCGACAAGGAACGGCTGTCGCAGGAGGCGACGCGCCTTCACGACCTGCACGGCGTCGAGGCGTCCGTGCTCGCCGCCGACCTCGCCACCGACGAGGGGATCTCCGCTGTCGAGGAGCGGCTGCGGGACCGGGAACACCCCGTGGACCTGCTGGTCAACAACGCCGGCTTCGGCAACAAGGGCGCGTTCCTGGACGTGCCCGTCGAGGACGAGCTGACGATGCTCAAGGTCCACTGCGAGGCGGTCCTGCGGCTCACCTCGGTCGCGGCGGAGCGCATGCGGGAGCGGGGGCGCGGAGGTGTCCTGAACGTCGCGTCGGTCGCCGCGTTCGTCCCGCGCGGGACGTACGGGGCGAGCAAGGCGTGGGTCGTGCAGTTCACGCAGGGTGTGGCCAAGGACCTGGCGGGCTCGGGTGTGCGGCTGATGGCGCTGTGCCCCGGGTTCGTGCGGACGGAATTCCACCAGCGGGCCGGGATGGAGACCGGGAGCGTGCCCGGCTGGATGTGGCTGGAGGCGGACGACGTGGTCGACGCGGCGATCAAGGACCTGGCCCGCGGCAAGAGCCTCTCGATCCCGGACGCCCGCTACAAGGCGCTCATGGGCGCGGCGCGGCTCCTGCCCAGGGACCTGCTGACGAAGGCGTCGTCGACGACGGGCCGCCGGTTCGGGCCCCGCTGACAGCCACGGCACGGCCGGGACGCCCGTACGCGCGAAGGCCCGGTACCCCGCGAGACGGGTACCGGGCCTCTGCGTGTGACGCGTCAGTGGGCGTGGCCGTGACCGTGGCCCGCCGCTGCCGGCTCTTCCTCTTCCGGCTTCTCGACGACCAGCGTCTCGGTCGTGAGCATCAGCGACGCGATCGACGCCGCGTTCTCCAGCGCGGAGCGCGTGACCTTGACCGGGTCGATGACGCCGGCCTTGATCAGGTCGCCGTAGTCGCCGGTGGCCGCATTGAAGCCCTGGTTGCGGTCGAGTTCGGAGACCTTCGAGGTGATGACGTAGCCCTCGAGGCCGGCGTTCTCGGCGATCCAGCGCAGCGGCTCCACCACGGCACGGCGCACGACGGCGACACCGGTGGCCTCGTCGTCCGTCTTGCCGAGCGAGCCTTCCAGGACCTTCGCGGAGTGGACGAGGCTGGCGCCGCCGCCGGCGACGATGCCCTCCTCGACCGCCGCGCGGGTCGCGGAGATCGCGTCCTCCAGGCGGTGCTTCTTCTCCTTGAGCTCGACCTCGGTCGCGGCACCGACGCGGATGACGCAGACGCCGCCGGCCAGCTTGGCCAGGCGCTCCTGGAGCTTCTCGCGGTCCCAGTCGGAGTCGGTGGCCTCGATCTCGCTCTTGATCTGAGCGACGCGGGCCTCGACGTCCTCGTGCTTGCCGGCACCGTCGACGATCGTCGTGTCGTCCTTCGTGACGGTGACGCGGCGGGCGGAGCCGAGCACGTCCATCCCGGCCTGGTCCAGCTTGAGGCCGACCTCTTCGGCGATGACGGTGGCGCCGGTCAGTGTCGCCATGTCGCCGAGCATCGCCTTGCGGCGGTCACCGAAGCCGGGCGCCTTGACGGCGACGGCGCTGAAGGTGCCGCGGATCTTGTTCACGACCAGGGTCGAGAGCGCCTCGCCCTCGACGTCCTCGGCGATGATCAGCAGCGGACGGGAACCGCCGGCCTGCATGATCTTCTCCAGCAGCGGCAGCATGTCCTGGATGGAGCTGATCTTGCCCTGGTGGATCAGGATGTACGGGTCGTCGAGGACGGCCTCCATACGCTCCTGGTCGGTGACCATGTACGGCGAGAGGTAGCCCTTGTCGAAGGCCATGCCCTCGGTGAAGTCGAGCTCCAGGCCGAAGGTCTGGGACTCCTCGACGGTGATGACACCGTCCTTGCCGACCTTGTCCATCGCCTCGGCGATCAGCTCACCGACCTGCTTGTCCTGGGCGGACAGACCGGCGACCGAGGCGATGTCCTCCTTGGAGTCGATCGGGCGTGCGTTGGCGATCAGGTCGTCGGAGACGGCCTTGACCGCGGCGTCGATGCCCTTCTTCAGAGCCGCGGGCGAGGCGCCGGCGGCCACGTTGCGCAGACCCTCGCGGACCAGGGCCTGGGCGAGCACGGTGGCGGTGGTGGTGCCGTCACCCGCGATGTCGTTGGTCTTGGTCGCCACCTCCTTCACCAACTGGGCGCCGAGGTTCTCGTAGGGGTCCTCGACCTCGACCTCACGCGCGATGGTGACGCCGTCGTTGGTGATGGTGGGCGCGCCGAACTTCTTGTCGATGACGACGTTGCGGCCCTTGGGGCCGATGGTCACCTTCACGGTGTCGGCCAGCTTGTCGACGCCGCGCTCGAGGGCGCGGCGCGCGTCCTCGTCGAACTTCAGGATCTTGGCCATGGGAGCTGTGGGTCCTCTCAGACGAACCGCGCCCCGGCCCCGGTACATCTCGAGTCGATGCGGGAGGGACCGGGGCGCGGATCAGAAATGTCTTCCGGCTGCGGTGACTTACTTCTCGACGATCGCGAGAACGTCGCGAGCCGAGAGGACGAGGTACTCCTCGCCGCTGTACTTCACCTCGGTGCCGCCGTACTTGCTGTACAGCACGATGTCGCCGACGTTCACGTCGAGCGGCAGACGGTCGCCGTTCTCGAAGCGGCCCGGGCCGACAGCCAGGACCGTGCCCTCCTGGGGCTTCTCCTTGGCGGTGTCAGGAATGACCAGGCCCGAGGCCGTGGTTTCCTCGGCGTCGAGCGGCTGGACCACAATGCGGTCCTCGAGCGGCTTGATGGCAACCTTGCTGGCGGTCGTCACGATCCGACCTCCCCCTTCGGAGATCTCATAACGGGGTCTTATGTCTGGGGTGGCGACCTGGCAGATCCGTCGTCGCGGGTGCCGGATCTTCCTGTCGCTGTGTCTGGCACTCGCATTGGGAGAGTGCCAGAGCCGACATTATGCCGCGGTTAGCACTCCGTCAACCAGAGTGCCAGTCGCGCCGGTGCCGCCGCCCCCCGCCCCCAGGCGGAACCGGGCGCCGCCGGAGGCGAGAATGCCGTGGTGGACCGTGAGGCGTTCGCCGCGTTGCTCGGCGATGAAGGACAGGCGCTGCTGGGCTCGTTGGAGCACTACGAGCCGGAGAGCGAGCTGGCCGTGGCGACGCGGCTGCGGCGTACGCATGCGCCGGAACTGGTGTCGGCCGCCCTCGGCCAGGCACGGCTGCGGCAGCGGGCGGCGGCGAAGTTCGGCGCCGAGGACGCAGCGAGGATGTACTTCACACCGGGCGGCCTGGAGCAGTCGACGCGGGCGAACGTCGCCGCCCACCGGGCGGAGCGCTTCCGCCGGTCGGGGGTGGAGCGTCCGGCAGATCTGTGCTGCGGCATCGGCGGGGACGCGATCGCACTGGCGCGCGCCGGGATGCACGTACTGGCCGTCGACAGCGATCCGTTGACGTGCGACGTCGTACGGGCGAATGCCGCGGCGCTCGGGCTCGGCGACCGCATCGAGGTCCGCTGCCAGGACGTCGGGGACGCCGACGTCTCGGGTTGCGACGCCCTCTTCGCGGATCCCGCGCGCCGGGGCGGCAAGGGCCGGATCTTCGACCCCGAGGCGTACTCCCCGCCCCTGTCATGGGCCGTCGAGGCGGCACGGCGCTTCCCGCACTCGGCGCTGAAGGTGGCGCCCGGCATTCCGCACGAGGCGGTTCCCGGCGACGCGGAGGCGGAGTGGATCTCGGACTCGGGGGACGTCAAGGAGGCCGTGCTGTGGTTCGGCGCCGCGGGCACGGAGGAAAGTTCCCCCGTACGGGCGACATTGCTGCCCGCGGGGCGTTCACTCTCGTCGCGGGGGCTGCCCGATCCGCCGGTCGGGCCGGTGGGCCGCTTCCTGTACGAACCGGACGGCGCGGTGGTGCGCGCGCACCTCGTGGCGGAAGTGGCGGCGGATCTGGACGGCAGGCTCATCGACCCGACGATCGCCTATGTGACGTGCGACGAGGCGCGTTCCACCCCGTACGCCACCGGCTACGCGATCACCGATGTGCTGCCATTCCAGCTGAAGCGGCTGCGGGCGCTGCTGCGCGAGCGCCGCATCGGCGTGGCCACCATCAAGAAGCGCGGCTCGGCGGTGGAGCCGGCCGAGCTGCGAAAGAAGCTCAAGCTCGAAGGGCCGGGCGAATGCACGGTGTTCCTCACCCGGGTCGCGGGCGCACCCACGGTGCTGCTCGGACATCCACTCGGTTCGCCGGCGGCGGCCTGACCGAACTGGCCCGTGGCGGATCGGAGTTGATCCAGGGATGGTGCGGTCGGGAAGCCGTCCGCGAGCTCTCGGAACGCAACCAGGCGTCTTCCGGAGGTAGTTGGCAGAATCCTTCCGGAGGCAGTTGGCAGAATCACCGCGAAGTCCAGGATTTCCCGATCCTGTTGACGCTCCGTGAGAAGTGACACGCAGGCACCTGCCCCGGGCGCCCTCAGACCTGTTCGAACCGCCAGCGGTGCACCGGACGGGCGCTCAACTTCGTTGGAGGGTCCGGGAGTTCGGGAAGCTTCTCGGACAGCTCCGCGGACCACCAGGTGATGACCAGGACGCGGCCACCCGGAGCCCTGAAGGTCTCCCGGCGCTGCGGGGAACCGTCCAGCTCCTGGGCACGGGCCCAGGAGAGCAGCTCACCGCCGCGGCCCTCGGCCGCCTTCGCCTCCCACATCAGGGCGACCGTCATGAGTAGAGGTTCTCCCGGCTCAGATCGTGCACGTGGTCGTGGGTGTGACCGTGCCCGTGCGCGTGCCCCTGGCCGGGCAGGTGCGGTTCGGTGACCGGGAGCGAGGAGTCCGCGGGAAGGTCCCAGTCGGAGGCGGCGCGGCGGCGCGCGACCATCTCGGCACCGAGAGCCGCGACCATCGCCCCGTTGTCCGTGCACAGCTTGGGACGGGGCACGCGCAGCTCGATACCGGCGCCGGCGCAGCGCTCCTCGGCCATGGCGCGCAGGCGCGAGTTGGCCGCGACACCGCCGCCGATCATCAGATGGGACACGCCCTCGTCCTTGCAGGCCCGGATCGCCTTGCGCGTCAGAACATCGGTGACGGCTTCCTGGAAGGACGCGCTCACGTCGCGTACGGGCACCTCCTCCCCCGCGTTGCGCCTGGCCTCGATCCACCTGGCCACGGCCGTCTTGAGGCCCGAGAAGGAGAAGTCGTACGGGGCGTCGCGCGGACCCGTCAGACCGCGCGGGAACGCGATCGCGTCGGGGTTTCCCTCCCGTGCGTACCGGTCGAGGACCGGGCCGCCCGGGAAGCCGAGATCGAGCAGGCGCGCCACCTTGTCGAAGGCCTCCCCCGCCGCGTCGTCGATGGTCGAGCCGAGCGGACGCACGTCCGCCGTGATGTCGGGCGCCAGCAGCAGCGAGGAGTGTCCGCCCGAGACGAGCAGGGCCATGGTCGGTTCGGGAAGCGCACCGTGTTCGAGCTGGTCGACGCAGATGTGGGACGCGAGGTGGTTGACCCCGTACAGCGGCTTGCCGAGCGCGTACGCGTAGGCCTTGGCGGCGCTGACACCGACGAGAAGGGCGCCCGCGAGCCCCGGGCCCGCGGTGACCGCGACGGCGTCGAGGTCGGAGGCGGCGACGCCGGCGTCGCGCAGGGCGCGTTCGATGGTGGGGACCATCGCCTCCAGATGGGCTCGGCTGGCGACCTCGGGGACGACGCCGCCGAAGCGTGCGTGCTCGTCGACGCTGGAGGCGACGGCGTCGGCGAGCAGCGTGTGGCCGCGGACGATGCCGACGCCGGTCTCGTCGCAAGAGGTCTCGATGCCGAGGACGAGGGGTTCGTCAGCCATGAGTCTTCGTTCCTTGGGAGTTCGTCGAGGGGGCGGGGTTCTCCAGGCGCATCACGAGGGCGTCCACGTTGCCGGGCTGGTAGTAGCCGCGGCGGAGCCCGATCCGGGTGAAGCCGAAGCGCTCGTAGAGACGTTGGGCGGGTGCGTTGTCCACGCGGACCTCCAGCAGCACCTCGTGGCAGGCGAACCCTGCGGCCGCGGCGAGGAGTTCGCCGAGCAGGCGGGCGCCGAGGCCGGTGCCGCGGTGGGAGGGGAGCACGCCGATGGTCTGGATGTCGCCGGTGCCGCCGACGGCGGCCAGGCCGCCGTAGCCGACGAGCATGCGGCCGGCGCCGGCCGTCCGGCCAGTCGCGTCCGCGGTGCCGGCTCCCACGGGCCCGGCGTCCTGTTCCTCCGCCACGATGTAGCGACGGGTTGCTCCGGGGCCGCGGGCGTGCGCGAGTTCCGACCAGAAGAGGCCGGCCGACCAGGCGTCCTCGGGAAAGAGGATCCGTTCGAGTTCGAGCACGCGCTCGATGTCCCACCAGCGCATCTCACGGAGCACGACACCGGCGCTGCCCCCGCGGCGGTCCTCGGCGGCGGTCCGGGTCACTTCGGCGTGACCACCTTGTAGTTGGCGGGCACGCGGGCGTCGGGGCGGCGCAGGTAGAGCGGCCGGGGCGGCGGGAACTCCTCGCCCTTGGCGAGCCTCTCGGCGGCGAGGCAGGCGAGCGCCGCGGCCGACTGGTCGAGGGGGAGATCCGTGCGCAGACCCGCGAAGACCTCCTCGTACAACCGTGCCCCGGCACCGACGGCGGGCATCGCCGTGACATCCGCGGGCAGCTCGCCGGGACGGTCGACGGACGGATCTCCCAGTCGCGTCCGGGCGTCGGAGTACCGCGCCCAGTAGACCTCCTTGCGGCGGGCGTCCGTCGCCACGACGAAGGGGACCTCCAGCCCGGAGGCGTACGCGATGCCGTCGAGCGTGCACATGCCGAGCACCGGTACGCCGAGGGCGGCGCCGAAGGACTCGGCCGTCGCCAGCCCGACCCGCAGCCCCGTGTACGGACCGGGGCCCGTACCGACGACGATGCGGTCGACGTCCTGGAGCGGGCGGCCGGCCTCGCGCAGCACCCGGTCGACCGAGGGAAGCAGCAGCTCGCCGTGGCGGCGGGCGTCGGTCTGGTCGGAGGCCGCGAGGAGGCGGTCACCGTCGGTGTCGTACAGCGCGACGGTGACCGCCGGAGTGGCGGTGTCGAGAGCTAGCAGCAGCACGGTAGCCAGCCTACGGCGAACGCACGGCCGCCGGTCCCGGGGTGCCGTGCTGGACGCTTTCGGGTGACTCACCGCACGCGAGGGCGCAGGCGCGGGGGCACAGGGAGGCGCGGAGCCGGGCGCCTCCGGCGAGGCCGGCCGTTCCCGGAGCCGGTGCGGCGCTCGTCGGCCGAGGGGGACGCCGGGACCGCCGCGCACTCGCCGGGAGCGCGGCCCCTTCGCCTTCGGGATCCCCGACTCGCCCCCGGTGGCAGGCAGATGCCGCTCCCGCGCGCCCGGCGCTCGGATCCGCTCCGCACCCCCTGCTGCTACCGTCGACGCTGCGAAATGCGGACTCGGAGAGGTGGCGGCGCACGGTGGCACGTGGCAGCAGCGCGGGAGTGGTAGTGGCCGCCCTTACGGCGGCGGCCCTCGCCGTCATCGGCTTCTTCACATACCAGGCGAGCGCCGCGCAGGACCGCGACAAGGCGGGCTCCTCCGATTCCTCCGACTCCCGCGGCGGTTCCGGGGGTCCGGCCGAGCGCGAGAAGAAGAAGCGGGAGACCAACCTCCCCGCGTTCTCGGGCTCAGGCGAGCGGGTCGTGTACGACCTGGACCGGGACCGGGTCTGGCTGATGGGCCCGAATCAGGAGGTGAAGCGCACCTTCCGGGTGGCGCCCAGCTCCGTCGACCCGAAACCGGGGACCTACAAGGTCGAATCCCGCGCGCCGCACGTGACCGGCTCGGACGGAGTTCCGGTGGAGAACGTGGTGCGCTTCGCGACCAGCCAGGGAACGACCATAGGGTTCAGCTCCGCGCTCGACGGGTCGTTCCCGGAGGCCGACCCGCAGAAGCAGACCGGCGGGATCCGGGAGCGACGGGCGGACGGCGAGGCCATGTGGCTGTTCGCCACCATCGGCACGAAGGTCGTAGTGGTCCGCTGACGAGGCGCCCTCACGGCGGCTTTCCCGCCCGGGACGTTCCCGCTCAGGCGGCGTCCCGGCCACGGTGCCGCCCGGGGCTTCCGGCGGCATCGCTGGAGCCCTCGTCGGCGTCCACCGTCACCGGCTTCCCGCGTTCCGCATGCTCAGCGTGCCAGGCGTGCCCGGCGGCGTCCGACGGCGGAGTCGATACCGCGTCCGCCGCCACGCAGGACGCGAGCAGCGCACTCATCGAAACGCCCGTCTCCTCCGGAGCCGACGGCAGCGTGCCGGGCTTCCGCGCTCGGTCTTCGGCGGGCATGGGTTCCTCCCCGTGGCTCCTGGGCGGGCGGGTCGAGTGGTGCCAAGTGAGGCAGACCTAACCCGCTCTCCGGACCATCTGACCATGCCCGGCAGCGCCCGTGCAACATCTTGCCGACACCCTGTCGGAACGTGCCCGCACGGGTTCTGCCTGCTGGAACGTCAGCCGAGGACGGAGAGATCCACCCCGCGCCACCGCTCGCCGACGGCCGTGACCGTCACGGTCCGCTCGTCGTCCGCGGTGTGCTCGTCCGCGCCCTCGTCCGGGCCGCCGTGGGGGGCGGCGTCCGTGTGTTCACCGCTCTTGCGCTCGATCAGCACGTGCAGCCGGTCCTCGGAGAGCTCCTCGACTCTTCCCTCGCCCCACTCGACGATCACGACCGACTCCGGCAGCGAGACGTCGAGGTCCAGGTCGTCCATTCCCTCCAGACCGCGCCCGCCCAGCCGGTACGCGTCCACGTGCACGAGCGGCGGCCCGTCACCGAGCGGCGGATGCACGCGCGCGATGACGAAGGTCGGCGACGTGACGTCGCCCCGCACTCCGAGCGCGGCACCGAGACCGCGTGCCAGCGTGGTCTTGCCCGCGCCGAGTTCACCCGTGAGCAGTACGAGGTCACCGGGGCCGAGCAGCCCGGCGATGCGCCGTCCCACCTCCTGCATCCGCTCGGGCGTCGGTACGAGGGTGGTGCGCCGGGCGGTGAGCGGCTCGGACGCCGCCGGGGACTGTGGTGCTTCCATGCGTCCGGATGGTACGCGCGCCGGGGGGTGCCCTGTGCTGCGCTTCCCGCGGCGTGCGCGGCGAGGTCTCAGTCGCCGGTCACGGCGCAGGTGATCAGCTGTGCCAGCGCCTCGTTCACCTCGTGCGGACGCTCCAGCATCGACAGATGACCGGTCCTCTCGAGAATCCGCAGCCGGGCCGAGGGCAGTGCGGCGGCGATGGCTTCGCTGTGCGCGTACGGCGTGAGCAGGTCCCGCTCCCCAGCGAGCACGAGCGCCGCGCACCCGTCGAACGCCGCCAGCGCCGCCGTCTTCTCGTGCGCCTCGAACGCCGGATAGAACTCCGCGACCACATCGATCGGCACCGACTCGAGCAGGCGCTCCGCGAAGCGTGCCACCCCTGGGTCGACGTTCGGCCCGTCCCCGAAGGAGTAACGCTTGACCAGTCCGGCGAAGAGGTCGGCGGTGGCCCGCCGCCCCCGTTCGACCAGGGCGCTCTGCGCGACCATCGCCTTGAGCACGCCGGGCACCACCCGCCGGACGGCCTTGAGGCCCGCGGACGGAAGCGGCAGTCCGTACGTCACCTCGCCGAGGCCGCCCGCGCTGGTGTCGATCAGGGCGACGCCGGTGACGCGCTCGGCGACGAAGTCCGGGTACTGGTCGGCGAGCGCCATCAGCGTCATGCCGCCCATCGAGTGGCCCACGAGGACGAGCGGGCCCTCCGGGGCGGCCTCGTCGAGCACGGCCTTCAGGTCGCGGCCCAGCCTGTCGATCGTCACCGCCTCGCCCGCGGGGCCGCGGCCGGAGCGGCCGTGGCTGCGCTGGTCCCAGTAGACGGTGCGTACGGCGCCGCGCAGGGCGGCCCGCTGGAAGTGCCAGACGTCCTGGCTGAGGCAGTAGCCGTGGGTGAAGACGACCGTGGGCATTGCGGCCGTTGCCTTCCGCGAGGCCCCGTCCGCTCCCTCCGTGCCGTGCGACGGCCCGGAGCGGCGTCTGAGCATGCGCATCAGGCGGCTGCGGTGCGGGGCGGGCGGGCCCCCGGCCAGGGCGTCGCCGTCGTCGGCCCCGACGCCCCGACCGGTCCCGGCGTCGATGCGCACGGGCTCCACGGTCGGACCGCCGACTCCGTCGCCGGCCGCCGCGGCGGCAGCGGTACGGGCTGCCGCGGGCGCCGGCCCGTCCGCGGTGCGCCGGCGGCCCTGACGGGCAGCCCCTCGTGGGCTGCGCCCGGAGCCGGCGCCGGCCTCGGGGTCGGGGGCGTCCTCGTACGACTCGGGTTCGTCGGTCTCGAAGTACAGCTCCGTGTCGTCGTCCGCGCGGGCAGTGCCGGGAGTGCCGCGCAGAGAGCCGTACGGTCCGGAGGCGTCCAGGGCGAGGCGGGCCTTGCGCCGTACCCCGCGGTTGACCGTCATGCGCTCCATGGCGACGCCTGCCGCGACGAGTCCGAGCGTCGCACCGGCGAGCCCGGCCCTTCGGCCCCACCCCCGGCGGCCACCGGGGGTGACCACTTCGGCGGCGCGGGCCGCGGCGTCCGCGACCTCCTCGGCCTCCACGACGGCAGTCATCCGCTCAACCCCCCGTATTCGCCCGTTCGTTCGTATAGATGCGTGGTACCCGGGCGCCGATGCGCGTAACGATCTCGTACGAGATGGTGCCCGCCGCGCGCGCCCAGTCCTCCGCCGTCGGTTCCCCGCGGTCGCCCGGGCCGAACAGCACGACGTCGTCGCCCTCCGAGGCCGCGTCCCCGCCGAGGTCGATCACGAACTGGTCCATCGCCACACGCCCCGCCACCGTCCGCCACTTGCCCGCGGCCAGCACCGGCGCGGTGCCGGAGGCGTGCCGGGGCACCCCGTCCGCATAGCCGAGCGGCACCAGCCCGAGGGTGGTCGGGCCCGGCGTGCGGTAGGTGTGCCCGTAGCTGACGCCGTGACCGGCGGGTACCTCCTTGACGAGTGCGAGCGACGCGCTCAGCGTCATCGCCGGACGCAGCCCCAGCTCCGCCGCCACCCCGACCTCCGGGGACGGCGAGAGTCCGTAGACGGAGACGCCCGGCCGTACGAGGTCGAAGTGGGACTCGGGAAGGGTAAGCGTCGCGGGCGAGTTGGCGTGATGCCGCACCTCCGGGTCGAGACCCGCGCGCTCCGCCAGCGCCAGCACCTCGCGGAAGGTGTCGAGCTGCGCGGCGTTGACGGGGTGCCCCGGCTCGTCGGCGCACGCGAAGTGCGACCAGATGCCGGTGACCTTCACGGCTCCCTCGGCCTCGGCCGCGCGTGCGGCGGAGACGAGGCCCGGCCAGTCGGCGGGCTGGCAGCCGCCGCGCCCCAGGCCGGTGTCCGCCTTGAGCTGCACCCGCGCGGTACGGCCGCTCCTGCGGGCCGCGGCCACGATCTCCTCCAGCGCCCACAGCGCACTCGCCGAGACGTCGATGTCCGCCTCGACGGCCTCCTGCCACGGCCCGCCCGGCGTCCACAGCCAGCTCATCAGCCGGCCCGTGTCCCCGGCGGCGCGCAGAGCCAGTGCCTCCTGCGGCGTGGCGGTGCCCAGCCAGGACGCGCCCGCCTCGCGCGCCGCGCGGGCGCAGGGCACGGCTCCGTGCCCGTACCCGTCGGCCTTCACCACCGCCATCAGTTCCGCGCGCGGTGCGCAGGCGCGCAGCGTGCGGACGTTCGCGCGCACGGCGTCGAGGTCGATCTCGGCGCGGGCACGGCACGCTTCCGTGCCGGCCGGCGCCGAGGACGCAGCGCCCGTCGTCGCGGAGGGGGCAGCGCCGCCCGGCGCGGAGACGCCGGTGCCGTGCGGCGCCGGGAAAGCCGTGGGGGGCGACGCTGAGAAAGCGGTGGGGCCGGAGCGGTCGTTCACTGTGCCAGTGTCTCAGGTGGACGGGTACGGCCTTTCTCCGTCCCGTCCCGGTTCCGCGGCGAACCGCCGTGCGGGGGCGGGAGAACCGCTTGCGGACGAGGCACGGCGAGGCGCGAGCATCCCCGGGCATTCGCCGAGGGCGGGTCGCCCAGGGCGGGGGCCGACGGGCCCGCCGGACGTGCGGGAGTGCGGCTGCTCGTCCCGATGATCACGGAGGGGCACCGCCCACCCGGGCACTTCTTCGAGAAGCGCCCGGCTGCCGGAAAGACGCCTCGGCCGGCCGCACACGTCAGGCAGGCGTCGGCGCGCCGTCCCGCAGCAGGTCGCGCCAGGCGGCCGTCAGCGCCTCCGCGACGTCCGAGGCACCCGCCGGGCGCGGTGCGAACCGGCCCGCCAGACCATGCACGTACGCCCCGGCGGAAGCCGCGTCCAGCGCGTCCAGACCCCCGGCCAGCAGCGAACCGATCAGCCCCGACAGCACATCGCCCGTGCCCGCGGTCGCCAGCCAGCCGCTCCCCGTCGGGTTGACGCGCACGCCGCCGGGGCCGGCGACGACCGTCGTCGACCCCTTCAGCAGCACCGTCGCGCCGGTGCGGTCCGCCAGCTCCCGCACGGCCGCCAGCCGGCGCGCCTCGACCGCGCCGCGCTCCCAGCCGAGCAGCGCGGCGGCCTCCCCGGCGTGCGGCGTCAGCACGGTCGGTGCCGTACGTGCGCGCAGCGCCGACTCGTCCGCCAGCCGCAGCCCGTCGGCGTCGATGAGCACCGGCACCTCCGCGGACAGCACGTCGTCCAGCCGCTCCCGGTCATCCCCCAGGCCCGACCCGACGGCCCACGCCTGGACGCGTCCCGCCTTGCTCGGCGGGCCCGCGGACACCAGCGTCTCCGGGTGCTTGGCGATCACGGCGTCGGCGGCGGGCCCCACGTAGCGCACGGCTCCC
This sequence comes from Streptomyces sp. CNZ301, assembly GCF_004217425.1. NCBI lineage: Bacteria > Bacillati > Actinomycetota > Actinomycetes > Kitasatosporales > Streptomycetaceae > Streptomyces > Streptomyces sp. CNZ301. The sequence goes on from NZ_SHLG01000001.1 coordinate 3,453,185, forward strand.
GAACCGCCGCGCAGCGCCCCCGAAACGGCGAGCACGGCCGCCCCGGGATAGCGCGCCGACCCGGCGACGACCCCGACGACACCGCGCCGGTACTTGTCGCTCTCCGCTCCCGGGCGGGGCAGCAGCCCGCTCACATCGGCGTGCTGAAGGGCCTCCGCCGCCGGGCGCCCCTCGAGGAACGGACCGAGCCCGATGTCGACGAGCCGCAGCGCACCCGCGTACTCCCGTGCGGGATCGAGAAGCAGCCCGGGCTTGTACGCGCCGAACGTCACCGTCGCGTCGGCCCGTACGGCCACGCCCGGCACCTCGCCGGTGTCCGCGTCGACTCCGCTGGGCAGGTCCACGCTCACGACCGGCGAGCGCACCAGTTCCATCAGCTCGACCGCCGCGGGGCGCAGCCCGCCCTTGCCGCCGATCCCGACGATCCCGTCCACGACGAGGTCCGCACCCGCGATGACCGGCTCGACCGGCACTGCGACGCCCTCCACGGCGGCTCCCGGAGCGACCAGCGCCCGCCCCCCTGCCGCCCGCAGAGCCGCCAGGCCGCCCTCGTGGACCCGCTCGGGCGACAGCAGTACAGCGCTCACTCCGGCTCCGCGCCGGGCGAGCCGTGCCCCAGCGAACAGGGCGTCGCCGCCGTTGTCCCCGCTTCCGACGAGCAGCACGACGCGGCTGCCGTACGTCCGTCCGAGCATTCCCGCGCAGGCGGCCGCGAGGCCGGCCGCGGCGCGCTGCATCAGCACACCGTCGGGGAGGCGCTCCATCAGTTCCCGCTCTGCCGCCCGTACGGTCTCCACGCTGTAAGCAGTCCTCATGCCCCCAGTCTGACGGCGCACCAGCGGGGCGGACCACACGAAGATGACGAGGGCTCACCGGCGCCGGCGGGGACGCCGTCCCTCCGCGGAGGTCACCCCTCGGCGATCACCACGGCGGAGGCGATGCCCGCGTCGTGCGACAGCGACAGGTGCCACCCCCGCACGCCCAGCGACTCGGCACGTGCCGCCACCGTGCCGCGCACCCGCAGCGACGGCTGGCCCGAATCGGACTGTACGACCTCGGCGTCGGTCCAGCTCAGGCCGCCCGGCGCCCCCAGCGCCTTGGCCAGGGCCTCCTTCGCGGCGAAGCGGGCGGCCAGTGACGCCACGCCTCGCCTCCCGCCGCCGGGCAGCCACAACTCGGCGTCCACGAAGAGCCGTTCGGCCAGTGTCGGAGTACGCTCCAGCGCCTCGCCGAACCGGTCGACCGCGGCCACGTCGATGCCGACCCCGACGATCACCCGGCACCCCCGACGGTCTCGTCCTCGTCCCGCCCCCGGTGCGTGTCCGGCTCGCCGGCGCCGGCGGCCCGCACGTCGTACGGAAGCAGGTCCACCGGCACACCGTCCAGGTCGGTGACCCAGGCGCCCTCGGGGCGCACCGTCACCACCCGGCCGTCGCCGACATCGGCCGCTTCCCGTGCGTGCGGTGCGAACGCGGCGGCGTGCGACGCCAGGAACGTCTCCCCGTCACCGATGCCCACCGTGAGCGGCAGCCCGCCGCACCCGCCTGTGATCACCTCGGGCTCGTCGGCGTGTACGGCGACCAGGGCGAAGGCACCGGTGAGCTGCCGGCAGACCTGGCGCATGGCCTCCGCGGGGTCACCGCAGGAGGAGTAGTGCTCGGCGAGCAGATGCGCCGCGGCCTCGGTGTCCGTCTGCGAGACCAACTCGTGGCCGCGGGCGGCGAGTTCGCCCCGCAGCCGGTCGTGACCCGTGATGTCGCCGCTCTGGACCACGGCGACGCGGCCCGAACCGTCCATGTGCGGATGCGCGTTGACGTCCGTGGGCGGCCCCGGCGTGGCGCGGCGGATGTGCCCGATCCCCGTCGTGGCGGCGGGAAGGGGACGGACCCTCAGCTCCTCCCGCACGTCGCCCAACGTCCCCGCCTTCTTCGCCGCGGCCAGTCCGCCGTCGACGAGCAGGGCGACCCCGGCCGAGTCGTAGTCGAGGGGCTCGAGCCGGCGCAGTCCGTCGAGGAGGACGGCAAGGGCGGAACGCCCTCCCGTGTACGCAACGATTCCGCACATGCGAGCACCCTAGAGCGTGGACGCGGCCGGGCGGCGGCGGGCGCTCAGCTGCCCCGTGCGATGCGCTCTATGGCGTCCTCGACGAGCTCCAGGTACTCGGCTTCCTCGCACCGCGGCTTGCTGCCCAGTACGTACATGTCGAGGCTCTCCGTCAGATCCTCTGCCAGATCCTCGTCCGGCAGGTAGTCCAGTGCCAGATCGCCCTGTATGCGGGCCGCGAAGTCCCGGTCGGGAGGCGCCTGGGCAAGGGGGGATCGTCTTCGTATGCGGTGCTTCAGGCTCATGCGGCCGATGCGGAGGGACATGGCAGGAAACGTAATGGCACCGACCCCCGCGCGTACACCGTCTGCACATCCCGTTTTCACGGAAGGTCCGTGCAGGTCGCTCCGGTCTCTCCGCCGCGCCCCTCAATCGTCCCCCGCCGGGCGTTCCGCACCCTCCCCCGCCTGATTCAGGCCACAAGAACGGCGCAGAATGATCCCGTGCCGACGAAGCCCTACGTGGATCTCTCACGTGCCGAATGGAGCGTTCTGCGGGAACGCACGCCGCTGCCCCTGAACGCCGCCGAGGTCGAGGAGCTGCGCGGCCTCGGCGACGTGGTCGACCTCGACGAGGTGCGGGAGGTCTTCCTGCCGCTCTCCCGCCTGCTCAACCTGTACGTCGCGGCCACGCACGGGCTGCGCTCCGCGGTGAACACCTTCCTCGGCGACGCCGGCCGGGGGCGGGACGGCGCTCAGCGCGGAACCCCCTTCGTGATCGGAGTCGCGGGCAGCGTCGCCGTCGGCAAGTCCACGGTCTCCCGGCTGCTGCGGGCGCTGCTCGCCCGGTGGCCCGAGCACCCCCGCGTCGAACTGGTCACCACCGATGGCTTCCTGTTGCCGACGGCCGAGCTGGAGGAGCGCGGCCTGTTGTCCCGCAAGGGCTTCCCCGAGTCCTACGACCGCCGCGCGCTGCTCGGCTTCGTCGCCGACGTCAAGGCGGGCAAGCCGGAGGTGACGGCGCCCGTCTACTCGCACCTCGTCTACGACCGGGTCCCCGGGGAGCGGCTGACGGTACGGCGGCCCGACATCCTCATCGTCGAAGGGCTGAACGTCCTCCAGCCCGCGCTGCCGGGCAGGGACGGCCGCACCCGCCTCTCCGTCTCCGACTACTTCGACTTCTCCGTCTACGTCGACGCCCGTACGAGCGACATCGAGGAGTGGTACCTGAACCGCTTCCGCGCGCTGCGGGAGACCGCCTTCCAGGATCCGCGCTCCTACTTCCACCGCTACACGGAGGTGACTGAGGAGGAGGCGCTGGACTTCGCGCGCCGGACGTGGCGCACCGTCAACGAGCCCAATCTGCGGCAGAACATCGCGCCCACGCGCGGCCGGGCGACGCTGCAACTGCACAAGGGCGCGGACCACAAGGTCCGGCGGCTCTCGCTGCGGAAGCTGTGAAGGGCCCGGGCCCTGCCCGTCGCGGGCGCCGGCCGGGCCCTCCCGCGCTCAGCCCAGCGAGCTCTTCACCACGTCGGCCAGGCGGCCCGCGACGGACTCGGCCTGCTCGCTGTCGGCGGCCTCCACCATCACCCGCACCAGGGGCTCGGTGCCCGACGAGCGCAGCAGCACCCTGCCCGTCTCGCCCAGTTCCCGTTCGGCGTCCGTGACGGCGGCAGCCAGCTCGGCGGAGGTGTCCACCCGGCTCCTGTCCACGTCCCGCACATTGATCAGCACCTGCGGCAGGCGCTCCATGACGTTCGCCAGCTCCGAGAGGGACTTGCCGGTCGCGGCGACGCGTGCGGCGAGCATGAGCCCCGTCAGCGTTCCGTCGCCGGTGGTGGCATGGTCCAGCGCGATCACGTGCCCGGACTGCTCGCCGCCCAGGGCGTATCCGCCGCGCTTCATCTCCTCCAGCACGTAGCGGTCACCGACCGCCGTCTGCAGCACCTCGATGCCCTCACGGCCCATGGCGAGCCTGAAGCCGAGGTTGGACATGACCGTGGCCACCACGGTGTCCTTGCGCAGGTGCCCCGAGTCGCGCAGGGCCAGGGCGAGCACGGCGAGGATCTGATCGCCATCGACGACCTCGCCCCGGGCGTCGACGGCCAGGCAGCGGTCCGCGTCGCCGTCGTGCGCCACTCCCAGGTCGGCCCCGTGCTCCACGACGGCCGCGCGCAGCCCGTCCAGATGCGTCGAGCCGCAGCCCTCGTTGATGTTGAGCCCATCGGGGTCGGCGCCGATGGTGAACACCTCGGCACCGGCGCGCGCGAACGCCTCCGGGGAGACGCGGGAGGCCGCGCCGTTAGCCCCGTCGATGACCACCTTCAGCCCGTCGAGCCGGTTCGGCAGCACGCCGACGAGGTGGGCCACGTAGTTGTCGAACCCCTCGTCGTAGTCGCGCACGCGCCCGACCGCGGCGCCCGTGGGACGCTCCCAGGGCTGGCCCGTGCCGTGCTCGCGGTACAGCGCCTCGATGCGGTCCTCCAGCTCGTCCGCGAGCTTGTGGCCGCCCTGCGCGAAGAACTTGATGCCGTTGTCGGGCATGGGGTTGTGGCTCGCCGAGAGCATCACGCCGAGGTCCGCACCGAGCGAGCCGGTCAGGTAGGCGACGGCCGGGGTGGGCAGCACGCCCACGCGCAGTACGTCGACGCCGGCGCCCGCCAGACCCGCGACGACCGCGGCCTCCAGGAACTCCCCGGACGCTCGTGGGTCCCGTCCGACCACGGCCACCGGCCGGTGCCCCTCGAACGAGCCCACTTCAGCGAGCACATGCGCCGCCGAGACCGACAGGCCGAGCGCCAGCTCGGCGGTCAGTCCCTCGTTGGCGACACCGCGCACACCGTCCGTTCCGAAGAGTCGTCCCACTGTGGTTCCTCCGAGTCCGAGTCGAGTCCGAGTACCGGGCCGAGGGCGGCTCCCGACCGGATACGAGCTGTATACAAGCCGCATATGAGGCGAACACGAACCGGACACCACCCGGTCCTGACGGGAAAGCCCGAGCCCGTCCTCATCCGTGCAAGGTACCCGCCGGGCCCCGGCCTTCCGCTCTCCCCCGCGCCCGGCACGCCCACGCGCCGCCCGCACTCACCAAAGGTGCCCGTCGCCACGCGTTGTATACCGAGTGCACGCGGCAGGCATGCCACCCCGGCGACGCCTGTGCACCGCCCGCGTGACCCGCCCCGCGCCCGTCATCCTCACAGACGAACGCCCCGGGGGACGGTTTCGTACCCCGGGGCGGTTCAATATCGCTGCTGTGAACAGCGCAGCCGGCGCGGCGCGTCAGCGCTTGCTGTACTGCGTGCCCTTGCGGGCCTTCTTCAGACCGGCCTTCTTGCGCTCGACGGCACGAGCGTCACGCGTGAGGAAGCCGGCCTTCTTGAGCGGACCGCGGTTGTTGTCCGTGTCCGCCTCGTTCAGCGCACGGGCCACACCGAGGCGCAGCGCGCCCGCCTGGCCCGAGATGCCGCCGCCGTTGATGCGGGCGACGATGTCGTAGCGATCGTCCAGCTCGAGCACCTTGAAGGGCTCGTTGACTTCCTGCTGGTGCACCTTGTTGGGGAAGTAGCCCTCGAGGGTGCGACCGTTGATCTTCCACTTGCCGCTGCCCGGGATGATACGGACGCGGGCGACGGCGTTCTTGCGGCGCCCGGTGCCGGCGGCCGGCTGCGGGTCGCCGAAGCGGGACGCGAGCGACTCGGAGGTGAACTCCTCCGGCGCCTCGGGGGTCTCGGACGTGTACTCCTCGACACCCTCGACGGGGGTCTCAGCAGTGGTCTCGGCCACGATTCTCCTCAACTTCTCTCTGTATCGGGTTGGTGGCCGGACTTACTGCGCGACCTGGCTGATCTCGAACGGCACGGGCTGCTGGGCGCCGTGCGGGTGCTGGTCACCCGCGTACACCTTCAGCTTCGAGAGCATCTGGCGGCCCAGGGTGTTCTTCGGGAGCATGCCCTTGACGGCCTTCTCCACGGCCTTCGCGGGGTCCTTCTCCAGCAGCTCGTCATAGCGGACGGACCGCAGACCACCCGGGTAGCCGGAGTGGCGGTACGCCAGCTTCTGGGTCCGCTTGTTGCCGGACAGGTGCACCTTGTCGGCATTGATGATGACGACGAAGTCACCGGTGTCGACGTGAGGCGCGTACACCGGCTTGTGCTTGCCCCGGAGAAGGGTGGCGGCCTGGGTGGCCAGACGGCCCAGGACAACGTCCTGCGCGTCGATGACGTGCCACTGGCGCTTTACATCGCCGGGCTTGGGGCTGTACGTACGCACTGTCGTAGCCTTCGCTTCTTCTAGTGGGGTCTCCCCGGGCCCACCAAGGGCCAGGGGACGGGTCTCCGGGCCCGCAGGGCCAGAGGACGGGGTCTCCCCATGCCCCGGAGGGCCACGGGAAAGGTCCTGACAAGGCCCTGGCAGATCACGACAGCCTTGACCGCACTACGGTGACGCGAGCCGCTGGTGCTGATCGCTGGTCATCGGCCGATGGGCCGGGTGTAAGGCCCTCCCACGTGAGAATGAGCAAGCCAATACACACAACGAACCGGCAGCTTACCGGGGCGCACCCGTACGGGTCAAAGCGGGCCACGCACGCCCTGTGACCGGCTCCGACTCACCGTCGCGAAGCCCCCGCCGGCCTCCCCGCCTCCCCGCTGCGCCCGCCGCGCCCATGCGGCCGGGCCCGCGCCGCCGCGCCCATCGCGCGCCGGCCCGCCGCTCGGCGTGGGGGCTCACCCCGGTTCGTCGCCCGCGGCCTCCCGCCTCTCCGGACGAGACCGTTCCTTCCCTGACGGCACCGTCCGCGCCCAGCACCGGGGCCCGGCCGCAAGGCCGGGGCCAGGCCGCAGTGCGCGGCGGGCCGACCGAAGGGGGCTTGTGCGTACCGCAGTTGAGTGTCCTGGTCGCCGGAGTGCGCCACGGTGACGGCCAGTTGGGCCCCGTCCCACCTCCTCGGCGTCCTCTGCGGCGGGACGGACGGTGGCGGACCAGGACAGACGGTGGCGGACCAGGCCGGGCGGGGACGGGTCGGGGCTGGGAAAAGCACGGGCCCCGGCAAGATGCCGCCAGACGCCCGCAGTTCACGCCGGACCGGGTGTGGCGGCCTCGCCTTCCCGCCTCGTTCGGACCCGCCGGCGCGACCGGGACCCCTTTCCGGTCCGGGACGGGAGATCGGAGAGCAACGGCCCCCGCAGGGGAGAAAGTGCTCGAGAGAGGCGTCACTTCAGGGCGGCGAACGGGCTCGTGCTCACGGTGGCAATCACCCGCAACCAACCGAATATGATGCGCCCATGAGCTTTGGGCAGGGTGGACCCGGCGAGGGTCCCGGCGGTTCTTCCACTCCCGACTGGGGGGCGCTCGCCGAAGAGACGGAACGGGAGCGCGCGCGCAAGCGCCGCTGGATGATAGCCGGTGCCGGCGCGCTCGCCACGGTCGTGGTGGCCGGCATAGTCGCCGTCGCGGTGGTCAACGAGGGGGGCAGCGGGGGCCGTGCTTCCGGCAAGCCTTCGGAGACGCTCCCCACCCCTGAGGATCTGCCGTCGAGCACCGCGGGCCAGCCGGAACCGACGTTCAAGGACGAGCCGCCGCCACCGCCCCCGCCCCGTGACTTCGTCTCCGACTCCAGGACCGACAAGGCCCCGCTCAACGTCGGCACGCTCTTCCCCGCCAAGCGCGTCAGCATCAACGGCCGTCCGTACAAGCGCGCTTCGACGGATACGAGCAAGGGCTGCACCGACGCCGCTCATGCCGGGCTCGGAGAGGTACTCAGTGACAACGGGTGCAAGAGCCTCTTCCGGGCCACCTACACCCGCGGCGGGCTCGGCGTCACGGTCGGCATCGCGGTCTTCGACGACGCGAGGACGGCGGCCAAGGTGAAGAAGCAGTACAAGCCCAACCTCGTCGCGCTGAAGGGCGGCGGCGTCCCCGAATTCTGCCGCACCGTCACCTGCCGTACGACCGCCAACTCCTACGGGCGATATGCCTACTTCACCATCTCGGGCCGCACCAACGGCAAGCCTTCCACTGAGTCCGACACCCAGGCGGAGCAGGCGGGCCGCGACGGTTCCACGTACGCCTACGCCCGCATCCTCAAGCGCGGCAAGGATCAGGCGGAGGCCTCCGTCGAGCAGTAGCGGCCGGCCCAGGAGGTTCAACAGCAGCCCCCGGACCGGCAGTTCAGCAGCACCCGGCAGTAGCCGCCGCACCTGCGTCGGGCAGCGAACGCCTGTTGCGCGCCGCGAGGTTGCGCGCCGCCAGCTCACCGTCCGGCGGGTATCCGACCTCTTCCAGTGTCAGCCCGTGCGGCCGTACGACGTGGACCGCCGAATCCCGTACCTGCCGGGCCAGCACCTCTCCCGGCCACTGCGGGGGCCTGTGTCCGTCACCCACGAACAGCATCGCGCCCACGAGCGAGCGCACCATGTTGTGGCAGAAGGCGTCGGCCTTGACCGTCGCCTCCAGCACGCCGTCGTCGTGCCGCTGCCAGTGAAGCTGCTGCAGCGTGCGGATGGTGGTCGCACCGTCGCGCCGCTTGCAGTACGCCGCGAAGTCGTGTTCGCCGAGCAGATGCCCGGCTGCGGCGTTCATCGCATCGACGTCGAGCGGCCAGTTGTGCCAGAGCACGTGCGAGCGCAGCAGCGGGTCGACGCCGCCGGGATTGTCGCTCACACGGTACGAGTAGCGTCGCCAGATCGCCGAGAAGCGGGCGTTGAAATGCGGGGGCGCCGCAGCGACCCGCCACACGCGCACGTCCATCGGGAGCCGTCCGGCAAGGCGCCGCAGCAGCTGCCCGCTGTGCTCGGCCCATACCTCTTCCGGCAGGTCGACGTGTGCGACCTGACCCCGCGCGTGCACTCCTGCGTCCGTTCGCCCCGCGACGGTCAGATCCACCGGCGTGGCGTTCTCCTGCTGACCGAGGCGCAGGACCACGCGGATGGCGTCCTCTATCTCCTGCTGCACGGTCCGTCGGCCCCGCTGCCGGGCCCAGCCGGAGAAGCCCTTGCCGTCGTAGCTCAGGTCGAGCCGCACCCTCACCTTGCCGGGCTCCACCGCGTCCGTCCCGAAGGTCCCGTCCCCCGCGTCCGTCCCGAAGGTCTCGTCCCCCGCGTCCGTCACGTCCGTCACGCGGCCGATCCTCCCGTTCCTCTCCCTGTGAAGAACGAACAGGCCCGCTCCCCGAAGGGAACGGGCCCGCTCACGAGCTCCACGAGTGTCAGGCGTCCTTCGACTCCTCGGCCGCGGACTCGCCGCCCTCGGCCTCGGGTGCGGCATCGGCCTCGGCCGCTGCCTCCTCGGACTGCTTCTTCGCGGCGGCCTTCTTGGCAGGCGCCTTCTTGGCCGGTGCGTCCTTCGCCGTCCGCTTGGTCGCGGCCTCGGCCTCGCCGACAGCCTGCTGCTGCACGGTCAGGGCCTCCACCAGCTCGATCACGGCCATGGGCGCGTTGTCGCCACGGCGGTTACCGATCTTGGTGATGCGGGTGTAGCCACCCGGCCGGTTCTCGTAGCGGGGGCCGATCTCGGTGAAGAGGGTGTGGACCACGCTCTTGTCCGTGACCGTGCGCATGACCTGGCGACGGTTGTGCAGGTCGCCCTTCTTGGCCTTGGTGATCAGACGCTCCGCGACGGGACGCAGCCGACGTGCCCGCGCCTCGGTGGTGGTGATGCGCCCGTACTCGAAAAGGTCCGTGGCGAGGTTCGCCAGCATCGCCTTCTGGTGCGCGGCGCTGCCGCCCATGCGGGCACCCTTGGTGGGCTTCGGCATCGTGCTTCTCCTTCTGTGTTCCTGCACCGGCCGTATCAGGTACCGGTGGCAGTTCCGGCCGTATCAGGTACCGGAATGGGTGTCCCCTCAGGCCCATCAGAGCCAAGGGGCCCGGCCGGGCGGATTCCCGGCCGGGGCAACGGGGCCGCGTGATGCGTCCCCGTGGATCAGAACCGCTCGGCGAGGCTCAGTACTGCTCGGTCTCGACGAAGCCGGCGTCCGTGTCGTCCTCCGCGCCGAAGGCGTCGGCGGCGGCCGTCGGGTCGAATCCGGGCGGGCTGTCCTTCAGGGCGAGGCCCATTCCGGCGAGCTTCGCCTTCACCTCGTCGATCGACTTCGCGCCGAAGTTACGGATGTCGAGCAGGTCCGCCTCGGAACGCGCCACGAGCTCACCCACGGAGTGGATGCCCTCGCGCTTCAGGCAGTTGTACGAACGGACGGTGAGCTCCAGCTCCTCGATCGGCAGCGCCAGATCGGCGGCGAGCGCGGCATCCGTCGGGGACGGACCCATGTCGATGCCCTCGGCGTCGACGTTCAGCTCGCGGGCCAGGCCGAAGAGCTCGACCAGGGTCTTGCCGGCCGAGGCCATGGCGTCGCGCGGCCGCATGGCCTGCTTGGTCTCGACGTCGACGATCAGCTTGTCGAAGTCGGTGCGCTGCTCGACACGGGTCGCCTCGACCTTGTACGTGACCTTGAGCACCGGCGAGTAGATGGAGTCGACCGGGATGCGCCCGATCTCCTGGCCCATCTGCTTGTTCTGCACGGCGGAGACGTAGCCGCGGCCGCGCTCGACCGTCAGCTCCATCTCCAGCTTGCCCTTGCCGTTGAGCGTGGCGAGGACCAGGTCGGGGTTGTGCACCTCGACACCGGCCGGCGGTGCGATGTCCGCGGCGGTGACCAGGCCGGGGCCCTGCTTGCGCAGGTACATCACGACCGGCTCGTCGTGCTCCGAGGAGACGACCAGGGACTTGATGTTGAGGATGAGGTCGGTGACGTCCTCCTTGACGCCCGGCACGGTCGAGAACTCGTGCAGGACACCGTCGATCCGGATGCTGGTGACAGCGGCTCCGGGAATCGAGGAGAGGAGCGTGCGACGCAGGGAATTGCCGAGGGTGTAGCCGAAGCCCGGCTCCAGCGGCTCGATCACGAACCGTGAGCGGAATTCGTCGACGACCTCTTCGGTCAGGGACGGGCGCTGAGCGATCAGCATGTGGTTGTGCCTCCAGTCTTCGGCAACCGCTATTTGATGCCGTACTGACAGGGTACGGGCGGCACGGCACATCCGAGTGCCGTACCACCCACCCCGGTTGAACCGCTGTCCCGAGCAGAGCTCGCGATCAGCAGCCGGACCGGACCCGAATCACTTCGAGTACAGCTCGACGATCAGCTGCTCCTGCACCTGGGTGTCGATCACCTGGCGCTCGGGCAGCGAGTGGACGAGGATCCGCAGCTTCGACGGAATGGACTCCAGCCAGGCCGGAACCGTCTTCTCGCCGGCCTCCGCCGCCGCCACCTGGAAAGGCGTGAGGCTGCGGGAGGACTCGCGGACCTCGATGATGTCGCTCACGGACACGCGGGCCGACGGGATGTCGGTCTTGCGCCCGTTCACGGTGATGTGCCCGTGCCGGACCAGCTGACGGGCGTGGTCGCGGGACTTGGCGAAGCCGGCCCGGTAGACCACGTTGTCCAGACGGGTCTCGAGGATGCGCAGCAGGTTGTCGCCGGTCTTGCCCTGCAGGCGGTTGGCCTCGTTGTAGTACCCGCGGAACTGCTTCTCCAGGACGCCGTAGATACGCGCTGCCTTCTGCTTCTCGCGCTTCTGCAGCAGGTACTCGGAGTCCTTGGTGCGCCCGCGACCGTGCTCACCCGGGGGGTAAGGACGGATCTCGATCGGGCACTTCGCGCTCTCGCACTTAGCTCCCTTGAGGAAGAGCTTCTGCTTCTCCCGACGGCAACGCTTGCAGTCGGCCCCGGTGTAACGCGCCATGTCTCAGTTCTCCTGTTTCAGCTGGTCAGACTCGGCGGCGCTTCGGCGGGCGGCAGCCGTTGTGCGGGGTCGGGGTGACGTCCTGGATGGAGCCGACCTCGAGGCCCGTGGCCTGGAGGGAACGGATCGCGGTCTCACGGCCGGAGCCGGGGCCCTTGACGAAGACGTCGACCTTGCGCATGCCGTGCTCCTGAGCGCGGCGGGCCGCGTTCTCGGCGGCCATCTGCGCGGCGAACGGCGTCGACTTCCGGGAACCCTTGAAGCCGACGTGGCCGGCGGAGGCCCAGGAGATCACGTTGCCGGTCGGGTCGGTGATCGAAACGATGGTGTTGTTGAACGTGCTCTTGATGTGAGCGTGCCCGGCGGGGACGTTCTTCTTGTCCTTGCGGCGCACCTTCTTGGCGCCGGCCGTACGGCCCTTCGGAGGCATATGGATTTACTCCTGTGGAGGTCGTCGGTCCTGCAACACGGACCGCTTGCAGCGTGTCCGGTGCGGACTACTTCTTGCCCGGCTTCTTCTTGCCGGCGATCGCGCGACGCGGGCCCTTGCGGGTGCGGGCGTTGGTCTTGGTGCGCTGGCCGTGGACGGGCAGGCCGCGGCGGTGCCGCAGGCCCTCGTAGCAGCCGATCTCGACCTTGCGGCGGATGTCGGCCTGGATCTCACGGCGGAGGTCACCCTCGACCTGGAGATTGTTGTCCACGTATTCGCGGATCTTGACGAGGTCCTCCTCGGCCAGATCCCGCACCCGGGTGTCGGGGTTGATCCCGGTCTCACCAAGGGTCCGCTGGGCAAGGGTTCGACCGATGCCGAAGACGTAGGTGAGGGCGACCTCGACGCGCTTCTCACGCGGGAGGTCGACGCCTGCGAGGCGTGCCATTACTTGGGCTCCTGATTGCTTTGCGGAGGTCTGCCGCAGCGCCGTCCCCTGTTGTTCGTGCCGTACGGCAGTGCCGTACACGCACCCGTGAACAAGGTCCCCGGCCTCCGACCGAGGGTGTCGTCCCCACCGGCATGAGACATCAGGCGGGGGGTCGGGCGTCTGCGTATGTACTTTTCACTTGCGTCGCGCGAAGAGTGCGATCTGTGCGAAGGCTCGTGGTCTGGTGTGCTTCAGCCCTGGCGCTGCTTGTGGCGCAGGTTGTCGCAGATGACCATGACCCGGCCGTGACGGCGGATCACCTTGCACTTGTCGCAGATCTTCTTGACGCTCGGCTTGACCTTCATGGATGAGGTTCTCCGGGTCAGGCCGCCGCCCACGGACGTGGGTCAACGGCTCGATCTGTGAGCTACTTGTAGCGGTAGACGATCCGCCCGCGGGTCAGGTCGTACGGAGAGAGCTCCACCACGACCCGATCGTCGGGAAGGATACGGATGTAGTGCATCCGCATCTTGCCGCTGATGTGCGCGAGAACCTGGTGCCCGTTCTGAAGCTCCACCTTGAACATCGCATTCGGCAGAGATTCGACGACCGTGCCCTCGATCTCGATGGCCCCTTGTTTTTTGGCCATGCTCTAGCGCTTCACCTTCCGGGATCGGCTACCTGGGGTGATCCCGGGCATACCAATACCCCGGGACCGACGAGCCAGTCTACGATACGCGTCCCGCAAAGACGAATTCGGGTAGCCTCCCCGGCTCCCAAGATCGTTATGCTCCCGCGGATGAAGTCGGCTCACACTCGCCGCCGCGGCCAGGAGGCCGCCGGGCCCACAGGGACCGATCGCCGGGACCGCGCCCGCGGCACGTCAGGCGAGCGGATCGGGTGCTGCCGTGATGCCCAGCTCTGCGAGCTTCGCCTTGCCGCCGTCCGGCGCGGTCAGCACGAGCGGGCCGTCGTCGGTCAGGGCCACGGAGTGCTCCCAGTGGCTCGACCAGCTGCCGTCGTTCGTCTTGACCGTCCAGTCGTCCGACAGCACGTGCGTCTTGGACGTGCCCAGGGTCACCATGGGCTCGATGGCCAGGCACAGCCCCGGCACCAGCTTCGGCCCGCGCCCGCGACGCCGATCGACATAGTTCAGCAGGTGGGGGTCCATGTGCATCTGGGAGCCGATGCCGTGCCCGCCGTAGTCCTCGACGATCCCGTACGAGCCCGAGGCGGGCCGCGGCTGGCGCCGGATGCAGCCCTCGATCGACCGGGAGACGTCCACGAGCCGGTTGCCCTTGCGCACGGCGGCGATGCCGGCCCACATGGACTCCTCGGTGACCCGGCTCAGCTCACGGAGCTCCGGCGAGTGGCCTTCGCCGACGAAGACCGTGAGCGCGGCGTCGCCGTGCCAGCCGTCGATGATCGCGCCGGCGTCGATGGAGAGAAGGTCACCGTCCTTGAGGACGGTCTCCCTGTCGGGGATGCCGTGCACGACGATGTCGTTCACGGACGTGCAGATGTTGCCCGGGAAGCCGCCATAGCCCAGGAAGTTGGGCTTTGCTCCATGATCGGCGAGGACCTTGGCGGCGACCTCGTCCAGGTCCTTCGTGCTGGCCCCCGGGACGGCGGCCTCACGGCAGGCCTTGTGCATCGCCGCCACGACAAGGCCCGCCTCGCGCATCTTCGCGATCTGTTCCGGGGTCTTGATCTCCACCATGCGGCGGTGCCTTCCTCGACGGGTGCTGAAGGGGTGCTCACGGCCGGCGCACCGGCTCGGGGGTCGTACGCGGGAGAACCCCGCTTCAATCAGTGTGCCGTACAAGCCTGCGGCCGCGGACCCTTCCCGGGTACCGCGGCCGCGGACGAAGCCGGATACGGAACGCTCTCGGTCAGTCGGCGACCGAGTCCTTCGCGGCATCGAGAGCCTGCATCGAACGCTCGGTGACCTCGCTCACCTCGCCCAGCGCCGAAATGGTGGTGACGAGGTCCTGACGCTTGTAGTGGTCGATGATCGGCTCGGTCTCGCTGTGATAGACCGCCAGCCGCTTGCGGACGGTCTCCTCCCGGTCGTCGTCACGCTGATACAGCTCGCCGCCGCACACGTCGCACACGCCCTCCTGCTGCGGAGCGCTGTACTCCGCGTGGAAGACGTGGCTGCTGTCGCTGCGGCAGATGCGGCGGCCCGCGATCCGCTTGACGACTTCCTCCTCCGGGACCTCCAAGTCCAGCACGGCGTCGAGCCGTTGGCCCCGCTCCTCCAAGACCCCGTCCAGCGACTCGGCCTGCGCGATGTTCCGGGGGAAGCCGTCGAGCAGGAAGCCGTTCGCAGCGTCCGGCTCGTCCATCCTGTCCGTCGCCATGCCGATCGTTACCTCGTCGGGCACGAGCTGACCCGCCCGCATGTACTCCTGCGCCTGCTGCCCGAGCGGGGTGCCCTGGCTGATGTTCGCGCGGAAGATGTCGCCCGTGGAGATGTGCGGAATCGACAGGTTCTTGGACAGGAGCGCGGCCTGCGTTCCCTTGCCCGCGCCAGGCGGTCCGACGAGGACGATACGCATCAGCGGAGGAACCCTTCGTAATTGCGCTGCTGAAGCTGGCTCTCGATCTGCTTCACGGTCTCGAGCCCGACGCCCACGATGATCAGAATGCTCGTCCCGCCGAACGGGAAGTTCTGCTGAGCACCGAACGCGATCAGCGCGACGGTCGGCACCAGAGCGATCAACCCGAGATACAGGGACCCCGGCCATGTGATGCGGTTCAGCACATAGCTCAGGTATTCCGCAGTGGGCCGACCTGCCCGGATGCCCGGGATGAAGCCACCATACTTCTTCATGTTGTCGGCGACTTCTTCGGGGTTGAAGGAGATCGCCACGTAGAAGAACGCGAAGAAGACGATCAGCACGAAGTAGGTGACGATGTAAATCGGGTGGTCACCCTTCACGAAGTGCGCCTGGATCCACTCCGCCCAGCCCGCCTGCGAGCCGCTGAACTGAACGATGAGCGCGGGAATGTAGAGCAGCGAGGACGCGAAGATGACGGGAATCACACCGGCCTGATTGACCTTCAGCGGAATGTAGGTCGAAGTGCCGCCGTAGCTGCGGCGCCCGATCATCCGCTTCGCGTACTGCACGGGGACGCGTCGCTGCGCCTGCTCGACCAGCACCACCAGGGCCACCATCGCGAGACCGCTGATGATCACCGCGCCGAACTCGATCCAGCCGTCGGCGAGCTTGCCCTGCTTCTTGATGGCCCACAGCGCGCCGGGGAAGCCGGCGGCGATCGAGATGAACATCAGGATCGACATGCCGTTGCCGATACCGCGGTCGGTGATGAGCTCGCCGAGCCACATGATGAACGCGGTGCCCGCCGTCATGCAGATGACCATCGTGACGGTGGTGAAGATCGACTGGTCCGGGATGATCTGGTCGCGGACCTGGCACTGGGGGAAGAGGGTGCCGCTGCGGGCGGTGGCCACGAGACCCGTTGCCTGGAGGATCGCGAGCGCGACCGTCAGATAACGCGTGTACTGCGTGATCTTGGCCTGCCCCGCCTGGCCCTCCTTCTTCAGCGCCTCGAGCCGCGGAATGACCACGACCAGCAACTGAAGAATGATGCTCGCGGTGATGTACGGCATGATGCCGAGCGCGAAAATCGTCAGCTGCAGCAGTGCGCCACCGCTGAACATGTTCACCAGCCCGAAGAGACCCTGGCTCCCCTTGGCCTCGTTCATGCACTGGTTGACGTTCTCAAAGCTGACACCCGGCACCGGAATGTGCTGCCCCAACCGGAAGAGCACCACAATGCCGAGCGTGAACAACAGCTTCTTTCGCAGGTCGGGCGTCTGGAACGCCCGGGCGAACGCGGTGAGCACGGTGCCTCCTGCGCCCCCCGCGTCGCGCGCGAGAGGTGACGGTCTTGGGGTCGACAAATACCAACAGTGCCCGCCACCTTACCGGCGACGGTGCCCGCCGTGGAACGACGGACCGGGGACGTCCCGTTGGGACGTCCCCGGCCAGTCAGTCAACGAACTCAGCCGAGCTCGGTGACGGTGCCGCCGGCAGCGGTGATCTTCTCCTTGGCGGAGCCGGAGACCTTGTTGACGGTCACCGTCAGAGCCACGGAGATCTCGCCGGTGCCGAGCACCTTGACGAGCTCGTTCTTGCGAACCGCGCCCTTGGCGACCAGGTCGGCCACCGTGACCTCGCCCCCCTTGGGGTACAGCTCGGCCAGCTTGTCCAGGTTCACGACCTGGAACTGCTTGTGGGCAGGGTTACGGAAACCCCGGAGCTTGGGCAGCCGCATGTGCAGCGGCATCTGCCCACCCTCGAAGTTCTCCGGAACCTGGTACCGGGCCTTGGTGCCCTTGGTGCCGCGTCCGGCCGTCTTGCCCTTCGACGCCTCGCCGCGACCCACGCGGGTCTTGGCGGTCTTGGCGCCCGGGGCCGGCCGGAGATTGTGGACCTTCAGCGGGTTGCTCTGCGAAGAGTCAGCCATGTCAGTCGACCTCCTCGACCGTGACGAGGTGCCGCACGGTGTGCACCATGCCGCGAACCTCGGGACGGTCCTCACGTACGGAGACGTCGCGGACCCTCTTCAGACCGAGCGTCCGCAGCGTGTCCCGGTGGTTCTGCTTCGTACCGATGACGGAACGCGTCTGCGTGATCTTCAAGCGAGCCATTACGCACTCACCCCGGCACGGGCCCGCAGCAGAGCGGCGGGCGCCACGTCCTCGAGCGGCAGGCCACGGCGGGCGGCGATCTCCTCGGGGCGCTGAAGGCCCTGCAGAGCCGCACGCGTGGCGTGCACGATGTTGATCGGGTTCGACGAACCGAGCGACTTGCTCAGCACGTCGTGGATGCCCGCGCACTCCAGCACGGCGCGCACCGGGCCACCGGCGATCACACCGGTACCGGGCGAAGCCGGCTTGAGCAGCACGACGCCCGCGGCTTCCTCACCCTGGATCGGGTGCGGAATGGTGCCCTGGATGCGGGGGACCTTGAAGAAGTGCTTCTTGGCCTCCTCAACACCCTTGGCGATGGCGGCAGGCACCTCCTTGGCCTTGCCGTATCCGACGCCCACGGTGCCGTCACCGTCGCCCACCACGACCAGCGCGGTGAAGCTGAAGCGACGACCACCCTTCACAACCTTGGCCACGCGGTTGATCGCGACGACGCGCTCAACGTACGCGGTCTTCTCGGCGGCGGCGCCGCCGTCCCGGCCCTTGCGGTCCCGACGCTCGCCGCCACCGGCGCCGCCACCGCGGCGCTGGGGTCCAGCCATTGGAATTACCTCTCTCGTTTACGTCCGCTCAGCGTGGACCGGCTCAGAACCTGAGCCCGGCTTCTCGGGCGGCGTCCGCGAGGGCGGCGATCCGCCCCGCGTACCTGTTGCCACCGCGGTCGAACACGACGGCCTCGACGCCCGCGGCCTTGGCACGCTCGGCGACCAGTGCGCCGACCTGCTTGGCCTGCGCGCTCTTGTCGCCGTCACCGCTGCGGATCGACGCGTCCAGCGACGAGGCCGAGGCCAGGGTGTGGCCCGCCAGGTCGTCCACGACCTGGGCGACCATGTGGCGGTTCGAGCGCGTCACCACAAGACGGGGGCGGGCGGGGGTGCCCGAGACCTTCTTGCGGATGCGGATGTGACGGCGCTTGGCGGCGGCGCGCTTGTAGGCGTCGCCCTTAGCGATCTTCACGCCGTATGCCATGGCTTACTTACCAGCCTTTCCGACCTTGCGGCGGATGGTCTCGCCCGCGTACTTCACGCCCTTGGCCTTGTACGGGTCCGGGCGGCGCAGCTTGCGGATGTTGGCGGCGACCTCGCCGACCTTCTGCTTGTCGATGCCCTCGACCGAGAACTTGGTCGGCGACTCGACCTTGAACGAGATGCCCTCCGGCGCCTCGACCAGGATCGGGTGGCTGTAGCCCAGCGAGAACTCCAGGTTGGAGCCCTTCGCCTGGACGCGGTAACCCACGCCGCTGATCTCGAGGTCCTTGGTGAATCCCGTGGTCACGCCAGTGATCATGTTCGCCACCAGCGTGCGGGACAGACCGTGCAGGGCCTTGTTCCGGCTCTCGTCGTTGGGACGGGAGACGACCAGCGCGCCGTCCTCGCCCTTCACGATCTCGATGGGCGCGACAACGGTGTGCGAAAGGGAACCCTTGGGACCCTTCACGGCGACCGCCCGGCCATCGATGGTGACGTCCACACCGGCGGGAACCTGGATGGGGAGCTTGCCGATACGCGACATTGCTTTACCTCCGTTCCCTTCCGTTACCAGACGTAGGCGAGGACTTCCCCGCCTACGCCCTTCTTCTGTGCCTGCTGGCCGGTGAGCAGCCCGTGGGAAGTGGAGATGATCGCCACTCCCAGGCCACCGAGCACCCTGGGCAGGCTGGTGGACTTCGCGTAGACCCGCAGGCCCGGCTTCGAGATCCGCTTGATACCGGCGATCGAGCGCTCGCGGTTGGGGCCGAACTTCAGCTCGAGCACGAGGCTCTTGCCGACCTGGGCCTCCTCGGTCCTCCAGCCGGTGATGTAGCCCTCCTGCTGGAGAATCTCCGCGATGTGCGACTTGATCTTGCTGTGCGGCATCGCGACGGAGTCGTGGTACGCCGAGTTCGCGTTACGCAGACGCGTCAGCATGTCCGCGATCGGATCGGTCATTGTCATGTGATGGCCTTCGGCCTCTCTCGCCGGGGTTTCCTGTATGCGCCCTCCTTCTCCCCGTACAGGGACAGGACAGGTGGGGCGCGGGGACCTACGGCGTAGTAAGACGGTCACGGACGGCGGGCGGCCGCACTGCCTCAGTGGCGTGCGGTGAACACCCGTCCGGCCTTGATGCTCTTACCGAGAGTCCTGGCTGGCCCGAACCGCTCGCCCTCCTGACGAAGGGCGGGCGACGGGTTACCAGGAACTCTTGGTGACGCCCGGCAGCTCGCCACGGTGTGCCATCTGGCGAAGGCACACGCGGCACAGGCCGAACTTGCGGTAGACGGAGTGCGGACGGCCGCAGCGCTGGCAACGCGTGTAAGCGCGGACAGCGAACTTCGGCTTACGGCTCGCCTTGGAGATCAGAGCCTTCTTAGCCATGGTCAGTTCTCCTTGAACGGGAAGCCGAGGTGACGAAGCAGGGCGCGCCCCTCGTCGTCGTTGGTCGCCGTGGTGACCACGGTGATGTCCATGCCCCGGACCCGGTCGATCTTGTCCTGGTCGATCTCGTGGAACATGACCTGCTCCGTGAGACCGAAGGTGTAGTTGCCCCTCCCGTCGAACTGCTTCGGCGACAGGCCGCGGAAGTCGCGGATGCGCGGCAGTGCGAGGGACAGCAGGCGGTCCAGGAACTCCCACATCCGGTCGCCGCGCAGCGTCACGTGCGCGCCGATCGGCATGCCCTCACGCAGCTTGAACTGCGCGATGGACTTGCGGGCCTTGGTCACCGCCGGCTTCTGGCCGGTGATCGTGGCGAGGTCCCGGATGGCACCGTCCATCAACTTGGAGTCGCGGGCGGCGTCGCCCACACCCATGTTGACCACGATCTTGGTGAGACCGGGAACCTGCATGACGTTCTCGTACTTGAACTCGTCCTGCAGCTTGCCCTTGATCTCGGAGCGGTAGCGCTGCTTGAGGCGCGGGGCTTCAGTCGTGGCAGTCATCAGATGTCCTCACCGGTCCGCTTGGCAACGCGGATCTTGTTGCCGTCGTCATCGAAGCGGTATCCGACGCGGGTGACGACCTTCTTGCCGTCCTTCTCCACCACGAGCTGCACGTTGCTCACGTGGACCGGAGCCTCGGTCGTCACGATTCCGCCCGTCTTCGAACCACGAGCGGTCTGGCCGGCCTTGGTGTGCTTCTTGACCCGGTTGACACCCTCGACCAGGACTCGGTCCTCGCGGGGGTAGGCCACGATGACCTTGCCCTGCTTGCCCTTGTCCTTGCCGGTGATGACCTGGACCAGGTCGCCCTTCTTGATCTTCATGGTCACAGCACCTCCGGCGCGAGAGAGATGATCTTCATGAACTTCTTCTCGCGCAGTTCCCGGCCCACGGGGCCGAAGATGCGGGTGCCGCGGGGGTCACCGTCGTTCTTGAGGATGACCGCGGCATTCTCGTCGAAGCGGATGTACGAGCCGTCGGGCCGGCGGCGCTCCTTCACGGTGCGCACGATGACGGCCTTGACGATGTCGCCCTTCTTCACGTTCCCGCCCGGGATCGCGTCCTTGACGGTAGCGACGACGACGTCACCGACGCCCGCGTAGCGCCGGCCCGAACCGCCGAGCACACGGATGGTGAGAATCTCTTTCGCACCCGTGTTGTCGGCGACGCGCAGCCGGGACTCCTGCTGGATCACGTCTATCTCCTGATCGTCTGCCGGTTCCCGGCAGGGTCACACCCGCGCGGGGTGTGCCCTGCCGAGCCTGGCGGAACTGTCCTGGGGGTCCCCAGGCTGATTGCCAAGCCAATTCCGTTTCGGAACTGCTTACTTCGCCTTCTCAAGGACCTCGACGACGCGCCAGCGCTTGGTCGCGGACAGCGGCCGGGTCTCCATGAGGAGTACGCGGTCGCCGACCCCGGCGGCGTTCTGCTCGTCGTGCGCCTTGAGCTTGTTGGTACGGCGGATGACCTTGCCGTACAGCGCGTGCTTGACGCGGTCCTCGACGGCGACGACGACGGTCTTGTCCATCTTGTCGCTGACGACAAGACCCTCGCGGGTCTTGCGGAAACCGCGCTCCTGCGTCTTCTCAGTCACATTCGTCTCGCTCATCAGGCGCTCTCCACCGTCTCGATGCCCAGCTCACGCTCACGCATCAGGGTGTAGATCCGGGCGATGTCCTTGCGGACGGCCTTCAGCCGGCCGTGGTTCTCCAACTGCCCGGTCGCCGCCTGGAAGCGGAGGTTGAACAGCTCTTCCTTGGACTCGCGAAGCTTTCCGAGAAGCTCCTCGTCGCCCAGCTCACGCAGCTCGGAGGTCTTCGTCCCGGCCGCCATCACGACTCACCTGCCTCGCGCCGAACGATCCGGCACTTCATCGGAAGCTTGTGGGCGGCGCGGGTGAGCGCCTCCTTGGCAATCTTCTCGTTCGGGTAGGACAGCTCGAACATCACGCGCCCCGGCTTGACGTTCGCGATCCACCACTCGGGAGAACCCTTACCGGAACCCATGCGGGTCTCGGCGGGCTTCTTCGTCAGCGGACGGTCCGGGTAGATGTTGATCCAGACCTTGCCGCCACGCTTGATGTGACGAGTCATGGAGATACGAGCTGCCTCGATCTGCCGGTTCGTCACATACGCGGCGGTCACGGCCTGAATGCCGTACTCACCGAACGAGACTTCGGTGCCACCCTTGGCCATGCCCTTGCGCTTCGGGTGGTGCTGCTTACGGTGCTTGACCCTGCGCGGGATAAGCATGGCGGTCAGCCCTCCTTCCCGGCAGCGCCGGGCTCTGCTGCCGCAGCGGCGGGCGTCACGCTCTCGACCTTGGGAGTCTCGGCGGAACCGCTCTGCTGCTGCGGCTTGCGGCCGCGGCCTCCGCGCTCGCCACCACGACGGGGACGGTCGCTGCCGCCACCGCGGGACGGGCGGTTGCCCGCACGGGCGGCGGCGTTCTCGGCGCGGACCTCGGCGATGTTCTTGACGTCACCCTTGTAGATCCAGACCTTCACGCCGATGCGGCCGAAGGTGGTCCTGGCCTCGAAGAAGCCGTAGTCGACGTTCGCGCGGAGCGTGTGCAGGGGCACACGGCCCTCGCGGTAGAACTCCGAGCGGGACATCTCGGCGCCGCCGAGGCGGCCACCGCACTGGATCTTGATGCCCTTCGCGCCGGCCTTCATCGTGGTCTGCATGCTCTTGCGCATCGCACGACGGAAGGAGACACGGGAGGACAGCTGCTCGGCGACGGCCTGGGCCACCAGCTGCGCATCCGTCTCGGGGTTCTTGACCTCGAGGATGTTGAACTGGATCTGCTTGCCGGTCAGCTTCTCCAGGTTGCCCCGGAGCCTGTCGGCCTCGGCGCCGCGGCGGCCGATGACGATGCCGGGACGTGCGGTGTGCACGTCGACACGTACGCGGTCACGGGTGCGCTCGATCTCCACCTTGGAGATGCCGGCCCGCTCCATGCCCTGCGTGAGCATCTTGCGGATCGCGACGTCTTCCTTGATGTAGTCCTTGTAGAGCTTGTCGGCGTACCAGCGCGACTTGAAGTCGGTGGTGATGCCGAGGCGGAACCCGTGCGGGTTTACCTTCTGGCCCATTACCGGGTTCCTTCCTTGCTGCTCACGACCACGGTGATGTGGCTCGTCCGCTTGCGAATCCGGTAGGCGCGGCCCTGGGCGCGCGGACGGAAACGCTTCAGGGTCGGGCCCTCGTCGACGTACGCCTCGGAGATGAAGAGGCTGTCGGCGTCGGTGTGGTCGTAGTTGTGTGCGGCGTTGGCGATGGCGCTGTCCAGCACCTTGCCCACCGGCACGCTCGCGGCCTGCGGGGCGAAGCGCAGGACCGCCTGAGCCTCCGTGGCAGGCAAGCCACGGACAAGGTCCACCACCCGGCGGGCCTTCATGGGCGTGACGCGCACATAGCGCGCGGAGGCCCTGGCTTCCATGGTTGTCCCTTCGGTGTCAGTCATAGGTCTTCACACCCGCCCATCAGCGACGACGCGACTTGCGGTCGTCCTTGACGTGGCCGCGGAAGGTGCGGGTCGGCGCGAACTCGCCGAGCTTGTGGCCGACCATCGACTCGGTGACGAACACCGGGACGTGCTTGCGGCCGTCGTGTACCGCGATCGTGTGGCCGAGCATGGCCGGGACGATCATCGAGCGGCGGGACCAGGTCTTGATGACGTTCTTGGAGCCTGCGTCGTTCTGCGCGTCCACCTTCTTGATCAGGTGGTCGTCGACGAAGGGCCCCTTCTTGAGACTGCGCGGCATCTAAAACCCGCCTCCTAGCGCTTCTTGTTCGTCTTGCGGCGGCGGACGATGTACTTGTTGCTGGCCTTCTTCGGCGAGCGCGTACGGCCCTCCTTCTGGCCCCACGGCGAAACCGGGTGGCGGCCACCGGAGGTACGGCCCTCACCACCACCGTGCGGGTGGTCGATCGGGTTCATGACCACACCGCGGACGGTCGGGCGGACGCCCTTCCAGCGCATGCGGCCGGCCTTGCCCCAGTTGATGTTCGACTGCTCGGCGTTGCCGACCTCGCCGACAGTGGCGCGGCAGCGGACGTCGACCAGGCGGATCTCACCGGACGGCATGCGCAGGTGGGCCATGCGGCCCTCCTTCGCCAGCAGCTGTACGGAGGCGCCGGCGGACCGGGCGAACTTCGCGCCGCCGCCGGGCCGCAGCTCGATGGCGTGGATCGTCGTACCGACCGGGATGTTGCGCAGCGCCAGGTTGTTGCCCGGCTTGATGTCGGCCCCGGGACCGTTCTCCACGCGGCTGCCCTGCGACAGGCCGGCCGGCGCGAGGATGTAGCGCTTCTCGCCATCGGCGTAGTGCAGGAGCGCGATGCGCGCGGTGCGGTTCGGGTCGTACTCGATGTGCGCGACCTTGGCGGGCACGCCGTCCTTGTCGTGACGACGGAAGTCGATCACTCGGTAGGCGCGCTTGTGGCCACCGCCCTGGTGGCGAGCGGTCACACGACCGGCGTTGTTACGGCCGCCCTTGCTGTGCAGCGGGCGGACCAGTGACTTCTCCGGCGTGGACCGCGTGATCTCGACGAAGTCGGCGACACTGGCGCCACGACGGCCCGGAGTCGTCGGCTTGTACTTGCGGATACCCATTTCTCAGTCCTCGTCCGATATCGGACGGTCCTGTCTCCGTCAGGAGACCGGGCCGCCGAAGATGTCGATTCGGTCGCCCTCGACCAGGGTCACGATGGCGCGCTTGGTGTCGGCGCGCTTGCCGTAACCGGTGCGGGTGCGCTTGCGCTTGCCCTGCCGGTTGAGCGTGTTGACCCCGCTGACCTTGACCGAGAAGACCGCCTCGACGGCCTGCTTGATCTGGGTCTTGTTGGCGCGCGGGTCGACGATGAAGGTGTACTTGTTCTCGTCCAGCAGCGCGTAGCTCTTCTCCGAGACCACGGGCTTGATCAAGATGTCACGGGGGTCCGTGAACGTCTTGCTGGCGGCCTGGGCGGCTGTTGCCTCGCTCATCAGGCGTCGCTCCCTTCGAGCTCTGAGGTGGCAGCCTTCTGCGGGCCGGCCACGAAGGACTCGAAGGCGGCCTTGGTGAAGACCACGTCGTCGGAGACGAGCACGTCGTACGTGTTCAGCTGGCCCGGCTCCAGGATGTGGACCTGGGGCAGGTTCCGCGCGGAGAGCCAGGCGGCCTCGTCGCCGCGCTCGGCGACCAGGAGCACGTGCTTGCGCTCGCTGACCTTGCCCAGCAGCGTCTTCGCGGCCTTCGTCGAGATCTCGTTCTCGACGACACCGGAGACGACGTGCACACGGCCGTGACGGGCACGGTCCGAGAGGGCGCCGCGCAGCGCGGCCGCCTTCATCTTCTTCGGCGTCCGCTGCGAGTAGTCACGCGGGACGGGCCCGTGCACGACGCCACCGCCCGCGAACTGCGGAGCGCGGGTCGAGCCCTGACGGGCGCGGCCGGTGCCCTTCTGGCGGTACGGCTTCTTGCCGCCGCCGCGGACCTCGCCGCGGGTCTTGGTCTTGTGCGTGCCCTGTCGGGCAGCGGCCAGCTGGGCGACGACGACCTGGTGGATCAGCGGAACGCTGACCCGCGCGTCGAAGATCTCCGAGGGGAGCTCGACGGAGCCGTCCTTCTTGCCGGCCGGCGAAAGGATGTCAACGGTAGTCATGGTTTAACCTCAGGCCCCCTTGGCCGCGGTGCGGACCAGGACGAGGCCGCCGTTCGGACCGGGGACTGCGCCCTTGATGAGCAGCAGGCCCTTCTCCGCGTCAACGGCATGGACGGTCAGGTTCTGGGTGGTGACCCGCTCGTTGCCCATGCGGCCGGGCATCCGCGTGCCCTTGAAGACACGTCCGGGCGTGGCGCAGCCGCCGATGGCACCGGGCTTGCGGTGGATGCGGTGCGCACCGTGCGATGCCTTGCCGCCGCGGAAGCCGTGGCGCTTCATGCCGCCGGCGAAGCCCTTGCCCTTGGACTTGCCCGTCACGTCCACCTTGCCGCCGGCCTCGAAGGCGTCGGCGTTGATCTCCTGGCCGGGTGTGTACTCACCGGCGTCGGAGGTGCGCAGCTCGACGAGGTGACGGCGGGGAGTGACGTCCGCCTTGGCGAAGTGGCCCTTGAGGGGCTTGTTCACCTTGCGCGGGTCGATCTCGCCGAAGGCGATCTGAACGGCTTCGTAGCCGTCCTTGTCTGCGGTGCGGACCTGGGTCACGACATTGGGCCCGGCCTTGACGACGGTCACGGGAACGACGCGGTTCTTGTCGTCCCAGACCTGGGTCATGCCGAGCTTCTCGCCCAGGACACCCTTGATCTGCTTAGCCATCTTCTTCCCGCACCCCTCAGAGCTTGATCTCGATGTCGACGCCGGCCGGGAGGTCCAGGCGCATCAGCGAGTCAACGGTCTTGGGCGTCGGGTCGAGGATGTCGATCAGACGCTTGTGGGTGCGCATCTCGAAGTGCTCGCGCGCGTCCTTGTACTTGTGCGGCGACTTGATGACGCAGTACACGTTCTTCTCTGTGGGCAGCGGCACCGGGCCTGCGACCGACGCTCCCGTGCGCGTCACCGTCTCGACGATCTTCTTCGCCGAGTTGTCGATGACCTCATGGTCGTAGGCCTTCAGCCGGATGCGGATCTTCTGTCCCGCCATGGCTACTTCGTAGTCCTGTCTCTCGTAACGCTCTGGAACCCATGGGTGCCGCCCTCCTCGACCCGCCGACCCACGCGGTCGGGCGTGTCGACTTCCTTCCAATAAACAGAGTCTTCCCGCGACGAACCGCGGAGGTTTCTCTGGAGAGAAAGGATCGGGGGTGCGGACCCACCGGGCGCCTGGCTGGAAGCCCCTCCTGCACTTCCCGGAAGATTCCCGTACTTCCGCCCCTGATGAGAGGCGACGAATACGCTGGGACTCGCTTCCGGTCCTCCCGGCGGGAGGCGTGCAGCATCGGCACTCAACCGAGCAACCTGGACAGTGTGCCATATGGCGTTTGGCGCACGCCAATCGGGATGATTGCCTGCCTCGACGGGCTCCGAGCGCTCATCTGCCCGGCAGGCTGCCCGCGCGGGGGCGTCCTCAATCGTCCGGCGAGTTCAGCACTTCGAGTGCCCGGTCGATGTGCTCGATCGTATTGAAGAGGTGGGGCGAGAGCCTGATGTTGCCCTCCCGCACCGCGACGTGTACACCCGCAGCCGCCAGCGCCGAAGCAGCACCGTCCACCGGTCCCCGGCGCCCGGCGAGGACGACAAGGCTGGAGCGCTCCTCCGGTTCCTGCGGACCGACCACCTCGTACAACTCCGGGTCCACCGCGTCGAGCAGCCGCTGTACCAGCCGCTGCCCGTGGGCGTGGATGTTGTGCACGCCGAGGCCGCCGAGCAGTCCGACGGAACTCGTCCAGGCCGCCGTGTCGAGGAAGTCGGCCGGGCAGAAGACGTCCAGGGCACGAACGCCCCGATTCTCGATCGTGTACGAACGCATGTGCTCTAGCCCCCGGCCACACTGCTGGGCGAGCCAGTAGACCCTGCGGGGGTCGAGCAGCTCGGTCAGCGCGGGACGGAGCCAGGCGAAGCCGGTGCCGTAGGGGCCGCACATCCACTTGTAGCCGCACGACACGAGTGCGTCGACGGGGGTTGCCGCGACGTCGACGGGCCGGGCGCCGACCGCCTGCGAACCGTTCACCACGAGGAGGACCCCCGCCGTGTGGCAGATCTCACCCAGTGCACGCAGATCGGCGGCGGCGCCGGTGAAGGAGTCGACCCAGGTGACGGCGAAGACGCGGGTGCGCGGCGCAAGAGCACGGCGGACCCGCTCGGGGTCGAGCCGTCCGTGCCGGTCACGCCGCACGAACCGGACGCTCGCTCCGCGCTGCCGCTGCGCCAGCCAGGGCAGCACCGTGGCCGGGTAGTCCCCCTCGACGCACAGCACCTCGTCCCCCGCACGCCATGGGAGTCCGTACGCGATGAGGTTCAGCCCGTGGGATGTGCTGTCCCCCAGAACGATCTCGTCGGGGTGCCCTCCGACGAACTCAGCCAGCAGCGCCCGGAGTTCCTCGGGGCGCTCGGTGAACGCGGCGTCGGGGATGCGATACGGGGTCGCCTTCTCGTGTGCCGCCCGGACGGCCGCCCGAACGGCGGCTTCCGGCATCGGTCCCTGGTGCGCGGTGTTCAGCCAGACGTGGCCCGCCTGGTCGCTGAAGTACCGGGTGTAGTCCGGCTGTTGAGCGGCAACGGCGGTCCCGTCGGATGCCTTGCCGGAGGGCTTGCCGGACCCCTTGCCGGAGGTGCCGGGTGCCGCCAGGTCCTTCGCCACAGGGCCCTCCTCAGCCGTCGGCCGCGGTGGAGACGACGCAGTCGTCACCCCGGCACACGTCGTGCTCGCAGAGCCGGCAGATCCGGTGGGGCGAGGACCCGTCGCCGGGAAGGTGCGGCAGGAGGGCCCTGAGAGCACGCTCCAGGCTTCCGGCCTCGTCGGGCGAGAGCCGTCCTACGACGCCCTCCAGCGCCCGGCGGCGCGCCCGCAGCATCCGCCGGCCCACGTCCTCGCCCGCCTCGGTCAGCCGGAGCCCGCGCGTACGGCCGTCGGGCCCCGGCCCGCGCAGCAGCAGACCCGAGTCGACGAGGCGTCCCACGACTCTCACGCAGCCCGAGTGCGTCAGGGCGAGCGTCGCGGCAAGGTCCGAGACCGACTGCCCGGGCCGCGCCCGCACGGTGAGCACCGCGGCGACGGCCGCGGGGTCGAGCCGGGACTCCTCCCGCAGCGAGTGGTCCAGAAGGTCGCCGAGGCCGACGGTCAGCGCGCCGAGCCAGTTCGCCGTCAGTTCGTTCGCCGATGACATTGAAGAAGTGTGACACAGACACATGTCTGCCGCATACGTCTGTATGCGACGGGGGCGAATCCCGTGGCACGGGATACCAGGGCGTCGCCTACGCCGGATCGACGGTCCGGAACGTGCGCCTGTACGCGAGTAGCGAGACCCCGATGGCGGCCTGCGGAGAACAGGCGCCGGAAGTCATCGGCCAGTGCCCGGTGCGTGGCTGCCGGGCGGCCGTCGAGAAGGCCGGCGGCGGCCGGCACCAAGGCCCCCGTACAGACGGACACGGTGCGGACGCCGGGAGGGATCAGTCGAGCGCGTCGGCGACCGGCTCGGACAGCGGCGCGGTGGCCAGTGACATGCCGAAGGAGGGATCACCACGGTGTCGGCCGTACGCAGCGCCTCCGGACCGTGTCCGACGACGAGCCGAAGCCGGGGTCAGAGTCGCTGCGCACCGGGCGATTGTCGACACTGAGCCGACGGCTGCGGCGCCGGCGCGGTACGGCCCCGCAACCGTCGCAATCCGGCGCCCGCGCCGGGGTCAACCGGCCATCGACGTGGCGGACGCGTGCGGACCGCGGACGGTCTCACCACCGGGCACGGGCTCGCCGGCGTCCGTGCCCGTACCCACGACGTGGTTGTCCGCGTCCACATGTACGACGGCGGGCCGCAGACGCCGCGCCTCCGCGTCGTCGACCTGCGCATAACTGATCAGGATGACCAGGTCACCGGGGTGCACCAGGTGGGCGGCGGCTCCGTTGATACCGATGACGCCCGAGCCCCGTTCGCCCTCGATGACGTACGTCTCCAGACGCGAACCGTTGGTGATGTCGACGATGTGCACCAGCTCGCCGGGCAGCAGATCGGCGGCTTCCATCAGGCCGGCGTCGACGGTGACAGAACCCACGTAATGGAGATCGGCCTCGGTCACCGTGGCCCGGTGGATCTTCGACTTGAACATGGTCCGCAGCATGCGTCGCTCCAAGGGAAGAAGGTCGCGCCCTCGCGAAAGGTGCGCGCCGACGCGGCCATAGTAGGCGAAGCGCACGAGGACCCGGCAGGACAGCGGGAGATCGCCCGCTCCACCACGGTCCGCACGGGCCGGCCCACGCCGTGAACCGTTGTGGAGCAGGACGTGGGCCGGGGCGTACGGGCGATGGCGCCGGTGGTCAGCTCTGCTTGACGGCTGAGATCTCGAACTCGAGCGTGACCTTGTCACTCACGAGGAATCCGCCCGTCTCCAGTGCCGCGTTCCAACTCACGCCGAAGTCCTGGCGGTTGATCGTAGTGCTGCCTTCGAGGCCGATCCGGCTGTTGCCGAACGGATCGGTGGCCTGACCCTCGTAGCTGAACGGGACGGTCACCGAGCGGGTCACCCCCTTGATGGTGAGGTCGCCGGTGACCTCGAAGGCGTCCTCCCCGCTCCGGCGGACCTCCGTGGACCGGAAGGTGATCTCCGGGAAGTCCTCCATCTTCAGGAAGTCGTTGCTCCGCAGATGGGCGTCGCGGTCCGGGTTGCGGGTGTCGATGCTCTCGGCCTTGATGACCAGCTCCGCCGACGACTGCTCGGGCTTGTCGCCGTCGATGTGGGCGGTGCCGGTGAATTCGTTGAAGGCGCCCCGGACTTTGGTCACCATCGCGTGACGTGCGACGAAGCCGATGCGCGTGTGGGTCGGGTCGAGGACGTACTCCCCGGTGAGCTGGGCGTAGTGGCCGGCAGTGGTCATGGCGTTCCTCTCCAAGGTGGACAGTGCTTACTGCATCACCAACCTAGTTGAACGCTGAACTATTCCAGCCTGGCTCCGGGAATCCGATTCCCGGACACGGACCCTCACACGCGGACCCTCGCCGCACAGCACGGAGGGCCCGCACGACCGGAGTCGTGCGGGCCCTCCCCCGGCTTCGGCAGCCGGGTAACGCTCAAGGCGTCGAGGTCACTTGACGATCTTCGTGACCTGGCCGGCGCCCACGGTACGGCCACCCTCACGGATGGCGAACTTGAGGCCCTCTTCCATGGCGACGGGCTGGATGAGCTGGACGCTCATCTCGGTGTTGTCGCCCGGCATGACCATCTCGGTGCCCTCGGGGAGGGTCACGACGCCGGTCACGTCGGTGGTACGGAAGTAGAACTGCGGGCGGTAGTTGTTGAAGAACGGGGTGTGCCGACCGCCCTCGTCCTTCGACAGGATGTAGGCCTGGCCCTCGAACTCCGTGTGCGGGGTGACCGAGCCCGGCTTGATGATGACCTGGCCGCGCTCGACGTCCTCGCGCTTGATGCCGCGGAGGAGCAGACCGACGTTCTCACCGGCCTGGCCCTCGTCGAGGAGCTTGCGGAACATCTCGATACCGGTGACGGTCGTCGAGGTCTTCTGCTCCTTGATGCCGATGATGTCGACGTTCTCGTTGACCTTCAGCACACCGCGCTCGATACGGCCGGTGACGACCGTACCGCGGCCGGTGATGGTGAAGACGTCCTCGATCGGCATCAGGAACGGCTTCTCGACGTCGCGCTCCGGCTGCGGGATCGCGTCGTCGACGGCGTCCATGAGCTTGCCGATGGAGTCGGCCCACTCGGCGTCGCCCTCAAGGGCCTTCAGCGCGGAGACCTTGACGACCGGAACCTCGTCGCCCGGGAACTCGTACTCGGAGAGCAGCTCACGGACCTCGAGCTCGACGAGCTCCATGATCTCCTCGTCGTCCACCATGTCCGCCTTGTTGAGGGCGACCACGATGTAGGGAACGCCGACCTGGCGGGCCAGGAGGACGTGCTCCTTGGTCTGCGGCATCGGGCCGTCGGTGGCGGCGACCACGAGAATGGCGCCGTCCATCTGGGCCGCACCGGTGATCATGTTCTTGATGTAGTCCGCGTGCCCCGGGCAGTCCACGTGAGCGTAGTGACGGTTTTCCGTCTGGTACTCGACGTGTGCAATGGAGATCGTGATTCCGCGCTGGCGCTCTTCGGGCGCCTTGTCGATGTTCTCGAACGCGGAAGCCTCGTTCAGGTCCGGGTACTTGTCGTGCAGCACCTTGGTGATCGCCGCGGTAAGAGTCGTCTTACCGTGGTCGATGTGACCGATGGTGCCGATGTTGACGTGCGGCTTAGTCCGCTCGAACTTCGCCTTCGCCACTGGGGTCCTCCTGTGGACTGGTGCTGTACACCCTCCACATTCTGCGGAGGGGTTCAGATGGTCGTTATGAACCGGTCAGGACCCCGAGGGGGATGCCCTTGACCAGTTCGCTTCGGGGGCTGGCGACCGGGGAACCCCGGCACAGCCGACGGACGAGCCGCACGGTCTGTACCGAAGTGCCCCGAATGCCTTTGCTCCAGCCTAAGGGGTGCGCAACGGTGAGTTACTCGCCCTTGGCCTTCGCGATGATCTCCTCTGCGACGCTCCGCGGAACCTCGGCGTAGGAGTCGAACTGCATGGAGTAGTTCGCGCGGCCGGAGGTCTTGCTGCGCAAGTCCCCGACGTAGCCGAACATCTCCGACAGCGGAACCAGGCCGGTGACGAGCTTGGCGCCACTCCTGTCGTCCATGGACTGAACCTGGCCACGACGGGAGTTGATGTCGCCGATCACATCGCCCATGTACTCCTCGGGCGTGGTGACTTCGACCTTCATCATCGGCTCCAGCAGGGCCGGGCTCGCCTTCCGCGCGGCCTCCTTGAACGCCATGGAACCGGCGATCTTGAAGGCCATCTCCGAGGAGTCGACGTCGTGGAAGGCACCGTCGAGCAGCGTCACGCGGACACCGGTCAGCGGGTACCCCGCCAGCACACCGAACTCCATGGCCTCCTGGCAGCCGGCGTCCACGGACGGGATGTACTCCCGCGGGATGCGGCCACCGGTGACCTGGTTGACGAACTCGTAGCCGTCACCCTCGAGCGGCTCGACAGCGATCTGCACCTTCGCGAACTGACCGGAACCACCGGTCTGCTTCTTGTGGGTGTAGTCGACCTTGTCGACCGGCTTGCGGAGCGACTCGCGGTACGCCACCTGCGGCTTACCGACGTTGGCCTCGACCTTGAACTCGCGCTTCATGCGGTCGACCAGCACATCAAGGTGCAGCTCGCCCATGCCCGCGATGATCGTCTGGCCGGTCTCCTCGTCGGTCTTGACCTGGAAGGACGGGTCCTCCTCGGCCAGCCGCTGGATCGCGACGCCCAATTTCTCCTGGTCGCCCTTGGACTTGGGCTCGATCGCGACCTCGATCACGGGAGCCGGGAACTCCATCGACTCCAGGATCACCGGGTTGCCCGCGTCGCAGAGGGTCTCACCGGTGGTGGTCTGCTTGAGACCCATGACGGCGACGATGTCGCCGGCACCCACCGACTCGATCTCCTCACGCTTGTTCGCGTGCATCCGGTAGATCTTGCCGATGCGCTCCTTCTTGCCCTTCACCGAGTTCATCACCTGCGAGCCGGTGACCAGCCTGCCGGAGTAGACCCGGATGAAGGTGAGCTTGCCCAGGTGCGGGTCGCTCGCGATCTTGAACGCGAGGGCCGACATGGGCTCCTGCTCGGACGGCTTCCGCGTCAGGACCTCTTCGGGGTCCTTGACGGAGTGACCCTCGATCGCCTCGACGTCCAGGGGGGACGGGAGGTAGCGGGCGATGGCGTCGAGCAGGGGCTGAACGCCCTTGTTCTTGAACGCCGTTCCGCAGAAGACGGGGGTCACGGTGGTGGTGCCCTCGGCGCCGGTGGAGGCGAGGGTGATGCGGCGGATCGCCGCGTAGAGCTGCTCCTCGGTGGGCTCCTGGCCCTCGAGGTAGAGCTCCATCATCTCCTCGTCGTTCTCCGCGACGGCCTCGAGCAGATTGCCGCGCCACTCGTCGGCGGCCTCCGCGTGCGTGGCCGGGATGTCGACGGTGTCGTACATCTCGCCCATCTTCGCCTCGGGCGACCAGACCAGCGCCTTCATGCTGACGAGGTCGACGACGCCCTTGAAGTCCGCCTCGGTCCCGATCGGGATCTGCATGACCAGCGGCACCGCGCCGAGGCGGTCCACGATCATGTCCACGCAACGGTGGAACTCCGCGCCGGTGCGGTCCAGCTTGTTGACGAAGCAGATGCGCGGCACGCCGTAGCGGTCCGCCTGACGCCAGACGGTTTCGGACTGCGGCTCGACGCCGGCCACACCGTCGAACACCGTCACGGCACCGTCGAGCACACGCAGCGCACGCTCCACCTCGACGGTGAAGTCGACGTGGCCGGGGGTGTCGATGATGTTGATGGTGTAGTCGACGTCGTTGAGCGGCCAGTGAGTGGTGGTCGCGGCAGACGTGATCGTGATGCCGCGCTCCTGCTCCTGGGCCATCCAGTCCATCGTGGCAGCGCCGTCGTGGACCTCACCGATCTTGTAGCTGCGACCGGTGTAGAACAGGATCCGCTCGGTGGTCGTCGTCTTGCCCGCGTCGATGTGGGCCATGATCCCGATGTTCCGGACCTTGGCCAGGTCAAGTGAAGTGGTAGCCATAAGGCTTCAGTCTTCTCTCGGTCTCGATGGGGTCTGCGACTACCAGCGGTAGTGCGCGAAGGCCTTGTTGGACTCGGCCATCTTGTGGGTGTCCTCACGCTTCTTCACGGCGGCGCCGAGCCCGTTGGAGGCATCGAGCAGCTCGTTCAGCAGGCGCTCGGTCATGGTCTTCTCGCGGCGGGCGCGGGAGTAACCCACGATCCAGCGCAGCGCGAGAGTGGAGGAACGGCCGGGGCGGACCTCGACCGGAACCTGGTAGGTGGCGCCACCGACGCGCCGCGAGCGGACCTCGAGGGTCGGCTTGACGTTCTCCAGCGCGCGCTTGAGGGTGATGACCGGGTCGTTGCCGGTCTTCTCCCGCAGACCCTCCATGGCGCCGTACACGATGCGCTCCGCAGTGGAACGCTTGCCGTTCAGCAGCACCTTGTTGATGAGGGAGGTCACCAGAGGAGAACCGTAGACCGGGTCGATGATGACCGGGCGCTTCGGGGCGGGGCCCTTACGAGGCATGCTTACTTCTCCTTCTTGGCGCCGTAGCGGCTGCGAGCCTGCTTGCGGTTCTTGACGCCCTGCGTGTCGAGGGAGCCGCGGATGATCTTGTAGCGAACACCCGGCAGGTCCTTCACACGGCCGCCGCGCACGAGCACGATGGAGTGCTCCTGCAGGTTGTGGCCCTCACCCGGGATGTAGGCCGTGACCTCGATCCCGCTGGTCAGACGCACACGCGCGACCTTACGCAGGGCCGAGTTCGGCTTCTTCGGGGTGGTGGTGAAGACACGCGTGCAGACGCCGCGACGCTGAGGGGAACCCTCAAGTGCGGGCGTCTTGTTCTTCTCGACCTTGTCCTGCCGGCCTTTGCGGACCAGCTGCTGGATCGTAGGCACAATTTCTCCAGTTTCTGTGTGCCGTCTCGGTGAAGCTAACCTGGGCCACTCTCCCGACCCACGAGGTCGGGCGTGTCGAAAACTGCAGAGTCCCGCGCGACGGCGAAGGGCCCCTCAGGTGAGAAGCATGCAGATCCGGTGCCGCCGCCCGCACTTCCCGAGCGTTGATCGCTTACGAGAGAGCAGGGGGCACCCCAGGCACAAGGTCAGAGCCTACCTACCGCGTCGTCCCCGGTCAAAACAAGCCTCCACGCGGCACTCGGGCCCCCTCAGCCCCAGGTCGGAGGCCCGCCGGGACACTGCGGCGAGGCTCGCGCTCAGTTCGACGCCGCGACGAGGATCGCCATCAGTCCGCTGAGTGCCAGGAAGATCCAACTGAGGAGCAGACCTGCCGTCGCCGAGCCCTCGCCGCGCTCTCCCGTACGGCGGATCTCGTGGCGCGCCTTGTGCCCGAGGACGACGCCCGGCGCCGCTCCGATCCAGAACAGGTACGGGGCGTCGAACCCCCACATCAGCGGTGCCGTGACCAGGGAGACGACGGGCGCCGCGATGCCGCAGACCAGTGCCGCGGCCGCCGTGCTGTTGTGTCGGCGCGGAACCGAGTACGGCACGGAGGGCTGCGGCTGGAAGGGCACCAACTGCCCCTGGGCGAACGGCCGTTGAAAGGTCGGAGGGACGGCGCTGGGCCCGTTGGGCACATCACTCGTCAGCTGCTGGAGCTCCTCCACCGTGCGCGCGCCCAGGGCGCGGCCGAGGCGGTAGTCGTACTCGTCCTTCGTCAGCCGGCCCTCTGCGTAAGCGGCCTTCAGTACGTCTCCCGCCCTGTCCCGGTCGGCGTTCCCCGCGAGCATCCGCCCCACCCCCTTCGAGCCATCATGCCCAGAGGGCGACCGCCCCGGTAGGGACGGCCGCCCTCTGTAGCAGAGCTATGACTTCGGGTCAGGCGTTGTACGGACCGTAGTCGTAGTCCTCGAGCGGGACCGCCTGGCCGGAGCCGGTGCCGAACGGCGAGTAGTCGATGTCGTCGTAACCGACAGCCGAGTACATCGCGGCCTTGGCCTCCTCGGTGGGCTCCACCCGGATGTTGCGGTAGCGGGACAGGCCCGTACCGGCCGGGATGAGCTTACCGATGATGACGTTCTCCTTGAGGCCGATCAGGGAGTCGGACTTGGCGTTGATCGCCGCGTCCGTGAGGACCCTGGTCGTCTCCTGGAAGGACGCCGCCGACAGCCACGACTCGGTCGCCAGCGAAGCCTTGGTGATACCCATCAGCTGCGGACGGCCGGAGGCCGGGTGGCCGCCTTCCGCCACGACGCGACGGTTCTCGCCCTCGAACTTCGTACGCTCCACCAGCTCGCCCGGCAGCAGCTCGGCGTCGCCGGACTCGATGATCGTCACGCGGCGCAGCATCTGCCGGATGATGATCTCGATGTGCTTGTCGTGGATCGAGACGCCCTGGGAGTTGTAGACCTTCTGGACCTCGCCGACCAGGTGCACCTGGACCGCACGCTGGCCGAGGATGCGCAGCACGTCGTGCGGGTTGGTGGCACCGACCGTAAGGGCCTGGCCGACGGTGACGTGGTCACCCTCGCCCACCAGCAGCCTGGCGCGCTTGCTGACCGCGTACGAGGTCTCGTCCGAGCCGTCGTCCGGGGTGACGACGACCTTCTTGGTCTTCTCCGTCTCCTCGATGCGGACCCGGCCGGCCGACTCCGAGATCGGCGCGACGCCCTTGGGCGTGCGGGCCTCGAACAGCTCGACCACACGCGGCAGACCCTGCGTGATGTCGTCGCCCGCCACACCGCCGGTGTGGAAGGTACGCATCGTCAGCTGGGTGCCGGGCTCACCGATCGACTGGGCCGCGATGATGCCGACGGCCTCGCCGATGTCGACCAGCTTGCCGGTGGCCAGCGAACGCCCGTAGCACATGGCGCAGGTGCCGACCGCCGACTCACAGGTGAGCACGGAACGGGTCTTGACGGTCTCGATGCCGTGCCGCACGAGCTCGTCGATGAGCACGTCGCCCAGGTCGGTGCCGGCCGGGGCCAGCACCTTGCCGTCGACGACGATGTCCTCGGCGAGGCAGCGCGCGTACACGCTGGTCTCGACGTCCTCGGCCTTGCGCAGCACGTCGTCCGCGCCCTTGGCCGCGATCTCCAGCTTGAGGCCGCGGTCGGTGCCGCAGTCCTCCTCGCGGATGATCACGTCCTGCGAGACGTCGACGAGGCGACGCGTCAGGTAACCGGAGTCGGCGGTACGCAGAGCGGTGTCCGCGAGACCCTTACGGGCACCGTGCGTGGAGATGAAGTACTCCAGCACGGAGAGACCCTCACGGAACGACGCCTTGATCGGCCGCGGGATGGTCTCGTTCTTCGCGTTGGACACCAGACCGCGCATACCCGCGATCTGACGCATCTGCATCATGTTCCCTCGGGCGCCCGAGTCGACCATCATGAAGATCGGGTTCGTCTTCGGGAAGTTGTCGCTCATCGCCTCGGAGACCTCGTTGGTCGCCTTGGTCCAGATCGCGATGAGCTCCTGCGTGCGCTCGTCCTTGGTGATCAGGCCGCGCTCGTACTGCTTCTGGACCTTCTCGTCCTGCGCCTCGTAACCGGCGATGATCTCCGGCTTCGCGTCGGGGACGACAACGTCCGAGATGGCGATGGTGACGCCGGAACGGGTCGCCCAGTAGTAACCGGCCGACTTGAGGTTGTCCAGCGCCGCCGCCACGGTGACCTTCGGGTAGCGCTCGGCCAGGTCGTTGACGATCTGGGAGAGCTCCTTCTTGCCGACCGAGTACTCGACGTACGGGTACTCCTCGGGCAGCAGCTCGTTGAAGAGCGCGCGGCCCAGCGTCGTACGCAGCCGGAAGCCGTCGCCGGGCTGCCACTCGGGCTCACCCTGCTCGGGCAGCGGCGGCGTCCAGTCCGCAGGCGGTACGGAACCGATCGGGAAGCGGACGTCGATCTCCGCCTGGAGCGAGAGCTCCCCGGCGTCGAATGCCATGATCGCTTCGGCGGTCGAGTTGAACGACCTGCCGTCGCCGATCGTCTCGCGCTGCTCCTCGGTCGTGGTGAGGAAGAACAGCCCGAGCACCATGTCCTGCGTCGGCATGGTCACCGGCCGGCCGTCGGCCGGCTTCAGGATGTTGTTCGAGGACAGCATCAGGATGCGGGCCTCGGCCTGCGCCTCCGCGGACAGCGGCAGGTGCACGGCCATCTGGTCGCCGTCGAAGTCCGCGTTGAACGCGGTGCACACGAGCGGGTGGATCTGAATGGCCTTGCCCTCGACCAGCTGCGGCTCGAAGGCCTGGATGCCGAGGCGGTGCAGCGTCGGCGCACGGTTCAGCAGAACCGGGTGCTCCGCGATGACCTCTTCCAGCACGTCGTAGACGACCGTGCGGCCGCGCTCGACCATGCGCTTCGCCGACTTGATGTTCTGCGCGTGGTTCAGGTCCACCAGGCGCTTCATCACGAACGGCTTGAAGAGCTCCAGTGCCATCGCCTTCGGCAGACCGCACTGGTGCAGCTTGAGCTGCGGACCGACGACGATCACGGAACGGGCCGAGTAGTCGACGCGCTTACCCAGCAGGTTCTGCCGGAAGCGGCCCTGCTTGCCCTTGAGCATGTCGGACAGCGACTTCAGCGGACGGTTGCCGGGACCCGTGACGGGACGGCCGCGGCGGCCGTTGTCGAAGAGCGCGTCGACGGCCTCCTGCAGCATCCGCTTCTCGTTGTTCACGATGATCTCGGGCGCACCGAGGTCGAGAAGCCGCTTGAGGCGGTTGTTGCGGTTGATGACGCGGCGGTAGAGGTCGTTCAGGTCGGAGGTCGCGAAGCGGCCACCGTCCAGCTGCACCATCGGACGCAGGTCCGGCGGGATCACCGGCACGCAGTCCAGCACCATGCCCTTGGGGCTGTTGCTGGTCTGCAGGAAGGCGGAGACGACCTTGAGGCGCTTGAGCGCACGGGTCTTCTTCTGCCCCTTGCCGGTACGGATGATCTCGCGGAGCCGCTCCGCCTCCTCGTCCAGGTCGAACGTCTCCAGGCGCTTCTGCAGGGCAGCGGCACCCATGGAGCCGTCGAAGTAGGTCCCGAAGCGGTCGCGCAGCTCACGGTAGAGCAGCTCGTCGCCCTCCAGGTCCTGGACCTTGAGGTTCTTGAAGCGGGACCACACCTCGTCGAGGCGGTCGATCTCGCGCTGGGCGCGGTCGCGGATCTGCTTCATCTCGCGCTCCGCACCCTCGCGCACCTTGCGACGCACGTCCGCCTTGGCGCCCTCGGCCTCGAGTTCGGCCAGGTCGGACTCCTGCTTCTTGGCGCGGGCCTCCAGGTCGGCGTCGCGGCGCTGCTCGATCTGCTGGCGCTCGACACCGACGTGCGCCTCCAGGGAGGGCAGGTCGCGCGTGCGGCGCTCTTCGTCGACGTACGTGATCATGTACGCCGCGAAGTAGATGACCTTCTCCAGGTCCTTCGGAGCGAGGTCCAGCAGGTAACCCAGGCGCGACGGAACGCCCTTGAAGTACCAGATGTGGGTGACGGGGGCGGCAAGCTCGATGTGGCCCATCCGCTCACGGCGCACCTTGGCGCGGGTGACCTCGACACCGCAACGCTCACAGATGATGCCCTTGAAGCGGACGCGCTTGTACTTGCCGCAGTAGCACTCCCAGTCCCGCGTCGGACCGAAGATCTTCTCGCAGAAGAGTCCGTCCTTCTCGGGCTTGAGGGTGCGGTAGTTGATGGTCTCGGGCTTCTTGACCTCACCGTGCGACCACTGACGGATGTCGTCAGCGGTGGCGAGGCCGATCCGCAGTTCGTCGAAGAAGTTGACGTCGAGCACTCTCGTCAATCCCTCTCAGGGTTGTGTCGATGAATGGTCTGAGCGGGGTTTGGAGGGTCACCTCCAGGCCCCCAGGGCCGAGGGGGAGGCCGGAACGCCTGGCGAACGCGTCCCGGCCAGACCCGTCAGACCTCTTCGACGCTGCTCGGCTCGCGCCGGGACAGGTCGATACCGAGCTCCTCCGCCGCGCGGAAGACGTCCTCGTCCGTGTCACGCATCTCGATGGACATGCCGTCCGAGGACAGCACCTCCACGTTGAGGCAGAGCGACTGCATCTCCTTGATGAGCACCTTGAACGACTCAGGGATGCCCGGCTCGGGGATGTTCTCGCCCTTGACGATGGCTTCGTAGACCTTCACGCGGCCGGTGACATCGTCGGACTTGATGGTGAGCAGCTCCTGCAGCGCGTACGCGGCGCCGTACGCCTCCAGGGCCCACACCTCCATCTCACCGAAGCGCTGGCCACCGAACTGTGCCTTACCGCCCAGCGGCTGCTGGGTGATCATGCTGTACGGGCCGGTCGAGCGGGCGTGAAGCTTGTCGTCGACCAGGTGGTGCAGCTTGAGGATGTACATGTAGCCGACGGAGATCGGGTCCGGGAACGGCTCACCGGAGCGGCCGTCGAACAGGTGGGCCTTACCGGAAGGCAGCACCATCCGGTCGCCGTCCCTGTTGGGGACCGTGGCCTGGAAGAGGCCGGCGATCTCGTCCTCGCGCGCACCGTCGAAGACCGGGGTGGCCACGTTGGTGCCCGAGTCGACTTCGTCGGCGCCGATCTGCTTGAGGCGCCGTGCCCACTCCTCGTCGATGCCGGCCACGTTCCAGCCCTGGCTGGCGAGCCAGCCCAGGTGGATCTCCAGCACCTGCCCCGGGTTCATGCGGGACGGGACGCCCAGCGGGTTGAGGATTACGTCGACCGGCGTGCCGTCCTCGAGGAACGGCATGTCCTCGACCGGGAGGATCTTGGAGATGACGCCCTTGTTGCCGTGACGGCCGGCGAGCTTGTCACCGTCGGTGATCTTCCGCTTCTGCGCCACGTACACGCGCACCAGCTGGTTCACACCCGGGGGCAGCTCGTCGCCCTCCTCGCGGTCGAAGACGCGCACGCCGATGACCTTGCCGGTCTCGCCGTGCGGCACCTTCAGCGAGGTGTCACGGACCTCGCGGGCCTTCTCACCGAAGATCGCGCGAAGCAGCCGCTCCTCCGGGGTCAGCTCCGTCTCACCCTTCGGGGTGACCTTGCCGACCAGGATGTCTCCGGCCTCGACCTCGGCACCGATGCGGATGATGCCGCGCTCGTCGAGGTCGGCGAGGACCTCCTCGGAGACGTTCGGGATGTCCCGGGTGATCTCCTCGGGGCCGAGCTTGGTGTCACGGGCGTCGACCTCGTGCTCCTCGATGTGGATCGAGGAGAGGACGTCGTCCTGCACCAGGCGCTGGCTGAGGATGATCGCGTCCTCGTAGTTGTAGCCCTCCCAGGGCATGAAGGCGACCAGCAGGTTCTTGCCGAGCGCCATCTCACCTTCGTCGGTGGACGGGCCGTCGGCCAGGACCTGGCCCTCGATCACGCGGGAACCCTCGTCCACGAGCACCTTCTGGTTGAAGGAGGTGCCCTGGTTGGAGCGGGTGAACTTCGCGACGCGGTACGTGATGTAGGTGCCGTCGTCGTTGGCCACCGTGACGTAGTCGGCGGAGACCTCCTGGACGACGCCGTCCTTCTCGGCCTTGATGACGTCGCCGGCGTCGACCGCGCAGCGGTACTCCATGCCGGTGCCGACCAGCGGCGACTCGGCCTTGATGAGCGGCACGGCCTGCCGCATCATGTTCGACCCCATGAGCGCGCGGTTGGCGTCGTCGTGCTCGAGGAAGGGGATCATGGCCGTCGCGACCGACACCATCTGGCGCGGCGAGACGTCCATGTAGTCCACGTCGTCACCCGGGATCAGGTCGACCTCGCCGCCACGGCGGCGGATGAGCACCCGGTCCTCGGCGAAGCGCATCTGCTCGGTGAGCGGCGCGTTCGCCTGGGCGATGACGAAGCGGTCCTCCTCGTCGGCCGTCAGGTAGTGCACCTCGTCGGTGACGACACCGTCGACCACCTTGCGGTACGGCGTCTCGACGAAGCCGAACGCGTTCACGCGTCCGTACGAGGCGAGCGAACCGATCAGACCGATGTTCGGGCCTTCGGGCGTCTCGATCGGGCACATGCGGCCGTAGTGCGAGGGGTGCACGTCACGGACCTCGAAGCCGGCGCGCTCACGGCTCAGACCGCCGGGACCCAGCGCCGAGAGACGACGCTTGTGGGTGAGACCCGAGATCGGGTTCGTCTGGTCCATGAACTGAGACAGCTGGCTGGTGCCGAAGAACTCCTTGATGGAGGCGACGACCGGCCGGATGTTGATCAGCGTCTGCGGCGTGATCGCCTCGACGTCCTGCGTCGTCATCCGCTCACGGACGACACGCTCCATGCGCGCCAGACCCGTACGGACCTGGTTCTGGATCAGCTCGCCGACATTGCGCAGACGGCGGTTGCCGAAGTGGTCGATGTCGTCGGTCTCGATGACGATCTCGTCGCCCTCGGCCGAGGTCGACTCGGTCTCCCCCGCGTGCAGCTTGACCAGGTACTTGATCGTGGCGATGACGTCGGCCGTGGTGAGCACGCCCGAGTCCAGCGGCTCGTCGCCGCCGAGCTTCTTGTTGATCTTGTACCGGCCGACCTTGGCCAGGTCGTACCGCTTCGGGTTGAAGTACAGGTTCTCCAGCAGCGTCTGCGCGGCCTCACGCGTCGGCGGCTCGCCCGGACGCAGCTTGCGGTAGATGTCGAGCAGCGCGTCGTCCTGCCCCTGGGTGTGGTCCTTCTCCAGGGTGGCGCGCATCGACTCGTACTGGCCGAACTCCTCGAGGATCTGCTCGTTCGTCCAGCCGAGCGCCTTGAGGAGAACGGTCACCGACTGCTTGCGCTTGCGGTCGATGCGCACGCCGACCATGTCGCGCTTGTCGACCTCCATCTCCAGCCAGGCACCCCGGGACGGGATGATCTTGGCGGAGTAGATGTCCTTGTCGGACGTCTTGTCGATGGAGCTGTCGAAGTAGACACCGGGCGAGCGGACGAGCTGCGAGACCACGACACGCTCGGTGCCGTTGATCACGAACGTGCCCTTGTCCGTCATGAGCGGGAAGTCGCCCATGAAGACGGTCTGGGACTTGATCTCGCCGGTCTCGTTGTTGGTGAATTCAGCGGTGACGAAGAGCGGAGCCGCGTACGTGAAGTCGCGCTCCTTGCATTCGTCGATCGAGTTCTTGGGGGGCTCGAAGCGGTGATCGCGGAAGGTCAGCGACATCGATCCGGAGAAGTCCTCGATGGGGGAGATCTCCTCGAAGATCTCTTCCAGACCGGACTTCGTGGGGACGTCGTTTCCGCTCTCCAGCGCCGCCTCGACCCGGGACTTCCAGGCCTCGTTGCCGAGCAGCCAGTCGAAACTCTCGGTCTGGAGGGCAAGGAGGTTGGGAACCTCGAGAGGTTCCTTGATCTTCGCGAAAGAGATACGCAGCGGGGCGGTGCTGGCGCCGTTGTTCGAATTGGCAGTCGAGGCAGTGCGCGAGGCGGCCAAGAGGGGGTCCTTCCGAGGGCTCGGACTCTCTGCGCGCATACCGGTGCCCCTGGCGACGGGCAGGGAGCAGCTAACAGGCAGCGCAAAGGGTCAGTGTAGCCTCAAGGCCCACTGATGTCCAGAGCAGATTTCCGGGACCGGGTACGGTCCCGGTCTCCGCCTCCAGCCGGTGGCAATCTCTCCTCCGGGAGGACCCTGTCCTTCGTTCCCTCCGGGAGGGCCCCCTAGTTGTTCATCTCCGCCGCGGCCCGTCCGGACGGCCTCGGTACGTCAGGACGGAACGGGCTTGCCGCAACACTTCCCGCTTCGTTCTCGATCCATGCCTCGGAACCCGGATCGATGCGAACGGCGCGTCCAGAGAATTACGTGCTGAGTGGCGTTCGTCAAGGGCCCCTCGGCGGCGGAGATCACGATACCGGCCGGTTCCGAGGGGGCACGGAACCGCTTCAGAGATGCCGAAGGGCGACCACCCGGCTGGGTGATCGCCCCTCGCTGAGGGGTCATGCGACCCCGGTGATCACTTGACCTCGACGGAGGCGCCGGCGCCCTCGAGGGACTCCTTCGCCTTCTCCGCGGCGTCCTTCGCGACCTTCTCGAGGACCGGCTTCGGGGTGCTGTCCACGAGCTCCTTGGCCTCCTTCAGACCCAGCGAGGTCAGCTCGCGCACGACCTTGATGACCTGGATCTTCTTGTCGCCGGCGCCGGTGAGGACGACGTCGAACTCGTCCTGCTCCTCTGCCTCCTCGGCGGCGCCGCCGCCCTGGCCCGGGGCGGCAA
The DNA here is from genome assembly GCF_004217425.1 of Streptomyces sp. CNZ301. Taxonomy (NCBI): domain Bacteria; kingdom Bacillati; phylum Actinomycetota; class Actinomycetes; order Kitasatosporales; family Streptomycetaceae; genus Streptomyces; species Streptomyces sp. CNZ301. The sequence goes on from NZ_SHLG01000001.1 coordinate 3,497,358, forward strand.
CGGCGACGGCGGCCGGGGCGGCGGCCTCGACGTCGAACTTCTCCTCGAACGCCTTAACGAACTCGGAGAGCTCGATGAGGGTCATGTCACTGAACTGCTCGAGCAGCTCGTCCTGGCTGAGCTTCGCCATGGTGGCGGTCCTTCCACTAGTCCGGCTGGTGCCGTGTGTATGTATCGACGGGTTCGTCAGACTCCGAGCCCGCTGCGACCGGGCGCGCGTGCCTGCCCGGCCTCGACGGGAGCCGAATTACTCGGCACCGCCCTGCTCGACCTTGCTGCGCAGCGCGTCCGCGGTACGGGCGAACTTCGACAGCGGGGCCTGGAAGGTCGCCGCGGCCTTCGCCATCGACGCCTTCATGCCGCCGGCCAGCTTGGCGAGCAGCACCTCGCGGGATTCGAGCGCCGCGAGCTTGTTCAGGTCGGCGGCGCTGTAGAGCGCGCCGTCGACGATGCCGCCCTTGACCACAAGGGCAGGGTTGTCCTTGGCGAAGTCACGAAGACCCTTCGCCGCCGCGACCGGGTCACCGGTGACGAAGGCGACGGCCGACGAGCCCGTGAAGAACTCGTCGAGCTCGTTGATCCCGGCCTCGTTGGCCGCGATCTTGGTCAGCGTGTTCTTCACCACGCGGTACTGGGCGTCTTCACCGAGCGAACGGCGCAGCTCCCTGAGCTGGGCAACCGAAAGCCCCGTGTACGCGGTGACCACTGCGGCGTTGGAGTCACGGAACTTGTTCGTGATCTCCTCAACGGCGGCGATCTTGTCGGGCGCGACTTGTTCCCTCGCCATGAGCCTCGGCCTCCTTCCGGGTGATGAGACCGCTCGGAAGGGGCTGGAACGACGAAACGCCCCAGCGCAGGCGCATGGGGCGTGGCTCGACCGGGACGACATACATCTCCCGGGAGCTTTCCTCATCACCTACGCGGGTCGCCCGCAGTTAGCGGATCCTTCGGCCGCCGTGCCTCTTTGGTGAGCACGACGACGACCAGCGGTCTTTGGCTTCGTACGAGATTACGCGACGGCCCCCTCCGGCACCAAATCGGGTGCCGGAGGGGGCCGTCCGAAGACCTGCCGGGCTGCGCTCAGCTGCGGCCGGGCAGCGCGTCCTCGAAGGCGACCGTGTCGGACGCGGGCGGTGCCTCGACGGAGACATCGGTGCCGTAGTCCGAGTAGTAGACCGTGGAGTCCAGGTCGCCGTTCTTGCCCTTCGCCCGCTCCTGCTTCTTCACGAGCAGGTCGTCGCCGTCGATCCAGACGTCGACCTTCTCGGTCTTGAAGCCCTGCTGCTCGAGCTGGTCGGCGAGCTGGTCCAGTTCCTTCTCAGTGAGCTTCTTGGACTGCATACGGGCCAGTTCGGCCACCTCGACGGTGCCGCTGTAGTGCTCGGTCTTCTTGCCCTTGACGGTCTCGGAGCCCACCTTCTTCACCTTGCCGCTGGCCAGGAGCAGATCGACCGAGCGGGCAGGATTGTTGTTCTGCATCTGGTCCTTGACCAGCGCGCCCGACGGGCCGGCCTGCTTCGCGAGCCTGTCGTAGTCGTACTTCATCCAGTGCTTGCCCTTGCCGGCCGTGGAGGCGAACTGGTCACCGAGGTTCACGTACATGGCGTCCTCGGTGTAGCGGGCGGGCATCGCCTTGCCGCTCGTCGGAAGGGCGCTCGCGCCGGAGCCCTGCTGCGTGACGGTCATCTCGGCGGTGGTGCCGCCGCCGGACCAGTCGATCGAGCCCTCGGTCTTCGTGGAGATCTCGCCCTGCGGAGTGCCCTGCGTCTGGTCACCGGCCACCTTCGCGGACTGCTTCGCCTCGGTGCTCTTTGACGCCTGCTCCAGCTCGCTGACGGCCACCTGGGCCGGCGAGAGGCCCTCTTCGTCCTTGGCGCCGCCGCCGGCGTCCGTACCACCGGAGCCGCCGCTGCAGGCCGTGAGACAGGCCGCCATCACAACTCCTGCCGCCATCATGGCGGTTCGGGCCTGACGCATCTGATTCCCCCAGTTTTTCCACTTGTTGAGCAGTACGCACAGGACCCTATCCCGGGCGGTTCCGTCCCGCGCAACGCAGCACCGGGCCCCGCCCTCCGGGGAGGACGGGGCCCGGTGTTCAGTGCGGCCCGCGCGGGTCCGAGCGTGGCGCTCAGACGGCGGCGGGGTCCTCCTCGGTGAGGAGGTTGCGGGTGCGGTTGGGGTCGACGGGAATGCCGGGGCCCATCGTGGTGGCGATGGACGTCTTCTTCACGTACCGGCCCTTGGCGGCCGAGGGCTTCAGCCGCTGGACCTCTTCGATCGCCGCGGCGTAGTTCTCGACGAGCTGCGTGTCGTCGAAGGACGCCTTGCCGATGATGAAGTGGAGGTTGGCGTGCTTGTCGACGCGGAACTCGATCTTGCCGCCCTTGATGTCGTTGACGGCCTTGGTCACGTCGGGCGTGACGGTGCCGGTCTTCGGGTTGGGCATCAGACCACGCGGACCGAGCACGCGGCCGAGGCGGCCGACCTTGCCCATCAGGTCCGGGGTGGCGACGACGGCGTCGAAGTCCAGACGACCGCCTGCGACCTCGTCGATCAGCTCGTCACCGCCGACGATGTCGGCTCCCGCGGCCTCCGCGGCTGCTGCACGGTCACCGGTCGCGAAGACCAGGACCCGGGCGGTCTTGCCGGTGCCGTGCGGCAGGTTCACGGTGCCGCGGACCATCTGGTCGGCCTTGCGCGGGTCGACGCCCAGACGCAGGGCGACCTCGACGGTCGCGTCGAACTTCTTGGTGGAGGTCTCCTTGGCGAGACGCACTGCCTCGAGCGGGGCGTAGAGACGCTCCCGGTCGATCTTGGCATCCGCCTCGCGGAAGTACTTGCTGCGCTTCACTTCTGCTCCTGACAGTGGCGTCGTGCGGCTGTGACCGCACGGCGGGTTCGGAGTCGTGGTACGGGCCTGCGCGGGCCCTTCCACGGGAGGGACGGGCCGGTCAGCTCTCGACGGTGACGCCCATGGAACGGGCGGTGCCGGCGATGATCTTCTCGGCCTGGTCCAGGTCGTTGGCGTTCAGGTCGGGCATCTTCGTCGTGGCGATCTCCCGGACCTGGTCGCGCGTGATCTTCGCAACCTTGGTCGTGTGAGGAGTGCCGGAGCCCTTCTCCACGCCCGCGGCCTTCAGGATCATCTTCGACGCCGGCGGCGTCTTGGTGATGAAGGTGAAGGAGCGGTCCTCGTAGACCGTGATCTCCACGGGGATGACCCAGCCGCGCTGCGACTCGGTCGCCGCGTTGTAGGCCTTGCAGAACTCCATGATGTTGACGCCGTGCTGGCCCAGTGCCGGACCGACCGGCGGTGCCGGGTTGGCGGCGCCGGCCTGGATCTGGAGCTTGATCAGCCCCGCGACCTTCTTCTTCTTGGGAGGCATGCTCTCTCCGGGTCTTTAGTGAGAGGTGATTCGTCCTCCACCCTCGAGCGGATGAAGGCATACCGCACCACGATAGCGGGTACCGCGGTGCGGCCTGAAACCGGCTGCTCAGAGGGCCACGGCGGGCGGCCGGGCACGGCGCCGGGCCGACGGCGGGCCGGGGAGCCGCCCGCCGCGCACACCGGACGGGGCCTCCGCGCCTCATCGTTGCGACGGCGCCGCACCACGGCCGGCAGATCTCTCTCATGAGCACGCGCCGCCCGTCGCAGGCGCGGCCCTCCGACCTGCACCGGTCACTCGGCCAGTTGTCGTCGTCACCGTCGCTCAACCTCGTACGGCCCGGACACGGCCCATCAGCGCCCACCGACGGGCCGTGAGTGGCCGGCGTGTTTGAACGTCGCCACTCAGTCGGCAGGTTGTGGTGATCGCCGCCTCGCCGGTGGCGGTTCTTCCCCGAACACCCAAGGGGCAAGGACGAGTTCGCGACCGTCGGGGTCGAGGAAGGTGATTGCGTCGTTGAGCTCCCAGTACCGGTACTGCTCAGTCGGCTGGTACCCGGCGTCGGTGATCCGGCGTGCCACGACATCGCGTGCCGGCTCGCCCGAGAAGTACAGCACCAGCTCCTCGTGCCGATCGACCGCCACCGGTTCGAGCGCCTGGACCAGCTCGAACGTCGTCGACGTTCCTGGCAGGCCGAAGATCGCACACCCGAAGCCGTCCGGACCCGTCTCCGCACGATGGACGAGAGGCAGTCCCACCACGTCACGGTAGAAGAGCACGGATTCCTCGTACTGGTTGCAGCGGCGGCCGATCCTGGTGGCACCAACTGCCAAGCCGCACGGCCAACTGTGACTCTCGCTCATGGATGCAGCCCACCTGCACGCTGTAGTGATCGACCTTCGGCATTGACGCTACGGCGTGAGGCGCCCGGTCACATCGGGCGGCGGAACCAGGCCGCAAGGCCGGGCCGCCTCATACACCCCACGTCGGTGCAACGGCCGGAGTGGAGCGGCCACGGGGCGAGAGATCACGGTCGCAGGCCGGCCGCAGCTCGCGGCAGTCTCGCGGCCTGCCCACAACAGCCCGAAGCGAACCTCTGATCCTCGGGGCTCGCCTCGGTGCGAGTCCGGATTGCGGCCTGCTTGCCTTGACTGGCGCAGACCTCGGTCACGCCGATCCAGGCTTCCCCTGCGGACGTACACACAACGACGCCCGGGCCAGCGAGACCTGCCCCATGACGGCCTTCAGGACGCGCGAGAGCCCCCGCCCAACGGACAACCGCTGGTCAGGGGCTCTTTCGTGGCGCCGAACGTCTAGTTCTTCTGGATCTGGTCGAAGCTCAGCTCGACCGGCGTCTCGCGGCCGAAGATCTCGACGAGGCCCTTGACCTTCTTGGAGTCGGGGTTGATCTCGTTGATCGTCGCCTGGAGCGTTGCGAACGGGCCGTCGGTGACGGTGACCGAGTCGCCCACCTCGAAGTCCAGCACCTGGACCTCGACCTTGCGGCCCGGTCCGCCCGCGGGCTTGCCCTCCTCCTCGGCGACCGCGGCCTTGGCGGCCTTCTCCTCGGCCTCCGGCGCGAGCATCTTGACGATCTCGTCGAGGGTCAGCGGGTACGGGTCGTAGGCGTTGCCGACGAAGCCCGTCACGCCAGGGGTGTTCCGGACGACGCCCCAGGACTCGTTGGTGAGGTCCATGCGCACCAGGACGTAGCCGGGGAGCTTGTTCTGCCGGACCGTGCGGCGGTCGCCGTTCTTGATCTGGACGACCTCTTCCTGCGGCACCTCGGCCTGGAAGATGTAGTCCTCGACGTTGAGCGATACAGCGCGCTGCTCGAGGTTCGTCTTAACGCGGTTCTCGTAGCCCGCGTAGGTGTGGATCACGTACCACTCGCCGGGGAGGAGCCGAAGCTCGTCGCGGAGCGCGGCGACAGGGTCCTCGGTCTCCGGTTCGACCTCGCCGGCCTCCTGCGCTGCGGCGTCCTCGGCGGTCTCCGCGACCTGGTCCGACTCGACGTGGAGCGCGGCTTCCTCCGCCGGTTCACCGGCGGCGGCCTCGTCCCCCTCGGCGCCGTGCGCCGGGGAGGTGCCCCCAGCTTCGGCCTGGTCCGCGCCGTCCGCTGCCTCGACGATGTCGCGTGCGGTGTCGTCGCCCTCGCCGGGCTCGACGGCATCGTTCAGGTTGGGATCAGACACGGTGACTGCTTCTTCCTGGCTTCATGGGTTCGAACATACGCAGAGCGCCGCGCTGCGGTGCCTTCGCGGGCTCAGCCGAAAACGTACTTGACGGCCTGGGTGAACCCGTAGTCAATCACGGTCACGAAGCCGATCATGATGACAACGAAGACAATCACCACGGAGGTGTACGTCGACAGCTGATGCCGGGTGGGCCAGACGACCTTGCGGAGCTCCGCGACGATCTGCCGGTAGAACAGCGCGAGACGACCGAAAGGACCCTTCTTGCCTCGCTTGCCCCCGCGGCGGGGCTTGCCGCCCTCCGACGATCCGCCGGGCTCTGGGACCTGGGTGGTATCCGTGATCTCCGTCACTCGTCCTCACCTGATCCGGGTCGATGCCGTGCGGCATCCGGCCCGGCCGCACAGCGGTGCATTTCAGTACGTACGCAAGCACTCACACGCCGCTCGGCGGTGTGTGGAGCAGGGCCGGAGGGACTCGAACCCCCAACCGCTGGTTTTGGAGACCAGTGCTCTTCCAATTGAGCTACGACCCTTTGTGATTCCCCAACTTACCCCATCGGAACGACTGCTCGTTGATTGCACCGGGCGATGGGCCGGGGACCGACGACGTGTGAGTGTACGTGGTCCCCGCCCGGGCGTCGAACACGTAAGGCGCCGCCGGCACGCACTCCCCGGTGCCGGGGGTCGGTGCCGTCTGGGACCATGCCTCTATGAGCGCTGCAACGCCACCTGCACAGTCACCCACCGAACGACGTGTATCGGCCCGTGTCGGGTCGATCTCCGAGTCCGCGACGCTCGCCGTCGACGCCAAGGCGAAGGCCCTCAAGGCCGCCGGGCGTCCGGTGATCGGCTTCGGCGCGGGCGAGCCGGACTTCCCGACGCCCGACTACATCGTGGACGCGGCGGCAGAAGCTTGCCGTGACACGAGGAATCACCGGTACACACCGGCCGGTGGCCTCCCCGAACTGAAGACCGCGATCGCCGAAAAGACCCTGCGCGATTCCGGTTACGAGATCGACCCCGCGCAGGTGCTGGTCACCAACGGCGGCAAGCAGGCGATCTACGAGTCCTTCGCCGCCGTCCTCGACCCGGGCGACGAGGTCATCGTCCCGGCGCCGTACTGGACCACCTACCCCGAGTCGATCAGGCTGGCGGGCGGCGTGCCCGTGCCCGTCGTCGCCGACGAGACGACCAACTACCTCGTCAGCGTCGAGCAGTTGGAGGCAGCGCGCACAGAACGTACGAAGATGGTCGTCTTCGTCTCCCCCTCCAACCCCACCGGCGCCGTCTACCCGCACGCGCAGGTCGAGGCCGTCGGCAAGTGGGCCGTGGAGCACGGGCTCTGGGTCATGACCGACGAGATCTACGAGCATCTCGTCTACGGTGACGCCTCCTTCACCTCTCTCCCCGCGGCCGTTCCCGAGCTGCGCGACAAGTGCGTCGTCGTCAACGGCGTCGCAAAGACCTACGCGATGACGGGCTGGCGCGTCGGCTGGGTCATCGGTCCGAAGGACGTCGTGAAGGCCGCGACGAACCTGCAGTCGCACGCCACCTCCAACGTCAGCAACGTGGCGCAGGTGGCCGCCGTCGCCGCGGTCTCCGGCAGCCTCGACGCGGTCGCGGAGATGCGCACGGCCTTCGACCGCCGGCGCCGCACGATCGTGCGGATGCTGAACGAGATCGAAGGCGTGGTCTGCCCCGAACCGGAGGGCGCCTTCTACGCCTACCCCTCCGTGAAGGGCCTGCTCGGCAAGGAGATCCGCGGCAGGCGCCCGGCAACGAGCGTCGAGCTGGCGGAACTGATCCTCGAGGAGGCGGAGGTCGCGGTCGTGCCGGGCGAGGCGTTCGGCACCCCCGGCTACCTGCGGCTGTCTTACGCGCTCGGCGACGGGGACCTCACCGAGGGCGTCTCGCGCATGCAGAAGCTGCTGGGCGAGGCGCGCGACTGAGAGCGGCCCCGCCGAGGCCTCGCGCAGGCCCTCCTTGCAGACGTGCGGACGGTCCCCCGGTGCACTCCACCGGGGGACCGTCCTCACGTTCGGCCGGGCGCCCGTTCAGGGGCGGGCGGCTACCGGCGGACGGGAGGTTTGCGGCAGGATCTGTGGATGGCTGTCCGAGATCTGAGCACCCTGCCCAAGGCCCATCTGCATCTGCACTTCACGGGCTCCATGCGTCCGTCCACGCTGCTGGAGCTCGCCGACAAGTACGGCGTGCACCTGCCGTCGGCGCTGAGTGGCGGTGAGCCCCCGAAGCTGAGGGCGACGGACGAGCGGGGCTGGTTCCGCTTCCAGCGGCTCTACGACATCGCGCGCTCCTGCCTGCGGGGGCCCGAGGACATCCGGCGGCTGGTGCGGGAGGCCGCGGAGGAGGATGTGCAGGACGGGTCGCACTGGCTGGAGATCCAGGTGGACCCGACCTCGTACGCGCCGCGTCTGGGCGGCCTGATCCCGGCGCTGGAGATCATTCTGGACGCCGTGGAGAGCGCGTCCCGGGAGACCGGGCTCGGGATGCGGGTGGTGGTGGCGGCGAACCGGATGAAGCACCCCCTCGACGCCCGCACGCTCGCGCGGCTGGCCGTCCGCTTCCGGGACCGGGGCATCGTCGGCTTCGGGCTCTCCAACGACGAACGCAGGGGGTTCGCCCGCGACTTCGACCGGGCGTTCGCGATCGCGCGCAACGGCGGACTCCTGGCCGCACCGCACGGCGGCGAACTGACGGGACCGGGCAGCGTGCGCGACTGCCTGGACGACCTGCACGCCTCCCGCGTGGGCCACGGCGTACGGGCGGCGGAGGACCCGGCGCTGCTGGCGCGGCTCGCGGAGCGGAACGTCACGTGCGAGGTCTGTCCCGCCTCGAACGTCGCGCTGGGTGTGTACGACAAGCCCGAGGACGTGCCGCTGCGCACGCTCTGGGACGCGGGGGTGCCCATGGCCCTCGGTGCCGACGATCCGCTGCTGTTCGGCTCCCGGCTCGCCGCGCAGTACGGCATCGCGCGGGAGGCGCACGGGTTCACGGACCACGAACTGGCCGAACTGGCACGGCAGTCGGTGCGCGCGGCCGCGATGCCGGCGGGGGCGCGCGAGACCGCGCTGACCGGCATCGACAAGTGGCTCGCCTAGCTGTATTGACCTGGTGCCTGTGCGGCGGGACAGCCCTTGGGACGGCGGCACCTTCTGTGAGCCTTCGGCGGGGGCCGTCCCGACGGCAGCGTACGGACGACGCCCGCCGCGAAGTCCTCCAGCGGCTGTGCCCTCTCGACGCGCCGCCCCGCCATCAGCGGAATCGCGCGCCGACTGCACGCGCCCGGCGTGTTCGGCAGTTGCTAGAGCGAGCAGCCGACGGTCACGGGCTCGTTGACGAGGGTGACGCCGAAGGCCTGCCGTACCCCGTCGCGCACCTCGCGGGCCAGCGCCAGCAGGTCGGCCGTCGAGGCGTCTCCGCGGTTGGTGAGTGCGAGGGTGTGCTTGGTGGAGATGCGGGCCCGGCCCGTCCCGTAGCCCTTCGTGAAGCCGGCGCGGTCGATGAGCCAGGCCGCCGAGGTTTTCGTACGGCCGTCCTCCGCGGGGAAGGCCGGTGCCGCGACGTCGCGGCCGAGGCGCTCGGCGACGCGGGCGGTGAAGGCGGCGAACTCCTCTTCGTCCAGTACGGGGTTGGTGAAGAAGGACCCCGCCGACCAGGTGTCGTGGTCCTCCGGGTCGAGCACCATTCCCTTGCCCGCGCGCAGCTTGAGGACGGTCTCACGCGCGGTCTGCGCCGGCACCCGGTCGCCGGGCTCGACGCCGAGGACGCGCGCCGTCTCCGCGTACTTCAGTGGCGCCGACAGGCCGCCGGCGTCCTCCAGTTCGAAGCGGACACGGAGGACGACGTAGCGGAACGGGTCGGCCTTGAAACGGCTGTGGCGGTAGGAGAAGCCGCACTCGGAATTCGGGATCGTGACCGTCTCGTCCGCGCGGCGGTCGTACGCGACGACATCGGTGATGGTCGCGGAGACCTCCTGCCCGTACGCGCCCACGTTCTGGATGGGCGTCGCGCCCGCGGAACCGGGGATGCCGGCCAGGCACTCGATGCCTGCGAGGCCCGCCTCGACGGTCTCTGCGACGGCGTCCGACCAGTTCTCCCCCGCGGCCAACTCCAGACGCGTGCCGGAGAGTTCGAACCCGGCGGTGGCGATGCGAAGGGCGGTGCCCGGGAAGCCCTCGTCCGAGATGACGAGGTTGCTGCCGCCGCCGATGATCAGCAGAGGGGTGCCCGCGACATCGGCCTCACGGACGGCGGCCACGACCTCTTCGTCGGTCGTGGCGGTACGGAGGCGGGCGGCGGGCCCGCCGAGCCGGAAGGTGGTCAGCGGGGCGAGGGGCGCGTCATGGAGTTCCTGCACGCGCTCAAGCGTACGAGAGGGGGCGGGCCGGGCGCCCCTCGGCAGCGCCCGGCTCCGGAGCCTCCGGCGCGCGGCGCCGGTCAGGCGAGCCGCACGACGGCCCGGGACATGCCCAGGACCTTCTGGCCCGCGCTCATCACCGTCAGGTCCACGCGTACGGTGCGTGCCTCGTCGTCGAGCTTCGCGGCGACCTTCCCGCTCACCTCGATCGAGGCACCCTTGTCGTCGGGCACCACGACGGGACGGGTGAAGCGCACTCCGTACTCGACGACGGCGGCGGGATCGCCCGTCCAGTCGGTGACGACCCGGATCGCCTCGGCCATGGTGAACATGCCGTGGGCGATGACGTCGGGAAGTCCGACCTCCTTGGCGAAACGCTCGTTCCAGTGAATGGGGTTGAAGTCGCCGGAGGCACCCGCGTAGCGCACCAGGCGCTCACGGTCCACGGGGAAGGTGGACGCGGGCAGTTCCGTCCCCACCTCGACGTCGGCGTATGCGATCTTCGCTGCCATCACGCTCCCCCTGTCCCCTGCGCCGGCGGCTCCTCCTCGGGGCCGCGGGCGACGAGCTTGGTGTGGGCGGTCACCACGTGCTCGCCCGACTCGTCGTGCACCTCGCCGCGCACGTCGAGGATGTCGTTGCCCGCCATCGACTTGATCGACTCGATGGTCGAGGACACCGTGAGCCGGTCGCCCGCCCGCACCGGACGGGTGTAGGCGAACTTCTGGTCACCGTGCACCACTCGGCTGTAGTCGAGGCCCAGCTGCGGGTCCTCGGTGACCTGGCGGGCGGCACGGAAGGTGATGGCGAAGACGAACGTGGGCGGCGCGATCACGTCGGGGTGCCCGAGGACTTCGGCCGCCGCGGGGTCCGTGTAGGCCGGGTTGGTGTCACCGACGGCCTCGGCGAACTCGCGGATCTTCTCGCGTCCCACCTCGTACGGGGTGGTGGGCGGATAGCTCCGCCCGACGAAGGACTGGTCTAGCGCCATGGGCGCGTCACCTCCTGAACGGTGATGAGGCAGCGGCCGCCGGCCCGTGAGCTTCGGCAGCGGCCGGGAGCCGCGGCGGGCAACGACACGAGGCCGCCCCCGGTGCGGGGACGGCCTCGTGACAGGGCCTGGTTCAGCGCGTCTCGCGGTGCGCCGTGTGGGCGTTGCAGCGCGGGCAGTGCTTCTTCATCTCAAGACGGTCCGGGTTGTTGCGCCGGTTCTTCTTGGTGATGTAGTTCCGCTCCTTGCACTCCACGCAGGCCAGCGTGATCTTCGGGCGGACGTCGGTGGCAGCCACGTGAGTGCTCCTTGACGGACAGATGGGGCAGAGAAGCAGGAAGAGTAGCCGATCGAAGGACCGAACCCACAATCGGCTACATTCGGTGAAGTAGCGGTGACCGGACTTGAACCGGTGACACAGCGATTATGAGCCGCTTGCTCTACCGACTGAGCTACACCGCCACGATGCGCGGACCCCCGTCTCCCGATGGGAGATCTCACACATCAGAGCCCCAAAACGGAATCGAACCGTTGACCTTCTCCTTACCATGGAGACGCTCTGCCGACTGAGCTATTGGGGCGAGCGGTGAAGACATTACACGCCTGACAGCCAAACGTGAAATCCGTATCGGACCCGTCAAGCCCCCTTCCGGGAGCGTACTTCCAAGGCCTTGTCCGGCGTCGCCGAAGGCTTCAACACGGCCTCGCACCACGTCAGTACGACTATTCGCCTCTTCCTCGCCGGTGCCCCGGAGGCAGCCTACTCTCGACTGACGCTGCGTGATCATGATCATCCGCCGATGTGGGGAGTGCGATGGCCGACAGCCAGTCAGAGAGGCCGGACGACGGCGAAGGCCCGCGCGACGGATCCGACGCGAACCAGGGCGACGGCGGTGCCGCGAAGGGCCCGGCGAAGGGCGACCCGGCCGGTGACGTCCCCGCATCCCGGAGCGACGCCGTATCCCGGGACGACGCCCCTCCCGGCGGCACGGCCGGGAGCGACGGCCCCAAGGCCGAAGCCTCTCCGCCGCGTGACTCGCCCGAGACCTCACCCCGCGAGTCCGCCACGCCTCGCGACCTCACCGGTGACGCTGCCTCTCCGCGCCCCCTGATGCTGTGCAGCGCCCGTCTCGCCGACGGCCGCACCGTCGACGTCCGCCTGGGCGGCGGCCGCATCGAGGCGGTCGGGACGGCCGGCAGCCTCGCGCAGGGTCCGCAGTCCGGGGGCGCCACACGCGTCGACCTCGCCGGGTACCTGCTGCTCCCGGCGCCCGCGGAGGCACACGCCCACTACGACACCGCACTGACAGCCGTCTCACCCGCCTCCGCCGGCCCGCCCCGCAGCGCCCCCGAGGACGTCCAACGGCGCACGACGGAGGCCGCCCTCCAGCAGCTCGGGCTGGGCGCCACGGCTACGCGGACACATGTGCACATCGGCGACGTCGCGGGCCTGCGCTCGCTGGAGGCGGTGCTTCAGGCGCGCCGGGCGCTGCGGGGGCTCGTGGAGCTGAGCACCGTGGCGGTGCCTCGGCTGCTGACCGGTGTCGCGGGCGCGGACGGCCTGTCGATGCTGCGGGACGCGGTGAAGATGGGGGCCTCCGTCATCGGCGGCTGCCCCGACCTCGACCCCGATCCGGCGGGTTACGTGGATGCCGTGCTGGAGGTCGCGGCCGAGCACGGCTGCCCCGTCGACCTCCACACGGACGGCGCCGATCCGGCGCGGCTCTCCCGGCTGGCCGCCGCGGCGGGTGGGCTGCGCCCGGGGGTCGCGATCGGACCGTGTGCGGGGCTCGCCCGGATGCCGCACAAGCCGGCGGTCCGAACGGCCGAGCGGCTGGCCGCCGCGGGGGTCACCGTCGTCTGCCTGCCGCAGGGCAACTGCGGCGTGCTGGAGCGTCCTTCGCAGACGGCGCCTTCGCGCGTGGCGCCCGTACGGCTGCTCAGAGCGGCGGGCGTCACCGTTGCGGCGGGAAGCGGAGCGCTGCGGGACGCGGCCAACACGGTCGGCAGGGGCGACCCGCTGGAGGCCGCCTATCTGCTGGCGTCGCACGGCGAGGCCGGCCCGGAGGACGCCTACGACGCGGTCTGCTCACGGGCACGTACGACGATGGGCCTCCCCGAGGTGCGGGTGGAGGCGGGATTCCCCGCGGAGCTGCTGGCCGTGCGCGGTACGGAACTGGCGGGGGCGCTTTCGCTCGCGTACAGCCGAGTGGTCGTGCACCGGGGGCGTGTTGTCGCACGCACCAGCGCGGCGCGCGAGTTCTGCGACTTCACCGGGACGTCGGAATTCGATCTGCCGAGGCAGTCCCAGGGCTGACCATCCGCGGGCTGACGGTGTCTCACCACCCGTCCCGCAGCGGGGGTGACGTACGGTCGACGGCATGCGCACAGTCATCGCCGGTGGACATGGTCAAATCGCAATGCGGCTGGGGCGTCTGCTCGCTTGGCGCGGGGACGAGGCCGCAGGCATCATCCGCAGCCCGGAACAGGCCGACGAACTGCGGGAAGCGGGTATGGAACCGGTCGTCTGCGACCTGGAGTCGGCCTCCGTGGAGGAGGTCGCCGGCCATCTGAGGGGCGCCGACGCCGCGGTCTTCGCCGCCGGAGCCGGCCCGGGCAGCGGCGCGGCACGCAAGGAGACGGTGGACCGGGCCGCGGCCGTGCTGTTCGCGGACGCGGCGGAGCAGGCGGGCGTACGGCGCTACATCATCGTCTCGTCCATGAACGCGGACGCCGCCCTCACCGAGCCCCCTCCCGGCATGGACCCCGTGTTCGCCACGTATCTGCGGGCCAAGGGAGCCGCGGACGACGACGTACGGGCGCGCGGCGCGCTCGACTGGACGGTCCTGCGGCCCGGGCGCCTCACCGACGGCCCCGGTACGGGCAGGGTACGGCTCGGTGAGCACACGGGACGCGCCGAAGTGCCGCGTGACGATGTCGCGGCGGTGCTCGGGGCGCTGCTGCACGCGCCCGGCACGGCCGGCCTCACTCTCGAACTGGTCGGCGGTGACACGCCCGTCGAGGAGGCGGTGGCGCAGGTCGCGCTGCGCTGACGCGCGCCGCAGGGCCGGGCCGCCACGGGAGGCTCAACTGTCCGCGCCGCGGCGCAGCTTGGCGAGTTCGGCGTTGAACTGCGCGCCCGCGAGCAGCGCGAGGTTGGACATCCACAGCCAGACCAGGAAGACGACGATCCCGGCGAGCGACCCGTACAGCCGGTGATAGGTGCCGAAGTGCGAGGCGTAGAGCGCGAAGCCGAGTGACGCCACGAGCCACAGCAGCACGGCGAGCGCACCGCCCGGTGCGCGCTTGCGGACGCCTCGCGTCCCGGCCGGCCCGGTGCGGAAGACGACCAGCACGAGCACCGCTACCAGGCCCACCAGCAGCGGCCACTTCGTCGTGTTCCACGCGCCGGCGGCGAAGTCGTCCATGCCGAGGAGCCCTCCTGCCGTGCGGGCGACCTCGCCGCTCAGCATCAGCACGAAGACGCTGGAGACGAGCAGCGTGAGCAGCACCAGCGCGGTCAGCACGATCCGGGGAACGGTCCGCCACACCGGCCGGTGGTCCTCGACGCGGTGCATCGCGTGCAGCGCGCGCCGGAAGACGCTGAGGTAACTGGACGCGGACCAGAGCGATCCCGCGGTGCCGAACACCGCGAGCAGCCAGGCGGCCTTGCTCTGTGCGGCCATGTCCTTCAGTACGCCCGCCATGAGTTCGCCGGACTCGGCGGGCAGGACGGTCGTGACGCGCGCGATGAGCGCGTGTGTGGCGTCCGTTCCGGCGAGTCCGACGGCCGAGACGGTCACGAGCAGGGCGGGGAAGATCGCGAGCACCGCGTAGTACGTCAGGGCGGCGGCCCAGTCGGTGACGTCGTCGTTCCAGACGGAGACGGGGGTGCGGCGCAGCGCGAGGCGCCACTCGCCGGCGCGGGGCCGGAAGCGCGCCGCCCACGAATCGCCGCGGACGTCCCCCGTGGCCGCCGGAGCGAGCGTTCCGGCACGCGGAGCGGACCCGCTCCCGCCGTCCGCTCCTCCGGCGTCTCCCCCGGTCACGCCTGTGCTCACTCGTACCCCTCCGCCTTGCTGGTGACCTTCGCCCGCCGTCCTGAGGATGCTGCGGGGCTCGTACGCGTCTGGCCGCCTCGGCCGGGCGGAAACATCGAGGGTATGTGCACGCGGCCGCGTGCCGGGGACGGCCGTGCCCGTTCAGCTCCCGCCGAGGATGATCAGGATGAAGATCACGCAGCAGAAGATGTTGACGAGCCAGCTGTGCGAGTTGAGCCAGTCCCGCACACGCGGCATGGCCGTCGCCATCCGGCGGTGGAAGACGGTGAAGGTGATCAGGGGCAGCGCGATGAGCAACAGGACGGCGCCGAAGAAGGGCAGTCCTCCCCAGTAGCCGTCCGGGTCGCTGCGCAGCGAGATGCCCACGGTGAGCATGACCAGGATGTCGGAAGGCATCAGGGCCACCAGGAGCAGACCCACCCTGAACGCCTTCGCAGGGCTCGCGGTGAGCAGCGCACCGAGCCACTTGGGCGGCTCGGCGGTGCGCCGCCCCAGGTAGTTCTTGACGGCCAGCACCACCAGGAGGCCCACCAGCACGTACTGGATGATGCGGCCGATCGACCCCCGGCTCTGCGAGTGGCCGGAGTCGCCGAAGTCCAGCAACTGTGCGAGCCCGTAGGCGGCTGCGGTTCCGGCGAGCACGGAGACCATGAATCCCGCGAGGAACATCCCGGAGAGCCGGTACGGGGCGCGGGTGGTCGTGAGGATGACCGCGGAGATGATCTGGGGTCCGGCAATCGTCGTGATGGCGAGCGGCAGTACTTCGAGCGTCACGCCATCAGCTTCCCGTCTTCCGGTGCCGTCGGCCGGGCGGCGAGCCGTCGGGGGCGGGCCG
Organism: Streptomyces sp. CNZ301; assembly: GCF_004217425.1. NCBI lineage: Bacteria > Bacillati > Actinomycetota > Actinomycetes > Kitasatosporales > Streptomycetaceae > Streptomyces > Streptomyces sp. CNZ301. Next base: position 3,513,206 of record NZ_SHLG01000001.1, read on the forward strand.
GTGGTGGTCGGGAGCGGCGTGGACATGGCGCCGTTCATGCCCTCTGAGCTGGGAAAACGTCTCCGGTCGCAGGTTGTCGAGATTCTGCCAAACTAGGACATAAGCACCTGAACAGGTGAAGCCAGACCTTGCAAGAGGGAGGGTCCCGACATGGCAACTCATGCTGCCGGCGGCGGGCATGCGGGCACCGCCGTACGCGGTACCGGCAAGCCGGCGATGTTCTCCGGCTGGACGAAGCTGGCCGGCGCGCTGATGTTCTTCGGCGGGCTGCTCGCCGTCTCATCCGGTGTGGCGGCCCTGCAGGAGGACGCCGTCTTCGCGTCGACGCAGAGCTACGCCTTCGACTACAGCCTCACGGGCTGGGGATGGGTGCACCTGTTCCTGGGCGCCGCGATAGCAGTCGCCGGCATCGCCGTGCTGATAACGGGTGCGACGTGGGCCCGATGGGTCGGCATAACCCTTGCCGGCCTGGGCATGATCGCCAGCTTCATGTGGCTGCCCTACTTCCCGCTCTGGGCACTGATCACGCTGGCGGTGGACGTGTTCATCATCTGGGCGCTGTGCGCGGGCATGGGCACACGATCGCAGATGTCCACGTAGCACCGCGCAGGCGACGGCCCCGGGCCCCACAGCTGGTCCGGGGCCGTCGCCGTGCCCGCGTCATTACCGCGCCGCGGCCAACGCCGGGCCCCTGCCCGGACCCGCAGCGTCGCCGCAAAATCGAGGGCGCGGCCGCACGGCCGGGCTGTACGGTCCCGGCATGAACGACGTCGGACACCCGGCCGTCCACGGGGACTGGCTCCGCCACAACCGGGAGAACTGGGACGACCGCGTACGGATACACGCCGCCAGCAACTTCTACGACCTTCCGGGGTTCCGGGCCGGGGCGTGCACGCTGCGGCCGTTCGAGATCTCCGAAGTGGGCGACGTGACGGGCCGTCGGCTGGTCCATCTGCAGTGCCACATGGGGCAGGACACCCTCTCGTGGGCACGGCGCGGTGCGTACGTCACCGGGCTGGACTTCTCCGCCGAGGCCGTGCGCACCGCTCGAGGACTGGCCGGGGACACCGGCATGACGGATCGTGCGCGGTTCCTCGTCTCGGACGTGTACAGGGCACGCGAGGCCCTCGGCGGCGAACGCTTCGACATCGTCTACACGGGCCTGGGTGCCCTGGTCTGGCTGCCGGACCTGAGTGAGTGGGCGAAGGTCGTGGCCTCCCTGCTCGAAGAGCAAGGGACGCTGTACCTCGCCGAGTTCCACCCGTTGACCGAGCTGCTGGCCGAGGACGCAAGGACGGTCGAGAGCGACTACTTCCAGGCCCGCGGTGAGACACGGGACCTGCCGTACACGTACACCGACGGTCCTCCGCTGGGGAAGACCGTCACGGTCGAGTGGCAGCATCCGCTCGGCGAGGTGGTGACGGCGCTGGCGCAGGCCGGGCTGCGGATCGAGTTCCTGCACGAGCACGACACCCTGGTCTTCAGGCGCTTCCCCGGGATGGAGACGTGTGTCTCCGGGGGCTTCCGCCTGCCGGCGGGGCACCCGAGCCTGCCGCTGATGTACTCGATCCGGGCCACGAAGGGCGGCTGACGCGGCGCCCCCTCCGAGAACCGGGCCCGATGGTCCCGGCCACAGGCCCAGTGGCCCCCCTTCCGGGTCGGGTGGCCCTTCCTTGCGGGACCTTCCGCGCCCAGCATCGGAGGAGAGAAGCCGTGGCACTGGCCCGGCACAGCTCCGGGCCGTGGTCGCGACCTCACCACTCGCCACCGCATTGGAGAGGTGACCGAAAATGGCCTCCGCACAGGCTCCCGCCTCAATCGTCAACGGAGTCGACACCGAGCGGCTGAAAGCAACGATCGAAGCGATCGACACTGACGTGACTTGTGCCGACTTCCAGTTCCGCGCCTCGAACGAGTGGCTGGACGGGGCTCACAACCGTTCCGCCCTCGCGTCCTTCCGCAGCGCGGGCGCCGAGGACAGCACCCGGAAGCGGACGTTCACATTCGACTCCGACGAACCGCTCCCGCTGCTCGGACACGACGAGGGCCCCAACCCGACCGAGGCCCTGCTCCACGCGCTGGCGGCATGCCTCACGACGTCGCTCGTCTACCACGCCGCCGCGAAGGGCATCGATGTGCGCCGGGTGGAGTCGAGCCTCGAAGGAGACCTCGACCTGCGCGGCTTCCTCGGCATGGACGAGGACATACGCAACGGGTACGAGGGGATACGCGTCGACATGAAGATCGACTGCGACGGCGGCGAGGAGCAGGTACGGCAGCTCATCGAGACCGCCCAACGCCGCTCCCCGGTCTTCGACATCGTCACCAACAAGGTGCCGGTGACCGTGAGCGGCACGATGTGACGTTCGAGCTCGAGAGGCGGCACGCACGCCCGGGCGCCGCTCGGGCTGTGTGTGTTCTGCCGCAACGGGCCGTCGCCCACCGGGCGTTCCGGTCCCTTCAGAATCTGCGGGTCCGGGCAGGCCGGCGCGGCGGGTTCGAGTGCGTGGCCGGCCGGCCCGACAAGCTGCGACCCTGCGATCACACTGGCCGGCGGCCGGTTTCGGCGGTCCGGATCGGCCGGGCTGCGGCGTGACCGCTCGTCGGACATCGGCAGCACAGGGAAGATGCAAGTTGCCGCTGTGTGAAAGGTGTTGATCGTGCCCGGTGAGAACGACCTGCGAAAACTGCTCGCCGGGATGAGCCCCGAGCTGCAGCCGGGCCCCTATGTGTTCACCACGGTCGAAGCCGGCGCCGTACCTCCCGGCGTGACGCCCGTCGTCACGGTCGCCGAGCAGGAGGGCCTGACGCTGGTCCTGCCACGGCGGGAAGCAGATCGGGCCGGACTGGCCTACGACTACGTGGCGGGATGGATCACGCTGAGGGTTCACTCGGCGCTCGAAGCGGTCGGTCTGACAGCTGCCGTGGCGCGGAAGCTCGCCGATTCCGGCTTGAGCTGCAATGTGGTTGCCGGCTTCCATCACGATCACTTGTTCGTGCCGCACGATCGGACCGCTCATGCGATGGCGGCGCTGAAGGACCTGGCGCGAGAGTCTCTCTGAGCGAGCCCGCCGATGCCGTTCAGCGTGACGGCTCCGGGTGAGCGAAACGAGAGCACGCGAATACCCATACACGATAAGGTACTTGTATGCGATCGAGGAGGGCGGATGGTCCTGTTCCCCCGTGCCGACTCCCAGCAGGGCCACGATCCTTGCGTGATTCGTGATCTGCGAGTCTGCTTCGTCGGGGACTCCTTCGTCGCCGGCCTCGGCGACCCCCTCTGCCTCGGCTGGGCCGGACGACTAGCAGCCCGCACATTCACCGACGGACGACCGGTCACCACATACAACCTTGGTGTGCGGCGCCAGACTTCCTCCGACATCCTCGCTCGCTGGCAGTACGAGTGCGCTCAGAGACTGCACGACGGCGCTGATCCGCGGGTCGTCCTGTCATTCGGGGTCAATGACACCGCACTTGAAGAAGGCCGCCCGCGCGTCGCACCCGACGAGTCGTCCGCCAACCTGACTCAGATCCTTCGGCAGTGCGCAGACCAGGGGTGGCCCGCCCTGGTGGTTGCCCCACCGCCCGTCGACGACGATGCACACAATGCCCGCATTGCCCTGCTCGACGAGCGGTTCGCCCGAGTCTGCCGCGAGGCCTGCGTTCCTTACGTCCCTGTGCACCAGCGGTTGCGCAGCAGTGCCGTATGGAGAACGGAAGTCCGCGCCGGCGACGGCGCCCACCCCGGTGCCGGAGGCTACGACGAGATCGCCGCCCTGATCGCACCACGCTGGCGGGACTGGCTGCGGACCGTGCCCCGCGTGCTTGACGAGGCAGCCGCGGCAGGGGAAGGAGCCGCGGCGTTCCACGCTGATCGCAAACGATCCGGCCCCTGACCGTCATGCTCGGTCAGGGGCCGGATCTTCGTCTGTGGCGGCGCTAGGATTCGAACCTAGGAAGGCTGAGCCGGCAGATTTACAGTCTGCTCCCTTTGGCCGCTCGGGCACACCGCCTGGGATCGCTGCCCGCCCCGCCTTTGGGCGGTGCTCCGTGGCAACGGTGTAAACCATACCCGATGACCCGGGGTGCTTCGCCACCCGGTTGATCAGGGGTGCGGGCGCTGCTCAGTGGCTAGGCTGACCGCGCGGTGCGCGTCGCGGACCGCTTCTCTGACGGATCAATCATGAGGAGCCAACTCACCATGGCGGACTCCAGTTTCGACATCGTCTCGAAGGTCGAGCGGCAGGAGGTTGACAACGCCATCAACCAGGCCGCCAAGGAGATCTCGCAGCGTTACGACTTCCGCGGCGTGGACGCCTCGATCGCATGGTCGGGCGAGCGGATCGAGATGCGGGCCAATGCCGAGGAGCGGGTGAAGGCCGTTCTCGACATCTTCCAGTCCAAGCTGGTCAAGCGCGGGATTTCGCTCAAGGCGCTGGACCCGGGCGAGCCGCAGTCCTCCGGCAAGGAGTACAAGATCTTCGCGACGCTGAAGGAAGGCATCGCGCAGGACGAGGCCAAGAAGATCGCGAAGGTCATCCGCGACGAGGGCCCGAAGGGTGTCAAGGCCCAGGTGCAGGGCGACGAACTGCGGGTCTCCTCGAAGAGCCGCGATCATCTGCAGGAGATCATCGCGCTGTTGAAGGGGAAGGACTTCGACTTCCCGCTGCAGTTCGTGAACTACCGCTGAGCGACCGGGTCACGGCATCGAGGTACGCGGTGTCCCGACCGTTCCCGTGAGCCGGGGCGGCGCGCGCTCCGTTCGCGTCGCGCGCCGCGTTCCGGTCACGGCGGGAATCCCGGGTGTGCCAACTACTCGTCCGGGTGGTGCAGTTCGATGTCGAAGCCGTCCACGCCCGGCCCTTCGACGTGCAGCGCGGTCGCCATCGGCGGATAGCCGCCGGCGATGACCGAGTAGTCGCCGGCGTCCAGGTCTGTGAAGGCGTACGCGCCGTCCTCGCCGGTTGTGGAGGTGGCGACCACATTGCCCGCCGCGTCGACCAGCGTGACCCGCGCGTCCCGCAGCGGCTCGTTGTGCGCGCCGGCACGCACGGTGCCCTGCACCCGCGCACCCGCCGCCAGTTCGATGTCGATACGGGTCATGCCCTGTCCGTCCATCTCCACCTGCCGCGCCGTGGGGCGATATCCCGGTGCGTTCACAGCGAGTGTGAACGCACCGGCCGTCAGCTCGTCGAAGCGGAAGTCGCCGCGCTCGCCCGTGGTCGCGGTGGCCAGTGCGTCGCCCTGAACGTCGGTCACCACGACCACCGCCTTCGGCACCGGCAGTCCGTAAGGGGCACCACGCACCAGACCGGTCAGGCCGCCCGTACCGGATAGCACGACGTCGTGAGCCGACGCCGAGTCGCCCACGACGACCGTGGACGCCTGCGGCCGGTGCCGCTCTGCCGCCACGATCAGTACGTAGCTGCCGGGTCCGGGGACGTCCAGAGCGTATGTACCGTCGGCATGCGCGACGGAGCGGCCCAGCTGTTGTCCGCCGAGTGAGATCAACGTGACCGCGGCCCGCGCGAGGCCGGTACCGCGGGCATCACGGATGGTGCCGCGGACACCGTGTCCGGCCTGCCCGTACGGCCCCTCTGCCGACTCGGATGCCACACCCGCCGGCTGCCGGGCGGACTGCTCCTGTGCCGTGGCGAGCCGCCCGGCATCGGATGCCGGCGCACCGGCCCCCACGGGCACGAGTTCGCGCCCGGAGGGCCGCGGGATCGGACCGGCGGGTTCCGGGGGCCGCGGGGCGTTTGGGACGTCCCGCAGGCCCTCGCCCTCGATGTCGACGGCGGGCAGCATCCGGCCGAACCACTCGGGCAGCCACCAGGCGGCCTTGCCGAGCAGCGCCAGTACGGCTGGGACGAGGGCCATGCGCACGATGAACGCGTCGAAGAAGACGGCGACGGCCAGTCCGAAACCGATCATCTTGACCATCGAATCGCTCGATCCGATGAAGCCCGAGAACACCGCGATCATGATGACGGCCGCGGCGGTGACCACCCGGGCCCCGTGCCGGAATCCGGTCACGATCGCCTCGCGCGGCCACTCCCCGTGTACGTACGCCTCTCGCATGCGCGTGACCAGGAAGACTTCGTAGTCCATCGCCAGGCCGAATACGACGCCCACCATGAAGATCGGCATCATCGACATGACGGGGCCTGTCTCCTCGACGGCCAGCAGATCGGCGAGCCAGCCCCACTGGAAGACCGCGACGACGGCGCCGAGCGCGGCGAGCACGGAGAGCAGGAAGCCGAGCGCGGCCTTGAGCGGCACCAGGACCGAGCGGAAGACCACGATCAGCAGCAGGAAAGCCAGGCCCACGACGAGCGCCAGGTACGGCACGAGTGCGTCGTCCAGCTTCTGCGACACGTCGATGTTCATCGCGGTGGCGCCGGTGACCAGCACCTCCGCGCCGGTGCCCGAACTTATGTCCTTGCCTGCGCCACGGATGCCCTGTACCAGGTCCTCGGTCTCGGTCGACGAGGGCTTGGAGTCCGGGATCACGGTGATCATCGCGGTGTCGCCGGGCTTGTTGTACCTGGCCGGGGTCACCGTGAGGACGTCGTCGAGGCCCCGGACTTCTTCGGTCACCTCTTTGACGGCGCCCTTCGGGTCGTCGCTGGAGCGGGCGTCGACGACGACCATCAGCGGCCCGTTGAAGCCCGGGCCGAAGCCGTCGGAGAGCAAGTCGTACGCCTTGCGCTGCGTGGTGTCGGTGGGCTGGGAACCGTCGTCCGGCAGGCCGAGTTCGAGCGAACCGGCCGGGATCGCGGCGGCGCCGAGGCCGAGGACTCCGAGCAGCAGCACGGTGACGGGCCGGCGGACGACGAAACGCGCCCAGCGGGTGCCCGTGTTCGGCTTGTCCTGGGGGTTCGGAGCCTCGTTGTCCGCGCCGTCCGGCTGCTTTCGCCTGGCACCCGCGGGATGCACCCTCTTGCGGGCGAATCCCAGCAGCGCCGGGATCAGGGTGAGCGCGATGAGGACCGCGATGGCCACGGTGCCCGCGGCCGCGACGCCCATCTTCGTCAGCATGGGAATGTCGACCACGGCGAGGCCGACGAGTGCGATCACGACGGTGAGACCGGCGAAGACCACGGCGGAGCCGGCGGTACCGACGGCGCGTCCGGCCGCGTCCTCGCCTTCTCGGCCTTCGGCGAGTTCGGCGCGGTACCGGGAGGCGATGAAGAGGGCGTAGTCGATGCCGACGGCGAGGCCGATCATCATCGCGAGCGTCGAGGTGGTGGAGTCCAGGTCGAGGGTGTTCGCCAGGGCGGTGATCGTGGAGATCCCGATGCCGACGCCGATCAGAGCGGTGAGCAGTGGAAGCCCGGCCGCGACCAGCGAGCCGAAGGTGATGAGCAGCACGATCGCGGCGACGGTGATCCCGATGACCTCTGTGGCGCCCGTCTCGGGAACGGTGTTGAGCGCGTCACCGCCGACCTCCACGGTCAGCCCCTGGTCCCGGGCGTCCTGGGCGACGTCCTGAAGCGCGTCGCGCGAGGACTCCTCCAGCTCCATGCCGGGGACCTCGTACGACACCTGCGCATAGGTGAGTGTGCCGTCCTTGCTGACGGCCTTGGTCCGGAACGGGTCGGCCACGGAGGCGACTTCGGCGCCGGTGCCGAGTTCCTTGACGGCCTGCTGGACGGTGGCCTTGTTGCCGGGAGCGGTGATCTTCTCACCGCCGGGTGCCTTGAAGACGACACGTGCGGTGGCTCCGTCCGCGCTGGAGCCGGGGAAGCGGTCATCCAGCAGATCGAAGGCCTTCTGCGCCTCGGTGCCGGGAATCGAGAAGGACGCCGATCCCGCTGCGGGCGCCTGTGCGGCGCCCGCACCCGCGAGGGTCAGCAACGTCACCCAGATCAGTGCGACGAAGTGCCGTCGCCGGAAGGCGAATCGGCCCAGTTTGGAGAGGAATGTGGCCACGAGAACTTACTCCCGGTCAGGTCGTGGTCGTGCAAGGGCAGGGGGCATCGGCCCGACGACGTGAGCGGTCGCGTCAGGTGCCGCGGGTGGCGCTTGGGGAGGGTCAGGCGCCGAGGGCGGGGAGAACCACGGCGTCGGTGTACGAGAGGATGAAGTCCTGGGTGGGCGGCAGCCCGTCGATCAACGTCCGGGCCGCGAAGGCGCCGACCATCATGTGGACGACGTAGTCGAACGCGGGGTTGTCCGCGCGGACTTCGCCCCGCTCCACGGCACGTCGCAGTATCACGCGCATCTCTTCCAGTTCCGGTTCGATCAGCAACTCCCGGAAGGCCTGGAGCAGATCGGGGTTTCCGTGCACCGCCATGGCCAGACCCCGCATCAGCGCGTGGTGCTGCTCCATCTGGCAGTCGTCCTGGCGCAGGGCCAGCTCATGGAAGTCGCCCCGGAGGGACCCGGTGTCGATGTCGGCGAGATTGTGCGGCTTCTGGTGGCGCAGGGCCCGGACGACGAGCTCGGCCTTGCCGCCCCACTGGCGGTAGAGGGTGGCCTTGCTGGACCGGGTGCGGGTGGAGACGGCGTCCATGGTGAGGGTGTCGTAGCCGACCTCGCGGAGCAGGTCGAGCACGGCCGCGTACAGCTCGGACTCACGCTCGGGGGTGATCCGGCTGCGGCGCGGCCCCGCGGCGTCAGCCATGAGCGCCACTCCTTTCCGAACGAAACTGTTTCGTACAGCGCGACCATACCCCTGGGCACTGCGAAACGAAACAGTTTCGTACGTGGCGCACATCACGCCCCGGCGCTCGCTGAATGCCCGGCCACGCCCGGCATCCCCGCCCTCTACCCGCGTCGCCCCGCCATGCGCTCCAGGCGCGCGACCCGCTGGGCCATCGGCGGGTGCGTGGAGAAGAGGCGGGTCACGCCGTCTCCGCGGCGGAAGGGGTTCGCGATCATCATGTGGCTCGCCGTCTCCAGCCTCGGTTCCGGCGGCAGCGGCAACTGCCTGGTGCCCGCTTCGAGTTTGCGCAGCGCGGAGGCGAGGGCGAGCGGGTCGCCGGTGAGCTGCGCTCCGGACGCGTCCGCCTCGTACTCGCGGGAGCGGGAGACGGCCAGGTGGATGACGGTGGCCGCGAGGGGCCCCACGATCATGATCAGCAGCATGCCGAAGAGGCCCGGCCCATCGTCGTCGTCGCCGCGGCCGAAGGGGATCAGCCAGGCGAAGTTGACGAGGAACATCACCACCGAGGCGAGGGCCCCGGCGACCGAGGAGATGAGGATGTCCCGGTTGTAGACGTGGCTCAGCTCATGACCGATGACGCCGCGCAGCTCACGCTCGTCGAGCAGGCGGAGGATCCCGTCGGTGCAGCAGACGGCCGCGTTGCGCGGGTTGCGGCCGGTGGCGAAGGCGTTCGGCGCCCGGGTCGGCGAGATGTACAGGCGGGGCATCGGCTGGCGGGCCGCCGTGGACAGCTCTCGCACCATCCGGTACAGCTGCGGCGCCTCGAACTCGCTGACCGGGCGGGCACGCATCGCGCGCAGGGCGATCTTGTCGCTGCGCCAGTACGCGTAGCCGTTTGTGCCGAGGGCCACCACCAGCGCGACGACGAGGCCCGCACGGCCGAAGAAGCTGCCGATGACGATGATGAGTGCCGACAGTCCCCCGAGGAGCAGCGCTGTCCTCAGCCCGTTGTGCCGGTGCACAGTACGCCCTCCAGTGGTGCAGCAGGGGAACCCTGAGCCGCGTGGTCGTGCCACGGTTCGGTGGAACCTCTTCGCCCTGGTCAACGCGGGGAGCCGGACAACAGTTCCCTGCAGGGGACGCCGTCCCCCGTACGGCCCTGCCGGGCCTTCCGCCCCCCGGTCCCGTCGGTTCCCCGGTACGGGGCGCCGCTACCGAAGGCCCCCGGCTGTGAAGGTGAGCACCAGATCCGGGTCGACCGACAGGGCCACACCGGCGGCAGCGGTGAGCGCGATCCCGGCGGCCAGTGGCGGCGCCATGCGGGTCCGCTGCTGCCCTTCCCCGGCATGCGGCACGGCGACGGCGGCCGTCGGGGCCCGGAAGGCGAGGGCGGTCCAGCGCAGGTAGTAGAAGAGGGCGATCACCACGTTCACGGCCATGATCACGGCCAGCCAGCCCAGCCCGTTGCCGATGGCGGTGGAGAAGATCGCGAGCTTCGCGAAGAGGCCGATCACGCCCGGCGGCAGGCCTGCCAGGCAGAGCAGGAAGAAGGCGAGTGCCAGGGCGGCGACCGGGTGGGCCGTGTACAGGCCGCGGTAGTCGGCCAGGCGGTTGGCTCTGCTGGTGCGGCTGATGTGTGCGACGACGGCGAAGGCGCCGAGGTTCACCGCCGCGTACATCAGGAGGTAGGCAACGGTGGCGCCGACGGTGGACAGGGCCGTGCCGGAGGGTTCCTCGCCGCCGACGTCCGGTGCCGCGGCGGCGAGGGGCACCAGCAGGTATCCGGCCTGCCCGACGGAGGACCAGGCGAGCAGACGTACGGCACCGTGCGCACGGTCGGCGCCCTGGCGCAGCGCGGCGGCGTTGCCCGCGGTCATCGTGACGGCCGCGAGTACGGCGAGGGCCGTGCCCCACAGCTCCGCGCGGGACGAGAACGCCTGGACGAGGAGGAGGATGAGGCCGGAGATCCCCGCCGTCTTGCCGACGACGGAGAGGAACGCGGCGACGGGTACGGGCGCGCCCACATAGGTGTCCGGAACCCAGAAGTGGAAGGGGACCACCGCCGCCTTGAAGGCGAAGCCGACGAGTGTGAGGGCGATGCCCGCGCTGCCCAGGGCCTCCAGTTGCGGGTCGGCCCTGCTGAGGCCCTCGCTGATGCCGCGGAAGTAGAGGGTTCCGGTGACGGCGTAGAGGAAGCTCGCGCCCAGCAGCGTCACGGCTGTCGCGGTGACGGAGGAGAGGAAGAACTTCAGCGCGGCCTCGGCCGATCCGCGGCTTCCGCGGCGCAGTCCGACGAGCGCGAAGGCGGGCAGCGAGGCCGTCTCCAGTGCGATGACGAGGGTGACCAGGTCACGGGAGGCCGGGACGAGGGCGGCGCCGGCGGTGGCGGAGAGCAGCAGGAACCAGTACTCGCCGGCCGGCAGCCCGAGGTCGCGCACCGCAGGCATCGACAGCAGCGCGGTGACGAACGCGGCGCCCAGTACGAGGAACTGGAGCACCAGGGAGAGGGTGTCGGCGGAGTAGGCGCACGCCCTTGACCCGTCGGGCAGGCAGAAGGTCTCCAGGTTCCTGGAGCGCAGGAAGAGCAGGGGCAGCGCCGCCAGGAGCAGGGACACGGCGGCGGCCGGACCGAGCAGCCGCTTGCCGCGCTCGGGCAGGAACAGGTCGGCGACGAGGACGGCGAGTCCGGCCACGGCGGCGATCGTCGGCGGGGAGATGGCGAGCCAGTCGACGGACTGCACGGCGGAGTCAGCGAGATGCGTGAGGTCCGCGGGGCCCGTGAACTGCGGGGGCCGGGCGGCGTCCAGTGGCTGGGCGGCGTGCACGGTCTCCGCCGCGCCGTGGGCGAGGACGTTCATCGGGTCACTCCTGGCAGGAGGTTCTGCACGGCCGGGTCGGTGAGTCCGAGGAGGAGCGCGGGCCACAGCCCGGCGGCGACGGTGAGCACCACGAGTGGCGTCCACGACGCGTACTCGTAGCCGCGCAGCTCCGGCAGCCGCACGGTCACCGGCTCGGGCTGCTCCTGTGCCTGCTCTGGTCCGGCGGCGGTGCCCGGCTTCGGGCCCTGGAGTTCGGGGCGTTCGCGGACCTCGGGGGCTTCGCGGGCCTCCAGGGGGTCGCCCATGCAGACGCGGCGCACGACGACGAGCATGTACGCGGCGGTCAGCAGGGTGCCGAAGGCGCCGATCGCCATGTAGGTGACGAACGTCGGGCGGTCGATGCCGGCGGCCGGGTCGTAGGAGCCGAGCAGCGCCAGCATCTCCCCCCAGAACCCGGCGAGTCCGGGCAGCCCGAGGGACGCGACGGCGCCGAAGGCGAGGAGCCCGCCGAAGCGCGGGAGGGTGCCGTACAGCGCGCCGCCGGTGCCGCCCGCGAGGGTGTCGAGGTCCGTGCTGCCCGTCCTCTCCTTGAGTCCGCCGACGAGGAAGAAGAGCAGGCCGGTGATGAGGCCGTGCGCGATGTTCGCGAAGAGGGCGCCGTTGACGCCGGTGGGTGTCATGGAGGCGATGCCGAGCAGCACGAAGCCCATGTGCCCGACGGAGGAGTACGCGATGAGCCGCTTGAGGTCGCCGTTGGCGCCGCGGCGCGCGAGGGCGAGGCAGACCAGCGACCCGTAGACGATGCCCGTCACGGCGAGGGCGCCGAGGTACGGGGCGAAGGTGCGCATTCCCTCGGGCGCGATCGGCAGCAGGATGCGTACGAAGCCGTAGGTGCCCATCTTCAGCAGGACGCCTGCCAGCAGGACCGAGCCGACGGTGGGTGCCGCGGTGTGGGCATCGGGCAGCCAGCTGTGGAGCGGCCACATCGGGGTCTTCACGGCGAGGCCGGTGCCGATCGCCAGCACGGCGAGGATCTGCGTGGTTCCGCTGAGCGCGGGGTGACTGCCGGTGGCCAGCGCCACCATGTCGAAGGTGCCGCTCTTGAGGCCGACGAGGAGCAGGCCGAGCAGCATCACGACGGAGCCGAGCAGCGTGTAGAGGATGAACTTCCATGCGGCGCGGCCGCGTTCACGGGGCTCGGCGACGCCCCAGCGGGAGATGAGGAAGTACATCGGGACGAGCACGGTCTCGAAGGCGAGGAAGAAGAGCACCAGGTCGAGCGCGGCGAAAGTGGCGAGCGTTCCGGCCTCGAGGAGCAGGATCAGCGCGACGAACGCCTGCGGGCCGCTGTTGCTCCGGGCGGGGGCGGCCTGCGGGGTGTCCTTCTTGGCGGTCGCGCCGGCGCCGGCGTCCGGGCCCGGGGCGTTCGCGTCGGCGGCGGCGGCGTCGGCGGCGTCGGCGTCCCCGGCAGCGCCCGCGTCCGCGTCGCCGTCGTCGTCACCGTCCCGAGCGGCCTTGCCGTCCCCCTCCGGACCCGCGTGCGCCGACGCGGCCGAGCCCGATGTCGCCTCCCCGTCCGGACCGGCGGGCGCGGCCTTGGTGTCGGTGCCGTAGCTGTGGAGCGCGCAGAGGAAGGTGAGCAGGGCGGTCAGCACGAGCAGCGGCAGCGAGACGCCGTCGACCCCGAGGTGGAGGTGGACGCCGAGGGAGGGGATCCACTCCGCGTCCGACTCGGCCTGCACGGTGTCCGCCCTGCCGGTGTCGAAGCCGAGCGCGAGGACCACGGTGGCGGCGAGGACGACACCGGTGACGGTGACGCCGTGCCGGAGCACGGCCTGCGCCGGGTTCCGGCCCTTGAGGCCGGGCGGCGCCGGCAGCAGGGCTGCGACCGACCCGAGCAGGGGAAGGACGACGACGGCGATGAGAAGCGCCTGCATGGCGGTGTTGCCGATCGTGATCACTGTCAGGCCCCTCCGGTTCCGGCGGCGACGAGGACGACGGCCACGGTGAGCAGCAGCGACCCCACGACGATTGCGCCGAGATAGGTCTGCGTGTTGCCGGTCTGCGTCCGGCGCACGAGGTCGCCGAGCAGCCGGGGGCCGAGGCCCGCTCCTCGTACGTAGGTGTCGACGACCTCGCGGTCGACGAAGCGCACCAGGCGGGCAGCGGCCCTTGTGGGGCGCACGAACAGCGCGCTGTAGACGGCGTCCAGGCGGAAGCCGTGCGCGGCCGGTTCGTGCAGGGGGCCGAGCAGCAGGCGTCCCGGGTCGGCGGGGTCGGGGGCGGAGGCGATGTCCCCGTAGGCGGGTTCGTGCGTGGCGATGGCCTCGGCCTCGGAGAGGGCCGGGTCGCCTTGCGGGTGTGCGGCCACGGCGCCCATGGGCGCGCGGGAGGCGGCGAGCGCGGTGGTGTGCCGCCAGGCGGCGTACATCACCAGACCGCCGGCGAAGGCCAGGCCGGTGGCGAGGACGGACGTCGGCAGGGTGGGGGCGAGGGATTCGCTGTCGAACCATTCGGGCAGCACGCCGAAGGCGAGTCCGAGCGCGAGGGACGGCACGGCCAGCACCCACAACACGGCGTTCATGACGACCGGTTCACGTCCTTGTTCCTCGGCCGTCTCGCGCGGCCCCTCGCCGCGGAACGCGAGCAGCCACAGGCGAGTCGCGTACGCGGCGGTCAGCAGCGCGCCGAGCATTCCCGCCACGAGCACGATCCAGCCCCCGGCCGGGGTGACGCCGCTGCCGTGCGCCTCGCCGAACGCGGCGTGCTCCGCGGCGCCGAGCACCGCCTCCTTGGAGAAGAAGCCGCTGAAGGGGGGCACGGCGGCGAGTGCGAGCAGACCGATCGTCATCGTCCAGCAGGCGTCCGGCGCGATCTTGGCGAGGCCGCCCATGCGGGCCATGGCTGCGAGCGAGTTGGTGCCCGCCGCGTGGATGACGACGCCCGCGGCGAGGAACAGCAGTGCCTTGAAGGCGCCGTGGGTGAGGAGGTGGAAGACGGCGGCGCCCCGGTCGGCGACGGCCAGCGCCCCGGCCATGTAGGCGAGTTGGCCGATCGTCGAGTAGGCCAGGACGCGTTTGATGTCGTCCTGGGCGAGCGCGGCGAGGGCCGATCCGACGATGGTGACCGCCGCCATCACCGCCAGCACGACGAGCGCGGCGGCCGAGGCGGCGAAGACGGGCAGCAGCCGGGCGACCACGTACACGCCGGCGGCGACCATCGTGGCCGCGTGGATCAGCGCGGAGACGGGCGTGGGGCCGGCCATCGCGTCCGGCAGCCAGGTGTGCAGCGGGAACTGCGCGGACTTGCCCGCGATGCCCGCGAGCAGCAGCAGCGCGACGACGGTGGGGTGCGTCAGCTCGAACTGGGCGAGCTGGGAGGTGAGTTTGCCGGTGATGCCGCTGATGCGGAAGGTGCCCGCCTCGGTGGCCAGCACGAAGATGCCGATGAGGAACGGCACGTCGCCGAGCTTGGTGACGAGGAACGCCTTGATCGACGCGTCCCGTGCGACGTGCGTCTCCCAGTAGTGCCCGACGAGGAAGTACGAGCAGATGCCCATGACCTCCCAGCCGACGAGCAGCACGATGAGGTCGTCCGCGTAGACGACGAGCAGCATGGCGGCGGTGAAGAGGGAGACGAAGGCGGCGTAGCTCGCGTAGCGCGGGTCCTCGCGCAGATAGCCGGTCGAGTACAGCTGCACGCAGGAGGCGACGACACCGACGAGTACGGCGACGAGTACGGCGAACCCGTCCAGTTGCAGGGCGAGTTGGACGGGGAGGGCGGCGGAGCCCGTCGGTGTGAGCTCGGTCGCCGCCTTGAGGGGCTCTCCGCCGCCCTGCCGCACGGCGACCGTGATGGCGAACGCCGTGGCGAGGAGAGTGGGCAGCACTGCCAGCGGCCGGGCGAAGCCGGGGGCGCGCCGCCCGGTGAGCAGTCCCGCGACGGCACCCAGGAAGGGCAGCAGGGGGACGAGGGCGGCCAGGGTCGTGGTGCTCACGCTGTCTGCCTCCCGCTGTCGGTGGTTGCCGTCGCGCTCGAAGTGCCGCTCGTTCTCCCGCCCGCGTCACGGCCGTGGACGGCGGGTTCGTGGCTGCCGGGTTCATGGACGGCGGCCGCCGCTTCGTCCCCGTCCGTGCCGGGGCCGCCCTCGCGGAGGTCTCTGAGCCGGTCGATGTCGGAGCTACCCCGGCTGCGGTACACGAGCAGCACGATGGCGAGGCCGATGCCGATCTCGGCCGCGGCGACGGCGATGGTGAAGAGCGCGAGCGCCTGCCCCGTGTGGAGCTCCTCGCGGAGCCAGGCGTCGAAGGCGACGAGGTTGAGGTTGACGGCGTTGAGCATCAACTCGACCGACATCAGCATGAGGATGGCGTTGCGGCGCGCGAGGACGCCGTAGACACCGGTGGAGAAGAGCAGGGCTGCGAGTACGGCCGGGTAGGCGAGATGCATCAGCGCTGCCCCTCCTGCTTCTTCTCCGGCGCCGCCCTCCGGGAGAGGACTATGGCACCGACGAGCGCCGCGAGCAGCAGTACGGACAGCGCTTCGAACGGAAGCACCCAGCCGCGGAAGAGTGCCTCGCCCGTCACCCGGGTCGATCCCTTCGCCGGTACGTCCAGGTCGATCCAGGTGGTGCGGAAGGCGTCGACGACGAGGGTGACGAGGGTCGCCGCCGAGACGACGGCGACGAAGAGCGCGATCCACCGGTTGCCGGAGTCGGCGTCGGGCGAGGGCCCTATCGGCGCCTTGGTGAGCATCAGCCCGAAGAGGAGGAGTACGACCACCGAGCCCACGTAGATCAGGACCTGGACCCAGGCGATGAACTCGGCCGTCAGCAGCAGGTATTCGACGGCGACCCCTCCGAGCGCCGCCACCAGCCACAGGGCGGCGTGCACGAGTTGCCTGGTGGTGACGGTGACGAGCGCGGCGCCGAAGGTGGCCAGCCCGACGAGCACGAAGACGATCTCGACCCCTGTGGGTGAGAGGAACCCGGGATGGGCGGCCGCGGCGGCGAAGTTCACCGGTCGCCCTCCTGCTCGTCCTGTTCCGTCCCGGACGGTGCCGAGGGACCGGAGTGCGCCGAGGGACCGGAGGGGCCCGTCCCGGCCTCCTGGGCGGATTCCGTCGCGGATGACCCTGCGGGTTCCGTCGCGGACTCCTGTGCGGACTCGGCCTGCTGCGCCGCGAGTTTGTCCGCCGCCTTGTGCGCCGCTCCGAGCTCCTTGGGCTCTTCGGCCGCGGAGTCCAGCGGGGGCGGCTCCGGCACCGTCCACATCCACTCACGCAGCTTGTCCCGCTCGTGAGTGAGGTCGCGGATGTCGGTCTCGGCGTACTCGAACTCCGGTGACCAGAACAGCGCGTCGAAGGGGCAGACGTCGATGCAGATGCCGCAGTACATGCACAGCGCGAAGTCGATCGCGAAGCGGTCGAGGACGTTGCGGCTGCGCTCGCGCCCCCCGGGAGTGGCGGCGGGCATCGTCTCCTTGTGCGAGTCGATGTAGATGCACCAGTCGGGGCACTCGCGGGCGCACAGCATGCAGACCGTGCAGTTCTCCTCGAAGAGCCCGATCACCCCGCGGCTGCGGGGCGGCAGTTCGGGCAGGGAGTCGGGGTACTGCGCGGTGACCGACCGGCGCGTCATCGTACGAAGGGTGACGGCCAGGCCCTTGGCGAGTCCGGAGCCGGGCACGGGCATTACTGGATCACCACCTTGACGACGCCGGTGAGGGCGATCTGGAACAGGGCGAGCGGTACGAGCACGGTCCAGGCCATGCGCTGGATCTGGTCCTCACGCAGCCGCGGATAGCTCACACGCAGCCAGATGACGACGAAGGCGAGGAGCGCCGTCTTGAGCAGCGTCCACACCCAGCCGAGTTCACCCGCTGACGGGCCGTGCCAGCCGCCCAGGAAAAGCACGGCGGTCAGCGCGGAGAGCACCACGATGCCCGCGTACTCGGCGAGCAGGAAGAGCGCGAACCGCAGTCCCGTGTACTCGGTGTAGGCACCGAAGATGATCTCGGAGTCGGCGACGGGGGCGTCGAACGGCGGCCGCTGGAGCTCCGCGAGACCGGCGGTGAAGAAGACGAGCCCGCCGATGATCTGCCACGGCAGCCACCACCACTGCCAGGCGTCCAGGATGCCCGGGAGGGAAAGCGTGCCCGCGGCCATCGCGACGGAGGCCGCCGCCAGCAGCATCGGGAGTTCGTAGGCGAGGAGCTGCGCCGCGGTGCGGAGCCCGCCGAGGAGCGAGAACTTGTTGGCGGAGGCCCACCCGCCCATCAGCGAGCCCAGCACGCCCACGCCCATCACGGCGAGCACGAAGAAGACGCCGGCGTCGACGACCTGGCCGACGGCGTCGCCCTCCCCGACCGGGATGACGATCAGCACGACGAGGTACGGCAACAGCGCGACGGCGGGGGCCAGTTGGAAGACCCGGCGGTCGGCACCGCTCGGCACGATGTCTTCCTTCTGCGCGAACTTCACGCCGTCGGCGACGAGTTGGGCCCAGCCGTGGAAGCCGCCCGCGTACATGGGGCCCACCCGGCCCTGCATGTGGGCCATCGCCTTGTGCTCGGCCTGTCCGACGATCAGCGGAAGCAGCAGGAAGGCCAGCAGCACGGCGAGCAGCCGCCAGAGGACATCTGCCGCATCCATCAGGCGCCCTCCTCCGTCTGCCCGTCACCGGATCCGCCGGCGGCGTCTCCGCCGTCGCGGTCACGGTCGCCGTCACTCGCGTCACGTCCGGCCCCGCTGTCGCGCGGGGCCGGGCGGGCATCGTGCCACGGCGCGTCGGAGGCGGGGGAGGCACCGGACGCACCCGGCGTCCGCTTCTCTTCCGCGGGCTGCGCCTGGGTACCGTCCGCCGCCCGGTCGCGAGCCTGTTCACGGGCCTGGTCCTGGGCCTGGTCCTGGGCCTGCGTGCGGTCAGACGCCCGGTCCCGGGCCTGACGCTGCGTCTCGTCCCGCGCCTGGTCCGGGTGCTGCTCGGAGGGCTGCCCCGGCTGCTGCGTACCGGTCCCGGCCGCACCGGGCTCCGTGGCACCGGGCTCCCCCGCACCGCGCTGGCTCGCCGAGCCCGCGCTCGCCGAACGCGCACGCCGAGCCGGGCGCTCCCCCGCGCCCGCACGCCCCGCGCGGCCGCGGGCGGGCCGGGACGGCACTGGCGGGAGCTGCCCCTTCAGCGGGCCCCACTCGTTGGGGTCCGGGACGCCGGGCGGCAGCATCTGCCTGCGCTTCGGCGCGCCGTGGGCCGACTCGCCGGGCTCCACCGCGCCTGGCCACGCCTTGGCTACTCGTGCGGCGAGCACGAAGTCCTTGCGCAGCGGGTGCCCTTCGAAGGACTCGGGCAGCAGTAGAGGCGTCAGGTTCGGGTGGCCGGTGAAGACCACCCCGAACATCTCGTGGGTCTCGCGTTCGTGCCAGGCCGCACCCGCGAAGACGCCGGTCGCCGTGGGCAGTTCGGGCGCCTCGTGCGGGACGGTCGTACGCAGCAGCAGCCGGCGCACGGGGCCACCGCCGGGCCGCCCCGCGTCCGGCAGCGCGGCGACGTGCACACACACCTGGAAGCCGGTGCCCGGCTCGTCCACGGCGCTCAGCCAGTCGAAGAAGCGGCATCCGAGGCCGTCACGGGCCGTCTCCAGGGCGGGAATCCAGGAAGCGGAGGGCACGTCGACGGTGAGCAGGCCGTACGCCTCCTCGGCCCGGGCTCCCTCGCCGAACAGCGCTTCGGCCCCGTCGGGCAGCCAGCCCGCCGGTGCCGTCGCGGACTCGGGCAGGGCAGGTACGGCCGCCTCGTCCCGCTCGCGTACGGGCTGCTCTCCGGGCGGGGCCGGCGCTCCGTCCGGCCGGTCCGGCCCGTCCGCCCGGCCAGGCGGCTCGTTCGCCTCGCGCGACTTGTCCGACCCGCTCGCCTCACGCGACTTGTCCGGCCCGCTCGCCTCACGCGACTTGTCCGGCCCGCTCGCCTCACGCGACTTGTCCGGCCCGCTCGCCTCACGCGGCTTGTCCGGCCCGCTCGCCTCACGCGGCTTGTCCGGCCCGCTCGCCTCACGCGACTTGTCCGGCCCGCTCGCCTCGCGCGGCTTGTCCGGCCCGCTCGCCTCGTCGGGCCCTGTCACCGGCCGTCGCCCTCCTCCGGTGCTCGGCCCGGCTCCCCGCCGGTGTCCGCGTCCTTCGCCGGCGGCGGCGTCACCAGGCCGCTCTTCAGCGCGGCGGCCGACGGACGGCGCGCGGTGCCCTCGCCGGACTCCGGCCCGGTGGAGCGCCCGTACCGCTCGGCCGTCGACTCCCGCGCGATCTTCTCCTGGAGCTTCAGCACGCCCTGGAGCAGCGCCTCGGGCCGGGGCGGGCAGCCGGGCACGTACACGTCGACGGGGATGATCTGGTCGACGCCCTTCGTCACGGAGTACGAATCCCAGTACGGGCCACCGCAGTTGGAGCAGGCCCCGAAGGAGATCACGTACTTCGGCTCGGGCATCTGCTCGTACAGCCGCTTCACCGCGGGCGCCATCTTGTCGGTGACCGTGCCCGAGACGACCATCAGGTCCGCCTGCCTGGGCCCGGGCGCGAAGGGGATCACGCCGAGGCGGATGAAGTCGTGCCTGGCCATCGAAGCGGCGATGAACTCGATGGCGCAGCAGGCGAGTCCGAAGTTGAAGACCCAGAGGCTGTACCGGCGGCCCCAGTTGAGGATCACCTTCATCGGTTCAGGGGCGAGTCTCGCCAGCGCGCCGAGCCTCCTCGCCGGCACCGGTCCGGCCCCGGATGCCGCCGACGGCGCCGGGTCGGGAAGGTCCACCGGGCCTCGCCCCGTATTCGTCACGTCCATTCCAGGACGCCCTTCTTCCACGCGTACAGCAGGCCGACGGTGAGGAATCCCAGGAAGACGAACATCTCCGTCAGCGTGATGCCGCCGAATCCGGGTGCCGCGAAGACCGTCGCCCAGGGAAAGAGGAACACCGAGTCGACGGCGAAGATCACATACAGGAAGGCGTAGACGTAGTAGCGGACCTGCGTGTGGGCCCAGCCCTCTCCGACCGGGTCGACTCCGCATTCGTACGTGAGGAACTTCTCCCGGGTCGGCACCACAGGCCTCAGCAGGCGTCCGGCCCCGAAGGCCACGGCGACGAAGAGCACTCCGACCACCGCGACCAGCCCGACGACCGAATAGCCGTGGAAATAGTCCGGCACGTCTGCCCTTTCTCACTCACCGGCTGCTAGCCGCTCGCTGTGTCGATATCCCGATGTCTCGCGGTGCGGTGGCCGGCGGCTGGGACCACGAGCCGGGCGCACCGTGGGCGACTTTCACCACGCCTTCCGCGTCATGCGTCCAGCGCTTGGTACGCAGGGGAGTCTAGGGCGTGCGCGCAACCTTTCACCCGGCGGGACCGGACAGCCGATTCCTTGCCGCATGTGCCCCTGTATGGGGTCGTTGCCGCCGGAAACCGCCTCTTGCCATGCCGTGCGCGGCCGGACGAGAATCGCCGAACGCTTGTCGGGGGCCACTCAATTCCCGGATTTGCACGGCGATTTGGTGTGTCTCCCTCGGGCTACGCGCGTAACCCCCCACGAGAGGAAACACCCGTGCAGATGCAGCGGAAGAAGATCGCAAGACTCATAGCCGGTGCCGCCGTGGCGCTCGCCGCCGTGAGCCTGGCCCCGATGGGCGCGGCCATGGCGGGCGAGGACGGTGCCAAGTCCACGAAGGCCTCCGCGGAGATCCGTCAGCACTCCGACGACATCAGCGCCAAGATCGTCGGCGGCGATCCCGCGGAGAAGGGCGAGTTCCCGTGGATGGTCCGGCTGTCCATGGGCTGCGGCGGTGCACTCTTCGAGAAGGACGTCGTCCTGACCGCCGCCCACTGCGTGGACGGCAGCGGTGAGAACGACAGCATCACGGCCACCGGCGGCGTCGTCGACCTCGAGGACTCCGACAAGGTCGAGGTGAAGTCCAAGGAGGTCCTCCAGGCCCCGGGCTACGACGGCACCGGCAAGGACTGGGCGCTGATCAAGCTCGCCGAGCCGATCGACCAGGAGACCCTGCCGATCGCCGAGGACGACTCCAACAACAACGGCGACTTCACCATCGCCGGCTGGGGTGCGGACAAGGAGGGCGGCGAGCAGCAGCAGAAGATGCTCAAGGCCACCGTGCCGTTCGTCGACGACGCCACCTGCAAGGGCGCTTACTCCGAGCTCGTCGAAGGCGAGGAGCTCTGCGCGGGCTTCATGGACGAGGGCGGCATCGACAGCTGCCAGGGCGACTCCGGCGGCCCCATGTTCCGCAAGACCGAGGCCGGCGAGTTCATCCAGGTCGGCATCGTGAGCTGGGGCGAGGGCTGTGCGCGCAAGGGCAAGCCCGGTGTCTACACCGAGGTGAGCACCTTCGCGGCCGACATCAAGAAGGCGGCGGCCGACCTGGGCTGACGCCCGGCCGTACGGCTTCGTTCACGTGACGACGACGCCCGTGTCTGCGACTCGCGCAGGCACGGGCGTTGGCGTGCACGGGCGTTGGCGTGCACGGGCGTTGGCGTGCGCGGGCGTTGGCGTGCACGGGCGTTGGCGTGCGGTGGCGTGCACGGGCGTGGTGGTGCGCGGCGGTTGTGGCGCAGCGGCGGCGGCGTGCACGGAGGTTGGCGCGCACGGGCGCGAGGTGCGGTCCTTGCCGTGGTGGGGTTGTCCCCACCACGGCCCCCCGCCGGACCCCATGGCGCCACCCCCGGTCACCCGGCAGGCTTGGCGCATGACCGCGAGCGCACACCCTCCGGGTGCCGGGGAACCCCATGACGAACGTCTTCCGCCGCCGACGAGGCCGGCGCTCGGTGCGCAGACGTGGCGCGAGATCGTCCATCTGCTGAGCAACCTGCCGGTCGGCGTGCTGGGTTTCGTCTACGTCACGGTGTTCATCTCCGCCGGTGCGGCGCTCTCCTTCACGCTCGTCGGCCTGCCGTTGCTCGCGATCACGCTCGTCGGAGTGCGCCCGCTGGGCCGGTTCGAACGGGCGCGGGCGCGGAAGCTGCTCCGCGTGCACGTGGAGGAGCCGAGCCCGCCGCGTGCGCGTGAGCGCGGGTTCCTGTCCTGGGTATGGACCCGGCTGAAGGACTCGGTGGCCTGGCGGCACGTGCTCTACTTCTTCGTCAGGCTGCCCTGGGACTGGCTCACCTTCGGGCTGACGCTGCCCGCGCTGGTCGTGGCCTGGCCGGTGCTGCCGTGGCTGACGCGCGGCCTGACCAACGTCGACCGCGCGTTCGTACGTGCCCTGCTCTCGCCCTCGGACGAACTGGAGCGGCGCATCGCCGAGCTGGAGTCGGATCGTGGTTCGGTGGCCGACACCGCCGCCGCCGACCTGCGCCGCATCGAACGCGACCTCCACGACGGCGCACAAGCCCGCCTCGTCGCACTCGCCATGGACCTCGGCCTCGCCAAGGAAAAACTCCTCGAAGACCCCCAAGCAGCCGCCCACATGGTCGACGAAGCACACGGCGAAGTGAAACTCGCCCTCCAGGAACTCCGCGACCTCGCCCGCGGAATCCACCCCGCCATCCTCACCGACCGAGGCCTCGGCCCCGCCCTCTCCGCCCTCGCCGCACGCTGCACCGCCGACGTCACCGTCACCGTCGACCTCGACACCCGCCCCGCCCAAGCCATCGAAGGCATCACCTACTTCACCGTCTCCGAACTCCTCCAGAACATCACCAAACACTCAGGCGCCCACACCGCACGCATCGACCTCTGGCGCACCCACGACCGACTCCTCCTCCACGTCACCGACGACGGACACGGCGGCGCCAACACCACCACCGGCACCGGCACCGGCACCGGCACCGGCCTCACAGGACTCACCGAACGCCTCACCGCCGTCGACGGACTCCTCATCATCAACTCCCCCACCGGCGGCCCCACCACCATCACCGCCGAACTCCCCTGGCGCGAGGAGGGCCAAGGCGTTCCTTCCGGATCACCTTGAGCGGCCCGGCCGGGACTCCCGTGGCCACGCGAGCGTGGGCGCCCTGCTCGTAGGGGCTCGTACGGGTCGACGACCCGCCCTGCTCGTACGGGTCGTACGGGTCGTACGGGCTCATGGAGAAGCGACGCGGAGTGACCGCGGCGGCGGTGCCGCGTCACTGCTGCCGGTCACCCGACTGGCCCATGTGCGTGAGCTGCCGGGAACCTCGTCGGCGACCATCGGGTGAGCGGCTGCTACTGCGCAGGCGGGAAGGTGGGCGCTGCTGTGGACAAGCCCCGGAAGAACAGCGACAGGGTCGCGGTGGACCTCTCGGAGGGCTTCGGCGAGCGGCTGCTGGGGCAGCTGCTGGACCGTGCCCACGAGATGCCGCCGCAGCTCGTCGCTCCGCTGGTGGCGGAAGAGGTCACCAGGATCGGCGGCCGGGACGTCTCGATCCATCTCCAGGACTACGAACAGCGCACGCTGGTGCCCCTCCCGGGCCGTGGGCTCACTGTCGGTGAGCCGGTGGCTGTAGACGGCTCCCTCCCGGGGAAGGCGTTCCTGAGCCGACGACCGCAGCGGGAGCAGCAGGCCGACGGGGTACGTATGCATCTGCCGATGCTGAACGGCAGCGAGGAAGTCGGCGTCCTCTCCCTCACCCTGGACACCGTCGGGCCCGAGGCCCTGCGGCTCCTCGGGCGGCTGGCGGGCTTGGCCGCGGACATGATCGTCACCAAGAACAACTACACGGACCAGTTCTTCGAGACCCGGCGCAAGGGCCAGCCGATGAGCATGGCTGCGGAGATCCAGTACGAGCTGCTTCCCCCGCTGTCGATGACGACCCCGCAAGTCGCCGTCGCCGGCGCCCTGGAGCCGACGTACAGCGTCGCCGGGGACAGCCTGGACTACGCCCTCAACGACGACATCCTCCACATGGCCATCATCGACGCGATGGGGCACGGGCTGAACGCCACCATGCTGGCGACTCTCGCCATGGGTGCCTACCGGTATGCACGACGTTCGGATGTCGGGCTGGCGGACCTGTACACGCTCATGGACGCCGCCATGGATGAGGAGTTCGGGCCCGAGCAGTTCGTGACCGGCCAGATGATGCGCCTGAACGTTTCGACCGGGTACCTGCAATGGGTGAACGCAGGGCACCCCGCACCGATGCTCGTCCGGGGTCACCGGGTGGTCCGGAGACTGGAGAGCCCTCCCGCGCTGCCGATCGGCTTCGGCGGGTCCACTCCGCAGGTCTCCACCCTGCAACTCGCCCGGGGGGACCGGGTGATCGCCTTCACCGACGGCCTCGTCGAGGAACACAAGATCAGCGGTGAGCAGTTCGGGGAGAGTCGGCTCATCGACACCATCGAGCACGTCTCGCCGCTGAGCACCGGGATCAACCAACTGGTGCGCAGGCTGACCCGCGATCTGGAGCGCGGGCGCGGCGGAGTCACCAGTGACGACGCCACGCTCCTCATCCTCGAGTGGACCGGCGGCTCAGCAGACCACCTCGCCACCCCCGATCTCTAGGCGTCCGCGAAGCCCTGCTCGGTCGGGAACTTCTTGGATTCCCCGGCCGGGTGCCTGCGGTGCGACGAGCTGATCACGCCCGAGTCGGACGCACGGACGTTGCCCCCGGGCTTCCGACTCCCCACTCCGGGTTCCGGGCTCCGGAGCGGACGTCACCCAGGGGTGGGGTAAACCCCCGATCCGGGACGCGTGCTCACGCCATGGCTGCGGCACACCCCGGAGGCGGATGCTGTGAAGGAGGCTCACGCGGGCCGTGCACCGTGGCGAGGCCCGAGGGAGGCCCCGAGGCCCGACCGGGACCGGACCGGACCGCGCCGGGCCCCGGACCCGGGCTCGCCGCGCGCCCGGCCCGCATCACGCTGGGCGCGCGTACGGCATTCGCCCACTGACCCCGGAAGGACGGGTACACGCCATGGCCACCGCACCCGACATCGCGCGGCCCCGCCCCCGTGGGGTGCCCGGTGTGCTGCGCGCACCCTTCGAAGGCCGCACCTGGCTCGAGTTTCTGCACGTGGTCACGGGCATGCCCCTCGCGTGCGCGTACTTCGTGTACGCGGTCACGACGCTATCGGCGGGCGCGGGCCTGCTGATCACCTTTCTCGGCGTGCCCGTCCTCGCCGTGTGCCTGCTGGGCTGCCGCGCCGTCGGGCGCCTGGAGCGGGTGCGCGCGAGGGCGCTGCTGGGTGTCGAGGTCGCCGAGCCCGAGCCCGTACGGACGCTCCAGCGGCGCAGCGGGCTGATGCCGTGGGTGGGGGCGGTGCTGCGCAGCGGCGTCTCCTGGCGCCATCTGCTCTACACGGTGCTGCACTTCCCGTGGGCGCTGTTCTCCTTCGTCGTCTCCGTCGTCCTCTGGTCCGTCAGCCTGGGGCTGACGCTGTATCCCGCGTGGCAGTGGGTCTTCCCGCGCTATCTGGGTCAGCCCGGCATGCAGGTGGGGCCCGACGGCGTGACGGCCGACGGAACCACGCAGATCGGCGGAACGTACCTGGAGAGCCCGCCCGAGCTCGCCGGGACCGCCGTGGCCGGGCTGGCGCTGCTGCTGGTGACGCCGGCGGTCGTGCGGGGCCTGACCAAGGTCGACCGTGTGATGGTGCTCGGGCTGCTCGGCCCGTCCTCACTCGCGACGCGCGTGCGGGAGCTGGAGTCGGATCGTGGTTCGGTGGCCGACACCGCCGCCGCCGACCTGCGCCGCATCGAACGCGACCTCCACGACGGCGCACAAGCCCGCCTCGTCGCACTCGCCATGGACCTCGGCCTCGCCAAGGAAAAACTCCTCGAAGACCCCCAAGCAGCCGCCCACATGGTCGACGAAGCACACGGCGAAGTGAAACTCGCCCTCCAGGAACTCCGCGACCTCGCCCGCGGAATCCACCCCGCCATCCTCACCGACCGAGGCCTCGGCCCCGCCCTCTCCGCCCTCGCCGCACGCTGCACCGCCGACGTCACCGTCACCGTCGACCTCGACACCCGCCCCGCCCAAGCCATCGAAGGCATCACCTACTTCACCGTCTCCGAACTCCTCCAGAACATCACCAAACACTCAGGCGCCCACACCGCACGCATCGACCTCTGGCGCACCCACGACCGACTCCTCCTCCACGTCACCGACGACGGACACGGCGGCGCCACCACCGGCACGGGCACCGGCCTCACAGGACTCACCGAACGCCTCACCGCCGTCGACGGACTCCTCATCATCAACTCCCCCACCGGCGGCCCCACCACCATCACCGCCGAACTCCCCTGGCGGGACTGATCCGCACCCCTTGCCCGGGCCGGGCGGCGGCAACCCGCGGCCGCACTGCTGCGTCCCCCGACCCGGCGGCCCGGCTTCTGGAATGCTGAGCGCGTCGCAGACGTCCTTAGGAGCAGTCCGCAGCGAGAAGCCGGGGGAACGGAATGGCGCAGAACGCGAACGGTGCGAGCGGTACGAGCGGTGCGCAGGACACGCAGGACGCAGGCTCACAGGACGCGCGGGACAGGGTGCGGGTGGTCATCGCCGAGGACTCGGTGCTGCTGCGGGAGGGCCTGACCCGGCTGCTGACCGACCGGGGCCACGAGGTCGTGGCGGGCGTCGGGGACGGCGACGCGCTGGTGAAGACGGTCGCCGACCTCGCCGCCGCGGGCTCCGTCCCGGACGTGGTGGTCGCTGACGTACGGATGCCGCCGACCCACACCGACGAGGGTGTACGGGCGGCGATCGCACTCCGCCAGGCCCACCCCGACCTGGGCGTCCTGGTGCTGTCGCAGTACGTGGAGGAGCAGTACGCGACGGAGCTGCTGGCCGGCTCCAGCAGCGGTGTGGGCTACCTGCTGAAGGACCGCGTGGCGGAGGTGCGGGAGTTCGTGGATGCGGTGGTCCGTGTCGCCCGCGGCGGTACGGCGCTCGACCCGGAGGTGGTCGCACAGCTTCTGGGCCGCAGCCGCAAGCAGGACGTACTGGCGGCGCTGACCCCGCGCGAGCGGGAGGTGCTGGGGCTGATGGCGGAGGGGCGTACGAACTCCGCGATCGCCCAGCAGCTCGTGGTCAGCCACGGCGCCGTCGAGAAGCATGTGAGCAACATCTTCATGAAGCTGGGTCTGTCGCAGAGTGACGCTGATCACCGTCGCGTGCTGGCGGTGCTGACGTACATCAGCTCCTAGCCGCTCCCACCGCCGGCCGCGGGCGGCCCGCGGTGGGTACGGCATCCGGCCCGCGACGCCCTGAGCAGGGTGTACGGCGGCCGGCGCACAGCAGGAGGAAGGGCCTCACGGGGTACGGATCCGGACATCGCAGGGTGTCTCAGGAGCTCGTCCGCGATGTGGTCAGTCCAGGGAAGGCAACCCTTACCGACGTACGATGTCAGGCGAGCCCGCAGCCTCGAGGAGGTCCGATCCACCGTGACCAACCAGGTCAACAGCCCGGCCGGGCAGCGCCCTGGCGCCGACGAACCCGCCGCGGGCGGGACGAACGGCCCCGGCAGCGTCGATGACGTCGACGGCCCCGGCGGTGAGGCGGGCGCCCGACCCGTCTCCGGCAAAGAGGTACGCCGCCTGGAACGGGTGATCATCCGCTTCGCGGGCGACTCCGGCGACGGCATGCAGCTGACCGGAGACCGCTTCACCTCCGAGACGGCCTCGTTCGGCAACGACCTCTCGACGCTGCCGAACTTCCCGGCGGAGATCCGTGCCCCCGCGGGCACGCTCCCCGGCGTCTCCTCCTTCCAGCTGCACTTCGCCGACCACGACATCCTCACGCCGGGTGACGCGCCCAACGTCCTCGTCGCGATGAACCCGGCGGCACTGAAGGCCAACATCGGCGACGTGCCGCGCGGGGCGGAGATCATCGTCAACACCGACGAGTTCACCAAGCGCGCCATGGCCAAGGTCGGCTACGACGCCAGCCCGCTCGACGACGGATCGCTCGACGGCTACCGCGTGCACCAGGTGCCGCTGACCACGCTGACCGTGGAGGCGCTCAAGGAGTTCGACGTCGGCCGCAAGGACGCCGGCCGCTCGAAGAACATGTTCGCCCTGGGTCTGCTGTCGTGGATGTACAACCGCCCCACCGAGCAGACCGAGCACTTCCTGCGCACCAAGTTCGCGAAGAAGCCGCAGGTCGCCCAGGCGAACATCGCCGCCTACCGGGCCGGCTGGAACTTCGGCGAGACCACCGAGGACTTCGCCGTCTCCTACGAGGTGGCGCCGGCCACCACCGCGTTCCCGCCCGGGACCTACCGGAACATCTCCGGCAACCTGGCCCTCGCCTACGGGCTGATCGCCGCCTCTCAGCAGTCCGAACTGCCGCTGTTCCTCGGCTCGTACCCCATCACCCCCGCCTCGGACGTGCTGCACGAGCTGTCCAGGCACAAGAACTTCGGGGTGCGCACCTTCCAGGCGGAGGACGAGATCGCCGGCATCGGCGCAGCGCTCGGCGCGGCCTTCGGCGGCGCTCTCGGCGTGACGACGACCTCCGGGCCGGGTGTGGCGCTGAAGTCGGAGACCATCGGCCTCGCGGTCTCGCTGGAACTGCCGCTGCTGGTCGTCGACATCCAGCGCGGGGGTCCCTCCACCGGGCTGCCCACCAAGACCGAGCAGGCCGACCTGCTCCAGGCGATGTACGGGCGCAACGGCGAGGCGCCCGTGCCGGTCATCGCGCCGTCCACGCCCGCCGACTGCTTCACCGCCGCCCTGGAGGCGGCGCGCATCGCGCTGACCTACCGCACCCCGGTCTTCCTGCTTTCCGACGGCTACCTCGCCAACGGTTCCGAACCGTGGCGCGTACCGGAGCTTGGTGAACTGCCGGATCTGCGCGTGCAGTTCACCCAGGTGCCGAACCACCGCCTCGACGACGGCACCGAGGCGTTCTGGCCGTACAAGCGCGATCCGCAGACCCTGGCGCGGCCATGGGCCGTCCCCGGAACGCCCGGCCTGGAGCACCGCATCGGCGGCATCGAGAAGCAGGACGGCACCGGCAACATCTCCTACGACCCGGCCAACCACGACCTGATGGTGCGCACCCGGCAGGCCAAGATCGACGGCATCGACGTCCCCGACGTCGTGGCCGACGACCCGGACGGCCGGGCCACCACGCTCGTGCTGGGCTGGGGTTCGACGTACGGGCCGGTCACCGCAGCCGTACGCCGGCTGCGCAGGGACGGGCAGCACATCGCGCAGGCGCACCTGCGCCATCTCAACCCGTTCCCGTCCAACCTCGGCGCTGTGCTGGGGCGTTACGAGAGGGTGATCATCCCCGAGATGAACCTGGGCCAGCTGGCCACCCTCGTCCGCGCCGAGTTCCTCGTCGACGCCCACTCCTACACCCAGGTCAACGGCATGCCCTTCAAGGCAGAGCAGCTCGCGACCGCACTGAAGGAGGCCTCCCTCGATGACTGAGACGACCGGCACGCCCCGGGAGAGCGAGGCTCTCTCGCTCGTGCCCAAGGCCGAAGCGGCGCAGAGCATGAAGGACTTCAAGTCCGACCAGGAAGTGCGCTGGTGCCCCGGCTGCGGCGACTACGCGGTGCTGGCCGCCGTGCAGGGCTTCATGCCCCAACTCGGCCTGGCCAGGGAGAACATCGTCTTCGTCTCCGGGATCGGCTGCTCCTCCCGCTTCCCGTACTACATGAACACCTACGGGATGCACTCCATCCACGGGCGTGCACCCGCCATCGCCACGGGCCTCGCGAGCACGCGGCGCGACCTGTCGGTGTGGGTCGTCACGGGTGACGGCGACGCGCTGTCCATCGGCGGCAACCACCTCATCCACGCGCTGCGCCGCAACGTGAACCTGAAGATCCTGCTGTTCAACAACCGCATCTACGGGCTCACCAAGGGCCAGTACAGCCCCACTTCGGAGACGGGCAAGATCACGAAGTCGACGCCGATGGGGTCGCTGGACTCCCCCTTCAATCCCGTCTCGCTGGCGCTGGGCGCGGAGGCGTCGTTCGTCGCCCGTACCGTCGACTCGGACCGCAAGCACCTCACGAGCACGCTCCGCGCCGCGGCCGATCACCACGGCACCGCGCTCGTCGAGATCTACCAGAACTGCAACATCTTCAACGACGGCGCCTTCGAAGCCCTCAAGGACAAGCAGCAGGCGCAGGAGGCCGTGATCCGCCTGGAGCACGGGGAGCCGATCCGCTTCGGCGCCCCCGGCGAGGACGGCCTGGGTTCGAAGGGCGTCGTCCGCGACCCGGCCACCGGTGACCTGCGCATCATCGACGTCACGGACGAGGGCGGCGACGGCGTGCTCGTGCACGACGCTCACGCGGAGTCCCCGACCACCGCGTTCGCGCTCTCGCGGCTGGCCGACCCGGAGACCCTGCACCACACGCCGATCGGTGTGCTGAGGGACGTGAAGCGGCCCGTGTACGACGCGGACATGAACACGCAGCTCGAGGCTGCCGTGGAGAACCAGGGCAAGGGAGACCTCGGGGCGCTGCTCGCGGGCAACGACACCTGGACAGTCGCCGGCTGACGCGACGCGACGGCACAACTCGGGTGCGGCCCCGCCGGATTCCTTCCGGCGGGGCCGCCTTCGTCCTGGTGAGGCGGTTCCCGGGGCCCTCTGAGCTGCCCCTCCGCGCTGTCAGTACCGTCATCTGGAACGGAGATGACAGCGGGTTTGCGCGGGCGTTACCGTCGATGCGGTATCGACGGCTCTCTGCCGAGACCCGAGGAGGACGGTTCGTGGGACCCCGAAGCGACGAGCGAACCGGCCTGCTCTACGGCTTCGCCGCCTACGGCCTCTGGGGAATCCTCCCCCTCTACTGGCACCTGCTCGAATCCACGAACCCCGCCGAGGTCCTCGCGCACCGGATGGTGTGGTCCCTGCCGACGGCCCTCGTGCTGCTCGCCGTGCTGCGGCGCTGGTCATGGATCCGTCCGCTGCTGCGGCAGCCCAAGCGGCTCGGCCTCGTCGCCGTCGCCGCGACGGCGATCTCCATGAACTGGGGGCTGTTCATCTGGTCGGTGAGCGTCGGCAGGGTCCTGGAGTCCTCGCTGGGCTACTTCATCAACCCGCTGGTCTCCATCGCCTTCGGCGTGCTGCTGCTGCGCGAGCGGCTGCGGCCCGCGCAGTGGGCCGCGGTCGGCATCGGCACCGTCGCGGTGGCCGTGCTGAGCATCGGCTACGGGCAGGTGCCGTGGCTCTCGATCGCGCTGGCCCTCTGCTTCGCCACCTACGGGCTCGTCAAGAAGCGCATCCTGCTGGACGGTGTCGACAGTTTCAGCGCCGAGACCGCCGTCCAGTTCCTGCCGGCCTTGGGGTTCCTGCTCTACCTCGGCGCCACAGGTGAGGGCTCCTTCGTCTCCGGCGGCCTGGACCACGCGCTGCTGCTCGCGGTCTCCGGTCTGGTCACGGCGGTTCCGCTGATCTTCTTCGGGAGCGCGGCCGTGCGGCTGCCGCTCTCCACCATCGGTCTGCTCCAGTACGTGGCGCCGGCGCTGATGTTCATCCTCGGGCTGCTGGTCTTCCACGAGGAGATGCCGCCGGAACGCTGGGCGGGTTTCGTGCTGGTGTGGATCGCTCTGTGCGTGCTCACCTGGGACGCCCTGCGCACCAGGCGCCGCGCCCGCGAGGAGCTGCGCAGGGCCGCCGCGCGCGCGGAGGAGTCGGCGTCGGCCGCGACGCGGGGGCGGGCCACGGCCGCTGCGCCCTCTCCGGCTTCGTCCTCTCCGGCTTCTTCGCCGGCCGCGTCCCCCGCGTCCTCGGAGGCGTCCCCCTCCTCGCAGCCCTGCCCTAAGCAGTGACGTCCCGGGTGGTGAACCGGGCCCAGGCCGCGGAGCCGAACACGGCCGTGTACAGCGCCTGGAGGCCGAAGTTCTTCACCAGCGCGTCCCAGTAGACGGGCTCGCGCAGCAGGTCGGCGAAGCTCAGCCAGTAGTGCGGGAAGAGGTAGGGCTGCACGGCGTGCAACTGCGGGACGGTGTCCACGATCTGAACCATGAGCAGCAACCCCACGGTTGCGGCCATCGCGGCGATCCCGCTGTTCGTGAGGGTCGAGATGAACAGTCCGAGAGCGGCCACTCCCGTCAGTGAGACGGCGACGGCCACCGCGATCGCCAGGGCCCGCAGCAAGCCCTCCGAGAGGGGGACCGTGGTCCCCGACAGCAGGGTGACCTCCCCGAGCGGGAAGAGAACCGTGCCCGTCGCCAGGGCCGCGGCCGTGACGACGAGGGTGGCGGCGAAGCAGAAGACCACCGTGCCCGCGTACTTCACGAGCAGCAGCCGCGTGCGCCCCGCCGGAGCGACCAGGAGGTAGCGCAGCGTTCCCGCGTTGGCCTCGCCCGCAACCGAGTCGCCCGCGACGACTCCGACCGTCATCGGCAGGAAGAACGGCAGCGTGGCCGCGAGCGAGGTGAAGACGAGGAAGAGGCCGTTGTTGGTGATCTGCGAGATGAACGCCGGTCCGCCGCCGTCGCCTCCGCCGCCCGAACCGCCGTCCGCCGTCTCGATCTTGACCGCGATACCCACCAGCACCGGGATCACCGCGAGCACGCCCAGCAGCGCCACGGTGCGCCACCGCCGGAACATGGTGAGCAGTTCGCTGCGCAGCAGACCGGACGTGCGCAGGCGGCCCTTCTCCTCCGGCGGCTCCACCGCTCGCGGCGAGGCGGCGGTTCCGCCGGCGCCGCTCGTCGCGGCTGTCGCCTCAGCCCGCGACATCGAAGCCCTCCCCGGTGAGCGTGACGAAAACGTCCTCCAGCGACGCGCGCGTCACGCCGAAGCCCCGCACGCGGACCCCCGACCGTACGAGCGCGGCGTTCAGGCCGGCGAGATCGGGCTCCCCCGCCGCATCCGGCGGGGGCAGTTCACCCGTGACCTCGTCGCCGGTCACCGTCAGGTCGCCCACGCCGTGCTCCTTCAGTACGCCCGCGGCCTCCGCGCCGTCCGGTGTCGTGACGGTGAGCCGGCCCCGGGCGTCCGCCGACATCTCGGCGACGGTGCCCTGCGTGACGAGCCGTCCGCGGTTCATCACGGCCGTGTGGGTGCAGACCTGCTCGATCTCGTCCAGGAGGTGCGAGGAGAGAAAGACCGTGGTGCCCTCCTGCGCCAACGCCCGTACGAGTGAACGGATTTCACGCATGCCCTGCGGGTCCAGGCCGTTGGTCGGCTCGTCCAGCACCAGCAGTTCGCGCGGCTTGAGCAGGGCCGCGGCGATCCCCAGGCGCTGCTTCATGCCCAGCGAGTAGGCCTTGGCCTTCTTGCCCGCCGCCGCCGAGAGCCCGACCCGCTCCAGCGCACCCTCGACCCTCGTCCTGCGGGTACGCGGATCGGCGGTGGGGTCCGCGGCGTCGAAGCGGTGGAGATTGGCGCGCCCCGAGAGGAAGCCGTAGAGCGCCGGCCCCTCGATGAGGGCGCCGACGCGCGGCAGCACCCGCCGCGCCGCGGACGGCATGGGCCGGCCCAGCAGGCGGGCCTCCCCCTCGGTGGCGTCGATGAGGCCGAGCAGCATGCGGATCGTGGTGGTCTTGCCCGAACCGTTGGGCCCGAGGAAGCCGAAGACACTGCCGCGCGGCACGGCCAGATCGAGCCCGTCGACGGCGAGTTGGCCGCCCCGGTAGCGCTTGCTGAGCCCGCGCGTCTCGATGACAGCTGCGTGGGACGGCTGAGCCATGGCGCTCCCGTGGTCTCTCGCTCGATCTGCCTCCGTCACGTCCGTCCCCACCGCCCTCGGGGGGCGGTGGGGACGGTACGGGCCGGTCACGACTTCCCGAAGGGGAAGGTCACTTGGCGGCGGCGTCGGCGGCCTTGATCAGGCCCTCCTTCGTCACGGCGCCCACGTAGACCTTTCCGTCGTCCGTCATCAGGGCATTGACCAGCCGGGTGTGGAAGATCCGGCCGGTTCCGAAGTCGCCCTTGGCCTTGTCGGTGAAGCTGTCGAGGAACTTCCCGGCCTGCGGCGACTTGCCGTCCTCACCGCCGGGTGCCGGGAGGCCGGGCATTCCGCTCGCCCCGCCCTTCCCCATGTCGAACTCGGCGACCGAACCCCAGCCCTTGCCGAGCGTCTTCAGTCCGGAGAGCCCTGGGCCCTCGCCCTTCCCGAGGTCCTTGAACTTCTCGCCCTTGCCGTGCTTCTGGAGCTTGTCGAACCGTTCGGCGGCACCCGGCGGCATGCCGTGGTGCTCACGGTGGGCCCCGCCGCGCGGCGCCTCGGTGACGTCGGTGCCCTTCGGCGGCTTGAAGTCGAAGGTTCCCGCGTCCGGCTTGCCGAAGTCGACCTTGGTGTAGCGCACGTCGACGACCGGCTCGCCGCCGCCCTTCGGGGCGAGGGTGAATGTCAGGGGTGTGCCGTTGTCCGCGTCGACCGCGATCCGTACGGAGTCGACGGTCGAGTGCGGGGCACCCTTCGGCTTGATCACCAGTTGGTAGGCGTCACGGCCGGCGACCTGCGCCGTGCCGTCCACGGTGACGGACGTGGAGTCTTCCGCCGCCTTCAGCGCCTGCTCGGCCGCCTTCTGCGGAGTGATGTCGCCGAGCCCGCCGGCGCCCGGCATCCCGTGGTGGCCCTTGTCGTGCTTGCTGTGCTTGTCGTGCTTTCCGGCAGCGCCCTCCGGTGCCTTCGCGTGGAGGGCGGAGTCGGAACCGCTGTCGTACACCCACATCTCGTCGCCGTTGTGGATGAGGCTGTACTCGGAGGTCTCCTCCACGACGGAGACACGCTGCTTGTCCGGGCCGTCCGCGGCCACGCGGAGGGTGTGCTCCCCGGAGGCCAGCTCCATCAGCTTCTCCTGGGGTGCGGCCACCCCGTCCTCGCCACCGCCCTGCCGGCTGTCCTTCTGATGCCCGCCGTCACCGTGCGGTCCGCCGCCGAAGAGGCCTCCGCCCTGCTTGCCGCTGCCGCCGCCCGCGCCGGGCAGTTCGGGCAGGCCCAGGTCGGTGCTGACCTTCACGGTGCCGGACATGTGCTGGGTGTCGGACGCGGCCATCTTCGCCACCAGCTCTTCCGCCGAGATCTTCGGCAGGTCCGGGGCACCCACGTCCGCGAGCGCCGGGACGAGTCCGATGGTCAATGCGGCGACTCCGGCCACGCCGGCCGGTATCCCGTAACGGACGGCCTTCCTGCCGGTGGTCCTCGGTTGGATCTGTGCCATGTCGTGCCCTACCTCCGGGTCGGTGGCCGGTTCTGTACGTGCACTCGTCCGTCCCCTGCCTTCGGCGGGGAGACCCCACTCCTGCCTTCGGCGGGAGACCGGGAGACCCCACTCCTGCCTTCGGCGGGAGACCCCACCTTGCCTCGGCGGGGAGACTCCACCCTGCTCGGCCATTGTCCCCGAATTCCACGGGAACGTGCGGGGTGGAGTCTCAATGGCACCAAACCGGTGAGCGGTTGGCGTCCGCCGGAGGAGGCAAGTCCGCCTACTCCTGCGGGTGGAGAGGGCCGGCGAAAAGTCCCCCGTGCGGAGGCCGCCGACAGTGGCCGTCCCTGAAGCCGCCGGGCGGCGCGGACCGCGCCGTGACCCGTTCCCGGCAGCGGCGCCGCAGGTGAGCGGCCTTGCCCAAGGGTTGACGGAGAGTGGTACCCGGGGTGGGGCGAACCCTCAGGCGGCGCGGTGCACGACCGCGTCGCACAGCTGCGAAAGGGCCGCCTTGGCCGCGCAGTCGGGCAGCGGCATGAGCGTCTCGCGCGCCTCGTTCGCGTAACGAATGGTGTCCTGGCGGGCCTGCTCCAGGGCGGGGTGTGCCCGCAGCCCCGACAGGG
Organism: Streptomyces sp. CNZ301; assembly: GCF_004217425.1. Taxonomy (NCBI): domain Bacteria; kingdom Bacillati; phylum Actinomycetota; class Actinomycetes; order Kitasatosporales; family Streptomycetaceae; genus Streptomyces; species Streptomyces sp. CNZ301. The sequence goes on from NZ_SHLG01000001.1 coordinate 3,549,293, forward strand.
CCTCGGCGTGACGGGCGTCGTCGGTCAGGTCGCCGTCGAGCAGGTCGAGCAGCGCCCGGTCCTCGGCCGTGGCCTCCGCGGAGGCGGCACGGGCACGGAGATGGAGCACGGGAAGGGTGGGGATGCCCTCGCGCAGGTCGGTGCCGGGCGTCTTGCCGGACTCGGTGGAGTCGCTGGCGATGTCCAGTACGTCGTCCGCGAGTTGGAACGCGGTGCCGACACGTTCCCCGTACTGGGTGAGGATGGAGACGACGCTCTCGTCGGCCCCGGACATCAGCGCCCCGAAGCGCCCGGCGACCGCGATCAGCGACCCCGTCTTGCCCGCGATGACGTCCAGATAGTGATGCACCGGGTCGCGGCCCTCGCCGGGGCCGGCGGTCTCCAGGATCTGGCCGGTGACCAGCCGCTCGAACGCCTCCGCCTGGATGCGGACGGCCTCGGGGCCGAGGTCGGCGAGGATGTGGGAGGCGCGGGCGAAGAGATAGTCACCGGTGAGCACCGCGACCGAGTTGGTCCAGTTGACGTTGGCGCTGGGGACGCCGCGCCTCACGTCGGCCTCGTCCATCACGTCGTCGTGGTACAGCGTCGCCAGATGGGTCAGCTCCACGACGACGGCCGAGGGCACCACCCCCGGCGCGTGCGGGTCACCGAACTGTGCGCCGAGCATCACCAGCAGTGGGCGGAAGCGTTTCCCGCCGGCGCGTACAAGGTGCTGCGCGGCGCCCGTTATGAACGGGACGTCGCTTTTCGTGGCCTCGAAGAGGCCTTCTTCGACAGCAGCCAACCCCGCCCGGACATCGGCTTCGAGAGCCTTGTCCCGCAAGATCAGTCCGAAGGGCCCGACTTCGGTCACGAGGGGGTTCTCCTGTCTGCATACGACGAAGGAGCGAACACGGGGAACGCTCACTGCTTTCACTTTCCGGTCGTCGCCATCACGGGCAGCGTATCCGGTCCCGAGTGGATCTCCGTGGGCGCGTATGCCCTGACGTATGCGGACCCCGCCGCCGAGGGTCCGCGGCTCCGGCGCCGCCCCGTTCTCCCTGGTCCGGCCACCGCGCTCCGGCGGGCGCCGCACGGTCCTCCCCTACTCTCCGCCGTACCCGAACCCTTCCGGGAACGGCGGCGCGGCGGGGCCCGTACGCTGAACTCGCCCGTGACCGGCGACGATCTCGAAGGACAGGCACCGTGACAGACGTGACCCCTCCCCCACTGCCCGAGGGCGACCCCTTCGGCCCGGACAACCTCCCCTACGGCGTGTGCACCACCCCCGAGGACCCGGCCCGGCCGCACATCGTCGTGCGCTACGGCGACCAGGTCCTGGACGCGGGCGGTGCGGCGGAGGCCTTCGGCTCGTCGTACGCGGAGCTCCTGCGGCAGCCCCTGCTGGGGCCCCTGATGGCCGCGGGACGTCCCGTGTGGCAGGCGGTGCGCGGGGAGCTGCGCGAGTGGCTCACCGCACCGCAGCACCGGGAGACCGCGGGCCGGTTCCTGCGGCCGCTGTCGGGGGTGACGATGCGCCTGCCCTTCGAGGTCTCCGACTACGTCGACTTCTACGCCAGCGAGCACCACGCCACGAACGTCGGAAAGATCTTCCGGCCCGACAGCGCCGCGCTTCCCGCCAACTGGAAGCATCTGCCCATCGGTTACCACGGCCGCGCCGGCACGGTCGTCGTCTCCGGCACTCCCGTGCTGCGGCCCAAGGGCCAGCGCAAGCCGCCCACCGAGGACTCCCCGGTCTTCGGCGCCTCGCGGCGGCTCGACATCGAGGCCGAGGTCGGCTTCGTCGTCGGCACCCCGACCGCGCACGGCGACAGCGTGCCGCTCTCCGCCTTCCGCGACCACGTCTTCGGCGTGACGCTCCTCAACGACTGGTCCGCGCGCGACATCCAGGGCTGGGAGTACGTGCCGCTCGGCCCGTTCCTCGGCAAGTCCTTCGCGACGTCCGTCTCCGCGTGGATCACTCCGCTCGACGCCCTGGACGCCGCCCGTACCGCACCGCCGGCCCGCGACGTGCCGCTGCTGCCCTATCTGGACGACTCGGCGGAGCCGGAGCCCGGCGGCATCGATCTGCGCATCACGGTGAGCATCAACGGTCACACCGTCTCCGAGCCGCCGTTCTCCGCGATGTACTGGACCGCCGCACAGCAGCTCGCACACATGACGGTCAACGGCGCCTCGCTGCGCACGGGCGACCTGTACGCGTCCGGCACGGTGAGCGGTCCGGAGCGCTCGCAGCGCGGCTGCCTGCTGGAGCTGACGTGGGGCGGCAAGGAACCCCTCGAACTGCCCGACGGCAGCCGGGGGTTCCTGGAGGACGGAGACGAAGTGACCCTCTCCGCGTGGGCGCCCGGACCCGGCGGCGGCCGCATCGGCCTGGGCGAGGTCACCGGCAGGGTGCTGCCCGCACGGTAAGGGCGCGGAGCGCCCTGGGGACCGGGGCGGAGCGCCCTGGGGACCGGCGCTCGAGGTCGCCGAGCCGGCCGTGGTCCGCCGCAACGGCGGACCACGCCTTGCCCCGCCGCGGGGGCACCGCGGGGCCACCGCACCACTCCGACTCCCGAGCCCGGGCGGCACCGAGACCACCGCGACCGGTCGCAGGCCCGGGCCCGGCGGACCCGGCTATGGAACGTACGGACGCGGCCACCGCACCACAACGCCCCACCCGCACACCGGTGTTGGCACACCGCGACAGCAGCCGGCTCGCCGCCGCAATGACGGACCACGCCCCGCCGCGGGGCGCCCGTGCGCTGCGGTCCGAAGACCGCTGCGATCCGTCGCGGCACGGCCGTCCGCCGCAGGCCGGGCAGGCCGGCCGGGCCGGGCCGACGGCCCGCGGGGCGCCGGCCGCCCGGGCCCCCGGCGTCACTCCCCGGGCCCGCCAGGGCCTTCCCGCACCGCGTCCAGGCGCTCGCGCACCCACCGCTCCACGTCGTTGACGTGGCGGCTCGCCGCCGCGAAGGCACCGAGGCTGTCGCGGGCGCGCAGCGCGCCGTGGATGTCCATGTGCTGCTGATGCGTCCAGGCGAGGACGTCGGACTTGACCAGGGCCCGCCACATTCGGGCCCTGGCCGTCCGGTTGCTGACGGACGAGACCAGGGACTGGAGCGTGCGGTTGCCCGTCGCCGCGACGATGTCGGCGTGGAACGCCAGGTCCTCGCGGACGAGTTCGCCCGGGTCCTGCACCGTCCGCATCCGCTCGATGCGCTCCAGCAGCCCGTCGAGTTCGGCGTCGCCGATGCGGGTCGCGGCGAGCGCGGTCGCTCCCGGCTCCAGCACCTTGCGGCACTCGAGCATCTCGTCCAGGGCGGTGTCCTGAGCGAGGTCCAGAAAGCTGCCGATGGCGCTCATGAGCCGCTCGGGACGCAGGTCGGTGACGAACGTGCCGTCACCGCGCCGCACTTCGAGGACTCCGGCCATGGCGAGCGCCCGCACGGCCTCGCGCAGCGAGGGACGGGACAGCTCCAGTTCACCGGCGAGCGCCGCCTCGGGAGGCAGCCGGTGCCCGGGGGCGAACTCGCCGCTCTCGATGCGCTGCTTCAGGCGGCCGATCGCCACGTCCACGACGCTGCCGACGTCGTTCGCACGCAGGTGGGCCACGCCGCTCATGCCGCCGTCCTCGCCGGCTCTGTCCGAAGCCATGGCGGTCAGGATGTCACCGTGGCCGCCGCGCCGTGCCACACCGGTCCGTCGGGGAAGCGGTGGGCCTCCAGCGTCTCGCGGCGGATCTGCGCGCTGTAGCCCGGGGCTTCGGGCACGCGGTAGCGGGAGCCCTCGACGCGTACGGGGTCGTGGAAGTGCTCGTGCAGGTGGTCGACGTACTCGACGACGCGGTCCTCCATGGAGCCGCTGACCGCCACGTAGTCGAACACCGAGAGATGCTGCACCAGTTCGCACAGGCCGACGCCGCCGGCGTGCGGGCACACCGGCACGCCGTGCGCCGCGGCCAGCAGCAGGGAGGCGACCGCCTCGTTGACGCCGCCGAGCCGGCAGGCGTCGATCTGGCAGATGCCGATCGCCTCCGCCTGGAGGAACTGCTTGAACATCACGGCGTTGTGGGCGTGTTCGCCGGTGGCGACGTTGATGGGGGCGATGCGGCGCTGGATGGCGGCGTGTCCGAGCACGTCGTCCGGGCTGGTCGGCTCCTCGAACCACCAGATGCCGAACTCCTTGAGGGCGTCGGCCCATTCGATCGCCTCGTCGACCCCGAGCGTCTGGTTCGCGTCGATCATCAGCCGGCGGTCCGGGCCGATGATCTCGCGGGCGATGCGGCAGCGGCGCACGTCGTCGTCGAGGTTCGCGCCGACCTTCAGCTTGACCGAGTCCCAGCCCTGCTCGACGGCCTCGCGGCAGAGGCGGGCCAGCTTCTCGTCGTCGTAGCCGAGCCATCCGGCACTGGTGGTGTAGGCGGGGTAGCCGTGTTCGCGGACGTACGCCTCGCGCTCGGCCCGGCCAGGAACCCGCGACTCCAGCAGTTCCAGGGCGGCTTCGGGCGTGAGCGCGTCCTTGAGGTAACGCCAGTCGACGAGGTCGACGATCTGGCGCGGGCTGAAGTCGGCGAGCAGCTTCCACACGGGCTTGCCCGCACGCTTGGCGGCCAGGTCCCAGCCGGCGTTGATGACCGCGGCCGCCCCGAGGTGGATCGCGCCCTTGTCGGGGCCGAGCCAGCGCAGTTGGCTGTCGCCGAGGAGATGCCGGGAGAAGCCGCCGAGGTCACCGGCGATCTCGTCGACGGACATGCCGACGGCGCGGCGGCCGATCGCCTCGGCGGCGGCGACGGCCAGATCGGTTCCCCGGCCGATGGTGAACGTGAAGCCGTGCCCCTCGGACACCTGCGGGCCCTCGTCATCCGCCGTTCCGTCCCCGTCGTCGCCGACGTGCAGGATGACGTACGCGGCGGAGTAGTCGGGCGCTTCGTTCATGGCGTCGGAGCCGTCGAGGGCCTGCGAGGTGGGGAAGCGGACGTCGATCGTCTCGATGTCGACGATGCGGGCGGTCATCGGCACTCACTCCTGATACGTGCGAGAGGGCGGCGAAGGCTGCGGGGCGTGGGCACGCTGCCAGCACAACGAACCCCGCAGGCAAAGATGTCAGATGTCTGGCCGACCCGCCAGACCCCCAACTCGCCTCACAGGCAGGCGTAAGGCCAGATCTTGACGTGTATGACCGGAGGCTTCACGACCCCTTGTCAGCGCGGCGGAACGCGGTTTACGTTCCACCGGTCAGACGTCTTGCCGTCGGCGGGGCGTGGATGAAGACGAAGCGCAGAAGCCGAGCACCACCCCGGCCGCGGACGCTGCGGGAGCGGCCCCGGGCAGAGAGGAGCACCGATGACACGCATAGTGCGCTTCGCCGACGACGGCGGCACCGTACGTACCGGCATCGCGGACGGCACCGGAGCCATCCGCACGTTCGACGGCACGCGGCGCATCGCCGACCTACTGCGGCTGCCCGTGGAGGATCTGCGCTCCCTCACCGAGAGCACCGCGGGCGCGCCCGCCGTCTTCACCGAGGGCGACGTGGTGCTGCTGCCGCCGCTGGACGGGATGATGGAGCTGTGGGCGGCCGGCGTCACCTACGAGCGCTCCCGTGAGGCACGTGTCGCCGAGAGCACCGAGCAGTCCGTTTACGAGCGCGTCTACGACGCCGAACGTCCCGAACTCTTCTTCAAGGCGCAGCCGTGGCGGATCGTCACCGACGGCGAACCGATCGCCGTACGGGACGACTCCGAACTGAACGTGCCCGAGCCCGAACTCGGAATCGTCCTCAACAGGCAGGGCGAGACCGTGGGTTACGTCGTCACCGACGACGTCAGCTCCCGCTCCATCGAGGGCGAGAACCCGCTGTATCTGCCGCAGGCGAAGATCTACGGCGGAAGCGCCGCGGTCTCCCCCGGCATCGTGCCCGCCTGGGAGCTCGACGACGTGTCCGCACTGCGGATCACCCTCACCATCAGCCGCGACGGCGGCGTCGCCTTCGAGGGCGAGACCTCGACGGCCGCCTTCCACCGCGACCCGCACGGCCTCGCCGAACACCTGTGGCACGCCCAGCCGTTCCCCGACGGGGCCGTGCTGGCGACGGGCACCGGCATCGTCCCCGGCATGGACTTCACGCTGCAGGACGGAGACACGGCACGCATCGAGATCGAAGGCGTGGGCGTGCTGTCCAACCCCGTCGTGGGTGACCAGGCGAAGCTGGACTGGCTCGTCGAGGCGGTGGAACGGCCGCTGCTGCGCCGCGAGCGGCGCACGCGATAGCCCTGCCCAACTCGCCCTCTCCCCCACGGCAGGGAGTGCCTTCAGCTCGTACGCCGCCGACAACGGCTGATCCAGCACGCGGGAGGGGCGGCCTCGACTCAGGGGAGGCCACCGCCTCAACTCCCGGATCGCTCCTGCACGTTGAGGGATCGTCCGCTAGCTTGCTGCCTCACGCTCGGCATGAGGGTCCTGGGCCTCCAGGCCACCCGTCCTGCGTTGCAGCTCCCGGAGCCGCACGGTCACGCGGCGGGCGGTGAGCATGAGCCCAAGGAGGGGCGCGCCGACGAAGAGCGCAACGAGCACCCACAGCAACCCGGAGCCACCGTAGCCGGTCTTAGCGCCCGCGCCCGTGGCGAGCAGCACGGCAGCGAGGAAAGCCACGGCGAGTCCGGCGGTCACGGGGCGGAAGCTGCCGGGATGCCAGATGGCGTAGGGGCCCACCGCGTACACGGGCCGGGCTGCTTCGTAGGGGCTCTCGGGGGCGGCCTCCGAGGGCAGGCCGGGGCCTTGGGTTCCGCCGGAGACCTCGCCGTACACGTAGCGGAGGTCGTCCGGGCGGTCATCCAGCACCAGCACCGCGCTGTTCACGCGCGCCGGATCGTCCGAGGCGGCGGCCTCGTCCGGGGCAGGGGGCTGCCAGTACAGGTGCCCCGTCCGTCCCTCCAACTCCGCTGCCAGCGCCTGCGGTTCGAGACAACGGTCCACGAAGAGATCCCGCATTTCCTCGCCCGAGGTGAGGCGCAGTGCGGGGCGCGGACTGCTGCGGTCCCAGCCCCCCTTGACCCTCGAGTTGCGCCGCAGATGCCGCCCGGCAGTGACCGCTGCCACCCGCACGCGGGCACGCCGCACGCGGTCGCGCGCGCCCTGGAAGGAGGCGGCCAGCGGCCGGGAGTTCCTGGTGAACAGGCCGACGGCGGCGTACCCGAGCGCGGGCAGTCCGATGATGACCAGCGCGACGTAGCCGAGCGTGGACGGGCCCCCCTGGATGAGCGCCTTCAGGTCCTGCTCCGGCTCCAGGATGGCGCCGTGCTGTGGGGCGCCCGGAGAATAGAGGCCCCACACCAGATCACCTGCCTTGGCGGGCTGCCGCAGCTCCACCTCACCCTGCATCCGCGGCTGTTCGTTGCGCTCTTTGCCCCCTTCAGCGGGTGTGACGGAGACATGCGAGCGAAACCGGACCTTGCTCCTGTCCTCGTACTTCCGAACATCGTGGACCTCCGCGATTTCGACGGGAGCGATGGTGGGGTCGCCCGCGCGGATGCGCAGGAGCTGTTCCGTGGCCGACTCCGTGGACGTACCAGCCAGCACGGACGTAGCGAAAAGCACCGGCACAGCGATACACGCAGCGACAACCCGCCGCCGCGGCCACCAGTACCGCACCCGCTCACCACCGCCCCCGGCAGCAGCCCCACATACCCGGACCAGCCAGTACCCGGAAGCGGCGGCCACCACCAGCAGGCAGGCCAGCAAGTCCCAGCGGGGATACGGCGCCACCATCCGTACCAGCAGGCATGCGGCGAAGGCGAGCACGCCCAGCCACCCCACCACCGTGGCCGTCCGGAGCCTCCAGTCGCGTTGGATCACCCGAAATCGTCCCTCATCTTTGCCTGCGCGCTCTTGTGCTGCGCGCCCGTGCCCCCAGCCGCGGAGGCGTCCTTGTCGTCCCCGTACTGCGCGTTCCCTTGAACTACCTCGTTCAGCGAGTCGGCCGCACCGTAGCTGATCCCGTTCAAAGGTCTTCGACGGAGAGGTGGGGGCTTACCCTGGCCCCGCCGCCCACAGCTTCACCGCCGCCCGGCCGTGCGCGGCAGCACGGTGGAACTTCCAGGTGTGGCAGCGCGACCAGGACCTCCAACTCGGCGAGGGGCGCACACCCGGCCATCATCAAAGTCGCCGACCACGACAAGGAACTCGAGAAGTGAACACACCCGTCGACGCCGACCTGTTGGACGACCTCATCCACGCCGCCGACTCCGACGGCATCACCAAGCACGTCGTCGGCGCCGTCATCCCGGACGCAGAGAGCAAGGTATTGCTGCTGCACCGCGCCGCCGACGACTACCTCGGCGGCCTGTGGGAGCTACCTTCCGGCGGCGTCGACGCGGGCGAGACCCTGACCGAGGCCCTGCATCGGGAAGTTGCCGAGGAGACCGGGCTCGCGATCACGGCGATCGGGACCTACCTCGGACACTTCGACTACCTCTCCAAGAGCGGGAAGAAGACCCGCCAGTTCAACTTCACCGCCGCGACCACCCACGAGAGCGACGCGGTCAGGCTCACCGAACACGATGCGCACCTGTGGGCCGACCGGACGGAGCAGGAGCAGGTCTCCAGCGCCGTGCGGTCCATCCTGGCAATCTGGCGAGAGGAAGCCGGGTGATGGAGCCACGCGCCCGCATGGGCGATCGCCGATCGTCCGGAACCCGTGCTCCCTTCCCTCGCCCCCGCGACGAGGCCGCGGCTCTCGGCTCCCTACGGCCGCCCCGGGCCCGCACCGCCGGGCCAGGCAGCGGCATCGACCTCGAGCCGGCGCCACGGCCCACCCGGCAGGCACTCGGAGACACCGACGACGATGAGCGAGAGCTCCGGGCCCGCGGCCTCGGGACGCAGAGTCCGACGCGTGATCGCTGTCCGAGCCAAGTCGATCTGACGCCGTCCGGCCAACTTCCTCATCCGGCACGATCGTCGGGACAGGCGACTGCTGAGCCCCGTTGTTGCACGGCTGATCCTCAGGTCAAGTCGTCGGAGCGGCCGGCTTCGATGCGGGACCACTGGAGGATGGGGCGCCCATTCGTACGCCAGACCTCGGGGTTCCTTGCGTCACCCCAGGGCTGGGGCCAGCCGCTGGGGGAGTCCTCCCACGCCTCCTGGCGTCCGTAGACGGTCATGTCCAGCAGCCCGTGGGTGGGGGACATGATCTCGACGCCGCGACCGCCGGTGTAGTACGTCTCGTACACCCGATCGCCGTCGCGGACGTAGCAGACGAGGTGGTGACGCTGCCAGTCACGGCCCTCCAGGAGTTGCGGCGCAGTCTCCTCGACCGAGTACCACGGCATGTCCAAGCCCAGGAAGTCCCGGTAGCGGATGCTCTCCTCGTAGGGGCCCTTGCAGAGCGTGGCGTATGTGGCGTCGCGGGAGTGGATGTAGGACAGCTCGCGGACCTGGCTGTTGAAGAGGGTGCAGCCCTCGCACTGCTCCGCGGCGGGCCGGTCGGGCCACCAGGCGTGGAAGTACGCGATGAGCTGCTTGCGGCCTTCGAACACGTCGAGGATCGTGACCGGCCCATCAGGACCGATGACCTCGATGGTGGCGTCGACCTCCACCATCGGCAGCCGCCGCCGCGCCGCTGCGATCGCGTCCCCTTCGCGGGTGTGCGCCTTCTCCCGCGCGAACAGTGCTTCCCGCGCCTCCTGCCAGGTCTTCCTGTCCACCACGGGCGGGAGGGCCGGACTGGGTGCTTGGTCGTTCATGATCGTCTCCGTGCTGTGCTGAGGCCCTTCCCCGCCGACGCGGAGTCGCGCCTGTTCCTGGCGTGCTGTTCCCTGGCCTCTGGCGCCGTTGCGCGCGTTGCGCACCACGGCAGAAACCTTCCCGATCCCTGAAGCCGGTGTCGTGCGTTGCCCACTCATCCCGAGCGTGCGCGATGATCACCAGCACGTACTTCATACATCAGGCGCTGGCACTGCCAGAGCAGTCAGGAGGCCAGCCCCGCCCGTTTACTCCGTTTGCTCGGGCTGCGGCTTCGTGCCCGCAGGTGATTCGGCACTGGCCGGTGATCTCCAATGCCAAGGACTGGAGTTGAGTGGTCGGCCACGTGTCCGTCATGGTCAGGGCCTCGTGGACGGTTTGCCGCGTGCGGGTCTTCCGTCCGCCTCTCCGCCTCCCTCGCGGGAGGGAAGCGGAGACTGGTCGGTGTCCGCGCCCCCGCCGGGGCGGGACCGGGTGGGACAAACCGGAAACAGGTCATCGCCGGCAAGGGGCGGAGTCGTCACAGGTAGAGCTGTACGCCGCACTTCGCGCAGCAGACCTTGCCGTTGACCTTCTGCGTTGCGGGATGGGCGCATCGGATGGGTTGGGGTTCCGAACTTCGCGGTGGCGGCTCGTCGAGTTGCGGGTCGTCCCGATGCGGTCCGGGCGGTGAGGTCATCGCCTCCACCTCCACCAACGGCCTGCCGAACTGCCCGCTGTCTCACGCGCCTTGGAACAGTCCTTGTGGCGCAACTGCCGGTAGATCATGTAATCCAGTTCCGCTATGCACTGGCCGCAGCCGTACATCTCGCCGGTGGCCCCGGACACGTACACAGGCCCGAGCCACAGCACCCGCACGTCGTCGCGGCGGCAGTAGAGCATGCACAGGCCCGTCACCCATGGGTTGCCGTCATCGGTCTGTGCGACCAGCGGCCGCGCGTGGTCCCGGGACCGCTCGGTGGCCACGGTGAAGGTCACGGCCTGCCCCCGATCGCCCGGGCCGGCCGCTCGTCCTGGGGCCGCATGACCGCATGGTCCGAGAAGATGCGCAAGTAACGGCGGTGGCCGGTGTCTTGGGCGTGCTTGCGCATCCACTCCTCGACCGGTTCCGGGTCGTGCTGCGGCCCGGACTCCGCGCGGCATTCGATTGCCTCGCCCGAGACGCATTCAGCTTCGTAGATCGGTTCCGATGTCTCGTCCTGCTCGATGGTGAACGGGACGTAGCGGAACTTACGCCGGGTCATCGCGTTGCCCCCTGCGAACAGTTGAGGCCGCTGTGACGGAGAGCGGCGGCGAGCGCGCGGGCCGTCTCCACATTGCAGCACCCCAAGTCGATGAGCGCGCCCGGCCCCGGCCCGGTGCACGAGACCGTGTCGAGCGACAGCGACGGCAACTGCACCCCTGCGTGACTCAGCGCGTCGCTCAACTCGCCGCGCACCTCTTCCGCTTCCTTGAGCTTCCCCGAAGCTCCTTGTTTCTCCGTCGTCATACCTACCCAATCCGCACATTTGCCTGCAGCCCCGACCGGGGATGTACTACGTTGCGTAGTCATAGCGTTGCCCTGAATGACGGGCGATGACCAGGTGTTCATGTCCCCAGCCGCCTTTGGGGAGACGGGAGTTGCCCGGTGCCAGCACGTCCCCGCCAACTGACCCCCGACCGAAGTGCCCGCCATCTGTTCGGAGCGAAGATGCGCGCCCATCGGGAGCGCGCGGACATGAGTCTTGAGGGTCTGTCGGACATCGTGAACGTCAGCCGCAGCCACCTCGCCCGCGTCGAAGCAGCCGAAGCGATGCCGCCGCCGTCGCTGCCGGCGCGGCTGGACGCGGCATTCGGAACGGACGGGATCTTCGAGGAGCTGTACCGCCTGGCGAGCAGGGAGATCCACCCGGACCAGTTCCGGCGGCGAATGGAACTGGAAGCGCGGGCCAGGCTCATCGAGGAATACGCCTCGCAGATCGTGCCGGGTCTGGTGCAGACGGAGCCCTACGCCCGCGCTCAATTCGTCGTGTCCAATCCGAAGGCAACACGGGACGAGATCGAGGAGTTGGTGACAGCCCGGATGAGTCGGCAAGCGCTGCTTCGGGGCGATCCACCGCCCGACCTCTCCCTGATCCTCGACGAGGGGGTCCTACGGCGGGGCTTCGGCGGACCGGCAGTCATGCAGGGCCAGTTGGACCGTCTCGCTGAGCTGGCACACACGCCGACGAGCGTGGTGCAGGTTCTCCCATTCGACCAAGGGGGACATGCCTTGGTGGGCGGCGCTCTCACGCTGTGGGCCCTGGACGATGGGGCGCGGGTGGCCTACGAGGAGAGCATCTCAACCGGGACGCTGCTGGAGGATATTGGGATCGTGGCGGAGCGCCAGCGGGCATACGATCTGCTGAGGGCGTGCGCCCTGTCGCCGCGCGACTCGGCGGCGTTCATCAGGTCCGCAACGGAGGCGCTACCGACATGAGCAACAACCCCGACCTCTCCCATGCGGAGTGGGTCACGTCGAGCTACAGCGGCAATGGAGGCGGCAGTTGCGTCGAGTGGGCACCGGCTTACGTCAACTCAGGCGCCGTCCCCGTCCGCGACAGCAAGAACCCGGACGGCCCGGCGCTCACCTTCGGTCTCTCGGCCTGGACGTCGTTCATCGCCACCGTCCAGCAAGACGAGCTGCACATGCAGTGACCCCAATCCGACGACGTGACGCCCTGCCACTCCACACCAGCGAGTAACGGGGCATCACTCATATCACCGGGCACCCGACCAACGACCCCCGAGTAACCAGTTCGGAGTCGGCTCCTCCCAACTGGGCTACGCCGCATGCGACTTCCTCGTCGGCCCAGCAGGTTCGAGGTAAAGGACGCGAAGCAGATGACATTGATCTCACGGATCGAAGAACTCGCCACGATGTCGGACGTGGTTGCCGAACTCACTCCTGCGGACCGAGCGGAGTCGACCGCATCAAGCGGGAGATGCTGGAGGCAGAGCGCGACTACGCCTCCCGAGGGGACGTGCCCGCTGACTCGGGCTCAGTCGCCCCGCGCCAACATCCTCAGGACTTCGGGCTCTCGGGCAGCTTCACCGGTACGTCGGAGACACGGGCGTAGACCTCCGTCGGGCCGCCCTTCCAGGTCACCTTGAACGACTTGGCCTGGACGGCGCCGACCTTGCCGTTCGTTCGGCTCTGGTCACCGCCGTCGGGGCACTTGAGCTTCAGGGTCGTCCCGCCCGTGTCGCCGAGGGTGCCCGTGCAGTTCCGGCCCCGCTCGCGCAGCAGCGTCACCTTGTCGCCGACGAAGGTCAGCACGTACTGCTTGCCCTTCGCCTTCCAGATGCCGGTCAGCTTGCCGGACTCGCCGGACTCGCCGGACCCGTTGCCCCCGGCCTCGTCGGATGCGTCGTCCGGTGCCCCGGAGTCGTCGCCGGACGGCTGGTCCGGCTCCTCCGCGGACCCGGACGCGGACGCCGACGCGGATGTCTCCGGCTTGCCGCCCCCGCCCTCTCCCTTGCCGCCCTTGGCGTCGTCGTCGCTGCTCCCGCAACCGCTCACCAGCAGCGCACCGGCCGCGATCACGGCCACCGCTCCCGCTGCCCTCCGCGCTGTCGTGCGCACCCGAACTCCTTCGCAGTTCTCCGGCTCCGGCCCGCAGTTTGCAGGGCCACGTCAAGTTAGCAGGCGCCCGGCCCGCTGAAAACGCCGCTGCCCGGACCTCGTTGGAGGTGCCGGGCAGCGGCGTGGTGCGGCGTGGAAGAGCCGTGCTAGCGGACGAAGACGCCCGCCTGGCTCGCGAGGTCCAGGAAGTACTGCGGTGCGACGCCCAGCCCGATCGTCACCACCACACCGACCGTGATGGCGGACGTCGTCCAGACGCTGGGAACGGCCACCGTCGGCCCGTCCGCCTTCGGCTCGCTGAGGAACATCAGCACGATCACGCGGATGTAGAAGAACGCCGCGATCGCCGAGGCGATCACACCGACGACGACGAGCGCGCCCGCACCGCCCTCCGCGGCCGCCTTGAACACCGCGAACTTGCCCGAGAAGCCGGACGTCATCGGAATGCCCGCGAACGCCAGCAGGAACACCCCGAAGACGGTGGCCAGCAGCGGTGAACGGCGCCCCAGCCCCGCCCACTTGGACAGGTGCGTGGCTTCGCCGCCGGCGTCCCGTACGAGCGTCACCACCGCGAACGCGCCCAGCGTCACGAACGAGTACGCGCCCAGGTAGAAGAGCACCGAGGAGACGCCGTCCCGCGAGGTGGCGATGACGCCGGCGAGCAGGAAGCCCGCGTGCGCGATCGAGGAGTAGGCCAGCAGCCGCTTGATGTCGGTCTGAGTGATGGCCACGATCGCGCCCGCCAGCATCGTCAGGATCGCGACGCCCCACATCACCGGACGCCAGTCCCAGCGCAGGCCCGGCAGCACCACGTACAGCAGACGCAGCAGCGCGCCGAACGCTGCGACCTTCGTCGCGGCCGCCATGAAGCCGGTGACCGGCGTCGGGGCGCCCTGGTAGACGTCGGGCGTCCACATGTGGAACGGCACGGCGCCGACCTTGAACAGCAGGCCCATGACGACCAGGGCACCGCCGATCAGCAGCAGCGCGTCGTTGCCGGTGGTCTCGGCGAGGACGGCGCTCGTGGCCCGGTCGGCGTTGCCGATGGCGCGGGCGATGCCCGAGTAGCCGAAGGTGCCCGCGTACCCGTACAGGAGGGCCGCGCCGAAGAGCAGGAACGCCGAGGAGAAGGCGCCCAGCAGGAAGTACTTGACCGCCGCCTCCTGCGAGAGCAGCCGCCGGCGGCGGGCCAGCGCGCACAGCAGGTACAGCGGCAGGGAGAAGACCTCGAGCGCGATGAAGAGCGTCAGCAGGTCGTTGGCTGCGGGGAAGATGAGCATGCCGCCGACCGCGAACATCAGCAGCGGATAGACCTCTGTGGTCGTCCAGCCGGCCTTCGTGGCCTCCCGCTCGCCCTCGCCGCCCGGCACCGACGCGGGCTGCGCGGCGAAGGAGTCGACGTGGGCGGCCAGCTTCCCCTGGGAAGCTCCCTCGGCGGCCTTGTGCGAACGCGGCTCCAGCCGTCGCTCGGCGAAGACGAACACCGAGACGAGCCCGACCAGCAGGATCGTTCCCTGCAGAAAGAGCGTCGGCCCGTCGACGGCGATGGCGCCCATGCCCGCGACGGCCGCCTTGGTCGTCGCATGTCCCGTGACCGCGAGGCCCAGGACCGCCGCGAAGGCGGCGACGAGTCCGAGCCCGGCGAGGATCAACTGCGCGCCGTAGCGCAGCTTCCGCGGCAGGAACGCCTCGAGGACGATTCCGATGACGGCCGCCCCCAGCACGATCAGCGTCGGGGACAGCTGCCCGTACTCGATCTTCGGGGCCTGGAGTTGCTCCGCCCCCAGTGTCCACAGGCTGGGGACGGCCGCTGCCGTCCCCGCCGTTGCCACCGCGCTCACTCGTGGTCACCTCCGGCGTGCTCAGCCGGCTTGTTGTCGGACCGGCCCGTCTCTGCGACTTGGTGGTCCGGTTTCGGGTCCTTCTTCTGCACGTCCGACAGCGTGTGCTCGACGGCCGGATTGACGATCTCCGTCAGGGGCTTCGGGAAGACCCCGAGGAAGATCAGCAGTGCGACGAGCGGTGCCGCCACGGCCAGTTCACGCGCCCGCAGGTCCGGCATCGCCCGCACCTCGGGCTTCTCCACCGGCCCCGTCATGGTGCGCTGGTACATCAGCAGCACGTACAGCGCGGCGAGGACGATGCCCACCGTCGCGACGACGCCCGCCACCGGGTAGCGGCTGAACGTGCCGACCAGCACCAGGAATTCGCTGACGAACGGGGCCAGGCCCGGGAGCGACAGCGTCGCCAGACCGCCCACGAGGAACGTCCCCGCCAGCACGGGCGCGACCTTCTGCACCCCGCCGTAGTCCGCGATGAGACGCGAGCCGCGGCGGCTGATGAGGAAGCCGGCCACCAGCATCAGCGCGGCCGTGGAGACGCCGTGGAAGACCATGTAGAGCGTGGCGCCGCTCTGGCCCTGGCTGGTCATCGCGAAGACACCGAGGATGATGAAGCCGAAGTGGGAGATGGACGCGTAGGCGATCAGCCGCTTGATGTCCCGCTGGCCCACGGCCAGCAGCGCACCGTAGATGATGCTCACCAGCGCCAGCACCAGCACCACCGGCGTCGCCCACTTGCTCGCCTCCGGGAAGAGGCCGAGGCAGAAGCGGAGCATCGCGAAGGTGCCGACCTTGTCGACGACGGCGGTGATCAGCACCGCCACCGGCGCCGTCGACTCGCCCATGGCGTTGGGCAGCCAGGTGTGCAGCGGCCACAGCGGCGCCTTCACCGCGAAGGCGAAGAAGAAGCCGAGGAAGAGCAGCCGCTCGATGTTCGTGTCGAGCTGGAAGCCGCCGTCGGCACGGGCCTCCAGGATCCGCTGCAGCGAGAAGGTGCCCTCGCCCAACTGGTCGGAGGTCACGACGAAGAGGCCGATCACCGCGGCCAGCATGATCAGACCGCCGGCGAGGTTGTAGAGCAGGAACTTCACGGCCGCGTACGAGCGCTGCTTCGCGGCCTCCTCCTCGCCCGCCGCGTGCGCGCGGTCCCCGAAGCCTCCGATGAGGAAGTACATCGGGATGAGCATCGCTTCGAAGAAGACGTAGAAGAGGAAGACGTCCGTCGCCGCGAAGGAGATGATCACCATCGCCTCGGTGGCGAGCATCAGCGCGAAGAAGCCCTGAGTGGGACGCCACCGGCGGTTGGGGCGTGCGGGCTCCAGCTCGTCCGCGTCGTGCCAGGCCGCTCCGATGATGAACGGCAGCAGCAGCGCGGTGAGCGCGATCAGTACGGCCGCGATGCCGTCCACGCCCAGCTCGTACCGCACGCCGAAGTCCGGGATCCACGCGTGCGATTCGGTGAGCTGGTACCGCGCACCACCCGGTTGGAAGCGGGCCAGCACGATCAGTGAGAGCACCAGCGTCGCCACGGAGAAGAGCAGCGCCACCCACTTCGCGGCGTTCCTCTTGGCGGCGGGCACGGCCGCGGTGGCGACCGCGCCGACCGCGGGAAGCGCGGCCGTGACCGTCAGCAGGGGAAATCCTGCGCTTGCTGTAGACATGACTCAGACCGCCCTCATCAGCAGGGTCGCGGCGACCAGGACCGCCGCGCCGCCGAACATCGAGACCGCGTACGAGCGGACGAAACCGTTCTGGACCCGGCGCGCACGGCCGGAGAGCCCGCCGAAGGCGGCGGCGGTGCCGTTGACGGCGCCGTCGACCACCTTGTTGTCGGCGTAGACCAGCCCGCGCGTCAGGTACTCGCCGGGCTTGACCAGGACGACGTGGTTGATGTCGTCCTGGAGCAGGTCGCGGCGCGCCGCCCGGGTCAGCAGGCTGCCGCGCGGCGCGACCGACGGCACGGGCCGGCGCCCGTACTGCAGCCATGCCCCGGCGACGCCGAGGAGGAGGGCCACGACCGTCATGCCCGTCACCACGGCCGCGGAGAAGGGCGAGTGCCCGTGCTCGAACTGCGTGACCGGCTCAAGCCAGTGCACGAAGGACTCGCCGATGCTGAACAGGCCGCCCGCGAAGACCGATCCGAAGGCGAGCACGATCATCGGGATCGTCATGACCTTCGGGGATTCGTGCGGGTGCGGGCCCTCGTGCTCGCCGTGGGCCTCGGCCGCGGGCTCCACGTCGGGCTCGTCCGCCGACGGGGACGTGCTGCGCCAGCGCTCCTCGCCGAAGAAGGTCATCAGCATCACGCGCGTCATGTAGTACGCGGTGATGGCGGCGCCGACCAGCGTGACCGTGCCGAGGATCAGGCCCTGCGTGCCGCCCTTGGCGAACGCCGCCTCGATGATGAGGTCCTTGGAGAAGAAGCCGGACAGCCCGGGGAAGCCGATGATGGCGAGGTAGCCCAGGCCGAACGTCACGAACGTGACCGGCATGTACTTGCGCAGCCCGCCGTACTTGCGCATGTCGACCTCGTCGTTCATCCCGTGCATCACGGAACCGGCGCCGAGGAAGAGGCCCGCCTTGAAGAAGCCGTGCGTGACCAGGTGCATGATGGCGAACGCGTAGCCGATCGGGCCGAGTCCGGCCGCCAGCACCATGTAGCCGATCTGCGACATCGTCGAACCGGCCAGCGCCTTCTTGATGTCGTCCTTCGCGCAACCGACGATCGCACCGTAGAGGAGCGTGACCGCGCCGACCACGACGACCACCGTCTGCGCGTCCGGCGCTCCGTTGAAGATCGCGCCGGAGCGGGTGATGAGGTAGACGCCCGCGGTCACCATCGTCGCGGCGTGGATGAGGGCGGAGACCGGCGTCGGGCCCTCCATCGCGTCACCCAGCCAGGACTGGAGCGGCACCTGTGCGGACTTGCCGCACGCGGCGAGCAGCAGCATCAGGCCGATCGCCGTCAGCTTGCCCTCGCCCGCGTCCGTCGCGTTCTCCAGCACGGGCGCGAAGGTGAAGGTGCCGAAGGTGGTGAACATCAGGAAGATGGCGATGGCCAGGCCCGCGTCACCGACGCGGTTGACCAGGAACGCCTTCTTCGCCGCCACCGCGGCGCTCGGCTTGAACTGCCAGAACCCGATGAGCAGGTACGAGGCGAGGCCGACGCCCTCCCAACCGACGTACAGCAGCAGGTAGTTGTCGGCGAGGACGAGGAGCAGCATCGCCGCGAGGAACAGGTTGAGGTACCCGAAGAACCGGCGGCGGCCGACGTCGTGCTCCATGTAGCCGACCGAGTAGATGTGGATCAGCGTGCCCACACCGGTGATCAGCAGCACGAACGTCATGGCGAGCTGGTCGAGCTGGAAGGCGACGTCCGCCTGGAAGCTCTCCACCGGCACCCAGCTGAACAGGTGCTGGTGCAGGGCGCGTTCGTCGGTGGGCCTGCCCAGCATCCCGGCGAAGAGGACGACGCCGGTCACGAACGAGGCCCCGGAGAGCAGCACGCCCAGCCAGTGCCCGCTCCGGTCGAGTTTCCTGCCGCCGCACAGCAGTACCGCCGCGCCCAGCAGCGGGAAGCCGACGAGCAGTCCGATCAATGACTCCACTGGTTCGTACCCCTTACAGCTTCATCAGGCTGGCGTCGTCGACCGAGGCCGAGTGACGGGAGCGGTACATCATCACGATGATCGCCAGCCCGACCACTACCTCGGCCGCCGCGACGACCATGACGAAGAACGCCATGATCTGGCCGTCGAGATTGCCGTGGATGCGGGAGAAGGCGACCAGGGTCAAGTTCGCCGCGTTCAGCATCAGTTCGATGCACATGAACACCACGATCGCGTTCCGCCTGATCAGCACGCCGGCGGCACCGATGGTGAACAGCACCGCGGCGAGGTAGACGTAGTTGACGGGACTCACTTGGCGGCCTCCTCTTCCCGGGCCTTGCGGGCCTCACGGCCGCCTTCTCCCGCGTCGTCGGCGTCCTGCACGTCCCGCTCCGGGTCGTGCGGTTCGCCGTACATCCGTCCGGTGTGCTCGGTCTGGCCGTGGCTGTCGGCCGTGCGCTGTTCGAGCGCGGCCACCCGGTGCAGCGCCTCCTTGCCGACCTCGCGGACCTGGCCCCGCCGGCGCAGCGTCTCGCTGACGGTCAGCTCGGACGGCGTGCCGTCGGGGAGCAGGCCGGGGCGGTCGACGGCGTTGTGCCGCGCGTACACGCCGGGCGCGGGCAGCGGCGGAAGCTGCGTGCCCCGCCTGACGCGCTCCTCGGCCTGCTCCCGCTGCGACTTGGTCTTCTCGATGCGCTCGCGGTGCGTCAGCAGCGTCGCGCCGACGGCGGCGACGGTGAGCAGCGCGCCCACCACCTCGAAGGCCACGACGTACTTGGTGAACAGCAGCGTCGCCAGCGCCGGTACGTTCCCGCCCGCGTTGGCACGGGCGAGCCCCTCGAACGAGCGCACCGAGGCCTGGCCGATGCCGGCGACGAGCAGGATGCCCAGGCCGAGGCCGCAGGCGGCCGCGAGCCAGCGCTGGCCCTTGAGCGTCTCCTTGAGCGAGTCGGCGGCGCTCACACCCACCAGCATCAGCACGAAGAGGAAGAGCATCATCACGGCGCCGGTGTAGACGACGATCTGGACGATGCCCAGGAAGTACGCGCCGTTGGCGAGGTAGAACAGCGCCAGGATCACCATCGTGCCCGCGAGGCACAGCGCCGAGTGCACAGCGCGGCGCAGCAGAACGGTGCCGAGTGCGCCGATCACGGCCACGGTGCCCAGGACCCAGAACGCCGCCGTCTCACCCGCGGAGGTGGACGTGGCGGCGAGGTCGAACGCGCCGGCGGTCTGCGGCAGGGCCGCCGTGGCGGACAGTGCGGGCATGGTCACCGACCCTCCTTCGAGTCGTTCCCGGAGCGGTTGCCCTCGGCCCGCGCGGCGGCGCCCCGGAGGGCGACGTTCTCCTCGTCGGCGTCCTGCGCGGACGGGTCGACGCCGTCGGCGTCGGCGGCGGCGTCCGCGGGGGCGTCGGTGACGACCGGCTGGGCCGCGGGCTCGGCGGAGCCGAAGTCCCGTGCCGACTCCTGCGGGTCGCCGGTGTCGGTGGCCCGCTGCTGCTCGGTTCCCGGGGCCGCCTCGGTGACGAGGCCGCGGTAGTAGTCCTTCTCCGTCATGCCCGGGTAGATGGCGTGCGGCGAGTCGACCATGCCCTCCTCCAGGCCCGCGAGCAGCTCCTTCTTGGTGTAGATGAGCGATTCGCGGGAGGAGTCGGCGAGTTCGTACTCGTTCGTCATCGTCAGCGCGCGCGTGGGGCAGGCCTCGACGCACAGGCCGCACAGGATGCAGCGCAGATAGTTGATCTGGTAGACGCGGCCGTAGCGTTCGCCCGGCGAGTAGCGCTCCTCGTCGGTGTTGTCCGCGCCTTCGACGTAGATGGCGTCCGCGGGGCAGGCCCATGCGCACAGTTCGCAGCCGACGCACTTCTCGAGCCCGTCGGGATGCCGGTTGAGCTGGTGGCGGCCGTGGAAGCGCGGTGCCGTCGGCTTCTTGTACTCCGGGTACTGCTCGGTCAGCCGCTTCTTGAACATGTCCTTGAAGGTCACGCCGAAGCCGGCCACGGAGCTGCGGGGAGTCTCGGGGTGCAGCCCCTGGGCGTCGTTGTCAGGCACCGTCGGCCTCCTTTCCGTCAGTGTTCTGGGCTGCCTGCCCGTCCCGGTCCCCGCCGTCCGCGGACTCCGAGGCACCGGACGGTCCGACCAGCTCACGGTCGTGCCGTGAGCGGCGGCGCGGCACGGGCGGCAGGGTCTGCCCGGGCAGCGGCGGCACGGGGAAGCCGCCCGCCATCGGATCGAAGACCTCCGAGTCCGCCTCCTTCTTGGCGGCCTCGTCCTCGGCCTCCTCCTTGCGTCCGCGGAAGACGTCGACGACGAAGGAGATCAGCAGGATCGCGAGGGCCGCGCCGGCGACCCAGTAGACGATCCCCGCGAAGTCGTACCCCTCGTTGCGCATGGCCCGCACGGTCGCGACGAGCATCAGCCACACCAGGGAGACGGGGATGAGGACCTTCCAGCCCAGCTTCATGAACTGGTCGTAGCGCACACGCGGGAGCGTGCCGCGGATCCAGACGAAGAAGAAGATCAGGGCGCAGACCTTCAGGAAGAACCAGAGCAGCGGCCACCAGCCGTGGTTGGCGCCCTCCCAGTACGTGGAGATCGGCGCCGGAGCCCGCCAGCCGCCCAGGAACAGGGTGGCCGCGAGAGCGGAGAGCGTCACGATGTGCACGTACTCGGCCATCATGAACAGCGCGAACTTGATCGAGCTGTACTCGGTCTGGTAGCCCGCGACCAGGTCGCCCTCGGACTCCGGCATGTCGAACGGGGCGCGGTGCGCCTCACCGACCATCGAGACCATGTAGATCAGGAACGACACCGGCAGCAACGCCGCGAACCAGGTGTCCTGCTGAGCGTCCACGATCGCCGAGGTCGACATCGAGCCGGAGTAGAGGAAGACGGCCGCGAAGCTCAGGCCCATCGCGATCTCGTAGCTGATGACCTGCGCCGTGGCGCGGACCGCGCCGAGCAGCGGGTACGTCGAGTTCGACGACCAGCCCGCGAGGACGACGCCGTACGCACCGATGGATGCGGTGGCCAGGATGTACAGCGCGGCCACCGGAAGGTCGGTGAGCTGCATCGCCGTGCGGGTGCCGAAGATGGACACCTCGTTGCCGGGAGGCCCGAAGGGGATCACGGCGATCGCCAGGAAGGCGGGGATGGCCGCGAGGACGGGCGCGAGCAGGTACACGACCTTGTCGGCGCCCTTGACGACGACGTCTTCCTTGAGCATCAGCTTGATGCCGTCGGCGAGCGACTGCAGCATGCCCCACGGGCCGTGCCTGTTGGGGCCGACGCGCAGCTGCATCCACGCGACGACCTTGCGCTCCATGACGATGGAGATCAGCACGGTCACCATCAGGAACGCGAAGCAGAAGACCGCCTTGAGCGCGATCAGCCAGAGCGGGTCGTTGCCGAAGAAGGACAGGTCCTCCTCGGCCAGGAACATGCCGCCTGTGCGCGTGGCGTTCACGCGGCCACCTCCCCGGTGCGAGTGCGCGCGCTGCGCACGTTGCGCGGGTCCCCGGCGACGGCCGCGGACCGCTGCCGGACCTGTAGGAGCGCGGTCACGCGCTCACCTCCTCCTGTACGACGCGGAGTCGGCGCGCTCGCGCCAGGGCTCGCCTGCGGTTGCCGATGCACGGGTGCGAGCGCCAGGGCTCCATTGCCCGCGAACCCCCGCGCGGAACGCGCGCCTTCACTGCGCGCGGCCGGAACGGCGGTCACGCTGCCGCACGGAGCGCAATGCGCGTGACGCGCGCTCACGCGCCCACCTCCTCGTCTACGGCGCGATCGCGCGCTGCCGGTGCCGGCGCGATGCGGACCAGCTCGCCCGGGAGGGCACCGGTGTCCGCCTGTACGCCGCCGCCCACCGAGTTCAGCGGAAGCCACACGACGCGGTCCGGCATCTGCGTGATCTCGAGCGGGAGCCGGACGCTGCCGAGCGGACCGGAGACCGCCAGCATCCCGCCGTCGGCGACACCCGTCTCGGCCGCGGTGGCCCTGGAGAGCCGCGCGCGTGCCGGGTGCCTGGTGCCGGCCAGCGCCTCGTCGCCGTCCTGCAGCCGGCCCTGGTCGAGCAGCAGCCGGTGCCCGGCGAGCACCGCCTCGCCCTTGCCGGCCTGCGGAGTCGAGGACCCGGTCGAGGACGCCTCAGGAGCGGCCTGCCCGGGGACCCCGCGCGAGTCCGACTCCTGCCGGTCCCACTGGCCCAGCCTGTCGATCTCGCCGCGGATCGTCCGTACGTCCGGCAGGCCCAGGTGCACGTCGAGGGCGTCCGCGAGCATGTGGAGGACGCGCGCGTCGGGCTGTACGTGGCGGCGCGTCATCTGGTCCGCCTTGAGCGACGCCTCGAACGGCCGTGCCCGGCCTTCCCAGTTGAGGAAGGTGCCGGACTTCTCCGCGACGGCGGAGACGGGAAGGACGACGTCCGCCCGTGAGGTCACGTCGCTGGGACGCAGCTCCAGGCTGACGAGGAAGCCCACCTCGTCCAGCGCCTGCGCGGCACGCGCCGGGTCGGGCAGGTCGGCGAGTTCGACGCCGCCGACGAGCAGTGCGGCCAGCTCGCCGTCCACGGCTGCGTCGATGATGCCCGCCGTGTCCCGGCCGGCGCCCGAGGGCAGTTCGGCCAGGCCCCAGGCGCGCGCGACCTCGTCGCGGGCGCGGGCGTCGGAGGCGGGACGGGCACCGGGAAGCAGCGTCGGCAGCGCACCCGCCTCGATGGCGCCGCGCTCGCCGGCACGGCGCGGGATCCACACCAACCGGGCGCCGGTCGCGGCGCTCGTGCGTACCGCCGCGGTCAGGGCGCCGGGCACCGCCGCCAGCCGCTCGCCGACGATGATCAGCGAGCCCTCGGCGCGCAGCGCGTCGGCCGCGCCCTCGCCGGCCTCGTCGAGGCCGACCCGTCCGGACAGGGCGTCCAGCCACTCGGTCTCGGTGCCGGGGGCGGCAGGCAGCAGCGTGCCGCCCGCCTTCTCCAGACCGCGGGTCGCGTACGAGGCGAGGGAGAAGGTGCGCTGGCCGTGCTTGCGCATGGCCTTGCGCAGCCGCAGGAAGACGCCGGGCGCCTCCTCCTCGGCCTCGAAGCCGACGAGCAGTACCGCGGGCGCGGCCTCCAGTGCGCTGTTGGTGATGCCCGCCCCGTCCAGGTCGCGGCCGTGGCCGGCGACGTGGGAGGCCAGGAACTCGGCCTCCTCGCGCGAGTGGACGCGTGCGCGGAAATCGATGTCGTTCGTGCCCAGGGCGAGGCGGGCGAACTTCGCGTAGGCGTAGGCGTCCTCGACGGTGACACGGCCACCGGTCAGCACACCCGCTCGTCCACGCGCACCGGCCAGGCCGCGGGCAGCGGCCTCCAGCGCCTCCGGCCAGCTCGCCGGGGCCAGTTCACCGTCCTCGCCGCGCACCAGCGGCGTGGTGAGGCGGTCGGGGCGCTGCGCGTAGCGGAACGCGAAGCGGCCCTTGTCGCAGATCCACTCCTCGTTGACCTCGGGGTCGTGGCCGGCCATGCGCCGCATGACCTTGCCGCGCCTGTGGTCCGTGCGGGTCGCGCAGCCACCCGAGCAGTGCTCGCACACGGACGGCGAGGAGACCAGGTCGAACGGCCGCGAACGGAAGCGGTACGCCGCCGAAGTCAGGGCGCCGACGGGGCAGATCTGGATCGTGTTGCCGGAGAAGTACGACTGGAAGGGTTCGCCCTCACCCGTGCCGATCTGCTGGAGAGCGCCGCGCTCCAGCATCTCGATCATCGGGTCGCCGGCGATCTGGTTGGAGAAGCGGGTGCAGCGCGCGCACAGGACGCAGCGCTCGCGGTCCAGCAGCACCTGGTCGGAGATCGGCACCGGCTTGGCGAAGGTGCGCTTGGCGCCCTCGAAGCGGGAGTCGGCCGACCCCGTGGACATCGCCTGGTTCTGGAGGGGGCACTCGCCGCCCTTGTCGCAGACGGGGCAGTCCAGCGGGTGGTTGATGAGCAGCAGCTCCATCACGCCGCGCTGCGCCTTCTCTGCGACCGGCGACGACAGCTGCGTCTTGACGACCATGCCGTCGGTGCAGGTGATGGTGCAGGACGCCATCGGCTTGCGCTGGCCCTCGACCTCGACGATGCACTGCCGGCAGGCGCCGACGGGGTCGAGGAGCGGGTGGTCGCAGAAGCGCGGGATCTCGATGCCGAGTTGCTCGGCGGCGCGGATGACCAGGGTGCCCTTGGGCACGGAGATCTCGGCGCCGTCGATGGTGAGCGAGACCATGTTCTCGGCGTCTCCAGGCGGACGTCCCTCGCCCCCCGAGGAGGTCTTCGCGTCTGTGGTGACTGTCACGCCTTCACCTCCGGGTGAGCGCTGTGGTGGTGGTCGTCGGCCCAGATGACCGACTTGGCCGGGTCGAAGGGGCAGCCGCCCTCCTCGATGTGCTGCTCGTACTCCTCCCGGAAGTACTTCAGCGACGAGTAGATCGGGGAGGCCGCGCCGTCGCCCAGCGCGCAGAACGACTTGCCGTTGATGTTGTCCTGGATGTCGTCGATCTTGTCGATGTCGGCCTTGGTGGCCTTGCCTGCCTCGAAGTCGCGCAGCAACTGGACGAGCCAGTACGTGCCTTCGCGGCAGGGCGTGCACTTCCCGCAGGACTCGTGGGCGTAGAACTCGGTCCAGCGCGTGACGGCCCGCACGACGCAGGTCGTCTCGTCGAAGCACTGGAGCGCCTTGGTGCCGAGCATGGAGCCGGCGGCGCCCACACCCTCGTAGTCCAGTGGCACATCGAGGTGCTCATCGGTGAGGAGCGGCGTCGAGGAGCCGCCGGGCGTCCAGAACTTCAGCCGGTGGCCGGGACGCATGCCGCCGCTCATCTCCAGCAGCTGGCGGAGCGTGATGCCGAGCGGCGCCTCGTACTGGCCGGGGCCGGCTACGTGGCCGCTGAGCGAGTAGAGCGTGAAGCCCGGGGACTTCTCGCTGCCCATGGAGCGGAACCACTCCTTGCCCTTGTTCATCAGGGCGGGCACCGAGGCGATGGACTCGACGTTGTTCACGACGGTCGGGCACGCGTAGAGACCGGCGACGGCCGGGAACGGTGGCCGCAGCCTGGGCTGCCCGCGACGCCCCTCGAGGGAGTCGAGCAGCGCCGTCTCCTCGCCGCAGATGTACGCTCCGGCCCCGGCGTGCACGGTGAGTTCGAGGTGCTTGCCCTCGCCCAGGGCGTTCCTGCCGAGGAGGCCCGCCTCGTACGCCTCGCGCACGGCCAGGTGCAGCCGCCGCAGTACGGGGACGACCTCGCCGCGCAGATAGATGAACGCGTGGGAGGAGCGGATCGCGTGGCAGGCGATGATGATGCCCTCGATGAGGGAGTGCGGGTTGGCGAACATCAGCGGGATGTCCTTGCAGGTGCCCGGCTCCGACTCGTCGGCGTTGACGACGAGGTAGTGCGGCTTGTCGTCGCCCTGCGGGATGAACTGCCACTTCATGCCGGTGGGGAAGCCCGCGCCGCCGCGGCCGCGCAGGCCGGCGTCCTTCACGTAGGCGATCACGTCGTCCGGCGGCATGGCGAGGGCCTTCTTCAGGCCCTCGTATCCGTCGTGGCGGCGCTTGTACGTCTCCAGGGTCCACGCCTCGGGGGCGTCCCAGTGCGCGGAGAGGACCGGGGTGAGCAGGTTCTCCGGGGATTCGGTCGCCATCACTCGCTCTCCTCCCCCGACTCCGGCCGCACGGGGCCGGACTCGCTGGCCGGGTCGGACGCGGCCGTCGGCTGGGGCATGTCGTGCGAACTGGGGTGGGTCGCGGGCGCCTCTTCGCCGGGGCGCGGCATGGGCTGGTCGGCGGGACCGGCCGGGCCTCGCGGGTGTGCGCGCCTGCCCTCGGGCGCCTCGCCCCTGGCCAGCCGCAGCCCTGCGGTCGACGGTGCACCGCCGCCGCCGGTGGCCTCGACGGCGCCGGGGCGCTGGTCGGGGAAACCGGCGAGGATGCGCGCCGTCTCCTTGAAGGTGCACATCGGGGCGCCGCGGGTGGGCGTGACTTCGCGTCCGGCGCGCAGGTCGTCGACGATGCGCCGCGCGGACTCGGGCGTCTGGTTGTCGAAGAACTCCCAGTTGACCATCACGACGGGCGCGTAGTCGCAGGCCGCGTTGCACTCGATGTGCTCCAGCGTGACCTTGCCGTCCGCGGTGGTCTCGTTGTTGCCGACGCCCAGGTGCTGCTTGAGGTCGTCGAAGATGGCGTCGCCGCCCATCACCGCGCACAGCGTGTTGGTGCACACGCCGACCTGGTAGTCGCCGGAGGGCTTGCGCCGGTACATGGAGTAGAACGTCGCGACGGCGTTCACCTCCGCCGTCGTCAGGTCCAGCATCTCGGCGCAGAAGCGCTGCCCGGTGGGCGTGACGTGGCCCTCCTCGGACTGCACGAGGTGCAGCAGGGGCAGCAGCGCGGAACGGCTGTCGGGGTAGCGGGCGATGATCTCCCGCGCGTCCGGCTCCAGCCGCTCGCGCACGTCGGCCGGATAGTCCGGCGCCGGCATCGCGGGGATGCCGAGCATCGGTGCTTCGGGGCTGTTGCCCCGGTCGGGCGCGGTGGTCATCGGTCGACGCCTCCCATCACGGGGTCGATGGACGCCACGGCCACGATGACGTCGGCGACCTGGCCGCCTTCGCACATCGCCGCCATGGCTTCGAGGTTGGTGAAGGAGGGGTCGCGGAAGTGCACGCGGTACGGGCGGGTGCCGCCGTCGCTCACGGCGTGCACGCCGAGTTCGCCCTTCGGGGACTCCACCGCCGCGTACGTCTGCCCCGGCGGGACGCGGAATCCCTCGGTGACGAGCTTGAAGTGGTGGATCAGGGCTTCCATGGAGGTGCCCATGATGTTCTTGATGTGGTCCAGGGAGTTGCCCAGACCGTCCGGGCCGAGCGCGAGCTGCGCGGGCCAGGCGATCTTCTTGTCGCCGACCATGACCGGCCCGGGCTCCAGGCGGTCGATGCACTGCTCGATGATGCGCAGCGACTGGCGCATCTCCTCCAGGCGCAGCAGGAAGCGCCCGTAGGAGTCGCAGGTGTCGAGCGTCGGCACCTCGAAGTCGTACGTCTCGTAGCCGCAGTACGGCTGCGACTTGCGCAGGTCGTGCGGGAGCCCGGCGGAGCGCAGGATCGGGCCGGTGGCACCGAGCGCCATGCATCCGGCGAGGTCGAGGTAGCCGACGTCCTGGAGGCGGGCCTTGAAGACGGGGTTGCCGGAGCACAGCGCGTCGTACTCGGGCAGGTTCTTCTTCATCTTCTTCAGGAATTCGCGCAGCGCGTCGACCGTGCCGGGCGGAAGGTCCTGCGAGAGTCCGCCGGGGCGGATGTACGCGTGGTTCATCCGCAGGCCGGTGATCAACTCGTACAGGTCCAGGACCAGTTCGCGGTCGCGGAAGCCGAAGATCATGACGGTCGTGGCGCCCAGCTCCATGCCGCCGGTGGCGATGGCCACCAGGTGCGAGGAGAGACGGTTCAGCTCCATCAGCAGGACGCGGATGACGTTGGCGCGGTCCGGGACGTCGTCCTCGATGCCGAGCAGCTTCTCGACCGCCATGCAGTACGCCGTCTCGTTGAAGAACGGCGTGAGGTAGTCCATGCGCGTCACGAACGTCGTGCCCTGCGTCCACGTCCGGTACTCGAGGTTCTTCTCGATGCCGGTGTGCAGGTAGCCGATGCCGCAGCGGGCCTCGGTGACGGTCTCGCCGTCGATCTCGAGGATGAGCCGCAGCACTCCGTGCGTGGAGGGGTGCTGCGGGCCCATGTTGACGATGATCCGCTCGTCGTCACTCCTGGCCGCAGCGGCTGCGACCTCGTCCCAGTCGCCCCCTGTGACGTCGTAGACGGTGCCCTCGGTGGTCTCACGGATGCCCGCGGGTGCGTGTGTTGGCGTGCTCATCAGCTGTACGACCTCCGCTGGTCGGGAGCCGGGATCTGGGCGCCCTTGTACTCGACGGGGATGCCGCCGAGCGGGTAGTCCTTGCGCTGCGGATGGCCCTGCCAGTCGTCGGGCATCATGATCCGCGTCAGCGCGGGGTGGCCGTCGAAGACGATGCCGAAGAAGTCGTACGTCTCGCGCTCGTGCCAGTCGTTGGTCGGATAGACCTCGACGATCGAGGGGATGTGCGGGTCGCTGTCCGGTGCGCTGACCTCGATCCGGATCACCCGGTTGTGAGTGATCGAGCGCAGGTGGTTGACGGCGTGCAGCTCGCGGCCCTTGTCGCCGGGGAAGTGCACGCCGCTGACCCCGGTGCACAGCTCGAAGCGCAGCGCCGGGTCGTCGCGCAGCGTCCGCACGACCTGGACGAGGTGCTCGCGCGCGATGTGGAAGGTGAGCTCGCCGCGGTCGACGACGGTCTTCTCGATCGCCTCGCCGGGGGCCAGTCCCTGCTCCTCCAGGGCGCCTTCGAGTTCGTCCGCGATCTCGTCGAAGGATCCGTACGCGGTTCCGCCGCGTGGCCCGTACCCCTCTTCGCCGCGCGGGCCCCCGTAGGGGCGTGTGCTCGCGCCGGGCAGCCGGACCGTACGGACCAGGCCCCCGTAACCCGAGGTGTCGCCGCCGGCGCTGGCGCCGAACATGCCGCGGCGGACTCCGATGACCTCGCCGGCGTCCTGACGGGGCGCGGGCACGGAACCGTTCGCGTTCTCCCCGTTCACGTTGCTGTCGTCGTTGTTCTCACCAGTCAACGAAGGAGCCCCTTCATCTCGATCGTCGGGAGCGCCTTGCGCGCCGCCTCCTCCGCCTCGCGGGCGGCCTGTTCGCGGTTGACGCCGAGTTTCTCGCCCTGCACGTGCTTGTGCAGCTTGAGGATCGAGTCCAGGAGCATCTCGGGCCGCGGCGGGCAGCCGGGCAGGTAGATGTCGACGGGGACGATGTGGTCGACGCCCTGCACGATCGCGTAGTTGTTGAACATCCCGCCGGACGAGGCGCAGACGCCCATGGAGATGACCCACTTGGGGTTCGGCATCTGGTCGTAGACCTGCCGCAGCACCGGAGCCATCTTCTGGCTGACGCGCCCGGCCACGATCATGAGGTCGGCCTGGCGCGGCGATCCGCGGAAGACCTCCATGCCGAAGCGTGCGAGGTCGTAGCGCCCGGCGCCCGTCGTCATCATCTCGATGGCACAGCAGGCGAGTCCGAAGGTCGCCGGGAACATGGACGACTTGCGCACCCAGCCCGCGGCCTGCTCGACGGTGGTCAGCAGGAAGCCGCTCGGCAGCTTCTCTTCGAGTCCCATTGCGTACCTGCCCCTAATCCCATTCCAGGCCGCCGCGCCGCCAGTCGTAGGCGTACGCGACGCCGATGAGGGCGACGAAGACCAGCATTTCGGCAAGGCCGAAGATCCCGAGGGAGTCGAAGTGGACCGCCCACGGGTAGAGAAAGACGATTTCGATGTCGAAGACGATGAAGAGCATCGCCGTCAGGTAGTACTTGACCGGGAATCGCCCGCCGCCGGCCGGCTGCGGAGTCGGCTCGATGCCGCACTCGTACGCCTCCAGCTTGGCCCTGTTGTAGCGCTTGGGGCCGATGACCGATGCCGCGACCACCGAGAAGATCGCGAAGGCCGCCGCGATGGCTCCCAGTACAAGGATTGGCGTGTAGGCGTTCACCGCTCCCCGCTCCTTCCAGTCGACCCTGGGGACCCTCCCGGACCGGTGGGCCCAGTGGGACCGTCGACGCTGACTGCCGGCTGTCCGCCGGGCGAATGTCCTGCCCCCACGAAGATCGCTTCTATGTGAGGCAGTTCACAAGCCCTTGCGGGAGGCATCCTATGCCCGGGCCTTGTGATCTGCGACACGGGGTCCCGTCAGGAGTTTGTGATCTCCACCACCCGGGGTCGAAACCGCACGTCAGAGGGGGTGTGGATCTCCAAGTGCGAGGGCCCGCGCAACCCTTCGCCGCACGGGCGGGAAAGCTGCCGAACGAGCAGCCCACACGCCTCGTTGCGGGCCACGGACGCACCCGGCGGATCCGTCCCACGAACCCGCGGACCGGCAGGACCGATACACGAAAGAGACCCCTGCGCAGCGCGAGCGAGACCTCCGGGCAGCGACTGGAAGGCGCTCCTCGGTCCGGGCCGGTACCGCTCTGCGGGATTCCGGCGGCGGACCGTTTGTGAACGCCGGAACAAAGCTTCCCGGTCCGGCCACTTTCTTCACGCTTCACACATCGTCTCCTCAGCATCCAAAAGGTGTGACAGGGGTTCAATCGCCCATTCATGAACAGAATTGACGGCAGCGATGTGACCTGCGCCACGGAGCCTGCTGGCAGCTCCTGCCACCTTTGCGCGGCGGACACAAGAGGTGATATGCACCAGATCAATGCGCGCAATCCGGACAACTGCGTGGTCACGGGCCCGTATTCGGGCGTCCCGCCGTGACCGGGCCGAGACCTTCGAAGATCAACTCATTCCCAACTGGGCCAATACGGACTCACTGTGGCGCATCGCACCTTCTTTGAACGGATCATCCCGGCCCTGCTATCCATGCCTCATGTCCCGGAACGCTCACATACCCAGACACCGCAAACCGCGCACGACCAGCAACCTGAACAAGGCGCTGCGTGCGGGTGCGACGGGCGGCGTCATGGGCACGGTCGCCCTGACCACGGCGATTTCCCCGGCCTCCTCGGCAGCCGAGAAGCACGACAAGGCCGCCGACACCGCCGAGATGGCTGTGGTCAGCCACTCCGTAGAGGGGTCCACCACCAGGGCAGCCGACTCGCTCAAGACCAACGCCCTCCAGCGCGAGGTGAATCAGGCCGAGACCAAGGCGGCCAAGAGTGCGCAGACCACCGCGCACAAGGCCAAGCAGGCCGCCGAACGCAAGGCGGAGGCCGCGCGCAAGAAGGCCGCCGAGGAACGGGCTTCGCGCAGCACCGAGCGCACCACCCTCCCGACGAGCAGCGGCAACGTCGCCGGACTCATCAGCTTCCTCAAGGCCCAGGTCGGCAAGTCCTACGTGCTGGGCGCCAGCGGGCCTTCCTCCTACGACTGCTCCGGTCTGACCCAGGTCGCCTTCAAGCAGCTCGGTGTCAGCCTGCCGCGCACCTCCCAGGCGCAGTCCACCGAGGGCACCTCCGTCTCCCTGGACTCACTGCAGAAGGGCGACCTCCTCTACTGGGGCGGCGCCGGCAGCGCGTACCACATCGCCGTCTACATCGGGGACGGCAAGTTCATCGGCGCGCAGAACTCCTCCACGGGCGTCGTCGAGAAGCCCCTGGACTACGACCCGCCCACAGGGGCCGTCCGCGTCCTCTGACAACTCCCCGCTTCACACGGCACGAAGAAGGAAGGGGGCCCGCCGTTCGCGGCGGGCCCCCTTCTTCTGCCTCCGTACGGTGCCGGACGTTCCCGCGCCCGGATCCGTCCTTCCGCTGCCGACGCCCGGTCAGCGCTGAGGGACGTCCGGGAGCAGGGCGTCCGGATGGTCGATGAAGATGTTCGTCATGAAGCCGTTGAACGCCGGGATGTGGGCCCACCAGGGATTGCTGAAGCCCTCGGTGTCGACCAGATCACCGCGCTGCTGGAAGTCGACGGTGACCTTCGTCGGGCCATTGATGGTGTGCACCACGGGCGAGCCCAGCTTGGGCTCGCTGTGCACCTTCACGCCCGTGCCCCACGTCCCGAACTCCCGACCCCCCGGCTGCGGCTCACCCGGACCAGGCTGAGGCGGCGCCGGCCGGCCGCCGTCGACGGCCGCCGCCGTCTGTTCGAGGAGCCTGCGTGCCTCTCCCTCCGCCTGGTCGTACCTCTCCGGGTAGGCGGAACGCTGCACGCTCTGCGCCAGGTGTCCGGTGGACTGGTTCTTGTCCTCCGCGTCGGACGTGATCGCCCTCTCGAAGTACGAGCGGGCCGCGTGGTCGACGTCCAGGATCTGCTCCGGCGTGCCCCAGCCCTGCGACGGCCGCTGCTGGAAGACGCCGAGCGAGTCGCTGTCACCGTGGTTGAGGTTGCGCATGCCGGATTCGACGATGCCCGTCTCGAAGGCCGAGAGCATGACCTTGTCGTTGACCTTCAGATCCCTGCCGGCCCGGTAGATGGTCTTCGCTGCTTCGAGGTCGTATGCCATGGATTTCCCCCCGGTCTGTCGTGAGCCCTTCTCCTGCGCGGAATTCGCCGCCGCAGGAGCCTGTTCCGCTGCGCCCTGCGCTCCTCGCCCGCCATGTGCGTTCGCGCCCTGAGCGTCCTGTGCGTTCGTCGTGTCCTGCTCGTCCGTGTCACCGAGGCGGGCCAGTTGCCGCTTTCCCCAGTCCCGGATCTCTTCGAAGGCCATGGTGCTCCCTTGCGTCGGCTCTCCCGTCGCCTCAGCGCTGGGGGACTCCCGGCAGGAAGGAGTCCGGGTGATCGATGTAGATGTTCGTCATGAAGCCGTTGAACTCCGGGATGTGGGCCCACCAGGGATTGCTGAACCCGTCGGTGTCGACCAGATCACCGCGCTGCTGGAAGTCGACGGTGACCTTCGTCGGGCCATTGATGGTGTGCACCACGGGCGAGCCCAGCTTGGGCTCGCTGTGCACCTTCACGCCCGTGCCCCACGTCCCGAACTCCCGGCCCCCCGGCTGCGGCTCACCCGGACCAGGCTGAGGCGGCGCCGGAGCCGGCCCGCCCTGCCCGCTCAGATGCTTCTCGACCTCCTTGCGGAAGCCGTCCATGTCGCCCGGCCAGAACGCCGGGTCGCTCTTGCGCTCCGGTGCCCACTCCTTGTGCCCGATCGCCCGCGACGCCGGCTGGTGCACGTGCCTCAGCAGCGCCGCCACCCCGCGCGGGTACGAGTCGAGCTGCTCCGGGGTCCAGTCCGGGCGCGTGCCAACGGACTCGGCCTCGACCCCGATCATGTACTCGTTGCCTTCGTCCTTCGGCACGCTCTCCCAGGGGCCGCCCTTGCCCGCGTGGTACGCCACCCCCGCGGCGATGACGATCCAGGTGCCGTCCCTGGCCAGACCGAGCTGGGCGCGGG
Source organism: Streptomyces sp. CNZ301 (assembly GCF_004217425.1). Taxonomy (NCBI): domain Bacteria; kingdom Bacillati; phylum Actinomycetota; class Actinomycetes; order Kitasatosporales; family Streptomycetaceae; genus Streptomyces; species Streptomyces sp. CNZ301. The sequence goes on from NZ_SHLG01000001.1 coordinate 3,583,005, forward strand.
GCCCGGGCAGCGAGGCGTCGCCGTCCCTGACGATGTTCAGGCTCGGGTAGTTGCCTTCGGCGGGGCCCGCGGTGTGGTGCAGCAGGACCCCCCTCACGTCACCCATCTCGCCGTGACCGCGCGTCTGCCACCCGCCTTCCTCCTGGACCTTCAGGCCGCCCTGCCTCAGCACATCGGCCAACCACGTCATGTTCGGCATGAGGTGTCCCCCCTGTTTCCTTGCCGGCGATCCCAAGGGCCGTACGGTGCGGGGCAGTTGGGCCGCCCCACATCGGCCCGGGTCCGTTCGCTCCCAACACTCGGCGGAAAGCACCCGCGCACCCAAACACCTTCGATCTGACTCGAAAAGTGCAGGTCGCGAACGGTCTGGCTGAAACAGGAAGTTGACAGCGAAAAGACCGGGCCCTGCATCCTGAACAGGCAAGAACCCCCGAAGAGCTCGTCCTCTTCGGGGCCACGGGGGACAGAAACGAGGTACCAGCCATGCCCATCCGCATCCACTTCGAGACAGAGGACCTGGCAAAAACTCAAGTGGCAGGAGCGCCCGACCCGTTGTGGGAGACGCTGCTCAGCCTGCACGTACTTCAGGAGCGGGAAGGGACATCGATCTTCGGGAAGTGGAGGAAGCGCACGCGCGCGCTGGTCCCGGCATGGGTCGGGCAGCTCCTCTGCGTGCTCGCACCGCCCCGCGGATACTCACCGGACTTCCTCACTCCCGCCGAGTCCGCGAACGGGCTGGAGCCGGGGCTCGAAGCCCTGCTGTCCACTTCCCGCGAGCGGCTCGGCACGGACCTGCGCAGGCTCGCCGTCAACCGCCATGTCCCGGAGTGGGCGAGAGATGTCGGCCCGCGCGGCCTGGAGCGCCTGGCCGACGCCATCAGCAGCTACCACGCTCGGGCGATCGCTCCGTACCACACGCAGATCCGCGGCCATCTGGAGGCCGACCGCGCGGAGCGGGCCCACCGCGTGCTGAACGGCGGGGTGGAGCACCTGCTCGACGGACTGCACCCGAAGCTGCGCTGGGAACCTCCCGTGCTGGAGGTACGGGGCACTCACGTGGACCGCGACGTTCCGCTGGGCGGGCGCGGTCTGCGTCTCGTCCCGTCGTTCTTCTGCCGGCGCAATCCGGTCACGCTGCGGGAGGTGTCCCTCCAGCCGGTCCTGGTCTACCCGGTCGAGCACCAGCCGGGATGGGACGAGGCGGACTTCAAGGTGCGCCCGAAGACGGACACCGAGGAGAGCCCGTGTGCCGCGCTGCTCGGGCGGACCCGCGCGGCGGCACTCGAAGTCGTGGCCTCCGGCTGCACGACGTCGGAACTGGCCCGCCGCCTCAACATCTCACCGGCGACGGCCACCCACCACACCACGATCCTGCGGGAGGCGGGTCTGATCACCTCACACCGCGCCGGCGCAAGCGTCCATCACACCCTGGGGTCTCTGGGCTCGGCACTGCTGCGGCGGGCATCGCACACGGGAGACACGCTGCCTGCCGCGTGACAAAGGACCGGGGCGGCCTGAACGCCGGCCGCCCCGGATCGCACCGCACGCCGGATCGGCGCCGGACCCGCGCACGCTAGGCGCGCGGAGCGACCTTGCTCAGGCCGTTGATGACCCGGTCCATCGCGTCGCCGCCCGACGGGTCCGTCAGGTTCGCCAGCATCTTCAGCGCGAAGCGCATCAGCAGCGGGTGGGAGAGGCCGCGCTCGGTGGCCACCTTCATCACCTTCGGGTTGCCGATCAGCTTCACGAACGCGCGGCCCAGCGTGTAGTAGCCCCCGTAGGTCTCCTTGAGGATCTTCGGGTAGCGGCGCAGGGCCAGTTCGCGCTGTGCGGGCGTGGCACGCGCGTGCGCCTGGACGATCGTCTCCGCGGCGATGACGCCCGACTCCATGGCGTACGCGATGCCTTCGCCGTTGAACGGGTTCACCAGGCCGCCCGCGTCGCCGACGAGCAGCAGACCGCGCGTGTAGTGCGGCTGCCGGTTGAAGGCCATGGGGAGCGCGGCACCGCGGATGGGGCCCGTCATGTTCTCCGGGGTGTAGCCCCACTCCTCCGGCATGGAAGCCGTCCACGCCTTGAGGATCTCCCGCCAGTCCAGCTCCTTGAAGTCCTCCGAGGTGTTGAGGACGCCGAGGCCGACGTTGCTCGTGCCGTCGCCCATGCCGAACACCCAGCCGTAACCGGGCAGCAGGCGGTCCTGCGCGCCGCGCCGGTCCCACAGCTCCAGCCAGGACTCCAGGTAGTCGTCGTCGTGGCGCGGCGAGGTGAAGTACGTGCGCACGGCGACGCCCATCGGACGGTCCTCGCGCCTGTGCAGGCCCATCTTGAGGGAGAGGCGCGTGGAGTTGCCGTCCGCGGCGACGACGAGGGGCGCGTGGAAGGTGACCGGGGTCTTCTCCTCACCGAGCTTGGCGTGGACACCGGTGATGCGGCCCGCGGAGTCCAGGATGGGCTCGCCCACGTTGCAGCGCTCGTACATGCGGGCGCCGGCCTTCTCGGCCTGCCGGGCGAGCTGCTCGTCGAAGTCGTCGCGCTTGCGCACGAGTCCGTAGTCGGGGTAGGTGGCCAGCTCCGGCCAGTCGAGTTCGAGGCGCTGTCCGCCGCCGATGATGCGCAGCCCCTTGTTGCGCAGCCAGCCGGCCTCCTCGGAGATGTCGATTCCCATGGCGACGAGCTGCTTCGCGGCCCGCGGCGTGAGGCCGTCGCCGCACACCTTCTCGCGGGGGAAGGCGGTCTTCTCCAGGAGCAGCACGTCCAGGCCGCTGCGGGCCAGATGGTAGGCGGTGGTGGCCCCGGCGGGGCCGGCACCTACGACGATCACATCGGCGGTCCGCTCGGAGGTGACGGTGTCAGTCACAAGGACTCCCGCAAAGGCTGGGTACTGGGCAGTTGCAGTCTAAGAGGCCGTGCCGGGACCTCCTGCACGCCCCTTCGAATGGGCTCCCCGACCGGCGCCGCGTTGGGACAGTTCACGGGGCGCTTCCGCCCCGCCAGTATGGTGTGGCCCCGCCGCAGGCACACCGGCAAGGATGGGGCACGTGCCGACCGGACCGGGCGACTTCGAGCTGACGATGGACGAACTGCGGGCCGTGGCCCGCTACGCGGTCGAGAGCGCGCAGGAAGTCCTCGACGTCTTCGAGGACGCTCATCCCGAAGACGCGCGGCCTCGCACCGCCGTCGAGGCCGCATGGACCTTCACGAACGGCGCTCCACGGACAAGGCTTCAGCGCGTCGCCTCGCTGGACGCGCACCGTGCGGCGAGAACCGCCGCCGGCGAAGCCGCCGCCCATGCCGCGCGTGCTGCGGGCGACGCGGCGGCCGCCGCGTACCTGCATCCGCTTGCGAAAGCGACCCAGGTCGGCCACATCCTGCGGGCGGCCGCAAGCGCGGCGCGGGCAGCCGAGTTGCGCGCCGGCGACGACCCCTGCGTGGGGGACGCGATGATCCGGCGAGCGCGTCAGCGCGCGACGCCCGTCCTCATCGACGTCCTCGGTCGCTACCCCCTCGCCCCCACGGGACGGAGCCGCGTCGCACACCTGATGAAGTCCCTGGACGGCTCACTGCGGACGCCGTAGTGCGGGCCTCTGCGCCCCCCGTCGCCATGCGCCTGCCCCCGTCGCGTGCCCGGCAGGCAGGACTGTCACAGCGCCCCGCGGTCCAGACGGGACTTTGCGGACGCGCCCTGGGGACGTACGCCGCGGTGCAGGGCCACCACACCGCCCGTCAGATCCCTCCAGGCCACCTTCTCCCAGCCCGCCTGCTGGAGTTGGCGCGCCAGCGCGGGCTGGTCGGGCCAGGCGCGGATCGACTCGGCGAGGTAGACGTACGCGTCGGGGCTGGAGGAGACGGCCCTGGCGACCGGCGGCAGCGCCCTCATCAGGTACTCGCTGTAGACGGTGCGGAACGGCGCCCAAGTGGGATGGCTGAACTCGCAGATGACGACGCGGCCGCCCGGGGCGGTGACGCGGTGCAGCTCCCGCAGGGCGCCGTCGGTGTCGTGCACGTTGCGCAGTCCGAAGGAGATCGTCACGGCGTCGAACACGCCGTCGCGGAAGGGCAGCCGGGTCGCGTCGCCGGCGGTGAACGGCATCCACGGGAGCCGCTTCTTGCCCTCCTTCAGCATCCCGAGGCTGAAGTCGCAGGGCACCGTGTACGCGCCCGCCGCCGCGAACGGCTGTGACGAGGTGCCCGTCCCGGCGGCCAGGTCGAGCACGCGCTCACCCGGCCGCGCGTCGACTGCACTGGCGACGGCCCGCCGCCACAGCCGTGTCTGCCCGAGGGAGAGCACGTCGTTGGTGATGTCGTACCGCGCGGCGACGTCGTCGAACATCGCGGCGACTTCGTGCGGCTGCTTGTCCAGGGATGCGCGGGTCACGTCCCCATTGTGGCCCGTACCGCACGGCCACGCGCCGCCGGGGGCGCGCGGCGGCGGCCGGGGACTACTTAGCCTCGATCAGGTTGAGTTCGGGATGCGCGCTGCCGCCCTCGATCGCCGTCGAGGAGAAGTGGGAGACGACGCGGTCGTCGGAGGGGTCGTCCGCCGGGTCCTCGTGGACGACCAGATGCTCGTACGTCGTGCTGCGCTGCGCGGGCACCCGGTCCGCGGAACGGATCAGTTCGAGCAGCTCCATCCGGTTCGAGCGGTGCTTGGCGCCCGCGGAGGAGACCACGTTCTCCTCCAGCATCACCGAGCCGAGGTCGTCGGCGCCGTAGTGCAGGGAGAGCTGGCCGACCTCCTTGCCCGTCGTGAGCCAGGAGCCCTGGATGTGCGCCACGTTGTCGAAGAAGAGCCGCGCGACGGCGATCATCCGCAGGTACTCGAAGAGCGTGGCCTGCGTCCGGCCCTTCAGGTGGTTGTTCTCCGGCTGGTACGTGTACGGGATGAAGGCGCGGAAGCCACCCGTGCGGTCCTGCACGTCGCGAATCATCCGCAGGTGCTCGATCCGCTCGGCGTTGGTCTCGCCGGTGCCCATCAGCATCGTCGAGGTGGATTCCACGCCGAGGTTGTGGGCGGTCTCCATGATCTCCAGCCAGCGCTCGCCCGACTCCTTGAGCGGCGCGATGGCCTTGCGCGCCCGCGCCGGAAGCAGCTCGGCGCCGGCGCCCGCGAAGGAGTCGAGGCCCGCGGCGCTGATGCGGCGGATCGCCTCCTCCGGGGTGACGCCGGAGATCTTCGCCATGTGCTCCACCTCGGACGCGCCGAGCGAGTGGATCACGAGCTGCGGGAAGCGCTCCTTGATGGCGGCGAAGTGCTCCTCGTAGTACTCCACCCCGTAGTCCGGGTGGTGGCCGCCCTGGAACATGATCTGGGTGCCGCCCAGTTCGACCGTCTCGGCGCAGCGGCGCAGGATGTCGTCGAGGTCGCGCGTCCAGACGTCGTCGCTCTTCGGCGAGGCGTAGAAGGCGCAGAACTTGCAAGCGGTCACACACGAGTTGGTGTAGTTGATGTTCCGCTCGATGATGTACGTCGCGATGTGCTCGGTGCCCGCGTAGCGCTTGCGCCGGGCGGCGTCGGCCGCCGCGCCCAGGGCGTGCAGCGGAGCTGAGCGGTAGAGGTCGAGCGCTTCCTCGGGGGTGATACGGCCGCCCTCGGCGGCGCGGTCGAGAACGGCCTGACGGTCGGCGGTTTCGGGCACCGGGGCGTCCCTCCGGGGGTGGCTGGCGGCATTCCTTTGCCAGGCCAGCGTACGCCAGGGGCGTGTGGCGGCCTCGGCCAGCGCCCCCGGGCCTCAGCGCCCGGCAGGCTCGTGCAGCAGGTCGACGCGCACGTCCGCGGGATAGTCGCCGGTGGCGGCGGTGCGGCGCACGAACTCGGCGACGCCCTGCAGCTGCCGGCTCGCGAGGCGGAAGTCGAGGGTGGTGAAGTACCGCTCCAGCACCGGTGGTTCGAAGACCTCCCAGCGCGCGGCGTGCTCGGCGACCTTGGCGACCTCCTCCAGCGCCAGGTCGCGGGAGGAGAGGAAGCCGCGGTGGACCTCCTCCACCGTCTCCGGGTGCCTCGCGAGGTAGTCCCGGCGCACGGCCCACACCGCCATGACGAACGGCAGGCCCGTCCATTCCTTCCACAGCTGCCCCAGGTCGTGGACCTCGAGACCGGGCTCGGGCAGGTTGCGCAGATATGCGCGGAGCCCCAGGTCGCCGATGACGACGGCGGCGTCGGCCTCGCCCATCATCCGCTCCAGATCCGGCTCGCACGTGAAGTAGTCGGGCCGCACACCGAAGCGCTCGGAGAGCAGCAGCCGGGCCAGCCGTACGGACGTGCGCGAGGTGGAGCCCAGCGCGACCTTCGCTCCGTCCAGCCGCTCCAGCGGCACCCGCGAGACGATCTCGCACGACATCACCGGACCGTCGCAGCCCACCGCGATATCCGGAAGCGCGACGAGCTGATCGGCATTCCTGAGGAATTCGACGAGTGTGATGGGGCCGATATCCAGATCCCCGTTCACCAACTGGTCGCTCAGCTTTTCGGGGGTGTCTCTGGTGAGGTCCAGATCGAGCAGGGAGCCGGTGTGAACAAGGCCCCAGTACAGCGGGAGGCAGTTGAGGAACTGGATGTGCCCCACACGCGGGCGGGATCTGGCAACAGTCGGGAACTCAGTCACACCCCGGAGCGTACGCCGGAGCCCGGGAGGGGCCCGCACAGCCCCGGTCCGGGGGCACAGGCCCGTTCCCCGGGGGGCGGCCGCCGGGGAAACCCAGCAGCGCACGGCCGAGATCGTCCACCCTTCCGCGCCACGCGGCACCGTGCTAGGCTCGCAGCAAGTTGCAGTTTGGTTTCCTTGCAGTACAGAGCCTGCGGAGCATGTGACCGCAGGCTCTCGTCGTTTTCAGAGACTTCTTAGCGGGGTTCTGGGAGCAGGGCGACCCTTATAGGCCCAAGGAGGGCTTATGGCTACCGGAACCGTCAAGTGGTTCAACGCTGAAAAGGGCTTTGGCTTCATCGCCCAGGACGGCGGCGGTCCCGATGTCTTCGTCCACTACTCCGCGATCAACGCGACTGGCTTCCGCTCCCTGGAGGAGAACCAGCTCGTGAGCTTCGACGTGACCCAGGGTCCGAAGGGGCCGCAGGCGGAGAACGTCACCCCTCAGTGACCTGAGTCGTAACACCCAAGGAGCCCCTGCCGGACTTGCCGGCAGGGGCTCCTGCCGTGCGGTGCCGCTGTGCCGCGGCGTCCGCGGGGTTCACCGCGTTGCCCGCGTCCTCCGCGTCCTCCCCGTCCTCCGCGCAGGAGCGGTCCGCGGGGCCTGGACCTCGGTGCCGGGGACGGCGGCTCCGGATGCGCGGCGGAGCGGCCGTGCGCAGCCGAGGAGGGAGGGGCGGGGCCGGGCCGGCTGCCGTGCCCGCCGCCCTCACGGTCCCGGCGCGGCCCCTCGCGCAGTCGCCGCGATTGACACCGAATACCCCCGCATGTACGGAAGTTGCCCTGCTCAGGGTCTGTACGTGTGTGCTAAAAGTGCGTCCGCGCCGGGGGCAAATTGTGGCCGCCGCAGTACCGTCTGTCAGGCACCGGGTTAAGGGGACCATCGGGAACGCTCGGAGCACGGGAGCTGCTCATGCTGACCACATGCCCGCACTGCGGCACCAGATCGCCGGCCACGGCCGACGCATGCGCGGGATGCGACCGCGCCCTGTATCCACTCACGGCGCCACCGCCGCCACCACCGTTCAAATTCCGCACCAGGACGAACTATGTCCGGCTGGGCATCACCCTGGGCGTCATGGCCCTCCTGGTGGGTGCGGGCACGTCCTCCGGGATTCTGATGAACCGTGAGGACGCCCGGGACAACCGTGCGGCCGACAATCAGGTCTCGCAGTACAAGATGGTCGACACGGGGGCCTCCCCCGAGCCTTCGGTCACGTCCGAGGCGGCGTCGCCGAAGCCCAAGAAGAAGAAAAAGACCGAGTCCCCCAGCCCCACCACGAGCAAGCCCGCCACCAGCGCACCCCCGAAGCCCAAGCCTCCCGAGGAATCCCCCGGTGACGGACTGCCCGCCGGCTTCCACACCGTCATCGACGAGAAGGGCTTCTCCCTTGCCGTGATGGATGGTTGGGAGCGCAGGGAACTGAGCCCCAACCAGATCGGCTATCTGCCGCCGACAGGTGACGAGTACCTCCACGTCAGCGAGGTGCCCGGCGCGCCGAAGGCCTCTTTCATCAAGTTCCTGGAGATGGAGGAGGCGATGCAGGGGTCCAACGGCTACGAGCGGATCAGCCTTGCGCACGTCACGTTCCAGGGACACGCGGGGGCGCGCTGGGAGTTCGTCTACACGCCGGACTCCGGCGAGACGATGCACGTCGTCCAGCAGGCGTACATCGACGACAAGGGCACCGAATACACCATCTACTTCGAGGCCAGGCACCGCCTCTGGGACTCCAAGAAGGAAAAGGTCTTCAGCACGGCTCTCGACACCTGGAAGCAGCCTTAGGGCCTGTCCGGCGGACAGCCCCTGGCGATCATCTGGCGACAGCCCCGGAGAGCGGCGGGAACAGCGAGAACGGGTGAGGGCACGACGGCCGGCCGAAGGGAGCAGGTTCCAAGTCCCTCACGGTCAGGGGCGGTTGACCATTCCCCCAGGTCAACCGCCCCTGACGTCTCAGCACCGTGCGAGCGCCTCGCGGGGCCTCACACCGCTCGCGTGAATGCCCCGCCCGGCGGCGGACGGGCGTCCGCGCGCTACTTCAGAACGCCGCAGTTCGAGCCGCTGTTGTAGTACTCCTCGTCACCGATGACACCGCTCCACTCGATGCAGTGCCCGGCCCCCTTCTCCACGTACACCGGACCCGCGTAGGTAGTGAACTCGCCCTCGTCGACGACGGGTTCGGTCTCCTCGTCGTCGAGGAGCACGCGAACGGATGCCGCCATGTGGATCGGGTCGTCCTTCGCGTTGCGCACGGTGACGACGCAGTTCTTGCCGGTCCTTGAGTTGTACGTCAGGAAGACGGTGCCCAGGTCGGCGATACCGGCGGAGTTCACCACCGAGTACCCGGCACCGCACGCCCCGTTGTAGGCCGCCTTCGGTGCGGGGCTCGCGGGACCGGCGGTTGCACCCGCCGTGGCCGCACTCGGCGTCGCGCCGGTGGCCGTCGTCGCCGCGGAGGCGGAGCCCGCGGTCGCCAGCAGGCCGGTGCCCGCGACGAACAGGGTGACGGCTGCCAGAGCGGCACTCTTGGAACGCATAACTGTTCCCCCAGTCATGGTCATTGGTCTTGCCCGGTCGATGGTCGGTCGATCGGGATCAGCGGCGTCCGCAGATCCACCAGAGGAGACCTGCCAGGCGGTGCGGGGGTTGTACACCGATCCCGGACGGACCGGCGAGGCACCGGTGGTGCCGGTGGCACCGCGAGCGGGCGTTGCGCTACTGACCGGCACACCAGTCAGCATCACAACGGCCCTTCACCTTTACTTTTCCATGGAAACGACGATGCAGTGTTGCGTTTTCCTCAACACGCTCGTACCGTGACGCACATGCAGCAGGAACCGGGCAGCCGGGTCGCGGACGCCGTCGGCGACGTCTCGGCACGCGTACGGCAGGTGATCGGCGAAGCCGGTTGCAGCCAGCGGGAGTTCGCGCGGCGGATCGTCATGGACCCCTCGAAGCTCTCCCGCTCCCTGGGCGGCAGCCGGCGCTTCACCGTCGCGGAACTGGCGCGCATCGCCGACGCGGGCCACGTGGACGCCGCGTGGCTGCTGGGTTCGGGCGTCGGCGGTGCAGGCGCACGCACCGGCCCCCGGCGGAGCAACGGCCACGGGGGCGACAGCACCGTCCCCGCGGCGCCCGCGGGTGGCCGGCCGCTGCAGATCGTCCGCGAAACGGTGCGCCTCGTCGCCGAATCCGGCTTCCATGCCGTCCGCGTCTCCGACATCGCCGAGGCCTGCGAGACGAGCACCGCAGCCATCCACTACCACTTCCCCGGCCGTGCCGATCTGCTTGAGGCCGCCATCCGCTGGTGCATGGACGAGGACACGGCGCGCCGTGCCGCCCGCACCGCCGAGGCCGGCGACGCGGCGGACGAACTCCGCCAGTTGATCGAACTGCAGATCCCCTCCAGCCCGCAGCAGCGCCGGCAGTGGCTGGTCTGGCTCGACCTGTGGGCGGAGGCGGCCCGTTCGACCGCCGTCGGGCAGCTTCACGTCGACTACTACCGGCAGTGGCGCACGACCGTCGCCGACGTCATCCGCCGCGGCATCGCGCAGGGCGTGTTCCGCGACGTGGACCCGGAGTTCGCAGCCGTGCACCTCACCGCGCTCATCGACGGTCTCGCCGCCCAGGCACTGGCCACAGCCCCCTCCCCGGGCGATTCCGGACAGGGGGACGGCGCGGCCGTCGGCCAGGGGGACGGCGTCGAGACCATGCGGGCCGTACTCCTCGCCCACATCGGGACGGAGCTCGCCGCGAAGCCCGCCCCGTAGCCGGCGCCGCCCCAGCCCGCCCGACCCGTCCGACTTATTCGTCCCGTCCCTCTCGTCCGACTCATCCGATCCTTTCGGCCGGCACCCCGATCCGGCCCGCCCGCACCCGTACCGAGTCCCGTACCGAGTCCCGTACCGAGTCCCCGTCCCGTCAGGCCCCAGCAGCGGAGGAAGACCATGCCCATGAACGACTCCGTCATCATCACGTGCGCGCTCACCGGCGCCGGCGACACCGTCGGCCGCAGCCCGCACGTCCCGGTGACTCCCGAGCAGATCGCACGCTCCGCCGTCGAGGCCGCGGAGGCGGGCGCCGCGGTGGTGCACATCCACGTGCGCGACCCCGAGACCGGCGCGGGCGCCCGCGACCCCCGCCTGTACCGGGAGGTCGTGGAGCGGATCAAGGAGACCGGAACCGACGTCGTCATCAACCTGACGGCGGGCATGGGCGGCGACCTCGTCATCGACCCTGAGAACCCGCTCACGCACCTGCCCGGCACCGATCTCGTCAGCGGCATCGAACGGCTGCCGCACGTCGAGGACCTGCTCCCCGACATCTGCACCCTCGACTGCGGCTCGCTCAACTTCGGCGAGGGCAGCAACCTCTACGTCTCCACGCCGGACATGCTGCGCGAGGGCGCCAAGCGCATCCAGGAGCTGGGCGTACGCCCGGAGCTGGAGATCTTCGACACGGGCCAGCTGTGGTTCGCCAAGCAGCTTCTGGCGGAGGGGCTGCTGGACGACCCGACTGTCTTCCAGCTGTGCATGGGCATCCCGTGGGGCGCGCCTGCGGAGCCCGGCGTGCTGAAGTCGATGGTCGACATGCTGCCGGAGGGCGCCCAGTGGGCCAGCTTCGCGCTCGGGCGGATGCAGATGCCGTGGGCGGCGCAGTCGATCCTGTTCGGCGGCAACGTACGCGTCGGCCTGGAGGACAACCTCTACCTCAGCAGGGGAGTCAAGGCGACCAACGGCCAACTCGTCGAGCGTGCCGTGCAGATCACCGAGTTGCTGGGTGCGCAGGTCGCCACACCGGACCAGGCCCGCGAACGGCTCGGGCTGAAGCCCCGCGCCTGAGCCGCACCCCGCGACGCGCGGTGCCGGGCCGGGCCGGGCCGGGCCGGGCCGGGCCGGGAGACAACTCCCGGTGTCAGGGCGCACGTTCGGCCCCGGAGCACAACTCCCGGTGTCAGGGCGCACGTTCGGCCCCGGAGCACAACTCCCGGTGTCAGGGCGCACGTTGGGCCCCGGAGCACAACTCCCGGTCGCAGGGCGCACGTTCGGCCCCGGAGCACAACTCCCGGTCGCAGGGCGCACGTTGCGGCCCGGTCGGCCGGCTGCTCCGCCCTTGCCGCAACTGCGCCTCCCCCCTCCTTCCCACAGCAGACTTCCCGCAGCAGAGACCGTGAGGACACCACCACCATGACCGCACCCTCCCCCGGCGCATTCGCCGCCGTCTGCCCGCCCGAGGCCGTGCGCCGCGTCGCCTGCGTCGGTGCCGGCGTGATCGGCGGCGGCTGGGCGGCGCACTTCCTGGCCCGTGGCTACGACGTCACCGCTTGGGACCCGGCGCCCGACGCCGGACAGAAGCTCCGCCGCCTGGTCGACGCCGCCTGGCCCGCCCTGGAGCAGCTCGGCCTCGCCGAAGGCGCGTCCCCGGCACGGCTCACCGTCGTGCCCGAACTCCGGGACGCCGTCGCCGACGCCGAATTCGTGCAGGAGAGCGCACCGGAGAAGCTGGAGCTCAAGCGCTCGCTGCTGGCGGAACTGGACGCCGCCGCCCGGCCGGGTGTCGTCATCGCCTCCTCCACCTCCGGCTATCCCATGACCGATATGCAGGGCGAGGCCGCGGACCCGGGGCGGCTGCTGGTCGGCCATCCCTTCAATCCGCCGTATCTCATCCCGCTCGTCGAGGTCGCCGGCGGCGAGTCGACCCACCCGGGCGCCGTCGGGTGGGCGTCGCGCTTCTACGAGCTGGCAGGCAAGTCCGTCATCACGATGGACCGCGAACTGCCGGGCTTCATCGCCAACCGCCTCCAGGAGGCGCTGTGGCGCGAGGCGCTGCACATGGTCGCCAACGGCGAGGCGTCCGTGCGCGACATCGACGCCTCGATCACCGAAGGCCCCGGCCTGCGCTGGGCGTTCATGGGGCCCTGCCTCACGTTCGCGCTCGCGGGCGGTGAGGGCGGGATGGCCCACATGCTGGACCACTTCGGCCCGTCGCTGAAGTCGCCCTGGACGAGGCTGGAGGCACCGGAGCTCGACGCACCGCTGCGTGATGCCATGGTCGAGGGCTGCGAAGAGGCGGCCGCCGGCCGCTCCATCGCCCAGCTCGTCGCCGAGCGCGACCAGGGAGTCATCGACGTGCTCCGGGCGACGGGCCGTCTGCCGCAGGGCAACGGCGGGCACAAGGACCGAGGAGACTCAACAGCCGAGGGAGAGAGCACGTGAGCACCGATCAGGGCGAGACGACCGAGACGCAGGCAGCGGCCCAGAGCGAGCCGCCGGCCGGGCTGCCGAACGAGGCGGGCGCGACCGCGCCGGTTCCCGGTTCCGGTTTCGGTTCCGGTTTCGGTTCCGGTTTCGGTTCCGTACACGGCGGGCCGATCCCGGACCACACGGCGACAGTGCGCCCGGAGTGGATCGACTACAACGGCCACATGAACGAGGCGTTCTACGTGCTCGTCTTCGGGCACGCCACGGACGCCATGATGATCGAGACCGGCATGGGCCAGCAGTACCGCGGGGAGAGCGGATGCTCCCTTTACACGGCGGAGGCCCACGTCCGCTATCTGCGCGAGGTCACCGAGGGCACCGAACTCACCGTGCGGACGCGGATTCTGGGCGTCGACGCGAAGAAGGTGCGGCTCGTGCTGGAGATGCGCGCCGCGGACCGGGCGGAACCCGTCGCGACTTCCGAGCTGCTGATGATCCACGTGGACCAGGCGGCGGGCCGCGCCGCGCCCTTCCCCGACGCGGTACGTGAACGCTTCGAGTCGCTGACGGAGAAGGCGCCGGAGTGGGCAGGACGCTCGATCGGCCCCGTGCCCAAGTCGTAGCCCGTGCCCAAGTCATGGCCCCGTGCCCAAGTCATGGCCCGTGCCCAAGTCATGGCTCCTGGGCGCCGGTCACAGCTCCGGCGCCCCCGGCCTCAGGGCGCAGCGGCCCGCGCCCACGGGGCCCGTGCGTCGCTGCGCGGCGTCTCACATGTGCGTCCGCATCGCGGGCGTGCGTTGACGTCGCCGAGGCGCCGCGCACAGAATACGGTCATGATCCCCCGCACCCGTACCGCCGCTCTCGGACGCTTCTGCGTGCCGTGGCGGCGCGGGTGTGAGCGGTCCGGTCGCTAGCGCGTCTCGCCTCGCGCACGCGCGCATGGCAGTGCACGCACGCGTGGCACAAGCACGCGTGGCACAAGCGGGTGTGCGCACGCCGACTTCCCCCGCAGACCGCCGACTTCGAAGGATCATCACCCATGACCGTCACCTCCTCACCCACCCCTGTCCTGCGCGACGCCTGCGTCCCCGCCGACGGCATGTACGAGGGCCGCCGCACGCTGCGCCGCCTGCCGGAGGGCACGCCCGACCTGCCCTACGAGCTCTTCGAGCTCGTGCCGCAGGGCCGCGTCATCGGCGCCGAGGTCCGCGGCGTCGACCTGTCCCTGCCTCTCACGCCCGAGCTGCGGGAGGAACTGAACAGGGCGCTCCTGGAGTGGAAGGTGCTCTTCTTCCGCGGCCAGGGCCTCAGTTCACAGCAGCAGCGCGAGTTCGCAGCGAACTGGGGCGAACTGGAGACCAACCCGCTGCTGGCGCGCGGCTCCTCCGCCGAGGTCGTCCGGTTCGAGAAGGGCGGCAGCGGCGCGCCGACCTTCGAGAACGTCTGGCACGCGGACGTCACGTTCCGCGAACGGCCCGCTCTCGGCGCCGTGCTCCAGCTCCACGAGGTGCCGCCCGTCGGCGGCGACACCATGTGGGCGGACATGGCCGCCGCGTACGACAACCTCCCGGACACGGTGAAGGCACGCATCGACGGTGCGACTGCTGTGCACGACTTCATCCCGGGGTTCGCCCGCTTCTACGGCCCGGAGAAGCTGATCCCGATGCAGGAGCAGTTCCCGCCCGTCGAACACCCTGTTGTGCGCACGCACCCCGAGTCGGGCCGCCGGATGCTCTTCGTCAACACCTCCTTCACGACGCACATCGTGGGCATGGACCGCGAGGAGAGCGACCGTCTGCTGAGCTTCCTCGTCCGGCAGGCGCACGTGCCGGAGTACCAGGTGCGCTTCCGCTGGCAGGCGGGCGACGTCGCCTTCTGGGACAACCGCGCGACACAGCACTACGCGGTCGACGACTACGCCCCGCACCGCAGGGTCGCGGAACGCGCCGCGATCGCCGGCGACCGGCCGTTCTGACCGCAAGCGCTTCCCCGGCGACGCGGCCGTCCCGCCGCCGCAGCGCTGTCCCTTGGTATATGCCGTTTTCATGAGGGCAGCGCTGCGATGTCGTCTTCTGTGGCATTCTGGCCCCTCCATCGAACTCACGTGCTTGGGGGGGCATTTGATCGGGGACATGCTGCCCCCGTCGGGGGACGAGGCCACGAGTTCGGCTTCCGAGAGCAAGCGGTACCACCGGTGGCTGTTCGTCTTCTATCTGGTCGCGCTGCTGATCCCGTTCGCGGCCGCCGCACTGGCCCTGCGTACGAAGCACGACCTGGTGGCCGTGGTGGCCGTCCTCACCGCGATCTTCCCCCTGGCCCACGCGGGCGGCGTCACCAGGCGGGAGGACCGCCTCGTCGTCATGCGGCAACTGCAGGTCTTCCTGCTGGCGTTGCTGACCGCCGCCGTGGTGGCCTCGCTCGCCCTGTGGCTGGTGATGGGTGCACTCGGCGAGGACGTGACGGATGAGTCGGAGCTGACACGGGCCACCGGCCTCGGCGACGAAGCCACCACCGAGTTACGGGTGAGCAGCGGGCCCGGCCTCCACGACGAACTGAGCGTCACTCTCTCGGTGAAGGACGGGAGCGGCGGACACTCACCGTGCATCTCCCTCGGCAGCCTCGAGTTCAGCGGCGAGGACCTCAGGAACAGCGTGACCACAACCATGGACGACAAGGTCTCGGCGGTGCTGCCCCTTCACGTCGTCGGCCCCGAAGTCTCCGTCGAGATCAAGGTGATCACGACAAGGGGCTGTCGTCTGGCGCTCGAGCCCGAGCAGGTCGGCTACCACTGATCAGGAGGAGGACGCGATGATGCACGCCGGTCGCCGCACACGTCTGCGCCGTGCGGTTCTGTGTCTGGCGGTGCTCGCCCTGATACCGACGGCAGCCTGCGACAAGGAGCGTGCCAAGGCCCCGGAACCGAAGCCCTCACAGTCGCAGAAGCGTCCGACGATCTTCGACGGCTCCGTGATCGTCGGCGTCAAGAAGGGGCAGCCGGGTTTCAGCACGCGCAGCGGCTACGACTACGCGGGCTTCGAGATCGCCCTCGTGGACCAGCTCGCCGAGTACACCCCCTTCAAGGGCGCCGAGAAGCTCGACCTCCCCTCGTTGCGGCGCGAGACGATTCTCCAGAACGGCGGGAGGGACATGGTCGCCGCCACCTACAGCATCACGCCGGGGCGCGACAGGAAGGTCGACTTCACGGCGCCGTACTTCAAGACGTATCAGGGGCTGCTGGTCGCCAAGGACGACGACAGCATCAAGAAGCTCGAGGACGTCAAGGGCAAGCGGGTGTGCACCGCCTCGGGTTCGACGTCCGATCCCGACAACCCCGAGGACGAGAGAGCACGCAAGGAGGCGAAGGAGGCGCTGGGGAACGGCGTCATCCCCAGCACCCGTACCGATTACAAGGAGTGCGTGAAGGGCCTCGTCGACGGCAACTTCCAGGCGGTGTGGACGGACGAGATCCTGCTCCAGGGCTTCGCCCATGCGAAGAAGTACTCGGACGACGTCAAGGTCGTGCCCGGGATCGAGATCGGGCGGCTGGAGTGGTACGGCATAGGCCTGCACGAAGGCCAGGTCTCGGACTGCCGCAGGCTGAACCGCGCGCTGAAGAAGTTCCTCCGTGAGGACTGGCGCTCGAAGTTCCGGGACTACTTCCCCGAGCTCGCCGAAGAGGCGAGCTTCGAGCAGAAGTACAAGCCGTCCACCGACCAGTTCGAGAGGTTCGAGAGGGACTCCTGCGGCGCCAGGGACAAGTAGGGACTGTCGCGGCCGCTCCGCCGCCGCGTGACGTGACTGTCCGCGGAGTACAACGTTGTCTCGTGGGTGCGCACTTACTACGCGACCCCTTCCCGAGATACTGACGGGTCAGTACGTTCCATCCCAACGAGCCCAGCTCTTCGAACCGTTGGGAGACCCCCCATGCAGATCCCCATCCGAAGAAGAGGCCCTCGTACCGGAGGAGCCAGAATCAGAGCGGTCATCGCGGCGACGGCGGTGACCGCTCTGTGCGTTTCGGGCGGCGCCGCCGCCCCGGCCGCCGCGGCGACGGGTGACGCGTCCGCCTCCGAGCCGCGCGGCGCCGCCGCGGCCGGGCAGCCCGGTGACGTCGTCAGCGCGGAACCGAGCGAGTTCCAGGTCTTTCCGGGCGTACCGATCCCCACGCACGCCTGGACGATCCAGTACAACTCGACCGACGCGAAAGGGAAGTCCAACACGGTCTCCGGCACCGTCCTCGTCCCCAAGGACAACCGTGAGGGCCCGCGTCCCCTGCTGACCTACGCGGTGGGCACCGTCGGGATCGCCGACCAGTGCGCGCCGTCCGTGAACTTCCCGGTGGGCAAGACAAAGGAAGCCCCGCTGATCGAAGGAGCCCTGCTGCGCGGCTGGGCCGTCGCCGTCACCGACTACGAAGGGCTGGGCACACCGGGCACGCACACCTACACCGTCGGCCGGGCCGCCGGCACCGCGGTGCTGGACGCGGCACGCGCGGCGCAGCGGCTGCCCGAGGCACAGGAGTTGGGAGTCACGCAGGACTCGCCTGTCGGCATCATGGGCTACTCGCAGGGCGGGCAGGCCAGCGGCTGGGCGGCGGAACTCGCCTCCTCCTACGCCCCCGAGCTGAAGGTCAAGGGCACCGCGAGCGGCGGCGTCCCGGCCGATCTGCCGAAGGTCGCGGAGTACAACGACGGCGACGAGGAAGCCGGGCTGGTGCTGATGTCGGCCATCGGCCACGACGCCGCGTACCCCGAACTCGGCCTGGACGGCTACCTCAACGACGAGGGCAGGCGGATCACCGGGATCATGAAGGAGGGCTGTCTCGCCGAGGCGCAGGAGGCCGGCGCGAACAAGTCCGTGGAGGACGTCACCACCAAGGACCCCAACCAGGAACCGGACTGGCAGCAGCGCCTCGCCGAGGACAAGCTCGGCACGAAGGCACCGGGTGCGCCCGTGTACCTCTACCACGGTGAGGCCGACGAGATCATTCCGCACGACGTCGGGCAGCAGCTGCGCGCCGACTGGTGCGCCAAGGGCAACACCGTCGAGTGGACGAGCTTCCCGCTCTCCCCGCACGCGGCCACGGCGGTCCTCGCCTCCATCCCGGCGATGAACTGGCTCTCCGACCGCTTCAAGGACGAGCCCGCGCAGGGCGACTGCGGCAGCTGAGCCCCGCCCGAAGCCCCGCCGGCACGGATCACCGCCGGCGGGGAGCTCGCCCGGGACCGACCTCGCCCGGGACGGACCTCCGGCCCCGCCGACCTGCGCACGAGCGCACGTCAGCGGGGCCGGTAGCCGGGGATTCCCTCGATGAGGCGGAAGCGCTCCAGGACGACCTCGGTCGCGTCGTCGACGGTGAATTCCGGGTCGCCGAGCGCCGTGCGCATCTCGGCGCTGTGCCAGAACTCCTCGTGGGCCGAACGCCAGGAGGCCACGGACTCGTGGCCCTCCCCCTCGTCGCGTGCGTGCGCGAGGTCGACCTCCGACAGCGCGACGACGCGGACATCCGTGACCTCGATGACGCCGACGGGAGTCGCGGCCGAGTCGATCACGACGGCCCGGGAGCCGGCCTCGGGCAGCGGCTCCCCGTCGTGCCGGTACTCGCGCAGCAGGCTCGTGGTCGCGGTCTTGCGGCCCTGGAGGACGGCGGCGACGAGCTCTTCACGGAGCGGCCCCGGGAAGCCGAATTCGACGCGCGGCAGCGAGGCGTGCTCCTGTGAGAGTGCGGATTCCGATGAGGAGGTCATGCACTCACCCTAGGGCGGTGGGCGCGCGCTCCGGAGCCGCACCGCAGTGCCGCGGGTGCGGACCCGTCCGGGCGAGCGCGAGGACGCGGGCCGGGCCGGGCAGCCCGTCCGCGTCGAGCCCGTCCGCGTCGAGCCCGTCCGCGTCGAGCGGTTCCGGGCCGCTCCCGTCCGGGCCGATCGGCCCGGACCTGCTGACGACCGCCCACGGTTCCCCGTTCACGGGAGCCCCCGGGACGCCGCTCCGCTCGGCGCCCGCATCGGGTGCCGGCGCCGGCCCGCGTCACCGCTCGTAGAGCTGCGCGATCTCCCGCTCGAAGTCGCGGACGATCGCCGCCCGCTTCAGCTTCAGCGACGGCGTCAGATGCCCGCCCTCCTCCGTGAAGTCGTGCGGTAGGACCGCGAAGCGGCGGATCGACTCGGCGCGCGAGACCATCCGGTTCGCCTCGTCGACCGCCTGCTGGAGGTTGGCGAGCAGATCGCCGTCCTCGACAAGCTGCTCGGGGGTGAGGTCCTGCTTCTTGTGCATCTGCCGCCAGTGGGCGAGGCCGTCCGGTTCGAGGGTGATCAGCGCGGTGATGTACGGACGGTCGTCGCCGACGACGAGGCACTGGCTGACGAGCGGATGCGCGCGCAGCCAGTCCTCCAGGGGTGCCGGGGCGATGTTCTTGCCGCCGGAGGTGATGATGAGGTCCTTCTTGCGGCCGGTGATCGTCAGATAGCCCTCGTCGTCGAGGGTGCCGATGTCACCCGTCGCGAACCATCCGTCGTCCCCGGTGTCCGGGACGGCCGCTTTCCGCCGCGGGTCCCAGTAGCCGCCGAAGACGTGCGCCCCCTTCAGCAGCACCTCCCCGTCGTCGGCGATGCGGACGGCCGTACCCGGTACGGGCCAGCCGACCGTGCCGAGGCGGGGCTTGAGCGGCGGGGTGCAGGTGGAGGCGCCGGTGGTCTCCGTCAGCCCGTAGCCCTCGAACACCGAGATCCCGGCGCCCTCGTAGAACGCGGCGAGACGCGAACCGAGCGGTGAGCCACCGCTGATGACGTAGCGGCAGCGCCCGCCGAGCGCCGCGCGGATGCGGCGGTAGACCAGCAGGTCGTACAGGCCGCGCGCCGCCTTCAGAGCGGGACGGGGACCGCTCCCGCGTCCGTGCTCCTGTTCCTCGACGGCCTCGCCGTAGCGGCGGGCGATGCGCGCGGCACGGTCGAAGGAGGAGGCGCGGCCCATCTTCTCGGCCGTGGCGCGTCCGGTGTTGTAGACCTTCTCCAGCACGTAGGGGATGCCGAGCAGGAACGTCGGCCTGAAGCCCGCGAGATCGGCGAGGAGTTCCTCGGTCTGGATGCTCGGCGCGTGCCCGAGCCGTACGCGAGCCCGCATGCACGCGACGGCGACCATCCGCCCGAAGACGTGCGAGAGCGGCAGGAACAGCAGCGTCGAGGCCGGGTCCTTGCTGACGGACTTGAAGACGGGGTGCAGCAGTTCGATGTCGTTGTCGATCTCGGCGAAGAAGTTGCCGTGGGTCAGGACGCAGCCCTTGGGCTGCCCCGTCGTGCCCGAGGTGTAGATGAGGGTCGCGATGTGCTCCGGGCCGACGAGCCCGCGCCGCTCCGCGACCGCTTCGTCGTCCAGGTGCCGGCCCTCTCCGGCGATCTGGGAGAGCGCACCGGTGTCGAGCTGCCAGAGGTGTTCGAGGGCGGGCATGGCCTCCCGCTCGGCGGCGAGCAACCGCGACTGTTCGACGTTCTCCACGGCGCAGCCGCGCGCCCCGGAGTGCTGGAGGATGTAGCGGGCCTGCGCGGCGGAGGACGTCGGGTAGATGGGCACGGTGACAAGCCCCGCGGCCCAGCCGGCGAAGTCGAGCAGGGTCCATTCGTACGTGGTGCGGGCCATGATGCCGATGCGGTCCCCTGCATCGAGACCGAGACCGATCAGCCCCTTCGCGAGGTTCAGGACCTCCTGTGCGAACTCGGAGGCGGTCACGTCCCGCCAGGTCCCGTCGGGCTGCTTCCGGCTGAGCACCGCCTCGAAGGGCGCCTCGACGGCGTTGTTGAAGGGGATGTCGCCGAGTGAGCCGCTCGTGACCGCGGGTGCGAACGGCGGCATGACGACCTGCCGTACGACGCCGTCCACCACCTCCCTCTCCGGCTCGACGAGCGTGGGGCCCGCGGAGGCGGGCGCCTGGACTGGGCTGGCGGGCTGGGTCGTCACGAGCGGCTCCTGTTCGTGCGGTACCTCGTCGATGCGGTTGAACCAGTTGACCGGTGGCGCCGAAGGATTCGGGGGAGGACCTCAGGCCCTCTCCAGTACGGCGGTCACCCCCTGGCCCCCCGCCGCGCAGACGGAGATCAGTCCCCGGGCCCCCGCCTCGGCGCCGTCGCGTTCCGCGAGGAGCTTGGCGAGGGTGGCGACGATGCGGGCGCCGGTGGCGGCGAAGGGGTGCCCGGTGGCCAGCGAGGAGCCGGCGACGTTGAGGCGTTCGCGGTCCAGGGGCGCGAGCCCGCGCTTCTCCCAGGCGGCGAGGGTCGCAAGCACCTGCGACGCGAACGCCTCGTGGATCTCGAAGAGTTCGAAGTCCTCGATGCCGAGGCCGGCGCGCTCCAGCATGCGGGGAACGGCGTATGCGGGCGCCATCAGCAGCCCGTCCTCGCCGGGCCCGCCGTCCTCGTCGTAGAAGCTGACGGCTCCCGTCTCGTAGGCGGAGAGGTACGCCAGCGGCGCGAGACCGTGCCTCTCTGCCCACTCCTCACTGGCGAGCAGCACCGTCGCGGCGCCGTCGGTGAGCGGTGTGGAGTTGCCGGGCGTCATCGTCGCGTCCGGTTCGGAGGTGCCGAAGACCGGCTTCAGCTCGCCGAGTTTGTGCACGGAGGTGCCGGGACGCAGGTTCTGGTCCCGTGCCAGGCCCCTGAAGGGGACGACGAGGTCGTGCAGGAAGCCGCTGTCGTAGGCGGTGGCGAGGTTGCGGTGGCTGGCGGCGGCGAGCACGTCCTGGTCGTGCCGCGTGATGCCCCAGTCGCGTGCGGTGCGGGCTGCGTGCTCCCCCATGGACAGGCCGGTGCGCGGCTCGGCGTTGCGCGGGATCTCCGGTACGAGGTGACGCGGGCGCACGCGGGCGAGTTCCCTCGCCCGCGCCTTGAACGACTTGGCCCTGCGCGTCGCGAGGAGGATGCGCCGCAGCTCGTCGTTGACGCCGAGCGGGGCGTCGGAGGCGGTGTCCGCGCCGCCCGCGATGCCCGCGTCGGTCTGGCCGAGGGCGATCTTGTTGGCCACGGCGATGACCGCCTGCAGTCCGGTGCCGCACGCCTGCTGGATGTCGTAGGCGGGCGTGCGCGGGTCCAGCCGGGAGCCGAGGACGGTCTCCCGCGCGAGGTTGAAGTCACGGCTGTGCTTGAGCACGGCGCCGGCCACGAACTCCCCGACCCGGCGCTCGCCGGTCAGCCCGAACCGCTCGATCAGCCCGTCGAGAGCGGCCGAGAGCATTTCCTGGTTCGAGCAGGTCGCGTACGGTCCGTCCGAACGCGCGAAGGGGATGCGGCTGCCGCCGATGACTGCGACGCGGCGTGGGGTGCCGGCATGTGTGAGGCCGCTGGGACTCATCCTCGACCAAACTCCTGACCTGTAAGTAACCTTACTCGGAAGTAAATCTACGCGAGCTGGAGGATTCGGGGAATGGCTGACCGGTATCTGCATTGGACCAACACAACGCCCGGCCGTCTCCTCACCCGCCGTCTCGGCCTCCCCCGCCCGGTACCGCTGCACCGCTGGTCGGCGGAGCGACCGCTGCTCGGCGACGGCTCCTTCCCCGTGCTGCACCTGACGCCCGTGCCGCCCCGCGGCAGCGGGAACGACGCAGGCACGCACACGAAGGAGCTCACGGCGGTGCTCGCCGGCACCGGCCTCCCCGTCCGTACGGAAACCGGGGGCGCGGAACCGGGCGAACGCCATGCCGCCGTCGTCGTCGACGCTACGGGCATACGCGGCGTACCGGAACTGCGACGAGTGCACGAATGCCTCCACCCGGTCCTGCGGTCCGTCGTTCCGTGCGGCCGCATCGTGGTCCTCGCCGCGCGCCCCGACGACGGCGACCACCACCAGGCCGCGGCGCAGCAGGCGCTGGAGGGCTTCGTACGCTCACTGGCGAAGGAGACCGGCGGCGGACGCACGGCGCAGCTGGTCCGGCTCGCGCCGTCAGCCACGGTGGCCGACGCCGAGTCGACGCTCCGCTTCCTGCTCTCCCCCAAGTCGGCCTACGTCAGCGGCCAGGTCGTCGAGATCGGCGAGCACGCGTCCGCCGGGGCCGCGGCGGAGACCGCGCCGGCAGACCGGCACCGCCCCCTCGAAGGGCGCACGGCCCTGGTCACCGGCTCCGCACGGGGCATCGGGGAGTCCGTCGCGGCGACGCTGGCACGCGACGGCGCGCACGTCGTCTGCCTCGATGTCCCCCAGGCGGAGGCCGACTTGAACCGCGTCGCCGAGGCCCTGGGCGGCACGGCCCTGCCGCTCGACATCACCGCCGACGACGCGGGCGCCCGCATCGCTGAGGCGCTGCCGGGCGGCGGTCTGGACGTGCTCGTGCACAACGCGGGCATCACCCGCGACCGCAGGCTCGTCAACATGAAGGCCGAGCGGTGGGACCAGGTGATGGAGGTCAACCTGGCCTCCGTGCTGCGCACCACCGACCATCTGCTGGCGGCGGGCGCGCTGCGCCGCGGGACGGGACGCGTCGTGGCCACCGCTTCGATCGCCGGCATCGCGGGCAACGTCGGCCAGACCAACTACGCGGCGAGCAAGGCCGGAATCATCGGTCTCGTGCGCTCCCTCGCGCCGCGCGCCGCGGCGGAGCACGGCGTCACCGTCAACGCCGTGGCACCCGGGTTCATCGAGACGAAGATGACGGCCGCCGTGCCCTTCTTCATCCGGGAGGCCGGCCGGCGCATGAACTCCCACTCCCAGGGCGGCCTCCCCGTCGATGTCGCCGAGACCACCGCGTGGCTGGCGGACCCCGCGTCCTCCGCCGTCAACGGCCAGGTCGTCCGGGTCTGCGGCCAGAGCCTGCTGGGGGCGTGAGCACCATGACAGTCCGCCGTCTCTCCGCCCCGCCCCGGCTGCCCCTGGTCCTCGCCCGGGGAGCCCTCGCCTCGCGTTCGAAGCGCGGCCCGTACGAACAGGCACGGCTGCCCGGCGAGCGGCTGGTGCTGCCGGACGCGCGCATCGACGCGGGGAGGCTGCGCGCGTACGCCCGCGTCTGCGGGTTCGACGGCGACACCTGGCCGGCGGCGCAGCGTCCGGACGGGGGGCCCGGCGAGGTTTCCGGTGGGGGGCCGCCCGGTGGGGGGCCCGGCGCACCGGGCGCCTCCCTGGTGCCGCCCACCTACCCGCACATCCTCGGCTTCCCCCTCGCGATGCAGCTGATGGCGCGGCCCGACTTCCCCTTCCCGATGCTCGGCCTCGTCCACACCGGCATCGAACTCACCCAGCACCGCGCGCTGCGCCCGGAGGACCGCCCCGAGATCTCCGTGCACGCC
Organism: Streptomyces sp. CNZ301; assembly: GCF_004217425.1. Classification (NCBI taxonomy): domain Bacteria; kingdom Bacillati; phylum Actinomycetota; class Actinomycetes; order Kitasatosporales; family Streptomycetaceae; genus Streptomyces; species Streptomyces sp. CNZ301. Next base: position 3,607,111 of record NZ_SHLG01000001.1, read on the forward strand.
GAGGGCCCGGCACCGCACCGCCGCGGCAGCAGCTTCGACGTGGTGACGGAGGCACGGCTGGGCGGTCAGCTGGTGTGGCATTCACGCAGCACCTACCTGTGCCGGCACCGCACCGCGGACACGTCCGGCGAGGGGCGGGGCGGCCGGGGCGGCCGGCGCCGGGACGACGAGGCGGAAGCGGCGGCCGCGCCGCTGCCCCTGCGCGAGCAGTGGGACCTGCCCTCCGGCCTCGGACGCCGCTACGGGCGTGCGTCCGGCGACCGCAACCCGATCCACCTGCACCCGCTCACCGCGAAGCTCTTCGGCTTCCCCCGTCACATCGCGCACGGCATGTGGACCTTCGCCCGCTCACTCGCCGCGACGGGCGCCGCCGCGGGCTGCGAACAGCTCACCGCACGCGCGGAGTTCAAGGCGCCGGTGCCGCTCCCCTCGACCGTCGCCCACCACGCCGACGAACCGACGGCCTCGGCAGGCGGCTACCGCGCTCCCGTGCGCGTGCACCGCTTCGAGCTGCGCAGCGGCGAAGGGGAACGGCAGCGGCTGCACCTCACCGGTGAGGTGACCAGCGAACGCCCTTGATCATTTGCTCCAGGCCCGTCCAGCAGAAGTTCATCAGCGTGGCCGCGGTCTCCTTCGGTGAAGGGACGGCGTCCGTACGGGCGTTGGCCCACACCGCCAGCGATTCGGCCGCGCCGACCATGGCGTGCGCGAGCCCGGAGACTTCCCGCTCGGCGAACTTCTCGTCGCAGCCGGCGTCGACGGCGGCCCGGGCCAGCAGCAGCGTCACCAGTTCGGTGATCTCCGCCCGCATCGCGGCGACTTCACGGGCGAACGGCTCGCCCTGGGTGTCGGCCCTGTGCAGCACCGACCAGCCGTCGGGCCGCGCCGCGGTGTGCGCGAAGAAGGCGCACAGCCCGTTCCACAGCTGCTGTTCGGCACGGGCGCCGGGGACCTCGTCCCTGCCCGTGACGCCCCGCACGGCCTCGACGAGAGCGGCCCGCTCCCTCCGTATGCACGCCGTGAACAGGTCTTCCTTCGACTTCAGATACAGATAGACCAGCGGTTTGGAGACTCCCGCCTGCTCGGCGATGTCGTCCATCGACGCAGCCTGATAGCCGTGCCGCGCGAAACCCACGACAGCCGCGTCGAGCATCTGCCGCTCGCGCACCTCCCGCGGCATCCGCCGGCGTCCCCCGGTTCTCGTGCTGTTGGTCCCCACCTGTACGCCCCTCCGCTCCGTTCCCCCGTCTCCCCACGGAATTCCCGGATGTCAGAGTACGCGGACCCTGCGTCAACTCACCTGGCGAGCGCCCGACTGCCCCGCTTCATAAGCGGGGCAGTCGCCTCCACCGCTCCAGTCCTCCGCCGCGCGCCCGCAGGCGGCAGCACAGCACTCGCGTGCGATTCGCCGGGCACTGGCGCGGGACGAATCCCCCCATACCAACAGCCCCTAACATCCCCGGCGTGGATCACGAAGCGGCCGCCGGCCGGGAACGCGGAGGACTGGAACGCCTGGAGAACCTCTCGGACAACGTCTTCTCCATCGCCATGACGCTGCTGGTGCTCGACATCACCGTGCGGCGCGGGCTCAGCACCGAGGGCTTCCGCGAGGCCCTGGGCCTGACCCTTCCCCACATCGCCGCGTACGCGCTGAGCTTCGCGGTCATCGCCGAGTTCTGGCTCGACCACCGCCGCATCCTGGCGGCCTTCCCGGAGGTGGACTCGAAGGTCACCGGAATGACCCTGCTCGGACTCGGACTGACCGCGCTGGTCCCCTTCCCCACCGCCCTGCTCGCCGAGTACAGCAGCCAGCCGCAGGCCGTGGCCGTCTACGGCCTGAACGTCGCCACGTTGAACGCCGTCCATCTGTCGCTGCTGCTCAGCTCACACCGGCGCCTCGGACGCACGACCGACACCGCCGAGATCCGGCGCCGCCGTCTCGACTCCTTCGACCTGGCCAGCACCGTCATCGTCTTCGGTGTCACGGTTCCCCTCGCCTTCGCCTCCCCCTCAACAGCCAAGTGGGTCTGGCTCGCCCTCATTCCGGCCAAAGTCCTGATCGGACGCATGCAAGGGCGCGCCCGTAGGCCATCGGGTTGAGATACGGGGTGACGCGCGCTCAGCCTCGCCTCGTCACAAGCCCCCCTGCTTACGGTTTCGCAAAGGGGCAGGCAGGGCCGTTCCGAACGACCAAGGAGAGCCGATGGCTGAGCAAGCCGCGAGGATCAGTCGACGCCGCGGTTACAGGACCGGACTGGGAGGCGAACTCCTCGCCGAGTTCCTCGGCACCTTCGTCCTCCTTCTGATCGGCTGCGGATCGGTCGCCGTCGCCGTCGTCGGTCTCTCCGGTTCGGGCCGGCAGGCCGGGGCCTTCGGCCCCGCGAACTGGCTCATCATCTCCTGGGGATGGGGTCTGGCCGTCGTCTTCGGTGTGTACGTCGCAGGAGGCATCAGCGGCGCCCACATCAATCCGGCCGTGACGCTCGGCTTCGCGGCGCGCGGCCACTTCCCCTGGAAGAAGGTGCTCCCCTACTGGGGTGCGCAGCTCGTCGGCGCGTTCATCGGCGCCGCGATGGTGTACGCCACGTACCACTGGGCGATCGACGCGTTCAACGCCAAGGAGGGCATCGGACGCGAGAAGTCACTGCCGACCTTCTCCATCTTCGCGACGTTCCCCGCCGAATACTTCGGTGATTCGTGGTGGGGTCCCTTGCTCGACCAGATCGTCGGCACCGGTTTCCTGCTGCTGCTCGTCTGCGCACTCATCGACATGCGCAACACGGCCCCGATGTCGAACATGGGCCCGTTCCTCATCGGTCTCGTCGTCGTCGCGATCGGCCTGACCTACGGGACGAACGCGGGCTACGCGATCAACCCCGCGCGCGACTTCGGCCCCCGCCTGTTCACCTTCTTCGAGGGGTGGGGTTCCATCGCCTTCCCGGGCAGTTTCGACTGGTTCAGCAGTTACTGGTGGATCCCCATCATCGGGCCGCTCATCGGCGGCGTCATCGGGGCGTTGGTCTACGAGCACCTGATCAGCAGGGTCATCGTCGCCCGTGGCGAGATGCACCCCGAAGGAGAAGCGGGCCCCGCGGAGTAGCGAGATCGCGCTCCCTCCGCACCACCGGAAAACGACGAAGACCTCCGCGACCGGAAGCCCCGCACGGCTCCGGCACCGGGGGTCTTCGTCGTGTCCGCGCGCTCCGGCGGGCACGACGGACGAGACGGCGGCGGCCGGCGGGAAGGGAGCGGAGGAGATGGGGAGGCGAGGAGAGGCAGTCGGAGGTGCGGTCGGGGAAGACCCCGGAATCTCCGCCCCCGGAAAGGCTCGCCGGTACGTCCCGGCCAGGACGCCGTGACGCGTCCCGGCACAGCACGTACCGGCGAGCCGGACGGCCGACCGGATCAGGATGCCGAGGGCTCCCGCGCGGAGAGCGGCGCGGCGATGTCCTCGAGGGAACGCCGCTCCGCCGGTACCGCCAGGAACGCCGCGACCACACCGGCGAGGCACATCAGTCCCGCGCCGATCTGGAAGGCGAGGGTCGTGTCGCCGAGGACGCCGTTCTCCGTGAGCTCGGCGAAGATCAGCGGACCGGTGATGCCTCCGACCGCCGTGCCGAGCGCGTAGAAGAACGCGATGGCCATCGCCCGGGTCTCCATCGGGAAGATCTCACTGACCGTGAGGTAGGCCGAACTGGCGCCCGCGGACGCGAAGAACAGCACGACGCTCCAGCAGACGGTCAGCGTCGTCGCCGACAGGTGACCACCGGAGAAGAGGGCCGCGGTGCCGAACAGCAGCACCCCGGACCCGATATAGGTGCCGGAGATCATTATTCGGCGCCCCACCGTGTCGAAGAGCGGACCGAGGAGAATCGGGCCGAGGAGATTGCCGATCGCGATGGCCACGAAGTAGTAACCCGTGGAACCGGGCGGCACATCGTAGAAGGCCGCGAGAATGGCGCCGAATCCGAAAGTGACGGCGTTGTACAGAAACGCCTGGCCGACGAAGAGGGAAAGCCCCAGAAATGCGCGGGAGCGGTACTTGGAGAAGACCGTGCGCGCGATCAGTCCGAAGCCGACGGCCTCGCGCTGGTTGATGACCATCTCCCCGGCCGGCTCGGGCAGGCTGCCCTCGCCGTACTGGGCGATGCAGCGCGCCTCGGCGTCCTGCACGATGGCTTCGGCCTCCTCGCCGCGGCCGTGGATGAACAACCACCGTGGACTCTCCGGCACGTTTCTCCGCACCAGCAGGATGACCAGGCCGAGGACGACGCCGAACGCGAAGGTCAGGCGCCAGCCGACGTCCTTCGCGAAGATGTCGGTGTCGAGCATGGGGATCGAGAGCATCGCCCCGGCCGCGGCTCCGAGCCAGAAGCTGCCGTTGATCGCGAGGTCGACGCGGCCGCGGTAGTACGAGGGAATGAGCTCGTCGATCGCGGAGTTGATGGCCGCGTACTCGCCCCCGATACCGAATCCCGTGATGAAACGGCACAGGAAGAACCACCAGCTGTCGAACGACAGCGCCGTCAGGGCCGTCGCCGCCAGATAGACGGCGAGCGTGATCAGGAAGAGCTTCTTGCGTCCGAAACGGTCGGTCAGCCACCCGAAGTACAGCGCGCCGAGACACGCCCCCGCCACGTACAGGGCGGCCGCCAGTCCCGTGACCTGCGCCGAGGTGATGTCGAGTCCGCTCCCGGACTCAGACAGCCGCCCCGCGATGTTGCCGACGAGGGTGACCTCCATCCCGTCGAGGATCCAGACCGTCCCGAGGCCGATCACGATCATCCAGTGCCAGCGCGACCAGGGCAGCCTGTCCAAGCGCGCCGGTACCGCTGTTCTGACTGTGACGGCGCCCGTGCCCGTGCCCGATGAAAGCGTCCCGCTGCTTCCACCTTCAACTGCCATTGCATACTCCGTCTGAATTGTTCGGTGTTTTCAGGTCATGCCCGCTCGTCCCCCTGCTGTCGGAAGACGAGCTCAACGGGCCTTCCTGGCCGGACAGTTAACACCCTCGATCACCCGCGGAAGGGCCGTATCGAAACACAGGTCCGTACGGTTTCCGGTCAAGTGACGGGCAGCGGACCGCACTTCACCCATGGCAGAACATCCCGGACGGCGAATTACTTCAAGAACCCTTCGAAATAAGATTGAAACCATTCGGCGGAGAGACAGTGAAATGTCATATGCCCCGCCTTCGCCGGCGGTTCGGCGGATATGAACAAGCGCACTGGACGCGGGCTACGGGCCGCCGGTGGGCGAGGCCTTCCACAGCCTGCCTGCCCCCTGCGCGTCGCCTGCGCACTGAGCACTCGCGTCGAACCCGTGCTCCTCGGCGCCGGACACCCCACGCGGTGGAGCCGAGTCGTCGCGCGCACGGCACGCACAGAGCACGCGCCACGGCCCATTAGCCGTGTTGCACAAGAAACTTCGGCCCCGGACGACTCAGTAGTAGGTTCTCCGATCCAATCCCCCCACGGGCCCCGTGCCCGCGCGAGCGAAGAGGTTCCACGTGAAGCGTGTTACCAGCCGCGCCATGATCACCGTGGCCTGCATATCCGGCCTGCTGATCGCGGGCACCGCGATGCCCCACGCGTTCGGCACCACGACGAAGCCGGCCGGCGAAGCCGCCGGGCCGGACGGTCCCTCCGCGGACGACGGCCGAAGACGCGGCGCCGAACTCTCCGTCAAGCAGGGCCGCTCCGAATCCGCGAGGATCAGCCGCCCCTCGGACAGACGCGGGCCCAACACTCTGAAGGACACGGACGTCAAGCTCTCCTCCTACGACGCCGAGGCCGGCCGGGCCGTTCTCGGCCGGAGTGACCGGGCCGGAGAGGACGGCGGCATCGACGTCCGCAAAGGCGATGTGATCGCCAGCCCACCCACCAAGGCGGCCCCCGAGGGCGCGCTGGTCAAGGTCGATGACGTGAAGGCCGAGGACGGCGGGAAGGCCGAGATCCTCACCTCTCGGGCCAGCCTCACGGAGGTCTTCGGCGGTGCGAAGGCCGACGGGAAGATCCCGGTCTCGCCCTCGGAGTGGAAGATCGACCCGCTGGTCAAGGAACTCGACGTGGCCCGGGGCGCGGCGAAAGCCGGGCGCGGGGCCGACGGCGAGAACCTGCATCTCGACTTCGGCACCGGACTGCCCGGCGGCGACGAGGCGGGGCAGGAACAGCCGACCGAAGTGGACGGCTACCTCGACATGGCGCCGAAGGTGGACTTCTCCTACGACGGGCACGGCTCGGCCGATCCCCGCGACGCGACCGCCTCCCTCGGAGTCGGAGGAGCGTACAAGGCCGGCTGGCACGTCAAGGGCACTGTCGCCGAATCCGGGTTCGCACGCCGCATCCCCCTCGCCGAGGTCACCGCACATCCCGTGATCATGGTCGGTCCTGTGCCGGTCGTCGTCTCCGTGAAGCTGACGCTGGTACTGAAGGTGCAAGGGAACGGCCGGATACAGGTGGACGTCCAGAAGGACGTCAGCGGAACGGTGAAGGTCGGCACGGAGTACTCCAAGGCGACGGGCTGGGAGTCGGACGCCGACGCCGACGGCACGACCCTTCCGGGTGGCAGGGCGGAAGTCTCCGGGCAGGGTGAGCTGCGCACGATGCTCGGCCCCGAAGCGAACGTCGGCCTGTACGACACGGTGGGCGTGACCGCGTTCTTCGGCCCGTACCTGCGGGCGACCGCCCAGTACTCGGAACAGCTCCCCGAGACCGACGGTCAGGGAAACGGCGAGTGGCAGCTGAACGGGGGCCTGACCCTGGAAAGCTCCCTCTACGTGCAACTGCCGTTCGTGATCATCGGCAACCGTCCGTCGAAACAGATCAACTTCCCGCCCGTGACCCGCGAGTGGTTCATCACCAAGGGCCGGATCCCGGCCGGCTCCTGACCACCGGCAGAGCGGAGAGGCACTGGCCCGGCACACGAGCTGCGCTCGCGACGTGCGCGGCGCTCGCGACGCGTACAGCGCTCGCGACGTGTGCGGCCACCCTGGCTCACGGTTCCGAACCAGGGTGGCCTCGCGTTCGGCACGCCCGGGCGTACGAACGGCGTGGCCCGCTTCTTGCCGACGACTGATCTTCCATGCACAGGCGGGCACGAAAGTACGGCAGACGGCTCCTCGAAGCCCACCCGGCCACCGAGGGCCGAAGACCGATCTCAGTCCCCGCGCCGGGCAAGGACCAGGCGGCAGCGAGGGCTGCCGTCCGGCCGACGGCCGAGAGCCTCCAGGGCGAGGGTCGTGACCGTGAAGCCCGCGTCGGTCAGATCGCGACGCACCTCGGGGAGGCGGAACCTCCGGTAGTACATGACGAAACGGGGGTGCCAGAGCGCGTTGCGCACCCGCATCGCGGCGTCGAACCCCCACAGCGCCCAGTACTGGCCCGACCCCACACGCGGCGGCGCCGCGACGGGGAAGGCGAACAGGCCGCCGGGGCGCAGCGCGGCGTGGACCTGCGCGAACAGCGTGGGCCGCTCACTCGGGTAGAAGTGGCCGAACGCCCCGAAACTGACCACCAGTCCGAAGGCGTCGCGGGCCGGCAGCGCGCGTGCGTCGGCGCGCACCCACTCCGCGCCTGGTACCGTCCGGCGGGCCTCGGCGAGCATGCCCTCGCTGAAGTCGACACCGGTGACGGAGCCGGTGCACACCCGCCGCAGCACCCGGTCCACGCCGAGCCCGGTGCCGCAGCAGAGGTCGAGCCCCGCCTCGAACGGCCCGAGCGGACGCAGCGCGCGAGCGGTGGCGTCCAGCACCTCGTCCGGGGTCCGGAACGGCGTGCTGCGGAACTTCGGCGCGAGCAGGTCGTACCCGCGCTGCGTGGAGGACATCGCCTGCCGGGCCAGTTCGAGGAGGCCCGGTCCGTCCGGGGAGATGAACAGCGTCACACCCTCACGCTAGCCCGAGCCGCGGCCGGCGGCTGCTGCCCGTCCACACGCCGCTCCGGGAAAGGCGTGAAGAGCGGATCCACGGCAACCGCGTCGACGGGGCCGGTGCCGGACGTCGCCCCGGAGACGCCTTTCACTTCACTTGCGCCAGCGCGTCGTAATCCACCAGCCCGGTCTCCTCCTCGACGGCGATGTGGTCGAGGACGATGGTGTTGGCCCTGGTCGCCAGCGAGCGCACCATCGAGTTGCGGGTCTGGTCGCGTACCAGGCTCAGCAGGTTCAAGGTCGTGCCGTCCTGCTTGCGCATACGGTTGACGAGGACGCGCTCGAACTCCTTGCCCCTGGCCTTCTCGATGTCCTCCAGGTACTTCTGCTGGGAGGCCGTCGACCGGTTCGGCAGCGTCACGCGCAGCGTGCGGGCCACCTGGATGACCCGCTTGTCCAACTCGGCGTCCCCGTCGACGACATGGTCTCCCACGAGCCGTACCGACCGCTCCGCGCTCCGCTCCCGTGCGGCACGGCCGGCAGGCAGTTCCCACAGAACCGCGGCGCGCACGTTGCGCATGAAGTCACGGTCGAGCGAGGTGAGTGGCCCGTACTCGGTCTTCCAGGTCCCCTTGCCGTCGTCGTGCCAGCCGGATCTGGAGAGAGCGGCGGAACGGTTGCCGTCGAAGAAGTAGACGGGTACCAGCAGCGAGAGCAGCGTCGCGACCAGACCGAGAATGACCAGCGCAGTCCCGGCTGCCCGCCCCGACGGCACGGTGGAACGCATCTGTCTCCCTCTCCACACGGTCTTCGAAACGCGCCCCGCACGATTTTCGAAACGCGCGAACGATAACGGACATTAACGGTGCGCGTGAGACCGCGCCGGGGGCTTCATACCGATCTGACAAAGCCCTCCCGGAACCTGCCGACGCCGCTGCCGCCGGCGGACGGGAGCCATGTCGTGGAGGCGGTCACAACCTGCGGACCCTGGCAGCCGGCACAGAGGGCCCCTCGCGCGAAGTCCGGCAGCGGGCCTCACATACGCGGTCCGGTCCGCGTGGGAGCCGCCCCTCCCCCAACGTGCGTGGCGGCGACGTGACTTGGCGCTCCATGCACGCTCGGAGCCGCTGCTGCACCGTGGCCGGCTCCGGACTCCGCGCGGAAAGCGTCCAGGCCGACGCTGCGGGCCCGCGGCACGCCGGGGGAGGCTCACTCCGAAGCGCGCACCGCTTCCGCGATCTCCTCGTCCGCCAGGGCGATGGCAGCGTCGGCCCGCCGGTACCAGACCTCGCGCCGGGCAGGGGCCAGGGTCGTCCAGGGGTGACGCTCGGCGGAGAACCCGAGCGTCGCGTACAGCGCCATCGCGTACCGCTCCCGGCGGTCGGGATTGCCGTCGGAGGTCACTTGGTCTCCTCGGTGCTTGTGGGTCGGACGAGGTGGAGCCGTCGGTCTCGGAACGCGGCGACTCCCGGCCCGCCAGGTTCGCCGCCGCACACCAACTATGTATGTTGGCCCGTGCGGTTGACCGACCGAGGGACCGCTTTCAGTTCACCGACTGCCGGCACCGGTCCCCATGCAGCGCCCCACAGGCAACCTGCGGGCCGGGGAGAGAGAGCAGCATGATCTTCATCACGGCGAAGTTCCGGGTACTGCCCGAGCACGCGGACCGCTGGCCCGACATCGCGCGCGACTTCACCGAGGCGACGCGTGCGGAACCGGGCTGCATGTGGTTCGACTGGTCCCGCAGCATCGACGACCCGACGGAGTACGTCCTGGTCGAGGCCTTCCGTGACGACGAAGCCGGCGCCGCGCACGTCGGTTCCGAGCACTTCAAGACCGCGCGGCGCGAACTGCCTCCGCATCTCGCCGGGACTCCCCTGATCATCAACGCGAACATCGACCAGGACGACTGGTCGGAGCTCGGCGAGATGTCCGTCGACCAGGCAGGTCCCGAGGACGGGAGCTGAGCACCGGCGGCCGGCCCGCAGGGTGCCGCGGTCACCGAGGGCACCGGCCCGCGCGCGTCCCCTGCAGCGGTATCACCGATCGCCCCGTCACCTTCGTCGCCGGACGGCGACCACCGCTCGGCCACGGGTGCCGCGTGGCCGCCCGCGGTGGGACTTGTGCTCACTCACGGGACGCCACCGCCCACGTGGGCGCCTCCCCCGGCGCCAGCTCGACGAAGCCGGGCAACCCGCGCAGAGCGTTCTCGGCACCGCCCGGCGTGTACGTCGCCACCAGCCGCAGCGGGCGCCAGCCGGTGTTGAACGTGGAGTGCGGCGTCCCCTTCGGGATCCAGACGGCGTCGCCCGTACGCACCGTGAACTCGGGGTCGTCGCCGACCGTCTGCCTCCCCTCGCCCTCGATGACGTAGAGGATCTCGTCGGCGTCCGGGTGCTCGTGCCGGTCATGGCCCTTGTTGGGATTGATGACGACCTCTCCCAGAGTCGATGACGCACCCGGAACGGCGTCCGGCGTCACGTGCCACTTGATCGATCCCCAGTCGAAGACCATCGTCGGGATCGTGCTCGGCTCTCGGCGCATGGAGAACTCTCCTCTCAACAGGGTTGCTTACGCACGTCACTGGCCGGAGACGGGAAGCTGCTTGAACGCACGGAGCCGGCCGGCGATGGCGCGTTCCGTGGGCAGCCGTTCCATCGACGAGGCGCCGAAGAACCCCGAGACGCCGTGCGTCCGGTCCAGGACGTGGCGCACGTCGTCCGGCTCGGCGAGCGGCCCGCCATGGCACAGCACGTGGATGTGGGGTGCCACGGCGACGGCGGCGTCGCGCATCTCCTGGATGCGTTCGACGGCCTGGTCGAGAGTGATCGCTGTCCTGGCGCCGATGCTGCCCTTCGTCGTGAGGCCGAGGTGCGGAACGATGATGTCGGCACCGGCCTGCGCCATGGCTGCGGCCTGCTCCGCGTCGAACACGTAGGGCGCGGTGAGGAGTTCGCGCTCGGCGGCGAGCCTGATCATCTCGATCTCGTGGTGGAAGCCCATGCCGGTCTCTTCCAGGTTGGCCCGGAAGAGGCCGTCGATGAGGCCGACCGTCGGGAAGTTCTGCACGCCGGTGAACCCGATGGCGCGCAGTTGGTCGAGGAACCACGGCATCCGGCGGAACGGGTCGGTGCCGCAGACGCCGGCGAGGACGGGTGTGGATTCCACGACGGGCAGCACCTCGCCCGCCATGTCCAGCACGATCGCGTTGGCGTCGCCGTACGGCATCAGCCCGGCCAGCGAGCCGCGGCCGGCCATCCGGAACCGCCCGGAGTTGTAGACGATGAGCAGGTCGGCGCCGCCTGCCTCGGCCGCCTTGGCGGACAGCCCCGTGCCCGCACCGGCACCGATGATCAGTTGTCCTTCGTCGAGCCGGCTGCGGAAGGCGGCGAGTGCCTGATCACGATCCATGGCGCTCCCTCTGGATGAGCCGGTGCAGGTGGTCGGCGGCCGATTCCGCGAACTCCGCGTCGTTGACGTGCAGTTCGGTGTCGACGACCTCGACGGCACTGCCGTCGACAGCCTCGAGCGCGGCTGCGACGCACGCGGCGTCCGCCCGCGGGTCCCAGAACGGCCCGCCCGGAGCGTCGAGGGCCGAGAATCCGCCACGCGGTACGAACAACGCGGCCGGGCCGGCCGACGCGGCGAGCTTCGCGCCCAGCACACCGCCGATCTCGGCGGACTCGGCCGTGCTCGTGCGCATCAGCGTCACCGCCTCGTTGTGGGCCAGCAGTGTGCGGTCCTCGAACTGCTTCGGCACGGTGCTCCGCGGACCGAAGTTCACCATGTCGAGCGCACCGAGACTGACCACCTGCGGCACGCCGGCCGTAGCTGCCGCGGTGAGCCGGTCCGGGCCGGCGGACAGCACGCCGCCGCCGACCTCGTCGGCGATCTCGGTGGTGGTCAGGTCGAGCACTCCCGCGAGGTGGCCGTCGGCCGCGAGCGCCTCCATCGTGCGACCCCCCGAGCCGGTCGCGTGGAACACCAGGACCTCGTAGCCCAGTTCTTCGAGCCGTCGCCGCGCCGTGTCCACGGCGGGTGTGGTGACGCCGAACATCGTCGCAGCGACGAGTGGCTTGTCCTGCGGTCCGGCGCGGGCGGTTCGCCGGGCGTCGTATGCGGAGGCCATCCCGGCGATCGCTGCCGCCGCGTTGGCGAGGACCTGCCGGGAGACCGAGTTGACGCCCGCAATGTCGACGACGCTGTACATCAGCGTGACGTCGGACGTGCCGACGTAGGCCGAGACATCACCGGCGGCCATCGTCGAGACGAGCAGCTTCGGCATACCAACGGGCAACGCCTGCATGACGGCCGCAGCGATCGAGGAGCCGCCGCTGCCTCCGAGGGCGAGCACACCACTCAGCCGGCCGCGAGCATGCAGCTCCTCCGCAACGGCCTTGGCTCCGGCAGCCATCGTCGCCAGCGCGTGCCCCCGGTCGCGCCGGGACCTCAGCGTCTCAAGGTCTGTGCCCGCCGCCTCGGCGACAGCGGCGGCCGTCACGTCTGCCGCGACGTCCGGCGTCCCCAGCACTCCCGTGTCGACGAGCACCACTTCGAGCCCCCGCTCGACGACGAGGTCGCGAACGAATGCGTACTCCCGGTCCTTGGTGTCCAAGGACCCGAACAACATCACTGCCAAGCCGGTTCCTCCTGCGGTTTCGCGCGTGACGATCGACCGCCTCATACTCTGGTCGGCCGACCGACCCCTCTCAAGGGCGATTTCCAGCGGCAATGGCCCGAAGACCGGGGGTGGCTGCACGTGACCTCACCGCGCGTCACGCACGTCGCCCGGTGGGGAATCCGGACGGTGCCGCCGAGAGCGCCGCTCATTCGGTCAGCGGTGGGCCGGGGTCCGGGGCGGGGTCCGGCGCACCGGCAGGTGCGTGATGCCGTTGATGAAGTTGGAACGCAGGCGGACCGGCGGCCCGTCGAGTTCCAGCTCCGGCACGCGGGCGAGCAGCTGGCTGAAGAAGATCCGCATCTGCATGCGGCCGAAGTGCGCGCCGAGGCACATGTGAGGGCCCTGGCCGAAGGCCAGGTGATCGTTGGGCGTGCGGGTGATGTCGAACCGGTAAGGGTCGGGAAAGGCACGCTCGTCGAAGTGCGCGGAGGCGTGGTAGACCACGACCTTGTCCCCCGCGCGATCCGCTGCCCGGCGAGTTCGGTGTCCCGAGTGGCTGTGCGGCGGAAGCTGAGCACCGGCGGGTGCCAGCGCAGCATCTCCTCGACGGCCGACGGCACGAGCCCGGGGTCGGCGCGCAGCCGCCGGTAGGCGTCGGGATGTTCCAGGAGGGCCAGGACGCCGCCGGGCAGGGCGCTGCGCACGGTGTCGTTGCCGGCGATCACGACGAGGAAGAAGAACATCGCCAGTTCTTCCCCGGTGAGTGGACGGCCGTCCTCGACGGTGGCGGTGGCCAGCGCGGTCATCAGGTCGTCTGCTGGGTGGCTGCGCTTGTGCCGGGCGAGTTCGTGCGCGTAGTCGAACATGTCGCGCAGCATCGCGGGCGAGCGCGGGTTGACGGGTCGTCCGTCGGCGTCGCGTACGACGTCGGCGTGCTCGGGGTCCTGGTAGCCGATGACCCGGTTGGTCCACTTCAGCAGCAGACCGCGGTCGGAGGCGGGGACGCCGAGCAGTTCGGCGAGGTTGGCGAGCGGGAAGTCGTCGGTGACCTCGGCGGGCAGGTCGAAGCTCTCGCGCTCGGCGACCGCGTCCAGCAGTGCGGCGGCGCGTTTCGTGATCTGCTCGGTGAACTGTTCCAGCCGTCGCCGGGTGAAGAGGGCGGCGGCCAGGCGGCGGATCCGGCTGTGCTCGGGCGGGTCCATGTTGAGGATCATCCGCCGGATGAAGTCGAGGTCGTCGGGGGCGGGGTCGCGGATCTGGGTGGCCCCGAGCCAGGACGAGTACACCGCGGGGTCGCGCAGCACGGCACGGACGTCCCGGTAGCGGGTGACGGCCCAGTAACCGGGCCCTGCCGGCCAGTCGTCGACCTCGTGCTCGTCCTGCCGGCAGACGGGCGCCTCGTCGCGGAGGCGGTGGAAACTGTCGTGCGGGATGCCGCGTGCGAACACGCGCGGGTCGAACACGTCGGGTCTCGCGGCGGGTGCCGCCATCAGTGCCTCGCGAGGAAGCGCTCGACGCAGGTTGCGAGGGCCACCGGAGACTCGTCCATCGCGTAGTGCCCGGCATCGGGGAAGATCTCGAGTTCGAGGTTCGGGTACCAGGCTCCGAAGGTGGCCCGCATGGTCTCGGCGCCCAGCGCGGGATCGTGCCGCCCGGCGATCACTTGGATCGGCACGTTGCTGCCCTCGACCTCGGTGTGGAAGTCGGTACGCGCCCACGCGTGCAGATAGGCGGCCAACGCGTCGCGGTCCGAGTTCTCCAGCGAATGCCGCACCATGGCGTTCAGCCATGTACCGGTATGCCGGTTTCCGGTGGTGAAGTCGATGATCGCGCGGCGGTTGCCGGGGCTGTCGGCGGCGCCGGCGAACAACTGCCAGCTCTGCTCGTCGAACGGCACACCGCTCGCCGGCACCGGTGACACACCGACGAGCGCCCTCACCCGGTCCGGCGCATCGGCGTACACCCGCTGCATGACGGATCCGCCCATCGAGTGCCCCAGCAGCGAGAACCGGTCGACGCCGAGGTCGTCGGCCGCGGCCAGCACGTCGCCCGCCGCCTCGGCGATCGAGTACCGGCCCGTCTCGCCGCGACGCTCGCCGTAACCGCGGTAGTCCAGGAACACATAGCTGAACGCCTCCCCGTCCAGGTGCGGCAGCAGGGCCTGCCATGACCGCGACGAGCCGAACCAGCCGTGCAGAACCAGCACGGTGTGCGCTCCGGTGCCGACACGCTTGATGCTCATCTTCCGCCCTCCGTCACCGAGTTGGGACTCCGGCGATGCTAGGGCGAAGGCCGGGGCCAGGGAACACGGCACCTCGCTGCCACGACGACCGGGCGTCGCCTCAGTACGACGCGCCGACGCCCGGTCACGCCCTGCTTGCCGGGGCTCGCCGGGTGGAACGCGGCATGTGCCGGGCCCAGCCGTACCCACGGAGGAGACACTCCACCAGGACCCGAACGGGGCAACTCCTCCGGTCCTCCCCGTACGGCTCGGGCGGCTCCGGCCAGCGGGTCGGCGGTAGACCGGGGCCTGAAGACGGGCGTGAGCACGAGTCCCGCCACGAGCCATGGGCCGGTGTCACACCCCGCGGCTAGCCTTCCCGGGCAGGCACCGGTCGGTGACGCGGAACCCCGGCTCGACTGATGAACCGGCCATCCCCCCGACCCCTTCCAGGACTCGACGAGTGGAGATCTGATGGCAGGACAGTTCGATGTGATCACGGAGATCGACCGGCCGATCGAGGAGGTCTTCGCCTTCCTCGCGGACGGTGAGAACGACCCGAAGTTCAGCCCCCGGGTCCTGGAGATCGCGAAAACGACGGACGGTCCGACGGGCGTCGACACCGTCTATCGGAGCACGGTCAAGGACGCCGGGATAAAGACCCGCAGAGATTTCCGGATCACCGAATTCGACCCGCCCCGCAGCATCCGATGGACGGAGACGTCGAAGAACCTGGTCACGGGCGAGGGCGGTTACGACCTGGAGCCCGTCGGCGACCGCAGGACGCGGGTGCGGTTGTTCAACACCTTGACAGGACACGGCCCCGGCAAGCTGATCGTCGGCGCCGCGCTGAAGGCGGCCCGCAAGGAGGCGGACGAATTCGGCAAGCGCATCAAGACCGCGGTGGAGTCCGCCCGTTGAGGACGGCGTACCCGCGGCACGAGCCCGGTGGTTCGCGGGTGACCGGGAACCGGACACTCGACGGCCACATCCAGGAGCTCATCCACCGACCCACCCGCATCGACCTGGCAGCAGGCTGCCATCGACGTCCTTCGAGGTAGTGCTCTTCCGGGAAGTCGTCGATGACACGCGTGAGGTGTTCGAGGGGCGCCAACAGCATCTAGCCGAAAGACGTTGAGGTGCAGTCAGCCTCCCATGCTCCCGTGCGGGACCGGCCTCCGCAGCGGTTGCCGTACAGCAGTGAAGTACAGCACCGCCGCGCAGGGTGACCGGAACGGCCGTGGTCAGTCCGCGCCGCCCTGCATCGGGGCCCAGAACTCCTCGAACGACATCGTGCCGTCGCCATCCGTGTCGAGTACGTCGATGAATTGCTGCGCCTGCTCGTCGGTGAGGTGCTCACCGCGCAGCTCGGCGACGACCTGCTGGTACTCCTTGGCAGTTATCTTCCCGTCGCCGTCGAGGTCGTATGAATCGAAGACCTTGCGCGCGGCCGCTTTCATGTCCACCACGTGGGTTCGCCCTTCCTCGTTGTCGGATGTTGCGCGATGGTACTGCGCGACGATCCCCTGCAGCACACCGAAGCGGGGCGCGCACCAGGCCGGCCGGATGACTATCAGGACGCCGATGGGCAGGGACAGCAGGGACCCCAGGTGTTGCACGTGATGCACCGCTTGGCAGCTGCTCTGAAGGCTCTGGATATGCAGCCCGACGCGGGCAATCTCTTTGCCGCGCCGCGGACTTCAGGCCGCACCTTCGTGATTGTTCGTGTGCGCCCGGCGGCTTGCTCATGATCCTCCGCCAGCGTGCGGTGAACTCGTTACGCAGTTTGCAAAGCTTGCCTGAACGCGTCCGTCACAAAGAATCCACAAGCATCCACGAGATCAGTGTGACAGTTGCGACCTCCTACGGCGCAGAGGGATGTGCGGCTGGCTGGTCCCGGCCGTATGCGGAACGAAAAGACATCTTGCGTCCTTTCATTCCACGCCCCGCGGCGCGCGACGGTTCAGGGCTCAAGGGCCTGGCCTGCACCCGGCCCCGTCGGCGCCGCGGGTATCGACAGATGACCGGCGCCTAGGTTCACACACCGAAAGAGCGCGTCGGCACGCACATGGAGTCAGATGATTCGCAACGTCGAAGGCGGTGAGTTCGTGCCGGCAGCAGGCCGGTAGAGGGAGCTCAGGCCGGGTTGTCCTCCGGCGCTCCTGAGACACATGCACCCAAGAGATCGGACGTTATGAGTCACGCTCACGAACCCGCCCCCACAAGCCATCGCCAGGGCGGGCCCCGTGATGAATCGCGATCACGATGGAGAGCCTTCGTGGTCCACATGATCGCCGACATCGCAGCTGCTTATGTGGGCCTGTGGATCGTCTTCCACCTGCTCGGTGCCGACCGAGCCAACTTGTTCGTCCAGTACGTTCAAGACATGGCGTACTGGCTCGCCGGCTGGTCCCAGAACATCTTCTCAGTGGAGAACGAAGGTCTACGCCTCGTCCTCAACTACGCCCTGCCAGCTCTCGTCTACCTCCTCGTCGGGCACGCAATCGCCGCCAAGATCCGACGCACTCGGTGAATTCACCGGCGGGAACGCCGGCTCGACGACAGCAAAATCCAATCGCAGATTTCCGGATTCCCGGGGAAGCCCTCAGCGAGAACTGCGACGCCGAGTTGCTCCCCCCGACCTCGGGGGTTCTTATGCCACTTCGCTGCCAGACACCTTGAGGGCACCTGGCATGGAACCGGAACAAACAACTCCCCCGACCTCCGGTAAGGCCAGGGGAGTTGGCAAGCCGCGCGGCAGGAGCGCCCTACGCCGCCGCCGTCGCCGTCCGCGTCTCCGGCTCGAAGCCGTCCAGGTCGATGCTGCGCGCCCCGGCGTACTTGTCGCGGTCCAGGATTCCCTCCCGGGCCGAGACCAGCACCGGAATCACTGCCTGACCCGCGACGTTCGTCGCCGTCCGCATCATGTCCAGGATCGGGTCGATCGCCAGCAGCAGGCCGACGCCCGCGAGGGGAAGTCCCAGCGTGGAGAGGGTCAGGGTGAGCATGACCGTGGCGCCCGTCAGGCCCGCGGTGGCGGCGGAGCCGATGACGGAGACGAAGACGATCAGCAGGTACTCGCGCAGGCCCAGGTCGATGCCGTAGAACTCGCCGATGAAGATGGCGGCGATGGCCGGGTAGACCGAGGCGCATCCGTCCATCTTCGTCGTCGAGCCGAAGGGCACCGCGAAGGAGGCGTACTCGCGGGGGACGCCGAGTCGTTCGGTCACCTTCTGCGTGAGGGGCATGGTCCCCACGGACGAGCGGGAGACGAAGGCCAGTTGGATCGCCGGCCACGCACCGCGGAAGAACTGCAGCGGGTTGACCTTCGCGACGGTGGCGAGCAGCAGCGGGTAGACGCCGAAGAGTACGAGGGCGCAGCCGATGTAGATGTCGGCGGTGAAGGTGGCGTACTTGCCGATGAGGTCCCAGCCGTAGTCCTTGATGGCGGTGCCGATGAGACCGACGGTGCCGATGGGGGCGAGCCGGATGATCCACCACAGCGCCTTCTGCAGCAGGGCCAGCACGGCCTCGCCCACCGACAGCAGGGGTGCGGCCTTCTCGCCGAGCTTGAGGGCGGCGACGCCGACGACCGCGGCCATGAACACGATCTGCAGCACCTGGAGTTCGGTGAAGGGCGTGATGATGTCGGTCGGGATGATCCCGGTGAGGAAGTCCAGCCATGATCCGGACTCCTCGGGCTTCCCTGCGTCGCCGGCCGAGAGGCCGGTGCCCGCGCCGGGGTTGGTGACCAGGCCGATGAGGAGGCCGATCGCCACGGCGATCAGCGAGGTGGCCATGAACCACAGCAGCGTCCGGGTCGCGAGCCGCGCCGCGTTGTGGACGTTGCGCAGGTTCGTGATCGAAACCATGATCGCGAAGAAGACGAGCGGAGCGACGGCCAGCTTCAGCAGCTGGACGAATATCTCGCCGGTCTTCGTGAGTGCCGTCCCGAGCCAGGCGACGTCGCCGCTGCGGGCGACCCAGCCGAGCAGCACGCCCAGGAGGAGGCCGAGCAGGATCTGGGCCCAGAACGGGACCCTGGGTATCCGTCCGCGCGAGGACGAGGGCGAGGAGGCAGGCGGAGCGGAGCCACCGGGCGGTGTGTCTGAAGTGGTTTCTGAGGGCCCGGAGAATTCTGAGGACGAGGGCACGGTCGGACTCCCGCTGGAGAGTGGGCTTCGGTCCCCGGAAAGAACTCCGCCGGGGCGTTACGAGCACCCACAACGCCCCCGGGACGGGCTGCCATTCCCAGCGGGCGTCAGGAGCGTGTGACAAGCCTTACGTGCGGCGGGCGACCCTACGGAGGCCGAGCGCGGGAAGCAGCGGGCGCGGCGTCACGCGACGCCGTCCTCCTGGCTCTGGTTCGCCGAGAGCCGTTCCTTGGCCCGGCCCACCCCGTCGACGAGCTGTTCCGACATGGCGTCGCGCTGCTTGCGCAGCAGTACGAAGCTGAGCGGGGCCGAGACCACGAGAGCGAGCAACACGATCCACAGCGGGTTGGACCGGCCGATGCCTTCGGGGATGATCCCGGTGTACGCGAGGACGGCGACGACGAGGAGACAGCCGGCGAAGACGCCGGCCCGCATGGCGGTGTAGCGGAGCGTTGCGTGCGACTTGCTGCTCACGAGGGTCTTCTCCGGGCTTCTCGGCTTGTTGGGGTCTCCCCCGGCCGCAGGCCGAGGGGAAGTGCGCCGCTCCTTGTGCGGCGCCGGCCGTTCGGCGCGGCGCTGCCGGGCGCCGGGCGGCTCCATCCAGTCAAACACAGCGCCGTGGACGATCACTCCGGCCCCTTCCCACGGCCGGGACCCCCGCGGCAGGCCGTCAGGGCGTGGTGCTCCGCCGGAGGTCCGTGATCTATACGAGGTCCATCCAGAGTGTGACGTCGTCACGCAGCTCGCCGTCCGCGACCTTGATCGCGCCCGGGAGACGTCCGACCTCGCGGTACCCGCAGGCCGCGTAGAACTGCTCCAGGCCGAGGCCGCCGCGGCAGGTCAGCCGCAGAGCGGTGATGCCGTCCATTCCTCTGGCCGCCTTCTCGGTCGCGGACATCAGGTCCCGGCCGTGCCCCTTTCCCTGGAGCGAGGGGTGGACCATCACCGTGTAGACCGAGCACCAGTGGCGCTTGAGCCTGTGCGTGTTGAGGACGAGGAAGGCGCCGGCGGCGATCGCGCCGTTCTCGTCGCGGCCGATCAGCATGCGCGTGCGTCCGGCGTCGACGGATACGAGGTGGGCCAGCAGGTCCTGGCGTATCGCGTCCGGTGTCACCGGCGGCACGAAGCCGATGGCGCCTCCGGCGTTGGTCACGTCGGCCCACAACGTGCACAGTCCGTCTCGCAGTTGAGCGTCGATAGGCGGATCCAGTTCGAACGTGAGCGGCATGGGACCGACCTTATCCGAGCATTCACCGGCGGTTTTCAGTGACCCGTCCGGCCTCATACCGGCCTCCAAGTATCGGCTAGTCAGTGAAAAGGTAAAGATGACCGGCGTGCCGTCTGAATCTTCGTGATCGCCTTTGTAAAGGTCTCTCTGTTTCGTGACGGGAGACGGAGTCATCCATGGTGGAAAAGAGAAAATCAGCGGTTCGCGGACTGTGCTGCGCGGTGTTCTGCGCGGCCACGACGATGTCGCTGGCGCCGCCGGCGTCATCCGCGCCGGCCCCCGAACCGCGTCAGGCGCTCAAGGAGCGCTATCACGCGACGGTCAACGGCGGGATCGCCACCGCCGCGAACTCGTCGATCACATGCCTCAAACCCGTGGCGAATGCCGCTTCGTGCGACTCGGCGCAGAAGGGCGGGGCCGGCCGGAACAGCGAGTACGACATGTTCTACTCCGACATCGACCGTGACCCGAACACGTACAACTCCACACGGGCCGCACTGAGCATGCCGGCGAACTCGCAGGTGAAGTACGCGCGTCTGTACTGGGGCGGCAATCTCCGCGTCGGAGAGGTCAAGCCCGCCAAGGACAACGGACGAGTCCTGGTGGCCGAGCCCCGCGGGTCGTACCGCGCGCTGAAGGCGGACACGATCCGAACGCACCGCCGCTCGGACGGGGCGGACGCCTACCAGGCCTCCGCGAACGTGACGTCCCTGGTGAGAAGCAGCGGGCCCGGCGCCTACAGGGTGGCGCAGCTCAACGTCGCGAAGGGCCAGTCCAAGGCCGGTGCCTGGGGCGGCTGGACGCTCGTGGTGGCGTACGAGAACAAGAAGTCGCCGCGACGGCACCTCAGTGTCTGGGACGGATTCGCCGCGACCGACGGCTACAGGAACGGCTTCTCCATCGCGACGCGGCCGATGAGTTTCCCCGCGGGCGCCAAGGGTTCCGTCGGCGTCGTCGGCTACGACGGCGACCGCGGTTCCGGCGGAGACTCGATTCTCCTCTCCGCCAACAAGCGCGAGGGAACGCCGCTTTCGGATTCGGCGAACCCCGGGAGCGACGCTTTCAACTCCACGATCACCAATCTGGGCCGCGAGGTTTCAGGACGCGTTCCCGCGCACCGCAACACCCTCGGATACGACTCCGACCGGTTCGATGCACAGAAAGCGCTGCGTTCCGGCGGGAACAGCCTTCTCTTCCGCTTCACGTCCGGAAGGGACGACTACCTGCTCGGCGCCCTCTACACGCAGGTGAACGCCCGCCGCTGAGATCCGGCGATCCACCCTGTTCCGCTCAAAAAGCCTGTCCGGTAGTGACGTTGAGGAGACGTTCGGGTGCTTTCGCAGCGCAGAGAGCGAAGAGACCGGCTCACGGTCCTTCATCTGGCACAACCGGTGGACGGCGGGGTGGCAAGGGTCGTGACCGATCTGGTCGGGGCCCAGACGAAGGAAGGCGTACGCGCCATCGTGGGCTGTCCGGAGGGCGGAAGCCTCTCCCGGCAGGCCGCGGCGGCGGGTGCGCAGGTGGAAGTGTGGGAGGCCGGACGTGAGCTCGGCCTCCGAGTCGCCGCAGAGACCCGGCGGGCGCACCGGCTGATCCGGCGCGTGGCACCCGACGTCGTCCACGCGCACAGCGCGAAGGCCGGGCTGGCCGCCCGGCTCGCCCTGCGGGGCGGTGTCCCCACCGTGTACCAGCCGCACGCCTGGTCGTTCGAAGCGGTCGGAGGGCTCACGGCGCGGCTCGCGCGCGCCTGGGAGCGCCGCGCCGCGCACTGGACGGACCGCGTGCTGTGCGTCAGCGAGGCCGAGCGCCGCACCGGCGAGCGGGCCGGCGTCGCGGCGCGCTGGGCCGTCGTGCACAACGGTGTGCCGGAGGCCGAGATCGAGGACCGCAAAGCGGCACGTGCCGCTTCGCCCCTCCTGAACGAAGTACCGGCGCGGGCCCCGATCGTGGTCTGCGTGGGCCGGCTGTGCCCGCAGAAGGGGCAGCGGATCCTGCTCGACGCATGGGCCGGCGTCGCCGAGCACGTGCCCGATGCCTGGCTCGTTCTCGTCGGCGACGGACCCGACCGGCGGGAGCTGGCCGCGGCCGCCCCGGACAGGGTGCTGTTCGCGGGCGCGAGCGACGAGATCGGCCGCTGGTACGCGGCGGCCGATCTGGTCGTGCTGCCGTCCCGGTGGGAGGGCATGGCGCTCACTCCGCTCGAGGCGATGGCCTGCGGGCGGCCCGTCGTCCTCACCGATGTCGGAGGCGCACGGGAGTGCCTGCCGCCGGAACAGCAGGACCAGTGCCTGGTGCCGCCCGGCGACGCGCGGGCCCTGGCCGACGCGGTCGCACGCCTGCTGGGCGAACCGGAACTGCGGGACTTCATGGGCGAGGCCGCACGCAAGCACGTACGGGCCGACTTCGACGTGCGCCGCACCGCGGAGTCCGTGCTGGCCCTGTACCGCGACGTGCTCGACGCGCACGCACCGGCGAGCCGTTGGCGGGCCGCACGATGACGACGGACCGCACGGACGAGAGAGCCGGCAGCGCACGCATCGCGACCCGTCCGGAGCCGGGAGGGGCCCCGGACGGAAGCACCGCGGTGAAGACCCCTCACCCGGCGGGCGACCGGACCGTACCCCCGCCCGTGGGCGGCCTGCGCAAGCGGCGGAACCTGCTGCGCCTGCGCCACCGGGGCAGCGCGGCGCTCGCCGCCGCCGACGCGGCCGCCTCCGCGTCCGTCGTCTCGGCGGTCGGCGGCGGGACGGACGCGGACAGCCTGCTGCTCGTGCCCGTCGTCCTCGGGGCGCTCGCCCTCAACGCCCAGGCGGGCCTGTACCGGCCGGGGCTGCGGACGTACGCGCTCGACGAGCTTCCCGCGCTGACCGCCCGAGCGGCACTGGCCTGGTGTGTGGCCGCCGCCCTCCTCGCTTCGTCCGACAGCCCGTCGGCCCTGAGCTGGATGGTCCTGCTCGCAGCCGTCGCGGCGAACGCCGCTCTCGCGGGCACCGGGCGCGCCCTGGTGCACGGCTTCCGGAGGATCAGGGCACGGCGCCGGCCGCGCCCGGCGCTCATCGTCGGCAGCGGGCGCCTGGCCCGTACGGTCGCGGACGTCTTCACCGAGCACCCCCGCTACGGGCTGCGGCCGGTCGGCTTCGTCGACCTCGTCGGCGGAGCGGACGGCGGCGGCGACGCCGAGGACGGTGACGCGCCGCTTCCCGTGGTCGTGGTGCTGCAGGACGCCACGAGAGCGGTCATCCAGAACACCGTCCGGGACGTGGTGTTCCTGCGCTCTCCCTGGGAGGAACCGCAGAACGCCCTGCTGGCACGGGCGTTGGGCGAACGCGGAGTGGCCGGCTGGCTGGTACGGCCCGGCTGCGCCGTCGGAGTGCACGGCACGCACGACACCGGCCCCGCACACGTGTGGGGGTTCTCGTGCAGACGCCTGTCCCTGGAGTGCCCCGGTTCCGGGTGGAGCTGGCGCAAGCGGCTCCTGGACCTGGCGCTGGTCGTTCCGGCGCTGGTCGTCGCCGCTCCCCTGCTGGCCGCGTGCGCGGTGGCCGTGCGGATCTCGGACGGGCCCGGCGTCGTCTTCCGGCAGGAGCGCGTGGGCCTCGGGGGCGGCCCGTTCACACTGCTGAAGTTCCGCACGCTGCGGCCCGCGAACGAGACGGAGTCGGCGACGCGGTGGAGCGTCGCGGGCGACGAGCGGATGAGCGCGGTGGGCCGGCTGCTGCGCCGTACATCGCTGGACGAGCTGCCGCAGTTGTGGAACGTGCTGCGCGGCGACATGAGCCTGGTCGGGCCGCGCCCCGAACGCCCCTATTTCGTGGAGCAGTTCAGCAAGGACCACCCGGGCTACGCCGAGCGGCACCGTTCGCCCGTCGGCATCACCGGCCTCGCCCAGGTGTACGGGCTGCGCGGCAACACCTCCATCGAGGACCGGGCGCGCTTCGACAACCACTACATCGAGACGTGGTCGCTGTGGCAGGACGTACGGATCATGTTCCGCACCGTGACCTCGTTCTTCCGCCTCGAAGGACGGTGATCGGGGTGACGGTCGCACTGCCGGAGAGCCGGCGTCCGCCGCTCGGCGACGGCGGCCGGAACGTCCCGGGGCATGACCGGGAGACGAAGGGACTGACGAGCGCCGCGGGCGGACCGGGGGGCCCGGACGGAACAGGCGCAACGGGCGGCGACCGGTACGCACGGCAGCGGCCCCCCGTGACGAGTGCGGCGTTCTGGCGCCAATGGGCGCCGATGGCGCCCGCCGTGGCCACCGTTCTGGTCCTGTGCATGCCGGTGCAGACCGGCGACGTGACCATGTCGGCAAAGGTCACCCCCGCAGACGCGGCCTCCCTGGTGCTGGTGGTGTGGTGCCTGGTGAGGCTGCTGCGCGGACGCGGCGGTCGGTTGACACCCATGGCGGCTTCGGTGCTCGGGGCACCGGCTGTCGCCTTCGCGGTGGCGACCGCCGCGTCCGCCGATCCCTGGGCGAGCCTGCCGGGCTTCGTCCGGTATCTGCAGATCTTCGTGCTGATCCCCGCTGCGCTGCTGCTCCTGCTGCGCGGCACCCGGGACTTCCGGCTGCTGTGCTGGGCGATGGTCGTGCTGGCCCTGGTGCAGGGCTCGGTCGGTGTCGTGCAGAGCGTGACGCTCACCGGTGCCTCGTACATGGGCAAGGACGTGCGCGCGGTGGGCACGTTCGGGCCGCTGGACGTCATGGGGATGTCCACAGTGGTGTCGCTCGGGCTGGTGGCCGCGTTCGCGCTCTGCCTCGCGGACCCGCGCGAGAGTTCACGGCGGCAGCGCGTCACCGCGATGTGGTGCGCCGCCGCGCTCGTGCCTCCGCTGGTCCTCTCCTACAGCCGCGGCGCGTGGATCGCCACGGCAGTCGCGTGCCTGGCGGTGCTGCTGCTGGCGGGTGCGCGCCGGGCCGTGGCCGTTCTCCTCGCGCTGACCGCCGCGTCGGTGGTGCTGGTGGGCGGCTTCGGAGTCGGCTCGTCCATGGTCGAGGAGCGGCTGACCAGCATCACCGACATCGGTTCCGCCCCGGACCGCTCCGTCACCGACCGCTACAGCCTCTGGTCGGCGGCCACCTCGATGTGGCAGGACGATCCCCTGACGGGCGTCGGCCCGAAGAACTTCCCCGCGCACCGCGACGGGCACGCCTCGGTGGGGCTCTCCTCGGGCAGCGACACCGCAGGAGCCGGCATGCAGTTCCAGAAGGAACCGCTGCTCTCCCCGCACAACATGTATCTGCTCGTCCTCAGCGAGCAGGGCCTGATCGGCGCCGTGGCGCTCGTCGGCGGAGGTGGCGTACTCCTCCTGTGCGGGCTGCGGCGCCTGTACACCGCCCGCCGGGCCCGGCCAGGCGCATCGACGGACGCCCCCGGCACCGCCGACTGCGGGCTGGCTGCCGTCGGGCTCTTCGTGTGGCAGGGCGTCGACTTCCTCTACGCGGACATCGGCGGCCCCTCGACGGTGATGACCGCGGTTCTCCTGGGCGCCATCACCTGGTGGGCCCTGGTCTCCTCCCCCGCGGCCCCGGCCGCCGCCCCCCGTCCGGACTCACCCGCGACCACCGCCGACGGCAAGGCAGAGGCGCCCGCCCGATGACGGAAACGCACGCCTCCAGCACCACTACCCAGGACGCGGCGACGTCAACGGGCCCCGGCACCGCGAGCGACGGCCTCGACCGGAACGGCATCAACGGCGGGAAGGGCGACGGAAGCCCTCCGCCGCTGGGCAGGTTCCTCGCCCGTGCCGCCGTGATCACCGCTGCGCTCACGGCGGCCGGCGCGCTCTTCGGCCTGCTCCGCGACCAGGCGATCGCCAGCCTCTTCGGCGCCGACGCCGACACCGACGCCTTCCTCGTCGCATGGACCGTCCCGGAACTGGCCGCGACGCTGCTCATCGAGGACGCGATGGCGCTGATCCTCGTCCCCGCCTTCAGCCTCGCCCTCGCCCGGCGCGGCGCCCCTCCCGGCCCTGCGGACGGCGGCACCCTGCTCGGCGCGGACGCCGCCGCAGGCGACCCGGTGCTGGGTGTCGTACGGCGGACCCTGCCCCGGCTGATGCTGGGCCTCACCGCGACCGCCGCGCTGATGCTGCTCGCCGCCCCGCTGCTGGTACGGGTGCTGGCACCGGGTCTGCAGGACGCGCGTACGGCGGTGGACTGCATGCGCCTTACGTCTCTGACCGTGGTGACCTTCGGGCTGGCCGGCTACTTCAGCGCCGCGCTGCGCGCCCACCGGCGCTTCGTCGCGCCCGCAGCGATCTACGTCGCGTACAACATCGCGATCATCGCGGTCATGCTCGCCGGCCACACCCTGTGGGGGGTGCGGTCGGCCGCCGTGGGGGTCGCGGTGGGCGGCGGCCTGATGGTGCTGGTCCAACTTCCCTCGTTCATCAGGCAGTTGCCCTTGCGCGGGAAGCGCAGGACGCCGGCCGCGCTCCGGGAGGCGGACACCCCTGCAAGGAACGCTCACACGAAGGCCGTGCTCCCGGTGGGGTCGGCGGGGGCGGCCGGTCCGGCGGTCCCGGCACTCCCGCCGGTGGCGTCCGACCAGGACGCCACGCCCGCGACCCCGCCCGCTCCGGCTGCGGGCCCGGCCGCGTACTCCGGCCGCGTCGCGATGATCGGCCTCGGTGTGCTGGCACCGGTCGCGACCTTCGCCGTCAGCCGCCAGGCACAGGTGCTCTTCGAACGCTACCTCGCCTCTCCCCTGCCCGCGGGCGCCATCTCGCACCTCAACTACGCGCAGAAGGTCGCGCAGATGCCGATGGTGCTCTCGCTCATGGTGTGCACCGTCACCTTCCCCGTCGTGGCGCGCGCCATGGCCGACGGCGACAAGCTGCGGGCGCGGCTGCGCGTGGAGCGTGACCTGGCGCTGGTCGCCATCGTCGTGCTGCTGGGCGCCGCGTACGTCGTCGCCTGCGCGCCGCAGCTCATCCAACTCCTCTTCGAGCGAGGTGCGTTCGACGCCCGTGACACCGCCGGCACCGCCTCGGTGATGCGGGTCTACAGCTGCGGCCTGCTCGGTCACAGCCTCGTCGGCGCGCTGGTACGTCCGTTCTTCTCCGGTACGCGGCCCACCTGGTACCCGGCCACGGCTATGGCCCTGGGGCTTCTCGTCACCGTCGTCGCGGGGGCGATCGCCGTGCGTCCGTGGGGAGTTCACGGCATCGCCGCCGCCAACGCGGCCGGGATTCTCACCGCCGCGCTGCTGCTCCTGCACGGCCTCGGTGCGCGCGTGGTCGCCATCGATGTGCGCCGGGTCGCCGCCGGGCTGGTCCGGCTGCTGCTGGCGGCTGCCGTCGCCTCCGCCGCGGGCTGGGGTGCGGCCCTGCTCGCCGGCGGTCCGCTGGCCGGCGCCACGGCCGGCGGTGTGACCGTCCTCGTCGTCTTCGCGTCCGTGGCCCGCCTCGTGAGGGCCCCGGAGGTGCCTCAGCTGTTCGCCACCGTCAAACGAAGGTTCGCTCATGTCCGCTGAGTTCCGCGCCCGCATCCCCGCCCTGCCGCTGCCCTCGCCCCAGCGACGTGTGCCCGTGCCGGCGTCCGCACGCGAGCCCGTGACCGTACCCGCGACCGCCCGCACAGGCACGCGGCGGCGGAGACCCCCCTGGGTGCTGATGTACCACTCGGTCTCCGGCTGCACGGACGACCCGTACCGGATCACGGTCTCTCCGTACCGGCTCGACCGGCAGCTGCGCTGGCTGCGCGGCCGCGGCCTGTCCGGCGTGAGCGTGGGCGAGCTGATGCGGGCGCGGGCCGCCGGACGCGGTGCCGGACTGGTCGGGCTGACCTTCGACGACGGTTACGCAGACTTCGTCGACAGCGCCCTGCCCCTGCTGCACCGGCACGGATGCACGGCCACCGTCTTCGTACTGCCCGGCCGGCTCGGCGGCGAAAACGCATGGGACGAACTCGGCCCGCGCAAGCCCCTCCTGGACGCCGAGGGCATCCGCACCGCCGCGGCCGAAGGCATGGAGATCGGCTCGCACGGCCTGACGCACACCGACCTGACCAAGGCCGACGACCCCACCGTCGAACAGGAGACCAAGCAGAGCCGCGCGCTCCTCGCGGAGATCACCGGCACCGCCCCGGAGGGCTTCTGCTACCCGTACGGGACGGTCGATCCCCGCGCCGTCGAGGCGGTGCGCGACGCCGGTTACGGCTATGCCTGCGCCATCGACCCGGGGGCGCTCACCTGCATGCACGCCCTGCCGAGGGTGCACATCGACGCCTCCGACAACTCCGTACGGCTGTTCCTGAAGCGGACGCTGAATCCGCTCCGCCGCAAGCCCCTTCCCCCCGAGCAGGGGCAGCCGAAGGACACCGGCGCGGCGGCCGCAGAGGACGAGGGCGCGGTCGGCAGCGGGACCGGAGGCGCCCGATGAAGGTCGCGCACATCATCACCGGACTCGGCGTGGGCGGAGCCGAGCAGCAACTGCGGCTGATGCTCCGCCACTTGCCGCTCCGCTGCGACGTGTTCACCCTCACCGCACCAGGTGTTGTTGCTGACGGCATCCTCGCCGACGGCCACCGCGTCACGCACCTGGGCATGACCGGGAACCTCGACGCGACGATCATGCCGCTGCTGGTCCATCTGCTCCGTGAAGGGCGCTACGACCTCGTCCACACCCACCTCTACCGGGCCTGCCTGTACGGGCGCCTCGCGGCACGGCTCGCCGGAGTGCGTGCCGTCGTGGCCACGGAGCACTCCCTCGGCGAGGACACGATCGAAGGGAGGCGGCTCGGTCCGGGCATCCGCGCGCTGTATCTGGCCTCCGAGCGGCTGGGCTGCGCCACCGTCGCGGTGTCCGACACCGTCGCGCAGCGGCTGCGGCGGTGGGGTGTGCCCGCTTCCCGGCTGCACACCGTGCCCAACGGCATCGACGCCCGCCGCTTCCTCTTCGACCCCCTGGCCCGCGTCACCACACGCGGGCGGCTGGGCATTCCCCAGGACGCCTTCGTCGTGGGAGGCGTGGGGAGGCTGGTGCCGGGCAAGCACTTCGAGACGCTCGTGCGGGCGGTGTCCGTACTGCCGGACGCGCGGCTGGTGTTGGTGGGCGACGGCCCCGAGCGCGAGACGCTCCGCGGCATCGCGACGGCACTCGGCTCGCTCGACCGCATCCACATGCTCGGCGAGTGCGACGGGACGGTCGCCTCGGCCGGTGTCGGCTCGTGGGAGATCCCGGACCTTCTCGCCGCGATGGACGTGTTCGTCTCGCCGTCGTCCGAGGAGTCCTTCGGGCTCGCCGTGCTCGAAGCCCTCGCGGCCGGGCTGCCGGCGCTGCACGTGACGTGCCCGGCCATCGACGACCTGCCGCCCGAGGAGGCACCCGGCGCCCGGCGCATCGGAACCGGCGTGCCCGAACTCACCGCGCTCCTCTGCGAGTACAGGAACGCGGAGCCCGTACGGCTGCCCGTACCGCCCGTCGTGGAGCGCTACGACATCGTCCGCAGCGCCGAGCAGCTGATGGCCGTCTACCGCGCCGTGACAGGCGCACCGCAACTGCCCGCAACGGCACCGGCCGCGGCCACACCCGTACCGGCGCCGACATCGCTACCCCTGACAACGAGGTGAGTCCTGCCATGCCCAAAGCCGCACAGGGATCGTCCCAAAACCCCACCGCGGACGGCTCGGCGCGCACGGCGCAGTCCCGGAACGAAGCCCGCCCGCCGAAGCCCGGCACCGGCGACGGTGCGGGGGCCGCAGCCCCCGAGGGCGCGGAGAGCGCCGCGGAGAAGAACCCGGCCGGCACGTCGGAGAGCGGCGGGGTGAAGTCCGAGGCTGCCGTGAGGTCCGACGCCGCCGTGGAGTCCGACGCCGCCGTGAAGGCGGAGGACACGGTGAAGTCCGAAGCCACGGTGAAATCCGAGGCGGCCGACGCCAAGACCGACGCCGAACCCGGAGCCCGGAGCCACGCCGAGACCGACGCCAAGACCGACGCCGAATCCGGCGCCGGGAGCGGCACCGGGCCCGAGTCCAGGACGGACGGCACGACGGACACGAAGACGCAGCCGGTCACGAAGGCGGCGACAGGGGCGAAGCCGGTGACGAAACCGGAGACCGGCGCGAAACCGGAGGCGGGCACGAAACCGGAGGCGGGCACGAAACCGGAGAGCGGCGCGAAGCCGAAGGCCGAGGACGTCACCAGGTCCCGGTCCGGCACCGGCACCCGTACCGGCGCCGAGACCGCCGCCAAGCCCGGGGCCCGTCCGGCCAAGACCGCTTCCGGAACCGACACCGGCACCGAATCCGCCAAGGACGCCACCGCCGGAAGCGCCGGAAAGCTCAGGATCCGGAGCCGGAAGGCCAGGAAGGGAACCGGGAAGCCGGAAACGGCGGCCCCGGCGGCGTCCGCGGCAGCCCCGGCGAACGGCGGCAGCAGCAAGACCTCCGCCCTCACCAGAACAACTCCGCTCCGCAGCAACGCCGTTGTGACCGACGGCTCCTCCGCCCGGGCCCGCCGCCGCACGCGTGCCACGGAGCCCTCCGTGTCCCCGGTGCGGCGGCTGTCCGTCCGGTTCAGGGCGTGGCTGCGCCGCACGCCCCGATGGTGGCCGCTTCCCGTCTGCCTCCTGCTGGGCGCCGGGGGCGGCGCCGGGTACTCGGTGATGACGCCGCCGCAGTACTCCGCTGTCAGCTACGTCGTCGTCTCACCGTCCGGCCGGTCGGAGGCGGGGGGCGCGCTCGGCTACGCGCAGGCGTTCGGCAAGATCGCGACGGACCCGATGATCCTCGCAGACGCGGAGAAGCGGGCCGGCCTCCGCCGGGGCACGATCCGCGACGGCATCCAGGCGAGCACGTCGCCCGATGCCCCGATGGTTCAGATCACCGCGACCTCGTCCAGCGCATCGCAGGCGGCGAAGAACGCCGACGCCGTCGCGAAGGCCCTCACGAACACGGCCAAGGCCTCGGTGAAGCGGACCGGCGCGCGCCTGACCCTCCTCTCCCAGGCCGTGGCGCCCGCGACGCCCGTCTCACCGTCCCGGGAGGTCGCGGTCGCCGTGGGAGCGTGCGCGGGCGGACTGATCGGCGGGCTTGTGCTGCTCGTCCGTCCGCAGCCCCGTCGCCGCCCGGAGCACACCGGCGTGCCCGCGACGGCCGGCGGCGGCCGGATGCCCGAGGCGACCCCCGGTGCGGGCGCCCCGGCGGAGTCCACGAGCGCCGACTCCCTGACGGAGGCGGGACGATGACCAGCGCCAGTGTCTGCCGGGACCCGGCGGCGTTCGCCGGACTCGCCGCGGAGTGGGACGGGCTGCGCCTGCGCAGCCCGGGATCCACTCCCTTCCAGTCCCATGCCTGGCTGCACTCGTGGTGGCGGTCGTACGGAGGGCGGGGCCGGCTCCGCGTCGTACTGGTCCGCGAGAACGGCCGGCTCGTCGCCGCGGCGCCGATGATGCTCACCCACCGGCCCCTGCCGACGCTGGTCGCCCTCGGGGGCGGCATCACCGACTTCTGCGACGTACTGCTGGACGGCGAATACCCCGCCGCCGCCCCGTGTCTGGCGAGGGCGTTGCACCGTGCGTCGCGCGGAGCGCTGATCGATCTGCGCGAGGTGCGCCGCGGTGCCGCGGCGGAGCAGGTGTACGACGCATGGCCCGGCCCTCGTCACAGGCTCGCGGACTCCGTGTGTCTCGAACTGCCCGGTGTCCCCATGGAGAAGCTGCTGGAGCGGCTGCCGGCCGCCAGCGCCAAGCGCACTCGTCAGAAGCTCCGCAAGATCGACAAGTTGGGGGTCAAGGAGCACGACGTACTGCCGACGGAGGCCGCCGGGGCCGTACGTACCCTGCTGAAGCTGCACGCGATGCAGTGGGAGGGCCGCGGCGTGACACCCGAGCATCTGCGGCCGCGCTTCCGCGCCCACCTGGAACGCACCGTCGAGCGCTTGGCGGAGAGCGGCGACGCGACCATCACCGAGTACCGCGTCGACGACGAGACCGTGGCCTCGGACATCACCTTCACCAGCCGGGAGATGGTCTGCGGCTACCTCTACGGCGCACACCCGGGGCTGCGGTCCCAGCGGGTCGACATCACCACCATGCTGCTGCGGCACGCCGCGGCACACGCTGACGCCGTGGGAGCAGGCACGCTCAATCTGCTGCGCGGCGCCGAGCCGCACAAACTGCGATGGCAGGCCGAAGCCGTGGCCAGCGGGCGTCTTGTGATGGCGCGCCGGGAGATGGCGCCCGCGCTGGGGATGCACCTCGCGCAGGTCAAGGGGCGTGAACTGGCCGCCGGAGTTGTGCGCCCCGCCCGGGACGCCGGGTGGTTGCGGCACTTCCGTACCGGCGGCCTCGGGAAGGCCGGAACGGACCCGGCCGCGGAGGCCGATGAACAACGGTCGTGAGCGTGGGGCTCCTCCGCCCTCGGGGGGCGGAGGAGCCCCACGACCCATGAGCGAGCCGGCCCCAACCTCGCTGAGGCCGACGCTACTTGTGGAGCCCCGCTCGGGACACCCATGAACCGGGCACGACCTTGTCGAACCGCAGGCAGTACTTGCCGACGGCGAAGCAGTCCTCGTACCACGGGATCCGCGAGCCGGGTTGCGTCGGTACGGGGATCGCGGTGCGCGAGGGCGAAGGCACCGGCGCGGGCGGCTGAGCCCCAGGTGCACGGGACGAGCTCGCGCCGGGTGACGGGGCGGGCGTCCTGCCGGACCGGCCGAAGACCGCGGCGCGGAACGCCTCGGCGGAATCCGGATTGCCGGTGCACTGCCACACACCGTGCGGGCAGTAGTCGGTGAGCGTCTGGTACAGCGGCTTGTGGCGGTCGAACCAGTCGAGCATCCGGCGGACGTACTCCGGGTTGTCGCCGTTGCGGAAGAGTCCCCACTCGGGGTACGAGATGGCCTTGCCGTGCCTTCTGGCGAAGTCGACCTGGTCCTGGAGGCCGTACGGCTCGTTCACCTGGGACTCGAAGGAGTGGCCCTCCGGCTGGTCGTAGGCGTCCATGCCGACGATGTCGACGACGTCGTCGCCCGGGTAGCACTTCGTCCACGGGTAGGCGTCCCGGCCACGGCTCGGAGCGAAGTCGAAGCGGAACTTCTGTCCGGGCACCGAGCGCATGGCTGTGACGATGTTCCGCCAGTACTGCTTCCAGGCCCTGGGGGCGGGCCCGCAACGGTGCGTGTACGTCGCGCCGTTCATCTCCCAGCCGAGCACGATCACGGTGTCCGGTGCCTCCTGCTGGACGAGGCGTTCGGCGAGGGTGCGGAAGTGGCCGTCGAAACGGCCTGCCGCACCGGCGCGCAGCAGCTTGCGCACCTGACGGTCCCGCAGACCGTCCTCGTTGCGTGGCGTCATCGGCACGTTCAGCACGAACATCCGGTCCTGCTGAGCCCGCCGCCACCGCGTCCACGGTTCGAGAAAGCCCGGGCTGCCCTCGATGTTGGACCACCGGTCGCCGGGGAGATACGTGTGGCCCACCTTCAGTTCCGTGCCGCCGAGCCAGTGTTGCAGCTCCGGAATGTGCAGCAGGCCGCCCGGGTCGGCCCGCACGAACGTGCCGAGGGGGGCGAGCGGAGCGTTGGCCGCCTGAACGCCCGTCAGCGAGGCGGGGTGCGCGGAGAAGCCGGCGCTCCCCTGTTCGGCGCCGGGGCCCGAAGCCGGTCCGGCGTCGCTCGACATGACGCTCCGGATGAACGATTCCTTCTCGAAATGGGGCAGATTCATCGGCAGGACCGTGCAGGAAGCGAGAAGCCCGGCGGCGACGACGAGACCGCAGACCCCCTTGTATCCGCGGCGTTCGGGGCTCCGCATCCATCCTCCTGTCCGCCGGCGGCCTCTCCGGCCACGAAACACGCATTTCATACCTAACCGTTCAGGACGGCTCGGTGCGGTCTGATAGCCCAATGGGGATATTTTCTCCCTGTTCGCACTATTCATGACGCAAGGACATACCCATGCCGCCGTTCGACACGGAAGTCCCCGTCCTCCTGCTCCGGCTCGACCCCAACCCGTTCCACCACGGAACGCTCGGAGCCGTCAGGTCCCTCGGGCGCACGGGGATCGAGGTCCACCTCGCACAGGGGGCGCCGGGCCCCGTGGACCGCTCCCGGTTCGTCCACCGGATGTATTCGCTTCCGCCGGACGGCACTTCGGACGTCGAACTCGAACTGGCGCTCTCCCGCGTGTCGGACGCCATCGGCAGGCCGACCGTGCTCATCGCACTGGACGACCGTGGCGCGATCGGCGTGGCAGCCCTCGCCGACCGGCTGCGCAACCGCGGCTTCCTGCTCCCGGAAACCGCACCGGACCTGCCCGCCCGCGTCGCCGACAAGGCCGAACTGGCCGGACTCTGCCGGGACCTCGGCATCGCTCATCCGGTCACGGTGGCGCCGGACAGCGCCGCCGCTGCGGCGCGCGAGGCAGCGCTGCTGGGGCTGCCCGTCGTCGCGAAGTGGAGCCGCCCGTGGCTGCTGCCGAAGGGCCTGCGCAGCACCACGCTCGTGCGGACGCCCGCCGAGGCCGGCGAGTTGTACGAGATGAGCGCTCACGCGGGCAGCCGGCTCCTGCTTCAGCAACGACTGCCCGGCGGCCGCGGAACGGACTGGTTCTTCCACGGTTACGCGGACGGCGACCGGGGCTTCCTCGTGGGCGGTTCGGGACGCAAGGAACGCTCCTGGCCCCCGCGCACGGGCCTGACGGCGGTCGGCACCTGGATCGCGAACCACGAGGTGGAGGAGGAGGCGGCACGCCTCGCGGCGCGGGTCGGCTACCGCGGCATCCTCGACCTCGACTTCCGGTTCGACCCCGTGACGGGCACGTACCACCTGCTCGACTTCAACCCGCGGCCCGGCGCACAGTTCCGGCTCTTCACCGACGACGGCGGACTCGACGTCGTCCGCGCGCAGCACCTGCATCTGACGGGGCGTGAGGTGCCCGCGCAGCGCGGCGGGCCGGGTCGGGTGTTCGTCGCCGAGAACTACGCCCTGCTGTCGGCGATGGTCACGGTCGCGTCCCTCGGGATGCTGCGGAGGGAAGGGCCGCACGGGCCCGGAGCGCGCGGCGGGCGAGGTGGCCGGAGTGCGCTGGACGAGCCAGGAGGCCGCCGCGGTTTCCGGCCGCGGGGGCGGCACGTCCGCTGCCCCGGCCGCGCCGTGGAGCGCGCCTGGTTCGCGGCCGACGACCCGCGTCCGTTCTTCGCCATGGCCGGGGCATGGCTCGCCCGCGGCGCACTCAAGATCTGGCAGCGCGTCAGGTCAGTCAGGGCGGCACTTCCGGCGTCCGCGCCGGGTCTGCCGTCCGCACCGCATTTCCGCTCCGCCCGTGATGAGCGGTCAGTGAAAGATCAGAGAGAAGGAAACGCATGTACGACCTCGTAGTGGTGGGCGCAGGCCCCTACGGCCTCTCCATCGCCTCGCACGCCGCGGCCGCCGGACTCAACCTGCGCGTCCTGGGACGTCCCATGGCCTCGTGGCGGGACCACATGCCCAAGGGCATGTTCCTCAAGTCCGAGCCCTGGTCCTCGAACCTCTCCGACCCGGCCGGTACGCACACGCTCGCCGCGTACTGCTCCGCTCGCGGCGTCACGGTGGAGCACGGAAGACCCCTGCCGATCGGCACGTTCACCGAGTACGGGCAGTGGTTCGGCAGCCGGGCCGCGCCACCGGCGGAGGAGCAGACGGCGACGTCGATCGTCCCGTGCGCCCGCGGCTTCCGCGTCGAGACGGCGGAGGGGGACGTGCTGGTGACGCGCACCGTCGTCGTCGCCGTCGGTGTCATGCCGTTCATGCACAAGCCGGGTCCGCTGCGGAAACTGCCGCCCGCGCTCGTCTCGCACAGCAGCCGCCACCGCGATCTGAGCCGCTTCAAGGACAGGGACGTGACCGTCGTCGGCGCCGGGCAGGCGGCTCTGGAGACGGCGGCGCTGCTCGCCGAGGGGGGTGCCCACGTACGGGTCGTGGCGCGGACCGACCGCATCAACTGGAACTCGCCGCCGCAGCCGCTTCAGCGCTCGCTGCTCAAGTCGCTGCGCGATCCGCACTGCGGACTCGGCACCGGCTGGCCGAGCTGGGTCTACTCCGAGATCCCGTGGGCGGTGCGGAAGCTGCCGGGTGCGCTGCGGCAGCACATCGCGCGCACGGCGCTCGGTCCCGCCGGTGCCTGGTGGCTGCGCGACCGCTTCGAGTTCGCGGTGCCGGTGCTGCTGAGCAGCCGTCTCAGTGCGGCGGAACAGGTGGGCGACCAGGTGCGGCTGCGTCTGGAGTCCGTCGACGGCGTCGTGCGCACGGTCGAGACCGACCACGTCGTCGCGGCGACCGGCTTCTCCCCGCGACTGGCGCGGCTGTCCATGCTCGACGAGTCGATCCGCAGCATCCTGCACCGCGTCGGCACGAGCGACGCACCCGAGCTGAACGCACGGTTCGAGTCCTCGCACCCCGGGCTGTTCTTCGCGGGGCTGCTGGCGACGCCGTCCTTCGGTCCGTCCATGCGCTTCGTGTACGGGGCGACCTTCGCGGCGAACCGTGTGGTGCAGGGCGTGCAGCGGCGGCTGGCCGAACCGCGGCTGCCCACCGTGCCGCACGCCGCACGCTCCCGCACGATCGAACAGCACCGCAGAGACGATCAGTTGACCGGACCGACGGCGCGGAGCCAGGGGCGCGGACAGGGGCCGCGACGTGCACAGGGAGGGCGCGGGCCGACAGCCGTGCGCCGCTGAGCTGTTGAGACGCTGAGCCGCTGAGCCGCTGAGCGCCCGGAGAGCGCCG
This sequence comes from Streptomyces sp. CNZ301, assembly GCF_004217425.1. Classification (NCBI taxonomy): domain Bacteria; kingdom Bacillati; phylum Actinomycetota; class Actinomycetes; order Kitasatosporales; family Streptomycetaceae; genus Streptomyces; species Streptomyces sp. CNZ301. The sequence goes on from NZ_SHLG01000001.1 coordinate 3,643,911, forward strand.
GTACGGGGCCGTTGCAAGACGCGGCCGGCTCCGTACCGGCGGCCGAGCGGGGCCGGGACTCAGGGGTCAGGACGAGCGCAGCACGTCGGCGGCCACCCGCAGATCGGAGACGAGACCCCTCCGGGCGTTCTCCCGGTCCTGGTCGTCTGCGCGCAGCACCGCGGAGGGATGGATCGTCGCGACGATGTGGCGGTTCCGTCCGTGAACGTCCCGCTCCATCAGGACGCCGCGCTCCCGCGTCACCCGGAACGACGGCCCGAGCAGGGCCTTGCCCGCCGACGCTCCGAGCACGACCACCACTTCGGGCCGCGTGAGGTCCAGCTCAGCCGCGAGCCACGGACCGCACGCGCTCAGTTCGCGCAGGCTGGGTGCCTTGTGGATGCGTCGTTTGCCGCGCCCCCCGGACGCGTACTGCCACTTGAAGTGCTTGACCGCGTTGGTGACATAGCACTGCCCGGGGTCGATGCCCGCCTCCTCGAGCGCCCCGTCGAGGATCCGGCCCGCGGGCCCGACGAAAGGCTCCCCCCGCCGGTCCTCCTGATCGCCGGGCTGTTCGCCGATGAGGAAGAGGCGGGCGGACGCGCTGCCCTTCCCGAAGACGGTCTGTGTGGCATCGCGGTGCAGAGGGCAGCCGCGGCACTCCGCGGCCGCCGCGCGCTGGGCTTCGAGACCGGCTTTGCCGCGGCTCTTCCCGGAGGGGAGAAAGGGCTCGGCGGTGTAGTCGTCCTCCGGGCCGCCGACCGCGGCCGGCTCGCGCGCTGCTGGCATGCGCCCGCGAGTACCCCGCCGGAGCGGCCCCCAGACATGACGGGGCGGGAAGCCCCGGGCATGTTCAGGGGGAAGCTCTCAGGACGGCCGGGGGGAACCAGCCGGAGACGGCCGGGGGCCGGGGCCCGAACGGGTTCGAGGGCCCCCGGACCACGTCGGGGACCGGGGCCCGGAACCACGTGAGGGGACTCAGATCCTCATCGGCTGCGGCGACTCGCGGCGCTCCGGGTCCGGCCCGTCGTACTCGCGGATGACCTCGTAGCGGGTGTTGCGCTCGACGGGCTGGAAGCCGGCGTCGCGGATCAGGTCGAGCAGGTCCTCACGGGTCAGCTTGTCGGGCGTGCCGTAGTTGTCCGCGTCATGAGTGATCTTGTACTCGACGACGGAGCCGTCCATGTCGTCGACGCCGTGCTGGAGGGCGAGTTGAGCGGTCTGGACGCCGTGCATGACCCAGAAGACCTTCACGTGCGGCACGTTGTCGAACAGCAGGCGGGAGACCGCGAAGGTCTTCAGCGCCTCCGCGCCCGACGCCATCGTGGTGCGCGCCTGGAGCCTGTTGCGGACCTTTCCGTCCTGCATGTCGACGAAGTCGTGCTGGTAGCGCAGCGGGATGAAGACCTGGAATCCGCCTGTCTCGTCCTGCAGTTCACGCAGGCGCAGCACATGGTCGACGCGGTGGCGGCGCTCCTCGATGTGCCCGTAGAGCATCGTGCAGGGCGTCTTGAGGCCCTTCTCGTGCGCGAGCCGGTGGATGCGCGACCAGTCCTCCCAGTGGGTGTCGTGGTCGACGATGTGCTGGCGGACCTCCCAGTCGAAGATCTCGGCGCCGCCGCCCGTCAGGGACTCCAGGCCGGACTCGATGAGGATGTCGAGGATCTCGCTCGCGTCCATCCCGGAGATCGTCTCGAAGTGCTGGATCTCGGTGGCGGTGAACGCCTTCAGGGAGACGGTGTCGGGCAGCGCTTCCTTGAGGGCGCTGAGCGAACGCGGGTAGTAACGCCAAGGCAGCGTCGGGTGCAGGCCGTTGACGATGTGGAGCTCGGTGAGGTTGTCGCCCTCCATCGCCTTGGCGAGCTTCACCGCCTCCTCGATGCGCATCGTGTACGCGTCCTTCTCCCCCGGCTTGCGCTGGAAGGAGCAGTACGCGCAGGAGGCGGTGCACACGTTCGTCATGTTGAGGTGGCGGTTGATGTTGAAGTGAACGACGTTGCCGTTCTTGCGCGTTCGCACCTCGTGGGCGAGGCCGCCGAGCCAGGCGAGGTCATCGCAGTCGTACAGGGCGATGCCGTCCTCACGCGTCAGCCTCACACCTGCGCGGACCTTCTCCTCCAGCTCGCGTTTGAGCCCAGAGTCCATGCGTCGCCCTCCTAGGATTTGTGCTTCGCGCGCCTTTTTGAGCGTACTCCCCGCTCCCATGGCCCACGGGACCGGCCGGTCCCGCACCGTCGGCGCGGCCGTGCGGTGCCCCGGCGTCAGGCCTCCGGGGGCAAGTCGGTGACCCGGTTCTCCCACTTGGTCGAGAGCACCACTGTCGTGCGCGTACGGGAGACGCCCTTGGTGCCGGACAGCCGGCGGATGAGGGACTCCAGCGCGTCCACGTCCGAGGCGCGCGCCTTGAGCATGAAGGAGTCGTCGCCGGCGATGAACCAGCAGTCCTCGACCTCGCTCAGCTCACGCAGCCGCCCCGCCACGTCCTCGTGGTCGGTGGCGTCGGTGAGCTGGATGCCGATGAGGGCCGTGACACCGAGGCCCAGCGAAGGCGCGTCCACCGTCGCGCGGTAGCCGGTGATCACGCCCGCGGTCTCGAGGCGGTTGATGCGGTCGGTGACGCTGGGGCCGGAGAGACCGACGAGCCGGCCCAGCTCGGCGTAGGAGGCCCTGCCGTTCTCCCGCAGCGCCTGAATGAGCTGCCTGTCCACCGCGTCCATGGGTCCTGGTGCCTCCGTTGCCGAATCGAGGTCTCCCCGCCGGGGCAGGGGAAGGGTTCCCCCGCCCCGACGCAGGGGAACCGTGGGCTCCGCGAAATCTCAGGTAACGAATCTAAGGCATGGGGGCGGCTCGCCCTCAGACACCTCTCCTCAGGCCGCCCCGGGGACCTCCGTCACGTGTGGATCTCCCGCGGATCACCCGCGGACGCGTCCCCGCGGGCCGCGCGTAGGCTCGGTCGCGTGACTTCCACGACCGGAACCAGCACGCCTCGTACGCCGTGGATCGTCGGTGTCTCCGGCGCTTCCGGCACGCCGTACGCGGCCGCCGTCCTGCGTGCACTGCTGCACGCGGGCGAGGCCGTGGACCTCGTCGTGAGCCGAGCCGCGCGGCTGACGATCCTCGACGAGACGGGGCACCCGTTCCGCGACGCGCACGCCCGGGAGGATCTGCGCCGCTGGCTCTCGTTCGGCGCCGACGGCACCCCCGACGCCTTCGACCCGGACGTCTCGGCGGTACGGCACTGGCCCGCCGGTGACCTCGCCGCGGGGCCCTCGTCGGGGTCGTATCCGGCGCGGGGCATGCTCATCGTTCCGGCGAGCACCGCGTGCGTCGCCGGTGTCGCGCTGGGGCTGTCGAAGGATCTGCTTCAGCGGGCCGCCTCCGTGACCCTCAAGGAACGGCGGCCGCTCGTCGTGGCCGTACGGGAGACGCCGCTGCACGGGCAGACGCTCCGGCACCTCGTCTCGCTGGACGACGCGGGAGCGGTGGTGCTGCCCGCGTCGCCCGCCTTCTACGCGGGCGGCAGTACCGCGCAGCACCTCGTCGACTTCGTCGCGGGCCGTGCGCTGGACGCGGCCGGTGTCCCGCACAAGCTCTACCGGCGCTGGGAGGGCGAGTTGGGGGGCCGCGCCGCCGGATCGTAGGTCCGGCCGCAACTGGCGCCGCGGGCCTGTTGTGCGATTGGCTCGGGGGATGCAGTTCTTCCGCCCGCCGTCCGGGCTGCACGCTTCCCGTACTCCGCTCCGCGCGACCGCCGTACTGAGCTGCGCGCTGCTGGTGGCCACGTCCGTGTCGGCGTGCAGTTCGGCCCAGCGCCTGACGACCGGCATGAAGGTGCGGAACTCCGTCGTGAAGCTCGGCGACCAGCCCGCCTCCACCGTCATCGTGTCCGTGGACGGATCACCGCGCCAGGCCCGCGAATTCCTCACCGCGCGGGCAGGAGGCGGGAAGCAGCACGCCTCGATGCAGGCGGCGCGCATGCTCTCGCGCGCCGAGCTGACCGTTTCGGCGGGGACGGACGACGAGGAGACCCCACTGAAGGAGATGCCGGAGTCCGACGCCGCGAACGTGGCGGCCGCGCTGAACTTCGGCGGCAACGACGTCGCGGCGGTCAAGTCCGTCAAGGACGAGCTGTATCTGCGGGTGAGCCTGCGGACGATGGCCAAGTACACCGCGGACCCGGAGAACACGCGTGAGACGGCGTCGGAGATCGTCGATCTCGCGGACGAGCTTCCGCCCACCCTGGGGGCCGCCAGGGACGCGCTGAAGGGCAAGTGGGTGCGCGCGGACCCCGAGGCTTTCGACGACTTCGCGCGCGTGGCCGAGACGCTGGCGGAGCGGCAGCAGAACAAGAGTGACCAGAGGGAACAGGAAGACCAGGAAGACCAGGCGGGCACAGAAGGAGACAAGGGGGTCATAGGGGATAAAGGGGAGAAGAGTGCGCAGAAGAGTCCGGAGGGTGAGAGCGACGAGGCGAGGCGGAGCCGCGAGATCCGGGACGCGGTGACCATCGGCTCGGCGCTCGACGGTCAGTCCCAGCGCGAATTCATCAGCGGCGTGCAGGATCTGCTGCGCGAGCACGCCGAGTTCGAGGCCGCCGGCGAGTTCAGGGGCGCGGAGCGCGTACGGATGACGCTGCCCGGGCGCAAGGCCGCGAGCGATCTCGTCACCGCGCTGCGGCCGCTGGGTGCGGAGATCGACCCCGCACGGGTGCCCGAGAGCGACATCGTGGCGGACCTGGCGATCCGGCGCGGGCAGCTCACCTCGCTCACCCTCGACCTGGGCCAGTTCACGCGGGGGGACGCCCACCTGCCGCTGCGGCTGGAGTTCAGCGGTGGCGACGCCGTCGCCGTGACCGCTCCCGGCGGCGCCAAGGAGCTCATGCCGCAGGACCTGGTGGCGACCGTGATGTATGGCGCCCTGGGCACGGAGAAGTTCTGACGCCATCCTGGAGAGCCTGGCCTGCCGCATCCTGGACCGCGGAACTTCGCGAGCCCTCTGCCACGTTCTCAAGGTCACAGGCATCGGCTCCGCGACTGTCCCTCAGGGGGAGACTCGATGGCGTACGGATCAGGGTCCGGCATCAACAGCACGAACAGCGACAGATCGCCGCGGCAGGGCGCCAAGCCGGCCGCGAAGCTGATCCTGCTCTGGACGGGGCTGCTGTGGCTCCTCGAAGTCGTCGACCAGGCGACCGGCAACGCCCTGGACACCTTCGGCATCGTCCCCCGCCGGCAGAGCGAGCTCGTCGATGTGATCCCCGCCGCCTTCATGCACTTCGGATTCGGTCACCTCATCGCGAACACGGTGCCGCTGCTCGTCCTCGGGTTTCTCGCTGCACTGCGGGGCACCGGGCGCTTCCTGGCCGTCGCCCTCACGATCATCGTGGTGAGCGGGCTCGGCGTGTGGCTGGTCGCACCTGACGCCAGCAACACGGCAGGGGCTTCCGGCCTGATCTTCGGGCTCTTCGGCTATCTGCTCGTACGCGGCTTCGTGGACAGGCGGATCACGGACGTCGCACTGGGCGGTGTCGTCGCCGTCTTCTACGGCTCGATCCTGTGGGGCGTGCTGCCCACGGAGGCCGGGGTCTCGTGGCAGGGCCACCTCTTCGGCCTGATCGGCGGCGTCATGGCCGCCTTCATGACCTCGGCCGCCCGTACGGCGGGAGGCGGCAAGCCGGCCTGGCACTGAGGGAGCGCCGCCAGGGCCGGCACCGGACCGCACCTGCGGTGCCCCGTGCCCGACCGGCCGTGCACCTTCCTCACCGCCTGCCCGGGCCGCGCCGTCAGACGCTCAGGTCTGCGCCGTCAGGCGCTCAGGCCCCGCACTGTCAGGTCCAGCAGCGCGCACACGAACAGCGCGATGCCGATGAACCCGTTGACCGTGAAGAAGGCCCGGTTGAGCCGGGACAGGTCCCCCGGCCTGACGATGGAGTGCTCGTACACGAAGGCCGCCGCGACGATCAGCAGGCCCAGCCACCAGAAGACGCCCGCACCGGTGAGCACCCCGAACCACGCCAGCAGCGCCACCGTGACGACGTGACTGCCGCGCGCCCCGTGGAGCGCCGCCGCGATACCGAACCGAGCCGGCACGGAACGCACCCCGTGCGCGCGGTCCGCCACGACGTCCTGGCAGCCGAAGATCAGGTCGAAGCCGCCGATCCACACGCCGACGGCGAGGCCCAGCACCACGGCCTCCCACGACCAGGCTCCGGTCACCGCGATCCAGGCGCCGATCGGCCCGATCGCCTGAGCGAGGCCGAGGATGGCGTGCGGAAAGTCCGTGAAGCGCTTCCCGTACGGATAGACCACCATCGGCACCACGGCGACGGGCGCCAGCGCCAGGCAGAGCGGGTTGAGCAGGGCGCACGCGCCCATGAATACGGCGACGGCGATCAGCGCACCCGTCCACGCCGACCGCACGGAGAGCGCGCCGGTGACGAGTTCGCGCCCGGCGGTACGGGGATTGCGGGCGTCGATCTCGCGGTCGATGATCCGGTTCGCGGCCATGGCGAAGGTGCGCATCCCCACCATGGCGACGGTGATGAGCAGCAGCTCACGCCACTGGACGGTGCCGCTCGCACGGGACATCGCCGTGAGCGCCGCGATGTAGGCGAACGGCAGCGCGAACACGGAGTGTTCGATCATCACCAGACGCAGGAAGGCACGCACGCCTCCGCGCGTCCGGCCCATACCGGCCCGTGCGCCGTCCCCGGTCACGGCGTCGCCACTCACAGGCCGTACTCCTTCCAGCGTTCGGTGACGAGCCGCGCGACATCGGGGTCGGACTCGATGGCGTGCGGCCAGCCCCCGTCGCGCGTGTAACCCTCCTCCGGCAGCTTCGCGGTCGCGTCGACTCCGGCCTTGCCGCCCCAGAACTGCTGGTACGAGGCGTGGTCGAGGTGGTCGACCGGGCCCTCGACGACACTCAGGTCGCGGGAGTAGTCGACGTTGCCCAGGGCCCGCCACGCCACTTCGTGCAGGTCGCGCACATCGCACTCGGCGTCGACGACGACGATCAGCTTCTCCAGGGAGAGCATGTGCGCACCCCAGATGGCGTGCATGACCTTCTGGGCGTGCTTCGGGTACTTCTTCTCGATCGAGACGATCATGCAGTTGTGGAAGCCTCCGGCCTCGGGCAGGTGGTAGTCCACGATGTCCGGGACGATGATCTTCAGCAGCGGCAGGAAGAACCGCTCGGTGGCGCGCCCCAGCGGTCCGTCCTCCGTCGGCGGCCGGCCCACGACGATCGACTGGAAGACCGGGCGCTTGCGCATCGTCACGCAGTCGATCGTCAGCGCGGGGAAGTCCTCCTGCGGCGTGTAGAAGCCGGTGTGATCGCCGAACGGCCCCTCCGGCAGCGTCTTTCCGGGCTCCAGCCAGCCCTCCAGCACCACTTCCGCGTGGGCGGGCACCTGGAGCGGCACCGTTTTGCAGTCGGTCATCTCCACGCGCTTGCCCTGGGTGAAGCCCGCGAAGAGGTATTCGTCGATGTCGCCCGGAAGCGGCGCCGTTGAGGCGTACGTCACAGCGGGCGGACAGCCGAAGGCGATGGCGACCGGCAGCTTCTCGCCGCGCCGCGCGGCGACCTGATAGTGGTTCCGGCTGTCCTTGTGGATCTGCCAGTGCATGCCGATGGTGCGGCGGTCATGGCGCTGGAGGCGGTAGAGGCCGAGGTTGCGCACGCCCGTCTCGGGGTGCTTGGTGTGCGTCAGACCGAGGTTGAAGAAGGAGCCGCCGTCCTCGGGCCAGGTGAACAGCGCGGGCAGTGCGTCCAGGTCCACCTCGTCGCCCTCGAGGACGACTTCCTGGACGGGGGCGCCCTTCACCTTCTTCGGCGGTACGTGCGTCATCGCGCCGAGCTTGCCGAAGGCCTCCCGCATCCCGACGAAACCCTGCGGCAGTTCGGGCTTGAGCAGCCCGCCGATCTTCTCGCTGATCTCGTCGTACGACTCGAGGCCCAGGGCCTTCAGCAGGCGGCGGTCCGTGCCGAAGACGTTCATCGCGAGGGGAAGGGAGGAACCCTTCACGTTCTCGAACAGCAGCGCCGGCCCGCCGGACTTCTGCACCCGGTCGACGATCTCACCGATCTCGAGGTGCGGATCGACTTCCGCCTTGATCCGCGTCAGGTCCCGGTCACGCTCCAGCGCCCGCAGCAGCGAGCGGAGATCGTCGTATGCCATGCGCCCCAGTATCCGGCATGGGTTCCCGGCCCCGACCGACCGCCCCCGGCCCCTTCCGGACACCGTTACGCTGGCTTACGTACGTACGGCGGAATGCCGCGATGCACCCTCCGGCACGAACGCGAACACGAACACCTACACACAAGCGACATACCAGCAAGAAGCAGCCAAAAAGCAGCAAGAAGCACCGCACCAACCGCACTTCCGGCCCACCGTGCCGAGTCTGCTCGCTTAGGGGGCGTCCCGCATGCTCAGGTATCTGCCGTTCCTTCTCGTCCTGGCGGTGTGGATCTACGCCTTCATCGACTGCCTCAATACTCCTGAAAAGGAAGTACGGAAGCTGCCGAAGGTGGTGTGGATCATCATCATCCTGCTCTTCGGGCAGGTGCTGCTGGGCCCCGTCGCATGGTTCGCCGTCGGGCGGCCGCGCAAGAACGCGCCCTACGGTGCGACACGGCCCGACGAGCGCCGCTGGGTCGCCCCGGACGACAACCCGGAGTTCCTCAAGTCCATCAAGCGCGGTGCGCAGCCCGACGGTTCGCAGGACGACGGGAAGCCGGGCGAGGAGCGGAACGGAACGGGCGGCAAGGACGGCGCGGACGCCCGCCCGGACTCCGGCAAGGGCGCCCGCCCGGACTCCGGCAAGGGTGGCGTCACGGACGAGGACACCGGCGCGGCCGGGCGCGAGCCGCGTCCCGGCGCCGAGCCGCAGGAGGCCGAACTGCACCGCCGCGACGAGGAGTCGGGACGGCGCGAGGGCGGCAAGGGCGGCCCGGACGAGACACCGCCGAAGAGCTGAGCCCACGCCGGGCAACCGGATCTCCGTCGGGCCCGGAGACGGCGCGGAGCCCCCGCGGCGAGGGCGGCGGGAGCCCTCCGCGGCGGGCGCACCCCGCGGATGCGGCAGATCCCCCGGGATGCAGTGGCGCGCGCCCTTGGACGTACGGACGCCCCGGGGGCTGCGGGGCGAGCGGAGCGGCGGAGGCTCGGCGCCGGCACCCCGCGTACGAGCGTCAGCCGTCGACGCCCGCGTACGAGTGCTTGCCGTTGAAGAAGATGTTCACGCCGTAGTAGTTGAACAGGAAGCACGCGAAGGCGATCAGGGCCAGGTAGGCGGCCTTGCGCCCCTTCCAGCCGACGGTCGCGCGAGCGTGCAGGTAGCAGGCGTAGGCGACCCACGTGATGAACGACCAGACCTCCTTGGGGTCCCAGCCCCAGTAGCGGCCCCACGCGTCGCCCGCCCAGATCGCCCCGGCCACGATGGTGAAGGTCCAGAAGGGGAACACGGCCGCGTTGATGCGGTAGGCGAACTTGTCGAGCGAGGCCGACGAGGGCAGCCGCTCCATGACCGACGTGGCGAAGCCGCCCGGTGTGCCGCCGTCCAGCAGCTTGGTCTCGTACCGGTCCCGGAAGAGGTACAGCGCCGTGGAGACGAAGCCGAGGTAGAACAGCGCGCCGCAGGCGATGGCCAGCGAGACGTGGATCCACAGCCAGTACGAGTGCAGCGCCGGTACGAGCTGGGCGCTCTCGGTGTAGAGCACCGTCACGGCCAGGCCGAGGTCGAGCAGGACGGTCGTCACGAGCGGCAGCCCGATCCAGCGGACGTTCTTCTTCGCGACGAGGAAGGCGAGGTAGGCGCCGACGGCCACCATGGAGAAGGCGGTCGAGAACTCGTACATGTTGCCCCAGGGGGCACGCTGCACCGAGAGCGACCGGGCGAGCACGCCCGCGGAGTGCAGGAGGAACGCGAGCGTCGTGAGCGACACCGCGATCCGGCCGTACAGATCGCCCTGTTCGTCACCGGCGGCGGCGCCGGGGCCGTCCGGCAGTTCGCCTCGGCGGCCCGCGGAGGAGCGGACGACGACCTTGGGGCGCGGACGCTCCAGCACGGAGGTTCCCGACGCCTTGCCGCCGGCCGCGGCGCCCTTCGCGGCTGACGCCGTGCCGGAGTCCGCGGCCGCCTCCGAACCGGCGCGGGCGTCCTCGGCCGCCTCGCGGTCCTTCTCACGTCCGGGGCTCAGCGCGGCGGCGGTGCGCGCCACCTTGCTGCGGCTGCCGAAGACCCACTCGGCGATGTGCGCGACGAAGGCGAGCGCGTAGACGGCCATCGCCGAATAGATCAGGTAGTTGCTGATCTCGGCCAGATTCTCGTTCGTTGCGGCAGCGGCGATGTTCACGTGCGTTCTCCTCGCGGCGAGGCTTCGGCGCCGTCCTCGGCCCTGGCCTTGTCGTCCTCGTTCTCGTCGTCCTCGTCGTCCGTGTCCTGCTTGTCGTGCTTGTCTTCCTTGTCGTGCTTCGCGTTCTTCTCGTGCTCCGTGTGCTTCTCGTGCTCCGTGTGCTTCTCGTGCTCCGTGTGCTTCTCGTGCTTCCCGTGCCGGCTCCCCGGCTCGGTCTCCGGCTCGTCCGGCACGGGCGGGGCGTCGTTCTGCATCGCGTACGCCAAGTCACCCAGTTCCTCTGGGAGTCTGGCCGACTCGCTGCGTCCGAGCCCCGCCATCTCCACGACCGTACGGCCGTCGGGACCCGTGACCGCACGTACCCACACGCGCCGCCGCTGGATGAACAGCGAGCCCGCGAGCCCGCCGATCGCGGCGAGCGCACCGCCCAGCGCCCAGCCGCCGCCGACCTCGTGGACGACCTGGAACTGAGCCCACTGGCGCACGCCTTCGAACTTCAGCTCACCCCCGCCGTTCGGCAGCTTCATCGTCTCGCCCGGAAGGATCTTCTTCGCCAGCGGGCTGCCGTCCGGCTTCTTGAACTGCTTCATGCGCTTGGTGTCGAGCTGGTAGACGCTCTGCGCGGCGCCGTAGTCGAGTCCGAGATCGCCGTGGTACGCGGTGAGGAAGAGCACCGGGAACCTCAGCGCCGGCGACTGCGAGAACATCGTTCCCGACCCCGAGCCGCCGAAGGTCGGCACGAAGAAGCCCTGGAAGCCGAGCTGGTCCTTGCGGTTCTTCGCGTCCCGGTAGTCGGTGACCTTGACGACGCCGGACGAGGTGAGGTTGCCGTCCTGCGGGAGGAAGGCGACGGGGCCGCGAAAAGCGGTCTCGCCCTTGCCGTCCTTGACGGAGACGACCGGGGCGTAGCCGTTCCCGTTCAGGAAGACCTTCGAATCACCGATCTGCAGCGGGTGGTTGACCTTGATCGAGTCCTGCTTCTCCGTGCCGTCGGCGCCCTGCCAGTACGAGACGTCCGCGCGGTAGTCGCGTGCCGTGCCCTTCTGCGGGCCGGACTCCTCGTACGTGGCGTGGAAGTCCTTGAGGCTGAAGCCGAAGGACTCCAGGTCGTCCGGGTCGAAGAGGGAGCCGGACCTGAAGTCGTCGTACTGGGTGAGGGTGTTGGAGAAGCCGTCGCCCTTGATGATGAGCTTGCCGCCGTCGGACTTCCACAACTGCCCGGCGGCGAAGGCCAGCAGCAGCACGATCAGGGCGATGTGGAAGAGGAGGTTGCCCGCCTCGCGCAGATAGCCCTTCTCCGAGGCGACGGCGTCGCCCTCGCGCTCGACGCGGAAGCGCCGTCCCGCCAGCAGCCGGCGGGCGCCGCCCAGCACTTCGTCCGGGGCGGCGTCGGTGCGCCAGGTCGTGTAGGCCGGCATCCGCTCCAGGCGGCGCGGTGCGCGGGGCGGCCTGCTGCGCAGCTGTCCCACGAACTGCCAGGTGCGGGGGACGATGCAGCCGGCGAGGGAGACGAACAGCAGGATGTAGATCGCCGAGAACCAGACCGACGTGTAGACGTCGAAGAGCTGGAGCTTCTCGTAGACCGGCGAGAGCACGTCGTGCTTCTTCTGGAAGTTCTCGACCTTCAGGCTGTCGACGTTGCTCTGCGGGATCACCGAGCCGGGGATCGCCGCGAGGGAGAGCAGAAGCAGAAGGATCAGCGCGACCCGCATCGACGTCAGCTGACGCCAGAACCAGCGGGCCCAGCCGACGACTCCGATGGAGGGGACGTTGAGCTTCTCCTCACCGGGCGCGGTGGACAGCGAGGACAGCTGGGACTCGGCCTCGCGTGCGAGCCGCGTCTCCTCCGGGGTCCCCTCGGGGGCGGTCCCCTCGGGGGCCGCGCCCGCCGTCGCGGGATTACCGCTGCCGCCGTCTGCGCCGGTCCCGGCTGCGGTGTCCGGTCCGGTGCCGGATCCGGTGTCCGTCGTACGCATCTCAGATTCCCACGGTGTAGTCGGACGACCAGACTTGAAGGTCGTACACGATCCGGTCCCAGACCCCGGTGACGAGCAGCACGCCGACCGCGACGAGCATCAGGCCGCCGGTCCGCATCACCCACGCATAGTGCCGCTTCACCCAGCCGAAGGCTCCCAGCGTGCGGCGGAAGGCGACGGCGGCCACGACGAACGGCACGCCGAGCCCCAGGCAGTACGCCACTGTCAGCAGTGCGCCCCGGCCCGCGCTGGCCTCGTTGAACGCGAGGGTCTGCACCGCGGCGAGGGTCGGCCCGATGCACGGGGTCCAGCCGATGCCGAACAGAACGCCGAGCATGGGAGCTCCCGCGAGACCGACGGACGGACGCCGCTGGATGCGCAGTTCGCGCGAGGTCAGGCGGGACAGCGGGCCGAGCGCGCCCATGAACGCGAGCCCCAGCAGGATCGTCAGGGCACCGAGGACCCGGGAGATGACCGTCCGGTGCTCCTGCAGCGTCGCTCCGAAGCCCCCGAAGAGCGCGCCGCCGGAGACGAAGACCGCAGTGAAGCCGAGCACGAAGAGGCCCGTCCCGAGGAGGATCCGGCCGCGCCTGGCCTGCGCCAGGTCGGTGCCGCTGACGCCGGTGACGTAGCTGAGGTAGCCGGGCACGAGCGGCAGGACGCACGGGGAGAAGAAGGAGACGAGACCGCCGAGTACGGCCACGGGGACGGCCAGCAGCAGGGCGCCGCTGAGGACCGTGTGGTTCACCTCCGCCGTGGCGGCCGCGAGAGCGGCGCCGGCGGAGGAGGCCGCGGCGGTGGCGGGCGTACTCATGCGGGGGTCACTTCTCCGCCGTCAACGGGTCGAGCGCGGAGCGCAGTTCCTTCTCGCCGAGTTCCTTCAGCGCCCGTACGGCGATCTTCCCGTCCCGGTCGAGGATGAGCGTGGAGGGGATGGCCTGCGGAGAGAGGCTGCCCCGGGGGAAGCGGAGGATGAGCTTGCCGCTGGGGTCGTAGAAGCTCGGGTACTCGATGCCGTAGTTGCGCTCGAACGCCTTGGCGTTGGCGCGGTCGAGATCGCGGGTGTTGATCCCGACGAACTGCACGCCCTTGCCCTCGGTCTCCTTGGCGACCTTGGCGAGGTTGGGCGCCTCCGCGCGGCAGGGCGCGCACCAGGAGCCCCAGACGTTCAGGACGACGATCTTCCCCTTGTAGTCGGAGAGTTCCAGCCGCTTCCCGTCGACACCCTTGCCCGAGATGTCCGGTGCCTTCTGCCGCTCCCCGCTCCTGACCTTGGTGATCTTTCCGGTGCCCCGCACGAACTTCGTGTCCCCCGACGACGAACCGGCCTTGTCGTCGCTGCACCCGGCCAGCACCGACGCACTCGCCGCGAGCAACGCGATCAGCAGTGCGGGGCGGCGCCGGAAGGCTCGGGTCTGACTCATGTGAAAAGTTTCGCATGAGCTCCGAGCCGATCTTCCACGCCCCCTTGCGCCCGTTGAGCACGGGCCGCCCCACTTGCGGTGGCCCGCTCCCGACCGGCCCCGGCCGGCCCCGGCCGGCTCCGGCCGGCTCCGCTCCTCCCCGTGGCGGCCCGGCGGCGCGCGCTCCGCACAGCCCTTCGGGCCCCCTCAGGACGACCTCAGGCCCCGCGTCCGCCGCCCCCGGTGGACTTGGCGCCCGCGCGCAGATGCGGAGGCACCAGATCGCGCGCGGGCTCCGTGTAGCCGACCGAGACGATCTTGTCCCCCTCGAAGGTGAACGAGGTGAGGGAGGCGAGCGTGCACTGCCGCCGGCGCGGATCGTGCCAGAGCCTGCGGCGCTCGACGAAGCTGCGCAGCGTCCAGATCGGCAGCTGATGGGAGACGCAGACGGCCTCGTGGCCGCGCGCGGCGTCGCGGGCCGCGTCCAGGGCGGCGCGCATCCGCTGCACCTGGTGCACGTACGACTCGCCCCACGACGGCCGGAAGGGGTTGAACAGGTGGCGCCAGTTCGCGGGCCTGCGCAGCGCGCCGTCCCCCACGCCCACCGTCCTGCCCTGAAAGACGTTGTCCGCCTCGATCAGGCCCTCGTCGCTGGCGACGTCCAGACCGTGCGCCTTGGCGATGGGCACCGCGGACTCCTGCGCACGCTCCAGCGGCGAGGCCACGACGTACGTGATGTCCCGGCCGGCGAGATGTTCGGCCACCCGGTCGGCCATCCTGCGTCCCAGCTCGGAGAGGTGGTAGCCGGGCAGCCGTCCGTACAGCACCCCGTCCGGGTTCTCGACCTCGCCGTGACGCATCACGTGCACGACGGTGACGGCCTGCCCGCCGGCGTCGCGCTCGCGTCTTCCGGCCTCGCGGCCCGGGCCCTTACCGCCCGCCGCGCTCATGCGGTCGCCTCCGCGGCGGCGCGGGCGGCGGCGGGAAGCGCCTCGGCGACGCGCTCCAGCGCGCCGTCGTCGTGCGCGGTCGAGACGAACCAGGACTCGAAGGCGGACGGCGGAAGATAGACGCCCTGCTCCAGCATCGAGTGGAAGAGGGCCTTGAACCGGAACGCCTCCTGCGCCCTCGCGCCCTCGTAGTCCGTGACGGGCTCGTCGGTGAAGAACACGGAGAACATGTTGCCCGCGGCCTGGAGCCGGTGGGCGACGCCCGCCTTGTCCAGCGCCTCGGTCACAGCACGGCGCAGCTGCTCGGAAGCCGAGTCCACCGCCGCGTACGCCGCGTCGTCCAGCAGCCGCAGCTGCGCGACGCCGGCGGCCGTGGCGACCGGGTTCCCCGACAGCGTGCCGGCCTGGTAGACGGGGCCGGCAGGTGCGAGGCGCTCCATCACGTCGCGCCTGCCGCCGAAGGCCGCCGCCGGGAAGCCGCCGCCCATCACCTTGCCGAACGTCATCAGATCGGGGACGACTTGGTCGATTCCGTACCAGCCCTGCTTGCTGACGCGGAAGCCCGTCATCACCTCGTCCGAGATGAACAGCGCCCCGTGCGCCCGGCAGATCTCCTTGAGTTGCTCGTTGAAGCCGGGCTTCGGCGGCACGACGCCCATGTTGCCGGGGGACGCCTCGGTGATGACGCACGCGATCTCGTCGGGCTGCGCGGCGAACGCGGCCCGTACGGCGTCGGGATCGTTGTACGGCAGCACGATGGTCTCCGCCGCCTGCGCGCCCGTCACGCCCGGGGTGTCGGGCAGGCCGAACGTCGCGACGCCCGAACCCGCCGACGCGAGCAGCGCGTCGACATGACCGTGGTAACAGCCCGCGAACTTCACGACCTTCGCACGCCCGGTGAAACCGCGCGCCAGGCGGATCGCGGACATCGTGGCCTCCGTGCCGGAGGAGACCAGCCGCACCTGCTCGACCGGCCCGACGCGGTCCACGATCTCCTCCGCGAGGGCGACTTCGTCCTCGCCGGGCGTTCCGAACGACGTGCCCCGGCTCACCGCCGCCTGGACGGCCGCGATCACTTCGGGGTGCGAATGGCCCAGAATCATCGGCCCCCACGAACAGACGAGGTCGACGTACTCACGCCCGTCGGCATCCATGAGGTACGGACCGGCCCCGGACACCATGAACCGGGGCGTACCGCCCACGGCTTGGAAGGCGCGGACCGGAGAGTTCACGCCACCGGGCGTCACGGCGGCGGCGCGGTCGTAGAGCGACTGCGATACTGGGGCCTCGTACGAGTAAGTCACGAGGACCATGGTGTCAGAGCATCCCGACGGCACCGCGTCGTCGTCCCGCGGGTGGGTATAGGGGACATGAGGAGCCGGTCAGGTACCGGCCCGGTAACACGGGGATTACCCGCCCGCCGCGGGGCGTTTCACGACCGGCAGGACGGGGAGGTCTCTGTCACGATGATCGGGTTGCGCGGCGGCGGCCGCGAGTGGTCGGGTGGTGACATGCAGCGCGGTGGTGGACTGGGAGAGGGTACCGGGGACCTCGGTCCGGAGCGCGCAAGCGGACGTCACCGGAGAGACGCGGCGGAAAGAGACACTGGGAGCAGCAAGGGTGGCGGCCGAGTGGGGGTGACCTACAAGTACTTCGGCGCCCCGGACGGCGCTACGGCGGCCCGGGTCCCCGTCTCCATGCGCCCCGAGGAGCTCGGCGGTGACGAGTTGGGTCACGGCATGTTCACCAAGATCAAGCCGGAGACCATGGCCGCGATGGTGCTCACAGGCATCGAGGGCATACCTCTGCACCGGGTGCCGCCGCTCGAACTCGTGGTGCTGCACCCGGATTACGCCGTCGTGAAGCTGCCGATGACGGTCGTGGACCCGCTGCGCGGAATCGGCGAGGAGTCGGTGGGCGCGGCGGCTTTCATCTGGTCCACGGTGCCCGATCGCGCGGGCCCCCAGGACGCCTTCAACGTGTACCAACTCCTGCACGAATGGCAGGACTTCTCCGACCGCCTGCACATGGCGGGCCACCAGCCGTACTGCCTGGTGTGGCCCTGAGCGTCCGGTCGTTCGGCCCGGTGCGGCCCCGAACGCGTTCCGGTGCGGCGCCCGGGCCGGGCCCGCGCAGCCGGGCACACGGCTGAGACCGGCAGTCATGCACTCGCGCGCGAACCGTGCCCCGGCGCGGGCCCGGTGACGGGCCCGGCGATCGGACACCCCCGGAAGGGGACCGGACCGTCCCCGGTCAGGCGCCCGAACTTCCGTTCCCGTCCGCGGCCTTCTCGGCTGCGCGCTTGAACTCGCCCAGGTCGTAGTTGGTGAGCGTGGAGTCCAGGTTGGTCAGGGCTCCGAGACGCTCGACGAAGTCCTGCGGGTTGTACTCGATCTGGAGCGTCACCCGGCTCTTGGTGTCGCTGAGCCTGTGGAAGGTGACCACCCCGGCGTGCTCGACGCCCTCCGTGGTCCTCCAGGCGATGCGCTCCTGAGGGATCAGTTCCGTGACTTGGGCGGTGAAGCTCTTCTCGGCGCCGGGGAGCGAGAGCCACCAGGAGAAGGACCTGTTGTCGATACGGACGACGTCCTTAACGTGGCTCAGGAACTTCGGCCACTCGGCCACGTCGCTCCACAGCGCCCAGCTCACCGCGACCGGAGCTTCGACGTCAACGGTCTCTACGAGGGAGGAGGACACTCTTCGTCACCTCTCATGGGAAGGGGCTCGTTACGGTGCGCTGAGTACCCCGGGACAGGCACTCAAGGCATGTTCGCCGCCACCGATTCGCCGGGGCCCCCTGGCCGTCCGCCCGTCGCTCGTCCAACTCCTGTCCATGTGGACGATGTTGGCTGCTCGCAGGAAATTCTTCGGATCGCGGGCGGGACGGACTTCCCACCGGGGCGCGTCCGGCGGGGCGGGTGCGCTCGTCCGCCGGACAGGCCCTACGGGCTCTCAGCGGTCAAGTAGCGCCGGACCGTGGGCCCGAGCCAGCCCACGATCTCCTCGTGCGTCATCGCCACCGCGGGCGGCAGCTTCAGCACGTACCGGCTCAGGGCCATGCCCAGGATCTGTGAGGCGAGCAGGGCGGCGCGCGCGGGGACCTGCCGGGGGTCCGGGCACACGGCGGCCACCGCGGGCGACACCTGGTCGCGGAAGACCGACTGCACCCGTTCGGCGCCCGCGGGGTTGGTGACGCCGACGCGCACCATGGCGTTCAGCGTCTCGTCGCCCTCCCAGCGCTCCAGGAAGTGGCGCACGAGGCGCGTGCCGACCTCCTCGGCGGGAACGCCGGTCAAGTCCGGCAGCCGCAGGTCGATTTCGGAGGCGGCGGCGAACAGGCCCTCCTTGTTGCCGAAGTAGCGCATGACCATCGACGGGTCGATGCCCGCGTCCCGCGCGATGGCGCGGATCGTCGCGCGCTCGTAGCCGTCGGTCGCGAACCGCTCCCGCGCGGCGCGCACGATCGCCGCCCGAGTTGCGTCGGAGCGGCGTGGGGGCCGGCCCTCCGCCGCCTTCGGCGGTGCGGCCGCCGGGTGGGCACCGGCGTCCGCACCTGCTCCCGCGGCGGAACCTGCCCGTGCTTCGTCTTCCATGCCAACGAATGTAGGCCAACACCTGTTGACAGGCTAGTCGGCGAGGCGCCGGCGTGCGGTGCCGCTCCGCCGCCAGGACCTGTACGGGCCCGTGCTCAGGGAACGGGCGACAGGGAGGGTACGACGATGTCCCGGTGCACGGAGCGGATGTGCGCCTCCACCGCCTCACCCGCGCGTTCGGCCTCTCCCGCCGCCACGGCGTCGTAGATCGCCCGGTGCTCCGCACGCAGCCTGGTGGCCACCGCCTCCCAGTCCTCCACCCGGTGGAAGACCGTCAGCAGGGTCTGCCGGACCGCGTTGCGCACGGAAACCGTCAGGTCGGCCACCATGCGGTTGCCCGCGGCATCGGCGATCGCGACGTGGAAATCCGTGTCGCAGTCGTTGAACACCTCCCGCGGAAGCCCCACCGCGTCCATGCGGTCGAGCTGTTCGCGCATCCGCGCGAGATCGTCCGCCTTGGCGTGCTCGGCGGCCAGCCTGGCGCTCGACCGCTCCAGGACGGCACGCGCCTCGACGACGTCGTCGAGGGAGAAGTGCGCGAGTGCTATGTGCAGCCTGAGGAACTGGGTGAGTCCGGCGCCCGGCATCGCGATGATCACGTTCCCCGAGTCCGGCCCCGTGCCGACCCGGGGCCGAAGGGCGCCCTGGGCCTCCAGCACGCGCAGCGCCTCCCGGATCGCCGCCCTGCTCACGCCGAGCATCTCGCTCAACTCCCGCTCCGGCGGCAGCCGGTCGCCGACCTTGAGCCTGCCGTCGAGGATGAGCTGCTCGATCCGGGTGAGGACCAGTTCGTACGTGCGCGAACGGGTTACGGGTTCCCAGTCGTCCGGTCCGGCCATGAAACCCCTCCCAGATCCGCGACGTCGGGCCGCTCCCCGGCACTCACCACCGGACCGGGGACCACGCGGTCGCGGTGAGCGTAACCCAACAGCCCGCACTTTGGTCTGACCAAGTTCTGTCAGTCATGTGCCTTCTCTGGACAGCGAGTTGGGCACTTCATAGTGTGTGGCAGCTTCAACGCATGGTCTGACCAAATCCGTACGGGGATGCCCTTGTACCAGCCCGCTCTCTCACCGCTCTCCGGCGGCCTCGCACTGTCGGCCCTCGTCGCCGCACTGCCGCTGCTGACTCTTTTCCTCCTGCTCGGAGCCGCACGGGTCAAGGCACACTTGGCCGGCCTCTCCGCCCTGGCCGTCGCGCTGGGCATCGCCGTCGCCGTGTACGGGATGCCGCTCAAGCTGGCCGCCCTGTCCGCGGCCGAGGGCGCGGTCTTCGGTCTCTTCCCCATCGGCTGGATCCTCGTCACGGCCATCTGGCTGTACCAACTCACCGTCGTCAGCGGCACGTTCGAGGACCTGCGCCGGTCCCTGCGGCTCATCAGCGACGATCCGCGCGTCCTGGCGGTCGTGCTGGCCTTCTGCTTCGGCGCCCTGCTGGAGGCCCTCGCCGGCTTCGGCGCACCCGTGGCGATCACCGGCATCATGCTCATCGCCCTGGGGTTCCCGCCCTTCCGGGCGGCCGTCACGGTCCTCGTCGCCAACACGGTTCCCGTCGCCTTCGGCGCCATGGGCATACCCGTCATCACGGCAGGCGCGCTGACGAAGATCCCGTACACCGAGATCGGCTCGTACGTCGGCCGGCAGGTGCCCGTGCTCGCGCTCGTCGTGCCGCTGCTGCTGACGGTGATCGTGGACGGCTTCCGCGGACTGCGTCAGATCTGGCCCGTGGCCCTGGTCTGCGGAGTGACCTTCGCCGTGGTGCAGTTCGTCAGCTCCAACTACATATCCGTCGAACTGACCGACATCATCACCTCCCTCGCCAGCCTGGTGGCGGCAGTCGCCTTCCTGCGGTTCTGGCAGCCGAAGGGCAGCGAGCAGGCGAGAGCGGACCTTCTCGGCGCCGGCGGAGGGGCCGGGCCCGGCGGACGGGGACGGCCGGACACCGCAGGACGCGCCTACGGCGGGCACAGCCCGGGAGGCCACAGCCCCGGAGGCCAGTCGGTGCCGGCGGCGCGAACCACACACGACGGGCGGCCCGCGCCCGGAACACCCGGCGCGCACGCAGGCGATCAGGCTCCGCCGGAGACCGACGGCAGGCGGCTGGCCGCGGCCTTCACCCCGTACATCATCGTCATCTCGGTCTTCTCCGTGGCCCAACTGTGGACCCCGGTCAAGGAGTTCCTCGGCAGCACGAGCATCGCAATCCCCTGGCCGGGGCTGCACGGGAAGCTCCTGACCGTCAACGGCAACCCGGTGGACTCCACCGTCTACAACCTGGCGTGGCTGTCGTCGCCGGGGACTCTGCTGCTGCTCTCGGGTGTGGTCACCGCGCTGGTCCTCCGCATCGAACCGCAGGTGGCGCTCAGGGAACTCGGGGCCACGATCGTGAAGTTGAGGACAGCTCTGCTGACCGTCGCGTCCGTACTCGCCCTCGCCTACGCGATGAACCTCTCGGGCCAGACCATCACCATCGGCACCTGGATAGCCGGCAGCGGGAGCGCGCTCGCGCTGCTCTCGCCGGTGCTGGGCTGGTTCGGAACAGCGGTCACCGGCTCCGACACGTCCTCGCAGGCGCTGTTCGCCAGCCTTCAGTACACCGCCGCGAAGGGGGCCGGCCTCGATCCTTCACTGCTCGTCGCGGGCAACGCCTCGGGCGGCGTCGTGGGCAAGATGATCAGCCCTCAGAACCTGACGATCGCCGCGACGGCCGTGGGGTGTGCCAGCCAGGAGTCCGAGCTGCTGCGCTCGACACTCAAGTGGAGCCTCGGACTGCTGCTGATTCTCTGCGTGTTGATCTATGCACAGTCCGGCATCATGGCCTGGACGCTGCCCTAGGTCCTTTGACATTCTTTGCCCCGGCCCGTGGCTTGCCGTGAGGAAGCAGAAGAAGTGGACCGCTTGTCCCTGTACCCGTCGTCCGACCCCC
This sequence comes from Streptomyces sp. CNZ301, assembly GCF_004217425.1. NCBI lineage: Bacteria > Bacillati > Actinomycetota > Actinomycetes > Kitasatosporales > Streptomycetaceae > Streptomyces > Streptomyces sp. CNZ301. Next base: position 3,665,093 of record NZ_SHLG01000001.1, read on the forward strand.
GCAGACCCGCGTTCAACCGTGAGGCGGCACGCAGCACGCGCCAGGCGCTCGGGATGCGGGCCGAGGACGTCGCGTCGACGATGCTCAGCGCCTACGGGGTGCAGGTCACGCCGCTGACCGTGCTGAGCTGGGAGTCGGGCGACCAGAGCCCCGGGGAGCGGGAGTTGACCGCACTGGCGGGTGTGCTGTGGTGCTCCGTCGGGGATCTGATGGGGTCGCTCAGCAGCGTGCACCAGCACCGCCTCGCCCGCGGGGTCTCCACGTTCGACATGGCACTGCGGCTGGGCCTCTCCCCCACCGAGTACGAGGAGATGGAGCGCGGCGGTGGCTGGCGGCTGACCCGGCGCCAGGCCGAACTGCTCGGCGACGCACTGGCGTTGCCGTTGCGTGCCCGCCTGGACATCACCGGGCGGGACGCACGGGCCGGCGAGCTGCTGCGGCGGGCGGTCACGACCCGCTGGCAGCCGTACGTGCAGCCCGTGTGCAAGCTGCTCGACCTGCCCAGGGCCCGCGTCGGCGGGATATTGCACCACCTGCACTCCGAGTACCAGGAGATGGTCGGAACCGTGGACTGGGGCGGCGGGACGATCTCCATGGAGCCCGGCGAGGAGGGGCGCGCCTTCCTCGCGCGCCTCGTGGACGTGTTCTGCGAGCGGCTCGAAGCCTGACGCCTGATTCTGCATGCGATCCAAGAGCCTGACGCCTGATCCTGCGCGCGGCCCAAGAGCCTGACGCCTGCGTCCGCCTGCCGGCCACTCGGACTCAAGAACGGTGCCGCGAACGGTGCCGCGGACACCGGCGGGCCGCAAGCTCCGGGCCGCCGATGGTCGGGCCCTCCCTGTTCCACCCGTGCCAACATGCGTGGGCCAACACGCGTTGACACTCCCGCCGTGCCGTCCTACCGTTATGCCAACGAGCGTTGACCAACATGCGTTGGCACCTGCATTCCGGGGAGGCTTCCATGGCACGCAGCGGCACGGACGGCACGGCCAGCACCGGCACCCCGCTCCCGGACGCCCCCGGTACGGCGGACGTGCTCGTCGTCGGAGCCGGCCCCACGGGGCTCATGGCCGCCGGCGATCTGGCCGCCGCGGGGCACAGCGTCACCCTCGTCGAGCGACGGGACGAGACGATCAGCAACCTCTCCCGCGCACTCGTCGTGCACGCCCGCACCCTCGAGCAGCTGGACGCCCGCGGGCTCGCCGACGAACTGATCGGCACCGGCGCGCGGATGGACTCGCTCGGCCTCTTCGGACGGGCGGTGCTCCGTCCCGGACAGCTTCCCGGGCGCTTTCCGTTCGTGCTGGTCACGGGCCAGTTCGAGGTGGAGCGGCTGCTGGAGCGGCGCGCCCGCGAGGCAGGAGTGACCTTCCTGTACGGCACTGAGGTCCTCGGCCTCCGCCAGGACGGCACCGGCGTCGAGGTGGACGTCACCCAGGCACCCCCCGACGCGGAATCGGGCGCGGCCTCGGCGGTGGAGCCGGAGGCGGAGACCCCGGCAGCGGTACGCACGCTCCGCGCCTCGTACCTCGTCGGCGCCGACGGCGTGCACAGCACCGTCCGCGGACTTCTCGGGCTCCCCTTCCCCGGCAAGTCCGTCCTCCGCTCGATCGTGCTGGCCGATGTGCGGCTGTCCGACCCCCCGGCCACGCCCTTCCTCGTCAACGCCACGGAGGACGGCTTCGCCCTCATCGCCTCCTTCGGGGGCGGCTGGTACCGCGTCATGGGCTGGAACCGCCACCGGCAGCACCCCGACCGGGACCCCTCCGGCCAGGAGCGCGGGGAAGGAGAACCCGGCCTGGAGGAGGTCCGGGAGCTCGCCGCCAAGGCGCTGGGCTCCGACCACGGGATGCACGACCCCCGCTGGATCTCCCGCTTCCACAGCGACGAACGGCAGGCGCCGCGCTACACGGTGGGCCGCGTCTTCCTCGCGGGCGACGCCGCGCACGTCCACTCGCCCGCCGGAGGCATGGGCATGAACACCGGGCTCCAGGACGCCGCCAACCTCACCTGGAAGCTCTCGGCTGTGCTGCGCGGACACTCCCCCGTGGCTCTGCTGGAGACGTACGACAGCGAACGGCACCCCGTCGGCGCCCTCGTGCTGCGCATGAGCGGCGCCATCCTCCGGCTCGCCCTCACCCGCTCCGCCGCGGGCCGTGCGCTGCGCTCCGCCGGCGCCGAAATCGTCAACCGCGTACGGCCGTTGGCGAACCGCGCGGTGCGGATGGTCTCCGGCATCGCCATCTCCTACAAGTCTCCGCGCGGCTCCCACCCGCTGGCCGGCAGACGGGCGCCCGACCTGCCGCTCACCTCGGGACGGCTCTACGAGACCCTGCGCCGGGGCGCGTTCGTCCTCGTCTCACCGCCGGAGGGCCCGCCCCCGGACACGGGCGAGGAGGCCGACGACCGTACCGTGCACGTCCGTTCGGCGGCCGTCGGCACGCGGACGCTGCTCGTGCGGCCCGACGGCTACATCGCCTGGGCTGGCGACCGGCCGGACCGGCGGAGCCTGCGTCGCGCGCTGGCGGAGTGGACGGGATCGCCGGCCGTCAGGTCCGCGGCCTGAGCCCTCCCGGCCGCCGGCCATCAGGTCGTGGTGTGCCCTCTCCCGGCCGCCGCCCGGGAGAGGGCAGACCACGGCCGCCCCGGCAGCCAACTGGCCCGTACGACGTAGCCTTTGGCCCATGAGCATCCGTACCGCCGTCATCAGTGGCGCCAGCAGCGGCATAGGTGCCGCCACCGCACGCCGGCTGGCCGCCTCCGGCTACCGGGTCGTGCTCACGGCCCGGCGCCAGGACCGCATCGACGCCCTGGCCGCGGAGTTGACCGACGCGGGTCACGAAGCGGTGGCCCACCCCCTCGACGTCGCCGACCGGGCGGCCGTCGACGCCTTCGCGGCGGGGCTCGACCGCTGCGACGTCCTGGTCAACAACGCGGGCGGCGCCCTCGGCACCGACCCCGTCGCCACCGCCGACCCCGCGGACTGGCGCCGCATGTACGAGGTCAACGTCCTCGGCGTGCTGCATCTCACGCAGGCGCTGCTGCCGGCGCTGTGCCAGTCTCACCCTGGGCCTGACGGCCCGGGTGCTGCCCCCGACTCCGGCGAGGGGACGGTCGTGGTCGTCTCCTCCACCGCGGGCCACGCGACGTACGAGGGCGGAGGCGGTTATGTGGCCGCCAAGCACGGTGCGCACGTACTGGCCGAGACGCTGCGCCTGGAGCTGTGCGGTGAGCCCCTGCGCGTCATCGAGATCGCGCCCGGCATGGTGAAGACCGACGAGTTCGCCCTCACCCGCTTCCGCGGTGACACCGAGCGGGCCGCCAAGGTCTACGAGGGCGTGGACGCACCGCTGACCGCGGAGGACGTGGCGGACACGATCGACTGGGCCGTGACCCGTCCCCCGCACGTCAACGTCGACCTTCTCGTCGTACGCCCCCGCGCCCAGGCGTCGAACACGAAGGTCCACCGCCGGCGCTGACGGCGGGCGAGCAGGCGAACGGCCCGGCACCGGCGCGCGAGCACGGGGCCGACTGCCACCGCCTCACGCCGGCTTCGTCACTACTGCGCGAAGGCCGCACCGCCACCCGTAAGGGGCGGAACGGAAAAAGCGAACTTCGCGCAACATAGACACCCCTTGGCCGGACGGCTCCGCCGTGCGTGCGGTAGACATTGTCTTCCGTGGCCCGCCACGGCTCCGACACATTCCCGACCGGACGGCTGAGCGCCGAGCAGGAGGCAGACAGTGCAGCGGAGGGCAAGGACGTACCTGAGCGGCGTCGCGCTGGCCGTCATGCTCTCCGGAGGTCTCACCGCGTGCAGCGGATCGTCCGACGAGGGCAACGGCGAGGACACCAAGCAGGGCAACTCGTCCCCCGCCCAGCCCCCGGCCGAACCCGGCAGGTACAGCACGCTCCCCGAGCCGTGCGGGGCCGTCGGCATCGGCACCCTCAAGAAGCTGCTCCCCGGCGCCGAAGCGGCCGAAAGCACCCCCGGAAGCACCACGTCGGGCAAGAACGCGGACGCCGACCCGGACGACTCCCCGTACAAGGGCGAGGCCACCGTCACCTACGACACGGACCGCCGCGTGGGCTGCCGCTGGAAGAGCGCCACGAGCCTCGCCACCCGCCATCTCGCCGTCGACCTGGAACGCGTCGTGTCCTACGACCCGGCCATGAGCGACGACAAGCAGGCACAGCTGCTCTACGACGAGCGCGCGGGCCAGGCCGAGATCCCGACCGACGACGAAAGCGACTCACCGGCCGAGGACGGCGACGCGGACAAGGGCGAGAACGGCGACGCCGAGGGCGACGCCGAGAGCAGCGGCAAGAGCAGCGGCAAGAGCGAGGACGCCGGGAGCCAGGACGCGGACGGCAAGAACCAGGGCGGCGGCGGGAGTGAGAAACCCGACAACGGGGCCGCCGGTGAATCCGACGAGGACCCCGACGCGTCCCAGTCACCGGACGAGGATCTCTCTCCTCGTATCCTCGACGGGATCGGTGACAACGCCTACATCGACGACGAACTGGACACCACGGATTCAGGTGTCCATCGTGACATCACGCTCGTCTTCCGCAGCGCGAACGTGATCGCCACGATCCGGTACGACCAGTGGCTCACGGACAAGCGGCGCACCCCGGACAGCGCCGAGTTGCAGGAGAAGGCCCGTAGCGTCGCCGAAGAACTCGCCGGGGAGTTCGACGACAACTGACGCAGACCTACTGGAAGCGAAGGAATCATGCCCCGTAACGCACAGCGGACATCACAGCGACGCTCGCCGCGTCTCGCACGGACGCTCGCCTGCGCGGCAGTGGCGGTCCCCGCGCTGCTGGTGGCGGGATGCTCCTCCGACTCCGGCGGCCAGAGCAGCACTTCGGCTCCCGCCGACGACAATGCCGAGCCGAGTGCTGCGCCCGTGAAGTTCAAGGAGCTGCCCGACGCCTGCAAGACCGTCTCCCGCGACACGGTCAAGAAGCTGACCCCGAAGACGGACAACGCCTCCGGCAAGCGGATCGGCTCCGGCAACACCAAGGACTCCGGCAGCTGCCTGTGGAGCGGCCTGGACAAGTTCGACTACCGGCAGCTGACCGTCTCGCTCAAGCGCTTCGACTCGGACGCCTCGCGCGGCTCCGGCAACGAGTTGGCCGGCACGTTCCTGACGCAGCAGGCCGACGCGGTCAAGTCGGACAAGTCGAACAAGGACGTCAAGTCCGCCTCGGCCGGCGGGATCGGCGACAAGGCGACGTCCGTGAGCTACGAGGCCGAGAGGAAGAACGGCAAGAAGTCCGAGGACTTCCGCGAACACAGACTCGTGGCGCGCAGCGCCAACGTCGTCGTGACCGTCGACTACGCCGGTGCCGGCTTCGAGAGCGGCAAGACCCCCGGCGCCGACGAGTTGAAGAAGAACGCCGAGAAAGCGGCCAAGGAAGCGATCGCGTCACTGAAGTGACTCACCGCCCCGCGGCACACCCGCGCGGCGCGGACTTGACGCATGTGCCAGTCTGGTGCGCCGCGCAGGTTTCCAAGGGTGGGGGACAACTCCAGTGCAGGCCGTACAACTGACTCGTACACACCGCATATTGGCCGCGGTGGTCGTCATCGGTGCCGTGACGATCGCCGCCATCGGTTTCGCCGGATCCTTCGCCGCCGTGCGCGACCTCGCCGAACAGAAGGGCTTCGGGGCCTTCGCGCCCTTCTTCCCCATCGGCATCGACGCGGGCATCGTCGTACTGCTCGCGCTGGACCTGCTGCTCACCTGGATCCGCATCCCGTTCCCGCTGCTGCGCCAGACGGCGTGGCTGCTGACGGCGGCCACCATCGCCTTCAACGGCGCCGCCGCCTGGCCGGACCCACTGGGCGTGGGGATGCACGCGGTGATCCCCGTCCTCTTCGTCGTCTCCGTGGAGGCCGCGCGGCACGCGATCGGACGGATCGCGGACATCACCGCCGACAAGCACATGGAGGGCGTGCGCGTCTCCCGCTGGCTGCTCGCCTTCCCCTCCACCTTCCGGCTGTGGCGCCGGATGAAGCTGTGGGAGCTGCGCAGCTACGACGAGGTCATCCGCATGGAACAGGAGCGGCTCGTCTACGAGGCGCGGCTGCACGCCCGCTACGGACGCAACTGGCGGCGCAAGGCCCCCGTGGAGTCGATGATGCCGCTCAAGCTCGCGCGCTACGGCGTCCCGCTCTCCGAGACCGGGCCCGCCGGTCTGGCGGCGGCCGGCATCGAGGCACCCGCCACCCTGACCCGCGCGAGCGGCGCCGCACCGGGCCTGGCCTCCCCGGCCGGCGGACGGCAGCGCGCCGAGCTCACTGCCGGCGCGGAGCGGGAGGTCGGGGAGGACCGTCAGGAGCGCCGCGACGGGCACGCGGCGGCGACCGCACCGGAGCGCACGGAACCGTCGCAGCCGTACGGGGAGTACGCGAACGAACAGCAATCGCAGTACGGCGAGTACGGCCACTACGGCGAGTACGCGTACGAGCAGAGGCCGCGGTACGGGCAGTTCGGGGAGCAGGAACCGGAACAGGAACCGGAGCAGCCGCAGCCCCGGCCCCAGCCGCGGCAGCACGGCACGGCACCGGCCCCCGCGCAGGAGCCCGGCCCCGCGCAGGAGCCCGACCCCTCCCGCGAATACACCTACGCCGCGGAGACGCAGCCCTCCGGCCCCCAGGTCACCGTGCCCGTCGGTCCGGGCCGGCGCCGCGCGCTGGGCAACTCCAACGCGCCGGGCGGCAGCAGCGGCCCCGCCTACCTCCCACCGCAACGGACCCAGGAGCAGCAGCTGTTCATGGAACCGGCACCGGCGGACGGTGCGGCAGGTGACGAGTACGGGTCGGTGCCCGAGCGCGACCCGGCACCCCCGGCACCGTCCGCCGCCGACGACGCGGACCCTGTGGGCATACCGGACGGCGTGCCCCGTGAGGAGTACTACTTCCTCGCCTACCGCCAGTTCGTCGCCTCGCAGGGCAGCTTCCCGAACGCGCGGCAGCTCTCCCGTGCCCTGCACGAGGGCCACGGTGTGACCAACGCGGACGGCTCACTGCTCAGCGAGGCCTATCTGCGCACCTACACCCGGGAGTTCAAGGAGCGCTACAACGCGGAGATGGGGCTCGCGGGCTGAACGCCCGGCCAGGCCGGAGCGCGCCCCGCCGGGACCGGCGTCACGCGCCCAGCAGCTTGCGCACCCGGTCCGACCCCACCGCCAGCAGCAGCGTCGGCAGCCTCGGCCCCGTCTCGCTGCCCACGAGCAGCTTGTAGACGAGCGCGAAGAACGACCGCTGCGCCACCTTCAGTTCGGGTGTCGGCTTGGCATCGGGATCGATGCCCGCCTGCACCTTCGGCACCCCGTACACGAGCTGCGTCAGCCCTTCGAGCGACCAGTGGTCCTCCAGCCCGTCGAGCAGCAGGCGCAGCGACTCGCGCTGCTCGCCGTCCAGCGACTCCAGCAGCGCCGTGTCGGGTTCGTCGCGTACGCGCGTGCGCTGCTCCGCGGGGACCTGTGTGGTGATCCAGCGCTGTGCGCGGTCCAGGCGCGGACGGACCTCGTCCAGCGAGCCCACGGGACGTTCCGGGTCCAGTTCGCTCAGGATCCGCAGCGTCTGCTCGTCGTTGCCCGCCGTCACGTCGACCACGGACGCGAGCGTCCGGTACGGCAGCGGACGCGGCGTGGAGGGCAGCGGCCCGGCGGCCGTCGAGGAGGCACGCAGGTGCGCGGCGACGTCCGCCGGCTGCGCCGTGCCCGTGGCGAGCTTGCGCTCCAGGGCGTCCCACTCGTCGTACGTGCGCTGGATCTCCTGATCGAAGGCGACCTTGAAGGACTGGTTCGGCCTGCGGCGGGCGTAGAGCCACCGCAACAGCGGAGCCTCCATGATCCCGAGCGCGTCGGCCGGTGTGGGCACGCCGCCCTTCGACGACGACATCTTCGCCATGCCGCTGATGCCGACGAAGGCGTACATCGGGCCGATGGGCTGCTCGGCGCCGAAGATCTCCTTCACGAGCTGCCCGCCGACGACGAAGGACGAGCCGGGCGACTGGTGGTCGACGCCACTGGGCTCGAAGACCACGCCCTCGTAGGCCCAGCGCATCGGCCAGTCGACCTTCCACACGAGCTTGCCGTGGTCGAACTCGCGCAGCAGCACGGTCTCGCTGTGCCCGCAGCCGCCGCACGTGTACGTCAGCTCGGTCGTCTCGTCGTCGTAGGCCGTCACCTTGGTGGTGTCCCGCCCGCAGGCCGTGCAGTACGGCTTGTACGGGTAGTACGCGCCGGTGCCCACCCCCGAGCCGTCGTCCTCGGCGGCGGCGCCCGAGCCCTCCTCGGCCTCGAGTTCGGCGGCGTCGGGCTCGCCCTGCTTCTGCTTCTTCTTGCCGCCGGCTCCGGAGGACGCCTTGTCGAGCGTGCGGTAGCGGTCCAGCACCGCGTCGATGCGCTCCCGTTCGCGCATGGCGAAAAGGATCTGCTCGCGGTAGGCGCCCGAGGTGTACATCTCCGTCTGGCTGATGCCCCGATACTCGACGCCGAGCTCCGCGAGGGAGTCCGCCATGGCCGCCTTGAAGTGCTCGCCCCAACTGCCGTACGGGCTGCCGGGAGGGGCGGGCACCGAGGTCAGCGGCTTCCCGATGTGCTCGTCCCACGAGGAGTCGACGCCCTCGACCCCCGCGGGCACCTTGCGGAACCGGTCGTAGTCGTCCCACGAGATGATGTGCTCGCACGCGACGCCGCGCCGCTTGATCTCGTCGGCGACCAGGTGCGGCACCATCACCTCGCGCAGGTTGCCCAGGTGGATCGGGCCGGACGGCGAGAGGCCGGAGGCGCAGACAACGGGTTTGCCCGGCGCGCGACGCTCCGCTTCGGCGATGACGTCATCGGCGATGCGGGAGACCCAGTCGGTCTCGACGGCGGTCTGAGGCACGTCCGGCACTTCCTTCTCTCTGCGCTGCCATGTCTGCGCGGCCATTGTCCCACTGCGCGGGGCGGGGTTTCACACTCAATACTGCTGCGACGCCCGTGGGAGCCGCGTGAAATACTCGTATTCCGACCCATCACCCACGTACGGAACGGCTCGCATTCATGCCCTCGGTCCCGTCGCTCGCCGTCACGCTCCACAAGTGCCTCGCGGAGGCCTTCTCGGCCGTCCTGCCCGAGGACACCCCCGGAGAGTGGATCGACCCCATGCTGCGACGCAGCGACCGGGCGGACTTCCAGGCCAACGGCGTCCTCGCGCTCGCGAAGCGCCTCAAGACGAACCCGCGTGACCTGGCCGGCCAGGTCGTGGAGAGCCTGCCCGCCAACGAGGAGATCGCCTCCGCCGAGGTCTCCGGCCCCGGCTTCCTCAACGTCGACGTCACCGACGCGGCCGTGCTCCGCAACCTCGCCGCGCGCTCCGACGACGAGCGGCTGGGCGTCCAGTACGCGGAGCACCCGGGTACCACGGTCATCGACTACTCGCAGCCGAACGTGGCGAAGGAGATGCACGTCGGCCATCTGCGTTCCACCGTCATCGGGGACGCGATCACCCAGATCCTGGAGCACCGGGGCGAGAAGGTGATCCGGCGGCACCACATCGGCGACTGGGGCACGCAGTTCGGCATGCTCATCCAGTACCTCGTCGAGCACCCGCACGAGCTGGACCACGAGTCCGACTCGGCCGACGCGAAGGACGAGGGCGAGGCCGCCATGGCGCGCCTCAACCGCCTCTACAAGGCCGCCTATTCGCTCTTCGAGACGGACGAGGAATTCAAGGCGCGCGCCCGGGACCGGGTCGTGGCGCTCCAGTCCGGGGACGAGCAGTCCCTCACCCTCTGGCACAAGATCGTCGACGAGTCCAAGACGTACTTCCAGGGCGTCTACGAAGTGCTCGACGTCGAGATCCGGGACGAGGACATCGTCGGCGAGAGCGCCTACAACGACGGTCTGCAGGCCGTCGTGAGGGACCTGGAGTCCTCCGGCGTCGCCGTGCGCTCCGAGGGTGCCCTGTGCGTGTTCTTCGACGACGTGAAGGGCCCCGACGGCACACCCACACCGCTGATCGTGCAGAAGTCCAACGGGGGCTTCGGCTACGCCGCCACCGACCTCGCCGCGATCCGCGACCGCATCGGCGAACTCGGCGCCGACACCGTGCTGTACGTCGTGGACGCCCGGCAGGCCCTGCACTTCCGCATGGTCTTCGAGACGGCGCAGCGCGCCGGCTGGCTCCCCGAGGGCGCCGCCAGGCAGCTCGCCTTCGGCACGGTCCTCGGCAAGGACGGCAAGCCGTTCAAGACGCGGGCCGGCGGCTCGGTGCGGCTGGTGGACCTGCTGGAGGAGGCGACGCAGCGCGCGGCCCTGGTCGTACGGGAGAAGGCCCAGGACCTCACCGAGGAAGAGATCCAGGAGCGTGCCACCCAGGTCGGCATCGGCGCGGTCAAGTACGCGGACCTGTCCAACTCGATGACGCGCGACTACGTCTTCGACCTGGACCGGATGGTCTCCCTCCAGGGCGACACCAGCGTCTATCTCCAGTACGCCTACGCGCGGATCCAGTCCATCTTCCGCAAGGCGGGCGACGAGAAGGCGAAGGTGCACCCGACGCTGGACCTCCAGCCCGCGGAGCGCGCCCTGGCGCTGCACCTGGACGAGTTCGGCGACACCCTCGCCGCCGTCGCCGAGAACTACGAGCCGCACAAGCTGGCCTTGTACCTCTACGAACTGGCCACGCTCTACAGCCCGTTCTACGAGACGTGCCCCGTACTGAAGGCGGACACACAGCAGTTGGTCCAGAACCGCCTGTTCCTGTGCGACCTCACGGCACGCACGCTCCGCCAGGGCATGACGCTGCTGGGCATCCGCACGCCCGAGCGGCTCTGAACCGATTGCCGGGGGCGGACGGTTGACGGCAGGAGCGCGGCCTTCGCACGAGGGTCCGCGCCCCGGGGATGCCCGGGTCCGGCTCATCGTTCGTGCGTGCGTGATCTCCGGGCGATCAGGGCGACTCGGGGCGCGAGCCGGACCGGGCGGTGATCTGTGCCGGCGCCCGGCCGCGTTCACCGATTGGCGGCCAGCACTGCCGCGAGGCCCTCTTGCAGATCTTCGACGAAGTACTCGGGAACCTCCAGCGACGGGAAATGTCCCCCGCGTTCGGGCGCCCTCCATCGGACGATCTGCCGGTACCGCTCCTGTGCCCAGGGGCGCGGACACTTCTCGATGTCTCGGGGATACACGCTGATCGCTGACGGGACGTCGACCCGAAGTTCGGGATCGAGCGAGTTGTGGCTTTCGTAGTAAATGCGGGCCGCCGACGCGCCGGTTCGCGTCAGCCAATACAGGGTGACGTCGTCAAGAACTCTGTCTCTGGAAAGAGTCTCGAACGGGCTGTCTTCGGTGTCTGTCCACTCGGCGAACTTGTCGAGGATCCAGGCGAGAAGCCCGACCGGTGAATCGACGAGCGAGTAGCCGATGGTCTGCGGTCGGGTCGCCTGCTGCTTCGCGTACGCCGCGCGGTGGCGCCAGAAATCGCGGGTTTCCTCGGTCCATTTGCGCTCGGCCGCCGTCAGCCCGTCCGTTGCCAACCCGGGCGGTGCCTGCGCGGTCGTTGTGTGGATGCCGAGAACGTGCGCCGGGAACCTGCCGCCGAGGACCGTGGTGATCACACCTCCCCAGTCGCCGCCGTGGGCTGCAAACTTGCTGTAGCCGAGCCTTGCCATCAGATCCACCCAGGCGGCCGCGATCTTTTCGATTCCCCACCCGGTAGTGGTCGGCTTGTCGCTGTAACCGAATCCCGGTAGCGAGGGGGCCACGACGTGGAACGCCGGTGCGTCTGCGTTTTTCGGATCTGCCAGTTCGTCCACTACGTCGACGAACTCGGCAATGCTGCCTGGCCAGCCGTGCGTCAAGATCAGTGGAGTGGCGTCTGCTCGCGCGGATCGGCGGTGCAGGAAGTGGATGCCCAGACCATCAATGGTCGTGCGGAACTGACCGATCCTGTTGAGGCGCGCTTCGAACGACCGCCAGTCGTACCCGGTGCGCCAGTAGTTCACGACATCGACGAGGTCGGCGAGGGGAACGCCCTGTTCCCATCGGCGAGGGTCGGGCGCGGCGCGATGGACCGTCTCAGCCTCCGGCAGTCGCGCCGCGGCCAGTCGTGCGCGTAGATCGTCGAGGTCGGCGCCTGTTGCCTGGGCTTCAAATGCTTGCACGTCGCTGGTCGGACGGGGCATGAGACCTCCTGGCCATCGTGGAACCGGCTACCACCCATCGCGAACCGGCTAAGGCGGTTCTACCGTGCCTTCATCCCAGCACGCAACCGGCTAAGGTGGTTCCATGCGTGCCGGCTTCCCTGACTTCCGCCTCGGCAGCGTGCTGGCGACCAGCTTCACGGGGACTCTGTCGGAGCGTCACGGCAACGCGGTGGAGCGCATTCCCACGCCACGGCGGCTCATCGACTGGCTGGCAGTGAACGGTCTCGCCGTCGACTCCTGCACCACTGCCCAGCTCGACCTCGCTCGGGAGCTGAGGGAGTCGATTCACGCCGCCGCGACAGCGGCCGCGGTCCAGGACGCTCTCCCTGCGTCTGCTGTCCAAGTCATCAATGACTGCAGCGCCCAGGGTCGGGCCGCGGCCGTCCTGACGCCCGAGGGAAAGCGGCGATGGCAGCTCAGCTCGGCTTCCCGCGTGGAAGACGCCCTCGGCGTGATCGCCGCCGACGCGGTCGGCATCATCGCAGGCGAGCGAGACGGAAAACTGGCCTTGTGCGCATCACCGACCTGCCGAGCCGCCTTCTTCGACACCAGCCAGAGTCGCACCCGCAAATGGTGTGACATGAACACGTGCGGGAATCGCCAGAAGAAGGCGCGCTTCAATGCCAACCAGCACAAGAAACCCAGATCAGCGAAGTGATCGCAACGGCCCGACCGACGCGGTCAAGGGTGCCCCGCGCCTCCGCCCTGGACTTCTGGAACCTCGCCAATTGCATCGCCAGGGACTTGCTTGAACCGGTGGCTTCAGACCCCGCCTGCACCCTCAGATGCGATGGGCCGCTACCCGGCCGCGAATTCCGAGAACGCGCTCCAACTGACGGCGCCGAAGGCCAGTTGGGGACCGGCCACGTCCTTCGAGTCCCGTACCCGCACCCCGCCGGGACCGACGGCCGCGACCTCTACGCACTCCGGGCCGTCGTTGCTGCTGTAACTGCTCTTGACCCATTCAGGAGTTGAGCCGTTCCGGGCAACGGACTTGAGCGTCATGTCTCCCCCAAGGCTTTGGCGACCAGGGCCAGGGAATCACTCGGTGTGAGCGCCTGTGCACGGATGATCCCATACCGCATCTCCAGGATCTGCACTTCTTTCGGATCGGAGATGAGGCGGTTGGTGAGCTGGACCTCCGTGTGCCCGACGGCCCCGCCGTCCTTGAGCCTCAGCACACGATGACGTCGTAGCGTTCTTCGACGGGCAGGGGCTTCTCCGGCGGCTCGCTCCGCGCTGCGGCAGCCAGACCCGAAAGACCCTTGCGGAACTGCTCATTGCTCAGGCAGGTGAACTTCGACTGCGGACGAGCCACCAGTCGGACGTGGTAATCGCGCAGGCTCGCCGTCACCGGCTGAGCGAAGGACGTGACCGACTCCAGGGCGAATCCGGCGGCCGCGAAATCTGCGATGACCTCCCGCTCGCCCGGGAACCGGCGCTCATCAACCGTGCGCAGCGCCGGCCAGTAGTCGTAGACCACAGCGTCCAGCCGTTCACGGAACGTCGTCCGGACGATCGCCTTCCCGCCCACCCGCAGGACGCGGGCCAGCTCAGCTGCCGCCCTGGCCCGGTCGGGGATGTGATGGATCACGCGGGAGAGAAAGGCCAGGTCGAAGGTGTCGGCGAAGGCGGGCACAGCCTCCGCCACCCCCGACACGTACAGCACGCGGGGGTGCGCATGGTGCCGCTTGGCCTCCGCCAGCATCGCTTCTGAGGCGTCCACTGCGAGGACACTCGAGCCTTCGAGCCAACGGGCCATCGCGGCGGAGAACATGCCCGTCCCGGCACCGACCTCGATGACGGACGGGGCCGGGCGGGGCGAGCAGGAAGCGATCAACTCGACCCAGGCCCGCAGGGATTCCTCAGGCATCGCGTTGCCCGCTCGTAGGCGTTGGCCAGGCGCTCGTCGTCATGGACACGGTTCATGCGGACTGATCCTGTCGCAAGGGCACACAAGCTCGCAGCGCGAATCTTGAGCTGCTGCGGCCGGACCTCCGGCCGCCGACCGGGACGACCGGGACGACCGGGGCGACCGGGGCGACCGGCAAGAGGCGCGCGCAACTCACGCGCGCAAGTAGCATCCACCGCCGGGAGACACCCGCTGACGTCGCATCAGGAGGAACACCATGCGCCGGGAACGCTCAGAACCCTCGAGACGGACCGCTGCCCTGTACGGCCTGACGACCGCCGCCGCGGCCGTCGTCGGATTCGACCCCTCGGCACGTGCCTGGGCCACGGAACGCACCCGGCCTCCGCGCTCGGCCGACGGCGGTTTCGACGATGTGCCGCCTCTGGACGGCCAGTTGCTCACGGACGACGCCTCGCGCGACGCCGCGGCCGAGGACTTCGGGCACATCGTCCACCGGCGTCCGGCGGCGGTTCTGCGTCCCGGTTCCGTCGACGACGTCGTGGTGATGGTCCGCTTCTGCCGCAAGCACGGCATTCCGGTGGCGCCCCGGGGCCAGGGGCACGCGACGAACGGGCAGGCGCAGACCGAGGGCGGCCTGGTGATCGAGACCGCGCCGCTGAAGGACATCGGCCCCGTTCAGGGCTACGGCCAGGACCGCACGGTGACGGTGGGCGCGGGTGCCCGCTGGAGCGCCGTCGCCAAGTCCACGCTGCGGGACGGGCTCACGCCTCCGGTCTTCACCGACTATCTCGAACTCTCCGTCGGCGGCACGCTGTCCGTCGGCGGTCTCGGCGGTCAGGCGCACCGGCACGGCGTGCAGACGGACACCGTCTCCGAGCTCCAAGTCGTCACGGGAGCGGGCGAGTTGGTGCGCTGCTCGGCCACGCGGCACGCGGACCTGTTCGACGCCGTCCGTGCGGGGCTCGGCCAGTGCGCGGTCGTGGTGGGTGCGACGCTTCGCCTCGTACGGGCCCCCGAGACGGTGCGGCACTTCCAACTCCCCTACAGCGACCTGGCCGTGTTCGTCGAGGACCAGCGCCGGCTGACGGAGGAGGGCCGCTTCGACTACGTCGAGGGCCTCGTCTTCCCAGACGAGACCGGGGACTTCCGTGTGCACGTCCTGGAGGCCGTCGCGTACGGCCCGCCTGCGGGCCCCGAACCGGACGACGAGGCGCTGCTGGAAGGGCTGCGCTTCGAGAGCGCGGGCATGACGGCCGACACCCTCGACTACTTCACGTTCCTCGACCGGCTCGCACCGGGCGTCGCCGAGCAGAAGGAACAGGGCCTGTGGGACGACCCCCACCCCTGGCTCAACCTGCTCCTGCCGTCGGCCTCCGTCGAACCCCTGGCCTCCGGCATCCTCGACGCCCTCAAGCCGGAGGACGTGGGTACGAGCGGAGTCGTGCTGCTCTACCCGCTGCGCGGGGACGTGCTGCACACGCCGATGCTCCGGATGCCGGACGACCCGGCGCCGTACCTGCTCGCCGTGCTGCGCACGAGTCCGCCGGACGAGCCCGCCACCGTCGACCGGTTGCTCGCGGCCAACCGCGCCGCGTACGAGAAGGTCCGCGACGCGGGAGGCAAGCAGTACCCCGTGGGTTCCGTCCCCTTCCAACGTGCGGACTGGCGCGACCACTTCGGCAGCGCCTGGCCGGCGCTGGAGGCGGCCCGCCGCCGCTACGACCCCGCGGGCATCCTCGTCCCCGGCCAGGGAATCTTCTGAGACACGGGGCGGCCCGGCCCTCCGTCCGCGACCGGGCGGAGGGCCGGGCGGCCCCCGGCACACTGCCGCCTCCCAGGACCTTCAACACGCAACCATCGTTCTGATAGTTTCAAATCGGCTGCGCAGAAGGGCTGTTGACGAACCGGCAAGGACTCGGACGTGATCTGCCCCGCACCCGTCCCACGCAGCAGCGGCAGAAGAGGAAGCACAGCATGACCGGTTCCGGCGCCCGTCCCCAGCAGATCGACACCAGCAAGGCCCACTCCGCCCGGATGTACGACTACTACCTCGGCGGCAAGGACTGGTACCCGGTCGATCAGGAGGCGGCCGAGAAGGTCAAGCAGGTCTTCCCCTTCATCGTCACCGGTGCACGCGCCAACCGGGACTTCATGCACCGCGCGACGCGCACGCTCGCAGCCGAGTACGGCATGCGGCAGTTCATCGACATCGGCACCGGCATCCCCACCGAACCCAACCTGCACCAGGTCGCCCAGAAGGTCGCTCCGGACGCACGCGTCGTCTACGCCGACAACGACCCGACGGTGCTGGAGTACACCGACGCGCTGACCCTCAGCAGCCCCGAGGGCCGCACCGCCTACGTGCACGCGGACCTGCGCCACGACGCCGTCCTGGAGTCGCGGGAGCTGCGTGAGGTCATCGACCTGGACAAGCCCGTCGCGCTGTCGATGCTCGCGGTGACCCACTTCCTCCCCGACGAGGACGGGCCCGTCGAGATCGTGCAGGAAATGGTTCAGCGCCTCGTCCCCGGCAGCTTCCTGGTGCTCTCGCACGCCACCCCGGACTTCAACCCGGCGGCGGAGAAGGCCGTCGAGGTCTACCGCCAGAGCGGGACCCCGGCCCAGATACGCACCAAGTCCGAAATCATGCGCTTCTTCGAGGGCACGGAGCTGATCGAGCCGGGCCTGACCACGACTCACCGCTGGCGCCCCGACGGGGACTCCGGCATCACCGACGCGGACGCGTTCTTCTACGCGGGCATCGGCAAGAAGCTCTGAGCCGGAGTTCTCCGACCCCTGCCCAGGCCGCGTCGACCGAGTAGTGCGGCCGGGCGGTCCGTCACACCTGAGGCCCGTTTACGGCCCCGGCACTACTGCCCGGAATCCTCACCGCCGGTCGATGAACACCGCGTCGGCACATGGACTTTGACGTCGGGCCGGCACCTGCCGGCCGCGTGCGGACCGGATGCCCTCCTGTGGACAGGGCCCGGGGTGAGCCGACGGGAGCTTTGGGGACGGGAACGCTGACGCGTCGGTCCGGTCCCCGCGCTGCCGCCTGCCGCCTGCCGCCTGCCGCCTGCCGCCGGCCGCCGGCCGCCGGCCGTGGAGGCGTACGCAGCTCAGGGTGGTCCTGCACACCCCGCATTCATCGCCGCCTCTTGACGGGTTGGCGTCATGCGGCGTGCAATATATTGCATGCCGATTCCCAAGAGCCGTGGGCTCGTCTCCAGGTCCCTGCTGAGGGAGGACGCCTACCGTGCGATCCGTGACGCGATCGTCGACGGCACACTCGCCCCGGGCGAGCGGCTCAACGACGCGGACCTGGTGGCGTGGCTGGGGGTGAGCCGCACCCCGGTGCGCGAGGCCCTGGCCCGTCTGGAACACGCAGGGCTCGTCCAGACGAAGCCGGGCCGCTACACCATGGTCAGTCCGCTGGACGTGCGTGCCGCACGGGCCGCCCAGTCGGTGACGGCGGCCATGCACGAACTCGCCGTCCGCGAGGCGCTGCCCAACCTCTCCGCCGCAGAACTCGGCGCCATGCGGGACGCCAACACGCGTTTCGCAGACGCCCTCGCACGCAACGACGTCGACGCCGCGGTGGCCGCCGACGACGACTTCCACGGTGTCGCGGTCACCGCGTGCGCCAACCCCGCCCTGCGCTCCGTGCTGGAGCAGTTCACACCGGTCCTGCGGCGCCTGGAGAGGGTGCGCTTCTCCTCTCTGAGCGGGCGGAGCTCACCCGCACAGCACGACCGCATCATCGAGCTGTGCGAGGCGGGTGACGTCGAGGGGGCCGCCGCCGCCACGCGCGCCAACTGGCAGACCCTGGCCGCCCTCCTTGACGTCGCGCCACCGCGGAACCGGGCCGAAGACACCGACGGCCACCGGGGGAATGCCCTGCCCCGGCAGTGACCGGGACCGGTCCTGAGCACCTGCACCGGTGGGTGTCCGCGCAGCCCGCATCCGAACCGTTCCACCCACCGTCCCGCCCCCGACGGCAGCACCCCGAAGGAGAACCCGCCATGCCTCTCGACAAGTTCGAGCGCTATCCACTGCTGTTCGGTCCCAGCCCCGTCCACCGCCTGGAACGGCTCAGCGAGCATCTCGGCGGGGCCCGGATCTGGGCCAAGCGGGAGGACTGCAACAGCGGTCTCGCCTTCGGCGGGAACAAGACCCGCAAGCTGGAGTACCTGCTCGCGGAAGCCCTGGCGCAGGGCGCCGACACCCTGGTCAGCATCGGCGGAGTCCAGTCCAACCACACCCGTCAGGTGGCGGCCGCCGCCGCACGCGCCGGCCTGAGGGCGGTGCTGGTCCAGGAGAGCTGGGTGGACTGGCCCGACCCGGTCGACGACAAGGTCGGCAACATCCTGCTCTCCCGCATCATGGGCGCCGACGTACGCCTCGTCCGGGCCGGTTTCGGTATCGGCTTCAAGGACAGCTGGCACCAGGCGATCGAGGACGTGCGCGCCGCGGGCGGTACCCCGTACGCGATACCCGCCGGCGCCTCCGATCACCCCCTGGGCGGTCTCGGCTTCGCCGCATGGGCAGATGAGGTGCAGCGGCAGGAGCGCGAACTCGGCGTCTTCTTCGACACGATCGTGGTTTGCAGCGTCACGGGCAGCACACAGGCGGGCATGATCGCCGGGTTCGCCGGGCAGGACCGCCCTCGCCGCGTCCTGGGCATCGACGCCTCCGCCGAAATCGGCCGGACCCGGGCGCAGGTGGAGAAGATCGCCCGGGGCACCGCCGGTCTCGTCGGCTTGGAGCGGGAGCTGCGCGACGACGAGATCACCGTGCTGGAAGGGTGGGCGGGGGACCGGTACGGCGTGCCCGTGGACTCCACCCTGGACGCCATCCGGCTCACCGGCCGCCTGGAAGGCGTGATCCTCGACCCGGTCTACGAAGGGAAGTCCATGGCCGGGCTCATCGATCTCGTCCGGAACGGCGGGATCCCCGGGGACTCGAACGTCCTGTACGCCCACCTCGGCGGCCAGCCCGCTCTCAACGCCTACAGCGGCGTCTTCCGCTGAGGGCGCCACCGCCGGGCGCCGTACACGCGCCGAACGACCCCCGTTGAGGGGGTCGTTCACGGTATGGGTCACCCCGGCCGCGAAGCGGGCTCACAGCTTGCCCGCGGCCTCCGTCGCCCAGTAGGTGAGGACGAGGTTCGCGCCCGCGCGCTTGAAACTCGTCAGCGTCTCCATGATGGCGCGGTCCCGGTCGATCCAGCCGTTCTGCGCGGCCGCCTCGACCATCGCGTACTCGCCGGAGATCTGGTAGACGCCGACGGGGACTTCGGACCGCTCGGCGAAGTCCCGCAGGATGTCCAGGTACGGCAGCCCCGGCTTGACCATCACCATGTCCGCGCCCTCGGCGGCGTCGAGGGACAGCTCCCGCAGCGCCTCGCGGGCGTTCGCCGGGTTCTGCTGGTAGGTGGCGCGGTCGCCCTTGAGTGAGGAGCCGACCGCCTCGCGGAACGGGCCGTAGAACGCCGAGGCGTACTTGGCCGTGTAGGCGAACAGCGCCACATCCTGGTGGCCCGCCTGGTCGAGGGCGCGGCGTGCGTAACCGATCTGGCCGTCCATCATGCCGCTGGCGCCCAGCACATGGGCCCCGGCCTCGGCCTGGACGCGCGCCATCTCGGCGTACCGCTCCAGCGTCGCGTCGTTGTCCACTCGGCCCTGCGCGTCCAGGACACCGCAGTGGCCGTGGTCCGTCGTCTCGTCCAGGCACAGGTCGGACATGATCACGATGTCGTCGCCGACCTCCGCCCGTACGTCCCGCAGAGCGACCTGCAGGATGCCCTCGGGATCGGTGCCGGCGGTGCCGACGGCGTCCTTGTCGGCCTCGTCGGGCACGCCGAAGATCATGATTCCGCCGACGCCGGCCCGTACGGCCTCGGACGCCGCCTTCTTCAGAGTGTCCCGCGTGTGCTGCACTACGCCCGGCATGGACGAGACGGGCACCGGCTCGCGGATGCCGTCGCGCACGAAGACGGGAAGAATCAACTCCGCCGGGTGCAGGCGTTGTTCGGTGACCATGCGGCGCATCGCCGGAGTGGTACGAAGCCTGCGCGGCCGCACGGACGGGAAACCGCCCGAGGCACCGCCGCTGCCGAAACCGCCGGTGCCGACACCACCGGCACCGGCGCTGCCGGGAACATGAACAGTCACGACGTCCGTGCCCTCCTCCTCGCCGGGCGCTTCTCGCTCGGCCGCTTCACCACGTCGCCGGCGGCGACGGCTTCCGCGCGGCGCTCCGCACCGAAGTCCGCCAGCGCCTCGGCGAGTTTGTGCACCGACGGCTCCGGCGACATCACGTCCACCCGCAGCCCGTGCTCCTCCGCCGTCTTGGCGGTGGCGGGCCCGATACAGGCGATGACGGTGACGTTGTGCGGCTTGCCGGCGATACCGACGAGGTTCCGCACCGTGGACGACGAGGTGAACAGCACCGCGTCGAAGCCGCCGCCCTTGATCGCCTCCCGCGTCTCGGCCGGCGGCGGCGAGGCGCGCACCGTGCGGTACGCGGTCACGTCGTCGACCTCCCAGCCCAGCTCGATGAGCCCGGCCACGAGCGTCTCGGTGGCGATGTCGGCCCGCGGAAGGAACACACGGTCGATGGGGTCGAAGACCGGGTCGTAGGGCGGCCAGTCCTCCAGCAGCCCGGCGGCGGACTGCTCACCGCTGGGCATCAGGTCCGGCTTCACACCGAACTCGATCAGTGCCTTGCCCGTCTGCTCGCCCACCGCGGCGACCTTGATCCCCGCGAAGGCACGCGCGTCCAGCCCGTACTCCTCGAACTTCTCCCGCACCGCCTTCACGGCGTTGACGGAGGTGAAGGCGATCCACTCGTAGCGCCCGGTGACCAGGCCCTTGACCGCCCGCTCCATCTGCTGCGGCGTGCGCGGCGGCTCCACCGCGATCGTGGGGACCTCGGCCGGCACGGCGCCGTAGCTGCGCAGCTGGTCGGAGAGCGACTCCGCCTGCTCCTTCGTGCGCGGCACCAGCACCTGCCACCCGAAGAGCGGCTTGGACTCGAACCACGCCAGGCGCTGACGCTCCGCCGCGCCGCTGCGCTCACCGACCACGGCTATGACCGGCCGCCCGCCTTCCGAGGGCGGCAGCACCTTCGCGGACTTGAGGACCTGCCCGATGGTGCCGAGCGTGGCGCTCCACGTGCGCTGACGGGTGGTGGTGCCCTCGGCGGTGACCGTCAGCGGCGTCTCGGGCTTGCGCCCGCCCGCGACGAGGTCACCCGCGACAGAGACGACGGAGCCCAGGCTCGTCGAGACGACGACGGTGGCGTCGCTGGCACCGACCTCGGTCCAGCATCTGTCGTCGGCGGTGCGCGCGTCGATGAAGCGGACGTCGGTGCCTTCCGCGTCGCGCAGCGGGATGCCGGCGTACGCGGGCACACCCACGGCGGTCGCGATGCCGGGCACCACCTCGAACGGGATGCCTTCGCGTGCGCACGCCAGCATCTCGCGCGCCGCGTCGGCGTCCAGGCCCGGATCGCCCGTCACCGCTCGCACGACCCGCTTGCCGGACCGTGCGGCCGCCATGGCAAGATCTGCTGCACCGTTCGCGGCCGCGTCGGCTGACGCCCCGTCAGTTTTCGCGTCCGGTTTCGCCTCGGCTTCCACCCGAAGCGGCGTGTCCACCCCTGCCCGCGCGTGGCCGCGCACCACGTCGTACACCTGCGGATCGGCCACAAGCACGTCGGCATGCGCCAGCGCCTCGACAGCGCGCAGAGTCAGCAGACCCGGGTCCCCGGGCCCGGCACCGAGGAAGGTGACGTGTCCGTGCGCGCCGTAGAGGTGCGGGAAGGTCGAGTTATGGGCAGTGGTGGGGCTCAAAGTGCTCGCTCCCCCATCAGACCGGCCGCGCCCTTGGCGAGCATCTCGTCGGCGAGCTCACGACCCATGTTCTCCGGGATCGCTGCGCCCTCCGCGGACGCCGGTACGGGACCGGTGGTGGACAGCTGCACCAGCGTCTCGCCGTCGATGGTTCCGACGACGCCGCGCAGGCGCATTTCGGTGACAGCCTGCCCGTCGTGCAGCAGGTCGGCGAGCGCTCCCACAGGTGCGCTGCAGCCGGCCTCCAGAGCGGCGAGCAGGGTTCGCTCGGCGGTCACGGCGGCCCGCGTCCGCGGGTCGTCGAGCTCGGCGAGCTGGGTGGCCAGGTGTACGTCGGCCGACGCGCACTCGACGGCGAGGGCCCCCTGGCCGGGAGCGGGCAGCACCACGTCGGGGCTGAGCAGTTCGGTCACCTCGTCGAGGCGTCCGGTGCGTTCCATCCCGGCGGCTGCGAGCACCACGGCGTCGAGTTCGCCTGACCGCACATACCCGATGCGCGTGTCGATATTCCCCCGGATCGGCACCGTGTCGATCTCGACCCCCAGGCTGCGGGCCCAGGCGGCCAGTTGGGACATCCGGCGGGGCGAGCCCGTACCGATGCGGGCAGGCCTGCCCGTGGTGCGCACGCTCGCCGCGAGCTGTTCGAAACCGAGCCCGTCGCGGGCGATCAGCACGTCGCGCGCGTCGGCCCGGCGGGGCACGGCGGCCAGGTTCAGTTCGTCGGGCTGCGTGGTGGGCAGGTCCTTCAGCGAGTGGACGGCGAAGTCGATCCGTCCGTCCAGCAGGGCTTCCCGGAGCGCCGTGACGAAGACGCCGGTGCCGCCGATCTGCGCGAGCTGCTCCCTGCTGACGTCGCCGTACGTCGTGATCTCGACCAGCTCGACCGGGCGCCCGGTCAGCCGTCGGACCTCGTCGGCCACGAGCCCCGACTGGGCCATCGCGAGCTTGCTGCGACGGGTGCCCAGGCGCAGGGCGTTCGCTGGGCTGTTGCTCATGTGCTCACCTCGTCGCGCCCGGCCGTGCTCAGGCCCGGGACGGCTGTTTCGTCGTTCTGACCGGTCCGCCGGCCCGCGCCGCGGCGTCCCGCGGACTGCTCGGGGGCCGCTTCGGGGCCCTGTTCCGGAGACACCGTGGGCTCGGGGACGCCGGGTACCCCGGGGCTGCTGACGGCGGCGACCGCCTGCGGGTCGAGGTCGAAGAGCTCGCGCAGGGCGTCCGCGTAGGCGGCGCCGCCCGGTTCACCGGCGAGCTCCTTCACGCGCACGGTCGGCGCGTGCAGGAGCTTGTCCACCACGCGCCGGACGGTCTGCGTGATCTCCGCGCGTTGCTTGTCGTCGAGGCCCTGCAGCCGGCCCTCGAGCCGGGCCATCTCGGAGGACACGACGTCGGCCGCCATGGTGCGCAGCGCGACGACCGTCGGCGTGATCGTCGCCGCGCGCTGCGCGGCTCCGAAGGCGGAGACCTCCTCGCTGACGATCCTCCGCACGGCGTCCACGTCGGCGGCGAGCGGCGCGTCCGCTGCCGCCTCCGCGAGCGATTCGATGTCGATGAGCCGCACCCGGTCGGTGTGGTGCAGAGCGGCGTCGATGTCGCGGGGCATGGCCAGGTCGAGCAGCGCCATGTCGTCGCCCGGTCCGGTCGCGGCGTCCTGGGCGGTGGCCGGTACGGGCCTGCGGTCCAGGGCCTGCTGTACGGCCTCGTCGGTGAGGACGAGCCCGGTGGCGCCCGTGCAGGAGACCACGATGTCCGCGCGGGGCAGCTCGGCCGCGAGCCCGTCGATCGGCAGCGCGTGGGCACGCGGTCCGTCCCCGGCGCTCAGCGCGGCGACCGGCGCCGCGCCTGCCGCGAGCCCGGCACCCAGCCCGGAGGCCAGCCGCTCGGCGCGGTCCAGGGTCCTGTTGGCGATCACCAGTTCGGCCACACCGGCACGCGCGAGCGTCGTCGCCGCCAGGGACGACATCGACCCGGCCCCGATGACCAGGGCACGCTTGCCGCGCACCCACTCCCCGACGGGCGCGGGCCGTGCGAGCTGTTCGAGACCGAAGGTGACCAGCGACTGCCCGGCCTTGTCGATGCCCGTCTCGCTGTGGGCGCGCTTGCCCGTGCGCAGCGCCTGCTGGAAGAGATCGTTCAGCACCCGACCGGCCGTGTGCTGCTCCTGGGCGACCGCGAGGGCGTCCTTGATCTGGCCGAGGATCTGGCCCTCGCCGACGACCATCGAGTCCAGGCCGCAGGCCACCGAGAACAGGTGGTGCACGGCCCTGTCCTCGTAGTGCACGTACAGGTGGGGGGTCAGCTCTTCCAGGCCGACGCCGCTGTGCTGCGCCAGCAGCGTCGACAGCTCGGCGACACCGGCGTGGAACTTGTCCACGTCGGCGTACAGCTCGATGCGGTTGCAGGTGGAGAGCACCGCCGCCTCGGCGGCGGGTTCGGCGCTCACGGTGTCCTGCACCAGCTTGCCGCGCACCTGGGGCGCGAGCACGGCCCGCTCCAGGACGCTCACCGGGGCACTGCGGTGACTCAGACCGACGACCAGCAGGCTCATGCGGGCATCACGGCGGGGCGGTCCCCGTCAGATCCCGGGCCGGGACGCTTGGTGACCGCCGCGGCGGGCGGAACCGCCGGAGGGGCGGTGTCCTCATCCGGTGCTTCCTCGCCCGCCTTGCGCTGCTCGTGGAAGGCGAGGATCTGAAGCTCGATGGAGAGGTCCACCTTCCGTACGTCGACGCCCTCGGGGACGGACAGCACGGTCGGGGCGAAGTTGAGGATGGAGGTGATCCCGGCGGCGACGAGCCTGTCGCACACCTGCTGCGCCGAGCCCGCCGGTGTGGCGATGACGCCGATGGAGACGCCGCTCTCGTCGATGATCTGCTCGAGCTGGTCGGTGTGCTGCACGTCGATACCCGCGACGGGCTTGCCTGCGAGGGCCGGGTCGGCGTCGATCAGGGCCGCGACGCGGAATCCGCGGGAGGCGAAGCCTCCATAGTTGGCGAGGGCGGCGCCGAGGTTGCCGATACCGACGATGACGACGGGCCAGTCCTGCGTCAGACCCAGCTCGCGCGAGATCTGGTAGACGAGGTACTCGACGTCGTATCCGACCCCGCGGGTCCCGTAGGAGCCGAGGTACGAGAAGTCCTTGCGCAGCTTGGCCGAATTCACCCCCGCCGCCGCGGCGAGTTCCTCGGAGGAGACCGTGGGCACCGAACGCTCCGAGAGCGCCGTCAGGGCCCGCAGATACAGCGGTAGCCGGGCGACGGTGGCCTCGGGGATCCCTCGGCTCCGGCTCGTCGCCGGTCGGTGGTTTCGGCCAGTTGCCACAGTGCTCCTGCCGTCTGCGCGAAGCGGTGAGCGATGTCGCGCGAGCCGCGCGTTCCGAACGCTCCGTCGCGACAAGGCTATGCCTTTGTGAACGCGTGCACAAAGATGGAGTCCGATTTGTCCGGTCAACGTGACCGGTGCCACATGCAACACCTGCGACACATGTCACTCCTCATCATCCACCGGCCGTGACCGGCACTCCCTGCACGCGGCCCAACTCCCGTGCCCCGCACGGCGACGGGCCTTCCCGGCGGCCACACGCGGCGCCGATCCGCCCGGTGAACAGGTTCTGTCGTGCGGGGCCCCGCGGACCGGCCCGCGGAGCCCCGCACGACAGAACCCGCCCCGCTCAGGCCCTGCTCTCCAGCGCCTTGCGCAGCCGTTGCGGGTCCACACGCCAGAAGTCGTGCTGAGCACCGTCCACCAGTACAACCGGGATCTGCTCCCAGTACTTCCGGTACAGCTCCTGGTCGTCCTCGATGCTCTTCTCCTCCCAGGCCGCTCCGGTCTCGGCGCACACCCGCACGATCACGTCCCGCGCGATGTCGCACAGATGGCATCCGGGTTTTCCGATCAGGGTGACAGTCCTCATGCCCGCCATTGTCACGCTTCTCCGGCACCACACGTCACCTCCCCGCGGCTTCACATCCGGCACCGTGCCCACCGGAAGGGCGGACCCGGGCACGTTGCACGCAGGGCGGACGGGTTCACCGGTCCCACGGGCACCCACGACACGAGCCGGAACCGCCGGAGGGGCCCTAACACCCCTGTGCAACCGGTCAGTTCCGAATGTGTCCCGTACGGCCCACAGTTGGACATCCGGACGTAACAGGCGCGCGGCGCCGAGTGGCTATCCTCGTTGTCATGCGCTCCCGCCGCTCCCCCCGTCACGCCTGGTCCTGGATCGCGAGCCGGGCCGGCTCCGCGACCGCGCGCAGCGTGCTCGCGGGTGAGGCCTCGGCCGACGCGGCACGCAAGCAGGAACTGGAGCAGCGGCAGGCGGAAGAGTTCCAGCAGGGCGTCTTCGAGGCGGCGCAGGCGGACGAGGACGAGGAGGACGGGTTCCCCGTCGCCGGAGACGTCCGCGCAGCGGCCTTCTTCGACCTCGACAACACTGTCATGCAGGGTGCCGCGCTCTTCCACTTCGGCCGCGGCCTGTACAAGCGCGACTTCTTCGAGAAGCGCGAACTGGCCCGTTTCGCCTGGCAGCAGGCCTGGTTCAGGCTGGCCGGCAAGGAGGACGCCGGGCACATGGCGGACGTGCGCTCCAGTGCCCTCTCCATCGTCCAGGGGCACAGCGTCTCCGAACTGACCGCCATCGGCGAGGAGATCTACGACGAGTACATGGCCGGCCGCATCTGGCCCGGCACCCGCGCGCTCGCCCAGGCGCATCTCGACGCGGGCCAGAAGGTCTGGCTCGTCACAGCGGCACCCGTGGAGACGGCGACGATCGTCGCCCAGCGACTCGGCCTCACCGGCGCGCTCGGGACCGTCGCGGAATCGGTCGACGGCATCTACACGGGAAGGCTGGTGGGCGAGCCGCTGCACGGCCCCGCCAAGGCGGAAGCGGTACGGGCGCTCGCCGCGGCGGAGGATCTGGAGCTGGAGCGGTGCGCCGCCTACAGCGACTCGTCGAACGACATCCCGATGCTCACGCTCGTCGGATATCCGTATGCGATCAATCCTGACAGCAGGCTCCGCGATCACGCACGCGAAATGGGCTGGCGGCTGCGCGACTACAGGACGGGCCGCAAGGCGGCCAAGGTGGGCATTCCGGCCGCCGCGGGCGTCGGAGCGGTGGCGGGCGGCGCCGCCGCGGCCGTGGCGATGCAACGCCGCCGCCGATAAGGCCCCAGTCCGCGAGGCCACGTCCCGACACGCCGTACCGGCCAATGGCGCACGGCAGTTGGAGGCCGTGTTTCCCGCTTTCCGGGCACGCTCCCTCCCGCCAGCCGCGCTCTGGACTTCCGGGCACAAGTCGTAACTCGAACGACAAATTGTGCTCAGCAAACGGCCGTTGAGCCGCTCACACTCTGTTCAATTGAAGGCATCAACGCGTAACAGATCTGACCGAATCGGCGATTTCAGCAACTACGCGTAGCACTGTCTACACGAAGCGTTATTCTCCTCAGACGCAATCGGTACCCACACGTCCCTTCCGGGTCGAACGGTCCCGTACTGCACGTGATGGAAGCTCTGCCTCTGGGAGTCCCGTGTACCCACACGTCGGGGTTGACGCCTCGGGCCTGGCTACGCTGCGCAGCACGGTCGTTACGGCACTCGGCCGGCTGCGCGCTCTTGTCCCCCGCGCGTACGCCCCCGCCCTCGCCCTCGCATCAGCCGTACCCGTCCCCGCCGCGCCCCGCTATGCCATGGCGCACCGCGCCGCCACCAGCACCGCCCTCGGCGCGGCCGCCGCCCACGCCGCGCCGTCAGTCTCCGCCGCGTCCTCCGGCAACGTCGGCAGGCGCACCCGCAGCTCCGCCGCGGGCAGCGCGGGCACCTCCAACGCCCGGCGCGCCCGTCCCGCCGCCTCGGACACCGACAGCCGCCGGATGATGGACCTCGTCGAGCGGGCGCAGGCCGGGGAGGCGGAGGCCTTCGGCCGCCTCTACGACCAGTACAGCGACACGGTGTACCGGTACATCTACTACCGCGTCGGCGGCAAGGCGACGGCCGAGGACCTCACGAGCGAGACGTTCCTCCGGGCGCTGCGGCGCATCGGCACCTTCACATGGCAGGGCCGGGACTTCGGCGCGTGGCTCGTCACCATCGCCCGCAATCTCGTCGCCGATCACTTCAAATCGAGCCGCTTCCGGCTCGAGGTCACCACCGGCGAGATGCTCGACGCCAACGAGGTCGAGCGCAGCCCGGAGGATTCGGTCCTCGAGTCGCTCTCCAACGCCGCCCTGCTGGAGGCCGTGCGCAGGCTCAACCCGCAGCAGCAGGAGTGCGTCACGCTCCGCTTCCTCCAGGGCCTGTCCGTCGCCGAGACGGCCCGCGCCATGGGGAAGAACGAGGGCGCCATCAAGACCCTCCAGTACCGGGCGGTCCGCACCCTCGCCCGGCTCCTGCCGCAGGATGCGCGCTGACGCCAACTCGCCCTGCGCGATGCCTATTCACCCGCTTTTGCCGTGCTTGCCGTTCACCACAGGGTGACTCCGCGCATGCATGTGGTCACATCATCGTGAGTCCGTAACCCGAGTGGCTTGCCGCTCGTTGTGGGGGTGCAATCTCCCCGCACCCGTGGCGCGCAAGGGTTCGCTCCCACTTTCGAGTGAACATGAGCGCTTTGCCCACAGCCTTCCATCCGTGGTGGGGAGTGGACCGTGCTGACGAGAGGAGGTGCCGCCCGTGATCGGGTCCGCAGCCGCGAGCAAGCGAGCCGCCGCCTTCGCCCAAGGCCTGGATGAGCAGGAGCTCGACGAGGCCCGGGCGGACGGCCGGACGGCTGAGGTCGGGAGCCGGGGCGTCACTGCACCCGCGCCCCTGCGCGTTCCCGTTCCCGCGCCCGCACCCGTCGGTCCGTTCAAGACCGGCGACAGTGCGGCGCCCCACGCGGGCGCGGCGGAGAGCTCGCCCGCGGCGGACAGCTCGCCCGGGGAAGCCGGGGACACCGCGCCCGAACAGCTGCTGGGCCTGGCGGAGAGGCTCCGCTCGGTTCCCCGGCCGGCGCTGGCGCCCGACGTCAAGACCGTTCAGCGGGCGCAGCTGATCGCCGCCATGGAGGCGGAGTTCGCCTCGCCGGAGGCCCGCGCCCGGCAGGTCCCGCCGCAGCGGGACGGCCGGGGCGCCAGGAAGGGCACCCATCGCGCCCCCGCCACAGGCCCGTTGAGCAAGCTCCGCCCCAACTCCCGTCTGGGCAAGGGGATCGCCGCGGGCGGCCTCGGCGTCGGCGTCGCCGCGTCCGCGCTCGGCGGCGTCGCCGCGGCGAGCAGCGAGGCCCTGCCGGGTGACTCGCTGTACGGCCTCAAGCGCGGCATGGAGGATCTGCGCCTGGACTTCGCCGACGACGGGACGGACCGCGGCCAGGTGCATCTGGACCACGCGTCGGCGAGGCTGCGCGAGGCCCGCCGCCTGATGGAGCGGGCACGAGGCGGTGCCGAGCTGGACGACGAGTCGGTGGGCAAGGTCCGCAGGGCCCTCGCCGCGATGCGCTACGACGCCTCCGAGGGGCACCACCTGCTCCGGGCGGCGTACGAGCGGGACGGCAGCATCGCGCCGATGCGTTCGCTCTCGTCCTTCAGTACGGGGAACCGGGAGAGCTGGGCGAAGCTCCGGCAGAACCTCCCCCCTCAACTCTCGGCGGTCGGCGACGAGGTGAGCTCCGTCTTCGACGACATGGATCACGACATCAGCCCGATCGCGGGTCTGCTCTCCGGCTCCCGCGAGGAGTCGTCGCGGGAGCAGGGTCAGGGCGGCGAAGGCCGGCACGGTCACGGCCGTACGTCTGCCGGGCCGTCGTCGCCGTCCTCGTCCCGCTCCTACGACGAGGGACACGAGGACGGCCGGAGCGGCGAACCCTCACCGTCCGGTTCGGATTCCCGTGACGGCGAACTCATCGGCGGTGGCGGCCTCCTGGACCCGGACCGGGATGCGGACGGGAATCCGTCGCACCCTGGCTCGGACCGCGACGCGCAGCCCGACCCGCAGGTCACGCTGCCGCCCATCGTCCCCGACGTGCTGCCGGGGCTGAAGAGGCTCTCGGAGAACGGCAAGTAGCGCGGCCGGCACAGCGGCGGCAGAAGCGGCGCAGGCAACGCCCCTTCGGCGCACCCGGCGGTGAAGTCCGGGACGCGGGAGGGGCGTTGCTCGTCCCATAACCCCTGGGAGGGTCACGAACGGCGGCAGGGCTTACGCATTCGGCCCCACCGCCGGCCCGCTCCCGCGCGCCTACGCCTAGAAGAACACCGACCTCCGCTGCACCAGCAGCTTGTAAAGCGTGTGCTGGATCGTCTCGCGTATCTGGTCCGTGAGGTTGAAAACCAGCATGGGGTCCTCGGCCGAGCCCGCCGGATAGCCGTCCGTCGGGATCGGCTCACCGAACTGGATGGTCCACTTCGTCGGCAGCGGCAGGGCCCCCAGCGGCCCCAGCCAGGGGAACGTCGGCGTCACCGGGAAGTACGGAAAGCCCAGCAGCCTGGCGAGCGTCTTGGCGTTGCCCACCATCGGGAATATCTCCTCCGCGCCGACGACCGAGCACGGCACGATCGGGGCCCCGGCCCGCAGAGCGGTCGACACGAAGCCGCCGCGCCCGAACCGCTGCAGCTTGTAGCGCTCCGAGAACGGCTTGCCCAGCCCCTTGAACCCCTCCGGCATGACGCCGACGACCTCGCCCCGCTCCAGCAGCGCGGCGGCGTCCTGCGAACAGGCCAGCGTGTGCCCCGCCTTGCGCGCCAGGGCGTTGACGACGGGCAGCACGAAGACGAGGTCCGCCGCGAGCAGCCGCAGATGACGGCCCGCCGGATGGTGGTCGTGCACGGCGACCTGCATCATCAGGCCGTCGAGCGGCAGCGTGCCCGAATGGTTGGAGACGATGAGCGCCGAGCCCTCGGCGGGAATGTTCTCGACACCCCGCACCTCGACCCTGAAGTACTTCTCGTAC
Organism: Streptomyces sp. CNZ301; assembly: GCF_004217425.1. Lineage (NCBI taxonomy): Bacteria > Bacillati > Actinomycetota > Actinomycetes > Kitasatosporales > Streptomycetaceae > Streptomyces > Streptomyces sp. CNZ301. The sequence continues at coordinate 3,695,956 of NZ_SHLG01000001.1, forward strand.
AGGGGCCGCAGCAGCGACATCAGCACCTGGTCGGTCAGCTCGGGGTCGTAGCCGAAGTCGTCGACCTCGTATTCGCCGGTGACCCGCCTGCGGAGGAAGGCCAGCGCCTGCGCGGCCCTGCCCTCCCAGCCGCCCTCCGTGCCACCGGCGCCTCCGGCGCGTTCCCGGCCACCGGAGGCCGCACCGGCGTCGGTGCCCGTCCCGGAATCGGCGCCGCTGCCGCCCGTGTCCGCCTGCCCTGCGCGCAGATGCCGCTCGCCGCGTGACTCCCCGCGCGCGTCGTGACGCTGGTGCCCGCCTCGCCGCTCGTGCCCGTCGTCCGGAGACCCGAACGGAATGACCTTCGCATCAGCCACGCCGACCGACCTCCTCGTCCTGCCCTTCAACCTCCGGTGGCTCCAGCATGTCAGCCAGTCTGTCGACCGTACGGGCCAGAGTCTCCGGCGGCAGCAGTCCCGGCCCGCGGCTGCGCGCGAAGGCCGCCAGCGTCTCGCCCGTCGTGAACCGCGGCTCGAAACCGAGGACTTCGCGCATCTGGGCCGTACGCACGACGCGTCCGTGCGTCAGCAGCCGCACCTGCTCCGGCGAGAAGTCCGTCGCACCGACCGACTGCAGCAGCGACCTGCCCCAGCGGATCGCGGGAAGCAGCATCGGCACGGTCGGACGCCCGAGCCGCCGCGCGCACTGGGAGAGCAGGAGCGTTCCGTCCCCGGCGATGTTGAACGTCCCGGCGCTGAGCGTCCCGCGCCGGGGCTCGCGCGCCGCCAGGCGCAGCACCTCGATGGCGTCGTCCTCGTGGACGAACTGAAGCCGCGGATCGTAGCCGAGCACGGTCGGCAGCACCGGAAGCGCGAAGTACGCCGCGAGAGGCGAGTCCACGGACGGGCCCAGCACATGTGCGAACCGCAGCACCGTGACGGACACGTCGGGGCGGCGCCGGGCGAAGCCGCGCACATAGGCCTCCACCTCGACCGCGTCCTTCGCGAAGCCGCCGCTGGGCAGCGACTTGGCCGGCATGGACTCGTCGAAGACGGCCGGGTCGCGCGGCGCCCCGCCGTACACGCTCGTCGTCGACTTCACGACGAACCGTCGCACCGACGGCGCCTTCTGGCAGGCACCGAGCAGCTGCATGGTGCCTATGACGTTGACTTCCTTGACCGAGCCGCGGCTGCCGACCCCGGGCACCGACGGCGGCGACCCATGCACATCCATGTGGACGACGGTGTCGACGCCGTACTGCGCCAGCACGCCGGCGATGTCGGGCTGCCGGATGTCCGCCGGCACGAACTCGGCGCCGCCCAAGTGGTGCACGGGCTCGGTGATGTCGACGCCGACGACACGGTCCACATCGGGCTCCCGCTGGACACGGCGCGCGAATCGGCCACCCAGCTGCCGGGCGACGCCGGTGACCAGTACGACCCTGCCCAAGATCCCTCCCGTGACGCCCGCTCGCGGACCGTGCGGCGTGAAGCCGGGCCTCCGCGCGCCCGCAGACTCCGGTACCGCGGTTCCGGTTGACGCCTGTCCGCACACGCCTACGCGAAACGCAGCCACCCGAAACGCAGCAGCCCCGGCCAGACGAAAACCGCCGCCCCACCGCACCGCACACCTGGTGCGGGCAGCAGAACGGCGGTCACCGACGAACTCGGCGCTCGCTCACTTCTTGTTGCGACGCTGAACTCGCGTGCGCTTCAGGAGCTTGCGGTGCTTCTTCTTCGCCATCCGCTTACGGCGCTTCTTGATTACTGAGCCCACGACAACCCTCGCTCACAAATCATCTCCGTCCGGAACGGAGAGAACTGTCTTCACTCGGCGCGGGGCGTCCGAGCCCACACGACCTACATGAAGGCCCAGCCTACCCGCCGCCGGGCGCGGCCCGTAATCCGAGGGTCGCCGCGCGACACCTTCAGGCCGTTTCCACCCCCACATAGGATTCCTGGAGGTATTCATGGACGGCCTGCTCTGGGACCCGGAAGGACCTGCCCACCCGGATCGCCGGCAGATGACCGCTGTGCACCAGCCGGTACACGGTCATCTTGGACACTCGCATCACCGAGGCGACTTCCGCCACGGTCAGAAAGTTGACCTCGTTGAGAGGTCCCTTGCCAGCAGCCATGTCACACCTGAACCTTCCGCACATGTCGGTCACCGGCTTCCCCTTCCGGCGACTCCCGCTCGCATGCGCGCTCCTCCCCAGATTAGGGGCGGGTGATGCAAGTGGGGAAGAGGAGTAGCGATCGGCCTCCTACTGTGACAGACACGCTCGATTGAGTACATAGCGCGCCAGCGGACGGTAGCTGTCGGACCGCGCAGCGTCATCGACAGGTACCGCGACTGACACCCTCCCCTCGGCCTGGCCCACGAACGGCGCCGGATCATCCGTATCTGCGGGCCCGATGGCCTCAATACCCAACTGACCTGCCGCACAGACCCATCCGTGGTCCCCGATGACCAGACGTGGCAACGGCTCGCCGTCGGTCATCGCCGCCGCGAGCACCGTGCGCAGCGGCAGGGGCGAATGCGTGTGCACACCAGGCGCATCACCTCCGGGGCGCACGCCGGGTTCGTGTATCAGTGCAACTCCCCGTGCGTAGCCAAGGATGAGAGTACGTACGCCGAACCGGGTCGTTATGTCGATACGTCTCCCCCTCGCTGATGTGAGGAGAGTGCATCCCGCCGATGACAGAGCTGAGGCCAATGTGGCGTAGAAGCCCAGCAGACGCTCGGGGTGCCCCGTGCCCAGGAGCACGGGAAGGCGCCGCTCAGCCGCACTTCGCAGCCGGTCGGCGAAGGCGTCCAGCGCGGCGATGGTGCGCTCGGGATCGATGGTGTCGAGTCCCGTGACAGTAGCCGCATCCCCCGAGACACCACAGGTTTCAGCCATAAGTGCGAGCAACTCCGGGACGCGCCACTCACGTTCCGGTTCGAGACCGATCAGTGCCCGCGGGTCACGGGCCGCGAAGAGCCGGTAGCGGCACAGACTCTTCTCCCGGCTGGTCGCCGTCGTGCCGGCGAGCCGGGAGGCGAGGAGATGCGCACGGAGTTCGTCCACCTCGGGCGGAACATCGCCCGCCCAGCTCCCCGCATGTGATCCACCGCTGCACAGCACACCGTCCATGCTGGCGGCCGGAGCCCCCTGTCGCCCGTTCTCCGGCCCGCGACCACCTGGCGAATCCTTGTGCGGAGCCCCCGCGGCTACGGCATCAGCCCACGTGCCGGGAAGACCGCCATCCTCGTCGCCTGCACCGCCCGGTCGAGGGCGTCGGCGGGGTCGTAGCCCGTGTCGGACCACACGCGGCACACCGGGTGGCGCCCGTCCGTCATCCGCTGCGGAGCCGCCGGAGTGCCGGTGCGTGCGTACACCAACTCCCGCCAGCCCTCCGGCACTTCCGTCTCCGGCGGTACGGGCGCACCCGCGGCGATCGCCACCAGGTGCGTCCATGTGCGCGGTACGACGTCGAACACGGCGTACCCTCCGCCGCCGAGCGCCACCCAGCGCCCGTCCGCGTACTCGTGCGCCCAGCCGTGGAGTGCCTCGGCGGCGAGGCGGTGCGCGTCCACGCTGACGGCCAGATGAGCCAGCGGGTCCTCGAAGTGCGTGTCCGCACCGTGCTGGGTGACGAGCGCCTGTGGCCGGAATTCGGCGAGGAGTTCGGGCACCACGCCGTGCAGCGCCCGCAGCCAGCCCTCGTCGCCGGTGCCGGCCGGAAGCGCCACGTTCACCGCTGTGCCCTCGGCGTCCGGGCCGCCGTTCTCCTCGGGCCAGCCGGTACCGGGGAACAGCATCCGCGGGTGCTCGTGCAGAGAGATCGTCAGAACGCGCGGGTCGTTCCAGAACGCGTCCTGGACGCCGTCCCCGTGGTGCACGTCCACGTCGACGTACGCGACACGCTCCGCCCCGTTCTCCAGGAGACGGGCGATGGCCAGCGCCGCGTCGTTGTAGATGCAGAACCCGGCAGCGGACGCGTGCATCGCGTGGTGCAGGCCACCGGAGAAGTTGACGCCGTGCTTCACCTCTCCGCGCCACACGGCGTCGGCGGCAGCCACCGACTGCCCAGCGATCAGCGCCGACGCCTCGTGCATCCCGGCGAACGCGGGATCGTCCGGCGTGCCCACCCCGAACTGGCCCGTCGCCGAACCCGGATCGGCGGAGATGCGCCGCACCGCGTCGATGTAGTCCTGTCTGTGTACCAGCCGCAGCGTCGATTCCCCGGCCGCCTTCGCGGCGGTCACCTTCAGGTCCTTGTGGGAGTCGAGCCCCAACGCCTCGACGAGCCGCATCGTCAGCGCCAACCGCACCGGATTCATCGGGTGTCCCGGCCCGAAGTCGTAACCGGTGACTGCCTCGTCCCACATCAACTGTGCGCCGCCACTCATCCCGCCACCGTACCGGCATGGTCCGGGGACGTATCACAGAGGCCGCCCGGAATCGCCCTGCCCTACGAGAGCAGCGCCGGCAGTTCCTCCATGCGGGAGAAATGGGCGGTGGCGCCGACGAGCTTCTCGCTAGGCGTCATCGATGTGAATCCGTAGACGTCCATGCCCGCCGCGAGCGCGGCCCGCACCCCCAACGGACTGTCCTCGACGACTGCGCACCGATCAGGCCGCACACCCATCTTCTCCGCGGCCAGCAGGAAGAGGTCCGGCGCCGGCTTGCCCCGGCCCACGTCCTGCGCGCTGAAAATGCGCCCCTCCCCGAAGTACGCGGACAGCCCCGTCCTGCCCAGCGCGACCCTGATCCGCTCATGGCTCCCGGAGGAAGCGACGCAGTACGGCACACCGTCCGCGTCCAGTTTCGCGAGCACGTCGTGCACGCCGCCGACGGCGTTCAACTCGCGCCGGAAAGCGGCGAACACGCGGCCGTGGAAAGTCTCATCGAAGTCGTCCGGCAGCCGGCGCCCCGACCGCTCCAGCACCAGGTCGTGAATGCGGTGCACGGCCGCACCCATGTAATCCCGGACCGACTCCTCGAACGTGGTCGGATGCCCCAACTCCGTCAGATACTCGGCGAGTACGCGATTGGAGATCGGCTCGCTGTCCACCAGCACACCGTCGTTGTCGAAGACGACCACGTCATAGCTGCCCATGCGGCAACTGTACGGGCACATGAAGAAGCCCCGTTGGTGTGGTGGCTGTGCCACCCTCCAACGGGGCTTCTCCTACAAAGAGTTCGGCGGTGTCCTACTCTCCCACACGCTCCCGCATGCAGTACCATCGGCGCAGTAAGGCTTAGCTTCCGGGTTCGGAAAGTAACCGGGCGTTTCCCTCACGCTATGACCACCGAAACACACCCCCCACCACAGCGGGGGAAACCTGTGTACCAGTACACACTGTTCAATTCAGGATTCTCAAACAACCATGGTTGTTGTTTCAGATACCGCACAGTGGACGCGAGCAAAAAGAATCTGTGGTCAAGCCCTCGGCTTATTAGTACCGGTCAACTCCAACCCTCACGGGTCTTCCATATCCGGCCTATCAACCCGGTCATCTCCCGGGAGCCTTAACCCCACACAGGGGGTGGGAGTCCTCATCTCGAAGCAGGCTTCCCGCTTAGATGCTTTCAGCGGTTATCCCTCCCGAACGTAGCCAACCAGCCATGCCCTTGGCAGGACAACTGGCACACCAGAGGTCCGTCCGTCCCGGTCCTCTCGTACTAGGGACAGCCCTTCTCAAGACTCCTACGCGCGCAGCGGATAGGGACCGAACTGTCTCACGACGTTCTAAACCCAGCTCGCGTACCGCTTTAATGGGCGAACAGCCCAACCCTTGGGACCGACTCCAGCCCCAGGATGCGACGAGCCGACATCGAGGTGCCAAACCATCCCGTCGATATGGACTCTTGGGGAAGATCAGCCTGTTATCCCCGGGGTACCTTTTATCCGTTGAGCGACGGCGCTTCCACAAGCCACCGCCGGATCACTAGTCCCGACTTTCGTCCCTGCTCGACCCGTCAGTCTCACAGTCAAGCTCCCTTGTGCACTTACACTCACCACCTGATGACCAACCAGGCTGAGGGAACCTTTGGGCGCCTCCGTTACATTTTAGGAGGCAACCGCCCCAGTTAAACTACCCACCAGACACTGTCCCTGATCCGGATCACGGACCCAGGTTAGACATCCAGCACGATCAGAGTGGTATTTCAACAACGACTCCACCCACACTGGCGTGCGAGTATCACAGTCTCCCACCTATCCTACACAAACCGAACCGAACACCAATATCAAGCTGTAGTAAAGGTCCCGGGGTCTTTCCGTCCTGCTGCGCGAAACGAGCATCTTTACTCGTAGTGCAATTTCACCGGGCCTATGGTTGAGACAGTCAAGAAGTCGTTACGCCATTCGTGCAGGTCGGAACTTACCCGACAAGGAATTTCGCTACCTTAGGATGGTTATAGTTACCACCGCCGTTTACTGGCGCTTAAGTTCTCAGCTTCGCCACACCGAAATGTGACTAACCGGTCCCCTTAACGTTCCAGCACCGGGCAGGCGTCAGTCCGTATACATCGCCTTACGGCTTCGCACGGACCTGTGTTTTTAGTAAACAGT